>NZ_JAEHFX010000002.1 GCF_016623615.1 Adhaeribacter terrigena | reverse complement strand
ATTAGTGATTAGTGATTAGTGATTAGTGATTAGTGATTAGTGATTAGTGATTAGTGATTAGTGATTAGTGATTAGTGATTAGTGGATATGCTTTTCTGCGGAGAAGGTTGCCTTTTCAGCAGAAGATCTCCGCCTTAAAAACGCTATCCTTTTCAGGTAAAAAAGTAAAGGGCCTGCATCTATCAAGACGCAGGCCCTTTTAAATTCTAATTTCTGAAACAATTATTTTGTTAAAAGCTGAATTTTCAGAAATTTTTCCTTCAGAAACAAAAATTAATCGCTAATCTCTAATCACAAACTAAGGTAAAGCCGGCATGCCCATTTCGATCCATTCTTCTTTGGATGGCCCGTAGATGCCCGGAACTTTTAGCCCGGCCTGGCGCATGAGTACAGTCATTTGGCCCCGGTGGTGCGTCTGGTGACGGATCAGGATTGTAAGAATGTAGCCCTTACTCCAGTTATCCCCGTACATCGGCACTTTCTCTTCCAGTTCTTCGTCCGTCCAGGTAGCTTTTACGGCTTCCTTCACGGCTACGGCATCGCGATTATAAAAGGCAATTACCGTTTCCAGGGTCAGGCTTTCCGGCTCCGGATCCATCTCATTTACCGGCAAGCCGGCCCGGTGCATCATTTCGCCTAAAGTATGCGTGATATGCCAGGCCAAACGGCCCAGGGTACGGTTGTCAGAATGAAAGGAATGGTTCAGGTGTTCTTCTTTCAGGTTCCCGAAAACTTTCGCCGTCATTTCCGTTTCATACTCCCAGTCGCTTAAAAAATCTTCTATTTTCCGGTACATGTTTACAGCGTTTTAAGGGTTAAAAAGATAGCGTTTTGGCTTCGTTATTACAGGCGCAACCATTTCTGATAGATCTTTTGCTGGGCTGCGGTCTGTTCCGGCATTTTCTCGATCCGGTACCGTACATTCGGGTTCTTTTGCAAAGTTAGATCTATTGAAAGCAGTCGGCCGTCGCGGTTCACGATCAGGTTCAGTTTTTCGCCTTCCTTGCGGCCGGCTACCGATTTATTCAGGTCGTCAGCGATCCGGTAACCGTTCAGGGCTATAATTTCATCGTTCACGTTCAGACCTCCGTTCCAGGCGCTGCCGTTACGTGCTACATTGGTAACCACAATTTTGCCACCCTGGTTCGCCGTGGTTGCCCCTAATGCTACCTCTTGGTTGTTCGCGTTCAGATTGGTAAATTTCAGGCCGGCGTAGGCTAAATATTTGGCGTAATCGGGGGTAACGGTGCCATAAATATAATCGCGGAAAAAATCATCGAGTTTAATGCCGGCTACTTTTTCAAGTTCCTCCTGCATTTCTTCGTCGGTAAAGCCGCGATCCAGTTTCTTATAATATTTGCGGTACATGTTCTGCATCACGTTATCCAGCGACTTTTCCCCCTTGCTCTGGTTCAGGATCTCCAGATCTAAAAGCAACCCAATTAAAGCGCCTTTGGAATAATAGGAAATTTCGGCGTTGCGGGAGTTTTCGTTAGGGCGGTACGATTTTATCCAGGCATCGAAACTCGATTCAGCCAGCGATTGCACTTTCACGCCCGGCGTATTTTCTACGTTATTAATGGCGCTGGTAATAATATCGAGGTAGCGTTCCGGGCTGTAAAAACCTGCCCGACGCACCAGCTGGTCGTCGTAATAACTCGTTAATCCTTCCGAAACCCAAAGCAGGTTCGTGTAGTTTTCGGCATCGTAATTAAAAGGTCCAAGGGGCTGCGGGCGCAGGCGTTTCACATTCCAGAGATGGAAATATTCGTGGGCCACCAAACTCAGAAAACCGTGATACGCATTATCGGGCTGGTAACCCCAGCGCGCCACCTGTAGGGTGGTTGAATTTAAATGTTCCAGGCCGCCACCGCCATTCAGAATGTTGTGAATGATAAAAACATATTTGCCTTTAACCGGATTCTCGCCGAAAATCAGGGTGCATGCTTCCACAATTTTTTTCATATCGGCCAGAATTTTCACTTCGTCGTAATTGCTGTCGCCAAACATGGCAACTTCGTGCTGCACGCCGGAAGCTTCAAAATTCAGGATCTTATGCGTACCGATTTCAATCGGCGAATCGGCCAGGATATCGTAGTTATCCGCTTTCAGTTTCCATTTATTGCCGCCGATGGTTGGTAAACTGGTAGAGATCTGGTTCCAGTTGCCATAAGGTTCCACCGTAACTTCCGATGGCAGGTTTTTATATTTATCCGGGTACATAAACACACTCGTTCCGCTTACAAAAGCATGCATTTCGTCTACAAAACTGGTGCGTACCGTAAGCTCAAACGCATACACTTTGTAGTTCACTTTTATATCGCGGTTTTTATCAGCATAAACCCGCCAGGTGTTTTTATTGATCTTTTCGGCTTTCAGTTTTTTAGAACCGGCCGTGGCCGAAAATCCTTCCACGTGCTTCGGGAATTCGCGGACCAGGTAAGACCCCGGCGCCCAAACGGGCATTTTAATATCCAGGTATTTGTCTTTAAAATCCTGCAAAAGCATTTCCACTTCAAAATAATGGGTTTGCGGCTCGGGCATGGCGAGCTTGTAAGCCAGCTTTGGAGCAGCCTGCGCTACAAAAGCAAAAAACGTGAGTACGAGGAGTAAAATTAACCTGGAAGGTGGGATAATGCGGTTGACCATGAAATGAACTGTATGCGTTAAAAACATGCATAATACAGTTATTTGGCCGGAAATCAAAATGCGGGCGGTTGCCGGTTACCGACTTTTGGAAGCCGGAAGGATAGCGTTTTTAAAGTACTGAATTAGTAAAGTAGGCTTATTGTCAAATTTTTACTGATTTATAATGCAAAATAATTATCGGTGCTGGTCTGGCTTCCGAGCCAGCGGGTAGCTTTGGGGCTGGAGGTAAAGGTGTTCATCTTAATGAAGGAATTGTAGGTCTGTAAACCGATCTGCCCGGCCTCTTCAATCATTTTTTTGTAAGTAGGCTTTGGCACCACCATTCCGATGTAATTATCCGGCCCTAAGGCGATCATCAGGTTTGGAAAAAAACAGGTATGGAGCCAATTCTGATCTTCTTCGGTAAGCTGGTAATGACCCGAAAAATCGAATAACCAATGTTTAACTTTGTTTTTCTCAGCAAACTGCAGAGCCTTGCGATAGCAGATCTTGAGTTCTTTGGAATTGATATTTCCGGTGCAGGTAAGCTCGATCTGCTTCTTCGCTTCCTGGTATTGCACCCGAATAATATCGGATTTGTAAATCAACATAAGTCTGGTGGTTTAGAGGTTAGTTAAATGTAAAACATATAAATATAAGTACCAAGCTATTAACAAATTAGTTGCTTTTATATTAGTAAATTTTACAATTTAAAGGGTAAACAAACCGCATATCAGTTTAAAAGATTTCAGGTTTTTTCCGGCCTTTTACCCATGCCCACGAACTAAAATCCACAATCAATGCGTTAAGTCGGAACAAAACCGTAACCAAACGCATACAATTATGAGTAAAAACTGGCAACGATGGACTTTTGTTGGAATTACCCTGATCGGGATCCTGAGCGGAAGCCAACTTCTGGCGATCTACGAGAACAAAGCCCCCTCGCCTAAAGTAAGAAAAACCATAGAAGTTGCCCGTTTGAAAGCGGAAACCGAAAAAGCCATCCATGATTCGGTGGCTATGGAAAGAAAAGAATTAGCCAATGCGCTGATCCAGGCCGGATTGCAAAGAATCGGTATCCCATATGTTTATGGCGGAACCTCCGATAAAGGGTTTGATTGTTCCGGTTTTGTTTATCACACCTTTGGCCAGTTCAACATTAAAGTTCCGCGTTCTTCCGAGCTGATGGCCAGTGCCGGCAAACCGGTAGCCCCAGCCAAAGCCCGGCGCGGAGATATCCTGATCTTTACCGGCACCAACCCATCGGTTCGTAAACCCGGCCACGTGGGCATTGTGATCAGTAAAACGGGCGAACCCCTGGAATTTGTGCATGCCTCGTCTAATGGCGGCGTGAAGGTGAGTAAAGTACCCGGCACCAATTACCAGCGCCGCTTCCTGGAAGTACGGCGGGTTTTATAAAAACAACAATTATGAAAAACAAAAAAAGCAGCCGGAAGATCGTCGGGCTGCTTTTTTTTGTTTTGAAGAATTCCGGTTAAAAAATTACTAGCGGAATTTTGGCGTTTTATACGACTGGTCTAAGATATAATTAAGCGAAAAACCGGTAAGAACGTACCAATCGTTTCGGGTGTGATCGCCGCGTTGCTGGCCTGCGCTACTCATGGAGGTAGCCGGATACGACTGTCCGTCGCTGCCAATTACCGTAATTTGTTTATCGGCCAAGTCTGGTAATTCGATGGACCGGTCGGCTAAAACCCAGGCTTCTTTTCCATGGGCCGCATTCAGGTCGCCTTTATCGGCGTACTTGGTACTCACATCATCCAGGTAATCGGTAAAGGTTCCCCGCCAGCCCACTTCAAATCCAAGGTCGAAATTCTGGTTCAGGCGGAAACGGGCGCCAAAACCAAACGGAATGCTGAATTGGACTTTGCTGTATTTCACGCCTTCGGTTTGTAAGGGCTGCAGCGCATACCAGCCCGTTTCAATGAGGCCGCCTTCGTAATAGGCTTTGGGGTTATGATGAAACACCGCTACCCCGCCAAAAATATACGGCGTGAATTCCGGGCGTTTAAAAAAGGTGGCATAATTGGCTTTCAGATCGTAAATGGCAACGAGAGAAAGTTCTTTTATATCGTTGCGGAAGCTCAGGTTACGTTCCCAACGACCCGCATCTTCGGCTTCGAACCGCTTGGCGCTTTCAGCATCATCGCCACGCAACCGGCCATACGATAAACTCACCCGGGCGCTCCAGTTGGCGTAGAATTTCCGCTGGCCATAAATACCAACGTTATAGCGGATCAGTTTAGGATCGGTGCTCAGAATGGAAGGCCCGGGCGTAACGTCGCCGTAATATCCGGTAGCCATCGCATTTACGCCCAGAGCGGTATAACGGTATCGTTTGGTAAATTCCTGGGCCCGCAGTTCCGCAGCCAGCAGCGAGGTAAATAAGAGCGTAGTAATAAGTAGTTTTGACTTCATAGACATCCTTTTAGTAAAGTGAGTAATCCTTAAACAGTCCTTAACTTATTTGAACTTCGCTAAAAATATGGATTAAGCCCGTATGAACAAAACTACTAAAGCTTTATTACGCCATTATTCTGGTCTTTCTTAAAAAAAGAAAATTATTTTCCCGCTTCCTCCTTGATTTGCTGGGTTTAAAAGCTTTATACACAAAAAAAATACCTGACTGTTTTCATTCCGCAGAAATCGAACAGTCAGGTATAGAATCCTTTAAAATCTTACCAGGCTTTAGATTTATAAAAAATCATAGGTAACGCCCTTAAGCGATCTTAAAGCAACGTTTGCAGTGTAACCGCAATACTTATAGTGGTGGTTACACCAGTTCACCTTTAAAGTGAACACCATTACTCAGGCCTGATAAGATTCGTTGGGGATTAGACATTTTTACCTCCTTTCTTTAAGTCCGACATAACCTGGCAAAAAGCGTAGCCATTATTTCAAAATAGCTATTTTTTTAAACCCGGCCGCAGCACTCGCTGCATTTGATAAAGTTAAAACGGAGCAACTTAGTTCCAAAGTATTTCCCTGAATTTTTTATTATTTTTTATTTTATTTCGCCGATGCAGGTAATGCTGGTTTCTTCCGGAACCACCACCAGAGCCACAGCAGGATCAGGATAATTTCTACCACAGCATCGGCCAGATAAACCGGCCAGATCACCTCCCGGGCCACGTAATAAATATCTACCCAGACCAGGAAAACTTCAAACCCTAAAACAATGAGCACAACATCTGGCTGGACTTTCTGCCGGAACGATGCCGCCAACATGCCTATGCTGCAGGCCGTAATTAATAAGCCAACCGTTTTTACAAGCCAGATATCCGTTTTTGGGCCGGTTACCGCCATAAAACTGCTGATGTGTAAAATCGGCCATATTCCGGCAAGAAAATAAAAAAGGCCATTTAAACGAAGCAAAAAACGGTATGCTTTCATGTTGTTAAAGTATTTAAAGTAAACCTGATAATTTTAACAAAAAGCCCGGATAAATTAATTGTATGTAAGCAGATTAGTTTGTATATTTCGTATTCATCAACCTCTTTTTTGTGCTTTTATGAAAAAATATTTAGTAGCATTCGTGTTTTTTCTGGCCCTTCATGGTATTGCGCTCTCGCAAAGCCTTTCCCCTATTGGCATCTGGACGAACCAGGAAAAAGAAGCCCGCTTCGAAATTTATAAATGCGGCGACAAACTTTGCGGCAAAATAACCTGGCTGGCAGAACCAAACCGTAACGGCAAACCCAAAACCGACGTGAACAATCCCGATAAAAAAATGCAGGACCGGCCCCTGATCGGATTGGTTTTTCTCCAGGGTTTTGAATACGACGAACATAATAAATGGGACGACGGCACCATTTACGACCCGAAAAGCGGCAAGACCTACAGCTCTTACATGCAGATGCTCGACAAAAATAAAATTGAAGTGAAAGGTTATATTGGCATTTCGCTTATTGGCCGTTCGCAGATCTGGACCCGGGTACAATAAAAAAACGGTATGCTTTTAACGCAAAAAACTCCTGCATGTGCTGCAGGAGTTTTTTTTATGTTCTCCGGAACTGCCGGCTTAGTATATATTCTTGATCGTGTATTGTTTATCGCGCATGGCAAAAGATTCGCCTTTGTTTTTCCCGGCCATGGCTTTAAAAAGGGGCGACAAAGCAGAAATAGCGAAGTAGGTTTTATCGGCCACTTTAATAGCTCCCAGGCTTGCGGAAACAAAAAAATCCTGCGTATCGGTTTCTACCACGGTGCCCAGCATAATTTCTGAATTTTCCTTCATCGAATTGATGCGTTTGAGCACGTGGTAAACTCCCATGGCTTCATCGAGCTGGCGGGCAAACATATCGCGCTGGATCTGGCAGGCTTCCCGGAAAGATTCAAACTTATCTTCCATGGCACCGTGGTGTTCGTTGGCACTTTCCTGGGCTTCATCCATGGCAATTTTTGCGGCACTGATTTGTTCGTTCTGGATCCGGAGGCATTCCTGGAGTAGCTGGCGTTTTAGTTCGGTCTTTTTTTTAGCCATAATACTAAGTAGTTGATATTCAAAGCATTAATAAGATATTAAAGCTCTGAAAGGGTGGAGAAAAAGCTTGAAGTATTTATTTAAATATAATCAAAGTCTGCTAAAAACGAAATATCTCCGGAAATGTTACCTGAAAAAGTAAAACCGGCCCGTTCTGCACAGTGCCGGCTTTACTTTTTGAGTTCGAAACCCTAGCGTTTTAGTGCAATTTACAGCTTCTGAAATGGCTTGGTAATTACGTTTTCGGCGTTTCCAACCTTCAATAAATAAAATCCTTCGGCTAGGTCGTTTACCTTAATCTTAGAATCGAATCCGCTGGCTTTTAGATTTTTTACGCAACGCCCGGCTGCATCGTAAACCTGGATAAATTGCGGTCTGAAACCTAGGTCTGAAATGGTTAAGAAAGCCGTTGCCGGGTTAGGATAAAGCTTTATTTTTTCTGCAGCCAGTTCTGAAGGCGTACCGTTAACCAGGTTGGCATCGCGGGAAACAACACCATCCATATTTAAAATCCACTGGTTCGGGTCTATTTCAATGCTGCTTACCGCGCCGCTTACCTTCACGGAAAAGAATTCGTTTAACTGATCCTGCCGCACTCTGATGATGGTATCGCCGATGCTGCGCACCAGTTTAAGTTCCACATCGGTTTCGAAAAGCGGCGTAATGGCCCCAGCCGAGGGAGTCTGAATACTGTTGATAAGTAAATGCTTGCCGGTCTGGTTCCAGATCAGGTCAAAAGTCGGGTGACCTTCGCCGTAAACCCACTGGTTAAAGAAAGGCGTTAAGTTTTTACCCGATACGGTTTCCACTACCTGTTTAAAGTCTGCAGTTTTTGCCGTTCCGTCTTTAAATTGCTGCTGATACGCTCGCAAGGCAGCAAAAAACAAAGAATCGTTATTAAATTCGAAACGCAGCATATGCACCACCGTCGCTCCTTTGTCATAAGTCAGGCGGCTGTTAAAGATCCGGCCCACGTTCATAGAATCTGCCGCCGGAATATAAACGCTGCCGGTTCCGTTGGAAAGCACACTGGAATGAGTATTATCCATCCAGGCGCGTTTCTGGGTAGGCCGCAGATTTTCGAGCGCTACGTATTCTGAATAACTCGCAAACCCTTCGTTCAGCCAGATATCGCGCCAGGAGGCACAGGTAACGTTGTCGCCAAACCACTGGTGTGCCAGTTCGTGGGCGGTTAAGGTAAATTCAAAAAAGCCCTGTGTGGTCATGGTCTGGTGTTCCATTCCGCCGGAAAGCGGTGCCATGCAATGCCCGTATTTTTCTTTGTAAAAAGGATACAAGCCATACAGTTCCGAAAATTTCACCAGCATGGGCGCCGTGTTGTTTATCTCCGCCTGAAACTGCGGCAGCGTGCCGGGATTGTTGTAAATGTAATTTACGATGGGAATCGGGTTTGGCGCGCCAACCGGGTTGGCAAAAATGGTGTATTCGTTGTATTCAGCCACGGCCACCGAGATCAGGTAATAATCGATCGGGTAGCGCGATTTCCATTCGTATCTTTTTTTACCGTTTGGCAAGGTGGTGGTTTGCTTTAAAACCCCGTTGGAGCCAGCTTTATTCGAAGGGCTGGTAGTAACCCAGACTTCTACCGAATCGGCTTTATCGGTTAAAACCTGCTTACACGGAAACCACTCGTAGGCGGAAAAAGGCTGGCTGAGGCTCCAGGTAACGCGGTTTCCCCAGGAAGGCGAAGTAGCACTGGTCATCCCCTCTCCGATGGCCGCAGCTCCGGCCGTGGGCGGCGTTCCTTTATAAAAAATCGTAGCGTTTATGGGTGAATTGGCCGGAACCGGGGTTAAAAAGCGCACATAGGTCATGCCGGTCTGGCGGGTAAACGTGCGTTTGGTACCGTTAATAATAATGGAGTCAATTGCCAGGTTCTGGTGCAGTTCGAAGGCAAACGTATCGAGCGGAATGGTTTTGGTACGCGCCTGGATCAACGCATTTCCGGCAATATAAGTTGAGGTTCTTTCCAGGGCTACATCCAGTTTATAGAAATTGATGTCGTATTTATTCATCAGTCTCTGCTGGTTGGCATTAGCCAGCGCGGTGCGCATGTTAGAGTTGGTGCGGGCATTGGCACAAGCCTGGCTGCCCTGTGCAAATGCCTGGTTTGCCCATAATACAGCCAGTAAAAACAAGCCGGTAGTAATTTTTTTTAGCATATAAAAAGGTTGCTGCGTGGTGTTGCCGGAACGAACGTCCGTACTTACAAACATACTGAATTTCAGACAGGTTTCCGTTCTTATTAAACTTATTTTAGCCAAATTCCGGCTAAAAAAGGAATAGGAATACAAAGTACAGAATAAGCCACAACGCCCCCATAAAATGCCAGTAAGAGGTAAGCAATCCAAGCTGTAGTTTCCGGAAAGGATCGCGGATAAAAACCAGCGTGCGAATAGGGTCTGCGGCGGCAAAAAAAGTTTTGAAATACATGTAAATCAGGAACATCATGCCGGCTGCTACGTGCAGGGCGTGCAGGGCCGTGATCAGATAAAGATAAGAGCCGTAGGGTTTTCCTTTAAAATAGATGCCGTATTTAGCCAGTTCGTACCAGCCGCCAACCTGCGAGAGCAAAAAAGCGAAACCCAGAGCCAGCGAAATTCCCAGGTAACGCGTCATTTTGGTGAGGTTATCTTTGCGGTAAAAGCGGGGCGTACGCAAAAGCGTGTAACTACTCACCAGAATAAGGACGGTGCTTACGCTGAAAAATTTAGGAAAACCAACGTTTACTTTCTGCAACATAGCAACTTCGGTGCGGGCATACGCCAGCAGCAGGATCAGAAAAATAGTGCCGATGCCGATCAGGCACAGATACAACAGCATTTTAACCGGGTGAATTTTATCGATCCGGGAAAAAGAAGATTTATGCGTTGCCCCGATTTTATTTTTGTTATCCGATTTCATGCTTTTGCTCCTGCCAGAATGTAAGCCAACCTTTTGATTTCCTGTACTCTTGCATACGGTTTTTAGTCGCCTGGTGGTTATAAGAAAATTGGTCTGGTCGGGATTTTATGGTAAGCTAAGCCTGAAAAACGGTAGGGATTTAAGTTCAAAAACCGAAACCATAATCACGAACAAAAAAAGGTTTGCACCTTGCAGCACAAACCTTACTTTACATAATTCTAAAACTTATTTCCCGAAAAAAGACCCGATTATGCCGAAAAGGGCAGCGGCTTTGATTTTGGCAGATTTGCCATTACCAAATTCAATGTAGGTTTTATTGTTTACCCGTACATCTACCACCAGCCCCAGGTCCAGAATTTTATCGTTTACCTGTTGCAGCTTTTTTAGCGGGCCGCCATTACTTTTCTTTTCCGAAGTTGTTTTCCCGGTTGATTTTTTCTGCGGGCCGTTCAATTTTTTCAGACTTTCCAGCGCCTTGAAATCGGGAAAATTCACGATGATGTAGTTCTGCTGCGCCACTACCACAAACTGGGAGTCGTTGGCCGAAACTACGAGTTGTGCGTCGAGATCGAAGTTCTGTCCTATCAAATTACTGCGGGTTTTTGTTGCCTTTGGTTTTAATGCGAAGCGTGCCGTTCAGCAGAAATTTATTGCCTGGTTCCGAGGTATTTTTCCCCGGCATCTGCAATTCCATGTTCTCAAAATCGAAACTGAATTCGGCATTCATGCTGCCTAACTGGTTTAAAATCGCAAAGGCCATATCTGGCAATCCGGAGGTATTTTTGTTATCGTTTCCCATCGTATTTTCAAAGGTATAATTCGAAATAAGTAAAATAAACGCAATAATGCAGCATTTTAACTGAAATTAATCTCTAAAACGCTATGGTTTCAGGCTAAAAAAATAAACCAGATTGCAAATTTAACAAAAGAAACTACCTTTGCAGAAATTCTTAAAAACAGATTATGCTTAAACGTTTCCTTTTCCTGCTGGCTGCAGTTTTTTGTATTACAGAAATAAGTTCAGCACAAAATCAGGTTTCTATTGCTGAAAACACAAACCAAAACGCAGGTTATTTTAATACTACGGAATTAAGTTTTTCCAAAGGTTTCCTGAAAGAGAACACAAGTTTTTACACCGGTTTACAAACTATTAATGGCTACCGTTTTAACAAACATATTTCCGCAGGTATTGGCGTGGGCGTAGATCAGTACTTTTATGAAAATTATAATGAGAATGGTTACAAAACAGGAGAAACTTACTTACCAGTTTTTACCGATATGCGGGTACACTTCGGAAAAGGAAAAACCCAGCCATTTTTTTCACAAGCAGTTGGTTATATGTTTTGCATTCGCCAGCTGACTGAGTTTCGTGATTCCGAATACTATAATAATATTGGCGGTATTATGATTAATCCTGCGTTTGGCGTTACCACTGCTTTAAGTGAAAAAACAGCATTAAACTTCAGCCTCGGTTATCGTTTCCAAGAAGTTACTATCAAGAATATCCCCTATTATTACTACAATAGTTACCCATTTTACCAGAGTGTAACCTGGTCAGCCCATTATCTAACTTTAAAAGCCGGCCTTACTTTCTAATCAATCTAATCCGTTTCCAAATTCCAGTTCTGCTGATGCGCGGCTTTCAAAAACCGATTAACTTTTCTAATTTGGCAGCCACATTCATTATTCATTCCTCATGAAAAAAATTCTTTACTCTGCTTTAGCCTGCAGCTTGTTCACGTTTGCGGCCTGCACCAAATCGGAGACCAAAACCGAAACCACCGAAATTGAAAAAACCGAAACGTCGGCCAACAGCGGCCAGAGTTACGGTGAAAAAATAACCCCGGAAGGCGCTGTGGCTGCGGCCGAATTGGAGAAATCTATGCTGGCGCAGGATAGCATGGAAGTAAAATTCACCGGCGAAATAGAAGAAGTTTGCCAGATGAAAGGCTGCTGGGTAACCATTAAAATGCCTTCCGGCGAAGCGATGCGCGTTATGTTCGGCGAAGACGATTATTTCGTACCGAAAGATGTTTCCGGTAAAAATGCCATTATGCAGGGCGTAGCTTACCGCAAGATCATCCCGGTAGACGAGCAGCGCCATTATTTAGAAGATGCCGGCAAGAGCAAAGAAGAGATCATGGCCATCACCCAGCCCGATACCACCATTACCTTCAACGCCAAAGGCATTATTATTCTTTAATTCAGCACTTTTCAAGTGTAAAACCCTATCGTTTAAGGCTGCCTCCGGGCGGCCTTTTACTTTTTAGACCGAATAGGATAGCGTTTTTTCTTGCACGACAAACGTAATTTTCTTTTAGCCCAAGGCCGTTTAAAACTACAGAACTCTCCCCTTCAGCGGAGCCTGAGGGTGTTAAAATTTGTAATTTTTTATCAGATAATGTGTAAACAACCCTATGAGCTTCCCTCGCAAATTCAAACTCTCGTTTGGCTTGTCCTCAAGGGGATAGTAAAAACCTAAAATAAACCTCCTGTTCGTTAGCAAACTTCACTTTTTTGCCCGGAAACTATAGCGTTTTTTGCCGGCAAGCTGTTCAGGTTTTTCGTACTTTTGTTTCCGTTGAAATCCGCAAGCTTTTACCATGACCGAAACCCAGGCCGCCGAACGCATACAAGAACTTACCCGCCTCATAAACCATTACAATTTCCAGTATTATCAGAACGCCCTTTCCGAAATTTCGGATTATGAATTCGATATGCTGCTGGAAGAACTCATGAAGCTGGAAACCGAATTCCCGAACCTGCAGGCGATCAACTCCCCTACCCGGCGCGTAGGCGGCACCATTACCAAAACCTTCCCCACAGTTTACCATACCTATCCCATGCTGTCGCTGGGAAACACCTATTCCGAAGAAGAACTGCGTGAATTTGATAACCGGGTGCGTAAAGTTCTGGAAGGCGATTTTGAATACGTATGCGAACTAAAATTCGACGGCGTGGCTTTGAGTTTGACTTACGAAAATGGCGAACTGGTGCGCGGCGTAACCCGCGGCGACGGCACGCGCGGCGACGATATTACGGCCAACGTGCGCACCATAAAAAATATCCCACTGCATTTACAAGGCAAAGATTTCCCCGAAAAAATGGAAGTGCGCGGCGAAGTGTTCATCCCTTTTTCGGTTTTCGACCACTTAAACAAAGAGCGCGAAGATATCGGCGAAGCTTTATTGGCAAACCCCAGAAATGCCGCTTCCGGAACCTTGAAAATGCAGGACTCCGCCGTGGTTGCCAAGCGCAAACTGAGCTGCTACGTGTATAGTTTGCTCGGCGAAAAACTGGGCTTTGAAACCCACTCCGAAACGCTGGAAGCGCTGAAAAAATGGGGCTTTGATGTGTCGCAGACCTACCGCAAATGCAATACTATTGAAGAAGTACTGGCTTATATCAACGAGTGGGAAAGCAAGCGTTTTGAATTACCGATCGGCACCGACGGCATTGTGGTGAAGGTAAATAATTTCGCGCAGCAGGAAGAACTTGGTTACACGGCTAAAAGTCCGCGCTGGGCCATTGCTTATAAATACAAAGCCATGAACGCCGCCACGCCGCTGCTGGGCATCAAATACCAGGTGGGCCGCACGGGCGCCGTTACGCCGGTGGCTTTGCTTAAACCTGTTCAGCTGGCCGGCACCACCGTAAAACGCGCTTCTTTGCACAACGCCAACGAAATCCTGCGCCTCGATATTCATGAAGGCGATACGGTGTTTGTAGAAAAAGGCGGCGAGATCATTCCCAAAATTACGGGCGTAGATGTTTCTAAACGCGTACCGGGAAGTATGGCGGTGGCGTACATCGATCATTGTCCGGCTTGTGGCAGCGAACTAATCCGGGCGGAAGGCGAAGCGAATTTTTATTGTCCGAACGAAGACGGTTGTCCGCCGCAGATCAAAGGCAAACTGGAGCATTTTATTTCGCGCAAAGCCATGAACATCGAAAGCTTGGGCGAAGGCAAGATCGAATTGCTTTTCGACCGCGGTTTGGTGCGCACGCCGGATATGTTTTACGAGCTGACTTTCGAGAAATTATTAGGCCTGGAGAAAGTTTTTGAAGACGAAGAAACCGGCAAAACCCGCAAAGTAAGCTTCCGCGAAAAAACCGTGGAAAATATGCTCAATGCCATCGAAAAATCGAAGGAAATCCCTTTCGACCGCGTACTTTTTGCCTTGGGAATTCGATTTGTGGGAAACACTGTGGCGCAAAAATTAGCCGCTCATTTTCGCAATATCGATAATCTGAAGCAGGCAAGTTTAGAAGAACTGGTTTCCGTTCCCGAGATCGGCGACCGCATTGCGTTTTCGGTGCAGCATTATTTCAGCAAACCCGAACACCTGGAAATGATCGAAAAACTGCGCGCGCAAGGCCTGCAACTGGAACTTCCAGAAAAAGCCGAAACCGGCCCGACCAGCGACAAACTGGCACCCAACACGTTCGTCATTTCCGGCGTTTTCGAACAATTCAGCCGCGACGAACTGCAAGATCTGATAACCCGGAACGGCGGCAAAATTGTGAGCTCTATTTCTAAAAAACTTTCGTACTTAGTAGCCGGCGATAAAATGGGACCATCCAAACTGGAAAAAGCCAACAGCCTGGGCGTGAAGATCATTTCGGAACAGGAATTTTTGAAAATGATAGAATGATTTCGATGGTTCGAATTTCCGAAGTTTGTATTTTCGATCTAAAATTTAATCGGAAATATTCAGATTAAAGAAAACGGTACTGAAATCAATAAAAAAGTCTTAAAATGCAAACTTGTTCTCTTTGGTATAGAACCGGTTTGAAAAACTAAAAATAAAAAGCATAAAATCGAAAATTCTTTCCTTGAATATTCGAATAATCGGAAAAAAAATGGATAAATTAAAAGGCACTGGTGTTGCACTGGTAACTCCCTTCAACAAAGATTTAAGTGTAGATTTCGATGGCCTGAAAAAGCTGGTTGATTTCAACATTAACGGCGGCGTAAACTACCTTGTGATCAACGGTACTACAGCTGAATCGGTAACCACTACTACCGAAGAAAAAAAGCAGATTCTGGATACGATCCGCAAGCACGTGGATGGTCGTGTTCCGTTAGTTTACGGGATTGGCGGCAACAACACGCAGGCCGTTTTAGACACCATTCTTGCCACCGATCTTACCGGAATTACTGCCATTTTATCGGTGAGTCCTTATTACAATAAACCATCACAAGCCGGTATTTACCAGCATTATATAGCCATCGCCGATGCCTGTCCGTTACCGGTAATTCTGTATAACGTGCCCGGCCGCACCGGCAGCAACATGACCGCCGAAACTACTTTAAAACTGGCGCATCACGATAATATCATCGGCATAAAAGAAGCTTCCGGCAACCTGGAGCAATGCATGCACATCGTAAAAAACAAGCCGGAAGGTTTTATGGTGATCAGCGGCGAAGACATTTTAACGGTGCCAATGATTTCCTTCGGAATGGACGGCGTAATTTCTGTTTTAGCGAACGCGTTCCCGGAAAAATTCAGCAACATGGTAAAGCTGGCGCTGGAAAATAATTTTGCTGAAGCATCCAAACTCATGTTCGATTTCCTGGAACTAAATCCGCTCATGTACGAAGAAAGTAACCCGGTTGGCGTGAAAGCGGTGCTGCAACTTTATGGCATTTGCGAAGACAGCGTGCGTTTGCCTTTGATCGAGGCTTCCGCCGGATTGAAAACGAAGATCCAACAATTGCTGTAGTTTTTCTATCTGAAATCACAAAAGCCTTCTCTGGAAACCGAGAAGGCTTTTTTATTCATAGTTTTCAGTTTAAGATCATGATTTCCAGGATTGTCTGAACTGTGATTCTTTTAATTTTATGATTATCGTGACGATGTAGGGACAGGGCTTGACCTGTCCGCAGGTTATCTGATCAAATATTATCTGATTTTTTATCTGAACACGATTTTAAAGATTTAAAGGATAGACAGGACTTTTGCTTTCTCATTAATTGTCTGCTTCAGGTTTAGCAATTGGAAGTACAAGTCAACCACCCCCAACCCCTCCTTGCTAAGGAGGGGAGCTTTTATTTCCTGCTTCAAACAACCAATTCACTCGAACGCGCGAGCGGAGTACGATCAACTAAAGCGAAGAACTACCAGCAAAATTTGCGCTTACGGCAGCAAATTTTGCCGCCTGCAAGAGCAGAGAAATCTACTATTTAGGCACTGTTCGGTTGGCTATGAAATACAGAAAGTTCACAGGGTGCGCTTTTGTCAAGCGCACTGTTTGAGCGGTCAGCGAGTTTGCGCTTGACTTGACTTTTTTGGTTCTTTTTGTGTCAAGACAAAAAGAACACTGAAGTGAGATAAGAACTACTTAATCAAATGATCAATGAGGTAAAGTTTACTATGAAAAACGGTATCCTTTTGAGCAGAAAAAGTCTATAGCAAACTTAATTACCAGTTGGATGAGATCCCTCCTATCGTCGGGATGACAAACAAAAATGGTATACTTCCAAGCACAAAAATTCAGCGAAATCCATTAATCCCTAAAATCCGCGATTCTAAACATTCTACCACCCACTCGCCAAAACATCCGCAATATGCATCACTTTCAGATCGATCTTGTTCTTTTTGATATAAGCATCCAAATGCATCAGGCACGAAGAATCGGTGGAAACGATGGCGGACGCGCCGGTGGCTAAGGCATTTTCTACTTTCTGCTGCGCCATGGCTACCGAGATCGCATCGAACTTAACGGCAAAGGTGCCGCCGAAACCGCAGCAGGTGGAAGTTTCCGCCATTTCAACCAACTCCAGGCCTTCTACATAATGCAAAAGTGCACGCGGACCGGCAGCAATTTTACACTCGCGGAGCGCACTACAGGAATCGTGGTAGGTAACTTTTCCCTCGAACCTGGCGCCCGGAATTTTCTCAATGTCCAGTACTTTGGTCAGGAATTCGGTGAACTCGAAGGTCTTTTTTTCCAGGCCTCGGTAACTGATGAAACGGGGCGAAGTAACAAACATTTCGGCGCAGGCACCGCGTACGTGGCCCACGCAACTCGCCGAGGGACTCACAACGTAATTGCTTTCTTCAGAAATAAAATCGTCGAGGAATTTATTGGCGATTTCCAGGCTTTCGTTGTAAAAACCGGCGTTATAGGCAGGCTGTCCGCAGCAGGTCTGGTTGGGGTTGTAACGCACCTCGCAACCAACACGCTTCAAAACCTTCACCATGTTCATGCCCGTTTCCGGCAAAAGCTGGTCTATAAAGCAGGGAATAAAAATATCTACAAGGGGTTTACGCGCCATATATTAATGCAAAAACACGGAACCGGCTTCAGCAAATGCTTCGGCAAAAGCGGCTTCGTTCAAATTCAAATCTACACCTTTACTCCGGAAATACTGTACCAGGTTTTCCGTTGCCATATTTCCAACCAACTCATCTTTGGCCATCGGGCAGCCACCAAAACCTTTCATGGCGCCATCAAATCGCTGGCAACCAGCCAGGTAAGCGGCTTCCACTTTTTCCTGCCAGGTATTCGGGTTGGTATGCAAATGCGCGCCAAACTCGATGTGCGGGAAAGCCGGTATTAAACTTGAAAACAAGTACGTGATATTTTCCGGATCCGAAACGCCGATGGTATCGGAAAGCGAAATAATTTGCACGCCCAGCGCATCGAGTTTTTGGGTGAATTCTCCTACCGTTTCCGCGCTCCAGGCATCGCCATAAGGATTTCCGAAACCCATAGAAAGATACGTTACCAGTTCCTTGCTGTTTTTCACGCAAACCTCCTGGATCTGCGCTACTTCATCCAACGCTTCGGCAATGCTTTTATTGGTGTTGCGCTGCTGAAAGGTTTCAGAAAGGGAAAGCGGAAACCCTAAATACTGAATTTCTTTATGCGAGGCGGCCTGTTCAGCACC
The DNA here is from genome assembly GCF_016623615.1 of Adhaeribacter terrigena. Lineage (GTDB taxonomy): Bacteria > Bacteroidota > Bacteroidia > Cytophagales > Hymenobacteraceae > Adhaeribacter_A > Adhaeribacter_A terrigena. The sequence goes on along the minus strand of NZ_JAEHFX010000002.1, from coordinate 610,090 downwards.
GCGAAGATTGGCAATAATGGCCAGCAGTTTGGTTTTGGTTGCCGAAAGATCGAGCTGCGCCAGAACCTCGGCCGTATCGCGCAATTGCGGAATGGCTTTGGGCGAAACAAAGGAACCGAAATCCAGGGAATCGAAGCCAACTTTCAGCAAGGTGTTGAGGTAGTGAACTTTGGTTTCAGTGGGAATGAATTCAGCAATTCCCTGCATGGCGTCGCGCGGGCACTCGATTATTTTCATAGGAATTTCAGAAATAGCGCCGTAAATATACGCATTCCCGTAGTAGCAACGCGGCAAAAACGGTATCATTTTCCTTTAAAAAACTCAGAACGCCCAAACAAAAAACTTAAAGGCCGTTTCAGGAGTAAACATACCTTTGCACCGATATAGCTTTTTCAGTATTTTCAGTTTCTATGGCCCGCATTTTTTCGCTGCTTACTTTTATATTCCTGTTCCATACCGTTTTCGCTCAGAATGTTTCCTACCCGGTTTATCTTTTCGGCAATACCGCTACCAAACCGCTTTCCCCGGAAAGTTATACTTTGCTGAAGCAGGAAATTGACCGCCAGAATAATCCGTTCACCATCGTTCACCTCGGCGATATTGCCCTGAATAAAGGCTGGTCCGAAAACCCGAAACCCGAAGATGCCCTGCGCCTGGAACAGCTCGTGAACCTGGTGAAAGACAACCCGAAAGGGAAGATCATATTCATTCCCGGCGACAAAGACTGGAACAACTCCGGCAAAGAGGGCTTAAAAGCGGTTCGCCGCCTGGAAAAATACCTGCAAAGCCGCCTGCCTTATAAAAACGGTTTCGTGCCGGGCAGCGGTTGTCCGGGCCCCGAAGTACTCGATGTAAATCCCTTGCTGCGTATTGTAGCCATTAATTCTTCCTGGTGGATGCACCCTTACGACAAACCCGAAGTTACCGATACGGACTGCAAAATTCTTACCCGCCAGGAATTTGTGGAAGAACTACAGGAAGAAATTACCGAAGCCGACAACCGCAATATTTTGGTGGTGGGGCATCATCCGGTGGTATCCAACGGCGTATACGGTGGTCGCATGACCTTGAAAAAACACATTTTCCCGCTTTCCGATAAAAATCCCCGCAACCGCATTCCGCTACCCGTTTTCGGGAGCATTTATGCCGCTTACCGCCAGAACATCGGCACCCCGCGCGACCTGAGCAATTTCCGCTACGAAGCTTTCAGGGAGCAAATGCAGAAAATTTTTAAGCAAAGCCCCGGCCTGATTTACGCTTCGGCGCACGAATACAATTTGCAACTCAATTATACCGACGAAACCTACCACCTGATCTCAGGAAGTTTAACCGAAAAGGAAGCCGTGGGCAAAAGCCCCGAAACCATGTTCAGCGCCGCCAAAACCGGTTTTACCAAGCTTGAATATTTCCCGAACGGGGAAGTAAAAGTGCATTTCTTTGAGCTGAATCGCGCCAGCGTAGCCCCGCTTAATTCGCAAACTCTGTTGCAGTCGCCTTGCGCCGATTTTTCCGATTCCCTGGCCCCGACCAACCGTTTTTTTATTCCGTGCGTAGCGCCCGATTCAGTGCCCGATACCTATATGGAAATCCAGAACGGTAAAGTAACCGTGGTGCCGGGCCCGCAATACAAAGCCAACTGGCTTAAAAAGATCTTCTTTGGCAGGCTTTACCGCACCACCTGGACCACGCCGGTGCAGGTGCCGCTGCTTGATCTGCGCAAAACGTACGGCGGCCTGAAACCGGTGGGGCGCGGCGGCGGCCGGCAAACCACTTCGCTGCAATTCCGCTCCCGAAGCGGCCGCGATCTGGTATTCCGTTCTGTAGACAAAGACCCGGTAAAAGCCCTGCCCCTGGCCCTGCGCGAAACGTTTGTAACCAATGTGCTCCGCGATATTACGGCTACCGAACAACCTTACGGCGCCATTATTGTTTCCGCCCTGCTCGATTCTACCGATATCCTGCATGCGCGCCCGCAGCTGTATGTGTTGCCCAACGATCCGGCTTTAGGTCCTTACCGCGCGCAGTATGCCGGCTTGTTTGGCATGCTGGAAGACCGCCCCGTAGATCCGGAAAAAGGCAAAAAAGGCTTCGCCGGCGCCGACGATGTGATCCGGACTTACAGCCTTTTCCGCAAGCTTTATGACGACCATGATAACCGCCTGGATGCCTACGCCTTTGGCAAAGCCCGCGCTTTTGATATCTGGGTAGGTGATTTTGGCAAGCACGACGATAACTGGCGCTGGGCTGGTTTTAAAAACCAACAGGGCGAACGGATCTACAAACCCATTCCGCGCGACCGCGACCACGCTTTTTCCCGCTGGGACGGCTTTTTTCCCTGGCTCGCCGATCAGCCTTTTGGCGTGAAAACCATTCAGAATTTCGGGCACGATTATAAAGGAATAAGAAGTCTAACCCACCCGGCGCGGCACCTGGACCGGGCACTTCTGCAAAACCTTTCGCGCGAAGACTGGCAGAAAATTGCCCGTGAACTGCAAACCGAAATGACCGAAGCCACCATCGATAAAGCCATTGCCGCCGAACCCGCCGAAGTGATTCCGGTTTCAGGCAACCTGATCGCTCATAAACTCAAAAACCGCATTAAAAAACTACCGAAAGCCGTAGATGAATTTTACGAAAACCTGGCCCTGGTAGTAGACGTGGTAGGTTCGAACAAAAACGAATATTTTAAGGTGGAACGCTTGCCCGGCAATATGGTGCGCGTGCGCCAGTACGAAAAAGACAAAGAAACCAACGGCCCGGAAGGCGAAGCGTATTTTGACCGCACCTTTTACCCGCACGAAACCCAGGAAATAAGAATTTTTGCCCTGGACGGAAAAGACGTGATCGACATTACCGGCAGCAGCGAAAGCAGCATTCTGGTGCGCGTGATCGGCGGGGAAGGTGAAGACATTATCCGCGATAATTCTTTGGTGCCCGGCCGCAAACATTATACCCGCGTGTACGACGTTACCAAAACCGAATTACAGGCCGGCCCGGAAACCAAAGACATGCGTTCGAACGCCCTGAATATCAACGATTACAACCGGCAGGAATTCCGCTACAACTACATGTCTCCCATTCCGGGCATTGTGTATAACCGCAGCGATGGCCTGGGCGCGAGCCTGACCCTGAAACTTGGCCGTTACGCCTTCCGCGAACCCGAAGAAAAACGCATTTACACCGTCGATATTCGCGGTACCAACAAAGGCGCTTTTCAACTGACAGGTGGCGGTATCTGGCATAACGTCTGGCAAACCTGGAGTGTAGGTGGTCTGGCTTCCTACGGCTCGTATTTCCCGCATTATAATTTCTTCGGTTTAGGCAACAACACCAAAAAAGACGATAACCTTTACGACGAAAATTTCTACCGTTCGCGCTACAAAGGTTTGCGCCTGAATGGCTTTACCCAAACCACTTTCCTGCGCAAAAGCACCTTCCGGATCGGGCCGTTGTACGAATACCTGGTTTCCAAGCCAAAAAACGGTACCATTTTAAACGAAGAAACTGCCCGCGACCTGATCACCGGCAAAGAAAGCTTATTGGGAGGCCTGACTGAACTCGATTTCGACCTGCGCGACAATGCCAGTTTCACCACAAAAGGCCTGCGTTTCAAATTCAGCCATACCACGTACCAGCGGCTTACCCGCGAAAAAAATGCCTTTGGTTTAACCGGGCTTTCGGGCCAGTATTTTGGCACAGCGCGCATTAAAATCCCGGTTACGCTGGCAGTGAAACTGGGCGGTGCTCGCAACTATGGAAAAGACCTGCCATTTTATAAATACACCTCGCTGGGCTTATCCGATAATTTGCGCGGCTACGTAAATAACCGTTTTTTCGGCGACCGCTCGGCTTACCTGAACACTGAACTACGCTTTCATTTAGGCCGCGTACGCACGGTAGTATTGCCATTTTATTATGGTGTGGTGGCTTTTTATGATCAGGGAAAAGTATGGTACAAGGGCAGCGATGAAGGTGGTTTGCACAAAGGCTACGGCGCCGGCTTTTACATTGCCCCAATCGAACACCGTTATGCGCTCAACGTACTTTTCGGGCATTCGGCAGAGGAAGCCTTACTGGTGCAGTTTTCCCTGGGGCTGGTGCTGGATCGTTAAAAACGGTAGGGCTCCTGCAAGAAAAAGTGTTTTGAAAATTCCGTTCCTAAAACAAAAACGCTATACTTTTCAGGCCGGAAAGTATAGCGTTTTTGTTTATTTTCTAGATTGTTTATTTTCTGGGCTTCGCGCGTTCGTATTGCACCGGCCATTCCGTTTCCTGCCCTAAATGCGTAGCAGCGGTTAAACCAAAATAAGGGTCGCGTAAAAATTCGCGGGCAATTACCACCATATCGGCCTGTCCGGTGCGGATGATATGATCGGCCTGGTGCGCGGTAGTGATCAAGCCGACTGCGCCGGTCAAAATCTCGCTTTGCTTTTTTATTTCCTGAGCAAAAGGCGTCTGGTAACCGGGGCCGGGTTTTATTTTCTGCAAAACCGGCACGTTGCCGCCCGAAGAACAATCTACCAGATCTACACCATTCGTTTTTAATATTTTAGCCAGTTCCACAGATTGCTCCAGGGTCCAGCTTTCCGGTGCATCTGCTACCCAGTCGGTTGCCGAGATCCGGACGAATAAGGGTAAGGTTTCCAGCCATTCTTTTTTTACCGCCGCTACTACTTCCAACAAAAACCGGATGCGGTTTTCGAAGCTTCCGCCATATTGATCGGTTCGCGTATTGGTTAACGGCGACAGGAATTCATGGATCAGGTAACCGTGCGCAGCGTGGAGTTCGATCACTTTAAACCCAGCAGCCAGGGCGCGTTTGGCGGCCATTCTAAAATCTTCCACTACCACGGCAATCTGTGCTTCGGTCAATTCCAGCGGCGGGGGCGTATTTTCATTTACAGGAATGGCGCTGGGAGCATAAACTTCCTCCCAACCACCTTCTTCCGGGCTTAAATGTTCGTTGCCCAGCCAGGGCGCACTTTTGCTTGCTTTACGGCCCGCGTGGGCCAGTTGCACGCCCGGAACTGCTTTCTGCGCCTCTATAAAATCGGTTATGCGTTGCAAAAATGTAATATGCTCGTCTTTCCATATCCCCAGGTCGCCGGGCGAGATCCGGCCTTCCGGCGAAACGGCGGTGGCTTCGGCAATAACCAAAGCCGCGCCGCCTACCGCCCGGCTGCCCAGATGCACCAGGTGCCAGTCGTTGGCAAAACCGTCTTCGGCTGAATACTGGCACATAGGCGAAACCACGATCCGGTTTTTAAATTCGAGGCTTTTAATTTTTATCGGTGAGAATAGATGATCCATGCGTTCTTTTTTAATATTAGGATTTACCAGGCGTATGTTTAGCGGTTTTAGTTATTAAAAGTTACTGATAATTTTTTAATGAAACCTCGGATAGGCTCTGAAACGTTTTCGATTTTCAGGGTAATTCAGCCCCGGTTTTATTTTTCAGAACAACTAAAAGTGCCGTGCCGAGCCGCTTAAACATATATTTTACCCTTAAGCAGCCGTTAACAAGATTTAAGTAATAAATTTTTATGTGAAAAGTTGCACTTATATGGAATTTTTCGATTTAACTTTGCGGCTGTAAACCCAGAACCGTGAAAAGATTTCTGCTTCAAATCGTTATCTGCATAACCTTCTTCAATATAGCGGGTGGTTATACTTTTGCGGCCGGCGTTCTTTCACAAACTGCGCATTCGCTTTCTTCCCCCGATACGCATCTTTCGGAGGGCTTTGTGGTGAAGAAAAACTCCGGAATTGACGTGCAGGCCCCGCAGATAAACAAGGTAGAATCAGATGAAGACGATTCGTTTGTTACTCTGCAGCTTTCCTTTGGCCACGACAATACTTTTTACGCCTTCATTCCGGACTTCCGGCTTTTCAACAAACATTTTCTGGTGCATTACGGGAAAGCGATCAAAAGCAGCTTACCCGCAATTTTCCTGGTCAATTCCGTTTTCCGATTGTAATTTTTTTTTCCGGCTTTCTTTTTTCTATGCGCAAATCCCGGCGCCGGAAAGCTGTGCTGTTTCCATTTCAAGCTATATTTTCCTGGTAAGATCAACGCTGGCACCGGCACTTTTAAGGCCTGAACCCTACCGTTTTATCGTTTTTTTTCTTTACCAAAAGCTTTTATGGCACTCCGGCAACCAGTTTTGCGCGCCGGTTTAGGGCAGTTTTCATTTCCCGTGTTTGCAAAAAACAAACCGAACATTCAGCACTTTTCCCTAACCAATTTTAATACTCTCACATATTTCTTTTCCAGAGAAGCAGGCACGTTGCCTGCTTCCGGAAAACCCCTTGCGGTTCTTTTGAAACCAGAAGCCTGCATAAGCCAGCTGTTTACAAAACAGTCTGCTCAGCTCCATGCGACATGCTAAACGTTCAGGAAAAACACGCAATTCCAATATCAATTCCTAAAATCAAAATTTTATAATTAAAAAAAAACTCATGAAGCAAATTTTCATGTATTTCGGCCTGTGCCTGTGTATAGCATTTACCGGTTGCGGATCCAAAAAAGAGAAAGAAGAACACGAAACCAAATTCCTGGTCACCAGCCCGCTAAAGCAGGACACCACCCTTACCGAAACCTTTGTCAGCCAGGTCCATTCCAATAGTCATATCGAATTACGGGCTCAGGAAAGAGGCTACCTGCAAAAGATCTATGTAGATGAAGGTCAGCTGGTAAAAAAAGGGCAGCTCCTGTTCCAGATCATGCCGAACCTCTACGAAGCGGAAATGAAAAAAGCGCAGGCAGAGGTAAATTTCGCCAATATCGAATACCAGAATACCGCTTCGCTGGCCAGTCGCAACGTGGTAGCCAAAACCGAACAGGCCATGGCCAAAGCCAAACTGGAAAAGGCCAAAGCCGAATTAGCCTTAGCCAATGTGCACCTGCAGTTTACCGAGATCCGCGCCCCTTTCGATGGCCTCATCGACCGGTTTCATGTGCGCCTGGGCAGTTTGCTGGAAGAAGGGGAATTGCTTACCAACTTGTCTGATAACCGCAAAATGTGGGTGTATTACAACGTGCCGGAAGCGCAATACCTGGATTACAAGAACAGTATAAAAACCAACGATCCGGTAAAAGTAAAACTGCAACTGGCTAATAACCAAACCTTCCCTTATACCGGCGTAGTAGAAACCATAGAAGGCGATTTTAACAACGAAACCGGCAATATTGCTTTCCGGGCTACTTTTCCAAACCCGGATGGTTTGCTGCGCCACGGCGAAACCGGCAACATTCTCATGACCATTCCATTCAAAAACGCTATGCTTATTCCGCAAAAAACTACTTACGAGGTGCTCGATAAAAAGTACGTGTACGTGGTTGATAAAGCGGGTAAAATCAAGTCGCGCGAAATTACGGTAGCCGCCGAACTGCCGCACATTTACGTGGTGCAGCACGGCCTGGCAGAAGACGATAAAATTTTGCTGGAAGGCTTGCGGCAGGTACGCGAAAACGAAAAGATCCATTACCAATTTGTGAAGCCGGAAAAAGTAATGTCGCAGCTGAATCTGTACGCGGAATAATTCAGGATTTTAAAAATCAGAAAACATGTTTAGTAAATTTATAAGAAGGCCCGTTTTTGCGATCGTGATCTCCATTATGATCGTGTTTGTGGGAACCCTGGCGATCAAAAAACTGCCCATTTCCCAGTTCCCGGACATTGCGCCCACCACCGTTAATATCTTCATTGCCTACCCGGGTTCCAGCGCCGATGTTTTGGTGAAATCAACTTTAATTACGCTGGAACAGGCCATTAACGGCGTGGAAGGCATGCGCTACATTGCTTCCGATGCTACCAGCGCCGGTGAGGCTACTCTCCGTATCATTTTCGAACCGGGTACTGATCCGAACGATGCGGTGATCCGGGTGAAAACCCGTGTAGACCAGGTAATGCCGCTTTTGCCGGAATTGGTGCAGCGCGAAGGCGTGGTAATTACGCCCATTCAGCCGAGTATGCTGATGTACGTGAACCTTTATTCCAAGGAAAAGAGCATGGACGAAAAATTTCTGTTCAACTACGCCACTGTGAAAATGATCCCCGAAATTCAGCGGATCAAAGGCGTGGCGCGGGCGCAGATCCTGGGTAGCCGGCGCTACGCCATGCGCGTGTGGCTTAACCCGGACCGGATGCGGGCTTACAACATATCCGTGGAAGAAGTAATGGAAGCGTTGGCCGAGCAAAGCATTATCGGCCGGCCGGGACGTTTGGGGCAAAGCTCCGGCATTGCCGCGCAATCGCTGGAATACGTGCTTACTTACAAAGGCCGCTACAACAAACCCGAAGAATACGAAAACATCATTGTCCGGGCCAATGCCGAAGGGGAAAGTATCCATCTCCGCGACATTGCCAAAGTAGAACTAGGCAGCGAATTTTTCGATATTTATTCCAACCTGGACGGGAATCCTTCGGCGGCCATTGTATTAAAGCAAAACTACGGCAGTAACGCCTCCGACGTAATTGCGGAAGTAAAAACCCAGCTCGAGCAAATGAAAACGTCTTTCCCGCCGGGCGTAGATTATAAGATCAGTTATGACGTTTCCCAGTTCCTGGATGCTTCCATCGAACAGGTAATTCATACCCTTCGCGACGCCTTCATTCTGGTAGCCATCGTGGTTTTCATTTTCCTTGGCGACTGGCGTTCGACTTTAATTCCCATTCTGGCGGTGCCGGTTTCGTTGATCGGCGCATTTTTCGTGATCCAGTTTTTCGGGCTTTCCATCAATTTGGTTACCCTTTTTGCACTTGTACTTGCCATTGGTATTGTGGTGGATGATGCCATTGTGGTAGTGGAAGCCGTGCACGCAAAATTTGAGGAAGAGCCGCACATATCTCCTTACAATGCAGTAAAAAAAGTACTCAGTGAGATCAGCGGGGCCATTATTGCTATTACTATGGTTATGGTTTCGGTATTCCTGCCAATTTCGTTTATGAGCGGTCCGGTTGGTACGTTTTACCGGCAGTTTTCCATTACCATGGCCAGTTCCATCGTTATTTCGGCCGTAATTGCGCTTACGCTTACACCCGTGCTTTGCGCAATGCTGTTAAAGAACCACTGCGGGAACGAACACAAAAGAAACATCCTCACCAATGCCCTCGACGGTTTTAACCGCGGCTTCGATAAACTGACCGGGAAATACGTGAGTTTGTTAAAAGTAATGGTGAGCCGGAGATGGCTTACTTTCGGGATTCTTTTCCTATTCGGGTTAGGAATTTTCTGGGAAAACCAGATCCTGCCATCAGGTTTTATTCCGAACGAAGACCAGAGTACGATCTACGCCATTATCCAAACGCCGCCAGGTTCTACCCTGGAAAAAACAAATCAGGTTTCGCAAAGGCTGCAGAAAGTTTGTAAAGAAATAGATGGCATCGAATCCGTTTCTTCGCTGGCCGGTTACGAGATCATGACCGAAGGCCGGGGCTCCAATGCCGGTACCTGCCTGATCAACCTGAAACCGTGGTCGCAGCGGAAGCACAATGTAAAAGAGATCATGGAAGAGCTGGAAGAACATTCTCAGGGCTTAGGCGCGGTAGTGGAATTCTTTGAACCACCGGCTATTCCAGGCTTTGGTTCTTCCGGAGGTTTTTCGATGCGCTTGCTGGATAAAAATTCCGAAACTGATTACCACGAATTCGATAAGATAAACCAGCAATTCATGGATGATCTGGGCAAGCGGAAAGAGCTGTCCGGGTTGTTTACGTTCTTCGCCGCCAATTACCCGCAATACGAACTGGAAATCGATAATAACCTGGCCATGCAAAAAGGCGTGTCGATTGGGAAGGCGATGGAAAACCTGAACATTCTGATCGGGAGTACCTACGAGCAAGGGTTTATCAAGTTCAACCAGTTCTTTAAAGTGTACGTGCAATCCGATCCGCAATTCCGGCGCATGCCGTCTGATTTGCTTAAGCTTTACGTGAAAAATGATGCGGGCGAAATGGTGCCTTATTCGGCTTTTATGCGGCTGAAGAAAACGCAGGGTCCGAACGAAATTACGCGCTTCAATTTATACAATTCGGCTTCCATTCAAGGGCAACCGGCTAAGGGTTATACCACCGCCGATGCCATTAAAGCCGTGCAGGAAGTAGCCGAAAAGAACCTGCCGAATGGCTACGACATTGCCTGGGAAGGCCTTTCATACGACGAATCGATCAGGGGTAATGAATCGCTATATGTATTCCTGATCGTACTGGTGTTTGTTTATTTTGTGCTGGCCGCGCAATATGAAAGCTTTATCATTCCGCTGGCGGTGGTTTTTTCATTGCCAGCCGGGGTTTTTGGTTCGTTTTTACTGCTGAAACTGATGGGCCTGGAAAACAACATTTATGCGCAGATCGGCCTCATTATGTTGGTGGGTTTGCTGGGTAAAAATGCCGTGCTAATCGTAGAATTTGCCGTGCTGAAACGCCACCAGGGTTACTCTATTTCCGATGCGGCCATTGAAGGCGCAAAGGTTCGTTTCCGCCCGATCCTGATGACTTCCTTCGCTTTTATTGCCGGGTTAATTCCGCTGATTATAGCAACCGGTGCCGGCGCTATTGGTAACCGCACCATCGGAGCTTCGGCCATGGGCGGCATGCTGTTCGGTACCATTTTCGGGGTAATTATTGTGCCGGGCTTGTACTACATTTTCGCGCACCTGGCCGATGGCCGTCAGCTGATAAGAGACGAAGAAGATACGACGTTAACCGAAGATTACGTGCATGCCCTGGACGCTTTTCCCCAACCTGTAGAAACTACAAAATATGTTCATTAAAAATATCTGGAATTGGTTGGGGATCGCGTTCATTTCCCTTACCTATACGGCTTGTACCGGACCGGCATTGGTTCAAAAAACCGCTAATACAATTATTCCTGCCACTTTTTCGACCGCAAAGGATACCGTTTCTGCCGGCAAAATAAACTGGAAGCAATACTTTACCGACCCTAACCTGACAGCCCTGATCGATTCGGCTTTAAGGAATAACCAGGAGCTTAACATCACCAGGCAGGAGATCGAAATTTCCCGCAATGAGATTCGGGCCAGGAAAGGGGAATATTTGCCTTCAGTAGAATTAAGAGCTGGCGGCGGCGTTGAGAAAGCAGGGCGCTATACCAATATCGGGGCCATGGAAGCAACTACCGAAATTGAGCCGGGAAAAGAAATGCCGGAACCGGTGCCCGATATATTTGTGGGCGCTTTTGCGAACTGGGAACTAGATATCTGGCACAAACTGCGCAACGCGAAGAAGGCCGCCGTAAACCGGTATTTAGCTTCAGTAGAAGGCCGGAATTTTATAGTTACCCACCTGATCGCGGAAATTGCGAATGCCTATTACGAACTGCTGGCGCTGGATAACCAACTGACCATTGTAAAGCAAAATACCGGCATCCAGACTAACGCGCTTGAAGTGGTCAGGTATCAGAAACAGGCTGGAAAAGTAAATGAATTGGCCGTCCGCCGTTTCGAAGCCGAAGTGCTGAAAACCCAAAGCCTGCAATACGACATTCAGCAGCGCATCGTGGAAATGGAGAACCGGATCAACTTTCTGGTGGGCCGTTATCCGCAACCCATTGTCAGGAATGCCGAAGCGTTTACGAACCTGGTACCCGTTACAATGCAGGCCGGCGCACCCGCGCAATTGCTGGAAAACCGGCCGGACATTAAGCAGGCGGAGCTGGAACTGGCCGCTGCTAAACTGGATGTAAACGTAGCCAAAGCGAATTTTTATCCGTCGTTAGGAATTTCGGCGGGCATTGGCCTTCGGGCTTTAAACCCGGGTTATTTTGTAAAAACACCGGAATCGTTAATCTATTCTTTGGCCGGCGAGCTGGCTGCACCACTCATAAACCGGAACGCCATAAAAGCAGCGTATTCCAGCGCCAATGCGAAACAAATTCAGGCGGTTTATAATTATGAACAAACTGTTCTGAAAGCGTACCTGGAAGTTGTGAATCAGCAGAACCGGATCGTAAACCTGGAAAAAAGCTACGAACTGAAAGCAAGGCAGGTGCAGGCGCTTACCGAATCTATTACGATCTCGAATGATCTGTTCCGTTCGGCCCGCGCCGATTACATGGAAGTGTTGCTTACCCAACGCGATGCACTGGAATCTAAATTTGAACTCATCGAAACTAAAATGCAGCAACTTAACGCTTCGGTAAATATGTACCAGGCCCTGGGCGGTGGCTGGAACCAATAAGCTTCTGTTTCATTTAAGTATCCGGGTGTAAAACCGGAAAAAAACCATTTTACAGGATTGTAAAATGGTTTTTTTTGTCGTAAAACTTTTCTAAAGAAAGAGAATCAATGATCTTGGCATCAGCAAATGGAGCCGGCTTCAATATAAATAAACATTCCATAATCGCATAGGTTTACCTTCTTGAACAATATGTTTAAATCTACCGGCTTTGCTGAAGTCGATAAAGAAAATGCTTGCAGAAATTAACAGCAAAATATGTAACGCTTTTGCGCTGAAAGAACTCTAACCTGTAGAAAGTTTTTTGTTTCAGGCGGCACGATTTTCATAAAACCAGTTTGGCTTAAAAGGCAAATAAAAATTATTTAACCGGCGTCTTTTGGCATTTCCCGGATCCGGATTTGGCAGAAAGGCGTTTACACCTATCTGCTAAGAGAATGAAAACAACACGCAACTCCTGTTTACAGAAACATTGATGAGTAAAGATGCGGGAGTTTTTTACTTTAAAAACCTAACGTTTTTAGCGGATTAACCTGGAAAACCTGCCCTGCGAAAAACAAAACTGAAGTCTATAATTTTATACCAGGGCAAAATCCCAACCCGATTTCTCGCCGGTCATTTACCAGCAATTTCGTTATATAATGAGGGAGGTAAAAAAGCAGCTTCGGTTTATTTTCCAGCCAGGTTTTTCCGGAAGGAATGTGCAGGTTGGTAGCAAACAGATTATAGATTTCTCGTAGCATGAAAAAGGTAGAAAATATTATCATTTAAGCGGGCATAATACTGATGGTTAGCTTTTCAGCGGAAAGAAAAGTCCGGTAGTTCAATCGTTTTTCCTGAAACTTATATCTGTTAAAAATGGCCGCCAAACTCTCAGATTACGCACTTATCGGGAATTCCCGCGCGGCGGCTTTGGTGAGCAATAAAGGTTCGGTTGACTGGTGCTGCCTGCCGGAATTCGATTCGCCGGCTATTTTTGCGGCCCTTTTAGATCCGGACTTTGGAGGGCATTTTTCACTTGCTCCGACCGAAACATTTACCAGTTCCCAAAATTATCTTCCCGATTCTAATGTGGTAGAAACGCGCTTCCGTTCTGGCAGCGGTGAAGCCCGCCTGCTCGATGCGTTTGTGGCATTATCTGAAGCAGAAAAAGCCCGGTCGCTTTTCCCCGACCACGAAATTTTACGCGTGCTGGAAATAATTTCGGGTGAGGTGGAGTTCCGGATGGAATACGTGCCCCGGGTTTTTTACGGAAAAGAAGCAGCCACGCTGGAAGACCATCGGAAGTTAGGCATTCAGGTTTTATGGAAAGAACATATTTATACCCTGCTCAGCACCCTCGAAAACGGTATCATAATCCGGTCAAAAACAAACGATCAGGCCGCTGCAACGTTTAGCTTACGCGCCGGCGAGCGGGTTATTTTTTCCTTAAGTTATTCGAGCCAGAGTCCGGCAATTGTACCGGAACTGAAAGAAACGGCGCTGAAAAGGCTGCAGCTTACAAACCAATACTGGGAAAACTGGATAAAGCAATGCAAGTACCAGGGCGTGTACCAGCACATGGTAAAACGCAGCGCGCTTACCTTAAAACTACTGGCCCATGCGCCTTCCGGAGCCATTATTGCGGCGCCTACCACTTCCCTACCCGAAGAATTAGGCGGAGAACGTAACTGGGATTACCGATTTTGCTGGCTTCGTGATGCTTCTTTCACTACCCGGGTTCTGGTAAAACTGGGCTTTGAGGAAGAAGCGCACGCGTATATGGATTGGATCCTGCACGCTACCCGCCTCACGCAACCCGAACTGCAGGTAGTGTATTCGGTTTTCGGGCATTCATTTCTGCAGGAAAGGACGTTGAGCTGGCTAGCGGGTTTTGGGAAATCCCGGCCGGTGCGGATCGGCAACGGTGCTCACGATCAGTTTCAGTTGGATGTGTATGGCGAAGTGCTGGATGCTGTTTATGAATACGCTCCGCTGGCAAAGGGGTTTGCCCGTGACTCCAGGAAGTTTTTATTGGGTTTGGGCGAGATCATCTGCCGGCAATGGAACCAGCCTGATAACGGGATCTGGGAAGTCCGCTCCGAAAATACGCACCATACGCACTCTAAAGTAATGGCCTGGGTGGGGCTGGATAGGTTAATAAAACTGGCTGAAAAATATAACTGGAAAGAAGCCCCGCTTGCCAGATACCGGGCAATAAGTCTGAAGATCCGGAGTGAGGTGGAAGCGTATGGCTTTAACGAAGCATTGGGATCTTACACCCGCGCGTTTAACGGAGGTACGTTAGATGCCAGTTCCCTGGTTTTCCCGTTGATGGGTTACTGCAGCGCCGATTCCCCACGCATGCTTTCTACCATCCGGAAAATAAAAGAGCAGCTTACGAACCGGGATCTGGTGTACCGGTACAAGCACGTAGACGATGGGCTGCAGGGCGGCGAAGGGGCATTTGGGATCTGTAATTTCTGGCTTGCCGAAAATTTAGTTTTAGCCGGGGAAATCAGGGAAGCCCAAACGGTATTCGAAGCCCTGCTGCAATATGCCAGTCCGGCGGGTTTGTTAGCGGAAGAATTTGATCCGGCAACCGGGGCATTGCTGGGGAATTACCCGCAGGGCTTCACTCACATTGGTTTGATCTGCACTGCTCTTACCCTAAACGAAGCCTTAACCGGAAAGGAAACTGCCAAATGAACATTGCTAACCTGATCTTATGGGGTTTTGCCGCTACCATTGTTTTTACCATTCTGGTAGCTGCTTCCCGCCCGCTGGGATTTACCCGCATGGATCTGCCATTTATTCTAGGCACCATGTTTACTGCTAACCGGAACAAAGCGCCCTGGCTTGGGTTTCTGGCTCATTTATGTATGGGTTGGCTTTTTGCTTTTATTTACGGTGCCGCTTTCGAAAGTTCCGGCTTAAGTACCTGGTGGTTTGGAATGGCGATCGGGTTTGTGCACGGGGCATTTGTATTGTCGCTGGGCCTGGAGATCCTTCCCTTTTTTCACCCGCGCATGGCCCGGCCTTTTCAGGGGCCAACTCCTACCAAACAACTGGAGCCGCCCGGTTTTTTTGCCCTGAACTACGGCAAAGGCACCCCGATCGTAACCCTGTTGGGGCATTTGATCTACGGCGCCATTCTGGGTTATTTTTATCATAGTTAAAGCGCTGAAGTGATAGTCGTTTCATTTAAATTTAGCAAATTCAGGTACTGATCCAGTTTTAAAATCTGGACCGGCAGAATTCCGAGCTACCAGCTTTCAAGCCACTTTTTTGCCCAAAACAATAGCACTTTTTCTTACCGGAACCATAACGTTTTAATTTCCATTGTCAGTTTACAAAGTTCCTGAAATGCATCCTGAAATGCATTTTAAGGCAGAAAACGCTATGCTTTTCATGTAAAAAAGTACGCTTTCTGGCTTCCCGTTTAAAAGACCAAACATAAGCCGGAACCATTTGTTACTGCCGTATAATTTATGCTTTAGATTTTGTAACCTTTACTTATTTTTTTACTCCAAGAAATAAACCATCAACTAAAAACCAAAACTATGAGAAAGATCCAGAATGCAATGGGCTGGATAGCCGGCGCGCTATTCAGTTTATTTGTGGTGCAGGTTCCTGCCCAGGCCCAGAAATCAACCGCTAAATCGACGGTTACATTGTCGGACCCGGAGGTAGCTTCCGTAGCAGTAACGGCAAACCAGATCGATATCGATTATGCTAAAATTGCCAGGGAAAGATCGAAGAATGCAGATGTGATCGCGTTTGCTGATATGATGGCAAAAGACCACCAGTCGGTAATTGATCAGGCGGTGGCACTGGTTACCAAACTGAACGTTACGCCCAAAGATAATGCTACGAGCAAAAAACTGATGGCCGATGCGGAAAAAACCAAAACCATGCTGCGGTCAAAATCCGGCGCAGCCTTCGACAAAGCTTATATTGACAATGAAGTTACCTATCACAAAGCCGTAATTTCTACCGTGAACAATGTATTGATTCCGGAAACTGAGAATGCGGAACTTAAGAAATTATTACAGGATGTGGCGCCTATCCTGAATGCGCACCTGGAACACGCCCAGATGGTTCAGAAACAATTCAATAAGAAACAATACACCAAGAAATGATACCTGCTTTGCAGTTAAAATATAGAGTTTTGCTCCTTGCAGCTTCATTGCATTTTTATAGCAGCAGCGTTATTTCCGGTCCGGAAAAAAAGCCGGTAACCCATACGGTGGAGATCGTGCAGATGAAGTTTAAACCGGCGCAAATTACCGTAAAAAGCGGCGACAAGATCGTGTTCGTGAACCGCGATATGGTAGTGCATAATGTAACCGAAGCAAGCGCCAAATCCTGGAAATCGCCGGACCTGGCTACCGGGAAATCATGGAGTATGGTGGCAACCAAAAGCGCCAGTTATTACTGCACTTTTCACCCGGTAATGAAAGGAAAAATAACGCTGAAGTAAGTTACCTTTACCGGCCCGGAATAATAAATCCGGGCCGTTTTTTTTACTGATCATTAAAGTTTTGAGTTTGTTGCATGCCTGCAAGAAAACTTAACAGCAGTGAGCTCAACCGTTGTTTCCGGGTTTCTGCTTTAAGCTAAAGAAGTATTTAGCAGCCTTCCAGAGTCATAAGCATTAACTTCTCTTAAAGCAGATCTGGTAAGCAGCTCCCCGACTTTTTAGGTTGTAAACCATAGCGTTTCAGGCTTTTGCTTTATGCCATTCTATTACTACTTTAATTTCATTCTCGTCATGCTGGTGCAGGGCGGTTTTAAAGTCCGTAAAAGGGATGCGGGCAGTAAGAAGCTTGTTTACAACGTCGGGCCATTTCCGGTAGCTTTGCTCCAGCATTTCTACCGCCATTTCGTAATGCGCGTAACCGGCGTTCACGCTGCCCAGCAGAATCTGGTTTTTCAGCACGAGTTGTTTCATCACGTCGGCGGAAATATTGGTAACCGGGCGTTTGCCTTCCGGAATTCCGGTGGCAACGTATATGCCGTTTATGCCCAGCGCTTCGAGCAATTGCAGCTGTAATTCGGCAATACCGGTCGCTTCAAAAATAAAATCGATTTGCCCTATCTCTTTATCGATTGCGAGGGTTTTGGTTTCTTTGCCGTTTATATACGTGCCGCCAATTTGCTTTAAAAGCTGCGGCCGCAAAGAATCTTCCGGCACAATATCAAGGCCTATCACCTCGGCTCCTTTCAGCCGTAAAATGAAGGCTGCCAGCAAGCCAATTGCTCCGATACCGGCAACCAACGCTTTTTTGCCCTTCAGCCATTTTTCCTGATCCATTATTTCCTTTAAGCGGGCTTTCTGCAAACACAACGCTTCGTCTATGGCTTTGGCCGCCACGCTCATGGGCTCGGTCAAAACCCCGATATGCCTGATCTTTTCCGGTACTTTTACCAGGTATTCTTCTTTGTCCACCACATATTCTGCCTGAAAGCCGTCGGCGCCATGTATGCCTCTTTCAGTATAATTGCCGGTGTAGCAGATATCGCTGCGCCGGTTTTGGCAGGCTGCACACTGGCCGCAGCCGCGGCGAACCATAAAAACCCCAAAATCGCCGGGCTTTACTTTTTTCACCATTTTGCCTACCATTTCTACCTGGCCGAACATTTCATGACCGATCACCAGTTTCTTTTGGCCGGCGGGCGCAGTAGCCCGGCCGCCGGAAGTTTCTTCGCGGTCGGTGCCGCAAATACCTACTTCCCAGACTTTGATTTTTACTTCGTCGCCGGCCGTAATTTGCGGTTCGGAGATTTCTTCCAGACTTACAGATTTTGTGCCGGGTACCAGGTTAATTGCTTTCATAATCAGGGCTTTTACGGCTTTGTTTTTACGGTAGTTTAAGGACTGGTCCAGGTTTTAGACGGGAAAAAAAACTCCGGCGGGAAGTTGTTTTGGCTACTAATTACCGGAAGTAAAATGGCAGGTTTTTAAAAGCAAAAACCCGGAAATATTGCCGGGCTTTTGTTCAATTGTACCTTAAATACCAACCAGCCTTTGGTTACACAAATAAGCCTTCTACCGATAAATAACGCTCGCCGGTATCGTAACAAAACGTTAAAATTCTGGCATTCGCCGGTTTGTCTTCCTCCAGTTTCTTAGCCACCGCCGCCAGCGAAGCCCCTGACGAAATGCCGACGAACAAACCTTCTTCGCGGGCAGCCCGCCGGGTGTACGCATACGCTTCTTCCTGTTCTATCTGAATGGTGCCATCGAGCAAAGTTGTATCCATAATAGACGGAATAAAACCTGCGCCAATGCCCTGGAGCGGATGCGGTCCCGGCGCGCCGCCGCTTAAGACCGGCGAGGCAGCCGGCTCCACAGCATAAACTTTCAGGTTCGGGAATTTCGATCTCAGTATTTTGGCTACGCCGGTAATGTGCCCGCCGGTTCCCACGCCGGTTATGAGGTAATCCAGTCCTTCGGGAAAATCTTCAAGAATTTCCTGGGCAGTGGTTTCCTGGTGGATCCGGGTATTGGCCAGGTTATCGAACTGCATGGGAATCCAGGCGTTGCTTTTTTCGGAAAGCAGTTCCCGGGCTTTTTCTATCGCCCCTTTCATGCCTTGCTCGCGCGGGGTAAGCTCCAGTTTTGCTCCGTAAGCCTGCATCAATCTTCTCCGTTCTAACGACATCGATTCGGGCATTACCAGAATAAGTTTATAACCTTTTACCGCCGCTACCATGGCCAGCCCCACACCGGTATTCCCGGAAGTAGGCTCAATAATAATGCTGTCTGGTTTCAGAATACCATTTCTTTCGGCTTCTTCTACCATAGCCAGGGCTATGCGGTCTTTTATGCTTCCGCCGGGGTTTGCCCGTTCAAGTTTTACCCATACGTCGGCTTTACCGGCAAAGAGGCGGTTCAGGCGTAAATGCGGCGTACGGCCAATTGATTCCAGGATATTATTTACTTTCATATTTAAGGATCTTTAAATGGAAAAATCGATGCTTTCAGATGGGTTGGCAGAACGTCTTACGTCGATCTGGGGCCGGTGGTAAACCCTGGAATACGGCGGCACGCTTTCGGTAAGCCACACATTGCCGCCAATAATGCTGTAAGCGCCCACCACGGTATTCCCGCCCAGAATGGTGGCACCGGCATAAATAACCACGTGGTGCTCAATGGTGGGGTGCCGCTTGATTTTGGCCATGGCTTTGGTTACGCTCAGCGCACCCAGCGTTACGCCCTGGTAAATTTTTACGTAATCGCCGATGATGCAGGTTTCCCCGATCACAATACCGGTGCCATGGTCGATGCAGAAGTGCGAACCGATCTCGGCGCCAGGGTGAATATCGATGCCCGTTTTGGCCTGCGCGTAAGCCGATAAAATGCGCGGCAGCAAGGGAACCTGCAACTGGTGCAAAGCATGCGCCAACCGGTAAATAGCCACCGCTTTAAAACCGGGATACGAGCGGATCACTTCTTCCAGGCTTTGGGCGGCGGGGTCGCCGGCTAAAATGGCGTGGGCATCGGCTATTAAATCTTCGTAGATAAGCGGCAATTCTTTTACAAGTTGATTTACCACAGTTTCGGCCGGATCGGGCAGCAATTCTTCCATACCGGTCAGGATCCGGACCAGGTCAGACTGCAGGGAATTCCGGTAAGCTTCCAGTTCCCGTTCCGATTCGAAACGCTGATCGGCCAGCACCGGAAAAAACAAACCCAGCACCCCTTCTACCACGTGGCAAATGGCCGAAGCCGGTACCTGGTGCCGCGCCCGGTGATGCTGCTGAAACAATGCTTTTATAAACGGACTGCTCATCTGGCTTTGAACGGATTGATTATACCGGCGTTCGTATGGTTGGCTTTAATTTGCTTCTCCCTTCTTCAGTGGAATTGCTTCACCATTATTCGGTTTCCGGTTATGGCCTGATACTTAAGCAATCTGAAAGCAAATTGTTTAAGAAACGGAATGATTTTTTAAATGAATTGCAACTTTCAAGCCCATGGAAAACGAGATCAAAACGCCGGAATTCTAACTTTCCCCTACTTTTCCGGCCCATTTGCCTACCGTTTTAAATCTGGTTTTCTGTACTTTATCACCGGGCTTGCATTCGCATTTTGCTTCCCTAAAAAACGGTAAGGTTTGGATGCTTAAAAGTGCTTTGGTTAATTTTCAGGCCTGCACCCCTACCGTTTTACGTTTCAGAACATGCTGCTGAAATATTTTTGCGGGCCGGCATTTTCCAGGTTCATAAAAAATCCTTCCCTAAGGTGTTTTCCTGGAAATCCGGGTCGGGCCAACCGGAAGAATTGCGTAAATTGGGGGCGGAAGGCAGCCCGGAAAAAAAGCTGCGCGTACCGGAAGTTTACCAGAAAAAATCCGCATGAACCCTATCAGCCTGGAGCAATTACATCAGCAGTTCCCGCAGTTCGAGCAAGCCTTGCTGGAGCAGATCCTACAGGAAAGCGTGATCAGACACCTCGAAGCCGGCGATCCCGTTCTTCAAACCGGGCAGTATATGCGTTCCAGTATTTTGCTCTTGCACGGCCTGCTGAAAGTATACCGCGAAGACGACGAAGGCAACGAATTTCTGATGTATTACCTGGAACCCGGCCAGGCCTGCGCACTTTCGTTCATGTGCACCGCCCGCGAAGAAACCAGCCAGGTAAAAGTAAAAGCCGTGCAAGCTTCCGACCTGGTGCTCGTACCGCAGCAATTTTCCGAACAATGGCTAAGCAAATATAAAAGCTGGCACCATTTTGTGATCGGTTCTTACCGCGTGCGCTTCGAAGAACTGCTGCAAACCCTGGACAGCATTGTGTTCAAAAGCCTGGACGAACGCCTTTTATTTTACCTGAAACGCCATGTGCAGGTAAGCGGCCCGGAAATAAAACTTTCGCACCAGCAAATAGCCGACGACCTGAACAGTTCGCGCGAAGTAATTTCCCGGCTGCTCAAAAAACTGGAACAAAAAGGTGCCTTAACCCTGCACCGCAATTTCCTGGAAGTGCACGATCTGGAAATCCTATAAATCTCTAATTAAAAACGCTATGCTTTCAGGCCAAAAAACTAAATTTGCCTGTTCAACATTTGCTCCGTGATAAATGTCACTGAAGGCCGGAAAACAAGCTGGTAACTTTGTATCCGTAAATTATTGATTCTTATGGAAATTTTCGGATACCTTGCTGCTTTGCTGATCGGTCTATCGCTGGGCCTTACCGGCAGTGGCGGCGCCATTTTAACCGTTCCTATTCTGGTGTATCTCATGCGCCTGAACCCGGTAATTTCTATGGCCTATTCGTTGTTTGTTGTAGGCACCACCAGTCTGGTAGGCAGCTATAAATTCTACCAGAAAGACCTGGTAAGTTTTCGCACCGCTTTAACCTTCGGCATTCCCTCCCTGATCACCGTATTCCTGACCCGCCGGTTCCTGGTGCCCGCCATTCCGGAACATATTGCCAGCCTGGGTTCGCTGGAAATTACCAAAGGCGTTTTGCTCATGACCCTGTTTGCCATCCTGATGGTATTTGCTTCCCTGAGCATGATCCGAAAAAAAAGATATGTTGTGCCGGCGGAAGAAAAAGATCACACCCCCAACGTGCCGGCTTTATTGATCCAGGGCGTTTCGGTAGGGCTTATTTCGGGCATGGTAGGCGCGGGCGGCGGGTTTCTGATCATTCCGGCGCTGGTACTTTTCAGCAAGCTCGACATGCGCATAGCCGTGGGTACTTCGCTGCTAATCATTGCAGCCAATTCACTCTTCGGTTTTGTAGGCGATATTTTCAATTACGACATCCACTGGCGTTTTTTGCTGGCCTTTTCATCGCTTTCCATAGCCGGTATTTTCATCGGTTCAGCCCTTTCGCACCGCATTCACAGCGATAAACTCAAAACCGGTTTCGGCTGGTTCGTACTGGTGATGGGCATTTACATCATCCTGAAAGAAATTTTTCTTTAATTCCCCGCAGTGTAACCTTAGTCACTGACGCCCTTTCTTTTTCTCCCGAAATTTGTATTGTATTTCAGGCAAACGCTTTCAAGACTGGTAAAGCCAATAAAAAACGGTAGGCTTTTCTCCCGAAAAAGTGCTGCAAGTAAAAACGCTATCCCTGCAAAGCAAAAAAGTCTGCCGGTAAAATCCGCATTGAAGGAACGCCGGTCAAGTCCCCCTTTGGAGGGGGTAAGGGGGAGGTTTCACGCATTTTCAGAATTGAAATGATATAAGTAGCGCTTTCCCAAGCCAAACTAAAAAACATTAAAAACCAAAGATCATCTGCCATGAAAGTAGAACAGATTTATACCGGTTGCCTGGCTCAGGGCGCCTATTATATAGAAAGCAACGGCGAGGCCGCCATTATTGATCCGCTGCGCGAAATTACCCCTTACCTGGAAAAAGCGGTACAACGAGGCGTAAAAATTAAATATGTGCTCGAAACCCATTTCCACGCCGACTTTGTTTCCGGACACGTAGACCTGGCCCTTGCCAGCGGCGCGCAGATCGTTTTCGGGCCGAATGCCCAGCCTGCCTACCCGGCGTATATTACCCGCGACGGCGAAGAGCTAAAACTTGGGAACATAACCCTGAAAGTGCTGCATACGCCCGGCCATACCCTGGAATCGACCACGTACCTCCTGAAGGACGAATCCGGAAAAGATCACGCCATTTTCTCGGGCGACACCTTGTTTATTGGCGATGTGGGCCGGCCGGATCTGGCAGCCAAATCGGACTTAACCCAGGATCAATTAGCTGGCCTTTTGTTCGATTCGCTGCGCTCCAAAATCATGCCTCTGGCCAACGACGTGCTGGTTTTTCCGGCGCACGGGGCAGGTTCGGCCTGCGGCAAAAACATGCGCAAAGAAACTTTCGATACCCTGGGCAACCAGAAACAAACCAATTACGCCCTGCGAAGCGACCTGACCAGGGAAGCGTTCATAAAAGAAGTTACCGATGGCCTGCTGGCACCGCCGGCCTATTTCCCGCTGAACGTAAAAATGAACCGCGAAGGCTACGCCAACATTACCGAAGTGCTAAAACAAGGCTTACAGCCGCTTACGCCCGATGCTTTTGAAGCGGCTGCCAACGAAACAGGCGCTTTGGTTTTAGATACCCGCAAACCCGAAGAGTTTACCAAAGACTTTATTCCCAACAGCATCAACATCGGCATCGACGGTAATTTTGCACCCTGGGTAGGAACCCTGATTCCGGATCTGAAACTGCCAATTTTAATCGTTGCCGAGCCGGGCCGCGAAGAAGAAGTCGTTACCCGTTTGGCCCGCGTGGGCTATGATTATACCATCGGCTATTTGCAGGGTGGTATGGAAGCCTGGAAAAAGGCCGCCAAAGAAACCGACCAGGTCCACTCCATCGCAGCCAAAGAACTGGAAACCGCTTTTCAGGCAGATAAGCACCTGAAAATTATAGACGTGCGAAAAGCCAGCGAATACGGATCGGAGCACCTGGAAACAGCATTAAATGCCCCGCTCGAATACTTCAACGATCACCTGGCCGCCATACCCAAAAACGAAACCGTTTACCTGCATTGCGCCGGCGGATACCGGTCGATGATCGCGGCGTCCATTTTAAAAGCACGTGGCTTTAAAAAACTGGTAAACGTACTTGGCGGCTTTCAGGCGATCGCGGAAACCAGTATCCCTAAAACCGCTTTCGTGTGCCCTTCCACCCAGGTGTAGCGGAGAGGCAGAATCTTAAATGAGCCAGATCCAGCGTTTTACAAGAGAAAACGCTATCGTTTCAGCTCTAAAAAGTCAATAAAAATAAATGCATCTATAAAAACTGCAGTTCTTCCGGCCGGACTCTCACACGTAACCATCTTTACCTGGATTCCTGGTAAAAGATCAGGCGTAAAACCGGCCGGGGAATTGCAGCCATTTTTTTACGTCAATCCAAAAACGTTATTTCAAGAAGGAAAGTCGGAAAAATGCTCATCTCCGGATGCACGCCATTTACCGCGATATCCAATGGAGGCAAGCTTCCAAGTACAAATAAAGGCCTGTTGGTTAAAACCAGCCGGGTTCGCTACCTTTAAACTTTTACGCAAACGTTCAATTTCAAACCCCAAAATAAACCCGCACCCATGCTTGACCTCCTCAAACAGCCCTGGCCCTGGTACACCTCCGGCATTGTAATTTTTCTGGTAATGGCCAGCCTGCTCTTCTTCGGAAAATCGTTCGGTTTTTCTTCTAATTTCCGTACCCTTTGCGCAGCCTGCGGTGCCGGCAAAAAAGTAAAGTTCTTCGATTTTAACTGGAAGGCCCAGATCTGGAATTTAATGTTTCTGGTCGGCGCCATCATCGGTGGTTTTATTTCGCACCAGTTTCTATCCGATAGCGAAGCAGTTCGGCTTTCGCAGGCAACGGTGCAGGATCTTAGCGCCCTGGGATTTTCCGCACCCAAAGGCCTTCAACCCGAAGAGATTTTCAGTACCCAGGCTTTATTTAGCCCGAAAGGGTTTCTGATTTTACTGGGAGGCGGTTTTCTGATCGGTTTCGGAACGCGCTACGCCGGCGGCTGCACCTCCGGACACGCCATCAGCGGCCTTTCTAATTTGCAATTGCCCTCGCTTATTGCCGTGATCGGTTTCTTTATCGGCGGCCTGGTGATGACGCACGTGTTCCTGCCGCTTATCTTTTAATGTATTCCGCTTTCCTTCTTAAATCAAAAACAGACTAGCATGAAGTTTCTGAAATATATTCTGGCCGGCATTTTATTCGGCATTGTCATGAGCAAATCGGAAGCCATTTCGTGGTACCGCATCCAGGAAATGTTCCGCTTCCAGGCCTTTCACATGTATGGCATTATCGGCACGGCAGTAACCCTGGCTGCCTTGCTCACCTTCCTGATTAAAAAATACCACCTGCGCGATATCCAGGGCAACCCGATTGTGTTTACCGACAAAGAAAGATCGGTAACCCGGTATCTGGCGGGCGGCACCATTTTCGGCTTGGGCTGGGCTTTGGTAGGCGCTTGTCCGGGTCCGCTTTTTGTAAACTTAGGGCAGGGTTACTGGCCAATCCTGGTAGCAATTCTGGGCGCGCTTGGCGGCACCTTCGTTTATGGCGTGATCCAGGAAAAGCTGCCGCATTAATCTTTCAGAAAACGCCAGGTAAAACCGGTTAAAAAGTATAATGCCGGAAATTTCAGCCTATTCTCAAAGTTGCCAACCTGAAACCGAAACCACTATGCTTCGTTTCCGGTGCCTTTTTCCGCATCAATCTCCTGCATTATTTCCGCGAAAAGCTCGCAGGAACGAAGCCGGTCTTCGTGGCCGTACACGTTGGAAACCACCATTAATTCACTGGCCTGGGTCTGGTTTAAAAACTCCTTCGTTTTTTGCTTTACCGTTTCTTTGGTGCCCACAAAAGTATATTTGAGCATCTGGTTTACGCTCGGGTGCTGCCACAGGCTGCGCAGTTCGCTGGTCATGCGCATGGGGGGCTGCAGGTATTCCGATTGGCCGGTTATCACGCCCACAAACATCCGGATCAGGGAAGTAAAAAGCGATTCGGCTTTTTCTTCCGAATCAGCTGCGATCACGTTGATGCAGGCAATGGTATAAGGCCCTTTTAAAAATCCCGAAGGCTGAAATTCGTTATGGTAAATATTAAGGGCATCGAACAGATGCGTGGTGGCAAAATGACTGGCAAACGCGTACGGCAAACCTTTCTGCGCGGCTAAATGGGCGCTGTCGGTACTGGAACCCAGCACGTAAACAGGCACTTCCACGCCTTCAGCAAATGGCACCCGCACCTTAGCCGTACTGTTTTCCGGCGATAAATATTGCTGGATCTGGCTGATCTCCTCTGGAAAGCTGTGCACCGAAACCATCCGGTCCGGGCGAATGGCCTGCGCCGTAACCTGGTCGGTGCCCGGGGCACGGCCCAGCCCCAGATCAATGCGGCCCGGGTAAAGCGTGGCCAACGTTCCGAATTGTTCGGCCACGATCAGCGGCGAATGGTTAGGCAACATCACCCCGCCCGAGCCCACCCGGATGGTTTTCGTGCCGCCGGCAATGTGCCCGATCAGTACCGGCGTAGCCGAACTGGCAATGCTGAGCGCGTTATGGTGTTCTGCTAGCCAGAATCTTTTATAGCCCCAGCTTTCCGCTTTCCGGGCCAGATCCTGGCTGTTTGCAAAAGTTTGGGCCGTAGAAACCCCGCTGGAAACAATTGCCAGCTCAAGTAATGAATAAGGAATATTTGGTGAATTTAATGCCATGATTTTTCTTCTGAAATGATGCGTTGTAATTACGGTGAACTATCCCGGGCAACTTCCGCATCAGGTTTATAAAGTTAACGAAATTACCACTTCTTACGCAGCTGGGAAAAAAGCCTCCTTTAGAAGCGAGCCAGCAATTTCTAACGTAGATGCAGGTGCTTTTATATGCATTTAATTTCACCTTAGCCCGGGATGCCCGGTTCAGGTGCAGGCTTAAACCTGGCTTTGTACGAACAAAAATGCCTGGCAGGCCCTATAATTTAAAAACTTAAGTTCAGGTCCGCGTCCAGGTTTTAAAACCAATACGAAGTTTCAAAAATTATTCCTGCAAACGCTAAGCTTTTTAAGGTAAAAACTCTTGATGTGAGCAACTTTACCCCGGAACGCATCGCGGCATTCGCTTGTTGCAGGTTTAAGAACCTAGCATTTTTCCCTAAATTCGGGCTGAAATCTTTAATCAGGAACCAAATCTAAAACGAAAATATGAGACCGATCTATTTGCTTTTTGCCGGTGCCCTTGCCGCCACCGCCTGTAGCCAGGAAGCCAGCAAAACGGTTGCCGCAGGGCAAACCGCTACCGAACAAATGCCAGCAGTTGCCGATCAGGAAGTAAAAACGATCAGCTCCGAAGAAGCCGGCACTTTAGTGGCCAGCGAAAAGGAACTGGTGATTTTAGACGTGCGCACCCCGGAAGAATTTACTAAAGGCCACCTGAAAAATGCCACGCTGCTCAATAAATACGAACCCGATTTTGAAGCCAGAATCAAAACCTTAGACCGCGAAAAACCTTACCTGGTTTATTGCGCTTCGGGCGGCCGCAGCGGCGAAACCAAAGCCTTAATGCAAACCCTGGGCTTTAAGAAAGTTTACGACGCCAAAGGGTTTGAGGACCTGAAAGCGGCCGGCCTGCCGGTTGAACAGTAATCGCCCGCATTTTTCTTTTAAACATAGCCAATTGCCATGGAAAAGTACTGGAACATTTTTATCTCCTCGTTCACCGATTATGCCGGCTACCTGGGGCGGGAAATCCTGAACCCGCATTGGGGGAATTATTTTTACTGGCTTCTTGGCTTGTCGTTGTTTTTCTGGCTGCTCGAAATGATAGCGCCCTGGCGGCAGCACCAGGCCCGCATCCGGCAGGATTTCTGGCTCGACGGCTTTTACATGTTCTTTAACTTTTTCCTTTTTTCGCTTATCGGGTTCAATGCTATTTCCAACATCGGTGTGCAGGCTTTCAACGATCTGCTGGGCCTGTTCGGCATCCAGAACCTGGTGGCTTTTGAAGTGCAGTCGTGGCCGGTCTGGGCGCAGCTGCTTACCTTGTTTTTAGTCCGCGATTTTATTCAGTGGAACGTACACCGCCTGCTGCACCGCTCGGCTTTTCTCTGGGAAATTCACAAAGTGCATCACTCCGTTCAGCAAATGGGTTTTGCCGCCCACTTGCGCTTTCACTGGGGCGAAACGGTAGTTTACCGGGTGCTCGAATACATTCCGTTGGCCATGATCGGCTTCGGCATTCAGGATTTTTTCCTGGTGCATATTTTCGCTACATCCATCGGCCATTTCAACCACTCCAATATCCGGTTGCCGCTCGGCCCGCTCAAGTACATTTTCAACAATCCGCAAATGCATATCTGGCACCACGCCAAGCACATGCCCTTAAAATACGGCGCCAATTACGGCATCAGCCTAAGCCTCTGGGATTACCTTTTCCAGACCGCCTACCTGCCCGAAGATGGCCGCGACATTGCGCTTGGATTTGAGGAAGTTGAAAAATATCCACCCTCATTTATTGCGCAGCAATGGTATCCTTTTAAAGCGAAAAACTACGCTCCGAATCCGGTGGAAATGGAACCGGCTTCCGAAGATCCGCAATTAAAAGATCCGGAGGAACCGGAGCTGAATAGCGCCGTTAGCTTATAAAACCAGTTTGTTGCGAAATTCAGAAAGCTGCTTGAGAAAAACCGGCGCACCTTTCTTGTTTCTATCCGGAAAAAGCTTTTTGATTACTTAATAACCAGCAGCTGGCTATCTTCCAGAGCATTTACGCGGTGCTTTACCATAGGCTCGATATTTACGAAATCGCCGGATAACAGTGTTTCGCGTGCGCCACTTTCATCCTCGTAAACGATCTTTCCGGTAACGCAAACCAACAAAGCCGGCACTTTGGTAATATGCTCTTTCAGTTCCGCTTCTTTCTGGATCTGGAGAGTGGTAACCGTGCCTTCCTGGCCTTTAAAAAGTATGGCCGCCGAAACGGCTTTGGCAGCATCGTGTTTCGTTTTCAGATTCATAGGCATAGCGTTTTATTCTTAAATACAAGCAAAATCCGAAACTCCGGCGGGTTTTGATCTTCAACGCGCCGAATGCACTTGCAAGCAATGCAAATCCCGTTCGTCTTCCTGCATACGGCAAAAGCAAGGGGAAACTGTAATTTCTTTACAAAAGCTTACTGGCGGAAATGTGTCTTAAGTCACCATACCAGGAAGTTGCTTTTTGTACCTTTGGCAAGCAATTTTAAGCGCAATAAACAGTTAATCAGGTTAAACCTAACCAAGCACTCTCATGAATAAAAATAAATTTTCTGTAAAAAATCTCCCCGGCTGGGTATATATGCTGGTAATTTTCGGTTTTCTTTACCTTACCGGTTTGCACACAGAAGCCATTGGCCAGGTGCAGCGGGCCTTGCTGGCTACCGGCATCCTGCAGCCCAAGCTTTCCGAAATCCCCCAAACACCCATAACCGCTGAAAATCCTCCGGAAAACAGGTTTCCTACTGAGGCCCTGGCGGCCAACGATTTTCTGTTGCAGGACCTGAATGGCAAAACCATAAAATTCAGCAGCCTGCAAAACAAGGTAATATTTCTGAACATCTGGGCTACCTGGTGTCCGCCCTGCGTTGCCGAAATGCCCGGGATACAGCGTTTGTACGAAAAGGTAGGTTCTAACCAGAAAATTGCGTTCGTAATGCTTTCGGTAGATCAGGCGGGGGCGGAAAAAGTAAAGAAATTCATTACAAAAAAAGGCTATACTTTTCCGGTTTATTTGCCCGCCAGCAATCTTCCTGAAGCCTTCCAGACCCGGTCTATTCCCACCACTTTTATTTTAAGCAAAGACGGAAAAATTGCTGCCCGGCACGATGGCATGGCCGACTACAACACGAAAAAAGTAGAGGATTATCTAACCAGCTTAACCCGGTAAATTCCAAAACAAATTGTTTAGCCATTGAAGAAAAAATGGGGCATTACAAAGAATTAATAACCATTTTCAAACTTTTACGTTTAACTGAGTATTAAATCAATTACACAGAAAACGTACGGGCTTTGCCGGTACGTTTTCTGTTTTCAGCTGGTTTTCCGGTTAAAAACAATAGCGTTTTTTTGCGTTAGAACTGGCTCATAATTTACTTCCTGCTTCCCCAACCTTTTTACCTCCAGGACTGTCATGCCTACAAATTTGCCCTTTCAATTAAGCGCAGGACTTATTACCGGAAGTTAGACTTATCCGTGCAATTTTTACATAAAAAAAGCCCCGAACGACATTTGTTTGCAGTCCGGGGCTTTTTATTTTATGAGTGCAGCGGGTAGTAATTTTCAGGGCAATGTATTTGAGGAAGGAATTGCCATGAGTCCTGCCTCTTGTTTTCGTTTAAGTATGGTTCATAGTTGGCAAAAGGGCGCTTAAAAGTCAACCCGGTAGTAAAACGGGGCCTGCCGCGCTTTTATGCCAGGTTTAATAATGGTCTAGTGCACAGCCAGTAAACCTTTTTTAGCCGTGGTAGATTGCGGTTTAGCAGATTTCTTAGCTACCTGTTGCGGCTTGGTGCTTCTGCCTTTCGACTCCTGCTTTTTATTATAGGCCACATATCGTTTGTAAACAGAAGCGGAGCTTACCTGGTTATTATTAAACCGGAAATTGAACTTGGTTAAAGGCTTATACTTGCGGCCTTCGGCGGTTCGCATGCTGGAAGAACATGAAGTGCTGCTTAACATGAGAATGGTGGCAATGGCTAACATGAAGAGTGACCTGATCATAGCTTAAAAAATTTAATTGGTGGATAATTGATTTTAAAGATCCGCTACCTGGCGGAAATTCGGGTAAAAGGTTTTCGTAAATTTTTTATCAAATGATCCGCTTTAATTCCTATATTTTTGAGTTATGCAAGAAAGATGCCTGTTAGAAGTTGTTTCTATTTTTTTTATATTCCTGCATAAATGAAAGGAATCAGGAAAGCATTAAAAACGGCCCTGAAATAAAATACAGGCATTTTTTATTCATTTAAAAACAACAAAAAAAAACAAATAAACTTTCAGATTTTTAAAAAGGTTGAAAGCATCCTGGATAGACAGGGTAAAACGATCTGTTTGCAAACTGCAATGGTTTAAAGCCCTTCAATTTTTTCAGATCCCTCAGAACCCACCAACCGGCCTTTACAAACTGATGCAGAAAATATTACCAAAAAGAATGGTAAAAAGATGATTTATATTCGAGTAGGGGGCCGGATTTGCGTTGCCCAATCGCCATTTTAAAAAATGAATTAGCTGGAGCAAAGACCAGTGAAAAGGTAAACCTTTCTGGAATACTTAGAAAGAAAGATGGGAGTAAATTTTAGTTTGATCAAAGTGGCAAGTAAATCAATATCCATTAGGCGGGAAAATATTCTGAAAGCAGGGCCGCCGTTTTGCAGATAAAGTTCGGTATTTCACTCCTTTAATCTATAAAACAAAAACCGCTCATGCTTAAAAAGAGCGATTTTTGTTTTGCATTAAAACTAATACACAAGGTCAAAGTTTAATTTCCAATACCAATAATCGCTGTTTTAATTTATCAGTACTATTTGCCTATTGCCTTGGTAGCGGACATAAACAAATTAGGATACCGGTAAAAAATATGGCTGCGCATTCCGGTGCTGCTTGGAAAAACTTTCTAATTCCGGAACCACTTCAAATAAAATTATTGAAACACAGGGCCGGTGATGCAACAACTTCTGCAACTGCTGGAATTTAATAACTCCTCTTATATAGCTTTCTTCTTCACCCCGGTAAGCCCCTAAAACCCTTTCAAAAAAGGTAGAGATTATAGTTGTGCTAGCCTCTTTACTGCTAATAAATACTTCCATCTTAAATTCATTATTTAAGGGAAGTCGTTTATTCTGATTAAGTTTTTTGTATTCGTATTTGTAGTCGTAGGTTAAGGCCGAAAGATCGGATAAAACGGCCGAAGCGGTTGGGAAAGCGCCCGCACCTTTGCCTACGAAAAATTGGGTATCAGAAAAATTGTTCTGGGTTATTAAGCCGTTAAATACATCGTCCACCCCAAAAAGTTTGTCACCGGGTTTTACGAATTTGGGCAGTACAAAACAACTTACGGTTTGGTCTTCATTTTTAAAAGCTTGTGCAACCATTTTAATTTTATAACCATTTTCTTTCGCAAACTTAAGATCCAGATCTGAGATCCGGTCTATCCCAAAATTGAAGATCTGTTCGGGTTTTACGATTTGCCCAAAGGCGTGGACCAGCAATAACAGCAATTTGTATTTGGCATCAGTTCCCTGAATGTCTAAGGTCGGGTCGGTTTCTACGTATCCGTTTTCCTGGGCTTGCTCCAAAGCAGATCTATAGCTTAAGCCTTCAGCAAATGTTTTACTTAAAATGTAATTGGTGGAGCCGTTCACAATGCCTTCAAAGCTTTGCAAAAGATCGGTATCGTAATATTCTTCCAGGTTCCGGATAATGGGAATGCTGGCGCAGCAGGCAGCTTCGTAAAGTAAGGGTACCCCAAATTCCTGCTGCAACTCGAGTAATTCCTGAAAGTGTTCCGCGATCATTTTTTTATTCGCCGAAACTATTGCTTTCCCTTTTTTCATGGCTTCGGAAACAATTTCAAAAGCCGCATCTGCATCGTCGATCAGTTCTACCACCACATTAATTTCCGGGTCAGAAAGGATCGCGTTTTTATCGAATGTGAAGTTCCCTGCGGAAATCGGACGTTGTTTTTCCGGGTTCTTTACACAGATCTTTTTGATAGTGGTTTGCAGGCCAGGCGTTTTGTGCAACACTTCGTAAAGGCCGTAACCCACGCAACCAAAACCGAACAGGCCAATGGTTAAATTTTTTCTGGACATGCTTCGCTTAGTTTTGGGTGGTAGTTTGGTTTACTTTTTTGACCTTTTCCCCTATCGTTTTGAAAACGTTTCTCAGCTCTTCGATCAGGTCTTCGGCGTCTTCCAGGCCAACGGAAAGGCGGATCAGGCTATCAGTTACGCCAGACTGGTAGCGTTTTTCGCGTGGGATGGATTTGTGAGTCATGGTAGCCGGGTGGCAAAGCAAACTTTTCGCGCCGCCTAAACTTTCGGCCAGTTTGAAAAGTTTGGTGAAGCAAACAACTTCGGTAGCCAGTTCGGCTGAATCTTCATGCAGATCGAAAGCAATTACGCCGCCGAATTGAGTTTGCTGATTTACCGCAACTTCAAAATTCTGATGATCGATCAGGCCCGGGTAATACACGTTTTTTATACAATCAACTGTTGTCAGGAATTCGGCAATTTGCTGGGCGCTTTTGCTGTGGCGTTCGAAGCGTAAGGGTAACGTTTCGATGCCGCGAATGGTCAGCCAGCTATCGAATGGGCCTAAAATGGCCCCGCAAGCATTCTGGATAAATTTGATC
The DNA here is from genome assembly GCF_016623615.1 of Adhaeribacter terrigena. Lineage (GTDB taxonomy): Bacteria > Bacteroidota > Bacteroidia > Cytophagales > Hymenobacteraceae > Adhaeribacter_A > Adhaeribacter_A terrigena. Next base: position 577,031 of record NZ_JAEHFX010000002.1, on the reverse strand, counting down.
TTTTCGCCTAATTCCGGGGTTTTGGCAACTACAATTCCGGCGATCAGATCGGAGTGACCGGCCAGGTATTTGGTGGCGCTGTGAATTACCAAATCGGCTCCGAGTTTTATCGGGTTCTGGCCAATTGGTGATGCAAACGTGTTATCCACGCAAAGCAAACAATTATTGGATTGGGCAATTTTCGCGATCTCCCGGATGTCGGAGATTTTTAATGTCGGGTTGGTTGGGCTTTCAAGCCAAATCAGTTTGGTTTTCGGCGTTATGGCATCAATTACGTTTTCAACTTTGGTGGTATCGGCGTAGGTTACTTTTATGCCGAATTTCTGGAAAATGTGCGTGAATTGGCGGAATGCGCCGCCGTAAATGTCATCTACTGCAAGAATTTCGTCGCCGGCTTCCAGCAATTTTACTACGGCATCGATGGCAGCTAAACCGCTGGCAAAGGCAAAGCCGTTGCTGCCGCCTTCCAGCACTGCGACCAGATCTTCTAAAACTTTGCGGGTTGGGTTGTTGCTGCGGGCGTAATCGAAACCCTTATTTACGCCAGGCGCTTCCTGCACGAACGTGGAAGTCTGGTAGATCGGAACGGAAATGGCGCCGGTTAACGGATCGGTGGGAATGCTGTGTAAAAGGGTAGTTGCTAATTTCATTTCTTTCTGAATTTTTATGGTTAAACGATATAATTTTTCAAAACCACTTATCCAGAAAGCTTACCGGAAAGGCATAAAAAAAGCCCTTCCGATAAGACAGAAGAGCTTGTATTTTTTAGGTACAACGAGTTGCTCGATCTTGCTTATCTTCCCCCGCATTGCTGCGGAGCAGGAGTTAGCACCTTTACTAAAAAGTTAGGTTGCCAAGGTATCAAAGGGCCTGTCCCTCCACCTTTCTGGATAAGAATTTTATTGCGACAAAGGTAAGATGCTATTTTTTTAATTTCCAAATTTATTTTTAATAATATTTTTACAAACCTGTTAATCAGATATTTAAATATTCACAACCATACTTTTTTCACTTAAAACCCTATCGTTTTTCCAAACATCCCGTTTTGTTATCTTTTAAAAACGCGCCTGGAGCTGGTAAAAAACCCTTTAGCAAAAGCAGTGATAATTTCTGAAGCTAGCACGTTTAAAATATGATATGGTTTACAAGGCTAAAAGTCGGGCTAAAAATAAAATTTGGATAATTAGAATATTTGGGATTACATTTGCGCTTCTTATCAAGAAAGACCGAGGGATTGGGCCCGATGACGTCTTAGCAACCTTGTTCCGACTTGGTGCTACCTCCCTCCTTACCAAACTCGGTAAGGGAAGATAAGGATTGCAGCCTCTCTGTTTTGGTTGTCTTTCTTGATAGGTTGTGTTTAAATACCTGAAGAAAGAAACCAATGAAAAATCACCCGATCTATAATTTACTGCAGCAACGCGTACTCGTGCTCGATGGCGCCATGGGTACCATGATCCAGCGTTACAAGCTTTCCGAAGCCGATTTCCGGGGCGAACGTTTCAAAGATCATCCCAAAGACCTGAAAGGCAACAACGACCTGCTTTCCATCACCCGCCCGGATATTATTCAGAACATTCACCGCGAATATTTAAAAGCCGGCGCCGACATTATCGAAACCAACACCTTTAGCGGTACTACTATTGCTATGGCCGATTACGGTCTGGAAAGCATCGTTTATGAACTAAACTACGAATCTGCCCGCATTGCCAAGGAAATCGCTATCGAAATTGAGGCAAAAACGCCGGACAAACCACGTTTCGTTGCCGGCGCCATCGGCCCGACCAACCGCACCGCTTCCCTTTCCCCGGATGTAAATCGTCCCGGTTTCCGCGCTATTTCTTTCGATGAACTGGTAACGGCGTATTACGAACAGGTAAAAGGCTTAACCGATGGTGGTGCCGATCTGCTTTTGGTGGAAACCGTTTTCGATACGCTGAATTGTAAATCGGCTTTATTTGCCATTCAGCAATTTGTAGAAGACGGCGGCAAGCAACTCCCATTAATGATCTCCGGCACCATAACCGACGCCAGCGGCCGTACACTTTCCGGGCAAACTGTAGAAGCTTTCTGGAATTCCGTTTCGCACGCGTCGGTTTTAAGCATTGGTTTTAACTGTGCGTTGGGAGCCCGTCAGCTCAAAACCCATATCCAGGAATTATCGCGCATTTCCGGCTCCTTCATCAGCGCGTACCCGAATGCCGGCTTACCAAACGCTTTTGGCGGCTACGACGAATCGGCGGAAGAAATGGCGGCTATTGTGGAAGAATATCTGAAGGAAGGCTTGGTAAATATTCTGGGTGGTTGTTGTGGCACCACGCCAATCCACGTAAAACGCATTGCCGAACTCGTAGAAAAATACCAGCCGCGTCCGTTGCCGGAAATTGAACCCTTACCACGTTTCAGCGGGCTGGAACCGCTTACCATTTTCCCGGGAAGTTTATTTGTGAACGTAGGCGAACGCACAAACGTGACTGGCTCCAAAAAATTCGCCAAGCTGATTCTGAACGAACAATTCGAAGAAGCGCTTTCGGTAGCTCGTCAGCAGGTGGAAGCCGGCGCACAGATCATCGATGTGAACATGGACGAAGGCATGCTGAATTCCGAAGCGGTCATGACCAACTTCCTGCACCTCATCGCTTCCGAACCCGATATTTCCAAACGCCCGATCATGATCGATTCCTCGAAGTGGAGCGTGATCGAAGAAGGTTTGAAATGCGTGCAGGGTAAATCCATTGTAAATTCCATCAGCTTAAAAGAAGGCGAAGAAAGCTTTATAAAAGTAGCCCGAAAAGTGCGTCAGTACGGCGCGGCGGTGGTCGTTATGGCGTTCGACGAAACCGGTCAGGCTGATACATTTGAGCGCAAAAAAGAGATCTGTGAACGCAGCTACAGAATTCTGGTGGATGAAGTTGGTTTCCCGCCGCAGGACATTATTTTCGACCCGAATATTTTAGCCATTGCCACCGGCATTGAAGAACATAACAACTACGCCGTAGATTACCTGAATGCCGTAACCTGGATCAAGCAAAACCTGCCGCATGCGTTGGTAAGTGGTGGGGTAAGTAACCTGTCTTTCTCTTTCCGCGGCAACGATGCGGTTCGCGAAGCCATGCACACCATTTTCCTTTACCACGCCGTGAAAGCCGGTATGGATATGGGCATTGTAAACGCCGGTATGTTGGGAAATTACGACGAAATTCAGCCGCAACTCAAAGACCTGATCGAAGATGTAATTTTCAACCGGAACCCGGAAAGTACCGAGAAACTGGTAACCTACGCCGATACTATAAAAGGCAAAGGGAAAGCACAGGCTAAAGAAGACGAAACCTGGCGCCAAAACACCGTAGAAGAACGCCTGAAACATGCGCTGGTAAAAGGCATTGTAGAATTTATTGACGAAGATACCGAAGAAGCCAGACAGCAGGCAAATAAAACCTTAGACGTAATTGAAGGTCCGCTAATGGCGGGCATGCAGGTAGTTGGTGACTTGTTCGGCGCCGGTAAAATGTTCCTGCCGCAGGTGGTAAAAAGCGCCCGCGTAATGAAGAAATCGGTGGCGTATTTGCTGCCGTTCATGGAAAAAGAAAAAGCCGGCAGCGGAAGAAATGCTGCCGGAAAGATCCTGATGGCCACGGTAAAAGGCGACGTGCACGATATCGGCAAAAACATTGTAGGCGTAGTGTTGGCCTGCAACAATTACGAAGTGATCGACCTGGGTGTAATGGTAGCGCTGGATAAAATTCTGGCCGAAGCTGAAGCGCAGAAAGTAGATGTGCTGGGCCTGAGCGGCCTGATCACGCCTTCTTTGGATGAGATGGTTTACGTGGCGCAGGAAATGGAACGCCGTGGAATGAGAATTCCACTTTTGATTGGCGGCGCTACAACTTCGCGGGTGCATACAGCCGTAAAAATTGCCCCGCAATACAGCGGCCCGGTGGTGCACGTGCACGATGCTTCGCGCAGCGTAACGGTGGTGAGTAATTTACTGGGCAGCAACCGCGAAACGTACTATCAGGAAATCAGAGCGGAGTACGAAGAACTTCGCCAGGAACATTTCAGCCGCACCAAAGACCGCCAGTTTGTAAGCATTGAAGAGGCAAGAGCCAACAAATTTCCGATCGAATGGAAAGCCGAAGACATTAAAAAACCAAATATTCTGGGTAATAAAACTTTCCTGAATTACCCGATTGCAGAATTAATTCCTTTCATCGACTGGACGCCATTCTTCCACGCCTGGGAATTAAAACGCCAGTTCCCAAAAATCTTAACTGATCCGGATTACGGAGTTGAAGCCACCAAACTTTACAAAGACGCGCAGGAAATGCTGCAGCAGATTGTAGATAAAAAGTTACTCGAAGCCCGCGCGGTAATTGGGTTTTATTCAGCCAATACAGAAGCCGATGATACGATCGTGGTGTATAAAGATGAAGCGAAAGCCAAGGAACTAACCCGTTTCCATACGCTGCGGCAGCAAGGTAAAAAAGGCGCAAACGTTCCGAATTTAGCATTCTCCGATTTTATTGCGCCCGAAGAATCCGGTCTTACCGATTATATTGGCGGCTTTGCGGTATCGGTAGGGTTTGGCATCGAAAAACTGCTTGCCGATTACGAAAAGGAACACGACGATTATCATTCTATTATGCTCAAAGCCCTGGCCGACCGTTTAGCCGAAGCCTTCGCCGAACATTTACATGAAAAAGTCCGCAAGGAATTCTGGGGTTATGCGCCGCAGGAAAACCTACCGAACGAAGATCTGATCAAAGAAAAATATCAGGGAATTCGCCCTGCTCCCGGTTATCCCGGCTGCCCGGATCATACGGAGAAAACGACTTTGTTTAACCTGCTAAAAGTAGAAGAAGAAACCGGTATTCAATTAACAGAAAACCTGGCCATGTATCCGGCATCTTCGGTAAGTGGCTTGTATTTCGCACATCCGGATTCTCGGTATTTCGGTCTAGGAAAAATTGGCGAAGATCAGGTTTCCGATATTGCGGAACGCAAAAATATGCCGAAGGATAAACTGGAACGCTGGCTTTCCCCAAACCTGAATTATGACCCGAAACCGGTGAAAGAACCGGTGAAAAAACTGGGTTAAAATGCTAGGGTTAAAGGCATAAAAACTCACTTTTGTCATCCTGAGCTTGTCGAAGGAACTAACTGGTACTCCTATGGAATTTGAGCGAAGCAATAAATTCCTATCAGTAGGTTCAGTACGCGATAGTTCCCTCGACTAAGGTCGGGATGACCAAATAAAGTAAGGACCGAAAAAACGCTAGGCAAAATGCTTTAAAAAGTCAATTGCAAATCAGAGCAACGACAACGAATAACGAACAACGAAATAAATGAAAGTAACCGAGCATTTTAAGAATGCCCAAGACACGCTTTTCTCTTTCGAGATTCTGCCACCGTTAAAGGGGCAGACGCTTAAAGGGCTTTTTGATCACATCGAGCCGCTGATGGAATTTAAACCGCCGTTTATCGATGTTACCTACCACCGCGAAGAATATGTGTACAAAAAGCGCGAAAACGGGCTGCTGGAAAAACGCTCCATCCGGAAACGGCCGGGCACGGTGGGTATTTGCGCCGCCATTCAGAACCACTTTAATGTAGACACGGTGCCCCATTTAATTTGCGGCGGCTTTTCCAAAGAAGAAACCGAAAATGCCCTTATCGACATGAATTTTCTGGGTATCGATAACGTGCTGGCCTTGCGCGGCGATTGCGTGAAAAGCGAAACCCGGTTTGTACCAGAGCCCGACGGCCACCATTATGCCAGCGAACTGGTAGCGCAAATTGCGGGCATGAACCGGGGCCGCTACCTCGATGAAGAACAGGCCGATTGCTGCAACACTGATTTCTGCATTGGCGTGGCCGGTTACCCGGAAAAACACTTCGAAGCGCCCAATGCCAAAGCCGATTTGCGGTGGCTCAAAAAGAAAGTAGACCTGGGCGCGGAATATATTGTAACACAGATGTTTTTCGACAATAAAAAATATTTCGATTTTGTAGCCAGTTGCCGCGAAGCCGGCATTACCGTTCCCATTATTCCGGGCCTGAAACCGATCACCACTAAAACGCAACTCAACTTATTACCCAGCCTTTTTCATCTGGAAATTCCCGATGACCTGGCCAGTGCTTTGGAAAATTGTAAAGACAACCTGGAAGCTTCCCAATTGGGCGTGGAATGGGCCGTGCAACAATCTAAAGAACTGATGCAGGCGGGGGTGCCTTGTCTGCATTTTTATTCCATGGGAAAATCAGATGCCGTAAGAAGAATTGCGGAACAGCTTTTTTAGGTTTGGTGGGCAATTCAGGAAATGCCCTCAAAAGAACATCAACCAAGGAGCATTAAAACAACTAAATAAGTTCTAACGCGCTTTTGCTGCTTAAAACCAGTAAAAATACTCTCTATAAAAAAAAATTGTTTTGAAAACCTACTTCCGAAAAATCCTTAGCAATTACCAGCAATCCTGACTTTTCGCGACTGTTGCGGAACGGGCAGCTGGATCTACTGGTCAAGAGCAGGCCCGGCGCTCAGCATATTTTTTTACTTTTTTAAGAAATTATATTTTATAAAATATTTTTTATTTAACTTTGTGCCCTTAAAGTAATTACCCAACTGGTACTACCAAATTGAAAACAATAACTCCAACGACTTCTTTAACTGCCCAGCAGTTACCTCCTTCCCTGAAGGTTGCGTTGTTGTTTGCCAGTATTTTATTTTCCGTATCCGTTTCTGTCCGACGGGTCCTCAATATCCGACGTTAATCCGAACGCGGTAGAGGCATCTCCCCAGCTTATTATTTTCCCAGAAGGGTCAGTTTCTGATCCCTATCCATTTATTATTTTATTTTTTTAGTACAATGAACAAATTCGTTGTGCAAGTGGCTACCTCTGGCCATCTGGAATTCGCGCATACTATCTGCAGCGAAATGGAAGCTTCGGCTAAAGCCCGGGGTACGGGTATTGCCAAACGCAGCCCGGAATACCTTTCGGCCAAAATGCTGGAAGGCAAAGCGGTAATTGCATTTTCCGAAGCCGGGACCTGGGCAGGTTTCTGCTACATCGAAACCTGGGGCCACGGCCAGTACGTGGCTAATTCAGGCTTGATCGTGGCGCCCGAATTCCGGAAAAGCGGGCTGGCCAAGGCCATCAAGGAAAAGATCTTCGAGTTGTCGCGCACCAGATTTCCGGAAGCCAAAATATTTGGTTTAACTACCGGGCTGGCGGTAATGCGTATCAATTCAGACCTTGGTTACCAGCCGGTTACGTATTCCGAACTAACCAACGACGACGCTTTCTGGAGCGGCTGCAAAAGCTGTGTAAATTTCGACATTCTGATGGCCAAAGACCGGAAGAACTGCCTGTGCACGGCCATGCTTTTCGATCCGGAACTGGTTACTAAAAAGAAATCGCCCACCACAGAAACGGCTGTAGTCCGACGATGATTTCCCCCTCCCCTGTTAAAGTGCTGCTAAAAAAACGGTAGCCTTTTCCCCTTAAAAAGTCGCCGGCATTGGAAGTAATTCCTTTGCAAACGGCGGGCTTTTCCCTTAAAAATTACGCTCACCTTCATTTCATAATTAAATTTTACTGCCATGAAAAAAGTGGTTTTAGCCTTTAGCGGCGGCCTGGATACCTCCTATTGCGTAAAGTACCTGGCGCAGGAATGCAACCTGGAAGTGCATTCCGTACTTGTAAATACCGGCGGTTTTTCTGCCCAAGAACTAAAAGAAATTGAAAGCCACGCCTACACTTTGGGCGTGGCCAGCCATACCACCTTAAACGAAACCGACGATTATTACCAGCACTGCATCAAATACCTCATTTTCGGTAACGTTCTGAAAAACAACACTTATCCCCTTTCGGTGAGCGCAGAACGCATTTACCAGGCACTGGCCATTGCCCGCTTTGCAAAAGAAATGAACGCCGATTTTGTAGCCCACGGCAGCACCGGCGCCGGTAATGATCAGGTACGTTTCGACATGATCTTCAACATTATGATCCCGGAAATTCAGATCCTGACGCCTATCCGCGACCAGAAATTATCGCGCCAGGCCGAGATCGATTTCCTGAAAGCGCAGGGTGTGGAAATGAATTTTGAAAAGGCAGCTTATTCCATCAATAAAGGGTTGTGGGGAACTTCTGTGGGCGGTAAGGAAACGCTTACTTCCCTGGGCTATCTGCCGGAAGAAGCTTTCCCGACGCCGCAAACCAAAAATACACCCGAAGAAGTGAAACTGGTTTTTGAAAAAGGCGAACTCAAAGGCATAAACGACCAGCAATTCGAAAACCCGGTAGAGGCCATTCAGAAATTAAGTGAGATCGCTGCTCCTTTCGGCATTGGCCGCGACATACATGTGGGCGATACCATTATTGGCATTAAAGGCCGCGTTGGCTTCGAAGCTGCTGCGCCGCTGGTAATTATTAAAGCGCACCATACCCTGGAAAAACACGTGCTCACCAAATGGCAATTGTACTGGAAAGAACAGCTGGCAACCTGGTACGGCAACCTGCTGCACGAAGGCCAGTTCCTGGATCCGGTCATGCGCAACATCGAAAAATTCCTGACCGATACCCAGGAATCGGTAAGCGGCACGGTAACCGTGGGTTTAGCGCCTTATCGCTTTTACGTGATCGGCATCGAATCGCCTTATGATCTGATGGCTGCCGAATTTGGCGCTTACGGCGAAATGAACAATACCTGGACCGGCGAAGACGTGAAAGGCTTCTGTAAAATTTTCGGCAACCAAACCATGATCCATCAGAAAGTAAATGGCAAATAACGGTATCGAAAATCAGGTAAAAACTGCCGTGATCCGGGCAGGAATTGTGGGCGGCGCAGGCTACACCGGCGGCGAATTGTTGCGCCTTTTGCTGCACCATCCGCAGGTTGAAATTGCCTTCGTGCATAGTTCCAGCAACGGCGGCAAACCGGTTCACTTTGTCCATCCAGATCTGATCGGTGAAACGGAACTGCATTTCAGCACAACCATTTCCACCGATATCGATGTATTGTTTTTATGCAGCAGCCACGGCGCTGCCCGCAAGTTCATGGAAAATTATACGGGAAACGCCGTAGTGATCGACCTGAGCCAGAATTTTCGGCTGAAAAAAGATAGCGTTTTGGAAGGCCGCGAATTCACCTACGGCTTACCGGAACTGCAACGCGAAGCGATAAAAGGGTCCAGAAACATTGCGAATCCGGGTTGTTTTGCCACCTGCATTCAGCTGGCTTTGCTGCCCTTGGCCCAGGAAAAAAAGCTGACTTCTCCGGTCCACATCAGCGGTATTACGGGTGCCACGGGCGCAGGCCAAAGCTTAACTGAAACCAGCCATTTCAGCTGGCGCGACAGCAACGTTTCGGCCTATAAAGTTTTTACGCACCAGCATCTGGCCGAGATCAGACAAAGCCTGAACCAGCTGCAGCCAACCGAAATTCCGGCGATCCATTTTGTGCCCTACCGGGGCAATTTCACGCGCGGGATTTTAACTACCAGCTACCTGCAAACGGAGCTAAGTTTAGTGGAAGCCACAGCGCTTTACCAGGAATTTTATGCAAGCCATCCGTTCGTGCATCTTGCTTCTGAAAACCCGAACCTCAAGCAAGTAGTGAACACGAACAAATGCGTGCTGCACCTGGCCAAAGAAGGCGACCAAATGATAATCATCAGTCTGATCGACAACCTGTTAAAGGGTGCTTCCGGGCAGGCAGTTCAGAACATGAATTTACGTTTCGGGCTGGAAGAAACAGCCGGATTAAAACTGAAAGCTTCGGCTTTTTAAAAAAAAGAACATGTCATTATTTAACGTATATCCGCTTTTCAATATCACGCCGGTAAAAGCTGCAGGGTCTTATGTGTGGGATGAGAACGGCACCAGATATTTAGATCTTTACGGCGGCCACGCAGTAATTTCTATTGGCCATAGCCACCCGCATTACGTGCAGAAACTTACCGGCCAACTTAAGCTGATCGGGTTTTATTCCAACTCGGTGCAGATTCCGCAACAGCAGGAACTGGCCCATAAACTAGCCGCGCTTTGCGGTTACCCGGCTTACAATCTGTTCCTGGTAAATTCCGGCGCCGAGGCCATTGAAAATGCTCTGAAAGTTGCCTCTTTCCATACCGGTCGCAAAAAGGTAATTTCCTTCAGCCAATCGTTTCACGGCCGCACTTCTGCTGCCGTTGCCTTTACCGACGACCCTTCCATTCAGGCTCCGGTAAATTCAGGCCACGACGTGCTTTTTATGCCATTTAATGATGAAGAAGCGTTGCAAGAAATCAGGGACCCGGAGAAGATCTGCGCGGTAATCATAGAAGGCATTCAGGGTGTAGGCGGCGTAAATATTCCATCCGAAAGCTTCCTTAAAAAGCTCCGCGCCTATTGCAACCAACACCACATTGTGCTGATCCTGGACGAAATTCAATCGGGTTACGGCCGGTCAGGGAAATTCTTTGCCCATCAGCATGCCGGTATCGAAGCCGATATCATTACCATGGCCAAAGGCATGGGCAACGGTTTCCCGGTTGGCGGTATTTTGTTGCACCCGAAATTCGAAGCCAAATACGGCATGCTAGGCACCACGTTTGGCGGGAATTACCTGGCCTGTGCGGCAGCTCTGGCGGTGCTGGAAGTAATGGAGCAGGAAAACCTGGTGGAAAATGCGGCCCAAACAGGCATGTACCTGATGGCGGAATTAAGCAAGATCGAAGGCATAAAAGAAGTCCGCGGACTGGGCCTGATGATCGGGATCGAAATGCCGTTTCCGGTGGCTGGGCTCCGGAAAGAACTGCTGGAAGAATACCGGATTTTTACCGGCTCGGCTTCAAATAAAAATACCCTGCGGATCCTTCCCGCATTAAATCTGAAGAAAGAAGAAGCCGACCTTTTCCTGGAAGCTTTTTCGAATGTGTTAGCGAAAACCCTGGTGTAAAAATGAAAAAATTCACTTCCGTAAAAGACGTTGCCGATGTAAATGCCCTGGTAACCGAAGCGCTGGTTTTAAAAAGAAACCCGCTGGGCTATAAAGAAACCGGCAGAAATAAAACGTTGGGGCTGATCTTCCTGAACCCGAGTTTACGCACCCGACTCAGCACCCAAAAAGCGGCAGTAAACCTGGGTATGGACGTAATGGTTATGAACATCGACAAAGAAGGCTGGGCGCTGGAAACGCTGGATGGCGTGATCATGAACGGAACTTCGGTGGAACACATCCGGGAAGCCGCCGGCGTTATGGGTCAGTACTTCGATATCATGGGCTTACGGTCGTTCCCGAACCTGAAAAACCGCGACGAAGATTACCGCGAAGATATCCTGAACAAATTCATTCACTACTCCGATTTACCGGTTATCAGCCTGGAATCGGGCACCTTACACCCGCTGCAAAGCCTGGCCGACCTGATCACGATCGAAGAACTGAAAACGGCGAAAAAACCCAAAGTGGTGCTTACCTGGGCGCCGCACGTTAAACCCTTGCCCCAGGCCGTTCCGAATTCCTTTGCAGAATGGATGAGCGTAGCCGACGTTGAACTGGTGATCGCGCACCCCAAAGGCTACGACCTGGATCCGGCCTATACTTCCGGCGCAACCATTACCAACAACCAGGACGAAGCCCTGCAAGATGCTGATTTTATTTATGTAAAGAACTGGTCGTCCTACCAGCCATACGGACAGATCCTGACCCAGGACCCGGGCTGGATGCTAACCGAGGAACGCCTGAAAAACACCAACAGCGGCAAGGTGATGCACTGCCTGCCGGTGAGAAGAGACCTGGAACTTGGTGCTGATATTCTGGACGGGCCAAATTCCCTAGTCCTGCAGCAGGCTGCAAACCGCGTGTGGGCGGCACAGGTAGTGCTAAAAAAAATGCTTGAAACTAATTTCCCAATTCCATCATGAAACAAACATTAAACCTGATCAAGATCGGTGGCAACATCATCGACGATGAAACAAAATTAAACCGGTTCCTGAAAGATTTTGCCCAGATCCCCGGGCCGAAGATCCTGATTCACGGGGGCGGGAAAACGGTTACCCAGATCAGTGGCAACCTGGGCCTTGAAACCACCATGGTAAACGGCCTGCGCATTACTGATGCCGAAACCCTGCGGGTAGTTACCATGGTGTACGGCGGCCTGATAAACAAAACCATTGTGGCTAAGTTACAGGCTGAAGACTGCAACGCCATTGGTTTTACCGGTGCCGATGCAAACCTGATTCCGGCGGCCAAACGCGCGGCCGGCAAACTCGATTTCGGTTACGCCGGCGATATCATTCCGGGCGTGATCCGGGGCGAAAAGATCGCTTTTTTTCTGGATAACTGCTTCGTACCGGTATTCGCCCCACTGACCCACGACAAAGCCGGCAGCCTGCTGAACACCAATGCTGATACCATTGCTTCCGCTTTGGCCATTGCGCTTTCCGGGCAGTACGAAACCAAACTATACTACTGCTTCGAAAAGAATGGCGTACTCACCGATCTTGAAAACGAAGACTCGATCATCGAAGAATTGACGCTGGAAAAATACCGCTCCCTGAAACACGAAGGCCTTATTGCCAAAGGCATGCTTCCGAAATTAGACAATGCGTTTAAAGCCCTGGTAGCCGGCGTAAATTCCGTCGTGATCTGCCACGCCGATGCGATCGGAAAAATGCTCATTCAGGATAAAAAAGCGGGAACAGAACTGGTTAAAGAATAGCAGAATCGGGCATAATACTCCCTTTGTGAAGTTGATGCTTTTGCTGAAACCCATTTCGTGCTAATCATGGCATGACCCTTAATCTGTATGCCTTCCGCCTCGGTCTGTGGCTCGTAATTCGAAGCGCTGCCCTTAAAAGTTAGCAGAAACCTATACTGCAGCATGCTGGTCTGTGCTCCAACAACCAAGGTAAATCTTAGCAGGTAAAAGCTATGCTTTTCCGGATACTTTTAACCAAAAATTTCATTGCTGGAGTGAGCTGGCAGCTCGAATCTTTTAAGGAATCAACAGGAAAATGTACAAGCTTACCAGCTCGCACCAGCATAAAAAAACGGTAGGGTTTTTAGTTGAAAAAGTGCTTCAAAAGTTATTTACACAAAGCCAAAAATATTAATATTCCCACCCAAACAATTCCAGTTTTCAATTTAAAATGCCGGCTACAAAGGAAATACCAACACTCGCCACAAATGAATTAAACCTGCTTTACCAGCAAGCTTTAGCTTTGCTGAAAAACCTGATCCGTACGGTTTCTTATAGCCGCGAAGAAGACCAGACGGCCAACCTGATCGAAGCTTTTCTAACCGAAAACGGTATCGTTTCAAGGCGAAAAAGTCATAATGTTTGGGCGCGTAATAAATATTTTGACCCGGCTTTGCCTACCATTTTGCTTAACTCTCACCACGACACGGTTAAACCAAACCCGGGCTGGCAACGCGACCCGTTCGCGGCCGAAACTGAAAACGGGAAAATATTTGGTTTGGGCAGCAACGATGCCGGCGGTTGCCTGGTGGCTTTGCTGGCTACATTCGTATATTTTTATCCCCAGCAAAACCTGGCCTACAACTTTATAATGGCGGCTACGGCAGAAGAAGAAATTTCGGGCACAAACGGGTTGGAGCTGATCTTACCGGACCTGGGCCAGATCGATTTTGCAATTGTGGGCGAACCTACGCAAATGCAAATGGCGGTAGCCGAAAAAGGCTTGCTGGTGCTGGATTGCGTAGCCCACGGGAAAGCCGGCCATGCGGCCCGCGAAGAAGGGGAAAATGCCATTATCAACGCGATGAAAGATATCAGCTGGTTTCAGAATTTCCGCTTTCCAAAGGTTTCGGAATTTCTGGGACCGGTAAAAATGAGCGTGACCATGATTAAAGCCGGCAGCCAGCACAACGTAGTTCCGGACCGTTGCGAATTTACCGTAGATATACGCGTTACCGATTGCTATACCCACGAAGAGATCCTGGAAATTATCCGCCATCATGTGACTTCGGAAGTTAGGCCGCGGTCTATGCGTTTACGGCCTTCGGGCATTGCCAGCACAGCGCCTATTGTGCAGGCCGGCCTGGCCTTGGGCCTGCAAATGTACGGTTCCCCCACTACTTCCGACCAGGCTTTGCTTCCGGTACCGTCGCTTAAAATTGGCCCCGGCGATTCTGCCCGTTCGCACACCGCCGATGAATACATTTACCTGGCTGAATTGAAAAACGGCATTGAGTTGTACGTGAAAATGCTGAACCGGCTGGCCCTGAAAACAAATAATGCAGACTAAGCTCTTCAAATAATAAAGCTACGAAACCTGCCCTTTTATACCTAAAAACGCTATGGTTTTGGACCTGAAAACTGCCTGAAGCAAAAAGTTAAAACCAATTAAAACAGTAGCAAATAAACCCAAACCCCTTATGAAACTCTGGCAGAAAGAAACCCAGGTACAGCAGCAAGTAGAACAATTTACCGTTGGCAAAGACCGCGAACTGGATTTGTTTTTAGCGCCTTTCGATGTGCTGGGCTCATTGGCGCACACCAAAATGTTGCACAGCATCGATCTGCTTTCCGCAGAAGAACTACAACTGGTGCAGCGTGAATTGAAAAACATTTTTGCTGCCATACAGGACGGAGAATTTACGCTGGAAGAAGGCGTGGAAGACGTGCATTCGCAGGTGGAATTACTGCTTACGCGCCGCATTGGCGAAGCGGGGAAAAAGATCCACAGTGGCCGATCCCGCAACGACCAGGTCCTGCTCGATCTGAAACTGTTTATCCGGAGCGAAATTCAGAAAACGGTGGAATCGGTGGATATGCTTTTCCGGCAACTTATTTCGCTCAGCAACCAGCACCATGTAAACTTATGCCGGGTTACACGCACCTGCAGATTGCCATGCCTTCGTCGTTTGGGTTGTGGTTTGGTGCCTATGCCGAAAGTTTAGCCGATGACCTGATCCTGCTGCAGGCGGCGTATAAGATCAGCAATAAAAATCCGTTGGGTTCAGCGGCCGGTTACGGTTCTTCGTTCCCGCTGAACCGCCAGCTCACCACCCAGCTGCTGGGTTTCGACTCGCTGCATTACAACGTGGTTTACGCGCAAATGGGCCGGGGAAAAACCGAACGGAACGTAAGTAGCGCACTTGCTTCAGTGGCCGCTACGGTAGGCAAACTCGCCATGGACGCCTGTTTGTTCATGAGCCAGAATTTCGGTTTTATTTCCCTGCCCGACGAACTGACCACCGGTTCCAGCATTATGCCACACAAAAAGAACCCTGATGTATTTGAGATAATCCGGGGCAAGTGCAACAAACTGCAGGCTTTGCCTAACGAAATTGCGCTCATGATCACCAATCTGCCATCGGGTTACCACCGCGACCTGCAGCTGGTAAAAGAAAGCTTTTTACCGGCTTTTAAAGAACTGCAAAGTTGCCTAGAAATGACCACTTACATGCTGCAGAATCTGGAAGTAAAACCGGATATGCTGCAGGATGAAAAATACCGTTATTTGTTCAGCGTGGAAGCCGTAAACCAACAGGTCCTGGAAGGCGTGCCCTTCCGGGATGCGTATAAAAATGTGGGTGCTGCTATCGAAAACAACACGTTCGAAAGGCCGGAAAAAATTAACCATACCCATGAAGGCAGTATCGGAAATTTGTGCAACCAGGAGATCGAAAATGCCATGGAGCAGGTTTTGCAGGAATTTAATTTCAGCAAAGTAGAAAAGGCATTTGCAGCCCTGCTGAAGTAATAGGAAAGCTACCTGACCAATACCAATTATTAAGAGGAAACAAACGGCTAAAATTTTTCATGTAGATACCAAATTTCAATTCCACTATGCTGCGATTAAGAGCTGAACTTACTTCAAGCAAGTAAAGAAGCTGAATATGTTTTGTAAAGCCACATTAATGTAAAATCTGAAATCTCCAGAAAATCAGGAGGACCTGTTGACCGCTGAACGTTTTATTTTGCTGGTACATTTATCCTCCTGTAATATACAAGACCCATTCGCTAAGAAGAAAATCTTAAGTAGAAGTATCAGTCTGATCCCAATCACCATCTGGCGAAAATTTCCGGACCCAGTTTAAAACGTAGTGGCATCCAAAGCTTACACTCCGATTAATGGCGGTTCCATCAGTATTCTCGTTAAAAAGCAGATTTATTACTGTTACTAGCGGAATCGAATTAACCACCCAATATGTATCCTTTATCCGGAGTTTGCCGAACTGTCCAAAATCTTTAATCTTTATTTTCCGCCTTGAGTCCGGTCCTACATTTTGTTTCCGGTGGAGTCTATCTTAACTACCCAGTAATCATAGAAGTTAAAATTTCCTTTGTTGGTTTCGCTTTTGTCTGGGCTTACCCAGCCTTCAGAACTTCCGCCCAGGATATAACCCCGTCAGTGGTTTGTTTACTGAAGAGCCAAAAGGTTATTGGTGTTACCCCTCCAAAGGCATTGTCTCAGATTTTATTGCCTTTGGCATCCAACTTTAAAATCAAGTAATCAAACTACCCTTTTGAAGACTGAATTGGATTGCCACTGATTATAGATTGCGAAGAACCACCCAGAATTTAGCCCCCATCAGTGATCTGCTGAACGGCGATACCGTAATCGAGACCGCCTTTCCGGTATGGTTTTAATTTAGCAGATTTCTTTACTTGATTTTCTGACTTGTTAACTGAACAACTACCTGGCTACTTACTGGTTTACCACTTTTTTACCATACCGAACAACTGCATTTGAAACCGGTTTCCCAAACCGTCATGCACCAGTACAGAAAAACCAGACTTTAATTGCAAACCTTTAGGGATATAGGAGAAACGGTATTTAACGAATAAACCAGGTCAGACCCCTGAGCAAGGACGAAGAGGTAATGCCCTTGCGGCAAATCTTATTAATAATATTGGTTTACGGCAAAAGAATCGACTACAGCATGAAAAAAGGTCTTTGAAACCGATCTGGCCTTATCTCAAAAATGGTTTTTGTCTCCTGATGGGTTATTCTGTAGATATAAGTATAAGGGCTGCGGTAATTGCTTTTCGTTAGCCAGCTTTGCGCTTGGATAGAAAATGAAAAAAGTAAAAAAAGTAAAACGATACTTCTAATCATAATAAAACCTTACGGCTCTAAATAGACATTGAAAAGCAAGGATCTTTATACTGAAAACATAAAAAAATTAAACTAAAAAGCCTGTGTAGAAGATTCCAATTACTTATAGAAACAGGCACGATAATAATCCTGTACTTGCTCTAAAATACTTCTCTACTTAATCTTAATTAAAAATGAATTCCCGCTCCAGCCAATCCAATTCCCCCGGCAGTTCTTTATTATTAAATTCAAGGTGTATAACCCTCCGATGCCGGTCGTTTTCCGTTTTGGAAGAAGCATGCAACGTTAATGGCTTCAATAAATGAACTCCTCCTTTAGGCACCCGGCAACATTTATGCTCCGAGTTATCCCGCAACATTCCAATTGCTTCATCGGTTAAAACTTCAAAATGAGTTTTAGGAATTACTTTTAAAGCCCCATTCTTTTCATCCGTATCATCCAGGTGGATCCGGAGCGTAAAAGCATCTTTCAGGTATTCCATTGGCGGACGCACGCTTACCAGATCCTGTTTATTGGTCCAGGCATTAAAACCTTCCGTTTCAATTTTACCATTCACATTAATGGGTATATCCTGGTGCCAGGTAACGTACCAGTTTGAGCGCGGCGGCTTGTCGAAATAAATGGCTTTGGTCAAAAAATAATCCTTGCCAAAACCTTCCTTTACCAACTTTGAAAGGTTGCTGTTAAATAAAATCCTTTTCAGAGAAGGTAATTCCTTTAGCAAATTCCTGATCGCAAACAGGTCGTCTGTTCTTCTGAATCTGGTACGGTCTTCGGCGGCTTTATTGATGATGGAAAGCAGACGGCTAACTTCTTTATGGGTGTAAATATTTTCTAAAATAGCGAAGCCCCGGCGCTGCACTTTTTTCAAACTATTTTCCAGATCGTGCAGGCGCAATTCCTTTTCATAACTTTCCACCGCATTGCTTAACCGATCCTGAATCCGCCGTTTAAATCGTTCCGGCCGCAGCACTTTCACGCATTCGCCAAACCCAAGAATTTCCTTTTCCAGCTCAAAATTCAGCTGCACTTTTAAGCCAATTATGATACCGTTTCCGGTCTTTTCCAGCAAGGTTTGCGAGTGGTGAATCGGTTTGGTAAGCACATATGGAGCGGTGTTGGCATTCACAAAAAGTTCAACCTGCTCCGGCCCTTCGTTCGGATTTACGGTAACTCCAATTACATTGCGGTAATATTCCTCCAGATTGAAACTGGTATTTACCAGGTAAGGCTCAGCAGACTCTTCCAATGCCCAGATGCGATCGAGCGCTAAATTCTGCACCGGCTGGCTTTGCTTTTTCACGCCAATTACAAACCAACGGTTCCGGAATTCCTTGATAAAATACGGGTGAAAGGTAAAGGTATTTGCCTCCCGCGCTTTAAAAGACTGGTAAGTAATGGTTAGCGCTTTCTTCTTAATTATGGCCTGGTAGATCGCGTCCAGATATTCTAGTCCACGCAGATTATCGTTTTTCTCCAGGTCAATAATCGGTGCCTGTTTCGTTTTAGCGGTATGGATCCGGTCTTCCAGCCGTTGCACCATTCCGTTCAGTTCGTTGAAATGGGTAAAGCCTTTAAATTGCCTTAAAATTTCAGCTACCTCCGTCAGTTTGCCCAGGTCCTGATCGGTAAGCGGAATGTTGGTAATGGAATATTCCGGATCTTCGTAAGCGTAATATTTCTTGTCGATCACCACGATCGGCGCGTTGTAGCCTAGTTTATCGCTGCGCATAAGTTGCAGATCCATCTGGACCGAACGCCGGCTTACGCCTTTGTCAATGCCTTCATATTCATACAAAGCTTCCGAACAGGCCTCAATAAGGTCTTCCAAAGTCCACTTCCGGTATTTGTTCCGCAGGCAGTTATCGATGGTACGGTAGCGGATCAGGGCATTGCGATTTACGGGCATAGTTTTAACCTCATCCCCCGGCCCCTTCTCCTATAGGAGAAGGGGAGAGAGGCTATTAATAAATGTTTATTGTCTGTTAGCTGCTCGAACTAAATTTTATATAATCGTATCTTTCTCATTCAAACTCCCTTCTCCTTGAGGAGAAGGGCCGGGGATAAGGTGCTTACCAACTTCTTCAAGTACTTCCACCACATTTTTAAGCACTTCCTCATTCTTGAACCGTAGCACTTTAATCCCAAGATTTTGAAGTTCAGCACTCCTTCCCGCGTCAAAATCTTGCGCTTCTTTATCATTATGTATTTCGCCATCCAATTCAATTGCCAAACCAACTTCATGACAATAAAAATCAGCAATAAAATTACATATCGGGTGCTGGCGCCGGAATTTAAATCCCATTAGCTTCCTCCCCCGCAGATGTTGCCAAAGGAAATCTTCAGCCTGAGTTGCTTTTTTACGGTTTTCTTTAGCGAATAAAAACTGCCTGGCTTTAGCTCCCTTATGAAGATCTTTGCTCATTTAACTTCCATTATCGAATAGTCCCCCCTTCTCCTCAAGGAGAAGGGGCCGGGGGTTGAGGTTAAAAATAGAAAATAATTTTCACTGCGCAAAAACACTGCGCAGTACCCTCCTACCTTTGGTTTAAATAATAACTGAACCATGAAAGAGCTGATCCTGAAAAGACTGAAAGAAATTGAAACCGAATATGACGTAACCGTCCTGTTTGCTTCCGAAACCGGCAGCCGCGCCTGGGGCTTTCCTTCTCCGGACAGCGATTACGACGTACGCTTCATCTACATGCACCCGCAAGATTGGTACCTTGCCATCGATGAAAAAAGGGATTCGATCGAATACCTGAACGGTGACCTGGATCTGGTGGGCTGGGACATCCGGAAAAGTCTGCAATTGCTGCGAAAATCGAATGCGGCCATGTTCGAACGTTTGCAATCGCCGATCATTTATCTGGAGCAAACCGAATTCCGGGAAAAGCTAAATCAGCTGGCACCCGCTTACTTCTCACCGAAGGCCGGATTGCACCATTACCTGAGCATGGCCTTCAGTTATTTTAAAACCTGCGAAGCATCGGAAATGGTAAAATTGAAAAGTTATTTTTATCTGCTGCGCACTGCGTTAGCCAGCTTCTGGATCATAGAAAAGAATTCTGTTCCGCCACTTCTGTTTCAGGATTTATTGCCATTGGTGGAAGACAGGAATACGCAGGAAAAAATCGCTATGCTTTTAAGCATGAAAAGTCAGCAAGACGAAACATATCTGCACCCGAAAGAACCGGAACTGGAAAATTATCTGAAAACGATTCTGGATTACTGCGAATGCAAAGCTCCTGAAATCAAAGCCCATAAAGGCGAAACAGAACCGATAAACCAGCTTTTCCGGGAAACACTATTTGAAATTAAATAAAAACTGAACATCTGCAAAAACGATGGCTTTAACGATACAAGATCTAAAAACAAAAAACCTGTTGCTGTTCGAAGGCATCAGCGGTAGCAAAGCGTATGGCCTCAACACTCCTACTTCAGATACCGACATCCGGGGAGTTTTTGTGCTGCCCGAAGCAGATTATTTTGGCCTGGATTATACTGAACAACTCAGCAATGAAAGCAACGATATTGTGTATTACGAACTAAAACGCTTTGTTGATCTATTGGCAAAAAACAATCCGAATATGCTCGAAATGCTGGCTATGCCTGAAGATTGTGTGTTGTATAAACACCCGCTTTACGACCAGTTTAAACCGGAGCTTTTCCTTTCCCGGCTTTGCAAAAACACCTTCGCTGGCTACGCACTCACGCAGGTGAAAAAAGCCAAAGGCCTGAACAAAAAGATCGTGAACCCGGTGGAGCCGGAACGTAAATCCATTCTGGATTTTTGCTACGTAGCAAAAGGACAAGGCTCAGTTCCGGTGCAGCAATTCCTGGCAGAAAATGGTACCAAGCAAAAACAATGCGGGCTGGCCAAAATTCCGCACATGCCCGACCTTTATGCGCTTTTCTATGCTGCCGGCACCAACTTTAAAGGAATAGCCCCGCATGAAAATGCCAACGATGTTTCGCTCAGCTCCATACCGAAAGGCATGGAGCCAATAGCATTAATGACGTTCAACAAAAACGCTTATTCTACCTACTGCAAAGAGTACCTCGATTACTGGGAATGGGTGGAAAAGCGCAACGATGCCCGCTACCAAAACACGCTGAGCCATGGCAAGAATTACGACGCTAAAAACCTGATGCACACGTTCCGGCTGCTCGATATGGCCGAAGAAATTGGTAGCACCGGAAAGATCATCGTGCGGAGGCCAAACCGAAAGTTTTTACTGAAGATCCGCACCGGAGAGTTTGAATATGCCGAACTGGTTGCCATGGCAGAAGAACGAATTGCAAAAATGGATAAAATCTACGAACGTTCGAACCTGCCAGAAACGCCGGACCTGGAAAAAATTAACGAAACGTTGGTCCGGGTGCGAAAAGAGTTTTACAAAGCTGTTTCTTAAAATTGATAACATTCAAAACTTATTTAAAAAAATTGTAAAAGAAAAATTTCACTGCGCAAAAAGGCTGCGCACATGTATAATTTCTTTGTACCAGATCAACGAATAAAAAAACGCTATGGAAAATACCGAAAAAGTAACCGGAAATGACCTGCTTGCTATTGGCTTCCCAGCCGGCAAAGCCATTGGTCTGGCGCTCGAACTAGCCGCCGACGCCTGTTACGCCCTTCCCAAAGAAGCCAAACTGGAGGAGTTTCGAATGGTACTGGAAAACCCAGTCCAATTTAGCGAACATCCGGTTTTCGCTTCCCTGGCCGGACTGCTTTTAACCCCGAAAGAACCGAAAACGCTATCCCTTCGGGCCGAAAAAGTGCCCTATGAAATTTACGGACCGGAAGCCATTGAAGAAGGTGCCCTGAAACAGATGGAAACCGCCATGCGCCTGCCGGTAACGGTTGCCGGTGCGCTCATGCCCGACGCGCACCAAGGCTACGGCTTGCCCATTGGCGGCGTGTTGGCTACCGAAAATTCCGTAATTCCTTATGCCGTAGGCGTGGATATTGGCTGCCGAATGTGCCTGAGCATTTACGATCTGCCGGCAAGTTACATTGACCCAAACCGCGACAACCTGAAAAGAATGCTGATCGATAATACCCGCTTTGGCACGGCCACTTTTAAAAGACCGCAGAGCCACGCCATCATCGACCGTCCGGAATTTCAGGATATGAAGCTGCTTCGCACGTTAAAAGATAAAGCGTACAAGCAACTTGGTTCTTCTGGCGGCGGCAATCATTTTGTAGAGTTCGGAACCGTGGAAATTATGGATCCACAGAACGAATTTAACTTACCTGTTGGCACGTATTTTTCCGTGTTGTCGCACTCCGGCTCGCGTGGTTTGGGGGCGACTATTGCCGGGCACTACACCAAAGTTGCTATGGCGAATTGCCCTCTGCCGCAGGAAGCCCGCCACCTGGCCTGGCTCGACCTGAATACCGAAGCCGGACAGGAATATTGGCTGGCCATGAACCTGGCCGGTGATTATGCATCTGCCTGTCACCATCAGATCCACGACCGGATGGCTGCATCTTTAGGAGTAGAACCCATTGCCATGGTAGAAAACCATCACAACTTTGCCTGGAAAGAAACCGATGCCACTGGCCGGGAATTGATCGTACACCGCAAAGGCGCCACGCCGGCTGGCAAAGGTGTATTGGGAATGATCCCGGGCTCTATGAGCACACCGGGCTTTATCGTGCGCGGGAAAGGTTTGGAGGCTTCCGTAAATTCGGCATCGCATGGCGCGGGTAGAACGATGTCGCGAACCAAAGCTAAGAACACGCTGAACCTGGCGGCCGTACAGCAGCACTTGCTGAATGCCGGCGTAGATGTGATCGGCTCCGGATTAGACGAAGCACCGATGGCTTACAAAAACATTCACCAGGTAATGGAATTCCAGAAAGACCTGGTGGAAGTCATTGGCACCTTCACCCCGAAAATTGTGCGCATGTGCGGCGATGAAAAGTATATGGAGGTAGATTAATTAAGCGTTTGCAGAAATCAAAAATAACCAACAATTGGCAATTCTAAATCTTTCCCTTAACTTGATTCCCTGTTACTGATCAACCAATTCCGATGAACGAGCAAGAAGAAGCCTCATTACCCGGGTTAATCGAGGCCTTAAAGTTTTCCCCCGATAATATTCCGCTTAGGAAACACGTAGCCGATATTTACATTCGCTTAAACAAGCTGGATGAAGCGGAACTGCATCTGAAATCCGCTTTAGAGCAAGCCCCGCACCACAAAGGCTTAAAGCTGGAGTTGGCGAAACTCTATTTTAAACGACAAAAAAACTCAGCTGCTTTTGTGGTTGTGGAAGAACTATTGCAGCTCGATCCGGAAATGGCCGAAGCCGTGCTCCTGCATGCTAAACTGCTTTTCGAAACCGGCGAAGCTAAAGAAGCGCTGGACCAATACATACTGGCCACTAAGCTGAATCAGGCTTTAAAAGATAGTGCACTTGAAAATAAGATTGCCGAAAAGGCCCATCCCGGCTATTCGGAATTCGACCTGAAAGTTCCTGCTGTTTTGCCAGATGATGAAGACAATACCGAAGTTGAAAAGCCAAAAATAAAATTCAGCGATGTAGGCGGCATGCACCAGGTAAAGGAAGAGATCAGCTTAAAGATCATTCATCCGCTGCTGCATCCGGACTTGTATAAAGCTTACGGCAAGAAAATTGGTGGCGGCATTCTGATGTACGGTCCGCCGGGCTGCGGAAAAACCCTTATTGCCCGCGCCACGGCCGGCGAAATAAATGCTTCTTTTATTTCGGTAGGCATAAATGATATTCTGGACATGTGGATCGGGAATAGCGAAAAAAACCTGCATGCCATTTTTCAAAAAGCTCGGGCAAAAGCTCCCTGCGTGCTGTTTTTCGATGAAGTAGATGCTTTAGGCGCCAGCCGTAGCGACATGCGCAAAAGTGGCGGTCGGCACCTGATCAACCAGTTCCTTTCTGAACTGGACGGGGTGGATTATTCGAACGAAGGCGTTTTGATTCTGGCCGCTACCAATACTCCCTGGAACATGGATTCGGCTTTCCGTCGGCCGGGCCGCTTTGACCGGATCGTTTTTGTAACGCCTCCGGACCAGGCAGCCAAAGAAACCATTCTGGAAGTTCTATTGAAAGATAAACCTATACAGAAGCTAAACTTAGAAGCGGTAACCAAAAAGGCCAAAGATTTTTCGGGCGCCGACCTGCGGGCCGTAGTGGATATTGCCGTAGAAAACAAACTGCGCGAATCCATGAAAAAAGGCCTGCCCCTTCCAATCGAACAGAGCGACCTGATTAATGCCGTAGAGAAAGTAAATCCCTCTACCAAAGAGTGGTTTGGCACGGCTCGCAATTACGCCCTTTATTCGAATGAAAACGGGCTTTACGATGAAATACTGGATTACTTAAACTTAAAGAAATAACCGGCCATGGAAGCAATAAACCAGGACAGAGCTTTGCTTCTGATCCAGCAACGAAAATTTAACCTGGCCGAAGCCGAACTCCGCAACGCCCTTTCTCAGGATTTGGACAACGCTCAAAATCACGCTTTTCTGGCTTTGTGCCTGATGAACCAGCAAAAAACCAGGGAAGCTTTACAGGAAGTCGATTTAGCCATTGCCTTAGAGCCAGATTTTGCTTTTCCGCACTACATCCAAAGCCTGATTTTCTACAACGAAGATAAGCTGGACGCATGCGAAACGGCCATAAAAGAAGCCATTCGCCTGGACTCTTACGATGCGACTTTTTACGACATTTTAGGTAGCGTTTTCTTTAAGCAGAAAAATTTCCGAGAAGCCATGCGGATTGCCGAAGAAGGGTTAACCATCGATCCGGAAAATGTGGATTGCTTAAACCTGAAAGCCCGGGCGCTTAACCTGTTAGGCGATAAAAAGCTGGCTGCCGATAGTTACAAAAATGCTTTTTACCACGAACCGGAAAACGACCTGACCCATGCCAACCAAGGCTGGAGCTACATCGAAACCGGGGAGTATAAAAAGGCATTAGAGCATTTCCAGGAAGCTTTACGCCTCAACCCCAATTCTGATTTTGCCCGCGAAGGTTTGGTGGAGGCGCTGAAAGCGAAATACTGGATCTACCGCGCCGTGCTGAACTTAAATTATAAAATGCTAAGCTTAGGCAGCGGCGCGCGCTGGGGCATGATGATCGGGGTTATTCTTTTTGTAAGAGTAATGCCGATCCTGATTCCTTTTTACCTCGTGCTGATCTTTTTTACGTGGTTTTCCGACCTGATCTTTAATACCCTGCTCCGGTTTAATACTTATGGCCGGCAGGCTTTAAGTGCAGAGCAAATAAAAGGCTCTAATATTTTTCTGGCATTTCTTACCGGTGGCGCTACTGCGCTAACGGCGGGCAATTTTTTAGCGATTGAATCCTTCGAAGTGCTGGGAATTGTGCTTATCGGCTTGCTGTTTCCGGTGGCCGGTACCCTGAGTATGGAGAATAAAACTGCCCGGAAAAAATCGTTCTATGCTACCTTGGTTTTAGCGGCTGCCGGCATAGCGTTTTTAGGAACAGTGGTTTTTTCGCCGGAAGACGGCCCGGCTGTGATGAAGCTTTTCTACGGTGGCATAATCGGCTATACCTGGTTAAGGCAATCCCTGAACTAAGGTTGTTTTCAAAAGGTAAGGCTTAATTTATGTGGACTCCCGTTTCTGATGCGCATCTGGAAAAAGCAAGGTTATTGCTTGATCATCAGAAGTATGCGCTGGCTGAACAGGAACTGCACCAGGTCCTGACTACCAATCCCGAAGACAGCGTTGGGCATGCCCTATTAGGCTTATGCTACCTGAAAACGAGCCGTTATCCGGAAGCTTTCACGGCGGCAACCCGCGCCATTGCCCTCGACGCAGCATCGGATTATAACCACCGACTTCTTAGCCTGGTTTATGAACGTGAAAAGAATTTACCGGAAGCAGAAAAGGCTGCCCGATATGCCATAACCTTAAACCCGGAATTCGGATTCGGATATTCGTTGCTTGGCCGGATATTGTTTAACAAGAATCGGCTTAACGAGGCCCTGGAAGTTGTAAATACCGGCTTGTGCTACGATCCGGAAGATGTGGAATGCCTGAATTTGCAGGCCCGGATCTTTGTAAGGCTGGGCAAACCGGAAGCGGCAACCGAAAACTTTCGGACCAGCCTGAAACAGGATCCCGAAAATTTCTATACCCACACCAATAAAGGCATTGCCCTTGGAGAAACCGGCGATTACAAGAATGCAATTTTGTACTTTAAAGAAGCAGTAAGGCTAAATCCGGATTATGAGCTGGCTAAAAGGTATTTACTGGCTTCCCATAAAATGCAGTATGATTTTTACCGCTTCGTTATGCAGGTTTCAGCAAATTTGCTGAAAGCAAAGGTGTCAGAAAAATGGTTGCTGCTGCTTGGGGTTTGGCTCATATTTAAAGTTTCTCCTTTGTTTCTGCCCTTTTTCCTGATCCTGCTGCATTTGAGTTTATTTACCGATGTACTCTTTAATTTTATCGTTTCCTTTCATGCAGAAGCCGGTAAATTATTACAGAAAAACGAAAAAGCGCAGCCAGGAATGCTGGGTGGTTTATTCTTTTTAGCAGCTTGCTTTTATGGAGCAGGAGCATTTGCAGAAATTCCTGTTCTTTTGAGCTTAGGCCATATTATGCTTGGGCTTTCAGTGCCATTAGTCACCCTGTTTTACATGAAAAGCCAGGAATCGCTTAGAAATGCTTTTGCATTTATTTCCTACCTGATTATAGCTGCAATGCTTTACTTGATTTTGGGTTATTTTTTTCCGGAAGAAAATCCGCATGCGGGAATAACCGGAGCAGCTTTATACATTTTTAATTTTTTACTAATTGGTTATTGCTGGTTCCGGAAACAGCTTTAGTTGCCATCCGGGCTGTTGCTGCAATTCCAAATTCAATGCTCCTTACAATTAGAATTATATGAGAACAATTGCCAATAAATTTATTTTTGGTTTCCTCTTTTTATTTCTTTCATGGAAAGGGTTAGATGGTTTACTGATTAATTACCATTCGCAGCAGCAATACGAAGTGAACATTCTGGAGCTGGAGAAAACAGGTACGCAGCATAAGCGTTTTCTTAAAATCAACAACGGGATTGCCGCCGACCCAATGATCTATTTTGAAGAAAATCCTGGTTCCCCCATCGATGTAGTTTACCCGATCATAAGTGCAAACCAAATGATGGATGCCCGCTTAGGAAAACCTGTTGAAGCCCGAGTATTGGTTAAAATCAAAAATATGTCGCGTGAATGCCTGGAAGATGGAAACTGCTTTCTGCCGGACAGCACTTCAATTTCCGGAATTACCGAAAATGATCTCTTAAACTTTACGAAAGATCAATATCAACTATTAGAAGAAGACGGGCTGAAAATTGCCAAAGATGCCATTCTGGTAGAAGCCAACACAAAACCAATTCCATTAGCATGGAACTTATTAATGTTTATTGGCGGCAGCAGTTTTGCATTTGCAATTCTAAAATCGTTCTTCCGGAAAGCAGACAATCTGGAAGATTACTGGGAAAAAGTTACGGAAAAGAAAATGGCATGATAAGGTAGCATCTAAAACCAGGCATTTGCTATCTTAATTCTTCGGCTCCATCCCAAACAGTCGCCTGATCAGCTTATCCACTTCCAGACCCGAATAGCCAAATTCACCTGTTATTTTATTCAGGATCAGAAAAACGCCCATACCTTCAAAAAAAAATATTTGCACGTTATTAAATTTTTCTTTTACCTTTGCCCCGTTACCTCCGTATTATGTTCAACCCAAAAGCATAGGAGATCAATACATTGCTAGAACTTACTTCCATATCGTCCCCACGGTTCATCTCTTAGTCTGAGGTAAGTAAAACTATTCCCTTTACTTTTAGAACAGTTACCGGAAAGGCTTTTAAAGCCCTGAAATTTCCTGTCCGCTGTTTTGCTCCCTCTTCTTTTTTTTCTAAGTCCTGAACCGGTTTTACGACACTGGCCGCATCGGCCTTTCCTGCAGTTTTTACTGCAGGCACCTACCGTTTTGGGATTATTCTATTTTAGCAAACGCAGATATCAGTAATTACGATCCTGTAATCCTGGCCTGCAGTTTATGTTTCCCAAAACCTACCTTTTAAGCATTAAAAACACAAGTATATGGGAAAACATGGGCAATGTAAATGCCTTTTGGGCAGGTCGTTTCCGGTCTGCCAGACAAAGAAAAAGAGCGGTTAAAAGCGACTTCGAAAAACAGTTGCGGAAACTTGGAAAAGAACGCCAAACGCTATCAGATCAGTTGCGAAAACTCGGGTATGAACCTTTGGTACCGCCGGTGCAAAAAGGCTTTAAACGGTTTTTCGTTTTGCGTGAAGACGTGGCCAGAACTCCCCGGGCAGCTTTCTTTCAGGAAATCCTGGATAAAATTAATACGGTTCAGTACAGCGACACGCGAAAATTCACGAAAACCAGGCGCTTTATGGGTCGCAAGATCAAGGTTCTGAAAGAGCAACTCCTGGATTCTATTTCGCTCTATGAATGGCACAAACTGCAACTTCCGGCAGAGCAGGCTTTCTATTTTGAGCAAGCTGAAGAATTAACTGCTTACCATGAATGGCGTACCGTTTTCAGATTTACGGAGCCCTGGCGGTTCCGGCTGAAAATCGCACCCAATCTCATAACCCGGATCCGAATAAAGGATGCAGTGCTGGAAAAGCGAATGGATGAGATCGATAATTACATGGAGCGGAATTTTTTGAATGGTAAGTATTTCAGGCTTACTCACGGCGCGGCTGGTTACTACAGTCACCGGATCGGAGAGAAAATACGCTATAGTAATCCGCTTAAAAACAAACCCCTGGATTGGATTTTAGAAATGGCCAGGCAGGATGATCCTGAAGTAGTGCTTTCCTGAATGATAAAATATGCAATTGAAACCACTAGCTAAAACGCTATCCAAATCAGCTAATAAAATGGCCTGACTTATAAAACCAAGCCGCATTTAAATAAAACAATTGTAAAATCCATTAAATCTTAAAGCTATGTCCCGGCAAAACCTAACCCCAAAACCTACCCTGCAAGAGGCAGCCTCCAAATGGGTAGCCGGCTCAAGAAAGCCAAAATACTTAAAAGATAAATTTTCAATAAAAAAGAAAATAAGCCCATGGGCAAATCACATAATATTAAAGGAAAAGATCTGAGTAAGATCGGGTTTGTGAACGATGTGAGCCGCAGCATAGCCATTATGCTGGCCGCGAAGCATTTCAAACACTTACCCAAAAAAGACGTGCTGAAAACGCTATCGGAAGTACAGGAAAAACCCGAAGCATTTTTAGAGCACGAAACCCTGGCGCAGCTCGCCCGGACCTTTGTTGTCAAAACCGAAACTCAGACCTTCCAGGCCTTCGAACTGAAACCCGAAGGCGCACCGGTAAAGATCTACGGCAGAAAAAACATTGAAGGCGCTGCCAAACTGCAGATGGAACAGGCCATGCGTTTGCCCGTTGCATTGCAAGGCGCCCTCATGCCCGATGCCCACGTGGGTTTCGGCTTGCCGATCGGCGGGGTGCTGGCGGTGGAGAATGCCGTAATTCCGTATGCCGTTGGCCTGGACATTGGCTGTCGCATGGCGCTTTCCATCTTCGATCTCCCGGAAAAATACCTGCAAACGGAAAGCTACCATTTAAAGAAAGCCCTGAAGGAAAACACGCACTTCGGCATTAACGGCGGCATTGCGTTTGCGCAGGAACACGAAGTGCTGGACCATCCGGATTTCAACGCCACGCCCCTGCTGCGGAAACTGCACAGCAAAGCCGTTTACCAGCTGGGTTCCTCGGGCAGCGGCAACCATTTCGTGGAGTTCGGCCTCATCGAATTGTTCGCCGGAAACCCGGTGGGCATGCCGGCCGGAACCTACCTGGCCTTACTCTCCCATTCCGGTTCCCGCGGTATGGGTGCGGCAGTTGCCAAGCATTACACCAACCTGGCCATGGATGCCTGCAAGCTGCCGAAACAGGCGCAGAACCTGGCCTGGCTTTCTTTGGATGCGGAAGCCGGGCAGGAATACTGGCTGAGCATGCAACTGGCCGGACGTTATGCGCAGGCCTGCCACGACCAGATCCACCTGAACCTGGCCAAAGCCATTGGCGAAAAGCCGGCGGTGAAGGTAGAAAACCATCACAACTTTGCCTGGCAGGATCAGCTCCCTGATGGCCGCAACGTGATCGTCCACCGCAAAGGCGCTACGCCCGCGCATGCCGGCGAGCTGGGCATTA
Source organism: Adhaeribacter terrigena (assembly GCF_016623615.1). Classification (GTDB taxonomy): domain Bacteria; phylum Bacteroidota; class Bacteroidia; order Cytophagales; family Hymenobacteraceae; genus Adhaeribacter_A; species Adhaeribacter_A terrigena. Next base: position 546,731 of record NZ_JAEHFX010000002.1, on the reverse strand, counting down.
TTCCCGGCAGCATGACCACGGCCGGTTACCTGGTGAGCGGCAAAGGCAACCCCGATTCCCTGTTTTCCGCCTCGCACGGCGCCGGCCGGAGGTTATCGCGCGGACGGGCCAGGGAAAGCTTTACGGTTTCGGCCATGAAGAAAATGCTGGCTTCGGCCGGCGTAACGCTGATCGGCGGCAGCCCGGAAGAATGCCCGATGGCTTACAAAGACATCGACACCGTGATGCAGGGACAAACGGCGCTGGTAGACGTGCATGGAAAGTTTATGCCCAAGATCGTGCGGATGAATAAAGAATAGGACTGATGGAAGCATACATGATTCAGATAAGCGCCGGCCGCGGACCGGAAGAATGCTGCCGCGTAGTAGCCCGGGTACTGGAAATTTTTCTGAAAGAAGCCCGCTCCCAGAACCTGGCCGCCGAAGTGGTGGCCTCCGTACCAGGCAACCTGAACGGCACCTTGCTGTCGGCGCTGGTGCAGGTGAAAGGTGCGGGAACCACGGCCTTCCTGCAAACCTGGACGGGTACCATTCAGTGGATCGCGCCGAGCCCTTATCGCAAATACCACAAACGGAAGAACTGGTTTGTAGGCCTGCAGGCGTTTGAAGTTGCCCGACTCGCCCGCTGGCAAAACCAGGATGTGCAGTACGAAACCCTGCGCGCTTCCGGCCCCGGCGGCCAGCACGTGAATAAAACAGAATCGGCGGTTCGGGCCCGGCATCTTCCTTCGGGCATTACGGTGGTGGCCTCGGAAAGAAGATCGCAGTTCCAGAATAAAGCCGAAGCGCTGGAACGCTTAAAAGCGAAGGTGAACCTGTGGCAGGTAGAACAAGCTGCCACCAAAGCGCAAAACCAATGGGAACAGCATCTTTCCCTGGAAAGAGGAAATGCGGTGCGGACTTTTAACGAACGGCTGTAATTAGAAAAGCCCTGCTCTTTTGGAGTGGGGCTTTTTATTAATTTAATTTTTAATAGGTATGATATTGAATTTGAAATTTGTATAATTCCCAAAACCAACTTTTTTCACTTCTTTATAAAATTCAAGGAATTCAGGAATATACATACAGTCTTTATCTTTCTTACTTTCAATAATTTCGATGAAGTCATCCCAGCTTTTCCAAATTTTTTCAACAAAATTATCTAAGGTATACTTGCCTTCATTTCTGCGGTCTTGATGTATTAAATCAACCAAGAAACTGTCAATATCTTTCTTTATAATGAAATCTTTAAAAATTGATTTTGCAGCTTCAGGAATTATTTCAACTCTTTTCTCATCAACAATTTCAAAGGTTCTACAGTCATGAAAGAAGCTCCAGAGATAAGAATCTAGCTTTTCTGTCTGGTTACAATAATCATCAAATAATTTAATTAAAATTCTTTCCGCTTCTCTTTGAGATAATGGCAGTTCTAAGGTTTCTCTCTTAATCCATTTTCCAAGAATGGTACTTTCAAATGAATAAGGAAAGGGAGCTTGATCAAATAAATTTAAAAGGAAAGTTTTATATGCTTCAGATGAACTTTCAGAATTATAATATTTCTTACTTATAGAGAAACTATAATCAGCTAATTTATCATAAAGGTCATCGGGATCATACCCAACATATTTAGAAAAACTATTAAATGGTGACTTTGCTTCTTGATTAGCAAAGAAGAAAATACCAGTAATTACAGTTTCAAAATCTTCTCTACTATTAAAGTCTTTGATGTCAATCAACCTATATCGTAATTCTAGTTGCTTCCCTGCTTCACAGTAGCTTTTTATTAAATCGTTAAACACTTGTTGTGAAAAAGCCCTAGCTTTCGTGAATTGTATTTCCGAAATACTATTTTCATCTAAATTATAGGCAAAATATTTTCGAAAATGCAAAGGATAAATTACTGATAAATGTTCCTCTTTTTCTGGCCAATAATGGTTTTGCTTAAGAAATAAGTATTTTAACAAAGCCATTATATTGTTTATTGAGTCTTTACTCAGAAAGTAAGATTCAGAATTATTATTTAAATATTCATCTATAGCATAGTGGTAAGTGTTATTATTACCATGCCTATTATCAAAAGATTTTAGAATATAAAAATGCTTGTATTTATAATCATGTTCTGTAATAAAATAAGAGTAAAAGTTTTTAGAAATATGTTCAAATACACTTGGGAACTTTAATCGAAGAAGCTGAAGGTATAAAAAGTCTTTAAACAAAACTTCTCCGTATAGCCCCTGCATGGTTACTGCTAAAGAGTTAGATAACCTTGTTACGTCCCTCATACTTGAAATCCAATTAAAGAAGTTTATATCATCCTTGTTACCAGGTATTTGATTAAACAAAGTACTTTCAGCTATCTCATGAAGAAAGTTAGGGAGTAACTCCTTTAAATTTTTCAATAACTTTTCTTTAAAAATCCTGGGTTCAAAATATGGTAAGTTAATCTCTAATTGAAATATTTTTTCAAGGAAAGACTGAAAGTTATGAGCATTATGCTCACTAATTGCTTGTAAAGCATAGTCTCTATCATAGGCAACTAAAAATACTGTATTATAAAAATTAGCAGTATTTCTAATAAGCCTCATTACTTCAATAATTTCAAATTTGTCAAGCCTATCCAAATCATCAATAAAAATTATAATCCTTTTATCAATTTTTTTAAGCTTGATATTTATTTCATTATGTAACGTAACCACTGAATTATCCGAACTTAAAATACCTGCAGTTGCTTTGACGGATTGCGTAATAGTATTGTCACTTAATGCTACTAATTTATCTGAATACTTGATTAGTTCATGAGACAAGGAGGAATAATAATTTCGTAATTCCTCCTGAAGCGTATCAAAAAAATCTTGAACTATAGCTTTAGGGGAACTACTATTCCATGAATTAAAATCGATAATTATATTCTCTTCTGAATTTAGATTATTCTTTATTAAATTAAAGAATGAAGTTTTACCCATTCCCCATTTAGCATTAATCCCAATAGCAAAGGATTTTTCAAGATTAGTAGCTTCTATTTTATTTGCAATAGTTTTAGCAAACTCATTATACCCTAATTCGTCTTGCTTTTTTGGGCTTAAAGGTTCATCGTCAAAAAAAGAGCCTTCAGAACTACTGTCTTGTTTGTTTTTAAAGATTATTCTTATCCAAAAAATAAAGGCTATTCCAGTCCCAAACAACAAGATATCCGCGTAATAAATAAAAGGCAATATTGAGAATGGTTTAAACTCCCATATTAATCCGTTGGTTCTGTAATACAGATAAAGAGTGCTTACAGCTACCAGAGTGAATAAATTATTATTAGCAACAATCTTTTTCCGTTTACTTATCGCATAAAAAACTAATCCCAGAATTAGAAGACCAAATATTACATCATTTGTAATGCTGCTATCACAATATGAAAGTAAAGGATTTACTACTAATTTAGTCAGTAGCCCTTCTATTGGCTTGTTGAAGATTATTATAGCACAAATAAAAACTAATATTGAAATCGTATCTTTCTTAAAAAGCCAATTCTGAAACTTAGTCCAACTTAATTCCCACTCTGTTTTATTTTTCATTCATTTGAGATTATAGAAAAGGTAAATTAAAAGAGTTTAAAAGAACTTTTTTAATTCTTCGTCAATATTATGTTTTCTTTCATAATAATGAATAAATAATTTCTCTTTATTTCCAACAACTATATTTTCAAAAATTTTAAAAACATACTCCCCTACGCAAAAAGACTGCGCACCGGCCTCCCAATTTTGAATCATCAACGAAAGCAAAAGGCCAGGCGCTGCTACTTTTTCCGGCAGAAACGATAGCGTTTCGGCAGGTGCGTTTGTTCCTTTAGCTACTGTTGCGTATTTTTTCGTTTAAGAAACTTTCCGTACCAACGCTATGATCCTGGAAATCACCACCACCTACCAGCCGGCAACCGACCTGGGCTATTTACTGCATAAACACCCGGACAAACTGCAAACCGTTGCGCTCAGCACCGGCAAGGCGCATATTTTCTACCCGGAAGCAAGTCCGGAAATTTGCACCGCCTGCCTGATGCTGGATATCAACCCGGTGGAGCTGGTACGGAGCCGGAAAAGTCCTTCGCCCACCTTGCAGGAGCATTACGTAAACGACCGCCCCTATACCAGCAATTCTTTCCTGAGTTCTGCCATTACCAAAGCCTTCGGTTCGGCGCTGAACGGCAAATGCAACGCCCGTCCGGAACTGGTAGATACGCCCATGCCCTTTACCGTAAAGCTGGCTTCGCTGAAAGCAGATGGCGGTCCGGAATTGCTGGAAAAACTGTTCGGGCCTTTGGGGTATGCTACCCAATTCGAGCAGTTGCCCCTCGACGAGCGTTTCCCGGGCTGGGGCCTGAGCAAATACGTGAACCTGGAGCTGCGGCACACCCTTCCTTTAAAAGCGCTGCTCTCCCACCTCTACGTACTCATTCCGGTACTCGACAACGATAAGCACTTCTGGATCTCCCGCAACGACATCGAGATCCTGCTGCAGAAAGGCCAGGGCTGGCTGGAAGATCATCCGGAGAAAGAATGGATCACGCGGCGCTACTTTAAAAACCTGCGGAGGTACTCCAACGAAGCCCTGCTCCGGCTGGCCGGCGAAGAAGCCTTAGCCCCGGAGGAACCGGAAAATGCGGTAACGCTAAATCTGCACCAGCAGCGCCTGCAAAAAGCTTTTGAACTGCTGAAAGCCAGCGGCGCCGGTTCGGTTTTAGACCTGGGTTGCGGGGAAGGCAAACTGCTGAAATTGCTGTTGCAGGACGGCCAGTTTAAAAAACTCACGGGCATGGATGTATCCTTCAGCTCCCTGCAAAAAGCCAAAGAAAACCTGCACCTTTCCGATGCCGCCCCGGCCCTGCGCGAACGCCTTTCGCTTTTCCAGGGCTCGGTAACGTACCAGGACGAAAGGCTTTCCGGTTACGATGCCCTCGCGATGGTAGAAGTGATCGAGCACCTGGACGAAGAACGTTTACCGGCCATGGAAAAAGTGGTTTTCGGGCTGGCCAGTCCGCCAACCATCGTGCTTTCTACCCCCAATGCCGAGTACAACGTGATCTACCAGAAACTGCAGGCCGAAGACTTCCGCCACGAAGACCACCGCTTTGAATGGAGCCGCCCGGAATTCCGGAACTGGTGCGAAAAAGTAGGCGAACAATACGGCTACAGGGTAAGCATATCGCCGGTCGGCCCGGAAGAACCTGAAGTGGGGGCGCCATCGCAGATCGCGGTTTTTACAAAGAAGTAAGGCACCTCACCCTAAATCCCTCTCCTTGAGGAGAGGGACTTTTATACTCTGCCGAATTAAATAAAACTATCAGGATCAAACGAAAACCAAACCTCCGGAGCCCCACTTCTCCTTCAGGAGAATTAAAGTACTGCCCATACAAGTAATACCTCCAAAACAAAACGAAAAACCCACACTCCCAAGTCACCCCTTCTCCTTTTAGGAGAAGGGGCCGGGGGATGAGGTCACCATATACCATGAAAGATATAAAACTACCGGAAATAGCCCTGGTGGTGCTGGTCGGGCCGAGCAGCTCCGGCAAAAGCACCTTCGCCCGCAAGTACTTTAAGCCAACCGAAATCATTTCCTCTGATTTCTGCCGGGCCCTGGTGTCCGACGATGAGAACGACCTGGATGCCACCAAAGATGCTTTTGATGTGTTGCATTTTTTAGCCGCCAAACGCCTGAAACGCGGTAAACTTACCGTGATCGATGCGCTGAATATCCGCAAGGAAGACCGGGCCAAACTGGTGCAGCTGGCAAAAGACAATTATGCCCTGGCCGCCGCCATTGTGCTGGAAACACCCATCAAAACCGCTTTCGAACGCCACGCCGGCCGCACCGACAGGAACTTCGGCAAAGCCGTGCTGGAAAAGCAGTTCGACAGCTATAAGCGCTCCCTGAAATCGATCAAACACGAAGGCTTTGGCTACACCTATTTTGTAGATACTTCGGAAGAGCAAACCATCGTAAGACAACCGCTCTGGAACAACAAAAAGGAAGAGCACGGCCCTTTCGATATTATCGGCGATGTGCACGGCTGCTTCGAAGAGTTGAATGAGCTGTTGCAAACGCTAGGGTATTTGGTCGAAAAACTGCCCGATGGTCATTACCACGTGCAGCACCCGGAAAACCGCAAACTGATCTTCCTCGGCGACCTGGTAGACCGGGGCCCGGATTCACCGGAAGTGTTGCGCCTGGTAATGGATGCCGTTAAAGTCGGCAAAGCGCTGTGCATCCGCGGCAACCACGACGACAAACTTCAGAAATACCTGTTGGGCAAAGACGTAAACCTGGCGCACGGCCTGGAAAAAACGGTGCAGCAATTAACCAATGCCAACAAAGAATTTAAAGTCGAACTGAAGGCTTTTCTGGATAGCCTGATCGCGCATTACGTGCTGGACAACGGCAACCTGGTAGTAGCGCACGGCGGTTTGCCGGAGGAAATGCACGGGAGAGCGGCCGCTGCCGTAAGGGCCTTTTGCCTGTACGGCGAAACCACCGGCGAGATCGATGAATTCGGGTTGCCGGTGCGCTACAACTGGGCCAAAAATTACCGCGGAAAAGCCACCGTGGTGTACGGGCATACGCCGGTTCCAACCGTGGAGTGGCTCAACAATACCGTAAACATCGACAACGGCTGCGTATTCGGCGGCAAACTCACGGCGCTGCGTTATCCGGAGCGGGAAACGATATCTGTTTCTGCTAAAAAAGTGTACGAAGAACCGGTAAGGCCGCTGCTGCCGGAGGAACCTACGCAGGCGCTTTCCGCCCAGCAGCAACAGGACGATTTGCTCGATATCAGCATCATTAAAGACAAATACCTGGTAGAAACCGGGTTCGGCAACCGGGTAATTATCCGGGAAGAAAATGCGGTAGCGGCCCTGGAAGTAATGAGCCGGTTTGCCGTAGATCCAAAATGGCTGATCTACCTCCCGCCTACCATGTCGCCGCCGGAAACCAGCCCGCTGCCAAACTTCCTGGAACACCCCCAAGAGGTCTTTCAATACTTCCGGAAAAACGGAGTAAATGAAGTGATCTGCGAAGAAAAGCATATGGGTTCGCGCGCCATCGCCATTGTCTGCCAAGATCCGGAAGTGGCCGTTACCCGCTTCGGCATGCAACAGCCGGCCCCGGGAATCATGTACACCCGCACCGGCCGCCGCTTCTTCGACAACCCGGAGCACGAACAGCTTTTCCTGGCAGAAATTCACCGGGCATTAACGGCTTCCGGTTTTTGGGAACAATTCCATACCGATTGGGTTTGCCTGGACGGTGAATTGCTGCCCTGGTCTTCCAAAGCCAAAGCCCTGATCATAAATCAATACGCCGCCGTAGGAACTTCCGCTTTAAACGGCCTTGCCCAAACCGAAACTGCATTGACAAAAGCTTTGGCCAGAGGAATTCCGGTAGAAGACTTATTGCATGAAACAGTTGCCAGGGAAAAAGCCATTGCAGATTACGTGACTGCTTACCGCAACTACTGTCAGGAAACCAACGGCATCGCAGGGCTCGTTTTCGCCCCGTTCCACATTCTGGCTACCGAAGGCAAAATCTATAAAGACCAGCTTCACACCTGGCACCTGGAACAGCTTAAAAACATCTGCGCTTTTAACCAGGTGTTCCTGTTGTCCACCAACAACCTGCTGGTAGATCTCAACGATGAAGCCAGTGTAAAGGAAGGCATAAACTGGTGGCTGGAAATGACCGAAAAAGGCGGCGAAGGCATGGTGGTAAAACCATTAGAGTTTATCCCAACCAATAAAGGCCGCATCATGCAGCCCGCCATGAAATGCCGGGGCAGCGAATACCTGCGCATTGTGTACGGCCCGGAATATGACTTAGGCGAAAACCTGCCAACCCTGAAACAACGCAGCGTGAAAATGAAACGGGAAATAGCGCTGCAGGAATTTACTTTAGGGCTGGAATCGCTGGAACGGTTTGTAAAGAAAGAACCGCTCCGCAGGGTGCATGAATGTGTATTCGGAGTGCTTGCGCTGGAAAGTGAAGCGGTGGATCCGAGGTTGTAAAAAAAAGCCTGCAACAGAAACGTTGCAGGCTTTTGTAGTTTTGGAAGCAATTAGAATTTTTAAGAGAGATTCTCTGATTGTTTAAACTGATTCAACACTTCCTTAATGCCCATTAATCCTACCGAAATATTTTCCATCTGTTCCAGCACCTGCCCAACCTGATTATTATCACCGAAGCCTTTTCGTTTCAAGTTTTTCACGTAGGTGTTTTTAATGTCTTCCCACCGCTGACTTTCTGAGCCCGAAAGCATACCGTTTAGTTCTTTAAATTTCAGCATATTCGCTTCAGCTCCAGAAGTTAAAGTTTGCGCCTCCGATTCGTAATGCGACAAGATCAAAGTTTGCAGTTCCTCGTCGTTCATGATTGGCATTACTTTTTCGGTAAGCTTGTTCATGTTCCGGTAAGAACCTTGCAGCTTGAACGGCGGTTCGGTGCGGTATTCTTCGGCCTGGGCAGCGGATCGAATGTATTCCATGTTCACGGCCAGAATAATATCCCGGATGCGAAGCAGTTTTTTCAGTACCAGGCTGTATTCATTTAATTCTTCCGGCGAATGGTTACCTTCAAAAGTGAGTCCATCCTGGCTGCCAGTTTCGGTCAGTTGTAGCAAGGAATAAACATCTTGCTGGCTTCTGGAAGCCAAATTTGCCAGCACTTTATTGGAAGTCAATGCATTTTCCAGGTAGCTGAGTTTGAAAACGTCTTCGGTATTGCCGATGATATCGCCTAAGTTGTAAATATCGGCCCGGTTTGCCAGCATATCCGGGATCCGGAATTTTTCGCCGGTTTCGGTGTAAGGGTTTCCGGCCATTACTACGCATACTTTTTTACCCCGGAAATCGTAAGTTTTGCTTTTGCCTTTGTAAACTCCTTCTATCTTCCGCTGCGCATCGCAAAGCGAAATGAATTTCTGCAGAAACTCGGGGTTACAGTGCTGGATATCGTCCAGGTAGATCATCACGTTATCGCCCATTTCGAAAGCCAGGTTCAGCTTTTCCAGCTCTTCCCGCGCCGCAGCGTTTGGTGCTTCCGTTGGGTCCAGAGCCGTAACCTGGTGCCCCAATGCTGGACCATTGATCTTCATAAAAATAATTCCCAACCGGTTGGCCAGGTATTCCATAATGGTGGTTTTACCGTAGCCCGGCGGCGAAATCAGCAGCAACATGCCCATTAAATCAGTGCGTTTGTTTTCACCTGCACTACCAATTTGCTTGGCTAAATTGGCCCCGATCAACGGCAGATAAACCTGATCGAGGAGTTTATTCCGCACAAAGGAAGAAAGCACCCTTGGCTTGAATTCATTCAGGCGTAATTCTTCTTCAAAAGTATGGGTTAAGTGTTTTTTCAGCTCTGTAAACCGATTAAACTGCGGTACTATTTTAGCTTCAAAATCCCGCAATCGGTTCATGAAGGAATTGAAATGCAGCTGATAATTCTGTGCTTCCAGTAAATTATGAGAACCGCGGAAACCGGTAAGTTTTTCCCGCAACGAAACCGAAACAACCCGGTCCGGCTGGTAGGCATGCGTAAACAAAACTACCGCAGTTTCGGCTACATAATCTCCTTTATCGTTGTGCTCCGATTGGCTTACGAAAGCGCGCACCCAGTTTTGTACCAACGCAAATTGCATGGCCGGATTTCGATCCAAGGCTTTTACTGAGGCTTCGTATGTTGCCAGCACTTTGTGATTTTTGAGGTAATCCAGGAACGCGTGATAAAGCAAGCCCGCTTCATGATCGATGATGAAATGATCGCCGCGTATTAGTTCATGAAACAGGTACGTCGCTGCGTCGGTAGAATTTACGTTCTGGCATAAATTCGTTTCTGCAATAAACGTGTTCAGCTCCTTTTCAAGTTCGGAAATGATGGCGTCGAACTGGTGCGTATTCGGGAAAACCTGCAGAATGGAACCAATGCCTTTCAGCTGGTGGTGTAATTCTGCTTTGCGGGAAACCGGGGCAAATGCTTTCCAGTAAAGTGAGGCACAAGCCCGGGCATTGGCATCGAACCGCAAAAGATCGGCGGTTTTGGTTAATCGTACCATAGCCTGCAAGATCAAGGCAGCATCATAGTCGTGCACACCTTTTACGTAGCCTTCATTAAAACGCGTGGCCATAAAGCGCTGTACGTATTCTGACAGTTCAGCGTGCGTTAACCGGAATAATTCATCGGTTGTAAGTACCGAAGTTACAGAAATTTCGAAGGTAGCATTTACTTGTTTTTCCCGGGCTGCTTCCAGCACTTTATAAGCTAAATATTCCCCCCGGTAAACGGTTGCATTCTCAGAAACCAGGCTTTGCTCCCAAACCAACCGGTAGCTTAAAAACTCCTGATCGGTGATCTTTTCGAAGAAATTGGTGCCGGCCAGGTGAAAAAACATTTCGCCTTCTTTGTGCACAATGCTGAGCGCCAGCGGCTGGGTATTTACCGTGAAATGGTGATTGCCTAGCTTCAGAACATCCTGGCCGTTCACGAATAATTCCTGCCGGTCTTTCAATTGCCTAACCGCATCTTCGCGCGCCGTTTTCAGCCGACTTTGGATGGTGTCAGCTTTAACGGTGTCGCCAAAACTCAGCAATTCATCGGTAATGTTCCGAACTTTCTCTATCATTAGATCGGAAGCAAAATAGCCGTTTATTTCGTTTATCGAAGCAAGTTTGGCTACCCGGCTTTGCACAGCTTTCAGTATGCGGTCGGCGGATTGCTGCAGGCTGCTGGCCCGCTTGTTCCGGCTTTCCTGCAGGCTCACTTTTTTGGTTTCGAAGGTATTATAGATCTCTTCGCGTTTTACACTTAATTGCTCAATAAACTCTTCGAAATCCGGGAATTTACCCTCCAGTTCTTCGAGCTGCACCATGAGGCGCGCCAAATACTCTTCGCATTTCTGCGGCGTATCGCACAGATCCAGGTAATTGATCACGCCTTGGCTGATCAGCTTGAGCTGCGAGTTGAATTCGGCTTTGCCTTCTACGCTGAGTAACTCCTTTTTCTTTCTTTTAAGCGCCGCTTTGATCTGGTTGAATCCGGAATAAATGGCCGAAATGGCATCGATGATGCGGGTGGTTTGGGTTGCGTCTTCGATTTTCAGATTTCCTACCACCTCGATCAGCATTTCCAGTTCTACCGAGATCGCATTTATTTCTTTTTCGGTCGCATCCGTTTCAACCACTTTTTGCGCCAGATCGATAGCGTTTTCAATGGATTTCACCCGGGCTTCGTAAGGCTGCAAGGCATCCGGCTTTAACAGGAAATCCACGCAATCGTTGGAAAGTAACCGGGTATTTTCTTCGAGTTTTTTCTCGCAAACCTCTATCCTTTCCAGGTCAGCATAACGCAGCTCTTTCAGCGAAATTACTTCCCCGCGCAAGGCCCGCAATTCCGCCAGATATCTTACAAACGTGTTAATTTCGGCGGCTTTCTGGATCTTGATGGTTTGAATTAACGCATCCGTTTTATCCAGCACCAGGTTGATCTGCTTTTCGGTATTTTTCCGGAGGCTGACCACTTTCTCAAATTCATCTACCGCCGCGGTGGCCGTCTGCCGGATAGCGATCAGTGGCTTGGCCAAATTGAAAATTTCTTCTTTCGTGAGCCAGTGGTAACCGTCCAGAATATCGGTGGTGCGCTTGATCAGGTCCAGGTACAGGTTGCTATAAGAATCGTCTTTGTTCAGCAGGGTCAAAAGTTCAGTACTTTCAGCCATGGCCCGCACAATATCTTTGTTACCGATCTTATAAACATACGAATCCTGGGAAACCGGCAGCGTAAAATCCGGACTTACAAAGGGCGTTTGCCAGACCTGAATGGCGTGGTTCTTTTTCGCTTCCGGATCGGCGCGGAAATAGCAAAGTTCGCCGTTCTCGAAGATCGCGTAGCCGTGGCAAATAATCGGGTTTTCGATCTTCTGACTGATCAGGTTATACGAAAGCAACAGATACGTGCCGGCTTCTTTGTTATAGAATACATATAGGAAATCTTCCCCGTTTGGCGAAGCAATGCGCTTCTCAAAGATCATGTCTTTGAGGTTGTTTTCGAACTGTTTGAAATCGCCGGTTTGCAGGTAATACCCGTAAGCGTAAATAATGCCTTGATCATCGGGCAGCATGATGCAGCAATCTTCCAACGCATCGATCCGGCGGGCGGTGTGCAGTTTGGAATTGTAAACGATGTAGCGGTATTTATTTTCGCGGTACGGCCGGATCTTCAGAATAATAATGTTGCCGATAATAGCGTAATAAACTTCCGAATCGTCGAGCGTCTGGTCTTTATCCTCTACTTCTTCGGAATAAATCCCCTGACCGCTTTCGGTATTGTCCTCAATTTTAATGGTGAGGTCGCCGCCCAGCGTTTCTACGAAAACCTTGTCTTCGATGGAGATATGCGGATATTTACCTTTGCGGTGCGCTTCGCGGGTAGGTCGCTTCCAGGAAAAATCGTGCTGCGTGGGGTAAATAAATTCGTGGTCGGAGCGGTTATCTAGATATTTTAAAGTACCGCCGTTAATCGCCCATTTAAACGTTTTAATATCGTTCACGCCCTTGCCGATCCGGAAAACCATGAATAAACTGGTCCCGATCAAGGCGAATTTTACGAACTGGGTATTTTTGTAATACTTATAAAGCTTTTTAAAATCCTCCACAAAAACGCTATCGTTTATCAGCTCTAAACCCAACGGATGAAAGATGCGGTTCTCATACTTATAAATGCTGAAAACATCCGTTAGTTCGATCTCATTTTTCAGCCCGATCACCACGTTGTAACCAAACAAAAATGCGGAACCAACCGGTACCATGTCCCAGGGTATGCAGTTGTTTTCCGTAGTAATCCGTTCGGTAGCTAACAGCGCAGTTTCGATGGCACCGAAAACCTGTTTCCGTTCCTGATTTAGTTGCTCAATGCGCTGCTGCAGTTCCCGGCTGTTTTCCTGCAAACGTCCCCGCAGAATTTCGTAAGTTCCGTTCTCCAGTTGCACATTGGAAGCAGTAGGTTCGGCAGCAGTAGGGTTGGTATTCATGAAGAAAAAAACGCTAGGGTAATTGGGGTAAAAAGTGGTTTATGGCGAAGTGGTACACTTCATTGGTGGGGCAATAAAACAATCACCCCTGGCCCCTCCTTGGTAAGGAGGGTAGCTTTTTGTTCGGTGTTTCTAAATGACTTTTTTAGATTAAAAGCATAGCGTTTTTCTATGCCTGCTATAAAAAACAGCAATTAAAAACTGGCTGTCACCAGCTCCCTCCTTTTCAAGGAGGGGCCAGGGGTGGTTATTTACGCTTTCAAATTCTTAATTCAACCCAAAACTATGTACCGCCTTATCCGCAAAACCCATAGCGTTGGCAGTGGTAGTCAATTGCTTTAAAGCATCTTTGGTAGAATCATCGGCATTGGTCATCATCTTTAAGAGCAGCGCCGAAACACTTAGGTTGCGCACATCGTCGGAGTTCATGCCGAACTGGTTGATGAAGCGTTGCAGGTTCATTTTGAAATCAACTTCGCCGTTACCGTTCACGTGGAAGAAGGTATCTTTTACCGAGCCTAACACTTCCGAATTTCCTACTAAGCGGTCAACCTGTTTACCTTTGGTGATAGAACCTACGATCTGGTCGAAGAACATCGTTTCGCCGCCCACAATATCGATTTTCGCAGCTTTTAAAGCTTCGGAAATAACGCTGGCTTGCGCGGAAGCGATATCTTTCTGAATGTTGATCTGCGCCAGTTCGATGGATTTGTCTTTGTCGAGACGTAACTTGAATTCTTCGTGTTCTTTGCCAACGCCGTCCAGTTTTTTCATGGCCTCGGCTTTTTCCTGAATTCCTTTCGCGTCTACAGATAGTTTTTCGCTGTTCACACGGGCTTCGGCCAGTCCTTTTTTCTCGGTGGCAGCAGCCAGGTTTTCTACTACTGTAGCATCGGCAAAGCCTTGTTCTTTGGTGATTTTGGCCGCTACCATACCAATTTTTTCGTCGGCTTCAGCTTGCGCTTCGGCTTTTACTTTGGTGGCTTTGGCTGTAGCCACGGCCTGCATTTCAATAACCACGGCTTCTGCTTCACCTTCTTTCTGATGCGCTTCGGCTTTGGCTTCCATCACGCGGGCTTCCGACATGCCAATGGCGGCCGCCTGAGCAGCTTCCGCTTCGGCCATCATTTTAATTGCCTGGGCCCGGTTTGCAGCCGAAACTTGCTCCGCCTCCGAATCGATAAGCAATTGTTTTGCCCGGAATTCAGCTGCATTGCGGGAGGCTTCAGCCCCTTTAATTTCCTTAACCAATGCTTCTTCGGCCTCCATTTCGGCGTGCTTGATGGCAACCGATTTGTTACGTTCGGCTTCGGCAAAAGCACGGGTATCTTTGATCTTTTCTTCTTCTTCTACCGTAGCTTTTTCCACTACCACGCGTTCCCGAATAATGGTTTGGATGTTTTTCCGTTCCTCTTCCAGCGCTTTTTCTTTTTCGATCTGGGCCAGAGCCACAATGCGTTCGCGTTCGTTTATTTCCAGCATGCGGGCTTGCTCTACACGTTCAGTTTCTACGGCATCAGTACGTTGCTTGCTTCTTTCGGCTACCAGGATCTGGCGGTCTTTATTCTGCTCCGCAATCTTTACTTCTTCGTCGGTTGCAATACGGGCTTTCTCAGAAACCAGGCGTTGTTCATGACGTACTTTCTCAATTTCGGCAAATTCCCGCGATTTGATGTTTGAGATTTCGCGCTTTTGTTTTTCTTCATTTTCTGCTAGCTGACGCTCTAATTGCAGGATCGTTTCCTGCGCTTCTACGTCTTGCTTTTTAATGGTTTTTTGTTTTTCGCGTTCAATGTAATTGGCCTGAACTTTCTGCTGCGCCGTAAGGTCGATGATCTTTTTAATACCTTCCGCATCCAGAATGTTGTTTTCGTTTAGAGATGAAAGCGGGGTTTGCTCCAGGTAATCGATGGCACAATCGTCGAGTACGTAACCGTTCAGATCGGTACCAATGGCGGCTAAGATCTGCCGTTTGAAATCGTCGCGGCTTTGATACAGGTCAACGAAATTAAAATGCTTGCCAACAGTTTTCAACGCTTCGGAAAATTTGGCGTCGAATAAACCTTCCAGCGCGATCTGGTCGGAGGCGCGGCGGCAGCCAATAGATTGCGCAACCTGCATTACATCTTCCGGCGTTTTGTTTACCCGCAGAAAGAAATTCACTTTAATATCCGCGCGCAGGTTGTCTTTACAGATCAGGCCTTCGGCGCCGGTACGGGCAATTACAATGGTCTTTAAAGTAGTATCCATTACTTCCAGTTTATGAATAACCGGAACCACAAAAATGCCAGAGAAAGAAACGGTAGTGTCGCCGAAACCGGTGCGCACCAAGGCTTCACCCTGAATGGCTTTCTGGTACATTTTAATAACGATGGCAACCAGGCCAAAGAGAACCAACGCCAGAATTCCGACGATAGTGAAAGATAACTGTGCAATCATGGTTAAAGGGATTCGAAAGGTTCTATTAAGTATATTTTATTATCAGCATTAAAATCGATCACCAAGCCGGTTTCACCTTTTTGCAGGGAGGCGCCTTTGGTGGTTTTTACATTCAGAATGAGCGGCGCGCCTTCGGTTTTAACTGCGGCCTGGCCTAATTCGGTTGGCGTGGCCGGCAACAAAACCGTGCACACTTTTCCGATTATGGTAACTGAACTGTCGTGTTCTTTTTCCAGGGCCGCAAACATTTTCACGAAAGGCGTAGTCAGGATCTTGGCAATAAAAAGGCTGGCGATCAGGTTGGGGATCAGCATTAAAAACGCTATGCCGGAAGGTAGAAAAACTCCGTAATGCACCGTTAAAATTGCCAGCACCCAGAACGGTAAAATGAGAAAACTCATGAACACCATGAATGGAATGCGGCCGAGATTAAAAAATGCCAGAATGCTGTTCAACCAGGCCACCGAAAAATCCTGGTGCGCATCGAAATGGGTATCGATGTGAATTTCCTTCCCGATCTCAAAATGAAAAGAATTCAGATCCAGCAATCCTACGATCACGGAAACCCAATAAATTAGAATGAACACCAGCAAAGTGGTTGGAATAATGTTGGCCGGCGCAACGGCAGCTTGTAAAAGTTCGGTCATAGGCAAAAGTAATCTATATTATTTGCACATTTCAGAAGCACTTAATATGTATTTTAGCTTTCCGTTTGTGAGGGATTTTCAAATGAACTCTTCCGGTTTACAGCTCCGGAAGTACTCATCTGAGATTTTAAACGCC
This sequence comes from Adhaeribacter terrigena, assembly GCF_016623615.1. GTDB lineage: Bacteria > Bacteroidota > Bacteroidia > Cytophagales > Hymenobacteraceae > Adhaeribacter_A > Adhaeribacter_A terrigena. The sequence continues at coordinate 530,471 of NZ_JAEHFX010000002.1, read as the reverse complement.
CATTTCAACTGTTTTCAGGTTTTACTAATTTTAGCAAAAACATTAGGCTTATTGCCTGAAAAAATCAGATGAAAATTCCTTATAAAATGTTCTATTTATTAAAGATCTAATGAAAATTCAGGAATCAGGATTGCGCAAAACGCTAGGCAAAATGCTCTAAAAAATCCGCTGAATGTTTGAAAATTACTCCGGCACTTCAGTTAAACCAAGCTTCGATTTAAGCGCGGCAACTTTATCTGAAGCAGTGCGGGCCTGGCTTTTTTCCAAAGCTTTTTCTATTTCCTGATCTATGGTGCGGCTTTCGTTGGCAATTTCCCCGTACGATTCAGCTAACGCTTCTTCTACGGCTACTTTCTCTTTCATGCGTTCAAGCAACGCTACTGTACCGGAAGAATCGATCTGGGCCAATTGCTTGTTTATGGTTTGCGTGGCTTTGCTAACCGTAACGCGGCTTCTAAGGGTTTTCAGTTCGTTTTCCCACTTGCTTAAAGTGCTGCGCAGCGTTTTAATATTCTGATCCAGCTGCTGCACCGATTTTTCAAACTTTTCCTGATCCGTTGTCGCTTGTTCCGCCAGTTTCAGGTTTTCTTCTTTTTTCACGAGCGCTTCCCCAGCTAAACGGTCCGCTTCCTGGCTTTCCAGATCGCCTTTGTGGGCCCGCTGCAGCAATTGAATGGCTTTATGTTCGTATTCATCAGATTTTGCGCGGCAGGCTTCAGCTTCGTTGCGGGCCCGGATGGCCATGGCTTTTACCTCGGCCAGCGCGCGCAGGCTTTTTTCCAGGTCGGCTTTCATGTCGCGGATTCCCTGTTCGGTCATTTTGATCGGGTCCTCCAGTTGATCAATGGCGGAATGCGTTTCGGCCTGGCCGATCTTAAAGATGCGTTTAAATATGTTCATAGCTGTTTTCGTTAATTTTTGAAAATTGAATTAATTGTTCGGAATACTCACTTAGCAATAAGGCCAGCGAATTAAAAGAAGCTTCGATCTCGCGCAGATCCAGGTTTTCTACTTGCAAAGTATCGCGGAAGATCAGTTTGCGGCCGGTTTCATCCAGCACAAAAGCACCGTGAATGATGTCGCGGTTTTTTTTAAGCAAACTTTGCAGCACTTCTATAGTCAACTCTGGCAAATCCAACAGGTGCTGTTCCATGATCAGAAGCGGATCGGCGCAGCCAATAACCAGATTCTGAATACCCAGTTCCGGTTTTTCAACCACAAATACCCCGTCTAAGGCGCTTTCGTGCGAAATATGAAAGTTCAGGTCCTGTAAATAAGCCTTCACTTTGGTAAAGTAAGGATTGTTCATGTTGAAAATTTTTAAAGTTCCGTTTTCAAATTGCCGATTCCTGCGAAGTGGCGAAATAAAGAAGCGCTTTTTAGTAGAAGCAACTTTTCTGTGCAAAGTCAGTTCTATGAGCATTTTCAATTCCTAAGGTAAGAAAGAAAATGCAATTGGTTGTTATACCTGCCAAAAAAAATCAATTACGAACTTAAAAATTTCTTAGCCGAGCCCTTGGCTCAAAAAAATAGCAGTTATTAGTACGAAGTATGGTGAAATTTTCTACATTTACAATGCAAGTATACTACAATAAATAGATACGCTCAAAATATTAGCAGGTTTTATTTTTTATGTCTTTTATTGGAAAAAATATCAAGAAGATCCGTACGGTCAGGAATTTGAGCCAGGCGGGTTTTGCACAACTCTTTAATTTGGCCCGACCCAGCGTAGGCGCCTATGAAGAGGGCCGTTCAGAGCCAAAAATGGAAACTGTGGTGCAAATAGCCCGACAATTCGGCCTTTCTATTGACCTACTGCTAACCAAAGAGCTGACCGTAAACGAGCTTTATGGCTTCGATATTTATAAACAAGAACTGAAGCAGGCCCCATCGCTCAAAAAAATAGCAAACCCCACTCCTGCTCCCGAAACTGTATTGATTAAAGCAGCCCAAACCTTGGAATACATTGTAAACCGGCACGAGAAAAAATTCATAGAAAGCCTGCCGGTGGTCCATTTTCCAGTGGATTTAAAGAATATAGGTCGGGCTTTTGAGCAACCCGGTTCTGAAATGCAATATCTCGAAACCGGTATTTTTCCCGGTGACCTGCTTCTGGGTGAGTTGGTTGAACCTGAGAACTATTGCGATGTTATTCCAGGTAAAGTTTACGTAGTGGTATTGCAAAGCAGCTTGCTAATACGTCGGTTAGCAGAAGTTGTATCAGGTGAAACACTACAATTTAAAGCAGATAATCCTGAATACAATTTGGTAACCTTACCGGTAAAAGAAGTGTTGGAAATTTGGGAAGTCCGGGGCGTTTTCAGTTCTCGGCTAAAAGCACCTGCGCTGGTGGAAGAAAGGCTAATCGTTTTGGAACAAGTAGTGCAGCAATTAAATGATCGTATAAAAGCACTTGAAAAATAAGTTATGTTTTCCGTATTGAAATCTTCCGAAAAAGTGATAAGCAAGGCCTATTTCAGTCCAGGCACCGAATGTCAGCAGGCCATTATCTCCGCAATTGACAACGCCAAAACCTCCATCAAAATTTGCGTATTCACCATCAGCGACGATCTAATCACCAGAGCAATTCTGACTGCTCACCGCCGGGGAATTCCAATCAAACTATTAACCGATAATGAGAAACTCTTCGACCAGGGCTCTGACATTAAAGAACTGGCGCAAGCCAGGGTAGAGATTCGCACAGACAATACCCGCAACCACATGCACCACAAATTCGCCATTATAGATCACCAGGTTCTGATAACGGGCAGCTACAACTGGACTCGTAGTGCAGCCATATATAACCACGAAAATTTGATTGTTACCAATGGAAAAGATTTAGTGGAATTCTTTTTAGTAGAATTCGATATGCTTTGGAAGGAAATGTCGGTGTTTGAAGGATTATAATCTCCACATATTCATGTTCAGGCTTTCTTAAAATTCTTTGAAAATAACTAAGTAAAATTGAAGGAAAGTTAATCCAGGAATTAAAGCACCACATTTCAGATAAGAAGCTTATTATTTAATTAATAAACTCCCTAGTAGCAAGATTGCATTAGCCTATCTTGTTATATATTATTATTAAAAAAAGGTGTTTGATGTAAGATGTCCAATATGTCCGAATTAAAACAAAAAAGCCCTGTAAGGAAAACCTACAGGGCTTTAATAAATATATTGGCAGAGAGGATGGGATTCGAACCCACGATACCCTTTTGGAGTATACACACTTTCCAGGCGTGCTCCTTCAACCACTCGGACACCTCTCTGTTTAATAGGCTGCAAAGAAACGGATAAAATTCCGGCGTTGCAAGTTTTTCAGCTTAAAAGTATAGCGTTTTTTACTTATAAAGTAATTTCGCCGCGCAGGTTCCCCCGCAATATTTTCTTACTTTCTTCCAACGACAGGTCTTGCCCCAGCACAAACATCAGTTTGGTTATGGCCGCTTCGGTTGTCATGTCAGCACCGCCAATTACGCCCATTTCTTCCAGATAACGGCTGGTTTCGTAAAGTCCTTGGTTCACATTTCCTTCATCACACTGGCTTACATTCAGAATGATCAGGCCATTATTAATGGCTTCGCGGAGCAGCTTTAAAAACCAGTCTGTGGTTGGAGCATTACCCGCGCCGTACGTTTCCAGTACCAGGCCACGCAGGCCCTGGCTGCTCAGCACCGAACGCACTACCATTTCCGAAATTCCGGGAAAAAGCTTGAGAATGGCTACCCGGTTATCGAGTTTGCGATGGACTTTAAGCGGTTTTTCCGGGTTGGGCAGAATATGCCGCTGCTCAAATTCCAGTTCAATGCCGGCTTCAGCCAGCGGCGGGTAATTCCCTGATTTAAAAGCATCGAAATGACTGCTTTCTACTTTCTTGGTACGGTTGCCGCGCAGCAAAACGTTATCGAAATAAATAGCCACTTCCGGTACGTGCGTACTGCCTTCTGCCCCACCCTTAGCTGCGATTTCAAGTGCCGAGATCAGGTTAAAACGGGCATCGTTGCGCACTTTGCCAATCGGAACCTGCGCACCGGTCAGAATTACAGGTTTGGCTAGGTTTTCGAGCAAATAACTCAGTGCTGAAGCTGTGTAAGACATGGTATCGGTGCCGTGCAGAATTACAAATCCATCGTAAAAATGGTAATGTTCCTCTATAATATGCGCCAGGTCAAGCCAGTGTTCAATGGAAATATTGGATGAGTCTATTGGCTCGTTCAGCGACAAAACAGTGAGCAACACGTTGATTTGCTGCAATTCGGGTACCCGGTGCAGGATCTGGTCGAAGTTGAACGGAATAAGATGCTTACCCGAAATATCGTAAACCATGCCCAGCGTGCCGCCCGTGTAAATCAACAAAACGGAAGCCTCCGGATGCAGCGGCGCGGCAGTGTGCACATCTAATTTGGTATAATTCATTTTGAGTTTTTTGCCGTTTTTTTATAGCGTTCTTTCGCAATAAGAACTTTCTGAAAGCAAATTTTAAATTGAATAAAACCTGGCGAAAATGAGAAGCAATAGGGTAACCTGGTTTTAATTAGTTGCCATAAATTTCAGAAGCAGTTTTTCTCCCGAAAACAGTACCGTTTTTTGCTTGACGCCCGATCAGAAATTTATTTTAAACCGAACAGTTTCTTTGCATTAGCGGTAGTCACTTCGGCCAGTTCTTCCACGGAAATATTTTTAAGTTGCGCTACTTTTTCAGCTACCAGTTTTACATAAGCGGGTTCGTTGCGTTTACCGCGATGTGGCACGGGGGCCAGGTACGGACAATCGGTTTCCAGCACTATTTTCTCCAGGGGAATTTCCGGGAGAACTTTATCGAAGCCGCCGTTTTTAAAGGTGGCAACGCCGCCAATGCCCAGGTAAAAACTCAGATCGATGGCTTTCTTGGCTTCTTCGGCCGTGCCGGAAAAGCAATGGAAAATGCCGGTCAAGTTTTCGTGCTGGTTGCGGGCAATGATTTCGTAGGTTTCGGAGAAAGAATCGCGGGTGTGCAGAATTAAGGGCAGCCTGAATTTAACGGCCCAATCTACCTGAACCTGAAGCGCTTCCTGCTGCTGCGCCAGAAACGTTTTATCCCAATACAGATCAATGCCGGCTTCGCCGATGCCTATAAAATTGCGCTGGTTCAGCCAGGCTTCTATACGGTATAATTCCTGCTGAAAATCCTTTTTTACCGAACACGGATGCAGCCCCATCATGGCCAGGCACAACTCCGGATGCTGCGCTTCGGTTTCAAGCATCGCATCGATGGAAGTATGGTCGATATTGGGCATCAGGATCCTGGTTACGCCTTCCTCCTGCGCGCGGCGCAGGGTTTCGCGCTGATCGGTTTTAAAATCGGCGGCGTAAATATGCGCGTGGGTATCTATTAAATTCATCTTTAAAAAAAGCGGCTTGTTTGTTTAACCAGATTAGCCCATTATATTTAACATAATTACCCGACTTGAACCCTTAAAAACGCTATGGTTTTTGGCATTAAAAGTCAGGTTGCAAATTTGGTTAATATTTCCGGCCTTTCCAGTTTACTTTACCCGGTAAAAAATAAAATGCCAGCATAGAAACGGTGATCACAAGCTGATACCCTTCAAAAAGCACCAGATCTTTGAACGAGGTACGTTGCTTCAGCTTCTGGAGGCTAACCAGAATAAAAATGCTTTGGAACAGCCATTTCAGCAACAGCAAACCCAGCGCAACTGCAGCCGGCACCCGCCAGAAAAGCGGAATGAGGAACACATAAAACGAGGCATACAAAATAAGCACCAGCTTCATAATAAGCGGCAGATAAATAATGCCCTGCATCCAGCGTTTGCGTTGGTGCAGCAACGTTCTCCAATTACCGGGCGGAAGTGTTTCGGCCAGCACGGCGGGTTCATAGAGGTTTTTAAAGCCGAAACCGCGTTTCAGAACTTCCCGGAAAAGCGCGATATCTTCGGTAACGGAGAACTTAATACATTCATAACCGCCCGTGCTTTCGTAAGCCTGCCGCGTTACGAGCATGTTATTACCCATGGTAGAAACCGGTAGATTCAGATCGGAAACCACCTGGATCAAACCAAGTGAATTAAGCCAGTCGAGGCGTTGCATGCGTTCGGCAAACTGCTGGCCGCAAACGGCAGTAATGCCAGTTACTATGCCCGCGCCGCTTTTCTGCGCTGCAAGCATCGCGTTTACCCAGCCCGGCGGCACAGCCACGTCGGCATCGGTAATAAAAAAATATCCGGTGGTAGCCCGTTTCGTTAAATGAGCCAGCACGTTGGCTTTGCCATGGGCCTGACCCAGTTTTCCGGTTATGGAAATGAGTTTGAAATTCGGTTTGCCGGCAATGTAAGCAGCCACCACGTTATGGGTCTGATCGGTAGAAGCATCATCGCCGATAAGTACTTCTATTAGTTCCGCCGGATAATCCAGTTTTTCGATGGCCTGAAGACAGCGGATGATGGTGTGTTCTTCGTTACGGGCTGCGATCAGAATGCTTACCGGCACTTTCCCGGCGGTTTTACCTACCGTTTCGGGCGCTTTTTTCCGGAAAACCCACAGGCCCAGCACGAGCGCAAAAACGCTGAAGTACGCGATGAAAAAGATGACCGAAACAACCATTACAATGCATCAAACAGGTAGCCCTGTTGGTGGAAAAACTCGAGGTAGCGCGGCAGCACGAATTCCAGGTTGCGGCGCGCTTTCAGACTATCATGAAAAACGACAATGGAGCCGGGGCGGGTAAGTTCCAGGCTTTTGGCCAGGCATATTTCGGGCTGCAAAGCCGGGTCGTAATCGCAGGTGAGCAGATCCCACATAATAATGCGGAAGTGCGGCTGCAATACGTTGATCTTACTCAAGGAAATTTGCCCGTAGGGCGGCCGGAAAAGCGGTTTTTCCGTTTCGGAAATAAACGGTTCTAAAACGGCAGCGCACTTTTCTATGTTTTCCAGATACGGTTTGGTGGAGGTTTTCCAGGCTTTTAAATGGTTGAAAGTATGGTTGCCCAGGCGATGGCCCTGGATTAAAATGCGGGCGGCAATTTCGGGATGTTTCGCCACATTATCGCCGACGCAGAAAAACGTGCCTTTGGCTTTATATTTCGCGAGCTGATCCAGCACAAAATCGGTTACCTCCGGAATTGGCCCGTCATCGAAGGTCAGATAGATAACTTTTTCCTGTGCATTTTTCCGCCATTCGAGCTGCGGCAAAAGGGTCCGGACGAAATCTGGTAAGCGAAAAAGTTGCATCAGGCCAGTTTAGAAGCAGATTGAACGGCTTTGGTCAGTGATTCGCAAAGTTTTTCAGCGCTCTTATCCCAGGAAAAACGCTGCAGATTTTTCCGGCCCAGATATGCCAAAGAAATGCGCAATCCCTGGTCTTTCCAGATATCCTGCATGGCACCCGCAATTTCATTTACGTTAAACGGATCTACCAGCAAAGCAGCATCGCCGGCTACTTCGGGCATGGAACTCACGTTGGAAGCAATTACCGGGCACTCGCATTTCTGGGCTTCCACGATCGGAATGCCAAATCCTTCCAGCGTAGGAACATAAACATTGGCCAGCGCAGTACCATAAAGCAAACGCAGGTCTTCGTCGCTTACGCGGCCGGTGCAGATCACATCGTCCTGAAATTCGAGTTGTCTGAACGTTTCTGAAATTTCGCCCGCCTTCCAGGCTTTGCGGCCCACAATTAAAAGCTTGGCTTCGCAACGGGTTTGTTTTTTAAATTTATCGAAGGCCTTATACAGGTTTACCAGGTTTTTGCGCGGATGCAAAGCTCCCACGAATATAAAAAAGGGCTGGCCCTTGCTGAACTTCTGTTTTGTGGCTTCTTGTTCCGCTTCCGTTGCCGGCTGAAAATTATCGCTGGCATCGTTGTAAACCACGTCTATTTTTCCGGCAGGCACGCCGTACGTTTTAATCAGATCCTGCTTGGTAAATTCAGAAACGGCCACGATCCTTTCCGAAGCTTTTGCAAATTTCGGCGTAAAATGCTGCAGATATTTCCGGACTAACAGCCCCAGGTCTTTCGGATAATGCTCAAAAGCCAGGTCGTGGATCACGGTTACGCACGGAACATCGGTGGAAAGCGTGGTCAGACCATCGGTAGAAAGAAAAACGTCGGGTTGTATTTTTTTAAGCGCTCGGGCCACACTAAATTCAAACCAGATATAGAACAGGAACGGATGCCGGGCCGGCGGGGAAAGTACAATGGGTATTACGTTCGGTCCAAAAACGAATTGCTTGTCAAAAGGCCGGTCGAATAAAAAATAGAATTCGTGTTCAGGATGGTTTGCTACCATCCGGCGGAGTGTTTCTAAAGTAAATTTCCCGATGCCTTCCAGTCGGCCGGCAAGCAAAAAGCGGGTGTTTACAGCTATTTTCAAGAGCAGGTGAGATTAAGGTCTACGGTTTTTTAGTTGCCGTATTTGAGCTAAACTAATAATCTGCAGTATAAAAACCAAAACTAAAAAGGCGGCTCCTGCCATAATTGTATTCAGCCACCACAAACCGGAGAGTAGATCTAATCCAAAAAACAGCCAGCCAAGCAATACAGCCAGCAAAACCAGTTTTAAAAGCAGCGCATAAGGCAGTTTTATTTTCACCATGCGCCCCACCATCATAAAATACCCTACAGATACGAAAACTGCACAAAAAAGGGTGTTCCAGGCAGCGGCTAAAGAACCAAATTCCGGAATAAAAATAAAATTGAGGGTCAGGTTTAAAATAATACTGGCCGCTACCAGCTTGCTGACTGGTTTTTCAAAATTACTTGAAGTTAAAAGCGTACTGTAAATGGCAAAAAAACCGTGTACCAGCACGTTCAGAAATAAGATCTGCAGGTTTTGTACCATGGCGGCAATTTCGGCCGCAGTACTGTTGCTGAACTGAAAAAAGAAAAGCTCGCCGTAAAAAAATGAAAAAACGCAGATAAAAATAATGGGCAAACTCACCACCACCTGCCCGAAATGCAAAAGTTTCTCCTGCTCATTTTTATCCTGCACAGTTAAGGCGAATTTGGCAAAGAAAATGGGCAGAATGGTCCACAAATACATCATTACGGCATCTACCCAGCGGTAAGGTCCGGCATATAAACCCGCCTCTTTCGCCGACGAAAGCCGTTCCAGCATCACAATATCCACGCGTTCGTTAATGCCATAAACCAGCGTAATCAGGGCAAACGGCAAACTATCGCGCAGCAATTCTTTTAAGTGCGCGCGGTTCAGTTTTATGCGCAGCCGACCATATAATTTGGTGATCAGATAGTAAAGCGCTATAAAAGCCAGCCCGGTTGCCAGCGTGCGCGCGTACACAAAATTCTCCAGCGAAAGGCCGATCGGTAAAAGCGCAAGCACAAAAAACACCAACAGAAACTTATCGGCTACTGATCCTACCGCATCTACGTTAAAATTCTGGTTGCCCTGCAGCGTAGCCCGGAAAAACAAAATGAACTGCGAAAGGCCGAAGGTAAACGCTATGAAAAACAGCAGATAAAGTGCGTGCGCATCGTAACCCAAAACAAACCCGAGCCCCGTCATGAGTATCGGAAACAAGAGCGCCAGCAGGATCTTTACGGGAAAAACGGTAGGGAAATAGGCTTCAAAATAGCTTTTGTCGGCAGCAATTTTTTTGGTGGCCAGCTGGCTGATTCCCAGGTCAGAAAGCACGGCTCCGATGGTTGCCAGTGAGAACAAGGCGCTGAACAAACCAAAAGCTTCGTGGCCGATCCGGTTCTGCACCAGATTTTCTACCACAATGCCGATGGGTTTTACCAGCAGGTTCAGCAGCAAGATAAAACTGATATTTCCGAGTAGCTTTTTAATAAACGGTAGGGTTTTGCGCCTGCAAAGTAACGCAATAAATAGGCAAGGTGCAGCAAATATTCCTAATTTTCGGGTTCCTTAGCTTTAGGAAAGTTTGAGTTTTTTGGCTAATTTTGAAGGAATATTCTTTACCATGAGCGTTACGCAAACTATGTCTGAACGTCCGAAAAATCTCCTCGGATTGGTGCCTGTTCTGAATCGTTGGAAATATCCTATCCTGGTGCTGAGCATCATTGCTATGCTGGGCAGCGCCGGCATTTCCCTGCTACTTACCAACGAATACCAGTCTACAACAATCATTTACCCGGCCAATATCCTGAGCGTAGATCCGGACCGCATTCTGCAGGGCGAAAAAATTGAAGTTACCGGCTCTTCCGTAGAACTGGACCGCTTAACGACCATTGCCACTTCCGAGCAACTGGCCTATTTCATGATCTACAAGTATAAACTTTACCTCGATTACGGGTATCAGGACATGGAAAGCGACATCAATAAATTTGGCGCCATGAACATGTGGTACACCAACCTCGATGTGCGCCCCAACGACCGCGACGCTCTGGAGATCAGCTTCATCAGCCACGACAAATACAAAGCTGCCGCCATTGCCAACGACATTGCCGCCCGCATCGATGTGCTGAACCAGGAACTTCCGCTTGAGAACCGCAAGCGCGTAATGGAGATTTACAAAGATCAGTATAACTATTATTCCAAAGCCTATTTAAACCTGCGCGACAGCCTGAACGAAGTACGGAAAAATTACGGTATTTACGGCCTGGCCGACGAAGGCTACCATTTAAGTAAAAGCGTGATCGAAACCCAGACCGAACTGGCCCAGGCCAAAGGCGAGCTGGAAGTGATGCAGCAAAGCGGCGGCAGCACGACTGCCCTGAAAGCCCGGATTAACGGCCTGGAAAAAGCACTCGCTACGCTTACCAGTTCCGGCAGCGTGTATAATTTAAATAAATATGCCGCCGGCCTGAAAGCTACCAAAGACCTCGATTCCATTCAGTCGAATATGCTTTCGCGCTACATCAAAGCCAAAGCCAATTTCGACAACGCTAAAATTGCGCTGAACGGCAAAATCTCTACCATAAACGTGGTGCAGAAAGCCGAGGCGGCCAATCGCAAGATCAAACCCATCCGCTGGCTCATCGTGGCGGGTTCTACCATTGTAACGTTCCTGTTATCGGTAATTTTCGTTTCGCTTTACGAATTATACAAACGCGAAAACTACCGCTTTGAATAATAATGAAGTTTTTAAAAGCACATCTGCCGCTTCCCGAAAAAGTTACCGAACAACTCATTTTCTGGGGTTTTGGTAGCCTGATCGTTGGCGCGGTTTGCTGGGGCGTTTATAAAAACACGTCGGTATGGCTGGGTATACCGGCCGGCATTCTGCTGCTGCTTCTGCTTTTAACCAATTACCGCGCGCTTTACTACCTGCTAATTTTCAGCCTGCCATTCTCCATGGAGTTCTTTTTGCCGGTGGGCGGGCTGCGCATGGATCTTCCGGCTGAGCCGCTCATGCTCCTGCTTACGGGCTGTTTCATGGCCTCGCTGCTCATCGGTTTCAAACCCGACAAACGTTTCCTGTCGCATCCGCTCGTAGTGCTTATCGGGGCCACTTATTTGTGGGCACTCATGGTTACGCCTTTTTCGGTAGACGGGGTAAAATCGGTAAAATATCTGCTGGCTAAAGTTTGGTACATTGTGCCTTTTTTGCTGCTAACCGGCTCCATTATCCGCGATGTAAAAGATATCAAACGCATTCTGTGGTTTTTCCTGGTTCCCCTGATCGGGCTGATCCTTTTTTCGCTCTTCAAACACGCGCTTAAAGGTTTTGCCTTTCATGCGGTGCACCGCTCGGTTACGCCGTTTTTTATGAACCACGTAATTTATGCCACGGTAGTCGCGTTTTTCATTCCTTACGTTTTTACGTTAATGCAGGGCCGCAAAGGCTGGGTGAAGTTTTTCCTGATCTGTTGCCTGCTAATTATGGTGGTGGGCGTGGGTTTTTCCTACACGCGGGCTTCGTGGCTTTCGCTGCCCATTGCCGGGCTGTATTTTCTGGCCATCCGGTTTAAGCTTACCAAGCTGATGGTAGCCGGCGCATACCTCGGAGCAGCTTTCGCGATGTATTTTTTCCTGAACAACGAAAACTACCTGAACTACGCCCCTAAATTCGAGAAAACCGTTTTCAACCGCGATAATTTCGGAAAGCACTTACAGGCCACGTATAAACTCGAAGATGTTTCGGGCATGGAACGGGTTTACCGCTGGGTAGCCGCCTTACACATGGTAGCCGAAAAACCTTTTACCGGCACCGGACCAAGCACCTTTTACCCGGAATATAAGCGCTACACCGTAAAACGTTTCCGGACCTACGTAAGCGATAACCCCGAAAAATCTACCGTACACAATTACTTTTTACTGCAGCTCGCTGAGCAGGGAATTATTGGATTATTACTTTTCCTGACCCTGATCGGGTATATTCTTATTCTGCCGCAAACGCTCTACCACCGCACCAAAGATCCGGAAACGCGGGCCGTAATTGTGGGGGCTGCCTTGTGCCTGATCATTATTATTTTCCACCTCACCCTGAACGAACTCTTGGAAGTAGATAAGATCGGTTCGTTCTATTTCATTTCCCTCGCCTTCCTGATCAAACTCGACATCTGGACAAAGGCTGAAAAACAATCTGAAGCGTTAAATTAAATTTTTGAAGATTAAGTTTAAGCAGTTTCAGCTTAAAAAGGCTATGCTTTTCTGCTGAAAAACTGTTTGCTTTTACTGCAATTGAAACGTTAAAGGCAAGGTATAACGGGTATTAACTGCCCGGCCATTTTGCTTGCCCGGTTGCCATAGGGGCATGATTTCGACTATACGAAGCGCTTCCTTATCAATACTTGGAGAAACGCTTCGCACAATTTCAGGATTGGTTAACTTCCCCTCCTTCGTAACCACGAATTGCACGATAACCCGGCCTTCTTCGCCATTATCCCGGGCTTCCTGCGGATAAAGCATGTGTTTGTTCACAAACCTTATCATTTCATTTTCGCCACCGGGGAAGCGCGGCATTTCTTCCACCATCACATACACTTCATCACTGGCCGGAACTTCCGTTTTAGAATTCCCGGAAACTGCCGGCGCACTTTTTTGGGAGCAGGCAGAAACGAATACAGCTGCAAATACAGCAAAGCAAACAACGCTTGATTTCATTGAATTTCATTGAATTTCGAAAGAAAAACGGTATGGTTTAAGCAACAAAAAGTCTGATTTGGTTTACTTGAACCGGCAGCTCAGCAAGGTAATATCATCGTCGAAACCGGCCGCATCGTTATAGATCCGGATATCTTCCAATAGTTCGCGGTGCAGCACCTGCAGATTCATGTAGCGGGATTGTTGCAGGAATTTAATGGTGTTTTCCAGCCCGTATTCATCTTCATCCTTATTAAAAACTTCCGTTAAGCCATCCGTGTAGCAAAGCAGCATGGATTTATGCGGGATCAGCACTTTGGTAACCGACATGAACGGCAGTTCTTCAAAAATACCCAGCATGGTGCAGCCTTCGTTCAATAAATGGCAGGTGTTGTTTTCGTGCAGCAGAACGGGGGCATTGTGGCCGGCATTTACGTAGTGCAGCTCGCGGGTTTTGCGGTTATAAATGGCAAAGAAACTGGTAATGAATTTCTCGGCGATCGCGTTCCGGTAGATCAGGTAATTCAGTTCCGAAACCACCGTTTCCAGGTCGGACGTCTGGCGCAGAATGGTCCGCAAACCGGCCTGGAAATTACTCATCAGCAACGAAGCCGGCACGCCTTTTCCACTCACGTCGGCCACGCAAACCAGGAACTGATCATCGTCAATTTTAATGTAATCGTAATAATCGCCGCCAATGGTAGAATGCGGAATATAGCTGGCAAAAACGGCTACGTCTTTATCGTTCGGCAAACTTTTCGGGAACAGCATGGCCTGCACTTCGCGGGCAATGCGGATTTCGTTACGCATGGCTTCCTGCGATAACCGTTGCCGGGTCATTTTCCGGTTTTCCATTGCCACGATCAGGATATTACTCAGCGTCTGAATAAACGACAAAGCCCCCAGGTTGGAATAATACGGGTGAATATTTCCGATGAGCACGAAAGCCAGCACTTTTCCGTCCTGAATTACCGGAATGGCCACGTCGAAATCGCGCCAGCGTTTATCCAGGTTCAGGTTATTGAGCTTGGTGATTTCGCGCAGGTTGCGAATCTCCTCTGGAAATTCCTGTTTCACATAATCAGTGGCCGTACCAAAGCAAACTTTGCACTCCCAGGCTTCGTCCTGCACAAAAAGCGTAAGCCGGTTAATTTTTAACTGGGCCAGTAAGGTGAAATGGTAGATTTTGTATAGCGCCTTTTCGGGCAGGTTGCTGTTAATTGCCTGCGTAATTTCGAGCAGCGCGGCCAGTTCCAATTCCTTCAGATTTAGCTCCTGCTGTATATTCCTTTCCACGGTCTCAGGCATTGGTAACGATAATTTTAGGGTCATAAGCGTCGCGCAGCCCGTTTCCGAGCAAATTAAAAGCCAGCACCAGCAAACTTATGCATAAGCTGGGCAGGATAACCAAAAACAAACTGTTCCGGGAGCCGATCAGCTGGAAACCTTCGTTCACCATCATGCCCCACGAAGGTGCCGGTGGCTGAACTCCCAGACCCAGAAAACTCAAACCCGCTTCCATTAAAATAGCCGAAGCGAAATTAGCGGTAGCTGTAACTATCAGCGGTCCGAGTAAATTAGGCAGCAAATGCTTTAAAATAATGCGGATCTCAGGTAGGCCCGCAACTTTTGCTGCCTCAATATACGTTTTTTCTTTCAAACTTAAAACCTGCCCGCGCACCACTCTGGCCACATCTACCCACATGGTTAAGCCTACCGCAACAAAAGAAACCCACACGCTTTTGCTTCCCAGGGCCAGGCTTATAGCAATAACCAGCATAATGCCCGGCACGCTCCAAACCACCGTCATCACAAACATAATGGCTTTATCTACCCAACCGCCGGCGTAACCCGCCAAAGCGCCGGCCAGCAACCCAATGGTCACCGAGATTAGCACCGCCAGAAACCCGATCCCCAACGAAATGCGGGTGCCCAGCAACAAACGGCTCAGCACATCGCGGCCGGCTTTGTCTGTCCCCAGCCAATAGGTGCGGTTTTCGATGTTGGATTCTTCAATTTGCTGCACCAGGTCTTTATTTTCAAGAACTGTTGAAGCCGGCAATAGTTTTTGTAAGGGGAAACGCATTTCGGCGGTATCTAAGCCCGCGCCGGAACGGTAGGGTTCTGCCACTAAAAAGTCACGTTCAATTTTATAATTATCTATCGGAATACTTTCGTAAGCAGTGGGAGCCCCAAAGAGCCACTTTTCAACAA
The DNA here is from genome assembly GCF_016623615.1 of Adhaeribacter terrigena. Taxonomy (GTDB): domain Bacteria; phylum Bacteroidota; class Bacteroidia; order Cytophagales; family Hymenobacteraceae; genus Adhaeribacter_A; species Adhaeribacter_A terrigena. The sequence goes on along the minus strand of NZ_JAEHFX010000002.1, from coordinate 515,254 downwards.
AGCTGGTTTCTTCCGGTTTATCGGCCTTGGGAACGCGCAGTATTTTTACGGTAAAACCGGCCGGTTTCTTTTGCAGCGCCACAATGCCGTCGTTTGCATTCGGCGTAGCATCCGGCAAAAGCAAATAACCCGAAAACGCTATGAAAAACGCGATCAAAACTAAGGTTAAGCCCAGCATGGCCGGCCCGTTCTGCAACAGCCGCTGCCGGATATAATACCCCGGCGAATGATAAACCGGCGTTTGAATTACTTGTGTGTTGGGAGCCATTTAGCGGGAATTATGCGCCAGCAAACCAGCTTTGGTAGCCAGAAAGAAATACGAAGCACAATTGGCAGCAAACGTTTCCGGAGCAAACTCAACTTCTGTGTCGGGGTCAGGGAAAAAACATTTTACGTAGCCTTGCGAAACCAAAGCCTGCAAATGCGTGCAAAGCGTTCCCGCATCAATATCCAGCATCTGGCTTAGGGCTTTAAAAGAAGTTACAAAATATAATTCGTCCAGAATATCAGCTTCCGTTTCCGTCATCGTTTTTCAGGGTTCGTCCTTTCCAGCGGTAGGTTCCGGCTAAACCGGCCAGGGCAGTTAACACCACATAGGGCATATACACCAGCTGTAAGGGTAAGATATAAATTAAATATTTGGTTCTGCGGAAAAACTTCAAAATCAGCCCTAAAAATACAAAATCGACCGTGGTTTTCAGCAAAAAAAACGAGCAGAAAATATTTCCTTCCAAACGATCTGTTAACCAGAAAATTAATGCTACCGGCAAAATAAAATTCACCCCGAAAACCAGCAAAGCCAGCACTTGCGCCGCCGGATTTTTGTAATATTTCCATTTACTGGCCCAGCGAATGCGTTGCGCCATAAACTGCGATACTGTTTCACAGGCGGCCGTATAAACCGTAGCCGCATTTGCTTTCAGAAATTTTACTTTCCCCGGAAAAGCCGCCTGCATTTTATGCATCAGAAACTCATCGTCGCCGGAAGGGATTTTTTCGTTACCCGCATAGCCGTTTACCGCGTAAAATGCTGCTTTTTCGTACGCCAGGTTTGCGCCATTGCACATATTGGGTTTGCCCAAACCCATAGAAGCCGCGCCGCTGCCAATTAAAGAAGCAAACTCCACCACCTGCATATTCTGAAAGAGGGAATCTTCCGCCGTTAAACAAACCGGACCGCTTATAAATTTAGCGCCTTCCGAAACGTATTGATATTCCAGCAATGTAAGCCAAACAGGTTGCACCCGGCAATCGCCATCGGTTTGTACGATCAGTTCGCCCTTAGCGTGTTCCAGCCCAAAGGCAATTGCACTTTTTTTGCCTTCACCCCTACCCTTTTCCAGCCGCAACAATTGTAAGTCCATTTCGGAACCAGCCATAAAAGTCCTGACAATTTCTGCCGTCCCGTCATCCGAATGATCATCAATAATAATTACTTCGAAGTGCGTTTTCGGAAAGCGTTGCGCGGCCAGATCCCGAAGTAAATGCCCGATATTCTCCGCTTCATTCCGCACAGCAATTAACAATGAGATCCGGGTCTGCGGTTTGTAATTTTCCGGAATTTCAGGCGCAGAATAACGCAGCCAACCTATTATGGCCGCCAGAATAAAAACGCTATAGCCAAGCACCAGAAAAGTCAGCACCGCGATCATTCCGTACCTTTCTTAAACTTCAACCGCGCCACAAAGATCAAACCGATTGCACTTGGCACCACAATGTTCAGGAACCACAAACTCAGGCTCGCGCTCAACACATTCAGTTCCGGCTCGCCAAACAGACTAAAAAAATGCATCGCCGAAACTTCGCGCATGCCAATATCGGTCAGCGCGCTGAAACTCGGCACAATCGATTTTAAAAGAAACGTACTGCTGATGCCACTTACATATTTCAAAATCGAAAGCTGCACGCCAAAGGCATTGAGCAACAACCCGAACTGCAAGCCGAAAACCGCATATCTTGACGCAGCCAGCAAAAGCGTGTAACCCAGCTCAGCAAAATTATAACGCGCCAGCACCCGTAAATAAGGCAAAAATCGGCGCGCCGGCGGAAAAGTAGCCAGCATGGCCAGAATTAATGTGGATCGGAAGAAAAACAGCAGGCAAAAAGCATTTCCTGCCAGCAAAAATAACCCGACGCTTACTTTTGCCCAGGGAAATTCGGGCCAGTAAAAATGCCAGAACAGGTAAAAACCTCCCACGCTTCCGGCTAAAACGGTTACGACCAACTGCGCAAAACGGCCTAAAAAAATAGCCCCAATGGCATGGATCCGCCGGCGGCTACGCAATTCCAGGATCCGGCCGGCGTAATCACCTACCCGGTTCGGGGTAATAAAACCCAGCGTTAACCCCACCATTACCGAACGGAACGCTCTTAAAAAAGAAACCGTTTCTATTTTACGGGCCAGGTACCACCATTTCCAGGCTTCCAGGCCCCAGTTTACCGGAATTAACATTGCCGCCATAAAAACCAGCAACCGTAACCGCGCGTTGTCGTGCTCCTGCAAAAGCGCGAACCAATCGGTGCGGCCTTGCACGGCGCGGTACAAATAAAAGCTGGTCAGCCCGAAAACCAGAAGTTTAAGTGCCAGCCAGCCTTTATTTTTTAAAACTACAGTCAATTTTTGTTTGTAATTTTGCAAACCTTATGATCAAAACGCTCCCCCTAGTTCCTTCCGAAAAAATTATCCTGGGTATAGACCCTGGAACCAACATTATGGGCTATGCCCTGCTCGTGGTAAAAGGCTCTAAAATGCAGGTTCTTAAATACGATGTCATCAATTTAAAAAGCCTGACGAACCACGCCGTAAAACTAAAAAAGATCTTCGACCGCACCCAGGAACTCATCACCGAATATTTACCCGATGAAATGGCTATCGAAGCCCCTTTCTACGGAACCAACGTGCAATCGATGCTGAAGCTCGGCCGGGCCCAGGGAGTAGCTATTGCCGCTGCTTTATCCCGCGATATTCCTTACGTAGAGTATGCGCCAAAAAAAGTAAAACAATCCATTACCGGCAACGGGAACGCTTCTAAAGAACAGGTAGCCCAGATGTTGCTGCAGATCTTTAAAATTGCCGAAATGCCCAAGCTTTTCGATGCGACCGATGCGTTAGCCGTAGCCCTTTGCCACCATTACCAGCGCGGTAATAACAGCCAGGCCGGAACCAAATCCTGGAAAAGTTTCCTTACCGATAACCCAAGCCGCATTTCTTCTAAATAAATATACCGGCTTTAATCCGGAAATTCCCGCTAAATAACCCTTACTTTTTAAAGCCAAAACCCTAGCGTTTTCAACTGGTAATTCCGGTAAAAACGCTAGGGTTTTGGCTTTAAAAAGTGCTTAAAATTTAAATTTCCTGCCGGATCTTCTCCGCAATTACTTCAAATTCTTCAGGCTTCAGTTTTAATTTCGGGTTGCTGAAATTCATATCGTGCATCTGATTGATCGGAATCAGGTGAATATGCGCATGCGGCACTTCAAACCCGATCACGCAAACACCTACCCGCTTGCAGTTCATAGCTGGTTTAATAGCCTGGGCTACTTTATAAGCAAATTTCTGCAGATCGGCATACAGGTCAGCATCCAGATCGAACAAATAATCTGTTTCCTGCTTTGGTATTACCAGTGTATGGCCTTCCGTTAGGGGATTTATATCCAGAAAAGCCAGAAAACGGTCGTCTTCCGCCACTTTATAAGCAGGAATGGTGCCGTCCACAATTTTCGAGAAAATAGAAGCCATATACCGTTTAGATTAGAATAGGATTAACGCGAAATTTCCAGAATCTCGAAACGCAGCTTTCCGGCCGGAACCGTGATCTCAGCCACATCACCTACTTCTTTACCCAGCAAACCCTTGCCTATCGGCGACTTTACCGAAATACGGCCGGTTGCCAGATTTGCTTCCTCTTCCGAAACCAGGGTGTAATCCAACACCATGTTGTTGTTCAGGTTCTTGATCTTCACTTTAGAAAGGATCAGGGCCTTGCTCAGGTCCAGGTTCGAATCATCTATTAACCGGGCATTGCCGATTACTTCTTCCAGTTTCGCAATTTTCAGTTCCAGGTGACCCTGCGCATCTTTAGCTGCATCATATTCGGCATTTTCACTTAAATCACCTTTATCACGCGCTTCAGCAAGTTGCTTCGCTATGTCAGACCGGCCTTTTACTTTCAGTTCAGCCAGTTCATCTTTTAGTTTCTGCAGTCCTTCCGGGGTGTAATAAGAAACATTTGCCATTACTTTATCTTTTTTTAATCGGGTTTAAAAACAAAAGAACGGTTATGCCTGCGCTAACCGTTCTTTTGTAAAGGTAGTAAAATTTTAAATTATAAACCTACTTTTATTCCTACACTGTGTGTTCCGCTCCAAGGGTTAGAAGAACGGAAAGAATAATCCAAAGCAACGTTTTTATCTAAGTCAGCGCCGAAAGGCAACTGAACGCTGGCGCCGGCAGTAGGGCCATTGTGCGCAAAATTACGGCTGTCACCGAAAATACCTTTCTGGTAATCGAAACCGGCACGCACCATAAATTTCTCGGTAAAGGCATATTCTGCACCAACCTGGAACTGGTCATTGCTGGCCGTGTTCGAAACAAAGTTACCGGCCAGGGTAAGGCGGCTTTCTTCATTCATGTTGAAGTCATAAGCCAAACCAATGTTCAGCAAAGCAGGCAGTTCGAAAGAAGCAGAACGCTGCTCCAATGCCTGAACCACCGTACCGTTCTGCACAATACCGCGGTAAGCAAGACCATCGCCGGAGAAAGTCATCTCCGGACCAACGTTCCGTAAGCTAACGCCAATGTGAAGGTTATCTTTTGCCAGTTCACCTTTACCAATAGAAGTTACATATTGTACCCCACCATCGAAAGCGATACCGGAAGCACTAGCATCCGGAACAGACTCGCTGATAACGCGAACCGTGATACCACCCTGAATACTGTTGGAAAACTTCTTGGAGTAACCCAAAGCCAGGTTAATAACCGAAACATTGAAATTAATATCCTGATCCGGCGCATTCTCGGTAGTCTGCTTAAAAGTACCCATGTCCATAGACATCAGCGAAAGCCCTAATACACCGCCATTTTCACCAAGTTGCTGGCCAATACCCAAAGCATTGATATTAATATCGGTACCGGTTAACCATTTAGTGCTGGTAAACAATATTTCGGTTCCCGTAATACCGGATAAGCCACCAATATTCTGGTTCATAGATTCTACCCCCCGGATCCGGGCAGTATTAGAGCTGGCCATACCCGAACTGCGGGCCCACGGATTGATCTGCAATTCCGTAGCACCTACCTGCCCTCTTTTTTGATCATTACCGGCGAGCGCAGTGCCCGCCAGTAATGATGCAAAAACCATACATATAACTGATTTTTTCATTTTTATTCTCCGCAATTAATTAAAACGACTCAAGATCTATTGGTCTCATAATACCGAACCATTTCACCACTTTGCTGCCAATATTGCCAGCATCCACATGAATGATATACACACCCGAAGCGATCGGTAAGTTATTATCATTTTTCAGGTTCCAGTCTAAGAAGGTCTTAGAATCGTCTTTGTTATAAGTTCTAACCAATGTACCGTTCACTGTATAGATCGCAATCTTACACTTGCGCGGCAGGTTGGTGATCTTCACAGTATTATCAAGCTGACGCTGTTCGTACTGTGAGTAAGCATAGTAAGGGTTAGGAACTACGCGGATCAGGTCAAGACCACTTTTCGCAATGCTGGTCTGTTCTACCTGCGGCACCAGGCTATTGGTAGAGAAAGTGTACTCAGGGTTAAAGTTACCTTTATAAGCAGTAGGCTTGTTATCGTTCGTCACGTTATAATTTTCATCTGTTGTATAAGATGTAAAGTAACGATTCACCCGAAGCTTAACCCGGACATCGCTGGCCAGTTTGGTAGCACCTTTCGCCAACCGCGGATAACCTACCCACATTGCATTAGTGAATATCAGGTTCTGCGTAGCAGCCTGGAATTGGGCAGCCTGGTTAGGGAAACGGGTAATTGTCTGGTCGAAATCTCTGGCAAGCTGTGCACCTTCATCGTAACGGGTTGTCATTACGTAAACAAAGTTTCTACCGCCATCTTCATCCGAAGTAGGATCCCAGATCAGATCGCTGCCTTTACCATCCTGCGTGGCAAATTCCGAGAACATCATGTTCAGACGGATGCCGCGGTCCAGATCAACAGCATATCCCGGGAACCAGCCCATGCCGGTAGGGCTTGGTGCATTTGGATCTTCATTGCCGTTTACATCTACCGATTTAGCAGTGCTACCTTTCTTGGTCAGTTCAAAAGCAGAACTTAAACCTGAATTACCTTGCAACACTACTACACGAGTCCATTTAGATTTATCGCTGGTGTAAACAATATCCACATTCTGAAGATCAGAGATTTTGCGGTTACTGGCACTTGCTCCGCTATAGGCTGGTCCAAAAGGCAAGGTAGCAGTTGCACCATATGGCGCCCATGTACCGTTTAATACATTCAGGTACACATAGTTAGGATCAATTCCATCAAGATCAGAAGAAGTAGTATTCGTCTTCTTGTTCAACAACCAAGGGCGCATACCCGCAGTAGAACCATTCATAACGCCTTCCAACCATCTAGGGGCCGCAGAAAACGTTATAGAAGATCCCTGATAACCATTCAATGAATTAGCATTAACCAGGTAGCCTGGGTTTGTTGCATGCTTAAATTCGATCGAAACACCATATTCAGGAACCAATTGTTCGTTGAAAATACTAACCGGCTTGTCAGCATATACCCAATCAGTATTTGGTTTCTTAATTTTCCACAGGTCATTTTGCACGTATTCGTACGCTACTGCAGTAAAATTAGAATTCAAAGAACGGAACGGTCTGGTTTCAGTTTTATAACCAAAGAACACTACAGTCTGATTCGGAGCAGTACCGGTCAGTTTGTTTTCGTTGATCTCAACGGTGAATCTTCCGTTCAGGTGGTCATTCAGCATTTCGATATCCAGCGTTACCAGCGAATCGCCGGCAGCAGCTGTAGAATCCCGAAGAGGTTCAACACCTACAATTCTGCGTACAATAGCACGGCCCGGAACCTGTGGATATGAAACCGTATTCGGGAAGTTAGTAGCGTCATAAGCATCCGGGCGGTTAAAGTTACCGGTTGCCAGGATCGTATCGTTCAGGTTCAGTTTACCGGATGCAGTAGACTTCTTATAAACCAGGCGGCTGGATAATTTCACGGTAAAATCACCACCTACAACTTTCTTAGGATCGTAAACTTTTACTGCGAAAGGTGCATTGCCACCTTTGTAAGTAATCTTTTGTTTGTGGTTGGCACGAACAATTTCCTGCTCATCCTCTGGCATGATCTCCAGTACATTACCACCATTACCGGTACCAAAAATGCGGGTAATACCAGCAGCAGTTCCGTAAGCCGAAGTCAGTAAAGTACCACCATTTTCAACCTGTGGTTTGTGCGGAATACCAGTGCCAGATGCAGTAACGCGGCCTTCCAGATACTTATCATTCTTATTAACCGGGTCACCGTTATAAGCATAAGCTACAACCATGAAATGGTAAGACTTGAAGTTCACGATCCGGTCGTTTCCGGTAGCAAACTGATCAGTAGTAATATTAATGGTATGGAACAGACCATTATCGGCGCCACGCACTTTCAATACACTCTTGAAATCATTAATATCAGCATCAAATTCACGGTTAACAATCTCAGTTACGCCGTTTTTCAGATCAGCCTGGGCCACTAAACGGGCACGGTCCGGGTTGCTCAATTCAGAAGAAGTAACCGTAGGATCTTTCAGCTGATAAACTTTGTATCCTTCAAAGCGATAAAAAGCATCTTTAGCGCCGTTAGTTTCCAGGGTTTGGTTTTTCTCAAAATAAGTTTCCGTAGTTACCTTATCATCGTTGGAAGTAAGGAAAGTCTGTGGAATCAAGGTTAAAATTAATTGCTGATCTAACTCGGCAATTTCCAGTTTAGGCGCGTTCGGACCTTGCGGTAACTTAAAATCGTTATCAAAAAGGCTTTGTGCAATATCATCGGCGTTTTTCAGGAGACCCAAAGAACCTTTGGCACCACCAGAGTTGGCACGGGCCCAAACTACCCCGATGGTAAGTTCGTTAACAGCGCCTTGCTTCAGCGTGAATGGACCGGCTGATTGCAGGAAGCGACGGTCAGCTGGCGTATTAGAGCTTTGGCCGGTTGCCTGGGTTTTATTTTCAGACCATTCAAAATCCGGTTTTCTAGGGTTGCTGAAACCTAAACCTTTAGGGTCGGTATCGTCAGAGAACATAAACTTATAAGGCTGAGCAGATTGGTTTGTACCATCGCCGCCAAAAGTAATCTGCTTACCATCTCTCCAGATCGCCTGCAGGTAGTTGTAGAAATCAGAGGCTCTTTGTGGGTTACCGTTAGTCGGGTTATTGTCGTTGTTGTAATAGATAAAGCTCGACATGATAATTTTTTCATCAGCTTCGTCTATAGTTCCATCGCGGTCATTATCTATCCCATCATTTGGGTCTGCGGCAGGTCCCTGAAAGAAGTCCACACCAATTGCCGGCGGATTCAGGCCGTAGCCGTTTGCACCTTCATCATCGTTGTCACCGTTATAGCAGATACCTAAACCACGGCCTACGTCGCAACCTACAAAGTCATCATTATAGAAACCTAAGTCCGGGTCAACCCACTGGCCCAGGTACGTATTATTTAACTGATTCTGACCTTTATTTATCAGCTTCTGCTTATAAAAGGTCATGTTGTTGATCAGGTTGTTGGTTTGGAAAGCAAATGCCAAAACCTGTAACTCCAAACCAATGGTGCTCGATTGCGGTACTTTTACGTTACCTGCATCGTTCATTACCCACCAGATACCCTGGTCACCCCGGAAATCAGGATAATCGCCATCAAACGGGTTATACTCATCTGCCGGGCCGCCAACGTTAATGAACGGCGCCAGGTCATGATTCATATCCGTATTTTTTATAAACGGATTTTTCTTTGCCGGCCAGTCTTTTATTGCTTTTGGCAACTTCGTTTCATCACGGTCAGCATAAAAGCCTTTACCAAAATCGTCCCGGAATTTATCTACTACGGCTTTATCAATTTTAGCGTGGTAATTCCAGATCGCACAATCTTCTTTGGCAACGTTACCGGTATTATCCAGTGGTCCAGGCCAGTAACCAACATCGGCAGGCGAACCCTGGCGGTAAGTCTGGGCAGCCAGATAAAGGTTATTCTGCGGATCTTTACCCCCGATCCAGACAGCACCGGCAAAAAGCGAGTGTTTCTTCGGTAAGTTCGGATCGTCTACTCTAGGTACTTCATAACGTGGGTCGGATAGGTTCCACCACATATCGCCGCCGTTCAGCACCATGGCCCGAACGTTGTTTATATCCAGGGAGGAATTTGACGAGCTGGTAAGACAAGCCGCCGTAATTTTATTATTTCCCCCGCCGTTTTTCTTGCCTCCGGCGTTTGCTGGTACATCAACCCGTGCCCGTGCTGATACGTTCAGCGCGCAGCCAAGGCTTAATGCCAGCAGCATTCCAGATAGTTGTTTATTACGCATATATCTCAGATATAAAAATTACAGAATTAGAAAGAAATTACACAGCCGATCTGGGCACGGCGTGGTAGAGAATAATTCGATGGATTGCTTGCATCATTATCACCGTTCAGTAAGCGGATCGTATACAGATCGATCAGTGCCTGATTTGCTTCGCTGCCAAAGCGCTCACGGTAAGTATCCAGATATCCATCATCAGATGCAGAGCCGGTGTATTTATAAACATTCAGCACATTCATTGTGTTGAATAAGTTTTGAACACGGAAATAAACGTTCAGCGTTTTCACAAAAGATTTTCCGTCTTCACTGCCTTTAATATTAAAGTCTTTATCCAGACGCAGACCTACCCGGAAGTTGGCTGGTAAGTTCGAGCCGTTCAGGCTTCCTTCCAGTACCGGACGGCCAATAGCATTGATAAAGTTAGTAATGTTAGCCTGGCGTGAGTATGGGGTGCCGGATGCGGCATTCAGGTTAACATTAAGACCTACATTCTGGAATATTTTTTTGTCAAACAATACCGGACCTTCGTTGTCCTTAAAGCGGAAATCGAAGTTCACTTTGAAGTTGTGACGCTGATCAAAATCCAAAGGAATAGGCGTACGCAGGTTTGGCTGGCCCTGGCTTACCAGGTTGTAACCAGACGTTGCGCTCGAACCCGTACCTTTTGCAAACTGCAGGGTATAGCTGGCGTTTAATGCAATGTTTCTGGTTCTTCTCAGGTCGTATTCCAGAGTCATACCTTTCACTACCCCAAAATCGAGGTTACTGAAAGTAATATAATCCTGCGGATAAGCACCGGTGTATTTGCGGAAAGAGATCTGGTCGCGGTTCTCAGAATAGAAAGCTGAAATCGTTAAGCCTGATGAACGCGTTAAACGTTGCTCAAAACCTACTTCGTAGTCAATTTTCTTCTGTGGTTTCAGATCCGGGTTGTTAATTTCGTTTCGGTCGTTGATAGAACCAAGCAGGAAGTAATAATCGCTTGGCAGGGTACCGTTACGTTCCGGACGCTGTGAAGTAATGTCGTAGTGGGCAAAGAATAGAGCATCTTCCGAGATCGGGAAAGAGAATGAAATACGCGGCATAATTACAAACTGCGGCACATAATCTTTAAATGCTTTAACGGATAAACGACGGTCAGGTAAATATTCGGAGCCTACTGTTCCTTGCAGCGCAGGATCGAACAGCGGGAAAGTACCGTTCTTCTGAATTTCTGCTAAGTTATCAGTCGGGGTACCGTTCACATCGTAAAACACATCCCCTTTGCGGTAACCTACAATACCGAAGCTGGAAGCAGTAGTCTGATCCTGCTGGAAATCAGCAGAGTTCTTATTTACATAAACTACGTAGTCGTCGCCAATATTAGAAGGAATGGTGTATGGATTAGACTCGCCTTCCAGAGCAGCAAAACGCAGGCTGCGAACATCACCGGCTTTCAGGGTTTCTACTAATGTAAACGGATCTTTCAACACTTTCTGGTTTGCATCAAAACGGTCTACCCGTACACCTGCACGCAGGGTCAGGTCTTCGATCTGGAATTTATCTTCGATGAAAGCAGCCGTATAGATCGGGCGAACAGCATCCTGCGGACGGTTTGCAATGTCAGAGAAGTAATCGTTGAAAGCTACTTTTTTAGTGGAGCGTTTACCATCATAAGTAAAGCCCTGGTAGCTAACTAAACCTGGCGTGATCAGTTCATCGGCAGAGAACATGCTGGTTGAAAGATCTTCCGGACTTACTGCATCTATATTAATAGGCTGGTTAGCAGCAAGGCCTAATTTTTTACGCAGGTTCTGCGAGAAAGTGCTTTGGTTTGTATTTGGGCTGTAGCCGAAATCAATATAGGTTTGCTCCACGCCAAATTCATCTTCGCGGGTTGTAACCACATAGTTGTTTTTGTCAAGGCCGTTCATATCGGTACTTAACAAACCGCGGCTCCAGTTCCATAAACCACTGGCATTTACGCCGTAGTTCGTTTCAACGCGTTGCTCGAATTCGAAACCAAGTTTAAAAGTATGTTTACCCCACTCTGCAGAACCCAAAGCAGATAAACGGAACTGATCGTTGTTCAACAACTGGTAGGTTGAGAACATTGTACCAGGATTGGAATACATTGAATAAACGGAACCAGGGTTCTGTCCATTCAATAAACCGCCCAGCATCTGAAGTTCGATCAGGTTAGAGATTGGATCGCCGGCACTAGCGCGGTCAGAGATGATCTGATCGGTATAGGCTGCCGTAACCGGGTTTGTGTTTGCGTCTCTGGTGAAACCTACCTTGGTGCTGATGTCACCAAGGTCAACCATAGCATCTCTATATACGGTAGTAGTAGTATCGTTCGGATCGTTTGGATTAGTTCTTACGCGAACTGTTCCCGGAGCAAAGAAAGCTTCAACGCTCTGGTCGAATTTACCGATGTAACCGTAACGCCAGATATCATCTTTCAGACGCTTGTTCTGGATTACGCGGTCATACTTAGAGTAATCGGCCTGGATCTGGTAGTAAGCATTTTTCAACGGATTGGCAGAAGAATCGCCAAGGGCATCTTTAAAGTTCTGCGTAAAACGCAGGTAAGTCATCCAGTTATTAATACGCTGCTCCGGGTTGTTGTCAGAGTTATAAACCGAGTATGCTCTCTGATAAAGGTCGCGACGTGAATGGTTGATGTTACCGCCAAAGCTGAACATCATATTTTCTTTCGGCTGGAATTCGAAAGAAGTGTTAACAGTAATACTGTTATTCTTTACGTTCGGACGCAGCTTGCCTTTTTCAAAATCATTAAGCGTTAAAGTCTGCGCTGCATAAGTATAACCACCCTGCGGATCGGCTACCAGTGGCGTTTTCTCCAGACGCGTTTTTACATCATCTTTTAAAGTATATACACCCTGAGCAGATGGGTTATCGTCGCGGGAGCCCTGATACTGACCGGCTAAAAAGAAACCAAGAATGGTGCGGTTTTTGGTAAAGTCTGTAGTATCGGCGCTTTTCTTCTGCAGGATCGGGCCGGTAAGGTTAAAGCTTACCAGATTGTTATGGTATTTATCGAATGGGGTTGAAGTTTCTGCTTCAACACCGCCCATAAATTTGCTTGAAGGAGCTGTAGTTGTAATGTTTACCACACCACCGGTTTGGTCACCGTATTGTGCCGGCACACCACCAGAAATTACCGTCATCTGGGAAATGGCGCTGGTTGGCAGGTTTGGCGCTACAATCTGCTTTACCCCGTTTACATAATAAGCTGTACCAGATGGACGCTGCCCTTTGATGCTAACCGCTTTGCCGTCGTCGGTAGAACCAACGTTGGAAGCCGTTTGTACCAGGGTGGTTACTTCGCGGGTAGAAACTTTCATAATCTGCTCTTTGGTCAGGGTCTGGCCAACTTTTTCAGGACCGATGATCGGAACTTCGTAAGCAGTGATCTCAACTTCGTTCAGTTGCTGCACGTTTTGAGAAAGCTCAATGTTGAGGCTGGTAGTTTTATCTACCGTTACCTCTACCCCGTTAATAACTCTGGTTATGTAACCAACGTTTGGTACTTCAACGGTATAAGCACCCGGAGTAAGCGGAGAAATTGAGTAAAAACCGTTGATGTCAGTCTGGCCGTAGCCTTTCTGCGCACCATTCAGCTTTACCACAACGTTCCCGAAAGGAATCGGCTCGCGGGTTGTTTTGTCAATCAGCTTTCCGGCCAGTTTACCCGTTTGGGCGAGTGCCGCCCCATACGTAAAACCTAAGAAAGCGAACAGTAGTAAAAGTTTTCGCATCATACTGGGTTAAAAAAAAGAATGAAATTATTGGTAGTGGGTATAATTCAAAGCATTAAAGATACACGTTAAAAAAATAACTAGCAAAAACTTAAACCTTTTTTTCTTGATCAGCGTAGGCCATCATCCTGATACTGAAGCGTTTTTATCTTTTGCACCAAAATTTCATTAATTTTCTGATATGACTGGTGGGTCCAGCCGGCAATATGCGGGGTAAGGATCACGTTAGGGGCCTTGGCCAGAAAACCGAAATTTTCCTTTTGCTGCGCGTTCAGGGTGCTAAGCTTTTCATTCTCAAGCACGTCTAAGGCAGCGCCTTTTAAATTTCCGGCTTTTAACCCCCCTACCAGGGCCGAATAATCCATTATTTCCCCCCTGGCCGTGCTCAGCACCCACACGTTTTTGCTAAAACTTCCAAAAAAAGCAGCGTTAGCAAAATGGTAGTTTTCGGGCGTGTAGGGAATGTGAAAACTCACTACATCGGCCTGTTCAAAAATTTCGGAGAGGGAAACCCGCTCCGCATTTTCGTCGAAAGTGGCATCGGGGGCAATATCGTTGGCAATTACCCGGCAATTGAATCCCGACAAACAACGCGCGAACACTTTCCCCATGTTGCCGTAGCCAATTATGCCGATCGTTTTACCAAAGATCTCTTCGCCCCGGTTCGCCTCCCGGTGCCAGTCCAGGTTTCTTACTTCCTTGTCGGCTTTCGCAATGTTCCGGAACAATGCGAGCAACAAACCTACCGTAAACTCCCCTACTGCATCGCGATTGCCTTCGGGGGCATTTACCAGCTGAATGTTGCGCCGTTTGAGCGCGTCTTCATCGATGTTGTCTACGCCGGCGCCGGCGCGGGCCACAATCTGCAGGTCTTCGGCTTCCGAAAGAAGTTCTTCCGAAATGTGAAGCTTGCTGCGGACCATCAACACCCGGAAGCCTTTCAGCGCTGCTTTTACCTCCCCGGGTTTAATTTCCGGGCGGTATGAAACATGGAAACCGGCTTCTTCCAGCAAATCGATTATACTGGGATGCATCAGGTCGACAATGAGGCAATTCGGTTTCATGTTTGGGCAAGCGCGCAGGTTTAAGCAAAAAGTCTTTTTCCGGCAGATGAAAATTTGTTTGGTTAAGAATTCACACCTTTATATATAGTGCAAATTAAAGATTCAGAAAATGCTATGGTTTTTGGCAGCAAAACCCTACCGTTTTCCGGCCTTCAGGTATATGACAAGACGAATGCTTAATTCGCTGCTTGGGATTTAAAATTTTCTATAATTTTTGTCAATTCTATAAAATCGGCCACCGAAAGTTGCTCCGCTCTTTTATCAAAAACAGGCAAAGCGCTTATTTCAGGCGATAAATTATAGGTTTTCAGGCAATTTCTTAAGGTTTTGCGGCGGGTAGAAAAACTTTGCTTTACCACTTCAAAAAACAAACTTTCGGAGCAGGGCAGTTCTTTCACCTCGTTACGCACCAGGCTGATCACGGCCGATTTTACTTTCGGCGGCGGGTTGAATACGTTTTCGTGGACCGTGAAATTGTAGGTGATGTGGTAATAGGCCTGTAAAAGCACGCTTAAAATGCCGTACGTTTTGGAGCCCGGAGGCGCAGCAATGCGCTCGGCCACTTCTTTCTGCAGCATGCCAACCACTTCCAGCACCTGGTTTTTATGCTTGAGCACTTTAAAAAAGATCTGGCTCGAAATGTTGTAAGGAAAGTTGCCGATGATGGAGAATTTGCCCGGAAAATATTTTTCAAAATCGAGCTTCAGAAAGTCAGCCGATAAGATGCGGTCTTCCAGCTCCGGAAAATGGTGTTGCAAATACGCAATTGATTCTTTATCAATATCAATTACCGTGGTTTTATATTCCGGATGCTGCAACAAATATTGTGTAAGCACGCCCATTCCAGGCCCAA
This sequence comes from Adhaeribacter terrigena, assembly GCF_016623615.1. Classification (GTDB taxonomy): domain Bacteria; phylum Bacteroidota; class Bacteroidia; order Cytophagales; family Hymenobacteraceae; genus Adhaeribacter_A; species Adhaeribacter_A terrigena. Next base: position 500,000 of record NZ_JAEHFX010000002.1, on the reverse strand, counting down.
CTTCCAGCACATCTTTTATGCCGTCGGGAAGCGTGAGCTGGTCTACAATTTTCTGGGCAATATTGAGGTCGGTAAGAAAATGCTGACCGAGGTGTTTCTTGGGGCTTACTTTTTTGTCCAAAAACGGTATCGTTTTAAGGCTGAAAACTCATTTTATCTGCTTCAAAACTACGATTATTTTATGAAATATTTTAAAAGGTAAACCCGGTAGCCTGAAATTTTACTAAACATAATTTCCAAACCCTTGCTTTCAGACAAAATATCATGAAACAAATTTTCTATTACTTAACATAATTTTCAAACTATTAGCATTAATCTCTTTAGTTAATCGATATTAAGAATTGTAAGTCTTTAAAAACGCTATGATTTCAGGCCTGAAAAGTCGGAATATTAAACCTGGATAGAAATCCCGTTAACGGAAGTCAGCGGAATTCACCCAGGCGAACCTTTCCTTTTGCGGAAGACTAAGACAAACGTGAACGGCGGACTTTGATTCTGAAAATTCTCTAATTGATTGCGCCAAACTTCGATTCTGAAAATTATGAGCCCGGAAATTCTCTTGTAAACTTGAAAATCCGGAAAATCCGGCTCCTGAAAACGAAAAAAGTATGAAGTCTTAAGGCTAAACCTTATGTCTGAAAAAGCAATTTGCTATATTGCACGCCGAACTTAACTGTTTTACCAAGATGCCAACGCAATTAAAATATACCGCTTCCGTACCGGACAACACCGATATTGTTTACATTATTCAGCCAACTGAACTTGGTTCGGTGCCGAAGCTGAGCGATGCGGAGAAAAATTTCGCGCAAAGCCAGCTCGATTCCAAAGGCAAAATGATCTTCATTAACCGCTATACTTATAAAATTTACATTGTAGCGGTACCGGAAAAGAAAACCATGGCAGGTTACCAGGAAGAATTGCGCATGGCGGGCCACGGTTTGCTGAAAGTTTTAAAAGCTGATAAAGTAAAAAACATTGCCATTTCCGACCTTACCGCTTCCAACGCGGCGCGTTTTGTGGCGGTGGGCATTTTCCTGACAAATTACGAATTCCTGAAATACAAATCGGAAGCTAAACCTTCGGCTTTAGAAAGCATTATTATTACCGGCGAAGAGTATTCTGAAACCGAAATTACCGGCCTGAACCACGTTCTGAACAGCGTGTTCCTGGCGCGCAACCTGGTAAACGAACCGCACAATTTCCAGAGCGCAGAGAATTTAGCCGAAGAGTTTGTAAAGATCGGCGAAGAAGCTGGTTTCCAGACCGAAGTATTGGAAATGACGCAGATCCAAAGCCTGAAAATGGGCGGATTACTGAGCGTGAACCAGGGCAGCATCGACCCTCCTACTTTCACCATTATGGAGTGGAAACCGGAAAATGCGCAGAACGAAAAACCGATCATGCTGGTAGGTAAAGGTGTGGTTTATGATACCGGCGGCCTGAGCTTAAAACCAACTCCAAACTCCATGGATCTGATGAAATCGGATATGGCTGGCGCAGCTGCTGTTGTCGGAATTATGAATGCCGTTGCCAAAACCAATTTGCCGCTACACATTGTGGCCCTGGTACCGGCAACCGATAACCGCCCGGGTGGCCGTGCCTATGCGCCTGGCGACGTAATTACGATGCACAACGGCAAAACCGTAGAAGTTTTAAATACCGACGCCGAAGGCCGTTTGATTCTGGCCGACGCCCTAAGTTTTGCTGCAAAATACGACCCGGAACTGGTAATTGACATGGCAACCTTAACCGGTGCCGCCGTGCGGGCGATCGGGAAAGAAGCCATTGCCATGATGGGAACGGCCAGCGAAGAAGTAAAAACCCAGCTGAAAATCGCCGGTGAACATACTTACGAACGCCTGATCGAATTCCCGCTTTGGGATGAATACGGCAAACACATCGAGTCGGATATTGCTGATATCAAAAACATTGGCATGGCCGAAGCCGGTCATATATCGGCCGGAAAATTCCTGGAACATTTTACTACGTATCCTTGGATCCACCTAGATATTGCCGGCACCGCTTTCTTAACCGCGCCTGATTCATACCGCGGAAAACACGCCACCGGTTCGGCCGTGCGTTTGATCTACGATTTCCTGGCGGCCAAAGTAAAAAGCAAAAAAGCATAATTTATTTCTGAAGACCTGCCAGGTTTCCAAAACTTGGCAGGTTTGAGATTACCCGAAAACCTGCTGAAAAAACGCTAGGGTTTCGGGCTGAAAAACTCGTGGCAACATACTTTTCAGCTAAAATTCAGAACATTTTCTGAGAAAAAATCCTGATTCCTGTGTCCTGATACTTATGTCTGAAAAGCTTTTGCCACCAAAACTGCACTCATTTAAATGGAACACAAAATAAAACCGCGGTTGGGCATTTCGCTCGGCGATTTCAACGGCATTGGTCCGGAAGTAATTCTTAAGACCTTAGCCGACAACCGCCTTTTAAACTTCTGTACCCCAATAATTTACGGCAACATACATTTACTAAACAAAGTAAAAAAACAGCTGGCCCTGGAGAATTTCCATTTGCAGGTTATTTCCGAAACGGCTGGTGCAGATACCAAAAAAGTAAACGTAATTAATTGCTGGGAAGAAGATCTGGAACTAACCCCCGGAAAACCAAACCAGGAATCCGGACAGAGTGCCTTAAAATCATTGCAACGGGCCGCTGAAGACCTGAAAAACGGGAAATTAGACGGCATTGTAACCGCCCCGATCGACAAAGACAACATCCAGTCCGAGAGTTTTCAGTTCCCGGGCCATACCGAATTCCTGACGCATTATTTTGAAGCGCCCAACAGTTTAATGTTTCTGATCGGCGGCGACCTGCGCGTGGCTACGGTAACCGGTCACGTGCCTTTAAAAGACGTTTCGGCCAGGCTAACCCCCGATCTGCTCATCCAGAAACTAACCATTCTTTTGGAGAGTCTGAAGCACGATTTTCATATTCAGAAGCCAAGAATCGCCGTATTGGGCTTAAATCCGCACGCCGGCGAAAACGGATTACTAGGCAACGAAGAAGCCGAAATCATACTTCCGGCAATTAACCAGCTGAAAGAAAAAGGCAACCTGATCTTTGGCCCTTTTCCGGCCGATGGCTTTTTTGGCACGGCGAGCTACAAACATTTCGATGCTGTGCTATCCATGTACCACGACCAGGGCTTAATTCCGTTCAAAACATTGGCATTCGATAACGGGGTAAATTACACGGCCGGCCTGCCAATTGTGAGAACTTCGCCCGATCATGGCACGGCCTACAATATTGCCGGCCAGAATGTTGCGCAGGAAAGTTCGTTCCGCGAAGCGCTTTTACTGGCCGTAGATATTATCCGGAAACGCCATTTTAATGCCAATCCGCGCAATTAAAAAGACTTAATATATTTTTAATATCGGAAATAAGTTGCTAATTTTGCAGCTTGCGATAAATCCTGAACAGTGAAAGCCCTGCATACCTTCGATATCGGTCTAGACAAACTAAGCAATAAGCAGCACGAATACGATTTCGAGTTGAACGATGCTTTCTTTGCCCATTTCGAGCAGAATCTGGTGAACGGCGGCAACTTAAAAGCCCACGTTACGCTCGATAAGTCGGAATTATTGCTCAATTTCACGTTCCACATAACCGGTACCGTGCGCTTAACCTGCGACCGGAGCCTGGAAGAATTCGATTACCCGATAGACACAAAGCAGGTACTGCGGGTGCGCTACGGCGACGAAGAAGTGGAACTGGATGAGAATATTCTGCAGATCAAGCACGGTGCCCAGAAATTAAATCTTGCGCAGCACCTGTTCGATTTTATTGGGTTGCAGATCCCGATGAAGAAACTGAAGCCGGAATTTCAGCAGGAAATAGACGAAGACGATTCGGATGACGATATCCTGATTTACTCTTCTTCTACCGAACCGGATAACGATTCGGACGATGATGACGATGAACCGGCTGACCCGCGTTTTGCAGCCCTGAAAAAGATTAAATAGTAATAAATTCCAAATAAGTAAATAAATAGTTTTTAAGTAAGATGGCACATCCTAAACGAAAAATCTCCAAAACCCGTCGCGACAAAAGAAGAACCCACGACAAACTGACTCCAAAAGCAGTTGTTACTTGCGCTACAACCGGAGAAATCCATTTATTTCACCACGCTTACGTGAGCGAAGGTAACTTATACCGTCACGGCAAAATGGTGATCGAGAATTATACTTCCGTTGCCTAATTTCAGCTTGCTAAATAGCCCTGCTGTTTTAAACTGAATGTGTAAATAACCCACAAGCTACATACATGAAGATAGCCCTGGATGCAATGGGAGGCGATTTTGCCCCTGGCGCAACGGTTGAAGGAGCCATACTGGCAGCAGAATCGCTGGCCGGGAAAGCTGAAATCCTGCTAATAGGCGATGAACCCCAGATTCAGGCCGAATTGCAAAAACACGGATATACTTCCTCCAGGATTTCTATTATTCATACCACACAGGTTATAGAAATGGGTGAGCACCCCACAAAGGCGCTCACCCAAAAACCTGACTCCAGCATTGCAAAAGGCTATGCCCTTTTAAAAGCCAAGGAGGTGGATGCCTTTGCCAGTGCCGGGAATACCGGAGCCATGCTGGTAGGCGCGCTTTTCAGCGTAAAGGCAGTAGAAGGCTTTATGCGTCCCTGCATTGCCAGCTTTGCTCCGAAACTGAACGGCGGCATTGGGGTGATTGTAGACGTTGGCGCCAACGCCGACTGCAAACCGGAAGTGCTGGAACAATTCGGCGAGATCGGCTCGATCTACGCAGAAGAAGTATTGAAAATTGATAACCCAAAAGTGGGTTTAATGAACTTAGGCGAAGAAGAAGGCAAAGGGAACATGGCCACCCAGGCCGCGCACCAGCTTCTGAAAGCCAACCCCAATATTAACTTTATTGGAAATATTGAAGGCCGCGACCTTTTCAACGATAAAGCCGACGTGATTGTGTGCGACGGTTATACCGGAAACGTGATCCTGAAAATGGCCGAGTCTTTCTACGACATTCTGAAAGAAAAACAGATCTGCGATCCTTTTATTGACCGGCTTGATTATGAAGCAGTTGGCGGCACTCCTATTCTGGGCATAAACGGCAACGCTATTATCGGTCATGGCGCATCTTCGCCGGGTGCCATTTGTAACATGCTGAAACAGGCATATCAGATGGCCAGTTCCGATGTTTCTGAAAAATTCAAAAAAACTCATAGCGCTTAACGGCGCTATTTTTACATAGTACCATTTAAAACTATGACAAAACTTACGGCTGCCATTACCGGCGTGAGCGGTTACGTTCCCGACTATATCCTTACCAATAAGGAACTGGAAACGATGGTTGATACCAACGACGAATGGATTACCTCCCGCACCGGTATTAAAGAACGCCACATTCTGAAAGGCGAAAACCTGGGCACCTCTTACATGGCTGTAAAAGCTGTGAACGACCTGCTGAAAAAAACCAACACCAAGGCTGAAGAAATTGACCTGCTGATCTGCGCAACTACCACGCCGGATATGGTTTTTCCAGCTACAGCCAACTTAATTACCGACGAAATTGGCGCAAAAAATGCCTTCGGGTACGATATTCAGGCTGCCTGTTCCGGATTTATTTTCGCGTTAGCAACCGGTGCCCAGTTCATTGAAACCGGCAAGTACAAAAAAGTGGTAATTGTGGGCGGCGATAAAATGTCTTCCATTATTGATTATACCGACCGTGCTACCTGCATTATTTTCGGCGATGGCGCCGGCGCGGTTATGCTGGAACCCAACACCGAAGGCTATGGCGTGCTGGATTCTATTCTGAAAGCCGATGGTTCCGGGGCTGCTTTTCTGCACCAGAAGGCCGGTGGCAGCCGCAAACCAGCGACTGAAGAAACCGTGCGCAACCGCGAACATTACGTTTACCAGGAAGGCACTACGGTTTTCAAATTCGCGGTAAAAGGCATGGCCGACGTTTCGGCTGAAATTATGGAGCGCAACAACCTGACAGCTGATGATGTGGCCTGGTTGGTGCCGCATCAGGCCAACAAGCGCATTATTGATGCTACGGCGCAGCGCATGAATGTAGGCCCCGAGAAAGTGATGCTGAACATTCAGAAATACGGCAACACCACCAGCGGTACCATTCCGCTTTGTCTGTGGGATTACGAAAACCAACTGCATAAAGGCGACAACTTAATTATTTCGGCGTTCGGCGGCGGCTTTACCTGGGGCGCGCTTTACGTAAAGTGGGCCTATGACCCGAAATAATCTGCTATAGCAAAACATTAATCCGAAAAATCTGCTAATTTTGAGCCGGTTTTTCGGATTGACTTTTTAAGTCTGAAACGATACCATTTTTTAGTGAAAACTTACGAATCAGGTCTGTAAAGCCTGATTTTTAATTAAAACCCAATGGCAACTACAGCTGATTTTAAAAACGGATTGTGCCTGGAATACAACGGCGATCTTTACGTGATCACCGAATTTCAGCACGTAAAACCCGGCAAAGGCCCGGCTTTCGTACGTACGAAACTACGCAATATTAAAACCGGAAAAATTATTGACAACACCTTTAATGCCGGCGTAAAAGTTACGACTGCGCGCGTGGAACAACGACCGCACCAGTTCCTGTACAAAGACGATATGGGCTACACGTTCATGGATAACGCTTCTTTTGAACAGGTAGTTTTAGACGAGAAAATGGTACCGTTTGCTGACTTGTTGAAAGACGGTCAGGAAGTAACCATCCTTTTCCACGCCGAAACCGAACAGCCATTAACCTGCGAGATCCCTCCATTTGTAGAACTGGTGGTAACCTATACCGAACCAGGCATAAAAGGCGATACGGCTACCAACGCTTCTAAAAAAGCCATTGTAGAAACCGGCGCTACCATTAACGTGCCTTTGTTTATTGAACAGGACGAAAAAATTAAAGTTGACACCCGGACATACAGCTATGCCGAACGAGTTAAATAACGAAAAGAAACAGCCCATGAAAGCGAAAGAATTACAGGACCTGATTGACTTTATTGCCAAATCTGGTCTGAATAAAGTGAATATTGAAACGGAAGAGTTTAAGATCAACATCACCCGCGATGCCAGCCAGAAAGTAAGTTACGTAGCGGCTCCGGCGGCCCACGCTCCGGTTGCGGCCCCTGCTGCGGCTGCGGTTTCAGCTCCGGCAGCGGCTCCTCAGGCTCCTTCTGCTCCGGCCGCAGCTGCGGCTCCGGCTGCTGAAGGCGGAAACTACCAGGCCATTAAAGCGCCTATGATCGGTACTTTCTACCGCTCTGCCAGCCCGGAATCTCCGGCATTTGTAAACGTAGGCGACGAGGTAAAAAAGGGCCAGGTGATCTGCATCATCGAAGCCATGAAACTTTTCAACGAAATTGAAGCCGAAGTTTCCGGTAAGATCGTGAAAGTTATGGTTGACAATGCGTCTCCGGTTGAGTACGACCAGGCGTTGTTTATGATCGATCCTAGTTAATAAGTTTAATTCTTTAATGTGCTAATGTGTTAATGTGCTATTGAGAAATCAAATGCACAATTACATATTAGCACATTTTCACATTAGCACATTAACACATTTAAAAGATGTTTAAAAAAATACTTATTGCGAATCGGGGTGAAATTGCGTTGCGCATCATCCGGACCTGCAAGGAAATGGGCATTAAAACGGTAGCGGTTTACTCTACCGCCGATAAAGAAAGCCTGCACGTACGTTTTGCGGACGAAGCGGTTTGTATCGGACCGCCTCCAAGTGCTCAGTCTTACCTGAACATTCCAAACCTGATCGCTGCGGCCGAAATTACGAATGCCGATGCGATCCACCCGGGTTATGGCTTCCTTTCAGAAAACGCGGAATTCAGTCGTATTTGCCACGAAAACGGCATTAAATTCATTGGCGCTTCCCCGGCCATGATCAATTCTATGGGCGATAAGGCTTCGGCCAAGGCAACCATGAAAAAAGCCGGCGTTCCAACCATTCCGGGCTCAGAAGGTCTTTTAGATTCGGTAGAACAAGGAATTAAACTTGCCAACAAAGTTAAATACCCGGTTATTCTGAAAGCTACGGCCGGTGGCGGTGGCCGCGGCATGCGCATTGTACGCAGCGACGATGAATTCCAGAAAGCCTGGAACGATGCCAAAACGGAATCGAAAGCAGCTTTCGGCAACGATGGTTTGTACCTGGAAAAATTCGTAGAAGAACCGCGTCACATTGAAATCCAGCTGGTTGGCGATCAGGAAGGCCGCGCTTGTCACCTTTCGGAACGCGATTGCTCCATTCAGCGTCGTCACCAGAAACTGATCGAAGAATCACCTTCACCATTCATCGACGACAAGTTGCGCGAAGCGATGGGGAAAGCGGCGGTTGCCGGCGCGAAAGCCATTAAATACGAAGGCGTGGGCACCATTGAGTTCCTGGTAGATAAAAACAAGGATTTCTATTTCATGGAAATGAACACCCGTATCCAGGTGGAACATCCGGTTACGGAAGAAGTGATCAATTACGATCTGATCAAAGAACAGATAAAAGTTGCGGCCGGCATTCCTATTTCCGGTAAAAACTATTATCCGGACATGCACGCGATCGAATGCCGTATTAATGCTGAAGATCCGGCCAACGGTTTCCGTCCGAGCCCGGGTAAGATCACTACGCTGCACATTCCGGGCGGTCACGGTATTCGGGTAGATACGCACGTGTATGCCGGTTATACCATTCCGCCAAACTACGATTCCATGATCGCAAAGCTTATTTCGGTGGCGCAAACCCGCGAAGAAGCCATTGTGAAAATGAAACGTGCCTTGAGCGAATTTGTGGTGGAAGGCGTAAAAACCACCATTCCGTTTCACCTGAAAATGATGGACGACGAAAACTTCAAATCAGGTAACTTCACCACGAGCTACCTCGATACCTGGGATTTCAGCCAGCTTAAAGACTAAAAAACGGTATGGTTTTATACCCAAAAACCCCGGCTTAACAGGCCGGGGTTTTTCTGTTTTTAAGAAATAATAAATCAGAACAAACTAAATAACAAAGGAATTATATACTTTTGCAATTCAAATTTCTTAGTAGTAAATGCTTAAACGACTCTCCTTTCTGCTCTTTTTTTCATGTCTTCAGTTTTCCGGCTTTTCTCAGCAGGCTGGTTACGACGATATCTTATTTAACGGCCGGTTCAGTTTAAACCAGAATTCCGATAAACATGCTGGTATGCTTTACCGGCAACGCGGATTAGAAGACAATAACTCCATTTTCTATTATTCCCGCATGGATACCTCGCTGGTTACCACTTCTTCGGTGCATAAACTTTACCGCCGGAACATTGCTTTAGCTTCCACCGGAAACGGCCATTATTCGGCCCACTTATTTCAGCGGGTTGGTACCGATACGGTGCGCACCATTATTCTGGCAAAAAACGGCGATATCATCAGTAAAAAGAACAGCTATCGCGCTTATGGAAAACCGAAGCTGATCACGCTCAGCAAGGCCGATAACGACAGTACTTTTCTTTTGGTTTATGCTACCAAATCACCGAGAGGCTACGTTATTCAGAAGATCGATTTAAAGCAAAGCGTGCTATGGGAACAAAAGATTTCGCCGGAAAAAGGCGCTCAGTTTCTGCAGCTGCTGGTAAATAAAAACCATATCTGGGCCATTGCAGCAACCAAACCGGGCACCGGAAAAGTCATTCACACGATCTATTGCCTGGAAGGCGAAACCGGAAACATTACCGGCCAAAGTAAATTAAACCAGGCTACCGACCGGCGCGAGCTCGGGGCCATCGGCTTCGGTCCGGAGCAGGAAATTGCCCTAAACGGCCGCTGGTTCAATAAAACCCGCACATCGCCAAACAAACCGGGCCAGATGTTTTTTACCCGCATCAGCCCAACCGGCCAACGGCTGGCCGATGCAACCGGTAGCAATGCGGGCAGTATGCTGGCTTTACAGAACCAAAAGGTTTTATGGGAAAAATTGCAATACACGCCGGACGGCCACTGGCATCTGGTGGGCGAAAGCTTTAAAAGCACTTCCTACATGGGCCATTTACTGCCGCGCATGGCCATAGGAATTGTTACTTTCGGGTACGTGAACATGGGCTTTTCTACTGTCCGGACGCAGGATCTGCTACATTTAACGCTTTCGCCGGCTGGCAAACTGGAATCCTTTCATAATTACCGCCTCCCGGTTACCCGTTATACTTTCCCGAACTGGATCCCGCCTTACCGCTTGGCGGCCATAGCTTTTAACCAGGGAATTTTCCGTTACCGGGGCCATTTTGCTGATCCTTTTTCAGTAATAATTAAAACCCCCGCAGAAGTAAAGCTGGTAAACACCCAAACCAACCAGATTTCCACGCTTACTGCTTTAAATAAAGATACCCAGGAAGATGTTTTCGGGGTTTTAGGCAATAAATTACTCATCTTTCACGGCACCCGGAAAGAAGTAGGCATGTGGCACGTAGACCTTCCATCGGAGGTACTTCCGATAAAAGCCGAAATACCAGCGGCAAAATAACCATAAAAAAGGCCCGGTTAGAACCGGGCCTTTTTTTAAACGTTATACTTTCAGGGCTCAAAACTATACCGTTTTTGCCTTCGCCTCTTCCTCCACCAGATTTTCCAGTTCCTGATACCAGTCAGCGCCGTAACGGCGCACCAGCGGCTCTTTCAGGAATTTATATACCGGAACCCCAAGTTCTTCGCCAAAGCTGCAGGCCGCGCTGCAAATGCCCCATTTATCGTAATTCAGCGCTTCGAAACCATCATACTTCGTGATGCGGATCGGGTACAGGTGACAGGAAATCGGTTTTTTCCAGGAAATTTTGCCATCCAGGTAAGCTTGTTCAATGCCGCATTTCAGAGTTAAGCTTTCGTCGTAAATGGCGTAGGCACACTCGCGGTCTTTAATGGTAGGAGTAGAAAAATCACCTTCCCAGTCTTTTATATATAACCCCTGTTCTTCGATGGCCTCGCGGCCTTTACGGCTCAGATACGGTTTGATCTGTTCGTAATTGTCCTGCAGGATCTTTAATTCACCTTCCTCCAGCGGTGCGCCCAGATCACCTTCCACGCAGCAGGCACCTTTGCATTTCTCGAGGTTACAAACAAAAAATTTATCGCGTACGTCATCGGAGATAACGGTATTCTGCAAAACGATCATAATTCAGGAATTTTTCAAAAGACAAAGTTAACCAGAAAATAGTTTGTCTTCCGGCACATTTTCGGTCTTAGTATAGAATTAATAATTCAGCGTGTAAGTAAAGGCTTCCGAAGGCTTCAGTAAAACCGAATCTTCCACGCTTCGCAAAATGCCATTTTCGCGAACAGTATACTTAATGGGCACATACCGGTTGGCAGTTACGCTGCCCACCTGAAAATCGGTATTGGTTAGGCCCTCAAAAGTGCGCGTAAACAAAGGCAGGTTATTGGCTCCTTTCCCAATCTCAAGCGTTAACTGGTCTGTGCTCAAAGCCGGCGCCGTATTCATTATCTTCACCGAAAGCAGGCCCACCGGATCCATTTCAAAAACCAGGTGCTGCTCATTTTTCAATGATTCCACATTCTGGTAATCCACAAATACTTCCTTATTGAAAATATTATCTTTCAATAACCGCTGGTAAATGTAGCCGTTCCGGTGAACAAAAATGGTGTAAGGCCCTTCCTTGTAAGTGAAATTAAAATTGAAATCCCCGGAATGATCGGTAGTAAAGGACTGCAACAGATGCTTACCCATAAAAGCGCCGTCATTGTCTTCGTAAAGCTCAACCACTACGCCTTCAAGCGGCGCTTTGGTTGTAGCATCCAGCGTTTGGCCGGTTACTTTAACTTCGTTTATTTCTTCAAGTTCCTTGCAGCTTGTAAGCCATAACAGGCAAAGCAAAGCAAACCAGTAGTTTTTCATTTCGGGATTTTTATTTTATAAAGGTACGGTTAATTTAAAGTTTATGGAAGCGTTCAGAATGGCCTTAGATCACCGGCCCTTCAGCTTAACAGACAACTTTTTCCGTCCTTTCCCTTAGCTTTCACTCCCTGCTTTTTTCTTCTGAAAAATTCTCCGGTCCGCTTCCAATTGCTTTAATAAACACCCGGACGTTAAAAAGTTCTATTCCTTTACTTATTTTTGGACGATCTGATTCAAAACAAACATTCAAGTAGCTGCCAACTAAAAACGGCGCCCTTTGGAGGCGCCGTTTCTGTTAAAGTACAAAGGTTTACTGAATAACCAGGCGGCTGGTCGTGCTGCCGGACTTGGTTTTCAGGTGAAGCAGGTATACACCCTGGCTAAGCGAAGCTGTATTAAGTTTATAAGCAACTTTGCCATTGGCAGCCGGAGCCACCGACCTAACCACTACTTTTCCGATAATGTTGCAAACTTCCACCTGCAGGCTTTCCTGAGAATCAGCCTCAATCATTACCATATCGGTAGCCGGGTTCGGATACACTTTCAGTTGCAGGCCGTGGGCAAACGCATCGGAAATGCCTACGGTAGAATAAGAATATGTCGCAGAAGTAGCCGAACAACCATTGGCATTGGTTACGGTAACGGTATAGAAGCCATTTTGAGTCGGGGTGTAAAACTGCCCGGTAGCGTTCGCAATCGGAGTTCCGTTCAGCAGCCATTGGTTGCCATTAGCTGCGCTTGATGCCAAAACACCTCCCGCAGTAGTAATGGTTGGTACTGCTGGCAGTGCATTTACACTTAAGCTTAGATTTTGTGCCGGACTAGTGCAACTTCCATCCGTGGAAGTTACGGAAAGCGTACCGCCATTGGCTCCGGCCGTTACGGTAATAGTGTTAGAAGTAGAAGTTCCTGACCAACCTGCAGGCAAAGTCCAGGTATAGCTGGTAGCTCCCGGCACGGCAGGCACAGTATAGGTAGCCGTATTGCCCTGACAAACGGCAGAACTTCCGCTAATAGTACCCGGCTGAACAATTGCAGACACCGAAACCGCTAAGGTACGGGCAGGACTTGTACCGCAGCCATTGCTTGCAATTACACTTATAGTACCCGAAGCAGTACCGGAAACCACATTAATAGAACTAGTGGTCGAGGTACCCGTCCAGCCGTTTGGTAAGGTCCAGGTATAAGAGGTTGCTCCTGTTACGGGCGTTACAGAATATGTTGCGTTCCCGCCCGGGCAAATAATCGTGTTGCCCGAAATGGTGGCGGGCTGGGCCGGTAAACCAGCTGTACTGCTCACGGCAAAGGTCTGGGAAATACTGGTACCGCAACTATTGGTAGCCGTTACTGTAATATTACCAGAGGTGTTTCCGGCGGTGGCAGTAATGCTGTTGGAAGTAGAAGAACCGCTCCAGCCGGTTGGTAAAGTCCAGTTATAGCTGGTAGCGCCGGCAACGGTAGCCACAGAATAAGTGCCGTTTGTACCCTGGCATAAATTAGCAGGGCCAGAGATGGCACCCGGCTGGTTAGGAATAGAATTCATATTAACTGCCAGTGAGGCCGGTGAACTGTTGCCGCAGCCATTGCTGGCTACCACTGAAACTGTACCGCTTGCCGTACCAGCCGTTACGTTTATAGAATTAGAGGTTGAAGAACCAGTCCAGCCATTTGGCAGTGTCCAGGTATAGCTTGTAGCCCCCGCTACTGCCGGTACAGAATACAGGTTGGTGGAACCCTGACAAACGTTGGTATTACCGGTAATGGCTCCAGGTGCACCAGGTGTGGAAGTGATACCTACCGTCAGGGTTTGTGCAGCACTGGTTCCGCAACCGTTAAAAGCCACCACGCTGATCACGCCGCCGGTTGTACCCGCTGAAACCGAAATGGAGTTGGTATTAGAAGTACCAGACCAACCGGAAGGCAAAGTCCAGGTATAGGATGGATTTCCTGGAGCCTGTGGTACCGAATAGGTACTGGTAACACCGGAACAGGCAGTTGTATTTCCGGAAATAGCGCCAGGCTGTGCAGGTGCACCCGGGTTTGCTGTTATGGTCAGGCTTTGAGTAGCGCTGGTTCCGCAGGAATTCGTAGCTGTAACCGTAATATTTCCACCGGAAGTTGTAGGCGTTACAGTAATGCTATTGGTTGTAGAAGTACCTGACCAGCCGAAAGGCAGTACCCAGTTATAGCTGGTAGCCCCCGTTACTACCGGCACCGTGTAAGTTACCGGAGAAGTGCCGCAAATTGAAGCCGGGCCGGAAATGGCAGCAGGCTGCCCCGGTAACTGGCAGGAAGATAAAACCGCCTCAACCATTAAACGGAAATTAATTCCCGGCGAAAGATCGGTCCAGCTTGGCGCAGCAATGTTTGTATTGGCGTAAAAAGTCTGCGAACGGATAGGATCTTCCGTCTGGTACCCTAGCGCCATATTATCGGCAGTGGTAACCTGCTGAATACTTACGTAAAACGATGCAGGCACCGTAAGTGCCGGACTGATGGTTACCGTATTAACTCCCTGTACAGAAGTTTGGTCCAGAGAAGTATAGATCAATGTCCCCGGAGTACCGCCGGTTCCGGCAGCATTAAAAATACGAACTCTGAAGATCTTTCCGGCCGTATTGAAGGTGGGTTTTACCTGTAATAAAGTAGCCCCTGTAGCTGCCTGGAATTTTGCAGCTACTTCCCCAACGCCGGCATTAAAGCCTGCGCCACCAGTAATGGTTGCACCGTAAGCATAAGACTGACTGGCAGCTGAAACCACCTGGGTTACCGCTTTGGAATTGTTCGTAGCATTTGCATCGGCCGGAACAGAAACCGTTACCGTATTATTACCGGCGCTTGTACTGGTATATCCCGGGAAAGTAACTACCGTACTTGCGCCCGCAGCTAGCGAGGTAATATTTAAAGTGTAGGTATAAGTGTTTGCACCCGTTACATTCAGGGTTACCGGTAGATTGGTAATTGCACTTGCGCCGTTGTTCGTAATTAAAGCAGAGGCTATGTGCGGATTATTATGCGTGGTAGAAATCGTGCCTAAAGTATACAGTTCTCCAACTCCGGCATCTGGCCCGGTAGTACCGCCCGAAAGCACTGTTTCTACCATAATGCGGAAAGGGAGTGAGGGTGAAAGATCCATCCAGGCTGGCGCTGCAATGGTAGTATTTACAAAAAATGTCTGCGGCCGGAGCGGAACTTCTTCCTGATAGCCAATTTCCATATTCACGCCGGCGGTAGCCTGCTCAATACTTACAAAAAATGAAGTTGGTACCGCTAAAGCCGGGCTGATAGTAACCGTATTAAGGCCCAGAACAGAGGTTTGAGTAGCAGAGGTATAAAGTAAGGTACCAGGACTTCCGCCGGCCCCGGCAGCGTTAAAGATCCGGATCCGGAAAGCTTTGCCGGAGGCATCGAAGGTAGGTTTTACCTGTTGTAAGGTTGCTCCTGGGGCGGCTTTGAATTTCACTGCAATTTCGCCAGTTCCGGTATTTAAGCCTACTCCGCCGGCAATGGTGGTGCCGTATGCATACGACTGGCTGCCTAAAGTAACTACCTGGGTGACTGTTTTAGTATTGTTGGCCGGATTGCTATCGGTTGGAACGCTAACGGTAACTGTATTATTACCAAGGTTGGCGCTTGAATAACCGGTGAAAGGAACAACTATGCTTGCTCCCACTGCCAGCGATGGAACGGTTACTGTATTGGTAAAAGTATTCGCACCCGTAACGTTCAGGGTTACCGGCAAATTGGTTAATACCGTTGAGCCATTGTTCACGACTACAGCAGAAACCACGTGGGGGCTTGACTGTACCGTAGAAATGGTGCCCAACGTATATACTGCTGAAACAGTGGCATCAGCACCAGCGGCTACGGTTCTCCAAACCAAGGTGGTACCAAACGTATTAGTACCACAATTTCCTTCTGTTACCCGTATCTTTACCGTACCGGTAAAGGTTGCAGTCCAGCCGATCTTCGGGTCTAAACCACAAAAGTCATCGCTGTAACAGATAAGGGCATTGGTACTATTATTCAGAAGCGTTAATTCTGCATCATAGCCGGTTGCTCCGCCATCGATCGCGCATAACGACCATTGGTAGGTAACGCCGGCAGTTACGCTGCATACGGCATGCTCCCCGGCAAACATATCCGTGGCAATAGGAACAAAAATGCCCGAATTAGTAGTCTGCGTGGTGGTCGGATACTGTGCCCCTGCAGTGGTACACCCTCCGGTTAAACAATCCTGCGCCATTGCCAGGCCCGACCATACTGCTAAAAAAGCAGTGATGGCCATTTTCATGTAGTTCTTTCTCATAGCTTATTTTGAAGGACTTAAAACCGGTTGTGTTTTTCTTCTGTTTTCCTTGCTTGATTTTATACCCTGGCTGTTATACCGGCGGTATAACTCCTGGTTGGCAGCCACCCATTTCTGCTTTGTAGCTGCATACACCTGCTGGTCTTTTTCAGGGTTGCCGGTATTCTTTTTCACCGGGAAATGGTACTGGGTAACCAGCATTTCGTGTGTAAGGAGCTTATCCTTTTCGGAAACTAAAGTTTTGTGTTCCTTTTCGGAAACTAAAGTTTTGTGTTGCTGGGCAAAGCCGGCATTGCACGCAGCGCCTGCAAGCCAGATTGCAAACACGAGAAGATTTGTTTTTAACATAAGAATTCTGATTTAATTTGGCAGAATAAAATTTCGTTGTGAAAACCGATATGACCCTGATTATCAAAAGGCGTCAGGCCCGGATAAGCTTAAAGCTAATGACCTTTATCCGATAAATCAATAGTTACATAATTATATTTATATATATAAAACTTAATCATGAAACTGCTTCTTTTTAAAAAGCTAAAACCGCTACTGGCTTTAAGTGAACATTACTTTCAATTTGAGTCCAAAAAAGTAAAGCAACAACTTAAAAGAGAAAATTATAATGTTTTTTTAGCCGGCAACCTAAAACAGAAGGTGAAACGGCCTATTCATTTATGAAAAGTCTTTCCTATTTATACCACCCGGCTCTGAGAAAGGCTCCGATAGCGATCCAAATTTCCGGCATCCGAACGCGATTGGCTTTGCCCGAAAATTCACCTGGCTGCAAGGGCCAAAAAACAACTCATCTCGGTTTTCGGAAGCTTGAAAAACGCTATGCTTTTGGCCGCCAAAACTCCAGGTGCTGCTTTTTGACCTGCCTCCTTTTAATTTCAGGTTATTGAAGTTAGAAAAAAGGTATGGTTTTGAGCCCCAAAAGTCCTACACCCAGGAACTGGAATCAAAACGCTATGCAAATCGTTCTGAAAAGTCAGTCAACCTGCTTACAACTGCGAAGTGAAAAGTCCTACCCGGTTTTTAAGGTAGGATTTAGGAGGGGTCCCTCCGTTTTCGTAACTTGCAGGGTTTTTAAGAAAGATTTTCGTAGCGAATGGATTACCTGAATTTATTAAATGAACCGCAACGCCGGGCCGTAGAACACGTGGAAGGCCCGCTGATGATCATAGCCGGCGCCGGCTCCGGAAAAACCCGCGTACTAACTTACCGCATTGCTTATTTATTGCAAAAAGGGGTAGATCCGTTCAACATATTAGCTTTAACCTTTACCAATAAAGCCGCCAAAGAAATGCGGAAGCGGATCGAGAAAGTAGTCGGCAACGAAGCGAAAAATATCTGGATGGGTACGTTTCACTCCGTTTTTGCCAAAATTCTCCGTTCCGAAGCTCCCAAGATCGGTTACCCAAGCAGCTTTACCATTTACGATTCCGACGACAGCAAAACCCTGATCCGCCAGATCGTGAAGGAAATGAACCTTGACGATAAGCTTTACAAAGCCAACCTGGTTTTGGGCAGGATTTCTGCCGCGAAAAACAAACTGATCTCCGTAGCCCAATACCGCAACGATAAAACCATTCAGGCCGACGACGATGCAGCCATGCGTCCGAAAATTGGCGAGATCTACCACCAGTATCACCAGCGCTGCTTTAAAGCCGGCGCCATGGATTTCGACGACCTGCTTTTCAATACCAACGTGCTGTTCCGCGACCACCCGGATGCGCTGAACAAATACCAGAACATGTTCAAATACGTGATGGTGGATGAGTACCAGGATACCAACTACTCCCAGTATTTAATTACCCGCAAGCTGGCCGCCAAAGACCGCAACATCTGCGTGGTAGGCGACGATGCGCAAAGTATTTACGCTTTCCGCGGCGCCGATATTTCCAACATCCTGAATTTCGAACGCGATTACCCGGAACTGGAAATCGTGAAACTGGAACAGAATTACCGTTCTACCCAGAACATTGTGCAGGCTGCCAATTCGGTTATTAAAAACAACAAGGAACAGCTGCGCAAAAGTGTTTTCTCGGAGAACGAAGAAGGCAATTTAATTGAAGTGATCAAGGCGAATTCCGACAACGAAGAAGGCAAACTGGTGGCGCACTCCATTTTCGAAGAGAAGATGAACAACCACCTGAGCTACGAAGATTTCGCGATTCTGTACCGTACCAATGCGCAAAGCCGGGCCATGGAAGAAGCCCTGCGGAAAATGAACATTAAGTACCGCATTGTGGGTGGTTTGAGTTTCTACCAGCGCAAGGAAATCAAGGATCTGATCGCGTATATGCGCCTCACGGTGAACCCGAACGATGAGCAGGCGCTGCGCCGCGTGATCAATTACCCGAAACGCGGCATCGGCGATACTACCATCGAAAAGATCATTATTGCCGCCAACGAAACGAACCACACCATTTGGGAGGTTACGAGCAACATTCATTCCTTCGGCTTCGGCCGCGCTTCCGGCGCAATCGACGATTTCGCAACCAAAATTAAAAGCTTCGCCATTTTAGCCGAACAAAACGATGCCTTTGAAGTGGCCAAGCACATTGCCAAAGCTTCCGGAGTGATCGAAGACCTGTATGCTGATAAATCCATTGAAGGGCTGGCTCGTTACGAGAACATCCAGGAATTGCTGAATGGTATCAAGGAATTTGTGGATGACCCGGAAAAGGAAGATAAAAGCCTCGCGTCGTTCTTGCAGGACATTGCCTTAATTACCGACGTAGATACCAAAAAAGACGATGACGGCGAATACGTTACGATGATGACGATCCACTCGGCCAAAGGTCTGGAGTTCCGGAACGTGTACATTGTGGGCATGGAAGAGAACCTGTTCCCGAGCCAGATGATGATCCAGAGCCGCGCCGACCTGGAAGAAGAACGCCGTTTGTTTTACGTAGCCATTACCCGCGCAGAAAAGAAACTGACCCTCTCCTACGCCACCAGCCGCTACCAGTGGGGCAACCTCCGCGCTTGCGAAAAAAGCCGCTTCCTGGATGAGATCGAACCGGCTTTCCTTAACTTCAAATTTTCCGACGGTCAGGGTGCATTCGATAAGGTTCTGAAGCGGAAAAGTCCGTTGCTGGGCACAACTACCGCCGCCGCACCTATCCGCAAAGCTACCAACTACACCCCGCCAGCCGATTTTGTTGCCAGCGATACTTCGAACCTGGCAGAAGGCATGCGCGTGGAGCACCCGAAATTCGGTTTCGGTACGGTAGCCAAAATGGACACGCAAGGGAATAGTATAAAAGCGATCATCAATTTCGAAGAAGCCGGCGAAAAAACGCTATTGCTAAGCTTCGCAAAATTGCGGATACATAGTTAGGAAAGTTTTAAATTTGTAAAATGAATAATCTTATTAAACGGATTTTCATAGCTATTTTAAAAGTTACGGCCTTTCTTTCTTTAGCTTTTATTCTGGTATTCTTAGTTAATAGATTTTCAATTTGGCGATATAATCAGAAACACGAAGCTATAATAAAGATTGAGGCTACGCCTGAATTTCAAGGATGCGCAAATGAAAATTTTGAATTTAAAACACTAAAAGTGGATAATGCTAAATTCAATTTTTTAGTTGGTGAGGTAATTAGCCCTACGTGGAAAAATAACAAAACTTTGGATAGCATTTATGAAACTGATGGCTATAAAGAGAAAAAAGTTGAAATAACCGGCCAGCTATATAAGCACAAATCAAATGTTAAGGTGAGTAGTATGGATTGTGATGTGATTGCTTATCGGATAAGAGTAATTAGTTTGAAAATTTTATAATTGAAGAAGTAGGATAAATGACTATTTAAAGGCGAAAGTATTCAGCATTAATTTATTCTTTCTAACAGAAAATAGCTTACACTTAAAGGGAAACTAAAATTTTGATTAAAAAACGCTATTCTTTCCGGCACTAAAAGTCATAAAAAAAATTTTAATTCAGAAAAAGCAGGCATTGGTAAAGTTATTCATACTTGCTTTACTTTCACCAGCCGCTCTTGGCCATAAGGGCAAATATCCAGAACCACGCACCGGTAGCAATCAGGACTTTGGAAAAAACAGCACCGCTGCCCGTGAAACATAAAAACCTCGTGGTGGTCGTAAACCTGCTGCGCATCCCAATCTTCAGGCAGCAGGGCTTGTAAAATGGCGTGCGCCGGGCCGGGGCCAATTTTATCCGGAAGCAAACCAAGCCGCTGTGCCACCCGATGGTGGTGGCTGTCCACAGGCATTGCCGGCATCCGCAGGTTACTGAATAACAGCACCGCCGCACTCGTTTTGGGACCAACGCCGGAGATTTGCTCCAGCCAGGCCCGGGCTTCGGGAACAGTTAATTCCTTGAGGAAATTTAAATCGAAGGAGTTTTTGTTTCGGGCTAAAACGTCTTTCAGCACAGCCTGCAGGCGGGGCGCTTTTTGTTCAGGCCAGGTAGCCGCCGCGATGGCATTTTGTACTTCCGCCAATGGCGCTTGTAGCACCTCCTCCCACGTGGGAAATTGCTGCCGCAGGTTTCGGAAAGCGCGACTGCTATCGGCATTTTTGGTGCGGTGCGAAAGTAGAGAACTCACCAATTCACTAACCGGGTCGAGGGTATGGAAATATTTTACCGGGCAGCCATACGTGGTGCAAAAACGCTCATGCGCCAGTAACGCTTTCTGGCGTAAAGATTCAGAATTTTCGGCCATAACCGCTTTTACGAAACTAACAGCGGTAGTTGCGTTACCCGGGATTAAAAGCTAAATTTTTGACAACCCTGAAAAAAGGCACTCCCCAGTTTTTAGGTATTAATTCAGGTTAAATAAAACGCTATCCTTTTCATCCTAAAAAGTCAGCAAACAAAATCAGTTTTATCCGTAAGGAAACCGAACAATCGAATATCGAACCTGCGAACATCGAAATATTTTCTAACTTTGAGCTTCTAAAAAACCTAAAATGGTAGCCAGTTCAACCTTTAAGCAAGAATTATTGCTGCGCGAATACGGAATTAACGTGCACAACCTTGTAAAATACATCCTTACCCTCGACGACCGGGCGCACCGTACTCGCGCTGCGCAATTGCTCGTTAACCTGATGGCCCGCCTCAATCCGAGCATCGGGAGCGTGCAGGATGCTCAGCAAAAGCTCTGGAACCACTTATTCGTAATGGCCGATGGCCAACTGGATGTGGATGCGCCTTTCGAGCTGAGCGCGATGGAATACCTGAACGACAAACCGCAGATCGTGGAGATCCCTACTAAAGTTCCGAAATTCAAGCACTATGGCAAGAACGTAGAAGCGCTGGTGCAGAAAGTAAGCGAGATCGAAAACGAAGACGAGCGCAAAGCGGCCATTATTTCGCTGGGCAAACTCATGAAAGCGCTTTACAAAGCCTACAACAAAGACACCGTTTCCGACGAAGTGATCCTTTCTGAAATGCGCATTTTAAGCCAGGGCAAACTGAATATCGAGCTTCCGGGGGGCGAAACCAGCACCCTGTTCGATGTGAGCCCGGGGGTGCAGCAGCAGAAAACCTATTCGCAGAAAGAACCGCAGCAGCAGCAACACAAGCATAAAAAACACGGGCAGCACCAGCAACACCGTCAAAAACACAAAAACTAATAAATGGCATCTTTTGAAGTAATTGGGGGCCGGAAGTTAAGTGGCGAAATAACCCCGCAGGGCGCGAAAAACGAAGCCCTTCAGGTAATCTGCGCCGTACTTTTAACCGAAGAACCCGTTACCATTACCAATATCCCCGACATCGTGGACGTAAACAAACTCATTCAGCTCCTCAGCGACATGGGCGTTACCGTTACCCGCGAAGACGAGGAAACGTATACCTTCGAGGCCAAAAATATTGACCTGGAATACCTGGAAAGCAAGCAGTTTATTGCCCTTGGCCGCGCCATTCGCGGTTCCGTAATGATCATGGGCCCGATGCTGGCGCGTTTTGGCATGTGCAAATTACCGAAACCGGGTGGCGACAAGATCGGCCGCCGCCGGATGGATACACACTTTATCGGTCTCGAAAAACTGGGTGCGAAATTCAAATACGATTCCTCCGACGAGTTCTTCCATATTAACTCCGAAGGCCGTCTGAAAGGCACGTACATGCTTTTAGATGAAGCTTCGGTAACCGGAACAGCCAACATTCTAATGGGCGCGGTAATGGCCGAAGGATTGACCACGATTTATAACGCCGCCTGCGAACCGTATCTGCAACAACTTTGCAAAATGCTGAACCGGATGGGCGCCAAAATTTCCGGTATCGGATCGAATCTGCTTACCATTGAAGGCGTGGAAAAACTCGGCGGCACCATTCATAAATTGCTGCCGGATATGATCGAGATCGGATCTTTTATTGGCATGGCTGCCATGACGGGTTCGGAAATCACGATCAAAAACTGCCAGATCCATGAGTTAGGCTTAATTCCGGATACGTTCCGGCAGTTAGGCATTAAAATGGAATTCCACGGCGACGATATTTACATCCCGACCCAGGAAAACTACACCATCGAAACGTACATCGACGGCAGCATTTTAACCATTGCCGACCAGATCTGGCCCGGCTTCACCCCTGACTTATTGAGCATTGCCCTGGTAGTAGCCACGCAAGCCAAAGGAACGGTACTCATTCACCAGAAAATGTTCGAAAGCCGCCTGTTCTTCGTCGATAAGTTAATTGACATGGGCGCCCAGATCATTCTCTGCGACCCGCACCGCGCCACCGTTATCGGCCACAACAAGCAGGTTTCGCTCCGCGGTATCCGCATGACTTCGCCCGATATTCGTGCCGGGGTTGCGTTGCTGATCGCCGCGCTTTCCGCCGAAGGCAAAAGCGTGATCGACAACGTGGAGCAGATCGACCGGGGTTACCAGCACATTGATAAACGTTTGAACGCCCTAGGCGCGCAGATTACCCGCATTTAAAACGGTATGGTTTTAAGCTAAAAAAGTCCGCAGCTGCATAAAGCTGCGGACTTTTTTGTTTTTATTCTTTTCTGAAAGGTAGCTTTAAACTTTTAAAACTTCCGTTTCAGAACCCAATCAGGGCAAACCCGTTCAATAAGGTTTCAAACTAAACCAACCTCCTGCTTATGGCCCAAGAAACTGAAGGCAAACAATTCCTGAACAGCGTGCACCGCTATTTTGACGAAGCTGCCCGCCACACCGATGTTGAACCGGGTATTCTGGCCCAGATCAGGGTTTGCAACAGCCTATACAAAGTAAATTTTCCCGTGGAAGTGGATGGCAAGGTAACCGTTTTCGAAGGCATCCGGGCGCAGCATAGCCACCATAAGCTCCCAACCAAAGGCGGCATCCGCTTCAGCACCCACGTAGATGAAGACGAAGTAGTAGCCCTGGCCACGCTCATGACCTTTAAATGCGCCCTGGTTGATGTGCCTTTTGGTGGGGCGAAGGGCGGCGTAAAAATAAACCCCCGAACCACGCCGGTAGAGGTGCTTGAAAAAGTTACCCGCCGCTATGCCACCGAATTAATAAAGAAAAACCTGATCGGACCGGGCGTAGACGTTCCGGCACCCGATTATGGCACCAGCGGCCGCGAAATGGCTTGGATCGCGGATACTTACATGACCTTTAAATACGGCGAAACCAATGCGCTGGGCTGCGTTACCGGCAAACCCGTTGGGCAGGGTGGCATCCGGGGCAGAACCGAAGCTACAGGCCTTGGAATCTATTTCGGTCTTCGGGAAGCTTTACAGGATACCGAAATCCTGAACCAGTTAGGCATAGAACCAGGGTTGCGCGGCAAACGGATGATCGTGCAGGGCCTGGGAAATGTGGGTTACCACGCGGCTCATTTTTGTCAGCAGGACGGGGTTTTAATTACCGGTATTGCCGAACGCGAAGGCGGCATTTTCAACAAAGACGGCCTGGACGTGGAAGCGGTTTTCAAGCATCGGAAAGAATCGGGCTCTATCCTGGATTTTCCTGGCGCTACCAACATTGCAAACTCCCTCGATCTGCTGGCTTACGAATGCGACATTTTACTGCCGGCCGCTTTGGAAAACCAGATCGATGTACACAACGCCGCTACTATTAAAGCCAAAATCGTGGCCGAAGGCGCGAACGGTCCGGTAACCCAGGAAGCCGAACAGATCCTGCTTAAAAAAGGCATTTTCATGCTGCCAGACCTGTACCTGAATGCCGGCGGCGTAACCGTATCGTATTTCGAGTGGCTGAAGAATTTATCGAACGTGCGTTTTGGCCGGATGGGCCGGCGGGCGGAAGAAGCCAGCCTGAAACGCATCGTTGATCTGGTGGAAACCACCACCGGCACGTCCATCGGCGCCCGGGAACGGGCCATTATTATCAGCGGTTCCGATGAGATCGCGCTGGTACGTTCCGGCCTGGAAGATACCATGATCCTGGCTTATCACGAAATGCGCGAGATCATGCGCCGCAAGCCCGACATCAAAGACCTGCGTACTGCAGCATTCTACAGCGCCACTGAAAAAATTGCGGTCAGCTACCAATCCCTAGGAATTTTTCCGTAACGGTTTTTTGCGCGAAAACGCTACCGTTTTTAACTTAAAAAGTCCGCAGTTTAACCGCTGCGGACTTTTTTTTTGATTTTAATTAAATCAATCCTCAAATTTCAACTTATTGCGTCATCCTTAGCGCGGCCGAGGGATAACGCTTTACTTTTAAACAAATAGCATAAAGGTTACTTTTCCGGCAAAGCAGGTATTAACGCAAAAGCTACTGCCATGAAAACGCTATCCTTTTTACCTCTAAAACTGCCGCTTTACCTTTTCGGACTCTTCCTTATCTTCAGCTTTTCGAACTGTGAAGGAAAGCAGGAGGCCGGCAACCAGGCAGCTACGATGGATTACGCGGAAGCCCCGCCGGCACCGCGGGAGCCTTCAGGCAAGCAGGAAGAAGCGCAATTTGAACAAAAGATCATCCGGAATGCCAACCTGCGTTTCCAGGTAGCCGACTATCCTAAAAGCCTGAACGCCATACAGAATATGCTGAAAAGCTATGGAGCCTTCCTGGTTTCGAGCAATGAAGTGCGGGTAAACAACAGCCTGGAAAATGACCTCATGATCCGGGTGCCTTCTAAAAACCTCGATGCACTGGTAAATAAACTAACGGAAAAAAGCATTTACCTCGATTACAAAAATCTTTCTTCCGAAGACGTTACTACCGAATTCGTTGATATTTCGGCCCGCCTGAAAACCAAACAAGCCGTAGAGCAACGCTATTTAGAACTGCTGAAACAAGCCAAAAACGTAAAGGAAATCATTGAGGTCGAAAATCAGCTGCGCCAGATCCGGGAAGAAATCGAAAGCACGCAGGCCCGGATCAATTACATCAACCGGCAGGTTTCCTACAGCACCATTCATTTACAAATTTACGAGAACAGCGCCCGCCAGACCGGCGAACAGAATTTTATGGTCCGCATCCTGAATGCCTTACGGAACGGGTGGGACCTGCTACTTTCTTTTGTAGTTGGTATGCTCTACATCTGGCCGTTCCTGATCATTATTTTCCTGGTAATTTTCGGCCTGAAGAAATTCATGAAAAAGCATCCGCCGGTACGGTAAAATAAGTAACGGAAGGGTTGAATCCTGCGCTCCTGATTTTATACAAACCCATCCACAACCAATTCCCTTTCCGGCAGTAAAACGGTAGCAAATGCACGCCCGAAACTGCCATGGCTAAACTCACCAATTTACAGCGATTCAACCAGATCCTGCTGGCTTTACTGCTGTTTTTCGGACTCATGAAACTGGCTTCTACATTTCTGATCCCCATTGCCATCGGGGGTTTATTTGCCATGATGCTGATTCCGGTGAGTCAGAAACTGGAAAGTTGGGGCCTCTCGCGCCTGGTTGCCGGGCTGGTATGTATTTTAACGGTGCTGGTGGTGCTGATCGTGGTCATTTTTTTAATGGTAAACCAGCTTACCAGCCTGCTCAACGACCTGCCCCGGATAAGCGAAACCATGACCGCGAAACTAAATCGGCTACACCACCTGTTAGCTACCAAAATTAATGTTTCGCCCCAAAAGCAACACGAATTCCTCAAAGCCGAAGTAAAAGAATACCTGCAATCGCTTAGTACTTACATTGCGGGCTTCCTGCGCGTGACAGGTACCGTGCTAGCCAGTTTTATTTTAACCATGGTCTACGCATTTTTCTTTTTGCTTTACCGGCAAAAGCTGAAGAATTTCGTTTTCTTGGCCGTTACCTCCCGTATTCACGCTTCGGCGCATCCCATTATCGGTGCCCCGTCCCGCGATCCGAGCATTATCATCAGCAAAATTACAAACGTTGCCAATGCCTACGTATCCGGCCTGTTTCTGGTCATTCTCATCCTTTCAGCTGCCAATACGCTGGGAATTTATTTGATCGGGATCGAACACGCTTTATTTTTCGGGTTGATGGCCGGCATACTGAACCTGCTGCCCTACATCGGCTCCATTTTAGGAAGCCTCGTTCCCATTTTATTTGCCATACTCACCAAAGATTCACTTTTTTACCCGCTGGCCTTAATTGGATTTTTCATCTTTCTACAGATGATCGAAAGTTATGTGCTCACGCCTAACATTACCGGCGCCAGCATTCGCTTAAACCCGATGGTTACGCTCATGGGTTTGCTTTTCGGCGGTTTCATCTGGGGCATTCCCGGCATGATCCTTTTCATTCCTTACCTGGGCATTGTTAAAGTAATTTTCGACCATGTGAAAAAGCTCCGGCCGTATGGATATTTGATGGGGAAAGATCCGGGATTAGATATTACCAAGTAGAACAAATTACTTATCTTTGGCGTTAGTATCGTAAAACGGAAGTATGATCATTTCATTTGGCTCAAAGGAAACTGAGAAAATCTGGCTAGGTGAAAGGTCAAAGAAACTGCCGTCTGAAATTCAGGAAATTGCCCGTAGGAAACTTCGGATGCTACATAACTCACAAACGGTAACCGATTTAAGAATTCCGCCTTCCAACCGGCTGGAAAAATTGAGTGGTAACCTGAAGGAATTTTACAGCATTCGCATAAACAACCAATGGCGCATTATTTTCAAGTGGAATGAAGGCCAGGCTTCCGAAGTAGAAATTATGGATTATCATTGAAAATGGAAAAGTTACCTAACATTCATCCCGGCGAAATTTTAGCGGAAGAATTCTTGCTTCCACTGAACATTACTGCTTACCGTTTAGCGAAAGAAACGGGTATTCCGCAAACCCGCATCTCCGAAATCTTGAAAAAAAACCGCCGAATCACGGCTGATACCGCTTTACGCCTGGCTGCCTATTTTGGTAATTCGCCTAAATTCTGGTTAGGGTTACAGGATGATTTTGACCTGGAAGAAGAACTTAATTCTAAGCAGCAGATCTTTGAAAAAATAAAGCCTTTTCAGGCTAATGCGGCCTGAAAAATAACGCAATTCTTAAACATTTCTTCACCACTATATTCCCGCTTTTGCGTACCTTAGAAACGACCTAAAAACCAATCGTTTCTATGTTTTCCCGCCAATTCCAAGCCCGACTTTTTACCCCATTTTCCCTAGTGTTTTTAATCTTCTCAGTCAGCTGCTCCAAACTCTCCAACACCCTGGAAGTGGAAAGCCGCAACTTCGATGAGGAGATTGCTCAGTACCAGAACCTGGTTTTCCGGTTCAACAAAGATGTGGTTGGCGATTCGTTGTTGAACCGCTGGGATTCTACGGCTTACATTAGCTTTAAACCGGCGGTAAAAGGCAAGTTCCGCTGGAGCAATTCCCGGGAGCTGACCTTCTCCCCTTTTGAGCCTTTTGCGCCCAGCACCAAATACGTAGCTAAGTTGCAGCCCGCGCTGGCAAATCTCAGCAAAGACAAACCAAAACTCAACGCTGAAGACAGCATAGTATTTCACACCCCGTTGCTTTCGCTGACCGGCACGCAGGTTTACTGGACGATGTCGGCCAGGCAGGCAAATTCGGTGGATATCCGGGTGAACGTTAATTTCAACTACCCGGTAAAACCTACGGATGTGGATCGGTTGGCACACATTTTTGTAGATGGCAAGGAAGTAAAAAAGGAACTGGCAACTTCGGAAACAGGTCAAACAGTTGGCTTCATCATTAATGCCTTGCCGGAAAACCAGGCGGAAAGTGTACCGCTGAAAATCGTGATCGATAAAGGCTTGCAGCCGGTGGGGGGCAACTGGAAAACCCCGGAAAACTTAACGCTGCAATCAGAAATTCCGCCGAAAGGGGTATTCCAGGTGGCAGAAATTTCGGGTTCATTTGTGGAAGGCGAAGGCGTGATGAACGTGTTTATGAACCAGCCGGTGCAAGCCGAAAAGCTGGAGAGTTTTATCAGCATTTCCCCTACCGTTCCGGTTACGGTGGAGGCGCACGACAATGGTTTTGAAGTGCGCGGCAAATTCAGGAGCGGCGAAAATTACCAGATCGTTATTTCCAAAGAGCTGAAAAGTATGTTCGGCATTACGCTTGGCAAAGAGCATTCGCAGTACGTTTCGTTCGGAGAATTGCAGCCTTCGGTAAGTTTCGTAAACACCAAAGCCTTTTATTTGGGCGCAGCCGGAAACCGGAATTTAGCCGTGAACCTGGTAGATGTGCCGAAGGTGAAAGTAACCATTGCGCGGGTGTATGCCAATAACGTGCACGCCTTTATGCGCACCGGCGAAGAATACGGCTACGATTACCAATCCGAAGAAGATTACCAACCCAACGCAGACGGCGAATACGTGGACCGTTCCTACCAATATTACAACACTGCCGATTTCGGCGATGTGGTTTCAACCCGCACCTACGAAACCAAAAACCTGCCGAAAAACGGTAATCAAACCCTATTGAATTTAAGCCTGGCCGATCTGGATTACAACTCCGAATTCAAAGGAATTTACGTGGTGCAGATCCGGGATACGGAGCGGCAATATTTACAGGCTTCCAAAATTATTTCGGTTTCCGATATTGGTTTAATTGCCCGGCAAGGTGCAGATGAAGTGTTGGTTTTCGCCAATTCCATAAAATCTACTGCGGCACTGCCCGGCATAAAAGTAAACTTCATCAGCACGAATAACCAGGTGGTGCAATCGGTTACGACGGATAAAAACGGCGTGGCCAAATTCACCGGTTCGCCGTTGAACAAGCACTTCAAGATCGGTATGGTTTCGGCGCAAAAAGGGCAGGATTTCAATTTTATGATCCTGGAACGGAACCGCGTGGAAACTTCGCGTTTTGAGGTGGGTGGTTTACGCAGCAACCCTGCCCAATACGACGCTTTCATTTACGGCGACCGCGACATATACCGCCCCGGCGACACCGTACACGTGAACACCATTTTAAGAACCCAGGACTGGAAAACGCTGGCGAATATCCCGGTAAAAATAAAGCTGCTACTGCCAACTGGTCGCGAATACAAAGCTTACCGCCAGACCTTAAATTCCCAGGGAGCTTTCCAAAGCGATTTCTATTTGCCGCCAGCTTCAATGACGGGACAATATACTATCGAGGTTTATTCGGGTAACGATGTGCTGCTGAATTCCAAAAAGATCAGCGTGGAAGAATTCATTCCGGACCGCATAAAAGTTGACCTGAAACTACAAAAGCCAGACGTAAAACCGGGCGAAACGCAAACAGCTTCAATCACGGCAACCAACCTGTTCGGACCACCGGCGGTAGGTCGCAAAGCTGAATTCGATTTCAGTCTGAAGCGCAAGACTTTTTCGCCCCAAAAGTATACCGATTACAATTTCAATTTAGAAGGCGCCAACAATATTACGTTTCAGAACGAATTAAAGACCGCCGAAACGAACGAAGCAGGTTTTGCTACGCAGGAATACCAGGTGCCTGATTACAAAGATCTCGGCGTGCTGGAAGGTAAAGTTTTCTCCACCGTTTTCGACGAAACCGGCAGACCGGTGAACCGCCTGAAAACCTTCGAAGTACCGACCCAAACCGCTTTCTTCGGCATTAAGTCTTTTAATTCCTGGGTGAATACGCGGCAGGTTTTGCCTATGCACCTCATTGCCCTGAACAAAGCCGGGAAACCGCTACAAAACGCGACGGCCAATGTGCAGATCATCCGGAAAGTTTGGGAAACGGTGGTGCAAGGTCGGGAAGGTGGTCGTTACGGCTATAACTCGCAAATGCGGGAACAGGTAGTTACGTCGCGCGATATTGCCATCAGCGGCAGCGGTACGACCTTTAATTTCAATCCGCTGAATTCCGGGGAATATGAAATACGCGTGCGAAGACCGGGCGCCGAAACTTATGTGGCACAGCACTTTTACGCGTATGGCTACGGCGATACGCAAAGCAATTCCTTCGAAGTAAACAACGAAGGTGAAGTCACCATCGAATTCGACAAAGCGGAATACCAGGTTGGCGAAAAAGCGAATATTTTGTTCAAGTCGCCGTTTGCCGGGAAGATTCTGGTAACGGTGGAGCGGAATAAAGTTTACGAACACTACTATTTGCCAACCGATAAAAAATCCGCCAGCCTGAACCTCGAAATCAAAGATGCTTTCCTGCCGAACGTGTACATCACAGCAACGGCTATCCGGCAGATGACGGCGAACAGCGGTTTGCCGCTCACGGTGGCGCGCGGTTTTAAGCCGTTGCTGGTAGCGAAAGCCAGCACCAAACTGGCGGTAAATATTTCGGCGCCAGTACAAAGCCGCAGCCAAAAAACGCAAACCATAAACGTAAAAACGACACCGAATGCGGAAGTTACGCTGGCCGTGGTGGACGAAGGAATTCTGCAATTAAAGAACTACGAAACGCCCGACCCGTTCAAATTTTTCTACCAGAAACGCGCGCTGGAAGTTAACCCGTTCGACCTCTACCCTTACCTCTTTCCCGAACTGAGCGGCAAACGTTCCAGCTCCGGCGGCGACGGCTACGACCTTAGTAAACGCGTGAACCCGCTCACCAGCAAACGCGTGAAACTAGTAACCTTCTGGAGCGGAAAATTGACCGCCAATGCCAACGGCGAAGTTTCTTACAAAGTACCCATTCCGCAGTTTTCGGGAGCCTTGCGCGTAATGGCGGTGGCGTACAAATACAACGCGTTCGGGGCTTCGGAAAAATTCATAAAAGTAGCCGACCCGGTGGTAATTTCTACGGCGTTGCCCCGGTTTTTAAGCCCCGGCGATACCGTTTCGGTGCCGGTTACGCTGAGCAATACCACTTCCAAACCAACTTCGGCTACGGCTAAACTGCAGCTTTCCGGTCCGTTGCAGGCTTCCGGAAATACCTCTCAAACGGTGCAAATAAAGCCGAATTCCGAAAAGCAGGTTACGTTTAAAGTGTATTCGAAAAACAGCATCGGCAACGGTTCGGTGCTGGTAATGGTGAACGCGCTGAACGAAACCTTCCGGGAGAAAACCGACATTTCGGTGCGGCCGCCGGCTTCGCTGCAAAAGGTTTCCGGAAACGGTATGGTTGCGGCCGGGAAAAGTCAGGACATCAGTTTTAAGACCGATTTTATGCCGGGTTCTGCCTCGGCGCGCCTTATTGTGAGCAAGTCGCCGATGGTGCAGTTTGCCGGCGATCTGCGGTATTTGATCCAGTACCCGTACGGCTGCGTGGAGCAAACCATTTCGGCCGCTTTCCCGCAAATTTATTACGCCGACCTGGCCAAAAGTTTAAGGCAGGATAAAAAAGCCACCCGCTACAACCCCGACTACAACGTGCAGGAAGCCATCCGGAAACTGGAAACGATGCAGCTTTACAACGGCGGAATGGCCTACTGGCCGGGGACAGATATGGAAAACTGGTGGAGCACGGCTTACGCGGCGCATTTCCTCTTGGAAGCCCAGCGCGCCGGTTTCCAGGTCAACGCCAAAATGCTGAACAAAATGTTCGAGTACCTGCAAATGAAGCTGAAAACCCGCGAAACGGAACGCTATACTTTTTATGATGAAAAGGGAAAAGAACACACCAAAACCATCGCCAAAAAGGAAATTTTCTATTCGCTTTACGTGCTGGCGGTGGTAAATAAATACGACGTAACGGCGATGAATTATTACAAAGCCAACCCCGGTTTGCTCGCCATCGACAGCAAATATCTGCTGGCCAGTGCCTTCGCGATGTACGGCAACAACCGCAATTTCCTGGCTCTTCTTCCGAAAAGCTTTTCCGGCGAAAACTCGAAACGCGAACTCTGGGGCAGCTTTTACTCCGCCATCCGCGACGAAGCTCTGGCCCTGAACGCCCTGCTCACCGCCCAACCAAACCACCCGGCCATCGGGGAAATGGCGCGGCATTTATCGCAGCAACTGAAGTCGGAACGCTGGCTCAACACCCAGGAACGCGCCTTTGCGTTGCTGGCCCTAGGCAAGCTTTCCAAAGCCAACGCAAACCAGAATATTACCGCCACGGTAACGGCCAACGGCAAACAGATCGGCAGCTTTAAAGCCGACGAACTGGTGCTCACGCAGAACCTCACGAACCAAAACCTGACGATCAAAACAAGCGGCAGCGGTAGTTTGTACTATTTCTGGGAGCAGGAAGGCATCAGTCCGACGGGCGCTTACAAAGAGGAAGACAATTACCTGAAAGTGCGCAAGCATTTCTACGACCGTAACGGCCGCGAAATTACCGGCAACACCTTTAATCTGAACGACCTGATCGTGGTAAAACTCACCCTCCAAGCCTCCGATTTCAGCACCTCCGTAGAGAACGTAGCAATCACCGACATCCTGCCAGCCGGCTTCGAAATTGAGAACCCGCGCATTGGCGCCGTACCCGAAATGGCCTGGGTAAAAGACGCCGCCACCCCCGATTATTTCGACATTCGCGACGACCGGATCAACCTCTTCACCACCGCCACCAGCAGCCCGAAAAACTTCTATTATTTAGTTAGAGCGGTTAGCAAAGGGCAGTATAAAATGGGTCCGGTTAGCGCAGATGCGATGTATAATGCGGAGTATCATTCTTATTGGGGAAGTGGGGTTGTGGTGGTTAAATAGGGAGTTTAACTATTGAATAAAAATGATAATAACGTTCAAATTAATTAAAAACTATGAAGGAGGAGCCAAAATACATAGGAACAATATCTAATAAAACTTTGCGGGATTATGTACTAGACAATAATCTTTCAAACGAACATAAGATTTTGCTACACCCAAATAACTTTGATGATATTGTTTTGGAGTATAGAGATTTATACAAAAAAAGTATACCAGATCCGTATTATATATTTGAGACTTTAATAGATGAATCTCCTAATGGGTTAGTACCAGCAGATAAGATTCTTGTTAAGAAAGTTTAGGTTCTAATACAATTAAGATTTTTTCTCTCAATTTATCCGATCAAGTCCCCCTTTGGAGGGGGACCGCATTGAACAAACTTTCTGCTAAATTTTATGCCTGAGCTGGAAAATAATTTCTACAACAAAAACCTGAAGCCATTGGCCCGGAATATGCGCAACGATTCTACTAAGGCGGAAATCAGGTTATGGTGTGAAATATTATCCGGTAAAAGAATGCTTGG
This sequence comes from Adhaeribacter terrigena, assembly GCF_016623615.1. GTDB lineage: Bacteria > Bacteroidota > Bacteroidia > Cytophagales > Hymenobacteraceae > Adhaeribacter_A > Adhaeribacter_A terrigena. The sequence continues at coordinate 466,349 of NZ_JAEHFX010000002.1, read as the reverse complement.
CTATGGTTTCAGAAGGCAGCGGCCGGTTGGGAATTACATTGCTGATTTTCTTTGTAAAGAATTAATGTTGATAGTTGAGGTGGATGGGTATTCTCATAATTTTAAAATGGAGGAAGATGTGAAACGGGATGCGCAATTGCAAGCTTTAGGTTTTACTACATTGCGTTTTTCGGATCGGGAGGTGATGCAGGATATTGAGAATGTATGGCGGACTTTGGAATTTTGGATTTTTGAAGGGGAAAATAGTTTGTCATAATAACCTGTCCTCCCCCTAGCACCCTCCAAAGGGGTCGATCGTGATAATTTGTTTTTAAAACGCTATCATTTTTCAAAAAAACTCACCAGACCTCTAATAAATCGCTTAACCGCGTAGTATAGCACGGCGACAGCATTTCGCTTTTCATTTTCCAGGGCCGTACAAATCCCTGCGCAGCACTCAACACCATATCTTTTCCATAACGCTGGTTTACTTTGTCTAATGCCTGCATTGCTTTGGCGTGTTTTTCCCGGTCAACGGTATCCAGCAAACTTCCCTGCACCTGGCTATCGGGGCACAAACCGGACACGATCACGCCGCTTTTTTTATACTTATAGCCCGGCACGTATAATTGTTCAACGGCTTTGCGCACATATTTCAGTAATTCCGGAGTACTGTTGGTGGCTACCGGTAGCGCTACGGTCTGGCTGAAATACAGATAATCGGGTTGCGGAAAGCGCTTTCGCATTACAAAAACTGTTACGCAGGCAGCGCAGGATTTTTGCTTCCGAAGTTTGGCGGCGCAGCGGGCAGCATAATTGGCGGTTGCTTCCTGAATATCGGGCAGAGCCGTTAATTTGTAGCCGAAAGACCGGGACGTGCAGATGTGCTTTTTCGGGTCGTACGTCATTTCCAAGTCCAGGCAAGGTTCGCCGCGCAATTCCTTCATCGTCCGGAAACCGACCACCGTTAAATGCTTTTTAATAAAAGAATCCGGTGCCTGACACAAGTCCCAAGCCGTTTCCATACCGTAAACCGAAAGCTTCTTCGCATAGCGTCGTCCGATTCCCCATATACTGCCAATAGATGTTCTTTTAAGGGCTGCTTCAATGTGGTTTGGATCAGTTAAAACCAATACGCCGTCAGCCTTATCCGATTTTTTGGACAAGCGGTTTGCTAATTTTGCCAACGTTTTCGTTGGTGCTACGCCTACCGAAATCGGGATGCTGGTATATTGTAAAACTGTGTCTTTTATTTGGCGGCTATACTTCTGAAGATCGACATTGTAAAAATTCCCTAGATCCAGAAACGCTTCATCGATGGAATATACCTCTATGTTCGGCGAAAACGTAGATAAAATGCTCATTACGCGGTTGCTCATATCGCCATACAGAATATAATTACTACTGAAAGCTTGTACATTATGCTGCTCCAGCAATTCCTTTACTTCGTACGCAGCCTGCCCGATTTTGCTCCCTCCCAATATTACCTTGGCTTCGTTAGAACTGGCAATGATACAGCCGTCATTATTACTGAGCACTACTACCGGTATGCCATTCAGTTTCGGCTGAAAAACACGTTCGCAGCTGGCGTAGAAATTATTGCAATCTACTAAAGCAAATAAACTGGTCATATTATTGGACTTTATGGATGCACCAGGTTACTACGCCCCAAGCCTGAAAACGGGAACTTTCTTCGGGCAAGAGAATAGGCGGATAAGCCGGATTTTCAGGGTGCAGGTAATACTGATTTTGATTTTTCACCAGTCGCTTTACCGTAAATTCATTATCCAGCAAGCCAATTATAACTTGGTTAAGGCGTGGCTTTAATGAACGATCTACTACTAACAAATCACCTTCGTGCAGGTTAGCATCTCGCATGGAATCACCGCGAACCTTCAGGAAGTAAGTGGCCGAAGGATGCGCAATTAAAAGTTCTTGCAGATTGATTTTATCTTCCAAATAATCTTCAGCAGGCGAAGGAAAACCGGCCGAAATTGGAGTTGAATAAAAGGGTATATCAATTTCTAAATTTGTAGCTTCGACCACTTCGAAGCCGGCTCTTATCAGTTTTGCTAAAATTATTATATCATTTTCCATAGTTGTAGTGGCTTTAAAAAGGTCTTACGCCACAAATATGCAAAAAATCTATATAATTACTAATTATTTTAGCAATTTAATCTCATTTAAACAGTGAATACTATTAAAATTGGTTATTTAAAGTGCATTACGAATACATTTAAGGCTTTTCGTACTTTTATAAAGCAGTCATGCCTCACTATTCTAAAGAGAAGCAATGCAATAATTTGCTTTCAGTTTTAAGCTATGAATTTCAGCAGGAAACCAACCTTCAAAACCATCCTCCGCAACCGCTACCTCCGCGCCGTTGTCCGTTGGTTTTTAGCACCGGTTTTTGGGCTCATAACCCTAGCGTTTTTACTCAACTTCCTTTTCCCTTTAAAAGTCAACCTCAATTATTCACCGCTGGTTACGGCCGCAGATGGCACGGTACTGCACGCGTTCCTGAACCATAATCAGAAGTGGCGGATGAAAACGGAATTGGATGAAATTACCCCGACCTTGCAAAAGGCCATTGTTTATAAGGAAGACAAATATTTTTACCGGCACCCGGGCGTAAATCCGGCGGCCATTTGCAGAGCGTTTTTCAACAATATAGTGCGGGGGCGGAAAACCAGTGGGGCCAGCACCATCACGATGCAGGTGGCGCGCTTGCTGGAGCCCAAGGAACGGACATACGGCAACAAACTGGTCGAACTTTTCCGGGCGTTGCAGCTGGAATGGTATTTCAGCAAAGCCGAGATCCTGCAGTTTTACCTAAATCTGGCGCCGTATGGCAGCAACATTGAAGGGGTAAAATCGGCGGCACTGCTTTATTTTCAGCAACCGCCTAACTACCTCAGCTTGGCCCAGACCGTTACGCTCGCCATCATCCCCAACCGCCCAACTTCGCTGGTTTTAGGCAAGAACAATAATGCCATTTTAAAGGAACGAAACCGCTGGCTGGAGTATTTCCGGCAGGAAGGTTTGTTCCCGGAAAAGGAAATTGAAGATGCTTTGCAGGAACCGTTAATTGCGAAGCGCCACGCCGCGCCTAAGTTTGCGCCGCATTTTGCCTACCGTTTGCTCCGGCAGTTTCCGCAGCAGCCTATTATCCGCACCAATTTAGACCGGCAAAAGCAAACTAAAACCGAAGTGCTCACCAACAACTACGTGCAGCGGCTTCACAGCCTGGGCATTACAAATGCCGCTGTGCTGGTGATCGATAACCGCACCCGGAAAGTGGTTTCTTACGTGGGTTCGGCTGATTTTGAAGACCGGGAAAATTACGGGCAGGTAGATGGCATCCGGGCAGTGCGGTCGCCGGGAAGTACGCTGAAACCGTTCCTGTATGCGCTGGCTTTCGACCGCGGACTAATCACGCCGAAGATGACGCTGACCGACGTGCCAACCGATTTTGGCGGCTACCAACCCGAAAACTTCGACAAGAAATTCAACGGCAACATTACGGTAGAAAAAGCATTGGCCTATTCGCTAAACGTGCCGGCGGTGAAGATCCTGGAGCAAATGGGCGTGAATATTTTTGTGCAACAGCTGAAGCAGGCTGGTTTTGAGCAGGTGAAGAAAGACGAACGGAAATTGGGATTGTCTTCGGTTCTAGGTGGTTGCGGAGTGAAGCTGGAAGAGCTGGGAAACTTGTTTGCGACCTTTGCCAACGAAGGAAAATACGCGCCGCTGCAGTGGCTTCAGACCGATTCCGTGCTGCAAACTATTCCACTTTTTTCGCCATCGGCAGCTTATTTAACTACCGAAATTCTGGCCCAGCTTACTCGTCCGGACCTGCCGAATACCTATGCCAGCAGTATGCATTTACCGAAGATCGCCTGGAAAACCGGTACTTCCTATGGTCGCCGCGACGCCTGGAGCATCGGCTACAACAAGCATTACACCATCGGCGTTTGGGTAGGCAATTTCAACGGCGTGGGCGTTCCGGCTTTAACCGGCACCGACATCGGCACGCCACTTCTCTTCGACCTGTTCAACGCCCTAGAATACAATTCTTCCAACGACTGGTACACGCCGCCGCCTGCCCTGGCTTTCCGGTCGGTTTGCACCGAAAGCGGTTTGCAGTCGGAAGAATTCTGCCAGAACGAGCAACTGGATTATTTCCTGCCGGGCATCACCCAAACCCCGAAATGCAGCCATTTAAGAAGAATGTTCGTTTCCGCAGATGAGCAATTTTCCTACTGTCGCGATTGCCTGCCGCCGAACGGTTACATCAAAAAATTCTACCCGAACGAACCCCGCGAACTGGTGGCTTTTTACGAACGGGAAGGAATTCCGTACCAGAAACTTCCAACTCATAACCCGGCCTGTTCAAGGGTTTTTGCGGAGAATGCACCGTTCATTGCATCGCCGGCTGACGGCACGGAATATTTGGTGGAGCGGGAAGAAAACCAGCAATTAATGCTCAGCGCACAGGCCGATAAGGAAGTAAAAAAAGTGTACTGGTACGTGAATGATAAATTCTACAAAGAAGCCGGGGTGCACGAAAAGGTGTTCTTTTTACCGGAACCCGGGCAGCTCAAGATTTCCTGTGCGGATGATAAGGGAAGAAGTTCGGATTGCTTTGTGCAGGTGAAGTATTTGAATTGAGTTTTGGTCATTCCGCGCACAAGTGAGTGACAGAGTGAGTGTGTGAGGGAAGAAGCATGAAGCTTGTGAGCGTAGCTCTAGAGGAAACTTATAAAGCCAGTTTAATGAGTTTAGTACTTAGAAATGATTCCGTTTTCCGCGTCATCTCGACGTCAGGAGAGATCTCATCAAGTTAATTGAATGCCGGCTATTTAGTTTTCAGGTTTTTAAGCATAGCGTTTTCATAGCAACCTTTAACACTTAATTCATAACTTTTAACTTTCATAGGTAGCTTTCTCCCTCAAGCCGGGTGGCTTCGTTTCTGCGTTCGCGGCTGCAACCCTTCCTGCCCTTGCGGGCTGCCTGTGGCACCGGAAGTCTTGGAGGCCGCTCTCACAGAAACTGGTGTCCGTTTCCCTTCGTAGCTAACTTCTTTTTAGTTTAGTTTTCCGGATAACGTGATTTTCAAGGTACGCTGCGCTGGCGATAGGCGTGAAATCAGAATATTAAGTTAACCGCTTAGGAAATCTACTTTACTCTTAAAGTTGTAAAAATTGAAATTCAGGATTTAGAATACTGTCTTAACCATTCGACTTTTTCAGTTCAAAAGCATATCGTTTAAGATTGTCCTGTTCTCCAAAAAATGGTAATTCTTGAATTTTATTCAGAAACCTAAAATAAAATAACCTAAAACCCTTGCCTTTACGTAAATGCTTATTAACTTTGAAATGCAAAGTACTTTTATATGAACCAGCAGCAAGACCAGTTAGCAACCCTGCATGAGATCCGCAACATCATGGATCGTTCATCCCGGTTTATTTCCCTGAGCGGACTTTCGGGCGTGGCGGCCGGCGTTTCGGCGCTTCTGGGAGCAACAGCAGTGAAATGGTATCTGGTGAAGCATGAAATAAACTATAGCGAAAGCTTAGGTCGTAATCTGAGCAGCGATGCGATCTTCTTTATGCTTTTGGTGGCGGCATTGGTGTTTATTCTGGCGTTTTGTTCGGCTTCTTTTTTTACGGTCCGCAACGCGCGCAAATCCAATCATCGGGTGTGGGATAGCAAAACGGAACGCATGCTGGTGAACTTGTTTATACCGTTGGCGGCGGGCGGCCTGTTTTGTGCAGTATTGTTCTACCACAACCTGCTGTTTTTAGTGGCGCCGGTGATGCTTATTTTTTATGGTTGTGCGCTCTTAAATGCCAGCAAGTATACCCTGAGCGACATCCGCTATCTTGGTATTTTCGAGATTGTATTGGGATTACTGGCGAGCTTTTTTGTGGGTTATGGTTTATTAGCCTGGACGGTGGGGTTTGGGGTGCTGCACATTGTGTATGGCATGCTGGTGTATTTTAAGTACGAACGCTAACAAACCCGTGAAAAGTTACCTCGAAAATATAAATAAAGCCTTCGAAAGCAGGGCGCGGCTCGGCATTATGTCGGTGCTGATGGTGGACGAACGGGTTGATTTCAATACACTGAAAGATACGCTGCAATTAACCGACGGCAATCTGGCCAGTCACTTACGAGCGCTAGAAGAAGCTGAATATTTACGCGTAGAGAAGCAGTTTGTAGGCCGAAAACCAAATACTACTTACCATGCCACCGACTTAGGTCGGGAAGCTTTTAAAAACCATCTGGATGCTCTGGAACAACTGATTTTAAGCAACCGTAAAGACAATTAATATTTTTTTAGACCTTTACTTTGTATTTCAAAGTACTTTAAACACAAGCAAAAGTATTCTACACTTAACTTAAAACAAGCATGTCACAGCAAAAAAACGTAACGACTCCCCAACATGGCGCTTCCCTGGGTAACTGCCTAAGTATTGGGGCTGGAATTGCATTGCTCCTTATTTTGTTTTTCCTGATCTCTGGCGGCTGGTTTACCCAGCAACCCAAACCGGAATGGGAAAAATACTGGATGATCCGGCCGTTGATCGTGGTCCCGATTGCCGGTGCAGCGGGAGGTGCGTTATTTTACTTTCTTGGTTTTCTGCGAAATCAGGGCGGCTGGATAACGGCCCTGGCTTATTTCCTGAGCACTGTAGGTTACATCATTATTCTGTGGCTGGGTACTGTTTTTGGCTTAGCCGGCACCTGGTGGAATTAAACCTGCCTGATCCGGAAAATATAAATCTCAAAACCAAACTTTTAACCAATAATTATGATAACGCATAACTTTAGACTTCCCGGCAACCTGCTGCTGGTAGCCGGCATTTTATTGATCCCGGTTATGGCCGGCTTTCCCTGGACCGCACTCGATTATCTCGTGGCGGGGAGTGTGTTAACCATTACAGTTTTCCTGTGCGAGCTTGTCTTCAGGAAGGTAAAAAATAAAACCAACCGGATCGTGCTGCTTGGCGGCCTTCTGGCACTGCTAATGCTTTTTTGGGCCTGGGCGGTAGCCTGAAGCAAAACGACCAGGCAATTGGAAAATCTCTGGCCTTGCTATATATACAAGGAGGTTAATAAGAAACTTAACAATTCATTCAGTCAACCATTTTAAAAACTATTTACGATGATCATGCTAAACAAAAGAATTTCTGCCATTTTAATTACGGTAGCCCTGATCCTGAGCATTCCCTTAATTGCCATGCAGTTTACCGATGAAGTAGACTGGAGCCCCGGGGATTTTATAATAATGGGCATTTTACTGACCGGCACGGGGCTTTTATGCGAATTGGCGTTCCGGAAGATCCAAAACCCGGTGAACCGGTTCATCCTGATTTTATCTATTCTGGCGGCGCTTTTCCTGATCTGGGCGGAACTGGCGGTAGGCATTTTCGGGTCGCCTTTTGCGGGTAGTTAAGCAGCGTAGCCATGAGAGATATAGATCTGTCGCCGTTGTTCAGCTGGCTTATCGGGCTGGTGGTTTTTACCATTGGCGTTTCGAATTTGCTGCTGGTGCACCCCGTTCCGGGCATTGTTTTCCTGCTGCTTTCTGCGCTTTACTTTCCGCCCGCCGATGCCTTAAGCATGAAGATCTTTGGCCGTCCGGTTCCGATGGTGTTTAAAGTTATTTTAGGCTTCGTAATTATCTGGTTCACGCTGGGCGTTAGCGACCTTGGGGATATAATCGATGACCTGTAGAAAAGCTTTTTGGGATTCAGTTTTCACCTGACTTTTACAAGAAAAAAGCATAGCGTTTTGCAGCTTGCATTGCTTCTTCGTGGTATTTTTTGAGTAGAATTTTACAGTTCGGAACGCCTTTTTTAAATAAACCAACTTTATTTTTTGTGCGCTTCTTTAAGAGAGTTTACGATTGCTTTCTCGGTAACCACAAAGGCTTCAAAGGTATGGTTGTCGCTCGATTTTATAAGCTCGGGAAACGGGTTGGCAGTAGAAATTCCGGTAAACACATCGATGTGATTGTTATTCACTAATCCGCCGTTGTCGGCGGCGAAGAAATAGCCGTCGTGGGTTATTTTAGTGCCGTCCGGTAATTCGATTTCCTGCCCTTTGGCCTCCGGAATAAAAATTACGGTTCCGTAAGGAATTACTTTCCGGTCTACGGCAATGGACCGGAAGGGAATTAATTTATACCTTCTTAAAGCGCCGCTAAAGCCTGTCGATTTTATCCAAAGGGACTTTCCCCAATTCTTAACCGTGGCCTGGTTGCTATCGGAAAATTTTTCGCAGTTCCGGCAGTCGACAAACGTGCGGCGGCCGGAACTGGCATATTTCATGACATGGATGTTGCCGTCGGCATCGGTGATATGCGCGGTACCCTGTAAGGAAGCTTCGCAAAAATCGCAGGCCTCGGCGAACAAGCCTGATGGTTTGCCATTGCGGTAAACAAGGGGAACGCTGCCGCCGGATTTAAACTGATGAACAAAATAGTGGGAAGCCCAAAGCCTTAGTTTCTTTAGCTTGGCCGGGTTTTCGGGTGGCGGATAATTGAAATCAGCTTGCGAGATTTGCGACCATGCCTTGCCCGTCACCAAAAGCAAAACGATCAGCATTACTAATCTGGCAGGCATAGCTTCTTTTGTTAACGGATGGCTTTATTTCTAAAACCTGATTAGTTACAAAAGGTTATCCGGAGGTTTTGAACTGGGTTGGGAACTGACTTTTTTTGTTGAAAAGGATAGCGTTTTTTACCTCGTCTGGTTACCGAGCTTCTCCGGGAAGTTTCGCCAGAGCTGGATGCAGCCTAAGGAATCGTGCAGGAAGATGATGGTGGGGCGGTTTGGGTAATTTTGGTGGAGGGTGATGTGGAGATTGTTTGTGGAGGGCATTCTGACTTTTTGATTGACCTTTTTGGCAGAAAAGTATAGCATTTTGTAACTGGTTTTCCTGCAAAACAATTAAAAAAGATATATTTTTTAAACCACGAACCTATTCAACACTAGTTAATTTCAACTTTTCAATTTCTTTTAAAGGTTTGCCCGAGCTATCTTTCCAATTTAGTGGGCCGCTAATACTATAGCCAACCACTGCTGATGCAGCAGGAGATGCTGTGTCAAATAGAATATTTTTTTGAAATATATATTTATCACCAACCAACTTTAAATCACCATTATTGATTAATTTTTCACGTTGTTCCTTATATCCATTTGATAAACTACCTTTAATCTCTTTTGCAGCCTCAGATCCTTCTAATACGACTATTCCTTCCTCTGTCTGTAAAGCTTTAGCTTTCAAATTAGAAACTGTTAAAAATAACTCTAAATTAGAAAGAGACATTTTTGGTGAACTCACACTTTCACTACCTGCTTCAACCATAAGAAAAGGTTCTTCCTTTTTGGCAGGAATTAAGGTAATTTCTTCAAGCAGTTTATGACCGAGTACCCCAATCAGTAATTTGATATAAGTCAAAAACTCTTCCATTGCATCCCTATCTGCAGCTGGTAATGAAGAAAGTTGTGATTGATTATAATTGTCTACCTTATATCTTTTAGTCGTTAAAGCTATTTGAATTAAACGGCTCTCTAAATATTTTACGTGAGATTTTGTAAGGTTTTCATCTTTGCTAACGAAAAGAATAACCTCATTCCAAAATTCTTTATTTGCAATATGTGATTGAAGCCTATCAAAAACATTTTCTGCTTCGCCTATATAAACTTTTGGCTCATTAGTTTCAGCGTCTTGCCCAAATAAGAAATAAACGCCGGGCCTTTTAGCTTCAGAATAACTAGAAAGTTCACTCGTTCTAAGTCGTGGGCACGAAATTGATTGTATAGTTTGGTTAACAACTTCACCAAATTTAATTCCGGTTACAGTCCCATCTTTAAGATAAATTCTAACGCTTTTACCAAAAGTTGCCATATACTAATACATTTTTAAACTTAAAATCAAATTCCACATTATTCCATTTTCACCAAATACCAAATCTTTACAACTTTCATACTCGTGCTTACTAAGCTCATCAGTATGTGCGGCTTTATTTCGGTAATTTTTTGTCAAATTATCTATACCGGCATTTAATCCATTTTTATTAATCAACCATCCGTGGTTTGGAAATTTATTTATAAAAACCTTTAAGCCCTCTTGAAGGAAACTACTATTCTCGAATCGATCGTTGCTATTTACAGCCGTTTGAATAAAATGATTTACTACACCAAGTTCTGGTGATTTCATTGGTTTACCTGAACAATAAGCTGCAATTTTACCAAAGTCCTTATCTCTTAAATCTTGGTCGCTAAATTTTACAGCTTTACAATGCTCCTTTAATGGATTAATGAATAATTCAACTAATTCTAATTCAAAAGCTTTACACAAGCCAATAATAGCTGGAGACCAATCTAAATTTGGATCTTTCGTTAAAGTTTCAGCAACGCATTCAGAAGTAGCATAAAACCTTAAAGAAGAAGGGGTTAAAAAACTTGATTTATTATTAGCAATATTAAGCTTTTTTACTTTTTCTCTAACTTTATTTGAATCAACATATTTCTCTAATAGCCCTAATAACTGTTCAGCTTTTTCATCTAATCTTAACTGCCCTCCCTTTATATCATAAATTGAAAGCAGATTTCCATAGCAACCATTACAAAGTTTCTTTTCCCAATCATTACTATAAATCGTAATTAGTTTAGAAGTCTTAGCTTCACCACATCTAAGGCAATTAAATGATATTGATTTTTCAAATCGGAATTGACTAAGTGGACCACGATTTGGATATTCTTTCGATATTTTTTCTAATGGTTTAGCCATAAAATATACTTAATAATTTTAATGGACTCTCTTTTCTTACCGCTCCCCTTTCTCCTTCTTACTTCCTCTATACAACTCATATTTCAGTAAACGGCTATCGATAGAACCGTTGAAAAGCGGGATGCGGCGGGAGGTTTTGAGGCCGATGTTTTTGGCGGCTTCCAGGTTTCCGGTGAACACGTAGGCGTCCCAATCCTGATAATTGGTTTTGAGCGTGTCGCCGATCATTTTGTAGAGGTTGTTGATGTTTTCGTTTACCAGGCGTTCGTTGTAGGGCGGGTTCACGATCAGGATGCCTTTTTCGGCGGGCTTCTGGGTTTCTTTAAAGTCAGCCACCCTTACCCGAACGTAATCGTCGAGCTCGGCGCTGGAAATGTTTTTGCGGGCGGCTTCCACGTAATCGCGGTCGATGTCGGAGCCGGCAATTAACACGTCGTTGTCCGGGTCTTCCTGGGCACGGGCGTCTTTAATTACCTGCTTGAAAAGTTCTTCGTCGAAATCTTTCCAGTGTGTGAAACCGAAATCGCGGCGGTACAAACCGGGCGCTACGTTGTGCGCGATCATCGCGGCCTCGGTCAGGATGGTGCCGGAACCGCACATCGGGTCGTATAAAGGCGTTTTTTTATCCCAACCGGTCAGCAGGATCAGGCCGGCCGCCAGAATTTCGTTTAGCGGCGCCACGTTGGTTTGCAGGCGGTAACCGCGTTTGTGCAGCGAATCGCCGGAGGCATCCAACGACAGGTTCACCCGGTTTTCGAGCATGTGCAGGTTAATGCGTACGTCCGGGGCATCGAGGTCTACGGAAGGGCGTTTGCCGAATTTATCGCGGAACTGGTCGGCAATGGCGTCTTTGGTAAGCTGCGAAACGAACAGCGAATGCTCAAACGTGCTTTGGTTTACCACCGAACTGATGGCAAAGGTGCTGTCCACGTCCAGGTATTCGCTCCAGTCAATTTTCTGAACCTGTTTGTATAAATCTTTTTCGTCGCGGGCCGGGAAATTGGCGAAGGGTTTTAGAATTCGAACCGCCGTACGGCACCACAAATTGGCTTCGTACATCAGTTTGTTGTCGCCCATAAAACGCACCGCGCGGCTGCCTACTTCAATATTTTTAGCGCCTAACTGGTAAAGTTCTTCTGCCAGAATTTCTTCTAGCCCGAATTGGGTGGTGGCGGTCATTTGAAAAGTTTTGGAAGCGGCAGGTTTCATAAGCGGGTTGGTTTTTTGGGATTGTAAAGTTGCGAAAATTTGGCAGAATTACTTGTCTGAATTGGGATTCGTCAGATTATGGGATTATGGGACTTGTTGTCTGAACACGATTTTTGGGATTTAAAGGAAATACAGGATTGATTTTGAAAGGGTGATTCAGGGTTTAGTAGCTATTTGTAGCTTAGTTTAAAATTTCTCACTTTGAAACCAACCACGTCCAGCCCTCCTTGCTAAGACGGGGAGCTTTTGGTTCCTGCTTCTTTTTGACTTTTTGGGCTTAAAAGCATAGCGTTTTCCTTTCTGAAATTCAGAAATCGTGTAAATCACTAAAATCCTGAAAATCGTGTTCAGACAGTTTCATTGCCGTCTGCTTTAGCCGACGAAAAAACTCCCCTCCTTTTCAAGGAGAGGTTTGGGGGTGGTTGACTTTCGAAGGCTGAAATCTCTCAACAGCAGTAAGTAAATGTGAAGAAAAACTCCTCCCCCTACCCCCTCCAAAGGGGACTTTAAAAACGCAATCAATTTCCCTTTAAAAACCCGTGCAGAAAAATCACTCTTGGCTTAGGGAGGATTTAGGTGGGGTAAAACGCTATGCTTTTAGCAAGAAAAACCCAACGCTACCAAAACAATCCTTAAATCCCGAAATCTGACGAATCCAAATTCAGACATTTTCATTACTTTTAAAGGCTAAACTCATACCGTTTTTCCTTTTATGGCAGCACCTGTTTCCACTTCCAATCAAGCCACGGCAAACCAGGCGGTTATCCGGAATTATACCGGGCCGCTGATGATCGTGATCGCGCTTTTCTTTACGTTCGGTTTCGTTACGAACATGAACGACATCCTGATCCCGCACCTGAAACGGGCCTGCGAACTGACCGATTTTCAGTCGAGCCTGGTACAGTTTGCGTTTTTCGGGGCTTATTTCCTGATGTCGATTCCGGCGGGTAATATCCTGAACCGGATCGGGTATAAAAACGGTATTGTGCTGGGTTTGGGGATCTGTGCCATGGGGGCGTTCCTGTTTTTACCGGCAGCCATGACGCGGCAGTACCCTTTCTTTTTACTGGCTTTGGCGGTTTTGGCTTCCGGCGTGACCTTGTTGCAGGTGGCGGCTAATCCGTACGTTTCGGTGCTGGGACCGGCGCATAAAGCAGCCAGCCGATTGAGTTTGATGGGCGCTTTCAATTCCCTGGCTGGTACGCTGAGCCCGATCATTGGCGGGATGCTGCTTTTGAGCGGGGTAGATTATACGGCCGAACAACTGGCCAACATGCCGGCGGCGCAAAAAGAGAATTTCCTGAATGCCGAAGCCGGATTGGTGATTTTGCCTTATGCCATTATCGGGGCGGTGCTGCTGGTGCTGGCCTTTATTGCCAAGGCAACCAAAATGCCGAACATCGAAAGTTTGCAGGATGAACATACGCCCGTAGAAGCCGCTTCGGACAAAACCAGCGCGCTGCAATTCCGCCATCTGGTGCTGGGCATCGGGGCGATCTTTGTGTACGTGGGCGCGGAAGTGGGCGTGGGTTCGTTCATTATCCGCTACGGCCAGGACCTGCACATTACCGACCTGAGCAGTTTCAGCAGCTGGCTTTTCTCGCTGGGGCAGTCTTCCAGCCTGGGCGGTTTCACGGAGCAGATCGGTTCGAAATTCGTGGCCTGCTACTGGGGCGGTTCCATGATCGGAAGGTTCATCGGGATTCCGTGGCTGACCAAAATCAACGACGCCAAAGCCCTACGCATTGTTTGTGCGGTAGCCATGCTGCTGGTAATAGCCTCGGTAGCCTTAACCGGCGAAACGGCTTTGTGGCTGATGGTGCTGGTAGGCGTTTGTAACTCCGTAATGTGGCCGATCATTTTCCCGCTGGCTATTAAAGGCCTGGGCATTTACACCAAACAAGGCTCTTCTTACCTGATCATGGCGATTGTGGGTGGCGCGTTAATTCCGCCGCTGATGGGTTTGATCTCCGATGCATCGCACATTCAGTTTGCTTACCTGGTGCCGGCGCTTTGCTATTTGTATTTGCTGTATTATGGTTGGAGTGGGTATAAGCAGCGGGGGTAGGTAATAATAAATTATAAGTTATTACTTGTTAAATAAATAAACTTAAAAAGGAAAAACTATTTTGGCACGAGAAATAAGTAAACTTACTATTGATCTAGATGGCATCGGTCATACAATTTCCGATAATAAACTTGCAGTTCCATTAAACCAAAGATCGTACGCTTGGGAAGATTCTCATGTTAATGACTTGTACGATGATTTATTGACGTCTATTAGAAATTCTGAAGATGAATATTTTATAGGCTCAATTGTTATTTCCTCAGGTCAAGAAAGGGATGAAGTTGTTGATGGTCAACAGCGATTAGCTACCATTACAATTTTATTAGCTGCAATAAGAGATTATTTTTTCTCTACAGATGATAAAGATCGGGCTGAAGACATACAGAATCAATACCTTTCAAGTAGAGACAGAAGATCCCAAGAAGTTATTCCTAATTTAAAATTGAATATCAATGATAATAACTTTTTTTACAACCTAATAATCCTTAACCCTCCTAATCCTATACAGCCTACTAGAGCTTCCCATGATAAAATTAAACGGGCATTCAGTATTGCTAAGGGAAAAGTTCAATCCTTTATATCTACTACAACTAATCCTTCAGAAACATTACTCGATCTATGTGACTTTATTGATGAGCATATAAAAGTTATACTTGTTAAAGTACCTGACCATGCAAATGCTTTTACAATTTTTGAAACTCTAAACGACCGAGGTTTAGAACTTGCTATTTCAGATTTGTTAAAAAACTATCTATTGGGGCAAGCTGATAACCGGCTTAATGAAGTTCAAGAAAATTGGACCAAAATGTATACACTCTTGGAGAATACAGAAAATGAAGAATTAGTTGTTACATTTTTAAGGCAATTTTGGTCATCTAATTATGGCCTTACAAGAGAAAGGGATCTTTATAATAAAATTAAAGAAAAAATCACCTCAAAGCAGAGGGCAATTGATTTTTCAACGCAATTAGTGGAAGCTGCAAGGACTTATGTTGCCCTTATAGACACTAATAGTAGTTTTTGGGATGATTATTCTTTTGCGGCAAAAAACCACATGGCTACATTAAACCTGTTTAGAATGACACAAATGAGACCATTACTTTTGTCTATCTTTTCAAAATTTAATGCTAGAGAAGTTGAAAAATCATTAAAATTCTTGGTTTCTGTTTCTGTAAGATTTTTGATTTATGGAGGTTTAGGAGGTGGTGCTCTAGAAATTCAATTTAGTGAAAGAGCTAAAGAAGTAAGTTCAGGAGAAATAAAAAATAATGATGAATTGAAAGAAAAACTCAATAGAGTTATTCCTAGCGACACTCAATTTAAAGAAGCGTTTAAAAATGCTTCGGTTTCAAAACATTATTTATCTAGGTACTATTTAATGGCTTTAGAAAAAACGAAAAAAGGTGAAGAACATCCAGAATTTATTCCGAATGCAGATACTTCAGCTGTCAACTTGGAACATGTAATGCCTAAAACATTAAATGATTCATGGGAAATTGATCCAGAAACTCATAGAGCATTTTTAAATAGAATTGGGAATTTAGCTATAATGAGTTCAAAAATTAATGCTGATGTGGGTAATTCTCCTTTTGAGGTGAAGAAAGATTTGTTCAATGAATCTTCTTTCGAATTAACTAAAGAAATTGCTGAGTATGCAACTTGGAATATTGAAGCTATTACTAAAAGACAGGAAGATTTAGCTGAATTAGCACTTAATACTTGGCCAATTTAAAATCCTTTTTATCTATTTCATAAAATCAATCTAACAATTACATAACATTTCTCATAAAAGTTAAATTAAACCTATTTTCCTAAAATAATTTTGTGCAACCAAAAAGTTGCACGTATATTCGCAACCATATAGTTGCATATCAAGTATTCTATACCATGAAACGTGATGTATTTCAGGCCATTGCCGACCCTACCCGGAGAGCCATCTTAGCTTTGATCGCTACGCAGGCCATGACGCCCAATGCTCTGGCCGAGCATTTCGACACGACCCGTCAGGCGGTTTCGAAGCACATTAACATGCTGGTGGAATGCGAATTGGTGAAACAGGAGAAAGTAGGGCGGGAAATTTATTACCACCTTCATGCAGCTAAAATGAAAGAGATCGATAAGTGGCTGGAGCAGTTCAAAAAGCTCTGGGAAACCCGTTTCGATCAGCTGGACCAGGTATTGTTCAACTTAAATAAAAAGCAAAATGAAAAGTAGCCTCCTCATGAATTTCACCGTCGACAAAGAAAACAACAAGCTGGTAGTTGAGCGCGAATTTGCCGCGCCGCTGCACAATGTCTGGGCCGCCTTTACCCAGGCAGAACTGCTGGACCAGTGGTGGGCGCCCAAGCCGTGGCAAGCCCGCACCAAAACCATGGATTTCCGGGAAGGCGGCTACTGGCTTTATGCCATGCAGGGGCCGGAAGGCGAAGAGCATTGGGGCCGGACGGATTACAAAACCATTAACCCGGAAAGCAGTATCTGGGCCGTAGATAGTTTCGTAGATTCGGAAGGAACTATTAACCCGGAACTGCCAAGCGCTAACTTTAAAAACGAATTCCGGGAAACCGGCGATACCACTACCGTTACGATGGTTACTACCTACGCGAAACCGGAAGACCTGGAAACGGTAATAAACATGGGCATGAAAGAAGGCCTGACCATGGCCCTGGAAAACCTGGATGCTTTATTGGCAAAACAGCAAGCCTAACGGGTAAACTGATTGAAAAGTAGCGGCCGGATTATTAGCAGACAAACTTGCAATTTGTTTTTGGGAAAGCTAAATTCGGCCATATTGCCAATTTGGTATAAAGGTATGGTTTTCAGAAACTGCAGCTGAAAACCATACCTTTACGAATCAGATCATCTTTAAAATAAGAGCCAATGTCTTACCTAACGCCCGCTTTCCTGCAATTCTTCGAAGCGCTTTCAAAAAACAATTCTACCGCATGGTTTAACGAGAACCGCAAAACCTACGAAAAAGAAGTAAAAAAGCCTTTCGAAAAACTGGTGCAGGTAATGATCGATCAGATCCAGAAGCATGAGCCGGAAGTACAGATCAAACCTTCTGAGGCCATTATGCGGATCAATAAGGACATTCGCTTTTCGAAAGATAAAACGCCTTACAACGTTTACGTAGCGGCCAACATTTCGAAGTTCGGTAAAAAAGATAAATCCTATCCGGGTTTTTATTTTCAGTTATCGCCGGAAGGGATTTCGATCTTTGGCGGGGCGTATATGATTGAAAACGCTACACTTTCGCTTATCAGAAACTACCTTGCAGAAAATCCGGAAGCGTTTTCTGCAGTTTATAAAGACCCCACCTTTAAAGCTAAATTCGGTACTATTCAGGGCGAAAAAAACAAACGCATTTCGGCCGAACTGCAGGAAATTGCTTCCCGGGAACCTTTGATTGCCAACAAACAATTCTATTATTCCGCGAACTTAACACCTGAACTTATTACCTCAGATGCGTTACCGGAAGTTTTGATGGAGTATTACCTGGCCGGCAAAAAAGTAAATGATTATCTTAAGCTTGCAATAGAACTGCCTTTGGAAGCGCTTTAATTATTAATCGTTTTTATTACTTACCTGGCTGGAAACGGTTAGTCAGCTTTTTTTTAAAATATCCAGCAAAAAACTGTAACTCTCTGAAATGGACCGGAAAAAGTTTTTACTTAGTTATTCGCTTCTGGCTTTGTCATTTTCAACATTCGGTTCGGTAGTAAAAAAGCTGGATGGAAACTATGTAGGTGATTGCGAAACGACCAACGATATTTTAGGTCCTTTCTACCGGCCAAATGCACCTTTGCGTACGGACCTTACTTTTGAAGGACTGACAGGCAACCAGCTCATGATAAAAGGAAAGGTTTTGGGAGCAGACTGCCGTACCCCCTTGCAGGGCGCACTAGTTGAGATCTGGCACTGCGATACCCAAGGCGAATATGATAACGACTCCAAGGCTTTCCGCCACCGGGCCGGCTGGAAAACCAATAATCAGGGCGAATATGCTTTTAAAACCATTATCCCGGGCAAATACCTGAACGGCGACCTTTACAGGCCTTCGCATATCCATTTTCGGGTAACGCATAAATCGGGCAGAGAACTTATCTCGCAAATTTACTTTAATGGCGATCCGCACATACCGGCCGATCCCTGGGCTTCGCAAGGCAAGGCCAAACATCGCATTCTGAACATTTACCCCGACGATGTTAACAGCACCCTGGCAATCAATTTCGATATTTCTTTAAGGAATAAATAAATTCTCCCATAAAACGCAACCACTAAGAACAAAAACAACGCTAACTATTCATCTGTTTAGCCCCATCAGTAAAAGGCCCGCTTTTCGCATTAATAATCTTCTATGCCATCGATTTACGCTTTTCCATTGCAAATAAAATTACATAATGCCTGAAAAGAAAATCGCCATAATAGGCGGCGGGGCGGCGGGCTTAATGGCTGCTGATATGCTGAGCCGACATGGAGAAGTGCACATTTACGAAAAAGGAAAAGCTTTAGGCCGGAAATTCTTAGTGGCCGGCAACGGCGGTTTCAACCTGACCAACAGCGCGGAAGGCGAAGATCTTTGCCGCAAATACACGCCGATGGAATTTCTGCAACCAGCCTTAGAAGCATTCAATTCCCAGGACACGCGCACCTGGCTGGCCGGTTTAGGCATCCCCACTTTTGTAGGTTCCAGCGGCCGGGTTTTTCCGGAGAAAGGCATTAAGCCAATTACTGTGCTGCAGCAGATCAAAGACCGGCTTTTGCAAAATGGCGTGCAATTCCATTTTCAGCACGAGTTTGTTGGCTTTAATGCTGAACAAAAACCCATCTTGAAATTTCAGGAATCTGAATGCTTTCCCGAAGCCGATCATTACCTTTTTGCCTTGGGCGGCGCTTCCTGGCCGGTTACGGGCTCTACCGGAAACTGGCTGGAAGCTTTCAGACTTTCAGGCATCAAAACCCTAGCGTTTCAAAGTTCCAATTGCGGGATAAACGTGAACTGGCCCGATGATTTTCGTAATAAATTTGGTGGTGCGCCGCTGAAAAATCTGCAGGTTTCGGCAGGGAATTTCAGTTTAAAAGGCGAAGCGCTGATCACCGATTATGGTCTGGAAGGAAATGTCATTTATCCGCTAGTGCCGAAGATCCGGGAATTGTTGCAGGCAGGTAAAGAGGCTTTTTTAACGCTCGATTTCAAGCCGCAGAATACGGTAGGGCAATTGCTCGAAAAAGTACGCGGCAAACAAATTCAAACCAAAAATTACGAACAGGTTTTCAAACTCAGCAAAGCGCAACTGACATTGCTCAAAGCGTTCTCTTCCAAAGAAGATTATGTGTTTCCGGAAAATTTTGTGCGGCAAATAAAGCAGCTTACCATTCCGGTTTCATCGCTCAGGCCAATTGAAGAAGCTATTTCTACCGCGGGTGGCATCTCGCTGGAAGAAGTTAATCCGGATTTTACGTTGAAAGCTTTTCCGCATATTTCAGTTGTGGGTGAAATGCTGGACTGGGATGCGCCTACCGGCGGATTCCTGTTGCAGGGCTGTTTTTCTACGGCTTATTTGGCGGCGCAGGCTATATTGGTGAAACTCCGGTAACCGGATTTTTCCGTTTGAGCGAATTTAGACGCAATATGCGTGCGGACAGGTAAAGCTCTGCCCCTGCATTTAAAATTAATCAGAAAAACCAATTCGCCTGAAAACCGGATTGGTTTTCGTATTTTTGCGCCAAATCTGAATTCATGCTTTTACAGGAAAATTTTTCGCTGAAACCATACAACACTTTCGGCATCGAGGTGAAAGCCCGCTATTTTGCTACCTTCGAAAACGTACCGGAACTGCAGCAATTGCTCCGGAAACCGGAAATTGAGAATGCCGAAAAACTGATCTTAGGCGGCGGCAGCAACGTTTTGTTTACCCAGGACTTTAATGGTGTGGTGCTGAAAAACAACATCAAAGGTATTTCGGTAATTGCTGACAACGAAGATTATGCCTTTGTGAAAGCAGGCAGCGGCGAAGTGTGGCACGAAATGGTGCTGTTCTGCATCGAGCATGGTTTGGCCGGCGTAGAAAATTTATCTTTGATTCCGGGAACGGTGGGAGCCGCGCCTTTGCAGAATATCGGTGCTTACGGCGTGGAGCTGAAAGATGTGTTCGAAAGCCTGGAAGCGGTAAACGTAGAAACCGGTGCGCTGGAAACCTTCAATAAAGAGGCTTGTGATTTTGGCTACCGCGAAAGCTATTTCAAAAAAGCCGGAAAAGGCAAATACATCATTGTTTCGGTTACGCTGAAGCTGCGCAAAAAACCAGAATTCAATACTTCTTACGGCGATATTCAGAAAACCCTGGCCGCCATGGAAATTACCGACCTGAACCTGAAAGCCATCAGCGAAGCGGTTTGTGCCATCCGGAAAAGCAAGCTACCGGACCCGGCGGTGATCGGTAATGCGGGCAGTTTCTTTAAAAATCCGGAAGTAGAGAAATCGGTGTTCGAAAGCCTGAAAAAACTGTATCCGGAAATGCCCGGCTACGTGGTTTCGGAAACTAAAATTAAAGTACCGGCCGGCTGGCTCATCGAACAACTGGGCTGGAAAGGTAAACAGATCGAGAATTACGGCGTGCACAAAAACCAGGCGCTGGTGCTGGTAAATTACGGCGGTGCGGAAGGCAACAAGATCAAAGCACTAGCCCACGATATTATTGCTTCGGTAAAAGAAAAATTCGGGATCGAATTGAGCCCGGAAGTGAACATTCATTAAGCAGTTTTTGGGCTACAAACCCCTAGCGTTTTAAAACCTCGCAGTTTCAGAAACCTGTGAGGTTTTTTTTATGAATCAACACCTAAAACGGTATTCTTTTTCCCCTAAAAACTATAATAAACAAGATTTACAATTTCGTAACCCGGAAGGAAACCAGAACTAAAGAAAATTTCCTAACTTTGCAGGCTTTGTTTCATTAAAGCGCTGATTTCGGATAAGTTAAGTCAAATATATAGATTTCCTTTAACCTGAAAAACAAATCATCACTAAAATTTTCTTTATGAAAAAAATTTTATCTCTGATCGTGTTCGCTTCCTTTGGTTTTGGTACCGACGTGCTGGCACAATCCAGTATTGCGGCGGCGCGTGCACAGGCCGTAAACAGTACGGTAACGGTGCGCGGCATTGTTACCAACGGGGCTGAACTCGGGCCGATCCGGTATCTGCAGGATAATGTGGCTGGTATTGCCGCTTATTCTTCTACCATGATGGGCAATGTGGTTCTGGGCGACAGCGTGGAAGTTATCGGCACGTTAAAAGATTACAACGGCTTGCTGGAAATCGATCCGGTAACTTCGGTAAATATTCTGGCGCGCAACAAACCGGTTCCGGCTCCGGTGGTTTTTACCGCAGCCAATGCCCTGAGTGCCTTTGCTGAAATATATGAAGGCCGTTTGGTAACCATTACCGGAAATACCAACATAACTTCGGCCGCGGGAGCGCAGGTTTCTACTTTCGCCGGAAACACCAATTACCGCCTGAACAACAATGCGAATACTTTGGTGCGCACCAGCACCAATTCAACCGGACCTACCGGAATTGTTGGAAAGCCCGCTCCTACTGCCGCGTTCGGCTTGACCGGTATTATGAGCCAGTTTGCCCCAAGCGGTAGCGGCGGTTACCAGTTATTGCCCCGCTTGTATTCAGACTTCGATCTGGGCAATACGCCAAACTTTATGGAAGCTCCCCGCCCGATCAATATAACTACTTCCGGTTTTACCGTAACATTTAAAACGCAGAATGCCGGTACTTCTAAAGTAGATTACGGTACTTCGCCAACTACTTTAAGCTCGAACGCGACCAATACGACCAGCACAACCAACCATACCATTACCCTGAGCGGTTTACAGCCGGCTACCGTTTATTACGTGCAGGTAACTGCCACCAATGCAGTGGGTTCGTCGGTTTCCAGCACTATTCCCATGATCACGGCTTCGAATTCTACGGGTAAAATGACGGCCTATTTCAACCGCCCTGCAGATCATACGTACGGTCCGGTAAACAACCCGGCAAAAACCCTGCAAGGTGCCATCGACGATACCCTGATCGCCTACATTAACCGCGCGCAGCAAACCGTAGATTTCACCATGTACAGCTTCGATAATGCCAATCTTTCGAACCTGACTACTGCTCTGAACAATGCTAAAACCCGTGGCGTAGTGGTTCGGGTGATTTCAGAATCGGGCAATACGAATACGGCTTTAAACACGCTGTCGCCCACCATTCCGCTGGTAAAACGCACAACTACCCGCGGCATTATGCACAACAAATTTGTGGTAATAGATGCCAACTCAGCTAACCCGAATAAACCCATTGTCTGGACCGGCTCTACCAACTATACCGATAACCAGGTTATAACCGATCCGAATTCCGTGATCATTATCCAGGACCAGAGCTTAGCTAAAGTTTACACCATGGAATTCAACGAAATGTTTGGTAATGGCACGTTGAACGGCGGCGTTTTCGGTGCGGCTAAAATGGATAACACCCCGCATCATTTAAACATTGGCGGCGTGCCGGTGCAGCTTTATTTCAGCCCTTCAGATAACGTAAATGCGCGCATTATTGAAACCATTAACAGTGCCGACCATGACCTGAACATCGCTACCATGCTGGTAACCCGCACCGACATTGCGAATGCCATAAAAAACCGAATGACAACCAACCCAGGCATGCAGCCTATGAGCGGGATCTTAATGAACGACACTTCTTCTTCAGCGTCTAATACCCCATATGCCATCATGAAAAACGCGCTGGGCAACCGCATTCTGATCGACAATAACTTCGGCATCATGCACCACAAATTTATGGTGGCCGACGTTGGTGATAAGAATTCTGACCCGCAATTGCTGGTTGGTTCGCATAACTGGAGCAACGGCGCCGATACTGAGAACGACGAAAATACGCTCATCATTCATAACTGGGAACTGGCCAACCAGTATTACCAGGAATTTGCCGCGCGTTTTAACGGCCAGAATGCCGGCGTAAAGGCTTATAATTTTATGTTACTGGGCTTAGCCAAAGATCTGAAAGCTGAAGTGAAAACCATGAAGGTATATCCTAACCCGAATGCCGGTCGTTTCCAGGTTTCGGTAACGGATAAAAACATCAGCCAGGTGAACATTACGCTGACCGATGTAACCGGCAAAACGGTATATGAAACGAGCCAAAAAGTAAACGGTGAGCAAGATATTAATATCGAAACCAGTAACCTGCCAAAAGGTATGTACAACCTGCAATTACGCAGCGAAAAAGGTACGCAGGTAAGCAAAGTGGTGATCTATTAATTACTGTACTTTTAACCCATAAAAAAGGCGGCCCGGAACTTTCCGGGCCGCCTTTTTTTATTGACTTTTTACATTGAAAAAGATAGCGTTTTGTTAAAGCTGTTGCGTCCTGCTGATAAGCTTCATTCCGGGCCTTCGTGCGGAATCCGGCTACGTTTACAAACTGCGACAGATCCCTCCCAAGGTCGGGATGACCGAAAAAAACGCTACTGTTTTTTACTTCAAAACTACAACCGTTACGCCATCACCGCCGCGTTCAATGTGCTCGTCGGCCACGCTGGCAACTTCGCGTTGCGAACGCAGATAATCGCGGATCATTTGCTTTAAAATACCCGTTCCGCGGCCGTGAATGATCTTGATCTCCGGAATGCCGAGCATGATCGCGTCGTCGGTAAAGGCCATTACTTTGGTTAAGGCATCTTCTGCCCGCTCGCCGCGCACATCTATGTTCGGACTGAAATCGGCCATGCGGCTGGTCATATTCATGTTGGAACGCGACCCGGAAGTAGTTTCCTTTTCCGGTTTCAGTTTAGCAGCTCCGGCCGCAGCGCGTTCCAGGTTGGCCAGCTTCACAATGGTTTTCATGCCGCCGAATAAAACTTCCGCCGTTTTGCCTTTTATACCTACCAGCTCGCCGTAAGAATCCTGCCCGATGAGGGACACTTTATCGCCGGGTTGCAGCGGACGGTTATCGGCCAGGCGGCTTACTTTTTTAACTTCCGGGGCTACCTTTTTCTCGGTAAATTCCTGCAGTTGCTGCCGCGCTTCTTTGGTTTTTTCCTTGTCGGCCTGGCTGTTTTTGATCTGCGAAATGGTGGCCTCGATCTGCTGGTTCGTTTCCTTTAAAAGCAGTTTTGCTTTGCCTTTCGCTTCGCGGATAATATCGGTTTTGCTTTCTTCCAGGTGGTCTTTCAAAGCCGAATATTCTTTCACCGCTTTGTCGAGTTTGCGCTGCTGCTTTTCGAGTTCGGCGTTGTGTTTTTCCAGCGCATTTTTCTCGGTTTCGAGCTGCTCCAATAACCGGTCGTAGCGGATTTTATCTTTCCCAACCAACGATGTTGCTTTCTCCACAATATCTTTTGGCAAACCGATCTTGCGCGCAATTTCGATGGCAAAAGAACTGCCCGGTTTGCCGGTTTCGAGCTGGTAAAGCGGCTGCAGTTGCTTGTGATCGTAGCGCATGGCACCGTTCACAATTCCCTGATTTTTCTCCGCGAAATTTTTCAGGTTGGTATAGTGCGTGGTAATTACACCGTAAACTTTCTGATGATTGAGTTTTTCGAGCACCGCTTCGGCAATGGCGCCGCCTAAAATGGGCTCCGTTCCGGTCCCGAATTCATCGATCAGCACCAGGCTTTTCTTGCCCGCAAAATTCACGAATTGCTTCATGTTCTGCAGGTGCGATGAATAGGTACTCAGGTCGTTTTCAATGGATTGCTCATCGCCGATGTCCAGGAAAATATCGTCGAAAATGCCGGCTTCCGAACCTTCGCCAACCGGAATAAGCAAACCGCATTGCAGCATGAATTGCACCAGCCCGGCCGTTTTCAACGCCACCGATTTACCGCCCGCATTCGGCCCGGAAATAAGCAAAATGCGCTGGCTGTGATTCAGTTCTAAGTTCAGGGGAACAACTCCACGGCCCTGCGCTTTATGGCTTAAAAACAAAAGCGGATGCTGTGCTTGTTTCCACTTTATAAGCGGCTGTTTATGCAGTCTGGGTAACGAAGCATTTAACTCCCGCGCCAACACGGCTTTGGCCCGGATAAAATCGAGCAAACCCAAATACTGATACGCTTTTTTCAGATCAGGAATATGCGGCCGCAGGTAATCTGTGAGCAAAGTAAGGATGCGGATCAGCTCGCGCTGGTAGGCATTTTCCAGGTCTTTGATGTCGTTATTCACCTCAAAAACCGGCTCCGGTTCAATGTAAACGGTTTGCCCGGTCGTAGATTCGTCGTGAATCAAGCCTTTCAGTTTGCGTTTGTGTTCGGCAATAACCGGAATTACCAAACGTCCGCCGCGAATCGTTGGTTCGGCATCGGCGTTAACCCAACCCTGGCTTTTGGCGTGTTTTAAAATGCCCTGAATCTGTTTCCGGAGCATGCTCTGCTGCGCGATCAGATCACGTTTCAGTCGGGCAAGTTCCGGCGTGGCATCGTCTTTTACCTGACCGTTATCATCTACCACCTTTTCAATGGCGGCAATCAAGGCTCGCTCCACCAACACATTCGCGCCCAAGGCTTTCAGGTTCGGGTACAGGGTTTCTACTTCCGGATCGGCAAAAAAAGTAAGCGAAGCCCGGATGGTTTTCAGCGACATCTTAATTTCGTAGAAGGCCTGCGGCTCCAGGAAGGTATTCTGAATAGCGGCACGCTGCAAATGCAGGTTAACATCGAAATAATACTGCACCGGAAAATCGGCGCCGGCGTTCATCAACCGGAAATACTCGTCGGTTTGCTGCAGGAGCCTTTGCACCAGATCGAAACGATCCAGGAAGGCCATGCGGCGGACAAAATAAAGGCCCAGCGGGCTCAGGCAGTAACTTTCCAGCAACTCACGGACCTGCTGGAAACCAATTTTCTGCTCAAAATTCTGAGGATATAGCAAATTTGTTTTGTTTAGATTTTTGGTAAAAATACGGCTTTCAATATTCTTTATCCTGAAAACCTTTTTGCAACATTCATTTATCGGAATTAGTTTGGTTTTGTTTGCCCGCTTTTTGTTTAATTTACGCCCTTATTACAGACTTTTTAACTTGAAAATCCTAGCGTTTTATGATACTTGATATTCTGGCCAACAGCACTCATTACCAACATTTGCACAAACACTTCGAAAAGGCGTTTACTTATCTTCGTACGCAGAATTTTGAAACCGTAGAACCCGGTAAATATGAGCTGGAAGGCGATGAACTTTTTGCCCTCGTTTCTGATGCAAACGGCGTAGCTAAAAATGAAGCCAAACTGGAAGTGCACCGCAAATACATCGACATTCAATTTATTATTGCTGGTACGGATCACATGGGCTGGAAACCGCTTCTACACTGCGAACAGGTTCATACACCCTTCGACACTGAAAAGGATTACGGATTATTTTCCGATGCCGCTGAATCGTGGTTTGATGTGCCAGCCGGTTATTTTACAGTATTTTTTCCTTCTGATGCGCACGCGCCAATGACTACCTTGGAGAAAGTGAAGAAAGTAGTGGTGAAGATTGCGGTTTAGCTTTTTTGTTCATTTCAGTTTTTGCGTTATTTCGACGTCAGGAGAGATATATTTAGGCCAATAAGAAAGTTTGTTTTTGGTTTTTATGGCTGAAAGGATACCGTTTTTATAGCTGGCTTTTCGCTTTCAACTTCTAACTTTTTTCTTTCAAATTTGCTTTCTCCCTCAAGCCGGGCGGCTTCGTTTCTGCGTTTGCGGCCTCCTATTCAAACTGGCCTTGCGGCCTGCCTGAAGGCACCGTATGAATAGGAGGCCGCGCACGCAGAAACTGGTGCCATTCTTCTTCGTAATGAGCTTTCTTTTATTTTTGTTTCCCAGATATCGTGATTTTCAGGATACGCTGCGCTGGCGGAATATGTGTGAAATCAGAATTGGAAAAATTTTTCTTGAATGAAAAATCCTTAAATCCTGAAAATCCTGATTCAGAACTTCTCTTCTATTCCTAAACCAAACAAAGCGAAATCGTATTTTACCGGATCTTCGGGATCGAATAATCTTAAAGCAACGGTGAGTTCTTCGGCGGTTTGCCAATCGGTTTGTTTGCGTTGAATGAGGTTTAATTTGCGGGCTACGCGGTCTACGTGCACGTCGCAGGGGCAGATGAGGTCTGCGGGTTTCATGGTTTGCCAGAGGCCGAAATCTACGCCTTTCTCGTCTTTTCTCACCATCCAGCGCAGGTACATGTTTATGCGCTTACAGGCCGAATTTTTAGCCGGTGAAGAAATGTGTTTTCGGGTGCGGTGCGGGGCTTCTTCCAGACTGAAAACGTAATTATAGAAATGGATAAGCCGTTCGCGCTGCGTTAGATTTTTTACAGGATTTAGACCGGTGAAAGCGGTTTCCAGGCTTTCATTTTTTTGATAATGCTGCTGCAGGAAATAAACCAGGTACAGCAGATCGGTATCGTTAAAGGTGCGGTGTTTAAAGCCTAACAGGTTTTTCAGGTCACTTTCCCGATGGTTTTTAATAAAATCGTGCGGCCGGTTATCGAAACGCTGCATGAGTTCGCGGCATTTATTGATGATGGTTTTGCGTTGGCCCCAGGCTAAAATAGAAGCAAAAAAACCACTGATCTCAACGTCCTGCTTTAAGGTAAAACCGTGCGGAATGCAGATGGGATCGTTCGGAATAAAAGCCGGATCATCGAACTTCAGATAACGGTTATCGAGCAGGGCTTTTACGTTTTGCAGTTGCGGCGAAAGAAGAGTTTTCATGGGAAAAACGGTAGGGTTTTGTAAGAAAAAACCGACAAAAAAGAAGCGCCCTGTTTACCACAAAGCGCTTCCTCTATAATTTCTAATTTTGGATTTCTAATTAAATTACGGCATATACGAAACTTCTACCCGGAAACGATTATCGATGGCGGCTAAACGCTGGTAGGCTTTTTTAGAAATGCGCACGATCACCCTTTCATTGGCTCCCGTTTCCGGTAATTTACCGATCACGCGTACATATACATTCTGGCCGTTCATGATATTTTTAACCTGCAGAATAGTACCGATCGGAGCCGTTTTATGCAAAGCCAGGTATTTGTTATTATCGCCTGCCTGAGTAATTACCTCAGCTAAACCCGTTTCTGTAATTTTACCGGCCGCTTCTACGCTGGCATTTTCAGCTTCGTTGTCGTCATCTTTTTCATCTATAACCGTTACGGTCGCTTCCGTTTTAGTTTCGGTTTTTACTTTATCCGCTTTCGTTTTTACTTCTTCTTTCACCACCGTTACTTTCGGCGTTTCGGCTGGTTTAGTAACGGCCGTGGCTGCCGGGGCGTTTACGATCAGTTGTTGCCCAACGGCAAGTTTATCTTCTTTCAGGTTATTCCATTTCCGAATTTCGGCCATGGTTACGCCGTGTTTTACCGCCACTGCATAAAGCGTTTCTTTCGGTCCGACTTTATAAATTTTACGGCCCGAAGTTTCGGGTAATTCTGCAACCGGAGCAGGTTTAGCCGGGGTTTCGGCAACTGGTTTCTCTGCTATTGGTTTGGCTGCAGGCGCTGCCGGTTTGGGAGCCGGGGTAGTGGGTTTGGGCGCAGCCACCGGGGTTGCACCGCTGGCAGAGTTTTCCGGAAAACGCAGGGTCTGGCCAACTTTTAAACCGGCTTTCACTTCCGGGTTTAACTTTGAAATTTCGGAAACGCTTATGCCGTATTTGCGCGAAAGCGAGTAAAGGGTTTCGCCGGCCACAACTTTATGGGTAATGTATTTCGGATCGGTCTGCACCATTTTTCCGGCAGCGGCCTGGGTAAGCAACGGCGAAGAAACGGTAAGCAAACTTAATCCCAGGCAAAAAATAATTCGGTACATAAGCAAGTTCTCAATGTTTAAAGCAGGTAACAGGCCAGGCCGGTTTTCTCCTGAATAAAAAACAGTTTAGATGCAAAGATAAAAAAAGTATCCAAGGCAAATCCGGCAACTTCGGGTTCGAGGCAAATTTCTAACAAAACTTCGCCGGCGGCCGAGCATACTACCAAATAGTTTGCCAAAACGCCAGGGTTCCGGGCATAAAAACTCAGCATAATATGGTTGCCGGTTTCCAGGTACTCGATCTGCGCTTCGGCCAGCCTGCCGGTTTTCTGTTCCAGGAACCGCTGCAAAAGCGAATAATGCGCATCGGTTGGCAAATAAGGAACCGGAAACTGCATGGCCCGGCTGCGTTTTTCTTCAAACGCCTGCACCCGGCTTTTCGCGTATGCCCGCTCCTGAAAAAAATCATTTTCCGCCCCGCATTCCAGCGCAATTTCTTTTACCTGACCAGAGGCATTTTCTGCCAGCAGCGCTTTTTCAGTATGCAGGCCTAAAAACGTAAGGTCTGGTTTGTGCCACCTGGTTTCGCCGGAGGCTTCCCAAACAGCAGTTATGCCCAGATGTTTGCCGGTTTCGCGGTTCGGGCTGTAGCCGTGCAGCAGCATATTTCCGCCTAGGGCATTTTCCAATCCAGTCCACCAGCGTTCGGTGCTTTTATAGTTGTTTAAAAGCAGGTTGCCGGTTCTGGTATCTACTACCGAAAACGTGGTTTGCAACGTATCTTTCTGCCGGATCTCAAGCACCATATGCTGCGTTTCCTGATCCGGGCAAATCTTCCAGACTGCGCCTTCGAAAGCGTAAAAAAAATGGCGTTGCAGCACGAGTATTATTGGTAAATTCTGAAGTAAAGTTAAGGGTTAAAGGTCAGAAAATGGCGAGCTAAATATGGAAATACGGAAGTAATTTTGGCATTAAAAAAGGAAATTCATCCTGAAAGGAAAGCCGCCTGAATTTTGGTAAGTTTGTGCAAACGAAAAGAAATTTCCATGAGCATTCTAGGCATAATTCCGGCGCGTTACGCTTCCACCCGTTTTCCGGGCAAACCACTGGTAGAAATTGGCGGCAAAAGCATGATCCGGCGCGTATACGAACAGGCGCAAAAAGCCCGGCTCCAAAAAGTGGTAGTTGCCACCGACGATGCGCGGATCTTTGAGCATGTACAAAGTTTTGGCGGCAACGTGGTTATGACTTCCGAAAACCACGAAAGCGGCACCGACCGTTGCTTTGAGGCCTACCGCAAAAACGACGAAGAATTTCAGTACGTGATCAACATTCAGGGCGATGAGCCATTTATTCAGCCCGAACAGATCAACCTGCTGGCCGATCTGCTGCAGGATAATTCGGTACAACTGGCTACGCTCATCAAGAAAATCCATACCACGGAAGAACTGAGCAACCCGAACCTGCCTAAAGTGGTAACGGATATTCACGGACAGGCTTTACTTTTCAGCCGCCAAACCATACCGTTTTTGCGTAACGTGCCGCCACACGACTGGCTTTTGCACCACACCTTTTACAAGCACATCGGCATTTACGGCTACCGCACCGATATCCTGGAACAGATCACGCAACTACCCATGGGCAAGCTGGAAAAAGCCGAAAGCCTGGAACAATTGCGCTGGCTCGAAAACGGTTATAAAATTAGAACTGCGGTTACGGAGATTGAGAATTTAGGCATTGATACACCGGAAGATCTGGAGAAGGCGTTAAGGTTTTTGTAGGCAAGAACTACTAAATAAATATATTCCAGAATGGAAAAAGAAAATCTCAGGTATTCCGGACCAGCAACAGTCAGAAGATCTTACATGAAAAAATTTTTGGTAGTATGTCCAAAATGCAAAAAGCTGGCAATTGTGACTACAAATCAATTATATGATACAAGTGAGGATAAGTTAGTTTGTAATAATTGTAATCATTCTGAAAAAGCCGACGAATTAATCAGATTCAATGCAATTATTAAAAGAAACTGCGATAATTGCGGAAACTTAATTGAGATTACTATCCCTAACAATAAAGAAAAAACTGAAGAATTGACTATTCCTTGTCCATTTTGCGGGATAGCAAGAACTTACAAACCCAGAAATGAGGGTTATAAATTATTTTACAAATGTACGGAAATCTGTGATCCGATTTTTAACTTACCATTATGGTTTCAAACAGAAA
The DNA here is from genome assembly GCF_016623615.1 of Adhaeribacter terrigena. GTDB lineage: Bacteria > Bacteroidota > Bacteroidia > Cytophagales > Hymenobacteraceae > Adhaeribacter_A > Adhaeribacter_A terrigena. Next base: position 435,268 of record NZ_JAEHFX010000002.1, on the reverse strand, counting down.
TAAAAGGGGAAATTTTCTGGGCATATAACCGCGAACATTTACAAGAAATTAAGAAATACGTTTCAGCCAAATTAAGAGAGCGGCAGACAACAACGCACACGACAATGGTTGAAAGACTCCCAAATTTTATCAAAAGTGCAAAAAATAGGGCATCAATTTTAAAAGCTATTAATAAATTGTTTGCCAAGGAGTAAACTACCCTCCTACTTTCTTCGCCTTATACTTATTATCCACCAATATCTGCAATATTTTATCCCGGAAATCGCCCTGAATTACAATTTCGCCGTCTTTTACGGTACCACCCACGCCGCATTTGTTTTTCAGGAGCTTGCCTAAGGCATTCAGGTCGTCTTCTTTGCCAACAAAGCCAGAAACCAGCGTTACTTTTTTACCGGCGCGCGCTTTTTTATCGAGCTGCACTTTCAGGTTTTGCTGTTGGGGCGGCAGGGTTTCGGTTTCGTTTTCGGAACTGTATTCGTAATTAAAATCGGAACTGGTGGAATAAACCACGCCTTCACGGTCTTTTCTTGATTGCTTGGCCATACTTATTGCGGCGTTAAAACTTCTAAACTTAAAGGTCTGATCTGTACGTGAAATTCGCTGGCTTCGCCTACGTATTCGCCGTCGGCGTGGTAAGGCATGGGCTTTTCGGTTTTCACGGAAATTTCAGGACTGGTAAAAAAATCGGCGTGGCCGGTAGTGGCAATGGTTTTGGTGAGCAAACCGTAACTTACCGCCACCGCTTTCCTAAACGACAAATCGCGGATCAGGCAAACATCCAGCAAACCATCGCGGATATCGGCCATGGGCGCAATGTAGGCGTTATTCCCATACTGCGAAGCATTGGCGAAAGTCAGCACAAAACAGGGCGTATCGATGTTTTCCTGGTTTAATTTTATGCTGGCTTTTCCGGGTTTGAATTTCAGGAATTCTTTGAGCACCAGTTCTACGTAACTCCGCAACCCGCGCCGCGCATTATTGGCAAAAACCCCGCTGATGTAACCGTCGAAACCCAGGCCGGCCGTGCAGAAAAAAGGGTGACCGTTTATGGTGCAGGAATCGATGCGGGAAAATTTACTTGTGCTAAGATCTTTCAGGGCTTGTGAAACCTGCATATTGATATTTAAATGCCGGGCCAGCCCGTTGCCGGAGCCTTTGGGAATAATGGCTAAAGCCGCTTTCGTACCTAATAAACCCCGCGCTACTTCGTTTACGGTGCCATCGCCGCCAACCGCTGCTATCACCCGGAAACCGGTTTTAGCGCCTTGCCGGGCCAATTCAGTCGCGTGGCCGGCAAATTCAGTTAAAACGATCTTATAGCGGTTTTCCGCCAGATATTGTGGTATAAGCGCAGGAACACTGACAGCACTTTTCCGGCCTGATTTCGGGTTCAGAATAAATAGTATTTTGTCGGATTCCTGCATTCGGTTACTTTCAGCGTTACAGATTACGAATTTACGCGTTTTTGAGTTGAATTGTCGATTGCTGATTGCTAATTGTTAATTGATTTCCTAAAACGCTATCCTTTTTGCCTTTAAAACTGCTCCATAAAAAAATCCTCAATTGTGATTTACTGCACAACTGAGGATTTTTATATTATTGCTATGAAGCGGAGAGCATCTTCAAATTTTCAAATCTCCAGATCTTCAAATTACTTGATGTGGCAGGTAAGAATTGGTAACGTGGAGTGGTTTACCATGTCTTCGGCGATGCTGCCGCTTAACAAATGCGAGAAACCGGTGCGGCCATGCGTAGCCATAATAATCAGGTCGGCGTTCACTTCTTCGGCAAAATGCAGAATACCGTCTTCTTCTACCGAATCGTTGTGAATGTTAAGCGTGTAATTCTGCAAACCAAACCGATTGGCAAAATCCTGCATCCGGTTTTTGCTTTCGCGGGAAGTACCAAACGTAGTTGGGGTATTGATGTAAACCATGTGCACCTGCGCGTTGAACAGGTTCTGGAAATAGCGCAGCACATCTACCACATACGGGCTTTCTTCCCGGAAATTAGATGGGAAAACGATGTTGCGTACGTTAAAAACTTCGGTGTTTGATTTTACGGTTAGTACCGGACAATGCGCCTGACGCACCACTTTCTCAGTATTCGAGCCGATGAGCACTTCATTTAAACCATCGGCACCTTTCGTTCCCATCACGATCAGGTCGATGTTTTCGTCTGTAACCGTTTTACGGATATTATGGAAGATATCGTCTACGTCTACTTCGTGAGTAATTTTCACATCCGGAAAACGGTTGGTAGCCAGCATGCGTTGCATCTGGCCATGGGTAACTTCCAGCAATTTCACCATATACACCTGATCGATGCCGCCAGCCATGGTATCGCCGGTAGCCGAAAAATTAGGCGTGCCGTTCACTTCAATTACATTAAGTAATTTTACCTCTGCGCCGGAAAGGTGTGCCAGTTCTGTGGCAATATCAAAAGCACGGTGCGCTTCAGCGGAGAAATCGGTAGGTACTAAGATCTTTTTCATAGAAAGGGTAATTTTTTCTTCTTAAGAATGATGATGAGTGGTTTTTCAGACCAAAAGCAAATATAGGCCAATTTTCATATAAACAAAGCGATTTCCATCAGTTTTTGGTGAGATGTTGGTTTTTGGCGGTAATTTATTTTTGGTTAATAAAGGCGGTTGAATTTTGGTTTTTGAGACTTTTTTGGTGTGAAAGCATAGCGTTTTTAATGCGTCATCCCGAGGTAAGGCAGGATCGATTTTGGGTAGAATAAAGTTTGCTATTGACTTTTTATGCTTGAAAGGATAGCGTTTTTATAGATTGCTTCTGTACTTAATTCTTAATTTTTAATTATTAATTAAACTTTCTCCCTCAAGCCGGGTGGCTTCGTTTCTGCGTTCGCGGCTGCAACCCTTCCTGCCCTTGCGGGCTGCCTCGTGCCTCGGCACCGGAAGTCTTGGAGGCCGCTCTCACAGAAACTGGTGTCAGTTTCCCTTCGTAGTGAGCTTCTTTTTAGATTAGTTTTCTGGATAACGTGATTTTCAAGGTACGCTGCGCTGGCGATAGGCGTGAATGGAATATATAAGGAGGGTACTGCCCCTACAGTAAATTCGGTTTGTTGATTTTGTAAATTCTCAAATTGGCTACGCCGAACTTCGTTTCTGTAATTTCTGATTCAGAAAAAAAATCCTTAAATCCCTGAGTCCTATAAATCCCAATTGGCTTCGCCGAACTACGTTTCAGACGAAAATTCTGTCCATCATTTTAATCTCTTAAATCGTGTTCAACTTTAGCTGAGCACCTTAGCTGATCAAAGCCCTTCCTTAATCTTAGCAATATAACCAAGTCAATTCTGTAAATGCTAAAATTCAGTTTTAAAAAACTATCCTGAAAATCTTCGAAAATCATGATCAAAAAAAAGCCCCGCTTTGCAGCGGGGCTTTAAGAGTTTTAACGCTAAAAACGCTAACGTTTAGAATGCAGCAATTACTTGCCAATACGAACGATCAGGTCAGCAGCACGGTTTGAGTAACCAGCTTCGTTATCGTACCAGCCTACAACCTTCACCAAGGTACCGTTTGCAGAAGTTAAGCCTGCGTCGAAGATACAAGAGTGCGTGTTGCCAACGATGTCGATAGAAACGATCTCATCTTCGGTATATTCCAGAATGCCTTTCATCGGACCTTCGGCTGCAGCTTTCATAGCCGCGTTGATCTGCTCCTTGGTAGCTTCTTTTTTCAGAACTACGGTTAAGTCGGTCATAGAACCATCCGGAATAGGCACGCGCATCGCAACGCCATCCAGTTTACCGTTCAGGTGTGGCAATACTAAACCTACTGCTTTGGCAGCACCAGTTGAAGTTGGAACGATTGAGTAAGCAGCAGCACGGGCACGACGCAGGTCAGAATGCGGGGCATCCTGCAGATTCTGATCGGCAGTATACGCGTGAACAGTGGTGATATAACCTTTCTCGATCCCGAACATATCATCCAATACTTTCGCCATTGGCGCTAAGCAGTTGGTCGTGCAGCTGGCATTCGACATGATAGTTTCTTCGCCGGTAATAGTATTATCATTAACGCCTAATACTACGGTTGGAATATTGCCTTTAGCCGGAGCTGAAATAACTACTTTACGGGCACCAGCTTCCAGGTGACCACCAGCGCCTTTTTCATCTACGAAGCGGCCGGTAGATTCTAACACTACATCTACACCCAGAGTACCCCAAGGCAGGTTTTTCGGTTCGCGTTCAGCGTAGATTTTAATGCTTTTGCCGTTTACGTTAATTCCGCCTTCTTCAGCTTTTACTTCACCAGGGAATCTGCCGTGTACGGAGTCGTATTTTAACAGGTGAGCCAGCGTTTTCGGATCAGTAAGGTCGTTAATCGCAACCACTTCCACGTTTTCGCGCTGTTGCAGCGCTTTAAAAGTTAAACGGCCAATGCGGCCAAAACCGTTAATAGCAACTTTAATTTTTGACATAAGAGCTTATATATAAGTCTGTGAATGAATGACGCCGCGAAGTTACGGTTCTGTTTTGTGAAAACCCAATAATATTTTTCTTTCTCTAAATGAAGTTGTTACATAAACCTCAAAAAAAATTACTGAAAAAGTTTTGCAGTAAAAAAACAGCCTTCTATATTTGCACCACCAAAACGAACAAAGGCGTTCGTTTTCCCAGAAATGGTCCATTCGTCTAGGGGTTAGGACACCAGATTTTCATTCTGGTAACAGGGGTTCGATTCCCCTATGGACTACCAAACGGGATAAATCAGAAATTCGCTGATTTATCCCGTTTTTATTTTCTTTCAATCCTTCTGAAAACAGTTAATTAGCTTAAAAACGGAGCTGGTTCTTCGGGTTAGATAAGCCTCATTACACACATCTTGCCCAAAAGGAAGATCTTTGAAGTGGAAGAAGCAAAATTGTATTAATTTAAATTTTATTAAATCATAGTTTATTTACTTCAAATAATGCTTGATTCTTAACCGGATTATATTATCGCTGGTTAAAAAACCATCTTCCAGGTGGTTGCGTGAACGCTGACGGGTAAAAATGGCTTCGAACCGGAAATTATAATTGTGGCGGTAACCTATTCCGAAACGCGCGCGGGTACGGTTGGCAAAGCGTTCTTTCACGTCTTTATCGTGGACAAAAAACATTTCAAAATCGGTAATGGTATACAGCATTTTATTGTCGGAATAATGCGGTCGGTTTAAAGGAATGATGACCTCGCCCCGTAATCTACTCCGGTGGCTAACCTGCCAATTTTCTTCCCCGAAATTATACATATGGCGACGCTCGAATCGAAACCTTAGACGGGTTTGAATTCTTTTTATAGGCGTAAAATTAATGCGGGTGCCTACCATGGTTCTCGCTTCAAAGGTATCAGTAGAATCGGATTGGTTAGTATAAGAAAGCCCTAATTCAGAGATCAGGTCTAAGTTCTTATTGACGGCAAACTCATAGGCAGGCGTGGCATTGAGGCTGCGCCATTTTTCATCCTGGGAAAAGATAGTCTGGTAACTGAATTCGGTATCGAAAAGGTTTTTCTTCCAGGGTATATCCACCTCGTAATCGTTCCAGAGTTGCCAGTTGGTTGTTTGCTGCGCTAAGCCGGAAAACGGTAGCATTCCGAAGCAAAAAACTACCAGCAACTTAATTTTCCACCGCAGCATTCCATTTACTTTTTCAGGGCTAAATCGTAGCGTTTTTAAACGTTATTTTTTCTTTCCACCCGTAGGGAAAAGGAAGGTTGCTACAAACCGCCAGCCCCAATCCGGCGCACCTTCCGGGCCAAAGAATGTTTTGCCGTTCACGCCAAAACTGATGGGTTGTTTGTGATATTTTACCAACTGCGAAATACCAAGAATCACGGCGCCGTTCAAATGTTCAGCTTTCCAATCGTAGGTATTTTCGCCGGACAAACTCACCGTAAATGCGCTTTTGTTGGTATGCGAAATAAAGGGCTGAAAAAAGAGGGAACTTACATCTGCCCGTTCGTTCGCCCCGGCCACCGACCAGATCTGGTTCGAAAGGATCCCAAAAGTGTAAGGCCCGGTTTGCTTCAAAACAATTATGGTAGGACCCAAACCGAATTTTTCTGCACCCAGTACTTTTTCTGAAGCCGTTGGGATTAAAAATGCCGGACCTACTCCCCAGATTATGCCCAGCTTTCCCATTTTTTTCGGGGTGAAAAAATAGCTGTTTATGATGTCACCAATCCCATCTTGTTCTGTGTCGCCGATAACGTCATTCTGGTCAATAATTGGCAGAATTACCCGAACGATCATATTCCAGTTTTTGCCAGCAGAAACAGGAATTACCGGCTGAAAATTGAGCGTATGTTTATAGCCCCGGTTATCGCCAAAACCATAATCGTGGTTGCTCTGAAAAGGTACACTTATCAGACTGGCAACCGGGTTCTGAAGTTGTATTGCAAGGTCCTGATGGGCTTCCCCGGCTGGTTTGGTTGTGGTTGAATCAGGCGTCTGGGCTTGGGCTTTTAAAGCGGCAGTAAGCATAAAGCCCAGAAAAAACAGGCAGAAAAACCGAATAGATAACTTCATAGTTTAATGTTTTAGATGCAGAATTCTTAAGAATTGAAATGCTTATTTTTTCCGCGAAAAACGAAAGTGTTTTCGGAATAAAACTCCAGTCTTTTTTCACAGATATAAGTTTAAAACCTGATCTGTAACCGGCCTCCCGGAACAAGGGCAGGTTCGGCAATGGGCCTGGTTGGCCGGATGTATTGTAGATCTCCGGTTAGTCTGAACCAAGGAGTTAAGTGTAGGTTATAAAACAATTCTGCCTGGTGCTCAGCCAGTAATTTCCCGCCGTGCCTGATCAGTTCTATATTGTCTTTCAGGTCTTCGCTCAGGTTGGTGTAAGAATAGGCTAAACCAAATTCGTCGTGCGGCCGGTTTTTAAACAAGCCATTGCCGCCAATCCCAACGGTAGCAAACCGGTCGATCGGGCTGGTAGCTTTATCGGCTAAAGAAACCTGCGCAAACAACCCCCATCCCTCTTTTTTCCCACGTTCTACCAGATATTGCCGGAATGCATAGTTAACCGACCAGGAGCCGCCCTTCTTTTCAATCTGACGGATCGGCGGACCAGGAATTAGTACCTGCCGGATTTCGTCGAAAGGGGTATATTTTTTGGTAGTAATAAAAGTGCCGAAAGAATGTTTGGCCGTTTTACCGAAATGTTTTGCCGGGATGTAAATGCCCGGGCCTGCTGAAACGCCGTCCGCAAATAATTCAGATAGTCCGGCATCGGTAGAATGGTCGTTCGGGTCCAGCACCGTAAACGTTAGGAATGGCTCCCCTTTGCGCAGGTAAGCAAAACTGGCTCCGTTGGTTATAAGCGGAACCTGCCGCAGCACGGTAAGCGGACCAATTTGCGCAATGTGGAAGAATTTTTCGGTACCACCACCGGTAAAGAAATCCTCCACCAAAAGATCAAGCAGGTTGTAGCGTCCGGCAGAAATTGCGATCAGTTTTCCTTCCTTCAGATCTACAGGAAAAGCCTTGGTAACATTCAGGGAAGTGATAGAGAAAACCGTACCTTTTGCACCCGGAATGATAACCGCTGTATTGACTGGCGAAATAGCCCCGGTCCCGCCCAGCATTGGCCCACCGAAACGCGTTTCGGTTCTAAAATCTACCTGCCAGAATTTCCAGCCGGCCAGTTTTCCCAGGTCGAATTTGAAGATCGTCTGGAACTTGCCATTATACTCGCTGCTTTTTTCCAGGCCACCGGAAGCTACACCCTGGTAAAACTGGGAAAGTTTGAATTCTGTTTCCACACCTTTTTTTTCCAGCTTTGTGCGGGCGCCGCCCCAGTGGCCGGTAAGTCCTTCCTGGTGCCAGAAATCCGGCTCAGGCGGCGGGACAGAGGCACTATCTGGTACTTCCTGAGCGAAACTTTGCAAAGCGAAAAAACCTGCAAACAGGAATAAAAGCCAGGTAATTCTTTTCATAGTTTTAAAGATTTATTCATATAATAATCAGAACCTGTCTCATAGTAATTTAGCGGTTATAACCATCGTTTTTGTCTTACTTTTTCAGCTAAAAACGGTATCATTTTCTACCTGAAAACTACGCTAAATCATTCCGGAACAGGTTCTGATTCTTTGAAACTGAAGCCAGGAAATAAGATCCCAGTTCTGCGGCTATCCCATTTCAAATTGTTGTTTCAATCGCGCGCGATCCTGGCCGCAAATTTCTGTTCCAGGTCCTGGTAAGCATCGTTGCCGATATCGAAAACTACTTTCACTATTCTACCTCCTGAAAAAGGGAATTGGGGTTGATATTCCCTGCTCACCGCATCCCCGCCATCGTAACCAATGCACAAACCTTCGCCGCAGAGCGCATAACGGCCGCTTTGCGTCCGGAACGGGGCTTCAGCTACCACTTTATCGTCCACGTAAAGCTTCATTTTCCCTAAAGTTTCAAGTTTTTCACTCATCGACTCTTTAATGAATTCCACCCCAACAATGTGTTTGCCGAGCGCAGGTGCTTCGCAGGAAAGGCGTTGCTCCGGCGGAATTCCGAGAAAATTATAAACCCATGTAAGCTTGCCGCCTTTCACGAAAAGCGAATAGCCGCCGAAACGCGAACCTTGGGCACATATCACGCCCTGCGAATCGCCAGTAAATTCCACTTCCGCCAGAATTTTGAACGAAACACCTAACGTTCTTGCAGCTGAAGCTTCGGGAACCTCTGTTGTACCGGGATAATAAATGTAGCGGCCATTTTCGGGCAATTCAGCCTTGAATTCCAGTTCGTGAAAATCCTTTACACCCAGATCGTTAAGTGGCAGAACATTGTATTTCTGAGCTTCAGCCATCCAGAGATCAACCAATTCCTGAAGTTTTTCTGGCTCCTTATCGGCCAGATCATGGGCTTCGGACCGATCTGCATCGGTATGAAAAAGTTGCCAGCGGTCTTTATCGAAATGGCCCTGATCTGAAGGCACCGGCGCGTGTTCAGTTGCTGCCTTCCAGCCCTTGTGCCAGATGCCGCGCGTACCCAGCATTTCGTAGTATTGGGTTTCTTTAGTTGTCGGGGCATTTGCGTTATCGAACGTATAGCGCATAGACACCCCAGCCAACGGCGATTGCTTAACCCCGTCCAGCATTTCGGGCATTTTGAGGCCGCAACATTCAAGGATGGTTGGCACAATATCGGTGCAGTGATGATACTGGTGGCGCACTTCGCCTTTCGCTGTAATCCCTTTCGGCCAATGAATAATTAACGGATCGGCTGTTCCGCCCGCGTAAGAGGAATAGCGCTTGAACATGCGGTAAGGCGTGGAAAAAGCTGTTGCCCACCCGGTTGGGTAATGGTTATAAGTGTCCGGACTTCCGAGTTTATCGATCATTTCCAAATTCTGATTAATATCATCGGGATAGCCGTTGAAGAACCGGTTTTCGTTTACGGACCCGTTGGGACTTCCTTCGCCGGAGGCTCCATTGTCAGCACAATAAAGAATAAGCGTATTATCCAGCTGGCCTGATTCCTCCAGATAATCTACTAATCTTCCTATTTGAGCATCGGTGTATTCAGAGAATGCAGCGTAAACTTCCGCCATACGGCAAAAGAGTTTTTTCTCATCTTCCGATAGCGTTTCCCAAGGCCGTACGCTATCCGCATCAGGAAGAATTCCTTCGGGCAGCGGATTTATAGGCGTGAGTTCTGTTCCTTCCGGTAAAATGCCGCGTTCTATCATTTTTGCCAGCACCCATTCGCGGTAAGCTTCGTAGCCATCGTCAAAAACGCCTTTGTACTTATCAATATAATCCTGGGGGGCGTGGTGCGGGGCATGGTTCGCGCCAGGGCAATACCACATATACCACGGTTTTTCGGGCTGTGACTGTTTTGAATCCCGAATGAAACCGATGGCTTTGTCGGCAATGTCTTTTGAAAAGTGATAGCCTTCTTCGGGCTGGTACGGCTGCTCAACAAAGTGATTGTCCTCGATTAGTTCCGGAAACCATTGATTTGTCTCACCACCAAGAAAACCATAAAAACGGTCATATCCCAGCCCAAGAGGCCAACGCTTTTTGGAGGAACCCATATCGAACGCATCTACGGGCACATTGTGGTTTTTGCCAATCCAGAAAGTGCTCCAGCCGGCATCGCGCAGCACGCTGGCGATCGTCCCATTTTCCGGCGGAATGTGGCCGTTATATCCCGGGAAACCAATGGCGCTTTCTGAGATAGAGCCAAAACCATTTTGGTGATGATTGCGGCCAGTCAGAAAACAGGAACGCGTAGGTGAACAAACTGCGGTAGTGTGCCATTGGCTGTAGGTAAGGCCATTTTTCGCCAGCCGGTCAAGGGTCGGCATGTTGATGCGGCCGCCGTAAGGAGACCAGGCTGCACAGCCCGTATCGTCGTAAAGAATAACCAGCACGTTTGGGGCATCTTTCGGGGCTTTTTTTGCCAGGAATGCCGGCCAGTCTGCTTTCGAATCCCGGACATCGAGGTTTATCGTTCCCCGGAAATTTTTTCCGGAGCTGTTATTTTCCGGTGTTGGTTTATTGGTGTTGTTCATCGTTTAATGTTGGTTTTAGGGTTAAGAAGAATTAGTTATTGCTGACTTTTTTTGTTAAGATTCCTAACGTTCCGGAATATCATTAAGCTTATTTCACTTACTCAAAGTCGCCCGGTTTCCAGCTTCCATTGAAAGCCGCTTCTTCCGGTCCGTAGATGCGGAAATAAGCGAACCAACCTTTTTCCGGAATGGTCCTGATCCAGTGGTTATCATGCCCTTCCGGGGCTTCCGGCCCAAAATAAAGGTCGACGGAATTGCCTTCGAGGTTCTTCAGTTCGAAAAGAGAGCGCAGCGCAGCTTTTTTCTGATTGGTTTGGATCTGCGAGCGGGAGCCGGAATCGTAGACGGTAACCGACCAGAATAGCTTACCCGGCACAGGCAAAGGCACGGTAAGCTTGTAACTTTTTCCGCCATCGAGATAAGCACCATCTTTATTGCGCAGCCCGAGCCAGTAAAGTGAGCCCGCTTTGGCATCGCGCCGGAACATGGCTGGCGAAGCTCCGACGGCCTGGTAGAACCACTTTTCGCGCGCTTCGAGGTCGAGCAGGTTGTTCGTATTGAAGTCGCCGTCTTCGTAGCGAAGACTTGCCCATTGCCATTGGCGGTCTTTCCAGGGGAAACGATCAGCCCGGCGGTCCCCAAACGAAAGCACCCGCATTTGCGCATTACCGAGGCGGGCAGCTTCTTCAAGAATGGCCTTCATGCGCGTATTGGGTTCAAAGGGTTTGCCTTTCTCAATACCCAGAGCGGCTAGCATACCATATTCATTGTGATACCCTTGAAAGGAAGGTTCCTGTTGCAGGGTTTCATACAGTATTTCCCAGAACCTGAAATTGTTTTCCCACTCTACCGGTGTAGTATCCTGGGTTTTTCCAGTAACGTCCAGCCATTGCGGTTCTTGCCATTCAGGTGTAGTTTCAAGCGGATAAACTTTAATTGTTTTTAACCGTTCTTTTGCACCTGCCACATCGCCTTCCACAGGCAACGAACGGGCTCCGACAATCTGACGGTTACTGCTGGCGCGGTGCACATAATAGCCTTCCTTAGGCACTTCACCTTTGTAATCAGGGCCAATTAACAGGTGTTTACCACCATTGCCCGCATCGGGCCCTGGTACTCCCATATCGGCAACCCAGCGCTGGTTGATGTCCATGGAGCAGACAATCAGCGGACCGGGGTCGAGCTCGACAACGATCGGTCCTATGCTCAGATCAAGCAAAAGCGGGCCATAAGGCGTATCGGAATTGGCGGTGAATACCAATTGCTCCGGCGCGCAGTCAAGAATCCCGAACACTTTGTTTGGGGTAACACCTATCTGCTCGTTGCCACGTATTATCGCCGCGCCAGATACAGTCGGGTAAAAGAATTTATAAGCCTGTATCGCACGGATCAGATCGGAATCATCATAGGCCTTTTTAGCAGTTGCATCAGTCGGATAACCGTTACTAAAATTATATTTCTCTCCCAATTGAGTAGTTTCGTTTTTTTCTGGTTCCATTTTTTATGTAGTTTTAATTTTTGAATCCCTTTTGGTTGTCTTACTTTTTTGCTCCCAAACCATTGCGATTTTATTAATCTGGAAAGACCTTTTTCCAGTCGTTTTTCATACTGACTATGATCCAGTTTTTAGCTTTGGCTTCTACCAAACCTTCTTTCAGTTCGCCCATGAGCGGGTGTTTTTCGTAGGCCATTTCGCGTTCCGCATCGTCGTGGTGAATGTAGATCTCCAGATTCGGACCGGTACCAGCGGCGGTGTATTGCAACATGTTTAAGTCGCCATCTGAATTACCGCAAGCCAGCACCGGCCGCCGCCCGATGTGTAGGTTTATGTTTGATACTTTTTCAGCCCGGTCGTCGAAGCTCTGGAGCTCGGGGGTTTTCATTAGCGCCGGTTTGCCATCTTTGCTTTCCATTGTGGTTTTGGCACTGCTGCCAATAATTTGTTCCGGCGGAATGCCATAAGTTTTTTCCGCAAAAGCCCGCATAAAATCTACCCCGCCGCCGGAAACGATAAAGTTTTTAAAACCATTTTCGCGGAGATAATTCAGGAGCTCAAGTTGGGGTTGGTACACGCATTTAAGGTAAGGACGCTTGTAAACCGGGTGCTGCGCCGTATCGAACCACTGGGTAGCAGCCGCTTTAAATTCTTCCGGGGAAATACCCGCATGCGAAGCCGCCATAAGTTTCCCGAAATCCTGGTGCGTAAATTTTTTCATGGCCTCATGATCATTTTCCAGCACAGCTTTATAAGGCTGTTGCGTTTTCCAATCGGGGTTCTGCGCAGCCAGACTTTTGATGCGATCGAACATAAAACTGACCTGGAAAAGCATGGGCGCTTCATTCCAGAGCGTACCGTCGTTATCGAAAACAGCAATGCGTTCGGCTGGTGGAATGTAGTTTTTGGAAGCAGAATCGGCAGCGTTTTTTACAAAGTTCAGAATGCGTTCTTTAGCTTCACCATCTTTCCAGGAAGGCAAGGCATCGGCGGTTTTTTGGGCTTTTTCCATAGCGTTTTTCGTTTCCTTTTCGGATTGTTTGCAACTGGTTATCAAGCTAAAAAGCAACAGGAAACCAGCCAGATTCTTCAGGCAGTTTTTTCGCATAAATGCATACCGTTTTTGATTTGGGTTTAAAGAAAAAAGGCGGAACCGGAGATCTACTCCGCCATCACATTTTTAATCTCCGGAAACAGATTCTCCCATTTTGGCAATGGCATCGTCTATGGTAAAAGTGTTTGGTTTTTGGATCGGCGGGAATTCTTTGAAGGTTTCGGCAAACATTCCTGCTGCTGCCTGCGCCAGAAAGAAGAGATAAGCGGTATGTGAGTACCAGTCCCAATAGCTGTTAGACGTGATGTCGGCGAACTCGTAAGGGTCGGTGCGGAGGTTAAAGAGCTTTGGTACCCGCAGGCGGGTGAAGGGCTCCGCCCACACCTGCATAGTGCCCTGGCTGCGCTGCTCCATAAAGACGAACTTCCAGTTATCGTAGCGGAAAGCAAGAATGTCGCCGTCGTCGCTGATGTAGAAGAAGAAGTTGCGCGGGCTCTTTTCTTGCTTACCGGTAATATAGCGAAGCAGGCTCTCGCCATCGATGTGATTTTTGTACGTTCGACCAATTGCCTGGTAGCCTTTTTTGAGTTTTTCTACAACGTCGGGAGCACCAGCCATTTCGAGGAAAGTTGGAAGCCAATCGTGGTGCTGCACAATCTCATTCGAAACAGATCCTGCTTCGATCTTACCCGGCCAACGGATGAGAAGTGGAATGCGAAAAGCACCCTCCCAGTTGGTGTTCTTCTCACTCCGGAAAGGGGTTGTGCCGCCGTCTGGCCAGGTATTGCTATGTGGTCCGTTATCGGTCGAGTACATCACGAAGGTGTCTTCAGCAAGGCCAAGCTTGTCTAGATAGTCAAGCACCTCTCCTACTAGTTTGTCATGATCAACCATGGTATCGTGATAGCCCGACTGCCACTGGCCTGCCTTTCCTTTGCTCTCCGGTTTGGGATGGGTTATGAAGTGCATGTGGCTCGTATTCAGCCACACGAAAAACGGCTTATCATCGTCTGCTTGGCGCTTAATAAAATCCTTGGCTGCGGCAGCAAAATCGTCGTCTATAGTTTCCATCCGCTTCCGGGTAAGCGGGCCGGTATCTTTTATTTTCTGTTTGCCCACGCGGCCCCAGCGTGGCTCAACAGTGGTATCATCCTTATCGGTGGCCCATGAATGGATTACGCCGCGCGGCAGGAACATATCCCTGAATCGTTGATCCTTTGGATAGTCTTCGTTTTCCGGGTCCTCTTCGGCATTCAGATGATAAAGATTGCCGAAGAACTCGTCGAAACCGTGATTTGTGGGCAGCATGTGGTTGAGGTCGCCAAGATGGTTTTTACCGAACTGACCAGTGGCGTAACCCTGCTCTTTGAGGAGTGCGGCAATGGTAACTATCTGCTCATTCATTCCAATTGGCGCACCCGGCATTCCTACTTTGGAAAGACCAGTGCGCAATACGCTTTGCCCGGTTATGAAAGAAGAACGGCCGGCCGTACAACTTTGTTCGCCGTAACTATCCGTAAACATCATACCTTCTTTAGCGATCCGGTCTATATTGGGCGTTTTGTAACCCATCAGGCCGTGGGAGTAGCAACTCAGGTTAGAGATGCCAATGTCGTCTCCCCATATCACGAGGATATTTGGTTTTTTCTTGCCGTTGCCGGCTTTGCCGTTCTTTTTTGGATTTGGTTTTTTCATAGAATTAGCTTGACTAAATGGTTAAGGATCATTCATTTTTGATTTTTTTCAGGAGTAATAATTGCGGGTGAATAGCGGAGTTAAGTAATAGCAGTTTTTCAGGCTAAAAGCATAGCGTTTTTCTTTAATCGCCTGGTTTTACTTCAGGGTCTGATTTGCTTTTGCCAGCCACTTCAGGTAAGGGATAGAAACGATAGCATTAATGAGCAGATAAAGTAGAATGGCGGCAGGTACCAGTTTATGGTCGGGCATATTAGCGCTGGCTACGGAAAAGGCAATTGCCGGGTGACGGGAAGCGGAAGCCAAGGCTAAAACCGAACGGTTTTCCTGGTACGGTCCTCCCAGAAAATGGCCTGCCAGCATTCCTGTAACCGAAAAAGCAGCAATGGCCAACACCGTTCCGTTACCAATTAAATGAATGATTGCCGGAAACATTTTAACCAAAATTGGCAATGCCGAAACAAGAAGTAAGATCTGCGCAATGCGGGCAACCGGGTGCGCAATTTTTCCGGAAAGAACCGAGGCGAAATATCTCAGAACAACTCCTAAAATTAATGGCACAATTACTGAAACCAGCGCAGTAATGACGAGCCCTTTTATAGAAGTATTAACCGGTTTATCGTAAAAGCCGCCTAACATTTTTAAGGTAAGCGGTATAAGAAACAGGCATAAAATGGAGGCTATGATCATCAGCCCGATCACGTAGCCTTCGCGGCCACCAGCTTGCAATGGTTTTTTAGGAAATAAGGGCGCTATAGGCGAAACTGAAATGGCAACCAGCGCTACTTTTACCAAATGCGGCAAATCGAAATTCAGGACGATTACAAGCGCAATTGCCGGCATAATAATGTTCATGGCCAGCACGGAACGCACCAAAAGCCCGGGGTTCCGGAATAAGTAAAAAGCATCTGCTGCAGGAGTTTTTAAACCGTAACCCAAAGCCGTGAGAAAGAGGCTTATTTTCAGGACCAGCATAATTAGGGTTATGGCATTCATAACAGGCTGTTTATAAAATTGCGTTTTAACTTTTTCGGATGGTTTGGATAGCCTTTTGGTTTAACAGAGAAATCTACCAGGCTTTTTAGAGTGCATCTTTTTGCATAGTTTCCTGCACATTTTTTAAGGGTTCCTGGCTAATTTTAAAACGACCTTCACCGGTAGTATCCATTTCCGCGATCAGGACCATAACCATAGCAAAAGAAGCGGCTAATAAAGGAACACCCCATAATCTGCGGATGCCGTAAGTTCCGGTCTGGTAGCCGATGAAGAAAATTCCTAAAACTGTAAGCAGCAGCAGCGAAGACCAGATAATATCCGGAATGCGGAAAACCAGGCTAATGGTTTTTCGTTCCTCGTAAACATTTATTACATCGTTCAAGGATCCCAGAAAAAAGGTTCTGATCTCGGAATCGAGGTCTTCTTTTACCAGGGAAGATGCTTCCTGCCACATCAGGTTATGAAGTTCCTTCATTCTTGCAATTGATTGCTCACTAACCTTTTTACCATCCACCATTAAAAGAATCCCGGTATATTCCCTCAGGTATTTCCGGATAGCATTTTTTTGCTTTTCCGGTATCAGATTTGCGCGGAGGTAACACGTATTAATAGCATTTGCCTCCTGAATTACCAATTCCTTCCGGTCGGAAAAGCGTTCTTCGGTTAAGGAAAAAGTAAACCCTAACATAAAAGCTAACAAGCCCAAAACAGCGCCTACGGCTGTATCAATTGGAGCATCCGGTTCCTTGGCCCCTTTCTTAACTCTTTTATTAGCCACTATCGCTCCTGCTTCTGCCGCAAGCATAGAGATTACTACAAGTAGTAAAAAAAAGGCCCAGAAGGGTAAAGCATTTATAAATAGCCCAATTTTCATAATCTTCAGGAACTGGATCTCATTAATTGGCTTCCAACCTTTTTCAGTCTATTTTCCTACTATCTCCAGCGCATTCTTAGAAGCTTAGTAATAATTGATTAACATTTTAAAGATGACATAAATCCCTAACAGGAATAGCAGAACAGCAATGATCAAGGTCATCGAGATCGGGAAGGTATCGCCGGAAATAATTAATTTTTCAAGCTCCATTTTTTCGCGTTCGGCCCGCACCTGTTTCATAAAAGCGATATGATATACTATGCCCAGGATCAACATACCAATTCCCAAACCAACCAGCGATAATCCCAACTTGCCGGCAAGTTCACTGGGATCTTTTTTAAGATCTATTTCCACCAAATCTTTCATGGAGCGGAAAACCTGGAAAATAGTAAAACCGAACCCAATAAGAGCCAAAGCCGTGCGGATGATACTCATTAGCGTCCGGTCGGCAGACAACCGGGTACGCTGGAACGACAAGGTTGTCCGCTGCCGCGAAAGGCGGACGGAAGTTTCATCGGCTGTAGGTTCTGAAGTATTTTTTGGCGGGTTTTCCATACCGTTTTATTCTTTCGGAAATTCAGAATATTTCGCTTTTTCAATCATTCACCTGAATGTAAACCAGGTTGGCACCCTGGTATTGAGGCCGGTAACGGATACCGTTACAATCATAAATGCCCGAGCGGTCGATGCAGCCATGCGGTAAAGAGTAAAGAATTGCTGCCGTAGTAACAGCGGCAGCAGCGGCGACCGGTGCCACATAGCCCACATCGCCTTCAATAATATCATGGCGCCTTTCTACCCGTCGGGCAGATCTGCGGGCAGTACCGCGCACATCTCGCCTAATTTCATCGTTGTGGATATATTGCGCCATTATTTCTTCGGCACCTAATACGAATAGGAAAAATGCCACTATAAAAGCCGCGCATTTTTTCAGGTTAAGGCTAGATAGATTTTTCATTTCGAATTCTTTTTAGCGTCTTTCATTTCTTTAGCCTGCACAAAATCAACTTTCCTAGAATCGGCAGGGGGAACAAAAGCAAACATTTCATTATTAAGTGTAGGCTTTACATTCCAATCCGAAAATTCTACAAGGAACGCTGGCTTTTCGGGCATATTTTTACTAATGATCTCGTACTTGCGGGGAAGCGGCTTATCACCTTTTTCGATCCAGATATCCCAGTCTACTTCCTTGCTTTTGAAAGCTAAGCGGTAACAGGAAATGCCGTTAATTTTTTCATCGCCTTTGAATTTGCCTTCTATAATTTCTTCCAATAAACCGGTATAAGGATTGGTATAGATCAAATCGGCGCCTGGTGGGTCTAATTGTAATTTATCGCGGGCGGCATCCAGGGCCTGATCTAAAGTGGGGGGCGCGCTAGCCTGGGCATACATATTTATTTTTTTCCCCATTACAGTAAACTGACTGCCATCATAATACACTGATGCAGCTTTTTCGCCGCTGGCAGCGTTCACTCGTAATTTATTGGGCCGGTCCACGTAAACTTCAGAATTATAGGACGTTTGATGCTTCTTATTGTCCTTGAGTACTTCTTCGAAACTACCCTTAGAATTATAAGAGAACTGGTCTAAGCTGGTAAGGTAATCGCTCATTTGCTTAAGGATCTGGTCGGCCTGCTTGTCAATTTTGGGAGTTTGGTTTTTTGTGGAAAGCAGGATAGTTGTTTCGGGCTTTTCGGGCAGAGCCGATAGTATTTTCCAGCTGATGCTTAAAACTCCAAAGAGGATCAGCGAAAATATAAGCCATCTGGCCGTACCGTTTTCTTTTGAATTTGAATGGTACATAGTTTAAAGATTTAAGGATAAATTATAGGGCTAATTAAAAACTATCTGGGTTTGGTCGGGGGTTTTGTTTAAGGTTAGGTGAGTTTCTTTAATGTACAGAACAGGTTAAAGACTTTTTCGTTTGAACCGTTCACTAAGTAAAAACCGCCGTTAGCCAGTATAAACACCATCTTAACCTCTAATTAAGAGATGTTTATGGAAAATTGTTAACCAAAAATCCGGTATTTAGCTTATTTTTAAGGGAATTGGAAACATATTCTAGTTTATTTACCTGTTAGATTTCTTAAACAATCAGATCATTAGATGGTATAAAACTTAGTTACTGGACTTCGATTATTTAAATGTTTATCACATGGAAACATCTTCAATTACTGAAAGCAAAAAACTGTTAGTCCCCAATGTTAGTCAACGTAAACCGGAAGGCATGAAATGGATACCGGGCGGTACTTTTAAGATGGGTTCTGAAAAGCACTATAAAGACGAAGCACCAGTACATACCGTAAAAGTGGATGGTTTCTGGATGGATGTAAGTCCGGTTACCAATGCCAAATTCCGAAGATTTGTGGAGGCAACAAATTATGTAACGTATGCCGAGCGGCCATTAAATCCGGATGCTTACCCGGGAGCATTACCGGAAATGCTGGTACCAGGTTCGATGGTATTTCAAAAGGCAAAGCAACGGGTTGATCTGCGCTATATGGCCAACTGGTGGAATTATATTCCTTACGCCAACTGGAAACAACCCCATGGCCCCGGCAGCAACATTGCAGGAAAAGATAATTATCCGGTTACGCAGGTTGCCTGGGAAGACGTGGAAACTTACGCCAAATGGGCCGGAAAAGAATTGCCAACGGAAGCCGAATGGGAATTTGCTGCACGTGGCGGTTTGGAGGAAAAAGAATTTACCTGGGGCGACGAGGTAGCTCCCGGCGGGATAATGATGGCCAATTACTGGCAGGGCGAATTTCCATGGCAAAACTTGATGCTCGATGGTTATGACGGAATTTCACCAGCCGGGGCCTTTCCAGCTAATGGCTATGGCTTGTTCGATATGACAGGCAACGTTTGGGAATGGACCTCAGATTGGTACCGCGATAAACACCCGGAAAACCCGCAAAAAGCTTGCTGCATTCCGCAGAATCCGAGAGGTGGCTTTATGGAGAACAGTTACGACCCGCGCCAGCCAAACATTAAAATCCCCAGGAAAGTATTGAAAGGTGGCTCCTATTTATGTGCTATCAATTATTGCTACCGCTACCGCCCAGCCGCCCGCATTCCGCAAATGATCGATTCGGCGGCCTGCCATTTAGGTTTCCGGTGTATTAAAAGAGTTTAGAAATTAGTTTTTATAAGGGTAGTTTTCAGAAATAAACTGTTTAATTTTTTTTTACTCATCAGATCCTGATGGATAAAGTTCGACAATTCACTCTTTTGGTTTACGTTAAATAAAAAGAGTTCTTAATTTAGTCTTTTTATACGCAACATTTACTGGCTTCTAAGTCCACGGCGTACCACGGATGGCGGTCTTAATTTTACAGTATTTCTACATCAGCGCAAAGAGCCGCATATTGCATAAAGAAAATAGGGTCAAGCCTTATTCTCCTGTTTCAGGCAGGCCGCCAGTTTCAATATCTTTCCCGGATGAACCCCGTTTAGCTTTTTTTGCCATCGCGTTCAGGAGCTTCTGATGCTCTTTTCTTTCTTTGAATTCTTTCTGACGCTGCTTCTTTTGCTGATCGCTTGATCTTGTACTCATCGTGTAGTTTTATTTATCTTTAACTTTTATATTAGCTATTCCCCTTTGCTTTTCCTTTAAAAGGCAATTAATCAGGCAGAAAAAAAGTACCGATTCCACGGTTAATAATCTTCCTTTCTAATGTAACTAACCTTACAGAGAATTCCATCCTCTTCACGATCTTTCTACTTATTCAGCAGCAGTTTTTGCGAAACAATTTGGTTGTTTTTATTTAGATAGTGTAAACTTTAAATAAAACGAAGAACTCCTAATTATGCTTTTCTGAGCCAGTATCGTTTTTTCCCGGAGTTGGCAGGTCCCAGTGATAACGCAACGCTAAAATGCGTAAAGTAAAACATACAGTTAACGCAGCAATTGCAACCCAACCTCCTGAGCCCCATTTAAAATGATCTCCGATTACTACAATCAGAGCCCCTAAAAGTGCGGCTAAAGCATAAATCTCTTTCTCCAGGATAATAGGTACCCGGGTAAGTAAAATATCCCGAATTACGCCTCCACCTACAGCAGTTGTAATTCCCAGCAAAACTGCCACCTCGCCATTATAGCCATAGGCCAACGATTTCTGAGCACCGGTTACAGCGAAAAGGGATAAACCAATGGCATCAAAAAACAGCACTGGATGGTTGAGTCGTTGTACCAGAGAAAAGAACCCTACCGTTAAAGCAGTAGCAATAAGGGCCACTACCAGGTAATGCCAGTTCGTTAAGCCGGCAGGTGGTAGCGCCCCGATGCAAAGATCACGAAGAATACCGCCGCCACAGGCAACAACAAAGGCAATGGCGCAGATGCCAAAAATATCGAGTTTGCGTTTTCTTGCAGCAGTTGCGCCACTTATGGCAAAAGCAAAAGTACCTGCCAGTTCAAGAACATAATAGAGGGAATATAATTTATCCATTCAGTTAATCCGAAAAATTTAACGCAACCAGGTAGCTGCGGCCGTCAGCATTGCTTGTAATCCCGTTTTTAAAGTTGGGTGTATTACCGGCGCAAATTTGGGCGAATGATTACTGGGTATTGCGTTTAGCTGATTTTTCTTTTTTGCTTCCAGAAATACAGAAGGGTCTGTGCCGCCAACAAACCAGAAAACGTAGGGCACGTTCCAATTCCGCCCAAATATACTGAAATCTTCGCTGGCAGAAGCAGGCTGTGTTTCAAAGCACTTATCACCAAATTGTGCTGCAAATGCGTCGGCTACTTTCGCCGTTGCGTTGGCATCATTCTCGGTAAGCGGATAACTGTCGAGTTCGGTAAATTCCGGGTCTCTCGGGGCATTGGAAGCCACACATTCTGCGCAGCATATCCGTTTTACAGCAGAAATAATCTGGTCTTTCACACCTGTATTAAAGGTGCGGATGTTTAATTTCAGCGTGGCATCTTCGGGAATAATATTTTCTTTGGTACCGGCCTGCAGCGCACCCACGGTGAGTACGGCATTTTCTATCGGTGCTACTTCCCGCGAAATAATGGTTTGCAAACGCATGGTGGTAGCTGCCGCCAGCACCACCGGGTCAACCGAAGTATGGGGCTGGGAACCATGGGCTCCCCGGCCAAAAAGTTTTACTTTCAGGCTGTTGCCGGCGGCTAAAATGGTGCCGCTCCGGTACCCAACCGTACCGGCTTCTCCTACCATTACATGCTGTCCCAGAATAATACCCGGCTTCGGGAAGCGCTCCATCAGGCCATCATCTATCATACTTTGGGCACCCCGTCCTATCTCCTCCCCCGGCTGAAAAATGGCCATCAGGGTTCCTTGCCATTGGTTTCTGTGTTCAGAAAATAACCGGGCAGCCCCCATCAGCCACGTTACATGCAGATCGTGCCCGCATACATGCGATACGCCAACTTCTATTCCTTCGGCATCCCGGGCTACTTTCGTGCTGGCGTAAGGCAGGCCGGTGTCTTCGCTAACGGGCAGCGCATCCATATCCGCCCGAAGCATTACTACAGGACCTTCTCCATTTTTCAAAATGCCTACCACACCCGTTACCCCAATTCCGATTGAAACCTCGAAATTATACTTGGTTAAATAATCCGCAACAATTTTAGCCGTCCGGAATTCCTCCATCGATAACTCCGGGTTCCGGTGAATATCTTTATAAATTTCTTCCAATTCAGGAAGCAGCTCATCAATTAAAGGGTCCAGGCTGTTATTAAAGGCTTTGATCTTCGAAATTTCCATGGCAATAAATATAAGTTGAAGGAAAACCAGCTGCTTTTTTTAATCTGAACGTGGTTTATTAACGTTGCTTCATCATTTCGGCAAAGGCCCCAAAATGCCCGGGGAGGCTCTTATTGCTATATTTTATTGATAATAACCAAAGCATGCTTTACCGGTTTTAAAAGCCCAGATAAAAGGGTAAAGAAACTGCCATGCTCCAATTAAATTCACCACATAAAGTAATTCCCGCAATAGGGCTATACCAGCCATAAAACAGCTTACCACATTGATCAGAAAGCGTTAAAGTTGTAATTTATACCTCTTGGCTGATCAACTAGATTAACTATACAGGTTACGTACTTTCCTTTAAATAGTGCTTATAGAAATAAATTAATTGTAGTTATAGTTTTTGGTGGAATGTTTCGTGTTTTACTTCTTGCCCTTTCACTTACGTTGTTTTTTGTGTAACCCAGATATCCAAAGGACATTCCAATGAGAATTTCAAGCTTACAAATCCTGATAGTTTGGTATGCGCTTTTGTATTTACATAATGCGTTTAACTTTTTGAAATAGCTTTTCAAGGATGAAACTTTAAACGCCAAATGAAGAAGTATTAAAGGATCACAGAAAAAAGCCGGGACCATGAAAAAAAAAACGCGACAACACGCCATACGCTCAAAAAAAGGCCTTCCATCAAGTTGGAAAGCCTTTTCAATGACTTGGATATTGCTTTACTGTCCTTTAGCAATCTGACAGATTCAGGAAAACTCTTTGGGTGAATTCCATAAACGGCCGTGCTTTTAACAGTTAATACTTAACCAGAATCTAAAACAGAACCGTAGCCTTTGGTAAAGCAGCTTTTATACGCAGCTTTTCCGCTTGCGGAAAATTATTACCAACCAAAATCAACGTCTGTAATTGCTGCATCTTTTCCAGGTTTTGCGGCAGCGCCGTTAGTTGGTTGTAACCCAGGTCCAGCAGCTCCAGGTTTTCGAGTTTTACGAGCGTTTCCGGTAGCGTTTTCAGCTGGTTATAGCTCAGCGATAAACTACGCAATTCCTGCATTTTACCTAACTGTTCCGGCAATTCCGAAAGCTGGTTGTAATTCAGTGCCAGGTTCTGCAAATGCTTCAGTTTGTAAAGGGCTTCCGGAACATCGCGCAGGTTATTTTGGGTAAGTACCAGGTCGCGGAGGTTGGGAAGTTTGGCCATTTGCGGGGGCAGCATTTCCAGTTGGTTGTGGCTTAAATTCAGAGCAGAAAGGCTTTTCATTTTCCTTATTTCCGGTGAAATATTCCGAAGCAGATTTTCGTGCAACAGCAGTACTTCCAGTTTCTTCAATTTCCCAAACCCGGCGCTTAATTCCGTGAACTGATTTCGGCTCAGATCCAGGGTTTTCAGGTTGCTTAATGTGAAGAAAGAATTAGGAAAAGCGCGCAGTTTATTTTCCCGGAAATTGATCTCCTGCAGGTTTTGCAACCGGCCAATTTCTGGTGCCACATCCGCCATGTGGTTTTTCATGGCGTTGATGAATTGCAGGTTTTCCAGTTCGCACAGATCAGGAGTAAAACTGTAATAATTCTGCTGCCGGATATTCAGGCGATAAACGTTTGATTTTTCCGGCAACGCTTCGGCCACGCTGTAGTAAACTTTGGTGGAACTTAAGGTTTCTTCGGGCAATAACCTCGCCTGCGAATAAGCCGAAAACGCTAGGTTTTGAAGGAGAAAAAGTAAAAAAAGGCATCGAAAAGAATGGTTGAAATTCATAAAGAATGATGTTGAAAATGAAAGGAAATCAGGTTTAAAAACGCTAGGATTTCAGGGGTAAAAAGTGACAGAAACTTATTCAATATTTGTCATCCTGAGCACAAGAGAGCACGGAAGTGCGAAACTTGCGAGCGTAGCTCTGAAGGACCTCGTTGGCTTAAAGTAGCAAGCTTGCTTAAACGGCACTGCAAACCGCCGACAAGATGTTTCCCTAGCGTTCAACATGACAAGAATATGATAAAAAAACGATATGCATTTCACCTAAAAATCTACCTGGGTTAAAACTTAAAAAAGGCTGCGGATAAAACCCGCAGCCTTAAAATGTATGATCTGAAAAAACTTACAATTTCATGATTTTGCGCACCGCCACCTGATCGTTGATAGTGATGTGCAGGAAGTAAACACCTTTAGCGGCAGCTCCCTCTCTCCGGAATTTCAGACTGTTCTTGCCAGCGCTTAATTTTCCATCAGTCAAAGTTTCGATCTTCTTGCCGGCCAGGTCATAAACCTCTACTTTCACTTCCGATTTTTCGGTCAGGTTCAGCTCAATGTTGGTTTCGGTCTGGAACGGGTTCGGATACACGCTGATCATTTGCTTCGCCAGCACTTCATCCAGCGTGCCGGTTATTTTCCCGATCACTATGGTATCGGTAGCAGTACAGCCGTTCGCATCAGTTACAGTTACGACATAAGTTCCGGCAGTGGCAACATTAATAGTGCTTGTGGTGGCACCGTTGCTCCATAGGTAAGAAACAAAACCGGTTCCTGCATCCAGGGTCATGTTGCAGGTTGCGCAAAGCGTAACATCCGGACCTAAATTTACCACCGGAAGCGGGTTGAACGCAACATTTATGCTATCAGAAGCCACACAACCGCCCAGCGGATTGGTAATGGTTACAAGGTATTTGCCCGAAGTTGTAGCTGAAATGGTTTGCGTGGTAGCACCCGTGTTCCAAAGGTAATTCATGCCTGCGTTGCCGGCATCCAAAGTAGTGGTTGTCGTTCCGCAAAGCGCGATGTCGTTGCCTAAGTTGGCAACCGGCATTTGGGCTACCGTTACGCGCACGCTGTCGGTGTAGGTTTTACCATTGTTAGCGTAAGCGGTGGCGTAATACATGCCCGAAGTGGAAACTGTTAGTACCGAATCGGTTTGGTTTCCGGTCCATTTTACGACTGCATCCGCACCAGAGAAAGCTTTCAGTTGCACCGAATCGCCCTGACACAATACAACATCTGCGCCTAATTCAAATTCCGGGGTCATTGCCGCTTTTCCTAAGTTCTCTTTGCGGGCGAAAACGATTGTAGTTGGCGCATTGTAACGAACAACATTACCGGCCGCATCAATCTGGTCTGCATTGTTTGAACCGCTTGGGTGTTGGAAGGAAATAAAGCCGTATTTGAAATCGGGCGTGAAGGTTAAACCGGTAGATTCTGAACCAGCCGGAGTCGTCGCAAACAGATCCACTTTCGGATTAGCCGGCGTGTGGTCCGGACGAATTACCCATAGATGCGCGCGGCCGCCATCCTGTAATGCCCAAAGATTTCCTTCACTGTCAAACGTTAAGTTATCGATACCGGTACCGAAGTTTTCGTTCTGGGTACCGCCGCTGTGCGTGATCGGGTATTGCGTGTTGGTTACCCAGGCTTCGATGCCGGAAACGGTGGTGCCATTGTCTTGAAAGCGCCAGATTGTTCCAGTACCTTTTGACGTGAAATACATCTTGCCATCCGGTCCGAATTCAATGTCTTCCGCACCGTTCCAGTTGGTTGCGCCTAAAGTTTGCGCAATGGTTCTGGTGTTGTTGCGGTCGGCTTGCGTGGTGTTCGGTACTACAATCCAGGTTCCGGTGGTGGAAGTGGCATTGTCGCGTTGCAATACGTAAAGCGTGCCGTTAGAAAGTTTGCCTTTTTGCGACGTTACGAATTTGTAAACTGCGCTTGAGCCACCGTCTTCGGCCTGGTAAACCGTAATGCTATCCGCGCCAACGGCTACGTTTTCGTGCGCCATGCGGCCCAAGGCCCAGAGTTTATCCGGAGTGCCGTCGCCGTCGTGGTCTATTACTTTGCCGGTTTCCGGGTCAATTTCAACTTGCCAGCCTAAATCCTGGTAACCATCGTTGTTGGCATCGCCGGTTCCGTAGGTTTCTTCGGAAGTAATTACCGTTCCCCAAGGCGTAACGCCGCCGGAGCAATTGGTTTGGGTTAACACCACCGGGCCAAAATTCACTTTCTTCACCGAATCTACGCTCCAAACTTTGTTCACCGCATCTAAATGCAGCTTCAGCATGGAAACGCCGCCCGGCGAATTTTCGTGGTTGATAGAAAGATAGCCTTCTGAGCTGCTGCCCAATTTGCCAACAAAACCAGTGAAGTCGTTGCCGCCCGGAATGGCACCGGTAGCGCCGGAAGTGTATTGCGTGGTACCCGATTTAGCAATCAGTTGAAAATCGTGCGTTTCCGGGAAAACAAAAGTTTGCGTTTGCGCCGTTGGTTTTACCGAGGTAAAGCAGCCAATTTCAGCGGAAGTTTTCGGATCGCAGGCGAAGATGCTGGTAACCGGCGTAAGTGGCCGGGCATTCAGCAACAGTTTCAGACTCAAATCGAAGCGCAGGTCGGTTTCGGTGTTGTTGAATTTGTGTACTTCTACTGCAATCGTGTTGGTGCCCTGCTTTAAAAGCTGCTTATCGATGTAGGCAATTACCGGGGTAGTTTCATCAGCGCCTTCTACAAAATTAACGGCGGTAGTCAGGTAATTCAGCGGACCAGCCATTAAGTTGGAGCGCAGCACTTCGGTACCATTCAGGTAAACCACCGCCGCATCGTCGCGGATCAAACGCATTTCCAGCGCTTTGAATTCAGCCGTATCAGCCACGGTAAAGGTTTTGCGGAAGTAGGTAGTAATGTGCTTATTGGCCGCATCTGCTCCGAAACCCACGTTGGTAGTTTCGTCGCCGTTGCCGTAACCTAATGCCGCATCGCCGGTTTGCCAGGCAGCATCGTTAAAGATCTCGGAAGCCCAGACCGTGCCCTGATCGGTGCCATCAGCTAAAAATTTCCAATTGCTGCCCAAAGTAAAAACCTGCGAATCGGGCTTAATATATTTCAACTGCCCGGCTACTTCCATGTCAAAGGTCATGTCGGAAGAATTTGCCCGATCCTGGTGCATTTCTACGGCCAAAACGTTCAGGCCGTTTATCAGTTGCGCGGAAGGAACCTTGAACGTGAAATACGTGGTTTCATTCTGCGAATCGGTAGTGGAAGCCGCCCAGGTATTGTAGGTGATAGTACCGGTTGGCATATTGGTGCGGAATTGCTCCACGCCGTTCAGGTAAACTACCGCGCCATCATCGCGTCGGATTTTGTAAACCAGCGTATCGTATAAGGCAACGTTGCTGGCGTTAAAAGCGTGGCGCAAATACGAAGTGGGTTGTTTGTTGCTGCTGCTGTTTCCGAAGCTTAAAGTTGTAGCCACCGGATCGCCGTATCCTAAAACGCCCGCACCGTAATCCCAGCCGGCGGCGTTAAACGTTACATCTTTCCAGGTAGTGCCCAAATCAATGCCGCGGTCATGATACTGCCAAACCGAATTTCTGGCAACCGGAAAATTGCCCGGTGCCGGCGGATTTGGCGCGTATTCAATAACTAACTTAGCGGAAGCCGTAGCCGATTTATCGAAGGATTGCGCGATTCTTCGGCCGGAACCATTCAGGATAAAGCTCATGGCATTACCCGGTTTCCAGCCGCCGCGCATACGGATCTCGTTTACAATATTGGTCAGGTCGGGCGTGCGCTGGTTGGCACCGGCTTCGTCCTGCACGTTCCAGGCCGGCATAATATTCCAAAGCGCTAAACTGTTGGTTGTAGCGCGGGAAGAAATATTATTGACAGCCGTAGTAAAAGTACCGGCGTTATCGGCCGCTTGGCCCTGGATCATCATAAAAGCCGCCTGGTTATCGATCATTTCATTTTTGATCTCATTTTGCGTAAACTGGATGTAGGCTTTCGTGATAATGGCGCTCTTCGGAACATCGATGTTCGTGAAACGCAGACCCACGTACTGATTCCCGGTGGTTACCTCGTCGTAAGTCAGTTCCAGGTCATAGCTGTTTAATACTACCGCGCCCGGAGTGATGGAAGCGTTTGAGCCGCGTTCTTCAGCATCGTCAGAAGAAGCAGCAATATTGGTTTGGAAAACAATCGGCATGGCGTATTCCACTTTCAGTTGCGGTGCCTGCGCTGGTTTGCCATCATAGGCATGCGCGTTGCGGCGACCGTTTCCGGTAACCAGAAAAGTCATGGCGTTGCCGCTTTGCCAGCCGCTTCGGCCCACAATTTCCTGTACTACGTTTTTAAGATCCGGCGTGGCCTGATCAGGTCCTTCAGCGTTGGCAACGAGCCAGGCAGCCGGAATCCAGTTTACCGAAGCATTGGTTCGGGTACGGGCAGAAATATTGCCATTCACGTTTATGATCGCCGCCGAATTATTAACCGCTTCGCCTTTAATGGTCAGGTTGGTTGGCCCGGAATGCAATTCATCTACCCCAAACTGGATATAAGCCTTGGTAATTACTGCGCCCACCGGAATGGTTACGCCGGTAAAGCGCATGGCAATGATCTGATTTCCGCCATCTTCGGTAAGTTCCAGATCGGAGCTGGTGAAATCCAGGCCGCCACTTGCCAGGTTTTCCTCCACATCATCGTTGCCGCTGGCAATGCGTTTGCTAAAGGTTTGTACCTGGCTTTGCGCGATCAGTTTAGAGGCATCGGAAATGCCAACTGTAAACATGGTCGCCAGAAGCAGGGTTTTGTAAAGTTTGCTCATGGTTTTATTTTTTTGAGTTTTTAATTCCCCAAAATAACCACGCCGGCATTACCTGAATATTAGCCGCTTGTTACCTTAAATTAATGAATATGAGTTTGATGTGAATTTTATGTTTCGGATTAAAAGTTAATAATACGGCAACTTTCCGGTAATATTTGCAACGTTTCTTTAGCTGTTTTTTGCTTTAAAACCCTAGCGTTTTTTTGATAATAATTCGCTAACAAAAATATAACGCGAAACTAACAACTGCCCTTTTACTTTGCACTACCGGATTTTTTCACCACCTGCTCCGGTCTTAAGCATTCGACTTTTATGGCCGGTTTCCCTACCGTTTCTGCAAAAAAACCAGTTGCCTTTCTGATGTGGTTTTCGCTGGTTTTATTTTTCTTCAATTTGTTGTTTTCTGCTTACAAAACCGAAACTGCGACTGCCCGGGTTACCTCCGCCGTGAAAGCAAAATTCCTGCAAGACCTGGAAATCCTGCAAGCAAAAGCGGCCGCACTGGAAACGCAGTTATTGCTTTTGCAGAAAAATCAGAGCCAGCTTTTACCGGCGCAACAAGCGTTTCTGGAAGTAAAAAAAGCCTACAAACGCACCGAATATTTAACCGAATATCTGGATCCCGATCTGGCTAAAAAACTGAACGGCGCGCCCATTCCCAAAGTCGTGATTTCCGATGCCGATTACCTGGCTTTAGATCAAAAAGAGCCGCTTTTCATTACGTTGCCACCCGAAGGTTTACAGGTACTGGAAGAATTGCTTTACGCGGAAGAAAAACCAGATACCGCCGAAGCCTACCGGTTAGCACACCTGATCTCGGAAACAGCTACCAATCTAAAAACCAACCTGTTGCACCAGCCTTTAACCGATAAACAAATTCTGGAAAGCGCACGGGAAGAAATGCTGCGCCTTATGACCATAGGCATAACCGGTTTCGATGCACCCGCTGCCGGTCACGAAATTGAACTGGCTTATATTGCGTTAGAACCGCTTTTAGAAGTAGTGGAATTTTATGAAAAAGCCGGATCCGGCAAAGCTACAATAACAGCTAAAAACGCTAGGGAAAAGCTGCAAAAAACTGCGCAATATTTACATCAAAACCCGGATTTCGACACCTTCGACCGCGTGCATTTTCTGCGAACATTTGCTGACCCGGCGTACGCAGCTTTAAACCAATTGCAACGCGAAATCCTGATAAATTCCGGCGCTGAAAATCAGATCATAAAACCGGTGAATGACCTGGCCAGCAGCTTATTCAGCGAAGATTTTCTGCACACGGCTTATTATGCCAAACAAGACCGCAAAGACCAGAACCCACAGCAAATTGTGTTGGGGAAAATGCTGTTCTTCGATCCGGTTTTGTCTTCCAATAACTTGCGTTCCTGCGCCAGCTGCCACAATCCGCAAAAAGCCTTTTCCGACGGCGAAATACAGAGCGTTGCTTTCAACGAAAAAGGTACGGTTTCGCGCAACTCTCCTACCCTGCTCAACGCCATTTTTGCCACCGCTTATTTCTGGGACAGCCGCGCTGGTTTCCTGGAAGATCAGATCCCGGAAGTCGTGAAAAAAACCGACGAGTTGCATAGCAATTACGAAGAAATTGTAGCGAAACTGGCGCAAAGTGCGGAATACAAAAAATTATTCAAACAGGCTTTTAAGGAACAAGGAAAAAATACGCTGCATGCCACTACGGTAAACCGCGCACTTTCCGCCTACTTAAGAAGCCTGGTTTCGCTTAACTCGCCCTTCGATCAATTCATGCGTCGGGAAACGGAAACCCTGAACGCATCTGCTATTCGCGGAGCCAACTTGTTTATGGGAAAAGCCGCCTGCGCCACCTGTCATTTCGCGCCCATTTTTAATGGTACCGTGCCGCCGCGTTTCCTGGAAAGCGAAACGGAAGTTTTGGGCGTAACTGCAAATGCCGATTTTACTCATCCAACCTTAGATGCAGATCCCGGCCGCGCCGGGGTAGTAAAAACGGAAGTTTTTCAAGGTGCTTTCAAAACCCCAACGGTACGGAATATTGCACTCACGGCACCTTACATGCACAACGGGGCTTTTAAAACGCTGGAAGAAGTGGTGGAATTTTATGATCTGGGAGGCGGCGCGGGTCTGGGTTTAAACGTTCCGAATCAAACGTTGCCGGCCGATAAACTGGAACTGACAGCTCAGGAAAAGCTGGATTTGATCGCGTTTATGAAAAGTTTGACAGATGCTACATACGAAAAAGAGGCTCCGCTGAAATTACCTTTGTTTACGGAACGATCTGATTTAAATAACCGGCCTGTTGGGGGAAGGTATTAAGCTTAGCTCATGAATGGCTCCTTTATTGAGCACAATACTTACTAGTTTCTTGGCTTCGTTTATTAACTAATCTGAGCATCGGAATAAGCCTATTATCGCAGGTTTCAATGCGGCAAGTAAACGGTTTATACCCGAAGCAGCTTCACCTTTCTTTACGTGTGTATTTTTGTTGATACACAGCAACAAATCTTTTGGCGAAAGCAACAAATTATATTCGTTTTTTTACAGTTAAAGCTACTTATTGGCAAACAAGCCCGGTGAACAATTAACAACTATTTCCATCGAAAAAAAGATGCTGTATTTTTGCAGAAACCGGCAATTAAATTGACTTGTAATTATTGATAATACGGCTGATTTTGCCCTTCAGAATTTCATAAACATTGGCATTCTGGTGATCTGTCGAATATTAAGGAGTTCGGTTTCGGAATTGATCTGCAAAAATACATCGGTACCTTCGCGGCTGGTTTTAAAATTCCCGCCCATCAGCTGAATAAAAACGTCTTCATTTTCAAACAGAATAGCGTGGG
The DNA here is from genome assembly GCF_016623615.1 of Adhaeribacter terrigena. Lineage (GTDB taxonomy): Bacteria > Bacteroidota > Bacteroidia > Cytophagales > Hymenobacteraceae > Adhaeribacter_A > Adhaeribacter_A terrigena. Next base: position 403,479 of record NZ_JAEHFX010000002.1, on the reverse strand, counting down.
AAATATCCTGAGAGAGATTGTTCTGAAACAGAACGCTCACCTGGTTACGGCATTGAAATTTCTTCTGATCCATTTAAAAAAGCATTTTAAGTTTATTACAGGTGTTTAAGGTTGGCTGATCTTTCCAGGTTGGATCGTTCAAAGCTGGAAAACTGGAAAGCAACATAATTCAGCAGTAAACTACTGAAATCTGGTTATGGGCAGCCGGTATTTGTAAGTGCTGCATGGCTTCGTTGCGGGAAATAAGTTCGAAAGCATTCAGCAGTTTCTCGTTGCAGCCGGTATTGTAGCCTTTCAGGTAAAACCCATTTATAGTTTTGTAAACCACGTAGTTGTGGGGACCGTAAGGGGTTTTTGCATTGCTGGCCAGGGGAGCAGCTTTCTTCAGGTCGAAGGGTTTGCCGCAGGCGGTCCGGATGATGGTTGCGTTTAGATCTTTCATGCCATAAAAGTACGTTGGACATATTACCACTGCGTAAATGCAGCATTAACCTTTTGAAACAAACGCTATAGTTTTCCGCCTAAAAACCATAGCGTTTCAGCCACATTTTTCCTCCATCAATATTCCTTTTCCGAATTCATGTTTTCTTAATACAGCCTTAATATTCCGGTCAAACCTTTGCTGTAGTTTTGTATTGTATAAAAACAGTTTTATTGAACAGAAAGCTCTGAAAAGTAATTGTGTAAAAGTGATTGCAGCAAAAACCCCGCTAGAAAGCGGGGTTTTTCTTTTTATGGGCAGAGAAAAAAAACCGGTGAGAAAACGCTATGCTTTAAGGCTTAAAAACTCTATAGCGAATTTGCCGTTTAACCGGACTTAGAAAACCATTACATTAAAAAACGCGCCGGTTATGCCGGCGCGTTTTTTAATGTAATGGTTTTCAATCTTATTACAGAAAATTCTAGTTGCTGATCTACTTTACGCTAAGAACTTTTCCGTTCATTCAGCTGCATTCCTTCCTGGAAAACATTTTTAAATCTTTCGGTAACCTGCACGGTAATTATTTGCGCGTTGGCGATGGATCTGGCAAAAAAATTAATGCTCTGTTAACTGCAGTTCTACCCATTTGTGTTTGCCTGGTTTGGCGCTGCCTTCGTGCTACTCTACTGATAACGGATCGAGGCCGGTTTCGCACTGCATTTTCCCCATTTTCCTGCCATCTTCCAGCCATTCCACTTTCCATTCCGGGTCCCAGTTCCAGACGTTGGTCGCAAAATATTCCGGCTTATCTTTTACTTTCCCCACCGGATAAACGCGTAACTGATGCTCTCTGAGCAGATTGGTCCTTTTATAATTCCACTGAATTTCGCTGCCGTTCACTTCGTAAACGCCGTAACCGCCTGGCGTACCGTTACTACCACTTCGTTCAGCTGTCTGGTATTGGGAGCAAGTTCTACGTTTATGAAATCGCGATTGCCTACCGTAATTTCCTGCTGGGCGTAACCCATAAAAGTAACGGTGAGTACATCGGCAGCATAATTTACCTGCATGCTGGCGCCCGGCAATCCCTGCCCGGTTTCGTCGGTTATTTTACCTTTTATCTACAGGGTTTGCGCAAAACTGCTGCTATAGCAAAAGCAGGAATATAGCCGCCAGTGAAATACGAAAAGAAGTACAAATTTTGAAACTCATAACGTTGCCTGATAATTTTTCAGCTAAGCTATACGGAGGCCATTAAGGCAATATTAAGCGAATTAGTTATAAAGGTTAAAAGTCGGCACCATTTTCCTGCGGCACATAATTTTAAATTAATGTTAGGTTGCAGCTTCTCCGGTGCCTTTTTATGAAATCTCCAGGCACGTGAAAACAAGCTTCCGGCAAACCTTAATATTTTGGTAACAATTTCTTAACCGAAATCCGGTCTTTGAATCTTAATTTCAGTCGTTAAAAGAACAGATCATATTTAGTAACAGGGGCTTATAGAAATTAAAATAGAAAAGCGATGGGAAATAATCTGAAAAAAGACAGCAGTGCCATAAATGTTTTGGCAGGAGAGCATAACATAGTTTTAGCTACTTCTTTATCGGATGTAGAATTTAATGATTTAACGGCTTCCGATCAATTTGAAAATGCTTTTAACAAGCTGTATGCAACGGTATTAGCTAAAAAACTTCGGAGCCTGAAAGCAGAACTGAAAGACCAGTACATTATCAGCATTGAACCGTCAGAGACTTTTAAAAGCCCGTATGTTGTAGAAAGGTCCGTTTTGGTAAAATCGAAAGCGGATAATTCGCTAAGTAAGATCTCCATTATCCGGTATTCAGAAAAAGAAGAATTCAGCATTCAGGGCCTGCCTTTATATTCCAAACCTTCCCAACTGTACAATAAAACTTCCCTGATCCCTTTTATGGGAACGGTAGAGGAATTTGATCCTGAGAAATTTGAAGGATATTTTTTCCAGTTACTGCATTATTGCTTTCAGTAAATTTTGCTTTCAGCAGTTTTTTTACGCCTAAAAATCCAGGGCTAATTGCAGCGGATTGGGTTCTTTGATCCTGGTTTTGCTGTTGCGCTTTGGCTTTACTTTTTCGGCCGGAAAGCATACCGTTTCGGGCAGCTCATCGCCGGGAAAAGCGCTGACCACATAAACCGGCGTTTCGTTGTAACGGGAAGCAACTACAATTTCTGCTCCGGCGGCATGGCGGCTAAATAATTCCTGCACCAACTGCGGATCGTTATTATCGCGGGACAAATGGGAAAGCAGTACCAGCCGCATAAAGCCGGGTTTGTGCAGGTTAAAAAGATCGAGCGCCTGTTGGTTGGATAAATGCCCGCGTTTGCCGCTAATGCGTTTTTTGAGGTGCGCCGGGTAATAGCCATTGGCCAGCATGTCGTCGTCGTAATTCGCTTCCAGGAAAATGGCGTGGCATTGCCTGAACTGCTTTTCTACGTGCGTGCAGCACGAACCAATATCGGTAAAAACGCCCACATTGGTATGCCCGTTACCAATCACAAAACTGTGCGGATCGGATGCATCGTGAAATTTCGGGAAACCGGTAATGGTTAGCGCACCTACCTGTACAGACTCGTACGCGGTAAAATGCTGCACCAGTTCCGTTGCCAGGTTCAAGCGCGAATAACGCAGCGTTTTAGGGGTAATGTAAACGGGTAATTGGTATTTGCGCGAAAGCACATCGAGGCCGCGGATATGGTCGGAATGTTCGTGCGAAATGAAAATTGCTTTGACCTTCTCCATGCTCAAACCCAAACGTACCATCCGGCGCTCGGTTTCGCGACAGGAAATACCGGCATCTACCAATACGGCTTCGGTTTCGTTGCCGATGTAATAGCAGTTACCGTTGCTGCCGGAATTAAGAGAAGTAATAAACAATTGCATAATCAGTTCACAAAGAAACAAAATACCAGTCTAATTTCGGGTTTTTAGCCGGAAAACGCTACCGTTTTAAGAAAACCCGGCTGCTTTGAAAGTGTTTTCGCCTTTTTTAAGCGGGCGAGGCTTTTTTGGAAGAAAACCACCCGGTACCTTTCTGTCAACACAAACCAAGGCCCTAAAAATTCCGGAGTACCGCATTTAAGCCTGGCAGCAAACCGATCTTCGTTTAACGCCGCTTCTTATTAAAGAACGCAGCCATTTTTATTTCAGTTAAAGCAATATTTTACCGGACTTGCTTTTCAGCAGACCTAAAACGGTTTCATAACAAAGAAAAGCCAGTAGCCAGCGAAAGGCTGGCCCTACCTTACAGGAGTTTTTAACTTAAAAATGATACCGTTTACAAGCTTTAACTGCTTTTTCACAATAAAATTTCAAAATTATCATAGAACATTGAAAATAATTTTGAACCTTTGTTGACCAGTATCTGTAATGCTGGTATAAAAATTTATAATATGAATATTGGAACAGTAAAATTCTTTAATGACTCAAAAGGTTTTGGCTTTATTAAAGACGACAATTCAAACACCGAATACTTTGTACACGTATCTGGCTTAGTTGACGAAGTTAGAGAGAACGACAAAGTAACCTATGAGCTTCAGGAAGGAAGAAAAGGATTAAACGCTATTAACGTAAAACGCGCTTAATCTTCAGATATAAAGCGAAAAATCACAAAAGCCTTACCAGCAATGGTAAGGCTTTTTTTGTGCCCGGCCTGAGTAAAACCAGCATGGTACATTCTTGCTGAGTCTTTCGATAAACGTTACCAACGCGCAGTTAGCACATGATCCTCCTGCAGCGTTACCCTCGTGCCAAATTTTTCACTTTCCCGATCAAGTACGCTGGACAGCCATTTTGCATCGGCGGCACTGGCCCGGTTTAGCCGGAAGTTGCGCATTTGCATGGGCACCATTTTTAAGCTGATCAGTTTACCGGTAACGGGGTTTATTTCCGGGAAATACATCAGCGAAAGGTCACCTCTAAATTCCTCGTAACTACCGATCCCTTCGTAATCGTTTATAAAATCGCCGGCACCATATAAGATGAGTTTATCTTTATAAACTTCTATGCCGCGCGGGTGGTGCGAAGAATGCCCGTGAATCAGGTCTACTTCAGCTTCATCGATAAGCTGGCGGGCAAACTTGCGGTGGTTTGGGGGTATTTCATAACCCCAGTTAGTATCCCAATGTACCGAGAAAACGACAACATCGCCGGATTTCTTAATGGCTTTTACCTGCGCTTTTATCATGCCCAGGGTTTCTTCGCCCAGGTCTGGCAACAGGTTTACGCCGGAATTGGTGGTCGTAGCCACCCAATTCCCCGGAATGCCGCTGCTTTCCGAACCATAAGCGAAAATAATAATTCTGCTGTTGCGGGTTTTATGAATGAAAGGTTTCCGGGCTTCTAAAGCATTTTCACCGGCACCGGCAAAATTAATTCCGGCTTTCCGGAGGGTTTGTAAAGTTTCCAGAAGTCCTTCCCGGTTCCAGTCCAGCGTATGGTTATTAGCCAGCGTACAGAAATCGATCCCGGCTGTTTTGAATACGGCAACATTTGCCGGGTGCATCCGGTATTGCACTGGTTTACCAGGCCACGGTTCCGGGTGATTGGTGATGCTGGTTTCCAGGTTCATGATTTTCAGATCCGGAGCCATTTTTCGCCACACTTCCAGCGCATCGCCCCAAATGTAGGCATAAGAAACTGGCTGGGGAATGCGGCCATTTTTCTTTTCAGCCAGCCTTACATAATCCCGGGCGTCTTTTACGTACGATTCATAAATTTCCGGATCTACGTGTTGCGGCAAAACCTGGTCAATTCCCCTGCCTGTCATTACGTCGCCGGAAAGGAAAATTCTTACGGGGCTTTCCTGCCAAGGAAATCCAGGCGGAGTTTCATCCCTGTTCATGGCATTTCCGGTAAAGCGCTGATCTGTCGCCATGATTAATACAAAAATGAAAATAAAATTGAATATCCTGACCACCTGCTTTTATACGGTAATATCCAGGGACCCAGATAATTTTTGGCAGGCATAGTTAAAGGCAGTTTTCAGGGTAAAAAGGATAGCGTTTTTACTAAAAAAGTGTAGTTGACCGTTTTACTTCAGCCTAGTAGTTCACACCAAAAAAAGCCACAAAAAAAGCCCCGAGACCGGGGTCTTTTTTTGTGGCTATCAGAAAACAGATTGACTGAGCCAGGATTTTACCTGCATCTTATTTTTTAGCCGGTTTTCTCTTTCCGAGCGGTTTCAGGACAGTTTTCGACTTATTTTTTTGCCGCAGCACAACTACTGAATGTCCCTCTGCCTCTACCATGGCTTCCGGCCCGAAAGTTTCTGTTTCTTCAATTTTGTTTTGGCGGGTATCCAGAATTTTGATCCATTTCTGCCCGTATTTTTCCAAAGGCAACTTAAATTGCAGCGCTTCGTGGTGGGCATTAAAAATGATAAAGAAACTATCGTCTATTATCCTTCTGCCCCGGGAGTTGCTGGAATGTAAACCGTAACCGTTGAGGTAAACGCCCATAGCCTTGGCATAATCCAGGTTCCAGTGTTCTTCGGTCATTTCCACGCCTTCGGGCTGAAACCAGGCAATATCTTCGAGCCCGATCCCTTTTATAGGCAAGCCCTGAAACCATTTGCGGCGGCAGAAAACCGGGTGGTTCCGACGCAACGCGATCAGCTGGCGGGTGAATTCCTGCAATTCTTTATCGGCATCTTGCCAGTTAAGCCACGAAATCTCACTATCCTGACAATAAGCATTGTTGTTACCCTGCTGCGTGCGGCTCATTTCATCACCAGCTACCAGCATGGGCACACCCTGCGATAAAAAAAGCGTAGTAAGGAAATTACGTTTTTGTTTCTGGCGGAAAGCATTGATCTCCGGATCTTCCGTAGGCCCCTCCACGCCGCAATTCCAGGAACGGTTATGGCTCTCACCGTCGTTGTTGTCTTCGCCGTTGGCTTCGTTGTGTTTTTCGTTATAAGAAACCAGGTCGTACAAAGTAAAACCGTCGTGGGCCGTTACAAAATTTATACTGGCCGTAGGTTTGCGGGCATCGTCCTGATACAAATCGGAAGAACCGGTGAAACGGTGGGCAAACTCAGCCAGCATGCTGTCGGCCCCGCGCCAGTAATCCCGAATGCAATCGCGGTATTTGCCGTTCCACTCGCTCCAGCCCGGCGGGAAATTACCCACCTGGTAACCGCCTTCACCAATATCCCAGGGTTCGGCAATCAGCTTCACCTGCGAAATAACCGGATCCTGATGAATGATATCGAAAAACGAACTTAAACGGTTTACTTCGTGCAGTTCGCGGGCGAGCGTAGCTGCCAGATCGAAGCGAAAGCCATCTACGTGCATTTCCAGTATCCAGTAGCGCAGGCTGTCCATAATCAGCTGCAGTACATTAGGCAAGTTGGCGTTAAGCGTATTGCCGGTACCGGTATAATCCATGTAATACCGTTTGTTTTCTTCCTGAAGCCGGTAATAAGCCGCATTGTCAATTCCCCGGAACGAAACGGTGGGCCCCATCTGGTTGCCTTCGCCGGTATGGTTATATACCACATCCAGAATTACTTCAATGCCGGCTTTGTGCAGCGCTTTTACCATGTTCTTGAATTCCACGATCTGCTCCCCGCAATTCCCGGAACTGCTGTAGCGCACATCGGGCGCAAAAAAGCCAATGGTGTTGTAGCCCCAGTAATTGGTCAGATTCTTTTCTACTAAAAACCGGTCGTTAATAAAATGGTGCACCGGCATTAACTCTATTGCGGTTATGCCCAGTTCCTGCAGGTATTTAATGGTAGCCGGGTGGCCCAGGGCAGCATAACTTCCCCGGATCTCTTCCGGAATATCAGAGCACAGCTGCGTAAAGCCTTTCACGTGCGTTTCATAGATCACCGAGCGGTGATAAGGAATTTTAAGTAATTCATCGCCTTCCCAATCGAAGTTACTGTCTATTACCACGGCTTTGGGGGCAAACGGCGCGCTATCGGATTTACTGAAACTCAGGTCTTCGTCTTCATGCCCAATTTCATAGGCAAACAGCGAATCGTGCCATTGAATGGAGCCGGAAATGGCCTTTGCATACGGATCGAGCAGTAATTTATGGGGGTTAAACCGGTGCCCATTCTCTGGCTCAAAAGGCCCATGCACGCGGTATCCATACAGCTGCCCCGGTTCCAGGTCCGGAATATAGCCGTGCCAGATCTGGTGGGTGCGTTCTTTAAGTTTTATTTTATGGGTTTCGTGGGTTTGTTTATCGGAATCAAAGAGGCATAACTCCACAGCCGTGGCGTTTCCGGAATAAAGGGCAAAATTCACGCCTTTACCATCCCAGGTGGCGCCAAGCGGATACGGGGTTCCCGGATAAATTTCTGGTGCTGAACTCATACATTAATTGCAGTTGAAGGGATCGGAGCTTTTTTTAAAAATCCCGGGTATAGTACGGCTTTACTGGAATTTAGTAACGGCGCTGAACCATTTTTTCAGAATTAAAATCGTTTAAAAACGCCTAATACTTTAGAATTCAGCTTATTTTAGTATTTTCACCACCAATTCGTAATTCCATAAATTTATTTAATACTTTACTATGAAAAATTTAAAGACCGGTTTAGTGGTTGCTTTTGCTGCTACCGTATTTTGTACTTCGCAGGTGAATGCCCAGATCTCAATGCCGGCCGCCAGCCCGCTGGGCACTGTATCGCAGCGCGTAGGCCTGACGGATATCAGCGTAAAATATTCGCGCCCAAGCACCAAAGGCCGTAAAGTTTTTGGCGACGTAGTGGCTTATGGCAAAGGCTGGAGAACCGGCGCCAACAACGCTACCCTTATTTCCTTCAGCGATGAAGTAACCATTGAAGGCACCAAAGTTCCGGCCGGTGAATACGCACTTTATACCATTCCTGCCGAAAATGAATGGACCGTGGTGCTGAATAAAAACACCAAATTAGGCGGCAGCGTGGCAGATTATAAAACGGCAGAAGACGTGGTTCGTTTTAAAGTGAAACCAGGCAAAGCCGAGGACAGAACGGAAACTTTCACCATCAATTTTGCCGACCTTACCCCGGCTACGGCTAACCTGGAAATGCTTTGGGACAAAACTTCGGTAAAGTTTAAAATTGCTACCGAAGTGGAAAGCAAAGTAATGGCCCAGATCCAGGAAAAAGTAATAAACGGCAAAGACGCTACACCAGCTATGTATGCTTCGGCAGCGGTTTATTATTTCGAAAACAACAAAGACCCGAAACAAGCGCAGGACTGGATCCGGAAAGCAAACGAAAAAGATCCGAAATTCTGGAATCTGCATACCCAGGCAAAGATCGAAGCAAAAAATAAAGACTACAAAGCCGCGATTAAATCTGCCGAAAAATCGAAAGAGCTGGCAAAAGCTGCTGGCAACGACGATTATGTAAAAATGAACGATGAAAAAATTGCGGAATGGAAAAAGCTGAAATAAGCTCTTTGTGAATTAACTCCAACCAGCCCTCCCCTAAAATCAGGGGAGGGCTTTTTTTGATCAGGATTTTCAGGATAATTGTCTGAAGTATGTTTCTTTTGATTTTTATGATTGCTATGACTTTCGTGACGAAACAGGGACAGGGTCGCGGGCTGTCCGCAGGTTATCTGATCAAATTATCTGAATCAGAATTTACAGAATTTAAAATCGCAAAAGTATCATCAGCTAAAGCAGACGGCAATGAGTATTGCCTGAATTTGGATTTATAGGATTTAGGGATTTAAGGATTTCTTGTCTAAACACGATTTTTAGGATTTATGGGATGGACAGGATTCGTATCTGAATCAGAATTTACAGAATTATCAGGATTTTCAGAATTATCAATTTCACACATTCCGCCAGCGCAGCGTTTCTGAAAACCACGTATTAAAGGGAACTAAACTAAAAAGAAGTGAGCTACAAAGGGAAGCTGACACCAGTTTCTGTGAGAGCGGCCTCCAAGACTTCCGGTGCCGAGGAACGAGGCAGCCCGCAAGGGCAGGAAGGGTTGCAGCCGCGAACGCAGAAACGAAGCCGCCCGGCTTGAGGGAGAAAGTTACCTATTAAAGTAAAAAGGTATTAGTTAAGATCGAAAGCTTGGTATGAAAACGGTACCCTTTCAAGTATAAAAAGTCAATAGTAAACATTCTACCAACTGTAAGAGATCTCTCCTAACGTCGAGATGACGAAAAAAAACGGTATCTTTTCCGGCTTCAAAAGTCATAACCCAAATTTACTTTTCAATAACCATTTCTTTCCTCCCAAATAAAAGCTGAAAAACCGACCCGAAGAAAATAACCAGTAAACAGCCGATCGGGTTGAGCCAGAGAAAACCGATCTCCGATTTCCAGTAGATAATAATTACGAGCGTTTGGGTTAAAAGCGCTGCCCAGAAAACGGCCTGCGCTTTGATGTATTTAAAGTAAAAAGCTACCACAAAAATTCCCAGAATGGTACCGTAAAAAATAGAACCCAGAATGTTTACCGCCTGTATTAAATTCTCCATCCGGGAAGCCAGGGTAGCAAAGAAGATCGCGATCAAACCCCAAACGATGGTGAAAACCCGTGACATATTCAGGTAATGCGTTTCGGAAGCTACGCGTTTAACAGAACGCTTATAAATATCAACCAACGTAGTGGAAGCCAGTGCATTAAAAGCCGATGCCGACGAAGACATGGATGCGCTGAAGACTACAGCCACCAGCAAACCTACCAGGCCAACCGGCATATATTTCATCACGAAGGAAATAAAAACGTAATCGGTATCTTTTGCTTCAGCAGTCGGGTCGGCTTTTTCCAGCAGCGAAACTACCCGGCCATGAATACTTTTTTCTTTTGCTTTAATAGCATCCAGATCTTCGCGCGCGGCCGATATGATCGTTTCATCTTCCTGGCGAATGCCTTGCAGCAAGCTTTTAATGCCATGCGATTTCTCCTGAAAAACCTGCGTATGTTCTTTTTCCAAAGCGCTCAGATTCCCGGCATAAACCGAGTTTTCGAGTTTAGCTTTCTCTACCTGGTTAAAAAAAACCGGCGGCTGCACAAACTGGTAAAACACGAAAACCAACACCCCGATAAAAAGGATCAGCACCTGCATCGGGATTTTTAACAGGCCGTTGAAAAGTACGCCAATGCGGCTTTGGGCTATGGAAGTACCGGACAAGTAACGCCCTACCTGGCTCTGATCGGTACCGAAATAAGACATAAACAGAAACAAACCCGCCGTAATCCCGCTCCACACATTATACCGGTCGTTCCAGTCGAAACTGAAATTTACCATGTTCATTTTCCCCATATGGCCCGCAACCTGCACCGCATCAGTGAAAGAAACGTCCTGCGGCAGCATATACACGATCATCACGCCGGCCAGGACCATACCGCCCATCATTACGGCCATTTGCTGGGTCTGCGTAACGCTAACGGCTTTGGTACCGCCGGAAACCGTATAAATAATCACTACCGTGCCGATGAACATAATGGTCAGGTTGATGTTCCAGCCCATAATAGACGACAGAATAATAGCTGGCGCATAAATGCTGATGCCGGTAGACAAACCGCGCTGCACCAGGAAAAGAAAGGCGGCGAGCGAACGGGTTTTCAGATCAAAACGGTTTTCCAGAAATTCATACGCCGTATAAACTTTCAGCCTGTAGAAAATAGGAATGAAGGTAACCGAAATGATGACCATGGCCAGCGGCAACCCGAAGTAGAATTGCAGAAACCGCATCCCGTCTTCATACGCTTGTCCGGGAGTAGAAAGAAAAGTAATTGCGCTGGCCTGCGTAGCCATAATGGAAAGGCAGATCCGCCACCAGGCATCGGAATTATCGCCTTTCAGGAAACCTTCAATATTGCGGCTGCCGCGCGTTTTCCAGATACCGTAAATTACAATAAACGCCAGGGTAAACACTAAAACTAGCCAATCGATATAACTCATAAGAAATAGCGGGTTATGGCGTAATAAACAATGATCTGCAAAACTAAAACGCCCATTACCAGCAAATACATGCCGCGCCAGGTTTTAAAAAAAGGTGGTTTTCCCGTATCCATTTTGTCGTTTTCTTGCATGGGTTAGTAGTTTTTAAGCTAAAAAGGATAGCGTTTTTCTTACTTCTTCCCCAGCGAAATTAAATTCGTGAACAAACGGTAGGCGCCCGGAACGCCGGCCGGTAATTGCCGGAAAAAGGAATAACCGGTGTACACGTAATAACCTTTGCCGTACTTCGCAACCAACAAACCACCGTCTCTGGCGGGTTCGCCGGGATCGTTGCTGGAAAGAATCGCTTCGTAGTTTTTATCCCATTCGTTCGGGAAATACAAACCGCGTTCCTGCACCCAACCGGCAAAATCGTTAGCCGTAATTTTATTCGGATAGTTTAAAACCGGGTGTTCAGGTTTTAGTAAGCGGACTTCCGCATTTTCTACCGTTACCCGGTCACGGGAAAGTTTTAACGGATAAGGACCTAAGTTTTCGGTAACCAGCGCGTGATTCGTATTGTATTGCACCACTAAAGTGCCGCCGTTTTTCACGTATTCCATGAGCACGGGCTGCGCAAATTTCAGGTAATTATTGGTATTGAAAGCTCTTACGCCTATTACCACCGCATCGAATTGCCGCAGGTTGGTTTGGTTTAGTTCTTCATTTTGCAAGGGCATTACTGTATAGCCAATTTGCCGCAAACTAACCGGAACTTCGTCGCCGGGGCCGGCAATATAGCCGATCTGTTGCCCTTTGCGTTGCAGGTCTATTTTCACGGCGCGGGCAGTAGCTTCCGGAAAAAGCACCTGCGTAGGAATATGTTCGTACTGAATGGTTACCAGGCTTTTATCGTAGGTTTTGTCATCTAAAGTTGCTATCGCCCGGAATTGCGCATCGGTCTGGCCCGGCCCCGGAAATACGTTAAAGGAAATCAGTTGCTCTTCGTCTTTTAGTTTTAAGTTGAAAGCTGCGGAAGCCGGTTCGGTGCGCCAGCCCGCCGGAACCTGCAGCGCCACCTGGCCTGCGCAGTTCTCTTTCCCAGCTCTTACCCGAACCTGAATTTCGCGTGGTTTTTCAGTCGTGAACATGTAAACGTTTTCGGCAAGGCTTACAAAAACCGGCGGCGTTACGGCAAACGGACGGTAAATTTCGCCGGCCACCGGATCTACGCGTTTATAAACCACCGGCACGGTATATTGGAACGAAACGCTATGGATCTTCACCGAAAAAGTAACATGTATTGGCGCAGGATTTTCCGGCAAACCGATCAGTTGCTGGTCCGCTACGGCAAACATGCCTTCGGTGCCCGGCTGTTGCAACCAGTAAGGTTGTGAAACCGGAAAATCGGCGGGAAGGGCTACAGTTGCTTTGGTGGTTTGCAATTCTTTCGTTAAAAGCTTATTTACCGAAATCTGCTGGCTGATCGGCGATATACTGACCTGTTCCAAGGTTACCGGCGCAGCACTGCGGTTTACGGCCACGGCGGTCAGTTCAATTTTTTCGCCGGGCGTTGCGGCATAATGGGCGGCCGTTGTTTCAAAAAATAATCCTGCGCAGAACTTCACCAATTCCTGAATTTCAGCCAGTTTTGCCGCTTTATATGGGTTCTCCGGAAGTTTTTCGATGGCCGTTTTCAGGTTCAGCAAAGCAGGAATGCTGGCCGCCGGGTTATTGGCATCGAACTGCGTTACGAGTTTTTGGGCCATTTTGCCTACCGTTTTTCCGCCCGAAACCCGGTTCCAGCTCAGGTCTATGCCTTCGAAAAGATCTTTTTGCGCGCGGCTGCCTTTAATGGGTTCTAAATAGTCGGTTACTTTGCCGTAATTCGGCCCGGAGCCAAAACCCTGGCTTTTGTGCATACTGCGGCTGGTAGCCGAAATTTCGGTGTAAGCTTCTCCCAAAACCGGATTGAACGTGCTGGTTTCGATCTGCAATTTCCCGGTCGGGTCGAAGTTCTTGTCTTTGTAAAAAAACGAAGAGGTGTTCCAGAGAATTCTTTTCGGCTGCCATACGGAAACGTATTTCAGTTGCTCCGGAAACCGTTTCGGATCGGCGGCGGCATCAAACGCTTCGGAAGCCAGAATGGCCGAGGTGGTATGGTGGCCGTGCGTGCCGCCGGGCTCGGTAGAAAACCGGGTGATCATAACATCGGGCTTAACTTTGCGGATCGTCCAGACCATATCGGCCAGCACCTGTTCCTTGTCCCAAAGGGTAAGCGTTTCCTGGTAATCTTTCGAAAAGCCGAAATCGTTGGCGCGGGTAAAAAACTGTTGTCCGCCATCGGTGCGCCGCGCCTGCAATAATTCCTGCGTCCGGATAATGCCCAATCTTTCGCGGATCTCGGGACCAATTAAATTCTGCCCGCCGTCGCCGCGCGTTAAAGAAAGGTAGCCGGTATTTACCAGTTTTTCGTTGGCAAGCCAGGCAATTAAAGCCGTATTTTCATCGTCGGGGTGCGCAGCTACGTACAAGGCACTGCCCAGCACATTTAGTTTTTTCAGGCCCAGAAGAATTTCGGCAGCATCGGGCTTTTTGGGGGCCTGGGCCTGGGTTGTTTCGCAAAGGGTAAAAAAGAAAAGTAAAAGAATAAGTTGTTTTAAAGCAGAACGGAGCAGCGACATCGGAATAAAAACCTTTAATACCGGGCTAATTTAGTTAATATTCTTTATAATTTCCGATTAAACACCCCATGAAGCATAAAGTAAAAGAATGGCTCAAACGGTACCTGCCCGCCGAAATTCTATCTATTGCAGCCACGCTTTTGGCAGCTTCGCTTACCTTTAAATACACGGAAAGCGGGGTAAAAACGGCCCTGGCAGCAACCTGGGCAGGCAATATATTTTATTTCGGCTATATTTTAGTGCTCGATGTCTGGCACACCAGGAAAGCGGCGCGGCAAAACGGTATGGTTTACAGCTCCAAAACTTTCATCCGGAATCTGCGGGCATTATTCATTGAATTTGGCATTGCGGAAGTATTCGACAGTTTCCTGATCAGGCCGGCACTGATGTATTATCTGCCCCTTTTGCTGGGAAATTTATCGTGGGGAATTTTGCTGGCTAAATTGCTGGCCGATGTTTCATTTTACGTGCCGGCCATTATCAGTTACGAATTCAGCAAAAAGAAAAACCTGCGTAATTTTTATTAAAACCGATATATTTCTTTTTCCGGTAATGTGGAAACAAAACCAGCCTGAAGCGGTTTTAATTAAGGAATAATTTCACCTTTAACCGGTAAACCCATGAAAAATTCAACAACATTACTGGCCATTTTAGTTGCCGGGATATTTAGCTTTGGAACCGTACTTGCGCAAACCGAACCAGGCCAGAACAAAGTGAAGGAAACTACTAAAAAAGGAGCCCAAAAAACCGGCCATGCTGCAAAAGAGGGTGGTAAAAAAGTGGGCCATGGTGCAGAAGAAGTAGGTGAAGGCGCGGTGAAAGGCACTAAAAAAGTGGGCAAAGCGACCAAAAAAGGCGTAAAAAAGGGCACCAATAAAGCTAAAGATGTGGTAAAGTAATGCCTGAAAAACAGGTTTCACCATGCCTTCACAGTAAAGCTTACATAAAGAAAGTTTTGCCGTGAAGGCTTTTTTTGGGATCGTGCCGTTTGAAACGTAATTTAAACTTCCGGAATTTCGCCCCGGGAAAAAGATTATTTTTCTTTGCACAAAGCAAATTCAGGACCACGCAAACACCTTCTTTTCAATGAATTCCAACGCGTAAACCTTGCAGCTTGCCGGCAGTATAAAAACCGGAAAACGGACCTGCACGCATGGAAAACAAAATATACATAGGCACTTCAGGCTGGCACTACAAGCACTGGGTGGGCACCTTTTACCCGGCCGGCACCCCAGCCCAAGATTTCACGAATTTTTACCTGCGTTATTTCCGCACCGTAGAGATCAATAATTCCTTCTACAAACTGCCGACGCTTGAAACCTTTGCCAGCTGGCGCGCTTCCGTACCCAACGATTTTGTGTTTGCCGTAAAAGCCAGCCGCTACATTACCCACCTGAAAAAACTGAAAGAACCGCAACAAAGCACCCTACGCTTTTTCGAAAACCTACGGGGCTTAGGCAAAAAAACCGGGCCGGTGCTGTTTCAGTTGCCGCCTGCCTGGAAAGTGAACCCGGAACGCCTGCAAAGCCTCTTGCAAATTCTCCCGCCCGAACACCGTTACACCTTCGAATTCCGCGACCAAAGCTGGTACATGCCCGAAATTTACGACCTGCTGCAGCAACACAACGCCGCTTTTTGCATCTACGAGTTGGCCGGCCATCAGTCGCCGCTGGAAGTAACCGCCGATTTTGTGTATATCCGTTTGCATGGCCCAAGCTTAAACAAATACCAGGGAAGTTATCCTGACGAAACGCTAGGGTTTTGGGCCGAAAAACTGCTGGCCTGGCAATCGCAAAACAAGTCCGTGTACCTTTACTTCGATAACGACCAGGAAGGATACGCTGCTTTCAATGCCCGCCGGTTGCAGGAAATGATTTTACAAAGAAAACCGGAAGCGCTGCATGGTAAATTCTGAAAGCCTTTTTGCCACAAGAACTTCGTTAAAAACCAAAAAACGGTAGGCATAAACACAAAAAAAGTCCGGCTCATTTCTGAACCGGACTTTGAGAATTTTAAACGGAAACTGCGGGTTAATTGGCCAAAGCCAGGCTGCGCAGGTGCATGATGTGCGAATAAATAGCGGTGCGCAGTTTCGGGAATTCGATGTACTCTACGCCATAATCCTGGCAGGCTTTTTTAATGATCTTGCTGATCTCCGGGTAATGCACATGCGAGATCTTCGGGAATAAATGGTGTTCGATCTGGAAGTTCAAACCACCTGAAAACCAGGAAACGATCTTGTTATTGGTCGCGAAATTAGCCGTAGTCTGTAATTGGTGAATAGCCCAGGCTTCTTCAATTTTATTTGTTTTCGGTTCCGGCAGCGGAAAATGCGTTTCGCTCACGGTATGCGCCAGCTGGAAAACCACGCTCATAATTAAACCGGTGCTCATGGTAAATACCAGAAAACCAACCAGCCAGCTTACAAAGCCAACCATATAAATGGGCACCAGCGCAAAGATCACTACAAAGGCCAGTTTAAAAGCCCAGAAGGAAATGTGCTCCGAACGCTTGATCTTGGCAATTTTAAAATCGCCGATCTTGCCGGTAAAATATTTCTGAAAATCGCTGAAACCGATCCAGTAGATGTACAGGAACGCGTAAATAGCCCAGAAATAAAAATGCTGAAAACGGTGCAGCTTATATTTTTTCTGCGATTCGCAAAGGCGCAGGAACGGGCGCGCATCCAGGTCATCGTCCACGCCATCTACGTTGGTATAGGTGTGGTGAATTACGTTGTGCTTGGTATTCCACATAAACACGTTGCCGCCCAGTAAATTAAGCGAAAGTCCGGCCAGGTTGTTCAGCCATTTGCGATCGCTGAAACTGCCGTGGGCGCCATCGTGCATGATATTAAACCCGATAGAAGCTCCAACGCCGCCTAACAGAACGCATTCCAGTACGGCCAGCCAGGCCGGCGGGGTAAAGAAAACTAGGTGCACATATAAACCAATCAAGCTAACGATCAGGATAATAGCTTTGGTAAAAAGTTTGGAATTGCCCGAGGGCGTAATTCCTTTCTGCTCAAAATGATCGTTGATACGGTTTTTTAATTCGGAAAAAAAATCGTTGGTAGGAGCTTGAAATCTTGGTGCTGCCATGCAATAAAGTTAAATTATTAATATCCGCAGCATTTACGATATTTACCCGGCTGCAGATTCAGTAAAGGTAATACATTTAAAAATATTTTTCGTAACGGCAAACCCGGAGAAATGCAGATTAAGAGTAAATATGATTAATATCATGTTTCCCTACTTTAACGGCTTTACTTCCACTATTGTTCATTTTACCATTTTATTAAGGGCGTTCACTAATTTGTCGGCCGCTTGAATTGCGCCTTCACGTAGGTCTCCGGGCAGTTTAAGCCCAATGGAAAAGCCTTGTTTTCAGCAACATAAAACCAGGTACAGGAAGCCGAAAATCTCCGGAAAACCGTTCTCTTCGTTTAAAAAAATCATATAAAAAAAAACGGCACCTTCTAAATTTAAAAAACCGCTTAACTTCACCTTTACGATATGAATACTACTTTCAGCACCCTGAGCCAGGTTATAAAAAGCCGCCGCACCATTAAACCCAACCAGTTTAACGGCCGCCAGATCCCCGACGAACAAATCAGCCAGCTCCTGGAGCTAGCCGATTGGGCACCCACCCATGCGTACACCGAGCCCTGGCGTTTTAAGGTTTTTGCCGGCGAAAAAGTACAGCAATTCTGCCTTCAGCACGCCGAACTGTACAAGGACAATACCGACCCGGAAAATTTTCAGCAAGCCAAATACGACAAACTCCTGCGCATGGGCAACTTTACATCCCACGTAATAATTGCCATCATGCAGCGCGGCGACAACTCTAAAATTCCGGTGCTCGAAGAAATTGCTTCTACCAGTTGTGCGGTGCAAAACCTATTGCTCGGCGCTACCGCTTTGGGTATTGCCAGTTACTGGGGCTCGGGCGGCATGGCCTACCAGCCGCCCATGAAAACCTATTTAAAGCTCCGCGAAGAAGACTTGGTTTTAGGGATTCTGTATTTAGGCTACACCGATAAAGAAACACCAGAAGGGAAAAGAAATACGCCGCTCGATGAGAAGATTGATTGGCAGTGGATTGAGTAGGTAAAACGCTATTGTATTCGCCAGAAAAGTCTTATATTTAATTAAACGCGTTCAGACCGAAAGCAATTTTTATGAGAAATTATTCCGTTTCAGAAATCAATTATTCTCCCGCAAAGCGCCTCCGGTTTAAAACAATTAGCGAACCATTTTTCCTGTTGCAGAATATTATCCGGGGCAATATTATTCATAACTGGCCGGGCGCACTTCAGGTAATGCGTTTGCTTACCATTCACAAAATGCCTCCCGGTTTGCTGGCTGAAGACCATCCGTGGGTAACGGGCATAATCCCGGAAACAAAAGAACTTATCTGGCCTTTAAATATTGCTTTCCGCACGCCGGTTAGTAAGCATTGGTCCGTTGAAGATTTCAAACCCGATACTGATGCAGAAATAGCGGAGAAAGTAGGTCGTTTTTTAGCCAGTATGGTCCGGAAATCGGTTATCATTCCAGAAATTCCGCACGGACCACAACGCCGCATGCCGCACGCAGTAAATTATCTGCACGGGGCGGTTCATTACAATGGCGTGATACTGCTTTTTAACAATTTCGCTGAAGCCAGGCATTATATCGCCGATCCGAAATTCCGGAAAGAACTGCGCCGCATTATCAAAACCGAGAACCGGGAAGTAACGCTGGTTTTCCGGGAAAGAAATTACGACCCGGTTGAATTTGCTTATTTTTCAGCCTTTGTAATGTCTCATTTGCCTTGGTTTGCCAATGTAAACGGCGGCGGCAGACGCGTAATGTGGGGCAATCCATCACCTTATCCGGCATCTAATATTATTAATGGTGCATGGCTAAAAGACACCGAAAAGCTCCGCCACAACGATGCGGCTTCCATTGTGCGCCCTCCTATAAAACCAGATCTTTACTTTCAGGGAAATTACGGCGTACCCGTGCGAAACTACCACTTTATAGAAAAAATGCACGCTTTTATGTTGAACGATTGGGTGCGGAAGCGCGGCTTTGATGCCGGTCTTTATTTCGTGGACCGCAAAAAAATTGAACCGCAACGCTACGCACAATACTTGGCTGCCGGTAAAAAAATGGAACCGATAAACCATCCGATTCCCAATCCACTCTTCCAAAAGAAACAGTAAACCAATTCCTGAAAACAAACCCCTTCAATCGCTAAGAAATTCGCCTTAAAAACCAGATAGCAAGTAGGCAGGAATTATTTCACGTTAACTTTTTCGTCGCGGATCAGGCGGCGGTACAAACCCAATATTTGTTCCTGGGAAGCTCCGAAATGATACATGATCTGGAGCGTTGTGAAGATGAGCTGCAATTTTATTACGCCGTTTTCCTGGTACTTCCGGGCCGAAGTTTTTACCGCAAAAGGCAACACTTTAAACCGGTATTTTTTTAGCAACCGGATCACAAGTTCCTGATCTTCCATAACTTTCAAATCGTCGCGAAAACCGCCTTCAGCTTCAAAAACTTCGCGCTTAATAAATAAACTCTGGTCACCCCACCGGAAATACCGTACATTAAAGCGCGTAAACCAACTGTTCAGGTTCAGAAACCAATGATCCAGGTCAAAGCCTAACCGGAAACACCCGCAATCTACGCCCTTGTCAGTTGCATCTGAAATAGCAGCAGGAAAATTGGCTGGTGGAAAAGTATCGGCGTGTAGAAAATAAAGCAGTGTGCCGGTTGCCTTTTTTGCGCCGTAATTCATCTGTCGCGCCCGGCCCTTTTCTGGGCAATGCAATACGGTAGCGCCAGCCATTTCTGCTACATTTCTGGTAGCATCCGTACTTTGGCCGTCAGCCACCAATATTTCGTATGGTATTTCCGATAAATGCTGTTGTAAAAATTCGATCAGCGCACCAATGCCGGCTGCTTCGTTATAGGCAGGAATTATGACGCTGATCTTCATAAAAATGGTTTAAAAGCTACTGGAACGGTATTAAAAATAAGCAAAAAATTAGCACCTTCGTACATCCATAACCATTCTTTTGCTTATGCTCTCTTTCTGGGAAACCGAATCCTTCCTTCACTACGACGTTATCATCATCGGCAGCGGCATTGTCGGGTTATCTACGGCTATTTCCCTGAAAGAAAAAGCACCGGAAAAATCCGTTTTGCTGCTCGAACGCGGCTTATTTCCTTCCGGTGCCAGCACCCGCAATGCCGGTTTCGCTTCTTTCGGCTCTCTCACCGAGCTCCTCTCCGATCTCCAGCACACCCCGCCGGAAACCGTATTGGCGCTCACCGAAAAACGCTGGCGGGGCCTGGCTCGCTTGCGCGAACGTCTCCCCGATGAAGTGATGGATTACCAGCACACCGGCGGCTTCGAACTGCTTTCCGAAAAACAACTGCCCGCTTTGGAAAGTATCGAAAAAGTAAACGAAGTACTGCGCCCGCTTTTCCCGGAAGGCACTTACACCAACCGCCCCGACCTCGTAAAAACGCTAGGGTTTAACCTCGAAAAAGTAAAAACCATTGTGCACAACCCTTACGAAGGCCACCTGCATACCGGCAAACTGATGAAAGCGCTGCTGCAACTGGCCCAGGAAAAAGGCGTGGAAATAAGAACCGGCGCCGAGGTAATGGAGATCAAGGAAACCGGTTCCGGGGTGTGCGTTTACGTGCAGGATCCGGTACGGAAAACGGTACCGTTTCAGGCCCAAAAAGTGGCGGTTTGTACCAATGCCTTCAGCCAGCGTTTGCTACCAGATCTATGCGTAACGCCCGGCCGCGGCCAGGTAATCATCACCAAACCTATTCCGGACCTGAAATTCAAGGGCGCTTTTCATTTCGACGAAGGGTATTACTACCTCCGGAACGTAGGGCAGCGCGTGCTTTTCGGTGGCGGAAGAAATTTAGCATTCCAAGCCGAAGCCACTACCGATATTAGTTACAACGAAACGATATTAGCGGAACTCGAAAAACTGCTCGCTGAAGTGATCTTGCCCGGCCAGAAATTTGAGATCGAACAACGCTGGTCGGGCATTATGGGCTTTACCGAAGACAAGCAACCCATCATCCGCAAAACATCAGACCGCATTGTTGTCGGTTTCGCCTGCAACGGCATCGGCGTTTCCCTCTCCAGCACCGCCGGCGATGAAATTGCGGAGCTCTTGCAGCAATAAGCTTCTGGTTTAACCAAACATTTCAGATTTTCATATTCCCAAAGAAAAGTTCTACTTTGGAGCTGATTCACTTCGATTCATTCTTAACCTGCTGGTTCAGGTTTTCAAACCTTGCTACAATGAGCTGAAGTTTTAAACTTCAGTGAGGCACAGCCTCAAAGACGGCTTCAGAAGGGCATTTAAAAGTATTCCAAACCTTTAACTGCTGTGTTTTGGCCTGTGCGCCGCAAGCCAAGGGAAATAAATCGAAGATCGTAAGATCCTCCCCTCCTTCCTGCGGCATGACAGGCTCTCTAAAGACAAAAAACAAATGAAAAGCAGAAAAACGGTAGGGTTTAAAGCAAAAAAACTGCGTAGTTTGAAAAAGCTAAGCAGTTTTTTTGCTTTATATCAGAAATTCTGAAAGAGAACTTAGGCCTTTTTTACTGGTGTTGCTGGTGTTACCGGTTTTACTTTTTTCACTTTCGCCGGTTTCACTTTTCCTCTCGATAAATTCAGTACCGATAAACCTGCGTAAACATTCGCGCCATACGGCCGACCGATATTAAACAAACCGCCAATATTATCGGAGCCTACAAAAAAGCCGCCTACCCGTACCATGGCACCCACACCGAAGGTCTGGTAATTGTTGTAAACCGATAGCGGCAGCGCCACTTCCAATATCTTCGTTTCTAATCGCGGCGTTAGGGCAACCAACGAACTCTGGCGCATAGCAATAGCGTATTTGCCCCGCAGGTTTTGAAAAATGGTACCGTTCACGTAAAATTTACTGGCCAGCTTATAATCCACATCCAGGTGCAGCGCTGTTGGCAGGCCGGAAGTAAATTCCGTTTTAATATCGAACGCTTCGTTGCCTAATTCCTTGTTAATTACCTGCGCATAATCGTCCGGGTCTTCGGCATTTTCAAAAGCATCCAGGTTCACGTCTTTGTTCTGTGCGTTTATGGTATAGCTCCGGATATTGTCTTTATGGCTGTATTTCACTCCGCCAATATCCAGCAAACTGGCACTCACCCGAAACTTGTATTTATTCTTGCGGTCGTTCTGGTAGGTTTTGCCATCTACGATATAATTATACTGCTCCACATCCGGGCGGAATTCATAGGTAAAACCAATGTCGGCACCCCAGCCATTTCCCGGCGCATCGCTGGCCGCGATCCAGCCCATCGCTTTCGAAAACGAAATGCCATCCATGAAATCTTCGCTCATATAACCGAACTGCGCTTCCATGTTTTGTATCTCTACGTTATGATATTCGTCGGTAGAGGGCGCCGGGTAATCGCGGGTGGTTACCTTAAAGTTCATGTCCTTATTAATGAAGTGCGCCGAATAAACGCCGGTAACCTTTTTAAGCGTGGCTCCCGCCTTCAGAAAATGCGAACCTTTATCCAGCATAACCCGCGCGTAAGTAACGCCAATTTCGGCGTTCACGTTGGCATTCATGCTGAACTGGTTGTTGTCGTACACTTTATCGACCATGGCATCGTTGGTGGTACCGGCCCGTAAAAGTTCCGCAATCGGTTCCGAAACGTTGTTGAAGTTAAGGCCGCCACGCACCCGGGTACTCAAGGCCACGCTATGCTTTTTGCTCAGCATTACCATAAAAGAAGGGCCACGGTAATCTACCGAGGCGGTAAGTAATTTTGGACGGTTGTTCTGAATAACCTGCAGGTTGTCATCATTTACATCCAGGTCTTCTCTTATTACTTTATAAATAGATTCGGACCCGTAGTAGCCCACGTAATTATTAGAAATGTTCACGTCGAAGCTCGAAATGAACAGGGAAAATTTAGAGCGGGAATCGGCAATGGAGGCCGGGCTTACGTGCATCCGGTTTATGCCGGCATAGTTACTCGAACTCAGGCCGAGCATTTGCTGGGCTTTGCTTTCAAAAGTAAGCAAAGAAGCAAAAAAAATGGTTAGGGGTAGAAGTTTTTGCATTTAAAGGAGATTAGGTTGGCGTGGTTGGCCGGCTTACTTTACCGACTTGTTTTCAAACAAGCAAAGTTACTAACATTCAGTCAATTATCAGCATACCCACTTCCGGGTATTCTGCAACTTGTTTATTTTTTTAACATAGCTACAAAACCATTCTCAGGCCGTAAAGTTCAACCAGTTACAGGAAAATTTCAGACCCGAAAAATGGTATCATTCAGCGAGCAAAAAGTCTGTTTATCTGTAAAATCGTCACTTCCGGAAGTAAACTAAGACGATCCGCCACTTATAACATTTCAAATTTCATATATTTACGACATCTACTTCATTTTCCTCTTCCTTATGCAAACAATTTTAGGCGCCGGCGGCGCAATCGGAACAGAACTGGCAAAAGCCCTGAAAAAATATACTGCAGAAATCAGGTTGGTAAGCCGGAACCCGGAAAAAGTAAATGCTACGGATCAGCTTTTCCCCGCCGACCTGACCAAAGCCGAAGAAGTGGAAAAAGCTGTTGCCGGTTCCGAAGTGGTGTACCTGGTAGTTGGTTTTGTATACAAGGTAAGCGTGTGGCAGAAAAACTGGCCGGCACTGATGCAAAACGTGCTGGCCGCGTGCAAAAAACATAATGCAAAACTGGTTTTTTTCGATAATATGTACATGTACGATCCCGCTTACCTGGGCCACATGACCGAGGAAACGCCCGTAAAACCGGTAAGTGAAAAAGGCAAAGTACGCGCCCAGATTGCTGAAATGCTGTTAAAAGAAACCCGCTCCGGAAACCTGACCGCTTTAATTGCCCGCGCCCCGGATTTTATTGGCCCGAAAAACAGCGTACTGACGGAAATGGTCTACAAAAATCTGAAGCAGGGCAAAAAAGCGAACTGGTTCCTCGATGCCGATAAAGTACATTCTTTCATTTTCACGCCCGATGCCGCCAAAGCAACCGCTTTACTGGGCAACACCCCCGATGCCTATAACCAGGTCTGGCATTTACCAACCAGCAGCCCCGCGCTCACAGTAAACCAATGGACCGCCCTCTTTGCCAAAGAACTGAACACGGAAGCCAGAATGATGGTATTGCCGCGCTGGATGATCAGTCTGCTGGGATTGTTTATGCCCATCGTAAAAGAATCGAAAGAAATGCTTTACCAGTACGACCGCGATTATGTCTTCGACAGCAGCAAGTTTGAAAAACGTTTCGGGATAAAAGCAACCCTGCCGCAGGAAAGTGTAAAGCAATTAATTAAAATGCTGGAAAATTAAGCGTTAAATTTTCTAAAATTGCAAGTTAAAAAACGATAGGGAAATCAACTCAAAAACTGCCGGAAATTATATTATCTGTATGGAGATCAGAACGCTAAAAAACACAGCGCCTTCCCAACTTGTAGCCTGTTTCAACGAAGCTTTTTCCGATTATTTTGTACCGGTTTCCGCAACCGAAGAAGCCATGCAAAACCGCTGGCGCGCCAGCCGGGTAGATTTTAATTTGTCGGTCGGGGCGTTTGAAAACGATAAATTAGTGGCCTTCATCTTTACCGGCGTCGGGGAGTTAAACGGCCATAAAACCGCTTACAATGCTGGCACGGGCGTAATTCCGGCATTCCGGGGACGAAAACTGGTTTCAGAACTTTACCATTTTGCTATTCCGCTTTTTAAAAATGCCGGTATAACCCAATGCACGCTGGAAGTGATCACCCAGAACGAAAAAGCCATAAAAGCTTACCGCAACGTAGGGTTTGAAATCGGCCGCACCCTGCATTGCTACCAGGGCGAAATTCAACCGGCAATTTCCAAAATCCCTTTCGAAATAAAGAGGAGCAAAGAAATTGATTTTGAAGAACTGAAACCCTTGCAGCCTTTTGTTTTTGCCTGGGATTTTATGAACGATGGCATAAAAGCTGCGAATAATTATGAATGCTGGCAATTGTCAGATAACAACCAGCTGAAAGCATATTTGCTTTTGAATCCTGCCACCGGTTACATCGCGCAGCTTGGTTTCGATAAAACCAGCCCGGAAAATTATGGCCTTAAATTGCTGCAGGAAGTTGCCAGAATGCAGCGTTCATTCAAAATAAACAACGTAGATGCCCATTCACCGGAAACGATAAAGGCACTTTCCGATGCCGGTTTGGTTCATTTTATTTCCCAATACGAAATGCGGAAAATGCTCACCTGATTTCGTTCTGAACTTTATATTTTTTAAATAAACCCATGCAGGTACCCCTTCTTCAAACAGACCGGCTCCTTTTACGCCCCATTTCCATTCTGGATCTGGACGACTTATTGCCATTTTCTTATTTCGACGGTAAACCCGTTACTACCAGGGATGGCATCATAGACAAACTTTCCCGCATTGAAAAAGAAATTGCTGCCGGAAATTCTTTGCATTGGGGTATGGCCCTGAAAAGCAGCAACCAGGTAATTGGCGCCGCCGGTTTTTACCGCGGTTTCCCGGGCAAGACCGGCGAAATCGGGTATGCCCAGAATCCGGCTTTTGAAAGGCAGGGTTTTATGCGCGAAGCGGTTGCTGAAATCGTAAAATACGGTTTTGCCGGCCTAAACCTCGACCACGTAATTGCCTACACTTCCGAAAGCAATCCGGCCTCCATCAAAGTGTTACTGCACAACGATTTTCTGGAAACAGTTTCGGATATTGAGGTTTATAAAAAATTTATCATTTCCCGGCAACCCGCTTTTTAAATTATGCTCGAAATAGAATTAAACCCGTTTACCTATCTGCACACCGAAAGGCTGCTTTTGCGCGAAGTACAGGAAACGGATGCGCCTGAGATATTCATTTTCCGTTCCGACGACCGCATCATGCAGTACCTGGACCGGGAAAAACTAAACTCGGAAACAGAAGCGCTGGAATTTATTGGAAAATATAAAAAAGCGATCCATGAAAATGAAGGTATTAATTGGGGGATCTGCCTGAAAGATTCCGATAAACTGATCGGCACGATTGGCCTTTGGCGGTTTATTAAAGCCAATCACCGCGCCGAGATCGGTTACAGCCTGCACCCCGATTTCTGGAATAAAGGCCTGATGCGCGAGGCCATGCAAGCGGTTTTAGATTACGGTTTTCAGACCCTGAAACTGCATAGCATTGAGGCCAATATCAATCCCAAAAACGAGGCCTCGCGGAAGCTGCTCGAAAAACACGGCTTTGTGCAGGAAGCGTATTTCCGGGAAGATTATTATTTTCAGGGCAAATTCCTGGATTCTGTAATCCTCTCGCTCATAGATCCGGCAACGCGCAATCCCAGCAAGCTTTAATGCATTTTAAATCAGAAAATACTCCGACAGAAGCTTTAGTTTTTCAGGTAAAAAGCATAGCGTTTTTAAAAACGGTTCGCCACTTTTTTTCCCTGAAAGCATAGTGTTTTGTGGCTGGGTTCAAGCCCGTTTAAAAATTCTGCGGTAAAAAATAATCCCGATAGCATTTTCGTTCGTATGGTTTAAGCGTTGTATGCAACCTAACCTCCCGAATGAATAACCGCTTTAACCACCATACCTATAGCTATAAGGGCTTCAGGTTTCCAACCCATTTCTGCGAAATTGCTTTATGGTCTTTCGGAACCGTTCTTGATAACTCCGAAACCAGCTGAAGTAAAAGCCCAATCAGATTTCAATTAATTGCAATTAAATACCAGCGGCTAAATTTTAACTTTGCTCTTGGCTTTAAGCCCGAAATTCCGCTTCCCAATCTCCAACTCCCATGAAAAAACAGGCCAGGGAAATTCAGTTCTTTTTATTCAGCCAGTATTTTTCCGATGGCCTGCGCATTACGCTGGGCGTGTTATTGCCTTCGCTGCTTTTTGCGCAACTCGGTCGTTTCGAAATTGGCCTTATTTTATCGTTAGGTGCGCTTTGCGTAAGCATTACCGATTCGCCGGGGCCGGTGGTGCATAAACGCAACGCCATGCTGCTTTGTAATGTTGCCATTTTTATGGTGGCGTTCATTACCGGTTTTGCGCGTTTAAACCCGTACGTGCTCGGCGCTGAGATCGTGCTTTTCTGTTTCGGATTTTCCATGCTTATGGTTTACGGGGCCCGCGCAACCGCGCTTGGTACGGCCGGCCTGGTCGTTATGATCCTGACGATGGACAATGCTCTGAAACCTTCGGAAATACTGGGTTACAGCGCTTTAATTACGGCCGGCGGCGTGTGGTACATGCTTTTAAGCTTATTTTTTTTCCAGATAATGCCTTACCGGCAGGCCCAGCAAACCTTAGGCGAATGCATTCACGAAGTGGCTCGTTTCCTGCGTTACAAAGCCGAATTTTACCGTGCCTACACCAACCTGGACGATGAATATCGCAGAATTGTGGCTCAGCAAATTGTGGTGAGCGAAAAGCAGGATGCGGTACGCGAGGTGCTTTTTAAAAGCCGCCAGTACATTAAAGCTTCTACCACGCCGGGCCGCATTCTGCTGCTTACTTTTGTAGACCTGATAGACCTGTACGAACAGATCATGGCCACGCATTACGATTATGCCGCGCTGCGCAATAAGTTCGGTAAAACCGGGGTGCTGAGCGAAGTTGCCCGCCTAATTTTACAGATCGCCGACCAGCTCGACGATATCGGTTTTGCTTTTCAGTCGAACATCCGGTTGCGTTTGCCCTCTAACCTGAACCCGCAACTTGAACAACTCAAACTGCACATCGATAAAGTGGGCGAAGACGAAAAAGAAACGAGCAACCTGGCCCTGAAAAAAATTCTGGTAAACCTCCGGAATTTAACCCACCGCCTGCACGATATGCAGCAGTATTTCAACGCTACGCCTTCGGACCTTGAAAAGAAAACCGGGCCGCTCGAGTACTCCCGTTTTGTTTCACAGCAGGCTTACGACCTGAAATTGATCCGCAATAACCTGAATTTTAATTCTACTATTTTCAAGCATTCGGTGCGGGTGGCGCTGGTGTGTTTGTTTGGTTACATTGTTACCAAAGTAGCGCCGTATGGCCAACACAGTTATTGGGTTTTGCTTACCATTATCGTAATTCTGAAACCGGGTTTCAGCCTAACCAAGCAGCGGAATAACGAACGCATTATTGGCACCATTGCCGGTTCGGCCATTGGAATTCTGATCCTGGTCTTTATTCCGAACCAGACCGCCCAGTTCATTTTCCTGCTCTTGTGCATGGTAGGAACCTACAGTTTTCAGCGGATGAATTACGTGGTAAGCGTTATTTTTATGACGCCATTCGTGCTGATCCTGTTTAACTTTCTGGGCGCCGGTAACCTGAATATTGCCCAGGAACGGATCATCGATACGCTCATTGGGGCGGCCATTGCTTTTTCGGCGAGCTACTTTTTATTCCCGAGCTGGGAATCGGAACAGCTCAAAAAATTTATGCGCGAAATGCTGACTGCCAACGTAAATTACCTGCAAAAACTCTCCGATATTCTGGCCGGCAAAAAGGTTGGTATTGAAGATTACAAACTGGCCCGCAAAAATGTGTACGTGCATTCGGCCAACTTATCGGCCGCTTTTCAGCGCATGATGTCGGAACCGAAACGGAAACAGATCAAGAGCAAGGAAGTGCATAAGTTTGTGGTGCTCAACCATATTCTGTCGTCGTTTATTGCCACAGCAGCTTCCGGTTTGCTTAATCGCAAGCCCCAGGTTTACCCGCCCGAATACGTAAAACCCGTAAAACGATCCTGCGCCATGTTAACTGAAAGCGCAAAAAAAATGGAAGCCAGCGTTATGACCAGCCACGTTTCCAAACCTGCTGAAGAATCCGAACTTACCTCTACCCTGCCCGAGAATTTCGACGAACATTTACTCAAATCGCAGCTCGATTTTATTCAAAAGGTAAGCGCCGATATCCGGAAAATTTCCGATGCTATTTTAAGCTGAGTTTGGAGTTTTCAGGCTTAAAAGCATAGCGTTTTTGGAAAGGTCTAATGTAAATAAATGAATTTATGGCGGGTAGCAAGACAGACTTTTCGGGCGCCAAACCATAGCGTTTTCTTTTCTGAATTTTGGCAATAACGTAAAAGGACGACCCCAAGGGTCGCCCTTACTTTTTATGCCTGAAACGCTACCGTTTTAAACGGCCAGTGGCTGCAGTTCAAACATTTCGGCCAGCAATTCATACGAACGAAGGCGGTCGGCAAAATCGTGGGTAATGGTTACGGCCACAATTTCATCTACGCCGTAATCCTGGGCCAGCTTTTCGAGCCGCGGCTTTACCTTTGCGGGCGTGCCCGAGATCATGCGTTTGCGGTTGTAATCAATGCGTTCCTGTTCTTCTTCGGTAAACTCCCGGTCTTTTATTTCTTCGTAAGGCAGAATTCCTTCGCGCACCCCTTTTTCAATTTTCAGCATCTGCACATCCATTACGGCCTGTAACTGCTGCGCTTTTTCTTCGGTATCGGCTACCATAATAAAAATGGCAACGTTGGCTTTGGGCGCTTTTAAATGTTCCGAAGGTTGAAAATGTTCTTTGTATAGTTTCATCAGTTTCGCGCCGCTGTTGGGGTTTATGAAATGGGCAAACGAAAACCCCATGCCGAAATGCGCCGCAAAAACGCCGCTTTGTCCGCTGGAACTGAGCAACCAGAGCTCCGGAACGGTTTGAGCCAGCGGCGAGGCTTTAATTTTGGTTTGGTTGGGGCCGGTAATGCCATCGTTGAGGAAATGCGTAAGATCTACCAGTTGCTGCGTAAAATCATCTTCGTTGAAGGTATTGCTCGGGTTCAGGAGCGAAGCGGTGTACCGGTCGGTGCCCGGCGCGCGGCCCATACCCAGATCAATGCGGCCCGGGAAAAGCGTTTCGAGCAACCGGAAATTTTCGGCCACTTTCAGCGCGCTGTGGTTGGGCAACATTACTCCGCCGGAACCCAACTTTATGCGGGTGGTCTGGTTTGCCAAATGCGCGATCAGCACCTCGGGCGAAGAACCCGCCAGACTTGCCGTATTATGATGCTCCGAAACCCAAAAACGCGTAAAACCCAGTTTTTCTGTGAATTTTGCCAGATCGGTCGTTTCCTTCAGAGCCTGCTGCGCCGTGCCGCCTTTGCGCACCGGCGACTGGTCTAATACACTGAGTTTCATGCTGGACATTTTTTTAATTGCTGATGTTAATAGTTGATTGTTGGTTGTTGGTTGTTGGTTGCGTGTTTTTAGTATTTGAGAATATGCAAAGCTGATCGTTAATGGAAATATATTGCGCCGCCCGAAATCACCAATTCTTTTCATTCTCATGAATGAATAAACAATCAGCAATCAACAATCAGCAATTATTCCGTCCAGATGCCCATTTTCCCCATCTGGTAATCGCGCATGGCTTCCATAATTTCTTTTTCGGAGTTCATTACGAAAGGTCCGTGGGCTACAATGGGTTCGTTATATGGCTGCCCGTGACCCAGGATCAGTTCCGAATCCTGCATGGCAACGATCAGGATCTCTTCGCCGGCATTGCTAAATTCTACCAGGTTATGGGTAACCGCCAAACTGCCGTTCACCCTTACTTCGCCGTTTACTACATAAAATAAAATGTTTCTCTCGGCCGGAATTCTCAGGGTATAATGGGCCTCTTTTTTCAGTTGAAGGCGCGCAATTTCTATTCCGGTCAGCGATTGGATGGGGCCTTGCGTGTTTTCCCAGTTTCCCGATACCGGATGAATAATTACCTTGCCATTATCAGCCGGAACTGCCGGAATTTTATCTTTTTGCAAACCGGTATAGGCCGGCTGCGTCATTTTCAGGTTGGCTGGCAGGTTGAGCCAGAGCTGGATCACTTCTTCCATGCCCCCTTTTTCTTTGAATTCCTCCGAAGAAATTTCGGTATGGATCACGCCGCGTCCGGCCGTCATCCATTGCACCCCGCCAGCCTGAATGGTATCTTTTCCGCCGCCGGAATCCTGATGTACAATATCGCCCTGCAAAATAAACGTGAGCGTTTCGAAACCCCGGTGCGGATGCGGCCCGAAAGGCAAGCCGCGGTTCTCCGGACCATATTGTTGCGGACCGTGGTGATTGAGAAACAAAAACGGATCTAGGTGATTTACCGAGCCGGTGGGCAAGGCACGAAAAGTAGTCAGATCGGCAACAGGGGCAGAAACGGCCTTATGAATCTTTTTAATTTTTTTCATTTCCTGAAAATGTTGAAAGTTTGCGCTAAAAAAACGCTATGGTTCCCGGCCCTAAAACCCAGGAAAATGATGCCAGATTTTATTTCCCCGGAAATTAATAAGCACTGGCCCGGTTTAATTTTTCTATTGCGTCTTTTCCAGGTTTCAGTTCCGCGGCTTTTAGCAGTTCGTTTAATTGGTTCAGGCTGGTAGCACTGGCAATCGGGGCCGTAATGCCGGGGCGGTGCATGAGCCAGCTCAACGCAACCTGCGCCGGTGTAGCGTTCAATTCCGCTGCAACTTCGTCTAAAGCGTTCAGGATCCGGAAACCGCGATCGTTCAGGTATTTCTGAATGCCGCCACCCCGCTGACTTTTACCCAGATCGGCTTCGGAACGGTATTTACCGGTAAGGAAACCGCTGGCCAGAGAATAATAAGGAATTACCCCGATATTATTATTTACGCAAAGCGGTTCCAGGGCTTTTTCAAAGCCTTCGCGGGCGTATAAATTGTATTCGGGTTGCAGGGTCTGGTAGCGCGGCAAATTCATTTCATCGCTGGTTTTCAAGGCTTCGGCCAGGCGTTCTGCACTATAATTGGAAGCCCCGATGGCGCGCACTTTCCCGGCGTTAATGAGGGTTTGGTACGCTTCCAGGGTTTCATCCAATGGCGTAGCCGGGTCGTCGTAGTGCGATTGGTAGAGATCGATGTAATCGGTTTGCAAACGTTTCAGCGAATCTTCGGCGGCTTTCACAATGTATTCCTTTTTCAGGTTTTTGCCCTGGCCCATATCGCCGCCCACTTTGGTGGCAATAATAACTTGTTCCCGGTTGCCGCGTTGCTTCAGCCAGTTTCCAATAATGGTTTCCGATTCGCCACCAGTATTTCCCGGTTTCCAGTTCGAATAAACGTCGGCCGTATCGATGCAGTTAAAACCGGCCCGGGTAAAAGCGTCCAATATTTCGAAAGAGGTGGTTTCATCGATCGTCCAGCCAAAAACGTTTCCGCCAAAAACCAAAGGCGCAATCTCAAGTCCGGAATTCCCTAGTTTTCTTTTTTCCATAGTTTTTATTTTAGAATGTTCGATTGTTCGTTTTTAGTCCTCCTCTGGAGGGGCTAGGGAGAAGATTCCCATTATCTGTTCATTAATAATCAGCAATACGGGGCCTCCCCTTCCTTCCTCCAAAAGAAGGCTTTTCTTCCGATCTTAACCGTTTTAATCCAATTGAATGAACAGTTTTTCTTTCTGGCGGCGCACCTTTTTAACCTTAGCCAGAAAATCGTTGGCTTCGTCGCGGTAACCTAAAGGCATGGCCACTACGGTGCGCAGGTTCATTTCCGCCAGCCCTAAAACGGCATCCACATCGGCAGGGTTAAAGCCTTCCATGGGCGTGGCATCTACTGCTTCGGCGGCGGCGGCAACCAAACCGGTACCTAGGGCAATGTAAGCCTGCCGCGCAGCCCAGTTAAAGTTTGCTTCGTCGGACCGGCTTTTTACCAGGTTCACAATATTGCTTTTAAAATCCACCAACGTTTCCGGGTTTACGCCGCGTTCTTCGGCCACGTGGTTGATGTATTCCGAGATCTGCGCTTCCGAAATTTTAGCCCAGGCCGCAAAGATCACCACGTGCGACGCTTCTTTTATCTGCGGTTGTTTGATGGCTTTCTCAAACAATTCCTGCTTCAGGTTATCGTTGCTGATTACCAGGATAGTATAGGGCTGCAGGCCCATAGAAGAAGCCGATAAGCGCATGGCTTCCAGAATAGTATCTATTTTTTCCGGTGGCACTTTGGCACCCGTCATTCGTTTGCAGGCGTAGCGCCAGTTCAGGCTTTCTATTACATTCATTTCGTGAGTGTTTGTTTTTAAAAGTGTTTTTTTTCGAAGCAAAATTACCTATATTTGGTATACATTAGTAACCACTATACCAAAGTATACCGGTTACCTTCAGGAAACCACCGCCATGAAAGACCACAAAAGCGACCTTTGCATCAACCATATTCTGCCCATCCGCGACGCACTCGACCTGATCAGCGGCAAGTGGAAAATTCCCATCATCAGCGCCTTATGTATCCATAAACGTAGATTTAAAGAATTGCATCGTGATGTGCCGGGAATTACGGCCAAAATGCTTTCGAAAGAACTCAAAGACCTGGAAGTGAACGGCTTGGTAAAGCGTACCGTCTATGACACTACGCCGGTAAGCGTGGAATATGCCGTTACCGAATACGGCCTCAGCCTGAACCCGGTAATTTACGCGCTCCGCGACTGGGGCCTGAAACACCGCGAACGCATGCTGCACCCCGAAGAAAAACCCGTGGTAGCCTAAAAAGAGCCGGTCAGTTTCAGGAAAATAATCAGCCAAACGCTATGCAAATTCCCGCCAAAAGAGTGGATAATTTGGTAATGCGGCCGGTTTTTTATTTCTTACTTCTGCATAAATAATGACCCGCTCCAGAACCCATGAAATACACGAACGAAATTATTATAAACCTGCCGCGCCCGCGCGTAATAGCGTTGTTTGAAGACCCAGCCAATATGAAACACTGGCAGCCCGGTTTTCAGAGCATGGAGCATATCAGCGGCACCCCCGGTCAGGAAGGTGCCAAATCGCGGTTGAAGTATAAAATGGGCAGTCGGGAAATTGAAATGATCGAAACGATCACCAGAAACAACCTGCCCGATTCCTTTGATGGCATTTACGAAGCCAAAGGAGTTCATAACCTGATGTTCAACCGGTTCATTCCCCTTTCCGAAAATCAAACCAAATGGATCTCCGATACCGAATTCGAGTTCAGTGGTTTCATGAAACTGATGGGTTGGCTTATGCCAGGCGTTTTTAAAAAGCAAAGCCAGCAATACCTCGATAAATTCAAGGCCTTTGCTGAAAGCCAAAAGTAAAAACCTGCGTATGC
Organism: Adhaeribacter terrigena; assembly: GCF_016623615.1. Classification (GTDB taxonomy): domain Bacteria; phylum Bacteroidota; class Bacteroidia; order Cytophagales; family Hymenobacteraceae; genus Adhaeribacter_A; species Adhaeribacter_A terrigena. The sequence continues at coordinate 369,348 of NZ_JAEHFX010000002.1, read as the reverse complement.
AAGCCTGAAACCCAAACTACCTGAATCCATGAATGCTTCCGCGCCGGAAAACAACGATCTGTTTAAAACGCTTACCATTACGGCCATAAAAACCGAAGCGCCGGATGTGAAAACGTTTTACTTCGAAGGTCCGGATGCCAGTTCTATTGCATACCAGGCGGGTCAGTACCTAACTTTTCTTTTACCGCATCACCAGCCGGAAGTCCGGCGATCGTATTCCATTATTTCGGCTTCTGTTTTAAACGAACCGCTGGCTATTGGCGTGAAGCGGATGGAAAACGGCATATTTTCGCGCTATTTAATAGATCAAGTCCGGGTTGGCGACCAATTAATAACCACCGGCGCGGCCGGTTTTTTTACCCTTCCCGAAAACCTGGACCAATACAAACAATTATTTTTCCTGGCGGCCGGCAGCGGCATCACGCCCATTTTTTCGCTTATAAAAACGGTATTGTTTGCGTACCCAAAACTGCCGGTGGTGTTAATTTACAGCAACAAAACCCACGATCACGCCATTTTCCGGGAAGAACTGGTTCAGCTGGCCGATCAGTTCCCGCAACGGTTTAAAGTAGAATTCCTGTTCAGCAATGCCGCCGATCTGGCTAAAGCCAGGCTTTATAAAGGGCTGTTGCAAACGTTTGTAAAAGTGTTGGCCGTGGCGCCGCCCGCAGAAATTTTAGCTTACGTTTGCGGACCCGAAAATTACATGCGCATGTGCACGTACGGCTTGCACGTGGCCGGCGTACGCCTCGAAAATATCCGGAAAGAGAATTTCAGCACCCGGAAAGTACCTATGAAAGTAGAGCCGCCTGATACCGATCCGCACCTGGTAACGCTGAAATTCAAAAACCAGGAATTCAGGTTCGAAAGCCGCTTTCCGGACACCATTTTACAGGCAGCAAAAAAAGCCGGCCTCAGTCTTCCTTATAGTTGCGAAGCCGGAAAATGCGGGAATTGTGCTGCGCGCTGCACCGCCGGCCAAACCTGGATGAGCTACAACGAAGTACTAACCGAAAAAGAAACTGCCGCCGGACTAACCCTAACCTGCACGGCATACCCTGTGGGCGGCAATGTAACTTTGGAAATATAATAGCTTGTAGCTTTTTTCTGAAAACGGTATCGTTTTCGGCCTTAAAAGTCATTAACAGGCTTTACTTCCCGCCTTTTTCATAAAGCTTCAAATACAGTGCAATTAAAAATCTTCCTCCTGAAAATTTAAAGGCCGGCTTTTTTTGAACTTTCGCCAGAATAACGGCACCCTTCCCTCTCAAAGCACAGCAGCTTACGTAGAATTCCGGGCTGTTCACAACTGAGGCTCAATTGGTTTGTTAAAGTTTGGTTAAATTAGAATACTAACTGAAACTCAGGAGCCCCTGCTTCCCGTAAACCCTAAAAAAAACGTTATGCTAAACGCTTCTAAACCCCAGCTGATTCTTCCAATACCTCCGGCCTCCCATTTGTTAATGTTTGTGGTGGCGCTTTGCCTGGCCGCTGTAGTAGCCTTCGTGCAACACCAGCAAATAACCAAACCCAAAGCCAGAAATTCCTTTTCTACCGAACAACCGGTAGCCAAGACCCTTACAGTATCGAAAGGATACGCTCAGGTGGCCGTCCGATAACTGCTTTGTCGCCGTTTATCACAATGGGGCGTTCAATGAGCACCGGATTTTGGGCCATAATCTTGATCCATTCTTCGTCGGAATAAGTTTGGCCGGCAAATTTTTCTTTGAATAACTTCTCTCCTTTGCGCAGTAATTGTTCCGGTTTCAGGTGCAGTTTCTGCAGAATTTCTTTCAGTTCCGTTTCCGAAGGCGCATTTTTCAGGTATTCTACCAGTTCGTAAGGCTGGCCGCTTTCTTTTAAAAGATCGAGCGTGCAACGGCTTTTGCTGCACATGGTATTATGGTAGATCTTGAGCATATTTTTAATTCTCTACGAGTTAAATTAAGATTTCAGGAACGCTTTACTGAATTGTTTGGCCAACACTGAAATGGCGTATTCCTGATCGGCTTTGCTGGTATTGGCCGGCGGGCCCTGCGGCGTATTGTTTACGTCTACAATGTAAATTTTACCGTCGTCTTTGTTTCTTAAAACGTCCAGCTCGCCAAATTCCAGGTTCACTTTCTGGCAAAACGCATTGATCTTGGCAATTTCCTCGGGGTTGAATACTTTCTCGGTCGGAACCACCAGCGTTTTCACGGTCGTATTCTTAAAGCGTTCGTTAATATCGCGGTATTTCAGGTAAACGAACGGTACCACTTCCTTTACAATGGGCACCCGGATATCTTCTACCTGCGTGTCGTTGTGTTGGTTATTGATCAGGATCTGGTAAATAAATCCGGGTTCGGCCTGTTTCAGCGGCTGCGTTAAAACCTTTCCGTCGTGCAGCGCATTGGTATCGTTTTTCTGCACATATTTACCCTGGAACGTTGTGGGATCGATGCGCGTGCCGTAACCGAAAACGCTGGTAAACGCCTCGTCTACGTACAACTTGCTGATGTCGCGACTGTTCAGGTTAATCACTTTCAATCCCTGAGCGGCCTTTTCATCCAAAGGCCCGAATTCCTGCCGGAACGTTAAATATTCCCAGAAAACCGTAGCCTCCGCATTTGCATCGAGCCGGTTGGTGAGGTTGTAGTTCAGATGTTTGGCAATTTTATAAAGCGTAGCGCCCCGGCTCGGGTAATGCGGAAACGCAACGATGGTTTTTTCCTTAAAGCCGTTTTTCAGAAAATTCAGCGATCCGGTAAAAACATAGCCGAGGTCTTTGGTGATCATTTCGAAAACCGGCATGCCTTTGCGGTATTTATTCTTGATTCCCCGGCGGTATTTTGGCAGAAAGTACATAGCGTTTCAGGTAAAAAGCGCAAACCAAAAACCGCTTACGCCAAAGCAAAGATAAGTTTAATTTCGAAATGCGGTTTTCAGTCTAAACCTAACAAACTTAGGAAAGCCAAACGCTATGGTTTGCGGCCGAAAAAGTACCAAGCCGTTCCACGCCGGTTACTTTAATAGCCTGGATCATGCAATCCGTCAGCTAAAGCGGACAGCGATGAAATCTGAACACGATTTTCAGGATTTTAGGGATTAGCAGGATTTTCCTCTTTAATTATTCTGCTTCAGATTTAGAAATCACCGGAGCAGGTCAATCCTTCAACCCCTCCTTGCTCGTTTAGTATCTGTCAGCTGAGGTAGACGGCTATGAAATTTGTCTGAATTGGGATTTGTCGGATTCAGGAATTGATCAGATTATTGTCGGAATCAGAATTTTCAGAAATGAAGTTCGGCGTAGCCAATTAAAGAATTTCAGAATTGAATATTTAAGAGATTTCACTCAAACGCGATAGCGGAGTACGATCAAGGAAGAGCGAAGAAATACCGGCATAATTTGGCTTACGGTAGCAAATTATGCCGCCTGCCAGAGCAGAGACGTTTACTATCCAGGCACTGGTCAATTCTCTACAGGGTAGCAAATGTATCACAATGGCCAATGTCAAAGCGTTGTTTGAGCGGTCAGCGCCTGTCCCGCAGGCTTGCGGGAAGTTTGCGCTTGCTTCCGAAATGATTCTGGACGTGCCGCTTGACTTCCGTTGTTTTTTTTTTGTATCAAACGGCACGTCCTGAACCCTTTCGGGGACAAAAAGAACACAGAAGTAAGCTATAAAACAGCTTTAGCCTTTAATAAAAGGAGCAAAGCCAGCTATGAAAAACGGTATCGTTTCAGGCATAAAAACTCGGGAACGCAGCCTTATAAGTTCCGTCTACTTCGCTCGGGATAATTGCAAAAACGGTAGGTTTCCAAACAATAAAACTGCTTATAAATTCTTTTCAGCAATTTCTGTCACTTATTTCCCCCGGAACTTCTATAAATCTATCAACCTGCTTACCTTTAACCTGAAATTGAATAACCATACTTCCAGCAGTAAAAACGCTAGCATTTTAAGCATAAAAACAATGAGTACAGAAGTTAGAAACCTGGAGCCGCAGGAAATGTGGCGTAATTTTGCCGACCTGAACGCCGTGCCGCGCCCTTCTAAAAAAGAAGAACGCGTGATCCAGTTCATCCTCGATTTCGGAAAGAAACTTGGCCTGGAAACGATCAAAGATGAGATCGGCAACGTGATCATTAAAAAGCCGGCCACGCCGGGCATGGAAAACCGCAAAACCGTGCTGCTGCAAAGCCACCTCGATATGGTGCACCAGAAAAACGCCGATACCGATTTCGATTTCAACACCCAGGGCATCGATATGTTCGTGGAAGGCGATTTCGTGAAGGCCAAAGGCACCACGCTGGGTGCCGATAACGGCATTGGTGTTGCCAGTATCATGGCCATTCTGGAATCGAAAGAAATTGAGCATCCGGCCATCGAAGCGCTTTTCACCATCGACGAAGAAACCGGCATGACCGGCGCGCTGGGTTTGAAAGGCGGTTTGCTGAAAGCCGATATCATGCTGAACCTTGATACCGAAGACGACCGTGAACTGACCATTGGTTGCGCCGGCGGCGTGGATATTACCGCTATTGGTTCTTACCAAACGGAAGCCGTTTCCGGTAAGGCCAAAGGCTACAAGATCAGCGTGAAAGGCCTGACCGGCGGACACTCCGGCATGGATATTCACCTGGGCCGCGGCAACGCCAACAAGATTATGAACCGCGTTTTATTCTTGGCAACTTCGCAGTTTGGTTTGCAGATCGGCTCTATTGACGGCGGTAGTTTGCGCAACGCCATTCCGCGCGAATCTTTTGCTATGGTTGCCGTTCCGGAAGATCAGGAAGCTGCTTTCAAAACCTTCATCGAAGCGCAACGCGAAATCCTGAAAAGCGAACACGCCACTACCGATCCAAAATTCGAACTGGTTCTGGAATACACTGAAACTCCGGCGCAGGTTTTAAGCAAAGAACTGCAGCAAAAACTGGTACGCGCCATTTATGCCTGCCCGAACGGGATTTACCGCATGAGCCCGGATATTGCCGGTCTGGTGCAAACTTCCAACAACCTGGCGCGCGTGCTGGTGAAAGACGGCACGTATTCCCTGCAATGCCTCACCCGCAGCTCCGTAGATTCCGAAAAAATGGACCTGGCCCAGGCCATTCAAAGTACTTTCGAACTGGCCGGCGCGAAGGTAGATTTCAAAGGCGCTTACCCCGGCTGGACGCCGCGCCCGGGTTCTTCCATTGTAAAACTGATGGCTGACCTGTACCGCGAAATGTATAAAGAAGAGCCGCACGTAAACGCTTGCCACGCTGGTCTGGAATGTGGCATTGTGGGCGGCAATTACCCGGAAATGGAAATGATCTCCTTCGGCCCCAACATTACGGGCGCACACTCACCCGACGAAAAAGTGCAGATCAGCTCGGTACAGAAATACTGGAACTTCCTGCTGGAAACCCTCAAACGCATTCCGGCTTAAGACTTTTTAAGCCGGAAACGATACCGTTTTTCAAAAGCCGCAGCCTGTTGGTTGTGGCTTTTTTTTATTTTGGAAACGGGCTTGGTGTTTCTGGTAACCGATAGCATGGCAAGTAGAGATTACTTTCCTGAAGTCAACCACCCTCCGCCACTTCTTGTTAAGGAAGGAGCTTTTTTTACTGCTTCTTTGAATTCTTGATGCTTTTCTATTGCGTTTATCAATTGGTGAATTATGAGAAAACAGCTCATAGAGTTTCTATTAAACTATAATCTGGCTAGGAATCTGCTCCCCGCCTGGACAGGAGGGGGTGGGGGTGGTTGACGTTTCAGCAATGTAATTCAATAGTCTTCTGAAGCATAAAAAGCCGCTCGTAGCGAAGCAAGTCCATAATTTCTTCTCAAAAACGCTATGCTTTTCCCCCTAAAAACTCAAATCCCCAATCCCACCTGCTTATCTTTGCCTCATGATTCTCGACAAGTTGCCTGATCTGCCGGTAAAAACGGTATTGCCTGAACTACTCAAAAGCCTGGAAAACAATCCGCGCCTGGTTCTGGAAGCGCCGCCCGGCGCCGGTAAAACCACGCTTGTGCCACTGGCGCTGCTGCAAAGTAACTGGCTGGGCAAGGGCAAGATCATCATGCTCGAACCGCGAAGATTAGCCGCCAAAGCCGCCGCCCAACGCATGGCCGACCTGCTTTCTGAAAAACCCGGCCAAACCGTGGGTTACCGCGTGCGCATGGAAAAAGCCGTATCGGCGGAAACGAAGATCGAAGTGGTTACCGAGGGCATTTTAACGCGCATGTTGCAGGATGACCCAACGCTGGAAAACGTTTCGGCTATCCTTTTCGATGAATTTCACGAACGTAGTTTGCAGGCCGATCTGAGTTTGGCTCTGGCCCTTGATGCGCAAAATGTGCTGCGCCCGGATCTCCGGTTAGTTTTAATGAGTGCCACTTTGGATGCCGCTTTCATCGGCGATTGGCTCGAAGCGCCGGTAATTACCAGCGCAGGCCGGCAATTCCCCATCGAAACGCATTATCTGCTTCCTGCCGAAGTGGCTGCCGCCGGAAATCAGCCTGCCAAACGCTTAACCGAGCTGGTGCCTAAAGCCATCCGCAAAGCTTTAAAAGAACATCCGGAAGGCGATATCCTGGTTTTCCTGCCGGGCCTGGGCGAAATGCGGCGCGTTTCCGAAATGCTGCAAAACAGCCTGCCGGAAAACACCGATTTGCATTTACTCCATGGCGAACTGACTTTGCAACAGCAACAAGCCGCTATTAAACCCGCGCCCGCCGGCAGAAGAAAAGTAGTACTGGCCACCAGCATTGCTGAAACCAGTTTGACTTTAGAGGGCGTGCGCATGGTTATAGACGGTGGTTTCGCCCGCGTTCCGAAATTCATGCCCCGCACCGGTCTTACCACGCTCGTAACGGTGCCGGTTTCGCAAGCCGCCGCCGATCAGCGAAGAGGACGCGCCGGTCGTTTAGGACCCGGAATTTGTTACCGCTTGTGGTCCGCCGCCGATCAGTTACAATTACCAACCCAGCTTTCGCCAGAAATTTGTGAAGCTGATCTGAGTAATGTGGCTTTAGAACTGGCAGTTTGGGGCGTAAAAAACATCATGGACCTGAAATGGCTCGACGTGCCCCCCGCTGCCGCCCTGGCTCAGGCCCGCGACCTGCTATTCCGCCTCGAGGCAATTTCAGAAAACAACCAGCCAACTGCACACGGACGCGCGCTGGCCAGGTTAGGACTGAATCCGCGGCTGGGGCATTTGGTGATGCGCGGGCACGAACAAAACCTGGGAGCTACCGCCTGCGCTTTGGCTTCGCTGCTGGCCGAACGCGACATCCTGAAATCTGTTTCCGCGGAGCGTTCCGAACCAAACCCGGACCTGCATCTGCGTCTGGAAATTCTATCCGGTAAAAGGCCCCACACGCCTGGTTTTCAAACGGATGAAAACGCCCTACGGAGAATTAAAGATCAGGCCGGCCAGCTAAAACAGCGCCTCGGTGAAAAACAAAACACCCTAGATCCCGATGCCGCCGGGTTGCTCACGGCCCTGGCTTATCCGGAGCGCATAGCCCAGCGCGAACATTCGGGCCTGGTGCGGTTGGCTACCGGCCAGAAAGCGCGCCTGGCCACCGAACTTTTTTCCGAAGCTGAATTTTACGGAATCGCGCACCTGGAGACCGGTCAACAACCCCGCGTTTTGCTGGCGGCGCCTTTAAGCAAAACCGAATTGCTGCAGCATTTTGCTGCCCAGACCGAAAAGATCCAGGAAATAAAGTGGGAAGCAAATGCGGAACGGATCGTAGCCCGGCAAATTACCAGGCTCGGTGCCCTGATTCTGGAAGAAAATACTTTATCAAAGCCCGATCCCGATAAAATGGCGGAAGTGTTGCTGGGAGTAATCCGGGAAAAAGGCCTTGCGCGCTTACCCTGGAGCGAAAAAGCAATTAAAACCCGCCAGCGTTTAGCCTTCCTGCACCACCTCGATCCGGAAAACTGGCCCGATCTTTCAGAGGCATTTTTAACTTCCGAACTGGAAAACTGGCTATTACCGCATTTAACCGGCTTGCGCAGCTGGAACGATGTTTCCCGGCTTGATTTTAATGAATTGTTACTAACTGAGCTTAGCTGGGAAAGACGAACCGAAATGGATCGCCTTGCGCCTACGCACCTGGAAGTCCCGACCGGTTCCAACATCCCGCTGGATTACACCAAACCAGAGGCACCGGTTTTAGCCGTAAGGTTACAGGAAGTTTTCGGGATGCTGGAAACCCCGAAAATTGGCGGCGGCAAAGTGCCTTTGCTCATGCATCTGCTTTCGCCGGCGCACCGGCCCGTGCAGGTTACCAAAGATCTGCGCAGCTTCTGGAACAGCGGCTATTTTGAAGTGCGCAAAGACCTGCGCGGCCGCTACCCCAAACACCACTGGCCCGAAGATCCGCTGAAAGCCGACCCGGTACGGGGCGTAAAACGAAAACCCAAATAACGGCATCATACTTTTTAAGGGTTAAAACATAGCGTTTTATGAATTTTAAAAAAGCAAAAACGGCATAGTTTATGCGAGTAGAGAAGGCTTTTACAGCGCAATGAAATTCTTCCTGCTTTTTATACTTTCCTTTTTTCTTTTCACCGCCCACGCTCAAAAACGCACGTATTTCGATAAAAAGCTTAATCCCACGGCAGATTCTGTAAGCGCCCGGTATTATCTGGTAACCAAACCTATAAATCAAAACCAGGTACTTAAACAAATATTTCTGCAAAACGGCCGCCTTGTTTCAGAAGAATCTGTAACCCCTGAAAACCACACCCGCAACGGCCCCTGGAAAGAATGGTATGAAGCTACCGGTAAGCGCCGGCTGGAAGCTAATTATAAAGCCGGTAAATTGAACGGCGCTTTCAGAACGTATTTCTCGAACGGCCGGCTTCGCAGAGAGGAACTGTATAAAAAAGGAAAACTGGTCGATGGCAAATGCTACACCAGAACCGGGAAAGACACCGCTTTTTATGCTTTCGAAACCCCACCCGTTTTTCCGGGCGGAAACCGGGAGTTTTACAGCTACCTGAAAACCAACTTAAAAAAACTGGCAAAAAAGGATGCGCTGTTAATGAAACGTACTTATGGCCGCACGATCATCACTTTTGCCGTAGAAAAAGATGGCACCGTTACTAATGCTAAAATTGCCAAAAGCGTTAACAAGAAACTTGAAAAGGAAATGCTGAAAATGATCTATAAAATGCCCCGCTGGCAACCCGGCAAACAGGAAGGCATTCCGGTTAAAGTATTATTCACTTTGCCTATTCGTTTCAATTAAGCAGTTTTATTATCGGGCCCAATTACAATGGCATCATAAAAAAGCCCGGTTTGCTGAGCCGGGCTTTGATCTGTAAAAATGGTAGGGTTTCAGGCTTAAAAAGTCTGGTTTAGAATTCGTTATTCTCAAGAGCTGCTTTAAAGGATCGTTTCCGTAAATGCTCCGGCACCAATTTAGAATCGCTTTCCAGGCCGGTTTTTTCGGATTTATTATCGGAAGGATCGGGTAAAATATATTGGCTGGAAAGACTTAGAATATCGGAAGTTAGCTCCGGGAAAAGGTCGTTAGCCAGGATCAGCAAACGGGCCGGTAAATTGGTTACTATTTCGGCTTCGCCGTAGCGGCAGGCTTCCACGATCTGGCGGGCAGTATTTTCTACACTGGAAGAAGTAAGTAAACTGCTGCCCATGGTCGTGAACCAGGCATATTCCTTTTCGGCCTGCCCTTTCACCAGAATATTTACGTTGCTTCCCGAACGGGTTAAACCGGGATTGATAGTGGTAACTTTTATGCCATCTTTCTTTAATTCGTGCCGGAAACCGCGGGATAAACCTACCAACGCAAATTTACTGGCGCTGTAAGGCACAATATGGGGCACACTCACTTTCCCCCCCACCGAAGCAATATTCACGATCCGGCCGGTACCCCGGGCTTTCATTTCCGGAATTACGCTGAGCATGGTATATAAAGGCGCCCAGAAATGGGTGCTCATGGCGTTCTCAAAATCTGGCAATGCCATGGCTTCCAAAGGTCCGGCCTGGATAATACCGGCATTGTTTATGAGTACATCTACCTGGCCGTAATGCGTTTTAACCCGCTGTATAAAGGCTTCGGCTTGCTTTCTGTCCGTCAGATCGCAGGGAACAGCCAGTACTTCGGCGCCCAGGTCGGTTAATGCTTCGCTGGCGGTTTTAAGCTGATGGGCAGTACGGGCACAAATGGCCAGCCGGGCACCTTCTTCGGCTAAGATCCGGGCTATGGCTAATCCAATACCGCGCGAACCGCCGGTAATAATCACTACTTTGCCCTGAAAGGAATAAGCATTTATTTTTTTGGTTACAGCCCGAAGCGCCAATAAAGCGCCGGCACCGGCACCCAGCCAGAAGAGAGAACGGTATTGCTTGTTCATAGAAGTTAAGCTTAAAGTCCGCAGCATTACGGAATACCCTTTACGAAAACCGCCTCCTTCAGGATTTCAGCCGGTTCTTTATCACCAAGATTTGCTACAAAACTAAAACGCTATCGTTTTTACCCATAAAACTGTTTATTGCTGCCGTTTCGGTTTATACCGAGGTTTTTTTAAGCCATATAGAAATAAGGAAGCGGCACAGCGGAACATGAAATTAAAAGTAAACGGAAATAAAAATCAAGCTTTAGCCTTTTTGGATTAAATAGTACAAAATCTATATTAAAAATGCCCGGCATATTTCCAGCATGAGCTTTAATTTAGGATGCCTCATAAAGTTAACCTGCTTTAATGCAAGAGCAAAAACAAAATAATCATATTTTTAATCGCATTTTCAACAACTGGAGGCCATATAAGCCCGTTAAAGCTACAAAACAGAAATACTACTTAAAAAAGCATTCCTAATCAACCTTACAGCATCCTTAAAAACCGCTAATATGAAAAAATTTATTACTTCCGCCTTCTTTGCTTTTGCCGTTTTAACTGCCAGCGCTTCTAACAATATTAATGATATAAACAGCCAGGCCTCCGATATTGCCCGCCGCATGGCTAACCAGGTTGAACTGAATGAAATGGAATACATTCAGGTGAAAAAGTATACTGCCGAAAAACTTGTTCGCGTGGCTCAGATCCTGGATATGTACAGCAACGACCGCGACATGATGACCAAAAAGATCATGGAAGAAGAATCTGCTTACACCCACCGGATCCAGAATCTTTTAACCGCTAAACAATTTGAAACCTATGCCACGCTGTATAACAGCTATAAAACGAACCTGAACATTATTGCTGTTAGCGAATAAAAAAACCTTTTCTTCCCATTTAAAGCTTACAGTAGGCTTTTTCTGCGAAAAGTAATAAATAAAATTCTAGCGGCAATTCTGCAGATAAAATTTCCATAATACAATTTCAATTCCTAATATTATAAATAGTATATTTTGAATTTTTGTGTGAAATTTTTAATTTAAACGCCTGTCTTTCTTATAATAATTCCAAATAAAACTTTTTTTATTACTATTTTTCAAAATATGAAACTTCTTTTCGCGTGTGCCGTTAAGACTGACAAATGCAATTATATATCAAAATTGTTATTTTAACCTCAATCTGACCTTTACACCTTAAAACTTCCTATTATGAAAAATCTACCAATCTTCCTGGCATTTACATTTTTGTGCTCAACCGGTATCTGTTTCGCCCAGCCTGGCGGAAACCTGGATGCCCGCGTTACCACGGTAACCCGCAGCATGTCGGCCCAATTGGGTTTGAATGAAATGGATTACATCAAATTAAGAATGGTCAACTACGACCACATGGCCAAGGCTGCGGAAATTAACTCCATGTATTCCAATAATGCCACCGTGCGGGAAATGAAAATCACCGAATTGCAGGCGGATTATGAAAACCAGTTACGTTCCATCCTGAATTCCAAACAAATGGAAGCTTACGCTGCCTACAAAGAAAACAAGAGTAATTACACTGCCTTCTCGGCTGAAGCATTAAAGTAGCACTCTTCCTGCTGCCTTAGAATAAAAAAAAGCCCCGACTCCACGGGGCTTTTTTTATTGGCATTCATTTGATTTATCAATGATATCATCGTCATCTTTTACCGGATTGTCATTGCTGTATTCACTTCCTTCAGCTTCAAAACCAGGGCCAGCCGCATTTTCGCCGGCATCGGTATGATTGGTAGCGCCATAACCACTTACTTCGTTTCCGGAGATATGCAGGTTTTCGAGTTCATCTTTCTGATCGGCCCGCTGCATTTCTCCCCCCAGACCAATATTGCGTTTTGAACCCGGATGACCAATATTTCCATTGGCCTGATCGCGTTTATATTCAGTTTCAGATTTATTTCTGCGGCTTTCGTGTTCAGGATTTTTTTCCTCGTTTTTCATACGGTTTTATTTTTAAAGTAAAACTCTTTATACGCATTTGTCAGGTGCCCGTTCTTTAGCCAGGTAATGTTTCAGGCTGATTTTATCACTTGGGTTTAAACATTTCCTGCGCCAATTCAGAAACGGGCAATTGCTGAATTGCACTAAAATTATCTATGCATAGCACTCTGCCAACAACACCTTCAAAACCCGCCAAAATAGTCCTAAAAGGCCGCATTTAAAGGAACAAGACCCAAATCAAGGCGTAAAAAACAGCAATTCAAACGTTCAGATTTAACCTTTAAAAATAGCCTGCCATGAAAACAATGCTTACTTTATTACTCGGTTTTGCCCTTATTAGTGTTACTCCTCTTGCTGCCCAAGACTTGCAAAGCCAGGCTGAGAAAGAAACCCGGGAAATGGCCGGCCGGATGAATCTGAACGAAGGCGAATATCTGAAGATCAAAAAACTGAACCTGGAACGTCTGGAAAAAATTGCTGCTTTGGCTCAACTTCGGGAACAAGATAACCGCTACCTCGATCTACGGCTCGATCAGATAGAAGAGCAGTATGCGGCCAGCATCTTCAACACCCTGAATACCAAACAATACAGTGCTTTCGTAGAATACCGTAAAGAACAACCTTATACGTATGCCGGACTGACTATGAAAAATAATACGGTAGCCCAAACGAAAGAGTAAACCTTCCTTTATATATATATATTTTACCTGAAACGCCCTGAAGTTCTGAAAAGCTTCCGGGCGTTTTTATTTTTTGCTCAAGCCGGCCCGAAAATAAATTTCTGCTATCTTCACCAGCGTAGCTTCTACCAAACCATGCACATTTTAATTATCGGCAACGGCATTGCCGGCGTTACGGCAGCGCTTACCATCCGCAAACTTTCCGGGTACCAGGTTACGATCGTTTCCGGCGAAAATGCGCATTTTTATGCCCGCACCGCCCTGATGTATTTATACCTGGGACAAATGCGTTACGCAGATATTAAACCTTACGAAGACTGGTTCTGGGCCGAAAATAACATTGCTTTAAAACACGACTGGGTAAACGCTATCGATTTTAAACGGAAAACTGCCATGCTGGCTTCCGGCGAAAAAATAAGCTACGATAAAGTATTGCTCGCTACCGGTTCCCAAACTAATTTCCGGAACTGGCCGGGGCAAAATTTAAAAGGCGTGCACGGTTTTTACCATCTGCAGGACCTTCAAAACATTGAAACCGCTACTGAAAACTGCAGCGCGGCCGTACTTGTAGGCGGCGGATTGATTGGCATAGAACTGGCCGAAATGCTGCACGCACGCGGCATAAAAGTTACGATGCTGGTTCGGGATGCGCATTACTGGGGCCGGAATTTACCGCCGGAAGAAGCCAGACTGATTGAAAAACGCGCTGCTAAAAACGGTATCGAAATCAGGCTGAAAACCACTTTAAAAGAACTGGAAAGCGACGAAAACGGAAACGTTTGCGCGGCCATCACAGATAAAAATGAACGCATACCCTGCACCTTTACCGGCATTGCCACCGGCGTAATCCCGAATACGGAACTGGCCAAAACCTGCAGTATCAAAACCAACCAGGGCATTTTGGTAAACGAATACCTGGAAACCAGCCAGCCGGATGTGTATGCCGCCGGCGATTGCACCGAACTTGCTTTTAAGGGTGGCATAGTAGAGCAGCTTTGGTACACCGGCCGGATGCAGGGTGAAATTGCCGCGCATAATATCTGCGGCCGGAAAATTCCTTACGAACGCGGTATTCCCTTTAATTCGGCTAAATTCTTCGATCTGGAATTGCAGACCTACGGCCGTGTTGTTCCGGACCCGGCAAAAAACGAAACCAGCTTTTTCTGGCAAAACCCGGAGGGCACCGCCAGTTTAAGAGTGAATTACGTAAACGATAAAGCCAGAAGCATTACCGGACTGGTAGCGTTGGGCATCAGGTTACGGCAGGAAGTCTGCGAAGAATGGATAAAAGAAGAACGTCCGCTGGCTTCCGGGTTATTGCATTTAAAAGAGGCGAATTTTGATCCGGAGTTTCAGCGGCGCTACGAAAACGATATCTTGCAGGCCTTTAAAACCCAGCATCCGGAAGTGGAATTGCCGGAACGAAAAAAGAAATTCCGCTGGTTTTAAAAATTGCCCTGCCGGAAAAACAACGTTATGGATCTGAGAAAAATTTACAGCCCGCGCCACATGCACACCTTCCAGGTAATTGCCGTTACCGGAATGATCATGACGGCTTTGGCCCAACTGGTTTTGGTGCTGGTGAAAAAAGAAATCCCGAATTTTGAATGGCTTTACCCTTGCTGGCTCGCGCTTTACGTTTTCGGCTTGTTCCGGAATATCTACGCCAAACCCCACGACGATCATCATCATTAAAAACGGTATGTTTTTCGAACCAAAAACCCAGGTATCCAAACCAAGCGTCAGGCCGGCGAGCTTGCTGCTTTTACTTAGTCTGGGGCTGCTTGGCATCGGAGTTTTTACTCCGGAAAGGATACCGTTTTTAAACGAAGCTGGCTTTTTCCTATTCATCAGCAGCGGTTTGTGGCTTATTTTCAAGCGTTTCAAAAAAACCAATGCCGCCAACCTGCAACACCAAACCTGGTTCAGAAACCTGGCCAGCCGGGGAATTGCAGCCTGGTTATTGGGCGTGGTACTCACCGGTTTTTACGTGGTTCTTTACTGGTTTCCCCACACGCTGGAATTTCTGATCCGGGAATTCGATGGTTTGAGCCAGTTGCTCCGAAATAAAAAAGCGGATCAGTGGTTTTTGTACGGGGCATTTTACACGCTGGCCGTGATCATCATGGGAATCCGTGCATTGCTGAAATACCGCCACAGCAAGCATCATTTACTCCGGACATCGGTTAATATTTTCTTCCAGCTGGTTTTCGCGTTTTTGCTCCCGCATATCCTGGTGTTTTTCAACCAGCCGGAATTTTATTTCTCTTATTTCTGGCCGCTTAAATTCGAATATCTTTTCCCCGATACCATTCACCACATACTGGCCCACCCCGGCGGATTACCGGTTTTCATGATTTTCTGGAGCGTTTTGCTTTCGTTTGTGGTTACGCCGGTCCTTACATATTTCTGGGGCAAACGCTGGTATTGCAGCTGGGTTTGCGGCTGCGGCGCCCTGGCCGAAACCGCCGGCGATCCGTTCCGGCATTTATCGGATAAAAGTCGAAAAGCCTGGCAACTGGAAGTGGCTATTGTGTACCCGGTTTTAGGTTTTGTAATTGTAACTACCGCGTTGCTTTGGCTGAATTCGTATTTACAAGGTGGTTTGCTGGGTTCGCTTTCCGGGGGCTTTGCGCGCAGTTATGGTTTCTTTATCGGCATTATTTTTTCGGGCGTAATTGGCGTAGGCTTCTACCCGATCTTCGGTTCGCGGGTCTGGTGTCGCTTTGGTTGCCCGATGGCCGCGTATTTAGGTTTACTCCAGAAACATTTTTCCCGCTTCCGGATCACTACCAACGGCGGCCAATGCATTTCCTGCGGCAATTGTTCCACGTATTGCGAAATGGGCATCGACGTAAAACAATATGCCCAACAGGGAAAACCCATTATCCGGGCGGCCTGCGTGGGCTGCGGTATGTGCGCCACCGTTTGCCCGCGCGGCGTCCTGAAACTCGAAAACAAAAAGCCCGAAAACCGCCACGCCCCTACCCCATTCTTCCACGCCGAGAATCTTAGAATTTTGGAATGATTGAATTAGTGAATGTTTGAATGAGAGAATGAGTGAGTTATTGGGTTATGGAATAAGTGAATGAACAACCCGAAATCTTTTGTAGCAAATTCAAACAGCCAAAAGATTTCGGAAACTACAATTGCATAAAGAACGCGACTAACGAAATTGTTTTGAGCTTTAAATTATTTAAAAATCCAGATACCAATATTCAGATACCAAAATCAAAACTACTCTCTCATTCTATTATTCAATTATTCAATCATTTCCTCATTCCTACTTCAAAAACTTCAGCAGCGCGTCGTGGAATTTATCCGGGGCTTCCAGGTGCGGAATATGACCAATGCCTTTCAATTCCACCAGGCTGCCTTTGGGAATGGCTTTGGCTACCTGCTTGCCTAATTTCGGGTACTGGCCCATCTGTTTAAGTTTTTCCGGGTCTTTTATCAGCCCTTTCCCCACAATGGTGCGGTCTTCCTGGCCAATTATAAGCAAAGTTGGTACTTTAATATCAGGAAATTCGTATGAAACGGGTTGCTGGTAGATCATCTGGAAAGTTAAAGCCGAAGCCAGGGCCACTTTCGGATAATCGGAATGCGGGATCTGGGCGGCCGGTACCCGTACCCATTCGTCGTATTCCGGTTTCCAGGCGGGGTAATAAGTATTATGATAATTGCGGATAGCGCTTTCTGAATTTTTCAGTTCATTCGCATAAACTTCCTCTACGCTCTGAAAAGGAACACCCCGGCGGTAATCTTCCAGCCCGATCGGATTTTCCAGGATCAGTTTTTCGGTGGTTTCCGGGTACATCAGCGCAAACCGGGTAGCCAGCATGCCACCCATAGAGTGCCCCACAACCACTACTTTTTTTACGCCTAAAGTATCGAGCAGCTTTTTGGTGTTTTGCGCCAGCTGGTGAAAACTGTAATGCAGATCGGCTTTGCTCGACTTTCCGAAACCGACCTGGTCGGGCACGATTACCCGGTAGCCTTTACCGGTTAAAAACTGAATGGTTTGCTTCCAGTAAGCCCCGAAAAAATTCTTGCCGTGAAGCAGCATTATTACCGGTGGCTGCAGATTATTCCCGGTTGGGGCCACATCCATATATGCCATTTTTAAAAGCTGGTTTTCTAATTGCAGCGGCATAAACTTTACCGCGAACGGATAATTATAATGGGTCAGTTCGGCATCGTAACTCGGGTTAATGTTTTGCTTGATCTGGGCACTGGTAACAAATGAAAAAAAGCTTGCGACCAGCAATAAAAGAAAAATTATACGTAGCTTCATGGTTTCAGAATTAAACGATCTACCAGCATTTACTTGGTTATTTTTCAAATAGTTGCCGGCACAGTTTCTCGGCTGATTTGGCTTCAGAATACTTTTAGGATGATTGCCCTTAAATATTACCTTACCGGACTGCTGCTTTTTACTGCCCTTGGTTTTATGACCTCAGCCTGCCAGAATACTAAAACGGAATTCAATAAAATGAATTGGCTGACCGGGCGTTGGGAAAACCAGCGTGAAGGAATAAAAACGGTAGAGATCTGGGAAAGAAAACCGGTCGATGAATTTCAGGTGCGCGGTTTTATGCTGGAAGGAACCGATACGCTCTTTGCCGAAAGCATAAAAGTGGCTTCAAAAAAAAGAAATATCTTTTACACCGTAACCATACCGGACCAGAATAACGGCAAACCGGTAGCGTTTAAACTTACCGGAAATTCAGGTAGCGAATTAATTTTTGAAAATCCGGAGCACGACTTTCCGCAGAAAATTACCTACCAAAAGGCCGGGCCAGACTCTGTGCTGGTTCAGATTGAAGGAGTTGTTAAAAACAAGGTAAAAAAAAGCGAATATTACCTGAAGAAAACCCGGAATTAGCGTTGCTGGTTTTGCAATTCATTCAGGCAGTTCAGGGCGCCGTTTACGTGTTCCAGCGGTTTCATAAGCGAATTAAAAGCATACCGAATCACGCCCTGCTGATCGATGACGTAGGTTACGCGACCGGGAATTAAGCCCAGGGTGCGCGGCACTTTATACTTTTTCCGCACCTGACCTTCGTTGTCGCTCAGCAAAATAAACGGAAGCTGGTGTTTGCTCGTAAACTCCTGATGGGAAGCCATACTATCGGAACTGATGCCCACAACTTCGGCGCCGTGCTCTTTAAAAACCTCATATTGGTCACGGAACGAACAAGCCTGCGCCGTACAACCCCTGGTTTCATCTTTCGGGTAAAAATAAAGCACAACCGCAGCCTCGCGCAATTTATCGGAAAGCTGGAACAATTCACCGGTAGTGGTCAGTAATTTAAAATCAGGGGCTTTATCTCCGGGTTGCAACATAGGTTCACAGAACTGAAAGAATACTTTATTTTCTCAAAGCTAAACTGTTCCGGGCAAATTTGGTTTACGTTCGGGTTAAAATAATAAAAAAAAATCAGCATATTTGTTTAACCCAACCGTCAGCAAATGCCCAGGATCGCCGTCATTATTCCCGCTTACAACGAAGCCAGTTCTATCGGCCCCGTACTGCGCGATATCCCCGGCGGCCTGGTTTCGGAAATAATTGTAGTAGATAATAATTCTTCCGACGATACGGCAAAAGTGGCAAAAGAAAACGGCGCTACCGTTCTATTTCAGCCGGAACGCGGTTACGGCAATGCCTGTCTGGAAGGCCTGGCTTACCTGCGAACAAAACCGGCGGAAGAAAAACCGAATATCGTGATTTTTCTGGATGGTGATTATTCCGATTATCCGGAGAAAATGCCCGAACTGCTTTACCCGATCCTGAACAACGATGCGGATCTGGTGATCGGCTCCCGGACGCTGGGCGAAGCGGAAAAAGGCTCGATGACCATTCCGCAAGTATTTGGCAACTGGCTGGCAACCAGACTCCTGAAACGCTTTTATAAGGTAAAATTCACCGATCTGGGTCCCTTCCGCGCTATTCGTTACGACAGCCTGGAGAAACTGAACATGCAGGACAAAACCTACGGCTGGACGGTAGAAATGCAATTGAAAGCTGCCAAACACAAACTCCGCTGCACCGAAGTTGCTGTTCCCTACCGCCGCCGCATTGGCAGATCTAAAATTTCGGGCACGATAAAAGGGGCAGTTTTAGCCGGATATAAAATTCTATACACGCTTTTCCGCTACCGCTGAGTTTTTGTGCCTTAAACCATAGCGTTTTCTTCCCCCAACCTGCCTTTTTCTTCCGATATTTGCTCATGGCTTTGCAAGTTTTTCTGGTGCTGTTGTTAGGGGTCTATTTTGCCTGTCTGCTGTTTATTTTCTGCTACAGCCTCATGCAACTGCACCTCACGTTCCTGTTCCGAAGATCGCTGCAGCAAGCCAGACCCGTTTATCCGGCACCTGAAACCTGGCCCGACGTAACGGTTCAGCTTCCTGTTTACAACGAACGCTATGTGGTAGCACGCCTGCTCGATGCCGTTTGCGCTTTCGATTACCCGAAGGAAAAACTCCAGATCCAGGTACTCGACGATTCTACCGACGAAACGGTAGGCATTATTGCCCAAAAAGTCGCGGCCTTTCAAAAGCTGGGAATCAATATCGTACACATTTGCCGGCCGGAAAGGACCGGTTTTAAGGCGGGCGCTTTGCAATATGGTTTGCAACAGGCTACAGGAGAATTCATCTGTATTTTCGATGCCGATTTTGTACCCGAAGCCGATTTTCTGCAGCAAACCATTCCAGCTTTTACTTCCCCTGAAATTGGCGTGGTGCAAACCCGCTGGGGCCACCTGAACGCGCAAAATTCCATGCTCACCAGACTGCAGGCTTTCGGGCTGAACGCGCATTTTACCGTAGAGCAAAGCGGCCGGAATTTTGGCAAACATTTCATCAATTTTAACGGCACGGCCGGCGTTTGGCGCAAAACCTGCATCGCATCGGCGGGCGGTTGGGAAGCTGATACGTTAACCGAAGACCTGGACCTGAGTTACCGTGCGCAGTTAAAAGGCTGGCAGTTCCGCTACCTGCAAAATGTAGTGGTGCCGGCCGAATTACCCGCTGCCATGCCCGCCCTGAAACAACAGCAATACCGCTGGACCAAAGGCGCCGCCGAAACCGCCAGAAAACACCGCAGCCTGCTCTGGAACACCAAAACCGGCCTTGAAACCAAACTGCACGCCTGGTTCCATTTGCTCAACAGCAGCGTTTACTTATGCGTTTTTCTGGCTTCCCTGATCAGCGTAGCCTTACTTTTTGCCGGCAAAACCCTACCGTTTTCCGCAGCTTTTTTCCGGGTTTCGGCCGTTTTTCTGAGCGGTTTTCTGGTGCTGGCTTTCTTTTACTGGCTGGCTTACCGCGAAACGAACAACAATGCCCGATGGTGGAATTTTCTGCCGCAGTTTTTTTTGTTTTTAACCGTTTCCATGGGCTTGGCTTTTTACAATGCCATTGCGGTTTTGGAGGGGTACCTGGGAAGGAAAACCCCGTTCATCCGCACGCCTAAATATAACCTGACAAACGAGCAAAAAAGCTGGCAAAAAACGGCGTATACTTTATCCGGAACTTCCGGTTTTACTATCGTGGAAGGAATGCTCGCGCTGCTTTTCTGGCTGGCCCTTTTCGCTGCCTTCTGGCTGCAGGATTTCCGGATGCTGTATTTTCATTTCATGCTGGCGCTGGGCTATAGCCTCGTATTTTTCTATTCCCTGAAACACAGTTTGGTTAAATGAAAATCTCCGGGCAAAAACCGCTATTCAGTTTGCTGTTGCTGGTTTCCGCGCTGGCGTATCTGGCTTTGGGCTACAGCGTTCCGCGCGAAAATTTCCTGGCATTAACGACTTTATTTGGTTTACTTTTCAGCATTTATTTTTACTTGCTGCGCAGCGAAATTTCCCTGAAAACCGGCTTAACCTTTGCCTTCGTTTTCCGGCTGCTTCTGCTGTTTTCCGTCCCCGCGCTTTCCGACGATTATTTCCGCTTTCTCTGGGATGGCCGCCTGATCTCCGCCGTTCAAAACCCGTTTCTGCACCTGCCCGATTTTTATGCCGGAAATAATTTTCAAAACATTCCGGGCCTGAACACAGCGCTTTACCAAAGCCTGAATTCGCCGCATTATTTTTCGGTTTACCCGCCGGTTTGCCAGTTCATTTTTGCCCTGCCCGCTTTCATAGATCCGGGAAATAACCTGCTCGGAATTATTCTGATGCGCGGCTTTATTTTACTAGCCGAGGCAGGTACAATCTGGCTGCTGCTAAAGCTTATAAAAACGGTAGGCCTGGAAGCCAGAAAAGTGCTTTGGTACGCACTCAATCCGCTCGTAATCATGGAGCTGACCGGCAACCTGCACTTCGAAGCGCTGATGATCTTTTTCAGTTTACTGGCTTTTTACTTTTTCCACCAGAAACGCTACCCTTTTTCAGCGGTGGCTTTAGGGTTCGCGGTTTGCTCCAAGCTTTTACCGCTCATTGTTTTACCATTTCTTTTCAAACGGCTTGGCCTTAAAAACTGGTCATTATACTGCGGAATTACCGGAATTACGTGCCTGGTTTTATTTCTCCCATTTGTAAATCCGGAGCTCATTGCTCATTTTTCCAACAGCCTGAATCTGTATTTTCAGAAGTTTGAATTTAATGCGGGTGTGTATTATGTGCTGCGCGAATTTGGCTGGTATTTTTACGGCTATAACCAGATCGCCAACCTGGGGCCGCTGCTTTCTTTTGCCACGTTCGGCACTGTTTTATACCTGGCCTTCCGCGAAAAAGAACCGGCATTTTCTAACCTCCCGAAGCTTTTTCTGCTGGCGTTAACCGTGCATTTCCTTTTGGCAACCATTGTGCACCCCTGGTACCTCACCACGCTGGTTGCGCTTTCGGTGCTGGCCAATTCGCGGTACGCTATTGTTTGGTCGGGCCTGGCCATACTCTCCTACGCAGCTTACCAAACCAATGCCCACACCGAAAACCCGTGGCTGCTGGCGCTGGAATACGGCGGTTTGTTCACGGCAATTTTGCTTGAAAAACGCTATGCTTTTGGGCTGAAAAACCCGGAACTTTCCGCACAAAAAAACCGGTAAAACGTTTAAGCTTTACCGGTTTGGTTATTTATTTCTACTTTTCTTTTTCTGCTATGGCCAGATCGTGCAGCGGCCGGATCAGGAAATCGAGCATGGGTTTTACCGTTTTCATCAGGCCCAGCAATGTATCGTAGAGTTGGTCGCTGAGCAGTAATTCATCCGGGATCTGGTAGCTGGCGTTCCAGCTTTTATGGCGCAACAAGTCAATGGCCGGGTTTTCGGCATCGTAGCCTTTGGGGTTGGTTTTCAGCTTTTCGCCCTGAATTTTACCGAATTTCTTTTTAAAATCCGGCGCTTCGATAATGTTTTTGAATTCCTCCAGGTTGTAATCAATTTCCTGGCGTACCGCTTTTAGTTCCGGTGCCGGCGGCATCCAGAGCCCGCAGGCCAGAAAAGACTGATTGTTCGGATTGATGTGCAGGTAATATCCCGGGTTAATGGTTTTCCGGCCGCCTTCGGCCATATACGCACACAGATGATCTTTGTACGGCCGCTTATCGTTGGAAAAACGTACGTCGCGGTAAATGCGGAACATGGTGTCTTTGGCCTGCTGGTCCTGCAAGGCGGGTTCAAATTGCGAAGCGCCTTCGATCAGGTGCTGCACAAACTCCAGGAAATCATCTTTGGCGGCTTCGTAACGGGCTTTATTTTCCTGAAACCAATCGCGCTGGTTGTTTTGCTGCAGGTCTTTTATAAAATCAAGCGTGGCTTGCGTCAGTCTTTTTTTCATGCTTTTGGGAGGTGCTTTTTACAGTGGTGAAACAAGTTTTGGCCCCGCTAAAGTTCTTTTATTCCGGCTTCTTTCCGGCAAAATCTGCTTTCGAAATTTTATAGCAAACTCCAGGCTCATCTCCGCATTCAGTTTCTTTCCAATACGTCATCCCGATCTTTTTCATCACCTGAACGGAAGCCGGATTTTCGTGCATGGCGCGGGCAACGATCGTTTGCAAACCAAGCTTTTCGAAACCGTATCGCAGGCAGGCTTCAGCCGCTTCCGTGGCATAACCCATTCCCCAGAACTTCTTAAAAAAGCGGTAGCCTACGTCGGTTTCCTGCGTTTCCGGCAAAAATTTCAGGCCGCACCAGCCCAGGATCTCTGCATCGGTTTTGCGCACGACCAGCCAGCGACCGTAGCCATTTTTATGGTAATCGGGATAATTTCTGATGAATATTTCAGTTGCTTCCACGCTTTCAAAAGGCGGGTCGCCGGTGTATTTTATTACCTCCGGATCCAGGTTTAAAGCATACATCGCCGGCGCATCTTCCGGCGTGATCTCGCGCAGCCAAAGCCTTTCGGTTTCTAATATCATCTTTCCCATTATTCAGCTTTTACAAACAATAGTTTCCGCAATTCGCCCAGGTCTTTTTCTTCGTCTACGTCGTTTAAAACCGGTAGCACGAAGTAACTGAAATTCTCCTTTTCCAGATCCTGCACCGTATCCTGAAAAACCGAAGCGGTACTCCAGTTCTTATGCTGAAAAACACCAGGATTTAGGCGCGAAAAACCCAGCAGGTAATAGCCGCCATCGGCCGCCGGGCCAATCACCGCGTCGTGCTTCTCCAACTGCTCAAACGCCTCGTTTATAATACCTTCCGAAAGCTCGTAACAGTCACTTCCAATGATCATTACCTGTTTGGCACCTTCCGAAAAAGCCTGCCCGAAAGCAGCTTCCATTTTCTGTCCCAAATCGCCGGGCGGTTGAAGGAATTTCTCAAAAACGGCGGTGGGCCAGGTATCATTTTCAGCAATTTTATCAGCGTAAAAAAGCATTTTTCTTACCGGCAGATTTTCGGTTATTTCCTGCGTAAACCGAAGCAATTCTTCGTATATCCGCAAGGCGTTTTCATTGCCCACAGTAGCGGCCAGCCGGGTTTTCACTTTGCCCAGTTCCGGATTCCGGATGAAAATGATGAGCGCTTGTTCTGCCTGCATATTTTAACTTTTTATGATTGAATGCCCGACTTTTTATGGCCTTTTCTATACCGTTTCGCCCCCGCAGCTAGAGCCCGCGCCGGCTGTGCAACCGTAGCAATGCTGGTTCAAAACAATATGGCGCGTGCTGAGTTTTTCCAGGTCGAAATCGCGGATGTGTTGCGAATGTTTGGCCGCTACTTTCAAATCCAGCATCTGGTTGAAATCGCAGTCGTATAAAAAACCGTCCCAACCCACCGAGATCGTATTCCGGCACATGACCTTGGCGGCGGCTATCGGGTTGAAAGCGTTTACCAGTTTTTCCATGTACGCTTCGTAATTTCTGCTTTCCAGCAAATAATCCAGGAAACGGCTAACGGGTAAATTAGTGATGGCAAGCAGGTTATTGAATTCGATATGGTAACCGGTTTTCAGGCGGCGCTTGAATTCTTTTTCTAAACTGCTTTGGCTCCCCGGTAAAAAAGCGCCGGCCGGGTTATATACCAGATCCAGCTGCAAGCCCGAATTTTCCTGTCCGTAGCCCACCGCGTTCAGCATCTGCAAAGCCTTGATGGACTTTTCAAAAACACCTTCGCCCCGCTGCGCATCCGTACGCGAAGCCGCAAAATAAGGCAGCGACGAAACCACGTGTACGTTGTGCGCTTTAAAAAACTCCGGCAGGTCGTAATATTTCGGGTTAGCCAGCAAAATGGTGAGGTTGCAGCGCACCATGATCTTTTTACCGAGTTTCGAAATCTCTTCCACAAACCACCGGAAATCCGGGTTCATTTCGGGCGCGCCGCCGGTAATATCTACGGTATCGATGCTGGTGGTGGCCAGAATAACCAGGCATTCCAGCATGGTTTCGCGCGTCATGATCTCTTTGCGGTCCGGGCCGGCATCTACGTGGCAATGGCGGCAAATCTGGTTGCACATTTTGCCCACATTTACCTGAAAAATCTGGATGCCGGTTGGTTTCAGCGGAAAAAGTTCGTGTTGCGCCAGCTTTTCGCCGAAAAAGGGAAATTCTTTTCCGGAATTCGAACGCTGGTTTAAAACGGTAAGCTGAAATTCGGGCGTTGCCAAAGGCAAGGCCTGGGCTTGTAACGATTTTTTCAACATTACATGCTCACTTCTTTAATCTTATTCATCATCTGCACACCATGCACCAGCGTAGCCCCGCCTTTTATGGCCGCCGCTACGTGAATGGCTTCCATCATCTGGTTTTCGTCGGCGCCTTTTTCCAGCGAATCGGTGGTATACGCATCGATGCAATACGGGCACTGCACCGCGTGAGCCACCGCCAGCGCGATCAGCGATTTTTCCCGCTCCGTCAGGGCCCCTTCCTTAAAAACTTCGGCGTAATAACTGAAGAATTTCTTGCCCATTTCCGGCTGCAGATCGGTTATGCTGCCAAATTTCGGTAAGTCGGCGGGGTTATAATAGCTGTTTTCCATGCGCGTGAGTCGGTTTAAAGTACGTCTTAAAGATAAGCATAAACTTTTTGTGCCCGAAACGGTACTCTTTTTATAATTATTGAATGAGTGAATTATTGAATGTGGAAATATAAAAATGAGATAATTCAGAAATTTATAAATTCGATGAGCAAATGCGTGCCCGGGTGAAAAATAAAAATCATTCCCTAACTCAAAAACTCACTCATTCACCAATTCACTCATTCAATCATTCTTAAAACCTGAAAATAAAACTATGGCTATACAATCGTTGAACCCGGCTACCGGCAAAGTGGAAAAAACCTTCGAACCGCATACAGCCGCGGAAATTGAAAAGCTGCTGCAGCAGGGTGAAAAAACGTTTCAGCAGTGGCGGAAAACCAATTTTACGCACCGCGCCGAACTGATGCGTTTTTGCGTGGGCGAACTAAGCGGCAATACGGAGAAATACGCCCAGATCATTACCCTGGAAATGGGCAAACCGATTCAGGAAGCGCGTGCCGAAGTAAAAAAATGCGCCGCGGCCTGCGAATATTACGCCGCCCACGCCGAAGCTTTTTTAGCCGACGAACAAATAAAAACCGGAGCCACCCGCAGCTACATTGCCTACGATCCGCTGGGCATTATTTTAGCCGTAATGCCCTGGAATTTTCCGTTCTGGCAGGTTTTCCGGTTTGCGGCGCCCGCAATTATGGCCGGCAACGTAGGCATTCTGAAACACGCTTCCAACGTGCCACAGTGCGCGCTGGCCATAGAAGAAATTTTCCTGAAAGCCGGTTTCCCTAAAGGCGTTTTTCAAACCGTTTTGGTGGAATCTGATGGCGTGGATCCGCTTATTAAAGACGACCGGGTGAAAGCTGTAACGCTTACCGGCAGCGAAGGCGCAGGCGCGCACGTAGCCAGCGTGGCGGGCAAAGAGATCAAGAAAACGGTGCTGGAATTAGGCGGTTCCGATGCCTTCGTGGTTTTAAAAGATGCAGATCTGGAAACCGCTGCAGAAACCGCCGTAAAATCGCGCATGATCAATACCGGGCAGAGCTGCATTGCCGCCAAACGCTTTATCGTGGAAAAGCCGGTAGCCGAAGAATTTATCCAGAAAATGAAAACGAAAATGGCTGCGCTGAAAACCGGCGATCCGGCTTCGGAAGATATTCAATACGGTCCGCTGGCACGTAAAGACCTGGCCGAAACCCTGGCCGATCAGGTAAAAAGGTCGGTAGCGGCCGGGGCCGAAATTGTGCTGGAAGGTGGGCAAAAAGACAAAGAAACGGCTTATTTCCAACCGATGATCCTTCATAAGGTAAAACCCGGCATGCCGGCTTTCGACGAAGAATTATTTGGCCCGGTTGCAGCCGTTATTGTTGCCAGCGACGAAGAAGAAGCCCTGCTTTTAGCTAATAATTCCCGCTTCGGTTTGGGAGGCTCTATCTGGACGCAGGACCATGCGAAAGGGCAGAAACTGGCCCGGCAAATGGAATCGGGAGCAGTTTTCATCAATGCGCTGGTGGCTTCGCACCCGGAAATGCCCTTTGGCGGAATAAAAAAATCGGGGTACGGCCGCGAGCTTTCCTATATTGGCATCCGCGAATTCGTGAATCAGAAAACCATCTGGCTGGCTTAGATCCGTTGACTGAAGTCAACGGCATGGGATACTTTTACTACACCATGTCGCAAGTTTAAGCGCAGCCGTAACTTGTGACATGGTACTATTAACCAGTTTAAAACTGGTGAGAGCAGTGCGACTTTTCTATGGCAAAAACCTACCGTTTTCAAAACCTACTGTGTCGGTTGCCTTGCAGGCAATTCAGGTGCAAACTGAAAAATTACGTTCCTACAAGTTACGGCTGCGCCTAAACTGGCGGAATGATCATCCGATTTTTGGGTAAGGCAGTTAAATATAGCCAAGCACTTTATACAAAAAAAACCCTACCATTTCGTGCACTAAAACCGACCAGTAATGCAGGCAATATTCCTGGGGCAGCAAAAGATCGTCGGGCGTAAAACTGCGGTCTACGGAGTAAAAATCAGCCGGAAAAATATCGGGTTGTAAGCCCGCTTTCTTAAAACAGCCTTCGGAACGGCGCATGTGAAAAGCAGAAGTGATGAGCAAAGTACTTTTCAGTTCCGGGTGTTTACCGAGCAATTCTTTGGTATAAAGGGCATTTTCGCGGGTATTGCGGCTTTGGTCTTCTACCAGAATATCGTTTTCCGGAACGTTGGCCATTTGCAGAATTTTATGCAGTTC
The DNA here is from genome assembly GCF_016623615.1 of Adhaeribacter terrigena. Lineage (GTDB taxonomy): Bacteria > Bacteroidota > Bacteroidia > Cytophagales > Hymenobacteraceae > Adhaeribacter_A > Adhaeribacter_A terrigena. The sequence continues at coordinate 341,694 of NZ_JAEHFX010000002.1, read as the reverse complement.
GTCGGCTTCGGTGGCGTATCTTTCTAATATGGCACCCGAACCGCCACTGATGATGATCTTCTTTATTTTGCCGGCACGATACAAATGTAAAGCGTGCATAATGCGGTCGGCGCCTTTATTTAAATAAACCCGGTCGTGCGGCGATTTATCGCCGGAAGTAATGCCGGTAAGCACTATGCCGGCATCGTAAACCGGCAGTTCTTTGATGGGTACTGGCGGCTTTTCCCAGGCAAGGAATGCTTCGTTAATCAGAAACGGGTTCGATAATAAAAGCAGCAACCCGATCGCTGCCATCAGGAAGCGTTTGCGATAAAGGGGATTCTTCAGGATAAGCCCCAGCAGCAGCAAAACAAAGATCCAGATAATGGGCAACAGCAGAAAATCAAGCAGCTTGGAAAGGTAGAAAAACATACGGTCAGACAGATTTCCTGCGAAGGTAACAATTCCGGTTCCGGCAGCAAAAACGCTATGGTTTCAGGCCTGAAAACTCGCAAGAAGTTTCTGCCGCATTTAAACTGTCGCAGCAAAAAACGGTTCACAATTAAAGCCAAAAATCATTGCTGCCAGCGGCTTTTCAGAATCTTATTCCGCCAGCATCAGTTCGCGGATGTATTTTACCGGCGCGCTGCCGTAACTTAAAAACTGCTCGTGGAATTCTTTCAGATCGAATGCTTTGCCTTGTTTCTTTTTGAGTTCTTCGCGCAGGTCGTAGATCTCAGAAAAACCGGTAAAGTAACTGCTTAACTGTACCTGGCTGAGTTTGGCACGCGTCCATTTTTCGCGGGCTTCAATTTCCTCCTGGAATCCTTCTTTCCGCAGCAGGTTCATGGCCTCTTTTTCAGAAATTCCCAGCACGTGTACGCTGTAATCCAGAATGGCGTTCAGCGTTACCCGTAGGTTCCATTTGTTGTACATCAGCCACATTTCCGGACTGTTCTGGTAGCCATTTTCCAGCATCATGATTTCGGCGTAAACCGCCCAACCTTCTATCATGGCCCCGTTGCCTAAAATTGCTTTTATGATTGAGGGCGCTTTGTTGCTGTAAACCAGCTGCGTGTAATGGCCAGGAATGGCTTCGTGAATATTCAGGATCTGAAGCGTATAATTGTTGTATTCCCGCAGGTAGCTTTCCGCTTCTTTCTCCGAATATCCATCCAGCGGCGTAACGTTGTAATACGTATCGGCTTTCTGGTCGTAAGGGCCGGGGGCGGAAACCGATGCTCCGGCCCCTCCGCCACGCATGTAAAGCGGCGTTTCGCGCACCACCAGCGGCCGGCTCGGGTCCTGGGTAAGCAGCTTTTTTTCGTTCACAAACTTTACAAGTTCCGGTATCTGGTTGCGGATCGCATTTACAAAATTCTCGCGGGGAACGTGTTTTTCAGAGAGTTTTGAGATCATTTTCCCTACCATTTCCAGGCTGTCTGCCGGGGCTGCTTCGGTAAAATATTTGGGCCAGAGCTGGCGGCTTAATTTTATCATCTGGCTGTGCAGCATTTTTTTGCGCGCCAGGGCTTTCCGGTAAATTTCTTCTGACGAGTTGCTGGCCTGAATTTCGTAGCGGAATTTCTGGGCAAACATTGCTTTCCCGATCCGGAAACTACGGGGATTTTTACTATTCTTTAGTTGCGGCAACAAACTATTTTCGAGGTAGCGGGCATAACCGTTCACAGCCATTTTGGCCGTGGCAATCCGCTGGCGCAGCACGTCTTTTTCTTCGGGTTTTAAACCGGAAATTTCTACCGAATCGAGCATGGCTTTGCCGAAAATTTCCGCGGTGCCTTTGTTCTGCACAATGGCCAGTTGCGTATGTTCTACGGTAGGATTCTTAAGGCTGGCAATGGCGGTTTCGTAATAAAGCGGGGCTTTGTCGAGTTTATGCGAAAGGGCCCGTAAACGCACGTTCAGCTTATCGTATCGGCCATTCAGGATTTCTGCTACACTGTTCCCGATATTATACGCGGAAGGATCCCACTCATGAGGCCGCAACACGCTGTCTTGCCAGATGGCGTACTCCATAAAATTTTCCATCATGCGGTGATCGGTTTGGTTATTAGCCGATAGCGCTTTTAAGTCCATTGCAGCCATTTCTGCCAGCCGGGTTTTGTAGGTTCTTATTACTCCGGCGCGGCGCTGTACGGTGGGTATTACAAGCACACTGTCGTATTTATGATAGCCCATAGCGCTGGCCCATTCGGGGTTCATGCGCCAGAGTTTTTCTACCCAGCTTTTTTTGTATTCGTCGAATTTATGATCAGGCGTTTCATCAGCCTTTTCTTCTTTTGCTCTTTCTGAAGAACAGGAAAATAAGCCGCCGGTAACAAGCAGGAAAAGCAGTAAATATAAAACCCGTGTTCGCATAGAAATTGGATGGTGTGGCAAAAAAGGTACAGACGTACCGATGAATGTTGGAAGATAAGCTCTAAATTATTGGCAAACAAACGCGCCTTACGGAAAGGAACGGCAGGTAGTTTTTAACCTGAAACTCATAGCGTTTTCCAGACTTTTTAAGCCCGAACCCATAGCGTTTTTAAAGACTTGAAGATCAGAAAAAGCGGCGCACCAGCCACATGATCACGCTTATTAAAATACTGAGCAGCAGCATGGTTACCCACGGAAAATAAACGCGCACATTTTTACTTTCGTAGCGCACATCGCCGGGCAGGTTGCCAAACCAATGCAATTTATCGCCAAGAAGCCAGATAAGCAGACCAAGCAGCGCTAAACCGATTCCGGCCAGCACCAGTATTTTTCCGAGACCGGGCATTTTATTCTGTCTTTAGAGCCTTTAAAATCAATTCACGAAGATAATCACCTGACTTTTTAAATGAAACCCCGAACAGGCCCGCGTTTTAGGTAGCAAGATAAACCTTGCAGCGCCCGATTCTTCTACAGGTAAATCTGGGCCTAATTGTGTTTTATTACAAAAAGGATTAAAAGCACAATACCGGTTACGGCGGCACTGGCGTGCAGAAGGGGGAAGTAACGGGGCATTTCGCGGTTCATGATTTTATCCCAGGTGGCCATAAACGCCCCGCCAAATATGGCAACAATAAAAAAGAAAATGCTGGCGTAGGGTATTTCCGAATTAGTTTCCTGCGCACTGAAGTAAAACAAAATCCCGATGGCAAAACCGGCAAATAAACCATGCAGCAGCATGGCACTGTTCTGCCGGGGTTTCTTTTTAAACACCCGGCTTAACATATACAAGCCCACCAAAGCAGCTAAACCGAAAAAAATAAGCGCCCATTCTAAGTGATGAATTACCATATCTTCCAGGTTTAATTGCCGTTTTTGCCAATACGGTTAAAAAATGAATTTGGTACCAAAGGCCAGGTTCAGAATGTCCCAGATTGGCAGGTGTTTGTTTCCGAATTTACTAACTACGTCCAGATCCGTAGTTCCCAGTTCGCCGTAAAGCTGCACGCGTTTAATCATGGTAGCATCCCTGCCGATCTTTTTACTGATTGCGGTCCCAATAAAAGGGGTAAAACGCAGGCTGGAAGCCCACCAGTAATATTTATCCGGGTAACGTTTGGGGAGACTGGTAAAAAACTGGGGCCCGTAAGAATAGCTAATGCCGGTTCCAAGGCGCAAGGGTTCTAACAAATATCCTTTTTCCAGATCTACCGACCAGGGGTGCCAGGCGGTTTTAGCAGTAAGAATGTGAATGCTGGTATTCGATTCAAAAGCCGGAACAAAGCCATACATAATATCAGTCTGCACTTTGTCGTGCAAATAACTGTAACCAACGCCCGCTGAAATCAACCCGATATTCCCGGCAAACTGGGCAACGGCATGATCCGGAATGTACCATTTCCGGTCGGTATCGGAAGTATGTGAATCCTGAGCATAAGCGCCAAAAGATGCATTGGCAATGAAAAGCAGCAGGCAATATTTTATAAACGTTTTCATTCAGAATTTAAGCTTAAAATAAGATGCGTTTCAGTTCTATCTGGCGGCCGGTTACGGCAATTTCTTCGTAGCCACGTTTCTCCACGCTTCCTACGATCAGGTAATCTACCGCATCGCCATAATACTTGCGGGGTTCTCGGTAGCCGTGCTGGTGCCCGTGGATCGAAACTTTTACCTTACTTTGGTTCGAGATCCGGTTAAATTCTTCTTCCATGCTTTTATCAAAATCTGCATCGAAGGGCGGGATATGCGAAAGCACAAATGCCTGGTCGAAATTGGCAGTATCTTGCAAGGCTTTGCGGAAGAAATCCAGGTCCGGCACCGGTTCATCAAATTCGAGCGAGTTGGTATTGATGAACACAAAGCGGTTGCGGCCGATATTCATGGTATAATCGTAAGGGCCGTACATGGCCTGGTAAATTTTCTTGCCATTTCCCACGCAATCGTGGTTGCCGATCACGGTCAGGAAAGGAATTTTCAGCTTTTGCATCCGGTCGTTTATCCAGCGGTACTCTTTGGTTTGGCCAAAATCGGTAATATCGCCGGTAATGATTACAAAATCGAGATCATTGCGGTTATTGAGCGCATCTACGGCGTCATCGAGTTCGTCGTAAAAACGTTGCGTATCGGAAATAACCGCAAACCGGAAAGTTGTTCTTTTATCAAGATCCAGAGCCTGGATCTTCTCGAGGTTTTTGCGCGTAAGGTCTTGTTCACTTTCGTCCAGCCGCACTTCGTTGGGGCTGTATTCAAATTTTTCGCAGGCGGAAACACCAATCAATAAAGGCAGGCAAACCGTAATGGCCAGCTTGCGGAAATAAGATAAGTACATTGCTTTTAGTATAAATAGGGATTCTTTTATATTCACTATACCGCTGCGGCAGCCATGTAGTTACAAACCAGCGCAAACTATCTCTTAAAACATTATATTTCAGCAACATATTTCCTTATTTAGCTGCAAAAACAGGATAATATGCGCCAACGGGCTTTCAATTTTCACTCATTTTATTAACAGCCCATTCCGGAAAAAGTTAAAAAACGGTATAATTTAAAACTCAAAAACCCGACCTTATCCAGACCGGGTTTTTAAAATAAAATGAATTAAAAAGATCAGGTTTCTATCAGCCTGGTTTTAAGTCCGCCGGTGCTGCCGTCAGCCATTTTTCCCAGCACATAAGCATCTATCTGCGTCTGACCGGTACGAAAAACGGCCACGTCTTTCAATTCCTGCTTCAACACGTTTTCCAGTTCCCGGAAACGTTGCGCGCGGGCCTTATCTTCTTCGGAAAATTCGGGCAATTCGCGGGTCTGGTTGCGCAGGAAATAGGTTAGCTCCTGCTTTTCAATTCCTGCTTCCGCCGGTAAATTCAAGGCCTGCTTCACGCTTTCTTCGTCCAGGGCTAGGAGTTTTCCGGCCGGAAACGATACCGTTTCGAAAGGGTAATCCGATTCGCTCATGAAAAGTAAACCGGCCGAAGCCTTTTTCAATTTATCAAGCGTATTTTCCATCGTAATTGAAGTATAATTGATCTGAAATGCTGCTTACGTAAAATCCGCAAACAGTTTTTATCTTCTGAACGATAGCGTTTTGAAACGAAAAACCTCAAAGGGGAAGCGTTCCTGAGGTTTTTATTTGCAGTTCAGGCCGGTAAAACGCTATAGTTTAGAACAAAAAAGTAACCTTGCCTTCTTCGTTCAGCACCAGTTGCGCCTCGAATTTATTGCCGGTTTTGGGCGAAGTAAAGCCTTTGATCTTGGCTGTTTTGCCTTTCAGGAGCAGTTCCGTAATTTGTTTTTCGCTCAGGTTTTTTCCGGCCAGTTCAAACGGCAAACGCAGCGTACAACCCTCCCGGAAACGGCTGCAGCCGTAAGCTGCATTGCCTTTCAAAACTTTGCCTTGCTTGCAGGCCGGGCAGGTTTCAAACGGATCGGCTTTGGGCCCGGCGGCTATTTTTTCGAACTGCAATTCGTGTTTTTCATCTAAAAACAAAGCGGCATCGAACTTTTCATTATTCTGAGCAAGCAAACCTTTCAGCACCGGTTTCTTATTCTTCAGAATAGCTACAACCTGCTTATCCGTCAGGGTTTTCTGATGCCATTCCATCGGTAATCTGAACGTACAGCCTTCTTTCCAGCGGGAGCAGCCAAAGGCCGACTTCCCTTTCAGAATTTTACCGCTTGTGCAAGCCGGGCAGGTTCCTAATTCGCCGCTGGCCGCAGCTTTTTCCGGTTTTTCCGTTTTGGGTTTGGCAGTTTTGGGAGCATTTTCGGTAGCGTTTTTAGCGACTGGTTTGGCTGAAGTTGCAGACTTGGCAGAAGTTTCGGCCGGCGCTTCAATTTTCAGGTTGCGGTTGTCGTATTTTACTTCGCTGGCTACTTCATGAACCAGTTGCTGCAATTCAGCCATAAATTCTTCCGGCTTCACCGCCCCGCTTTCGATCTGACGCAGCTTTTTTTCCCACTGACCGGTAAGTTCCACCGAAGTAAGCGTAGGGTTTTGAATTACACCGATCAAATCGATGCCCACCTGGGTAGGAATAATTTTCTTTTTATCTTTTTTAATGTACTGCCGTTTGTAAAGCGTTTCGATGATCGCGGCGCGGGTAGAGGGCCGGCCGATGCCGTTTTCTTTCAACGCTTCTTTCAGTTCATCGTCTTCCACTTGTTTACCCGCCGTTTCCATCGCGCGCAGCAAGGTAGCTTCGGTAAAATCCTTTGGCGGGCTGGTCATTTTTCTATCCAGCCACGGCTCATGCGGGCCGCTCTCGCCTTGCGTAAAGGCCGGTAAAATAGCCAGTTCTTCTTCGCCTTCTTTATCGGGAGTAGTTTCTTTTTTCGGCTCGTCTTTGTCGTACACCACGCGCCAGCCTGGCTCCAGGATCTGCTTGCCCTTCACCCGGAACGGATGGGTAGCCACATCGGCCTCAACGGTGGTATTGCTTACCTGACAATCGGGGTAAAAAGCTGCCAGAAAACGCCGGGTGATCACATCGTACACGTTTCCTTCGGCGCCATATAAATTGGTAGCTGACGCGCCGGTAGGAATAATGGCGTGGTGGTCAGTTACTTTATTGTTGTTGAAAACCTTGGTCGATTTCCGGATCTTGGTTTGTAGAAGTGGCGCAGCCAGTTGCTGATATTGCCCCGGCAACCCTTCCAGTACGCCCGGAATTTTCGGGTACATATCGTCTGGTAAATACGTGGTATCTACGCGCGGATAGGTTACAGCTTTTTTCTCGTAGAGACTTTGTACCGTTTTGAGCGTTTCATCGGCCGAAAGCCCGAATTTGTTGTTGCATTCGATCTGCAAAGAAGTAAGGTCGAACAAACGCGGTGCGCTTTCAATGCCTTTCTTGGTTTCCACGTTGGTGATCACCAGTTCCGCCGTTTTAATGGCTTCCAGAATTACCAGCGCCTTTTCTTCCTGCTGAAATTTGCCTTTTACGTAACTGAAATTGGTGTCGCGGTAGCGGGTTTTAAGTTCCCAGAAAGGCTCGGGTTTAAAATTCCGGATCTCGTGCCAGCGGTTCACGATCATGGCCAGCGTAGGCGTTTGCACCCTTCCTAAAGAAAGCAATTGCCGGTTCTGGCCGTATTTTATGGTGAATAAGCGCGTAGCATTAATACCCAGCAGCCAGTCGCCGATGGCGCGGCTTTTACCGGCCTGGTAAAGCAGGTCGAACTCGCTGCCTTCTTTGAGTTTGGCAAAACCCTGTCGGATCGCTTCTTCGGTTAAAGATGAGATCCAGAGGCGTTTGAACGGTTTGGTGAATTTGGCTTCGGTTAAAACCCAGCGTTGGATCACCTCTCCTTCCTGCCCGGCATCCCCGCAGTTTATTACCTCGGTAGCATTTTCAAGCAGCTTCTTTATTACGTTGAATTGCTGGGCCACGCCTTTGTTATCGATCAGCTTAATGCCGAAGCGTTCCGGCACCATTGGCAGTTCGGTCAGCGTCCAGCGTTTCCACTCCGGGCGGTAATCTTCCGGTTCGCGGAGCTGGCAAAAGTGCCCGAACGTCCAGGTTACCTGGTAGCCGTTTCCTTCAAAATAGCCATTCATTTTAGTTTTGGCGCCCAAAACCGTAGCGATTTCGCGGGCCACGCTGGGCTTTTCGGCAATGCAGACTTTCAACTCGAACCTTTTAAATTATACCTTAAAAAACTAACAAATATACGTTTTTTAACCGGCTTTTCCTTTTCTGAAAACCTTAAAAACGGTAGGGTTTAAAGCCAAAAAAGCGGCCTGCTTTACGCAGACCGCTTTTTTATAGGTTTATATAAGACAAATTCCCTTCGGAATTAATTTACTGAGAATTTAATATCAGTAGTACCTTCGTTCTGACGGCCGTCTACGGAACGGAACGTAAGCTGGTAATTACCAGGGGCCAGCGTATTGGGAGCCAGCAAGGTATCTAACTGATAAAAGTGTACATCCGGCTTACGCTGGAACGATACTACGTTTTCGCTACCGGCATTGCCATCCAGGCGCACCAGGTTAACGTCTAACTGCTTAATATTATCTTTATCGGTAAAGTTACCTTGCAGTTTAAAACCTTCTGAGGCTTTATAAACGTTTTCAGCAGCCGGTGCAGCTACTTTTGTATATGGAGTTGATCCATCCACTTTAACTTCTTCTTGTTCCAAAATGTTTTTACAACCTGTTAAAGTCAAAATGGCAAATGATATTGCTATGCTTGTAAATTTCATAATTTCTGGTTTGTGATAAAAGTCTTATTGCGTTTTGCTCCCCTATAACACATTGCTTTTACAGAATAGTTTAGTATTTTAAGAAGTAGATATATCCATATATCAATAAAATCAGTGGTTTTACAATTTTTTTGCGGCTGTTTACGTAAAATTGCAGCCTTTCAACAACAAAAATAATTTTAACCGGCCAAATGCTTTCCCTGAAAACCGGTGCTTATTCAGCGAAAAACCTTCCGGATTTGCCTTCTCAGAATTACCTGATTAAGTATTGATATTTTTTTAACCGAAACCACTTCATTTTCATTCAAAAGGCAGCAGGTTTATAGATTTTAAGCACAATTCAAAATTCGTGGCGTTTTGCAGTATTTATAAACCTGAAAGAAATCTCCTAAAACCAAATCGTAACAAAGCAAAACTTAAACTTAAAACCCGAAGGTGCCGTAAACCTCCTCACTGCTTTTTAAGCATGAAGTAATAAAGTTTATCATTCACTTTAAAAATCATCACAAAATGAGAAGACACGAGAATATTGGTTACGATGCGTTCAATACGTATCGCTCAGGAGATGAAAGTTCAAGAAGAAGCGATTACGGAAGCCACGAAAGTAATGCGCGGGGCGGGCGTAGTGTTTACGGCCGTTCCAGCCGCGATGTAGATGCTTCGGAACATAATTATTCTACCGAGCCAGGATTTTATGGCCGCGGTTATTCCGGCAGAAACCAATCGCAGCAGCAGCCATCAAATCAGCACTCGGGCAGTTACGAAAATAACCGTTACAGCCAGGTACGTCCGCAAAGCCAGGGTGGAAACTGGAGCCAGCAGAACTCGCGGGAACAATACAGCAATAATTCCTATAATTCCCCTTCTAATATGTACCGCGGCGACAACCGTTCGTGGCAGGACCGGAACGAGAACTGGGCCGACCGCACCGGAAACCGCATGGGAAACTGGGCAGACCGCGCCGAAGACCGCATAGAACAGTGGGGCGATAAAATAAACAATGCCTGGGACCGTTGGACCGGCGATGAAGACAACCGCGTGCGCCAGAACTGGATGAATCATCCGGAGCAGTACCCAACGTATAGCCATGGCAATGCCAACGCCAATCGTTATTCAGAAAACTACGATAATTCTTCTTACGGCAACTCTTCGTACGGCAACCGCTACGAAAACCGGGGTGAGCACCGCGATAATCGCAACGAAGACGAAGGCTTCTTTGAGCACCTTGGTAACCGCATCAGCAATGTCTGGGACCGTTGGGTTGGAGACGACAGCGACGAAGAAAGACGTTACCAGCAGCGCAGCCGTTATGGCAACTCCGGCAATCAATCTTCCGGAAACCGTTCAGGCCAATACGGCTCTTCTTCCCGCCGCGACGATTATGAGTGGTAAGATCAATTAAAAACATAATCGCTTAGCATAAAAAAAAGTCCCGAAATGTTTCGGGACTTTTTTTGCTTGTAAACCTACCGTTATTTTTTAATCATCACCCTAAACGGCAGGGTATTGTGGCAAGAATTATGAGAGCCATTTTTTTTCTTCAGCGGGGTTGGAATCGTAGATATGACCGAAACGTTTAAAATCGCCGATATCTACTTTCAGATCACGGAGCAAACCTTCCCGGATATCGTAAACCAAACCGTGTAGCTGCGGTGGGTTTTCAGTGCGCATGGCGTTCTGAATGATGGAGGTTTTAGCCAGGTTATGAATCTGCTCGATCACGTTCAACTCAACCATCCGCTTAAAACGTTCTTCATCGTTTTTTATGTAGGTGAACTCACTTTCGTGCAAACGGAACACATCTTTGATATTGGTCAGCCAGTTATCTATTAACCCGAATTGCTTATCGCTCATGGCTGCTGCCACGCCGCCGCAACCGTAATGCCCGCACACAATTACGTGCTTCACCTTTAATACTTCTACCGCATATTGCAGCACCGAAAGTAAATTGATATCGGTATGTACTACCAGGTTGGCAATATTACGATGCACAAACATTTCGCCCGGGCCGGTATTGCAAATGGTATTAGCCGAAACGCGGCTGTCGGAGCAACCAATAAACAAATAGTTCGGGTTTTGGCCGTTGGCGAATTGCTCAAAAAAGTCAGGATTCTCAGCGGTCTTTTCGGCAACCCACTGGCGGTTTCTTTCTAAAAGTTTATCTAATGACATATGCTGTGATTTTTTTTTAGGGTTAGTGAGCTGCTACAATTTCCACTGCCGGCACGTTGAGCAACTCTAGTTTAATATTTTTTTCGTAGGCTTTGGTTCTGAATTCCTGGATCGCTTCCAGCACGTCGTGGTCTATTACTTCCGAATGGGTTCCATCTATAACCACGTGGCTGTTAGCCGGTATATGGTCGAGGGTGAGTACAATGCTGGCTTTGTTTAAAAACGAAACGTGTTCGCTCAGTTTAAGCCGGATAATTTCTTTTTCGGCATACTTTTCCTTTTTAAAGAAATAAGGCGAACGGTAATTAGCCCGCAGGATATAAAATACCGCGATCACCATTCCAATACCAATTCCTTTCAGCAGATCAGAAAACAAGATCGCAATAATGGTTACAAAGAAAGGAATGAACTGCTCCTTGCCCAAACGGAACTGGCCTTTATATAGCGCCGGTTTGGTTAGCTTAAAACCCACTACCAGCAAAACCGCTGCCAGCGCCGACAAAGGTATCTGATTTAAAATATTTGCAAGAAAAAGAATGCTAAGCAACAGAAATACGCTGTGAACCATGGCAGAAACCCGGGTTTGGCCGCCGGCATTCAGGTTGGCTGAGCTTCTTACAATTACGGCTGTCATGGGCAAACCACCCAGTAAACCGCTCAGAATATTGCCTACGCCCTGAGCTTTCAGTTCGCGGTTTGCAGGGGTAATCCGTTTCTGGGGGTCCAGTTTATCTACTGCTTCCACGCTGAGCAGCGTTTCGAGGCTGGCCACAATGGCTATGGTAATGGCTACAAGATAAACGTTAATATTGGTAAACTGGCTCAGATCCGGGAACGTAAGTTCGCGCAAAAGATCGTCTACCGACTGAATAACCGGCAAATTGACCAGATGTTCCGAGGTAATATTCAACGTTGGCGTATTGGCAAAAAGAGAACCCAGCACAATAGACACGATAACTGCGATCAGCGCCGAAGGCACCAGCCGGAAAAAAGTATAGCGCTTCAGCCGGGCACTGTCCCAGATCAGGATAATGGCCAGCGAAACAACCCCGATGATCAGGGAGCCCATCTGAATATTGCCAAACGCTTTAAAGATCTCGGTAAAGGTGGTTTCACCATCGGGCTGAAAGAAATTCATATCGCCGAAGAAATCTTTATCGGCGCCCAGAAAATGTGGAATCTGCTTCAGGATAAGGGTTAAACCAATGGCCGCCAGCATACCCCTGATAACCGAAGAAGGAAAGAACAAACCAATGATTCCCGCTTTAGCATAGCCCAGAATGATCTGAAAAACGCCGGCCAGCACTACAGCCAGTAAAAATGCTTCGAAACTGCCTAAGGTGGTAATTCCGTTCAGCACGATAATGGTAAGGCCGGCTGCCGGGCCGCTTACGCTAAGTGCCGAGCCGCTTAGCAAGGCTACTACTAATCCACCAATAATACCGGTAATGAGGCCGGAGAAAGCAGGTGCACCGGAGGCCAGGGCAATTCCGAGGCAAAGCGGCAATGCCACCAGAAAAACCACCAAACCTGCCGGCAGATCTTTTTTTAATGAACTCCTATATTTTGCCAGGCTTAAACCCATAATTTAAATTTGCTTAATCATTTAAAAGAAAACGTTTCTTTCAATCACAATGCAAACTTAAAGGGGCGGAATTAAGCTGGCGTTAAAACGAAATTAAAATGAGATTAAAATGCACGGCGCGCCGGTAAATAAACAAAAACTTCAGTTCCCTCCCCTATTTTAGAGTTAACCTGAATGGTGCCCTGGTGCAATTTAATGATACGTTCGGCGAGCGGCAGGCCGATGCCGTGACCGGAAATATCGCGTACGTTCTGCGCCCGGAAAAAAGGCACAAACACGTTTACCAGGTCGTTTTGCTGAATGCCAATGCCGCGGTCTTTAACCAAAACGGTAAATCCTTTTTTGGAAATACCGATGGTAGCCGAAACCGTTTGCCCTTTACGCGAAAATTTACCGGCATTTTCAAATACGTTCAGAAACGCAACCATTAAAAGCGATTCGTTCCCGTTCAGGATCAGGGCTTCTTCATCTTCGGGATAGGCTTCAAAATTTACTTCAAACTTGATCTCGGGCTGGCGTTTTTTTGCTTCCTGCTGCGCAGAAAGGATCAGTTCGTCGAAGCGCAGCGGTTTTAGTTTTATTTTGGAAACATCGGTACTGGCCTGGGCAATTTGCAGCAAACCGTTGGAAAGGCGGGCCAGCATCCGGGCATCGTCTAAGGTACTGGCCAAAACGCGCTGGTATTCTTCCGGCTCTCGATTCTGCATCAGGGCCACTTCCAGTTCCCCGATCATGGCCGTGAGCGGGGTGCGTAATTCGTGGGAGGCGCTGGAAACAAAGGTACTTTGCATTTCGAAAGAGGTTTCCAGGCGATCGAGCATTTTATTGAAGGTATTGGCCAGCTGCGAAAGTTCATCGTGGCCTTTGGCGCCGGTAAGACGTAAATGCAGATCCAGGGCGCTGATCTTTTCTACCTCCGAAACAATTTTGGTAATAGGCTGCAACACCGATTTGGAAAAAAACCAACCCGCCACCAACACCACCAGCATAGAAGCAAAAAAGCCGACCATCATGATGTTCTTCAGGTTCCGGAGCTTGCGTAAACTAAAACGGTCTATATCGGAGGCTACTATAATAAAATTGCCCTGGTTATCGGGGTAATAAATACCCACCACCTGCCGGTTTTCCTGTTCCTGTTCTACCTGTTTTTCAGCTTTCACCCGGGCAATAAATTCGGGGGTAATCACCAGATCGCCTTTGCCTTCATCGAAATAAAGTTTGCCATCTTCGGTGTAAATGCGAACGATTTCTTCGGGCAGGGTGCGGTAAAAAAGGCGCAGATCCTGCTCGTGGCGGGCCTGGGAAACTTCATCGGCTTCCAGCATTAAATGGGCCGCTATCAGGGCGCGTTCGCGGGTGCTGTCAAAAAATTCGCGCTGCCGGTAATCGGAAGTAAAATAATAGACCGTAAGCGAAAAAAGGATCAGCAAAAGGGCAAAAATGCCGGCAAAACGCATGGTGAGTTTGTTGCGGATACTCATTTATTCGGTTTCTTTCATCACGTAACCCATGCCTACCAGCGTATGAATAAGTTTGGGGGTATAATCTTTATCGATTTTTTTCCGCAGGAAATTAATATACACATCGATCACGTTGCTGCCCGTATCGAAGGAAGTTTCCCAGACCTGCTCAATAATATCAACCCGGCTTACCACGCGTTCGCGGTTGCGCATTAAATAATGCAGCAAAGCAAATTCGCGGGCGGTGAGGTTTATGGGCTGGCCGGCCCGGGTAACGGTTTTCTTGGCCAGGTCCATTTCCAGGTCGGCCATTTTCAGGATTTCACCGGTTGGCGCATCGGAAGTACGGCGGGTTAACGCCCGGATGCGGGCCAGGAGTTCTTTAAATTCGAAGGGTTTTACCAGATAATCGTCGGCGCCGGAATCGAGGCCCAGAATTTTATCGTCGGTAGCGCCCAATGCTGTGAGCATTAAAATAGACACGGTGGTATTATGCTTGCGGATCTCGCGGCAAACTTCCAGCCCGCTGGCGTGCGGCAGAATTACGTCCAGAATGATCAGGTCATATTCATTCTGCAAAGCCAGCTTTTTACCGAACAAACCATCAAAGGCCTGGTCTACTTCGTAAGCCTGCTCTTCGAGGCCTTTTTTAATAAAGGCTGCTACTTTGGGTTCGTCTTCAACGAGTAAGATTTTCATATGCCGCTAACCGCTTCCGGGAAATTTGGTTTTATTTATGCTGAAAAGCTACGGCTTCGCGGATCAGTTCCGCCAGCGGTTTTTCTGCGATTTCATTCAGGCTACGGACCTTTACGTGCCGCATTTTGGCGCCGGTACCTTCCAGCAACTTGCCGGCATCCGGCAACAAACCGCCTTCGTAAAAGCCCAGGTTCACATGATTTTTCTGCGCCGCCAAGTAACACACATTGCTCTTGCCGGCATACGATGGAAAGCCCCATTTTATGCTTTCCTGTAATTCGGGCGCCGTTTTTTTAATGAACTGATGCAAAGCATTTAAAAGCATTTGCTGCGGTTCGGTTTGCTGCGAGATGTATTGTTCTACGGTTAAATCGGCCATGGGTCAGATATTTAGAAAGCTGCAAAAATACGCAAAGTGCCGGCTTTCCGAAAGGCTTATAGTTTTTAGTCTGATTTTAATACCGTTTTTGGGCTTGCCTTACGTTATTAATATAGGCAGAAATTTGTACGGTTTTGAATCTTTTAAGCCGGCGGTTTGCGTAAAAAACCAGTATACCGTTAAAAAAACGCTAGGCATTTGAAGCCAAAAACTACTGAACACCCTTACATCATGAAAAATTTACCTGAAAACTGGCTTACCAACGGCCTGATAGATTTTGAATACAAAAAATATTTGCTGCTCGATTACCTGACCAGCGTAAAAAAAGAATTTGAAGGCCAGCGCCTCTACCCGGTTTTCTCCGATCTGATCCTGCATTACCAGAATTTACAGCAAGTGCGCGAGCATAAAAAACTGGTTTACGAACAATTTCCGCAACGCATAACCCGCGCTGATTTTGAAAAACTGGAGCTGATGTACGAGAAAATCGTGCAGGACGACGAAACCATGCAACAGATAGAAGAGATCATGGAGTTTGCCGCGCCCCGTTTTTCCAATGCGCTTTCGGAAGGAAAAGAAATCTACGAATTCATCGAGAATAACCTGGAAATTACGCCGGTTGGTATCACGCCCATTTACCACGATACCGGTTATTTATTCCTGGAAACGTTTCCGCAGAAAGAAACGCGGCTTTACCGTTACCAGCTTTCGGTGTTTCAGAATTCCTTTGAAAAATACCGCGGCCTGCATCTAGATTTCCTGGAAAGCAAACACCGTCGCCTGACCGATACCTACGAAAACCTGAAACTGGAGCTGGTAAAAAAGGATAAGTTGCTGCCGAACCCGGCCACGTTTGCGGTAATTGCCAAAGTGCCCTGCCCGTTCGAACAATCGTTGCTGCCGGTGGCCAAACGCATTTTACTCAAATATGTAAGCAACCTGAACGCCCAGAATTAAGGATCAGGATTTTCGGGATTTAAGGATTTTCAGGACATTAGAAGCTCAGTTTCAAGAGCTAAAACGCTATCCTTTTCGCCCTGAAAACTCCACAATCCTAAAATCCGATTCCCCCGTGATCAGAAACGGTAGGGTTTGGTGGCGGAAAAGTGCTTACTTCATTACGGCCAGCTTCTTCGTAGCCAACGGTCTATCATCTACTACCAGACTGTACAAATACAAACCGCTGTTCAGATTGCTCAAGTCTACAGTTAAGCTGCTGCTATTCCGTTTCAGCTCGTATTTCCTTATTTCCCGGCCGGAAGCAATTTCTTGAACAATAATACTGGCTTTGTTGTAATTTTTTGGCAAGGAATAAGGAATGATGGCTTCGGAAGTAGTTGGGTTCGGGTAGCTTTGACCTAGAGTAATTCCGGCTAAAAAGGTTTCCTCTTTCATGCCGGTAATAGCAGGAACGTTGAAGGGTGGAACAACCGGCGGTAAACCGGCGACCTTTACATTAGCGACATAGAACCCAAAACTGACCGGCGGATTATTGCCGCACCGACCTCCGATCATAAAGCTGCCGTCGGCCAGGTTATCGAACGTAAGCCCCCAAACCTGCGAGCAGATATTACTGGTAAAGGGATAAGTATTTATCAGTTGCCCCTGCTGATCGAAATGATACAGCTGAAAACCGTTGAGGTTAGCGCCGGAAATAGGCGCTTGCTTAAAGCCTAATACCAAAACGCTGCCATCGGTCAGTTCCCTGGCTTTCGTAAAAACGTAGGTTTCTAAAGCTGGCGTACGATGCACGTAATGCCACTGAACATTGAACGCGCTATCAACTTTTACTACCATACCCATACTCACTGAAGCTGTTGCAGTGGTCGTATCAGTTGCAGCCGTTATTAAAAACCCGCTATCCGTAAGAGCAGTAATGCTGTTAAAATTTGGACTCATGCTTTCATTTCTACTGGGGTTTGTAACTATAAGCTGTTTGGCATCTAAGGAATCTCCTTGCTGGTTTACCCGCATTAATTTAATATGATAAGGTCCAACCGGATAAGGAGTATTCCCAGCCCCAACAATATCGCCGTTACGGGCAAACTTCATGTCCACAAATCTGTCATTAATGTGCCAGGAATAATCTTTGTCCCATAATAGATTGCCCAAGCTATCGGTATGCATAAATGAAAATTCCATAAATCTCCCACTGCCACCTCCCAAATACATGCTTTTATTAGGGAGAGCCAGCATAATATTAACCATAGTTGGTTTGGTAAAAAGGTTAGTCCGAACAAAAGAACCAAATTGATCGAGTTGCTGCAGAGTAATTGCAGGAGTAGATTGATTCAATCTATTTCCCCCGGCAACATATTGCCCTGACTTAAGCGTAAGAACGGATTGATTCGGCAAAACAAGAGTAACCGGATTTCTTTTGGTCCAAAGCGTATCTGCATTGGGCTTTACCAATAGAAACCTATTAGAGTAATTCCCCCCACTAACGGTGGTAGCGCCTGAGTAAAATATGTTGCCGTTTTTATCTACAGCGCTGGCTCCAATCTGGGTATAATTAGGTTGAGGCAAATAATTTCGTTCTTGCAAAATTGTCTGTTGAGCTTGAGCCTGAAACCCCAAGCCGAAGGTTAAAAAGGAGAGTATTATTTTTTTCATAGCTAAATTCCGATTCCACTATTTATCAATTTGTTATCAAATTAACAAAATTTAAACATACTATTTTTGAAATGTGCGAAAAGAATGGCATAAGCCTAAAACGCTATCCTTTTCAACCCAGAATCTGCGCAATCCTAAAATCCGCTTCATCCGAGATCAGGTTTGGAGCCGGAAAAGTAACGCGCGCCGGAAACTCAAAAAACCAATAGGATTTCGCGCTGAAATATAGCTTCTTTGTAACTGGAAAAATTACAAACCCCTTCCGCATCATGAAGAAGCTTATCTTATTTGCCGCGTTCCCGTTTGCCCTGGGCCTTTTTTCGGCTTGCGATAACAAACCAAAAACGGTAGAAAAAACGCCGGCCAAAACCGAAGAACCGGAAAAGCCAACTGAAATTGCCGCCGATACCGCCGCCGCAGTAACCGATACGACCGTAATCACTTCCGAAACAACCACTGCCACTGAAGCTACCTCGGGCCAGAAATTCGGTTACATAAACAGCGCCGACCTGATCGAGATCATGCCGGAAACCAAACGTGCAGAAGCCAGCCTGAAAGCCTATGTAAAAACGCTGGAAAAAGACCTGGGCGGCATGCAGGCAGATTATCAGCGAAAAGTTACCGAATTCCAGACCCAGGAAAAAAGCATGGCTGATGTGGTGAAACAAACCAAGATCCAGGCCATTCAGGAACTGGAAATGCAAATGCAGGAATCGCAGATGGCCGGTCAGCAGAAAGTGGCTGACAAACGCGCCGAACTTTTCAAACCCATTCTGGACAAAGCTGAGAAAGCCGTAAAAGCGGTGGGTAAAGAAAATGGTTACGATTATATTTTCGATACCAATTCTGGCGCTTTTATTTATTCCAAAGAAAGCCACGACGTAACGCCGCTGGTAAAAAAGAAACTGGGCCTGAAATAATTTCTAAACCCCAAAAAAAGGCCTGCAAGTTATTTTGCAGGCCTTTTTTATGCCCGCCACTTTTTACGCCGGAAACACTACCGTTTTCAGGATAGAATCCGCAGAATGTTCGCAGAATTCCAGTTGGGCTAAGCGAATTATTTTAGGCTGAAACGTTGTATAAATTGTTGCATGCGTTCAAAATGCGAGCCTTTCCAGTAAACTTTCCGGCAGTTTTCGCACAGGTAAAATTCCTGAAAATACTTTCTGGTATTGGGGGGAAGTTCGTTTAAAACCTCTTGCTTCTCAACCGGAAGTATTAAACCATTGCATTCGAGGCAACGCGTGAAAGGAGCAAATTTCTCTTCCAGCTCAAAATACCTTATTACTTCGGTTAACTGTTCTTCCAGATGTTGCGAGCGCAGCCAGTAGCCCCAGGTTATGGTCTTAATTTTCAGCAAATTTATATCGCGGGTCAGCACGATCCGGTCTTCATTTTGGGCCAAAGCCGCAATCACTTTATCTGCATAATCGTTCTGATAAACCGTATCGAAACCCAGCATGCGCAAGGTTTTGGCCAGTTTACCCAGGTGTACATCCAGCACAAATTTTATGGTTTCCGGCAGCGGCGGCTGTAGAGTGTTTGCTTTAAAATCAAGCGCATTTTCCGTTTTCGGAAAAACTTCTACCTTATCTTCGGTCTGCAGCAAATACTGAAAATCCACCGGTTTGCCGTTAATGAGCACACCGGCCACTTCCGGATGCGGCACGCCAAGCGCTTCGATGGCGTCTTTCACCGAGGGATTTCTTTCGAACAAATAATCGATCAGCGCGTCTTTCCTGGATTTCGCCAGAAAGTCGTTCAGAGGGCCGTGAAAAAGAAATGTTGCGCTAAAAGACATACTTAATTTAATTCAAGCAATTTCCACCAAAAAACGGTAGCGTTTTACACTGAAAAAGTGCTCCATAAAAAAAAGCTCCAGACAAATTGCCTGAAGCTTTTACCAGATTTTATTTCCCGGGGTTTGAAATTAAACCGTTTCTTTTTCCAGATCGAAAAGCGCGCTTAAACTTTCCAGCAGCGTTTCCGATTCTCCGCGCAGACAGGCCGCTTTCAGTTCCAGTACCGGCGCTTTCAGGATTTTTTGCAGCATGTTCCGGGTTACAGCTTCTACCAGTTCTTTCTCCTGGTCGTTCATTTTCTTCACGTAGCGCGCCAGTTCCTGGTTGCGGATATCTTCCAGCTTTTGCTTGAATTGCTGAATGGCCGGCGAAACCGACATTTCCCGGGTCCACTGCTGAAACTCGGCAATGGCTTCTACTACAATATTTTTCACTTCCGGAATGGCCGCCATGCGGCGTTCCAGGGCTTCGGTAGCTTTGTTCCGGATGCTGTCAACGTTGTAAACAAACACGCCCGGCATGGTTTCCAAAGCCGGATCGATGCTGCGCGGCATGCTCAAGTCAATGAAAAATTTATACACCGGCTGGCCCATTTTTTCAATTTCGGCTTTGCTTACAAAAAGGCAATCGCCGGGTACCGAAGAAATAACCACGTCAGCTTTATTGATCTCTTCCCACAGGTTTTCGTAAGGCGCGGCGGTAGCCATACATTCTTCGGCCAGCGCTTCGGCTTTGGAATACGTGCGGTTGGTAATAATAATATTTTCGAGCTTCGATTTTTTAAAATTGCGGCAAACATCCGCGCCGATCTCTCCCACCCCGATCATGAGCACCCGCGGGTTTTCGATCTGGCGCGTAAGTTCCTCCACCAACTCTAGCGTGGCATAAGAAACCGAAGCTGCCCCATCGTGGAAAGCCGTTTCATTTACTACGCGTTTGTTGGTGGCAAAAATGGTATGCAAAAGGCGGTGCAAAACCGGACCCGCCATGTTTTCTTCCGCCGCCCACTTATACGCAATTTTCACCTGGTTCAGGATCTGAACATCGCCGGTAACCTGGCTTTCCAGCCCTAAGGCCACGTGAAATAAATGCTTATACGCTTCTTCGGCATGGTTTAAAACCCGGAAGAAAGGCTGAATATTTTTGGTTGCAATAAAGCCTTTTTCGATCGCGATCAGCTTGATTATTTCGGTAGAAAGTTCCTGACCGGAAGCGTAATAAACTTCGGTGCGGTTGCAGGTAGAAAGCACCATAGCATCCTGCACGCCGGTAAACTCCTTTATCTTATGCAAAAGGCTGCGGCAACCGGCTTCGTTCAAAGCTACGGCTTCGCGAATGGCGATCGGTGCATTTTTATACGATAAAGTAATTGCTTTAAACTGGTCTTTCATAACGCTTTAAAATACCTTACAAATTTCCGAAGATAGCCCCCGAAAAAAGATGACCAAAGTCATTTTCGTGGCAGATTGTTATCAGGTTCCACATGATCTGCTCCACAAAATTAGCTGCCTGCATCCTCCGGGCAAAACTTTTCAGGATTTAGATCATACCATTTGGGCACCTGAGGCTATTGTAAACTAAATAAACCTGGTCCGCTTAAAAAATAAAAACCTGCTCAACCCGGAAAACTACCGGCTGAAGCAGGTTTTTAATAATTTCAGATCGCGAACCGCTATAAAATAAATTTCAATGCCAAGCCATTCCAGCTGTTGCTGGTATTGTACAACCTATTTCCTTCAGGAGGCAAAAATAGTTTCTCAGGAAAATACCAGTAACAGCAATGAAAAGCTGTTTCCACTGGAAAGCAGTGAAAGCAGTTTTTGAGGTAAATTCCCTACCGTTTTTTCAGATCAGGAAGCTTTTTTGGCCGGTTCTATCCGGTACAGATCCAGATCCTGAAAATCGAAGCTGAAGTCGGTTAGCGGCGAGATCGGTTTCATTTTAATGCCGGTCGCTTTGCCTTCGTTATCCAGGCTGAACATCACAAAGGCATCGGCATCCTGACTGCGGTCACGCCATTTTACCAGGTAGGTACTGGCTTTGTAGGGCACCATCTCCCCGATCAGTTTGGGCGAACGTGCGGAACGGAACCACGTTTTGCCGTCTTTCTCGAATATATCCACTTCACCGAACCAGTTGTCTTTGTAAGTTCCCAGAATGGCGGCCGTTTCCAGCACCGGAAGTTTTTTAGCCTGCTGCTCTTTGATTTCGGTTTCCACTTTTGCTACAATTCCGGCCGCATATTTTTCTCCCGCCAGGCGGCGTTCGTTGTATTCTTTTACCCGGTCGGTATTTTTAATGCCCAGGTAAGAATCTTTGATCTGGTTGGTGATGGCCGTAAACGCCGAACCCGATTGCTGGTTGGTAAGTACAATAATAGCCAGTTCTTTTTCCGGCAGCAAGGTAACCTGCGTCACCATGCCCGGCATACCGCCCGTGTGCGATACTTCTTTCGTGCCTTTCACATCAGTTACAAACCAGCCCAAACCATACGCCCGAAAATGACTGTTATAAGGATTATAAGAACTCAGCGGCAGCAACGTTTGCGCGCTCCACATTTCGTTTTGCGCCGCTTCGCTGAAAAGTTTATTTTTCCCGCTTTCGCCGTACTTGCCTTCGTTCAGCTGCATCAAAACCCATTTGTTCATATCGGTTAAATTCGAATATAAACCCCAGGCCGCCGGCCCGATCTGACTGTTGAAGCGGTCAACTACGGCCACTTTTCCGTCCACCGGCGCGTGCGGATCGATCACGTTCGTCTTGTCTTTCAGGCGTTTATGCGTAGCCGCGCTGGCATTCATTTGCAGCGGTTTCATCATGCGTTCTTCCACGAAAACTTCCCAGGGCTGTCCGCTCACTTTGGCTACTACTTCGCCGGCTACCATGTACAGCAGGTTGTCGTAATCGTACTTGGTGCGGAAGCCCGAAACCGGTTTTAAGTAACGCAGGTTATGAATAATTTCGGGCATGGTAAAGGAATTCGAATCCGGAAAAGCCATCAGGTCGCCGGCACCTAGGCCCAAACCGCTGCGGTGCGTAACCAGGTCGCGGATCGTGAATTCTTCGGTTACGTAGGGGTTGTACATCCGGAATTCCGGAATATGGTCGGTAACTTTATCGTCCCACTTCAGCTTTTTTTCGTCTACCAGCATGGCAATGGAAGCCGTGAGAAACGCTTTGGAATTGGAGGCAATCCCGAACAAGGTATTTTCATCCACGGGCTGTTTGGTGTTCAAGGAACGCACGCCGTGGCCTTTGGAATAAACCACTTTGCTATCTTTCACCACCGAAACCGCAATGCCCGGCACGTCGAAGGTTTTCATGGTGTTTTCTACCAGCTGATCGATCTTTTTAGAAGACATTTGCGCCTGCACGTGCAGCGTACTGCTGCCGGCTACGAACAGAAAAGCAAACGCTAACTGCTTAAATTTCAACTTATTCATTTAAAACTATTTACTAAATTATTTCCCGAAGTTAGGCATTGATTTCAGAAATAACTACTCTGAATTGGCGAATTTATTGTGCAGGCAACCCCGAAGCTTCAAGTATTGTCATCCTGAACGAAAGCGAAGGATGACACAAAAATGTTAGCGCCGTAGCGTAGGGCTTAAATCCTACGCTACGGCGCTAACATTTTAAATCGAATCAACATTTGGGTTTTTCAGTAAAAACGCTACCGTTTCAACCCGAAAAACTCACAACTTAATTCCGCATTTTCTGCAGTTTCTCTAAGTTCAGAATGGTAATTTTTCCGCCTTTCAGATCAATGAGTTTTTCGTCTTTAAAATCGGAAAGGGTGCGGATAACGGCTTCTTTGGAAGCGCCTACAATGCTGGCTAAATTTTCGCGGGAGATGGAGATCTCGGTGTTGTTGCCGTGTTGTTCCTGGAACTGTTTTACCACCAAAAGCAAGGCTTCAGAAACGCGTTTACGCACCGAATTATAGGCCAATTTCAGCAAACGTTCTTCACGGTCGGCTAAGTTGCCGCTCAGGATCTTGATGAATTTATTGGCTACGTCGCGGTTGTTGTGCAGCAGGACATTAAAGTCGTCTTTCTGAATGATGATCACTTCGGAATCTTCCAGCGCCATCGCCGATTCGCGGTAGGTTTTGTCTTCCAGCAGGTCGAGGTATCCAATAAAATCGCCGTCTTTATAGAGATCCGTGATCAGTTCGCGGCCATCTTCGTTGGTTTTAAAAGTTTTGATCTTGCCTTTGTTGAGAAAATAAACCGCGTTGGGGTAATTTCCTTCGGAGAAAAGCAGTTGCTTCTTTTTAAAAACGGTCAGTTTGCGGTCCGTAGAAAGGTGTTTATTCAGCTCTTCCAGACCACGCGCTTCTTCCATAAAGTTGTTCAGGCCTTCGGCATTTTTCTGAAATTCCGCTTTCAGGATTTCGTTCTTTTTCAACCGCATTTCCACGGCATCCAGCAGTTCCAGATCGTCGAACGGTTTTACCAGGTAATCGTCCGCACCTAAGTTCATCCCTTTGCGGAAATCGTCTTTCTCGGATTTGGCGGTCAGGAAAATGAACGGAATACTGGAGGTTTGCGGATCTTTGCTGAGCATGTGCAATACGCCGTAGCCATCCAGTTGCGGCATCATGATATCACAGATGATCAGGTCGGGGTGTTCTTTTTTGGCTTTCTCCACGCCCACTTTACCGTTTTCGGCTTCGCTTACTTCGTAATTGGCCAGGCTCAGAATTTCGGCAATGTTTTCGCGGATTTCCTGGCTGTCTTCTATCAGGAGGATCTTTTTCATAGGTTATGCGGTGTGCGGAAAATTAACAATAAAGGTAGTTCCCTGGTCAAGCGCACTTTCATAGGCCAGGGTTCCGCCCATAATATCGACATATTTTTTCACAATGTTCAAACCAAGGCCCGTTCCCTGAATGTTGGTTACGTTCTGCGCCCGGAAAAAAGGATCGAATAAATGCACTTTGTCGGCGTCCGGAATGCCAATGCCTTCGTCTTTTACTGTAATGGTAAGCGCGCCGTTCCTTATTTCGGTGGTAAAATAAATGAGCTTGTTTTCGGCGGAATATTTACTGGCATTCGAAAGCAAATTCAGCAGAATATTTTTCATAAGCTGCTTGTCTAAATTCACCGTTTTCTGCGCTCCGAAATGCTGATACTGGATCTGCTGCCCGTCTTTTACAAAACCCTGCAGTTCTTCGGTAATTTCAAGGCAGAAAACCTCCAGGTTAAAGCTGCAAGGCACGTTGTAAATTTTCCCTTCCTCAATGCGGCTGATGCTCAGGAAATCGTTCAGGATGGCCGTTAAATTACTGACTGCGGATTTGATCCGGTCTACGTGTTTCTGACGTTTGTCGTCATCTTCGGTGTTCTTGTATTTGCCTATCAGACTGGCCGAAGAAAGTACGGTAGCCAGCGGGGTGCGGAATTCGTGCGAAGCAATAGTTACGAAGCGGCTTTTGAGTTCGTTCAGTTCTTTTTCTTTCTGCAGCGCTTTGCGGATTTCCAGCTGGGCTTCCTGCAAACTGCGGTTGGTTTTCTCGAGCTTTTTAATGGCTTCGGCCAGCTGGTTCGTGCGCTTTTCCACCCGTTCTTCCAGTTCGCTGTTCAGCGTTTGAATTTCCTGCAAGTTCAGGCTGTGCTCAATGCTGTAGCGAATGGATCGTTCCAGTTCGTTCGGGCTGATAGCGCCTTTCACCAGGTAATCAGAAGCTCCCAGCCGCATCGCGCGTTCGTCGGTTTCGCGGTCGCTTTGGCCGGTAAGTAAAATGAGCGGCGCAGTGCAACCCATTTCAATGGCTTTGGTAATGAGTTCCAGGCCATCGTGCGCCCCAAGGCGGTAATCTACCAGGTAAATGTCGTGCTTTTTCTGGGCGATCAGTTCCAGGGCTTCTCTGAACGATGGGGTCCAGTCTAAATGATATTGGCGCGCCGGAATATCGTCGATAATTTCCTTGGTAATGATGTAATCATCTTCGTCGTCGTCGACCAGCAGAATTTTTATTTTGTCGGGCATGCGTTTTTTTTTCTGGCGGTTTTTCGGGTGAAAAGGATAGCGTTTTTTGGTCATCTCGACGCCAGGAGAGATCGCATCGGGTTGGCAGTGAAGCTGACTTTTGAAGTTTGAAAGCCTAGGGTTTTCAAATGATGTCCATTCCTAATTCGTAATTCTCGATTTCTAATTAACTTTCTCCCTCAAGCCGGGTGGCCTCGTTTCTGCGTTCACGTCTTCTATACTTGCTGGCCCTTAACGGGCCGAACGCAACCATAGGAGGCCGCACACGCAGAAACTGGTGTCATTCTGTACTTCGTAGTTGATTTTTTATCTCCTGTAGCGTTTCAACTGATGCTGCACTGGCGATATATTGAAATCTGAAAGTTTTTAAAGCGCTTATAAATCCTATTTCAGACAATACAGCGCTGACTTTTTCGGCTTGAACCCCTAGCGTTTTAACTCATTTCCAAATCTTCAAATTAGCACATCAGCACATTAATCGATCTTCGGAAGTTCTACAATTTCAAACCAGTATTTACTTAAGGTTTTCATCACGTCTACCAGTGCCGTGAACGTAACCGGTTTGGTGATGAAAGAACTTACGCCCATGTTGTAAGTACGCAGAATGTCTTCTTCAGCTTTGGAAGTGGTTAAAACTACTACCGGAATCAGGCGCAGATGCGGGTCGTTTTTGATTTCTTTTAACGCTTCGCGACCGTCCTTTTTAGGCATGTTCAGATCGAGCAAAATCAGGCCGGGCGTCGGGAATTTTTCTTTGTCTGCGAAGCGGCCGCGGTTATGGAGGTAATCTACCAGTTCTTCGCCGTTCTCAACAAAGTGAATGTCGTTTTTCAGGCGGCCTTCGTCCAGGGCGTCTTTTACCAGCATGCGGTCTTCGGCGTCGTCGTCGGCGATCAGAATTACGATGGATTTTTGTTTCTGGCTCATAATGCAGGAGTTTGTTCTTGTTTAGGTTGTTTC
This sequence comes from Adhaeribacter terrigena, assembly GCF_016623615.1. Taxonomy (GTDB): domain Bacteria; phylum Bacteroidota; class Bacteroidia; order Cytophagales; family Hymenobacteraceae; genus Adhaeribacter_A; species Adhaeribacter_A terrigena. The sequence goes on along the minus strand of NZ_JAEHFX010000002.1, from coordinate 315,411 downwards.
AGGGCCAAAGTAATTATAAAGCGGGTGCCTACGCCGGGCTGACTGTTGGCCGTAATGTCGCCGCCGTGGCGGATGGCAATTTTGCGGCAAATTGCCAGGCCAATACCGCTGCCTTCGTACTTCTGCCCTTCCAGGCGCTGGAAAATATTAAAGATCCGGTCCAGGTATTTTTCGTCGAACCCGATGCCGTTGTCTTCGATGTAAATTTCGGTTATTTCGTCGCCAGGCGTGGCCGTTAAATGTGCTTTTTTCTGGTGGTGCTTGGCGTAAATGTTAATGACCGGATTTTCGTTTTCCTTCCGGAATTTAATGGCGTTGCTGATCAGGTTCTGGAAAAGCTGGCGCATCTGGGTCGGTTCGGCCTCTATGGTTGGCAGCGGCGACCGGATGATTTCGGCGTGCGTCTGCTCGATGGTAATTTCCAGATCTGATATAACCTCACTTAACACTTGGTCCAGATCGGTAGGTACGAAGGGTTTGCTTTGGGTAGTGAGCCGCGAAAATGAAAGCAGGTCGTTGATTAGGTTCTGCATCCGGTTAGCCGCGTTCAGCATCCGGTCTACGTAATCTTTCCCCTGCTCGCTCAGGCTTTCGCGCTCTTTGTGCTGCAAGCGGTCGCCAAAAGCCTGGATCTTGCGCAAAGGTTCCTGCAGGTCGTGCGACGAAACGTAGGCAAAATCCTGAAGTTCTAAATTGCTGCGTTCCAGTTCGGCGGCGTAACGGCGCAGGCGTTCTTCGTTTAATTTCTGCTGGGTAATGTCATGCACAAAACCCGTGTAAATGCGCTTGCCTTGCGTTTTTACTTCGCTCACGCTCAGGAAGAACGGAAAAGTGGTGCCGTCTTTTTTCAGACCGGTTACCTCGCGCCCAATGCCGATAATGCGTTCGCGACCGGTGGTTTCGTAGTTGTGAATGTAGCCGTCGTGGCGGCTTTTGTCGGGCTCGGGCATGAGCATGTTGATGCTTTTGCCGATCAGCTCATCAATTTCGTAGCCAAAAAGCCTGGCCGCCGAAGGATTTATCATTTCCATGATGCCGTAGGAATCGATGGTAATGATGCCGTCTACCGCCGCCTGGATAATGGAATTGATCTTGTTTTCGCTTTCGCGCAGGGCATCTTCGGCTTTTTTAAGCGTAGAAATATCGTGTACAATGCCGGTAAAGATCTGCTTATCTTTAAGCTTCACTTCCGAAATGCTGAGCAGAAACGGAAACCGGGTACCGTCTTTTTTCAGGCCGGTAACTTCGCGTCCAATACCAATGATCTTGCCTACGCCTGTGCGATGGTAATTTTCAATGTAACCGTCGTGCTGGCTGTGATCAGGCTCGGGCATCAGCATTTTTACGTTATTGCCGATCATTTCTTCGGGCTGATAACCAAAAATACGCGCCGCGGCCGGGTTTACGGTTTCAATATTGCCGCGGGCATCTATCGTAATAATGCCGTCTATTGCAGTTTCGATGATGGCCTTGAGCCGCTGCTGGTTATCGAGGTTTTGTTCCAAGTTTACTTTTTTAGCTTAAAATGATAGCGTTTTATGAACCAGCAAAGATACTGTACACCAAATTTAGATTCATGATAAATATCATTTGCGTGGTTGTAGTTGGTCATTCGGTTTGCCGGGCCGGGCTGGTAATTTTGTATGTCCCGGAATTATACTGAGGCGAACCACAAACGCAACGGATTAAAATTACAGAATTTTATCGGAAAGTGTTGCTTTGCCTCCGAACCCAAAAGATTGCCTACGATGAAGAATATACTGGTTTCTACGGATTTTTCGCAGCCGGCTTATGCGGCAGCTTTTTTTGCAGCGGAGCTGGCCCGGCAAACCAATGCCCGCCTGATCTTATTTCATGCTTATCATCCGGCCATTTTGCTGGAAGAAGAAACGATCTGGGCCGACACCGGCTTGCTCGAAAAAGAAGTTCAGGAAAGAATCGACCAATTGGCGCATGAGCTTCATAAAACGTTTGGTCTTTCGGTTACGCGCGTGCTTAAACCCGGGTTTGCAGTAGATGAAATGCTGGCAGTAGGCAAAAAAATAAAAGCAGATCTACTTATTATTGGTACCGAAGGCGCCGGCAAAAGAGCTAAAAATGGTCCGGGTAAAATCTGTCAGGAAGTTCTAAAAAAAGCCGAAATGCCGGTTATTTGTTTACCGCCAAATACCACACCTGCCCAATACGCAACGCTTTTACTTGATCCGCCAAACAGCCAGTTACTTGGCAATACTGCCGGAACAGAAGCTTACAAAAAAATTGTTGCCGACCTGGCCCAAACCAATCTTTTGAAAACCGCTTAAGTACTTTTTCAGCCAGGTATTTCATACAACCAGGTTTAAAACTGATCTTTGGCGCGGCCACCACAAAGTTTAAATCTGCTGAATTTTCATGCAGAAACGGTAGGCTTTACTGCGAAAAAAGTAAGTGAAAAACAGCATAATTTCTGCAAATTTTCGAAGCGCGCTTTTTACTTTTAGTTAGTTCCTTAGTACTGACCTGAAAAATCACGCGTTATTACAACCTGTATCAGGTAAACATACCCAATACAAGGAATTTAATATCTGGTTCAATACTAACAAATATTTCCGGCATCATTTAAGAAATTGTGTAAGGTAAAAGCTTTGCTATTAAATAGATAGGAATAACCTTATATTTAACAGTTCGTAAGAACCTTAAATCAGTCTAAACCCGGAAACTATGAATAGAATTTTTCTCCTGGCCTTCGGCTTGCTTGTCTTTGGTTGCGATAACGCACAAAAAAATTCCGAAACTTCTGAAAATGCCGCCGGCGTTGAAAACACCTCTTCAGAAGATAATTCAAACCAATCTGTTCAGGAAGGCGCTGGTTCCGAAATTTCGCCCCAACTGGAAGGCATTGAAGATTCTGCCACCCGGTTAAAGGTAGATACCATTTCTTCCTCGCAGGATGCCCAACGGGCCCGATAATCGTCCGATTTTACTTACCTTTTCCTTTACATCCGGTTTAAAAGATCCGGCCCTTCTCTCTTTTCCCTCTTCTACAGAAAACAAATTTAAAAAGCTGTTTTACTACAGCTTTATTCTTCTTATAAGCGAACAAGCAGGAATTTAAAGCTTACATAAAAAAGCTGACAATAGTCATTATTAAAAGAGATTAAGGTCTTTTAATAACGAACATTTACCCGGTTACTTTGTATTGTTAACAAAACGTTTTGAGGCCCATAAACCACAGAACATCCTTAACCAATTTCACAGAACAAATGAAAAAACAACAAACAACTCCCGCACAATTCAGAAACCTGGCCGGCGTGCCTGCCTGGTTTAGAAATGCCCTGTTGGGTGCCGGCTGCCTTTTTTTAGTTAGCTGCGGCGGCGACTCAGCAAAACAGGAACAAGCCTCTTCCGAAGAACCCACCGTAGAACTTGCCGACGATCCAGGTGCCCCTGCCGAGGACAATGGTTTAGGAGTTGGCCCGGTAAAATCAGTAGACGTTTCCAAGTTCGATGCCGCCTTAGCTGCTAAAGGTAAATCCGTCTTCGAAGGAAAATGTTCAGCCTGCCATCAGCTTTCCGATCAGAAAATTGTAGGACCTGGACTGGCTGGTGTAACGGAACGCCGCAAACCGGAATGGATCATGAACATGATTATTAACCCGGTAGAAATGACTCAGAAAGATCCGCAGGCTAAAAAACTTCTGGCCGAACACTTAACCCAGATGACAAATCAGGATATCTCCGAACCGGATGCCCGCGCGCTGCTGGAATTCATGCGTCAGAACGACGGAGCGAAATAGTAGAACCCATTTAACTTTCTTTAATAACTATAAATAGTTAAGACCATGGACCCTAGATCCACTTTCAAAAAACTACTGCCAGCCGCAGCTTTTGTGGCAGCACTGGCAGTAATGCCTGGCTTGCAGAGCTGCAGCAAAACCGATAATAAAGCTGCCGGCGGCTCTTCCAGTTCGGCCCTTTCTTCGGATGCCGCTTCGGCCGTTTACGTTGCGCCCGGCAAGCACGATGAATATTATTCTTTCCTTTCCGGCGGTTTCAGCGGGCAGGTTGCGGTTTACGGACTTCCATCCGGCCGATTACTGAAAGTGATCCCGGTCTTCTCGCAGAACCCGGAAAATGGCTATGGCTATAACGAAAATACCAAGCCCATGCTGAACACGTCTTTCGGTTTTGTGCCTTGGGACGATCTGCACCACCCGAAACTTTCGCGCGCCAATGAGACCACCGATGGCCGCTGGTTATTCGTGAATGGTAATAATACGCCGCGCATTGCCCGGATCGACCTGAAAACGTTTGAGACCGTAGAGATCGTGGAAATTCCCAACTCAGCCGGTAACCACTGTTCGCCTTACCCAACCAACAACAACGAATATGTAGTGGCGGGTACGCGTTTCTCGGTACCGGTAACGGCCGAAGGCAAACTGCAGGACATATCTTTGAAAGAATATAAAGACAAATTCCGCGGTACCATTTCCTTCCTGAAAGTAGACAAAGACCATGGCGATATGAACCTGGATTTCCAGATCATGGTACCTGGTTTTGACTACGACTTAGCGAACGGCGGTAAAGGCCCATCTTCTGACTGGATCTTCTTTACTTCTTACAATACCGAAAAAGCCGGTACGCTGAAAGAAGTTGGTGCTTCTCAGAACGACAAAGATTACCTGCTGTGCGTGAACTGGAAATTAGCGGCTAAATACGCTGCGGAAGGCAAAGCCCGCGAAATTCCCGCCAACTACGCGCACAACAAAATGAACCACGAAACGAACCAGGCTACTTCTACCATGAAGAAAACGGTGCGGATCTTATTGCCGGAAGAATGCCCGGATATGCTTTACCTGGTGCCGGTACCAAAATCGCCGCACGGAGTTGACGTGGACCCAAGCGGTGAGAACATTGTGATCTCTGGTAAACTGGCTTCCGTAATTCCGGTTCACTCTTTTTCTAAAATGCAGACTGCTATTAAGAACAAAGATTATATCGGCGACATTAACGGCATTCCGGTGCTGAAATACGAATCAGTACTAAGAGCAGAAGTGAAAGAGCCGGGCTTAGGTCCGTTGCACACCGAGTTCGATGGTAAAGGTAATGCGTATTCTTCTATGTTCGTATCTTCTGAGGTAGTAAAATGGAGCCTGAAAGACTTTAAAGTAAAAGACCGGATTCCGGTTTACTACTCTATTGGTCACTTACTGATTCCGGGTGGCGATACCAAAGACCCGAGCAGTAAATACCTGCTGGCCATGAACAAGATCACCAAAGACCGTTATCTGCCAACCGGCCCGGAGTTAGCCCAGGCTGGCCAGCTGATCGATATCAGCGGGGAGAAAATGAAAATGCTCTTAGACTTCCCGCTAATTGGTGAACCGCACTATGCACAAGCCATTGCTGCTGAGAAAATCGCGCCGAACAGTGCCAAAATGTACAAGCTCGATGCGAATAAAAACCAGTATGCAACCCGCAAAGAAGGTGATACCAAAGTGGTTAAGAACGGCAACCGGATCGACGTGTACATGACTGCCATCCGAAGCCACTTAACCCCGGATAATATTGAAGGCATTGAAGTGGGCAACGAAGTGTACTTCCACGTTACCAACCTGGAGCAAGACTGGGACGTACCGCATGGATTTGCCGTGATGGGTGCTCAAAACGCAGAATTGCTGATCATGCCAGGCGCAACGAATACTTTCAAATGGGTGCCAACCAAAACCGGGGTGTTCCCATTCTATTGTACCGACTTCTGTTCTGCGCTTCACCAGGAAATGCAGGGGTATGCCAGGGTTTCTGCCAAAGGTTCTAACGTGCCGATTGCTTTCTCTACCGGGGAAAAAAGAAAAGCCCCTAGCCAACCTTGATAAACTAAACTTTAACCGGAGCGGCCTATAAAGCCGCTCCGATTTTTTAACGGCTTTCAGTTATAAAAAAAGCCATAAACAAACTTAAAAACATATCGCCATGAGCAATGTATCTAAAATTCTGATGCTGCTGGCGGCCCTTTCTCTGAGCCTCCTGTTTTTCTTCCCCATGTGGAAAATTTACCTGGAAGCCCCGCAATACCCGGAAGGACTGGAAATGCACATTTGGGTAAACAAACTCGGAGGAAATACCGAATATACCCTCCAAAACTTCAACATTCTGAACCACTACATCGGCATGGAAAAAATTAAGGCCGATTCGTTTGCCGAACTGAAATACATGCCCTACATTGTTTATTTCTTAATTGGCTCCGGCATTATCATTGCTTTTTTAAATTCCCGCAAACTGGTACTGACCTGGTTAATAGCCGTTATAATTGGCGGAACTGCCGGGTTAATTGATTTCTACATGTGGCTGGTTAAATTCGGAACGAACCTGGATCCGATGGCGCCCATAAAAGTACCGGGCATGACCTACATTCCGCCATTTTTAGGCAGCAAACAATTGCTTAACTTCAAGGCATTATCGCTTCCCGATATCGGCGGACTCTCGATTGGAATCGCCATTTTACTGGCCGCCATTGCCGTTTATATTGAATTCTTTTACCGGAAGAAAACCCGGTCTGCTACTGATAAACTCCAGACTGCCTGAAACAAAACTTCTGAACTTAACTCATACCGCACATATGAAAACACTTTTTTTGCTTCTATCCCTACCGTTTTTCGCGCTGCTTCTTTCCGGTTGCGAAGCCAAACAACAGCCCATTCCTTATGGCCAGGCTAACTGCACGCATTGCCAGATGACCGTTTCCGACAAACGATACGCCAGCGAACTGGTTTTAAAAACCGGCAAAGCGCTGTACTTCGATGCTTCGGAATGCATGATCAAATACCTGGAAGACAATGCCGATGCGAAAGAAAAAGCGAAGATGTTCCTGGTAACCGATTTCAATACGCCGGAAAAACTGATCGATGCGGACAAAGCCATCTTCCTGCAAAGCAAAAACCTGCCGAGCCCGATGGGAATGTTTTTAACGGCGTTTACCAATCGCGCGGCGGCTACCGAAATGCAGGAAAAAAACGGTGGCAGAATTCTGACCTGGAACGAGACGGTGCAAGCCGTGAAGCGCAATGAAAGACCCGAATAGTTGCCCGGCAGTTTTTACCCCGAAAAGCATAGCGTTTTTGGATAATCTGATGAACCGTCAGCTAAAGCAGGCGGCAATGAATTTCTCCCGGATTTTCAAAAAGCGTTTTTCATTGCCGTTGGTTTTAACCAACGGATTTAGGCAATTGAAAATGAAAAGGCTGAATCTATATTTGCCGAAATATTCATTGCCGTCTGCTTTAGCTGACGGACTACTGACCCTGAAATGTTCAGCACTTTTTCTGCTGTTTTCCCTGACGTTTTTTGTTTTAAATCCTACTCACGCGGCCGACTTAAAAGTCTGCAAAACCTGCGATTACAAAACGGTAACTTCTGCAGTGAATGCAGCCAAACCGCACGACCGCATTTTGGTACAGAAAGGTTATTATACGGAAAGCAACATCCAGATCAAAAAACCGGTGCAACTTATTGGCGTAGGGAAACCGGTTATCGATGCGAAAAACAAAGGCGGCATCTTTCAGGTGGAAACGCGGCACGTAGTGATCAAAGGCTTTGAATTGCAGAACGTGGAAGTGAGTTACATGCGCGATTATTCGGCTATAAAAGTGTACGAAGGCGCGCACGTTACCATTACCGACAACCACATTAAAAACGCTTTTTTCGGCATTTATTTACAACGCACCGATAGCTGTACCGTGAGCCGCAATATTGTGGAAGGTGAAGCGCGAACGGAAACGACTTCAGGCAACGCGATCCATTTGTGGTATTCCGATTTTATCAAGATTTCAGACAATAAAACCAGCGGTCACCGCGACGGCATTTACCTGGAATTCGCCAAACGCTGCACCATAAAAGACAACCTGAGCTTCGGAAACATCCGGTACGGTTTGCACTTCATGTTTTCTGATGGCAATGTGTATACCCACAATACTTTCCGGAATAACGGCGCCGGCGTGGCCGTGATGTACACCCGCGATATTGTGATGAAGCACAATACTTTTGAGCACAACTGGGGCCCGGCAGCGTACGGATTGCTGTTGAAAGACATCAGTCGCAGCACCATTTCAAACAACCGGTTCATAAAAAATACGGCCGGCATTTATATGGAAGGGTCTACTTACCTGCACATCGAAAAGAATACGTTCCAGGGAAATGGCTGGGCGTTGCGCGTGCTTTCGAGCTGCTCAGAAGATACGTTTCGGCTGAATAATTTCATGAGCAACACGTTTGACGTTTCTACGAACGCCAACAGCGCAAGCAATTATTTCAGCCATAATTACTGGGATAAATACGAAGGCTACGACCTGAATAAAGACAAGATCGGCGACGTGCCGTACCGGCCGGTGAGTTTGTTTTCGCTGGTGGTGGAACGGGTACCGAGCTCCATTATGTTCCTGCGCAGTTTTATTGTAGATTTAATGGACCGGATGGAAAAAGTTATTCCATCTTTTACGCCGGAAATGTTGAAAGACGACAGTCCGGTTTTAAGACAATACGCTTATGATCACGCTTGAAAATCTGAGTAAAAGCTACGGCAAATTACAGGTGCTGAATAATATTTCGGCTCAGTTTAACGCCGGCCAGGTTGTTTCTATTATCGGTCCGAACGGTTCCGGCAAAACGACTATGATCAAGTGTTTGCTGGGCATGGTTTTGCCCGACAGCGGCCGCATTATGGTAGATGGTGCGCCGGTTATAAAGCAGTGGGAATACCGCAGCAAAATTGGTTACATGCCGCAGATCAGCCGTTTCCCGGAAAACATGAAAGTGGAGCAGCTCTTCAAAATGATGCGCGACATCCGGAAAAGCAACAAAGTTTTAGACGAAGAATTGATCGGGCAATACAACATTCCGGCCATGTTCCAAAAAAGCCTGGGCTCGCTTTCCGGGGGAAACAAACAGAAAGTAAGCGCCGCGTTGGCCTGCCTTTTCAACACCGAAATTCTGGTGCTGGATGAACCCACAGCCGGCCTCGACCCGCTCAGTTCCGAGATCCTGAAAACGAAAATTCTGAAAGAAAAAAACAAAGGCAAACTGATCCTGATCTCCTCCCACATTATGAGCGAAATAGACGAAGTAGCCGACGATATTTTCTGCCTCGTGGACGGTAATTTCAGGTTCTACCAGAGCATTGAATCCATTAAGGAAATTACCCAGGAAGCCCGGTTGGGAAAAGCAATTGCAAAAATGATGGCTGTTTAAAAAGCCGCAAAATCATGAACAAGATCATCAAATACGTACTTTACGATATCCTGCGCAGCCGCACCATTATCGGGTACACCGCCTTTTTATTTCTCATGTCGTTCGGGTTGTTCAACCTGGAAAGCGACCCGACCAAAGCCGTTTTAAGTTTGCTGAACGTGGTGCTCTTAATTGTGCCGCTCATCAGCATTATTTTCGGCACGATCCACTTTTACAACTCCACCGAATTTATTGAATTGCTGGTTTCGCAACCCATAAACCGGCGCAAAATTTTCCTAAGCGAATACCTGGGCGTGGCGCTTTCTTTGGCCATGGCATTTGTAGTGGGCGTTGGCGTTCCGGCCATGCTTTTCAACCCCGGTCCTACTTCTATTTACCTGGTAACTTCGGGCGTTTTTCTAAGCTTTATTTTTACATCGTTAGCCTTTTTAGCTTCCGTGTTAACCCGCGACAAAGCCAAAGGAATTGGGATTGCGCTCATGCTCTGGTTCTACTTCAGTTTGCTATACGATGGCATTGTGATGTTTATCCTTTTCTACTTCGCCGATTACCCGCTGGACAATGCAACGTTGCTGCTACTATCGCTGAATCCAATTGATTTGGGCCGCGTGCTGGTACTGCTAAACATCGATGTTTCCGCTTTAATGGGTTATACCGGCGCCTTGTACAAAAGCTTTTTCGGCAACTGGGTTGGCATTGCGCTGGCTTTTGGGCTGATGGTGATCTGGGTAATGGTGCCGTTATTCTTTGCGCAGCGGAAGTTTGTGAAGAAGGATCTGTAACCCCACCCAAGCCTAATTCAGGGAGGGAGCTTTTTAAAAAAGGTAGCCCAGGGTTTAAACCCTGGGCTACCTTTTTTAATTATCCATTCTTTAATCCAACCCACAAGTTTAGGGACAGCCGTAACGTGAGGGAATTTCTTTGGCATGTTGGCAACTTGCCTGCAAGGCAAACAACCTGTCTGCTATGAAAAATCAGATATACCGAATCGGATGCTTCCGACTTTAAAAACAGACTAAATAAAAATCCCACAAGTTATGGCTGTGCCTAAACTTGCGGAATGAATTTGATGTCTTAAAACGCTGGGGATTCAGGCGGAAAAAGCCATTGATGCGATTCAGAAAGCCAGGTTTATTTTAGCTATGGCATCCCGCCAGTTTCTGACCAAAAACTAATGCCGTTTGGCGTAATTCCTACCGGAATGGTGGCAGTAACTTTCTCTGAAGCTACATCTATTACGGAAACGGAACCATCGTTGGTGTTGGTAGAATAAGCCGTTTTGCCACTTTTGCTAACCACCACGCCGTGCACCGCATTGCCTACCGTAATCGTATTCGTAACAGCTCCATTTTCAATATCGATCACGAAAACCTTATTTGATGCAGGTCGGTTCAGTAAAACGCCCTGATCGCAAACAAAGAGCTTATTACTTTCGGGCGTTGGGTAAAGCTGGATCGGCCCTTGCGCAGTGGCGGGTAATGGGATCCGGTCTAAAGTTTTGGTTTGCAGGTTGTAGCGCACTATTTCTTTGGTATCGAACAGCGAGGCAAAAACATATTTTCCATCCGGCGAAACCGCGGTTTGCACGGCCATTCCTCCTACCGGAATTTCCGTTACCTGACCGTTTGCCGCATCAATTTCCGAAATGGTTTTGCCTTCCATGTTTGCGGCGTAAAGTTTGCCGTTAAAATACCGGAGCCCGTGTGGCTGGTGCGTGGCTGGCAGCGTGTAAACATTTGTAGTAAAAAATGTTTCGGTGCTGATCTGAAGCACCAGGCCCGCATCGGTGGCGGTTACATAGGCAAACCTCGAATCGGAATCCAGCACCACGTGAGCCATGTGTAAATGCACCGGCATCGTAATCCTGCGCAAAACCGTGTCGGCTTCTGCGTTAATTACTACCATTTTTTCGTCGGTAGTATGATCCATGGGTACGCCGGTTACCCAAACAGTTTTTCCGTTGGGTGCCACCTGCACGTTATGCGCCATCAGATCATTGGAACTTCCTTCGTTAATGTTGATGGTTTTCACCACTTTGTTCGAAGCCGCATCTATCACCGAAATGGTGCCCGCGTGTTCGTTGGCAACATAAATCTTACCGGTTTCAGAACTCGGGATCGGCTTCGGAATTTCTTCGGGATCTTTATCTTTACAGGAATTCAGGTTCAGCCCCATGAGCAGCAGCCCAAATAGAATTATCATTTTTTGAATGGGAGTAAGATTAGTTCGCATGATCTTTACCATTAAGTTAGAAACCAAAAAGCGGGGCTACCGAAATTTGACAAATTCAGATAACCACGTTTCTATACAATAATTTTCCGGCCACTTAAAAAGCTTTTTAAAGCCCTGAAGTTTAGGCGAAAACGATATCCTTTTTAGGCAAAAAACTGCTACTCCGCTTCCTTTAACCCATTTTAGAATTCATCAAGTTAGCATTGCTTCGGCCACTCCTACTGCAAAAATTCCGGCACCAACATTATCGGCATCAAACCATTCGGCAAACGAATTTTCAGTTTCGGAAAGCTTTAAACTGTGCAATTCTATATTATCCGGCAGCAGGTTTTGCAGCCGGTCTTTTATGTCGAGTAACATGTTTTCGCAGCTGGGTTGATACGGCAGCAAAACCAGTTTTTCGTTGTTCTTTTCCAGTTGTTCCACCAATGGTTCCGGAGCTTTTTCATTAAGCAACAGAGCATGATCGAAGGGTTTTATCACGGCAAGTTCTACCGTTTTTTTCAGGTCGCCGAAATCCATTACCATGCCGTTTTTGGGGTGAAGATCATCCAGCAACGGCTCACCGATGATCGTTACCACCAGCTTGTAAGAATGCCCGTGAATGTGCCGGCACGCACCGTCGTAACCTAGCAACGCGTGCGCGGTTTCGAAGGTAAATTTGCGGCTTAATCGTATCTTGTCCATTTCAAAAACTAAGCGCCGGCAAAAGCATTTTCATCGATCAGCAAGGCATCCGCCGCTTCGAACAATTCTTCTTCCATCAGGAAATAACCATTGGTATTTTCCGGGAACAAGGTTGGCAACAACTGGCGGTAATAAGCAATGCCCTGCAACAGGTTTTCGCGGAAAGTGCGCAGGTATTTCTCCTGTTTGTCGGTAGGGTTATCAAACTGGGCTTTTTTCAATTTCAGCCAATACGTAACATACATTTTCAGCTCGTTCACAAACATGTGCGGACGGTACGCATCGTTCAGAATATCGTGGCGGCCGTAAATATGATCCACCATTTCTTCCAGCGAATACACACCGGAAAAATAAGCCAGGTTCGGTCCCGGACAAATGGCTACGGCGTTGCGGTTTTTGGTCTTGATGTCGTTTACCACCAAAGCGGTATGCGCAAGCCCTTCGCACAAACATTCTTTGGCCAGCACGCTTTCCACTTCTTTCTGGTAAACTTCCGGCGCTAAATTGGCTTCTTTTAGTTCTTCCAGTTTGCGCACCTGGTACTTGCGTGAAGCCGTGCAAATGGGCTGGTCAGTAAATTCGGTATTGGAAACGAGGTGTTTTTTTACGCAGGGGCTGCCCGGTTTTCCTTTGGCAATGCGGCTTAATTTCAGTTCTTCGGATGTTGTATTGCGCAAAGAATTGAACGGCACACCAAGCGGTGAGATCGGGCTTAAATACAGGTCTTCTTCGCGGGCATCTACCAGTTTTTGCAGGGTATTTTCATCTACCGTGGTCGCTTCTGGAACGAGTAAGAATGGCGTTCCCCAGCCGGTGGCATCGGCGCCGTAATGATCGAGCAAAAAGTTCTGTTCTTCGGCCGTGCCAATGCCGCCCTGCACAGTTAACCGGGTTTCCGGTGTTTCGGCAGGAACGTTCCAGCTTTTGGCTTCACAGGCTGCTTTGTAAAAGCCGAAAAGTTCTTGGCGCAACACTTCACGGTTCAGGCGGAATTCCTCCAGAATTGGTCCGAGTAAAAAGCCGTCGGTAGCAAACGCGTGGCCGCCGCAGTTCAAACCAGATTCGATCCGGAATTCGGAAACCCAGAGGCCTTTTTTAGCCATGATCTTGCCCTGTACGGCCGCCGAACGGTAATCGCTTACTTTGATGATGATCTTCTTTTTGAAACCGTTTTTACCGTATTGAAACGCTTCCGGAAACTGCTCCATGTAGCCGTACAAACGCATGTTCATGCCCGCCGAATAAACTACCGAAGAAACGCCTTCCGAAGTTGCAAAGCCGCGCAGGCCAGCCAGCGCATCGGAGAACTCGAAAGGAAGCGGCGTACCGTCTTTTTTGTAGTTTGTTTTGTCCAGCTTCGTCATGATATTAACATCTACGGCGCCGGGTTGTACTGCTTCGCGAAGCTGGTTTTGCAACACTGTCTTTTGGGTTTCGTCTTCGGTTTGCAGCATCTGGTTATACAGCTTTTTCAGCGGGGAACTGTTGGGCAGCATCCTGAAATATTTGCTGATGCGGGAACTGGCATCGAAGGCTTCTTCGCGGATCTTGCCGGTTAAAATCTGCACGTATTTATGCAGCAAATTGAGGTAAGCGTTTATCCGACGGGCGCGGTAATCAGGCTGATCGGGCGTGATGGCTTCAAACGGCTCGTGGTATTTCCGGCTGTAATGTTCGCGCATTTGTTCGATCAGGGTATCGTCGGAAAGGGAAACCACGGAACTGATGCCGAATGGCCCCACTTTAAGGGGTGAATCGATGGAAAAAGCAAGGCCCATAACCGGGATGTGAAACGCGTGAAGATTTGGTTGCTGCATCATAATGTTTTAATTTTTGGCTGTTTTATAGGTTATCAGCCGGACTAATATTTGGTTACTTTTTATTGCGGTTTAAGTACCGTTTTTTGTTTTGTCATCCCGAGCCTGCGAGGGATCGATCGCGTACCGAACTAATTGGTAAGAAATTCATTTCTTAGCCGAATTCCATAGAAGTATGTATAAGTTTCCTCGACGTTGCTCGGAATGACGTAATAAATTGGATTTAACTAACTCTGACTTTTCAGGCTCAAAACCCTAGCGTTTTACAGATTCCGGCGTTTCATTTCGGCTTCCAGCAGGTTCAGTTCGCGGCTCATTTGTCCGGCGATGGCGGTGTTTTCTTCGGCGCGGCGCATAAGGTAAGGCATGGCTTTTTTAACTTCGCCATAAGGCAAATATTTGGAGGCAGAAAAACCAGCTTTGGCTAACGCGAAAGTCAGGTTATCGCTCATGCCATAGAGCTGCGAAAAATGGAGCACTTTGTGGTGGAAGCGGATGTTGCTTTTGGTTATTTCGCTTACTAAAAGTTCGGTGCTTTTCTGGTTGTGCGTGGCAATGCAAAGGTGTACTTTCGGCAGGTGGCGCAGGCAAAGCAGAATGGCATCGTCGAAGCTTTTATCGGTGCCTTCTTTCGTATCGAAAACCGGTGAAGGTTGGCCTTTTTGCGCTGCGCGTTCGCGTTCTTTTTCCCAGTAGGCGCCGCGCACCAGTTTAATGCCGAGCAACCCCGGGCGGTCTTCCATGCGGTGAATGAAATCTTTGAGGTAAGCTAAGCGGTCGGTGCGGTACATTTGCAGGGTATTGTAAACCACGGTGCGTTCCTGGTTGTACATGCGCATCATTTTCTCAGCCATGTCGTCGATCGGTTTCTGGATCCAGCTTTCTTCGGCATCGATGTACACGCTGATGCCAGCTTCGGAAGCGCGTTTACAAATCTCGTGCAGGCGGTAAAAGGTTTTCTCTAAGGAGAAATCTTCGGCTTCGTTCAGTTTCTTTCCAGCGGTTACTTTTTCGAAAATTTCCGGACTTCCCAAGCCGGTCATTTTAACGCTGATGTAGCCAATGCCGGGGGTGTTTTTAGCCAGTGAAATGTTATTCAGGATCTGGTTTTTCACGTGCTCAAAACCGGCTTCGGTTACTTCGGCTTCGGCGGCGTAATCGAGCACGGTGCTTACCTGGTAATTATGCAGTTTATCGATCACGGGCAGGGCATCGTTCACGGTTTCGCCGCCGCAGAAATGCCGGTAAATGGTGCCTTTCAGCAAGCTTTTAACGGGCAAACCCATAGCCAGCGACCATTTAGCCGCCGTGGTGGAAAGCTTCATGAGGGCCGGATTATTTACCACCCGAAAAAGCCAATATGCCAGGCGCAATTCGTGGTCGGATTTGTGCGCGAAGGCGTTGGTTAGGTTATTAAAATCGGGCTGGGTGGTACTGTTATGGTTAAGCGTATTCGTTTGCATATGCTTGCTTTTTAGAAGGTTCGAGTATTTCGAAAGGAGGAATATTTTTGGTTTCGGTATCCGCTTTCTTACCGGAAAAGAATTGCTGCAATAGCGGAAAAACAATCAGGGCAAAACCGATGAAAAGGAAAATTCCGGCGAAGATGAATACCGCAAAAAACGGCACCAGTTTCTGCATTAAAAGGGCGTGTGGCATTTCCGGTTCGTACCATTGGTACCAGGCATTGGTTAAACCGGCGCCCATTAATGCCAGCCAGAAAACCAGCAGACTGCCGTTGCTCAGCCAGTAACCTACCTTCGCTTTCATCATATTTTTAGGCGACAACGCGCCGAAAACCTGCCCGAAAATGTAGAATGCCAGCGCTAGCAAGATCATGGAATTGATACCGATGGTCGTGCCCATGGCGTGCGCGACGGTTACGTGCGTGCCGTGCGTGTGCAGGTTTAGCGCCGGAATGGACATTAAAATGGCTACGCCTAAATTCAGGAAAATCCAGACATCGGCAGCGGCCAAAAAACGGTAGGGCATTTGGTAAAAAAACTGCCGCATTTCGCTTACGCTCCGCTTCCATTCCCAGAGAATTTTGCCGAAGATCAGCAACTCAGTCATGCTTATTAGATAAGCCGTGTGTTTGATGTAAGGCGAAACCGGCAGCGCGTAAATGTGGTGGCCCCAATTGAACATGAGATTCGTTAAACCCAGGAACCAGAAAAAGTAAGTTTTGCGCGAAAAAGCAAAGCTGTTGTCGCCGCTGATCTTCGCCATTAAAAAGAACGCCGCGCCGTAAATCAACTGGTTCCAGGAACCGACAATGGCGCCGTAACTTTTCCATTGCACGGCCATGTCGCGCACCAGATCGTCGCCGAAATATGGCAGCAACCACAAATACGATTCGGCCAGGGAAAAAATAAAGAAAACAATTCCGGTAAGCCACATCCAGTAATAAACCGGCCAGCGCTTCATGGTTCCGTAAACCGAACGCCAGAAAACGCCCAGGAAAACCACCCAGGCCAGCACCAGCGGAATGGCTAAATACGGCGGAAATTCCCAGTATTCGCGGCCGCCGAAGTTGCCGGAAAAATAAGCGATGGCGCTGCCAACGGCCACGAAACAAACCAGACCATAATGCAGCAATATCCATTTGCGGGTGCGGCGTTTCAGCAGTTTTTCGGTGCCTAAAAAGTAATACACGCAGCCCGAAGCCCCAAGCAATAACCAGAAAACCACCATGGAAACGTGCAGCGGCCGCAGCTTGGTAAACGGCAAAGTATCGCGCCACAAACCGGGCATCACGTATTGCGCTGCCGCCAGCAACCCGAAGAACATTCCCAGCAGGAAAACCGCTAAGGCCGTGGCAATAAATATGGTGGCTGAGTTGCGTTTCATTTTCGCGTTTCTCCTTCCGAAGTGATGGTGCCATCCAAACCAATTTCGTAGCTGTGCACGCGGTTGTTGCCGCTTTTATCAGCTTGTTCCAGAAAGGCCAGCAGCGCTTCAATTTCCGTGTCGTTCAGGTGGAAATTAGGCATAACCTGCGTACCATTTTTCATGATGGCGGCGGCGTAATTCTTTCCTTTGCCTTTGGTGGAAAGCGTGTTGGTAAGATCCGGGCCGAGATAACCGCCCAGGCCATAAAGCTGATGACAGGAACTGCAATTATGTTGCTGCCAGAGCATTTTGCCTGCTACCGCTTTCGGACTTATAACATGATTATTTTCCGGAACGGCCTGCGTATATACAAAGCCCGAAAATACCAGAAACCCTACGCCCAGCAAGGTGTAAATAAAGCGGTGGTAGCTGAAATTGCGTTCGGGCATGAGCAGAAAACGTTAGGGAAAACGACCGGAAAACCCGGGATTTCTTCGACCCGAAATTAGAGGTGATTTCTGCCGGCTTCAATGATTGCCATCAGCTTAAAATATGACCTTGGTCACTTCACGAGTTTTACAGCTTATCGATTATTCTGAATTCAAATTTTCGACTAAAAACGCTATGGTTTTGGAGTAAAAAACTGAGAATAATTCAGGAAATCGAATTTGAAATAACCGCATAATCAGGAAACCGCAACTTTACTAAAAAGAAAGACAAAAGCATCTTTTTTACTGACCAGGATCATTCTTATTAGTAAGGTTTTGCGGTAAACTTGCAGAAAAAGCAAGCCCATGGAAACTACCTTTGAAATAAAACCAACGCTGGAAAATCCGCTCACTTACAATTTGTACGCTGTATTAATAGAAGCGCTGGTGGCGGCCGGACAAACCACCGGTCCGGAGCAAACCGAAGAGAAAATTGCTTTCACCAAACTGAATGCGCAGCGTTCGAAACGCGTCCATAGAACGTTTGAAATGCTGCCCGAACTCCGCGAAACGTTGCAGCACCTTCCGGAGAAATGGGAGTGGCTTTTAATAACCGAAAGCTGGTGCGGCGACGGTGCCCAATTGGTGCCAGCCATCGCCGAAATTGCGGCAGCAACTCCCAACATTGAACTGTCCATTTTGCTGCGCGATGAAAACCCGGAACTAATGGATCTTTACCTGACCAACGGTGGTCGCGCCATTCCCAAACTGATCTGCCTCAATGCCGAAACCGACGAAACCCTATTTGCTTGGGGACCGCGGCCGGAAGCTATTCAGCAGAAGGTAAAGGAATTTAAAACCGAAAATCCGTACGCCGGCAAAGAAGAACTGCACCAGCAACTGGCGGTTTGGTACGCCAAAGATAAAAGCATCACTTTACAGCGCGACATGCTGAACCTGATAAAAAAAGCCACCTTCTGCCTGAAACCAGTTTATTAATTTCTAAAACCAAAGCCATGAAACAGCTTTTTATTTTACTTTTCTTTGTAGGATTTACCTATTCCTGCACCAACGAAACCGACCGGATTCCGGCCACCGAAATTCAGGAAGCAGCCGTTGCGCCCGACTTAAAACTGGATCCGAATAACCAGAAATGGCGCGCCGACGAACCCACCTCTGCCAGCATTGAAAGTATGCAGCAACTCATGAATGCTTTTGATACGGGCAAAAATGTAGGCGACATTGTAGCTTTTCAGGAATTAGGAAAAACCATGAACGGCGAAATGAACACGCTATTCCGCCAATGCACCATGACCGGCCCGGCCCACGACGAACTGCACACGTTCCTGACGCCGATCATGAAGGATGTAAAAATTCTGCAGGGCAGTAATATCGAAGCTTCAACTGCCGCGCAACTTCGCCTGAAAGATCGCTTGGCAGTATTCCAGACTTTTTTTGAATAAAAGGATAGCGTTTTTTTACATGTTTTCTTGCGCCAAGTGAGACGCAACATTTTGCCACTCTACAATCTCCGGAAACACGTATTTAATTGGCCGTTTGAGCTGAATTGAATAACTTCCGGAAAACAAACGAACACGCTTTTGAAACCTGCCTGGCTTAAAATTGCATTCCTGAATTTGCTGGTGGTAGCGATGTTGGGTTTGTTTTTGCGCTGGCAGTTTGTACAACCTACCGAAGGCGTTAACTTTAAGAATTTCCTGCACGCGCACAGCCACGTTGCGTTATTAGGCTGGCTTTATTCTGCTTTTTTCATAGCGTTTTTACCCAGTTATTTACCCGAAAACCTTTCCAGGAAAAAAAGTTACAGGTGGCTTTTCTATTTGGCGCAGGCTTCGGTTTTGGGCATGCTGATCTGCTTCCCCATTCAGGGTTACGCGATGTTTTCTATAACTTTTTCCACGCTGCACATTCTTTTCAGCTACGGCTTTATTTACCGATTTCTGAAAGATTGTAAGCAATCCGATCTGGTCAAAAACCAGCACCAATTTTCCTTTAAATTCATAAAAGCCGCGCTGTTTTTCCTGGCACTTTCCAGCCTGGGCCCCTGGGCGATGGGGCCTATCATGGCAACCGGCAACAGCTTTACCCAGCTTTATTACAACGCCATTTATTTTTACCTGCATTTCCAGTACAACGGCTGGTTTTCCTTTGCAGCGCTGAGTTTATTTTTCTGGCTTCTGGAACATTACCAGATCACTTTTAACCGCCAAAAGGCTACCGTTTTTTTCAGATTACTTTTCTGGGCCTGTTTGCCGGCTTACCTTCTTTCAATCCTCTGGATTAAACCGGATTTTTGGGTTTACTTAATTGCCGGGATTTCTGCTTTGGTTCAACTTATTGCTCTGGCACTTTTTGGGCGGATTTCCCTAGCGTTTTGGCCGCAGCTTTCCGATAAACTGGGTTTCTGGAGCCGAAGTTTAATGCTTTTGGCATTTACCGCCTTTGCGCTAAAGATCCTGTTGCAAGCCGTTTCCGCTATCCCTTATTTCGCAGATTTAATTTACAATATCCGGCACTTTATTATCGGGTACTTGCATCTGGTTTTGATCGGGTTTATTAGTTTGTTTTTATTTAGCTGGTTTCTGCAAATGGGCTGGATATCCATGAAAAACCGAATGGCTAAAATTGGTTTGGTGGTGTTTTTATTGGCCTTTCTTTTGACCGAAGCCTTGCTGTTTTTACAAGGAGTTTTTTACTGGGCGAAGCTGGGAATGATCCCGGATTATGATTGGTGGATGTTTGCATTGAGTATTAGTTTGCCGGTTGGGTTGGGGTTGTTTATTTTGAATATTTCCTACCAAAAAAAGCTAACTACAAAGCTGTAATCCTGAGCGCGAGCGAAGGATAACACTAAAAAAGGTAGCATAGGGTTTAAAACCTGCGCTACCTTTTTTATCAAATCACTTCTATTAACTACACCCTAAACTGGCACCGCAATTCAAACATTTGTAGCAAGTGCCGGACCGGATCGTAATGTGTCCACAAGTCGGACAGGCCGGAGCATCGCCCATCATACTGGCTAAAACCTGCTGGGTTTGCTCGAACATAAGCGTTTGCTTTTTCTCCAGAATTACTGGCGTACCGTTTGCGCCGGGTGCTGATGCAACCAAAGGTTCTGAAGTTATTTTTTCAACCGTAACATTTTTAACAGATTGCTGTGGCGCTTCTTCGTGAAGTTCTTCGGGTAAAACGTGTACCAGATCGTGGCGCTCCAGGTATTCAAATGCTAGCAAACGGAAAATGTAATCAAAAATGGAGGTGGCTTGCTTGATGTTGGGGTGCTCTACACGACCGGCCGGCTCAAAGCGAGTGAAGGTGAAGCGGCTTACGTACTCTTCTAACGGCACGCCGTATTGCAAGCCTAACGAAACCGAAATGGCAAAGCAGTTCAGCAAACTCCGGAACGAAGCGCCTTCTTTGTACATATCGATGAAAATTTCGCCGATGGTGCCATCCTGGTATTCCCCGGTGCGGATGTAAATTGTGTGACCGTCAATTTTAGCTTTCTGAGTGAATCCGTTGCGTTTATCGGGCAGACGTTTGCGTTTAACAATTTCGCTCAGGGCCCGCTTGAATTTCGTGTCTTTCGATTCGGCGATGATGGCCATGGCGGCTTCCAACACCTGATCTTCGGTCAGCATTTTCGGAGCATCGGCGGCGGCAGTTTCCGGGGCAAAAACCGTAGCGTTTTCCGATTTCTCCTCTTCCTCATTTTCCTTTTTCTGCTGGCTCAGTGGCTGCGAAAGTTTGCTGCCGTCGCGGTACAAGGCGCAGGCTTTTAAACCTAATTGCCAGGCCTGCTGGTTACAAGCCGCCACTTCTTCTACCGTAGTTTCGTGGGGCAGGTTGATGGTTTTGGAAATGGCGCCGGAAATGAACGATTGCACGGCGGCCATCATTTCCAAATGGCCGGATGCTTTGATAAAGCGGGTGCCGGTTTCGCCGCAGCGGTTCGCGCAATCGAAGATCGGGTAATGCTCCGGTTTCAGGAAAGGCGCGCCTTCCACGCTCATGGTGCCGGCCACAAAAGCGTTGGCCTCATTTACCTGTTTCGGCTTCAGTTTCCAGAAATTGAGTAAGTCGAAATCAGGGCTGGAATGTTGTGCAAACGGTATGCCCATGCGCTCAAAAACTGCTTCGCCTAAAATGAATTTCGTAAACGCAAACCGGATGTCGAAAGCAGTTGACAACGATTTTTCAATGTGCTGAATTTCCGTTTCGGTCAGGCCTTTCTCTTTTAAGAATTCCGGATTTAAGTGCGGTGCATTTTTCAGACTGCCGCTGCCTTTGGCATACAAGGTAATGGCTTCAATTTCCGTTTCGGAATATCCTAATTTCTGAAGCGCAGCCGGCACGGCTTGGTTGATAATTTTGAAATAACCGCCGCCGGAAAGTTTCTTGAATTTCACCAAAGCAAAATCGGGTTCTACGCCGGTGGTGTCGCAATCCATGAGCAGGCCGATGGTGCCGGTGGGCGCAATTACTGTAGCCTGAGCGTTCCGGTAGCCGAACTTTTCGCCTAATTCCAGCGCTTCATCCCAGCTTTTTTGCGCGGCCTCCAGTAAATAATCGGGACAAAATTCGCCTCTTATTCTTTGAGGCTTAATAGCTAAATTATCAAATGGGAAGTTTTCGTAAGCCGCTGCGCGGTGGTTTTTAATGACCCTCAACATCGCGTTTTTATTCGCTTCAAACTTCGCAAACGGACCTAAACCCGATGCCAGTTCCGCGGAAGTTTTGTAAGCCGTACCGGTCATGATTGCCGTGATGGCAGCGGCATTACTTCTCGCTTTTTCAGAATCGTAAGGCAAACCGGAAACCATCAGCATGGCGCCTAAATTGGCGTAACCCAAGCCGATGGTGCGGTATTCGTAAGAAAGCTGCGCGACTTCTCTGGCCGGGAATTGGGCCATGAGCACCGAAATATCCAGCACGATGGTCCACAGGCGACAGGCGTGTTCGAAGGCTTCGGTATCGAAAATGCCGCTTTCGGTATTGTAGAATTTCATCAGATTCAGCGAGGCTAAATTGCAGGCCGTATCGTCTAGGAACATGTATTCGGAGCAGGGGTTGGAGCCTTTTATGCGGCCGCCTTCCGGGCAGGTGTGCCAGTCGTTAATGGTGGTATCGAACTGCAAGCCGGGGTCCGCGCAATGCCAGGCGGCTTCGTTTATTTCGTTCCAGAGTTTGCGGGCGGGCACTTTTTTAACGGTGCGGCCGTCGGTGCGGGCTTTCAGTTCCCAGTCTGAATCATTATCCAGGGCGGCAAAAAAAGTATCGGGCACGCGCACGGAGTTGTTTGAATTCTGGCCGGAAACGGTGCGGTAGGCTTCGCCTTCGTAATCGGAGGCGTAACCGGCGGCAATTAAAGCAGCAACTTTTTTCTCTTCTTCAACTTTCCAGTTTATGAATTCCTCTATTTCCGGATGGTCCAGGTCCAGGCTTACCATTTTGGCAGCCCTTCTGGTTGTTCCACCTGATTTAATTGCGCCAGCCGCTCTATCGCCTACTTTCAGAAACGACATCAAACCGGAAGATTGGCCGCCGCCGGAAAGTTTTTCATCGGCGCCGCGGATGGAGGAATAATTGGTGCCCACGCCGGACCCGTATTTGAAAATGCGGGCTTCGCGCACGAACAGATCCATGATGCCGCCTTCGTTTACCAGATCATCTTTCACCGATAAAATAAAGCAGGCATGCGGCTGCGGCCGTTCGTATGCTGATTCCGATTCTTCCAGTTTGCCTGTTTTCGGATCCACATAATAATGCCCCTGCGAATCGCCTTTAATGCCGTAGCTGTGGTACAAACCGGTGTTGAACCATTGTGGCGAATTCGGCGCGGCATATTGGCCCAGCAGCATGAAAACCACTTCGTCATAAAACGTTCGGGCCGCATCTTCGGATGCAAAATAGCCGTAGCGCTGGCCCCAATCCTGCCAACACGCCGCCAATCTATGAACAACTTGCTTCACCGACGTTTCACCACCCAAAGTTCCATCGGGTTGCGGTACGCCGGTTTTCCGGAAATACTTCTGCGCCAGAATATCGGTAGCGATCTGCGACCAGATTTCGGGCACTTCCACGTTGTTCATTTCGAAAACCGCCTCACCGTTCGGGTTTTTAATGGCCGAAGTGCGAAGGGTGAATTTGAAATGATCGAACGGGTTTGGTTTGGTTGAAGAAGTGAAAAAGCGCCTGATCTGCAGGCCGGGATTTTTGGTAGGTTTCTTTTTCATAGGGTAGTTTTTTAGGCCGTCAGCTTATTCAGACGGGAATGAAGGTTTTTGAATTTATTAGGACAGGCTTTCAGAATTGCAAAAACCTGAAAGCAGGAGTTTTTGAGGTAAAAAGCCTAGCGTTTTAGGGCTGGCTTTTTCGGTTGGGGTTAATGCCGCAAGTTTTAGTGAAGCACAGTTTGCGGGATTTTTTATGCGGTTTGAATTGCCCCTGGCTTCAGCCAAAAGTTTCCAGATTGTGAAATATTTCGCTTTAGCCAAACCTAGAATTCCTGATCCTAAATAACAGGTTTGGCTATAGCCGATCATCGCATTTATTTATTCCTTGGCTGAAGCCAGGGGCAATTCAATTCTTTATTCTTAGGGAATTCAGGAAGATTTTTCTCTTTGTAGTATAGGGTTTGAACCAAGCGCTAAAAAGAATTTTCTTTCAATGCTGAAAGGTAATTTTTTCTTCCAAAAGAAAAATCCACAACAAATTCCTCATATCAGAAAATATATTTTCTCAACTGATATCAATCACTTTTCAGTTTGATGCAGGTCATTCATGCCGGCAATTTTACCCCCTACTTTTGTAATGTCAGGTAAGAACATGATGAGGCTCCGCAGGAGAAATCGGAGAGTTGAAAACTTGGCGAAAAATAAAAGACAAACTAGTCTTTATTTATTTGAAACCTAAATGTATCATCCTTAACAAACCGAAATTTATGGAAACCACTGAAGTATTTATTGATGTAACTGTGCTGGAACCTCGGATGAAGCACCCTACTATTTTTGCGCGTTTTGACGAGTTGCAGGGCGGCGAAAGCTTAATTATTCATAACGACCACGACCCGAAACCAGTTTATTATCAGTTACTTGGCGAACGCGGCAACATATTTAAGTGGGAATACTTAGAGCAAGGTCCAGAGATCTGGGAAGTGCGCATAACCAAAAATACCGCTGAAGAAGGTGAAACAATCGGTGAGTTGGTGGCCAAGGATTACCGCAAGGCGCAGGTCTTCAAAAAATACGGTCTGGATTTCTGCTGCGGAGGTAAAAAATCGGTAAAAGCAGCCTGCGAAGAAAAAGGAATCGATGCCGATAAAGTAGAAGCGGAACTGAATGCTTTCACCGATACGCCGGCGCCAAAAACTGAAAACTACGACAATTGGGGTCTCGGTTTCCTGGGCGATTACATCGTAAACAAACACCATTCTTACGTGGTAGAATCGCTGCCGGCACTAACGGAATACACCACTAAAATTGCCCGCGTACACGGTGAACGCCATCCGGAATTGATTGAGGTGGCTAAACATTTCGCGGCGGTTGCTGCCGAACTTACTTCGCACATGCCAAAAGAAGAACGCATTTTATTCCCTTACATTAAGCAACTAGAAGAAGCTAAAAAGAACGGCGCCAAGATGGACCGTCCAGCATTTGGCACTATCCAGAGCCCGATCAACATGATGGAAATGGAACACGAAGCCGCTGGCAGCTCTATGGAAGCCATCCGCCAGCTGACCAATAATTACGAATTACCGGCCGATGCCTGCGCCACCTACCGCGTAGCATTTGCCAAACTTCAGGAGTTCGAGGATGATCTTTTCAACCACATTCACCTGGAAAACAACATTCTCTTCCCGAAAGCAATTGCCCTGGAGAAAGAATTTTTTGTGTAGTTGAACCGCAATTGTTGATGTGAGAGAAGTTGGCGGGGCCGGGTGCGGCTGGTCCTGCCTTCTTTCATTACATGAGTTTTTACCCTCAAAACCATACCGTTATGGAAACTACCACCAAAAAACAACCTATCAAGCGCGATCCGAATCTGGTGCCGCTGAGCCGGGAACACCATTTCGGGCTGCTTTTTGCCTGGAAAATCAAGCAAGGTTTAGCTAAAAATGCCAGCCTGGAAACCATGCGCGACTACGTGCTTTATTTCTGGGAAACTGGTTTGCAGGAGCATTTTCTGGCCGAAGAAGACCTGCTTTTAAACATTTTACCGGCTACGGATGTGCAGCGGTATAAAATTTTGCGGGAACACGAAACAGTGCGAAAACTCATTGACCAGATTGAAGCTAAAACCGAATTTTCGGAAGCGGTTTTTGAAACACTCCACACCTATTTAACTGACCACATTCGCTACGAAGAACGCACTTTTTTCCCTTACCTCGAACAGCAAGCCAGCCTGGAACAATTAACTAAAATCGGCAAGCATCTAGCAGAAGAATACGCCGAGCCGGAAGATAATTTCCAGCCGGAATTCTGGGTGAGCAAGTAGTAGTGATAACCTGATATAAGTATCTTGCCGTTGTTGGTGTTTTCACCAACAACCCAAATTCTGCAGCTATAAGTTGTTGGTAAAAGCACCAACAACGGCGTAACAGCATAATCAAAAAACCAGCGTAAACCAAACCGAAAAACGCTATGAAAATCAGTCCGCAAACCAAGATCTCGGCGCTCATCAAAGAAAACCCGAAGGCCATCGATGCGATAGCGTCCATCAATTCGCATTTCGAGAAGTTGCGTAACCCTATTTTGCGCAAAATACTGGCCAGCCGTGTTACCATTGCCGATGCCGCGCGCATTGGAAATGCTACCGTAGCCACGTTTTTTGAGAAGCTGGAACCGCTGGGTTTTCAGTCGGAAAACGATAACGTTTTGGCGGCTAAATCCCCGGCTTCAGTTCAGTCACAAACAAAAGCGAAGCCTTCGGATATGCCCACTGATTTTGTGGAGCTGGACGTACGCGAAGCCATCGAAACCGGCAACGATCCCTTCAACCTGATCATGGAAGCGGTGAAAGATCTGCAGCCATCACAGGCCCTGAAGCTCATTAATACCTTCGAGCCGACGCCACTCATTACCATTCTGAACAAACGCGGTTACCGGCATTTCGTGGAAGAAATTTCGGCGAACCTGGTTTACACCTATTTCTATAAAAAGGTAGCGAATAAAACGGTAGCGAATGCAGCCGAAAAAGTCGAAACGTTAGCACAACCGGATGCCAAAAATACTTTCGGGGAAATGAAGCAAAAATTTGCCGGTCGGCTGCGCGAAATTGACGTACGATACCTGGAAATGCCGCTGCCTATGACCACTATTTTAGAAACGCTTGCCGACTTAAAACCCGGTGAAGCATTGTTCGTGATCCATAAACGGGTGCCGCAATTTCTGTTGCCGCAACTAGCCGAACGCGGGTTTGCCTACACGTTTCGGGAAATTTCGCCGGAGCGGGTGGACCTGATCCTTTACCCCGAAAACCATGGAAGCGTTAACTAAAAGCAATGCCACCAAAATAAGCGTGGTGCTGCCGCATTACGCGTTCGCCGCGCTGGCTTTTTTGGCGCTGAACGTGTTGCTGCTTTTTTCCACCGATGCTTTTGGCGGCCACTTTTTTCACCCGAAACTGCTTACGCTTACGCACGTAGCCGCGCTGGGCTGGGCTACCATGATCATTTTCGGCGCGCTTTATCAGCTTTTGCCGGTTATTCTGCAAGTGCCGCTTTACAGCAACAAACTGGCTTATTTTACCTTTTTTTTACTAGCGTTTGGTACTGTTTTAATTGCCTTTGCTTTCTGGCATTTTCAGGTGCACTGGCCGCTGCACATTGCTGCCTGCGCCTTAGTTACGGCCTTTGCGCTTTTCAACCTGAACGTGATTCTCACGGTGCGCAAAGTAAAGCAATGGACTATCGAAACCGACTTTATTGCTACTTCGGGCATCTGGCTTTTCATCACCGGCGTTATCGGCTTGCTGATGGCCATTAATTTTCAGTTCCCGTTTCTGCCAGAGCAACATTTGCATTATTTAAAACTGCACGCGCACATCGGCATGGCCGGCTGGTTTGTGCTGCTCATTATTGGTGTGGGCTCTAAATTACTGCCCATGTTTTTACTGAGCCACCACGTTTCTACCAAAAAGCTTTCCGCCAGTTATTACCTCATCAATTTCGGGCTGCTTTTATTTGCTGCCGACCAGCTTTTTTTCCAGACCAGATTTCAGCTTTTGTATGGCGCTTTGGTGGGAATGGGAATCCTTCTTTTCGGCCTTTTCGTGCTGGATGCCTACCGGAAACGGATGCGCAAAAACCAGGATGCCGGCATGAAACAATCGCTGGTGGCGGTGGTTATGATGACCTTGCCGATCGTGCTGATGGTAGCCGTAAGCGAGATTTTCCCGCTACCCGAAAAGCTGCGTTTGCACCTTTATTTAGTATATGGCATTTCGGTTTTCATGGGCTTTCTTTCGGCTTTGATTCTGGGGCAAACCTTTAAAACTTTGCCCTTTATTGTCTGGCTGAACCGCTACCAGGACCTGGCCGGCAAAATGCCTATTCCGCAACCCAAAGATCTGTACTCTGAAAAACTGGTGCAGCTGCAAAACTTCGTGTACGCCATTGGCTTCATCATTCTGATCATCGGCACGGCCCTTTTTCAGCGGGAAACCATTCTGGCTGGGGGAAGTCTGATGGTACTCACAGCCCTGCTTTACAACCTGAGCATATTTAAAATGGTCTGGCTGGTATTCCAAAAACCGCCGGAAATTCCGCAGAAAACGGTAGCCAAAACCGCCGAAAAAGTAAAAAATTAAAACCCGTAAAACCGCAATATTATGGACGAGCAAACAAGCATTCTGAGTATGGCCAATGAGCTGTTGAAGGAAGTAATAGACCCCGAAATTGGCATCAATATCGTAGACCTCGGGCTGGTGTATGAACTTTCGCTTTCGGAACACAAGGAAATAAAAGTGACCATGACGCTCACCACGCCTGGCTGCCCGATGAGCAACACCATTACCGGCACTGTTACCAATCTGCTGGGCCGCCATTTGCCGGGCTACACCGTAAAAGTGGACCTAGTGTGGTTCCCGGCTTGGGAGCCCGAAATGATCACCGAAGAAGGCCAGCGGCAACTCGACGGTGGTTTCTTCGGCACTAAAAAACCCGAAAAAACCGGCAGCATCTGGGATAATTTGTTTACCTGAATACGGGGATTTTTCACTTCTTAAAAATCATAGCCATGATCCAGATGACCACCCTTACCGAAGTGTTAGACCATTTGCACCGCGAAGGTTACACCACCGATTTCAATCTGAAAGACAACTGCCTGGAATGCCACGGCAACATGCTGCAGATCTTCCCCCATGAGTTTTCAGTTGATAAAACCTACCGTTTCGAAGGCATGACAGACCCCGGCGACGAAGCCATTATTTATGCCATATCTTCGGCAAAGCACAAGGTTAAAGGCACGTTGGTAAATGGTTACGGCCCTTCCAGCAGCGCACTTACGCACGAAATGGTGCAGGCGCTTCATCAGAAAACTTCCTGAAAAACGCTATGCTTTCCGGTATAAAAACTCCGTAGAAAGTCATTCCTTAAAGTGACTTTTCTCATTTTTTAGGCTTCGGTTATTACGGAATTTTGGGATAGAATAAGTAATCGGAAAGAGCTTTCATCGTAAAAAACGGTAGGGTTTCAGCACGAAAAACTGCCGCAGAATTGCACGAAAAACGTTAAATTAAATGCTTACAAAAACCACGGAATATGCGTTGCGCGCCATGATCTACATTGCGCTGCATGCCTCGCCGGCAAACAAGATCGGGATCAGAGAGATCGCGACTGAGCTGGGTATTCCGATGGCGTTCATTGGCAAAATTCTGCAGGAACTGGTGCGCAAAGGTTTGCTCGCTTCCACCAAAGGCCCGCATGGCGGTTTCTTTCTGGAACTTCCGGCGGCCAGCATCACGGTTTTAGACGTGATCCGGGAAATAGACGGGCTGGAAGCTTTTAAGCGCTGCGGCCTGGGTCTGAAACAATGTTCCGATAAGCACCCTTGTCCGTTGCACCAGGATTTTAAAGTGTACCGCGACGGCCTGGCCCAGCTTTTCCGGAAACGTACCTTGCAGGACTTGGTAAACAACCTTGAAGCCGGCGAGGCTTTCCTGACCAGCTTCGAAATTCCCACCGATCTTATTCCGCCTCAAAGCTGTTAAACAAAATCATCATGTCAGAAATTTTAACCGAAACCGCCCTTTTTTCCCAGAAATTAATGTCGATGCTGCCGCCGGGTTCTGCTGAGCCGGATGCGCGAATGCTGGAAATGGTGGAAGAGATCCGGGCGCTGAAAAAAGAAAAGAACGCGGTGGTGCTGGCGCATTTTTACATGCCCGCCGAACTACAGATAACCGAAGCCGACGGGGGCATTGCTGATTTCGTAGGTGATTCTTTAGCGCTAAGCGTGGCTGCCACAAAAGTTCAGGCCGATAATATTATTTTCTGCGGCGTAAAGTTCATGGCCGAAACCGCTAAAATTCTGAACCCTGCTAAAAATGTATTGTTGCCCAGTATGTTAGCCGGTTGTTCCCTGGCCGAAAGTATAACCGGCAAAGACGTGCGCCAACTGAAAGCCAAACACCCCGGCGTGCCGGTTATAGCCTATATAAACACCTACGCCGAGACCAAAGCCGAAGTAGATATTTGCTGCACCTCGCGGAATGCACTGGAAATTGCCAAATCGTTTGAGGGCGACGAACTGATTTTTTTGCCGGACGAATTTATGGGCAAAAACCTGCAGGCCAGGATTAAAGAAGAAACCGGCAAAAACCTGATCTTGTGGAACGGCGCCTGCGAAGTACACGAACAATTCACGCCCCAGCGCATTAAAGGCCTCCAACTGCAATATCCGGGTGCCGAAGTGCTTGTCCACTGGGAAGTTCCAGACCAGACCGTAGCCGAATCGTTGGAGCGCGGCGGCGGCATTGTAGGCAGCACTTCCGACATCATCCGGCACGTAGGCGAAAGCAAAGCACCTCAATTTATTCTGGGTTCAGAATGTGATTTGGGCGCAACTCTGCGCGGCATGTATCCGCAGAAAGAATTTATTGTTCCCTGCGTCAAATGTCCGCACATGAAACAGATCTCTCTGGAACGCACGTTGGCCTCGTTACGTGCTTTAGGCAGCCCGGAAGAAGCCGCTTTCCTTATCGAGCTCGATGAAACCATCCGCCAGAAAGCTTTCATCCCAATTGAACGGATGCTGGCTTTTAGTTAAAAACTATTGTGTCATTCTGATTTATGGTCATCCCGAGCGAAGCCGAGGAAACTGCCCGGTACTATTATGAAGCGAAGTAAAAATTGCCTAACGTTTGGGTTCGGTACGCAATAGTTTCCTCAGCTTCGGCCTGGATGAATCTTTTGAATTAACCTCTTAAAGGCATGCTTTCCTACGATTTTTTGGTAATTGGCAGTGGCATTGGCGGACTGGGTTTTGCATTGAAAGTGGCGAAACTCGGCACAGTGGGCGTGATCTGCAAAGGAAAAGCCGACCAGACCAATACCAGTTTCGCGCAAGGCGGACTTTCGGCGGTAACTGATCCAAAAGATACCTTTGAAATTCACGTTGCCGATACCCTAACGGCTGGGGCTGGTATGTGCGACGAAGAAATGGTACGCCTGTTAGCCGAAAAAGCACCGCTTTGCATCCAGGAATTACAGGAACTCGGCGTAAATTTCACCCGAAACGCGCAGGGAGCTTTAGACCTCGGCCGCGAAGGCGGGCACAGCCACCACCGCATTGTGCATACGCACGACTACACGGGTTTGAGTATTCAGGAAGCGCTGCTAAAAGCGGTAAAAACACATCCGAATATCACGCTGCTGGAAGATCATTTTGCTGTTGATCTGCTGCTTTCAGAAAATAATGAAGGCGAAAAAAAATGCATTGGCGTACAGACTTTTTCAACTGAAAAAGACACCGTTTTTCCGGTTTATGCGAAAGCAGTTATGCTGGCCACTGGCGGAGCGGGACAGGTTTATCAGCACACTACCAATCCAGTAATAGCCACCGGTGACGGCCTTGCGATGGCGTACCGCGCCGGTGCTAAACTGAAAGATCTGGAGTTTGTGCAGTTCCACCCTACTTCACTTTACGACCCAGGCAAACCAACTTTCCTGATAAGCGAAGCGGTTCGGGGCTTTGGGGCGAAACTGGTGAATGAAGATGGGATTGCGTTCATGAATAACTATCATGCCTTGGGAAGTTTGGCGCCACGCGATGTGGTTTCACGGGCTATTCAGAAGGAAATGCAAAAGGCAGATGCGGCATGTGTGTATTTAGATCTACGACCTTTGCCTTCAGAAGAAATTCCTGTTCGGTTTCCGAAAATCTTTGCGCGTTGCCTGGAAAGCGGCCTGGATATGCGCGCCGACTTAATTCCGGTGGTGCCTGCGGCGCATTTTATGTGCGGCGGCGTTAAAACGGATGCTTCTGGCCAGACTTCCATTCCCGGGCTTTATGCCTGCGGCGAAGTGGCTTGTACGGGCGTTCACGGGGCAAACCGGCTGGCCAGCAATTCGTTGCCGGAAGGCTGGATCTTTGGTCGTCGGGCTGCGGAAGCCGCACTTTTAACGCTCAAAAGCATAGCGTTTTCGGACTTGAAACCGGAAGAAACAACAACCAATTCTGTTCAGTTGCCCGTTTTTCCAAACCAAAAAGTTCAGCGAAAAAAAGCAGGAATCCAGGAGCTGATGTGGACGTATGTGGGCATTGTGCGCACCGTGCCGGGCTTGCTTTTATGCCGTGAAAAACTGGAACAATTGCTTTCGGAAACTACGCAGCTTAAACAGCAATTTGCTTTTTCGGTACCGTTGCAGGAATTGCAGAATC
This sequence comes from Adhaeribacter terrigena, assembly GCF_016623615.1. Classification (GTDB taxonomy): domain Bacteria; phylum Bacteroidota; class Bacteroidia; order Cytophagales; family Hymenobacteraceae; genus Adhaeribacter_A; species Adhaeribacter_A terrigena. Next base: position 283,290 of record NZ_JAEHFX010000002.1, on the reverse strand, counting down.
TCGCGCAGGTTGGTTTGCTAATCACGGAAGCGGCTTTACATAGGACCGAAAGCGTTGGTTGCCATTTTATTGAAGTAGAAACGAAATCAAATTCTAAGGCAGCAAGCGTTTCATTTATCATTAACCGGTTCAAAAAACCCTTCGAAAAGACCTTCATTAAAAATCCAACCGGCACTTTTTCGGCCGGAAAGCATAGCGTTTTTAGCCTGAAGACATAAAAAAAGAGCAGCTTTTCGGGCTGCTCTTTTTTTATTTTTTACTGCAATATTTTAGCCGTTGTAAGCCATAATGCCGCCGGTTAAGTTGCGCACGTTGGTAAAACCCTGTTGCTGTAAAAATGCTCTGGCCGAAGCCGAGCGGGCGCCGGAACGGCAATGCACAATTATTTCGTCGTTTTTGTGGTCTTCCAGTTCTTCCAGGCGATCAGGCAAGGCACCAAGCGGAATGTTTAAGGCGCCGATGTTTTGTTCCTGGTACTCCCAGTCTTCGCGCACGTCTACGATAAATGGGTTTTCTCCTTTGGCAAGGCGTTCTTTCAGTTCGGCAGGCGTAATATCTTGGTTCATTAGTTTGGTTGAATGATGAGTTTATGCGTTTGAATGCGGTTTTTATTTACGACCTGTAACAAATACATGCCGGGTTTTAAATGGCTGGTTTGCAATTGTGTTTCGGCTGCCATTCCGGCTTTTTCCAAAACAAGCTGGCCGGTTAACGTCAGCAAGCGCACAGCATCAAAATTGCCTTTGATATTTACAACGGCGGTGGCCGGGTTCGGGTAAACCTGAACGTTTGGTTTAGCCTGCTGATTCTCAGAAATGCCTACAATATTATTGTTCATTACCGGCCGCAACATGATAGCTCCATCAATATTAGAATAATTTTGCCAACTATTTCCGGCTATAAGGAATCGGGCATTACCCCGGGAGGATTCGTTGCGGTCCAAACCTACAGAAAAGAAATATTGGTTGCTGGAGCTCCAGCCTACGTAAAATGAACTCGAAACAGAAACCGGCGGATTAACCGGAATGGTAATAAAAGTATCAAGCCGGGAAATATCAGGCACGGAAAATCCGTAGTTAAACCGCGGGCTTGGCGCTGGGTTTCCGTTCACTTCATCCCAGATCCGAAAATTTACAAAAGTGCCTTTCTGATTCTGTACTTTGGGCAAGTAAAACGTCAGCGCTTCTACCATATCGGCTTTATTCACCGTGAATTTATGCGCGATCTGGCCTGTTACACCTTGCTGTACGCTAACTACACTTTCAGCAGAACCATCGTCGTAAGCGTAATAATTCTGCAGGGGCGTAATGCGGGTAATGGTATCGTTGTACTGGGTTGCTAGCGAGGCTTCGTTGTTTTCTACTACTATTATGCTTTTAATATTTACCGCACCAGATACTGAACTGAAGGGGGCGGCAGTTGGTGTGGCACTATAAAGATAAGTGGCCGGAAAGGGATTAATGGCTACAATGGAATTATCGAACCGTACCGGAGCATTGTTACCAACCTGCACCAAAGCCAGTAAGCTATCGGCGCGGGGCTGTCCGGAAAGGTTTTTAAGAACGGTATACAAAGAATCGTTCAGTTCGGTAGCTACGTGGCCGATGAACTGATGCGCCGGCATGGCACTGTAACGCTTTAGGATTGAATTGAGCGGTTGAATCAAAGCCACATCGTCTACCATCAACGCATTGTTCTTTTGCCGGCCGCTGTTCAGCAGCACGTAATCCAGGTTCCAGGTATCGCGCACCAGACTGGTTCGGCCCGTGCTCCGGAAGCGGAACTGAAAATTAGCATGGAAAAACTTCGGATCGGAAATGCGAACAAAGAACGGCGTAAAGTTTGGCAAAGCCGCCTGCGTGGGCGTACCGCTGCGCTGAAAAGCCTGTTCCCAAACGCCCGTATTGGTCTTAAATTCTACTTTAAAGCTGGCGTTAGAACCCGGGTTATTGCCAATGCCGCCGGTTTGCAGAAAAAAACTTAAGTAAACCGAATCGGCGGCGCTGCGGTTGCTCAGGTTTATGGGCCGAGAGGTAAGCGTATCTACTTCCACAATACTCTGGCTGCTGCTGGCATTAATTTTCCCATCGGCCAGAAACCCGTTGAAGGTAACAATATTCTTCGAAACCGGATTATTGCTGAAACGATCGTTTACATAAACGCTGCTTTGGGGTAACCATTTGGTAGCATCCAGGCGGTTGTTGTAGCGGGCAAAATCGTCGAAAAACGGTAGCGAAAGCTGGGCAAAAACTCTTACCTGGAACAAGAAAAAAAGCAACGCAAACGGTATCGTTTTCCGCATAAAAAGTATGGTTTATATGTTTATTCTTCCAACCCTTGTACCGGTTCCGGGCCATTTACCCAGATATCTACCAGCTGACCGACTTTAATTTTAGCACCTTGCCCGGCAACCGGGCGCTGCCGCACCACCGAACCATTTGGCTTACCGGCCTCCTGCACGTAATTAATGCTGCCGATCTGCAACCCCTGCCCTACCAGTAAAACGCTGGCTTCATCTACCGGCATACCTACAACGTTAGGAACATCGAATTCCGTATTGCCTTCGCCGTCGCCAACCACTAAATCTACCACCGAGCCTTTGGCTACCGGATCACCAGGCTTAATTTCCTTACCTTTTACGAACTGCTTTAAAACTGCGTTCTGGGCCAGATCCGGTACGTAGGTAATTTCCCCTACCATCAGATCGTAGCTTTTCAGGATCATCTGCGCATTTTTCAAAGAACCATCCACCAGTTTAGGCATTTTAATGATGGGCGGATTCTTCATGTTCACGCTGATGTAAATTTTGCGGTTCTCTTTCACTTTGGCGCCCGGCACCGGGTCCTGCGATAAGATCACGTAGGGTTTAATGCCCGGGTTGTAACTCGAATCGGAAACGTAATAACGCAGGTTCTGGTCGTCGAGATAATCTTCAATTTCCGGCAAGGTCATGCCCGTAATTTTAGGCACCGAAATGGTTTCGCCGTGGTTGGTTGTGCTGGGCAGATACACAAAAAAGAAGAACCCCAGCAGCATAAAAACCACCACCAGAATTACCAGGATATGCTTGAGCACATCGGCAAAAGAATTTGCTTTAAAAAAACTCATATTTGGTTGTTCGTTGTTGGTTGTTGGTTGTTAGTTTTTGGGGTCAAAAAATTTCTTGAATGAAGTTCCGGATATTTTCCAACAACCAAAAACGAACAACCAACAACTAATTTAATGTACCTGCGCTTTTTTATGATTACGTTCCATGCCGTAGGTCAATATCTTATCGATAAAGTCGTAAGGTTTATAACCGTTTATAGCCGTCTGGTGGAAAATGCACGTGGCCGGGGTCATGCCGGGCAAAGAGTTCACCTCGATGATGATCGTTTCCACTTCGTCATTTTCCAAAACCCGCACAAACGCATCAATGCGCGCGTAGCCTTCAATGTTCAGGATCTGCGCCACTTTCAGCAGGTCAGCTTTCACTTTATCTGAGATTTCCTGGCGCCTTTCCGGATCCGAATCGTAGCGCGCCGGGGTAATATTCTGGCCTTCCCCGGCTAAGAATTTCTCTTCCAGCGATAACACTTCACCCACCGCTAACGCTTCCGAAGCTTCGAATATTTCGTAGGCAACTTTGCCATCGGGTAAAAACTTCGTGAGCAACCCGCCGGTAACTTCCAGGAAGTGCTTCGCGCCTTCCGCCGAGATCAGGTTTTCAATTAAATAAACCTGCTTGTTCGGGAATTCCTCTTTGTAGTTTAAAGCCAGCGTGCGGGCATGTTCCGGGATCAGGTCGTCGCCTTCGCGGAAAATTAAATTCGTGAACGCTTCCAGTTCTTCGCGGTTCTTGATCTTTTTCACCGCCGAAGAACAACCGTCATCTGAAGGTTTGGCAATGAACGGATACGAGAAATTCACTTCTACTTTTTCGTAAAAATCGGTAGCGTTTTTCTGCCAGTCTGCCTTGGAAACCAGCGCGTGCTGCGCTACATGCATGCCGTGCTTGCGCAGAATTTCGTTCGTATCGTATTTATTAATGGTGATCTGCGAAGAAGCAATGCCCGAACCGTTGTAAGGAATGCCGAATTCTTCGAGTTTCGCCTGCAAAGCGCCATCTTCACCCGGACGGCCGTGCAGCGCAATGAACACCGCATCTAGCATGTTGGCCAACTGGCTGAAGGAGATCTGCTGCGGTTCCTGCAATACATTCCCGGCAAAAGTAGCGGTAATGCTAATGGCTTCCTGGCGGATCTTATCTAAAACCGGGTGCGCGTGACCGCCGTTTTCGTAGAATTCAATTTTCTCCTTGATATCATCGGCGTTGTCTTTGAGCATAATGTTCACCGGAATTTCGTAGAGTTTGTACTGCTCCGAAGAACCAGTTAAGAAGATCGGAATGGGCTGATACTTCGCGCTGGAAGCCAGTTTTTCGTAAATATTACGCCCGCTTTCTACTGAAATATGGCGCTCCGATGAGTAGCCGCCCATAATTACGCCCACTTTCATTTTGTCCTGCACAGCCATGCGGTTTCCGGCAATGGCGCGGTCCAGGGTTTCGAGCATCTGCGTTAAAGCCAGCACGTTTTTGCCCGATTTAATGCGTTCCGCCAGCGAAGTGCGGATGATATAGGTCAGGAATTGCGACGGGTTCAGACCAATTTCGGCGGCCTGGTGGAAAAAGAACGACGAAGGCAACATACCCGACGTGGTGTTCGGGTCATTCAGGAAAATGGTACCGTTTTCAGAGAAAAAACCGTCGAGTCTGGCATATACGTTAAACCCGAAAGCTTCGAACAAACGCACGCATTCCTGGCGGATCTTTTGAATTTGTTCTTCCGGAAGATCGATCGGCGTGATTTTACGGCTTAAGCCCGGCAAATATTTGGAACGGTAATCGAATACGTCGTTGCCTTTCACGATCTCGGTTGGCGGCAGCGCTACGGCTTTCCCATCGGCGTCCTGCACCACAATGCACGAAAATTCTTTGCCCCGGATAAAGCTTTCTACCAGAACGGCCGGTTCAGTTTCCACGTTCGTCAGGCTTACAAATTCGGTACCGGTAAGCGTGAAAACCGATTGCAGGTGTTTAAGCAGTTCTTCCGGATGGTAAATTTCGGTTTCATCGTCGGCAATAACCGGCAAACCGATGCCTTCGCGAATGTCGGTGAGTTGTTTAACCAGGTTTACTTTGCCGGCATTATCAAGTTCCTGCCAGGCGTCTTTCGAAATATTTTTGGTGAAAAAGCTCTTGTTTACCGCCGTTTCAAATTCCTCGAAATCAGGATCTTTTAAAACCGAAACCCCGATGGAAGAACCCTGGTGCGGCGCTTTTAAAACCAATGGTAAACCCAATTCATAGGTCAGTTGCTCAAACATGGCCGGACGGTCCTCCACCCGGGCCCATACTTCGGCGGGAATAACGCTATAACTTGGCGATGCAAAACCGTTGTTCTGCATGAACTGCTTCTGCACGATTTTATCGATGCCGATGGCCGAAGCCAGTATGCCCGAACCGGAATACGGAATGCGGTACCACTCGAGCAAGCCCTGGATGTTGCCATCTTCGCCGTAAGGTCCATGCAGCGCCAGAAACGCAAAATCGAAATGCTCCTTGAATTTATGCGGCTGAATTTTCTTGCCTACTTTGCCAATAATGGCGTCAAGCTCTTCCTTTTCCAGCTCGCCCAAAGATTCGAGGTAGATCTGCAAATGGTGCGCTGAATACGGAACGGTATCTACGGGCGGGTAAAAATCGCGGATGGTACCTTTGTAGATCAGGTGCCAGTCCAGCAAAATAAAGTTGCCCAGGCTATCCACAAAAACCGGAACGGCCTCAAAAAGTGTTTTATCTAAATTATCGAAAACGGTGCGGCCACCGGCAAAAGAGATTTCCCGCTCGCGCGAAGGGCCCCCGAAAATTATTCCTATTCTCATTCTATATGGGTACAGTTGCTGCAAAGTTAATAAATTTTGATGACCCCACCCCAACCCTATCCTAATTCCGGGAAGGTAGTTTTTGAGGTGAAAACCATAGCGTTTTTTGATTTTGCATGAACCGGAATTACCCCTGGAAGTGGGATTTTAGATGAAGCTGGCTGTAAAACGGGCTAAAATGGTTTTTCAGAAAGGTATTATGGGCAGGAAATGCCAGGAAAGAGAAAGCAGAATTAAAAAAAACGGTAGGCTTTGGGGCGAAAAAAGTAAAAGCCGGATAAAGGTAACTAGCTGGAAATTAACTGGGAAAGGCGAAATAAAGCCTGGAAAAAGGTGATAATTATTTTTTAGCGAACCATTCTACCGCTTCTCTTTTTTGCACGAAATATTGCGATTCGAACCGGAACCGGCTTTTGCCTTTAACCATGATCGAACTGATAGCCAAATGATTATAAACGTCTTCGGGTATAATAAGCGCTACTTTTTTTACGCCCAGGTCTGAGATCGGGATCAGGATATTTTCGTTGGTCCAATCCTGGTCTTGGGTCTTTATTTCACCGATCTTACTGGTATCCGCGAGCCAGTTTTTAAGGTTGAATTGCTTTACGGCTTCCACACAGTTCAAGGTAGCTTCCCGGTACTGCATCGAAGTAAATTTACCGTTCCAACTCATGATCAGGGTTGCCGTTTTTTCATCGACTTCAATTTTCAGGAACGGATATTCGTGTAAAAGTAGCATCGCAACCAGTTTAGCTTAAATTATAAGAACTGCAAAATAAGAAAATTGTATTAAAGAATGCCATTTTATAACGCTATACCTTCTGAGATTGCAATTATTAAGGTTTAAGTACTATATATAATTCATTTTACGCACGAAGCCCGGCATTTTCTCTAAAAAATAATATCTTTGCTTTACTATCAGCGTAAGCTTCATTCTCAAAATAAAACTTTATGAAAACTGTAGATCAGTATAATTTTGCCGGTAAAAAAGCCCTTATCCGGGTAGATTTTAACGTTCCTCTTGATAAAGATTTTAAAATTACCGACGATACCCGCATCCGGGCGGTCGTTCCTACCATTAATAAAATTTTGCAGGATGGCGGTTCGGTAATTTTAATGTCGCATCTGGGTCGTCCGAAAACCGGGTCCGAAGAGAAATATTCGCTGAAGCACCTGGTAAACCACCTTTCCAAAACGTTTAATACCGACGTGAAATTTGCCGATGACTGCATGAGCGAAAAAGCCCTGCACATGGCCCAGGATCTGGAACCAGGTCAGATTTTACTCCTCGAAAACCTGCGTTTCTACAAAGAAGAAGAGCAAGGCGACGCCGAATTTGCCCGCAAACTGAGCCGCTTAGGCAATGTTTACGTGAACGATGCTTTCGGCACGGCGCACCGCGAACATGCTTCTACCGCCGTAATTGCCCGCTATTTCCCGAACGACCGCGTTTGCGGCTACGTAATGCAGGCTGAACTTGACAATGCCCGCAAAGTGCTCGACAACGTAGAGCGTCCGTACACCGCCATTATGGGCGGCGCGAAAATTTCCGACAAGATCATGATCATCGAGCGCTTGCTGGACAAAGTAGATAACCTCATTATTGGCGGCGGCATGGCTTATACCTTTGCCAAAGCGCAGGGTGGCGACATTGGAAACTCGCTGCTGGAAGCCGATAAAATGGACCTGGCTTTAACTTTAATTCAAAAAGCAAAAGAAAAAGGCGTGAATTTATTGTTGCCGCAGGATTCAGTAATTGCCGATGCATTCAGCAACGATGCCAACGTAGACCTGGCGGATAACCACCATATTCCGGTTAACTGGATGGGCCTGGATATAGGGCCGGAAGCCCGCGAAGCTTTTGAAACCGTGATCCGCAACTCCAAAACGATTCTGTGGAACGGCCCGATGGGCGTTTTCGAAATGCCGAATTTCTCGTTGGGTACCAAAGCGGTAGCCGATGCCGTAGTTGATGCAACCAGAAACGGCGCTTTCTCTTTAATTGGCGGCGGCGATTCTGCGGCTGCAGTAAACTTATTTAACTACGGCGACCAGGTTTCTTACGTTTCTACCGGTGGCGGCGCTTTATTAGAATACATGGAAGGCAAAACCTTGCCGGGCGTACACGCTTTGGAGACTCAAACGGTGTAGTTTTTACGCCGAAAAGTATAGCATTTTTTGAAAGCCCTGCCGGACCTGGCAGGGCTTTTTTTTATCGGGCGCAACCGTTAAGCGAAGTATCACTTGTGCCTGATACATTTCAGAAAGTCTTCAGACTTACGTGACTTCCTTTCTGATTTTTTTTAAGTTGTAGTATTCACGCAAGTATGAAGACTAGCCAGCATGTTTTAGTCACAAATGGCGCTTCGCTGAACACTTGCGCCAGTTACGTCTTTACGCGTAAGTCATTTATTTTCTAACCGTTAACTCTCCGCTTTCAAGGTATTTCAGTTTCCCTGAGTCTATCATTTCGCGGAGTAAAACTCCGGCCGTTTCGCGGTGTTTGGAGGGGAAATTCCCGACCAGTATTTTAGGCAAAAGCGGTTCATCTTTTAGTAATTCCAGAATCTGCTTTTCAATTTCCGCCATTTCCTGCTGTTGTTTCCGGAGCTTCTTTTGCTGCAGACAATAATCACAGATGCGGCAACTTTCATCGGTAATTTCGCCGAAATATTCGAGCAGCATTTGGGTGCGGCAGCGGTTTGCGGTTTGCACGTAACGCACTACTGCATCAGCTTTTTCCAGAGCCAGTTTGCGGAAATCCTGCAGTTTTTTCTGGTTTAGCGGCATGGTGGCAGCATCGTAGCGGGGTGTGGTAAAAATAACCTGCGGTTTGTCGTGCGGCGGTTCGTACACAATTACGCCGGCTTTGTGCAGGAATTGCAACATCTTTACGATCTGCGGTTGCGGAACTTTCAGCGCCTGAGAAAGGCTGCGCTCCGAAATTTTCACAAAATTGGTAAACAGTTCGCCGCCGTACATTCTTAACAGCAGTTTCAGCAAGGGGTCCAGATCGCGGTTGGCTACCTGAAATTTGTAAAGTTCTTCTTTACCGGCTGGTACGTATACCTTGGAAGGCGAAAAATACGCATCGTTGAGTTGCAGAAAGCCTTCCGTTTCCAGTTTTTTCAGGCTGTGGTGCGTTTCCAGCGGGTTGAGTTTGTAGGTTTTAACCAGCTCTTCCAGGTTAAAATCGAAGCTCACAAATTCCCCGCTGCCTACGGCGATCTGGTAAAAATTAGCCAGCGCCTGATAGGTTTTGCGCAACACTTCTATTGGCGGATGCGCTTCTTCAATTTTTTCCCGCACTTCCAGCAGATCATTCGGCGCAAACAAAACCACCGCATACGCATAACGCCCGTCTCTGCCGGCGCGGCCGGCTTCCTGGTAATACGCTTCCAGAGTATCGGGCAGATCGATGTGCACCACCAAACGCACATCCGGTTTATCAATTCCCATTCCGAAAGCATTGGTAGCCACCATTACCTGCACCCGGTTTTCGAGCCAGGCAGTTTGCGTTTGGTTGCGTTGTTCAAAGGAAAGTCCGGCGTGATAAGGGGCTGCCTTAAAACCGCGTCGCAGCAACTCGTTGGCAATTTCTACGGTGCGTTTGCGGCTGCGTACGTACACAATGGCCGTTCCGGGCACGCTTTTCAACACTTCCGAAAGGCGGTTTATTTTATCTTCGGCCGGTTGGGCGGAATAAGAAAGATTGGCACGCGCAAAACTGCTTTGAAAAACGTTTTCCTGCTTAAAGGCCAGCTTTTCCTGAATGTCTTTTTTAACCGTTTCGGTAGCGGTTGCCGTAAGGGCCAGAATGGGAATTTCGGGCAGAACGTCCCGCAATTCGGCAATTTGCAGATACGGCGGCCGAAAATCATAACCCCATTGTGAAATACAGTGCGCTTCGTCTACGGCCAACAAACAAACGTTCATTTTCTTTACCCGTTCCCGGAAAATATCGGTTTGCAAACGTTCCGGCGAAAGGTACAGGAATTTCACAGCGCCGTACACGCAGTTATCCAGCGCAATATCAATTTCCCGTTTGTTCAAGCCCGCATGAATGGCCACCGCCGCAATACCGCGTTTCTGCAACTGCATTACCTGGTCTTTCATCAGCGCGATTAACGGTGAAATGACCAGGCAAATTCCATCCATAGCCAGGGCCGGTACCTGAAAGCAAATGGATTTTCCGCCGCCGGTGGGCAGCAGAGCCAGCGTATCTTTTCCGGCTAAAGCAGCCTGAATAATATCTTCCTGCAACGGCCGGAACTGGTCGTAACCCCAATATTGCTTTAAGATCTGGTGAATGTCAGGCAAAGGAAAACGCTATGATTTGAGGCTTCAAAACTACGAATTAAAACTACCAATTATAGCAGGAATTCGGACGCAGAGTTTTTAGGGCGAAAAGGATAGCGTTATTGAAAATAATAAATCTTCCAGGTCTCGGAAACCTGGAAGATTTATTGGCAGTTTTGAAGCGTAAAACCCTACCGTTTTTGAGATGGAATTTTATTGATTATAAAGAAAGAAGGAAAAAAACAGCGCAGAACTTTCGCCCTGCGCTGTTTTTAAAGGAAGCAATTAAAATTAAGCGGCGCTGGCATTATTTTGTGCTTCGCGGGCTTCAATCACTTTCCGGAGTTTCTGAATAGACTGTGCAGCCCGATCTTCGTCCAGTTTGTTGATGTTTAGGAGCATTTTGGTTTTCTCCTGACGCGTAATTACTACATTGTTCAGCAGGCGGATAATTTCTTCTTTCTGCTTGGCGGTAGCGTATTTCATTACCGGTTCTTCTATGGTTGCCGCTGGTGCTTCCGGTTTGGCCGGCGCGGCTTCTGCCGGGCTTGCTTTCATGGTAACCGGTTCTGCCTGCGCGGCAACTTTCGGAGCCGTTTTTTCAGCTTTCAGCGTTGGTTGCGCTACTGCTTTTACTTCAGGAGCACCGGTATAATCCATTTCCTCGGCTGGCGTTGGTTCGTAACCCGCCGCCCGGATGATCCAGGCCAGGATATTACGGTACGCTTTACCAATGGCCCGCGTTTGCGCCATAGACGCAATGGCAAATTCCTGGTAATATTTCTTGCCGTTCTCTTTGTTCGAGCAAATGGCAAAACCTGCGCCTACCGTTTGCCCGTTACGCACGTTCAGCAAGGTAACTTTGGCTTCGTATTTCATTTCGGCCTCGTTGCTCATGTTAGTAACGTGCTCCACTACCGGGAAAATCCCCAAACGTGAACCGGCATATTGCCAGCCTTCCACATTCACGAATTCTTTACCCTGGATATTCTGATATAATTTATTTTCTTTTATAAACTTGGCTAAATCAACAGCCAAATGCATGGTTTCGTCCGAACGGGAAATGTCATAACTTTCTACCTTCGCTTTTTTTACCATTTTATCTTCTCTCATTTCCTGATTCATTTTGCTTTTTCTGTTTGTTACTTCTTAACAGAAAGGCATACTGAAAAGTGCAAAATTTACAGCTTTTTTAAGCAATTAATCCGTCTGATAATCAGGCAGTTACAAGTACATTGAGAAAAATTTTAGTTTCTACTAAAGCATTGACCTACAGCCGCTTAACAACAATTAACAAAGCAATGAAAAACGCCAGGGATTCGGGCTGAAAAAGTGTGAAAAAGGGAATACGCTATCTAAGCTGTAGGAAAGTATACAAAGTCAGAAATCAGCGCCATTAAAGGAAATGAATAACCGATAAACCGTTAGTTTTCAGGCACTAAAACCATTTGTTTTGCTGAACCCGAAACAGGATTGCTTTGGTCGGTGAGCCACAGACCAAGGTTAAGGTGACGCGTTGGTAGAAATGGGAAAGTTTGTAGAAATGGAAAATGGTTACAATTACTAAAAATCAATCCGCAATCAACAATTAGCAATCAGCAATTACGCCACCATGTGGCCATCTTTCATTACCAGTTTGCGGTCGGCCATGCCGGCTAATTCGGCGTTGTGGGTTACCACTACAAACGTTTGGTTGAGTTCGTTGCGCAGACGGAAAAAGATCTCGTGCAGTTCATTGGCGTTCTTGGAATCAAGGTTACCGCTGGGTTCATCAGCAAAGATGATCTCTGGCGAATTGATAAGGGCGCGGGCTACGGCCGTACGCTGCTGTTCCCCGCCCGACATTTCGGAAGGTTTATGTTCCAGCCGGTGGCCTAAATGCAGCATTTCCAGCAGTTCGGTAGCGCGCGCTTTCACTTCTTTCTCGGGGCGGCCCGCCAGAAACCCCGGTAAACAGGCATTTTCGAGCGCTGTAAATTCGGGTAGTAAATTATGGAACTGGAAAATAAAGCCGATGTACTTGTTTCGGAAACGGGCCAGATCGCCGTTATTCATTTTGGTCAGATCTTGTCCGGAGAAATGCACTTCGCCCTGATCGGGAGCATCTAAGGTGCCTAAAATGTGCAGCAAGGTGCTTTTACCAGCCCCCGAGGCCCCCACGATAGATACTACTTCGCCTTTGGCAATAGAAAGGTCTATGCCTTTTAGTACGGGCAGGGTACCGTAGTTTTTAAAAATATTAGTGGCTTGCAGCAGTATCTCCGGCGTTGTCATGATGGCAAACTTACTAAAAAAAATCGGCCGGAAAACGCTGCCCGGATTCTTTAGCCCAAATTACGCCGTTTCTACTACTGAAGTGATCTGGCATTGAGGAAAGTGAAGCTGCAATTGCGGACGGATCTCCGAGATCCTGTTCACCTTTATCACCACTTCTTTCAACTGATTCTGTTGCTGAACATTTTGACGGCTTAGCCAGAATTTCACTCTCCACTTTTTCATTGTATTTGATTTTCAAAAATTTAAACATTTATTCATTGCCGTAACTCTTCTTTAAATTCCGGCTCGGTAAACATGGAAACAGCCTCCTGCTTTACCCGTTCCAGCTCTTCTACCCGGATTACTTCCAGATTCAGCACTTCGGCTTTTTGGGAAGCTAATTTCACGGCTTCTACCTGATCTTTAGCGACCAGTTTCATTTTCTGCAACAAGCCTGCACCCGGTTTGTTTTTGGCGCAAAAGGTTATGGCATATAATATTTTCATTGTTTGTAGGTTAGTAGTGAATGCATTGGAGCTGGAGTGGCGGTTTAATAACAGGTTAATACTTTCTTTTTAAAAAAGGTTAGTATATTTCGCAAAAACTTTCAATGGCCTGATTGTAAATAATACAACATAACCTGCTTAAGATCTCATCGTAACAAACATTAACATCCCTACAGTACTTCACAACTATCAACCATCTTGGCAAACGACAGCGATTTTATAGAACGGTTAAAGCGCGGCGACGAAAGTTGTCTGCAGGAAATCTATACGCTTTACCGTCGTGATTTTACCGATTGGGCCGAACGGAAATTTTCTTTAGATCAGGAGGATGCCCGGGATATGTTCCAGGTTACACTCATCAGCTTTTACGAAAACGTAACCAACGGCAAACTTGCGGTTCTGAACAGCAGCCTGCGTACCTATCTTTTTGCGATCGGGAAATACAAGATTCTGAGAGACAAAAAAAAAGCTGTTATGTACGCTAACCTCGACGAGCTTCCGGATATTAACATGTTAGAAACCGATAACGAACCGGAACTGGAAAAAGAGCAGCAGGCCAAAGTACACGCCGCGTTAACGCAACTTGGCGGCGATTGTCAGAAAATACTGGAGTTATTTTATTTTCAGGAACTGAGTATGGTTGCCATTGCCCAAGCGCTGAATTATAAAAACGATAATGTAGCGAAAGTAAAAAAGGCAAACTGCATGCGTAAACTCGCCTCCATTTTTAAATCCCGGTAAATAGCCGCTTATTTTTTTCTGACTGAATTTAGTTTTTAACCGCAAACTGATACCATTTTGAATCCTGAACTATCACACCTGGAAGATCTTGAGCGTTTTGCCGGCGGACTAATGACCGCGAAAGAAACTTCAGATTTCCGGCAGCGCCTGGCTATAGATAATAACCTGATGGCTGAATTTGAGCTTTACCAAACCTTAAAAACGGGTATCAAGACTTTTCACCGGGAGCGCCTTTTAGGACAAATGGCCATCTACGAAGCCCAACTTCAGCAGCATACCTCGTTACCATTTTACCAGCGCATTGCCTTTCGTAAACTGGGCATTGCCGCTTCGGTAGCAGCAATATTTGGTGCTGGAATTTTTATGTGGAACCAGCAAAACAAAAAAGAAAATAACTGGGAGGCTGCTTTAATAAATGATCCGGGCTTACCCGTACTGATGAGCAACAACAAAAGCGCCTACAACCAGGCCATGAACTTTTACCGCCAGGGGCAGTTTAAAAATGCGCTGAACAGTTTACCGGCCAACACCACCGATACCACGGCTTATTACCGCGGCATTTTCTGGTTGAAACTACAAAATTCCGATTCTGCTTTTTATTATTTAGATCCGATCCGGAAACAAAGTGCTTCCGCTTTCCGGCAGAAAGCCGATTATTACAGCGCCATGGCCCTATGGCAGGCCGGCAAAAAAGAGGAAGCTCAGGCTGTTTTCCAAAAAATGGCCGCAAACGAAGAACATCCATTCCAAGAAGCTTCCGTTGAAATTCTTGAAAACAGTTTTTAAGCCTTAAACCATAGCGTTTTTCACTTACGATTACCTTTTCCGATTACCTTAAAAAAATCCGCCGCTAAAGCCAGATGGCTTTAGCGGCGGATTTTTTTATTCAAATTAATATACAAATGGAAATGGGGCGATCAGGCAAATTGCTTGCTTAACGGATCTGCCTGGCGTTGCTTTTTCCAAAAAAGCCAGGCTGCCACCACCGCCAGCACTATTACAGAGGCAATAAACCAGGTTTGCTGCCACCATGGCTTTTGGCCTACCGGCAGCAGTCCTTCATCGCCGGTCAGCACCAGGCCGCTCCAGTAAAACGGATTTGCTTCTTCGGAAGTACGGGCTTTGGCAATAAAATCAATTTTGGCTTGCTGCAGCGCTTCCTGTTTGGTTTTGCCGGCAAAAAGATAATCGTAAAAGCTTGAAAGTACCGTGCTGGTCTGGCGGTCATCAACTTTCCAGAGGGTAGAAAGCGTACTCGGGCAGCCCAGATAATAGAATCCCCAGCTCAGGCTTGTCATCGCATCGTTTTTATTGTCGATCATGCCTTTTCCGGTTTCGCAGGCACTCAGCACGGCCAGATTTGGCCTGATGTCCAGGTTCAGCAATTCGCTCATGTGCAGTTCGCCGTCTTCCTGGTCACCCTTGGCCATCAGAAACTTAGAATTCAGCGGGTTAGCCATATCGGTTTCGGCATGTGTAGCCAGGTGAATGATGCTGAAATTGCCGGCATTGGCTTTAAAATTTTCTTCTGTGGCTTCCTTATCGATCAGGAACAGGCCTTTCACTCTTTGCTGCAGTTTAAGCAGCAGATCTATGGTATATGGCAGTTTTGCGTAGGTACCGGCCGTCATTTCGCCACTCATCAGGTTTATTTTTCCGGAAGCGATCTGACCCGCCAGGCTTTTATCGGCAAAAGGCGCCATGGCCAGAATTGGTTTGTCAAACTTTTTATTCTGATCCTGGGCCAACTCGTTGCTAAGCTTGTTTAAGGTAGAAGAATGCTGATAACTAATATGATATTTATTAAGCAGATAAGGCATTTTCCGGTAATCGGACGTAGCCACCTGTTTGGTAAGCAGCGTTTCGAAAGGGATCTGCCACAGGTAACCGTCGGGCATGATCATGAGTTTTTCAATCTGCTTACCCAGTACTTTATCGGCTGGTTTTACCAGCAGGTCGTGAAACTGGCTAGCTAATTTCCGATAAACCGGCAGATTGGAATTGGTAATGCTCTGTACCAGCGAATCGATCTTGATCTCGTAGTCCTGCGGCAATTCCATCCGGATAAAGTCGGAGCGCTTTTTTTGCACTACCAGCATGTAAACTTCCCGGTCATAGGTGTAATTCACATGCAGGAAGTAACTTATTTTAGCCGTTTTATCATCAGGCAACCGCTTTTGCACTTCTTCCAGGCTTAAAGCATTGTTTTGCTCTATTCTGGCCTGGTAAAACGCCGGATATTTCTCTTTGGCTTCGTTGGTTAATTGCTGCATTTGCCGGCGGGTTAATGCCAGCTGCGCTTTAGAATTTTTAAACGGAGCTATATGGCGAAGACTTGCATACCGGCGGGCAACCTCCGCTTGTTCTTCTTTGCGTAAGTTTTCTGCGGTAAGGTGTTTGTAGTTTTTATCCAGCACATCGTAGTTTTGCAGGGTATTGGCCAGCTGATGGCCAAGCGCAGCCTGCAATAAATTCGCATTCTTTAATTTTTCGATATTCTTGAAAGCCTGCTGTTTGTATTTTTCGTTTCCGGTTTTTTCATAAAGCAGGTGAGCAGATTCAATAGACAAGCCATAGTTCCAGTTTTGAAAAAGGATGGCGGGAGCATCGTCCTCGCTGGCATAAATAGCTTTCTTTTTACGGATGTAATCGGCTAACTCCAGGCTTCTGAGACCATACTGATTAAAAGCTTCCAGGTCTTTTAAATCTTTTGATATATTATACTTTCCCAGGAAATAGTAGCTGATATGCTCCAGGATCAGTCCCAGATGATTTTCAGATTGAATATTCGTCAAAACCGGCACCTGGTAAAGGCTGGTCCCCTTATAGTCTGGCAAACAGGCCTTTAGGGCTTGCAAATTGTTTTCCGCAACAGAAGATTCTTTATATTTCGTTATCTCGCCAGAAGTGCCGCCTAGTGATAATAAAAGATAGGCTATTTCCGGGTTATTATATTTCTTATAAATTTCAATCCCTTTTTTAAGGTAGGGAATCACCTTCATGTTCGTTAATTCCCACTTGTTTTTCAGATCAGGTTCCACCCCAACAATTTCACTATACGCAAACGCTTTATGGGTATAGATTTTGGCTAAATATTGATTTTCTTTTCCATAAAGATTTAAAGCAGCCATTTCAGCACTGTCCTGATAGGCTAAATTAACATGGGAATTTGTGGGGTATTTCTTTCCTTTATGGATTACTTCTTGTCTGATTCTGCTTTTTTCTTCAAATTTAAAGCTTCTGAAATGCATGCCGTAAAGTGCATAAACAATTGGGGCAACCTCTGTTTTTAAAGGCTCCGGCTGCTGGTTAACAATCTGAAGCGCTTTGGAGATATACATGAAAGAAGAATCTTTGCGGCCGCCGGCGAAGTAACATTTACTCAGATCAGTATATACCCGAACGGCCTGCAGGCTGTTCTTACCGTATTTTTTAACTGTTAATCGGCGGGCTTGGTACCAGGCGGCAAGCGCATTTTCTACTTCGCGGTTACTAAAGTGCAATTCACCCTTGAGCCGGTAAAACTGGCTATAAGCTTCGTCGGTCGGCTTGATATGCTGCTTTAAATACTGTTCATCTTCCTGCATTTGCTGATAACAGGTAAAGGTAGCTTTCATTTGCAGCAGGGCACTTGCCTGTCCAATCCGGGCCTGCATATAATCTGAAGGCGATTTATCTTTAAGCAAGTTGGCGGCATCGGAAAAAGCCAAATATGCACTATCGGCTGCCAACCTATGAATTAGTTTCTGGCCTTGCAGCAATAACGTTTTTCCATTTTGCACTTTTTTAGCCGGCAAGGTTGCGTTGGCCGGCAGAATGCTGCCACAAAAAACCAAAGCGAGGATCAGTTTTTTTATCAGGCCGGCAGAAAAATATTTTTGTTTAAACATAAGGTACTCTTTATAATAATGCAAATTTAAGGGATTTCGGCAATAGGCAATATTAAATATGGTTAACAAACTCTAATATTGAACCAATATCTTAATTGCTGCAATAATTTAAATAAGTTCACACAATAAATAGCAGTTTCGGAATTAAAAAAGCTGCGGAATTTGAAAATAAAACCGGAAAGCCTTACTTTCGTGCGACCATTAAACTGTACTCATGAACATACACGAATATCAGGGAAAAGAAATTCTGAAGCGCTACGGCGTTCGGATTCAGGAAGGCATTGTTGCCAGCACAGCTGAAGAAGCTGTAGAAGCGGCTAAACGTTTAACTGAAGAAACCGGCACCGGCTGGCACGTAATTAAAGCGCAGATCCACGCAGGTGGACGCGGTAAAGGCGGCGGGGTAAAGCTGGCTAAAAACCTGGAGCAGGTAAAAGAAATTGCCGGCCAGATCATTGGCATGAATCTGGTAACGCACCAGACCGGCCCTGAAGGCAAAAATGTACATAAAGTACTCGTAGCGCAGGATGTTTACTATCCGGGTGTTTCTGAAACCAAAGAATTCTACGTTTCTATTTTATTAGACCGGGCTACGGGCCAGAACGTGATCATGTATTCTACCGAAGGCGGTATGGATATTGAAGAGGTTGCTGAGCACACGCCGGATAAGATCTTTAAAGAATATATCAGCCCGGTAGTTGGTTTACAGGGTTTTCAGGCGCGCAAAATTGCTTTCAACTTTGGTCTGGAAGGCGAGGCTTTTAAAGAAATGGTGAAATTCATCACGGCGCTTTACAAAGCTTATGTAGAAACCGATTCTTCGATGTTCGAAATCAACCCGGTTCTGAAAACTTCTGACAATAAAATTTTAGCCGTAGACGCTAAAGTTGACTTAGACGATAACGCTCTGTACCGCCACAAAGACCTGGCTGACCTGCGCGATATTACCGAAGAAGATCCTTTGGAAGTGGAAGCGGGCGAGCATAACCTGAACTATGTAAAACTGGACGGAAACGTGGGTTGCATGGTGAACGGCGCTGGCCTTGCTATGGCTACCATGGATATCATCAAACTTTCGGGCGGCGAGCCGGCTAACTTCCTGGACGTAGGGGGTGGAGCAAACGCGAAGACCGTAGAAGCTGGTTTCCGCATTATCCTGAAAGATCCGAACGTGAAAGCGATCCTGATCAACATTTTCGGTGGTATTGTGCGTTGCGACCGCGTTGCTAACGGTGTGGTTGAAGCTTACAAAAACATCGGCAACATTGAAGTTCCGATCATTGTTCGTCTGCAGGGTACCAATGCCGAAGAAGGCGCGCGTATCATCGACGAATCTGGTCTGAAAGTTTCTTCTGCCGTGTTGCTGAAAGATGCTGCTCAGAAAGTAAAAGAAGTAATTGAAAGCGTAAACGCTTAGTTTTTAAGCTGAAAAGCATACCGTTTTAAAAGCCTTCCTCAGCAATGAGGAAGGCTTTTTTGTTACCTCTACTCCAAATTTATTCAACTATGGTTTTAAAACAATCAACAAATGTTATCTTTGAAACGATAATTAACGAACTTTTTCTTTATTAACGCTTGGTCCCGGCCTGATTCCTACTACCAAACAATGAAGTCTTTTTTTCTGAGTCTTTTCCTGTTCTTACTGCAAGTTTCCTGCTCATTTGGCCAGGACGTAATTACTACCATCAGGGGAATTGCCTTTCATGCGAAAATTGAAAGCGAAACGGAACAAACTATCCGGTATAAAAAGACGGATAATACAACGGCGGTTTATTCCATGGCTAAAACGGATATACACCTGATAAAATACGAAAACGGTTCGCAGTTATTTCTAAACCCGGTTTTACCGGAACCTTCTCCCGAACCGAAAGCAAATTTTCCGCTGACCGCTTCCGGGAAACCGGCAACGAACGCATTCAACCGGGCCGACACGCTTACCTTAAAAGAACTTTATACGCTGGGTAAAGCCGACGCCAGTATTTACTATAAAGGGTATAAAGAAGCCGGAACATATACCTTTATTTCTTCTTTTCTTTTCTGGCCGGCAGGAATGGTAACCGCCATTTCCACAGCCTCTACCCCACCCAAAGCCCGCAATTTTACTTATCCGGATGCGAGCCTGGGCAAAAACCCGGAATATGTGCGGGGCTACCACGGCAACGCCCGGAAAATAAAATCAAAGAAAGTGTGGAGCAATTTCGGGGCAGGTTTTGGGACGGCTTTGGGCCTTGCTATTCTCTATGTATCGCGGCAATAATGGTTAGCCATAGTTTTGGTGGTTAAAACCATAGCGTTTTTTTGCCTTAAACTTTTACAGTTCTGCCTGCGGATTGCCGCAAAAATAAAAATCAGCATTGGTACTTATTTTCAACAACGAAAATTTGATAACACAAACTTTCGTTGTTATTTTGCAACAAATACCTTTCTGCAAATTTCATCCAGTTTTTCAGACCCCAGTCACAACTTTCTGAGCGGTTAAGGACTCTTTAAACTTTATTTAATATGAAAAAGCTTCTTGCTATTTTATGCTTTGCAGTCCTGTTTCTTCAGCAAGCTTTTTGCCAGGACACTATTATTAAGCGGAACGGCGACGAGATCCAGGGGAAAGTAAAGGAAATTTCGGCTACGGAAGTACGTTATACCCGCAAAGAATTGCCAGACGTAATGGTAGTGCTGCCGGTAACTTCCATTTTTATGATCCGGTATGAAAACGGCACCAAGGAGGTTTTTCAGGAAAACAATCCGGCAAACGAATTACAGCAACTGCCGGCCGTTTCGGCGCCGGCCCGGGTAAATGCGCCGGCGCCGGTTGCAGATAAAGCAACCGGCGAAAACCTGCTCCTAAAAGGACGCAACGATGCGAATTTGTATTATAAAGGTTACAAGGGCGCCGGCACCGCCACTTTACTGACTACAATTTTGTTTATGCCAGCCGGCCTCGTCACGGCAATTGGCACTTCGGTTACGCCGCCTTCACGCAACAATTTAGATTATCCGGATGCCGCTATGTTCTCGCAGCGCGAATATGCGAAGGGCTACGAGCAGAAAGCTAAAAAAATAAAATCCGGCAAAGTCTGGAAAAACTTCGGGATTGGTTTTGGTTCGCTGGTAGTGCTAAACTTTATTATCCTGTCGGCCAACCAGCAGTAATTTTTTCTATTCCCTGCTCATGAAAATCCGTTTATTCTTATTTTTCTGTTTGCTCTTTCTACTTCCGGAAGCCTTTTCGCAGGACCTGATCACGACCAAAACCGGCCGCGATATAGTTGTAAGAATTAAGGAAGTAACCCAAACAGCCATTATGTATGAACGTAGCGATTCGGTTTTTACCATTCCAAAAGCCGAGATCTTTATGATAAAATATGCGAATGGTTCGAAGGTTGTTTATGGGGCAAAAAACATTGAAAAAGAAGAGGCGATCAGAGCCTTAAAATCGAAAAATATTTCTCCCGACAGCCTACAGAAGCTTGGCCGGCTGGATGCGAAAAAATATTACCAGGCTTATAAAGGAGCAGCTACGGGTACGTTCATTTCCACACTACTTTTTCCACCGGCTGGCCTGGTCGTAGCTATTAGTACTTCAAGTTGCAGACCTACTAAAAATAATCTGAATTATCCATCGGAAATACTCTTTTCGCAACGAGCTTATGTAAATGGCTACGGCGAAAGAGCCCACAAGAAAAAACAGGAACAAGTCTGGACGAATTTTGGCATTGGCGTTGTGGTTTCAGCTACGTTAACTTTAATTGTTATTCCGGCCATTATCAGACATTAAACATTAACAGAAACGTCCAGATTGAACGTTTCTACTTTTACTCGTCAAAACGATAGCGTTTCAAACAATCTTTCCTGCTTCATACAACCAAACTGGTAAAAACGGCATCTTCTCTGCAAAGCCCATGATCATTAAAATTCCCAGTTTATGAAAAAGCTGTTTCCTACCTTTCTGGTTGCCTTATTTTACTCGCTTTCGTTACAAGCCCAAACCTTACAAGGCCGGATTCTGGATGCGCAAACGAAGCAACCCGTTGAATTTGCCAGCATTGGCATTCTGCACCGCGATGCCGGAACGGTAGCAAACGAACATGGTAATTTTGTTTTGAACACCGAAAAAGCCCGTTCCGGCGATACACTGAAAGTTTCGATGCTGGGTTATGAAAGCCGTTTGTTTTCGGTGCCTGATTTTGAAAGTAAACTAACGCAGGGAAACGGCACTATTTTGCTGCAGCCTCAAACCCGCAATTTGCAGGAAGTAGTTATTAAACCGCGCAAAACCAAAACGATCACGGCCGGCAACACCACCGATTCGAAGTTTATGTCGGCGGGTTTTACGTCAAACGATCTGGGTTCGGAAGTGGGAACGGTTTTGCGCTACAATAAGAAAAAGCCCGGCAAGGTAGAAAACGTAAACTTCAACATTGCTAATAACAGCTATAATAACGTATTTTTCAGGGTGAATATGTATGCTTTTAAAGATGGAAAGATCGGCGAAAACCTATTGAAAGAACCGCTTTATACGGATTTCAGTGGCGATTTCGGTACCCTTACCCTGGATCTCTCCGACAAAAATATTTACATTGATTCCGATTGCCTGCTCACTCTGGAATGGATAAAAGATTACGGGCAACGCGGATTATATTTCAGTGCCGGTTTCTTTAATTCCGATAGTTACGGCCGTAAAACCAGCCATGGCAATTGGTTTGAAGTACCGGCCGGGCTTGGTTTCTGGGCTACCGTTGTGCACGAAAAATGAAGAGCAGAAAGCAAAAAACGCTATCTTTTCAGTTCTTAAAACTCCGGCCTTACTCATGATAGAATTTATTCTTTACGTTTCTGACCAAAACCGCAGCAAAGCATTTTACACGAATGTGCTACAAAAAACGCCGTCCTTAGATGTGTCCGGCATGACGGAATTTGACCTGAGCGAAACCTGCAAACTTGGTTTGATGCCCGAAAACGGAATAGCAAAAATTTTGGGCGAGCGCCTTCCCCACCCTGCTTCCGGAAACGGCATTCCGCGTTGCGAACTTTATTTGTTCCAGGAAAATGCTGCTGAAGTTTGTGAACGTGCGGCGCGAAATGGCGGTAAAATGATCAGCGCGATGCAGCCGCGTGATTGGGGACATACCGTTGGTTACGTTGCTGATCCGGATGGACATGTGCTGGCTTTTGCGGAGAAAATCTGAAACCCAAAAAACTAAAAATGCCTGACCAATTTCTTGGTCAGGCATTTTAGTTTTTTGGCTCAAAACCATAGCGTTTTTTGCACTAAAACTAATCTTTGTTGCTTTGCTTAATGGTAAAAACGCGGGAAATATTAAAGCCGAAACGAATATCGCCATCAAACCAATTCCCGTCGGTTTCGGTAATAAAACCTTTTTCTACCATGGCGGTGGAGTTGGTAAAATGCAGCTGAAAAACGTGCCCGCCAGTCTCAATATCAAAACCAATGGCCAGGGAATTGCGCATATTTTCAGCAATCTGGTCGGGCAGTACATAATAATATTCGGCGTTTATGGCCAAGCGGCGGGTTAATTTCTGGCGACCGGCTACACCAATGGCAATTACATCGTGCTTTTCGGCGTCAGTTGCCGTTAAGTTGCGGTGCACCAAGGTTGGCATAAACTGCAGCGTAAAGCCTTCGGAGAACTTGCGGCCGAAAATAAGCTGATGCGTGTAAGCCAAACGCGAACTGAAATAATTGTTGCGTTCCGGGTTTTGCCACTTTAAAGAATTCAGAGCCATGCCGGAAAACCAGATAACCGTAACAGGCATGCTCCGGGCGCCGCTGCTTTGCCGCAACAGTTTCATTTTCAGGAAGCCATCGTAGGTTTTCTGCACCGAGCTCCGGCCCACGCCTACCATTAAATGCTTCGAAATGCCGTAATCCAGGCCGATCCGGATGGTAGCTGCATCTAAGCCGAAAAGCTCATAAGCGCCGCCGTTAAGAGGGCCGAAACGGTGCGAAATTTTCATATCGAGCACGCCGGACGCGGTATTTTCCAGCGACTGACTGTTGATCACGCGCGTGGTTTTAAAGCTGGCTTTGGCAAACTCGGTAGTCGGTTTATCGTCTTCAATTAATGAAAGCAGATCGTCCTGCGCAAAAACAGTAGGCAAAACGGCAAAAAAAGTAAGGGCAAGCAAAAAGAATTTCCGGAAGCTCTTCATAGGGGCGGTTAGCTTTTCAGGGCCTGGTAATCCATATTTACGGTTACTTTAATTTCTTTCGCAATTTTCTCGCGCACCAGTTTCGGGATCTCGATCTTATAATCTTCCGGCGCCACATTAAAAACCGAATTGGCTTTCACTTTGCCGTTTTCTACGGTAATGGTGCCCGGCGCTTCCACGTCTTTGGTTACGCCGTGAATGGTCATTTTACCTTTCACGTTCACTTTGTAAGTGCCGTTCTTGCTGAAATCTACCCCGCTCAGATTGGTAATGTTGCCGGCAAAAGTGGCTTTCGGATACTTGCCCGACTCCACGTAGTTTTCGTTAAAATGCTCTTCCATCAGGGCTTTTTCAAACTTGAAGGCTTTCATGAGAATGGCAAATTCCATTTTACCGGTTTTCGCATCTATCACGCTGGTTGCATTGTTGTTGCTGGCTTCAATGTTTTCCATGGGCGTGCTGGAAAAGAAGGAAACCTGGCCGTTTTTGGTAAAATATTTATCCTGGGCGAAAGCACTGGAAATGGCCAGCACGCCACTGAAAAGCAAGGTTAAAAAAGTAGATCTCATTTTGGTAAAATTTAAGTGAAATTAAATAAAACGGTATGGTTTGAAGCTTTACAACTTACTGCACAACTACGCACTTTACCAGCACCACATCCATTAAAAATCCGGTACACTGCCCTTTCACGGTCATTTCGCGGCCGGTTTTCAGACTCAGTCCTTCGGGAATATTCGTGCCCGGTATTTCGCAGGTTACGCCGCCCATCGGGCTGCCGGTGTCCAGGGTCAGGTTCAGGGAGCCATCGTTGCCGCGGCTTACGTTCTGCAGAACGCCTTTCACCTGAATCACCTTGTCTAAATACTGCTGATTGGCACCCGCTTCATTTTCAGAAAATTGGCGGTAAAGTTCCGTTGCCGGTAAACTCAGATCGGCTGATTCATTGGCCAGATTGCGGGCTGGCTTATTGTACTGGTAGTAAGCCCCGAATGCAACCAGCATCAGGAGCAAGACTGCCGCGATCAGATAATATTTCTTTTTCATTTTGTTCTTCAGCTTATTGCGGATGACCATTATCGATCCACTTTTTTATGGCGTTAATATCGCAGTCGGGCAGTTTGTTTCCGCCCTGCGGCATGGGTTTATTCGATGTATGCGACACCGCACCGTACAAATTCCGGTTGATTGTGGCATCCCTTACGCCCTGGTAAGAATCCAGACTCACGTTACCGCCCGCGCCGCTGCCGGTGTGGCAGGCTACGCAATTGCTTTTTATGATCGGCTCGATGCGCGCCTGGTACCCCACGTTCAGGGTGTCGCAGGTTTGGTTCGGATCTTTGGGGTAGAGTTCACTTTCCACGTCGTAATAGCAGCCCGAAAAAAGGCACGTTCCGCTTAGCAGCAAGCCCAGAATATATTTTTTCATGAAGTTCTTTTAATTATTAAGTGCGCCTAAGCTCACCCATTTTCTGATCTGCGCGATCTGGCAATCGGTTAGTTTTCCGCCTTGCGGCATTGGTTTAAAACCGGCAGCGTGTGAAACCGCGCCTACCAGTTTGCCATTGTTGGCGGCCACGGCCAGTCCGCTGTGCGTACTGAAATTATAACCGCCTGAAGCCAAGCTATTGTTGTGGCAGCCGGAGCAATTGGTCTGAACCAGCGGTTTTATCACGGCCGAATAGGTAACTGAAGCAGTATCGCAGGCATTCGTGCCACAAATTTCGTTCTTAGCGCCCTGGTTTATCCAGGTTTGAATAATTGCGATCTGGGCCGCCGGAAGCTTATTCATTCCGTACGGCATACGCTTGTCTTCATCATCTTCTACCAGCACTTCAAACAGATCGCTGCCGCTGGCATTTCCGGGTCTTACATCGGCCGTGGCCATTACGTTCGCATAATTATCCAGCACTACGTCATCTTCCCGGTCCGTTGCATTATGGCAGCCGCTCATGGTACAATTCGAAAGCAGAATGGGCAATACGTCGCGCTGAAAATAAACGGTGTTCGGATCGCAGGGCTGCCCGGTATCTATCGGGTTATTGCCGCCCGGATTTCCGGGATTTTCCGGCGCCGGCTGTACGGGGATTTCATGTTTACAGGCCAGTAAAAAGCCAAGCCAAAGCAAGCAGGTAAAACGGGTATATCGCAGTAAAATTCCTTTCATCGGGCAGTTTGCAGATTCAGTTTTTGCCAGTTCTAATTTACTCATTTTTCCGATCATAAACCGGCCAAAATCCGGCGGCCGCTCATTCTCTCAGCCGCCGGAAATTGGGATTCATCCATCATCATTCGGAAACCTGTTCTGGTGATTTCTACGGCTAAATAAGCGGCTATTATCACCTGAAAAAAACAAATTTCGCCGAACGGGAAAAAGTGGCAACTGAACCGGCTTTATTGATTGTTGATTATTGATTGTTGATTTATTTATTCTCAACGGATGCGTTTATCTTTTTTATTAAGCTGCGTTAGCGTTGCAGTTATACAGATTCAAGCCTCTTCTAATCAATGTTTGCGGGTTTCGGACATTCGCGCTAACTCTTTTTCAGGATGACAGTGCTTAAAAAAATCAATCAACAATTAACAATTCTTACTTTCCGGTAAGCCAGTTCTTAAACGTGGCGGAGCGTTCAGTGCTGACAATGGTTTCGATATCGGAGGCCGGGTTGAGCTCGATTTTCACGCGTGATTTGGAATAGCTGATCATGTTGCCGATGGCGCGCACGTTGATGATGAACTGGCGGTTGATGCGGAAAAACACGGATGGATCAAGTTCTTTTTCCTGTTCATCGAGCGTAGAATCTACGGGCAGTTTTTTTCCTTCGAAGGTGCACAGGAAGGTCACTTTTTCCTGGGTGAAAAAATAAGCCACGTCGGCTACTTCCACGGTTTTTATATGCGGGCCGTAGCGGATCACCAGGCGTTTCTGGAAATGCTGTTGAGTTGGTTTTAAAGCCTGCAAAAGCTGTTGGTAATCAATTACCGGATTGGAGTTATGCGAACGCAGTTTCTTCCATTTATCCAGGCTTTTTTCCAGCTCCGCCAGCTTTACCGGTTTGAGCAAATAATCGATGCTGTTCACTTTAAAAGCATCGAGCGCATACTGGTCGAAGGCGGTGGTAAAAATAACCGGCGCGGTAACTTCCACTTCCTTAAAAATCTCGAAGCTCGAGCCGTCAGCTAAATGAATATCCGAAAAAATAAGGTCCGGCGCCGGGTTTTGCCGCAGCCAGTCCACCGAACTTTCAATGCTGTCGGCCACGCCGGCAATGTGCAGATCGGGGTCGAGCTGGCGTAAAAGTTTCTCCATACGGGCTGCCGCCACTTCTTCATCTTCTATCAGGAATACCTTCATACTGCGGAAATTAAGGGAATTTTCACTTCAAAAACCATAGCGTTTTCTATGATCTGTACCGGTTTTCGGGTTAAAATGGCATAGCGCTTACATATATTCGCCAGCCCGATACCGGTGGATTGTTCAGGCATTTTTTTCTTCTGCAGGGTATTGCGCACCACCAGGTAATCGCCCGCTTCGGTAAAGAGTTGCACGGTTAACGGCTTACTGCGGGAAACCACGTTGTGTTTGATGGCATTTTCAACGAGCAGCTGCAGGGTTAGCGGCGCAATAAGTAATTCGCGTTCGTTCGCAGAAACAATGATCTCTAAAGCCAGATTAGAACCGTAGCGTTTTTGTTGTAAAAAGTAATAATGTTGCACCAGCTCCAGTTCTTCGGCCAGCGTAATGGTATCTTTTTCGCGGTATACCAGAATGTTACGAAAGAAATCGGAAAGCTTTTCCACGTATTCCACCGCCGCTTCCCGGTCGTCTTCAATAATGCCGATGAGCGTGTTAAAACTGTTGAACAGAAAATGAGGATTTACCTGGTTTTTAAGTGTTTCGAACTGGAACGTAACTTTATCTTTTTCCAGGCGCTCGGCTTTTTTCAGGCGTTTTTCGCGGCTTTTAATAAAACCGAACAGCAAACCGCCGCCCGCCGCAAAACTGAGCAAATAAAACCAGGCCGTATTCCAGAAAGGCCGCTGCACCTGAAACGGATACGTTTGCACCGGCGCATTTTCAAAGTTGCCGGTGGCCGAAGCGCTGACTTTAAAAGTATAACTTCCGGGTGGCAGTTTAGGATACGTGATGCTGCGGTTATTCGAAACTGTCCATTCGCGGTCGTAGCCTTCCAGCTTTAAGCGGTAACTTACTTCTTCCGGCTGCTGAAACCAAAGCCCGGCATACTCAAAGGAAATGTGGTTTTCGTCGTGCGCAAAGGCAGTATTGGAAATAGCAGAAACCGGTTTCAAAAAAAGCTGCACGCTGGTAATGTTGGTCTTAGGCTGATCCGCCACCTGCGCCTTAACCGGTTTATAAGCCACCAGCACTTTTTGCGCCCCAAACCATACCGTTCCGTCGGCTGCTTTGGCCATGGTGTTCAGGTCCTGCCCCATTTGCTGCAACCCGCTTTCCGAACCCAGGCTGCGCATTTTCCCGGTTTCCGGATCTAAAATATCGAGGCCTTTCTGGTGCAGCACCAGCAAATTGCCGAAATTATCGGTTTGTAAGGCGTTTATGTTGAGGTCGCGCAAACCTTCCGGCGTACTGAAATTTACAAATCGCTGGTTATCGAACCGGAACAAGCCGCTTTTGGGCGTGCTTACCCATAAGTTTCCGTCCCGGGTTTCGGCCAGGGAATAAACGGTGCGGGAAGTTAGGCCTTCTTTTTCGGCATAATTGGTGAAGCGGCCGTGCTCTAATTTGGTTAAACCCTTTCCGTCGGTGGCAAACCACACGCGCTTTTTGCTGTCTATAAAAACCTGGTAAATGTAATTGAACCCGATGCCGTCGTGCTGGTTATAGTTCTGGAACTGGAGGGAGGCTTCGGGGTTGTTTTTAAGTTTACACCGCGAGGCCCCACCCAGGGTTGCCAGCCAGATCTCGTTTCCGGAACCGGCAATGGAAAGCACGTTGTCGTTTACCAGCCCGTTCTTTTCGGTGAACTGAGTGGCTTTTCCGGTTTCCGGATCTATTCTGAAAACGCCGCCGCCAAAGGTGCCTACCCACAAAAACTGCTGCGCATCTTCGTACAGACTGATCACCTTAAATTCCTGAAAGGGCAAGCCCGAAAACGCGGGTTCTATATTGAAACCGTGGTTTTGTTTCCGGGCGCAGAAAAGACCTTCGTCGGTACTGAACCAGATATTGCCTTTTTTATCGGGCAGCACTGCCAGCACGCCTGCCGCCGTTTGCTTTTCCGGGAATTTGAGAAAGCGCAGCGCTGGTTTTGCCAGCCGGATTCCGGAAGTATTACCCGCTACCCAAACCGAACCTTCCGCATCGTAAAGCAGGTCAGAAATTTTAAAGCCGGCCGGTTTTTCGCCTTCCACCCATACCATTTTTTCCGGCTCCGCCCCATCAAATTCGAATAGGCCGTGGTTATGGGTGGCGATCAGGGCGGCGCTGGCCGTGGTAGGTAAAATGGCCGAGATCACGCTGTATGGCCAGTTTTCCGCTATCTTTAACTTCGTTACGTTCCGGGTTTCGGCATCTATCTGGCAAAAACCACCCGAATACGTGCCGGCCCAGATCGTTTTCTTCCCCGGACAAATGGCCAGCGCTGTTACAATATTATCGGGCAGGCCTTGTGCGGTACCAATTTTAGAAACCTGTTTTTTAGCGGTGCTGAAATTACAGATAGCAATTCCCCGGTCGGTTCCGGCCCAGATATTTCCTTTTTGGTCGGCTGTGAGCGCGTACACGTAATCGTCCGGTAGACCGGTCTGGGTATTGAACCGGGAAAGTAACTTTTGTTTCCAGCAGTACAAACCATCGCCGTAAGTGGCCAGCCAGATAAAACCGTTCGCGTCTTCCTGCATGGCTAAAACCGCCGATTTGGGAGCGTGCTTTTGCGGTTTAAAGGGCGTTAACTTCTGCTGATGCAGGCGGTAAATTTCCCCGTTTTCGCAGCCCACCCAAAGGCGTTTATGCTTGTCCTGGAAAAGCGCAGAAACCGGAGGAATGGCCTGACCTGAATTTTCCGGGAATACCGGTTTGGTTTCAAAGCCATCGTATTGAAAAAGCCCCTGCGCGGTGCCCAGCCACACAAATCCGGCTGCATCCTGATACAGCTTTTTTACTTTCAGCGGTTCGTTGTTGTGTTCAAACGTGCGCGTATTGAAATGCAGTTCCTGCCCCGAAACCGCAAGCGACCGGAGTAAAAAAAACAGCAGAAACAGGCGAAAAACCGGCATCGGGAAGTTTAAGATTGCGGTTGCAGTACGGCGTTAAGATCTACCTGAATTTCTTCGGCAATTTTCTGGTACACAATTTTTGGAATGGTAATGTTGTGATCGGCCAGCGGCACGGTGAAGTTAGAGGAAACCGAAATAACGCCTTTTTTGATCTGTAGCGTAGCTTTAATAATGCGCTCCTGTTCTACGCCGTGCACCAGCAATTTGCCTTTCGCGCGAACGGTGTGCGTGCCGTCAACAGAAAAATCGATGGATTCAATAATTTTCCCGGTAAAAGACGAGTTCGGAAATTTATTGCTTTCCATGTAATTCTCGTTAAAATGTTCACGCTGCAAGGCACTGTTAAAACCTTCGAAAGTATTATTGGGCACCGAAAAAGCAAAGGTCTGCTCGGCTGTGTTGATCACGCCTTTCATTTTGGCCGAACGCGCTTCGATGAGTTCCAGCGGGGCTTCCGATTTAAACTGGATGTTGCCAGTTTTGGCCACGAATAAAGTTTGCTGCGGCGCCGGCAACCGGAACGGCAAAAGCAAGGCGAAAAGTATTAATATAAACGGCATGAATATCTTTGTTAAATTAGCGGCAGCAATGATGAACCCTGATTTCGCTACTTGTAAAGATAACAAAAAACAATAATTTTTTTATCCATGTTTCCCGGATTTTCCTGAGCAGTTTTTTGCCCGGAAACCATAGCGTTTTTATTTTTTACCTCTGCCTACGGGTATTGATATGAAATTTCTGAATCACAAAACCGGTTGCTGCATTCCGATTCCGGAAAACAATCAATATTCATCCCTACTCAATTTCAGGATCAAGTTTAAATGCTTACCTTTAAAACCGCAGATGAACGTAAGGTTGAAGTTATTTGACTATAAAACCACTTTTGAAGCTTAATTAACATACCACAGTAATATGAAAAAAGCAACAGCGCAGGCCGTTAAAAAAAATAAAATCCAGATCCTGGAAAACTGGATGAAGTTCCAGTTAACCGATGAAGGTCTTCGTGATGATCTGATGAACAATGAAGAACTTCATGCACAGTCAGTTCTACTGCTCGATGCACTTATCAGGGCAATGGAAACCGGCGAAACGCTGCATGCTTCTTCCCGCGAATTTGACCCGATCCGGGATGTGCTTGGCGAAATATCGGTAATGCGGGCCCGCAGAGGTTATTCGCCGCGCGAAACTGCCTCGTTCGTTTTAAGCCTGAAACAAAGCCTTTTCGATGCGATTGAAAAAGAATATAAAAAAGAGCCGGAAAGCCTGTACAAAGAAATAATTGCTGTAAATAATATTCTCGATGCCTTAAGCATTTTCACGTTCGAAGCTTTCCTGAAAGGCCGTGAAGAAATTATTCTGCGCCAGACCGACGAAATAAACGAAATCTCTACCCCGGTAATCCGCGTATGGGAAGGAATTCTGGCGTTACCGATCATTGGTACCCTGGACAGTGCCCGTACCCAGATCGTGATGGAAAACCTGTTGCAGGAAATTGTAGCTACGAACAGCAGCATTGCCATTCTGGATATTTCCGGCGTACCGGCAGTAGATTCGCTGGTAGCGCAGCACTTAATTAAAACCGTGAGTGCCACCCGTTTAATGGGTGCTGAATGTATCATTAGCGGAATCAGGGCAGAAATTGCTCAAACCATCGTTCATTTAGGCATCGACCTTTCCAATATCAAAACCAAAGCTTCGCTGGCCAGTGCCTTACGCGTAGCTTTCGATATGATGAACGTGGAAGTTAAAAAAGTAGACAGAAGATCAAATATATTGTTGAAGTAGGTATATGGATAGAATTCCTATTCTTAAAATGGGCCCTTTTTTACTGGTAACCATTCAGGTAGATCTTTACGACCGGCTCGCGCTGAACTTAGAGAACGACTTAATAACCATGGTAAGTAAAACGGAGGCCAGAGGCGTATTGATCGATATCTCCGCCGTTAGCATCGTCGATTCCTTTATGGGTCGCATATTGGGAAATATTGCCTCCATGTCCCGTATTATGGATGCCGAAACCGTAGTGGTTGGCATGCAACCCGCCGTGGCAATAACCCTTGTAGAACTGGGGCTTACACTGCAAGGCGTTTATACTGCGCTGGACGTAGAAAAAGGAATGGAACTTCTTCAGAAAAAGATCGGACTAAACCTGTTAAATAACGAGGAGGAGGAAGCCGACGAAGATGATCGTAATCTCTAAGGATTCCATGGGAATTATCCGGGAGCAGGACGTTGTACCCTTCCGGAGCCGGGTTAAAGAATATGCGACCAAAATTGGTATGAGCCTGGTAAACCAGACCAAGCTGATTACGGCTGCCAGCGAGCTGGTGCGAAACATGCTGAAATACGCCAACGGAGGAATTGTGACGCTGGAGATTATCAGTAAAAACGGTATTTCCGGAGTAAGACTTACTTTCGAAGATAAAGGGCCAGGCATTAAAGATATTCAGCTCGCCATGAAGGATGGATTTTCTACGGGCCGCAGTTTAGGCCTGGGGCTTCCCGGCACCAAAAGACTTGTAAACGAATTCGATATTAAAAGCGTACCGGGCGAAGGAACTACAGTTACCATCACCCACTGGAAGAATGGACGTTAAACAACATCAACGCTTTATTATTGCCGACCGCAGTTACCTGAACCTGGTAAAACGCGATATTACCAAACTGGCTGAAAATTACGGCTTCAGCGAAAACGAGATCGGGAAAATAAATATCGTGGTTTCGGAAATGGTTTCGAACCTGGTAAAGCACACATCAGCCGGCGGCGAGGTGCTGGTAAAACCAGTTGGAGATGATCTCTCGGGCATCGAAATTATCAGCATAGATTACGGGCCGGGCATGGTTGACCCGGAACGCATGATGGAAGATGGCGTTTCTACCCACGGTACGGCCGGGCAGGGGTTAGGCGCCATAATAAGGCAATCTGCCTTTTTCGATTATTATACCTTGCCGGAAAGCGGTACCGTATTATTATCGCGGATCTTTAAACAGGTAGTAGATTCGCCATTTTTAAGCAAACCCATTCCAAAACCGGAAAAGCTGGAAGTTGGTGCAATTATGGTAGCCAAAAACGGTGAAACTGTATGCGGCGACGGCTGGGAAATGGCTCAGACCGAAACGAATACTTACATTGTAGCATTTGATGGTTTAGGTCATGGTCCGGATGCCAATGCAGCTTCTACCGAAGCCATAAAAAGCTTTAAACAAAACTTAATTGATTCGCCCAGCAATGCTTTAAGGCAAATACACGCCGATATCCGCCGGACCAGGGGCGCGGTGGGTGCAGTTTGCAATATTCATAAAGCAACCGGGGAATTGGATTTTTGTGGTATCGGAAATATAAACGGTAAAATCTTTGGCTCCAACGGTCAGAAAACGGTAAGTGTACTTAAAAACCTGGTTTCGTATAATGGTACCCTGGGGCATAATATTCCGAATACGATGCACGACCTGCGTACCGAAATTCAGATGGGCCAGCTTTTGGTTCTGCATTCCGACGGCATAAAATCGCGCTGGGATGTAACAAAATACCCTGACCTGCACCGCCACGACCCCAGCCTGATTGCCGCCATAATTTACCGGGATTTCAACCGCGGTACCGACGATGTGCTGGTAATTGTTGCAAAAGCTAAAAGTTAGAACCATGCAACGAAGTATTACTAAAATAACGATCGGGAATGAGCTGGATGTAGTGCTGGCTTACAAACGCGCCATGCAGCTTTCTGAGCGGTGCGGCATTGCTTTACCCAACCAGACAAAATTTGCCACTGCCGTTTCCGAGATTTGCCGCAACGTGATTGAATATGTGGGCGAAGGTTCCATTCAGTTCAGTATTACCGACGAAAACGGCATTTTATACCTGGAAGCATATATTACCGACCGTGGGCGGGGCATTGGCAATTTAGATTATTATTTAGATCAGAAAGTTTCGGTAACGGGTCGCGGCAACGGCATTATAAATTCCCGGATCCTGGCAGACGATTTTCAGATAGATACCGAGAGCGAAAAAGGAACGCGGGTTAAACTCCGGAAAAGAATTCCGGCCTCCCACCCTATTATTACCAAAACGGTGATCGATAACTGGGTGGCCGATTTTTCGCGGGAAAGCTCTGTTTCGCCGTACGCGGAAATGAAAAATCAGAACATGCAACTGATCGAGCTTCTGGAAGAATTGCGGGTTAAAAATCTGGAAACGGAAAACCAGCTGCAAGAGATCAAACGCCTGAATCTGGAACTGCTTTCATCGCACGAAGATATTTCGAACCTGCTGGCAGAACGGGAAGCTCAAACAGAACTTTTGCAGCGAAAAAATCATGAACTGGATGCTTTCGCTCACATTGTTTCGCACGATCTAAGATCTCCGCTACAGAACATTAAAGGCCTGGCTATGGTGATAGATGCCTACCTGAAAACAGGCAACCTGGATGAAGCCCAGCCGGTGCTGAATATGATCATGGACCAAACGAACCGGATGGACAACCTGATCCTGGACATTTTATCGTATTCGCTTTCCGGGAAAAACACTTTACCAAAGAAAACTGTAAACGTGGAAAACCTGCTTTACGAGGTAACTTCTTTCCTGAATGTGCCCGATGGTTTTCAAATTCATATCCAGGAAAATATGCCGGTTTTACTTACCGAAGAAATTTTCCTGCGCCAGATATTTAACAACCTGATAAATAATGCCATTAAACACCACGACCAGCCGGGCGGAAATATCTGGATAAATTGCGAAGCTGATCCTGAATTTTTAACCTTTTCTGTTACTGACGACGGACCCGGGATTTCTGCCGCTGATCAGGATCGTATTTTTAACCAGTTCGAAACGATCAGTAATTCCGGCGGTTCCGCCAATATGGGTTTAGGGTTATCTATTATCAAAAAAATTACCCTGGAAAAAGGCGGAAAGGTTTGGGTACAATCGGAAGGGCGCGGATCGAGGTTTGTTTTCAACTGGCCGGCAAGGGAAATTGTAACTGCTGACTAAACCTTAAAAATTTTAATAAAAAAAACTGCAACCCGAAAGCTGCAGTTTTTTTATTGATCTGATAGCGTTTTCTTTTTTTTACGCTTTCTGACCGAAATGCTGTTTCAGGATCTCGTTTACCGAAGCTTCGGTGAGGGATTTGGAAATGTGTTTTTTTACCGTATCGTACGATTTCAGTTTTTCCAGGTCATAAAAGCTGGCCGATGAAGTAAGCATCATAATAATTACGTGCTCCATTTTATCCAGGCCTTCTTCTTTATATTTTTCCAGGAAGGTAAAACCATCCATTACCGGCATTTTAATATCGAGGAAGATCAGATCAGGACATACAAAACCGGCTTCCGGATTTTCGGAGCAAGCTTTTTTCAAAAACTCGATCGCTTCTTTGCCGTTTCGAACTGCCTTAATTTCTTCAGCAATATTCATATTGGTTAAAAGGCGCGTATTCACAAAATTCGTGGTATCGTCGTCGTCAACCAGTAATATTAATTTCAGTGGTTTAATTGCTTTGCTCATGTAGCGTTTACTTTCAATATCTCTTAACAATTCTAAACCCGTTTCTTATAATTTTTATACGATATAGAAATGCGGCCCGATTTATAAAATATTGGTACAAAACACAAAGATACCTTTTACGATCCGCTCTATCAAAATTTTGTTTTTACAATTAATACTCTTTAGAGGCCTGGCATCTATTTTAAAACTGCCATGATGGTAATATAGCCGCCTGGAATCTGGAATAACCACAATTTTAGTTATTGGCCGGCAAATCTTTTTCGGGCTAAAGGCAGTATTAAAAACTTAAAGCCAAAACGGTATCGTTCTGGCGCTAAAAACTAAACCCCAACCGCAATGGATACTTACAACCTGAAACCCGAAAACATGCGTGCTCCGGCCCATTTGTCTGAAACCGAAATTAAGAAAAGCCTGGAAGAACTCGACAATAAGATCAAAACCCTGAAAGCAAAGGTGCATGCCACCACTGCAGACTCGAACCATACCTACCACGAACATATTTCAGCTTTGGAAGCCAAACGCGCCTTAATTGCCGAAAAACTCGATTCGCCGGAAACCAAAACGCAAAGTGCCTGGGATGAAATAAAGAAAAAGATCGATAACCTGGGCGAAGACCTGCGCGGTTTGATTGCCGGTGGGAAGATGTAAAATTGTTGTTGTTGCTTGATAAATAAAAACCCGGCTTTCTGAAAAGAAGGCCGGGTTTTTCTGTTAAAAACGATACCGTTTTTCTTCAAAATTTATAAGAAATATTTTAGCTGAATGCCGGTTTGCAGAATTCTTGCCGGATAGAGATTTTGGTAAAATCCCCAATGTTTTCCAGTAAAGGGCGTAACATCTCTGGTTGCAAACACGCCTAACTCTAAGCTATTTGTATTATTAAACTGCCATTTTCCTGCAAAAGAAATTGAAGGGGCTAAAACAACCCGTTTATATTTATTGAAGGAGCCTAAACCTACCTTTTCAAAAATAATATCCTGATAATTATCCTGCTGGTGAATGAGTATTTTAGTATTGATTCCACCGGTAAAAACGAAACTTAAAATTCCTTTCATTGGAATTTCATAATTAACCAAAACTGGAACCTGAATATATTTTAAGGAAATATTGAGAGTAGAATCTACTGTAGCCTTGTACCATCTATTATAGGCCTGAAGGTTTAATTTATATTTATTACTCCAATATCCTAAACCCGTTTCCAAACTGAATCTCTTCCCAACATCCTTTCGCAATATCAAAGCAGGAGCCAAAGCATTAGCAGGCGACTGGGTAACTTTTGCTCCGGAATAGCCCCAAGGAACAATGGAATCGGAAGAAATATTTCTAAAAGTTGAAGAATAGGCGTTTAATTCAAATCCAAATTTCACCTGCGCCATTGCCTTAAAATTGCAAAGCATACAAAGAGTGATAAACAAGATTCTTTTCATAGGTTTATTATTACAACTCTATTTACCATTGTTATCAATAGAATCCAAACAAAAAAACCGCCCCGAGGAATTTTGGGGCGGTTTTTCTGTTAAAAACGGTATCGTTTTCGGGCAAAAAACTAGCCTACAACCGGCTCCCGGAAACCTACCCAGGTAAAGCGCTTGATCACGAATTCAGGATTGGTGAAAGAAGCGTTACCGGCCGGGTTACCGCCCGTTACGTGAAAATCGGAGAAACCGGCATTTTGGTTTACGTAAATGCCGCCGGTTAAATTGAAGCTCACCGGGGTTCCGGCCAGGCTCATTTCGTCCATGATCTTTTCTTTCATCTCCGGATTGGTGGTGTAAGCGCCGCAGGAAATGGCGCCGTGCTCCATGGCCATTTCTTTGGCCAGTTTAATGCTTTCGTCGGTGTTTTTGGTTTTGATCAGCAGCACGATCGGGCCGAAAAGTTCTTTGCTGTACACTTCCTTGTCTTCGGCGTTCACTTCGTAAATAACCGGGCTGCAGGTGCGCGCCTCGTGGAACATCGGGTTCTGGATCTGGCAGGAATCGAGCACACTTTTACCTTTCATGGCTGCCATATCTTTCACCCGGTCCGAAGTGGCTACGTTCTGAATGGCGCCCAAAACGTGCGGACCGGCTTTCGGGTTATTTACCAGGCCGGTTACGGCTTCGGCAAGTTTCTGCGCTACCGTTTCATAAGGCACTTTTTCGCCGTTCACAACTACGCCGGTTTCCGGCACGAAGAAGTTCTGCGGCGCAGTGCACATCTGGCCTGAATATAAAGTCACGGAGAAAGCCAGGTTCTGGGCTACTTTATCCAGGTCGGTCATGGAATCCAGAATGATAGAGTTTACGCCGGCTTTTTCGGTGAAAACCGTTTTGCCTGGCAGGCCTTCCACGTAGTTACCAAAGGTAGTTCCGCCGGTATAATCGATCAGTTTTACTTTCGGGTTTTCGGCCAGGTCTTTGGTAATTAAATGATCTTCCGCATCTACGGCTAACTGGCAGATATTCGGATCGAACCCGTTTTCCTGCAGCACTTTCTGCACTTCCGCAATCACAATGGCAATTGGCAGAACCGCTTTCGGGTGCGGCTTGATGATCACCGGGTTCCCGGTTACCAGGCTGGCATACATGCCCGGCACGGTGTTCCAGGTCGGAAACGTAGAGCAGCCAATTACCAGGGAAATTCCTTTCGGAACGGCTACCCAGATCTTGTTCAGTTTCAGGTTGTATTTACCCATTGGTTTTTCCCACTCGGTCTGGTTCGGGAAACGGGTTTGCTCTTCGAAACCGGCCGCAATGGCTTCCAGCGCGCGGTCGGCGGCGTGCGGGCCCGATGCCTGGAAAGACATCATGTACGCCTGGCCGGTGGTGTGCATGGTAGCGTAAGCAATATCGAAGAAACGGTTTTTCAGGCGCTCCAGCGATTCTACCAAAACGGCAGCCCGGTCGGCTGGGGAAACTTTACGCCACTGGTGGAACGCCTTTTCAGCGCGGTCGATCAGGGTTTCAGGTGAAAAGTATGGATATTTTACGCCCAGCTTTTCCTGGGTATACGGCGACTCTTCCTGGCCAACCCATTGCTCCGGATTCTCCTGCAGCAACTCTGCAAAATTGTTGTTCAGGTAGGTTTTGTATTTATCGCGGCCCTCTTTGTCGGCAGTTTCACCGTAAATTTCCGGCGATGGATTTTCCGGGTATAAGGTAAAGAATTTACGTTCGTGCAAAGCCTTCACGGCCGAATCGAGCGCAGACTGGTGTTTTTCTTTCAGGTTGGTCATGTTGCTATAGAAGGACAAAAATGATTTCGGATGTTGTTAAGCAATTTAATTACTAACTTGCTTCAGAATAGGAATTCTGAAACCTAAATTTAAGGCATTAGTATTAAACTTACCACCTCTTCCCGGATTTTTACCGATCTTTATTTATACAACTGATATTAAACTTTTACCAAACCGATCTTTCAATTCCGTTTATATGCACCGTTTTTACTTTTTACTACTGTTATTGCTCCCGTTTTTAAGCAATTATACAGCCCAGGCCCAAAGTCCGGCGGCGGTTAAATCCATTCCCGGCAAACTGGTTTTCAAGCTGAAGCCCGAATATAAAGCCTTTGCCAAAGGAAATACCATTCAGTTGCCCGCTTTAACCCAGGCCCTGGCCACCATAAAAGCCGGCGGCCTCCATCAGAAATTCCCGAAAGCTACTCTTTCTGATAAACCGGAAGCCGTAGATCTGACGCTGCTCTACGAAGTGAAACTGGATAAAAATGCTTCGCTGGAAAACGCTATGAAAATACTGCTGAAAACCGGGGTACTGGCTTATGTCGAAAAATTAAATGCTCTGGAGCCGCTTTTCCAGAGCAACGACCCGCTCGCCGATTCTACCGCCGCTAATACGCAATACCATTTAAAAAATATCCGGGCTTACCGCGGCTGGGATTTTGAACAAGGCGATACTGCCATTGTGATCGGGATCCTGGACACGGGCATCCGGTATTCGCACAAAGACCTGCAAGGCAACCTGAAATACAATTATGCCGACCCGGTAGATGGGATTGATAACGACAACGACGGCTACGTAGACAATTTCCGGGGCTGGGACCTGGCCGATAACGACAATGATGCGACCGCGAACCTGAACGGGCACGGTGTAGGGGTAACCGGTGTGGCTTCGGCTATTACACAGAATAACAAGGGCGTGGCAGGAGTTGGTTTTAAAAGCAAGTTCCTGCCCTTAAAAATTTATCCGAGCACGGCCACCGGAACCTTTGCCGGTTACGAAGCCATTGTTTTTGCCGCCGACCACGGTTGCGATGTGATCAACCTTTCGTGGGGCGGGTTTTACCCGGCTTCGCTTTACGAACAGGACGTGGTGAATTATGCTGCGATCAATAAAAACCGGGTGGTGGTAGCTGCTGCCGGAAACACCAGCGCCAAACTCGATTTCTACCCGGCTTCTTATAAAAATGTAATTTCTGTAGGCACCACCGACCAGCAGAATGTTAAAGGCCTGACTTATGGGCATAGAGTAGACGTAGTGGCGCCCGGATTTGGAATCATTACCACTACCAACAGCCACGACAGCGCCTATGCCCAGGGAAACGGTTCGTCGTATGCCTGCCCGATGGTAGCTGGAACGGCGGCGTTGGTGAAGAAAAAATTTCCGCAGTTTAACGCCCAGCAAATAGCCGAACAGATCCGCGCAACGGCCAATGCCGGCATTTACAATTTACCCGGCAATGCCAGTGCGGCCGGAC
Source organism: Adhaeribacter terrigena (assembly GCF_016623615.1). GTDB lineage: Bacteria > Bacteroidota > Bacteroidia > Cytophagales > Hymenobacteraceae > Adhaeribacter_A > Adhaeribacter_A terrigena. The sequence goes on along the minus strand of NZ_JAEHFX010000002.1, from coordinate 243,052 downwards.
AATTAGGCCACGGCCTGTTAGATGTTGCCAAAGCCCTGAGTACCACCAATGCCAAAGCGGTACGCTACACTCAGATCAACCCCAATAAAAAAGGTGTGCTTCATCCCGGCGATACCTTGTATTTAACGGTAGATTTTAAAAATTACCTGGCCCCGCTTGCCAACCTGAATGTTGTGGTCAGCGCTGCTTCGCCGCACGTAACGGTTTTGCAGGGAAGTTTCCCGGCCGGCGCCATGGCCACGTTGAGTACTAAAACCACTGCCATTCCTTTCAGTTTTGTGCTGGCTGCTAATACGCCGGTAAACGAAAAAATTGCGATCCGTTTCGAATATACCGATGGCACTTTTACAGATTCCGAATATTTTGAAATGTTCCTGAATCCGGATTTTGTAACCATAGACGTGAATGAAGTGGACGTTACGATTACCAGCCGCGGCAATATTGGGTATAATGATATGAACCCGGAACAAGGTGAAGGCGTGCGATATAAACTACAGAACCTGCTGGCCGAAGGCGGTTTTATGGTCGGCTCCTCTCCTACCAAGGTTTCCGACAATGTCCGGAATGAGGCTTTCGACCCGGACGGCGATTTTTATTCGCTGAACAACGTGCATTTTGTAAATGCGCTGCCCCGGGCCGACATGATGGCAGAAGGCATGATGCAGGATTCTTTTCCGCAACGCGTAAACAACGTAGGCGTGAAAGTTTTTTACAAAGGAATGGCCTGGCAAAATGCTCCGAATGATAAATTCGTGATCCTGGAATACCAGGTAATAAACCCGGGCACCGATACCTTGCAAAACCTGTACGCCGGCATGTATGCCGATTGGGATGTTATTGATGCCGCACGCAACGTAGCCGCCTGGGACTCGGTGCACAAAATGGGTTACGTACGCCACACCACCAAAAACACCCATTTTGCCGGCATGAAACTGATTACCCCCGGCGCACCGTCGTTTTATGCGTTTGAATTTAACACGCCGCCGGCCGGCACCATCGATATTTCGAACGGCTTTACCAACGCCGAAAAATATCAGGCACTGGCAGGCGGCGTGGCCCGCAAAACGGCAGGTTCCCTGGCTTTCGGGAATGATGTTTCGTACGTGATCGGGGCAAAATTACCAGACCTAGCACCAACTGATACCGCCATTATCGCCCTGGCAATTCTGGCCGGCGATAGCCTGGCCGATCTGCAGGCCAGCGCACAAGCAGCGCAATTGCAATATTATGCCAAACCCAATACGGGCATAAAACCAGGCCTGGCAACCCAGCCGATCAGCGTTTATCCGAACCCGGCATCTGAACTGCTGCATCTGGAGTTGCCAAAGCAATTTTCTAAAACGAATACGCACCTGGAACTGCTAAACATGGTTGGAAAATCGGTAGCTTTTAAAACTATAAAAGCCGGAACCAGAGCTACTTTAAATGTTTCTCAGCTGGCCCCAGGCTTATATGTACTGAGAGTGCGGAATAACGGGATGGTGCAGACTCAGAAAATTCAGATCGTCCGGTAATACTTAACTGAATTGATCTAAACGAAAAGCGCAACCTGAACCGGTTGCGCTTTTTTATTGAAATTTTCAACGTTTTAGCAGCTAAAAGCATAGCGTTTATACTGTATCCGGAATTTCAGAATCGCAGAATAAAACGCATATCCCGCAGGTTTAGGCGCAGCCGTAACTTGTGGATAAATTTCTGGTCAGTTTGTAACTGATCTTGCCCGAAGGGCAAATAAACCAGCATCTATAAAAACGGTAGGGTTTAGCCAGAGAAAAGTCGTATTGAAGAGGCCTGGTGCTTCCGCCAGTTAAAAACCGGCTTTTAATTTCCGTCACAAGTTGCGGCTGCGCCTAAACTGGCGACATGGTATGCCTTCTGAGTTTTTGAATTGAAAAACATAGCGTTTTTATATGGATTACGCTCCAATCAAAAACCCTTAAAATAAAAAAACCTGACCGTTTCCAGCCAGGTTTTTTCGTTAAAAAGCATACCGTTTTGCTTATGCTTTCGCGTTTTGCAAACGGATCAGGTTCAGGGCAGAACCGGCTTTGAACCAGGCGATCTGACCTTCGTTGTAGGTGTGGTTCACATCGAAAGAATCAGATGAGCCATCGGCGTGGTGCAAAACAACTTTCAGCGGTTTGCCCGGCTGGAAAGTAGTTAAACCAACAATGTCGATGATGTCGTCTTCCTGGATCTTTTCGTAATCTTCCTTGTTGGCAAACGTAAGCGCGAGCATACCTTGCTTTTTCAGGTTGGTTTCGTGAATACGGGCAAACGATTTTACCAGAACGGCACGAACGCCCAGGAAACGAGGCTCCATAGCCGCGTGCTCTCTGGAAGAACCTTCGCCGTAGTTTTCGTCGCCCACTACTACCGAACCGATGCCGGCTGCTTTGTAAGTACGGGCTACCTGCGGAACTTCTGCATGCGGCGTGCCGCTTACCAGCTGGTTTTTAACTTTGTTTGCTTCACCGTTGAATGCGTTGATCGCGCCGATGAGCATGTTGTTGGAAATATTATCCAGGTGACCACGGTATTTCAACCACGGGCCAGCCATAGAAATATGGTCGGTGGTACATTTACCCTGCGCTTTAATAAGCAGACGCATACCGGTCAGGTCCTGGCCGTTCCATGGAGTAAAACCTTCCAGTAATTGCAGGCGGTCAGAAGCCGGATCTACGATCACGCTTACCTGGCTGCCGTCGGCGGCCGGCGCTACGAAACCGGCATCTTCTACGGCAAAACCTTTTACCGGCATTTCCACGCCTTGTGGTTCGTCCAGCATTACGTCTTCGCCGTTTTTGTTTTTCAGCGTATCGGTAAGCGGGTTGAAAGTAAGGTCGCCGGCAATGGCAAACGCCGTTACAATTTCCGGTGAAGCCACAAACGCGTGCGTGTTCGGGTTACCGTCGTTACGCTTGGCGAAGTTCCGGTTGAAAGAAGTGATGATGGAGTTTTTGCGTTTCGGATCGTCGGTGTGGCGGGCCCACTGGCCGATGCACGGACCGCAGGCGTTGGCTAAAACTACGCCACCCATTTCCGCAAATGTATCTAGTAAACCATCGCGCTCTACAGTGTAACGAACCAGCTCAGAACCCGGCGTAACCGTAAATTCAGCATTTACAGTCAAACCTTTGTCGGTGGCTTGTTTGGCAATAGAAGCGGCGCGGGTAATGTCTTCGTAAGAAGAGTTGGTGCACGATCCGATCAGACCTACTTCCAGTTTAGCCGGCCATTCGTGGGCACGAACCGCAGCTGCGAATTCAGAAATCGGCCAGGCAGCATCCGGCGTGAACGGGCCGTTTACGTGCGGCTCCAGGGTATTCAGGTCGATCTCAATCAGTTGATCGTAGAAAGAAGCCGGGTTGGCATACACTTCATCGTCGGCACGTAAATGTTCGGCTACCTGATCGGCTAAAGCAGCAATTTCAGCGCGCTCGGTTCCGTTCAGATAATCTTTCATTTTAGCGTCGTAGGCGAACAGGGAAGTAGTAGCCCCAATTTCAGCACCCATGTTGCAGATCGTAGCTTTACCGGTACAAGAAAGATTGTTAGCGCCTTCGCCGAAATATTCAACGATCGCACCGGTTCCACCTTTTACAGTTAAGATACCAGCCACTTTCAGAATTACGTCTTTGGCAGAAGTCCAGCCGCTCATTTTGCCGGTCAGTTTCACGCCAATTACTTTCGGGAATTTCAGCTCCCAGGCCATACCGGCCATTACGTCTACCGCATCGGCACCGCCAACACCAATGGCAACCATACCCAGACCACCGGCATTTGGCGTGTGTGAGTCGGTTCCGATCATCATACCACCCGGGAATGCGTAATTTTCCAACACAACCTGGTGAATAATGCCGGCACCTGGTTTCCAGAAACCGATACCGTATTTGTTAGAAACCGAAGCCAGGAAATCGTAAACTTCTTTGTTTTCGGTGTTTGCGATCTGAAGATCCTGCTCGGCACCGATTTTAGCCTGAATTAAGTGATCGCAGTGAACAGTAGATGGAACGGCAACTTTGGCTTTACCGGCCTGCATGAACTGCAAAAGCGCCATCTGGGCAGTAGCATCCTGCATGGCAACGCGGTCCGGAGCAAAATCTACGTAAGAATTTCCTCTTTCGAAGGCTTGCGTGGCTTTGCCATCGTATAAATGCGCGTATAAAATTTTCTCAGTCATGGTAAGCGGACGACCTACTATGGTGCGTGCCGCTGCGATCTTGTCGCCCATGCCGGCGTAAACCGCCTTGATCATGTCTAAATCGAATGCCATTTTTGTATATTCGGGTTTATAGTTAATTTTCTATCTTTCTTGCAAATGTAAGGAATATGTGCTTTTATAAGCAAAAATTTAATTATTAGGAAAGGCTGTTTAAAACCATTCTAATTAAGCTGGGGCTTGTTGCACTTTTTCGCTTTAAAACGCTACCCTTTTTAACCACCAAAACAGAAAAAGGTTGAAATGCCACGGCTTTCTGTTAAATTGCTGGTTATACAGGCTTTCCTTTTTTCATTTGGTTTCCCCGGTAAATACTTCTATTAACCAGCCTGCTGGCTATTTTCCGGCACTTACGGGCGTAAGGGCGGTGGCGGCTTGCATGATCTTTGCGCAACACTACCGGCCCAAAGCCGGGCAGCTACCCGAAATTCTTGATCTGATATTGTATACGTTTCACGTTGCTTTACCAGCTTTTTTTGTGCTCAGCGGTTTTCTGATCACCTATCGGTATGAAACGGCCTTCCAGAATGGTACCATCAGGTTCAGCAAATATATGCTACTGCGGTTCGCCCGCATTTACCCGCTTTACCTGACCCTGATCATTATTGTGCTGATCTGGCAAAAGAACGATTCGGCGTGGGAATGGTTTTTGAACCTGACCTTACTGAAAAGCTTCTTCGACGCTGAAAAATTCACCGGGATCGCGCAGGCCTGGTCTATCACGGTGGAAGAAGTTTTTTACTTTTCTGCGCCCTTGCTTTTCCTGGGTTTCCGGAAACTCAGGATCGTGGCGGTATTTTTAGTTTTATTGATTGGTATCGGTTTAGTAATGCTATCGCAGCAAGGTGGCGGTTTATCTTTCATGAATAATTTCCCTTTCATGATGGAGTATACTTTTTTTGGCCGATGTTTCGAATTTTACTGTGGCTACCGGCTTGCCGTTTATCTGAAGCATAACCCCGATATGGACAAGAAAGGCAGCTTTTTTACAGTAACCGGAGTTTTAGCTGCCCTGGCGGCTTTTAGCCTGGTTGCCTATGCTCATACCCGGAAATTTACGTTCCCGTTTCCGGCCACGCCCGAGAACCTGGCCAACAACTTTGTTTTGCCCATTGGCATAGCCCTTCTGTTTTATGGACTGGTTACCGAAAAAACCTTTTTCAGCCGGTTTCTGAGTTTAAAACCGGTACAGGTTTTTGGCAAAAGTTCTTATGCTTTTTACCTCATTCATGCCGGCGTATTTTACAAATTCATCTATTTCAATATTACCACCAACAAGTTCTTTTCATTCCTGCTAATCGGCGCAGCGGCGGTAGCTATTTTTTTACTTTTCGAAGAACCGGTAAACCAATACATCCGCAGGAAACTCGATGCCCGGGAATTGCGCAAAAAAATAAAGCAGCAACCTGACTTTTTAAGGCAGAAAGCATAGCGTTTTAAGATTCTGAAAGCTATATTTTACTTTATAAGCAAATAAACCCACCGTTTTGAATTCCGCCCCAGCATTTAGTAAGCCACAGTATACCGCCTATTTTCCGGCCCTGACCGGTGTGCGGGCCTTGGCGGCTTATTTGGTTTATGCGCACCACGTGCGGTTGCCGGAAGGAAGTTTGCCGAAAATGCTGGAGAAATTAATTGCCGGCGGCGGCGCGGGTGTAACCATCTTTTTTGTGCTGAGCGGCTTTTTAATTGCGCACCGCTACGAAGCACTTTTAAAAGAAAAAACCATAGCGTTTGGCAGCTACATGCTCCGGCGCTTCGCCCGCATCTACCCGCTTTACCTCGTGCTTTCGGTGTTTATGTTGCTCTGGCAGCAGAATGATTCGGGCTGGCAGTGGTTTCTGAACCTGAGTTTGCTTAAAGCTTTTTTCGAGGAAGAAAAGTATACCGGCATTCTACAGGGCTGGTCGCTGACGGTGGAAGAAAGCTTTTATTTTCTGGCGCCGCTGCTTTTCTGGAGTTTCCGGAAAATTGGCGTAAGTACCGTTGTTTTATTGATTGCTTCCGGGTGCCTGCTCGTATTAATTGCCAAACAAGCCGGTTCAGATTCGTTTTTAAGTAATTATGATCTGATGCTGGGCTGGTCGATCTTTGGGCGGGGGTTTGAATTTTTCTGCGGTTATAAGTTAGCGCACTTTATAAAATCAGGGGAACAACGCGAAAGAAAAGGCAGCGTTTTTACCTGGCTGGTCAGCCTGGGAATAATTGCCGGCCTGGTTGTAATTGGCTACGCAATTGACCTGCAGTTTACTTTTGAATTTCCGTTTTCACCTTTTTTGCTCATCAACAATTTTATATTTCCGTTAGCTATCACGCTTTGGTTTTTCGGGTTGATTTCGGAACAAACAGTTTTCAGTAAAATCCTCAGTTCCAGAATCTTTCAAGTTCTTGGTAAAAGTTCGTACGCGTTTTACCTGATTCACTTCGGCTGGTTTTTCGAAGCATTTTACTTTCATGTTCATGCCAGCCGCATTTCCGCTTTCTTTTTCCTGGTAGCCTGTTCAGTTGGCATATACTATTTATTCGAAGAGCCGGTAAACCAATACATCAGAAGAAAATTCGATGTCCGGGAATTAAAGAAAAAAATGCAGCAGCCCGACTTTTTAAAGCAAAAAGCATAGCGTTTCTGAACGCAGATGATGCAGATTTGAGAATTTTACAGAATTTTGATGTGAATAAAGGTACCGGCCCGACTTGCTTTTACTGTTTTACTTTTAAGTTTTAAAAGCAAAAACATCGCGTTTCAACCGTAAAAAACGGTATGCATTTAAACCAAAAAAAGCAGGACTTTAAATCTACTTTTCGCGCTCGATGGTGTAAGCCAGGAGTTGTTCTAAAGAGGTGCGGGAAGGCGATGGCTCGAAGGTGTGCAGGATTTCCAGGGCTTCGCAGTGGAACTGGTTCATGCGCTCGATGGCGTAATTAAGGCCGCCGCTGCTTTTTACGAACGCAATTACCTGCTGCACACGGTCGTTTTTACCTTCGTTGTTTTTTACCAGGTAGATCATTTTGCGTTTGGTAAGCCAGTCGGTATTTTGCAGGGCATAGATCAGCGGCAAAGTCATCTTCTTTTCCTTGATGTCGATGCCAACCGGTTTGCCGATCTCAGCGGTGCCGTAGTCGAAAAGATCGTCTTTGATCTGGAAAGCTATGCCTACTTTTTCGCCGAACAAACGCGCTTTTTCAATTACATCCGGGGTAGCATTTACCGAAGCCGCGCCCACCGCGCAGCAGGAAGCAATAAGCGAAGCGGTTTTCTGACGGATGATATCGAAATAAACGTCTTCGGTAATATCCAGACGACGGGCTTTTTCGATCTGCAGCAGCTCGCCTTCGCTCATTTCGCGCACGGCATTGCTTACCAGTTTCAGCAGATCGAAATCGTTGTTTTCCAGCGAAAGCAAGAGGCCTTTGGAAAGCAGGTAATCGCCTACCAGAACGGCAATTTTATTTTTCCAGAGGGCATTTACCGAGAAAAACCCGCGGCGGTAATTGGCATCGTCTACCACATCGTCGTGCACTAGGGTGGCAGTATGCAAAAGTTCGATCAAAGCGGCGCCGCGATAAGTAGCATCGGTAATTTCGCCGTGATGGCACATTTTAGCGGTGAAGAAAACGAACATCGGCCGCATCTGCTTGCCTTTGCGCTTCACAATGTAGCTCATGATCTTGTCGAGCAACAGTACGCGGCTTTGCATGGAACTTCGGAATTTCTTCTCGAACAGGTCCATTTCGGCGGCAATCGGGGCCTGAATCTGGTTTAAGCTGATCTTCATTTTCTTGGTTGCACAATATTACCACGGTTCCGTATTTATTCCAAACGGGCACTTGTAAAACCCGGATTATTTCTCTTATTTCCAACCTACATTCTACTATTATGACTCCGCTTCATAAACATTCGCTGGTTTTGCACCCTTCGCACGGCCGCCGCTACAGCGCCGATGCCCGCTTCCTGGCCGATGCCCGGCCGAAACCGGTAATAATTTTCGTGCACGGCTTTAAAGGCTTTAAAGACTGGGGATGCTGGAACCTGGTGGCGGACTTTTTTGCGGCGCAGGGTTTCGCTTTTATCAAGCTGAATTTCTCGCACAACGGCACCTCCCCCGAAAACGACGAAGATCTGCACGACCTGGAAGCGTTCGGCAATAATAATTTTTCACTGGAAATGGCCGATGTAGATACGCTTTTGAATTACCTGGAAAGTGACGACTGCTTTTTTAAAGAAGAACTTGATCCGGATAGCATTGGCATTATCGGGCACAGCCGGGGCGGCGGTCTGGTGTTGTTAAAAGCTGCCGAAGATGCCCGAATAAAAGCCGTAACGACCTGGGCCAGCGTATGCGACATGAACCCGGGCTGGGGCGAAGAAGTGCTGAAAAAATGGGAAGCCGAAGGCGTATTGTATAATCTGAATGGCCGCACCAATGTGCAAATGCCGCTAAAGTACCAGCTTTACGAGGATTACGTAGCCCACGGCGACCGCTATAACGTAAGCCTGGCTGCCAGTAAACTTACTCAGCCCCTTTTAATAATTCATGGTTCCGAAGACGAAGTGCTGCCTTTGGCCTGCGCCCAAATGCTTCACGCAAAACAGCCCGGTTCCGAATTATATATTGTAGAAAATGCCGATCATAGTTTTGGTGGTTTTCATCCGTATAACACCCGGAAACTACCGGCTGACCTGCAAAAAGTAGCTCAAAAAACGGTAGCCTTTTTCCGCGAAAAACTTTAGCCATGAACAACGCATTTTTACTTTTAGGCAGCAACCTCGGCGACCGGCTTTCTTTTCTGAATCTGGCCATTACTTCGCTGCAAAAAACGGCCGGCGAGATCAAAAACCTCTCTTCCGTTTACGAAACGGCGGCCTGGGGAAATACCGAACAGCAGGCTTTTCTGAACCAGGTGCTGGAACTGGAAACCTCGCTCCTGCCCGAGCAATTGCTGGCGCAGATTCACCACATCGAAAAAGCGGCCGGGCGCGTCAGAACTGAACATTGGGGACCACGTGAACTGGATATTGACATCCTTTTCTTCGGGAAACTTCTGGTTAACATGCCTAACCTGGCCGTGCCCCACCCACAGCTGCATTTGCGCCGCTTCACGTTGCTGCCGTTAGCTGAAATTGCGCCCGACCTGGTACATCCCACGTTGCATAAATCGGTTTCGGAGCTTTTGCAGATTTGCCCAGATACCCTGGAGGCGCATATTTATCATCACGGGAAGCTGGATTTATAAACTGTCCCCTCTTCGGTATTTAACAATAAAAAGCCGCCCGGAAATAATTTCCGGGCGGCTTTACTTTTTTAGCTTAAAAGGGTAGCGTTATTTAAGAAGCCGCCGGCGACGGAACCACCGCCGAAGCCACTTCAGAATCTTTATTGATTTTCTTCACCAGGCCCTGTAATACTTTTCCCGGACCGCATTCAATGAACAACGAAGCACCGTCGGCTACCATTTGCTGAACGGATTGGGTCCAGAGAACCGGGGCGGTAAGTTGTTTTACCAGGTTTTCCTGAATTACTTCCGAATCGATATGCGGACGCGCATCTACGTTCTGGTAAACCGGGCATATGGCTTTGTTGAATTCGGTGTTTTCGATGGCTAAGGCTAACTCCTGTTCCGCACTTTTCATGAGCGGTGAATGGAAGGCCCCGCCCACCGGCAAGATCAACGCGCGTTTTGCTCCGGCGGCTTTCATTTGTTCGCAGGCCATTTCCACGCCTTTAATACTGCCGGAAATTACCAATTGGCCCGGACAGTTAAAATTTGCCGCTACCACAATTTCATTTGGAATAGAAGCGCAGATATCCACCACTTTTTCATCGTCGAGGCCTAAGATCGCAGCCATGGTAGAAGGTTGTAATTCGCATGCTTTCTGCATGGCCAGCGCGCGCTGCGAAACCAAACGCAAGGCATCTTCAAACTTCAGCACTTTATTGGCAACCAACGCGGAGAATTCGCCTAAGGAATGACCGGCTACCATATCAGGTTTGAAATCAGCTAAAACGGCAGCCTGGATTACGGAATGCAGAAAAATGGCCGGTTGGGTAACTTTGGTTTGCTTCAGTTCTTCGTCGGTGCCGCTGAACATGAGGTCGGTGATGCGGAAACCCAGAATTTCGTTGGCTTGCTCGAACATGTCTTTTGCCTGCGAAAAATTATCGTAAAGGTCTTTGCCCATGCCCACAAACTGCGAACCCTGGCCTGGAAAAATATATGCTTTCATAAAAAATAATTAATGTCAGTATCTGTTTTCGGCCCGAATTTACGCGATAATTCTGAAAAACCGGATGGATTTTGGTGAACGACGAAGATTTGAAAGCTTTTGACGTTTTCGGGCCAAAGCCATAGCGTTTTTAATGCATCTGGCGCAAGTATTCAGCTGAATGCGACACTTGCGCCAGCGGAAATTAACGACTTTTTTGGGCTAAAACCATAGCGTTTTTCAAACAAAAAACCTCCCAGGTCTTAAAGACCTGGGAGGTTTGTAGATTCGGGTTTTCAGCCGGAAAATGATACCGTTATTTAAACCAATGCGGCTAAACTTTGCTCCAGGGCTTTGATCTTGGCTTCGGCGTCGGCTTTTTTCTGGTATTCTTTTTCCAGGACAATGGCCGGGGCACCGTTCACGAAGCGTTCGTTGCTCAGTTTTTTGCTTACCGCATCAAGGAAACCTTTGGCGTATTCGAGCTCTTTTTCGAGGCGTTCTTTTTCGGCGGCCAGGTCAATGTTGCCTTCCATCGGCACGAAAAATTCATCCGGACCTTCTACAAAACTAATGGCATTTTCCAGGGAATTTTCGCTGTAATTTACTTCTTCCAGATTGGCCAGTTTGGTGATGATGCTTTCAAAACCTTCGTAATAATGCGCGGATTGCGTTTTTACGTGCAATGGGAGGGCTTTATTATTCGGAATATTTTTCTGGTTCCGAATGTTGCGGATGCCAGCTACTACGTCTAACACGCGGTCCATTTTTTCGAGCAGAATTACGTCTACTTTGCCCACTTTCGGCCACGGTGCAACAATTAAGCAGTCTTTTATCGGGCGTTCTTTCAGTTCGTGCCAAATCTCTTCGGTAATGAACGGCATGAACGGGTGCAGCACTTTCAGTACATTTTCCATGAACTGGTGCGTGGCTTTCAGCGTAGCCGCATCGATCGGTTGCTGGTAGGCCGGCTTGATCATTTCGAGGTACGACGAACAGAAATCGTCCCAAACCAGTTTGTAAACCGTCATGAGCGCATCCGACATCCGGAATTTCTCGAAGTGTTCTTCCATCTGGCTCAGACCCAGGTTGAATTTGGCTTCGAACCAGGCAATGGCGGTTTCGTTTGGATTTTCCAGTTCATTGTTAATCTCCCAGCTGCTGATCAGGCGGAACGCATTCCAGATCTTGTTGCTGAAATTCCGGCCTTGTTCGCACAGCTTTTCATCGAACAACAAATCGTTACCCGCCGGCGAACTGTAAAGCATGCCCGTACGCACGCCATCGGCACCGTATTTTTCGATCAGGTCCAGCGGGTCCGGAGAATTGCCTAAAGATTTCGACATTTTACGGCCCTGCGCATCGCGTACGATACCGGTTAAATACACGTTTTTGAACGGCATTTCTTTGCGGTATTCGTAACCAGCCATGATCATGCGCGCCACCCAGAAAAACAGGATTTCAGGAGCAGTTACGAGGTCGTTGGTCGGGTAATAATAGTTGATGTCTTTGTTGTCCGGGTCTTTGAAACCATCGAAAACCGAGATCGGCCAGAGCCACGACGAGAACCAGGTATCCAGCACGTCTTCATCCTGGCGCAGGTCGGCTTCGGTTAGGTCCGGGTTTTCGGTTTGGGTGCGCGCCATATCCAGGGCTTCCTGCAGGTTTTCGGCCACTACAAACGAGCCATCGGGCAGGTAATATGCCGGAATGCGTTGTCCCCACCACAGCTGCCGCGAAATGCACCAGTCACGCACGTTTTCCATCCAGGAGCGGTACATGTTCTTGAATTTCGGCGGATGCAGTTTAATATCGTCGTTCATTACGGCGTCCAAAGCTGGTTTCGCCATGGCGTCCATTTTCACCCACCACTGCATCGAAAGTTTCGGTTCGATCACGGCACCGGTTCTTTCGGACGTTTGCAGAATGCTCGGATATTCTTTTACGTCGGCCAGTAATTCAGCTTCCTGCAGGTCTTTTACAATGTTCCGGCGCGCCGCAAAACGATCTTGCCCCACGTACAGCACGGCTTTTTCATTCAGCGTTCCGTTGTCGTTCAGAATATCGATCACCGGCAAACTATGGCGCTGCCCGAGTTCGTAGTCATTTAAGTCGTGCGCCGGCGTTACTTTTAGACAGCCCGTTCCGAAATCCACGCTTACGTATTCGTCGGCAATAATTGGAATGGCGCGGTTCAGCAACGGGATCATTACGTTGCGGCCGATCAGGTGTTTGTAGCGTTCGTCGTTCGGGTTTACGGCTACAGCAACGTCGGCCATAATGGTTTCAGGGCGCGACGTGGCTACGGTAATATAATCGGAGCCCATGGTCTGCGAAGGTCCTTCGAGGAAATAGCGCAGATGATACATTTTGGCTACGGTTTCCTTCGGAATTACTTCTTCATCGGAAATGGCAGTGAGGCCCATCGGGTCCCAGTTTACCATGCGCACGCCGCGGTACACTTTATTTTTGCGGTACAGATCCACGAAAACCTTGATCACGGCATCAGTCAGATCCGGCTCCATGGTGAAACGGGTGCGGTCCCAATCGCAGGAAGCGCCGAGTTTTTTGAGCTGCTCGAGGATGATTCCGCCATACTTATCTTTCCATTCCCAGGCATATTCCAGAAATTCTTCGCGGGTAAGGTCGGTTTTGGCGATGCCTTTTTCTTTGAGCATGGCCACCACGCGGGCTTCGGTAGCAATGGAGGCATGGTCAGTGCCGGGAACCCAGCACGCTTCTTTGCCCTGCATGCGCGCGCGGCGAATAAGAATATCCTGAATGGTGTTGTTGAGCATGTGGCCCATGTGCAGCACGCCGGTTACGTTGGGCGGCGGAATTACCACCGTATAAGGCTGCTTGCGAGGATTGGGTTTGGAACGGAAAAAGCCGTTTTCCATCCAGGTTTTATACCACTTTTCTTCGGTTTCTTTGGGGTTATAGGTTTTCGCTATCGACATCTGTTTTGCAATTTGAAGATTTGGAAATCTGAAGATCTGAAAATGATGCTCTTCATATTCCGTATTCAGCCCGGCTAAACCGGCTTTATTCTGTAAAAAGCAAAATTAGGGATTTTTTCAGATGTTGCGGAAGGGAATTTGGTTTTGGAGTTTTTTGATCGTGGATTAAAGGGATTAATGGATTTCGCAGAGTTTTTTGGCGGGAAAGAGTACCTTTTTTTTATGGCCTCCTTTATGGCAGAGTTATTTTATCAGGTTGGTAGTGAAGTTTGCAATTGACTTTTTGGAGCAGAAAGGATACCGTTTTCATAGCGGACTTTATTACTTAATTATTAATTTTTAATTATTAAGTAAACTTTCTCCCTCAAGCCGGGTGGCTTCGTTTAGCTTCGCTGAATCTTCAGTTTCTGTGTTCGTGTCTTCTATTCTAACTGGCCTATCGGCCTGCCTGAATGCACCGTATGAATAGGAGGCCGCGCACGCAGAAACTGGTGTCGGTTCCTTCGTAGTAAGATTTCTTTTAGTTTAGTCTTCCAAATAACGTGATGTTCAGGATACGTTGCGCTGGCGGAATATGTGTGAAATCGGAATTGGAAAAATTTTCTTGAATGAAAAATCTTTTAATCCTATAATCTGATGCCTCCAAATACAGACAAAATCCCTTCCCTGATTCATCTGCTGGATAGGTAAATCACAACGTCCCGCCTACACTTAAGCCGAGCAAACCAGTAGAAACCCTTGGGGCCAGGTAAATATTAACTTTCCGTTTTGCAAGTTGCTTTTCAGTTTGTTTCAGGATCAAGTTGGTGGTTTTGGCGGTAATAAATCCGACGGCGGCCCCGGCCATTACATCGGTGGCCCAGTGTTGGTTATCGTGAATGCGGGAGAGACCAACGAGTGTAGCCATACCGTAAGCAACCGGCGGGATCCATTTGTGATCTTTGTAAACGGTAGCAATAGAGGTAGCAAAAGTAAAAGCGGTGGATGTATGCGACGAGGGAAAGGACTGATGTTTGCGGCCGCCTTCTCCACCTTCAAAATAATGGTTGTCATCGGCAGCGTCGGGGCGGCGGCGCTGAAATTCGTCTTTTAATTTACCGGTTACAAAATCATTGATGAGCAAACTGGAGGCAGTTAGAATTCCGGCGCGTTGCAGTTTCGGGTTTCTCAGGGCCAGGCCGGTAGCGTAAAAACCGCCGGCGGCCACGATCATGCGGCTCGAGCGGCCCAAAGGCTCTATGTAACCGGAAACTTTGGAAGTAAAATCGCTTCGGTTAGCCAGGGTAAAATCCCGTAAGGGTTCGTCGCCGAAAGCATAGGTAGCCGCGCCTGCCGCACTTACGCCCGATATAACCAGGGCTGATCTTCCCAGAATTTTTAATTCGCGCGTGGGTGGGGTTTCTAAGGCAGCTTTTACAAAACCTTTTGATTTCTGAACGAAGGGTCCAAACTTTTCCAACTTTTGGGTAAGAGTTGAATTCCGCACTTTGGTTGATTGGGAAGAATCTGGCAGGCTGGTATAGGGAGTTTGGGCAAAAGCCTGAAATTGAAGTAATAGAAAAAAGCCCGTAAATAAATTCCGCATTCCCTAATAATTTAAACTGAACCAAAAATCGATTAATAGGTCTATAAATTTAATTAAATATTTCTGAATCAGGTTCATAACTTAATTAAATTCTCCCTGGAAAGACCCAAATAATAATCAAAATTCGCTTCTAAATCTGGAAAGAATTGGGAATAAAAAAACCCGCCGAAGCGGGTTTCCATAATAATAAGAATGTAAACGGCAGATTAGCTGGCGTGCAGCCAGGCTTGTTTGGCAGCCAGTTCTTCCTGGGTTTCGCGGTAATCGGGGTCATCTACGCAGCAATCTACCGGGCAAACGGCAGCGCACTGCGGCTCTTCGTGAAAACCTACGCACTCGGTGCATTTATCAGAAACAATATAATAGAATTCTTCAGAAATCGGGGTTTGCGGGGCTTTGCCGTCAATCACTTCGCCACCGTCAATTTCTACTTCAGTAAGCGTTGTTCCGCCGCCCCAGGTCCACTTGGCACCGCCTTCGTAAATGGCAGTGTTCGGGCATTCCGGTTCGCAGGCGCCACAGTTAATACACTCATCTGTGATCATTATCGCCATAATCGTATCTCCTGTTTTATATTTTTAAAGTTTATTATCCGTAATTTCGCGGCGCAAAAGTAGGAACAATCTCCTACGTAATCAAATTTCCGGAGTTTTTATTCCCCGGAAATGACTTTTATCACCTTTTTAAATACCGTTTTTAAACCGGAGCCGCGAAGGTGAACTTCAAATTTCCAAATATTCAAATCTTCAAATTTAAAGAATATGACCTTAGAGAACCGGATCGCCGCATTTGCAACATTAGGCCAGCGTTTGAAAAACCTTTCGCCTGACGAACTGCAACACCTGGCTTCACGGGCCCGCAGCGCCAATTCCTGGTTCGATCTGCCTAACGTAACGGCTGCTTTTCAAGGCATTGCTAATCTGCTGGAAGAACAATATCTGCGGGAGTGGCTTTTTGTGTACGATTTTCCGCAGATTTCGCCGAAAAAAGTGGGCATTGTAATGGCCGGCAACATTCCGCTGGTGGGTTTCCACGATCTGCTGAGCGTATTAATTTCCGGGCACCACGCCTTGGTAAAAACCTCTTCCGACGACCCGCACCTGGTGAAATTTGTGGTAGAAGAATTGCTGCAAATCGAGCCGCGTTTTGCCGATTACATTTCGTTTGCTGAACTTTTAAAGGAATCGGAAGCCATTATTGCTACGGGTTCGGATAATACGGCGCGTTATTTTGAGTATTATTTTGCCAGCAGGCCGCACATTATCCGCAAAAACCGCAGCAGCGTGGCCGTTTTAACCGGTTTCGAAACCGAAGAAGAACTGCATGCTTTAGGCAACGATATTTTCCAGTATTACGGTTTGGGCTGCCGCAACATTTCCAAGTTTTTTGTGCCCGAAGGCTACCGTTTCGATAAATTTTACGAAAGCATTGAAAGCTACAAATCCATTTTAGACCACCACCGCTACCAGAATAATTACGACTACAACAAATCTATTCTGCTGGTAAACGGCGTGCCGCATTTCGATAACGGCTTTCTGCTTTTAACCGAAAATGCGCAAACGGTCTCTCCTATTTCGGTTATTCACTACGAAACCTTTAACGGCCTGCCCGACCTTTACCGGAAAATGGCGGAAGCAGAACATAAAACGCAATGCGTGGTTTCCTCCGCCGGCTGGTACCCGAAAAGTTTCCCGTTTGGCCAGGCGCAGTGCCCCATGGTTTGGGATTATGCGGACGGCGTAGATACGCTGGCTTTCCTGGCGAAATTATAAGCAGTTTTCACCCGAAAAGGCTACCGTTTTAACGCAAAAAAGTCTGGTTCTGAGGCCAGACTTTTTTTGTGGAATTCGATACCGTTTTTGAGCTGAAGCATGGTATTCAGGTGAATACCATGCTTAAAAATAAATTTTCGTCATTCCGAGCTTGCCGAGGAAACTAACGCGTACCGAACCCGCACGAAAACTAATCTCAGGCCTTGAGTAAGGAATTCCTTGCTTCGCTCGAATTCCATAGGAGTACCAGTTAGTTTAGCTCCGCTGAATCTTCGATTTCTTCGACAGGCTCAGAATGACGCAATAGCTCGGGATGGCCCACTATTTTAATTACAAAATTTTACATTCTAAATCAATCGAACCGTTCTACCAGTAATACGCCGTTCACTTTGCTTAGGCGTTGGATGAGTTTATCTAAATGCGCGGTATCGTTTACGAAAACCATGATGTTGCCTTCAAAAAACCCGTCTTCCGAATCGATGGTAATGGAGCGCATGTTCACTTTCAGCGAGTTGGAAATGATGCGGGTTACGTCGTTTACCAAACCTACGCGGTCGGAGCCCTTTATGCGGATGCCGGCCAGGAAAGCAAGTTCCTGCTGATCGGTCCACTTGGTTTTTACAATGCGGTTACCGTGGTTGGCCAGTAATTCTATAGCCACCGGGCAGGATGTACGGTGAATGATAATGCCTTCGTCTTCGGTCTGAAAACCAAACACATCGTCGCCGGGAATCGGGTTGCAACAGGTAGCAATTTTATAATCGAACTTCGAGGTATTTTCCCCGATCACGAGCATATCCGCAGAAAGGCCGCGCGCTTTTTGCACTTCCAGATCGAATTGTTTGGGCTCCAGTTTATTGGAAACCGCTTTGGAAGCTTCGCTATGCGGGTCGAAAATATCTTCGGTTATTTCATTCAGGTCCAGTTTATCGGTGGCGGCGCGGTAATAAAGCTCCGGCAAACTATGCACGTTGAAATGGATCAGCAACCGGTTTAGATTATGATGATTGCTATCGATGCCGAGTTTGGCCAGCTGGCTTTCCACCAGAATATGCCCTTCTTCGGCCCGGATCTTTTTCTCGTCGCGGAGGAAATCTTTTATTTTAGCGCGGGCCTTGGAAGTAGACACAAAATTGAGCCATTCTTCGGCCGGCTTTTGTTTCATGGAGGTCAGAATTTCAACCTGGTCGCCGTTTTTGAGGCGGTAACTCAGCGGCACGAGTTTCTGGTTTACCTTGGCGCCCAGACATTGCAACCCGATCTGGGTATGAATTTCGAAGGCAAAATCCAGGGTGGTAGATTTATCCGGCAGAATAATGAGGTCGCCTTTGGGCGTAAACACGAACACTTCTTCCACGAACAGGTTTTTCCGGAACTCATCCATGAATTCCAGCGCGTTCGAATCGTTGGAATCGAGCATTTCCCGCACTTTGTTGATCCATTGCTCCAGCGCACTTTCAGAGCTGCTCGGCGTACCGTGTTTGTATTTCCAGTGCGCGGCGTAACCTTTTTCGGCGATTTCGTCCATGCGTTTGCTGCGGATCTGCACTTCCACCCACTGGCCGGTCTTGCTCATTACAGTGGTGTGCAAACTTTCGTAGCCGTTGGCTTTGGGCGTGCTTACCCAGTCACGCAGGCGGTCGGGATTGGGCTGATAATGGTCCGTTACGATGGAATAAACCTGCCAGCAGGCCGCTTTTTCGTTTTCCGGCGGCACGTCCAGAATAATGCGGATCGCAAAAAGATCGTAGATTTCATCGAAGGTGATGTTTTGTTTCTTGATCTTTTTGAGGATGGAATAAATGGATTTTGGGCGGCCTTTTATCTCAAATTCGAAACCGTGCTTATGCAGTTCGTCCTCAAGGGGCAGGGTAAAATCGCGGATAAATTTGGTGCGGGAGCTGCGCGTTTGCCGGATCTTGTTCGAAATATCTTTGTACGTTTCGGTATCGGTGTATTTCAGGTAAAGATCTTCGAGCTCGCTTTTTATGGCGTATAAACCCAGGCGGTGGGCCAGCGGCGCGTACAGGTACATGGTTTCCGAAGCGATCTTGAGCTGTTTGTCGCGCGGCATACTATCCAGGGTCCGCATGTTGTGCAGGCGGTCGGCGATCTTGATCAGAATTACCCGCACGTCGTCGGAGAGCGTAAGCAGCATTTTCCGGAAGTTTTCGGCCTGCTGCGAGGTACCGTAATCGAAAACGCCGGAAATTTTAGTTAAGCCTTCTACAATTTTAGCAACCTTCGGCCCGAATTCACGCGCGATGTCGGATATCTCCATTTCGGTATCTTCTACCACATCGTGCAGCAAAGCCGCTACAATGCCGGTGGTGCCGAGGCCAATTTCTTCTACTACGATCTGGGCTACGGCCAGCGGGTGCAGAATGTACGGTTCGCCCGATTTGCGGCGCATGTCTTTGTGCGCTTCTACGGAGGTATTAAAAGCTTTTTTTATGAGCTTGGCGTCGTTGCCTTTCAGGAAAGGTTTGGCGTATTTTAAAATCCGGCGGTAATGGCGCAGAATTTCCTTGCGTTCAGCTTCAGGATCGATCATTCCTAAATTTATGTATTCGGTTCTGCTTGCGCAGAATGGGGTGAAAATAATTCGGTAAAGATATTAGGTTATACGCGAGTTTTTATGCTCCGAGCGATACTGTTTTTTAATTTATAATTCGTAACAAAATATAATTATTAAATTTGAACAGCAAAAATTTTATAGCCCATAGTTTTCTGATGAAATTCATATCATTTCTCACTTTCCTGATTTTGCCATTAATTGTACGGGCGCAGCAATTTGATCCGGAACTTATACCTGAAAACAATAATCTTTTCAGTTTGGTTGGTCTTTCGTTAAATGCAGGAGCCCATGCCATGGATCTCAGAGAACTAAACAAAAGTTTAAATGCGTTGGGAATTCCGAAACTTGAACATGAAGCCGGCGCAGTAGAATGGCAATTACATTTAGGGAATGAGGTGTTTATGGGAAATATGTTTCTAACCTTGTTGGAAGTAAACCAAAGTCAAACGTATTCCGAAATTGCTTCGAAATATAATTATGTACATTTATCTGGGGTATATGCTGGTGGCGACCTATCGCGGGTTTTACTAAATAAACGAAAATGGCAAATCTACTTTCCCTCACTAGGCGCTCATTATTCAAACTTTCAATTATCGTTTGATAGTGTTTCGAAAGCATCGGCAAATTCTATCAATAATTTAACTTTAGGTGCTTCCTCATTAATTACATTAAAAAGTATACAAAATATAAATGTAAAAGCTGGTGCAGAATTCTATTATAAAACCGGTTGGTTTAAGAAACACGTTTACGATATTAAGTTTGGTTTGAAAACAGGCTACATCTTGCCAATAAGTAATAATCCGTGGCAACAAGAAAATTCCAATATTATTATTCCCGATTTACCGGTAATTGATAAAGGAAGTTATTATTTGATGTTTCAGATTATTGGTGTAATGCTGGAACTGGCAGATAGAAATAATTGAGCTTTTCTCAATAAAACACTATCCTTTTAACGCTGAAAAGTCAGCAATCAGTATAATCCGCTCAGAATAAACCCCTTACAAAACGCTATCAAATTCCCACAAAAAACTCTGAAAAAAGTATTGCGCAATTAAAAAATCTGTTTTACCTTTGCAACGCTTTAAAGAAAAAGCAGATTACCCGCGGATGTGGCGAAATTGGTAGACGCACTAGACTTAGGATCTAGCGCTGCGAGGCATGGGGGTTCGAGTCCCTCCATCCGCACATTAATAAAACCCTCAATAGCCCAGGTTGTTGAGGGTTTTTAAATTTTAACCCGAAATCAGTTTTCCAAACCTAAATACTTTTCAGCCTTGGATATTACATTAGAAAAACAAAACCCGACCAGCGCCCGTTTGCGCGTGAAACTTGCTGAAGCCGATTACGCTCCGGGCGTAGAAGCACAGGTTAAAGAATACAGCAAAAAAGCGCAGATCAAAGGTTTCCGTCCGGGCAAGGTGCCGGCTGGCATGATCCGTAAAATGTATGGCAAAAGCCTGCTGGTAGATGCGATCAACAAATTGCTGCACGAGTCGGTAAACAACTACATTAAAGAAAACAAGATCAAAATTTTAGGCGAGCCGCTTCCGGAGCGCGTTGAAAATATTGACTGGGATACGCAGAAAGAATTCGATTTCAGCTACGAACTGGGTTTGTTGCCGGAATTCGAACTGAACTTAGGCGAAACTGCTTCTGTGGAAGGTTACAAAGTAGAGGTTGATGACGAAACCATTAACGAGGCTTATGAGCACATGCAGCGCCAGTTCGGCAAAACCGAAAGCCCGGAAACTTCTGAAGCCAACGATTATATTTTCGGCGAACTGAAGCAGCTGGATGGCGATTTCAAAACCTCTACCCTGCTGCCTTTAAACAAACTGAAAGCCAACCAGGATCTGTTCATCGGCAAGAAAAAAGGCGATGTAATTACCTTTAACCTGCTGGAAGCTTTCGGCAACGATGTGAACGCGGTAGCGAACGTAACCGGCGCCGGCAAAGAAAAAGCAGCTGAACTGAAAGGCAATTTCGAGTTTACAGTTGATAATATTTCCCGTACCGAAGCTGCCCCGATCGATCAGGATTTCTTCGATAAGATTTTCGGGAAAGAAGCCGTAAAAAGCCGCGAAGAGTTTGATGCAAAAGTGAAAGAAACCATCGAAGAGAACTACAAGCAGGAAGCCGAGAAAGTATTGAACCACAAAATTGTGGACAAGCTGGTAAACGAAACCAAGATTGAAGTTCCGCGTGAGTTCATGAAAAAGTGGTTACTGACGGCGAACGAAGGCAAACTGACAGCTGAGCAGATCGAAGAAAACATCGAGAACTACGAAAAAGAGCTGAAATGGTCTATGATCCGCAACAAAGTGGTGGAAGATAACGGCCTGAAAGTTACAAACCAGGAAGTGGTAGAACGCACCAAAGAAAAAATGCTGGCGCAGTTCAACATGCCGGAAGTTTCGGAAGAAATGATGGAAAGCATGAACCAGTTCGCTGACAATTACCTGCGTCAGGACAACGGTAAGAACTACATGAACGAATATGAAGCCATTTTGGCAGAGAAAGTGATCGAAGCCTTAAAGGAAAAAATGACAGTAGTAGAAAAAACCGTAACGGCCGAAGAGTTCCGTAACATGAGTTTCTAAGCTATTTTCAATACCGTTTTAAGAAAAAGTCCGGCTGACAAAGGCCGGACTTTTTTTATTTTCGCACGATTTGTGTAACCTTGTTTCTGTAATAAGGTAAACGCAAAAAACTCAAAAATACGATATGATGAACAGAGACGAATTCCGCAAGTTTGCCGTGAAAGGGCAAGGCTTGAGCGGACTCGGTGTAGATCAATATTTGCACCACGTAGAAAGCCAGACGCTGCACAGCATTAACAATATGACCCGCTCGGTAATTGAAGAGCGTCCGACGAATTTCCGTGAGATCGACGTTTTTTCGCGCCTGATCATGGACCGCATTATTTTCCTGGGCACGCAGGTAGACGATTTTATTGCCAACATCATTACCGCGCAGCTTTTATTCCTGGAGTCTTCCGATTCTAAAAAAGATATTCTGCTTTACATCAACTCGCCGGGTGGTTCGGTTTATGCCGGTTTAGGCATTTACGACACCATGCAGTACGTTGGTCCGGATGTGGCTACGATCTGTACCGGTCTGGCGGCTTCTATGGGTGCGGTATTGCTTTGCGGAGGCGCAGCCGGCAAACGTTCTGCTCTTCCACATTCGCGCGTTATGATCCACCAGCCAATGGGCGGTACGCAAGGTCAGGCTTCGGACATCGAAATTACGGCGCGTGAGATCCTGAAACTGAAAAAAGAACTTTACGACATTATTGCGCAGCATTCCGGCAAAACCTACCAGGAAGTGCACGATAATTCTGACCGCGACTATTGGATGCGCGCCGATGAAGCCAAAGAATACGGTTTGATCGATGAAGTGCTGGTAAGACCGGCGAAGTAATTATTCATTGCTGATCGCTAATTGTTGATTGAACAAAAGATTTGAAAGCCTTGCGGAAGAAATTCGGCAGGGCTTTTTTGAGCGCTTTTAGCGAATAACATGTACAGCACTTTTTTGGGTTAAAACCATAGCGTTTTTCCAACCTTCGGAAAATTGCAAAATTACAAAACAAAAAAAGCCGGAAATTCTGATTGAATTTCCGGCTTTTCAGGCTTCAAACCATAGCGTTTTTTCAGGCTTTATTCCGAAATTTTCTGGAGTTTAAACGTAGTCTGCAGCGTATTACCGTTTATTTTTATCACGTAAAATCCGGGCTGCAACGTTTTGGTTTCCAGCGGAATGTTGTTTTCACCGGCGGTCAGCTTCACAGTTTTCCGGGTTAAAAGCCTACCGTTTGTTTCATAGATCCCGATCACAACTTCTTCCGGGTAACCAGCCTGCACTTTCAGGTAGCATTTATTGCTGGCTGGGTTGGGGTAAAGCACGGGAAATGCGTTTTCCAGTTTACGGGTTACGGCAACGATCTTGCTGAATTCAGAATTGCCGTCGGTATCGGTTTGTTTCAGGCGGTAATAAACCAAACCGGAAGTTATCTGACGATCTTCAAAGGCATACTCTTTAATTGTGGCGGAATTGCCGGCGCCTTTTACGTTTGCAATGGCGGTAAAATCGCGGCCATCGAAGCTTTTCTGGATCTCGAAATAATCGTTATTTTTCTCGCTGGCCGTTGCCCAGGTAACTAAAGTTGAGTTAGGCTGCGTTTTTGCCGCGAAGTTCAGAAGCTCGACCGGTAAAGTGCCCAGTGCAATTTTTGCCACCTGGTTAAGCATTACTGTACAATTGGTAGAACGCGTAATATCGGTAACCTGCACTTCGTAAACGCTTTCTTCCATCACCGGGTCGGTTGGCAGGTTAATGCTCCCTCCCGTTCCGGTTACTGCACTGCCAATATTCACCGCATTCTTGCGGAGCTGGTAGCGGTAATTCAATTGCGAATTCTGCACCTGCACATTTACCGATGCCCCACCTGAAACTGTGGCTGGTGCCGTTACCGTATTACTGGCATTTGGCTTGGGGTTTACGGTTATAGTACCGCCGGCAAAACTCGTCGGGCTGCACGTGCCACCCGATACTTTCTGGGCCGTTACCGTAAAGGTTTCGGTAGTGCTTAATTCCCAGGTAAAGAAAGAAATGGTGCCGCCTGTACCCAGAACCGAAGAACCACGGTCTGAAGCCCCGTTTTTCAGCGTATAAATTACTCCATCTTCTGAATTGGCGATCTGGAACTGCGCCTGCGAGCCTTCACAGATCGGGTTGGTTACCACCGTTGCGGGTTTGGTTATTGGCGGAATACAATTTACCGTTACACTGGCAGATTGCGCACTTTCGTTGCTGCCGATGGTGCCTAACGTAGCCGTTAATTTCCCTCCGGTATAAAGCTCATATTCGGCTGCACTTAAACCGGTTACGGGCCAGATTACGGCACTGGTACTGGTAGAAGTGGTGGAAATGGTGCGCAGCAGATAGCCATCTATGTACAGATTAATGTTCGTGCCGGTTGGGGTATTGGCTGGTACGCTCACGTTTACAGTAGTACCGCCTTCCTTATAAGCCACCCCGCCAATGAGCGTAATGGTGGGCACGGCCGGCGTGGCAGCTGGTGCGGCAGCAACGGTTATTGTATTGGAAATAGCACTAATGGTCTTGTTCGCGGCTAAAGCCGTTGCGGTTATGGTATTGCCTGCCACGAGTCCGGTTACCCCAGTCAACGTCCAGGTCCCGGAAGCGGTTACCGTTGCCGTGCCCATTGAAATGCCATTTTTGTAAATGGTAATTACCGTTCCGGCCGGTTCTAAGGAAATACCGGAAATGAAAGTGGCATTTGCATAGACCGGGCCGTTTATTACCGGCGTGGAAGTTGGATCTGTTACTAATCTGGTTACAAAACCGGAGGCGCATTTACCGGCTTCTACCTGCTGCACCTGTATGGTTTTACCAGCACTCACTACAATGCCGGAAAGCGTCCAGCTTACAGCCGTTCCGGTTGGGGTTGCGGGAATCTCTACCGAGCCTACTAAGGTATTATCGGCCAGCACCACAATGCGCGAACCGGAAATACCCGTGCCGGAGATAGCGGTTGTGGCCGGCGTAATGGGATCGGTTATTAACGTCGGAGCCGTTGAGGTACCGCCGTTGCCTACACATTGCGTACCAGATCTGGGCGACTCACACAAGGTAACCCCGTTTACAGTTTCTATCGCCCGGGCATAATAAGAGCCGTTTCCTAATGAAGCTCCCACGCAACCGCCTCCCGGGTTACAGTTTGAATAAGAAGCGTTATTATAATTACCGGAACACAGATACTTGAATTCGTCGGTTGCCATGCCGTTGGTGCCGGTATAAACCGTCATGACAATGGTATTCGGGTCGCCGATCTTGTAAAGATTAATGCGGGTATTGGCGGCAACGCCTGGCACTCGCCCCGAAAACCCTTTATCCGAAGCACAAACTAATTCCGGCGTTCGGCTGTAAGTACAGTTCAGGATCGCGATCACTTCATTCGACAGATCAGATACCGATTCGCCGGAAGCTGTTGCCGTAGCCTTTATGCGGTCATTTACTGCCACAGAACCGGAGTTCAGGGTCCAAGTGCCTCCGGCAAGTACCGAAGTAGTGCCTAAAAGGGTACCGTTCTTATAAACTGTAATTACCGTACCGGTTGCTTCAGACGAGGTGCCGCTCACGGTTGTGCCGGCATAAACCGTGCTGGAAACCACCGGCGCATCGGAACGGACCGCCGGAAAATTAGAAGAAGTTGTACCCGCTGCCGGTGTGGGTACAAAACCCGAAATTATTTTGGTCCAGGCGGAAGCGGTGCTATAAGTAGCATCGATGCCGCTAATATCGGAAATCGGGCCTTTGATTGCGCTTTGCGGCGCCATAATGGTATTGGCTACCATTCTTAAAGCCGTGGCAGCAGTAACAGTCGGGAAATACTGGGTGATCCTGGAAAAAGGGATATAGAAATCGTAAAAATAATCAGCATCACCGGAATTGGTAGTAAACGCGATGGCTTTCTGCGCATAAACTGCATAAGGCAGATCGGCATCGGTTCCTCTTTGGGTCGCATTACCAGCTGCGTTGTTCACATCGTAAAGGCGCACGCCAAAATTGGTGGCCAGCACAATTTCAAACTCAAACCCCGGGTTATCGATGCTTGCTTCCGGATCTGCGTTGGCGCCGGAAAACCCGAATTTTCCGTCGGCATCTACCAGCACACTATAGCCTTTGGAATTAGGGGCAATGCTGCCTAAGCGAAAACGGAACATGAGATTGCCCGCCGGTGAAAGGTAGGAAGATACCGGATAAACGGTACTGTTCATGTCGGCAAAATCGGAAAAACCACCACCCGGGCCGCGGGCCAGATCGTTCATTGGTTCGGCGGCTGGCACCGGCAAGGGCCGGTATGGAATTTCGCTTTCCAGCAGGTCGTTGCTTTGAAATCCCCGCTGAAGGCCGTTGGTTTTTACTGAAACGTACCCATCGCCATCCGGATCGAGCACTGCTCTGCCCACCCCGGAGGTAGCGGCTGAAGCCGTTTTAACGATCAGGCCCTTCGTTTGGCCAAAAGCATGAAACTGTTGGGTAAAAATGATAAAAAGAAGTAAATACAGGATTTTCCCCGCTTGCTTTAAACCTACCCGATAAATTTTTTCAGCAGATAAATACATACGCCCCAGACTTATTTTTTCACTAAAATTATCACGGTAGCATTCTATTTATTCTAAATTTCGACCAAAGTATACTTTTACCCGATAAACCAGCGCGAATTCTCGACAAAAAACACGGTAGATTTAAGAGCTGTAACCTTGCACCGCAGTGTCCCCGCAGGTAAATAAACCCTTCTAAAGTACCATTATAAAGCAAACACAAAAGACCTTTCCGCTTTGAGAGCTGTTTAATAATACTTGCCAAAAGCCAGGAATTTCATTTAGAACAACTGGTACTGTTAACAGCAAAATTTCCAGGCGCCAAGGCTGGAAAACGCGCCCTTAATTGTCCGTGAAACGAGCGTTATAAAAACGTTATCACTTTTTTTCGCTTCCTTTTCAATAACTTAACCAACAGCCCCAGACAACTCCTTAAATGGAAGAGGAAAGCATTCCGAGGTGAGGTTAAAGATGGCTGCCAGCTTTTCACGCACCCGGATCTGCAGGGGCCGGATCACTTTCTCGTCTAATTCTTCAAGCAGGACTTTAAACCCGCTTAGCTGGGCCGGCTCTGTTCGTGATGAGCCTTCAACGCTGCAACCTGATCAAGTTCCCGGAACCTGACCGAAGAACCGAGGCGCATCACTCTATTCAGGTAAAAAATGGTATCGGGCGCTACGTTCCGTTCGGCAAAAAATTTGTCCTGCAAATGTGGTATTGGGCAGAAGCAGCTTGCGTAAGAAAAAAGAAAACCAGCAGAAATAAAATACGGACTACCATGCTGCGCTTCAACAAAAGAATAATTACAAGGTTATAAGTTTTTATGCGTAACATTTAGAACCATAAATTCACAAAATACTCCGTAATGCAGTAATTAAGGGAGTAAAGTAAGGCCAGCGAGCAGTTTTGGCGGGAAAAAGCATAGCGTTTCAAAAAAATATGCCCGTCTGGTTTAATTCTGGCGGGCAATGTTTCTACAAAAAAAAGGGGCCTGACGCGCAACGCAGGCTTATATATTTTCATCTTTATTTTAAGATATAGCAATTTTTGGCCTGAGTTATCAACAGACTGTTGAAATTTTTTATATCCGGAAACATCTTCAATTTATTACCTTTGTAAATGAAGGGTGCAAAAATTGCCTTTCAATACCACATTTTTATATGGCAGAAATTATTTGCTCTTTTTGCGGCAAGCAGAAAAAAGAAGTTTCGGTGATGATCTCGGGCGTAAACGCACACATTTGCGAACGTTGTGTTGGCCAGGCCCAGCAGATCCTGAACGAGGAAAATAAGATCCGGTCGAAGGATAAAACCCCGAAATTCAATCTGGTGAAACCGCGCGACATGAAGGAATACCTCGATCAGTTTGTGGTAGGTCAGGATGAAGCGAAAAAAGTAATGAGCGTGGCGGTGTATAACCACTATAAACGCCTTATGCAAGCTCCGAAACAAGATGATGTGGTGATCGAGAAATCGAACATTATTATGGTGGGCGAAACCGGAACCGGTAAAACGTTTCTGGCCCGAATGCTGGCCGGTATGCTGCAGGTGCCATTCTGCATCGCCGATGCGACCGTTCTGACCGAAGCCGGTTACGTGGGCGAAGACGTGGAAAGCATTTTAACGCGTTTATTACAGGCCGCCGATTATAACGTAGAAGCTGCCGAACGCGGTATTGTCTATATTGACGAGATCGATAAAATTGCCCGTAAATCTGACAACCCGAGCATTACCCGCGACGTGAGTGGCGAAGGCGTGCAACAGGCCATGCTGAAATTGCTGGAAGGTTCCACGGTGAACGTTCCGCCGCAAGGGGGCCGCAAGCACCCGGAGCAGAAAATGATCTCGATCAACACGGAAAATATCCTCTTTATTTGCGGTGGCGCTTTTGTAGGTATCGAACGCATTATCAAGAGCCGTTTAAATACCAAACCAATTGGTTTTGCGAAAACGCACATTGAAGAAGCCGATCAGAATAACTTCCTGAAATACGTTTCGGCGCAGGATCTGAAAGCTTTCGGACTGATCCCGGAATTAATTGGCCGCTTGCCGGTGCTTACTTTCCTGAATCCGCTGGATAACGATACCTTGCGCCTGATTTTAACGCAGCCGAAGAATTCGATCGTGAAGCAGTACAAACGTTTGTTCGAGATGGAAAATATTGCGCTTTCGTTTGATGAGGACGCGCTGAATTACATTGTAGAAAAAGCGGCGGAATATAAATTAGGTGCGCGCGGTTTGCGTTCGATCTGCGAAAGCATCATGACCGACGCCATGTTCGATCTGCCTTCCGAAGCAGACACCAAAGAATTGCTGATCGACCTGGATTATGCCCGCGAAAAATTCGAAAAATCAGCTTTGAAACAACTCAAGGTTGCGTAGATTCGGTTTTCGAATTTTCGATTATTCGATCTGATATAAAAAAGCTCCGGAGAGATCCGGAGCTTTTTTTTGAACACGATTTTCAGGATTATTGCCTGAACTGTGAGTTTTTGATTTTTATGATTCCCGTGAATATGCAGGGACAGGTCGCGACCCAATGCCGTCAACTTAAGATACTAAGCGAAATAATATTACGTCATTCTGAGCCTGTCGAAGAAATCGCAGATTCAGCGTAGCTAAACTAACGCGTACTACAATGGAATTTTGAGCGTCTGAGCGATAAATTCCTTGCGGGTTCAGTATGCGTTAGTTCCCTCCCAAGGTAGGGATGACCTAATAATTTTAAAAAAATCCCTTAAGTTGACGGCATTGGATCGCGACCTGTCCGCACGGTATTGCGACGGTAAATGGCCTTAAATTATTGCGACTTTTTAACCTGGAAATGGTAGCGTTTTTTTGCAGATTTGTTATCAGGCAAAAAGTGTAGCAGATCAATTCGGTATCCGATTATTACCTTATTGAATCTTTACGCCTTCAGATAACCGATCATCAATTTGGCTGCCTGTTCAGCAGTATTGGCGGTTCCCAATTTGGCTTTTATTTCAGCGTATCCGTTCAGCATTTTCTGGCGATACGGTTTATCAAAAAGTATGCGTTTCAGTTCCGCGGAAATTTCCTGCGGGTTCAGGTTTTCCTGAATGAGTTCTTTTACAACTTCTTTATCGGCAATTAAATTTACCAAGGAAATATAGTTTACCTTGATCACCATTTTACCGATAGCGTAGGAAATGGCGCTGGTCTTATAGCAGACAGTTTGCGGCACGTTGAACAAAGCCGTTTCTAAAGTAGCCGTGCCGGAAGTTACCAACGCCGCTTCGGCGTGCGAAAGCAGATCGTAGGTTTGTTCGTAGAGGATTTTAATGTTTGTTCCTTGCGTAAACTGCGCGTAAAATTCCGGACTAAAAGTAGAAACGCCGGCGACTACGAATTGATGATCCGGAAAATCTGGCATTACCTGGAGCATGATGCGGAGCATATTTTCGATCTCCTGCTTCCGACTACCGGGCAAAACGGCAATGATAGACTTGGCTCCTAACCCATTTTTCCGCAGGAAATCTCCGGAAACTTTATGCGCATTTACGCTGTCGGAAACGGGGTTGCCGATGTAGTCGGTCTGATAATCGAAGCGCTGGTAAAAATCCTTTTCGAACGGCATGATCACGAACATCCGGTCAACTGACTTTTTAATACCGTGCACGCGTCCCTGATTCCAGGCCCAGATCTTCGGAGAAATGTAGTAAAACGTTTTAAAGCCTTTTTCCTTCGCGAACTTCGCAATGCGCATGTTGAAGCCGGCATAATCTACCAGGATCACAACGTCGGGTTTCCAGCTTAGAATGTCCTGTTTACATTGCTTCAGAAACCGGGAAATTTTGAAAATACTGGCCGCTACTTCCACGAAACCCATGAACGCCATTTCGCGGTAATGCGTAACCAGCTCCCCTCCTACGGCCTGCATCTGCTCGCCGCCCCAGAAACGGAATTCCGCTTCCGGATCCTGGAGTTTGAGTTGCTTCATTAAATTGGAAGCGTGCATGTCGCCCGAACGTTCGCCGGCTATGAGGTAGTATTTCACTTTTTGAATTGTTAATTGTTGATTGAATTACCAGAAAAACCAATTAGCAATTAGCAATTAACAATTAAATTACTCGCCATAGTATTCCACGAAATTCCGGGGGGTTTCGTAGAGTTTGAGGCTGTGGAGTTTGGCGCCAGAAGCCGGGGAAGCGATCTTTTCGATTTTTGGCGCCAGGATGTTCCAGAATTCGATGATGAGGTTTTCGGTGCTGGCCAATTTGCCTTCCATGAATTCCACATCCAGGTTCAGGTTCTTGTGATCTACTTTTTTGATGATATTTTCGCGGATCAGGGTGCTGAGCTTTTTCAGATCGATCACAAAACCGGTTTCCGGATCGGGTTTGCCTTTTACGGTTACGATCAGGTCGTAATTATGGCCGTGCCAGTTGGCATTGGCGCAGGGACCGAAAATTTCCTGGTTTTTGGATTGCGACCAGTTCGGGTTATTTAATTTATGAGCGGCATTGAAATGCTCGGTCCGGCTTACGTAGATCATTAATTTAATGTGCTAATTTTTTAATGTGCTAATGTGAAAATTTTCTAAGTAGTATATGGTGCATAAAATGTGCTAATTTCTCTGAAAAACGCTAGGCTTTAAGGCTAAAAAAGTCAGCAGAAACTGACCTGATGGCATAAAATTTCGTTTCCGGATCTCATTAGCACATTAACATATTCTCCACATTAGCACATTAATTAAACTTATAATTCTTTTTCAGCAGCAAATATACGAAAAAAGGCACCCCGAACAGCGAAGTTACTACGCCAACCGGCAATCCGGCGGGTGGAAAAACGATCCGGGAGAGGAGATCGCAGATAAGCATGAACAAACCGCCGGTTAAAGCGCAGAAAATCAGGTTCAGTTTGCCGGTTATGCCCAATAAACCACGGGTTACGTGCGGAATGATGAGGCCCACAAATCCTACCGGCCCGGAAAGCGCAACAGCAAAACCCGTTACCACCGAAACGGTAATTAAAATGATCCACCGGGTTTGCGCTACGTTTACGCCCAGCATTTTAGCCCGATCCGGGCCAAGTAAAAGGACGTTCAAACGTTTCTCCATGAACATAAAAACCAGCAAGGCCAACATCAAAGCCGTCGCCGGATAAGGCAAGGATTCCCAGCTGGCTTTTTCAAAACCGCCCATCGCCCAGAAAATCACCGATTTCAGTTTGCCTTCGGAGGAAGATAAAAAGGTAATAAGCGAGGTTAGCGCACCGATAAGCGAGGTTAAAGCAATGCCGGCCAGCAACATTTGCGAGGGGATCAGTTGCCCGGAACGCGTTCCGAGTGCTACCACCACAATGGTTACCACAAACGAACCCAGCAAGGCGGCGAAAGGCGGCAGGTAAATTCCGAAAACGGTTAGGTTGGTGAAGGCAAAAAAGCAAAACGAAGCGCCAAACGAAGCACCCGAAGCGGTACCTAAAATGTAAGGATCGGCGAGCGCATTGTTTACCATTGCCTGCATGAGGTAGCCACAAAAAGCCAGCGAAGCGCCCACGCAAATGGCTAGCAGCAAACGCGGCAAACGCAGATGCAGTACCGCAAAATGGGCCGGATCTTCTGCGTTATGATTAAAAAGGGCGTTCCAAACGGTAGGAAAATCTGTGTCAAAACTGCCTAGTTTCAGGCCGGCAATCGTTACCCCGAACGTGAGCAACAGCATGATGCAAATGTAGAGCAGTGGCCGGTTCACTTTTGCAGGTAATTTCTGATTTCCCGCACCGATTCTACTACGCGCGGACTCGGGCGGGCAGCCAGGTCATCGTTCAAATTAAAAATGCGCTTGTTTTTATAGGCGTCCACTTTTTTGAGTTCAGGGTAAAGCCGGAAAAAGGCCTCGTTCTGCACCTGGCTGATGCCGAAAATAAAACCGGGGTTCAGCTGCAGAACGTATTCGCGGGTAAGTTGCGGCGATTGCTGCGGAAAGTTTTCCTGCAACGCGTTCTGGCCGCCGGCTTTCTCAAGCTTATCGGTCATGAGCGTGTTACGGCCGTACACGTAGATCGGATCGGTATTAATAACCACCAAAGCGCGCTTCAGTTCCTGGGTTTTTACTTCGTTTTCGATAGCGTTTAATTCGGTTTGCAACGAATCGGTGAGTTTTTGGGCTTCGGTTTCGCGACGCATAATTTTGCCAATGTCATTCAGGCCGCGGAAAATATCGGTCACTTTTTCGTACTTCTGAAAATAAACCGGAATGCCGAGCTGCTCAATTTTGGCTGCTGTTTCCATAGAGGTAATGCCGTCTTCGGTAAAAATAATTTCCGGTTTCAGCACCAGCAAACCTTCCAGATCCAGCGGATACGAATTCACGACCGGCTTCTTTAATGCCGCTTCCGGAAAATTACAAACCTGGGTGCGGGCTACGATCAAAGAATCCGGCACTACAGCAAAAAGCATTTCAGTCATCGCGGCTGAAAGCGCCATTACGCGTTTGGGCTGGGCCGGGATTTCGAGCTTGCGCCCCAGATCGTCGGTAACGGTTATTTTGTTTGCTTCGACTTTTTGGGCTGAATCTGATAGCGTTTTTTCAGTCGTTTCTCCACAGCCGGAAAGCAAAATTGTCAGCAAAAAACTGAAAAAGAATTTCTGGAAAAACGATAGGGTTTCGGGCATAAAAAGTCGAAAATTCACTTCTATTTATTGCGTCATTCTGAGCCTGTCGAAGAAATCGCAGATTCAGCGTAGCTAGACTAACTGGTACTGCTATGGAATTTGAGCGATAAATTCCTTTCAGCAGGTTCGGTATGCGTAAGTTCCCTTCTAACGTCGGGATGACATGTAAAGATTAACCTTAGTCGGGCTTTTAAATTTTCGTAAATTTAGCCAAATTTTTACAGGCACCTAACCTTCCCTTAGATGATAGTAGTAACCGGAGCGGCCGGCTTTATTGCCAGTTGTTTAGTAACGCGGCTCAACGAAGCGAATTTTAACGACATCGTAGTAGTCGATAATTTCTCTATTGCCAAAAAAGAAAATAATCTGAAAGGCAAAAAGATAAAGGAATATGTAGACCGCATGGAATTCTTCAGTTGGCTGGAGAAAAACTACGAAGAAGTAGAATTCATTTTTCACCTCGGCGCCCGCACCGATACCACCGAGTTCAACAAAGATATTTTCGATCTGCTGAACCTGAACTACTCCAAACAAATGTGGAATGCCTGCTGCGAATACCAGATCCCGTTGGTGTATGCTTCGTCGGCGGCCACCTACGGCAGCGGCAAACTGGGCTACGACGACGACGAAACGATCATTCCGCTTTTGCACCCGCTAAACCCCTACGGCGATTCTAAAAACGATTTTGATAAGTGGGTTTTAGAGCAAACGGCCAAACCTTTCTTTTGGGCCGGCCTGAAATTTTTTAACGTGTATGGCCCGAACGAATACCACAAAGGCCGCATGGCATCGGTGGTGCTGCACGCTTTTAAGCAGATTCAGGAAACCGGTAAACTGAAACTTTTCCGCTCGCACAACCCCGATTTTAAAGACGGCGAACAAATGCGCGATTTCATTTATGTGAAAGACGTGGTGGAAGTTTGCTACTTTTTAATGCAGAACCGCAAACATTCCGGCATCTACAATTTAGGTTCCGGCAAAGCCCGCACCTTCCTCGATCTGGCTTTCCAAACCTTCCAGGCCATGGGCCGTGAAGCCGAAATCGACTTTGTTGACACGCCATCGGATATCCGCGACACTTACCAGTATTTCACCGAAGCCAACATGCAGAAACTCCGTGATGCGGGTTATGACAAGCCGTTCCATACTTTAGAAGAAGGCGTGCAGGATTATGTGAAGCATTATTTGCTGGAGGGGAAGTATTTTTAGGGAGCTTACGGATACAATGCTGATAACCGTAGTTGTTTTGTTTATCCAGTAGTTGGGTGAAATAAAATTTAAGAGAACCAGAATGTTAAAGAAAAAAATTAGAGCAGGGACTTTAATAATTTTGGCTGTTTTTATGACCTTCTCTTGTAAAGAAGCCTCGAAGAAAAGTAAATCAGCTACAAAAGAAGAGTTACTAAAAAAATATTTCACATTACTAGATTCCCTTCCAGAACACGATACTTTAAATTCTGATTACAGTCATATAAGAGCTTACTATAGAAATGATACTGCCTTCTTGAAAGAACGGAATAATCAAATTGAGTTTTTAGTAGAAAACAAAAATAAATGGGCTTATTCAGAAAGTTGCCTCAGTTTGTCTCCTTTGAACAAATTAAAGGCGTCAGAAGCATATAGGTTTCACTTTGAAGGAAATAATTGTCCTTATGATTTAAGTATCACCATCTATAAATCGGATGACAAAATGAAAATTCATTTCTTTCGATATGTAGCAGGTAATGAAAACAGCCGTTGTAGGATAGTTAAAAACTTTACTAAAGATTTACTTGATAAAGATTGGGCAGAATTTAAAAAAGCGATAAAGTATGCTGATTTCTGGGGAATGAAAGAAGATAATGGTGTGCCTGGAGTTCACGGCCGGTATCTACGTGTAAAAGGGTTTAGACTTCCTACCGGTTATCCAGAACCATTATACAAAAGCATATATAGATTTAGTCCTCATGATACAGCATTAAACGACCTTTTCTATAAAGTTTTAGAATTGTCTGGAAATGAGGATGCCTGTGATCAAAACAGATAAAATTACTTAACCCAACAAAAGCTAAAAATCATTAAAACGTTTTTTAGCCCAGACGTTGTAGCCTAGTTATCAAAATCCTGCAAAGAAAAAACAAGTAAAAAACGCTATCCAAAGCCATGGAAAAACTCGAGATCCGCAACAGCATTACCATAAATGCCGACCCAACTAAAGTCTGGGAAGTTTTAACGCAACCGGAACAAACCAAAAAATACATGTTTGGCTGCGAAGCGATCTCCGATTGGAAACCGGGCAGCCCTTTGCTCTGGCAGATGCAGCACGAAGGCAAAGATTTTGTACCCGTAAAAGGAAATATCGTAGCCATTCAGCCGGAAGAAATGTTGGCTTACACCGTTTTCGATCCGCATACTACCATTCCCGATATACCCGAAAACTACCTGACCGTAACCTATGCGCTAACCAGTGATAATGGGAAAACGAATTTAACCGTTACGCAGGGCGATTTTAAGATCGTAGAAAACGGCGAAAAACGCTACCAGGAAATGTACAACAACGGTGAAGGCTGGACCCCGATCCTGGTACAGATCAAGAAAGTTGCAGAAAAAAGTTAAATTCGCGCTTCAACCCCGCGCTCCCGGAAAGCTGTTTTTGTTTTCAGAAATATCCTGCAAAAATTCCGGGCTCGGCTTAATTCATTAATATAATATTCAAAAAACCACTATGGAAGTAAAAGACAGCAACGGCAACATCCTGAACGAAGGCGACACGGTAACGGTAATTAAAGACCTGAAAGTGAAAGGTTCTTCTTCCATTATTAAGCGCGGCACGGTGGTAAAAAACATCCGCTTAACCAACAGCGCCAATGAAATTGAAGGCAAAGTTGGCGGCTCCGTAATTGTTTTAAAAACCGAATTTATGAAGAAGTCGTAAGAATTATTTTCTGCTTCAGGATATCGCCGGAAACAGCAGGTACAAACACCACCGTTCCGGCGATATTTTCATTTTAAGCGTTATAAGTCCGGATCATTGCCTGAAAAATTAAACTGCAAAAAGCGACACCAGGTATGGTCAGGATCACTTTTAATTTCGGATTAAAACGGTAATTTTCCTTTACAAATTTCACGCTGATCTGACCTAAACCGATGAACGACACCTACCTTCACCTCACGCTAACCCATTTCCCGATAGTAGGCAGTTTTATTGCGTTTATACTCTTGTTCTCGGGTTATATCCAGAAAAGCGAAGGCATTACCAAAGCCGCTTTATTTTTACTGGTCGCCCTGGCACTGGTAACTATCGTGGTAAACCATACCGGCGAAGAAGCAGAAGAATTTGTGGAAAATATGGCCGGTTATTCGCACGAAGCCATTCATGAACACGAAGAAATGGCAGAATGGGCTTTCCGGCTCATGCTGGCAACCGGTCTGGGCGCAGCCACGGCTTTGTATATGTTCCGGCGCAAAGCTCAGAAAACCCGTTTGCTGGTTGGGCTGGTATTATTCCTGAGCCTGGCAACCTGCGGGCTCATGGTGTGGGCAGGTAAAAAAGGCGGCGAGATCCGGCATACCGAAGTAAATTCAGTATCCGAAACGAATGCCCCGTCAGAAAACCATGCGCATTAATTAAAAGCACTTCAGACTCTAGAATTTTTCTGGCAGCCCAAACCCTTGAAACCAAAAAGTGCTTTCAGCCTTAACCGAAAGCACTTTTTGAGCTTAAAACCCTAGCGTTTTATGGCGGAAAATCACATCGTAAACCGAAGGCCCAGGTTATACCAGCGGCCCGGCATTGGTACGGCGCCGGCTTCCACGTAAGTTATGTCCATCAGGTTGGTTGCGTCGGCATTAATGCTGTAGTATTTCGCTTTAAATTCCAGGCGCGAATCCACCAGCGTATAAGCCTTGTAATTGATGCGCTCGCAATGGCGGGCAGCCAGCGTTACGTTAAAGTGGCGGTAGAACTCCAGGTTAAGGGTAGCGGTCAGCTGGTTTCGCAGGCTTTCCAGGGCATAACGCGATATTTTCTGCGTTTGCTCCTCGGTTTTCCGGAATTTAGGATCGAGATACGTGTAAGCCAGGCCCGCAGTTAAATTGAAGTTCCGGGCATTTTGCGCGGTACCAAACGGGCGGTAATCGGCGCTGAAAGTATAACCCTGCGTATTTATTTGCTGGAAATTCTGCGGTTGCCATGGCTGGCTAAGGTCGCTGCGGACCCAATCAATAAAATTGTCGATCCGGCGGTAAAAGTAGCTGGCATTCACGAATAAAAACCGGTTGTTGTATTTCAGTCCGCCTTCGCCGTATTTCGAGGTTTCCGGTTTCAACTGGTCGTTTCCAATATTGGTCGGGCCTTTATAATACAGGTCGGTATAAGTCGGCAAACGCTGCCCGGAACCTACATTCATAAATACTTTCCAGTTCGGGTAAATATCGTAACCGGCATCCATTCCCGGGAAAACTTCCCAGCCGTAATCGGAATTATAATTCGTGTAAGCCCCCACATTTACCAGCAGTTTTTCTACTTTATCGAATTTATACTCACTGAAAACGCCCAGATTGGTTCGCTCCCGCTCGCCCAGATTGGTACTCTTAAGATCTTCTTTGCGCGCTTCCAACCCCAATCCAAACGTTCCGATCCCGGTTTCCAAAGTATTGTTCAGTTCGGCATTCAGCGTCTGGCTTTTATGCTTATTATGAAATTTATCGGGCATCTGCTTTATGTAAAGGTAATCGTCCTGGTTGTGGCGGAAGCTTACCCGGGGTTTCAAGGTCCAGAAATCATTGATCCGGGTTTTGTAGGAAATGGCTGCCAATGCCGTTTCCACGGTTTCTTCCGATTCCTTATCGCCGGGCGCGGCATAAAAGGCATTAGCACCAAAATTATTCCGGATAAACCCGCCCGAAACTCCAAATTCGCTATGGTTTTTGGTGCTGAAACTGCCCTGGTAAAATGCTTTCTGGTTCCTATAAGCCGTATTGTAACGGTAACCATTTCCGGCATCGTGGCTCAATGACAATACATGGTTCTGGTTTGCTTTTACAAATGCGCCGGTAGCCTGCACCCCAAAACTGGCATAAGTATCGCCGGTGCTATCGTCTTTCTTAAAGCTGCTCCCCGCGTAGGTCTGGGCCGAAACCCCGGTTTTTTCAGGCGTTTTAGTAATAATATTGATGGCTCCGGTCAGCGCGTTTACCCCGTAGATCCGGGCGGCCGACCCCCGCAGAATTTCAATGCGTTCAATGGCATCCAGCGGAACCGGAATATTCATCATGTTGTGCCCGGTTTGCGGATCGGAAATTTTTACGCCGTTCAGCAAAAGCAACGTTTGGTCGAAAGTTCCGCCATCCAGGCTCACGTCGGTTTGAACGCCTTTCGGGCCGCGCTGCCGCACATCAATACCGGCCACGTAACTCAGTAATTCGTTTACCGAACGTACGGGCATGATTTGGCTCATAGCCTGATCGATAATACGGATATTGCGGTTCTGCTGGGCAAATGGTAACTGAATGCGGTTTTCCTGAATAATTACCTCGTTCAGCAACTTGCCAGAACCTTTTGATTCGTCTAAACGGCTAAGCAATGAATCTGTTTGTAAGGCCTGGTCTTGCGCCTGTAAAGTCATGGAACTTATCGCAGCCAGCGAAATACTAAACGTTAATTTTTTAAACATTATAAACAGCTTTGAGAGAGAGATTTGTTTATGGGTTTGCTTACCCTGCCAATCAGGATAAATCAGAACGACTTCAGAGCAGCAACATGTTTTGAACTTTATTTTGAATTTACCTTTGGGAATTTTCCTGGAAGGAAAGCGGCTAAAACGGGCTCTGTTTAGGGCACTTAGGAATTTTATCCCTTATAATAACCTAATACCATCCGCTTTTAGAAAACTGAATCATAAGGGCAAAGTAATATATTATATCATTTGTTCAGGATTTTCGTGTGATATACCGTCTAATTCCGGCTCAAATGTAGGCAAGAGATTTATAGTTTGAAGGAAATAAGGAATAAAATTCCTGAATTTATCCGCTAACGGGATCTAACATGCAATAAGACTTAGGTATATCCTGGCGAATATGATCGGGAAATCCACTTTTAACACCTGCTGTGGAAAATCAAAAACAGGCGTTAAGCGTCAATTATTCAGATTTTAACAGGCGTATTATATATCGCAGACTTTTTCGGGTTTATTCCCTACCGTTTTTCCGGTTACTTTAAAACAGCACCGAAACCTGCGCCCGGCCGGTATGCACAGCCCGCACGGCCTCCGGTTTCCGGCCATCGTAGATCAGCGAAATATTAAGGCCGTTGCTCAATCGTTGCTGCACCGAAACATTCCAGGTAGCATTGTTTCCCGGCCGCAACGTGTTCAGAATTTCATACCCTACCGCCGAATTTTCATCGCCGGTAAAACCGATGCGAATGTATTTGATGGTGGCTGTTACTGTGCGTTTGCCAACCTGGCTCAGGCGCGAATCCAGGCCCAGCTCATTAAAAACAGCTTCTTCGCGCTCGCCGGGTTCCTGGCCGGGCATGGGCTGAGGCGCAAATAAATTCCGTTTGCGGGAAAAAGAATAATTACCGGTGAAACGCAGCTTGGTGGTTGGCTGATAAGCTAATTCCGGCGTGGCGGTATAACTTTCTATTTTAAAATTCTTGGTAGACAAGTAACTCGACTGGCTTTCGCGGATATTGCGTTCTAAAAGCACTTTCGAGGCGAGCACTTCGTTCAGGTTATTGCGGGCCGTAAAGCTCTGCGTATTCTGGTTGCGGGTATCGGTGCCGTTGCTGAGCAGAATTTTCTGCTGGCTTTGCTGCATGGTAAACTCCAGGCCGTATTTGGGATTGCTGCGGTTAAAATAAAGCGTATTCCGGAAAGATTTGGCCAAAGAGATCAAGAACAGGTCTTCAATATCGAGGCTGAACGGATTGAGGCGGTTGAGAATATTCTTATCGGTCGTTTTTTTATCGATGTTGATATAAGTAACGGTATTAAAGCGCGATGCAAAATCCCGCCAGCCCTTCTGCCCTTCCCAGTTGCGCGGCATGGAACCGCTCAAACGGTACGAAAACTGGTTCGAATAAGCCGTCACGTATTCATCCGTGGGCAGATAAACTTTAATGTGCGTGCGGCGGTCAATTTCCGGGCTTTGCGCTTCAAAATAATCGTTCAGATTTTTCGGATCGCCGCCTTCGCGCAAATAATGCGTTCCCTGGCCGTGCACGGTTTCCACAAAAACATATTCCCGCTTTTGTTCCCGGCCGGTGGCCACTGCATAACTCAATTCCGAACGCAGGTGCCGGTCCAGAAAATCGCCGGTCCAGTCAATTTTAGAAAGTACAGTGTTTTCGTTAATGGTGTCGTTGGTCGTTACGTCGCGGTAAGTCAAAAGCAGATTCAGGTCGTTGAACTCCCCCAAACGCGTGCTCAAGGTTGCATTATACGTGTTCGAAAGATCCCGTGGCCGCAGTTCGCCGCTAATGGGTTGGCGGTCGTCGCGGCGGGTATAATCGAGGCGGTAACGCACACTCGAAGTATCGTTGCTTTGCAGGAAAAATACGTGCTCATCAAAAAAATTAGCCGAACCGATCACCGAATCCGGCGCGCTGGTTAAACTCAAACGGTTTTTATCGAAACGGTAAACGTAGCCCGGCACCACGTATTTCAGGTTGTATTTAAAGCCCGCATCACCCCGCACCCAATCGCTCTGCGACTCTGAAACGGTATTGTTTAAAAGGAAAAAACTGCCTTTCAGCTCCAGTTTATCAAATTGCTGCGCCACATCGGCCCAATGCTGCAAACCATCTACCTGCCCTTGCCGGTAACGCCGCGAAATGCGGTAATTCACCAGGTTCTTTTCATCTTTAAAAAGTCCGGCCGAGAAATTCAGGATATTGTCGTTGCGGCGCGCCGTATCGGTATTCACGCTCCAGTCACGGTCAAATTCAATGTCGCGGTAGCGGTCTATGGCTTCAAAATCGGCATCGGTATACTCGTAATTGAGCGTGCTGCGAAGGCGATAATTTTTTAAAGCCGGAATAACCCTGTCCACCATTTCGTAACCAATTTTCATGGCGCGCCCTTTATCATCCTCCGAATCCAGTTCCGAAAAACGGTTCCGATCGAACTGCGAAGTGGCAAATTCCGCAAAAACCGACGTTTCTTTCGTAACCTGATAAGAGCCGCCGGCCGTGATCATTTGCTTTTTTATTGGCAACGGTAACTGCCGTACCGGCATGTATCTTCCCTGCCGCACGCCGTTAATCGGGGCTATCCATTTAAAAACCCGGCCGTTTATCGAAGTATTTTCCTGCACATAATCGCCGTTGCCGATCCCGAAATCCGAAAACCGGACCGTAAAATGCGCCGAATCCGGATCCTGGGAATAAACAAAGATCCGGAAAGCCTGCCCGTTTACGATTGTATCGCGGCGCGCGTATAAAACCTGCTTGGCATCGAACGCTACCGAATCAGCCCCGGAAACTACCGCCTGGTTCAGATCGTCGCCGATCTGGGAAAGCAGCCGTTTCTGGTTTTGCTTCAGATCTACCTGGTTGGGGTTATTGGGGTTATCGCTTTCGTTGTAATAATTGAGCTGAAATTTCAGGTTCTTAAACGTCTGGTAATGGCTGGCATGCGTTACGCTGCGGCTGTAATTCTGGTCCGAATATTCAAAATCTACCCGGATACGGGTGTTGCGGGTTATGAGGTGTTTGGGCGTAAACGTAATTTCGGCCTGGTTATAATCGATCACGTAATCATAATCGAAGCCCCGCTGCAACAGCCGGCCATCCAGGTAAACTTTCTCCGAATTCGCCAGCACAATAATGAATTTATCGCCGCCAATACCATTCAAACGATAAGGCCCCTGCACACTTTCTATGGGCGTAATATTCTGCGAGGCGAATTTTCCCTTGGCAACGGCGGCGGCAATAGTAGTGGTAGAGCTTTTATGTTCCTTCGGTTCCGAAAAAACTTCCAGCGCGCCGCCCTGCACATTTTTATAGAACCGCAGGAAGTTGGAAGGCTTATTCCGTAATACCACGTCACCGCCGGTAAGTGCCCAGCGTTTATGCTGCAGGGTAATAAAAACCCGGTCAAATTCCTGCAACTGCTGCGTATTGCCTTCCGGCTGAAACGGAATATTCTGGTCGGTAACCGACGCAATGATGTTGATGTCTTCCGAAAGTTTTCCTTCAAGTTGTAAGTTCAGCGCCGAATTCACGAACACGTTCTGGGTATTGCCGAAGGAAAGACCGCGGGTGTAACTACCGCTTTTATTCAGGCCGGGCGTTTTAAAAAGCTCTTCCTTCACCGAAAAATCTTCGAAGGCATAAGCCCTTTCAAAGGAAACGGAATCCATGCGGAGCAGGTCGCGTTTAAAATACGGACGGCCTAAATTAAGGGGCAATACGCGGTAGCAAACCAGAATAGAATCCTGCCAGAGTACATTTTTAAACGTAAACAGGTTGGTATTTACGTCGTAGGTATAATCCAGAACTTCCTGCGCGTTGTTGAAAAACGTAACCGAATTGGGCAAAAGGGTAAGCGAATCGAGGGCAAAACTCTTTTCAGTAACGTTCACCCATTTACAGCGCCGGCTCGAGATCTGGGCAAATGCGAACTGACTTAGCAGGAAAAAGAAAAAAAATAAGCTAAGCCGCTTTTGCATATCACGCCAAAGGTAGTTCAATAAAGAATGTGGTGCCCTCGTTTTCTACGGTTTCGAACCAGATCCGGCCGCCGGCGCCCTCAATGCCTTTTTTAGCCACTGCCAGCCCAATGCCCGAACCCGAATATTTGGTACTGAAATTCGGAATAAAAACCTTGTCCTGCACTTCCACCGGAATGCCGGCACCGTTATCTTTTATGCTCACCAGCACTTTATTTTCCGGAACCTGGCGCAGGGCTACCTGAATAAACGGTTCGCGGCCTGCCGGTATTGCCTGCAAGGCGTTCAGAAACAAATTATTAAAGGTCCGCATCAGCAGTTTTTCATCCGCCATTACGTAAACATCATCCGCCGCCAGGATGGTTTCAAACTTCGCCGTTAGCGGGTCGTGATTCAGGTCTACGCTTCGTTTCAGCACAGTGGCCAGGTTTATGCGTTCCGGTTTCAGTTCCGGCAAAGCGGTAAACGAAGAAAACGAAGTGGCAATATCGCTCAGAATATCAATATTGGTGATCAGTGTCTGCGAAATTTTACTGATCAGCTCATCCACATTATCGCGTTTTTCGGCAATGGCTTTTTGCAGGTATTGCAGCGAAAGCTTCATGGGCGTAAGCGGATTCTTGATCTCGTGCGCCACCTGCCGGGCCATTTCCCGCCAGGCCGCTTCTTTTTCTTTCACCGCCAGCTCTTCCTTACTTTCTTCCAGCTTCGAGATCATCTGGTTATATTCTTT
Source organism: Adhaeribacter terrigena (assembly GCF_016623615.1). GTDB lineage: Bacteria > Bacteroidota > Bacteroidia > Cytophagales > Hymenobacteraceae > Adhaeribacter_A > Adhaeribacter_A terrigena. The sequence continues at coordinate 199,571 of NZ_JAEHFX010000002.1, read as the reverse complement.
CACCAACAAGCCGATTTCATCGTTCGAATTATATATAATGCGTTCGTTCTGGCCGGTTAAAGTAGTTTGTTTCAGCTTTTCAGTGATCAGGTTCAGCGGCACGGTCAGTACCCGGGCCGCCAGATACGTAAGCACCATAAACCCGATGAACATGAGGGTAAAAATATTGAGAATGGTAGTTGCCAGCTCGATCAGTTTAAGGTTCAGCTCTTTTTCAGAATCGAAAAACGGTAGGGAAATGAAGCCTAAAAGTCGTTGGTTGCCATTGCCGAAAACCGGCAGGTAAAGCGAACTAAAATTGAGCAACCCGGCTTTTTCGGTTACCAGCACGTGCTTCTTTTTATCTTCTGTAAGCGCTGCGTAAGCCTGCGGATTGATGAGCTTGGAAAGCAGACCGGCTTCAAAAATAAGCGGCTGGCTCGCTGCCTGCAGTTTCCCGTCGGCGCTGTAAAAATTAATATCCGTTTCCGAAAGATTCGAAAAATCGATCAGAATGCCTTCCAGCAGACTTTTATCGGCCAGATCGGTACCGTTTTTCAGTGCGGCCGTTAAATTATCCTGAATAAGCTGCCCGCGTTTTTCGTACGTTTCGGAAAGGTCTTTCTGATAAGAATCGGTAATTAAACTTCCAATGGAAATACTGATGAGCAGCAAAGGCACAAAGATCCCGAAGTTTAAGAATAGCTGGATCTTGGTACTGAAGTTGGTGCGGAAACGCGTTAAAAATTCGCCTCTTGCCACCAGGTAAATACTTAAAGCGGCCAGCAAAAACGTTAAATGCAGCAGAAACAAAAATGAGAAATTCGACCAGATATCGCTTAGCAAATATTTGTTCGTAGAAATAACCAGCACGGTATCTTCCACCTGACGGATGGCCAGGTGATCACGGCGTTTGCCCTCGCGGCCGGTGGTAAAAATGCGTTCGCTTTCCAGCCAGGTCGGGTCAAACTGGTAACCGTAATCATAATCGCCGAAGCTCGTACGCAATTCCTTGTCTTTGAAAATGGCATAACTCAGCGATTTGGATTGCAAGGGCTGGATCGATTTCTGATCCACGAGCAATTCCGGAATTACACTGCGGGGCGTTAGCTTTTTGGGATGCAGTTCAATAATGATGGTAGCTTTGCCTTTATTAGAGACCGGCACCGAAATAATTTTCACGTAGCTGCGGCTGTTAAGTTCATTATTAGAGCGCAGCAAAAATAAATTCGGGTAGCTGGTCCGTTCGGCACGCGTAACGAGCAACATGCGCTGTTTCACCACCGAATTAATGGAATCTGGCGCACCAATTTGTTTTCCGCCAGCATCGAAGATCTTCACCACGGTTTCGTATTTCTCAAAATCGTTGCGCAGGTAATACTTCTGAATTTTCTGTTTAATAAATTCCGGATCTACCAACGCACCCGATAATTTTTTCTTAATCAGCGGATCGGCTACCACTTCGGTAGCCACTTTTTCAAGCAAAAATTCGCTTACCACATCGTTTTCCTGGGTCAGGGTTTTGGCAAATTGCTGTTTATGCACCTGTAATTGTTCGTGGTAATGCCGGTAAAGCGCCATGCTCCCGATCCAGGCACTCAACGCCACGATCAGAATGCCGAACAGGTACTGGCGGTCGGGTAAATTGGTGGCACTGGTAACGCGGGCTTCCCAAACCTGCAAAATGGCGGTAAAGAGCAGGGCCGCAAACACCAGAAAAGAACCCGAAAGCTCCATAAAATTGGTGATCGTAAACACGAACGCCAGGCCGAAAAGCACAAACAAACTCGGGTAAAACGAAAAGCGCGGCAAACTGAAATACGCAATCATGAGCAAATAACAAAAGCACATGAAAGCTGCCGTATTGATCAGGATCCCGGTTAGCAAAGCAATCTTATAAAAATCGAATTCCAGGCTTTGGGTAATATCCAGCACCAACAGCGAGTTGGTATATACGCTCACGTAAAACTGATACAGTAGCCAAAGCAGAAAATAAAATGCTACCAAAGTAAAGATCTTCAGCCAGATCGCATTTTCAGCATTCAGCTTCAGGTTGGCGTACCAGTCGGATTTACCGCGTTGTAAACCGATCAGCTCAAACCCGATCAGCAGTACCAGCGATGCGTTGAGCAAAAGGTCACCAATAGAAGGCGACCAGAAGGAAGCCGCATAATATTTCGGGTCGAAAAGCCCGATCCGGAGCATATCGGAAGGGAAATTAAAAACCAGCAGTACAATGCGGAGAACCACTATGCCGGAAATAAAGAACAACACCGCCCGGGTAGGCATGTTTTTAGTCCACAGTTGCTTCCGGAAGGTATGCAGCAAGGCAACCGAGAAGATGGCGGCCAGTGAAAATAAAAAAAACGCCGGCAGATTGCGTTGCACCGCCGCAACGTCGTCTTTAATCGGGAGAATGGAAAAAAGGTAATTTCCGCGGGGCGAATAGATCTCGGGTAATTTCGCCGCCAGATCTACTACCAGGCTGGTCTTCAGATCCCCAAAAATTTCCGGGTTCAGTCCCGAAACCAGGTACCGGTTATTAATGCCGTAATTCACTTCCAGCGGCACACAAACCAACACTAAAAAATCAGGCTCTACGGCGTGTTTTACAACCATAAATTTCCCGAATTTATTCTCAACCAGCTGTTCTTCTTTCAGTTCATAAATATTCTCGAAATCAGAAAGGGTTGAATTATCGGACCAGAAAAGGAGTTTGCCTCCTTCAAATATAAAAGTCGGGTATTGGGTATGGGTGAGCAGGTTTTTGAAGTCGTGGTTGCCGGCCATTAATTCGCCTTCCAGGTGGCTGGCACTGCGGTTTGCCCGGGCCAGCACCGAATCGATCTTCACTTCCACCTTCGATACCGATTCTTCGGAAGTAAGCAAACCCACGCCGGAAGGTCTGTGAAAAAGCGAGCCGAACATCAAGCTAAGCAGTACGCCGATTATGAGTATAAAAGATTTGGGGGTAAGGTTCAATGCGCAGGAAATGGGTTACAGGCCAAGTTAAACAAAAACCATGCAATTCATCAAATCGGGCTTAAAATTAAAGCATACGCCCGGGTTTTAAACAGAAAAACAATAGCGTTTTCTAGACTATTTTTCCCAGCCAGATGAACTGCAAAAGAAAAACGAATAGAAAACGCTATGGTTCTGGCCCTAGAAAGTGCCGGATAATTTATGATACGATAGCTTAAGCCACCTGATTTTTTTTATACTGCCGGTACCAAAGAAATCCAACCGTACCTACCAGGATATAAGGAATAGCAACCAGGTAAAGAATTCCCGTATTCAGGCTGGTACCAATTTTCTTTGCATGGTCATTATCTTTACTCTCTCCTACCTGCGCCCGGCACATAACGCAACCCTGCGCATTGGCCTCATTCGGCATTAAACTGAGCGAAGCAGCCAGAAACAAACTGAAAAAAAACGCTTGCAGATACTTTTTCATAATCTACCTTATTAAAACCCCAGAAAAATAAACCTAATTAAAAATTATAATACGGCGAGATCATTAAATAAACCAACACGCCTGTAACGGATACATATAACCAAACCGGAAATGTCCAGCGGGAAATGCGGGTATGCCGGCGGAACTGGCCGGTAATGGCGAAATAAATGGTAAGCAAAACGAGCGGCACAATTATAGCCGCCAAAATTATGTGCGTAATCAGAATAAAGAAATAAATACTCCGCATTATTCCTTCGCCGCCGTAAGAAGTAGATTGGCCAAAATAATGGTAGGTTACATAAGAAACCAGAAAAAGCGAAGAAAGCACAAAAGCCGTAAACATTGCTGCCCGATGAGCAACCTGGTTTCCTTTTTTTATAAAATAAAAACCCGTTACAAGCGCCAAAGCCGTACAGGTATTTAAAATTGCGTGAAGTTTAGGCAGGAAGGATACATTTACCGGAGTAGCATCGCCGGATTTTGGCATGTAAAACAAATAAGCTACTACAACCGGAATTGCAATGGAAAGCACCGCAATCAGGGCCAGGTAACGGGAATCGTTATTTTTCATTTTGTTTATACGCGTGCTGCAGCACCGTAATTTCTGTGATCAGCCGGTCGACCTCTTTTTGAATGGTGCCATCGTAGATCCCGCGCACATGTTTATCTTTATCTACAAGCATAAACTTTTCGCTGTGTACAAAATCAACGGTGCCGTCGTTACTTTCCTGCACCGGTAATAAATACCCGTGCTGGGCCAGATCGTAAATTTCTTTTTTAGGGCCTGTAAGGAAATACCACATCTTTGGATCGGCATTATACAGGGAAGCATATTGATGAAGCGTTTCTACCGAGTCCCGTTCAGGATCTACCGTGTAAGAAACGATCTTAACAGAGGGGTCATTTTTAAAACGGTCCTGCACGCGGGTCATTTGTGAAGTCATTTTCTTACAAATGCCCTGGCAGGAAGTAAAAATAAAATTAGCGACGTAAATTTTATCATCCAGGTCGTGTTGCGTAACCGTTTTGCCTTCCTGGGAGGTTAATTTAAAATCAGGCACTCTGCGGAAAACCGTATCGCCTTTTTGTACCAAAGCCTCGCCTTCATCGGTAACTTCTGGATAATAATACCGAAGGTCGTAACGATTCGTGCCCAGGCCTTTAAGTAACAAAAACACCAAAACAGGTACTACTAATAGTAACCCTAGAAACAGTACCTTTTTGGTGTTCATCATTATTTAAAATAAGTAAAAATATAATCGCCTACAGAAGTACCTTCGGCAATCAGGGCAATCAGTAACCAAACCAGTAGCGCAGTTGGGATCAGAATCGTCCAGATCAGGCTTTTGGTTTCGTGCTTTAAGTGCATGAATTCAGCAACAATAAAGAAGGCCTTGAAAATAGTAAGAATAATGAAAATGCTGTTCCGAAGCATGCCCGGATCCATAGCAAAAGCAAAAGCAAATTCTACGGCGGTTAAAGCGCACAGAATAAAAAATGTACGCCAGATCGCCTTGGTTTGGGCCGGCGGAATAACGCCCGGCTCGTGATGTGTATCGTGGTGGGAATGTGAAGCCATATTCTTTTTAAATTAATAATTAATAATTAAGAATTAATAACTTTTAAACGAACCAGGCTGGGTTTACTTACCCAGAAGCATACCGTTTTAATCGTATCAATTCTTAACTATTAATTCAATTTTTAATTATTAATTTTTAATTTTTAATTACTAATTAATTACACCAGGTAGAAGAAGGTAAATACGAATACCCACACCAAGTCTACAAAGTGCCAGTATAAACCAACTTTCTCTACCATTTCGTAATGTCCACGACGCTGGTATGTGCCATTTACTGTATTGATAAAGATAATGATCAGCAGTACAATACCCGACAAAACGTGAGTACCGTGGAAACCGGTAATAAAGAAGAACAAATCAGCGAACAAGGGCGGCCCGTATTGATTCTGAACCAAGTTGGCTCCAAATATCTTCGTGCCGTCTACCAGGGTCATACCGGCCTCAGTGCCATGTATAAAGTGGGTCCATTCCCAAACCTGGCTGCCAATAAAGCAGCTACCAAATAAAATAGTCCATAATAACCATTTCTGAACATCTTTCTGATCCATGCGGTGGCCAGCTTCCACAGCAAGTACCATGGTAACCGAGCTTAAGATCAGGATCATGGTCATTAATGCCACGAAAGCAAGCGGCAGGTCCATGCCATGCAATCCAGGAAAAGCATTGAATACTTTATCAGGAACAGGCCAGTAGTCTACAGAAAATTTAAAGGTATCGTGGCTTCCGGTAAACGCGTGATGACTGTGACGGATAAAGCCATAAGTGGTAAGAAAAGCCGCAAAGGTGAAGGTATCCGATAAAAGGAAAAACCACATCATTAGCTTTCCGTAGCTGGCCTTGAATGGCTCGTTGCCGCCGTCCCAGGTACCTGTGCGTGGCTGCTCCAGTGTTGTTGTGTTCATAGTTTAGTGATTCGTATTCGTTTTAAAATTTTATGTTTTACGGCTAATAATTATTTAAAGATGGTTAAAAAAACGTAAAGATAAACCCAGAGTGCACCTAAAAAATGCCAGTAGGTAGTGCATAACTCCAGGCTCAGCATTTTTTTAGAATGAACTTTAAAATTAAAAGTTGATACTAATACAATTAAAAGAAAAACTAACCCTGTTATTAGGTGAAAACCATGTACACCGGTTAGAACATAAATAAAAGAACCGGATGGGTTCGCATTATTGCCCCCAAAAAAGATCTTTATAGCAACCAGGTCTTCCCAGACAAACCATTGGCCGGCCAGAAAAACGATGCCTAATGCAAAAGTAAGAAACAAAGTAACTTTTAAAGCACCAAAATTATCTTTTTTAGCTGCAAAATAAGCTAATTGCATAGTAACACTGCTTAACACAATAACAATAGTATTCCAAAGCAGCCCCTGCGGAAATGCGAACTCCTGCCAGTTGCCTTCAGAACGGCGAACGATGTAGGCGCTGGTAAATGCGGCAAACAACATAATAATGCTTACAATCAAAAGCCAGGTAAGCATTCTAAAAGGAAGTGATCTGTCAACAGAATTTCCTGAGGATAGATTTACAGCTAATTTATTATCTAAAGCTTGAGACATCATGGTAATTAAATTTTATCTAAAACGTAAGCAATCTGCACAATTGGTAAGTATAAAAACGAACCGAACATGATATTCATCGCAGCTTTTTTGGAACAGGTCTGCATTAAATAAAGCGTTTGCATCAGAAACAGCACGCCGCAAACCACTGCAACTATAGCCGAGTTCGTTCCAGTCATTCCCAACTGCAAAGGCAGCATGCCCAACGGAATTAAAAGCAGGGTATAAATCATGATCTGGAAAGCCGTTTTCAGGTTTTTCCCCCCCGCCATCGGCAGCATTTTAAAGCCTGCCTTTTTATAATCATCATCCAGAACCCAGGCAATGGCCCAGAAATGCGGGAACTGCCAGATAAACTGAATACCAAACAATACCCAGGCTTCGGCAGAAAGGACGCCCGTAGCGGCTACCCAGCCAATTAACGGAGGAAACGCTCCTGGAAAAGCTCCAACAAAAACGCAGATTGGGGAAATACGCTTAAGTGGGGTATAAACAAAGCCGTAAAGAATCAGGGAAAGAAGCGAAAATGCAGCGCTGATAAGGTTAAAATTAACGGCCAGTAATACAAAACCACTCAAAGCAAGCATTACACAAAATACTGCGGCTTCTTTCTTTGAAAGTATATTCGCTGGCAACGGTCTTTTAGCCGTGCGTTTCATCAGCTTATCAAAGTCTTTCTCAATGATCTGGTTGATAATATTGGCAGCACCGGTAACCAGCAAACCTCCAATTACAACAAGTAAAACCTGGAACCAGTCCCTTTCCGGACTACCCAGTAAAAAACCTATTGCACAGGAAAAGGCAATCGTAAGCGACAAGCGGAATTTCAATAACTGAAAATACGCAATTGCTTTTTGTCCAAAACCTGAAACGGAAACTTCCTCTTCTATTCGCTGCGTCAACATATCTTTCTCTTAGGCCTTTACCGGCATTTCTGCTATAAATTTCGTGGCGTAAAAATACGTTATAAAAATGTAAATCTGAACTCTTTACCGGAAACAATCCGCTAAAAATGGCCTGCTCTTTAAATATTGCGCTTTCTTTCCGGAATTACTAAAACCAAAGCAATTCTTTGGCAGCCAGTTTCTGGTGTTAAAGAAGGAAGATAGCTTAAAATAAAACCAACCTATCCGGCAAACTTAAGATCAGTTGTTTAATCATTGCTTTTTACTCCTTATCGTAAACCTGTTTTACTCCTGAAAACGCTAGGCTTTGAGGCATAAAAAGTCGAAAACAAAATGCCGGCTCTTCGTTGATTAAAGGCCACATTAAGAATGCAGAATTACAAACTGATTGCATTCAAAACGCTAGGGTTTAAAGCACAAAAAGTCAAAAAACGGAAAGCCTGTTCAGTCAAATGACAGACTCCGAAACAAGTTCAAAGTCTGTCATTTGCTTATATAGTCAGTAAACGGTCCAAAGGATTATTCAAAATCTCTTTCATTCGGAAGGTTAGAAGATTCCGTTTGGGAAAAAGGCACATTCTGTGGAATAAAATCTTCTGCTGCACCCGGTTTGCTGTAATCATATGGCCAACGGTAAACCGCAGGAATTTCGCCAGGCCAGTTACCGTGTCCCGGATTAACCGGGGTAGTCCACTCCAGGGTATTAGAGTGCCATGGGTTCATGCTTGCGCGTCTGCCACGGTAAATGCTGTAAATAAAGTTGAACAGGAAAATAAACTGACCAAGGAAAGCAAGAATCGCCGCTGCACTGATAAACATGTTCAGGTCTGCAAACTGCGAGAATGTTTCAAAAGCAGTAAAGGAGTAATAACGACGTGGGAAACCTGCAATACCTACATAGTGCATTGGAATAAATACCAGGTAAACCCCCAGGAAGGTCAACCAGAAGTGAACATATCCCAGTTTCTCATCCATCATCCGGCCAAACATTTTCGGGAACCAGTGGTAAACCCCGCAGAACATCCCGAAGAATGCAGCACTACCCATTACCAGGTGAAAGTGAGCAACTACGAAATACGTGTTGTGTAACTGAATATCAACGGCTGAGTTACCAAGCAAAATACCCGTTAAACCGCCCGAAATAAAAATAGATACGAAACCGATGGCGTAAAGCATGGCGGTGGTGAAAACAATATTTCCGCGCCACAGCGTAGCCAGCCAGTTAAATACTTTTACCGCCGAAGGTACTGCAATAATCAGGGTAAGGAACATGAAAACCGATCCTAAGAAAGGGTTCATACCAGACACGAACATATGGTGCGCCCAAACCACCAGGGAAAGAACCGCAATACCGAAGATCGAACCGATCATCGCACGGTAACCGAAGATCGGCTTCCGGGCATTAGTAGCCAATACTTCAGAAACCAGACCCATGGCCGGCAGAATTACAATGTAAACTTCCGGGTGACCTAAAAACCAGAATAAGTGCTGGAACAAGATCGGGCTACCACCGGTATTTGGCAAAGCTTGTCCGGCAACGTAGATATCAGATAAATAGAAACTGGTACCAAAGCTACGGTCAAAGATCAGAAGCAAGGCAGCTGCAAATAAAACCGGGAAAGAAAGCAAACCTAAAACAGCCGTCAGGAAGAAAGCCCAGATCGTTAAAGGCATCTTGGTCATAGACATACCCCGGGTACGCAGGTTAATTACGGTAGTAATATAGTTGACCCCGCCCAGTAACTGCGAAATAATAAACAAAGCCATGGCAACTAACCAGTAGGTCATACCGGCGCCAGAACCTGGCATAGCTTGTGGCAAGGCACTCAATGGCGGATAGATCGTCCAGCCGGCCGCAGCAGGACCAGTCTGTAGAAATAAGGAAACGAACATGATAATGCTGGAAAGGAAAAAGAACCAGAAAGAAAGCATGTTCATAAAACCGGAAGCCATATCACGTGCACCGATCTGTAACGGGATCAGGAAGTTACTGAAAGTGCCGCTAAGACCGGCAGTTAACACGAAGAATACCATGATCGTACCGTGCATGGTTACCAGGGCCAGGAAAAATTCCGGGTTAAGTTTACCGCCTTCAACCCACTGGCCCAGAATTGGTTCTAACCAGGAGAAAGAAGCCTCAGGCCAGCCTAACTGGATCCGGAATAAACTAGATAAAGCACCACCAAGGAACGCCCAGAAAATACCCATGATAAGGAATTGCTTGGCAATCATTTTATGATCCTGGCTGAAGATATACTTAAAAAGCCAGTGTTCATCGTGATGCTCATCATGCTCATGATGAGCATGTGCCGCGTGCACGTCTGTATCTGCTGTAATATTTGTATTCGCCATAATACTTGTAATTTTTTCTTATAAAGTAGCTTCTTCCCTAACAGTTTCTTCTGCTTTTTCAGCAGCATTCTCGCCAGGTGTTTCAGTTTCAGCAGCTGGAGCAGCGTTTAATGCTGGTACAGTTGCGCCTTTCAAATTGGTCAGAAGATCCGGGTTAGAAGAAATAAATGATTTCTGCTTAGCTACCCATGCTTCATAATCTTCCGGCTCATCTACCACAATCACCGCGCGCATAGCAAAGTGACCGCGACCGCAGATCTGGTTACATACCAGTTCATACTTAAAATCAGGATTTCCAACTTCGTTTGCCATATCTGCTGTGGATTTGGTAGGCACTAACCAGAACTTGGTTGGCATACCCGGAACAGCGTGCATTTGCGCCCGGAAGTGAGGAATATAGAAACTGTGCGTTACGTCGCGGGATCTGATTTTGAATAAAACCGGTTTGCCTTTCGGAATGTGGATCTCATTTACGATGAAATCATCCATCGAAGCCTTATCCGAAAAGTCCATCCCAAGTTCGTTCGTACCGTCGATCAGGGTATGCTTCACTTTACCAAGTTTATTATCCGCACCTGGGTAACGGATCACCCAGTTAAACTGCTTACCTACAACTTCCACCACAACCGCATCTTCCGGAGCAGGGTTCGTAATAGTAGTCCAGGTTTTCCAGCCTCTGAAAACCAATACAGCCATCACAATTGCCGGAATAACGGTCCAGAAAATTTCAAGCTTATTGTTGTGCGGGAAAAAATAAGCGCGCTTGTCGTCGCGGTGCTGGTATTTATAAGAATACCAGAAAAGTAATACCTGCGTAATTGCAAACACAATACCCAGAATCACCATGGTAAGCCAGAACATTTCATCTATCCAAACCCCGTGCTCAGAGGCAACCGGCAGAATAAATTTATCCTGATCTTTGATCCATGACCAAATAAATGCTGCGCCACCAATCAGCAGAAATAAAAGCATTAAAATTGCATTTACTTTATTGCTGTGGCTTACGCGCTTTTCCGAACTCCCTGTAAAAATGGAAGCCAGAGTCTGTATTCTGAACAGTAAAACTAATACCACTACTACTAAGAGTACTGATATGGCTATAGCTACGTTAATCATTATATATCGTTTTAAATCTTATTCTAAACGTGATGATGGATACTTTCTTCCAGGAAAGGATGGTTTACCGGAACAAGTGAAGCACTGGTAAGGCCCTTTGTGAAACGTACCAGGAACAAACCAAGGAACGTTAAGGCAGTACCTAATTCAATCAGGCCAAAACCGCTTTCACCCCGTAAAGTACCAGGCATAATCATCAGGTAGAAATCTAACCAGTGACCAAACAGAATCACAATACAAACGATCTTTAACATGATCATCTGACGTTTTGCATCACGGGTCATCAACACCAGGAATGGGAAAGCAAAGTTAACAACCAGGTTCGTAAAGAAGATCCAGGTATAATGTCCGCCGTAGCCACCTAAACGTTCCGTAAAGTAACCTACCTCTTCCGGCATGTTTGCATACCAGATCAGCATGAACTGTGAAAACCAAATGTAAGTCCAGAAAATACTGAAAGCGAAAACAAATTTACCAAGGTCATGCAGGTGGTTAGCGTTCACCATCTTCATATATCCAGCTTGTTTCAGCAAGATAACAGTAAGGGTGGTTGCTGCTAAACCAGAAATGAACCAGCTTGCAAATACATACCAGCCGAACATGGTGGAAAACCAGTGCGTGTCTATCGAAAGCACCCAGTCCCAGGCAGAAAGTGATGAAGTTACACCAAATACAACCAGGAACATGGCCGAGATACGGATACTTTTATCATAATAAGATAAGCCACCGTTCAGGTCTTCAGCCACCGACTGTTTCCGTAACCACCAGGCAAAAAAGATCCATAGCGCAAAATAGGCAACCATCCGGATGGTATAGAACGGAAGGTTCAGGAAACCAGCTTTACCAGCAATAATTGGATCGTAATTGGCATTATCAACTTCGTACAAAGAATGGTCTGTCCAGTGGAAAAGAGGATTATGACCAGTGAAAATTATTGGTAAAAGAAATACCAGGATCATGATCACCCCACCAACCGGCAGGAAATATGCTAAAGCTTCCAGTACCCGCTTAATCAGCACCGACCAACCAGCATAAGCTACATATTGCACGGTAGTAAAAAACAAACCTACTACTGCAATACCCGTAAAATAAACGCTGTTTAACCAAAGGTTCGACATTAAACGTTCATACCAGGTAACCGCATGATGTCCGGTTGCAGCTGCACCATGCGCATCGTGATGAGCTGGCCCTGCCGTCATCATTAATATAATACCAAGCACCAAGAGTACAAGCCCCAGCCCGATCATCATCAGGAACCGGTTACTTGTCTTTTTTGGAATAATGAGTCTTTCTTCTGCAATCATTATTGAAATCGTTTATCCTTCTTATTTCTTAACTGGGTTCGTAGATTCGGTGCTGCCTGGGGCCGGAGCCGAGGTTCCAGTTACCGGATTGGTATTCTGGTCTGTAGAAGCATTTGTTTTATCTGCTGAACCAGCCTGGTCAACACTTTCGGCTGGTGCACCTTCGCCCTGAATTACCTGCTTTACATACATAGCAATTTTCCAGCGTTCCTCCGGATTAACCTGCGTGTTATGCGGCATCATCCGGCCTTTACCTTTAGTAATTACCTGATAAATATGGCCAATTGGTTTTGCTTTAATAGCCCCAGAGGTAAGGTTTGCAACCCCTTTAAATTTAGGAGCAACCAAACCATCGCCGGCACCACCCTCGCCATGGCAGGCAGAGCACATCCGGTTATATAGAATTTTACCTTCTTCCAGAACCGTTTCATTAGGGCGTATCGGGTTCACAAGCCCCGCTCCCATTACATCCATATTGCTGGAATCTGCTGTATGGTCCACGAAAGCCATTTTGCCGCGGGCAATAGTATTACGGGCCGGAACCCGCATGTTCAATCCACCAGGGTTATATTTGTTTGCTTCCTCCTGCTTTAAAGATTCGTAAGGGATGGAATTATACATCTGTGGAGCATATTCCGTACCCGGGTCATTACTCATAGCACGGTCTGCCTGAGCATTGATATCGCAGGCTGCCAATATTGCAGAAGAAAAAAGTACAGCTGAGGCCTGAAGGCTTGTTTTATAAAACTTGTTCATTAGGCGTTTATCTCCTTCTCGTTAACTTCAATTGCACCGTTAGAGCGGAGCAGATTGCTTAATTGAGTCATATCGGTTTTACCTTCCTTAACTTCAATAGCCATCACAAATTTATCATCCGTAGACCGGTGGTCCATAACCTGCGTTTTCGTTTTAGGGTACAATCCTGATATGATCAGAAAGGTAAGCACCATGCCATGAGCAGTAAAGAAAACAGTAAGTTCGAATGCTACCGGAATAAAGGCCGGCAATGCAATGTGGGGTTTCCCACCGATAATCATCGGCCAGTCTACACCCAGGGTGTAAATCTGTAACCATAAAGCGAAGGCCAGACCACAGCAGCCTAAAAAGAAAGCAGCGATTGGTAATTTAGAACGCTCGATCCCTAAGGCATCGTCAATTCCGTGGATCGGGAATGGGGTAAAAACTTCGTAAATCTTTGTTCCGGCAGCTCTTACATTCGGTATCGCGTGAAGCAGTACTTCTTCATCATCGAAAACGCCGAGGACATATTTTTTATTAGTCATGTTTTGGATGGTTAACAAGTTGAGGGTCGTTTGCGTGCATCGAAGTATGATGCGTAGAGTGAGCAACGCCGGATGATGATTTCAGGATCGTTTTTACTTCGAACATGTTGATTACCGGGAAATATTTGGCAAATAACAGGAACAAGGTAAAGAACAAGCCCATAGTACCTACATAGATCCCGATGTCGATGATTGTCGGAGAGAACATAGCCCAGCTTGATGGCAGGTAATCGCGGTGCAGGGAGGTTACGATAATAACGAAACGCTCGAACCACATACCGATGTTTACAAAAATCGAGATAATAAAAGTAGCTGTTAAGCTACGACGGATACTGCGGAACCAGAATAACTGCGGCGTAATAACGTTACAGGTCATCATGCTCCAGTATGCCCACCAGTAAGGACCGGTTGCCCGGTTAATGAACGCGTACTGCTCATATTCCACCCCTGAGTACCAGGCAATGAAGAATTCAGTGATATAAGCCACACCAACAATAGAACCGGTAAGGATAATTACCTTGTTCATCGATTCTACGTGTTCCAGCGTAATATAATCTTCCAGTTTGAAAGTCTTACGCGTGATGATCATCAGCGTTAATACCATAGCAAAACCAGAGAAAATAGCCCCAGCAACAAAGTAAGGAGGGAAAATGGTGGTGTGCCAACCCGGAATAACCGAAGTTGCAAAGTCCATGGATACAATGGTGTGAACCGAAAGTACCAGCGGTGTAGAAACCCCCGCTAAGATCAGGGAAACTGTTTCGTAACGGGACCAGTGTTTAGCGGAACCAACCCAGCCTAAGCTCAGCATACCGTAAACGGTTTTTGCTATTGGGCCTTTTGCACGGTCACGGATGGTAGCAAAATCAGGAACTAAACCAATGTACCAGAATACTAAGGATACCGAGAAGTACGTTGAGATCGCGAATACGTCCCAAAGAAGCGGGGAATTAAAGTTGGCCCAAAGGGAACCGAAGGTGTTTGGCAAAGGAAGAACCCAATAGGCTAACCATGGGCGCCCCATGTGTAGTACCGGGAACATCGCCGCGCAGATTACCGCAAAAATGGTCATCGCTTCTGCAGCGCGGTTAATAGAGCTTCTCCATTTCTGACGGAAAAGCAAGAGGATAGCAGAAATAAGTGTACCGGCGTGACCGATACCTACCCACCATACGAAGTTGGTAATATCCCAGGCCCAGCCTACGGTTTTATTCAGACCCCACTCCCCGATTCCATACCAAAGGGTGCGGTATACTGACCAAAGAAAAACGCCCAGGAAGAACAGCGATACGGCCAGGGCGGCAGCCCAGCGCATATTCGGCTTCGACTCTACGTGGCGACTAATATCCTGCGTAATGTCGTGGTACGTTTTCCCGCCGGTTACTAAAGGCTCTCTTATAGGAGATACGTGCTGCATAATTCTATAATTAAGTAATCTAAGCTAGGTTTCTGATTTTAGTTAAGTAACTGATGTTCGGCTGCGTGTTGATCTCTTCCAGAACAGTGAAAGCTCTTTCGCCTTGCTCGCGTGCCATGATCTGACGAACCTGGCTGTTTGGATCTTTCAGGTCACCGAATACAATTGCGTTGGTAGGGCAAGACTGCGCACAAGCGGTAACAATTTCGCCGTCTTTCACTTTCCGTTTTTCTTTCTTGGCTTCTAATTTACCTGACTGGATACGCTGCACGCAGAATGAGCATTTTTCCATTACCCCACGAGCACGTACTGTAACGTCCGGATTCAGCACCATACGGCCTAAATCTGTAGTTTGCGGTGTATTTACATCCGTGAATTTTTCGTTATCAGGGTAAGAGAACCAGTTGAAACGACGAACTTTATATGGACAGTTGTTTGCGCAATAACGCGTTCCAACACAACGGTTATAAGTCATCTGGTTCAGACCTTCGGTGCTGTGCGTAGTTGCCAATACCGGGCAAACCGTTTCGCATGGCGCGTGGTTACAGTGCTGGCAAAGCATTGGCTGGAAAATAACCGATGGATTTTCGGCCGGGTTTTCCATTTCTGTAAAGCCATCTTCGCGGGTAGCATCAGTGCTGTAATAACGGTCGATCCGCATCC
The DNA here is from genome assembly GCF_016623615.1 of Adhaeribacter terrigena. GTDB lineage: Bacteria > Bacteroidota > Bacteroidia > Cytophagales > Hymenobacteraceae > Adhaeribacter_A > Adhaeribacter_A terrigena. The sequence goes on along the minus strand of NZ_JAEHFX010000002.1, from coordinate 183,961 downwards.
AGTGCATTTCACGACGATTGATTACTTCCTGCTTACCTACAATGGCTACGTTGTTTTCTACATTACAGCCGATTACGCAGCTTCCGCAACCAATGCAGGAGTTCAGGTCGATAACCATACCCCAGTGGTGGTCTTTGTACTCATAATCCTGCCACAAGGAAACGGCAGCAGGCTTCTTAGGACCATCCGGGGTAGCGATCTTAACGTATTCGGTTACTGATTTAGGATCTTTTTTGTATTTATCTAAAGTAGATTCCTGCACCACGATACGCCCCATTACTGTTTGGTGCGTCTGGGTCTGGGCGATCTCTCTGGAGCCTCCTACTTTTTCGAAAGAAACAGTACTGTTAAAGATGATGCCATCTTTGGTTACAGTTGCTAACGGGTAAACATTACCACCTACATTATCGGCTACTTTACCAGCCAGTTTACGGCCGTAACCAATAGCAACACCAACGGTGTTTTTAGCCTGACCTGGCTGAATGAGCGCTGGTAAAGTTACTGACTGTCCGTTACGGGCTGTTAATTTAATTAAGTCACCTTGCTCGATTTCCTTTTCTTTCGCCATGGAAATCGGAACTGTTACGTAGTTATCCCAGGTAGCTTTGGTGATCGGATCCGGCAATTCCTGTAACCAAGGGTTATTGGCTTCAATTGAACCGGTACCTAAACCAACTTTTTCGTAGATCGCCAGTTCAATTCCGCTTTGAGCCCCTTTATTTAAAGTAGCCCCAATTTCACCAGTAGAAAGAGCAGTTACATTTGGCATTGCCTGACCAGTGGTGGAAACATTTTCCAGTACACCATCGTGTACAGCTTTGTCCCAACCAGAACCACTGCCGGTAAATCCAGCCCAGTTATTTTTCAGGTAAGTATAATAATCAGTATTGTTGCCGCTCCACTTCAGCAGGGATTCCTGCGCCTGGCGGGTTTTGAAGATCGGAGAAATAGCCGGCTGCGATAAGCTTAAGAAGCCTTTTTTCGGTTCAAAATCGTTCCAGCTTTCCAGGAAGTTATGATCCGGACAGATGAAATCGCAAAGCTTAGCAGTCTCGTTGATACGATCGGCGAAGGAAACTTTTAAATCTACATTTTTCAGGCCGTTCAATACTTCTTCAGCCATCGGGTGATCGTAAGCCGGGTTGGCATCATAGAAGAATGCCGCGCCAACCAGACCATTTTTCATGTCGTTGATCAGACGGATCATCTGCGTGTCATCGCCCTGACGCAGGTAAGAAGGAGCATTTGTATTGATGGTTGTACCTTCAGCGCCTAAAGCCTGGTTGATGGCACGAACCATGGTTTGCACCCCCTGATCGTTGGTGCCAGCTACTAATAAAGCTGCACCACGAGCAGCAGTTAATTCGCTGATGGCTTTGTCTAGGGCTTTATTAGAAAAAGCAGGTGCGCTAATGCCGCCTACAACTTTATTATAAATGGCCGCTACCACTAACGCTTCTTCGGAAGGTTTGATTGCTACGCGTACGTCGGCGTTAGAACCAGTAAGCGAGAGATTGCTCTCGAACTGGAAGTGACGCGACATATCGGACTTATCTTTGGTGATCTTACGGGTCTGGATATACTGTTTCGCATATTCAACCGGAGATATCCAGGTTCCCAGGAAGTCAGCAGCTACGGATACAATTACTTTCGCTTTGCTGAAATCGTAACCCGGAATTACGCCGCCGTTCGCTTTTACTAAGCCTGATGCAGAATTCGCATCGTAAACAACGTGTTCGAAACCGTTCGCCTTTGCGCCAAATTCGGCAATGGCTTTCTTGGTGGTTGGGCTGATAATGGTAGAAGAAACCAAAACCACTTTGCCTTTTGCAGAAGCCAAACGGTTCATGATCTCCGCGTCAATATCTTTCCAGTTGCTGGCTTTTCCAGCTTTCATTGGAGCAGAAAGACGGTTATTGTCGTAAAGGCTTAGCACTGCTGCCTGCGCTTTAGCACTTAAACCGCCTTTTGTAACCCCTGAAAGCGGGTTACCTTCTAATTTAATGGGACGACCTTCGCGGGTTTTAACCAAAATGCTGTTGTAGTCGCCACCCTGGAAATACGTAGAAGCATACCAGTTTGCTATGCCTGGCTCTACATCTTCCGGTTTGTTCAGATAAGGGATCGCTTTACGAACCGGTGCTTCGCAGGAAGCCAACGTAGCAGCAGCCAAACCAAAACCAAGCAATTTCAAGAAATCGCGACGGGGAGCAACTTCCGCCTCCGTGGCATCGCTGCCAAAAGTCTCTTTTACCGGAAGGAATTCAGCGAACTCGTTATGAGCAGCTTGGGCGAATTCCGGAGTATTGTTTAACTCTTCTAATCCTTTCCAGTATTTTTTAGATTCTTGCATACTATATATAGAATTCTCAGATACAGTTTTTTAAATTAATTAGTAATGGCATTTAGAGCATTCGGTACCACCGTTAGATGACACAGTGAATGGTTTGCCGCTATTCTCGCTGTCGTGCAGTTTCACGAGGTTATCGTAATAAGCATTGCCTTGCGTATTCAGTGGGGTTTCGCGGTGGCAATTGATACACCAGCCCATGGTAAGCGGTGAGTATTGGTAAACAACTTCCATGGTTTCTATAGGGCCGTGGCAGGTCTGGCATTCTACGCCGCCTACTTTGGTATGCTGGGAGTGGTTGAAGTAAGAAAGATCCGGCAGGTTGTGGATACGAACCCACTCGATCGGACGATTTTTCTCGATCGCGGTATAGATCTTCTTGATCTCGGCAGATTCTTTTTTGATCTGGCTATGGCAGTTCATACAGATATTAGCCGAAGGAATGTTGGCATTCTTGCCTTTGTAAACGGAAGTATGGCAGTAGTTACAATCAATTTTATGATCGCCGGCGTGCAGTTTGTGCGAGAAAGCAATTGGTTGCTTTGGCTGATAATGCTGCTGAATACCTACTCCCAGCACTTTATCGAGGGTGATATTAAGAAGCGCAACTACAAAAATGGTGAGGGCTAAGCCGCGTACTGCTTTTGATTTCAGGATCTTACCGATGTCGAAACGCTGATTCAGCACTTCTTCATCTTCAGCCGTTAACTGACGGTTCTTTTTCAGGTAATTGCTTAATACGGTAGCAATGATAACCAATGTAATTACCATTACGATTAACACTACCACCAGAATTACCAGTAGCAGATCCAGGTATTTACCTGCATCGCTGGCCGCGCCGGCACCCGCTCCAGCGCCTTCGGCTCCAGGAGCTGCAGCTTTATCTTCTGCACCTGCACCGCCAGCCGGAGCTGTTTTGATATAAGCCAGAATAGATTTGATCTCTTCATCTGACATAGCGAAGCTTGGCATCTGCTGCTTCTGAAACTCGTTAAAGATCTTTACAGCTTCTTTATCACCGGACTGAACCATTTTAGAAGAGTTCCGGATCCAGTTGATCAACCAGGTTTCGGAGTGCTTTTTGTCTACCCCTCTCAGGGCCGGACCAACCACTACTTCGTCTAAGGCGTGGCAGGAAGCACAGTTATTCTTATACAAGGCATCGCCGGCAGCGGCCAATGCAGCATCACCCCCGGCCGCCGGGGCCGTTACGCCTTCTTTGGCAACTTCAGCCTGCTCGCCCTGAGCAAGAGCAGTAAATGCGAAGAAAAGGGCAATGAGAAATGAGAAAAAGGGCTTGTACTTCATTCTAAGGGTACAGCTAATCATAGCTTCGATTTGTTATTATTTGGCAACTTGAAACTTCAATACGGCCACAAATCTACTACCCGTTTTTTATTAATCAAACTTAATATTCCTGATTTTTAATTCCCACTTTTTTAGTACAAATTACTTTTATTTAACCAATTCAATATCAATCATTTAACTTTTAATATTAGCGTTATTTAGAATTTTTACAAATAAGAAAATCGCCGTTTAAATGCAGTTTTAAGGGCTTGTTTATATTACAAAATTAAACTAACGGGAAGCCGGTTCAAAACAAATCCACCGATTTTGAGTTATACAACTCTGACTTTTTTAAGCTCCAACCCTAGCGTTTTAATTTAAGCCGGTCCGGTTGAAAGATCAGCTCTCCATCCATATCGTTTTTTAAGTTAAATTTTTATTTGCATAATACTATTTCTGAATTTGTAAAATTATTGCACTGTAAGGCTGATTTTGATTTTTTCTTTAGGCCTATCTGCTATCGCTTGAGTTTTCACCCTTAAAATCGTAGCGTTTTGCCGCTGTTTCTTATTTTTGCTGCATGAGCTGGAAAACCTTTGCTGATAAAATTATTGAATTTAACAAAGAATTGCATTTTTCCGGCATTCTGCCAGTAGGTGTAAAAATTATGAACCCTTTCCGGGAAAGCCCGGAAGCGTTGGCAATTTCTTCGGAGTTTTACCGGCGGTATTACAACGATACCAGGCCGCGGCACATGATACTAGGCATAAACCCCGGGCGATTCGGTTCGGCGGTTACCGGCATTCCTTTTACCGATACCAAACGCCTGGAAAGCGAGTTGCAGTTACCATACTCCGGGAAACAGACCCACGAACCTTCTTCGGTTTTTGTGTATGATATGATTCGCGCTTTTGGCGGGCCGGCGGCCTTTTACAGCCGGTTTTTCGTGCATTCTATTTGTCCGCTGGGCTTTACCAAGACCAATGCGCGGGGCCAGGAAGTGAACTACAATTATTACGACGACCCGTTGCTTACCGCAGCAGTTTATGATTTTATAGTAGCTACTTTAAAACAACAACTTTCCTTTGGCATTTCTACGAACCTTGGATTTTGCTTCGGCAAAGGGAAGAATGAAAAATTTCTGCGAAAGCTGAATGCAAAAGAAAATTTCTTTCAGGAAATAATTGCACTGGAACATCCCCGCTTTATTATGCAGTACAAAGCCAAAACCAAAGAAGTATACATAGATAAATACCTGCAAGCTTTTCAGCAGGTTGGTTAACGGGATTGCTGCCTCTCTATTATAGCTTGAAAAAAAAGCAGCCACAGCCTCAGGAATTGCACTGGATCTTACACCTTATTTATATAGCAAATGCAGTTGCCGGTTAACTTACTGACTTTTACAAGATAAAAGCATAGCGATTTGCAAAAAATGGAAAAAGCTTTTATCTTTGCACCCTTATAACCATAACCATACACATTTAAACAAAATGGTATTAAAAAATTACGAAACGGTCTTCATCTTGACCCCGTTATTGAACGAGGCTCAGGTGCAGGAAACGGTCGAGAAGTTCAGACAGGTGCTTAAGGAAAATGGCGCCGACATCATCCACGAAGAAAACTGGGGCCTGCGTAAACTGGCTTACCCAATTCAGAAGAAATCTACCGGTTTCTACATGCTCGTGGAATTTGCAGCTCCATCTACTATTGTAGATACCCTGGAACTGGCTTACCGCCGCGATGAGCGCATCGTTCGCTTCCTGACCACTGCCCTTGATAAGCACGCTGTTGCTTACAACGAGCGTCGCCGCAACGGCGAAATGAACATGCAAAAAGCTGCAAAACAACAAAAAGAATCACAACCAGCATGAGCTTAGTAAACGAAAGAGTCCACAAGCAGGACAATCGCAAAAAATATTGCCGCTTTAAGAAAAACGGTATCCAGTACATCGATTATAAAGATGGTAACTTCTTACTGAAATTCGTAAACGAGCAAGGTAAAATTTTACCGCGTCGTATTACCGGCACCAGCCTGAAATTCCAGCGTCGTGTGTCACAGGCCGTTGCCCGTGCCCGCCACCTGGCAATTTTACCATACGTAACAGATTCGTTAAAATAAGAAGATCTAAGAGAAATGGAATTAATTCTGAAAGATGACGTGAAAGGCTTAGGTTTCAAAAACGATATCGTTACTGTAAAACCTGGCTATGGCCGTAACTACCTCATTCCGCAAGGCATGGCAGTTATTGCTGACAAGTCGAATAAAAAAGTAGTAGCCGAGAACATTCGTCAGGCTGCGCACAAAGCTGAAAAGATCAAAACCGAAGCCCAGGCTATTGCTGACAAAATTGGCGATATGACCCTGGAAATTCCGGCCCGCGTAGGCGAAACCGGCAAAATCTTTGGTGCGGTGACTACCCTGCAGATCTCGGAAGCCCTTAAAAACAAAGGCATTGAAGTTGATCGTAAGAAAATTTCTTTCGACAGCGAAGTGAAATCTGCCGGCGAATACACTGCTTCTATTATTCTGCATAAAGAAGTAAAACACCAGGTTAAATTTAACGTGGTTGCTGAGTAATTAGCCATTAATAATTATAAGGAACGCCCTGTTTTCAAAAACAGGGCGTTTTTTGTTTTTCGCAGGCAACTTTAGAGCCTTTTTATCCGAAAGATTAAAAACAGATTTTATACTTTTACGCCCCGAAACCATACCGTTTGCGCATGAATTTTAGAACCGAATTGCACCCCAAGCCTGCCCCGTATCAATTGAACCTGACCTCGAAAGTCGTTACGGTAGGCTCCTGCTTTTCGGATGTAATTGGTGGCCAGCTGGAAAAATATAAGGTAGAAACCCTTACCAATCCGTTTGGCACCCTTTTCAATCCGCTTTCGGCCTGTAAACTGCTGCAGATCTGCGCCGGCGCCGATGTAGAACTGGCCGAATCTTTTGTAGAAAATAACGGCCGCTGGTTTTCCTACGATTTTCATTCTTCTTTCTCAGGCGCAACCGAGGAAGATCTGTACGAAAAGCTGGACGAAGCCATTGTAATAACCCGCCGGTTCCTGAAAAAAGCCGATGTGCTGGTGCTTACGCTGGGCACGGCCAACGTTTTCCGGCTGAACATTACCGGCGAAACCGTAGCCAACTGCCATAAACTGCCGGCCGCTAACTTTACCCGCGAAACGCTGCTGCCCGAAGAGATTATTACCGCCGTGGCCGAAACGCACAGTTTGCTGCGCCAGCTGAACCCCAACCTGAAACTGGTATTAACGGTGAGCCCGGTACGGCATTTAAAAGACACGCTGGAGCTGAACAGCGTAAGCAAAGCAGTGCTGCGGCTGGCTACGCATTTTTTAACGGAAAGCCTGCCCGATTGCGCCTATTTTCCGGCTTACGAATTGCTGATCGATGATCTGCGCGATTACCGTTTTTACCAGGAAGACCTGCTCCACCCTACCCCGCTGGCCGAAAAATACATCTGGGAGAAATTTACCGGGACTTACTTCGAGGAAGCTTTCCGGAGTTTTACGGCCGAATGGGATACCATTTTGCGCGGCATGGCGCACAAGCCTTTTCACCCGGAATCGGCGCAGCACCAGGCTTTTATTCAGAACATGCTGGAAAAACTGCGCACTTTGCAGGCAAACGTAAACGTTACCGGGGAACTTGCCTGGTTTGAAAGCCAGGTGATCGTTTTACCGGAACCGGAAGCAGAAACCGACGAAGAAGAAACGGAAGAAGCCGAAGTTGAAGAAGATACTATTCCCGGTTATTTCAACGAAGAAATCGCAGCGGAGGAAGCTTTGGTTGAAGCGGAAACGGATGAAGAAGAACTGGTGGTAGCAGACCTGCTTAACCCGGAAGTTACTGCGGAAAACCCGGAAACGCAGGAAATAACAGAAACGGCGGAAGCGCGGAAACGCAAGAAAAAACAGCGCCGCAAAAAGAAAAAATCCGGCCAGGCTACAGCTGAGACCTCGCTTTCAGAAGTGGCTACTGCGGCGCCATCAGAAACACCTGAACCGCTTGAACAGCCCTCCGAGCCGGCAGCGGAATTAGCCGAGATTTTAGCCGACCCCACGCACCCGATCGCGCATTACGGCGAAACGCTTTCCGAAGCACCGGTAAAAAAGCCGCTTTCAAAATCGGCGAAACGCCGCGAAAGCCGCCGCCGGAAAAAGAATTTAGAAGCGTTGCAGCAAGCCGGTTTCCCGCAAATGCCGGAAGAAGCCACTCCGCAGGAAGAAATGTTTGTGCAGGAAGAAACCATGATTGCCGCCGAAACCGGACAATTGCCGGACACGAGTTTTTCAAGCGAAAACGCTACCGTTTCAGAAGAAAGAGCTCCCGAAATACCACCTTTTGCAGCCGAAACTCCTGGTGCGCTTCCAGCTGCGAATATCCCTGACGAAAATGCAATTGCGGCCGAAGCCACATCTGCACCGCTGCCAAGCATGCCTGAAAAGCCGGTCCGCGGACGCGGGAAGAAAAAAGCCTTCCCGGAATTATTCGTGGCACCTTCGGCAGAAACCCAAGGCAGAGAAACGGTACCTGAAACAACATCAGAAGCGCCAGCTATTGAAAAAACCACGGAAAACCAGTCGGCTCTGGCGGAAATTCCTGCGGTAGAAAGCCCTGAAGCAACGGTAGCACCCAAGCCCGCGAAAGGCCGGGGCCGCAAGCCTAAAACGCCGGCTTTGTTTGCTGCCCAGGAAGAAACGCACGCAGTTCCGGAAACCATTGCGGTACCGTTTATGCCGGCTTCGGAACTGGAATTAACCGGGACCATCGCCGTTCCGTTTATGCCGGCTTCAGCTTTAGAACCAACTGAAAACCCGGAAAAAGCCAAGAAACCGGCCCCCAAACGCGCCCGCCCGGCGAAAGCAAAAGCTTCGGAAACCAAAGTGCCGGAAATGCCGGCCGAAAACGTGGCCAGCCCTCTGGAAACTTCGCCTGAAAAGCCCGCGAAAGCACCCAGGAAACCAGCAAGCCGTACCAAAAATCCTGCAGCGAAACCGGCTGGCCGCAAGAAAAAAACTTTGCCGAAAGCTTAGACTTGTAAAACCTTGAAAAACCTTACCGCCCCCTGGGTTGTGAGGTTTTTCGTTTTTAAAACGGTATCTTTTCCGACCAAAAAACTGCGCTTCCGTAAAACGTTTGTTTAAAATCTGATCTTCATGCCCGAAAACGCTAAAAAACCGAACCGCTTATCGCACGAATCGAGCCCGTACCTGTTGCAGCACGCTTATAACCCGGTAGATTGGTATCCCTGGGGTAGGGAAGCGCTGGAGAAGGCTAAAACCGAGGATAAACTCATCATTGTAAGCATTGGTTATGCGGCCTGCCACTGGTGCCACGTGATGGAGCACGAAAGCTTCGAAAACGAGCAGGTCGCTAAGGTGATGAATGAACGCTACGTGTGCATAAAAGTGGACCGCGAAGAACGCCCGGACGTGGATCAGATCTACATGGATGCACTGCAGGCCATGGGTTTGCAGGGCGGCTGGCCGCTGAACGTTTTTTTGAACCCGGAAGCCAAACCGTTTTATGGCGGCACGTATTTCCCGCCGCAGCAATGGGTTCAGGTGCTGGAAAACGTGGCCAATGCGTATTTCAAGGAACGGGAAAAATTAGACGCTTCGGCAGAGCAGTTTGTGGAGCATCTGAACGCGAACGAACTGGAAAAATACGGCCTGAAGTTTACGGAAGAAGATTCGTTTTCGGAAACGGAACTGGAACAGCTTTACCGGAATTTCAGCAAAAGATACGATAAAAAACGCGGCGGTATGGGCCAGGCGCCCAAGTTCCCGATGCCGGTGAACTACCAGTTTTTACTGCGTTACTATCAGCATTCAAAAAACGAGAAGGCGCTGGAGCAGCTCCATTTAACGCTCCGGGAAATGGCTTACGGCGGTATTTACGACCAGGCCGGCGGCGGTTTCGCACGTTACAGCACCGATGAAAACTGGCTGGTGCCGCACTTCGAAAAAATGCTTTACGACAACGGGCATCTGGTGAGTTTATATTCCGAAGCGTTTATGGTTACCAAAGAGCCGCTGTATAAACAGGTAGTTTACGAAACGATCAATTTTGTAGAGCGTGAATTAATGGGCCACGAAGGCGGTTTTTTCTCCAGTTTAGATGCCGACAGCGAAGGCGTGGAAGGGAAATTCTACGTGTTCACGAAAGAAGAACTGGTGCAGCTTTTAGGCGACGAGGAACCGCTTTTCTCTAAATACTACAACGTTACGGCTGCTGGCAACTGGGAACACGGCCAGAATATTCTGCACCGCAAAACCAGCGACGAAGCCTTTGCGCAAGAAAATGAACTGGAATTGGCAGTGGTGCAGGAACTGGTGCAGGATTGGAAACGAAAGATCCTGCAGGCCCGGTTGGAACGCGTGCGGCCGGGGCTGGACGACAAAATTCTGCTGGGCTGGAATGCCTTAATGCTGCGCGGCTTAACCGATGCTTACAAAGCTTTCGGAGAGCAAGAATTCCGGGATCTGGCCATAGTAAATGCCGAATTCCTGCTGCAGAACATGAAGCTCGGGCCGCAGCTGTACCGGAATTACAAACGCGGGAACGCCAGCATTCCGGCTTTCCTGGAGGATTATGCGCTTTTAATCAAAGCGTTGATCGGGGTTTACGAGATTTCTTTCGAAGAAAAATATTTGCTCGAAGCCCGGGCTTTAACCGATTATGTATTACAGCACTTTTCGGACGAAAAAGACTACCATTTTTACTATACCGACCAAAGTGCTGAAAAGCTGATCGCCAGAAAAAAAGAATTCTTCGATAACGTAATTCCGGCTTCTAACTCGGTAATGGCGCAAAACCTGTGGCAACTAGGCTTGTTTTTCTATGAACGGCCTTATACCGAACGTGCCGTAAACATGCTAAAAAAAGTGCAGGAACTGGTAGTGAAAGAACCATCATATGTAGCAAACTGGGCCTCTTTTTATTTACAGCAATTAAAACCTGCCGCCGAAATTGCTATTGCTGGTGCGGCAGCTGAAAAGCTGCGGGAAGAGATTAGCACTTATTTTCTGCCGAATGCCATTCTGGTGGGAAGCGATAAAACCGAAAGCGCTTTACCGCTGCTGGAAGGCCGCCTGGGTATGACGGATGAAACCCTGATCTTCGTTTGCTTTAATAAAACCTGCCAGATGCCAGTGAAAACGGTAGAGGAAGCGTTGGCTCAAATCAATTCTTCGGGGTCTAATGCTGCGAATGCTTTTCCCAGTCTTGCTTAAGCAGCGAATACAGGTACAAGTCCTGAAACCCGCCGTTCAGGAGTTCCGCCTGGCGCAAAATGCCTTCCCGGGTAAAACCTAAACGCTCGGGAATGGCCTGGCTCTTATGGTTGCCAATGCCACATTTAAGCTCGATCCGGTTTAACGCCAGCTCCGTGAAACCATAGCGGATGAGTTCGCGGCAAGCCTGCGTGATAATGCCTTTGCCCTGAAATGCTTCGCCGAGCCAATAACCGATGGCAGCAGTTTTATTCAGATGGTCGAAATGATATAAACCGATGTTGCCGGCAATTTCCCCTTCGTGGCGGATGAAGAAAGGAAGGGCCATTTTAGCGGCAATGCGCTGTTTTACGCCTTGCAAAAACTGCTCAAAATCTGCTTCGGTGTGGATATTATCTACCCACTGCAACCAGGTTTTGAGGTTCGTCCGGTTTTGTTCGATTAACCTGAACACCGGTGCAACGTGGTGGTCGGCAAGCGGTTCAAGCATAATGGTTTCGGAGATCTGCATAGGCTTAAGAGAACTTTCTGGAAGGTTTTATGAGCGAAAATTATACAATCTACGGGAGATTGGAATGGCAATACCGGTGATTCCAACTTAAACCCGGACTTTGCGTTCAATTTATTTCAAATTCTATAATATACCAATCTTTTCAAAAACATCTGCACCATGATCGAACTGAAAAATGTTTTTAACAAGGTTTTTCTCACAATCGAAACGGATCCGTTGAACCGGTGGGTGGAAGCAACCTGGTACGGTTACCCAACGGAAGATAATTTAAGAACCGGCGTAGCGGCTTATACCCAGGCTTTAGCCAATACCAATGCCAACCACATCCTGATCGATGCCCGCCAGGTGCTGGGTTCCTGGGAACATTCTATGAAATGGATGCTGGAAGATTGGGCTCCTTTAGCCGCTCAGATGGGTTTAGAGTATTATGCCTTGGTAGTAGCTCCGGAAACGTTTGCTGAAGATGCCGCTAACAATATGAAAGAGAACCTGTATTCTTTCCGGGCGAAAGTTTTCAATGACCTGAATAAAGCGAAGGTGTGGCTTAAAAGTCAGGGGTAGAGTTTTTTAGCAGGCGGTTGTTGTCGATCAGTTAGAAAGTTGGATCGGCGTGGTGGTCGGCGATGGGTTCAAGGGTAGTGGATTCGGAGAGTTGCATTAATAATATAATAATTACCAATCCTGAGACTTAGCAGGCATAGTATTATTCAGCGTCTTTTCAAGGTTCGTCATTAGGGTAATTAATTCAGCATCTATCTCTTCAAATTTATTACCTTTTTTGTCCTTATTTTTAGAATGCATTTTAGCATAATGCTGATCTAAATCATAAGTATAGTAGCTTACTTTACCATCAATATTTGTAAATTTTTCAGAAAAGACAATTTTATCAATTACATATTTATATCTACCATCTTTAAAAGCTAAGGATAGCTTAAAATTTAAAACTCTATCCGATAAAAGGCCTTTTCTATCTAAAAGTAGATTTCCGGTCGCAATAAGATTTTCTTTATTTGTATCCTCTAAAAATACTTGATTATCAGAAGATTTTAAATTTTGAGCCAGCCAAATCCTTGATTTATTATACAATTCATCTCTCTGAATATTGCTAACCTGTACAACATTTTCCATCCTAGCAGAACCACTCTCAAAATCATATTTCACTTGAGAGAAACAAATTGTGTTTATGCCAATAAAGATAATAAGTGTAAATATAATTCTCATGCTATTGGTATTAGGGAAATGATTATTTAGAATTAATATCTGTTTAGCTAAATATAAGAAATATATCAAAATTTCAAATATCTTTAATATAGTTAGATCGAACAAAGATTAAACTATAGTGTATCTTCAAACCTTAATCCATCCCTCAAAAACCACACAAGGAATTCTCCCCTCCTTTTCCGACCTTTGCATCGCGATTTGACTTTTAACCGCAAAACCCTAGCGTTTTTTCCTTGGATTCTCCGTTGCTTTTTTCCCCAGAAGAATTACCCGCCGACCGGCTCACGCTGTTCGTGGATGTGATTCTGCCCTTGCCATTGCCCAAGCTCTACACCTACCGCGTGCCGTACGAAATGAACGACCTGGTTTTTGTGGGTGGCCGGGTAATTGTGCAGTTCGGGGCGAAAAAAGTACTGAGCTGCATTGTAGCGGCTGTGCACGAAAAACCACCGGTTGGTTACCAGGCCAAATACGTGATGGAAGTGATCGACGAAACGCCGGTGGTAACGCCGCCGCAACTGCGTATTTTCAGCTGGATGGCCGAGTATTACATGTGTACGCTGGGCGAGGTGATTAATGCGGCCCTGCCTGCGGCCCTGAAATTAAGTTCGGAATCGCGCATTCAGCTACACCCGGCTTACCGCGACGAAACGAACGAATGGCCGCTTTCGCAGCAGGAAGAGACTATTTTATATGCCCTTTCCCAAAATCCAACGCTTACTTTTACTGAAGTCGGGAATTTATTGCAGACGAGCCATTTTCACCGGTACATCAAGTCGCTGCTGCTGAAGGAAATTATCATCATTTTCGAGGAAATTGCGGAGAAGTACAGTCCGAAAGTGGTAAAAAATGTGCGCCTGAACCAGGAACTCGTAAACGAGCCGGAAACGCTGGAAAAACTCTTCGACGAACTGGCTTCCAAACCGAAACAGGTGGATGTGCTGATGTATTACTTACAAAAAGCGCCGGTGCATCAGGACCCAAATCTGAACTTCAAAGGCCTCGATAAAAACCTGCTTACGTCTAACCCGCGGCTGTCGCTTTCGGCGATCAATTCTTTGCTAAAAAAAGGCGTACTGGAGCAGTTCGAGCAAATCATTTCCCGGTTCCCGATCGATGATTCGGTGAAGCAGATTTCGTATCCATTATCAGAATACCAGGAAAATGCGCGCAACCAGGTTTTGAGTTTTTTTGCTGAAAAGGATACCGTTTTACTTCACGGCATTACAGGGAGCGGCAAAACGGAAGTATACATCGACCTCATAAAAAATGCGCTGGAAGGTGGCGGACAGGTTTTGTATCTGCTGCCGGAAATTGCCTTAACAGCCCAGATCGTAACGCGATTAATGAAAGTTTTCGGCGACCGGCTCGGCGTGTATCATTCCAAGTTTTCGGATAATGAGCGCGTGGAAGTCTGGAACGGGGTTTTGAGCGGGCGGTTTCAGGTAGTGGTAGGCGTGCGTTCGGCTATTTTCCTGCCTTTCCACGACCTTTCGCTCATAATTGTAGACGAAGAACACGAATCGAGCTACAAGCAATACGACCCGTCGCCGCGCTACAATGCCCGCGAAGTGGCGTTGATGCTGGCCAATTTCCACGGTGCGAAAACCTTGCTGGGTTCTGCTACGCCTTCGGTGGAAAGTTTTTACAATGCGAAGAACGGCCGCTGGGGTTTGGTTACGATGAACAAGCGTTTCGGGGTAGCTGTTTTACCGGAAACCGAGCTGGTAGATACCAAAGCCGAACAGCAACGCAAGAACATGCACAGCCATTTTTCGGCCAAATTGCTGGAAGAAATTCAGGAACGGCTGAAGCGGAACGAGCAGGTTATCTTGTTTCAGAACCGCCGGGGCTACGCGCCATACATTAATTGCTCCGATTGCGCCTGGATCCCGAAATGCAAAAGTTGCGCCGTTAGCCTTTCCTACCATAAATTCAGCAATGAGTTGCGTTGCCATTACTGCGGTTTTCACGAACGGATGCCGTTTTCCTGCATGGCCTGCGGCTCTACCGACCTGAAAACGGTAGGCTTTGGCACCGAAAAAATCGAAGACGAACTAAAAATCTTGCTTCCGGAAGCCAACGTGCAACGCATGGACCTGGACACCACCAAAAACAAGAACGCTTTTCAGCAGATCATCTCCGATTTTGAAGCGAATCGAACGAATGTTTTGGTCGGCACGCAGATGGTTACCAAAGGCCTCGACTTTGAAAACGTAAGTCTGGTGGGAATCATCAATGCTGACAGCATCATCAATTATCCGGATTTTCGGGCGCATGAGCGGGCGTACAGCATGTTCGTGCAGGTTAGCGGGCGCGCCGGCAGAAAAGGCAAAAAAGGCAAAGTTATTATCCAGACCGGAAACGTGGCGCAGCCGATCTTTCAGAAAGTAATGGAAAACGATTACCAGGCGCTGTATGAACAAGAAATTACCGAACGGCAATTACATGGTTTTCCACCTTTTGTGCGCCTGATCAAAATTACGGTAAAGCACCTGGACGAAAAAAGCTGTGACGAAGGGGCTTTGCATCTGGCGGCGGAATTGAAGAATCGCCTGGCCGGCCCAATGGTTTTAGGGCCGGAAACGCCGTACATTTTCAAGATCCGGAATTATTTCCTGAATGAAATCCACATCAAGCTACCTCGCAGCCACGCTTCGGGCAGGGAAACCAAAAAGCAAATTGCGGAAGCCGTTTTCCAGATCAAACAGCAGAAAGAATTCAAAAATTTGCGCGTGGTAGTAGATGTAGATCCGGCTTAACGCCTGTTTCCGGAGTGAATCAATGTAGGAACTGACTCTCGGCAAGTTTTTTTGTCCCCCTTTGGAGGGGGTTGGGGGAGGATTTGTACATTATCTGATCAAATTATAAATTCGGATAATTCTCCTGTCCTCCCCCTACCCCCTCCAAAGGGGGACTTTTATCTTGCTTGACTTTTATTTTGCTTGGGAACTTCAATCAGTAATTAAGTTTGGGGAAATCCGCTTAATCTGTAATAAAAAAGAAAACCACTTCCCAGCTAAGCCGGAAGTGGTCCTCAATCAACTACTACACAATGAAAATTCTTTATACTCTAATTTGAGCCCGCAGGATATATCGGACCGTCGATTTCTACAAACTCTACCCGCGAATCGTTGCGGAAGGCATTGGCCTGGTTAGGCGTCAGCGGGGCGGCAAAGCCCTTGGTATCTTCAAAAAACGTAACGTCGAACTGAATGGCACCGGCAATGCTGGTAGCTAAATTCTGAACATCTGTTTCGGTATTTAAATTAGGCGTATTGCTGTAAAAAGCAATAATATAAGCGGTATCGGCAGTTTGCGTGGTGGAGGTTGCAACAATGCTGTGCGCCGGAACACCACCTTTTTTAGTTTCAGCCTGCGCGCCTGGTACCAGGCTGTCCATTTCAGATTTTTCACAAGAAAACAGGAAAACCGACATCACGACCACTACCCACACCTGCGAAATTTGGAAAATCTTTTTCATAAACTATTTATTTAATATTGCTAAAATGCTTTTTTAAAAATTGCACCGAAATTGCTTCGTTTTGCGATTTATAGTCCTTTAACGCCCCGTTGCGCCTTACGTTTATAAATTTAAGAAGAAGCTAATTGTACTTAAAGCCGCAAACTTTTACATAGCAAATAGTATATTTTAAAGTTTTTAGACAGAAAACGCTATGGTTTCGGGCGGAAAAACTGATTAATTGCCGAATAGGCCGTAATTTTGACGCTTTCAGAATCCAGAAAATGCCGCAACACCCCAAAGACCTGCAGATTGCCGATTTTGTGTACGAACTCCCCGATGAACGCATTGCCAAGTTCCCGCTGGCGCAGCGCGACCAATCGAAACTGCTTTCTTTTAAAGCCGGAAACATCACCGATCACATCTTTCAGGAGGTTGCGGATTTGTTGCCAGCCAACAGTTTGCTACTTTTCAACGATACTAAAGTGGTGCAGGCGCGCTTATTCTTTACTAGGGCAACCGGCAGCGTAGTGGAAGTTTTCTGCCTCGAACCGGTTTCACCTACCTCCGAAATTCAACAGGCCATGCAGCAAACCGGTAGTTGCGTATGGCGCTGTATGGTAGGCAATGCGAAGAAATGGAAAGAGCCCGTTTTGGAATTGCCGTTCCAGTACCAGGGGAAAAACGCTATTCTCAAAGCCGAAAAAACTGCCCAGGAAACCGGAAGCTACCTCGTACAATTTTCCTGGGAACCTGCAGAATTAACGTTTGCTGAAGTGTTGGCCGGCGCCGGAAATTTGCCGCTTCCCCCTTATTTCAAACGCGATGCGACCGAAGCCGACCAAAGCCGCTACCAGACCGTGTATGCGCGCCAGGAAGGCGCCGTAGCCGCTCCCACGGCCGGCCTGCACTTCACACCCAAGATTTTTGAAAAGCTCAAGGCAAAGGGCATTAAAACCGCTTACCTGACTTTGCACGTAGGCGCCGGTACCTTTAAACCGGTAAAAGCCGAAAAAATGGCTGACCACGACATGCACGCCGAACAGATCATTGTTTCGAAAACCTTGATTGAGCAGCTACTGGGCCATTTCCCGAATCCGGTTATTCCGGTGGGCACCACTTCCATGCGAACTCTTGAAAGTTTGTACTGGCTGGGCGTTAAGCTGCGGGAAAACCCGGATCTGAAAATTTCGAAGCTGGAAGTAAACCAATGGCAGCCTTATGAAGCCAAATCCGATTTTCCGGTTACGGAAGCCCTGCAAGCCATCCTGACTTTTTTAGCGCAAAACGATACCGATTTTTTGCCGGCTTCCACCCAAATAATCATTGCGCCGGGCTACGAATTCAAGATCTGCTCAGGTTTGATCACCAATTTCCACCAGCCGGGCAGCACGCTTTTATTGCTGGTTTCGGCGCTGGTGGGCGAAAACTGGAAAAAGATCTATGCCCACGCGCTTGCCAATAATTACCGCTTTCTGAGCTACGGCGATAGTTCGCTTTTAATGGCTTAATTCATTAAATTGTTGATTGCTGATTAATTTAATTAATTACGTTCTACGCACAATGCCAAATCAGAACTTATAACTATATAACTAAACTAACGCGAATTAGCCCCAACTCTTTAATCACTATAAAATGGAATGGATCAAGATCTACGATTCGGAGGAAGCGGCGAAAGAGGCTGTTCCGTTAACGAAGGCGAAACAATTGCAATTGAACGGTCTGAAAATTTGCCTGGCGCATACGCAGACCGGCTTTTATGCCGTGGCCGACGCTTGTCCGCATTTAGGTGAAAGTTTGAGCAAGGGCACGACCAATTACCTGAACGAAGTAGTTTGCCCGTGGCACAGTTACCGCTACCATTTAATTTCGGGCGCTGAATGCAAAAACCGGACGCGCGATGCGCAAACGTTTCCGGTAGAAAAACGGGCTGATGGCCTTTACATTGGCCTGCCGGAAAAACCATAAAAACGGTATGGTTTTACGTTAAAAAACGCTGAAGCAGCATAAAAATCCCTACTTTCGTAAATTGCTTCGGCGGGAAATTCATTTCCAAATTTTCAAATCTCCAAATTTTCAAATTATAGCAATGTCAGCAGCCAGCTTCGAATATTTACTGGAAAACGCTTTTGGTCCGGATCACGCGTTAACCAAAAAGATTATGCAGAAAAACCTGTACGAAAACTTTATTGCCGCCGAAGACAAACACCGCCTGCGCACCAGCCAGGATTTCGATGAAGAACTGGCCTTTGCCTTTGAACGCCTGCGCCTGGGCATTGGCGTGGCCCTGATCCAGGTTTTTGTGCGTTTATCCGAAAATCCGGAAAGCAAGCAGGTAGTAGATCTGCTTTTAAAAGCACTGGAAGCCAAATCGATCGAGGAAATAGACAAGATCATGCACGAGGGCGTAGCCGCTTTCGACAATTTATATACCGACGTTTTCGTAAACAAAGACCGCGAGGCTATTCTGGAGTTGTTCGAAAAAAACCTGGAAGCCGAAAATAAAGCGCAATTAAACGGCGTACTCCGCGATGGTCTGGCCCAACTCGACCATATTGATTGGGACCATGATAGTGAATAGGGTTTAATGATTTATGGTAATTTTCGTCCCCCTTTGGAGGGGGTTGGGGGAGGATTTTACGTATTTCTGTTTTTTTGAATGTGTGATATCCTCCCCTACCCCCTCCAAAGGGGGACTTTTCGCTTCCCTACGTAAAAATAATTCCCTTCATTTAATTGATTTTTCAAGCCCAAAACCCTACCGTTTTTGAGTTTGGGATTTGAGTAATTCCTGAAATAATAAAAATAAAAAAGCAGCCTGAAATGAATTCAGGCTGCTTTTTTTATGTTTAAGGCGGAGAATTCTATTCCGCAGAAAAATTTTCGAGTTGCTTAAAAACCGGTACCAGCATGAAGCCTTTTTCGGTGAGGTTGTATTCAATGTGCAGCGGCTTTTCTTTTATGATTGTTTTCTGCAACAAGCCGGCTTCTTCCAGTTCTTTTAAAGCTACCGCAACACTTTGCTTGTTGGAACCGGGCAACTGACGCAGCAAAGTATTGAAGCGAAGCGGTCCTTCCAGCGCCAGCCGGTAGATCTGCGGTTTCCATTTGCCAGCCAGCAGTTTCAGCAGGTTGGTGGCCGGGCAGCTTTCCGGCTCCGAAAAATCGTTCAGGGTGGTCATGTTTTTCTGACTAATTGACAAGCGTTCTTATTTGCCCGACCTTTGTATCAAATAAAATTCAGCAACTAAAAACCTCATAATGAGGCATTTTTAAACAATGCTACAATTTACTTCGAAGCAAAGAGGCAAGATATGCATAAAACCATTACGCTCATTTTTTTAAACCTTTTACTTACTACTTGTATGAACGCACAAACCAAGAATATCGACATAGAAAACCAAAGTAATAATCCAATGGCCTGCGATCCGGTTGCCGGCTTATGCGAAATACCCGGCGCTGCTGCGGCAGAGAACACGGTAACGGGAGCCGTAAAAACCCAGAAACCGGTGCGCCTCGTTTATTTTACCGACCCGATCTGTTCTTCGTGCTGGGGCATTGAGCCGGAATTGCGCAAACTGAAACTCGAGTACGGCGAATTCCTGGAAATTGAATACCACATGGGCGGCCTTTTAAAAGGCTGGGATTCTTATGGCGGCCGCGATGTTGCCAATCCGAAAGACGTAGCGCACCATTGGGACGAAGCCAGCGCGCACTACCAGGTTCCGATAGACGGCGACGTGTGGCTGGAAGATCCGTTGAGTTCGTCGTATCCGCCTTCCATTGCTTTTAAAGCGGCGCAGTTGCAGGACAAAGATAAAGCCGTGAATTTCCTGCGCCGCATGCGCGAAATGCTGTTCCTGGAAAAGAAGAACATCACCAAATGGGAACATCTGGAACGCGCCGCCTCGCAGGTGGGCCTCGACCCGATCCAGCTGTTAAGCGATTACAGCTCCAAAGCCAAGCAACTGTTTGAAGAAGATCTGGCGCTGGCCCGTCAGTTAGGCGTGCGCGGTTTCCCGACCATTTTCTTCTACGATCAGGATAATAACCGTACGTTGGTATATGGTTCCAAACCATACGGCAGCTACGAAAGCGTGGTGCAGAAACTGGTACCGAACAGCATTAAAAACCCAATTAATACCGATGGCGAAAACCTGTTCCGCTTATTCCCGACGCTGATGCTGAAAGAATTTGCCGTGCTCGGTAATTACTCCAAAGCTACCGCCGAAGCTAAATTGCAGGAACTGGAGAAAGCCGGTAAGATCGAGAAATTCAACAGTAAAAACGGCCCGATCTGGAAACGCAAATAATCTGCTTGGTATTAAACAAGCTGATAGTTTTTAAGCGGAAAAGCATAGCGTTTCAAACTTAAAAGTGTGTTACCCTGAGCGATATAGCCAAGGATGACAGACCAAATAAAAAATCCCGCACGAAAATATGAGGTTTCGGTGCGGGATTTTTTATTTGGTAAGTCTGGATTACAAACCGTATTCGGAAAGCAGGTACGTTAAGGCAGCCATGGAAGCGGCTCCCAAAGCCAGTTCGCGCTGGTTTATTTTATCAAAAGTATCGGAGGCGGCGTGATGTACTTCGAAATAGCGTTGCGAATCAGGTTCCAGGCCAATTAAAGCGGTTTCTTTGCTGTTTTTCCCCAGCGGATTAATGTCTACGCCACCGTAACCCGGGCCAATGTCGTGCAAACCGTAAGGCTCCAGTAAGAGTTTCCACTGCTGAATTGCTTTTACGTGTTTAGGCAGGCCGGAAATGCCAAAACCGCGCGGCGTAAAACCACCCGCATCCGATTCGATGGCAGCCACGTGATTTTCATTTTTATTTTTAGCTTCTTCGGCATATTTTAAACCGCCGCGCACGCCGTTCTCCTCGTTCATGAACATCACGGCTCTAATGGTACGTTTCGGCTTGATGTTCAACGCTTTCATGATCCGCAACACTTCGATGGCCTGCACGCAGCCGGCCCCGTCATCGTGAGAACCATCGCCTAAGTCCCAGCTGTCTAAATGGCCGCCTACTACAATTATTTCATCGGGATTTTCGGAGCCTTTAATTTCGCCGATCACGTTGTAAGATCTCGCATCGGGCAGGGTTTGCGGGTTTTGCTTTAAATAGAATTGCAGGCCGGGTTCGTCTTTTAAGCGGTGGCTTAGTAATTCTGCGCCGTTTGTACTGATAGAAGCAGCCGGAATTTTGGTGATTCCATCTTCGTAGCGCATGGCGCCGGTATGCGGAAAATCGTCTAAAGCCAGGTTCATGGAACGGACAATTACAGCCACGGCACCATATTTAGCCGCTTCAAAGGCACCTCTTCCCCGTTGGTCTACCGCGCCGCCGTAGGCGTGGAAAGCGTTAACGTGCGAAGGCTCCATGGGGCGGTTAAAGAAAATGATCTTCCCGGAAACCTTGTCTTTGCCCAGCTTTGCTACTTCTTCCAGGCTTTTCACTTCAATGATCTCGGCGGTAATGCCTTTTTTGCCGGTACCAATAGAGCCACCCAGCGCACAAACCGGCACTTCGACTTTTTTGCCCTTTTTCCCTACCATTTTACCAACTTCCTTTTCGCCCCGAACCCAGTGCGGCACCATTACTTCCTGCAGATAAACCCGGTCCAGGCCCATTTTATCCATTTCAGCTTTGGTATAATTCACGGCTTTTTCGGCTTCCGGCGAGCCGCTTAAACGCCCGCCGATCTCGTTGCTGAGGTAGCGGAGCTGTTCGTAGCCGGTGCGGTTACTGAGGGCTTCGTGGTAGATCTTCCGGATCAGAAGACTATCAGAAATAGTCTGGGCCGATGTTACAAAAGGGCTGAAAAAAAGTGCTGCCAGGCAGGCGGCTTTAAAGATCGCTTGTTTCATAAAAGTAAAAAAACAGGCAGTAAAGGTACTTATTTTAAGATTCTGCTTTATAGTTTTTCAGCCATACTTTTCCTGCCAGCAGCAGAATAAAAAGTTACTAGATCAAGGCAAGATCGGTAAACCCTTACCAACCAGTTTGCATTTAACCGCTTATTGCGGAGGAAATTATAAGAATAAAAACAACTTAATTGCATTAATCCAATACGTTTTTATTGTTAAGCCACCCGAAAAAAACAACGGCGTATAGAAACCCATATTCGCACACTTGTTACACCAAACTTATAAAGCTATGAAAAACTCTGTCTTAAGTACGTTCGCCATACTTTCCCTTTCCGCTTTTTCGCTTACCGGTTGTTTCGATTTAACGGCCAATGCCACCGATGCCGAAGCCTCTTTAAAAGAAACCGTATCTGATGCTACCAACAACGAAATTCTTGCCATGCCTTGCGGTTTCGACGACCGCGCTACGGTAGAAAAACATCAGAACCAGCCCGGACAGATCATGGCCTTGCCTAATGCCGCGGAACCGGAGGGCGTAATTTATTTAATTGCTATACCGGACCAGAACCGTCGTTTTTCGGCCTGCAACCTGCCGCAATCTTTGAAAAAAGACGGCATGAAAATTCAGTTCAGTGGCGAAGTAAAAGAGATCAAGCCGGAAGAACGCTGGTTAGCTACGCCGTATAAATTAAATTCGGTAAAGATCCTGCAGTAAAAAAATAAAGCATTTCAATTAAAAAACCGGCCGGAAAAATTTTCCGGCCGGTTTTTTAATACGCTTATCCCAGCGGTTTGCTTTGCGGTTCCGCTAAACTGATTTGTTAAAAACAGTACCACCTCCAAGTAGCTTGCCTGGAAACAATCCGGATTTTCCGGCCGGAAATTATCTGATATTGGTTGTTTTCCGTAAGGCTATATTACCGAAACTTAATGTTCTGTTATGAAACCGGAAGCCTTACTTTTTAAGCTGAAAACCCTACCGTTTTTCCTTTTGTTTTCCCTGTTTTTTGCAACGGCGCACGGCCAGGCAGTAGAAACCAACAAAGCCCGGAATTTGTGGTGGGCGTTTGGCGGCGGCGGCCTCAGTTCGCAGGGCGGTTCGGTGGGCTTTGGTTTATCGCACCAGTTCCGGCCGCATATAATAAGTGCGCGTTTCGTACGCAATTACGATTTCGATGGCGGCGGTACGCAAGCCTGGGATGCCGGCCTGCTTTATGGCCGCAGCTACAAAACCCGGAACGCGATGATCTCGGGTTCGGCCGGTGTAGGATACGTAGGACCGCCTTCCGAATTCGGTACGGTAGGTATTCCGCTGGAAAGCCAGATCTTCTGGACACCAACGCGTTATTTTGGCATCGGCGTTTACGCGTTCGGGAACCTGAATACGAAAGAACCTTTCGGAGGCGCACTTTTAGGCTTGCAGTTCGGCCGGCTTACTTCGCATTACAAATATTGAAATTACTTGTGCAAACCCAACTGGAAACCAACCGTTACGCGCGGCAATTCAGCAAAGTCGTACATATTCCTGCCGGTTTCATCCAGCACAGCATAACCACCAAACAGGTCGGATAAACGGTAAGAACCGTAGAAAACGTAGCGGTTAAAACCCACGCGCGCCAAAACGCCATAATTGAAATCTTCCACATATTTCAGGCCGGTTTCGCGCACTTTAATTTCTTTCACGCCGCTCAGCGGGCCGCTTAAACCGAACAGGTTATCGTCTTCGTAAATGTGGACTTTCACCGGCATCCAGTTTCCGTAAGCGCCCATATCCACAAAATTACCCACGTAATTGCCGCGTTTATCCCAGTTAAAGCGCTGGTAAACGCTTAAGCCGAAGTTGGTGAACTTGAATTTTTCTTCGTCGAAAAGAAAAGGC
The DNA here is from genome assembly GCF_016623615.1 of Adhaeribacter terrigena. GTDB lineage: Bacteria > Bacteroidota > Bacteroidia > Cytophagales > Hymenobacteraceae > Adhaeribacter_A > Adhaeribacter_A terrigena. The sequence goes on along the minus strand of NZ_JAEHFX010000002.1, from coordinate 160,120 downwards.
GTAGGCAGCGTTTTACTTGCTTTCTGTTTGATATAATACGTTACCGGGTTTACGGTTAAGTCGAAGCCGAGCGCGTACACATTGCCCACTTTATACTTGAAACGGTAACCGAAAAGCCATTCGTGCGAATCGCCGTATTTTACAGCGCTGCCTTTGTTTTCGGCCGGTCCGGCCACCAAACCGTAGCCCACATACATATGCCCGAAATATTTTTTATTCGGACCGAATTTTACTTCAACAGTATCTTTGGTAACGTCTTGGGCGAGCAAAACATTCTGGGCCGCAGCATTGGTAAAACAAGCAGCAAGTAACCCGAAAGACAGGAGATATTTTTTCATAAAAACAAGGTGAATCTGAAAATTAGTGCGCGTAGAAACCGGTATAACCTTTATAAAAAACCCGGATAACGGAGCCCGTCCGCAACGCTTCGAATTTAATGGCGGCCACTTCCGGATCGTCTTCTACTTCAATTACATAGTAGCGGTCTAAAGAACCTTTGGGATTGGCAATGTGGTAATATACATAATTGGCGGAAGGGTGTTTCTCTTTCACCAGATAAGTACCTTTTTTACCAGATCCGGTTGTATCGGCCACAAATGGACCGGTAGTATCGGGCATGAATTCGGTTTTTACCACGATCATAACCTGGTCTTTGCCGGTTTCAAACTTAATGGTTGGTTTTATTTCCGTAGCTCTTCCGTTCAGTAAAAACTGAGCCTGCGGCATGCCAAACCCGTGGGCATAATCGAAATACGGATACAGGTTGCCCGATTTTTCAATTTCTTTAAAGAGCTGCATGTTGGTTAACGCGCGGTTGGCCTGCCAGGCGCAGGCTGCAAAACCGGCTACCAGCGGGCTCGAAAAAGAAGTGCCCTGCGTTTGTTCAAAACCCTTCGGTCCTGCTCCTACCACAATACCAAAGGCGCTTACATTGGGTTTCATGCGTTTGTCGGCCGTTGGTCCGTAGGAGCTGAAATTTACGTGGAATAAACCTTTGGGATCGATGCCGCCTACGGCCAGAACGCTGTCTGCATCGGCAGGCGTGCCCAGAATTTTCCAGTCAGCAGTGCCGTCGTTGCCGTTGGCGTTTACTACCAGAATGCCTTTGCGGGCGGCTAAATTGGCGGCGCGGGCTACAAAAGCGTAACGGCCGTTCATCTGTTCTCTAAAATAACGGTCGTTGGTATAACCGAGCGAAGAATTGATGATGTCGGCGCCGTTTTTATCGGCCCATTCCATGGCAGCCAGCCAGTTTTCTTCTTCCGAGAAACGTTCGGAATACATGCGTTCGGTGCGGGCCAGCAAAAATTCGGCGCCGGTTGCCAGGCCAATATCATGGCCATTCAGTCGGCCGGCCACGCAGCTTAGAACCAAGGTTCCGTGAGTGGCAAAGTCGTAAACGTATTCGCGGCGTTTTACAAAATCCCAGGTTTTGATTACCTGTTTGCCTTTGTATAAATGTTCGAAAGCGGCAGTATTATCTACGCCTTTAAAGCCGGCGTCTAAAATAGCAATGCGAATTCCCTTACCGTTCAGATTTTTTTCCCTGAAAACCGAAGCACCTAAACTGGCCGTCTGATCTTGCAGGATTTTCAGTTCATCTGCCTTCAGGGTTACTTTATACTTATCCGGAACTTCGGCTAAAACTACCGGCTGCACCTGGAAAGGGATGATCTCGCGGACGAAAGCTAACTTCCGGAGCTTTTCGAGCTGCGTTGGTTGCGCAAAACAGGCAATGGCATTCAGCCAGCGGCTTTCGCCGGAAACCGAATCGGAAAGCGCAGTTATTTGCTGCCGGTACGTGGCGTTGATCGGCTTGTCGGTTTCGTCGTAAATCGGCAGATTCTGGCGCTGGCGGCGTTCTAAGGCTTTGGCATCGAAATACTGGTACGGATCGAAGGAAACGCCTTTTTTATCTTTCAGCACCACCCAGTATTTCTGCTGCGCCTGCACCGGAAGAAAGCTGCCGAAAAAGAAGAAAAGCAAGGCCGCCAAAAAAAGCCGGCGTAAAAAATATTCGGAAGAAAAATTCATAAAAATGTGCCGGTTACCCGGAAAGCATAGCGTTTTGGAAGATCAATTATCTTTTACTTTCGGGTTCAGTTTCACTTCCGGCTCTAGGTCCCAATCGTTGTTCATAAGGGCAATGGCGTGGCTGGCGGTCATATCGAACTGGCAGGGAACCACCGAAACGTAATTGTTGGCCAGTGCCCATTCGTCGGTATCGTCGCCTTTATCGGAATTTACGAATGAGCCCGTCATCCAGTAATATTTGCGGTTGTGCGGGTCGAGGCGTTCGTCGAATTCTTCCTGCCATTTGGCGCGCGCCTGGCGGCAGATCTTGATTCCTTTTACGCCCGCTTTCGTTTTTTTAGGGAAATTTACGTTAAGCGCCACGCCCGGTAAAATGCCTTTCTTCAAAGCTTCGCGCACAATTTGCTCAATAAATTCTTCGGTATGGCTGAAATCTGCGTCGTGCCCGAATTCGCATAGCGAGAAACCGATGGCCGGCAAACCTTCGATGGCAGCTTCGATGGCGGCCGACATGGTGCCGGAATAAAGCACGCTGATGCTGGAATTGGAACCGTGGTTGATGCCGCTTACCACAATATCTGGCTTGCGGTCTTTGAGCACATGAAATTTAGCCAGCTTTACGCAGTCGGCCGGTGTGCCGGAACATTCCCAGGCTTCCACGTCTTTAAAAGCAAGCGATTTATCGAGCCGCAGCGATTCGCCGATGGTAATGGCATGGCCTTTACCCGATTGCGGACTGTTTGGGGCTACCACTACTACATCACCAATTTTTTTCATCACTTTTACCAACGTCCGGATGCCGGGCGCCGTAATGCCATCGTCGTTCGATACTAAAATAAGTGGTTTTGCCATGGTAAAACGCTATTAAATTGAGGTGTAAAAGTAGCCCGAAATCCTGGTATTGGCAATGGAGCCAGCCCGTAAACGCAAGATATTCGCCAAAATCCAAAATATTTTCTACCTTCCTATTCTAACAGTTAAACCCCAGTAATGCGACTCGTAAAAATTCTTACTTTTTCTTTGCCCGTTCTTTTTTTCACCGCCTGTTCTTCCGATACTAAAACCCAGGACGTCAACGCCGTTTCTCACCCGGAAACCGATACAGTGGCCGTGCCAAAACCAGACCCGAAAGTGGTGGAAGCCGAACAATATTCGCTGGCACCCGGCCGCGCCGGAAAAATAAGAGTGAATATGCCTACCGATTCGCTAAAAAAAATGATACCGGCCGAAAACCTGAAAGCGGTGCAACGGGAACTGGAAGGCGAGCCTTACACAGCTTACGAACTGCGCAACCCGAAAACCGGAAACCAGCTTTTGCTGCTGGCCGAAGAAAACTGCAAAAACACGTGCAGCATTTTCCGGATCCGCGTGCTGAGCCCCAAATTTAAAACCGAAAAAGGGATCCGGGTAGGCTCTACGTTTGCCGAAGTAAAGAATGCGTACCCGCTTTCGTTTATTGGTTTGGGGGAAACGGATTTTGTAGCGGTTTCGGATAAAAACAAGATGACGTTCACGCTCGATATCAGCAATTTCCCGCCCAAATTTTTAGACCGCATCGTGGCCGATGATATTCCGGATTCTACGCGCGTTACAAGCATTATGCTTTTTTAATATTTGCCATAACAAAATGATTTCTTAATTTGTCAGTACCTTAACCGGCTGACTATGAAGAAACTTTTACTTGTGGTTTTACTGCTTGGCAGCATTGAAAAATGCTATGCTTTTGGGCCTGAAAAGTCGGGGAACGCCGATGCTGACACTACTTTTGCGTTAAAGCCAAAGCGCCATTTCGTGTGGGTAAATATCGGGCAGTTAACGCAGCGGGAGCTTCAGCTTAGCTACGAAAAACACACCGAAACTGGCATAGCGGTAGAAGGAACGGTTGGTTATAAACACCCGACCAAACATAACCAGGAGTTCGATCTTTCGATGGGAAGTATAAGTCTTGGTCATTACTACGATTATGGTTTCCGGATACCATATTTCACGGGAATTTTGGCGCAGCTGGGTCTCAAATGTAATTTTCCCGGAATTCCGGGCGCGTACCTTTCCGGCAATATATTTTACCGCTATTGGTTTTTCAATGATCAGTTCCTGCAGGTTTCCAACATGGATTACTACAGCGAAGAAAACTTCGAATCGGAAATGTCGATGCGAATGCACGTGAATGGATTTAAAGTGCTGATGGGTTATCCGCTTACCATTTTCCGGTTACCTAACAACAACGCGTTAGTAATGGATTTTTACTGCGGGCTTGGTATCCGGCATAAACGGGTAATTGCTGAACACAAAACCTACCGCGATCTGCGTTATTATGGCCCGGGCGGCTATCCGGACCGTGAGCCTTTTACGGCCAGGCATAAATCCTGGAACGTTTCGCCGCAGATTGGCTACAAAGTAGGCTTCCGCTTTTAACCTGTTTATTTACAGTTATTTATGAAACTCCTCCGCAACTCCTACCCTGCCCGCGATTTCGGGTTACTGATCTTAAGAATTGGCATTGGCGTGATGTTCATGCTGCACGGCTTGCCCAAAATGACCGGCGGCCTGGAAAAATGGACGGCTTTGGGCGGTTCGATGCAAACGTTTGGCATTGATTTTATGCCGGCTTTCTGGGGTTTTATGGCGGCTTTTGCCGAATTGGTGGGCGGCGCGCTTATGATATTAGGTTTATTTTCCCGGCCGGTTAATTTCCTGCTTACCATCACCATGATCGTGGCCGCGATGAAACACGGCGTGGCCGGCGATGGTTTTAAAGGGTATTCGCACGCCGTAGAACTGGGCATTTTGTTTTTCTGTTTGTATTTCATTGGCCCCGGCAGGATCAGTTTAGATGCGAAATATTTTCCTGGGGAACCGTTGCGGTAACCTTAAAACTGACGATCCAAACCTTCCAGGTTTCAGAGACCTGGAAGGTTTTTTCTTTCCTGACTTTTTCCACCCAAAACCCTACCGTTTTTTCGTAAATTCCGGCCATGAAATGGCAACTGCTTTTACTTTTCACCTGCATTTCCCTACCGTTTATGGCCGAAGCTACTAAAAAAACTGACCTGAAAACCCCGTATGAAAAAGGCAACGGCAACCAGACCGCAACCTATGCCGAATGCATTGACTATTATAAAAAACTCGACAAGGAATTCTCCGAAATAAAGCTGCGCGAATACGGCAAAACCGACGTGGGCAAACCGCTGCATTTGGTTATTTTGTCGCCGGAAAAAGTGTTTGAACCGGAGAAGATCCGGAAGCAGAACAAGCGCATTTTATTTATTCAGAACGGCATTCACCCCGGCGAACCCGAAGGCATTGATGCGAGCATGATGCTTGTGCGCGACCTGCTGCAAAAGCCCGAATGGAAGCAACATTTGCAGAATTTAGTCATTATTGTAACGCCGGTTTATAATATTGATGGCATGCTGAACCGCAATTCCGGCACGCGCGCCAACCAGCTGGGGCCGGAAAGTTACGGCTTCCGGGGCAACGCCAGAAACCTGGATCTGAACCGCGATTACATCAAAACCGAATCGGGCAACGCGAAGGCTTTTCAGGAGATTTTTCAGGAATGGCAGCCCGATATTTTTGTGGAAACGCACACCAGCAACGGTGCCGATTACCAGTACGTGATGACCTTAATTGCCACCCAGAAAGACAAACTGCAACCGGTTTTGGGCAATTACATGCACACCGAAATGCTGCCCGAATTATACGCCGAAATGCAAAAATCCGGCTTCCCGATGATCCCGTACGTGAACTCAAAAGATGAAACGCCGGAAAGCGGCATCGTTGATTTTCTGGAAAGCCCAAGGTACAGCACGGGTTATGCGGCACTGTTCAACACCATCGGGTTTATGCCGGAAACGCACATGCTCAAGCCGTTCAAGCAACGCTTGGAAAGCACCTACAAACTGCTGGAGATCTACATTAAAATGGTGAACCGCGACGCCGAAAAAATCGGCAAACTGCGCGCGCAAGCCTGGGCAGAAACGCTAAAACAAAAGCAATTCCCGCTAACCTGGAAACTGAACGAGCAAAAGTCGGAGCAGATCCCGTTTCTGGGTTTTAAAGCCGGCCACAAAAAAAGCGAAGTTTCCGGGTCAGACCGTTTGTATTACGACCGCAACCAGCCTTTCGAACACAAGATCCAGTATTTCAACACTTACGAGCCGAACGTAACGGTTTCCAAACCTGAAGCTTACATCATTCCGCAGGCCTGGCCCGAAGTAATTGATCGCCTGAAACGCAACGGCATACAAATCCAGCAACTGAAAAACGATAGGGTTCTGGCGGTAAAAACCTATTACATAACCGGCTACGAAAACCTGAAACGTCCGTTTGAAGGGCATTACCTGAACTACAACGTGCAGGTGCGCACTGCAGACCAAAACTGGCCGTTTTACGAAGGCGATTATGTGGTTTTCACCGATCAGCAGAATATCCGCTACATTCTGGAAACGCTTGAACCACAAGCTTCCGATTCGTTTTTCGCCTGGAATTTCTTCGACAGCATTTTAGGCCGCAAGGAATATTTTTCGCCCTACATTTTTGAAGATACCGCCGCCGAATTATTGCAACGCGACCCGCAACTGAAAGCTGAGCTGGAAAAAGCGATCGCCGAAAAACCGGAACTCAAAAACGACGCCTACGCCCAACTCGATTTCATTTACCAGCGCTCCGAACATTACGAAAACACGCACAATCGTTATCCGGTGGTTCGGGTGGAAAATGCGGTGGAATTGCGGCAGCTTTTAGGTGGAAAACGATAGCGTTTTGGACAAGAAAGTGAAATGAAAAAGAAACTACTTGTTGCCCTTTTTATTCTATTGACTTTAGGTATAGGTGCTTATTATTTAATCCCAAAGGTAATCCTAATGTACGCATGTGCAGAAGGCGGCGGTAAATATATATGGACAGAATCAAGATGTATCCCATATGATGAATTAGAGAAGGAAAATAATCATCAAAACCATTAAGTTAAAGAAATTATTGCGTCATTCTGAGCTTGTCGAAGAAACTACTGGGTACTTCTATGGAATTTTGAGCAACTGAGCGATAAATTCCTATCGCTTTAATCTGAGATTAGTTTTCGTGTGGGTTCGGTATGTGTTAGTTCCCTCGGCTTCGCTCGGGATGACAAAATAAACTTCTCCTTTTATTACTCACTTTTCCACCCAAAAACGGTAGCGTTTTGAACAGAAAAACTATCTTTAGCAAAAAACACAAACTCACTTGGCAAACGTTTTAGAAATTCAGGGTTTATCGAAAAATTACGGTTCGGTAGCGGCACTGCAGAACGTCAGTTTTTCAGTGCCGCAAGGCAGCATTTACGGCTTGCTGGGTCCCAACGGCAGCGGTAAAACCACCACGCTCGGCATCGTGCTCGATGTGTTGAATGCTTCATCCGGCAGTTTTCAGTGGTTTAGTCAGCCGTATTCCGGTGCCAGCAAACGCCGCATTGGGGCCATTCTGGAAACGCCTAATTTCTACCCGTATCTGTCGGCGTATAAAAACCTGCAGATCGTGGCCGATATTAAAAAAGCCGACCACGCCGAAATTGAAAAAGTGCTGGACGTAACCGGTTTGCTACAGCGCCGGAATTCGCCGTTCAAAAGTTTTTCGCTGGGTATGAAACAGCGTTTGGCGTTGGCGGCTTCCTTGCTCGGAAATCCGGAAGTGTTGGTGCTGGATGAACCGACAAACGGCCTCGACCCGCAGGGAATTGCCGATGTGCGCGAACTGATCCGGAAAATTGCTTCGGAAGGAAAAACGATCATCATTGCCAGCCATTTACTCGACGAAGTGGAAAAAGTGTGCACGCACGTTGCCGTTTTGCAGAAAGGAATTCTAAAAGCCGCCGGTCCGGTTTCCGAAATTCTGGCGCAGCAGGATCAGGTTTTGGTTTCCGTGGCGCAGACTGAAAATGCACTTTCCTTGCTCAAAACCCTACCGTTTGTAGAAAACATTATTCCGGAACGCGAATGGCTGAAACTTACCCTGAAACAAGGTTTTTCCAGCGCCGATGTGAACCGTTCTCTTTTCGAAAACAACATCATAGCCAGTCAGTTGGTAGTGCGCAAGAAAAGTCTCGAAAGCCAGTTCCTGGAGATCGTTAATAAATAGATTGAATAAGAGAATAAGTGAATGCTTGAATGAGAGTATTTTTGAGTAATTGAATGGCTTTTCAGGCTGAAAACCCTAGCATTTTTGTGCATCTCATAATTCTCTCATTCACTCATTCTTTAATTCAACAATTCCTCCTTCCAAATAAAACAACCAAATCCCGCGTTTTAAGGTAAATAGCCCAAACCAAAGGAGCTATTCCTTACGCATGAAAAAATTACTTTTATTAGTTCTCATTTCCCTCCAGTTGGCCGGCTGCGCCCGGGTCCGTTCTAAAGTGCACGAAGAAAAAGGCGAAGCCAAACTGGAAGCCAACGATCCGGAAGGCGCGATGGCGCAATTCGACCGGGCCATAAAACTGAAACGCGACGACGGCGATCTGTACCGTAAACGCGGCATGCTCAAATTTGAACTGAACGACCTGGAAGGCGCCCTTTCCGATCTGAATTCCGCGGAAATGTATAATGCGGCCGATGCCGAAACCTATAAAACCCGCGCCGATATACACACCAAAAACAAGGAATATAAAAAAGCCCTGCCCGATTACAACAAAGCCATTGAACTGAAGCCCAACTACGAAGCTGCTTACAACAACCGCGGTTTGTGCAAACTGCGCATGCGCAATACGCGTGGAGCCCTGGCCGATTACAACAAAGCCATCGAGGCAGATCCGGGTTATGCGGCGCCTTACCTGAACCGGGCAAACATCAAATTCAAGAATAAAGAATACCGGCCGGCGCTCAACGATTATAACCGGGCGCTGGAACTCGACAATACCCTGGCCGAAGCCTATTTTAACCGCGGCGTTCTGAAACGTATTGTGGTAGATGCACCGGGCGCCTGCGCCGACTGGCGGAAAGCGAAAGAACTGGGACTGGAAAAAGCCGATGGTTACCTGAAAAGGTATTGCCGCTAAGCATTTTTTTCCGAACTTCCGGCTCTTAACCTAACAGCCGAAAAACTATGCTTACGCTCCTCCGCACCGAATACCGGAAAATATTGCCGTACCGTACCTTTTGGGTAATTCTGGGAATCTTTACGGGTTTGCTTTTCCTCATCGTGCGCTCTGCAGCCAGCATTACCATAAACGGGCAAACCGCCGGACCAACACTCTACAATTTTCCCGATATCTGGCAGCGCCTCACTTACATTGCCAGTTACTTTAATTTGTTACTCGGCATCCTGGTCATCATTCTCATAACCGACGAATACGGTTTCCGGACGTTAAGGCAGCAGATCATAGATGGCTATTTCCGGACCGATGTGATTGCTTCCAAACTTTTGGTGCTGCTTTCCATAGCGTTTTTTGCAACACTGGTGGTTGCTTCGCTGGGCTTGGGTTTCGGGCTTTCGGCTACGGAGAATGCTTCCGCGCAGCAGATAACCGGCAATATGATGTACCTGGTGTACTACTTTGTGCAGACCTTAGGGTATATGGTGCTGGCCATGTTCGTAGCGTTTCTGGTGAAGAAGAACGGCCTGGCTATTATTGCGTTCCTGCTGTATTTCTTTGTGGAATGGATTATCCGGTTTAAAATTGATGATTCTATAAACCAGTATTTTCCGGGCAAAGTGCTGAACAGCCTTGCTCCCAACCCCACGCAATCTATCATCGATTCGGCGGTGGGCATTACTACTACTGCATTGCCGCCGCAACAAGCTATTTTTCCGGCTGTTTTTTATATCGTTTTGCTTACCGTTTTTGCCTACCTCCTTCTCAAAAGCCGCGACCTTTAAACCTCAATTTCAGATTTAAAACCCGCGTTCAGTTTATTTCCTTTTTGCAAAACTTTCCCGGCTTTTTCTGTAGTAACCGGCAGGCAGGTACGCTGCAAAAACGGTATGGTTTTATGGTGAAAAACTGGTGAAAGCCCTGTGTTCTCCAAACCCGGTACGGCTCCAACCGTTTAGCCTGTTTAATGGAAATCCCTTTACTTGCCGATATCATCATCATGCTGGGTTTGGCGGTGTTCGTAATTCTGATCTTTCAGAAATTGCGCTTGCCGACCATCCTGGGCCTGCTCATAACCGGTTTAATTGCCGGTCCGTCGGGCCTGAACCTGGTAAAAGCTTCGCACGAAGTAGAAATGCTTTCGGAGATCGGCGTTATTCTGCTGCTCTTCATTATTGGCCTCGAGTTCTCGCTGAAAGAATTAATGGCCATAAAGAAATATGTGCTGATCGGGGGTGCGATCCAGGTTTTTGCTACCATTCTGGCCGTGAACCTGATCGGGCATGTTCTCGGTTTTTCCACTTCCGAATCTTTGTTTCTGGGCTTTTTATTTTCGCTCAGCAGCACGGCCATCGTACTCAAAATTCTGCAGGACCGGCGTGAAATAAACAGTCCGCATGGCCGGATGATCCTGGCCATTCTTATTTTCCAGGATATTATTGTGGTACCCATGATGCTGGTTACACCGCTCATGGCCGGCAAATCAGAAAACATCCTTTTCTCGGTCATCTTTCTGGTACTAAAAGGCTTGCTGATCGTGGCAATTGTTTATGTTTCCGCCCGGTACGTAGTACCGAAACTGCTTTTCCAGATCACCAAAACCCGCAGCAAAGAGCTTTTCCTGCTCAGCACCATTGTAATTTGCCTGGCCGTAGCCGGTCTTACTTCCAGCATGGGCCTTTCGCTTTCGCTGGGGGCTTTCCTGGCCGGCCTCATCATTTCCGAATCGGAATACAGCCACCAGGCTACCAGCAACATCATACCGTTCCGCGAAGTCTTCAGCAGCTTTTTCTTTGTTTCCATCGGCATGCTGCTCGATGTTCAATTCCTTACCGAACATATTGGCTGGGTGCTGTTCTTTACCTTGCTCACGTTTGTGGTAAATAGTTTTATGGGCGGCATTGCTTCTTTTGTGCTGGGTTTCCCTACCCGTACCGCCATTCTGGTTGGTTTTGCACTTTTCCAGGTAGGCGAATTTGCCTTTATTTTATCGAAAGTGGGGCTTGAAAACGGCCTGATGAATAACCTGAGCTACCAGTATTTTCTTTCCGTTTCGGTCCTTACCATGGCTTTTACGCCCTTTGTAATTTCGCAGGCCAACCCTTTTGCCACCTGGGTGCTCCGCCATTTGCCCAAAGGCTGGGTGCGGGCCGAAAAACAAACCCGCATGGCCGATGAATATAACGACCATATTGTGATCATCGGCTACGGGCTTACCGGCAGGCATATTGCGCGCGTGGCCCGGCAAGTGGGAATTCCGTACAATATTCTGGAACTGAATTCTGAAACCGTGCGGCGCGAACGCAGCAAAGGCGAACCCATTTTCTACGGCGACGCAGTGCATCCTATTATTCTGAACCATTTAGGCATTCAGCAGGCGCGGATCGCAGTAGTGGCCATTTCCGACGCCAAAGCCACCAAACAAACCGTAGCCAATATCCGGAGTCTGAGCAGCACCGTGCATATTATTGCGCGCACTTCCTTTGTAACAGAAATGGCAGAGAATTACCGGATGGGCGCCGACGAGGTAATTCCCGAAGAACTGGAAACCTCCATCGAAATTTTTACCCGTGTACTCGATAAATACCTGGTGCCGCGCGACGAGATCATGAATTTTATAGACCGCATCCGGTCGGGTAACTACAGCATGATGCGTTCATTGCAAACAACAGAGTTTTTGCCATCTGTTTCTTCCCTCCACCTTACCGGCATGACCACGGCTGCCCTGAAAACGTTCCCGGAAAACAAGCAAATCGTTGGCCGCACCCTCCAGGAATCGGATTTGCGGGCGCGTTACGGCATTACTATTCTGGCCATAAAACGGCAGGAAACCTTAATAGAAGAGGTAGATCATAATACCTTCATACTTGCCGGCGATCTGCTTTACGTATTCGGCCGGAAAGAAAACCTGATCCTTTTTGAACGGGCCCTGAAAGCCAGCGAAGAGCTTCCGGAAACATCCCGTCAGCCTGAAGCGGAAGACCTAATTTAAAGGAAAATCTTTTACGGTTAAGGCAAACTATTGGCGTACGCTACAATGCGGCTTAGTTCAATAGGATCGTTAAATTCCAGTTTGTTGCTTTTGGCGAAGGCGGCAATTTGCTTTTCTTTTTTCGGGTAAGCAGCCGGCAGATCCTTTTTCGGGCTACGCAACGGAATAATGCGATCATCGGCCGTGAGCAGGTAAAATTTCTCTACCCGTGTTTCTACTGCCTGCCGCGATCCCGGGTAGTTGGCATAAGGCGAAAAATTATCTACCCGCCGTTCCAGCGTCTCGCGCATCAGCAGCGTTTTGGGGCCGGATTGCAGCACCACAAAAAATGCCGGCGATTTAAAATTGCTGTAATCTTTGTCGTGATTCCACATCAGGCTCCGGTACTCGCGCTTAAAATCGAGCGGACTGTTTCTCCGGCGCTGGAAGAACCGGCTTGTTTCCTGTTCACCTTCCACGGCAAAGCCTTTCACATTTACGGCCGTAAAGGTACTCACTCCGCCATCGGCTTGCGTAATGCGCACAATATCGTTGGGCAAGGTAAGCGTGATCGGCCCCCGAATGGTATCGCCGGAAGTTAAAACCAAGGTGCCGGTGCGCCACGAAAGTTCGAATTGATTTTGCTGTGCAATACCCAAAAACGGTAGGCAAAACGCCGCAAAAAGTATGAAAAGGGTTTTATAGAAATTTGAAAATTTGCGTTGCATAGTAATTCTGAAAATCTTATTAAGAACGAAAAAACGATAAATCCTTACTGGTTTGCACTAATACTTTCTGCGCAAGAAGTTGATTTTAAACTTTAACGTTCAAAAAGATCAGCATTTCAGAATAATTTTTAAAATCAGAGCGAATTACAATATGCTACAATTTTTGCCAGGTCATCAACTTTTTTAAAGCTCAGATTATTATTTCGGGCGTAATTCAAAATTAATTTCTTCCTTTCAGGAAATAATTCTACAAAATCGTCTTTCTGATCCCGCAATAATTTCACTTGCTGGTCAGGTGTTCGAATATAGAATTTTTCAATTATAGCCTGCTCTGTTATATGGGCTCCAGCCATATAAATTAAATTTCCACCTATTCTTTCCTGCGCTTGTTTTTCTTCCCGTGCTAAAAGCCCGTATTTACCGGATTCAACTACAATAAACAAAGCCGGTGCTTTGAAAGCACTATAATCATTATCTCTGTTCCAGTTAAATTGTTTATATACTCTCCTACTTTTCAAAATATCTCCAGTTTTGCCAAAAGGCTCAACAACTTCCAACATTTGCACTTCAGCAGGCATAATAGTTTCTACAGTGCCGTCAGTCTTCAAAACTCTTACAACATCGTTGGGAAAGGAAATACTAGTTTGGCCTTGTATAGTGTCGCCATTATTTAAAATTACAACTCCATTTCTCCACTTCATCTCAAACGGAATAGGCCTTTGCGCCATTGCCTTCATACTAAAAGCACTCAAAAAAACGGTAACTAAAAGCAAGGCAAAAGTCTGGTAGCGGTGTTTCATTTTACGTTCGGCTGCTTAGGTGTACCTCAAGTTAAAAAAAAAATACCTGAAAACGCTATAGTTTTCAGGTATAAAATTATTGAATGTTACCTTAAATTAATCTTTCAGAATGGTGTGCCCTAGTTTATCGCGTTTGGTGGTTAAATAGGCTTTATTGTGTTCGTTGGCCGCAATTTCTATGGGCAGGGTTTCTACAATTTCCAGGCCGTAACCTACCAGACCGGTACGCTTTTTCGGGTTATTGGTGATCAGGCGCATTTTGCTTACGTTCAGCTCCCGCAGAATCTGCGCACCCACGCCGTAATCGCGTTCGTCCATCCCAAAGCCCAGTTCCAGGTTTGCTTCCACGGTATCGCGGCCCTGTTCCTGCAATTTGTAGGCTTTCAGTTTGTTTAAAAGACCAATTCCGCGGCCTTCCTGGTTCATGTAAACAATAACGCCTTTGCCTTCTTTTTCGATCATTTTCATGGCTTTATGCAGCTGCGGGCCGCAATCGCAACGGCAGGAACCAAAAATATCGCCGGTTACACAGCTCGAATGCACGCGCACCATTACCGGCTCATCGGTTTCCCAGGTGCCTTTTACCAGGGCCAGGTGCTTTACGCCGTTATTTTTCTGGGTGAAAGCATACAGATCGAAGTTGCCGTGTTCGGTTGGCATCTGCACGGCAATTTCCAGGTTTATCAGGCTTTCCTGCTGCAAACGGTACTGGATCAGGTCTTTGATCGAGATCAGTTTCAGGTTGAAGCGTTCGGCTACTTTTTCCAGGTCCGGGAGGCGCGCCATGGTACCGTCTTCGTTCATAATTTCTACCAGCACGCCAGCCGGTTCAAAACCTGCCAGACGCGCCAGGTCAATGGCCGCTTCAGTATGACCGGCCCGGCGCAAAACGCCTTCTTTTTTGGCTCTGAGCGGGAAAATATGACCCGGTTTTCCTAAGCTTTCCGGATCAGTGTTCGGATCTACCAGGGCCTGAATGGTTTTGGCGCGGTCGGAAGCTGAGATTCCTGTGGTGCAACCGTGGCCGATCAGGTCGATAGAAACTGTGAAAGGCGTGGCATGCAAAGCGGTATTGCGGCCAACCATCAGTTCCAGACCGAGTTCTTCACAGCGTTCTTCAACCAGCGGTGCGCAAATTAAACCGCGACCGTGGGTAGCCATAAAGTTGATAATTTCCGGGGTTACCGAACGGGCTGCACACACAAAATCGCCTTCGTTTTCGCGGTCATCGTCGTCTACTACAATAACTACCTTCCCGGCTTTAATATCTTCAATGGCTTCTTCTATGGTATTGAGCATGTTTTTATTGATTACGTTTTGTTGGGGTCCAGACGCTGGTTTTTACGCCTTTTCGGTAGCGGTTCCAACCCAGCAAAAGGGCCAGATTCATGCTGTAGAAGTGCGTAATAAACCGGAACAACCGGACGTGGATATTCATTTTTTTCAACAACCAATCCAGCAGGATAGTTGCCGGAAGTAATATTTGCCCCGCCAAGGTCAGTTTATAAAGCCAGCCTTCGGAAAGCAGTGCAAAATTGCTGAAAAAAATCAGGAGCAGCAAAAATGGCGTGTACCAGCGGATCACTTTGTGCGAAAGGAAGGAAAAAGCCAGTCCGGAAAACGGCGGCCAGAGCAAATGCCGGAAGGTGTGCAGGTTCTGAAAATTGCCGGTAGAAATGCGCACTTTCCGGCGGAATTCTTCGCTCAGTTGGTTCGAAACGTCTTCGTAGCTTACCGCCTCCAGTTCGTTTATCGCTTTCTGCCCCTGCTCCAGCACTTTCATTGACAGGTAAAAATCATCTACAATAAAGTTTCCGGGCGTAGGCACGAAGTTGCGGCGACGCATGGCAAAACAACCGCCAAAAGCCCCGATCATGGTGCCCCATAGTACACCTTCCTGGTATTTAATCAGGTTTTCGCGCTGCAGATAGGCTTTTTCCTGTACTGAAATGCCTTCGCTTTTCACCTCTTCGTTCAGAATATTGCCGCCCACCAGGCCAATTTCCGGATTTTTAAAATGCTTTACGAGCTGAAAAATAGTGTGCTTATCGAAAAAAACGTTGGCGTCGGTAAAGATGAGCACGGGTGCCAGGGCTTTTTGCGCGAGTTTGTTGATGATGCCGATCTTACCGGTACGGGCCGCAAACGGAAAAAATTTTATTTCCGGGAACTCCATTTTCAGACTATCCACAATGGCATTGGTTTCATCGGTGGAATTATCGGAGCCGATGTAAAGCGAAATTTTATGGCGCGGATACGTGGTACGGAACGTGCTTCGGATCTTTTCTTCTATAACCGCGGCCTCGTTGTAAGCAGCCAGCAAAATGGCCACTTCCGGAAATTCTTCCGGGTTGGAATAAACCAGCTGATTCGGTTTTTTACCGGCCGCCAGCCACTTTAAAAGCAGCGGAAAAAACGCATAGGAATGCAGCACCAGCAAAACCGAAACCCAGAAAACTAGTTCGATCAGGATCATGGCCGGTGCTCTTCGTAAAGTTTCAGGAATTTCCGGATGATGCGTTTGTTGTCGTACACCTGCGTGGCCAGTTTTTGGGCGTTTTCCCCTACCGTTTTTACCGGTAAATTCCCTTCGTAATAATCAGTAATGTATTTTACCCAGGCTTCCGGTTTTTCCGAGATCAGAATATCTTTCCCGTTTTCGCAGAAAATACCTTCGGCACCCACCGGCGTAGTGAGTATGCATTTTCCCAACGCCATGCCTTCAATAATTTTAATGCGCATACCGCCACCGCTTAATAAGGGCACCAGCATGAGGTCGTACTGCTGCATGAATTCCGAAGCGGAAGGTACAAAACCATGCACAAAAACGTTGGGCAGATTCAGTTCCAGCAAATGCTTGGGCGGAGATTTTCCGGCCAGGTGCAGCTCGAGTTTTGGCAGCGTTTTGGCTACCGTTTTCCAGACGTTTTCCAGAAACCAGTCGATGCCTTCCAGGTTCGGCAACCAATTTAACGAACTGATTATGAACAAACTCTGCGGTTTGGCTTTTATTTCCGGATCATTTTTAAAGCGCGTAATTTCCACGCCTGCCGGAATAAATTCGATGGGAACGGTGCAGCCCAGTTCGCGCATCCGTGTTTTGTCTTCCTCGGTAATTGCGGCAATGGCGTCGAACTTATTGAGGTAAGTTTTTTCGAAGTTTCTGATCCCGGTAGCCAGGTACTTGAGGTAAATTTTCTTCAGCGGATTTTGTTCGTTCGCAGCAAGCCTTTCCCAGATCAGGTACTCCACGTTGTGCGACCGCATGATTACCGGCGCCTGGCACAGTTGCTTCAGCAGGTCTACGTAATACGCCATAAACAAGCCTTCCACCTGAATGATATCGAAAGTTTTCTTTTGCAAAAGCTCGGTTAACGCACGCTCAACATCCTGGGAAATAAACCGCTCGATGTTGTAAGGAACCGCCTTGAACAGATTCAGAAAAGCTTTGCGTTTGGAAAGATCGGTGTTCACGGGAATGGCAATCACGCGCGCTTTATCTTCCAGCACTTTAGCCGGCTGAAAATGCTTGGGCGTGTTGATGGCCAGCACTGTTACTTCGTGCCCTTCCGCGTGCAGATTGCTGGTAACGTCGTACATAGCAATGGCGCCTCCATCGTGGGGCGGGTACGGAATTCTGGGACAAAGCTGCAGTATTTTCAAGATAAATTGGTTACCCCACCCCGGCCCTGCCCTAATTCAGGGGAGGGAGATTGATCGGCAGGAGTTAAATTTCTTTACAAAGAAACTAAATATTTAAAAAAGGTAGGGTTTTGGGCTGAAAAAGTCGGGATTACTATTGTTGCTGCTTTCTTTTCTCATACCAATGGTCAAATCCCATTCCAATAAAAATCGCGATACAACTTAAAAGCACTTTATAGGTTTTGCTATTATTTTCCCAGCTCAGATCCGAAAATTCTAAACCAAAGGATGCATAAATAAATAACGCAATTAAAATTACCAGTAGAATTTTCCTGGATGTTTTCATAATTTCTGTGTTTAAAGCCGGAATAAGCACATAACTTACTCAATTCATCTGAAAAATGGTAGGATTTGGGCTGGAAAAGTCAAAGAAAGCTTCCCGTAGCGTAGGATTTAAACCCTACGCTACGGGAAAATAAATTCAACTACGAAAATTCAACTACGAAAATCTAACAACCAGCAACAAACAACCAACCTACCGCGCCACCACAATTCCCAAGGCCCCGGCAATTTCCATTTCGAAGGTTTTAAGCGCTTTGGCCACCTGCAGGAGTTTCATCATTTCGGCGGTATCAGTTACTTTTTGGAGTTCGTCCTGGTTTTCTTTGATCATGCCTTGCACGTTGCGCCATTTCAACCTTAAAACCGAAGTATCGGCGGCGTATTGCAGCAAGTCAATTTCTTTCGGCACAAAGATCTGGTGCGTTTCCCAAGCCTCGCTGAGTTCGTATTTCTGGGTAAGCAGGTCGATAGCTTCGGTTTTAAGCACCGGATCAGTTTCTTCCCGGATAAAATAATCGGCCAGGTTCGTTACGCCATTTTGCATTTTTTCGGTGATCAGCGCCATGAGTTTCGCGTAAGTGGGCGTTTTGAATTCGATGTCTTCGAGTTGCTCAAATAAATATTGCGCCAGGTTTTGCCCTTCGGCCAGCGACTGATCGGAATAATTTAAAAGCAATCGCAGAATTTCACGTTCATATCGCTGCAAAAGCTTTATTTCCGAATCTACTTCCGTTTCCGCTTCTTCGTAAGCCGCTGCCTCGGCCTCGGCTTCCATGGCGGCCAGATCAAACTCGTCGAGCGGCGGAAAATTGCTTTTGCTGCCGGAATAAGGCTTGGAAGAAGGCTGCTGCTGGTTTTGCTGCTTTTTATTTTCCTGCAGCGCAATTTTGTTGTACTCCGAAATCAACACCTGTTCATCGATGCCGAACAAATTGCTGCAGCGCTGCAAAAAAACCGACCGCTTAATAGAATCCGGAATTTTGGCGATGCTTTGCACGATCTCGCGGATCGCTTCGGCCTTTTTCACCGGGTTATCTTTGGCTTCGCGCACGAAAAGCTCGGTTTTGAAGGAAATAAAATCTTTCGCTTCGTTCTTGATATATTCCCGGAAAGCGTTGTCACCCACTTTCCGAATGTAAGAATCGGGGTCTTCTCCTGGAGGAAAGATCACAACATCCACGTTTAAACCCGCTTCCAGAATGATGTCGGTGCCGCGCAACGAAGCTTTAATTCCGGCCGCATCGCCGTCGTAAAGCACCGTAATATTTTTGGTGTAGCGCGAGATCAGCTTCACCTGGTTTTCGGTGAGCGAAGTCCCGGAACTGGCCACCACATTTTCGATCCCGCCCTGGTGCAGGGAAATCACGTCCAGGTAGCCTTCGGTCATGTAGCAAACGTCGGCCATTCTAATCGCTTGCTTCGCCTGGAACATGCCGTACAAAACGTCGCTTTTATGGTAGATTTCCGATTCCGGCGAGTTTAAATATTTGGGGGTGCTTTTGTCGTTGGTTTTCAGCGTTCTGGCGCCAAACCCAATGGTCCTGCCGGAAATGTTGTGGATCGGGAACATTACGCGGGCGCGGAACCGGTCGTATTTTTTGCCGTCTTCCTTGAAAATGGTAAGGCCGGTTTTTTCCAGGAATTTCTCCTGAAACCCTTTTTCCTGCGCCGCTTTGGTCAATCCGTCCCAGGCTTCCAGAGAATACCCCAGCTCAAATTTCTTGATGGTGTTTAAACTCAGCCCCCGTTCTTTCAGATACGGCAAGCCGATGCTTTGCCCCTGTTCGTGGTTATGCAGATTGTGCTGGTAAAAATCTTTGGCGAAATCCGATAAGATAAACTGGCTGTCGCGCTCGTGCTGGTGCTGTAGTTTTTCCGGACTGGGCGCTTCTTCAGCAACCTCAATTCCGTACTTTTTAGCAAGGTATTTCAGCGCCTCTACGTAACTGATGCCTTCCACATCCATGATAAAGTTCACAGAGTTACCGGCCTTGCCGCAACCAAAACATTTGTAAATACCTTTAGCCGGCGCCACCGAAAACGAAGGCGATTTCTCGTTGTGAAACGGACACGGCGCCCATAGATTCTGACCTTTGCGTTTCAGCGTTACATAATCGCCCACCACTTCGGCAATATCGGCCGCATGCATGATCTGATCGACGGTTTCTTTACTGATTAAGGCCATGGCTTGAAGAATTAGGGTTACAAAGATAAGGTTTCCACCGGAAGGAAAGGAATAGAAAAAACGGTATGGTTTTGCCTTGGAAAAGTGGAGCTCTTTTTAGCCGTCATCTGGACAGCAGGAGAGATCTCATCAAATTGGTAGTTTTGCTTGCTATTGAGTTTTTGAGCAAAAAAGCATACCGTTTTTATAGCTTGCTTCAGTTCTTAATTAATTCCTTTCAACTTTCAATTAAGCTTTCTCCCTCAAGCCAGGCGGCTTCGTTTCTGCGTTCGCGGCTGCAACCCTTCCTGCCCTGGCGGGCTGCCTCGTACCTCAGCACCGGAAGTCTTGGAGGCCGCTCTCACAGAAACTGGTATTAGTTCCCTTCGTAGCTGGCTTCTTTTTAGTTTAGTTTCTCGCAAAACTTGATTTTTAGATTACGCTGCGCTGGCGATAGGCGTGAATGGAACTTAGGAGTGTATTTCTGAAAATCCTGCAAATTCTGATTCAGAAAAGAATCCTTAAATCCCTAAATCCTATTAATCCCAATTCAGACAAAAAATTCTGTCCATCCATTAAATCCTGAAAATCGTGTTCAGACTTCATTGCCGTTTGCTTTAGCTGAAGGATTACAGCAACAAAGAAACCTCCCTGCCCTGAATCAGGGATGGGCAGGGGTGGGGTAATATCATAGCAAAGCCTGCGGTTTATCACTTTCTATTCCGGGCAAAATACAGTATCTTTGTAAAGCAAAAAACTTGCATTATAATTATGGCAATTACCAAAGAAGACGTTTTACGGGCATTGAGCTACGTAGAAGAACCTGATCTGGGCAAAGATCTGGTAACGTTAAATATGATTGAAGATGTGGCGATTGATGGTAGAAAAGTAAGCTTTACCGTAATTCTCACCACCCCGGCTTGTCCGCTGAAAGACTTGATTCGTACTGCCTGCGAGCGTGCCATCCATACCATGGTAGATAAAGAAGCCGAAGTTACCGTGAACATGACCTCGCGCGTGACTTCCGGCCGCATGGATGCTTCGGCAGTGCTGAAAGGCGTTAAAAATATCATTGCGATTGCTTCCGGTAAAGGCGGCGTGGGAAAATCTACGGTTACGGCCAATTTAGCGATTGCGCTGGCGCAGACTGGCGCTAAAGTTGGTTTGATCGACGCGGATATTTCCGGACCAAGCATGCCGGTGATGTTCAACGTGGAAGATGCCAAACCGCGCGTTTTCCAGACTGCCGATGGCAAGAACATGATCGAAACCATTAAGAGTCACAGCGTAAAGCTGATCTCCATTGGTTTCCTTACGCCTGCTGAGCACGCGATCGTGTGGCGCGGCCCGATGGCTTCGTCGGCTTTAAAGCAATTCATTACCGAATGTGACTGGGGCGAACTCGATTATTTACTCATCGACCTGCCACCGGGAACTTCCGATATTCACTTAACGCTGGTGCAAACCGTACCGGTAACGGGTGCCATTATTGTAACTACGCCGCAAAAAGTAGCCTTAGCCGATGCCCAGAAGGGTTTAAGCATGTTCCAGCAGCCGCAGATAAACGTGCCGGTTTTGGGTGTTATCGAAAATATGGCGTACTTTACTCCGGAAGAACTTCCCGAAAATAAATATTTTATCTTCGGAAAAGGCGGCGGAGAGAACTTAGCGGCCAAAAACGGGGTTCCTTTTATCGGGCAGATCCCGTTGGTGCAAAGCATCCGTGAGGGTGGCGATAACGGTTTGCCGGAAGTATTGAAAACGGATTCGCCGAGCGCGGCCATTTTTAAAGAAATTGCCCGGGAAGTGGCCCGTCAGATTTCGGTTCGTAACGCGGAACTGGCCCAGACGAAGGTTGTAGAAATTACCAGAACTTAATTTTAAGCATGGAAGAAATGAATATTGATCCGGAATTTTTAGCCCGCATCGAGTCGGCTTTAGACCAGATCCGCCCGTATTTGCAGGCCGATGGCGGCGACGTGAAAGTGCTGGAAGTAACGCCGGCAATGGTGCTGAAACTGGAAATGGTGGGCGCTTGCGGCACTTGTCCCATGTCGCCCATGACCTTGAAAGCCGGCGTGGAACAGGCCATTTTAAAAGCGGTGCCGGAAATTAAAGCCGTAGAAGCGCTGAATGTAATGCCTTTGCCAGTTGCTTAATTCGCTGAACACTTGATTTTTAAGCCGGAGTTTATTAAATTAGACTCCGGCTTTTTTATTGCAGAACACTTATTCGGAGAACGCATGAAAAGAACAGTACTCTTTACTTTTTTCCTGCTTTGGCATAGCGTTTTGTTTGCGCAGCAGCAATCCGAAAACATGCATTTGCTTTCTACCTGGCGCGATGCGGATCATTCCCTCACTTACAACGATATCTGGGGCTACGCTGCCAATGGCAGAGAATACGCCATCATCGGGAGCCGTTTTGCCACGTATTTTATAGACGTTACCGATCCGTTTCAGCCTAAATTAATTTCCCGGCAGCAAGGCCGCGGCGAAGGCCAGCGCGATTTTAAAACCTACGGGCATTATGCCTACGGCGTAGCCGACGGTGGAACCAAAGACCACAGCCTCCAGATCTTCGATTTGCAATACCTGCCTGAAAAAGTGGTAAAAGTCTACGACAGCGACCGCCATACCAGCAGTTCTCACACCCTTTTCATCGAAAACGGCAAGCTATATCTCGTTTCGAATACCCGGGGCAATGAACTTCGGGCGATGGATGTATTCTCGCTCGCAGATCCGGTAAATCCGGAATTTATGGGCACTCTAAAAGATTCTACTTTCTGGCGCTCACATGCTTTATTTGTGAAAAACGATACGGCCTACCTTTCGGCGGCCTGGGAAGGACTGGCGGTTTTCGACGTAAAAAATGCCGCTAATATAAAGTTTATCAGTTCCTTAAGAAATTATCCCGGCGCGGGTTACAACCATTCTGCCTGGCTTTCCGAAGATTCTAAAAAACTGATCGTAACCGATGAATTACCCGACGGCCAGCCCGTAAAGCTTTTCGATTTCAGTAATCCGGCCGCACCGCTTTACCGCACTTCTTTTGAATCGAACCGGGGCGCTACACCGCATAACTGTTTTATTGTGGGCAACGACCTGGCGGTAGTGGCATATTACAAAGACGGCCTGCAGCTTTTCGATATTTCCGATGAAAACAATATCCGGCGCGTAGGGTATTTCGATACGTTTCCGGATAACGGCAACAGCTACGAAAATGGCGCCTGGGATGGCAACTGGGGGGTTTATCCCTTTCTGCCTTCGGGAAACCTCATTGCTTCGGACATGAAATACGGGCTTTTTGTGCTTTCGAACCCAACCAGAAAAGCGCACAATAATTTTACGATTTACCCCAATCCGGGCACCAGCAATGTGAATTTTCGCCTGAAAAATCCGGTAAAGAATTTTGAAATCACCATGTATGATGCTCTGGGCCGGAAAGTAAAATCGGTTCAGCGCGCGCAGGTATTAGAAGCCAGTTTTGATGTAAGCGAGCTCGCCAGAGGTTTTTACATTGTGAAAGCAACCGGCGAAAATTTCAATGAAACCAGCCGGTTTTTGATCCAGAAATGATAGCGTTTTGAATAATCCCAAAGTAGCGTAGGGTTTAAACCTTACGCTACTTTGCGATGCTGCCGTTGTTGGTGTTTTCACCTACAACTTGTAAGCTATTAAAATTGACTTTTTCGCCTCGACACCGTACCGTTTTTTTTTTCTTTCCCTGACTTTTTCCGCCAATTTCCCTACCGTTTTCTCAAAGCCTGCAAGCAAATTCGGGCATTCCGGGCATATTCTTTATATTTGCCAATTGCTAATTTAGAATTCTGAAATACTATGATAAAAGCCAACGATCCGAACCTGCATTCCTGGATCACCATTCCCCCGGACTGCGACTTTCCTATCCAGAACCTGCCTTTCGGCATTTTTAAAGCGGGTTTTAAAGATCCGCGCGTGGGCGTGGCCATTGGCGATTACGTGCTGGATCTGTACGCGCTGAGCCAGTTCGGTTATTTCGAAGACGTGAATATTACCGACCATACCGTGCTTTTCCGCGATACGCTCAACGCTTTTATCTCTTTGGGTAAACCCGTTTGGCGCCAGACCCGCGAACGTGTTTCGGAACTGCTCCGTAACGATAACGGCGAATTCCGCGATAACGAAGAAGCCGTGCGCGAATGCCTGATCAAACGCAGCGAAGTGGAAATGCTCATGCCGGTACGCGTTCCGAATTACACCGATTTTTATTCTTCCATCGAGCACGCTACCAACGTAGGCATCATGTTCCGCGATCCGGCCAATGCCTTGCTGCCAAACTGGAAACATTTGCCGGTTGGTTACCACGGCCGCGCTTCGTCTATCACCATTTCCGGCACCGATGTGATCCGCCCGAACGGGCAGACCAAGGTTGGCGACAACGCTCCTACTTTCGGCCCGACCAAAGAGCTGGATTTTGAACTGGAAGTAGCCTTCATTACCGGCCGCGAAACGCAGTTAGGCAGCACCGTTACGCCAGACGAAGCCGAAGATTATATTTTCGGGATGGTGCTGTTCAACGACTGGAGCGCCCGCGATATGCAGCGTTGGGAATACGTGCCGCTTGGCCCTTTCCTGGCGAAAAACTTTGCTTCTACCATTTCGCCGTGGGTGGTCACGCTGGATGCGTTGGAGCCTTTCCGCGTGGCAGGTCCGGAGCAGGAACCGGCCGTTTTACCATATCTGCAATTTAGCGGCAACAAGAATCTGGACATTAATCTGGAAGTTTTACTGAAGCCGGAAGGCGGAAAAGACGTTTCCATTTGCCGTTCGAATTACAAATTCATGTACTGGAACATGAACCAGCAACTGGCGCACCAGACCAGCAACGGCTGCAACCTGCAGGTGGGCGATATGTATGCTTCAGGCACTATTTCCGGCAAAGACGAAACGTCTTACGGCTCCATGCTGGAACTCACCTGGAAAGGCACCAAACCGCTTACTTTACCCGATGGCTCGGAACGCAAATTCATAAACGACGGCGATACCATAACCATGCGCGGCTACGCCGAGAAAAACGGCATCCGCGTAGGCTTCGGCGATTGTACCGCGAAAGTTCTGCCTGCGCTTTAATTAATGATTGAATGAGAGAAATTATTGAATGTATGAATGAGTTATTGAATTTAAAATACTCCTCCATTCTCACATTCATACATTCAATAATTCTCTCATTCTATAATTCAATCATTCTATCATTATGTTCAAAACCATAAACCCGCAGGAAATTCCTACGGGCGAATTCCATAGTTACATGCTGGGGGCCATTGCGCCGCGGCCGATTGCGTTTGCGAGTACTGTTGATGCAGAAGGCAATGTGAACCTGAGCCCTTTCAGTTTTTTCAACGCCTTCGGTTCCAATCCGCCCATCCTGATCTTTTCGCCAGCCCGCCGGGTGCGCGATAATACCACCAAACACACGTTGGAAAATGCGCTGGCAACCCGCGAAGTGGTGATCAATATTGGCAATTACAGCATTGTGGAACAACTTTCACTGGCCAGTACGGAATACGACAAAGGCGTAAACGAATTCACGAAATCAGGCCTTACTCCTGCCCCATCGGTAATGGTAAAACCGCCGCGCGTAGCCGAAGCGCCGGCTGCTTTTGAGTGCAAAGTGCGCGAAGTGATTTCCATGGGCGATAAAGGCGGCGCCGCGAATTTAATTATCTGCGAAGTGGTACTGATGCACGTGAACGAAAACGTATTAACTGCCGACGGCAAAACCATCGACCCGTTCAAGCTTGACGCGGTGGCGCGTTTAGGCGGGGACTGGTATCTGCGGGCCAACGGCGATTGTTTGTTCGAACTTCCGAAGCCGGTACGCAACAAAGGCATTGGCGTAGACCAGCTTCCGGAACACATTCGGTGCAGCAATTTGCTAACCGGCAACAACTTAGGCCGCCTCGGCAACACCGAAAAAGAACAGGTTCCAACCCTGGAAGATGCGCAGGCTTTCAAAACCGATCCGCTTGTTTCGGAAGTATGGCAAAAATTCGAAAGCGACAAACCTGAACTTCGGAATGAACTGGAACATTTAGGCAAAAAACTGCTGGAAGAAAATAAAGTAACCGAAGCCTGGAAAGTATTATTGCTGGCCGGCGAAGTAAAGTAAAAACGGTACCTTTTTAAGTTCAAAAAGTGCTGTAACCAACTGTTTAAACCTCACAGCTTTTATAAGTCTGTGAGGTTTATTTTATAAAAATGGTAGGCTTTTAGCCTGCAAAACTGCTTTCCGGTTTTCAAAATTACTTGTCTGCAATATGAATAAAAAGATCACGTACCTGCTGGTTTTATTCCTGATCCTGGATGCGGGCTACTCGTTCTATCAGCTCTACTACCTGCCTCACGACGGCGACATGGCCCCTTTAATTTTGCCGGTGAAATGGTATGCGCGGGTCATGGAAGATCCGTTCGGGTTCAGCGTATTTACTTCCGGCGAAAAATATGCTGCTCCGAACCGTTTTTTTGCGCACTGGACCATGGCTACGTATTTTAAAACAGTTCCATTTTTTCTGCAGCTTTTCACCGATCCCCTTTCCAGTTCGTACCTGGCTTCGGCGCTGGCGCGTTGGGGCACACATCTGTTGCTCATCTGGTTACTTGCCACCTACATTACCGGCAGCGGGAAATGGTGGAAGTCTAAATTTATTCTGGCCGCCGCGCTCATTGTCCCGCTTTTTCAGACACACGGTGCTTTTCACCGCCTGAATATTATCAGCGGTTCCATAACCTATAATTTTTTCTACGCGTTTTCGTTGGCAGTTTTAATGCTGTTTTTCCTACCGTTTTACCGCGCGTTTTACCAGCACAAACCGCTGCAATTTAATTTCTGGCAACATTTGCTGCTGCTTGCCTTAACGCTCATTGTGCCATTGAACGGCCCGCTGAATGCCCCGCTGACCCTGATTATCTGTCCTTCGGTTCTGCTTTTTCTGTGGTGGCAGCATTTCCGGAAAGATGAAGCCCCAGGCGTAATCAGCAGGGCTTTAAAAGCAATACAGGCCATTCCGAAACCGGTGTTATTTTATTTCATTTTTATATCGCTGGTGAGTGTCTACTCATTTTACCTGGGCACTTTCAACATCGAAAACGATTACAGTGTATCCTTGCTGCAGCGTTATAAGTTGCTGCCAACCGGCCTTAACCAGGTGTTATTTTATGGCCGCAGCAATGAATTTGGTCCGGCGTATTCCCTCATTTTCTTAACCCTTATCTTGAACGCATTCTTGCTCCGCCGGGATCCGGTTACCGGCCAGCGAATCCTGAAAATGCTGGGCGTAGCGCTGCTCTTCTGCGCGATCTACGTGGCTTTGCTTCCAATGGGCGGGTATCGCAATTACCGGCCTTACATTGTGGTAAGCCATACGTTTTTGCCGGTTTTTCTGGTGCTGATCTATTTTTTCGGACTAAGCTGCTGGCACATCCTGCTAAACCTGAAATTCCGCCGCAAAAAATTCTACATAGCGGGCCTGGTACTGGCTGCCATCATTTTCAGCAGCGTAGAAACCCCCGACCACACGGCTTATAACTGTGAAAAAGCCGCTCTCGAAATCATTATAAATTCGCCGGACCAACATGTTTCGCTGGAAGCAGATTGCTCCGTAATGTTCTGGGAAAAAATTACCTGGCCCGGCAATTCCGAAGCGCAGGGAAAACTGTTGCAATACTGGGGCGCTACCAAAGATGCCAAAACGTACACTACCGCGAAGTAAATTGGTTTAAAAACGGTAGGGATTGGGGTGGTAAAAGTGCGGTAAATGCATCACAGTTTTTTTCCTTAACTTCCCTACCTATTTCTTAACCGAGGGCCGTTACAAGGGCAATGGCTTTTGAAGCCCGGAAAATAATTTAATCGCATGAAGCAACTCCAGCACTTAATTCTTTTTCTCTGCGCATGCTGTTTTCCTCCCTTCATAGCCAATGCCCAGGAAATAAACCCATACCATTGCGACACCTTACAAACGATCTGCTTCGACGAAACGAAGATCCAGATCCGTTTTTTCAATGCCCCCAAAACCTGCCTGGCAAACTGCAACTACTGCGCAGCCATTGCCAAAGAAGATTGGCAACATGTGCAGAAACTGCTAAAAGAAGAAGTAAAAGCCTTAAAAACCAGCCCGGAACCTTTACAGGCTTTACGCACCAGGCTTCTGGCGCACCGCTTGGTGAATTTCGTTTTACCACCCCAACCCGAAGCCCGGAATGATCAATATAATGCCATGCAGATCGGTTTCCAGGTGCCGCACATGACCTATACCTGGAATGCCACTTTCAAACGCAAAACCTCCGGGAAACCAGCAACAACTTACTGGTCGTTAATAGGTTTTGTATCGGACAGCCATATTTTCAGCCGCCTTAACACCATGGCCGATAAATTCAAGGAAAACCTGCGCGCTGATACCGCGCACTTACCCGAACCTTTGCTTCCCGACCAAAACTATTTAGCTTCCTGGTTCGGCACCCGCAATTTATCCCCAACCGAAATTGCCGAACAGGAAAAACTGATCCGTACCAACCCCAAAGAAGCCATAAAAAAGTTCATTGCCGAAAAAGATGCCATTGGCCTGACGCTGATGATGGCGCACCAGAACCTAGCCGTGCGGTACGCTGCGCAGGAAGGAATAAAAACGCTTCGGGATAAAACCTGCCTGCCCAATTTACTGCGCCTCGCCGAAAGAACCATTCAACCCGTTGAGCCCAACCCGGAAGTTTCTACGCTTTACATGAACTACTGCGAACAAATGGTTGCCGCCATTGGCATCCTCACGAATTGCAGTTTCAACCGCTGTCCGTTTGCTCATTATGCCCCGCAACATTACCTCAGGCTAGGACTTCCCACCTGGGAAAGAAGGATCAAGCACCGAGGTGGTCAGGGTATTGGCATGTATGGGATTTTGCTGAATTAGAAGTGAAGTTTGAGTTGAATTGCTTTCATTCTAAGCAAAACGGTATGATTTTGAAGGGAAAAAGTGCTGTGGGCTGAAGCGTTGTTGGGTATATTGAGTCAATTACTAAAATTTAATACTCTCGTTTTAAATACTAATAACTGTAGCCATGTTGTTTATCAGAGAGTTAGAGGTTATTTTAGAACGAGACTTCAAACAAACACTGTAGCGATAATTTAATGAATAGACAAAGAGCTTATAATTTAATTGCAATTGTTTCGACAATAGGAATACTCGGCTGGATGTCGACCGACTACTTCGGAGGAATGTTTATTTACCTTTTATCGTACGGAATTATTATAATTCCCATCATCATTCTTTACATTATCTCTTTTGGTAACACTATTATATCAACAGCAAAACACGGTTTTAAACAGAATAAAATTAAAGTCATATTTCACGGACTTGTTTTATTATCAATTATTCTGACAAACATTACTCAGTCTGACATTTTAAAATCAAAGAGAATATTGACAGCAGCACTCAAGGACGACCAATTCCATTACAAATTGGTGTTTAGAGAAAACGGGACTTGTGAGAATGAGGTTTCGGGCATATTCGGGTTTCAAGAAGTGTTTCATGGAAAATATAAACTTCAAGGAGACACTATTGTTTTCACAAAAAAACCTTACGACAATAATTTTATTCCAGATACTTTACTTATAAACAAAAAAGAAAACGCAATTTTTATGAACAAGGACAATCAGGGAAATTTTAGTACGACAAAAGAATGGCTAAATCATTTCGAAATTCAATAAAAATAACCACTAACAAGGCATTGCCAAAAGCGGGTCTTAACAGCATCGATTGAACGATAGTTCAAAGTTCAACTTCAATTCTTATACTAAATTTTAGTGCTAAAATCCCCACCTTCGGCAATACCCAAAACGTTAGCATTTAGTCAAAACAAGAATCAGCAATAACATTCACAATTAAAAAGCCATGTCCATATCAACCGAATCCGAATTAACCGGCATGCAAAAAGCCAGCGAAGCGGTTGCGCAAACCTTAAAGGCGATGACCAAGTATGCGCAGCCCGGCATTACTACAAAGGCACTGGATGAGTATGGCGCGAAAATATTAGCAGACTTTGGGGCTAAATCGGCGCCTTTTCTTACGTATGGTTTCCCGGGTTATACCTGCATCAGCGTGAATAACGAATTCTGCCACGGCATTCCATCTGACAAACGCATCCTAAAAGAAGGTGACCTGGTGAACATCGACGTATCAGCCGAACTAAACGGTTTCTGGGCCGATAACGGCAATTCTTTTGTGCTGGGCGAGGATATTCATAAGCACCAGGATCTTGTAAATGCCTCGAAATTCATTCTGAAAAAGGCCATCGACAACATCAAAGGCGGCGTACGCATCGCCGATATCGGGCATTTAATGGAAAGTGAAGCAAAGAAAATGGGCTACAAAGTAATCAAAAATCTGGGCGGACACGGCATCGGCCGCAGCCTGCACGAGCAGCCGGATGAGTTACTGAATTACAAAAATAAATACGACCAGCGCCGCTTCAAGAAAAATTCCGTGGTAGCCATCGAAACCTTTATTTCCACCACTTCCACCTATACCAATACCCTGAAAGATGGCTGGACTTTGGTAGGCAACAAAGGCGGATTCATGGCCCAGCACGAACATACCATCGTCATCACCGATAGCGAGCCCATCATTCTGACTGCGATGAATGAGATCTGGAATTAATCCGGCAGGTTAATTCGTACCTGAGAAATTGCATTTAGATGGGGGGGATAACCGCTGGAAAACGGTATGCTTTTGATTAAAAAAAGTGCTGCAATTCTCATCGCAGCACTTTTTCGCTTTATAAACATAGCGTTTTTAATTCCGCACCGCGATCATCAGCCCCAGTTCCTTATACCGCATTCCGAATTTCTTGGCGATGGTCGCATTGGTTAAACTGCCGCGGTAAATGTACACGCCGCTACGGTAATGTTCATTCGTAAACAGCACTTCGTTGATGCCGCCGTACTGCGAAATTTCAAGTAAAATTGGCGTAAAAATATTGCTCAGCGCATTCGTGGCCGTACGCGGTACGCGGGAAGCAATGTTTGGCACGCAGTAATGAATGATGTCGTATTTGCGGTAAACCGGCCGGCTGTGCGAAGTCATTTCCGATGTTTCGAAACAACCGCCTTGGTCGATGCTTACGTCTATAATCACCGAACCGGGTTGCATTTGCGCCACCACGTTCTCGGGAACCATGTAATTGGCGCGGTTATCTTCCGGACTCAAGGCCCCGATCACCACATCGGCCCCTCTTATTTTTTCGTGCAGCACGGTATTATCGAGCGTGCTCGTAAAAAGCTGCGAACCGATATTGTATTTCAGGCGGCGCAGTTTATAGATCTGGTCGTCGAAAACTTTTACTTCTGCACCCAAACCCAAAGCCGCGCGGGTAGCATATTCAGCCACCGTTCCGGCCCCGATTATCACCACTTTGCTCGGCGGTACGCCCGTAATTCCACCCAGAATCACACCTTTGCCTTCGTTGCTGCTGCTTAAATATTCGGCGGCAATAAGCATGACGGTGCTGCCCGCAATTTCACTCATGGCGCGCACCACCGGTTTGGTATCCGATTTATCTTTAATGAGTTCAAACGAAATAGCACTTACTTTTTTCCGGCAAAGCGCCAGCACGTAATCTGCGGTTAAGCTTCCGAATTGCAGCGCCGAAATTAAGGTTTGCCCGGATTTCAGGTAATCCATTTCGTCGTAAGTAGGCGGCGCAATTTTCAGGATAATGTCGGCTTCGTACACTTCGCGGGTAGAATAAACCACCTGCGCACCGGCTTCCGAAAAATCGTGGTCGGAATATTTGCTGGGTTCGCCGGCACCGGATTCGATGATGATTTCGTGGCCCTGGTCGGTGAGTTGTTTTACGGCAGCGGGCGTTAAGCCAATGCGGTTTTCCTGCAACGAAGATTCCTTGGGAATGCCAATAAAAAGGCGCTTCCGTTTCGTTTCCACGGCCAGCATCGATTCTTTGGGGCTGAGAACCGGGTTAGCCGCAATGGCGGCAAAACCCGGGGGCGTTTTACTGGTCATAATCAGGTAAGTTTCAAAATGATCGTGCGTTCTCCGTCGGCATCGGCTTCAATGTTCACCAAAAGTACGTGCTCGGGCAATAGGTTTTCGATTTTAGAAGGCCATTCTATCAAACACAGATTCCCCGAATCGAGGTATTCGTAAACGCCAATGTCCAGCGCTTCGCGTTCCTCCTTCAGGCGGTAAAAATCGAAATGATAAATACGCTTTCCGTCGCGGCCTTCGTATTCGTTCACCAGCGAAAACGTGGGGCTGCTCACCGCTTCGGTTACGCCCAGTTCGCGGCAAATGGCTTTGATGAACGTGGTTTTGCCCGCCCCCATTTCGCCTTCAAAAAGCACCACCGAAACGGTAGGGTTTTGGGTTAAAAAAGTATGAAAAGCAGCCGCAGCTTGTGGTAAATTATCCAGCGAAGCCACGTGCAGCGTTTTACTCGTATCGGCAAGAAAGGCCATTTAGCGCGCGCTTAACGTTACAAACGGAATAATGATCTCTTCCAAAGAAATACCGCCGTGCTGGAAAGTATCTTTGTAGTAGTTCACATAATAGTTATAATTGTTCGGATATGCAAAGAAATAATCTTCCTGCGCAAACACGTAAGCCGTAGAAATGTTCTCTTTCGGCAACCCTAAATGCTCGGGCTTACGCACCACGTACACATCTTTCTCCGTGAAACCCAGGTTCTTACCATGCTTGTAACGCAGGTTGGTATTCGTGCTCCGGTCGCCTACAATTTTGAACGGACGCTTAACCCGAATGGTGCCGTGGTCGGTGGTAATTACGAGTTTGCCTTTTTTCTCCGCGATCATTTTCAGCGTTTCGAACAAAGGAGAATGCAAAAACCACGAACGCGTTAACGAACGGTACGCCGATTCGTCGGCGGCCAGCTCGCGGATCATCGCCATATCGGTGCGGGCATGGCTGAGCATATCCACAAAATTGTACACGATCACGTTCAGTTTGTTATTCTGCAAATTGCTGAATTTAGCAAGCAGTTCTTTCCCGGCGGTCAGGTTGGTAATTTTATTGTAACTGAATTTCTCGCTGATCTTATTGTTCTGGAGGTTGATCTCCATAAAATCGGCTTCGTTCAGGTTTTTGCCCTCGTCGTCGTCGTCCCAAACCCATTTGTTCGGGTATTTCTTCTGAATCTCGCCCGGCATCATGCCCGCAAAAATGGCATTCCGCGCGTAAGCCGTAGTGGTTGGCAGAATGGAATAATACATTTCCTCGTTATCTACCGTGAAATAGTCGGCAATGATCGGTTCCAGGATTTTCCACTGGTCGTAACGTAAATTATCGATCAAAACGAAATAAACCGGCACGCTGCTTTCTTTCATGAGCGGGAAAACGCGCTGCTTGAAAAGCTGGTGGCTCATGAGCGGCGTGTCATCATCCGGGTTATTATGCCATTCTTCGTAATTATCAATAATGAATTTCGAGAAATTGGAGTTGGCTTCGTCTTTCTGCATGGTGATCACATCGGCCATGCTTTTATTTTCGGTTTCGTCAATTTCCAGTTCCCAGTAAACCAATTTCTTGTACACATCTGCCCACTCCTGCGGGCTCAGCCGCTCGCCGAAAGCCATGCCCAGCTGCCGGAAATCGCGCTGGTAACTACTGTTGGTGCGTTCGGAAACGAGGCGTTTATTGTCCAGTATTTTCTTAATGGAAAGCAATATCTGGTTTGGATTGATGGGCTTGATAAGGTAATCGGCTATTTTAGAACCGATCGCCTCTTCCATAATATGCTCTTCCTCGCTCTTCGTGATCATGATCACGGGAATGGTTGGCTTACTGGCTTTCAGTTCGTTAAGCGTTTCCAGGCCACTTATTCCCGGCATATTTTCATCCAGGAAAACCACGTCATACGTATTTTCATTGAATTTCTCGATGGCATCGGCCCCGCTCGGTACGGGCGTTACATCGTAGCCACGGTCTTGCAGGAACATGATATGGGGTTTGAGCAGATCAATTTCATCGTCGGCCCACAGGATACTATATCGTTGCATATTAAATTTCTATCGGGTTTTTGGTGCGTTTTTGCTACCGTTTTTCAGCAGTAATCCGGATAATACCGGCGCAGCCTTAAGCACGTTTATTTACGGGAAAGGTTGCTTTTTATTGCCTAAGAATTAAGAATTCAAAAATACGAATATTTAGATACCCCACCCCGGCCCTCCCCTAAAAACAGGGGAGGGAGTTTTTTTCTTCGCTGCAGTTTCCGTCAGCTAAAGCAGACGGCAATGAATTTTGTCTTGAACACGATTTTCAGGATTTTAGGGATTTACAGGATTTTTTTTTAATAGAATTTTGCCGAACCGTAGGGGCACCCCTTGTGGGTGCCCTTTACCTTGCAGATTTTCACGAATTCTGCCAATAAAAAACGATAGAGTTTTAAGCCGAAAAAGTCAAAAGCAAGAAAATTCATTGCCGTCTGCTTTAGCTGACGGTTTCCAAGCTCCCCTCCTTTTCAAGGAGGGGCCGGGGGTGGTTAAATTTCTGGCTGGGCAGTTTGAAAAACAACTTCCTAAACACTTTTTAGCCTCAAATCCGTACCATTTCCGCATCTTTGCACTTTCAAAACAGTTCTGCATTTTGAGCAAGAAAAAAATCTTCAACGATCCCGTTTACGGTTTCATCACCATTCCATCGGGTTTGGTTTTCGAAATCATCGAACACCCGTATTTTCAGCGTTTGCGCCGCATCCGGCAATTAGGTTTAACCGATTTTGTTTATCCCGGCGCTTTGCACACGCGTTTTCACCACGCGCTGGGCGCCATGCATTTAATGAGCACCGCTTTAGATACCTTGCGCAGTAAAGGCACTTTTATCTGGGATGCTGAATACGAAGCTTCGCTGATTGCCATTTTGCTTCACGACATTGGCCACGGACCGCTTTCGCACGCCCTGGAAACGGCTATTTTCAAAGAAGTGCACCACGAAGATATTTCTTCCTACATCATGGAATTGCTGAACCAGGAATTTCACGGAAGACTGGATCTGGCGATCAAAATCTTCAAAGGCGATTACGAAAGGCCGTTTTTCCACCAATTAGTTTCGAGCCAGTTAGACGTAGACCGTTTGGATTACCTGAACCGCGACAGCTTTTATACCGGCGTGATGGAAGGCAAAATTGGCGCGAGCCGTCTGCTGAAAATGCTGGATGTGGTGGAAGAAAAACTGGTGGTAGAAGAAAAAGCCATTTATTCCATCGAGAATTTCCTGGTAAGCCGTCGGTTAATGTACTGGCAGGTTTACTTGCATAAAACGGTTTTAAGTGCCGAAAACATGGTATTAAAAGCCGTGGAACGCGCCCGCGAACTCATGCTGCAGGGAATTGACGTAGCCGCCAGTCCGTCGCTCAAACTTTTCCTGGCCAATAACATCCGCTTTTCCGATTTCCAGGAAGACCCTATTATCATGCGCAATTTCGTAGCCCTGGATGATATGGATGTCTGGGCTGCGATCAAGCAATGGGTTTTTCACGAAGACAAGATCCTGACATTCCTTTCTTCCAGCATCATCGACCGGAAACTCTTCAAGATCATCATTACCACCGAACCGCTCGAAGAAGATTTCCGCCTGGGCATTGCCGAACTGGTGATGGAAAAATTCGGGATCACGGAAGAAGAACTGCCTTACATCATGATCTCGGGCAAGATCAGCAATAACGCTTATAATACTACCAACGAAGCCATAAACGTGCTCACCAAATACGGCAAAGTAGTAGAATTAGCCGAAGCTTCCGACCTGCCGAATATCCGGGCGCTGAGCAATAAAGTAGAAAAGTATTTTGTGTGCTATCCGAAGGAAATTGCGGGGTAATAACTGTAGAGACGTAATATATTACGTCTCTACACGGTCAAAACGCTACCCTTTTCACCCCTAAAACTGCAAACCTGTCTTATAATCTTCCCTCCTTTCTGCTCCCTCAGAAATTTATTCCATCTTTGCGCGCCGAAAAAAATAACGGTTTAAATTATTCCCTATTTTTGCATCATGGAATTTACTGTTCAACAGATAGCCGACATGCTGGGCGGAACCGTGGAGGGCAACCCCGACCGGAAGATCAGCACGTTAGCCAAAATAGAAGAAGCCGGCGAAAAAGCCCTGGCCTTTCTATCGAACCCGAAATACGAACCTTATTTATATACTACCAGTGCGGCGGCCGTAATCGTGGGCAAAAACCTGCAATTAAAGCAACATTCCGATGCTTCGCTCATCCGCGTGGACGACCCTTATACCAGTTTCTCCAAACTGCTCGAAGAATACCAGAAAGCGCTGATCGCATTTAAAACCGGCGTGGAAGAACCAGCTTTTATGGGCGCCAATTCCATCATTGGCGAAAACTTTTACCGCGCCGCTTTTTCTTACATCGGCCAGAACTGCAAGATCGGCGATAACGCCCGCATTTTCCCGCACGTTTTCATCGGCGATAATGTGAAGATCGGCAACAACGTGGTCATTTACGCCGGCGCTAAAATTTATGCCGATACGATAATTGGCAGCAACTGCACCATTCATGCGGGTGCCGTGATCGGTTCCGATGGCTTTGGTTTTGCCCCGCAGAAAGACGGCACCTACAAAGTAATTCCGCAGATCGGCAACGTAATTCTGGAAGACAATGTGAGCATCGGCGCCAACGCTACCATCGATTGCGCTACCATGGGATCCACCATTATCCGCGAAGGCACTAAAATAGACAACCTGGTACAGATCGCGCATAACGTGGAAATTGGCAAACATACCGTTGTAGCGGCCCAATCCGGCATTTCCGGTTCTTCCAAAGTAGGTAATTTCTGCACCGTGGCCGGCCAGGTAGGCATTGTAGGCCACATTACCATTGCCGATAAAACCATAATCGGAGCACAAAGCGGTGTTTCCAAATCCATTAAAGAAGAAGGCACCATCATTCAGGGTTCCCCGGCTTTCGATTACAAGCAGAACCTGCGGGCGCTTACCGTTTTCCGCCGCCTGCCGGAACTCCAAAAAGAAATAGACGAACTAAAAGAAAAGCGCTAGTTTTGCCCTTTCTTTATTAAGAAATTATTTGATGAACGAAAAACAGCACACCATCAAGTCGCCGGTTACGGTTTCGGGCATTGGCCTGCACACCGGCGTTGTGGCCAATATGACGTTTGTGCCGGCACCGATCAACCACGGCTACAAATTCCAGCGCATAGATATGGAAGGGCAGCCCATTGTAGATGCCGACGTAGACAACGTAGTAGACCTTTCGCGCGGCACGACCATAGAACAGAACGGCGCCCGTATTAATACGGTAGAACACACCCTGGCGGCCCTGGTTGGTTTGCAGATCGATAACGTGCTGATCCAGCTCGATGGGCCGGAACCGCCGATCATGGATGGCAGCTCCATTGAATTCGTAAATGCCCTGGCTTCGGTTGGGCTGGAAGAACAAAATGCGCTCCGCAACTTTTTCGAAATTCCGCAAGGCATCAGTTTTAAAGATGCCGGCCGCGAAGTAGAACTGGCCGCATTGCCCTTAGACGATTACCGCGTTACGGTAATGGTAGACTACAATTCGCCGGTTCTGGGTTCGCAGCACGCGTCTATTACCGATATCAGCCAGTTTGAAGAACAGATCGCGCCTTGCCGCACCTTCTGCTTTTTACACGAGCTAGAAATGCTTTTCAAACAAAACCTGATAAAAGGCGGTGACCTGGATAATGCCATTGTGGTAGTAGACCGCGTGGTGCAGGAAGATGAACTGACGCATTTAGCTGAACTGCTGAACAAGCCCAAAGTAGCCGTTAAAAAAGAAGGCATTCTGAATAACACCGAGCTGCGCTTTAAAAACGAACCGGCCCGCCATAAACTCTTAGATTTAATTGGTGATCTGGCTTTGGTTGGCCGTCCGCTGAAAGGACAAATTCTGGCTGCTCGCCCGGGTCATGCTGCCAACGTTGCTTTTGCGAAGAAGATCAAGAAAGCCATGAACGAAGCGGCCATTAAAAACGTGCCGGTTTATGATCCAAAACGCGAGCCGGTAATGGACATTAATAAAATTGCCCAGACGCTGCCGCACCGCTACCCTTTCCTGCTCATCGATAAGATCATTCACCTGGATCAAACTACGGTAACGGGCATTAAGAACGTGACCATGAACGAGCCTTTCTTCCAGGGCCACTTTCCGGGTAACCCGGTTATGCCGGGCGTGTTGCAGATAGAAGCCATGGCGCAAACCGGCGGCATTCTGGTTTTAAGCACCGTTCCGGATCCGGAAAATTACTGGACCTACTTCCTGGGAATTGAAAAGTGCCGCTTCCGCAGAAAAGTAACGCCCGGCGATACTATTATTTTTAAATGCGAATTATTAGCC
The DNA here is from genome assembly GCF_016623615.1 of Adhaeribacter terrigena. GTDB lineage: Bacteria > Bacteroidota > Bacteroidia > Cytophagales > Hymenobacteraceae > Adhaeribacter_A > Adhaeribacter_A terrigena. Next base: position 121,975 of record NZ_JAEHFX010000002.1, on the reverse strand, counting down.
CCGGTAAAACGCGGCATTGCCAAAATGATGGGGCAGGCTTTTGTGGGCGGCAAAGTGGTAATGGAAGCCGAAATGAGCGCCAGTATTGTAAGAAAAGAGAACGTTTAGTTTTAATTAATAATTAATAATTAAGAATTAAAAATTGATTTCGGGAGTTTTTCAACTGAAAAACCTACCGTTTTTATTTTCTGATTCTCCGCAACGGTTGGTCTCTTATTACAGTCTGAATAGAATTCACTGTAAATGATAATCCAATAATTATTAATTCTTAATTATTAATTCTTAATTATTAATTAAAAAGAAGTCTAATGACTCAACCGTTAGCATATATTCATCCGGAGGCCAAAATTGCCCATAACGTGGTGGTAGAGCCTTTCACCACTATTTACAAAGACGTTGAAATTGGTGAAGGCACCTGGATCGGCCCGAACGTAACCATTATGGAAGGTGCCCGGATCGGGAAGAACTGCAAAATATTTCCGGGAGCGGTAATTTCGGCGCCGCCGCAGGATTTAAAATACCAGGGCGAACCTTCTACGGCTACCATCGGCGACAATACCATTATCCGGGAGTGCGTAACGATGAACCGCGGAACCGCTCTGGATAAAAATACGACCGCCGTTGGCAATAATTGTCTGGTTATGGCTTACGTGCACATTGCCCACGACTGCATTATTGGCAACAATGTAATTATTGCTAACTCTGTGCAGCTGGCCGGCCACATTGAAGTGCAGGACCATGTATTTATTGGCGGGGCCACAGCCATCCACCAGTTCGTAAAAATTGGTGCGCATTCCATGGTTTCGGGTGGAAGTCTGGTGCGTAAAGATGTGCCGCCTTTCATTAAAGCTGCCCGCGAACCGCTTTCTTACGCCGGTATCAACTCTATTGGTTTGCGCCGCCGCGGCTACACCAACGAGCAGATCAACGATATTCAGCAGGTGTACCGCATCTTATTCCTGAACGGTTTGAATTACTCGGCTGCGCTGGAAAAGATCGAAATGGAAATTCCTTCTACCGTGGAGCGCGACGAGATCCTGAACTTCTTCCGGACCTCCGAACGGGGCGTAATTAAAGGACAGGGCCGCGATGCAAGTTAAGCTTACCGGTCTCGGAAAGCGTTACAATTTTGAATGGATCTTCCGGAACCTGACTTACGAATTTACCGCAGGCAACACCTACGCAATTCTTGGTCATAATGGTTCCGGAAAATCTACGTTACTTAATACAATTTCCGGCTTTCTGCTGCCCAGCGAAGGCCAGCTTACCTTTTCCCTTCAAAACCATACCGTTCCGGTAGAAGAAATTTACCGGTATTTGTCTTACGCGGCGCCTTATCTGGAAACTGTAGAAGAATTTACGCTTACCGAAGTGCTGGAATTTCACATCAAGTTTAAGCAGCTGAAAAGCATTACCGTGCCGGAATTAATTGAGCGCATGCGTTTGCAGAAATCCCGCGATAAGTACGTGAAGGATTTTTCGAGTGGCATGAAACAGCGTTTAAAACTCGGAATGGCGCTTTACACCCAGGCTCCCCTCCTGCTTTTAGACGAACCAACCACCAACCTGGACCAGGAAGGCATTGACTGGTACCTCGAACACCTCCACCTCAACAAAAAGGACCGCATCGTAATCATCGGTTCCAACATTTCCCACGAATACAGCTTCGCCGACGAGCGTTTGCATATTACCGATTACCATCCGGTTGCGAAGCAGTAGTTTTTGAGGCGGAAAGCATAGCGTTTTAAGGTTCTGCCAGATCGGATTCTCCTGTTTTCAACAATAATAACTTTGTTATATTTGAGTAAACATCTGATTAGCTTCACCTGAAAACAAGGAAGATGAAAAATACAGGTTTACTATTTATTCTCTTATTCGGGCTTTTAGTGCAGGCATTTGCTCAGGAAGATTCAACAAAGAACAACGTTTTTGGTGGTTTTTTAATTATGCCAATCGAGTTTCCTGTTATTAACACTAAAGGACTGGATCAACAATTAAGCAAGTATGGTTTTCCTAAAGCAAATCATGCAACTGCTAATGTTGGTATTGGATTACAATTATATATGAACAGGGGCATTACCACCTTTTCATACAATCAAACAACAAAGAAAAACGACCAAAGTAGTTTTGTGACAGAAGTAGAATATCGCTCGACTTCGTTTAATTTTGGTTATTCCCTTACAAAAAGCCCATGGTTTTCAGTTTATCCTTATACTGGATTTAAAGGCGTTGGGCTTAATTATTTGTACCGGGAAAAAGCTACCGACACGACTTCATTTGGAAACTATTTACAGTCAAACCTCAGGTACAAAGAAGTTACAAATTCAAAAGCACATCTTGATTTAGGAATTGGAATTTCTCACCAGATGTTTTATTTAATAAATTTCAGATTTGGTTATTTATTGCCTTTAGAAAGGGTTCGTTGGAACATTAATAATAATAAAACAACTTTACCTAACTCACCAGAAGTAGCCTACAACTACTATTTTACGCTTACACTTGGGCTTGGCAACATAGCGCGTGATAACGATGTTAGACGGCACTACAATAGACGATAAAAAAATTAAAAGAAACTCCTTTTGCTGAGAGTTCTTCGCTAACTCTCCGCATAACAATTGCAAAACAATTAAAGCACTTTTTTAATATAAAAGCATAGCATTTTAACGAGCAGCTTTCCTCTTCAAAAATTCCAAAATGCTATTCTTTTCACTCCAAAAACTATAAACCCACCAAAATAACAAAAGATTTCACCCAATTATCCGGCAATTCCATAACAGGTTTAATATAACCTCGTAAGAACTTTTTAAACTTTTCTTACGCGCTCTAAACCCTGCCTGCCCAATGAAACGCCTTTTCAAAATCCCGTTTTATTTCCTGATCCTACTTTTCACGGCCTGCAATAAAAACGACGATGCGGTGCCAGCTGAAAACGCTCCGCCTTTCAGCTCAGATCCGCAGAGCACCGCGCTAACCCCCATGATCGAAGAAACGTCTGGCATTGCCGACAGCAAAACGGCGCCGGGATATTTATGGGCGCACGAAGACAGCGGCAATCCAACCGAATTGCATTTGATCAGGCACGATGGTAGCGTTACGAAAAAAGTGTATTTAAAAGGCATAAAAAACCGCGATTGGGAAGACCTCGCACTTTCGGGTAACCAGCTTTTCCTGGCCGACATTGGCGACAACAATAAAAAACAAACTTCTTACACCATATACCAGTTTCCCGAGCCTTCGCCCGGCACCGATACCGTTTCTACGTTCAAGCAGATCCGTTTCCGCTATCCGGATGGCTCGCACGATGCCGAAGCGTTGCTCATTGACCCGATTACCAACGCCATCCTGATCATTACCAAGCAAGACGATCCTTCGCGCATTTATAAAATTACGCCGCCATTCAATTACACTGCTATTGATACTGCAGAACTGGTTGGCACCATCAGCTTTACCGGCGTAGTAAGTGCAGCCCTTTCGCCAAGCGGCACCGAAGCGATCCTGAAAACTTATTCAGGACTGTATTACTACAAACAAAAAAACGGCGAGTCGCTCGCGGAATTTCTGCAGCAGCCACCCGTAACCGTGCCCTATAAAATTGAGCCGCAGGGCGAAGCCGTTGCCTTTGCCAATAACAACTCCGGCTTTTTTACTTTAAGCGAAAAAGGTTTTACCAACGCTGCCGTAAAACTGTATTTTTACCCCCGGAAATAACAGTTTTCAAGCGTGCCAATGACCCTAAAAACGGTAGGGTTTTCAACCGAAAAAGGCTGAAACGGCCCGTTTATAACGCTTCCGGAAGCTTTGCCGTTAAAGCAGCAGCAGCAACCTTTTCCGCATGGATTTTACCCGCAACCTTTACGGCACTTCGCTTAGTTTACTTACCGATCTTTACCAGCTAACCATGGCCTATGGTTACTGGAAATCCGGCCGCGCCGAACAACAGGCGGTCTTTCATTTATACTTCCGCAAAAACCCGTTTGAAGGCGGTTATGCCGTTTGCGCCGGCCTCGAATACGCGGTGCATTTTCTGCGGAACCTGAAATTTTCGGATAACGACATCGAGTATTTAACCAGTTTGCGCAATGCCAAAGGCGACGAATTATTCGATCTCGATTTTATAGATTACCTCCGTAATTTACGATTCACCTGCAACGTGGAAGCCATTCCGGAAGGCACCGTGGTTTTCCCGAATGAGCCTTTGATCCGCGTTTCCGGCCCCTTGTTGCAGGCGCAGCTCATTGAAACTCCTTTGCTGAATTTCCTTAATTTCCAGACCCTGATTGCCACCAAAGCTGCCCGCATTACCGAAGCTGCGCAAGGTGACCTGGTAATGGAATTTGGCATGCGCCGGGCGCAGGGCGTAGATGGTTCGCTGAGCGCTACCCGGGCAGCATTTATTGGCGGCGTAAAAGCTACTTCCAACGTAATGGCCGGCGAACTTTTTGATATTCCGGTGAAAGGCACGCACGCACACAGCTGGATAATGGCTTTTGCCAACGAAGAAGAAGCCTTTGAAAAATATGCCGAAGCCTTCCCGCACGATTCAGTTTTCCTGGTAGATACTTTCGATACCCTGGAAGGCGTGAAAAATGCGATAAAAGTAGCCCGGAAGATGCGCGAAAGCGGTTCAGAATTGTTCGGCATCCGCCTCGATTCCGGCGACCTGGCGTACCTGAGTATTGAAGCCCGGAAACTACTCGACGAAGCCGGTTTCCCGAAGGTAAATATTGTAGCCAGCAACGACCTCGACGAAAACCTGATCGCCAGTTTAAAGCAGCAGGGCGCTAAAATAAATTCCTGGGGAATTGGCACGCAACTCGTGACTGCTTTCGACCAGCCGGCGCTGGGCGGTGTGTATAAACTGGGAGCTTTGCAAGACGAAAAGGGCCAATGGCAATACAAACTCAAACTTTCGGAGCAACTCGTAAAAACCTCTACGCCGGGGGTGCAGCAGGTAAGAAGATTTCTGGATGGACACGGAAAATTTGTGGCTGACATGATCTACAACGAGGCCGAAAACCTGCCGGAAAACCTGAAAATTGTGCACCCGCTCGACATTACCAAACAAAAACCAATCGCTGCCGGAACGCCTTCCGAAGATCTGCTCCAACCAATTTTCAAAAATGGCCAACTTGTTTACTGCTTGCCTGCCCTCCCGGAAATTCAGCAGCGCACGCAGCAGCAGCTTCAGGCTTTAGACCCCAGCATTCGTCGTTTCCTCAATCCGCACACTTACCCGGTTGGCCTGGAAGCCACGCTGCATCAACTCAAAACCGACCTCATCCTAAAATTCAGACATTTGAAATGATTAAATGAGAGCGTTATTGAATGATTGAATGATTGAATGATTGAATGATTGAATGTAGGAATGAGAAAATCCAGGTATTAGAAATTCCCTCAAGTTCAAATTCCAATGGCAAAACGCTATCATTTTAACCTTAAAAACTTAGAAGCTATTCCCTGATTTACTTTTCGGGATTTCTTCGATTCACTAAATCTTTTCATTCTCTCGTTCTCTCAATCAATAATTCTCTCATTCTATCATTAAAAGGTCCACGGGTACATATCGGGCGGGGTGTTGCCGGCAACCTGGGTCAGGATCGGGTGTACGGCTTCGGTTTCGTCCAGGAACATGAAAGCATCGTAGCGTTCCGGAATTACGGAAGGCACATAATTACCGAAACGTTCGGTTTTTGGATTATATACCACGCCAATAGCACGGTGTCCAATGGGATCCTGCAACTCCGGAATATGGCGGATGTCACTCGAGAGAATCAGTTTATCCATCTCGCTAATCTGGTGTAAATAATGCTCCCAGCTGCCTGTTTCCGCTTCCGGTACGTCCATTTTCTGCATAGGCGCTCCCCAGTTTTTACCGGCAATCACGCTTCCTTTATACGAACCGAAACCAACTAAAAAACAATTTTCCCGGCTGTGTTGCTCACGCACCAATTGCCCAACATTTACCATGCTGCTTCGGGCCATGTCGGTAAAGCGGGCATCGCCGATGTGGGTGTTATGTTCCCAGATGATAGCTTTACAATCCGGTCCGTGAAAATCCATGAGCCGGTTCAGGGTTTCCATCATGTGTTCGTCGCGCACGTTCCAGGAACTGGAGCCGCCGCGTACCATGGCCCGGTAATATTTTTCGGCGTTCACGGTTACCAGCGCATTTTGCTCGGTATTGAAATGGGCTTCGGCATCCTGCTCAAATGCGCTCGCTTTGGCCCGGATGCGGTTGAGTAACTCCAATACTTCGTATTCGCAATCTTCGGGTACAAACGCAACCGAGCGCGCATATTCTTCCGGATCATTATTAAAAGGCTCGAAACATTTAAAGGCTTTGCGGGCTGATTCGATCAGATCGGGATCGCGCTTTTCCAGGTACGTCAGAATTTCGTCCAGGCTTTCCCATAAACTATACACGTCGAGGCCGTAAAAACCGGCTTTTTTGCCTAGCTGCTGCGTTTCGTTGTGCTCTTTCAGCCACTCTACCAGGGCAGCAACTTCCCAGTTTCCCCACATCCAGGTAGGCCAGCGGTTGAAATGCTGCAAAAGTTTCTGAACCGAATTACTGCCCTCGGGATAACCTTTTATGTAGCGGTTTACCAGGTAAGAATCGGGCCAATCACCTTCTACAGCAATAAAATTGAATCCTTTTTCCTGGATCAGGCGCTTGGAAATTGCCGTACGCCAGGTATAATATTCCGAAGTGCCATGCGAAGCTTCTCCTAAAAGTACGAACCGGGCATCGCCGATGGCAGCCAATAAAGGTTCGAGGCTTTGCGCATCTTCGAGGGGATAATGCCGGAACGGGGTTTCGTAAATTTTTTTCATAGCTTTCAGGAATTTATCTGTGGCACATCTTACATACTAATCTGACGTAAATTGGTTTTATCTGCTTTTAAATAGTATTTTATATATTTTTAATAGTTATGTTTTGATGTAGAGCGTTTTTAAGGTTAAAGCCATAGCGTTTTCATAGCTTGCTTCTTTTTTTAACTAATTCCCTTTTGCTTTCAAGCAAGCTTTTTCCCTCAAGCCGGGTGGCTTCGTTTCTGCGTTCGCGGCTGCAACCCTTCCTGCCCTAGCGGGCTGCCTGTGGCACCGGAAGTCTTGGAGGCCGCTCTCACAGAAACTGGTATCTGTTTCCCTTTGTAGCTAACTTCTTTTTAGTTTAGTTTCCTGGATAACGTGATCTTCTGGAGACGCTGCGCTGGCGATATAGTGAAATCAGAAAGCTTGAAATCAGATGTTAAAAATCCTGTCCATCATTTCAATCCTAAAAATCGTGTTCAAATCATTTCCTTCTGCTTTAGCTGACGGTACTACAGGAGAAAAAAGCTCCCTCCCTGTTTTTAGGGGAGGGCTGGGGTGGGGTTAAACTCAGCCTATCCGGCGGGTCTGGATGGCTTTTACCCAGAGGTCACGGTTGCAGCGGTCGCAGGAGTTTATGCCGGCCGGAATTTTTTCTACGTTGCCGCAAAAAGCGCAGGCATAGATGCCGGCTTCCGGAATCTGGCGAAGCTTTTGGCTGAATGGCGCCGGAAGAATGGGCAAACCAGGCTTTACGTCCTGGTCTTCGTAAAAATAAATGCTCATTTCGCCGCTGGTTTCCAGCAATGCTATCTTTACCTGCCCCAGATGCTCCACGTGTTCCACCCGCAGCTCACTGAAAAATTCATCTTGGCTTAAAGATTCGCGGTTGAATTTATCGATGGCAAATTCTCCGTCTTCGATCAAATAAACCGGGTCGCCTTCTACTTTGCTTTCGAACCACTCATTGCGACCGGCAAGCCAGGTGAGCAGCCGGTACAGCCCGATCACGATCAGGAAAACCAGCAACGCGGGCACAATTCCCACGTCTTCGTAAAACATGGGGTCGCCGGCCGCCGAACCCAATGCTACAATGATCACGACTTCGTAAATAGAAAGCTGCTTTACGCCTCTTTTTCCCGAAGCCCGCAAGGTAACCACCAGAAAAATGAACATGATCACCGTCCGGAAAGCTACTTCCAGTAAAAATACCGCCGGCAGATCGTTGAATAAAATGCGCCGCCACTCAAATATTTCTTCCATGCCCGGGTGTAAAACAGATATAACTTAAAAATCAATTTCCGGAGCTTTTACTGCAAATAACCCTGCTAAGATTTAATACAATTCGGCACAGGCACTTTTTCAGCCTGAAACCATAGCATTTTGGGGTTGGGAATCAGTAAATGATAGTATTATTGAAGGAGTGCATGTGGGGATTTTTGAAGAAGAACTTATTGAAGAAATGAATAACGAAATTGCTCGTTCCTGAATTATGGGCAGCAGTTTTTCAGGCCAAAACCCTACCGTTTTCGGGCACAAAAAAAAAACCGGTGAGGACTTTAAAGTCTCACCGGTTTACTTCCGGAAATTTCTAATTTCTAATTAAAATCAGCCTTTGTAGCCAAAAACGCGTTTCAAAAGATCGGTAGTACGGGCTATAGGGTTTTCGCGGATGTTGGCTTCTTCCTGGGCAACGAGGGTAAACAAACCGGTAATGGCTTTGTCGGTAGCGTAGGCGTTTAGGTCGGGGTTTACTTTCTGTACCAGCGGAATTTTATTGTAGCTCGTAATAATGGTGCCGTAATATTTGGTGGCATTCACCTTGTCGAGGCTTTTCTGTATGATTGGCTTGAACGAAGTAGTGAGCTGCGCGGAAGTGGTGCGCTTTAAATATTGGGTAGCGGCATCTTTTTCGCCGGTCAAAATATTCCATACGTCTTTAATGGTGAGGCTTTTAATGGCAGAAATAAAGATCGGTTTGGCACTGATGGCAGCATCTTCGGCGGCGCGGTTCAGGCTTAACACAAACTTATCTACTTCCTGGCCCATGCCCACGTTGCGGAGCGTGGTTTCTACTTTTTTAATTTCCGCTGGAAAAGGAATACGAATGAGCGAATTACCGTAATAACCATTGGTTTGCGAAGCCTGCGCGGTGCCTTTGGTCGTTCCCTGGATCAGGGCTTCTTTCAGGCCGTTGGCTACTTCGGTATCGGAAGGTTTACCCGAGGTGTTTATGCCCGTGGAAGCTGGGGGTTTGGGCAGGTTTACTTTTGGTAATTTGAACTGCGCGGAAGCACAGGAAGTAAGAAAAGTGAAAAAAATTGCAAAACTATAGAAACTTAACTTTTTCATACGTATTCAGGTCATTAACTTTGATGCACAATATTACGCAAAGCTTTGCATAAACCCTGCCAGATTATGAAACCGGTATTAGCTGAAATTATTACCATTGGCGACGAGATCCTGTACGGACAGATCGTAGATACCAATTCGGCCTGGTTGGGTACGGAACTGGGCAAGATCGGGGTGCGCGTGAAGCAAATTTCGTCCATCGCCGACGAGGCCGCAGCCATTACCCAGGCTGTAATCGATGCCCAAACCCGCGCCGACCTGATTTTGATTACCGGCGGCCTGGGCCCTACCCGCGACGATATAACCAAAAAAACGCTGGCCGAATACTTTGGCTGCGGCTTAAAATTAGATCCGCAATCTTTAGAAGATGTAACCGATCTGTTTCAGAAGCGCGGCCGCGAACTAACCGAAGCCAACCGTCAGCAGGCTTTTCTACCGGAAAACTGCACCCCCATCCGCAACCCGATCGGAACGGCGCCGGGCATGTGGTTCGAGCATAACGGGAAGATCATTGTTTCCATGCCTGGCGTGCCTTACGAAATGATGCACATGATGACCGAAATGGTTATTCCCAGAATTCAAGCCGCGTTCGAATTTCCGGTTATCATTCACAAGGTGATCCAGACCATCGGCATCGGCGAATCTTTCCTGGCCGAACAACTTTCCGACTGGGAAGACGCTTTGCCGCCGCACATTAAACTGGCTTATTTACCGCACCTGGCGGGCGTACGTTTACGGTTAACTGGCCACGGCACTGATCCCGACGAACTGGAAGATCAGCTTTTAAAAGAATTAAGCGCGGTTTCTACCCTCATCTCCAAATTCATTTATGCCTACGGCGAAGTAACCTTAGAGGAAACCATAGGCATGTTGCTCAATGCCCGCAGCCTGACCATTTCTACGGCCGAAAGCTGCACCGGGGGCCACGTGGCGCATAAATTAACCAGCATTCCGGGCAGCTCGATGTATTACATGGGCAGCATTATTGCCTACGACAACGACGTAAAGATCAAACAGCTGCAGGTTAAACCCGAAACCATTGAACAATACGGCGCCGTAAGCGAAGCCGTGGTGCGCGAAATGGCCGAAAACGTGCGTAAAATTATGGGCACCGACGTGGGCATTGCCACCAGCGGCATTGCCGGCCCGGGCGGCGGCACCGAAGAAAAACCTGTAGGCACGCTCTGCATTGCCTACGCCGACGCCACTAAAACCATCAGCAAAAAACTTTTCTTCAACAAAGACCGCGAACTGAACATCGAATTCACTGCCATGACCTTGCTGAATCTGGTGCGCCAGAGTTTACCATAGGTTGGTAGGTTCAAATTTTAGAATGTTCGAATTTTCGATTTTTGAAAACTTTGTAGCGTAGGGTTTAAACCCTACGCTACAAAGCTTAGAAAACGCTATCCTTTTAGCTCAAAAAAGTCTGAAGTTACTTTATCACGGCCAGTTTCTTCGTAGCCACTGGTTTATCATCCACCACCAGGCTGTATAGATACAAACCATTGCTCAGGCCGCTTAAATCAACTGTTAAGCTGCTGGTATTTCTTTTCAATTCAAAATCCTTGATCTCTCGACCTGTAGCAATTTCCCGGATCATAATTCGCGCTTTGGTGTAATTCTTTGGCAATGAATAAGAAATAATGGCTTCGGCAGCTGTAGGGTTTGGATAGCTTTGGCCTAAAGTAGTTCCGGCTAAAAATGCATCTTCTTTGGTTCCTGTTACTTTTATAGGACCAGGCAAAGGCAAGGCTGGCGCTAAACCCGCAATCTTCACTTTCGCTACATAGAAGCCGGCACTCAGGTTAGGAGCAGGTGTAACCACTCCATTTCCCCCAATAATAAAACTGCTGTCAGGCAAGGCTTCTAAGGTAGTGGTTTGAACCTGGGTAGCTATAGTACTGGTAAAGGTATATATGTTCAGCAAAGAACCAGTAGGGTTGAAGCGGTAAAGGAAAAACTTATCGCCGGGCATGCTGCCAGTCCCTTTCCGCTCGAATCCCAACACTACCATGCTGCCGTCGGTAAGCTCGCGGGAGCGGGTGAAAAAAACGTTGTCAGTCACGGAGCGGTTAATGTAATGCCACACCGGCTGCAGGCTCGCATTTACTTTTACCACCATCCCTAATTTCGATGGCCCTCCTGTTACAGTTGTATCGATCTCAGCAGCCAGTAAAAAACCACCATCCAATAAAGGCGTAACGCTACTAATTGCAGAGCTAACTCGTTCGACTCGATTTGAACCTATTATGGAAAGTATCCTCCCCAGCACGGAATCCCCCTGCTGATTGACCAGCAGCAGCTTCAGCCGCTGCGACGCGCCCGTAATGCCGTACATAATAATGTTGCCATTCAGCGTATGCTGCATATCAGCTAAAAAATCTCCATTGCTCCAGGCATAGCCTTTGCGCCATTTCAAATTTCCCAGGCTATCAGTGCGCCCTAAGGTAAAACGGTTGTTCTTACCGGCAATAATATTATTTCCGCCAAGGTAATAGCCACTATCAGGAGCTAATAGGATTAAATGGCCACTATCAAAGGTATTAATGGCATAAGGTATTACCTGTTTAAGCATACCGTTGCCATCATACTTTAATAATGCTGTTCCGGATGTAGTTGGCGAAGTATTAACTTTAGTAGTATAAACGACATAGCCACTATTTATGGTTTGTTTTATGCCTATCCCACCTAATGCAATTAGTGGCCCTAGACGCATCCACAGAGTATCGGTATTCGGTTTAACTAAAGTGAATATGCTTTGGTAGCCGGGATTAAAAGTATAACTGCCCGTGATAACTACATTCCCTTCACGGGTGAGACTGCTAGCAACAAGACCTTTATTACTATTTCCTATTTTATACAGCCGCTCCTGCACCAGTTGCTGAGCTTTTACAAGAGTCAGGAAGTTTAAACAACAAAGCAGTAGAAGGATCTTTTTCATAGCAGCAGTATCATTTGTTAAAGGTAAAGAAAAAACGCTATGGTTATATCCATAAGAAGTAAAACCATAGCGATTCCGGTTGTAGAAGTTTAAATGCTGCAAGTTCACCAACAAATAATGTGTAGAGCCATATGCTAACGCTCAAAATGGAACTTAGAGAAGAAATTTCAAAGCATCAATTCAGGACCGCACTTTAATGCAGCAATTAGAATTTCCCCATCCAAAACGCTATGCTTTTAGCCTGAAAAACTTTAAGTTCAATTCCCGGTTTCAACCAAACCAAAACGCTATCCTCTTCAACCTAAAAACCAAAGCCAGAATAATCGAATACTGTACAAGCTAAAAATCGAAAATTCGAACCTGCGAACCTGCGGTTAATTAGCTAAAATCATTACCTTTGCGGCAGCTTTTGAACACATTCGAACAACGAATAACGACAAACGAATAACAAAAACATATGGCACTTGTAGAAATGCTGATGCCCAAAATGGGCGAGAGTATCATGGAAGGTACGGTTCTGAAATGGTTAAAGCAGGTTGGCGACACCATCGAGCAGGACGAATCGGTACTGGAGGTTGCAACCGATAAAGTAGATACCGAAGTGCCGGCCATTCAGGCAGGTGTATTAAAAGAAATTCTGGCGCAGGAAGGCGAAGTGGTTGCCGTTGGTAAACCAATTGCCATCATCAGCACCGGCGGCGACAACGGACAAGCTTCGGCTGCTCCGGCTGCGGCTGCAACTCCGGCACCAACCCAAACGGCATCTGCTCCTGCCGCTGCTCCTGCCGCTGCTCCGGCCATGGCTTCAGTTTCCGGCGGAACGGCTACCGTTAAATTAGACAAACCAGCCGAAGGCCGTTTCTATTCGCCTTTGGTATTGAACATTGCCCGCGAAGAAGGCATTTCGATGCAGGAACTGGAATACATTCCGGGCACCGGCAAAGAAGGCCGCGTAAGCAAAAAAGACATCCTGGATTACGTTTCTAACCGTGGCAATGCGCCGCAGGTTAACGGCACGGCTACCCACGCTCCTGCACCGCAGGCCGCTCCGGTACAGGCTGCTGCTCCGGTTGCTGCTGCACCAGCCACGCAAGCTGCTGCAGCCCCTGCTGCTTCTTACTCCGGCGACGTAGAGATTATCGAAATGGACCGCATGCGCAAAATGATCGCGCAGCGCATGGTAGACAGCAAACGCATTTCTCCGCACGTTACTTCTTTCGTGGAAGCCGACATGACCAACATCGTGAACTGGCGCAACAAAGTGAAGGACAGCTATAAAAAACGCGAAGGCGAAAACCTGACCTTCACCCCGATCATCATCGAAGCGATTGTGAAAGCGATCAAAGATTTTCCGATGATCAACGTAAGCGTAGACGGCGACCGCATTATCAAGAAAAAGAACATAAACATTGGTGTGGCTGTAGCCTTGCCGAGCGGAAACTTAATTGTGCCGGTAATTCATAACGCCGACCAGATGAACCTGAACGGTATTACCAAACGGGTGAACGACCTGGCCAACCGCGCGCGTTTAAACAAACTTACCCCAGCCGATCTTGCTGACCCAACCTATACCGTTTCGAATGTAGGTTCTTTCGGTAACGTAATGGGCACGCCGATCATCATGCAGCCGCAGGTTGCCATTATGGCCGTAGGCGCGATCAAGAAGAAACCAGCCGTAATCGAAACTGAGCAAGGTGACCTGATCGGAATTCGTCAGTTCATGTTCCTGAGCCACTCTTACGACCACCGCGTGGTAGATGGTTCTTTGGGTGGTATGTTCGTTCGCAAGGTTGCTGATTATTTAGAAGCGTTCGATATGAACACCACGATCTAGTTTTTAGCGCTAAAACCATAGCGTTTTGATACAGAAAAGTCCCGGAGCAATTCGGGACTTTTTTGTATGGTACAGTTTACACTTAATTCAGGAACTGAGTAATTTTATTCAACTACAAGCTTCCGAGTCTGAACCCGATTCCCATCTTTTAATTGCAACAAATAAATTCCTTTGCCTGTTGATATTTGAATTTTTTCGGATATTCGTTTATTTTTTACTTGCAGCGATTTTCTATATTGCTCACGTCCCAGAAAATCAAATATGGTTAACCTGGCTTCTACACTTTCAATTCCTGTTACTTTTAAATTAAAATTGCCACCACTAGGATTTGGAAAAAGCTGAATAATAAAATCTTTTTCAGTTAATCCATCGGGAGCTAATTTTATCAACCAGAAATCAAAACCTCCTTTTGAAGCAACGGTTTTATCTGGGCTTAAATCGGTATAAGAGCTTCCTGCCAAAATATAGCTACCATTGGCAGTTTGTAATAACCCGTTAATTGTTTCCCCTCCGGAGCCACCCAAGGTTTTATCCCATATCTTATTTCCAGCTTTATCAACCTTTATTACCCAATAATCATAAAAACCCATGGCTGGAGCCGATTTATCACTACTAATTCCTGATGCAGATCCGCCGCCAAGCAGGTAATTCCCATCAGAAGTGACAATTAGACTTAAAAGGCTTTCACCTTCTGGTCCGCCAAAAGTCCTATCCCATATTTTATTGCCAAAAGCATCGGTTTTAATCACCCAAAAATCTTGGTTACCCCGACTTTCTTCGGTTTTATCGCCGGATGCCGGAGACCTTGAATTACAACCTAAAATAAAATCACCTTCCGGCGTTTCCTGCACCGCAAAAAGATGCTCGTCTAATTTACCGCCAAATGTTTTATCCCAGATTACGTTTCCGCTGGCATCTGTCTTCACTATCCAAACATCATTTTCTCCCTGATTCTTTTGATTTTTATCGCCACTTATTCCAGAATTCGAATTGCCTCCCAATATATATCCACCATCGGAGGTTTGGCTCATGGAAAAGAGATGATCCTGGTTATCGCCGCCAATAACCTTATCCCAAAGCTTGTTGCCGGTTGCATCTATTTTAATCAGCCAGAAATCGTTTAAGCCTTTTGAAGGCTGACTTTTATCTCCATTAACGGAAGACCTTGAACTGCCACCTAATAAAAAACCCCCATCAGCTGTTGGTAAAAGCTTTTCCAGTACATCGGTACTTGCTCCGCCAAAAACTTTATCCCAAACTTTATTGCCATTTCCATCCAGTTTTATTACCCACATGTCGTAGCCGCCTCTTTCCGAACCAGTTCTATCACCCGAAAGGTCTGAACCAGACCAGCCGCCTCCAATATAACCGCCATCTAAAGTAGGTTTCAATACATACAGCAAATCGTCCCTGTTTCCTCCATAGGTTTTGTCCCAAAGAACATTTCCAAGCGAATCTACTTTAACGATCCAGAAATCTAAACCTCCCCGGGAATTTTCAGATTTATTGCCACTAATATCAGATTCAGAATGTCCACCTAAAAGAAAACCTCCATCCAAGGTTGGTTCTACACATTGTAATTCATCCTGATAAAGCCCACCATAAACTTTCTGCCATTTTACCGCGGGAGCAGATTGTGCACTTACAGATCGGAAAAGGTTGGTAAAAATTGTAGTTAAGACAATTGCCAGTATCACTGTTCTTGTTTCCATATTTATTATAGCAATGCCTTCCAATAGTAGTATAATTTGTAAAATCGAACTTCACAAATATATTCTTATAAATTGGAATAAATAACAAGAGCTTATGAGATCAGCAGGTTAAGGCTTTTGATCAAACCCTAAGGGATTGCAGTTTTTTTTGGCCATGCCTAACAGTTTAATTAAACTCTTCCTAAATTCGGCCTTCCAAAAACGGTATCATTTTTACCCGAAAAAACTCTTACCCAACGTATGAAAAACCTGCTTTTTATTCTCCTCATTGCTGCTTTTGCGTTCCTGGCTATTTTCTTTTACTGGCAGCTCGATACCACCAAAAGCGAACTGGCCCTGCAAAACCAGCGCATCCTGGACCGCGATACCAAGATCTATAAACAGGATAAACTGGTAGATTCCCTGCAAAAGCAGCTTTCCGGCGCACCGAATGCATCCCAATCGGCCGATACCATTGAACTCATGCCCCCGCCTTCCGCCCAGTTTATGGATGAATTGGGAAGTTTAAGCGAAGCTGACCTGAACCGTTTGCAGAAAAAAGGTTTACGTAACCCGGAAGCCGACCTGAAAAACGACCTGATGAAAAAGCAGCAGCAATTCATTCCGGTTAAAGGCACCGTAGGCGGCACCATGACCATCCGCGACATCCGGATTCTGAACGACCGTTACGCGCTGGCTTATTTTGAAGACGGCCACAACGGCGGAAACCTGATCTTAAAATATGCGGTTGAAGGCGGCAAAATTTCCTGGAAAGTATTGGACAGCTATTCGATGTAAATCAATAACTTAGGGCATATATTTTCTTTCACGGAAATAAACGAACGTTTACCAAAAATATCTTTCCTCAACCAGGAAGAATAAATATTATTGGTATTCTATATTCCGCAATTACCATACAATGAATAGAAAATTTATACTTGCTTCGGCTGCGGCCGCATTGGTGCTGGGTTTTAATTTAACCGGCAAATCTTCGTCTTCCAGTCCGCCGGCCGGCCACGCCGGTGCCCCCGGCGAAATGACCTGCGCCATGAGTGGTTGCCATACCGGCACCGTAAACGCCGGTGGCGGCTCGGTTGCGCTGGTAAACCCGCCGGCCAATTATACGCCCGGGGCTACCTACACCATGCAGATCAGCGTTACCGATGCCAATAAAACCCGCTTTGGCTTCGAACTGGTTGCTTTACGCTCAAACAATCAACAGGCCGGCACCATAATGCTGGTAAGTTCTACTAACACCGCTTTGCAAACGCAAGGTGCTAAAACCTACCTTTCGCACCGCAACGCTTCCGCCACCAATACCTGGACCTTTACCTGGCTGGCGCCGGCTACCAATGTTGGTCCGGTTACATTCTACATGGCCGGCAACGCGGCAAACGGCAACAATACCACCAGCGGCGATAATATTTACACGGCCAGCAAAGTTTTAACCCCGGCAGCAACCAACACCGGCATCAAGGAAGATAAAGCGGCAGCGGTTAAAGTATTCCCTAGTCCGGCTTCAGCCAGCTTGAATCTGGATTTCCCGGAAAAACCGCAGACCGTAAAAGTGCTCGATCTTGCCGGCCGCGAAGTTTTCAACCAGACCGCTTCCGAAGCCGCTAACGCCATTGACGTAAGCCAGTACCCGAACGGTACGTACTTCCTGCAGATAGAACAGGAAAAAAGCGTGCTGCTGAAACGTTTTGTAGTGCTGCACTAAAAATATTATGCACCGGAATAAAAAAGCCGCCCTGTTTCTGCCGGGCGGCTTTTTATTTTTACAAACTTTCCGGAAGCAGCATTACTTCTTCATGCCACCTTTGTCTTTTTTATCTTTTTTTTCCAGTAGCATTCCGTTGGCATCGTATTTCAGATACACAAAATCTACACCTTTGCGGGCTCTTACTTTGTAACGTTTGCCTTCCGGCGTATCCATTTCGGCAAAATCGCTCATATTCCAGGTGCTGTATTCGCCGGAAGTCAGGGCTTTGCTCACGGCGGTTGGTAATTGCTCGCGTTTCATATCGGTTTTGGTTTTCATCCAGGTACCGTCAGCTGAAAAATAAGCTTCATTTTCCCGGTTATTCATCATAAACTCGGCTTCGTAGGCATCTTTATCTTCTTCCCAGTCCCAGTCGGTAACTTTCATGTTGGGGTATTTGGCCGTGAAGGCATTTTTTACAGCGGCCGGAATATCCTTTTCGCTTTGGGCCCGTGCAAACTGTAGCGCCATGAAACAAAAAATAAGGGTAAGTAGCATTCCTTTTTTCATAGTATAAAACGTTTAAGGTTAAAATATTACCGGTGAAACAATGCCGTTTAGCATTCTTCCTTTAACAAAAAAACAAACGCTATGTTTTAAGCATAAAAAAGTCCGGCCTGCTTTCGCAAAACCGGACTTTTTAGTTTTCAGGCTTTAAACCCTACCATTTTTTTATCAGCGACCTGCTGTTTAGGTTGGGTAAAACCCCTACTCAACCAGCACTTTCTTTCGGTAAACCTTTTTAGCGGTTTGTGCCTGCAACATATACATGCCTTTGGCCAGTTCAGAAAGCTCCAGTTTCATTTCATTGCCGGCTTGAAGATTTCGGGAAAGCACGGTTTTGCCCTGCATATCTGTTAACTCGATTTGAACAATTCCCTTTGCTTCCGGAAGGTTTAGGAACAGCATATTTTGCGCCGGGTTCGGGTAAAGGGAAAATTCGTGGCTGAAAGCTTCAGAAATACCGGTTGGGTTACTGCTGAATTTTGCCAGGAAAAACCCGCCGGCTGGAGCATTTACATAATGCGAGCCAAAACCGATACCCTTATTGAAATCACCGCTTAGGTAGCCATCGCCTGTATTTTTATCTATTGCAATTTTGCTAACGTAACTAAGCCCTTGCGTTGAAACGGCCCAAAGAGGCATACCTGAATTGTTCCATTTACTTACTAAGGTCGAACCGCTAGGGGTGTTAGCTCTAAACGCTTGCTGTCCAATATTTACTGTTCCGTTATACCAGGCGCTTACGTAGGCATTTCCGGCAGAATCCAGGGCTATATCAGTATCGCCCATAGAGCCTGAACCGGTGTTTTGCGAAGCCCAGACTACGTTGCCGCTATTATCTATTTTAGCTAGATAGGCTGTTGCTCGTTGCAGCGAGCCGGTAAGCGTGAAATTGCCAATTTGCATAGTTGAACCATCAAAATAACCGGTTATATAGCATTGCTCCTGGTCATTTACAGCAATACCACACATATTTTCACTATCGATGCTTCCGAAGCTTTTGGCCCAAACGGGGTTGCCGTTCGGGTCGAACCGGGCATAATATCCATCAACAGAACCGCGAATGATTAGCGGTGGCAAATTATTAAATGTTAAGGTATCGTAAATTCCCCCTAATACAAATAAATTACCTTGCCTGCTAACGGCCACATCCAAAAAACCCCTATACCATTCTGTCAGGCGCATCCACTGAATTTGCCCGGCAGCATTGTATTTAGCCAGGAAACCAAATCTTCTGGAATTATTATAGGATGCGGGCAGAGAATAGGTAATGGTATCGAAGGTAACATAGTTGTGAGCGCTGGTTTGAAAATTGGAGATAAAGAAATGGCCACCTATGTAACAGTTTCCGGTAGTATCTACGGCAATTGCCTTTCCTACATCTTCATCTGAATAGTAAAACGGCAAACTCGGAAAGCCCGGGCCACCGGCTCTTCTAGCCCATAACGCATTGCCGGAACTGTCGAACTTCGCTACAAAAATATCTTTTACCCCATTGCAGATCAGCGTGGTAGATCCAATTGTAGTCGAATCCAGAAAATCTCCGGTAATATAACTGTTGCCGGCGGCGTCTGTGCTTAGCGCATTCGGCCTGCAATTAGCAATCGCTTTCGCCCATTTCACCTGGCCATGTTTGTTGTATTTCACTAAATACATGGATTCTGATGGCAGGTTAATGGGTCCGAAAGAAACCCCACCCGTGGTAAGTCCCAAAATAGCCGCATAAATATTGCCGCCGGCATCTATACCTGTGCCCCTTGATTCCATACCACTATTATTGCCTGCACCGGCCTGTGCCCATTGCCAGGTGGGTGTCTGCGCGAAAACGCTATGGGAAAAGCATAAAAAACTCAGAAGCAGAAAGAGGTAGATTTTTTTCATCGCGTTTCAGCAAAAGTTTGAAAAGCCTTTACCACAGGTCGCAGGAAAAACAACAAAGGTTGCTTTGCTTCCATTAAATTGCTTAAATTTTTACAAAGGCTCATTTTTACAAAAGCCGGTTTTCCGCAAGTTCGTAATTTTTTTCAGGCAATTCCTAACCAATCTATTCCCAAAAACGCTAGGCTTTAAGCATAAAAAAGTCCGGCCTGCTTTCGCAAAACCGGACTTTTTAGTTTTCGGGCAAAAAACCCTAGCGTTTTAGGCAGAAATCAACCAGGCTTAATTATTCTCTCGATTTGTTGCTTAAGATCTCCACCCAGCCTTTAAACGTGCGGCGCGAATCCTGCGGGTTACGGCCGGCAAATTCTATATCGGCCAGATAATAATACACCCCATCCGAAAGCCGGGTCCCGTTATCTGAAGTGCCGCCCCAGTCAATATTCGGCCCGGTGGTTTGGTCATATACTTTTACGCCCCAGCGGTTATACACCGTAAATTTCACGCTTCTTATAAAGGCCGAATTCCGGGGCCTGAAAGTATCGTTCAGCAAGTCGCCGTTTGGTGTAATAATGTTAGGCAGCTCCAGGAAATAGCAAACATCCTGGCACGCGATATTACTAAAACGGCTTTCATTGCCCGAAGAATCTACCGCGGTAACCACGTAGCAGCCCGCCGGCGTGGGCAGGTTTTCGTGCATGAAAGAAGTTGCCGGGGTAGTGCCCACTAGCGCAAAAGCAGCATCATCGGTCGGGCGGTAATACACGTTAAATTCTTTTACATCGTTGCCGCAGCCGTTTCCGGTAGCAGGTTGCCATTTCAGTTTATTCCGGAAAGGCGCCTTGAACGGGGTACGTTCCAGCGAATCGCAGTTCAGCAGCGTTAAACTAAGCACCGGCGCGCATGGAGCCGTGGTATCGCGCACGATCTGGCAGAAAACTTCGGAATTATTGCGTACCACCGGCGGCAGTTTGCTTCTCATATAAGTGCCTACCGTTTCTATAAAATAGCAATATTGCTGCCCGAATTTCAGCGGTTCATTATTGAACGTGCCGTTATCGATGTAAACACCCATTTCCCGGCCGGCCTGTACGCTGTCTATGGCCACAAAAGAGCCGTTTATTTCGCGGTAAATAATATGCAGCTTGCCTTCATTGTTCCAGGGCACATTATAGCGCCAGGTAAGCTGCATGGTTTGCCCGCTGGAAATGGCATCTAAGCGCACGCTCGAAGCAATGGGGCTGGAATCGAGCAATTGCAATGTACCATTACTGGTAAAATAAAATTCTACTTTGTAGCGGTACACACTATCCTGGGTATTCAGGTTCTGGTCAGTGAAAAGGGTATCGTTCGGATTGGTTGTGCTGTGCACCTGCTGAAAACCACCTGAGCCTTTCAAGCCGGTAGCCCGGTATAAACGGTATTCATGCGGCCCCGGATAGTTGTTGATGCCGCCCACCGGCCGGGTCCAGCGCACCAGGATCTGCCCGGCGGTTTTGCTGGTTTGCGTTACAGAAACATTGGTCAGTACCGAAGAAACCAGCGGAATTTCGGCGCAAACCTCGTCAGAGGCTAGGCTTTCGCCGTTTTTAGGCCCCGGGAAAGTGGCATAGATCAGGTAGCAATATGTAGCGCCCGCATTTAAACCCTGCCCCTGATTGGTGTCGGTATAGGTAGTAACGCTGGCATCCACTTCGTTTATAAACACATAACCCGTGGAGGCCGGCACGCCGGTTTCGCAGGCCGAAGGAACGAAATTAGCGCGGTTTTCGCGGCGGTAGATCCTTATTTTTTGCGCGTTGCCGCAGCCATTCTGCAAATACGGGTTCCAGTTGAGGCGCATTTGTTTACCCGGCAACGGTGTAGCCGTTAATCCCGTTGGTTTTGGCCCTACCACCGTAACATTCCAGGCTTGCATATCGATCAGGCGCGGCTCGTTGGTATTGGAGGGCGGGGTATCGGTTACTTTAAAAACAACCTGGTAGGGCTGATTGCTGATGTCGGTACATTGCGGTGTCCAGCGGAAAAGGGCCGTATTCGGGCTGTTTTGCGTAAACGTGGCCGGCGGAAAAATGCCGCCATAGGCGTTAAAGGTTATAGGGTCCTGCGGCGTATTGCCATCGGAACCGGTTACCACGGCCTGCAATAAGGTTTTTGCTACTACGCAGGTATCTTTCGGAATGGTTAGCAAAGGCCTTTTATTCAGAGTCGCCTCCACTTTTATCTGCATATCGCGCCACACTTCGCCCAGTTTTACCGGCGAGCGTCCCGGAATAACCTTCCATTCTTCCACCACAAAGGCAATGTTGTACTCGCCGGTTACATTAGGTGTATTCCACCTTATTTCGCCGGTAACTTCATTCAGGGTAAAAGTAGTGGGCAAACCGGCAGACGTACCTTTTAAAGGATCGGCCACGGTGGTGCCGCCAAAAGATTCCGGCGACCGGTAACCCGAAACGTTGGCCGAAACTGGCGCACTGGGTATGCCTACGTTCTGCTGTGGGATCCGCATTTTATAAGACAAGCTATCCTGATCAAGGTCGTATGCTCCCGGGAAATGGATAAAGATCTGGTTTTGCGCCGCCACATCTATGGGCGGCACGCTGAACTGCGGGGAACGGTTTATGCCGATCTGCGGATTGATACTGATAATGGTGCGGACGTGAAAACTGGTAGTGCCCGGGCTGTTCATGTTAATAATGCTGGAATTGCGGTTCTGCTCGCTGTAACCAACACTGTAAACGCCGGGCGCCGGATAAGTATGTGAAGCGTAGAAAACCCGGCGTGTAATATTATTAGGTAACTGAATTTCAGAAGCTTTCTGAGCATCGAACTTCGTACCATCGCCAAAGAAAAAGGTTGCCTCCAGATCGGGAATATTGGAGGATGTAACCACGTAAGTAACCAACTTAAAATGATACCGCAGCGGATTAGGATTGGCGGCCGTGTCGCTTTTAGCCGTTATTTCACCGGCGCGGATGTGGGTAGCCAATGCTTCGGGTTGCCAGCCCGGAAATAAAATAAAAGCCAGTAAGCAGGTTAGAACGCTATACCAAACGGTATTATTTTTTTTCATAAAAGTCAATAATATATAGCAAATAACAAATGTATTAGGAGAAATTAAAGCTTCCTGTAAAAAAACTGCCTTCTCCTGCCGATCACTTTCCGGCTGGTAGTTATACCAGCCTCCAAAAGGCAGTGTTGCTTTGCTATTTAGATTTATTCAAAATATGTATCTGAAATTGCTTTATACCACAACTGCCCTTACCTTTGGCAATTATTCAATCTTTACGCTACCTGTTCCAAAAATTTAAAATCTACAAATGAGTTGGTTTGCTAAAACGTTTTCCAGTACCATTGGCCGCAAGATCGTCATGTCGATTACCGGCCTTTTTCTTTGCTCCTTTCTGGTAATTCACCTGATCGGTAACTTCCAGTTATTCAAAGACGACGGCGGCGCTGCCTTCAATGTTTACTCTCATTTCATGGGTCATAACCCGGTTATCAGAGTATTAGAATTTGTGCTTTTAGCCGGTTTCGTGTTCCATATCTGGGATGCCGTGGCGCTTACCCGCCGCAACAAAGCTGCCCGCAGCGTAGGTTACGCCATGAACCGCCCGCAGGATAACAGCAATTGGTCTTCCCGTAATATGGGTTTACTCGGAACCGTGATTTTGGTTTTCCTAATCATTCACTTATACAATTTCTTTCTGCCAACCAAAACCGGCGGCCTGGACAAGGTAATGGTAGACGGCATGATGATCGATAACCTCTACATCCGCGTGGCCGAATCGTTTAAGATCTGGTGGTATGTAGCACTGTATGTTATTTCCATGATCGCGCTGGCTTATCACCTGGTACACGGTTTCCAGAGCGCGTTCCAGACCCTGGGCTTGAACCACAAGAAATACACCCCGGCTATTAAAACGCTCGGCTATGTATTTTCCGTATTGGTTTGCCTTGGTTTTGCTTCCATGCCGCTTTATTTCTTCCTTTTCAAGTAATTCATTCGCCTTTTTGATATGATATTAGATTCCAAAATTCCTGAAGGCGCTTTAGCCGAAAAATGGGAAAAGCATAAATTTAATGTAAAGCTGGTGAACCCGGCTAACAAACGGAAATACGATGTAATTGTAGTAGGAACCGGTCTGGCCGGTGCTTCTGCTGCTGCTTCTCTGGCCGAGCTTGGCTACAATGTGCAGGCTTTCTGCTACCAGGACAGCCCGCGCCGGGCGCACTCAATTGCGGCCCAGGGTGGTATTAACGCCGCCAAAAACTACCAGAACGACGGTGACTCTGTTTTCCGTTTATTCTACGATACCATTAAAGGCGGTGACTACCGCGCCCGTGAAGCCAACGTTTACCGCTTAGCCCAGGTTTCGGTAGATATTATTGACCAATGCGTGGCGCAAGGCGTTCCTTTTGCCCGCGAATACGGCGGACTTTTAGCCAACCGTTCTTTTGGTGGCGCTCAGGTTTCCCGTACGTTCTACGCCCGGGGCCAAACCGGACAGCAGCTGCTTTTAGGTGCTTATTCCGCGCTTAACCGCCAGATCGCTTACGGTAAAGTTAAAATGTACCCGCGCACCGAAATGCTGGACCTGGTAATGGTAGACGGCAAAGCTCGTGGTATTATTACCAGAAACATGGTAACCGGCGCCATTGAGAAACATTCGGCGCACGCGGTAATTCTGGCAACGGGTGGTTACGGCAACGTATTCTTCCTGAGCACCAACGCGATGGGCTGTAACGCTACGGCGGCCTGGAGAGCGCACAAAAAAGGTGCTTTCTTCGCAAACCCTTGCTTCACCCAGATCCACCCTACCTGTATTCCGGTTTCCGGCGACTATCAGTCTAAACTGACTTTGATGTCGGAATCGCTTCGGAACGATGGCCGTGTTTGGGTTCCTAAAACGAAGGAAATGGCCGAGCGCCTGCGTCGCAACGAGATCCGGGTTTCTGATATTAAAGAAGAAGACCGTGATTACTTCCTGGAAAGAAAATATCCGGCTTTCGGTAACTTAGTACCCCGCGACGTGGCTTCACGTAACGCCAAATTAGCCTGCGACGAAGGTCGTGGGGTAGGAACAACTGGTTTAGCGGTATTCCTTGATTTTGCTGATGCTATTAAACGCGACACGCAAGCGAAAGTAGCGGCCAAATACGGTAACCTCTTCGATATGTACGCCAAAATTACCGGCGAAAATCCATACGAAACGCCAATGCGTATTTACCCGGCCGTACACTACACCATGGGTGGCCTTTGGGTAGATTATAACCTGCAAACTACAATTCCAGGCCTTTACGCCACCGGCGAATGTAACTTCTCTGACCACGGCGCGAACCGCTTAGGTGCTTCGGCATTGATGCAAGGTTTAGCTGACGGTTATTTCGTAATTCCTTATACCATTGGCGATTACCTGGCGCAAATGCCGGCTGCCCGCGTAGAAACGTCGCATCCGGCTTTTGAAGAAGCAGAAAATAACGTGCGGGGCATGATCAACCGTCTGCTTTCTATTAACGGTACCAAAACGGTAGACGAATACCACAAGGAACTCGGTTTGCTGATGTGGGATTACTGCGGCATGGCCCGTAACGCCGAAGGTCTGAAATATGCCAAAGGCAAGATCCGGGAGCTGCGCGAAGATTTCTGGAAAAACGTGAAAGTGATGGGCGTGAACGAAGAATTCAACCAGACTTTAGAGAAAGCCGGCCGCGTGGCTGACTTCCTGGAGTTAGGCGAATTAATGGTTGACGATGCCCTGAACCGTAACGAAAGCTGCGGCGGTCACTTCCGGGAAGAATACCAGACCCCGGAAAACGAAGCGCTCCGCGACGATGCGAATTACGCCTACGTAGCCGCCTGGGAATACACCGGTCCGAATGCCCCGTCTAACCTGCACAAGGAAGACCTGAAATTCGAGAACGTGAAACTGACCCAGCGTAGCTACAAATAAGCGCTAATTAAAAATCAGAAATTAAAAATTAGAAATTTAGTATGAATTAGAAGTTAAGAATCAGGAATTAAAAACGGTAGGGTTCCAGGCCAGAAAAGTCAAAACCTACCATTCAGATAATTTCTAATTTTTAATTTCTAATTTCTAATTAAAATAAAGATATGGCAGGTAATAATCCGAACCTCAAGCCCATGAACCTTACTTTAAAGGTTTGGCGGCAAAAAAATAACAAGGCAGCCGGCGCCCTGGAAACTTACAAAGCCGAAAATATTTCCCCGGAAATGTCTTTCCTGGAAATGCTGGACGTAGTGAACGAAAACCTGGCCCACAAAGGCGTAGATCCGATCGCTTTCGACCACGATTGCCGCGAAGGGATCTGCGGTATGTGTTCGCTTTATATCAACGGCCGGGCACACGGTCCGGAGCAAGGCACTACCACTTGCCAGCTGCACATGCGCAAATTCAACGATGGCGATACCATTGTGATTGAGCCGTGGAGAGCGAACGCATTCCCGATCCACAAAGATCTGAGCGTAGACCGTTCGGCTTTCGACCGGATTCAGCAGGCTGGTGGTTACGTTTCGGTAAATACCGGTGGTGTGCCCGATGCGAATGCTATTCCGATTCCAAAATCGATTGCTGATAAAGCGTTTGATGCGGCAACTTGTATTGGTTGCGGCGCCTGCGTGGCAGCTTGTAAAAACGCTTCGGCTATGTTGTTTGTAAGCGCGAAAGTAAGCCAGTTTGCCATGCTGCCGCAAGGTAAAGTAGAAGCGAAAACCCGTGCCGAAAACATGGTTGCACAGATGGATATCGAAGGTTTCGGGGCTTGCTCCAACATTGGTGCCTGCGCCGCCGAATGCCCGGTAGGCATTTCCCTGGAAAACATTGCGATCCTGAACCGTGAATATTTAGGCGCTAAACTAACGTCGCAAAACGTTTAACCCTTCCCAAACCTCCCCTGATTCAGGGGAGGGCTTTTTTAAACCTGTGAGGCCAATAGGATCTCACAGGTTTTTTTGTGCCAAAACGCCAGAGATTGTGGCCTGAAATCTCAAAGCGATAGCAGCCCATTCCCGAAGAACATTCAGCAAACTGAATTTTGCAATGATGATATGCTGCGGGCTATACAATAAATGCTTAATTTAGCCTGTAAATGAATGAGCCAGAAAACGGCTGCCACTAAAAAAAACAAACTAAAAACTATGTACACCGGATTAATGCACGCACACTCGGGTTTAGCTTATTTACTGCTGGCCGCCCTGATCTTTGCCATTGTTTACAACCTCATCGGGTTTATGGGCAACAAGCCTTTTACCGAAGGAAACCGCAAAATTGCTTTGATCGGTCTGATCGCCACGCATATTCAGGTAGTAATTGGTTTGGTGCTTTACTTTGTTTCGCCATACGGGCTGAGCAATTTTTCCGGCGGAAACATGAAAGATGGCGCAGCTCGTCTGCTGATGCTGGAACACCCGCTTACCATGATCATTGCCGCTGTACTCATTACCATCGGGTACTCCAAAGCCAAACGCCTGACTGATAGCAACGCCCGCTACAAAAAAATATTGATTTTCTTCACGCTGGGTCTTATTCTTATTCTAAGCCGTATTCCGTGGAGCAACTGGTTATAAGAGACTGAATCTCTGAAATAAAAAAACGCTATGGTTTTGGAGCTCAAAACCATAGCGTTTTTTTATTCAACTGAATCAGAAAAATCTTCACTACCCTCCCATTCCATCATTCGGGCATTCTCTCATTCAATAATTCAATCATTCCCAAAACGCTATAGTTTCGGCCTGAAAAAGTGAAAACTCCTGTGCGGTGGTCTTCCTTTATAAGTCCAGTTTCAGTCCCAGCGAATATTCGAAATAACTTCCCCGCATGAAAACCGACGATTGCCTGTATTCAGGAAAGAACTGGCTGGTGGTATATTGCACACGCTGATCATACACTTTGGTCAGGCCCTGGTAATATTTAAAAGCGGGCGAAAAGAAGAGCTTACCTCTGATGCGGAAATCTTTCCGTACGCCGGTATAAAGCAATGGGAAAACTTTCCGTAACATATAATTTTCAGTATACATTTCAAGATAACCGGGCGGAGTTTTTGTTTCAAATCTGCCGTAGGAATGGCCGGACAATCCTTTATAATCGGGCGAATAGGCCAAAGCAGCTCCTCCTGAAAAATAAAATAACGGCACCAGGTTTTTATTGCGTAAGATATACCCTGCCCCGCCGCTCACTTGCCTGGCTTCAAATGCATTAGACGATGAACCTGAAAAAATCAGCCCCGGATATCGGTAGGAATTGCCTTCCCAGTATTCGTGCATGTTAAAGCCGGCTTCCCAGAAAAAATGCGGATGAAATGCCCTGTGAAACTCCAGCCCGGCGCCTAAACTTCCCGGCCTGGCACTACCAATTACTCCTGCTTTGTCTGTGGAAGTATTCTGATCGGCGAAAATAGCGCCGTAAACCCGCAAAGCCGAGCTTTTAGGCATGCGTTGCTCATAATATTCCCGCTTCAACGTTCTTTTAAAGGCCCTTTTATTTTGCGGGGTTTCAGCCTGCATGCGGCGCTGCAGCTTTTCGTAACCCGTAAAAGTATAACCCAGGCCAACCGTAAGCTGATGCCCTTGCACACGAATGGTACCCTGGGAAAACGCCGGAGAATTGGAAGCAATATAATAAGAACCTTCCTGAACAGGCCTTAACGAGTGATGGTATGACAGGCGCAGGCCCAGCAGATCGGAATTTTTAAGTTTGTACTGGAACCCGGTTTGCAACAACAGAAATGGTTTTGCTTTGCCGCTGTTTTCTAATCTATAATAGGAATGGCTGTCAGACAAAGAAGAGCTCATCCCTGCGCCCGATGAAGTGGAAACTAAAAACTTTACCCCCACTCCTCCGCCGGAAGCCCAGGCAAGTCGCGAACTCAGAAAATGGCGGTAAGTGGCCGTTCCGGATAGTTCTGCAAAACCCGTATAGCTCACCCAGTGAAAATACTGTTTGGTATCCTGTCCGTAAGAATAATCTGTTGGCGGTATACCCACAAGCATGGGATATGCGCCAAGCTTTCCGGTTGCCGTAAACCCCAAATTCTCCGAAGCATTGAACGTGTATCCTAAACCCAGATCGAAAACCCGCCCGGTTAAAGGATAAGCCTCATGCGGCCCGGAAACCGGATGGATGGAAGGTCGCATAAAACCATGATTCAGGCTAATTTCCAAATGCCGCTTGCTTTTAAAAACATCGCGGATTGCGGTTGAATCCTGCTGCGCTTCAGCCCGGAAAATGATCATTAAACAAACACCGAAGAACCATGTAAACTTCATTAGCCGG
Source organism: Adhaeribacter terrigena (assembly GCF_016623615.1). Lineage (GTDB taxonomy): Bacteria > Bacteroidota > Bacteroidia > Cytophagales > Hymenobacteraceae > Adhaeribacter_A > Adhaeribacter_A terrigena. The sequence continues at coordinate 92,901 of NZ_JAEHFX010000002.1, read as the reverse complement.
GAGAATTCTGAATGTATTTTTTGAGTTTATGCAAACAAAGTTAACAGAATTCATATTCGGCAAGCAATGGTTGCACTGATTTAACAGCATTTAGTTTTCGGGCCCGAAAGCATACCGTTTATATTCGTGATGTTGCATGGAAAAAAGTTGCAGACAATTAATTCGAAGGAAAGCATTAATTTTGAACGCAGGCAGCCTCTTAAAATTTTCTGCCCCTACCCGCTATGATCACAATAATTGTAGGCACGAACCGGCCGGACGCAATTTCCCGAAAGCTGGCGGAGCAATACGCCGAAATGCTGCTACAAAAGTTCCAGCAGCCCACGCAATTGCTCGACCTGCAGGAATTGCCTATTGATTTTATCAGCACCGCGCTTTACGAACATACCGGCAAAAACGAAGCTTTCAATGCGGTTTCGTCGCTCATTTCGCATTCTGATAAATTCATTTTTGTGCTTCCCGAATACAACGGTTCTTTCCCCGGCGTACTAAAAGCCTTCATCGATGGCCTGGCTTACCCGAATACCTTCCGCAATAAAAAAGCCGCGATGGTGGCCATCAGCAACGGCACGCAGGGCGGTTTGCTGGCCATGAGCCACCTGACCGATATTTTCAATTACCTCGGCATGCACGTGCTGGCCAATAAAGTGCGCATTCCGCAGATCCATCAGCATTTCAACGAAGGCCGCGTAACCACCCCGTTTTACTTAGAACTTTTGGAAGCGCAGGCCGGGCAGTTTTTAAGCTTCTAAGCCTACCGTTTTGCGCGCGAAACGCTATGGTTTTTCGTTAAAAAAGTCAAACTAACAGCTAACGTTTCCCTTGTCTATGACACACAGACCAGCTTGCTGTCGTTTCCAGGTTGTTTCTCTTTTTTTACGGCAGTGTTTCGGTTTCGACCGGGGTGAAGTAAAAAACTAGGTCATTCCGAGCAACGCCGAGGAAACAAACTGTTACTTCTATGGCATTTGAGCGAAGCAAAAAATGCCTTTCGTTCGAGTTTGGTACGCGTTAGTGCCATCGACAAGCTCAGGATGACCAATAAATCTGAATTACTATTAATGTTTTTGCCTTTGTTGGCGTTTTACCAACAGCTTAAAACCCGCAATCATGCTCACCGGAAAACTGCCCTTACACGTTTACAAAGCCAACCAGGAAGTAGCGCCGTTGCTTATTTCGGAAGTGGAAGCGCGGGAAAAAGTCTGGCAGAACCACACCAATTATTTCAGCGTGCTGTGGATCAAAGAAGGGAGCGGCGTGCTGGAAACCGATTTTTCAAAAACTACTTACGAAGCCAGTCAGGTTTACTGTTTCAACATTTATCAGGCTTTTGCCCTACACCCGGAAACCGTAACCAACGCCCAGCTTCTGCTTTTTCATCCAAACTTCTTTTGCATCGAAACCTATCAGCACGAAGTAGGCTGCAACGGCGTACTTTTCAACCAGGTTTACAATGCCCAACCCATAGCAGTTAATTCGGAAACGGCATCTGAATTAGCGCAACTGCTGAAAAACATGCAGGAAGAAATTGCAACTGGAGAACTGGCAACCGGCGAACTGGTTTTCTCTTATCTTAAAATTTTCCTGGTCAAACTCACCCGCCTCAAAACCGCCCAAACGCCAACCTGCAACCCAACCATTCCGATCCCGGCCGTTTTAACACAGCTCGAAACGCTAATAAACGAACATTTCACCCAGCACCACCAGCCTTCTTTCTACGCCGAAGCGCTGCATACTCCTTTAAAAACTCTAGGTAACCTGAGTCGGAAGCATTTCCATAAAACCCTGTCGTTGCTCATTGCGGAAAAGATCATTCTGAAGGCGAAATGGGAACTGCTGCACACCGATACGCAGGTAAAAGCCGTGGCGGCGAGCCTGGGGTTTAAAGACGAATATTACTTCAGTCGCTTCTTCAAAAAACACATCGGCCTCTCTCCTGCCCATTTCCGCCAAGCCGAGTGGGACATGCGGCGCGGCTTTTTGTCCATCCCTTAAGGGCTTGGGTGCATGGTTCGGAACCCGATAAACCCGGAAATTTGCGGAAACAAATTTCTGAATCATGCAAAAGTTATTTCAGTTCGCGGCCAACCTGCAGGAAACCGGCCTGCATTTATCCCGTCTCGGCCTCATCGTCGTGCTCGTCTGGATCGGTGGTTTAAAAGCATTTCCTTACGAAGCGCACGGCATTATCCCGTTCGTAGCCAACAGTCCATTCATGAGTTTCTTTTTAAAATACGACGCGCCCGAATACAAAAAACACATGAACAAAGAAGGCGAACTGAAACCCGAAAACGTAGCCTGGCACGAACAAAACCACACCTACGAATTTTCCTACGGCCTCGGCGCGGTGATCGTGCTGATCGGGTTGCTCATTGCCGCCTATCCGCTCTGGCCCGGCGTTTCCGCCTTCGGCAGTTTTCTGTGCTTCGGCATGAGCCTGGTTACGCTTTCGTTTCTCATTACCACCCCTGAAACCTGGGTACAACCCCTGGGCGACGTGCATCACGGTTTTCCGTATTTAAGTGGCGCCGGAAGATTGGTTATTAAAGATATAATTATGCTTGGCGCCAGCATTGCCACCATGGCGCAGGCGGCGCGTAAGTATTTGTATCAAAAAGATAAACAGGATAGATTAAAAGAAAAGCAAGAAAGGTTGGTAGTTGCTTAATGGGTTTCACCAGACCTAAAAAGCTAAATAAGGGGAGGAAATTTGATTAGGTTGACGTGAATACAACCACCCCCAACCCCTCCTTTGTAAGGAGGGGAGCTTTGCCTTCTACTTCCTTTTACTTTTTCTGCTTAAAAAGATAGCGTTTTTGTTTTCAATTTGAGATTCATAAATCCTGTTAAACTTTTAAATTAAGAAAATCATGTTCAAAAACTCCCCTCCTTTTCAAGGAGGGGCCGAGGATGGTTATTTTCACGCATTCCCCTCGCCTTTTAACAAATCCTTTCGTACCTTATTCAGACTTTCCAGCCCCTGAAAACGCTATGCTTTTCGGGCTAAAAAGTCATTTCTTCTGATCTTAAACCCGCTATCGATATGAGTTTAACGCCCTATTTTCAGCAAGTAAGAAGTTTGATCTCCAACCACGAATTCAATAAACTGCGCGATTTGCCTTTAGAAAAACCCGAATATTTCAACTGGGTTACCGAAGTTTTCGAAGCCATTAACTTAAAACAGCACCCACAGCAAGAAGCGTTGCTTTGGACCGACGGCGAAAAAGAGGAACGCTACACGTTTGCCGAAATAGCCGAAAAAGGAAACCAGCTGCTGAATCTTTTCCGGGCGCATGGCTTGCATCAAGGTGATTGTATGTTTCTGCAGTTAGCACTTTTACCGGCCAACTGGTTTGCGTATTTCGCGGCTATGAAAGGCGGTTTAGTTATGGTGCCGGTGGCTACGATCATGGGCGTACAGGACATTAAATACCGTTTCGAAAAACTGTTACCCAACGTAGTAATTTCCGACCTGGAAAATGCGGATAAAATTGACGAAGCTGAAAAACTGCTCGATCAGAAAGTGAAGCTTAAAATAATTGTAGACGGTGAAAAAGCCGGCTGGCAACCATTAAACGCTATCGAAAACCAGTCAAAAACTGCCGAAGCCGTACAAACTAAAGCGGACGACCCGCTGTTTTTGTTTTTCACATCCGGTACTACCGGAATGCCCAAAGTAGTTACGCACACGCACTTGAGTTATCCGTTTGGGCACCTTTCCACCGCTTCCTGGATCGGGCTGAAACAGGGCGATGTACATTACAACATTTCGCAGCCGGGCTGGGCCAAGTTTTCGTGGAGCTGCGTGTTTGCCCCCTGGAACGTAGGCGCAACGGTTTTTGCCTATCATCCGGCCGGACGGTTTAACGCCCAGGCACAATTAGAGCAACTCGAAAAGCATAAAATTACCACCTTCTGCGCGCCACCAACCGCTTTGCGGATGCTTATTCAGGAAGACCTGAAGGCTTTTAATTTCAGTTTCCGGGAATGCGTGGCCGCCGGCGAACCGCTGAACCCCGAAATTATTGAAACCTGGCACGAAGGCACCGGCATCATGATCCGCGACGGCTACGGCCAGACAGAAAGCACCTGCATGGTGGCCAACCTGGTGGGCGACGAACTGAAATTCGGGAGCATGGGTAAACCCACGTTCCTCTACGACATTATTATTGCCGACGACGAAGGCCGCGAACTGCCGCTGCACGAAGAAGGCCACATTTGTGTGCGTACTGATACCGGCCGGCCCAACGGTATTTTCAAGGAATATTTCGGCGACCCGGAAAAGAAGAAAGACGTTTTCAAGCACAACCTCTACTATACCGGCGACAAAGCTTACAAAGACGGCGACGGCTACATCTGGTTCATCGGCCGCGACGACGACGTGATCAAAGCTTCGGATTACCGCGTGGGCCCGTTTGAAGTGGAGAGCGTTTTAATTGAGCACGAAGCCGTGGTGGAAAGTGCAGTGGTCGGCAGTCCGCACGCCATCAAAGGTTTTCAGGTAAAGGCGTTCATCATTCTGGCTCCGGGAAACAAACCGAGCAAAGAACTGGCGCAGGAAATTTACGCTTTCAGCCGGCAGAATTTAGCTCCTTACAAAGTGCCGCGGCTTATCGAATTTGTGGAAGAACTGCCGAAAACGATCAGCGGAAAGATCCGGAGAGTGGAATTGCGGGCAAACGAAGCCATGAGAAAAGCCAGGCAGGAAAAGTCGGAATTTGAGTTTAGCTTTGAGTAGTTTTAGCGGCCAAAACCCTACCGTTTTATAACCGGAAAAGGCAGTTCTTCTTTTCCGGGAAATAGGTTTTGCCTAAATCCGGCGTTCATAAAAGATAAAACCAACAATGAAAATGAAAAGGATTCACCTGTTTGAATTTGAAGACTTCGCGTGGTTCCCAAACTGGATAAGGATCTGCTTAACCCGGCTGATGGTAGTGATGCACCATATTTTAGGCACCAACCAAAACCTGGCCGGGCTGATCCGGAAAGCGCTGCAAGCCTCTTCCCGGCCTGCCATCATCGATCTTTGTTCCGGAAGCGGCGGCGCCATGATAGAAGTAACCAGGATCTTAAAAACAGACCAGGAACTAAGAAATCTTACGTTAACCTTAACCGACCTGTATCCCAACAAGGAATTGGCGGCAAAAGTCAATCAGGAAAGCGGTGATCAGATCTCATACATAACCACCCCCATCGATGCGACCAACGTACCCACCGACCTAATTGGGGTGCGGACCATGATCTGCAGTTTTCACCACATGACGCCAGCCATGGGCCGGAGCATTTTGCAAAATGCCGTAGTCAGCAAACAACCCATCTGCATCTATGAAATAAGCGATAATAGTTTCCCGATTCTGTTGTGGTGGATCGCCCTTCCGCTGAATTTCATCATGACTTTTTTTATCACCCCGTTTGTCCGGCCGCTTACCTGGCAGCAATTGATTTTTACCTACCTCATTCCCATTATCCCGTTTTTCTTTGCCTGGGACGGGGCGGTTTCCAATGCCCGGACTTATACCATGAATGACCTGGATATCTTATTGGAAGGCTTAGAAACAGAAAACTACAAGTGGGAAAAAGGCATTATAGCAGGCAAAGCCAAAAGCAGTTATTTGCTAGGCATTCCGGTGGAAAGCTAAATCTTTAGGAGGAAAACGATAGCGTTTTGGGGTGGAAAAGTGTAGATTATTTTGAAAATAAACCGGATATTCGATTTAAAGTAACTATTTTAAACTTGTAAACAAGTTGATAAAAATCATTTATTTGCTATTAGGCTTAGTATTAACTTCTTGTGCTCCAGGATTTATAATTAATAGAGAGAAGTCAGATTCTTACTTCATTTCTCCGATAGGAATAATTTACTCCAATCAGGGAAATTGGTTTGAATTAGGTATGAAAAGGTCTAATGCAAAACTATTTTCATTTAAAATTTTGGATGGGGCTATCGCAAAAGATAAATCTTATATTTACTACAAAGGCATAAGGCAGACTCGAGTTGATTATAAATCCTTCTATATCGAAAAAGATATTCCTAAAGATAAAAACTACGCCTATACTTACGATTTGGAATTTCTTAAACCTATTCCTGATGTAGATGCGGCTACTTTTGAGTATTTAGATATTGATACTTTAGGGAGAACTTGGTCAAGAGATAAATTCTTTTATTATCATAAAGGAAAGAAATTAAATGTTGATAGAACTACATTTAATTTTATAAACAGGTGGTTTGCTACAGATAAAGATTCCTTATATGTTAACTTAGGCTTCAAATTTATTGGGGTCAAGCCTGTAACTCAAGATTTAACTGTAATAAATAAGGAATATCTAAGAGATAAAAATACACTATACTATAGATCGGATTGGGGAAAGTCAGAATTAAGAACTACGAAATTTAATACTTTTGATAAAATTAGAATTATCAATAAAGATGTTCTTGCTGTTAATGATAAGATAATTTTCTATGGAAATTTCTTCAAAAGTAAGAATGTAGACCCTGAAAGCTTCGAGTTATTTTCAACAAGCTTCATGGATAATTATTCAAAGGATAAAAATTATGTTTATTGTGAGCAGGAAATAATCGTTGGTGCAAATCCTAAAGAATTTAAGAAAATTTACCTTTGGTTCTGGAAAGATGAAAGGAATGTCTATTATAAAACTAAAGTATTAGAAGGAGCTGATCCTAAAAGCTTTAGAAGATATGAAAATTTTAGCTCAAAATGGATTGATGATCATGGAAACGTATATGATGACAAGGGAAATAAACTTTAGATAACCGCAACTTTACATTTGCTTCGCAATCAACCAATTACAAAAAACCTAATCATATAAAAGGCTTCCAAACCTTGCTCCTCACATTCCAAACCCACCTAACCCCCATCCCCGCCGGCCAGATCGAACTGCGTGACGACCGGACAAAACAAACCTGGACGGTAGCCATCCAACCCTTTCTGCTGGCGAAATTTCCGGTAACGCAGGCGCTTTATGCCGCCGTGATACAGCAAAACCCCAGCACCTTTCCAAGCCCGCAAAAACCCGTAGAAAACGTTTCCTGGGTAGAAGCCGCGCAGTTTTGCAACGCCCTTTCCGCGCAGGAAAAACTAGAATCCTGCTACGAAATTCCCGCCAACCTAGAAAACATTACGTTTAATTCGCAAGCCAACGGTTACCGCCTGCCCACCGAAGCCGAATGGGAATACGCCTGCAAAGCCGGAACTACTGCACACCGATACGGTGAACTAAATGAAATTGCCTGGTACAAAGAAAATTCCGCCGGCAGCACGCACGATGTTGGTTTGAAGGCGCCCAACGCCTGGGGCTTGTACGACATGCTGGGCAACGTTTGGGAATGGTGCTCCGATATTTACGACGAGCAGGTTTACGGTTCCTACCGCATCATTCGGGGTGGCGGCTGGGCCGATGAGGCACGCGGCATTCTGGCCACCAACCGCCGCCGCAGTCATCCTACTGCCTTTAAAATTGACGACCTTGGTTTCCGGATCGCCCGGAATTTAGCATAAATAAGATGAAAGCGCCGCAATTAAAAACCTACCCTAACGGACATCAATTCTACAAATCTTCCGATTGTCCCACCTGCCCTGTTTGCGATAAGGAAAGCAAACCGGAAGCCGGCTTTCTGGCTACCTTATCGGCACCGGCGCGGCGGGCGCTGGAAAACAACAACATTTTCACTTTAGAGCAGCTTTCAGCATTAAGTGAAAAAGATGTTCTGAAATTTCACGGCATGGGAAAAGCTTCGCTGCCGAAGTTGCGGGAAACGTTTAAGATAGCTGGCTTAACCTTTAAAACTCACCGACTTTTTAAGGCAGAAAGGATAGCGTTTCGAATGCCAAAACGCTATCCTTTTTATTCGAAAAACTCCTCACCCTGAAAATTAATGTAACCCGTTTTCCCGTCGCGCGAAACGAGCAATAAGCCTGGCAGCCGCGGATTATGGATCATGTCGTATTTGTATCCGGTCAATTGCTTCAGGTTCAGGTCGAAAAGGGCTTTCTTTTGGTTTTTGCTCATTACCAGAAATTGGTCGGCCATGAACTGGATCGGCTCTGAGGTGAGCGGTACCACAAACTCCTCTTGCGCATTTACAATGCCCACCTGGTTAAATGGCTCGCCGGCGTAAACCAGTTTATACCCGTTTGCGAAAGGTTTGTGGTAGCTTCTTAATTCAGGTTGCAGGTCTTTAAGAACGGCACCGGTGGTATCGATGAACACATTACTGCCATTTTGAAACATCAGCGCCCGGGCGTTATTTTCGAAAGTATAGGTGCGCACCATGCCATAATGCATCAGCTCGTATTTTTTATCGTAATCGAAAACGAAGGGAATTACCTCGCGGCCCTTAAAATCCACGAAGCCAATTTTCTCGCCCCTTATAACGGCAATCCGGTTCTTTTCCGGCATGCCTAAAAAACGGCCCTGCACTTTTACTGTTACTTCCTGCCCGTTCCGGAAAATGAGCCGCATGGTATCGGAAGGCAGTTCCTGCTGCATAAACCGGTTCGAATAAAACCCGCGCAGCGGCCCGGCCAGGGCATAGTTTTCATAACCTTGTTGGTAACCTTCTTTCCGGAAAGGGTAAATGATTTTGGCCGTAGAATCGATCACGGCGGTCTGATTGCCCTTTTTGGCGTAGAACAAGCCTTGAACATCGCCAGGCTTTACGTGGTCGAAAGTGGTTTCCCGCAGCAGTTTCAGGCTTTTACTGAAGAAGTAGGTTTTCTTTTTGGTGCTGACCAGGTAATACGCTGGTGTATTCTCAAACTTCAGCACTTCATCTTTCAGCAGCTTTTTGCCGTTTTTCTTATACAGGTCGTGCCGGTCGTTTAGCTTCTGGGCATGAATAATATGGTCGCCTACGTAAAGGTACTTGTATTTATTCGGTACAATTTCGTTGCAAAGCGTATCGGTGAGACCTTTCAGCCCCAGCTTATCGGTCACAAAGTAGCCGCGTTCCCAGAAATCCATCCGGTTTACCGTAAACTTACAAGGCACTTTTTTCAGGGTTCTGGCACTCAGTATGGTTTGGGTGGTATTACCGTTAAACGGCACGATCCAACCTTCGTAGTTCTGGATTTCCTTGTAAACCGGCGGCAGCACTTCGTTCAGATTGTGGTCTACCATACCGTATTTGCCGTTTTTCATGATCTCGAAGCCGCCCGGTACCGCCCGGATGTATTCGTAGGTTCCAATAGGCACCACCACTTCCCCATCCAGATACCGGACTTCTACGCCCTGGGGCATGGGCATAATAGCTGCTTGCTTACCTTTTACAGTGGCGAGGTAAACGTACTTTCCCGGAATAACCGCTATTTGTTTGCCCTGGGTATTAAAAACATCGGTGCCGGTATTTTTCCGGGCCATAATAAAATCGCCACGCAGCTCTATTTCCTGGTATTGTAGCGGAATTATAGTTTCCCGCTGCGCATTTACCACGCCCCAGTTCCCGGCTTTGTTGTAAGGAATCAGTTGCTGGGCAATGGCTGGAAAAAACGCCGGAAAAAGAATTAATAAGAAGATAAAAAATTTCATACAAGATCAGCCTTACAACCTTGAATTTACACAATTCCCCGGCAAAACGCAGTAAAAACATCCTCAGAGCTTCATCCTCTTGCTTTTAGAGCATTCAAATTCCTGAATGAAACGCCGCCGGCCATTAAACAGCCCCAAATAATTACCAGGATTGCAATCTGATATTAAAAAGAAAACCGCTTCTGCTTGCTTCTTCCTATATTCCAGCTAAATTCAGGCCTTCTTAATTCTCAAGCATGAACCGTTACCTGAAAAGATACATACCGTTTCATTTTGCACTTATTATTGTACTGGTAATCAACAGCCTGATCATTTTATTCCATGCCGCCGTACTGCTGGGGTTCGTGCCTTTCGAATACGTCTGGGGCGGCAAGCTGCAAACTGCTGAAGAAATGTACGTTTTCGAAAGCGTTTCCATTGCCATCAATTTGCTGCTGATCGGTCTGGTGCTGCTGAAAGGCAGGTTGCTGGCAGCGCCCGTGCCAATAAAACTGATAAACGTTTTGCTTTGGGCGTTTGTAGCCGTTTTCGCGCTGAACACGTTGGGCAATTTAGCGGCCGAAACTACCCTGGAAACGCTCATTGCCACGCCTTTAACTTTTATCCTGGCGATTTTATGCTGGCGGTTGGCCCTATCCGAAGATCGGGTTCCGCAGGTTGGGTAAAGGCGTGCCAACTATTCATTAACCTTCCCAAACAGGCTTTTCAGGAATTTTCCTGAAGCTAATTCCCGGGATTCAGGTCTTTGCGAAACTGATTTTTAACCGCCTCCTTTGGCTTCCGAAAGATCATTCCTTATTCGGGCTTCGGGTTTTAAGGCAGAAAACGGTAGCGTTTTAGCGCAGCAAACTGCTTACAGTTTCTTTTAACCAAATAAAAAAAGCTTCCGGTTTCTGCCGGAAGCTTTTCACTTTTTCAGCCTGAAAGCATAGCGTTTTCAAACGAACCTTAAAGTTTCGATTCCACGCTTTGCAAACCTAAAACGCTGCTGGTAAACGTTCTTATTTCTTCCAGCAACTGTTCATTTTCTGCCAGCGACCGGCCGTATGACGGGATCATTTGCCTGATCCGGGTCTGGGTTGCTTCAGAATGAAAACGATCCGGAAAGCAGCGCGAAAGCAAGGTGATCATGATGGAAACGGCGGTAGATGCGCCCGGCGAGGCTCCAAGCAAAGCCGCAATGGTACCATCTGCAGCACTTACCACTTCCGTTCCGAATTCCAGAATTCCGCCCAAAGCTACATCTTTTTTAATGATCTGCACCCGCTGACCGGCAATTTCCAGATCCCAGTCTTCCAGGTGCGCATTCGGGTAATATTCCTGCAAAGCCTCCAGCCGATCTTCCGGCGACTGGCGCACCTGGTCGATCAGGTATTTGGTAAGTTCCAGGTTGCGGGCCCCGGCATAAAGCATGGGCTTCAAGTTGCTTAAGTGAATGGATTTTGGCAGATCGAAGTAAGAGCCTTGTTTCAGGAATTTAGTAGAAAACCCTGCATAGGGCCCGAAAAGCAAGGCTTTTTGATTGTTAATAATGCGCGTATCCAGGTGGGGTACGCTCATGGGCGGGGCACCTACCGAAGCTTTGCCGTACACTTTGGCATGATGCCTTTCGATTATTTCCGGGTTATTGCAGACCAGCCACTGCCCGCTTACCGGGAAACCCCCAAAACCTTTTCCTTCCGGAATACCCGATTTTTTGAGCAAACCTAAAGCTCCGCCGCCGGCGCCGATAAACACAAAATTACTCTTCACTTCTCTACGCTCGCCGGTTTCCATGTCTTTTAACCGCACCCGCCACCGGCCATCGCTTTCCTGATCCAATCTTCTCACTTCCTGCCCGAAATGGACATTCACGCCCCCGGCCTTTATCAGGTAATCGAACATGCAACGCGTAAGGGCCCCAAAATTTACGTCGGTGCCGAGTTCCATGCAAGTGGCGGCTACCGGCTCGGCATTGCTGCGGCCCTCCATAATAAGCGGCACCCATTTGGCCAGCATAACCGGGTCTTCGGAATACTGCATGCCGTTAAACAAATGGCAGCGGGTAAGGGCATCGTAACGTTTGCGCAGAAAATGAACGTCTTTTTCGCCTTTCACAAAACTCATGTGCGGCACACTCCGGATAAAGGCATCGGGCAGGGAGAGTTTATTATTGTTGATCAGGTAAGCCCAGAATTGCTTGGAGATCTCAAATGCTTCGGCAATTTTAACGGCTTTGCTTATTTCAATGGTGCCGTCAGGAAGTTCAGGGGTGTAATTCAGTTCGCAAAAAGCGGAATGGCCGGTGCCGGCATTATTCCAGGCATCGGAGCTTTCGGCAGCAGCCCGGTCCAGGCGCTCAAAGATCTCGATGGTCAGGTCTGGCACCAGTTCTTTCATCATCACCCCCAGGGTAGCACTCATAATGCCCGCACCAATTAAAATCACGCGGGGCTCGGAAACAAAATTCTTGTTGTTGCTCATATTAAATCCAGGCTTAGAAGCAGGAAAAGTCAAAATAGGTTAAACTTAAAGCACCCATACGGATTTACGGAGGTTTAAGGGAAAAATTTGGACTGAATTATCAAACGAGTTTCAAAAATTACATACCAGCTGCAAGCCTTACTTTTTAAGTCCGAAACTATAGCGTTTTGCCGCGCTTCCACAACATAAAGTCAAAAATAAAAACCAACCAGGTTCAACCATTTGAATATAAACGCCTTACCATATTCCGGAATTAATCGTTAAATGAACTTACGAAGCCACTTGCGGCGCCTGAAAATCCGATGATAACGAAACCAGACCTTTACCGCTTGCCGCCTTTTATAAAATGGCTGGTTTTAACCCTGGTATGTCTGCTCTTTTTCACGCTCCTGATCCTGCTTTTCCACGACTTTCGAAAGATCTACGGCGAATGGTCTTTTCACATTGCCTTTGCGAATTTGCTGGAAAAAGAGTTTCTCAAATTTCTGCTGATCGGATTTCTGGCCCAGACAATTGATGGCGCTCTGGGTATGGCTTATGGCGTGAGTGCAGCCAGCTTTTTAATGAGTTTTGGAGTATCGCCGGCTATAACCAGTGCCAGCGTGCATTTAGCCGAAGTTTTCACTACGGGTGTTTCAGGTCTTTCGCACATTAAATTCGGCAATATTCGCCGCGACCTTTTCAAAAAGCTGGTTTTACCGGGCGTAGTTGGGGCTGTTGCCGGATCTTTACTTTTAAGTACGGTCGATATGAAAATTATCAAACCATTTGTTGCCATGTACCTGATCGTAGTTGGATTGCTCATTATTAAAAAGGCGTTTGGCATTATTAAACCAGAAAGCGGGATCAGGAATGTATCCATACTGGGTCTGGCCGGTGGTTTTATCGACGCTATTGGCGGTGGTGGCTGGGGCCCGGTGGTTACTTCCACGTTATTAGGAAAAGGACAACACCCGCGCTTCGCTATAGGCTCTGTGAATTTAGCCGAGTTTTTCGTAGCCTTATCCAGCTCCAGTGTTTTCACCATTTTTATGGGCATACCAGATTGGAACGTGATCTTAGGATTAATAGGCGGCGGCGTAATTGCGGCTCCCTTTTCGGCCTACCTCTGCAAAAGGATTCCGGCGCAAAAACTCATGATCGTGGTTGGTCTTGTAATTATCGGGTTAAGCATTCGTACCCTTTACCTGATTTTCAGGTGAAATATGAACAAAAAAAAGCCTTCCGCACAAATGCGGAAGGCTTTACTTTTTATGTTTAAAACGATACCGTTTTAGTCTACATTATCGTGCAGAAAGCGGTTATCGCCTAAAATTTCGTTGTCATCGTTCAGGCTGAAGCGGGAAATATTGCGTTCGGCAGAAGGCACCACGTTTTCTAAAACTACGTTCCGGCGCTGATAAGCAGGCACTTCCAGTTTTTCCTTGATCGCATCGCTGGAGATCTCGCTGCTTAACTGGCGCAGGCGGCGGCGGCGCTCATCGAGGCTTGGAATACGCTCCTGCGTTTCGTAAATATCTACGGTTTGCGCTATCGGCGCATTTTGTGGCTGATACTGCGGCTGCGGATGTCCCAGGTTCGGCATATCGTGATTCACTACATCCTGGCTTACGCCTAAATCATAGATCACGCGGTTTGGAACAGGTTCTGCAAAAATGTTATCTGGCTGCGAAACCGGGCCTTGTGGCTGCTGTGGCATTGGCTGTTGCGGCTGCACTTGCTGAGGCTGGTGCTGCTGTACAGGTGGCACATACTGTGGTTGCGGCGCACGTACCGGTTCTGGTGCCTGATATTGCGGTGCCGGAGGCGTATAAGTTGGTTGTGGCGGCGTAACTGGTTTTACCGGCGCTTCGGCGGCCATGTTGTAATCGGTATTAAAAATATCGTTCTGCGGGGCCGGAGCTGCTGCTTCCTTTTCCATGATCTTTTTAATAGCCGGCATTTGTACAATGCTGTTGCCTTCGCGGGCAAAACCGGTAGCAATTACCGTTACGCGGATGCTCTGGCCCAGTTCCGGATCGATGCCGTGGCCGAAAATAACTTCGGCTTCTTCCCCAGCCTGCTCCTGGATATATTCAGTAATTTCGGTCAGTTCGTCCATTTCCAGTTCCGCCTGGTCGCCAGACATAATAGAAAGGAGAATTTTCTGCGCCCCGTGAATATCGGTATTGTTGAGTAACGGCGATGAAAGTGCTTCTTCGGCGGCACGAAGAGCACGATTTTCACCTTCGGTAATGGCAGAACCCATCACGGCGGCGCCTGAGTCTTTCATTACCGTTTTCACGTCTTCAAAGTCTACGTTTACTTCGGAAGTTACCGTAATAATTTCGGCAATACTTTTTGCAGCCGTGGTTAATACGTTATCCGCTTTGGCAAAAGCCGAACGGATAGGCAGGTTGCCAAAAATTTCACGCAGCTTATCGTTCAGAATTACAAGTACGGTATCGCAGCTGTCAGAAAGTTCTTTGATCCCGTTATCGGCAGCCTGGCGTTTTTTGCGGCCTTCGAACATGAACGGCGCAGTTACGATGCCCACGGTCAGGATATCAAGATCTTTGGCAACTTTGGCAATTACCGGAGCAGCGCCGGTTCCGGTACCACCGCCCATACCCGCCGTAATGAACACCATTTTGGTATCGGTGCCCAGTAATTCGCGGATCTGTTCTTTGCTTTCAATAGCAGCTTGTTTGCCTCTCTCCGGATTTGCGCCTGCTCCCAAACCTTCGGTAAGGTCTATGCCGATCTGCAGTTTGTTTGGAACCGAGCTGCTTTTTAAAGCCTGAGCATCGGTATTGCAGACTACAAATTCCACATCTTTAATGCCTTGCCCGAACATGTGATTCACAGCATTGCTGCCACCGCCGCCCACGCCGATCACTTTAATGATTGACTTTGACTGGGAAGGAACGTCAAATTTGTAAGAAGGAGAAAAACTCATAATGATTGCCGCTTAAAAAAGTAAATTAGTAATTCTGTTGTTTATCGTCGAAATCGTCGATCAGCAAACCTTTGGTTCGGTCGATGATCTTTTTGAAGAAATCACCGCCGCCGCCGCTGTTAGTGCTGCTGGCTTTCGCATTGCTGCGCGGTTCTTCACGTCGTACGCCCTCATCGTTGCGGTTTTCCAGGTACCGGTTCATGCGGTCGTCCAGCGATTGGTAACCTGCCAGAACCAGCCCGACAGATGTTGCATACGTTGGGCTTTTCACCGCATCGATCTTGCTTTTGCCCAGGTGCTCGTTCGGGTACCCGATGCGGGCATCCATACCGGTAAGGTACTCGGTAAGCTGCACCAGATTCTGCAATTGCGCGCCACCACCCGTGATCACGATTCCTGCCGCTAAGTTATTGGCGTACCCAGACCGAACAATTTCTGAATAAACTAGTTCAATAATTTCTTCCATTCTAGCTTCTATAATAAAAGCAAGATTTTTCAAAGAAATTTCTTTCGGAGTCCGGTCGCGCAGGCCCGGAATGGAAACTATCTCATTCTCAGAGGCTTCCTCGGCTATGGCTTTACCAAACTTCACTTTTAAAGCTTCGGCCTGGTTTTGCATCACCATGCAGCCTTGCTTAATATCGGAAGTAATGATGTTGCCGCCAAACGGAAGCACCGCTGCGTGACGGATAATATTATCTTTAAAGATAGCTAAATCTGTGGTACCACCACCAATATCTACCAGTGCCACGCCAGCTTCTTTTTCTTCATCGCTCAAAACCGACATAGAAGAAGCCAGCGGCTCCAGGATCAGGTTATCGATCTCGAGGCCGGCGCGGGTTACGCATTTATTGATGTTGTTGATGGCATTAGACTGCGCAGTAATGATGTGGAAGTTCCCTTCCAGGCGCACGCCGCTCATGCCAACAGGATCCATAATGCCTTCTTCGTAATCCACTTTATAATCCTGCGGCATTACGTGAATGATCTCCGAGCCCGGCGGAGTTACCAGCCGGTACATGTCGTTGGTCAGACGGTTCACGTCTTCCAGGGTAATTTCATTATCTACCGTGGCGCGGGTAATGCTGCCGTTGTGCTGCAAACTTTTTATGTGTTGCCCGGCAATGCCTACGTTCACTACGCCAATGTTAATGCCGCTTTGCTCTTCCGCCTGGCGGATCGCTTTTTTAATGGCATCTACGGTTTTATCGATGTTGCTAACAATTCCTCTTACTACACCTTCCGAAACGGCTTTTCCCATCCCAAGAATCTCCAGTTTCCCGTATTCGTTCTTGCGGCCAACCAGTGCACAAATTTTGGTTGTTCCTATATCTAAGCCTACTACTATTTTATCGTTTTGCATAGCTGTATTTTATTCACAAATGATCTGATCATTGAATTCTATATTAACCCGTTTATATCTGGCCCAGCCCATTTGCGGCAGCACCTGTTTATAAACGATCATCAGTTTTTTAAACTTCCGTTCAATGTCTTCCGGCATGCCGAATTCAATTTTCTGGTCGCCGACCTGAGGCTGAAAAGTTACTTTCCCGTCGGCCTCAATGTGCATCTGGGCAAGCTGCGCTTTCCAGAACGCATCGTGGTCTATAAACTGCAAAAGGGACAGGTAAGCCTGGCCTACGGAGTCCTGAAAAAATGCGTTGTTAAGCGCGGGAGATTGCACCGATTTGGTAATAGGAATTACGCGGGCGGTAAAGCGTTCCGATAACGGCAGAATGTTTCCTTCATCGTCGATGTAAACATCGTTGTCGGAGTTTTCGTGTATGAGTCTTGCTATAGGCCTGTTCTGCTTAATGCTAACTTTTAAATTTCCTTTCAGATCGCGCGATACCTGGGCATCTTTTACAAATTTATGGGCTTTGATCCGCATTTCAAGATTTTTCAGATTTATCTCGCTGCGGTTCAGGCCGGCAATTTTTTCAGCTCCGTCTTTGGTTAAAAGTTCGGAAACTTCCTTTTCGCTAATAAAGTAATTATTGTACTCATTTTCAATAGCAATATTCACTTTTTCGCAGTTTTTCTGTTGTTGGCGTTCGCCGGCAAAAACTACCAAGGCTCCAAAAACCGCCACGCAACAGAAGGCAAAAATTAGCGATTTTATTTTACGGTTCAATGGCATTGCCAAGGTTTTTTTTAAAGTTTTTCTAAAATATTTTTAATCGGCTGCACCAAGGTGTCGATATCGCCGGCACCCACGGTGGCCAGTACATCCCAGCTTTTATCGGACTGCAAATTTAGCAAGACTTCTTCTTTGGTCAGCAATGTTTTTTGCGAAGAATTGATTTTTTCGAGCAGAATTTTTGAAGTAATTCCTGGAATGGGTTTTTCGCGGGCCGGATATATTTCCAGCAGCACCACTTCGTCGGCCTGGCTCAGAGTTTGAGCAAAACCATTGGCAAAATCGCGGGTGCGGGTAAACAAATGCGGCTGGAAAATAAGCTTCAGTTTTTTGCCGGGATAAAGCGCTTTAACCGAACGGACAAAGGCTTCAATTTCAGTGGGATGATGGGCGTAATCGTCGATGTAAACTTTACTTTCATTTTCAAAAACGTATTCGAAGCGCCGTTTTACGCCCTTGTAGGTTTTTACCCCGTTTTGGATAGCGTTTTCCGGCACATTCAGGATGAGACAAGCCTGTATAGCGGCTAACATATTCTCTACGTTGTGAAAACCGGGCACATTTAAGGCCAGATCCGGAATATTTTTATCCACACTTTCCAGATCGAACCCAAAAGTGCGGCCGCTTACTTTAATTTCTGAAGCTTTCAGGTCGCCTTGCGTTAAAGCATACGTGATCAGGTTTACGCCCGGCTGCATTTTTTCGGTCAGGCGCGGATCGGTGTTTTTATTTAGAATAAGCGTTCCGCCGGGTTTAACCTGGCTGATAAAATCTTGGAACGAATGAATAAGCTGGTCTTTGTCGCCGTAAATATCGAGGTGGTCGGCGTCGGAAGAAGTTACAATGGCAATATCCGGGTGCAGGGTTAAAAAAGAGCGATCATATTCGTCGGCTTCCACTACCACTATTGGTTTTCCGTCTTTTTCGGCTTTGCCAATGGCCAGGTTCGAATTCAGGTTCACGGAAATGCCGCCTAAAAACGCCGAACAATCTACGCCCGCTGCGTGCAACAAATGCGCCACCATGCTGCTGGTGCTGGTTTTTCCGTGGGTGCCGGCAACGGCAATGGTGTAAGCGCTGGCGGTAATAATGCCCAACACTTCGGAGCGTTTTTTTATGGTGTAGCCTTCGCGGCGGAAGAAATTGAGTTCGGTATGGTCTTGCGGCACGGCGGGTGTAAGCACTACCAGCGTTTCCGTTTTATTTTCCAGTACTTCCCTCGGGATCAGTGCAACGTTATCTTCAAAATGGATCTCGATGCCTTCGTTCTTCAGGTTTTGCGTGAGCACGGTTTCGGTTTTATCGTAACCCCAAACCGGCTTGCCGTTCGCTTTGAACCAGCGCGCAATAGCGCTCATACCAATTCCGCCAATTCCCAGGAAATAGATGTATTTATAATTGGTTGCTGGTTGTTGGTTGTTGGTTGTTGGTTCCATAGTTTTTTTTCAGTTGGCCGGTTGTTCTACTTTTCGTATTTCGATAGCTCGAATTTTCGATTGTTCGATGTGCAGCTTTACCAGGTACTTTTCAGGTTAAAAATTATAGCGTTTTGTTTCGAGTGTTCGAATTTTGGAGGTTCGAATTTTCGAAACGTGCATTCCGTAAGCAGTTTTTCGAGCTCAAACCATAGCGTTTTTCCCGAAGTTTTTCCGCTGAGCTTTAATATTAAAATCGAAAATTCGAACCTCGAACATTCGAAAACACGAACTTAAAGCAGCCTGACCAGTTCGTTTACTATTTCTTCGGCGGCGTTGGGCTTCCCCAGTTTTTCAATATTTGCGCTGAGTTCCTGGAGTTTTTTACTGTCCTGCATCAGTTCCAAAGCAACTTCGTAAAGTATGTGGCTGGCTTCGGCATCTTTCACTATTACGGCAGCACTTTTTTGCACCAAAGCCATAGCGTTTTTTGTCTGGTGGTCTTCGGCTACGTTCGGCGACGGCACTAAAATGCTTGGTTTTCCGGCCAGGCAAAGTTCCGAAATTGACAAAGCACCGGCTCGGGAAATCACCAGATCGGAGGCAGCATAAGCCAGGTCCATGTTTTTAATGAACTCGAAAACGCGGATACCTTTATCGGTTAAATGCGTGGTTTGGCCAACGGCAGTGTGGTAATACGTTTTGCCGGTTTGCCAGATGAGCTGGTAGCCGGCGTTGATCAGTTTGTTAAGGCTCTGGATCGTACTTTCGTTCAAAGTGCGTGCGCCTAAACTTCCGCCAATAACCAGCACCGTTTTTTTATGCGGGTCAAGGCTGAAAAACTGGATTGCTTCGGCGCGCTTTGCGGCACAACCGATAATATCCTGCCGCACCGGGTTGCCGGCTAAAACAATTTTTTCGGAAGGGAAATACTTTTCCATGCCTTCGTATGCCACACAGATCTTATGAACCCGTTTGGCCAGCAATTTATTCGTAATACCCGCGTGCGAATTCTGCTCCTGGATCAGGGCCGGAATTTTCTGCGAAGTGGCTGCAAACAGAACCGGCGCGCTCGCATACCCACCTACGCCCACCACGGCATCGGGCTTAAAATCTTTAATTATTTTTTTGGCCGCTAAAACACTGTTGATCACCTTGAAAGGAAAACTCAGGTTTTTAAGCGTAAGGCTGCGCTGCAGACCGGCAATATTGAGGCCGGCAATTTTATAACCCGCTTCGGGCACGCGCGTCATTTCCATGCGGCCGTTAGCGCCTACAAAAAGAATTTCGGCGTTCGGAAAAACGTGTTTGAACCGGTTGGCAATGGCTATGGCCGGAAAAATATGCCCGCCGGTGCCACCGCCACTAATGATCAATCGGTAAGTTTTTATCGGATCAGGCATGTACCAATACGTTTTCTGCTTGAGGTTTAGATTTTGGCAGCGAATTTTCTTTCGGCAGATTCCCTTCCATTTCGTTGCGGCTTACCGAGAGAATAATTCCCATGGAAATACCGGTAAAGATCAGGGAAGTTCCCCCCATACTCAGCAGCGGCAATGGTAAACCCGTAACCGGACCTAAACCAACCGCAACCCCCATGTTTACCATGGCCTGAATAACGAGACTGAAACTGAGCCCCGCCGAAAGCAGGCCTCCGAAAGCGCCGGAACTCCGGGCTACCACAATCATGCCACGATACAGCAGCGCCAGGTATAAAAACAGAATTACCGCGCCGCCCACAATACCGTATTCTTCAATAATAATGGCGTAAATAAAGTCGGAATAAGGGTGCGGCAGAAAGTTACGCTGATCGGAATTGCCCGGACCTTTGCCCACCACGCCGCCGGTTGCAATGGCAATATAAGATTGCTCCAGCTGAAATACCGGCTTGTCCTTATCCATGAATTTCTCGATCCGGCTAATGGCCGTATCCATCCGCTGACCAACGGCCAAAGCCACGCTGCCAAAAATTGCGCCTACCACCACCAGCATCAGAATGTATTTCATAGGCACGCGACCGATGAACATGAGTAGCATACAGGTAGCAAATAAAAGTAAGCCCGTAGAAATGTTGGAAAGCATAATAAGCCCGCAGATGCCGCCGCACCATAGTAAAAGCGGGATCAGGGTTTCTTTAATGGCCGTAATATTCATCTGCCGTTTGCTTAACATACTAGCCAGGTGCGAGATAAGCGCCAGCTTGGCTAAATCGGAAGGCTGAAAGGTCTGGTTAATTACCGGGATCATGATCCAGCGGGAAGCTTCGTTCAGGTTAGAACCGAATTTCCAGGTAAAAAGCAGCAAGGGCACCGATAAAATAAGCGCCAGCAACGAAATGCGGGAATAATACTTGTAGTTGAGCTTATGGGCAAACCACATAAATGCCAGCCCTACGAAGATAAGACCGGTGTGCTTGAACAGAAAATATTCCGTATTGCCGCCCATTTTTTTATACGCCAGCGTACCGGTAGCCGAATAAACCACCAGTATACTGATCAATCCAAAAGCGATCACAATCCCCCAAAGGATCGGGTCGCCTTTCAGGTTGTCGCGGAGCCACAATTTCAATTCGTTCATACTTTTCCCTCCTGTTTTGCTACCGTTTTTTATTTCGTTATGCGTTTAAAATTCAGTTCTTCACGCCAACGCTTAATTCTAAACTAATTTTTCAAGGCTATTTCCCGTACCGCTTCCATAAAGCGGTGGCCGCGGTGTTCATAATTATTAAAAAGATCGAAGCTCGCGCAGGCCGGGGAAAGCAAAACCACATCGCCGGTTTGGGCTAAATTCTGCGCCATTTCCACGGCTTCTTCCACGCTTTGGGTTTCTTTAATTTCCGGAACAATGCCGCCGAAAGACGTTTTCAGTTTTTCGTTTTCTTTACCTAAACAGATCAGCGCTTTGATTTTTTCCTGAGCAAAAGGCTTCAGTGTTTCGTAATCGTTACCTTTATCTACGCCGCCCGCGATCCAGACAATGGGTTGTTTCATGCCTTCGAGCGCAAACCAAACGGCTTCCACGTTCGTGGCTTTCGAATCGTTGATCCAAAGCACGCCGTTTTTTTCGCCGATCTTTTGCAAGCGGTGTTCGGCATTTTTAAAAGTAGCCAGCGCCGTTTCGATCTGGTTTACCGAAATTCCTAAAAGCTTCGCCACTGAAATAGCTGCCAGGGAATTGTATTGGTTATGCTTACCGATTAAAGGTGAGTTTTCAGTGGAAACGGTAGGGCTTTGGGCCGCAAAACCCAAAACGATATTTTTTCCTTCGAACCAGGCTTTGCTGTGCGCGTTTTTCTCGAGCGAAAACGGTATGGTTTGGCCGGCAAAAACTGCGGGCTTGAAGAACTGAAATATAAGCGGATCTTCCTGGTTGTAAATGAAATAATCGCCTTCGAGCTGGTTCTGGGTGATGCGCAGTTTGGAGGCCGCGTAGCTTTCCATTTTGTACTCGTAACGGTCCAGGTGGTCGGGCGTGATGTTGAGCAATACTGCAATGTGCGCGCGGAAACGGTACATATTATCGAGCTGAAAACTGCTCAGTTCCAGCACGTAATAATCGAAGGCATCTTCAATCACCTGCTTGGCTAAACTTGTTCCGATGTTTCCGGCCAGGCCTACGTTTAAACCGGCGCTTTTCAGCAAATGGTAAGTTAAAAGCGTGGTGGTAGTTTTGCCGTTGGTACCGGTAATGCAAACGAATTTCGCTTTGGAGTACCGCGCCGCAAATTCAATTTCGGAAAGTACCGGGATCTGCTTTTCGTACGCTTTTTTAATTAAAGGCGCTTTTTCCGGAATGCCCGGGCTTTTCACAATTTCGGTTGCGTCCAGGATCAGGCTTTCCGTATGCATGCCTTCTTCAAAGGAGATGCCGGCCTGCTTCAGTTGCACCCGGTATTCCGGCTTGATCGGGCCCATATCCGAAACAAAAACGTCGTAGCCTTTCGCCTTCGCTAACAGCGCCGCGCCTACCCCACTCTCCCCCGAACCTAAAACTGCTATTTTCATTTTAATTGCTAATTGTTGATTGTTAATTGTTGATTGATTTCATTTAACCAAAATCGTGGTTTAAATCTGATTCCTGAATTTGCCGATCATTTTTTCAATTAACAATCAGCAATTAGCAATCAACAATTTCTCTTACTGAAGCTTTAAAGTTACCAGCGTTAAAACGGCCAGCATAATACCCACGGTCCAGAAGCGGGAAACGATCTTTGCTTCGTGGTAACCCAGTTTCTGGTAATGATGGTGCAGCGGGCTCATTTTGAAAATTCTTCTGCCTTCGCCGTATTTTTTCTTCGTGTATTTAAAGTAGCTCACCTGCAGCATTACCGATAAATTTTCGATGAGAAAAATGCCGCAAAGCACCGGAATTAAAAGTTCTTTCCGCAGAATTAAAGCCAGCACCGCAATAATACCGCCGATCGATAAACTGCCGGTATCGCCCATAAAAACCTGCGCCGGATAAGAATTGTACCACAAAAAGCCCACGCAGGCCCCCACAAAGGCGGTACAGAAAATAACGAGCTCGCCGGTATTCGGAATGAACATGATATTGAGGTAATCGGCAAAAATGGCGTTACCCGAAACCCAGGCGAAAATTGCCAGCGTGGTACCAATGATTGCGGAAGTTCCGGCGGCTAATCCATCGATGCCATCGGTAATATTCGCGCCGTTCGAAACCGCCGTTATGATAAGAATTACGAGGGGAATGTAGAGAAAACGGGCAAAAGAACCCAGAACCGGCGAGGCAAAGCTGAAGAATTTGTGGTAGTCGAGTTCGTTGTTTTTGGCAAACGGAATAGTGGTTACCATTTTGCGCACATCCTGGTAGGAAACCGAAGAAACGGCATCGGCCGCAGCGGCGCCTTTCGCGGTAATGTATTGCCGTACGGTAACGTCTTCGGAAAAGAACAGCGTACAACCCACAATCAACCCCAAACCAACCTGCCCGATAATTTTAAAGCGACCGGCCAGACCTTCTTTATTTTTTCTGAAAACTTTAATGTAATCATCCAGGAAACCAATAATACCCAGCCAGATCGTAGAAACCAGCATCAGGATGATATAGGTATTATGAAGTTTGGCAAACAACAACGTTGGAATCACGATGGCCGCCAGAATAATAAAACCGCCCATGGTTGGCGTGCCCTTTTTTTCCAGCTGCCCTTCCAGACCCAGGTCGCGGATGCTTTCGCCTACCTGCATGCGGCGGAGCATTTCTATTAATTTACCACCTAAGATCATGGCAATAAGCAACGACACCAACACAGCTGCCCCTGCCCGGAAGGAAATATATTGAAACACCCCTAAACCCGGAATGTCGTAAGTTTTGTCTAAATAGTCGAATAGGTAGTAGAGCATTTTTATTTTAATTGTTGCATTGTTGCATGGTTAAATTGTTAGTAAAAACTTCAAAAACAACCATTCAACAATTAAACCATTTAACAATTTATTTTCCAAGCAAGGTAAACAGCTCGCGCAGCACCTGCTTGTCATCGAAGGGCGAGCGCTGGCCTTTTACTTCCTGGTAGGTTTCGTGGCCTTTGCCGGCAACCAGAATAATGTCGTTCGCATCGGCCAAAGCAACGGCGGTTTTTATAGCCTCTTTTCGGTCAATAATCGATAGCGTTTTTCTGAGTTCGGTTGGTTTTACGCCGGCCTGCATCTGGTTCAGAATTTCCTGCGGCTCTTCGTCGCGCGGATTATCGGAAGTGAGCAACACTTTATCGCTGAATTTGCAGGCAATTTCGGCCATTACCGGGCGTTTGGCCGCGTCGCGGTTTCCGCCACAACCTACTACCGTAATAATTTTCTGCTCCGGTTTTCTTATTTGCTGAATGGTACTCAACACGTTTTCCAAAGCATCGGGCGTGTGCGCGTAATCTACAATACCGGTGATCTGCGAATCGGAAATCAGGTAATCGAAACGGCCGGCGGCGGAAGTTAAATTGGAAAGCACGGTCAGCACTTCGATTTTATCTTCGCCTAGTAAAACGGCTGCGCCATACACCGCCAGAATATTATAGGCGTTGAACGTGCCAATCAAACGGAACAGAATTTCGTGGCCGTCAATTTCCAGGTGCAAACCCTGAATGGAATTATCGAGCAGACGCGCTTTGAATTCGGTGGCTTTCCGTAAGGAATATTCGTGGGTTTCGGCTTTGGTGTTTTGCAGCATTACCGCGCCGCGTTTATCATCGGCGTTAACCAGCGCGAAGGCTTTTTTATTCAGGTGATCGAAGAATAATTTCTTGGCTTTGATGTATTCGTCGAACGTGCCATGGTAATCTAAATGATCGTGGGTAATGTTGGTAAAAACGGCGCCTTTGAATTCCAGGCCGGTAACGCGGTGCTGAATTAAGGCGTGCGAACTTACTTCCATGAAGCAATGCGTGCAACCGGCTTTTACCATATCGGCCAGCAATTTATTCAGCGTAATGGCATCGGGCGTGGTGTGCGTAGCCGGAATTACGGTTTCGTTTATCTGGTTCTGGACCGTTGAAAGCAGGCCAACCGAATAACCGAGTTCGCGGAAAAGTTTGTGCAAAAGCGTTACGCAAGTGGTTTTACCGTTCGTGCCGGTTACCCCAACCAGTTTCAGTTTTTTGGATGGTTCGCCATAGAAAGCAGAGGCCATAAAACCCAGGGCCGCAGCCGCACTTTTCACCTGAATTATGGTAGCGTTTTCGGCCAGTTTTTCAGCGTTATCAGGAAGCGTTTCGCAGATAATGGCTGAAGCGCCGGCAGCTACGGCTTGCGGAATAAAATTATGGCCGTCGGCTTGCACGCCGCGCAAAGCGAAGAAAGCCACACCCGGAGCGGCCTGGCGCGAATCCATGGTGAGGCTTTGAATTTCGGTTCCGGCATTGCCGAGCACCTGAATGACTTCCGGATTTCCCTCTAAGAGAACCTGCAGGTTGGGCATTAGCTTACAGTTATGGTAATGATACTTCCTTTTTGAATAGGCGAACCCGCCGGTATCGACTGGCTTTGCACCCGGCCCGAATTTCCGAGTTTGCGGATCTTCAGTCCCTGGTTTCCTAGTAAATAAAGTGCGTCGCGAATGGTCATGCCGGTTACGTCGGGCACGCGGTTGGTTATCACTTTATTGGGTTTCCAGTTATAAGAGCGGTTCTGCGAATCGGCTTTCACCCATTCGTCTTCCATGTTGCTGCCTACCGGGTGATTACTGATTCCCAGGCGGTTGCAGATCAGGCTTAGTTCATCCTGACTACCGGCTTTTACCACCGGCAACGACCTGGTGTCCGGCGTAATGCGGGCACTCATCGGTTTGTGGCTGGTCAGGTCGCGGGCGTAAGCCTTATCAGCAAGTTCGCGGAAAACCGGTGCGGCCACATCTCCTCCGTATTGGGCGGCGCGCTGCGGACTATCAATGATCACAATGCAGCTGTATTTCGGGTTTTCGGCGGGGAAATAGCCGGCAAAGGACGTAGAATACGTTTTAATATATTTTCCGTTCTTAATCTTACGGGCGGTACCGGTTTTGCCGGCTACCTTGTAATCAGGACTTTTCACGTGCCGACCGGTGCCATGTTCCACTACCGATTCCATCATCTGACGCAGTTTTTTCAGGGTTTCGTCGGAACAAATCTTTTCGTTGAGCACCTTTGCCTGGTAGCGCTCTATGGTTTTATCGGCTTTGCGCGTTTCTTTTACAATGATCGGCTGCACTTTTACCCCGTTATTGGCAATGGCATTATATAAGGTTAAAGTCTGCAGCGGCGAAATTTTCAGTTCGTAACCAATGCTCATCCGCGAAAGGGTGGTGCGGCTCCAGCTTCTGTCCGTAGGCTTTTTAATATATGGTCTGGCTTCGCCGGCCAACTGAAAACCCAGCGTGCTGTTCAAACCGAATTTTTGCAGATAATCTATGTATTTCTGCGGCTGGTTGCCAAATTGCTCTTCTATCAGCTTGGCGATACCCACGTTCGAAGATTTCGCAAA
The DNA here is from genome assembly GCF_016623615.1 of Adhaeribacter terrigena. Lineage (GTDB taxonomy): Bacteria > Bacteroidota > Bacteroidia > Cytophagales > Hymenobacteraceae > Adhaeribacter_A > Adhaeribacter_A terrigena. The sequence continues at coordinate 66,435 of NZ_JAEHFX010000002.1, read as the reverse complement.
AACATCTTCCACGGTAATGGTACCGTAACCGCCTTCTTTGGAATCGGTCATGAGCACGCCCCCGAATTTCTGCTTTCCTTTACCGGTTTCTACCGAATCAGTTAACTGCATGTTGGAATCTTCGAGTAAAGCCATCATGGAGGCCAGCTTAAAGGTAGAACCCGGCTCGGTAAGCCCCTGATTCGCAACGGCGTAGTTGTAGTTTTCCATGTACACATCTTCGGCAATACGGCCTAAGTTGGCAATGGCTTTAATTTCCCCGGTTTTTACTTCCATCAAAATCACGCAACCGTATTCGGCATCGTGGGCAACCAAGGCTTTTTCCAGGGCATTTTCAGCTACGTCCTGGAGGTTGATATCGATGGTGGTTTTAATGTCGTAGCCCGGAAGCGGTTTTACTTCGGTGCCGTCGTAAACCTGTTTGCTGCCGCCGGCCATGCGTTCAAACAGCGCTTCGCCATCTTTCCCGGCCAGCTTGTTGTTGTAAGTATATTCCAGGCCGGCCCCGTTCTTATCTTCATTTATAAAGCCAATAGTACGCTGCGCGAGCATGCCAAAAGGCCGGAAACGCTTGTCTACTTTCTCGAAGATCACGCCGCCTTTATTTTTACCGTTGCGGAAAATGGGCCATTTGGCCATCATTTTTTTCTCCTGGTAATTGATCTGGCGGTTATTCAAACGCACGTATCGGCGGTCTTTCAGGCGGGCATTCTTGATCTTGCGCTTGTATTCTTCCGCCGATTTATCCTGGTAGAACCGCGAGAGCAACAACGCCAGCGAATCTATTTTTTCGTCGAATATCTTTTTATCGGCAATGCTTGGATCGAAGGCTACGCGGTAAAAAGGTAAGGATGTAGCCAGGATGCTTTCGTTATCGGAAAAGATATTGCCGCGCGTGGCGTAAACCGGCTGGTACACGAACCGGCGTTCGCGTTCTATGGCTTTCCATTTGTTGCCGTCGGCAAACTGAATGCGGCCAACCTTTACAACAATGGCAAAGGCAAAAAGGGCGATGAGCAAAAAGGCCACCCGCACCCGCGTGAGAATGGATTTCTTAATATTCATCTTTTTTTACAATTACCTGGTAAGGGGGCGTTTTACTTTCTTCCAGACCCAAAGGCAACACGTTACGAGCCACTTCGCTTTGCTTGCTGGCTTCCATATAATCCGATTTCAGGGTGGTGTAATCGGCGCGAAGGTCTTCGGTCTCAATTTTTAATTTATCTATTTTCCGGATGCTTTTTTCGGCATAATGGGTATTGCCGATGTAAAAAAGCGCTACGCCCATGCTAAACAAAACCTGCGGCAAATATTTTACCGGAAGGCCATCGCGGAAGATGGCATCCATGTTAGTGTAGCGCTCGAGCAGGTGGAAAATACTGGTACCCTTAGACCGTGGAGTTTCCTCTACCTTCGGCTTGGGCTGCGGGCGCATGGTATTGGCGCGCGGGGCAGCTTTTTGTTTCGGTTTTAAGGTGTTTACAGCCATTTCAGGTTAAAATCTATTCAAACTTGTTTACTTTTTAGGGCTAAAACCATAGCGTTTTTGCCAGCTTTTCTACCTGAACCCCTCCCGGTAAACCGGGAAGGGCTTTTTATTTCCGCGCAGCATCCTGAACAGATATTTCAGGAACCAAAGCCGGAGCGTTTCTTTTTCCGGGAGCTCCTACCCCCACCGGAAACGGACAATTCTCCGCCTTTATTTACAGGAAAAATGGTAGTGTTTTCAGCTTAAAAAGTCATCTCTCTTCTTCTTCTAAAATTCTTATCGCCTAAAAAAGCGGGGGTTTCCCGCTTGCTTTTTTTTTAGTTTTTCACCCGGAAACCCTAGCGTTTTTTGCTTTTCTCGTCAAATTTCAGCTCGCCGGTTTTAGTGGCAATCCGGAGTTTGGCGCTGCGCGAACGGTTGTTTTCCAGCAGCTCTTCGGCACTGGGCGTTAAGGCTTTGCGCACCACGGCTTCCAGCGGTTTTATTTCGTTGCCAAAAAAGTCTTTCTCCACGTCGCCGTGAAATTTGCCTTTCTGAATAAAGTTCTTCACCAGGCGGTCTTCCAGCGAATGATAGGAGATCACTACCAAACGTCCGCCCGGTTTTAATACTTCGGCAGCCTGCAGCAGCATTTCTTCCAGGGCTTTCATTTCGTCGTTGGCTTCTATTCTGAGCGCCTGAAAAACCTGGGCCAGGTATTTATTTTCTTTGCCTTTGGGCGTGCAGCCGGCAATGGCTTTTTTAAATTCGGCAATGGTATTTATTTCCTGACCGTTGCGGGCGGCTACAATATTCTGGGCTAAGGTTTTGGCGTTTTTCACTTCGCCGTACATGCCAAAAATTTTGTGCAGCTGCTCTTCGGAATAGGTAGCAATAATTTCCTTAGCAGAAAGCGGCGCGTCGGTATCCATGCGCATATCCAGCGGGCCTTCGAAACGGGTAGAAAAACCCCTTTCGGCGGTGTTGAACTGGTGCGAAGAAACGCCGAGATCCGCCAGAATCCCGTCCACTTGTTTCACGCCGTAAAGCCGCAAAAATTTCTTTAAGTGGCGGAAGTTGGCTTTCACGAACTGAAAATTCGGACCTTCCAGTTTTTCGCTTTGCGCTTCGGCATCCGAATCCTGGTCGAAACTGTAGAGTTTACCGGTTTCCAGGTGTTTCAGAATTTCGGCCGAATGCCCGCCGCCGCCAAACGTTACGTCTACATAAATGCCGGCGGGGTGAATAGCGAGGGCTTCCACCGACTCGCTGAGCATAACAGGATTGTGGTAAGCCATACTTATATAACAGGTTGTTGCGGGGCCGGCTGGTCGCCGAGGAATTTCTGGGCCAGGTTGGAGAACTGCTGCTGGTCTTTAATTAAAAAGTCCTCGTATTTCTCCGGGTTCCAGATCTCCACGCGGTTGCCTAAACCCACAATAATTACTTCTTTTTCTATGTCGGCGTAGCGCTGCATGGTACGTGGCAAAACAAATCGACCGGTATTATCGAGCTCGAGTTCGGTATTGCCCCGAAAGAAATTCCGCTGAAATTGGCGGTACTCTTCGTTGAATTCGTTTAAAGCGGCTACCCGGTCGTAAATGGTTTTCCATTCCTGCTTCGGGTACAGTACCAGGCATGGCTCAAACCCGCGGGTCAGCACCACCTGGTTACCCGACGCCTCCGGCAGGTTAGCTTTTATCTTCGCAGGTAAAACCAACCGGCCCTTAGGGTCAAGCTTGCACTCGTATTCGCCGGATAAAAAATTCATACAGTAACTACACACTTCACCCCTTAGTTTAAGAGGTAAACAAAAGTACACAATCGCTAAAAACGAAGCATCACTTTTCCCCACTTTTTACCACTTTGTGGATAAATTATGGTTATCCACCCCACTTATCCACGTTATCCACATTTACAGAGGTTAGGTTTTTAAAATCCGGAAGCAAACTCTTTTAGTTTTATCGCTAAAAAGCATAGCGTTTTATTTACAACTATTTGTTTTTCAATATATTAGCAAATAAAATGACAAAACACTATCAAAAACGACTTAAAAAGTGGGGTAAAGTGGAGGAAAAATCCGGCGGTGGGGAAAAGTGGGGAAAGCAGCGATTTGTAACAAAAGCAAAAAAAATAGTAGCGCTTTCAATAACAAATATTAAATTAGCTGCTTCTGTAATAAAAATGTCAGGCTATGAGAATACTGCGTCCGCTTGCCCTGCTTTTACTTTCGCTGCTAAGCTTTTCGGCGAAATCCCAAACTGAAACGGTAATGAAGCAGGAGCGAAAACTGCAGCAGTTGTATTTGAGTTTAGGTGTTGGAGGCTCTTTTATAAATAGCACCAACATGGCTTCAACAGGAGCAAATGCTTCGTTACATCTTACAGCCGCATTACCTAAAAACAAATTGGTCCGGGGCGGATTATTTAGTAGCTCTTTCGCCGATACACAGCCCGCTTCGCAAAAATGGAAAGAAGATAACCACCGGATCAATATGGTGCCGGAGCATTTTATTGGATCATATTTTTTAACCGCAGGGAAACGTAAACAATTTGATAAATTTTTGCAGTTTCAGGCCTTTGCCGGTTTAAGTTATACTAAATATGAAGAACCAATTTCCGTTCACCAGCGAACCGCAGACTTTGGTTTCTTCGGAACTTATCAGGTTCTCGGTTATGAGGTTAAAACTCATCACAAACCCGGCATTATCCTTCAGGCAGAAGCTATGTTTTTACCTTTGCGTTTTGCCGGACTAACTTTAGGCGGTTACTACCATTTTGTACCAAAGATATCGAATGGCGGTTTTACAATAAGCCTGAACCTAGGAAGAATCCGGATAAAGGAAATTCTGTAAAACAAACTGCGAAATCTGTAACGTATCTCTTTCACCCGAAACTACCTTTGTAACGTAAACCAATTAACAAAGCGGCCATAAAATATTCTGCCGGAAAAATCGTATATTTGTAGAAATGAAAACCTTGCTTAAAAGATCGGTTAGTTTGTGGCTTAGCCTCGCGGTGCTTCTGGGTTCCGTGGGCCTGACGATGAGCGAGCATATCTGCCTGATCAGCGGCAAGGTAATGCTGAGCTACGAACACAAACAAGACCCTTGCGCTTCGCACGGCGAAACTGACTGCGAAAAACCTTCCGAAAAACCGGTCGCCAAAAAGAAATGCTGCGAATTTAAATTAGACCAGCACAAGTTAGAGCAGGCGGCCCAGCAAAAATTAACCCAGTTCGCCTTTGTCTGGATCGCGCCGGAAGCCACTTTTTTACCGGTTTTCCCTACCGTTTTAGTTACCCAGCAGGAAGTACTAACCTACGCCAATTCCAGTCCGCCGCTTTACGGCAAAAACCTGCTTTATTCCCTGCATATTCTGCGCGTTTAGTTTAAAATTCTGAATAAAAATGCCTTTCCGGAAAACCGGATCTGCCAAAATTTTATTTCTGAATTTTAAATTTCAAAACGCTATGATTTTAGCTCTAAAAAGTCGGAAAACGCTTTTCGGCTTGCTTTTAATATTATTATTTCCCGCCGTTGCTTTTACCCAGAACCTGAACGGTCAGGTTTTTGACAGAAGCGATAAAAACACGGTTCTGCCGGGCGCGAGCCTGGTATGGGCCGGCACCACGTCCGGTACTTTATCCGATAGCAAAGGGACTTTTACCTTACCCTTTTCCACCCAAACCAACAAACTGGTTATCAGCTTTATCGGCTATAAACCCGATACCATAACCGTAAAACCAAAAGAGTTATTCCTCAGGGTTTACCTGGAAGAAAGCGGCAGTTTGCAGGAAGTGGAGATTACCGCCAAACAAGACCGTTTCGATGCTAAAACGCCGATCAAAACCGAGATCATCACCAGCCGCGACCTCGAAAAATCGGCCTGCTGCAACCTGGCTGAAAGCTTCGAAACCAATGCTTCTGTAGAAGTAAGTACCACCGATGCCGTTTCCGGCGCGAAGCAGATACAGATGCTGGGCCTGGATGGTGCGTACACGCTTTTAACCACCGATAACGTGCCCGCGCTGCAAGGTCTGGCCACCCCTTTCCGCCTCAATTATCTTTCCGGAACCTATATTGATAACATCGATATTATTAAAGGTACCGGCTCAGTTCTGAACGGCTACGAATCTATTTCCGGGCAGGTGAACGTGAAACTGAAAGACCCCGAAAAAGCCGACCGCGTGTTTGTGAACCTTTACGGCAACGACCTGGGCAAATGGGATGCGAACCTGAACGTAGGCCACAGTTTTTCGGAGAAATTAAGTACCGTTTTAATGCTGCACACCGCGCAATTGCACAACCGCGTAGATCGAAACGACGATGGTTTTATGGACCAGCCGCTTGGCACGCAATACAACGTATACAACAAGTGGAAATACACTTCCGGCCGGTTTGTAAGTGAAGTTGGCTTGAATGCGTTAAGAGAAAACCGCATTGGCGGGCAAACTTCCTATAAAGAAGGCAGCGGGGCAGCTTCCGGTAATTACGGCACCGAAAGCCTGACTGACCGCGTTTCCGGATATACCAAACTTTCGCTTACTTCCAAAAACAAACCCTATGAAAGCCTGGGCCTGATCCTTTCGGGCAGCAACCATAAATTCGATTCTGAATACGGCTTCCGGAATTACGACGGCGAACAGCAATCGGCGCTGGCCCGCTTCATTTTCCAATCGGCTATTGGCACTACGGCGCATACCTATAAGTTAGGCGCAAGCTTTGGCCACGAAAACCTGCGCGAGAATTTTGAAGATACGCTAATGACGCGCAAGGAATATATTCCGGGAATTTTCGGCGAATACACGTACAATAACGCGCATAATTTAACGGTAGTAGCCGGCGCCCGCACTGATTTTCACAACCTGTACGGCACGGTTTTCACGCCCCGTTTGCACGTAAAATACGACCTGAACCCGAACAACATTTTCCGGATTTCCGGCGGCAAAGGCTTTAGAGTAGCCAACCCGATCGCGGAGAACAGCGGCGCGCTGGTGAGCTCCCGGCGCTTTATTTTCCAGGAAAAACTGCAACCCGAAGAAGCCTGGAATACAGGCGGAAGTTTCACGAGATACTTTACGCTGGGCGGCAAACCGGGTACTTTCATTGCCGATTATTACTACACCACGTTCCAAAACCAGGTAGTTGCCGATATGTACAGCGTACCGGAAGCCGTAATTTTCACGAACCTAGAGGGCCGCTCTTTTTCTAACAGTTTCCAGGCAGAAGTGCAGTATGAACTGGCCAAAGGGCTGGATGTAAAAGCGGCTTACAAATATTTCGATGTTAAAAGCAGCTATGAAGGCAAACTCATGGACCGGCCGATGAACCCGAAAAACCGGTTCTTTGTGAACGCCGGCTACGCGACCGCTTTCGATAAATGGCGTTTTGACGCTACGGTGCAATGGTTTGGCAACCGCAGTTTACCCACCATTGCCGATCATGCCGGAAACGTGGAAACAAACCGAACTGCCGACCCTTTTTCGGTGTTAAACAGCCAGGTAACGCGCAGCTTCAAGCATTGGGATATTTATGTGGGCGGTGAAAACCTGCTGAATTTCAAACAAAAAGACCCGATCATGAACGCCGACCAGCCTTTCAGCCATGGATTTGATGCCAGCATGGTCTGGGGGCCGATTTCAGGCCGGGTAATTTATGCCGGCCTGCGTTACAAACTGAAATAAGGCACGATATTCGTATGTTCGGGCTAGGAATGTTCGATTGTTTGATAATATAGAAAAATTCACATATTGCGTCATCCTGGAAAAAACAGCAGGAATTATCAGATCAGAATTTGCTGTAACAGATTCCTTGCAAGCCCGGAATGACTGAAAAAATTAATCAATATTCATTAATCATTAACCATTAAAAGAAATGAAAACGTTTAAAGTACTTTTTACCGCTTTTACCCTCCTGATTTTTGGATTGAACGCGCAGGCACAAGGTAAGAAAACGGAATCGATCAAGATCAAAACATCCGCGGTATGCAACATGTGTAAAGCAACCATCGAAAAGGGCATGGCCTACGAAAAAGGCGTGCAGAAAGCTGAGCTTGATGTTGCTTCGCAGATGTTAACAGTACAATACCGCGCCGACAAAACCAATGTAGAAACGCTGCGCACTGCCGTAAACCAACTCGGCTACGATGCAGATGAAGCGGTTGCCAATGAAAAAGCTTATAACAAGCTCGACGATTGCTGCAAAAAAGATAAAGGCGTACATTAATCTTAACAGAAACCCCAGAACGAAAGCCCTCTGCTAAAAAAGCGGAGGGCTTTTTTTAATTAAAATTTTCCCGGAAAAACGGTATCTTTTCAAGTACAAAAACCCTAACTTCCCTCCTGTCATAAACTGCTAACCTAAGTTCCTGAAACGATGAACAGCACCGGAAATATAACGCCTGAAGAACAGGAAAAACTGCGCTACCCCATTGGCAAATACGACCGCAGCCAGCCTTTAACCGAAGCCAGTCTCCGTGAGGCGATCGATGCGATTGCCGGAATGCCGGGTGAATTACGCGCTGCCGTGGTTACGCTTTCGGATGAACAACTCGATATGCCTTACCGGCCCGGCGGCTGGAGTTTACGCCAGGTCATTCACCACCTGGCCGACAGCCACATGAATGCCTATATCCGTATGAAACTGGCGCTGACCGAAGAAAACCCGACCATTAAACCTTACGAAGAAGCCCGCTGGGCCGAACTGCCCGATGCACAAGGCGACGTAGAGATTTCGCTGGATCTGCTGGATGCCTTGCACCTGCGCTGGGTACTTTTGCTGGATAACCTTACGCCGGAGCAATGGAAACGCACGTTCAATCACCCGGAATCGGGCGTAACGCCTTTAGCAATGGCTGCCCATGTATACGCCTGGCACGGAAAACATCACTGCACCCAGGTTAAAAACCTCCGCGAAAAAATGGAATGGTAAAAAGTGTTGAATGATTTAATTTCGTCTTTCACATGAAATTGAAATTTCTAATTCCCACAGCTTTTGGCGCTCTAGGACTCGGGTTATTGTTAAGCCGGAAAATCTCAGCAAACCAATTCCGGGATGAAGTAAGCGGTCTGTTCGCCAGTTCAGGCCAAATTTCTCATAAACGATTTTCGTACCAGCAACTGGAGGGATTGCCAGCACCAGTACAACGGTATTTCCGGTTGGTTTTGCCGGAAGGACAAACGTATATCAGCTATGTACGCCTAAAGCATAATGGGCAGTTTAAATCTGATCTGGAGAAAGATTGGATGGATATTAACGGAGAGCAGTATTTCACAACTCAGAATCCGGGATTTGTATGGCGAGGCAAAACATCGGTGTTCACTGCTACCGATAAATTAACGAACGGGAATGGCAGTCTTTCAGTAAAATTATTATCCAGCGTTAGAATTGTAAATGCCAAAGGCGAAAAATATAATCAGGGCGAATTGCTCCGATGGCTGGGCGAAAGCGCCTGGTTTCCTACTAATTTGTTGCCATCACCCAATTTAAAATGGGGGCCAATAGACGCGGAAACAGCCCATTTAACCTATCAATACAACGATCTGAAATTAAATTATAAAGTCCGCTTCAATCCATCCGGCGAGATAATTTCCTTTGAAACCAAACGTTACCTGGGCAATACTAACCTGGAAAGCTGGATTGGAAAATACAGCGATTACCGTAAAATTAATGGCGTTTTAGTGCCCACTAAAGCTGAAGGCGCCTGGATCATGAACGGACAGGAACACCCGTACGCCCGCTTTAACGTTACAGAACTAGAATACGATCAGCCGAAATTATTCTAAAGTTGTTTAGGAACGACTTTTTGCTTGGCTAGCAGATCTTTTTCCTGATACAATTTCCACCAGGGCAGGAAAGGTTTATCGTGGTGCTCGTAGTGATAACCGAAAAAATAGCAGCTTACAAAAGCCCAGACGTGATTTCGTTTCAGGGTAGTTGATTTATGCTTGTTTTCGTGTTCGCCTTTATGGGGTTGGTAGGTACCGAAATAAAACAATTGGAACGTGGCGAAAATGGCAGGCAGCATCCAATACAAAACCACGTTTTCCAGCGGAAAGAAATACTTTAAAAGATTGAAGGTAACGGCCATTGCCAGCATTTGCGGCCAGGTAATATACTGCTTCAGAAAACTAAAATACCAGAGCCAGAAATTACCGCCATGGTAGTCAGGATCTTTTTCAGTAGCTACAAAATGGTGGTGCTGATGGTGTTTGGGCAGCAACCGCGGATACCAGTTAAAAGCAAACAGCAGCGCACACACAAAACCAATAAAATTATTCAGCTTTCTATTGCCGGGAGCCGCTACGCCGTGCATGGCATCGTGGGCGGTAATGAAAAGACCCGTGTATAAATGGGTTTGCAGCAGCAACAAAATATACGGCCACGGCCGGGTAAAAACGGTAGGGAATTGCAGCGAAAAAGTCAGTAAACCAAACCAGCCGGCTACGATTAATGCCGCAATAAAAACACCTGTATATTTCTTCCGGAAACTCACTTCAGATAAATTACTTCAGGGTACTTAACAGACCCTGCAAATCCAGCGGACGGGTGTACATATCAATGCTGCCATCCGCCTTTTTCGGCCACACCTCGCGCGGTTTGTCCCAGTAAAGTTCCACCCCGTTATCGTCCGGATCGTTCAGGTACAAGGCTTCGGAAACGCCGTGATCGGAAGCACCGGTAAGCGGATACTTATGGTCGTGCAGCCGAGTGAAAATAGCTGCCAGATCTTTACGGGTAGGGTACAAAATGGCCGTATGAAACAACCCGGCGCTGTTTTTTGGCGCCGGTGGGCCGTCTTTGCTATACCAGGTATTTAAACCAATGTGATGGTGGTAGCCTCCCGCCGAAATAAAAGCTGCCTGATCGCCGTACATGGTTATGAGTTCAAAGCCCAGCAGATCGCAATAAAAATCCATGGCGCGCTGCAGATCGGCCACTTTTAAATGCACGTGCCCGATGCGGGTTTCAGCCGGAATAATGTATTTTTCAGCCATAAATTCAGGTTAGAGTTTTTTGCTTTAAAACCATAGCGCTTTCAGATGAATCTGTAAGACTCCAGCGTTTCCGGCAAGATCATAAAATAAATATTCTCAGAATGAAAGCAAGGCCCGCTGCACATCCTCCATCAGCCACATGGGCGTAGACGTAGCACCACAGATTCCAACGCTTTCGCCAGGTGCAAACCAGTTTTTATCGAGTTCATCTACCGCTGAAATGAAAATGGTATTCGGGTTGGTTTCCTTGCAAACGTTAAACAACACTTTACCGTTGGAAGATTTGGTGCCCGAAACAAAAATTACTTTATCGAACTGCTGCGCAAATTTACGGAGCTCTTTGTCGCGGTTGCTTACCTGCCGGCAAATGGTATCGTTGGCTTCAACTTTATACCCGGCGGTTTCGAGCGTGCCTTTTACATGATAAAAATTGTGCGTGCTTTTGGTGGTCTGGCTGTAAAGCGTAATATTTTCCGGAAGGTCGTGCTGCAAAAGCTCATCCATACTTTCAAAAACCACGGCTTCATTTTGCGTCTGGCCAAGCAAACCCAGCACTTCCGCATGACCATGCTTGCCGTAAATGTAGATCTGTTCGTTTTTATCGTGCGATGCCTTAATGCGGTTCTGCAATTTTAACACTACCGGGCAAGAAGCATCAATCAGCCGCAGGTTATTTTCCAGCGCGGTCTGGTAAGTACGAGGCGGTTCGCCATGCGCCCTGATCAGCACCGTTTCATTACGAAGGTCCTTAAAAGCTGCGTGATCGATAATGCGTAAGCCACGTTTTTCCAGGCGTTGCACCTCCTCGTCGTTGTGTACAATATCGCCGAGGCAATATAAATAGCCTTGCTCATCCAGCATATCTTCCGCCATCTGAATGGCATAGATCACACCGAAACAAAAGCCGGAACCGGGATCGATCTGTATGCGGAGGTTTTGCATGTCTGTCTAAAGTTAAATTTAATTAATTAAACAGTATTTACTGCTAAATGTTTCCGTTTCGCCCGGATCAATTCGAAAACCGTAACCGGCAATAAGAGCAAGAGCATGGAATAATAGGAATCTTCTATAGGAATGGTGTAGACCCGCAGGCCGAGGTTAAAATCGTTGTTGTACCACACAATAGGAATAGCTGTAAGTACGCCGTTAACGAGCAGAAAAGGAATTAAATGCACCAGATACGCCCGGTAAAACTTTCCCAGCAAAGCAAAACCAAACAATTTAAAATGCAGCACAAACATTACGATCAGGAAAACCGCCGTAGCCGAAGTGTAAAGGCGGGGCAAATTAACCGCAGCCAGAATGGCTAAAAACGCTATCAGAACGAAGGTAAAAACCCGGGCGTGTTTCTGAAAAATGCTTTCGCCGAAATACACATTCAGGCATTGATAAATGAAAAGGCAGGCATAAGGCACGGTAAAAAAGAACATCACTTCTTCCAGAGGCAAGCCAAAAATGTTTATTCCCAGCAAATATTCCGGATTGAAGCCCCAGATGCCGCGCTGCGTGAAATAAATATCCCAGGGAATAAAAACGGCAGCGTTTACAAAAATGGCCGGAAACAATGCCGGCCAGGTTTTATAAAATGCCACGCGCTTATCGAAGGAAAGCGCCAGCGGGAAAAATATGGTAAACAAATTCAGGTATAAATAAATATACATCAGGTTTTTACAGTTCGGAGTTGTTGTTTTTCAGTTTCATTCAGATGGTCGGAAGTCAGCAGAAAGTCACGCATCAGTTTATAGGATTCTGCATCTAGGCCCGATTTCGGATATTTCAACAGGCTATTCATTACCATTATTTTATCTTGTTCCACGTGGCTGCTCAGGTTGAGGTAACGCGGAATATAATATTCTACTGTGTAGCGCAGAAACCGGATCTCCGGGTTATCGGCATCCAATTTTACGGCCTGATCAAACAAAGCGGCCGAATTTTTCAGGTGCTTCAGTTTGCTGTACGGCCCCCAGGCATGTTTGGCCATTATTGCTTCCGAAACCGCTTTAAATCCCAGAATTACGGGTTCCTTGCCTTCGTATCGGGCCATTAGTTTATGGAACGACTGGCCGGTTTCGGCACATTTACTTGCTTTCTGATAATACGTGCGTAATTCCGAAACTTTATAGGCTTCTGTGGTGCCGCGCCCGGCTCCGAAGCTCAAAAAGATATAAAGTAAAATCATTCCCATAACGCCAACAATTAAAAACCATAAAACCCTGGTAACCACCGGATGTCCTCTTACCGATTAACCTTTATTTTTACGGATTGGTTGCCTTGTTGGCTGAAACTTTCACGTAGGTTTTTAATGCACTAACGAAACATTGCAGCTAATTGCTTGTTTTGCCGGGCTCATAGCCTTAATTGTTGCACGAATTGCTTTTCCTGCTCCGAGCATTCGCAATACTGCCGCATAAAATCGCGCGCAATGGTAGCGGTTTCCAGGGTAAATCCCGAATTGGGAAACTTCCTTAAACCATTCAGCAGCAAATTCTTATCTTCATTCACGTGTTCGCTATAGCCAATAAAATCTGGCGTTTGCACTTCTACGGCGTAGCGCATGAATCGGATTTCCAGGTTTTGCGGGTCGCGTTGCACTGCCTCCGAAAAATATTGCTGTGCTTTTTTCACATTTTTAAGTTTATTCAGCGGGTTAGCGCCATATTTGGCTTTCAGGGCATAAGCGCCGGCTTTATACGCGATCAGAATTCCTTCCTTCCCGCCGTAGTTCCCTATTTTCTCAAACAGCAAATCTGCTTTCTTTTCGCTGTCGCGGGCTTCGTAAAACAATTGACGGAGGGCCGGAATATTGATTTCCTGCGCGGCAAAAACGCTATGGAAAAAGCTCCAGAAAGTAAAGAACAATATCATTTAGATGGTATTCAGTCGGTATCTTACATAGGACCCCAGCAGCAAAGCGAGCTTCGCATTATCGGGTACGCGCACGCGTTCGTTCAGAATCCGGGATGCCGGCAAGGCTTTTATTTTCCGGAAAAGTTTGCGGTAATAAATATAGGCCAGGTACACCCCCATGCGCGCCGATTTCGGCAAGGCTAAAATGCCAGCGTACGCTTTTTCAAAATCAGCTTCAATATCGGCTTCTATCTCATTTTTTGCCAGATTATCGAAGCCGTGAAAATTTACTTTCGGAAAATACACGCGGCCGCGGTCCTGAAAATCGCTTTTAATATCGCGCAGGAAATTCACTTTCTGGAAAGCCGCCCCCAAACTGCGCGCCGCTTCTTTCAGGCTTTCAAACTTCGTTTTATCGCCTTCGCAAAAAACCTGCAAACACATTAAACCCACTACTTCGGCGGAGCCGTAAATGTATTCATCGTAAAGTTCGCGGCAATATTGCTTTTCGTCCAGGTCCATTTCCATGCTTTTCAGAAAGGCTTCTATGTAAACCCGATCGATATTATACGCATGCACCACCAACTGAAAAGCGTGCAGCACCGGGTTCAGGCTTATTTTATTTTCGATGGCCAGCCAGGTACTTTCCCGGAATTCGTGAAAAAGTTTTTCGCGGTTGAAAGCATGGAAAGTATCCACAATTTCGTCGGCGAAACGCACAAACCCATAAATACCGTAGATCGGGAAATGGAACTTCTTATCTAATGTTTTAATGCCCAGCGTAAACGAGGTGCTATAGCGCTGCGTGATCAGGCGGCTGCATTCTAAACTGGTCTGGTTAAAAAGCTCCATCTTTTATTGGCGATTAGGGTTTAATGAATAGTAATTAGCAGTGATCTATTAATAAATGCCGGCAGTAAATCGGTACACTTTTGGGCGAAAAAAGTAGTTACCACCCCGCTCCGGTTATTTCCGTTCGGTTTTCATTTCTGATCAGCAATGTATTTTTCATGAGGAAAACTTATCGCTGATCATAAATCACGAATCACTATCCATATTCTTTGGCGATCTCTTCGGCTACAACCTGCCCCGAGATAAGCGAAGGCGGCACCCCCGGCCCCGGCACTGTTAACTGGCCGGTATAATACAGATTTGTTACTTTTTTGCTTTTCAGGCCGGGCTTTAAAATGGCGGTTTGCATAAGCGTGTTGGCCAGGCCGTAAGCGTTGCCTTTAAAAGCATTGTAATCCTGAATAAAATTATTGTGCGCGTAGCTGCGTTTGTAAACTACGTGTTCCCGAATATTTTGCTTGGTTAGTTTTTCCAGCCGGTCCATTACCAAATGGTAGTATTTTTCACGAATGGTTTCGGTATCGGTTAAGCCGGGCGCTACCGGAATTAAAATGAACAGGTTTTCGCAGTCTTGCGGCGCTACCGAATCATCGGTTTTAGAAGGCACGGAAACGTAGAAAAGCGGTTTTTTGGGCCAGGCCGGATCCTCATAAATTTCCTGCGCGTGCGGCCCGAAATCTTCGTCGAAGAACAGGTTATGATGGGTCAGATTCTGCAGTTTTTTGTTTATGCCCAGGTAAAAAATAAGCGAAGAAGGCGCTAAAACGCGGTTATTCCAGTATTCGGGCGTATAGCTACGGAATTTTTCCGGCAGCAGTTTGCTTTCTACGTGCTGGTAATCGGCCCCAGCCACCAGAATATCGGCTGTCAGCAAGCCAGCGGCAGTTTTCAGGCCCGTAGCCCTACCGTTTTCCAGCACGATTTCCTGCACCGCCTGGTTATATTTAAACTGCACCCCTTCTTCTTCCGCCAGCTTCACCATGCCTTCCACAATTTTATGCATGCCGCCCATTGGGTACCAGGTTCCCAGCGCCATATCGGCATAGTTCATCAGGCTGTAAAGGGCGGGCGTATTTTCCGGAACGGCACCCAGAAAAAGCACCGGAAACTCCATGAGCTGTACGATCTTTGGGTTGCGGAAATATTTACCGATATGCCTCCGGATCGAGCTGAAAATATCCATCCGCATAATGTCGGCGAGCAGTCTGGGATCCAGGAATTCGGAGAAGGAACGGCCGGGTTTGTATACCAGTTTCTGCATGCCAACCTGGTATTTGTAAGCAGCCTGCTGCATAAACTTTTCCAGTTTCGCGCCGCTGCCTTTTTCCAGACTTTCGAATAAGTTCTTTAAAGCAGGCAAGCCGGCAGGCACCGGCATAAAATCGTTTTCGCCAAAAATAACGGTATACGAAGGATCGAGCCGCACCAATTCATAATAATCAGCAGGCTTGCGACCGAATTTCTGAAAATAGGCTTCAAAGATATCGGGCATCCAATACCAGCTTGGCCCCATATCAAAAGTAAAACCCTGTTCCCGGAAAACCCGCGCCCTTCCTCCCGGACCTTCATTCTTTTCGAGTACTGTTACTTCGTACCCTTTACGGGCCAGGCTGGTAGCGGCTGAAATCCCGGAAAAACCGGCCCCAATTACTATTACTTTTTTAGGCTGCAAATTGAAAGCTAAATCGGATGTAGAAATTTCTGTGAAACAATTCACAATAAATATTAAACGGAAAACAAAAACGAACGTTGCAGTTTCC
This sequence comes from Adhaeribacter terrigena, assembly GCF_016623615.1. Classification (GTDB taxonomy): domain Bacteria; phylum Bacteroidota; class Bacteroidia; order Cytophagales; family Hymenobacteraceae; genus Adhaeribacter_A; species Adhaeribacter_A terrigena. Next base: position 50,511 of record NZ_JAEHFX010000002.1, on the reverse strand, counting down.
TAGTTTGTACTATAAATTTTCAGGTATTTTTTAAGCTCTTTCCGGGCAATATGGATGCGGTTTTTCACGGTACCAATCGGAATCTGGAGCTGATCGGCAATTTCCAGGTACTTGTAGCCAATGTAATACATCACAAAAGGCTTCCGGAAATCTTCGTTTAAACCCGCAATGGCACGGTTTATATCGGCCATCATAAACGTGGCGGTAGCCTGGTTATAAGTAATAAAGCTATCGTCGGTGGTATAATACTGAAAATAGTCGGTGCTGTCTATTTTGGTACTGCGCTTGGTTATTTTATTGTAATTATTAATGAATGTATTGCGCATTATGGTGTAAAGCCAGGCTTTCATGTTGGTGCCGGCCTTAAATTTATCGCGGTTCAGAAGCGCTTTCAACAGGGTTTCCTGCACCAGATCGCGGGCATCGTCGGCATCGCGGGTCAGCGTCATGGCCGCCGGCCGTAACGTAACAGATATTTCCTGAACCTGGTTGGTAAATTCTACGGCAGTCATGATGTTTAGGAATTAAGTTTACATTCTGAAACAATTGTACGGACAATTTAAAATAAAGCCAAATTTTTGTTTAATTTTATAAAACATTACTTAAACAAAATAAAATATAAGGCCTGTGGAAATAAGAAAAAATTCGGCGCATAGAAGAGCTACCACATAGCAGAATCTTCGCTTCGGTTAGGGAGTAACGAAATAAATCTTTGCTCGGATTGCAGCAATTGGCAATTATTAGGGGATAAGCGTGAAACTGCTAGCCAATAGCCTAAAAAAAAAAGTATAAAATTGGAAGATTTGCCTAAAAAAGTAAAACAAACTTAGAAAACGCTATGATTTAGGCTGGAAAAAGTAAGACCGATAAGCCAGGAAGTCTGGCAAGCAAAATGGATTCTATAATTTCCGAAATAAAGGGCCCGTAACCCTCTTTTTCAGGTATTTATATTAAAAAAAACCGGTAGCGGGCTTATAAATCTACATTTCAAACTTTTGAAGTGAAGATACTGGGCAATAAACCTGCAAAAGCTTGCATCGGGATTTTACAAACCCGAAAGAGGGAGCTTTTCTCCAGAATAAAATGAGCCAGCCCTCAGGCAGGGCTAACAGCATCAATAAATTCGGAAATGAATTGCAACTTTTTTATGTTTTCCGGGAATTTCAAGAAATTATATTGCGTCTGGTGCCCATAAACCAATATCCGGGTCCGGTGGAACTGCTGCGCAAGTTTATCCAGGTAATGTTGCACCTGGTCCCGTTCCGGAAAAGAAGTAAGCACCGTTACGATATGCTGCGGCTGGTAATACTCAAAAGCCCGCACCAGGTCAGCAAAAGGCAGGTTCTGGCTCAAGTACAAAACGTGATGCTTGCGGGCACGCAGCAGGTAATTCATGAAAAGCAGCGCCAGTTCATGCAGTTCGCCTTCGGGCAAATAAAGCAGGAATTTTTCGGAAGTGGCAGAAGGTGCTAAAACCTGCCCGTCGATGGCCACGATCAGTTTCTGGCGGATGAGGTTAGACACAAAATGCTCGTGCGCCGGACAGATATTATTGGTTTGCCACAGAATGCCGATCTTGCTCAGGAACGGATAAACCACCTGTAAAATAGCCTGTTCGAAACCGAGCTGCAGAATGGGTTTGTTAAGTGCTTTTTCAAAATGTTCTTCGTTTAGATCCAGCATGGCTGCGATCAGTGCATTAACCTGGCCCTGATTGTCGCCGGGCACTTCGGAAAGCGCCATAATTTCGGCCGAGATCTGGTCAGGTTTCATTTTCGCGATCTTCGAAATTTTAAACCCGCGTTCGTTCAGCAAAGAAACATTCAGGATATTCTTCAGGTCGGCATCATCGTAAAACCGGATATTGGTTTCGGTCCGCTTGGGCGACAGGATAGCATACCGCTGCTCCCAGATCCGAATGGTATGCGCTTTAATGCCCGAAAGATGCTCCAGTTCTTTAATGGAATAGTGTGCCACGTTGCTGCTTTAAATACTACTTTTTTTGTTTAGCCAAACGGAAGAATTTCGGATGCACCCACAACATGCCGAAAGATTCGGACCCATCGCGGCCGCGGGTTTTATGATGCACTTTGTGCGCAATATCCAGCGCTCTCAAATAGGCGTTCCCGGTTTTACCAAAAATTTTGAGCCGCCGGTGAATGTATAGATCATGTACTACAAAATAGACCAGCCCGTATAAACTGATGCCCACACCGGTCCAGAAACGCCAGTCCAGGTTTTCGGTACCGAAGATAAAACATAGCATGGCCAACAGGCCGTAATACGCAAAAAAAAGGTCGTTCCATTCCCAGAATGTTTTTCGGGGCGCGTGGTGGCTTTGGTGCAGTTTCCAGAGAAAACCGTGCAGCACGTATTTGTGCATGAGCCAGGCCTTTATTTCCATCAGTAAAAAAACAAGCAACGTTATTCCTAATCCGATCAACATACTTTTCCTAACCGCCAATCTGTTTTTTTGTTTCGGGTAAAATTACCAGCTCAGTTTTTCTTTGGTCAGAAATGAAGCAATGCCTTTTTTACAATCGGCGGTGGCGCGGGCGTGGGCGTTCATTTCGGCAGCATAATTTAACCCGTTTTCCAGCGTCATGCTTTGCACGCTGGCAATCATTTCTTTGGTAAGCGCCATGCTTTGCTCCGAATTTTCGGCAATGAGTTTTTGGGCGAATTTTGAAACGATTTTTTCCAGGTCTTCGCCCGAAACCACGTAGTTTATCAACCCGATCTTCTGTGCTTCGGGCGCATTGATCAGATCGCCGGTCAAAAGCAATTCCTTGGCTTTGGCTTCGCCGAGTTTGCGCAGCAGAAACACTTTTACAATGGCCGGAATAAAGCCGATCTTCACTTCCGTGTAACCAAATTTGGCTTCGGGTACGGTAAACGAAAAATCGCACACGGTCGCCAGGCCACAACCACCCGCAATGGCATGGCCATGGATCTGCCCGATCACCACTTTCTTTAGTTTATAGATCTGCAGAAAAAGCTGCATCAAATGCGTGGAATCTGCCAGGTTTTCTTCGTAGGTGTTGGCCTGTAATTGCTGCAGGTATTCCAGATCCGCGCCGGCGCAGAAAACGGCACCGTTGGCCCGCAAAACCACCACTTTACATTCCTCATCGGTTTCGGCGCGCGTAAAAGCGGCTTTCAGCTCAGTTACCACTTCGTAATTCAGGGCATTACGTTTCTCGGGACGGTTCAGCGTGATGTAGGCAATGCGGTTCTGGGTTTCGTATTGGATATAGCTCATGGTGCAGTTATTGTTTGGTTTTGCAAAAGTAGGAACCTTGCCGGATTTACAGCAGGAAGCGGGCAAAAATGATCCTTTCCCCATGATAAATTTCAGGATCTTATATCGTGGCCAGGAAAATGTCCTTGCTTTACGGAACTCCACCGCAAAACGGTAGGCAAAACGGCGTAAAAAGTATGATCTGAAACACCAGGTTCGCTCGAAAATAAGGTCGCTTATTTTTCAGTTTGAATAACGAAAGCGCCCTGCGAGCTTACATCATGGTGCGGAATTGCGGCAGACTTTAATTGCCTGGAAAGCCACTTTACGTACCAGGTTTCGTTCGAAGAATCGAAGACCAGCTTTTGAAAACGGAAATTACGTTGCAGTTTTTCAGCCGATATCCAGGCATTATTCCGGACCACGAGGTAATCTACCTGCAGTGGCATTTGCAGATCATTTTTCAAAGGTTTTTCCAGCGACAATATTTTCAGGCTCCGCCAGCTGAACACCCGCATTTCCTCGGTTTTGATCTGGGGAATCTTATCCGCATTGTTGCTATGCCAGCTTTGGTAATGTACGTTCCGGGTTCGGGCGGCCAGGAAAACGGGTTCCAGGGTGAAAGCAATGGCCTGCTTATTTTGCAGGAAAACCAAATCGGCAAAAACGGTAGCATTTTCACCCGAAAAACTCCAGACCGATTGCTTCGGTACCGCAAAAATAATAAGCTTCGGTTTCGTGTTTCCAGAAAAAGTATTGCTTAACTGGCTTCCGGAAAACAACAATAAAACGCTGCAGGCCAGTGCCAAATATTTCAGTTTGCGGCGGGCCATAAACACAAGTAAAAGCAAAATAAAACTGTAGATCAGAATAGCTTCCATACCCGAAAACGGGATGCGGTTGAGGAGCGCCAGGGGCCATTTTTCGAGCCACATCATACTTTCGTTCATCAGCCAGAGCAGGCCCTGCATAAGTTTGCCTAAAACCACATTTACGCCCGGAATCCAGAAAAAAGCCAGCAGCGCCAAACCGTTATAAAGCACGATGGTTGAAAGCGGCACCGCAATTAAATTCGAGATCAGAAAGTAAACCGGGAACTGGTGAAAATAATACAAGCTCAGCGGAAAAGTACCGATCTGCGCGGCCAATGAAACGCTCGTCATTTCCCAGAAAGTATCGGCGGCTTTGTTTTCAAAATCGAATAATTTATAGATGCGCGGCGCCAGGTAAACAATGGCCAGAACGGCTACAAAAGACAACTGAAAACCAACATCGAAGAGGAAAAACGGATCGTAGCAAAGCAGGGCAAAAGCCGCCGTGGCCAGCGTGTTGTACATATTGCTGCGCTTCTGCAACACCTGCGCCCCAACCACAAACGTAAACATCACCGCTGCCCGCAAAACCGATGGCGACAACGCCGTGATGAACGCATACCCCCACACCACGGTTAAAACAATTGCCGCCGAAAATAACCGGTGCGACGCAGTATTGCGCAAGCGTTTCAGGCCTAAACTTAAAATGGAAAATACCAGCCCCACGTGCAAACCCGAAACCGCCAGCACATGCATAGTCCCGGTGTTAGAATAAGTAGCTTTTATGTCGTTCTCGAGCTCATCTTTCACCCCTAAAACCAGCGCCGAAGCAATGCCATATTCCCGGTGCGAAGGCACGAATTGCTTAAATACAAGGTCGAGGTTGCGGCGCAGCTGAATGCTGAGCGCCATAACCGGATTGCTTACCTGCTGCCCCACTACTTCGAACTGCCCGGCATACAAATACTGCTGGTGGTGAATGTTGCGCGTAGCCAGGTATTGGCGGTAATCGAACTGCCCCGGGTTTAGCGGCGGATTTACGGCTTTCGGACTTCCTTTTATCAGCAGCACGTCGCCGTACTTTGGCCTTTGCAGGCTTTTTTCTTTCCGGAAACTTACCTGAACTTTACCGCTTACAGGTTGCCACTTTCCGTTTATTTTAACCTGTTGCAAACGGAGCGTACTCTGAAAAACGGTAGGCTTTTCGAGCAAAAAATCGTCTATAAAACCTGTGTAATGCGTTATTTCGCCGGTTTGGTGAAACAGATGGCCAGGCTGGTTTTTCTCCGTGCGGATCTCGTTGAGTAACCACCCGGCAGAAGCAAAACAAAGCAGCGCTGCAATTCCTGAAATCGAAAAAAGAAAAGCCGAGCGCCTCTTTTTTGCCAGGAAATAAAGCGAAAGAAAAATGCCTAAAGCCGCCAGAAAAACCCAAAGCGCAGCATGCCCGGCCCGTTCGAACTTAAGGGCAAGCTGGATGCCGGCAATAAAAGCCAGCGAGATCCGCACGAAGGGATATGGCGCCCATTTGATCATCGGAAGCGAGCAGTTTTCAGCACAAATGTTACCGGAGCTTCTACGCAGAATTATAGCAAAAGATAAACCAGCCGCTTTTAAATTCCAGCTCCAGCCTGCGGGAAATTTTTAATGCCGGGATTTGCACTACAATTGGAATGCTTCCGGCTTCCGGATTGTTAAATGGCAGCGTTGAGAATGCTTTTCAACTGTTTAAACCGAACTTTCAGAAAACAACGAAAAATGCATATAAAAACAGGATTGTGGTTGCTTTTACTGGTAATAACTTTATTGACCGGTTGCGGTGGCAAACAATTTACCCAAACTATTTTTCAGAAACGTACGCCGTACGAAGCTTACGTGCAGAACCTGGAGACAGCGAAATTGCACCAAACTGCGCTAGGAAAAACCTGGATGGCAGCCGGCGAAAAAGCGTTACAGGATTCCTTGCTCGTGCAGTTGCCTTACCAGGAAACCGGATATTTTAAAGCCGAACAACCAACAGCTGCCAGCGTTGCTTTCAGGGCGCGCCAGGGCGAAATGCTGGAAGTGCTGGTAACCACGCGCACCAAACAAAACATAAGGCTGTTCCTCGACCTTTTCGAGACAGCTTCGGGCCGGCCGCGCACCGCCACGCATGTAGCTGCCGCCGACACAACCGGTTTGCAGTTACGTTACCAGGCTGAAAGCGATCAGGTTTACTTATTGCGTTTGCAACCCGAACTATTGAGCAACGGCAGCTATACCACCACCATTGAAGCCAAACCATCATTAGGATTTCCGGTAAGTGGCCTGGACAGCCGCGCGGTGCAAAGCTTCTGGGGCGCCGACCGCGATAATGGCAGTCGCAGGCACGAAGGGGTGGATATTTTTGCAGCGAAAGGTACGCCGGCCATTGCCAGCGCCAAAGGCGTGGTGTCGCGGGTTGCAGAAACCCCGCGTGGCGGCAAAGTGGTATGGCTTACCGATGTAAATAACCGCCAGAATTTGTATTACGCCCACCTGGAGCAGCAATTGGTTCAGCCCGGCCAACAGGTTAATCCCGGCGACACGCTAGGTTTGGTTGGAAACACCGGCAACGCCCGCTCTACGCCGCCTCACCTGCATTTCGGTATTTATAGTTTCGGGCAGGGCGCGGTAGATCCTTATCCGTTCATTTACCAAAATACGCAGCAGCCCGCAACGCTCAAAATAGATGAGAAGCACTTGGGAAGTTGGGCAAGGATTGCTGGTAAAAACGCAGTTTTAAGAAATTCGCCAGAAGGCAAAGCGGAAACGGTAGCGAAATTACCAAAAAGCACCGCGGTGCAGGTTTTAGCCGGCACTAGTTCCTGGTATAAGGTTCAGTTACCCAATGGCCTGACTGGCTTTCTGCACAAAGATAATCTCGAAACCCTGACCAAACCGCTGCAAACCAAAACCGTGAAAACGGATGCCGAACTTACCGAACTTCCTTCCCTGACGGCGATGCCGATTGCGGCCTTGAAAAAACATACCAGCTTTACCGTACTGGGTTTGTTTGAAGCCTTTCAACTGGTAGAACTTTCCGATGGTACCCTGGGCTGGCTGCCCCAAACTTAAAAACACTTCAAACGAAGCACATAAAAAAACGGAACGCAAATATGAAAACATTTTACGTTCCGTTTTTTTATTGTCTGAATCGGATCGCGAGAAATTCACGGTATAAGTTCAGGCTAAACAAAAGAGTTTTTCAGGCTAAAAGTATAGCGTTTTTAATCTCTTAGATTCACGCCTGCAGCACCATTTTAAAATGTTCGATCTCGCATTCGGTAAACTGATCGCCTACTTTCTGAAAACCGTGGCGCTCATAAAACGGAATGGCCCGGAACTGGGCGTGTAAGTAAACGGTTTTACCAGGATGAGCTTCTTTTACATCCTGCAAAACGCGTTTTAAAATATGGCTGCCTACTGCCTTGTTGCGGAAATTTTCCAGTACGGCAAAGCGTTCCAGCTTCACGCCTTTGTCGGTTTCGCGCCACCGCGCTACGCCGGCCGGCTCGCCGTTGTAGGAAGCTAAATAATGGGCGGCAATGTTTTCAAATTCGTCGTATTCTTCTTCGTGGGGCACGTTTTGCTCTTCCACAAATACTTTCTGCCGGATCTGGAATACCGTTTCCAGGGCTTGTTCGTTATCAGTTTTTTGTACGGAAACCATAGCATTTTTTAAGCAAAAAGAAACCGTTCCGAAAACTTTTACAGCTTTAAGAACGGTCTCAAATTATTTACAAAATTTTAATTTTTAAACTTACCGATTACGCGTTGTAATCTGGGTTAGCCGGGCGGATCGGGCGGTCTGGACCAAAATCCGGTACGGCATGGGCTTCAAACTTTTCGTAAGCGGCCACAATGTCTTTCACCAGTTTATGGCGTACCACGTCTTCCGATTTCATTTCCACAAAACCAATGCCCGGCACGTCGCGCAGAATGTTGAGCGTTTCGCTTAAGCCTGATTTCTGCTTCTTCGGAAGATCGACCTGCGAACGGTCACCATTTACCACTACTTTCGCGCCTTGTCCCATCCGGGTCAGGAACATTTTCATCTGCATCGGGGTGGTGTTCTGGGCTTCATCGAGCAGTACAAAAGCAGAGCTCAGCGTCCGGCCGCGCATATACGCCAGCGGCGCAATCTCAATGATCTTATTTTCCTGGTAGAACTTCAGTTTTTCCAGCGGGATCATGTCTTCCAATGCATCGTAGATCGGGCGCAGATACGGGTCTACTTTTTCCTTCATATCGCCGGGTAAAAAGCCAAGGCTCTCGCCTGCTTCCACCACCGGCCGGGAAATGATGATCTTTTTCACTTCCTTGTTTTTGAGCGCGCGCACGGCCATGGCTACCGCCACGTAGGTTTTACCCGTACCAGCCGGACCAAGCACAAAAACCAGGTCGTTCTTCTCGATCGCTTCAGCCAGTTTTTTCTGGTTGGGCGTTTTAGGTTTTATCACGTTGCCGCGGCTGCCGTACAAAATCACGTCCGGCGAAGTCGGGATCAGCTCTTCATCGCCATCCAGATCAGGGGCCAGGTACCGGTTTACGCTGGTGTGCGTAATTTTGCCGTATTTATGATAATGTTCGATGAGGGATGAAAGGATTTCGTTTATCTGGGTGATCTCGGGCGTTTTGCCCTGAATTTTAATTTCGTTTCCCCGCGAAATGATCTTGCTACTCGGAAAAGCAGCTGCCAATTGCTTAATATTTTGATTTTCAACTCCTAAAAAATCTATCAGGGAAATATTTTCGAGTGTTATTACCTTCTCTACCAAATTTATTTACGTTAATTTAAGTCTTTGATTTAACTCAGTATCTAATAATATTAAACTACTTTTGTATATTACAATAGTAAGCATAATATAGTTTCGCCACTATGCCTATCATTACTTTTTTATCCGATTTTGGTTACCGCGATCACTACGTGGCTTCGGTAAAAGCGCGCCTGCTGAGCAGCCAGCCCAACACACCCCTTGTAGATATTTCGCACGCCGTAGAGCCTTTCGATATTGCGCATGCGGTATACATTCTTTCAGCCGTTTTCCGCGATTTTCCTGAAGGAACCGTGCATCTGGTGGCCGTAGATACGCAAAATTCAAAGTCCGGAAAGTACCACGCGGCGAAATTCCAGGGCCATTATTTCCTGGCTGCCGACAACGGCATAATTTCACTTTTAACCGATTCGGAACCTGAAGAACTGGTAGAAATTGCTACTGAAATTGCTACTTCCTCTCCTACCCGCGACTGGCTGGGCCCGGCCGCATTGCATTTAGCCAGCGGCGGAAAACTGGAAGACCTGGGTCCGAAAACCACGCACATGCGTCAGTTGCTAAACCGCCAGCTGCGCCTGAACGATAACGCCATTACCGGCCACGTAATTCACGTAGACCATTACGGCAACCTGATCACAAACATTACCCGCGACAGCATAGAAACCATTGGTCACGAACGCAGCTTTACAATTAGTTTTGCCCGCGAAAAAGTAAACCGCATTTCGGAGCGCTATACCCACCAGCCGGAAGGCGAATGCGTGTGCGTGTACAACAGCCAGAATTTCCTGTGCATTGGTATAAACAAAGGCAGCGCCGCCGAACTTTTAGGCCTCGATTTCGACTCGCAGGTAGACGTGCATTTCCCGATAGTTAATGATTAATATTCGAATACAGTTTTTAAATTCCTGATCATGAACCAGTTTTTCAGCAAACTACTTTTTCGCACCAAAACCCTAGCGTTTTAAGTTAGATTTTTCATTGAACATTAACCATTAAAAATTAATCATTAATCACTATTAAAGATGTTGATCCGCGTCGTGCGCATGGTATTTCAGCCGGAAAAAGTAACTGCGTTTCTGGAGGTTTTTAACGGATCGAAAGACCAGATCCGGGGTTTTGAAGGTTGCCGGCACATGGAATTGCTGCAGGATTTTAACGACCCGCATATTTTTATGACCTACAGTTACTGGGAATCGGAAACGCACCTGAACAACTACCGCAAATCGGAATTGTTCGGGCAGGTATGGCCGGCTACGAAGAAACTTTTTGCTGCGCCGCCGGTTGCTTTTTCGGCGCGCCAGTTTCCGGATGCGCTCGTAGCCGAAACGCTGCAAAAATCTTAAAAAAACGCTATGGTTTCGGACTAAAAAGTCGGAGAACGAAGCGGAAATTTTTACAAACAAGCTTATGAATTACTTTGAATTTTACGGCCTGCCGGAAAGCTTTTTCCCGGATGAAAAACTGGTGAAGGCAAAATTTTATGAGTACAGCCGTAAATATCACCCCGATTTTCATGCCACCGCTGCGCCGGAAAAACAGCGCGAAATCCTGGAGCTTTCTACCCTGAACACCAACGCCTATAAAACACTCAGCAATTTCGAAAGCCGCCTGGCTTATATTCTGGAGCAGCATAACTTAACCGGCGAAAACACCAAGAACGAATTGCCGCCCATTTTCCTGATGGAAGTAATGGAGCTGAACGAAAAGCTGATGGAGCTGGAATTCGAATTTGAGCCGGAAGCAGTGGCCACGTTGCAGGCTGGCTTTTCAGAGATCTGGAATGCGCTGGAAAACAAAACCAGACCCGTGCTGGAGCAATACGAAAACCTGCCGGAAACTGAAAAACCTGCTGCGCTGGAACAAGTAAAAAATTATTACCTGAAACGCAAATACCTCTTGCGCATTAAAGAAACCTTGGCTACATTTGCAAACCGTTTCTGAAAAAGGAGTGGCTACCAAATGCCCAGATGGCGGAATCGGTAGACGCGTTGGTCTCAAACACCAATATCTTCACGGATGTGCCGGTTCGACCCCGGCTCTGGGTACTATTACACATTATAAGGCCTTGTAAATTAGATATTTACAAGGCTTTTTTGTTTTTAGAGGACGGTTTGTAGATTATTGGTAGTGGTTCAGAAAGTATGATGCTTTGCTTTATGGTTATTTCGGTAGTTGAACATTATATTTAAAGCAGCTAAGTGGTTTTCTTTTTTCTTTGAGAAGCAGGTGGTTTTTCTTACAAAACGCCTGTTTCTGGCTCTGATGCAGGTATTTACGCCTTCTATGTTTTTGGTATAAGCTTTACCTATCTTGTGCTTTTCCTCCGGCAAAACCTGAGCAAAGGCTTTCCAATGGTCGGTGCAGAATTCCTCAATTTCTATTCCCTGCAGTTTTTTCATTAAAGCCCGTACCGTTTTAGCACTTCTGCTGCCGCACACATACGCCAGAATTTCATCGCTTTCAGGACAGTAAGCATATAAAAGCCAGTATTTGCCTTTCTTGCGCCTGCCCACATAACTCCACACTTCATCTATCTGAACTGACTTATAATGCTTGAACCAAGGCTTGATCTGGATCTCATTCCCTTGATCCAATAGCGTTTTGAGTACGCAATTACGGCTTATTCCCAGGATCTGCTCAATATCGCGGATGCCATTATTCCTCTCCAAAAGACGCAAAATGGTCTGTTTCACCCCCGGATCTGCACCCTTGTACTGATAAACAGGCTGAAACTGCTTCCCGCAAGCTCGGCACAACAGATTCTGAGCGCCGTTCTTTTTCTTTCCGTTTTTTACTATCTTGCTGCTCTGGCAGTGAGGACAGTTTATTTTGATGTGGACTTCGAACATTCCATCATCTTAAACACTTCACTGCCTTTTTTTATCCAATCATACTTTCTGAACCTCTACCAGATTATTTTTTATAATTTTCTATTACCATACTGGGTAAGGCACGTTTTAATGTGCTTTAAGTTTTGTTGGTATGAGTTGTTTTTACTTAACTCCAAATTGATCTTCTCTCATCCATCCCATCCCATTTGTAGGGATATCATCTTTTTGGTAGAGCAAACTTTCTTTTACAGATTTAACGGGTTGAATTTCTACATACCACCATTTTTTACCATTGCTATCAGTTTCCGACACCCAAGCAAATCCTGGAGAATTTTCAGGATACTTTGCTAAAACATTACCAGTTCCTTCTGAGTCGTAAATTACGGTTGAAGTATCATCAAAAATTGGAGAAGACCTTAACGCTGTATTCTCTTGAAGAATGAATATAGATTTAGGTTTCTTAAGAAAGCTGTTTTTTGGCTTCTTCTCAAACGAAGCTATTGCTTTTTGATTAATTGGTGTAGCGGAGAAAGAAGAAGTGATTTTATACTTGGTTTCATATTCCACGTATTCAGCACAGCAACCAAAATCTAACATCGTTAAAGATTCTAGTTGTCCATCCTTTATTTTAATTGATTTAACGTATTGGGATTTCTCTAATACTTTTTTAAAATCATTGTTTTCCGCAAGGAAAATTTGAGTATTATCTGATTCAGCTCCGCTGTAGCCTTCTACAATCACATCCAAGACTTTATCACCATTTAAATCTAAAAAATGGATAGTTCTTTCGAATGGCTGACCTGAATAATATTCATTATTAAAAATATATTCAAAGTGCTTCTTAAGTTTTTCTACAGCCTTTGATCGTTCTGTCTCACTTACCGTTACTTCAATTTTCTTCCAATCAATCCGCTCTTTCTCATTGATACGGCTAAAACTTATTTCGCTTTGTTTCTCTTTAAGAAGACTCTGTTGAGAAGCATCCTTTTTTTGGTTACAATTTTGGAAAGCACATAAAAAAAGCATCAAGCCAAAATATTTTATCTTCATAGATTTTAATTAATACTAATTACGGGATAAACAACACTACTACGGTTATCTGCATTAAGTTTGTACTTAGCTTTTCCAGTTTATTAAATTATTACTCTATATACAAAATTTTATTCGCAAAAAACCAGAGTTACCTGGTTTTCAATTTTAATTCTTCTATTTCAAAGATTGCTAAAAGCTCATTACATTCACAACAAAGAAGAAGCATTCTACTGAATTTACCATTCCTGTTTCAATCCAGATTTTTTGAGTTTCTGGCGAAAGCTCCTCGAATGAAAACTCATCTCTATTTCCTCCACAACTTCTGTGATTGCTTCACTTCGCCTCACTTCTAAACTGCTCCGGCGTTTGCCCGGTATGCTTTTTAAAAAACCGGAAAAAGTACGTGGTATCGAAATAACCCAGTTCGGTGGCGATCTGGGAGCTGGTGAGTTCAGAGTGTACCAATAAGCGTTGGGCTTCCAGCAGCAAACGTTCCTGGAGCAGTTCGGTGGTGGTTTTGCCTAGAGACCGCTTGCAGATCTCGTTCAGATGCCTGGTGGTCAGGTTTAACTGTTCGGAATAAAACGTTACCGGCAAATGCGCTTTAAAATGCTGCTCGATTAACTGTTCCAAAGCCTGTAAAAGCACCAATTCGCCGCCCGGCATTTCCACGATCTCGGCCCGTGTACTGTAGATGCGGGTTAACTGGATCAATAACACATTCAGCTGGCAGCTAAGCATTTCGTTCCGCCGCAATGCCTTACCGGCATATTCCGCCTGCAGGGCCTTACAAGTCTGTAGCAACAAGCTTTTTCCGGCTTCCGAAACATGCAGCACCGGCTGGTAAAGCAGGGCATTAAAAAAAGGAAAATCGTACAGTTTCCGGTGCGGAAACTCCTGCAGGTAAAATTCGGAAGTAAAGAAAATGATTACGCCGTCGGCATCATCGGAAAGCTCCCAGTTATGCACCTGCCCGGGTTTCATAAAGAAAACCGTATTGGGCCGGACTTCATATTTTTTAAAATCGATGGTATGCGTGCCGCTTCCCTGCGTTAAAAGCAAAACGATGTAAAAGGCGTGTTTGTGCGGTTCGCGGGCAAATAAATGCTCTTCCAGGTGTTTGGCCAGCGTGCTTGCGTAAAAATAGCGTTCCTTCTGGGTCTGAGCTTTAAAATCCTGGATCTGGTAAATCGGTATTTGTTCCTTCGGCATGCAACTAATTTTCGGGGAAACTAAGGTAGGAATAACTAATAACTTTTCGTTCATCCACTTCTGGCACCCTCATTTCTGCGGCTGAAAAGTCCAGTTAAAAGGGTTAATTGTTACGTCGGTTTACCGGTTTTCAGGCGTAATTTTGTAGTGTTATCTTGAAATCAACGAACGTTATGAGTCAGTCAAAATCATTATTATCTGCCATACTGCATACCAAATGCCCGCGGTGCCGCGAAGGAAACATGTTCCCGAAAGGCACTTTATACACCACCAGTTTTGCCGATATGCACTCAAACTGCGCCAACTGCGGACAAACCTTTGAACCGGAGCCAGGTTATTATTTCGGAGCCATGTACGTAAGTTTTGCTTTTAACGTGGCTGTTTTTCTGGCGGCCATGGTGGTGCTTTACCAGTTTCTGGAAGATGTAAGCACCACTTTAATGCTCGGGGTGTTGCTGGTAACGATCATCGGATTTTTACCCGTTATTTTCCGGTTATCCCGAGCGCTCTGGATCAGTATTTTTGTTCATTACGAGGGGCCCAGCGGCGAAATTCCCAAAAAAGCCTGAAGGTAAGACAAAGTATTCCGGCGTTGAATTTGTAGCAGTTCCAACAGCTTGTCTTCTTGGCTATTTCAGAAAAAAATTCCGGCTTGCTTCAGCTAAAAAACGCTATGTTTTCAGGGGTAAAAAGTACCTTTCCGCACATAGCCAACCTTGAAATGCTGCAAAAAAACAACACTTCTTCTGAAGAGAGATACTGCTATAAAAGATTGGCACGTAGCTACCAGTAATGCACAAAAAATATTAACGGTTTCAACCGAAGAACTAAACGAAGCTTATCTGTAAAACTGGTGCGGGCAGCCGGTTTAAGGCCGAAATAATGTAACCTTTTAAACGGGATATTTTCAGCAGAAGGCCAGCTATACAGCTGGCCTTCTGCTTTTAAGAATAAATTTCCCCCGTATTGGTAATTTGCTTAAATTTAAGTTCCGATCCTTGCTATAACTGCTAACCATTGAAAATATGAAAAGACATTTACTGGTTTTATTCGCCTTGTTTTTAACCAAATTTGCTTTCGCCCAAACTGCAACCAATTTTACGGCCAACGATTGTGCCGGCAATTCCCATACGCTTTTCAACGAATTAGATGGCGGAAAAGTGATCGTACTTTCTTGGGTTATGCCTTGCCATGCCTGCGTGGGCCCGGCAGTTACAACTTACAATGTGGTGCAGGGCTTCCAAAACACTAACCCGAATAAAGTGGTAATGTATTTGGTGGATGATTACGCCAATACCACCTGCGCGGCGCTCGATACCTGGGCAACAACTAACGGATTAAACAATACTACCCGGTTTTCAAACTCTGCCATAAATATGAACCATTATGGCTCTACCGGAATGCCCAAAGTGGTGGTTTTAGGAGGACCAAATTATGCTGTGCATTACAATGCTAACAACAGCGTAAACCAAACCAGCCTAAAGAATGCGATCACCGCTGCCTTGTCAACCACTATGGGCCTTGCCGAAGCCCAGGGCCCATTTTCAGGTGCTTCCATTTCCCCAAATCCGTCGGGAACTAACGCTACAATTACTCTCCGTTTAAAACAGCCAGCTAAAATTACTGCCGAGGTCTATAATCATGTAGGCCAGAAAGTTGCTGATGCTTTTTCCGGATCGCTTTCAACCGGTGAAAACCAAATAAAAATAAATACTACCAACCTCAGCAACGGCCTTTACTTTGTAAATCTAAAGGAAGGTGGCAAAAGCAAAATGCTGAAAATGATGGTTGTCCACTAGTATCCAGGTATTCAATTGTTTCCGCAGCCAGTGGCCGTTTAATACCACTAACGCAGGTTCATGATTTCGGCTCAAATAGCCTGAAAATATTAGTACCCTGATTATTACGCAGGTCTGCAGCCAATTTTGCGGGCCCTTTATTCTTAACCTTGCCTCTTTTTCCGAGTAAGATGGCAACAATCCGGATCATTTAGGATGGAAAATAGTTACCGGTAGCTTTCCTTTAGCTTGGCAGCCATTTCCGGCGACATAGAATCGGCGTACACACCGTAGGCATCTACCAGCACGCCTTTTTCACCGGACTTCGAAGCTATTCCGTAAACCACCGAACTGTCATCCTGATTACTCATACCCTCAAAACGGTATACTTCTTCAATCGAAAAGTCTTGGGGGTGCAGCTGCAATTGCATTTGCGGGCATTTCAGGCAATCGCCGGCCAGGTTAAAATCCAGCGTATAACCCCTTGCTTTCAAATCGTTCAGGGCTTCGGCGGCTGATTGGTAATGAAATCTTTCCATATTTATTTCGATTTTGCTCTTCGTTTTTGCTTAGAATAAGCATTAATTTTTCGGGTTTTTCAGGCGGTTAACCTGCCGTTTTCGCTATTCGTTTTTAAAAGGTTTTAGCGGCGAAATTCAGATCAATAAACAATTGTTACCCCAATGCCGGTATCCATATCGCTGTCATAATGTGTGGAAAACGCCACATATTTGGTAACGATATAGCGCAGGCCAACCATGTATTCTTTATCGGAGTTTCCCATCAGGTTCAGGCGCAGGCGGCTCGAAATCGGAATATCTTCCCGCATCAGCTGCACCCGGAATTTCCCCTTACTGTCAACCCGAAATTCCGATATCACCAGCATGGGCAAGGTGTATTGCACCCCGGCTACTATCGCTTTGCGGTTATACTGATTGCTTTTCTGGCCCAACAACGTTTCTTCCGATTCATTTTTCACGCTGTTGTAATGATAATCGAAGCCAATAAAAGGAAACAGCCACTGCATTTTACCGAAATACCGCCCGAAATACGTTTCGCTTTCCAGCCCGTGCGATGCCTTTAAACCAACCCGCCATTCGGTGGAAATGCGGTAGCGCGTACTGTTCAGCATAACTTCGCCGTCGGTGCCGTTCGTTTCCAGCCCCACCATGCCCATCAGGTGAAACTTTTTATCGTCGCGGTTCAGCATGCGTTGTGCCATTTTCTGATCGGGCAATTCCGGGTTAGGCGGCGAATTTTCGTAACTGAAGATCCGGCCCATGCCGCTCATCATGTGGTAAAGAATATGGCAGTGAAAAAACCAGTCGCCGCTCTCGGTGGCCGCAAACTCAATAGTGTCAGTTTCCATGGGCATTACGTCTATCACGTTTTTGAGCGGCGCGTATGCCCCTTGCCGGTTCAGCACCCTAAAATCGTGGCCATGCAAATGCATGGGGTGGCGCATCATCGAATTATTGAACATGATGATCTTCAGGTTCTCGCCTTTTTTAATGAGAATCCTATCCGATTCGGATACCGTTTTATTATCCACCGTCCAGACGTAGCGGTTCATATTCCCGGTAAGTTCGAAGCGCAGGATCCTTTCCGGGCCGGGTTTCAGGGTGGTTATTTCGGTGGCCCGCAGCATGCCGTAGTTCAGGGTTTCCAAGTCTCCTTCACCGTTCATGGGCATTTGATGCATGCTGTGATCCTGCGCCTGACCGGGCATCTGGTGGCCTGCATGGGGATCTTCTTTTCTGGCCTTATTAGTTTCTGAGGCCGCAGGCATACCCTTTTTACCGGAAAGTTTTTTAGCTTTCTTACTCTGTTCTTCGCCGGTAATTTCGGGGTACATAACCGCGTTCATGTCCATTTGCTGGTTGCTCATTTGCATGCCCATCGGTTCCATGTCGCCGTTCATTTTCATCATGCCATTCATCATTTTCATGCCCTCGAAATATTTCAGGCTACGGAGCGGTTGAGCCGGCATTTTATGGCCGTAGCCCAGCCACAACGAAGCTGAGCCGCTGCGGTCTTCGGCAGTAGCCAGAAATTCGTATTGCATGTCTTCGGGAATGGTCACGATCACGTCATAGGTTTCGGAAGGCGCAATGATCAGGCGGTCTACTTCCACGGGTTCCACGTCGTTTCCGTCGTTGGCTACTACCATCAGTTTTCCGCCCGCGTAAGTAAGCCAGAAATACGTGGAAGCGCCGCCGTTCACGATCCTGAGTTTCACTTCATCGCCGGCTTTAAACTGCGTTGCTTCCGCTACCGGTTTTCCGTTCATCAGAAATCTTTCGTAATACACATCGCTCACATCCATGGCGGTCATGCGTTTCCATTCGTTCTTCAGCTTGGTGGTAAAATGTCCTTTTCTGATCGCTTCGGCGTAACTCTGGGTAGCGCCTTTTTTTATGGCAAACCAGTCGGTGGCGCTGTGCAGCGAGCGGTCCACTTCTTTGGGTTTCATATCAGTCCAGTCGCTTAAAACAATGGGGATGGCCGGAATTTCGGGTTCCTTGCGTTTGAGAAAAACAAGGGAGCCGTACATGCCGCTTTGTTCCTGGAAATGGGTATGGCTGTGATACCAGTACGTGCCGTTCTGAATAACTTTAAATTTATAAAGATAGGTGCTATGCGGCTTGATCGGTTTTTGGGTAAGCCACGGCACGCCATCCATCCGGTTGGGCAGAAAAACGCCGTGCCAGTGCACGGACGTTTCCATATGCATTTTATTGTGCACGTAAATTTCGGCGGTATCGCCTTCGGTAAACGTTAAGGTTGGCGCCGGAATACTGCCGTTTATGGCAATGGCCTTTTTATTTTCACCGGTAAAATTTACGATCGTATCATGTACATACAAGTCATAGCGTACCGTTCTGGGCTGGCTCGCTTGGCCCGGGCTTTCCATTTTATGACCGGCTTTTTCTACAGGTTCGGTTTGTACGTCCTGGTTGGTAACCGGCGGCCTGGGTTTTTCCTGGCTAACCGGTACCGTTTTTTTAGGAGGAGCTACTGGTTTAGCGGCAGGCTTTTTCGTGGGTTTCGATTCCGGTTTTGGCTGGGATTCTTTTTTAGGTGTGGGAGTAGTTTTAGTTTTCTGTTTTACCAGCGCCATACCGCATTTCGGGCAGGTGCCGGGTTTGGTGCTTTGCACTTCGGGGTGCATGGGGCAGGTATAAATTGCGGGTTGCTGCGTTTGTTTTGCCGGCATGTTATGACCTTCGTGTTGGGCAAAGATGCTTTGGCTGAAAAACAAAAACAGCGCTACTAGCAACAGGTTTTTCATGCGTTTACTTTCATAAAAAGGTAAATTCCGGCGCTTCTCAAACCACCAATCGCTATAATCAGAAGCAGGAAGTTTAAATATGGGAAGCGCCTGTTTACTTTACCCGAAATGCAGCAAAACGTTCTGAAATTGTAGCGAAATTAAACGGACCGGTTACAAAAAAACCTCCCGGTATTTAATAACCGGGAGGTACAATTCTGAAAGATTGGAAATACAATTTTATTTTTCCTGCCGCAGAATGAATTTAGCGGCCGCCAGCAGGTCGTTTTCCCGGACAGGATGCGAATAAGTTTCTTCTTCGCCGACCAGAATGCTTTTAACCCCAACTCTTGCCGCCGCCTCCAGGTCGCGTTTGCGGTCACCGACCAGCCAGGAATTTTCAGTTGATATGTTGAATCTGGCAATGGCCTTTTCCAACATTAAAGAATCGGGTTTGCGGCTCAGCGATTCGGAAACCGAAGGGTGGGAAGGCGCAAAATACAAGGCATCGAGGCGGTTGCCGCAGGCTTGCTGCAGTTTTTCGTGGCAGGCCAGTACGGCGGCTTTGGTGTAAAGCCCTTTGGCAATACCGCCCTGGTTCGTAACTACAATGAGCAAATAACCGGCCTCTTTCAGTAGTTTCAGGGCCTCGGGCACACCAGCCAATACTTCAAATTCTTCGGTTCGAAAGGTATATTCGCCGCGTTCCACGTTCAACACGCCGTCGCGGTCCAGAAATACGGCCTTACTTTTTCCATCGTTTTCCATAGCGTTTCAAAACTACAAAGCATTTTGCAGGTTTCACGGTTTCGGTCCGAAAGACTTTTCGGGCCCAAAACCATACCATTTTCCCTTAGAAACTTCTGCGCTTATTTCCGTAAAGAACCTGCGGACTTCCGGCACTTTTTCAGGTTAAAAATTCAGGGCAGGTCGTTACGAGTTCAGGCCCTGGCTGCCGTTTAAAATTTCCGCAGTTTCAAATTATCAGGTTTAAAAGCATGAAAGCAGGCATTATTGGCGGCGGAATTTCGGGGCTCACGGTGGCTTATTATCTGCAGAAAATGGGCATTTCGTACGACATCTTTGAGCAGGGGGAATTTCCGGGGGGCAATATAAAATCTACGATCACCAAAAATTACGTATTGGAAATGGGCCCAAACGCCCTGCACATGACACCCGAACTGGAAACGCTGATCCGGGAATTAAAGCTGGAAGACGAAATAACTGAACCCAAAGCCGAGGCCGGCAACCGGTTTATTCTGCAGCATGGCCATTACCAGAAACTTCCTGAAACCATTTTGCAGCTGATAAGCAGCAATTTTTTCAGCTGGAAAACCCGCTATAAAATTATGCAGGAACGCTTTCTGGAACCCCAGCCAGCTGATCCGCTCGAAACCGTGAGTCATTTTATTGAGCGTCGTTTTAACCGTGAAGTGGTAGAAAAAGCCGTAGAACCATTGGTAATGGGCTTATTTGGCGGCGACCCGGAGCAGTTACTTATCCAGAAAACCTTTCCGCAACTGGTAAAATTTGAAGCAGAATACGGTTCGGTTCTGAAAGGGCTCATGAAATCTAAAGCGGAAGGCCGGCGCATTTTTTCGTTTAAAAACGGTCTGCAAACCCTGCCCCTGGTTATTGCTTCCAAGCTGATAGAGCTGCATACAAACGCGCAGGTAGAAATGGTAACCAGATCGCACGGCAAATTCATTATCAGCACTTCTTCGCCCGAATATACCAGCTCCGAATACGACATTTTGGTGCTCGCGCTCCCGGCTCATCGGGCTACATCCCTGCTCGAATTTACGTTTCCCGGCGTGGCGGCTGCCTTGCGCAACGTAAATTATCCGCCGGCTTGCGTGGTGCATTCGGTTTACCGCCGGACCGACGTAAAATTTCCCTTAAAAGGCTTTGGGGCGCTGCACCCGAAAACAGAACATCAGTTTTCGGTCGGATCGGTGTGGAACAGCTCGGTTTTTGAAGGCCGGTGCTATGAAGATGAAGTGCTGTTCACGACCATGATCGGGGGGGCAAAGTTAAAAGCAAATGCCCAGAAACCGCGGGCCGAAATCCTGAAAGCCGTGCACGAAGAACTCCAGCGCAATTACCAGATCTCCGCCGAGAGGCCGGTTTTTCAGCATTTTTACATGTGGAATCACGCCATTCCGCAATTCGATATTTTTATTGAAGACGCGCAGGAATTAGTTAAAACCCTTGAATCGGAGAACGTTTTTGTGGCAAGCAACTGGAACTCCGGCATTTCTGTACCCGAGTGCGTGAAACAGGCGGCCGAAGTGGCAAAAAAAATTCAGGCACTGGCTGCCTCCCAAACCGGCTGATTGCTTATCTTTGAAGCTATGAATAACGCAATTGTGGTAATTCCCACGTATAACGAAAAAGAAAATGCGGAGGCAATTATCCGTAAAGTCTTATCGCTGGAAGTACCTTTCGATGTTTTGATGGTGGATGACAATTCGCCGGATGGCACCGCTGCCATTATTAAAAACCTGCAACAGGAATTCCCGGACCGGCTTTTCCTGGAAGAACGGCAGGGCAAACTGGGTTTGGGTACGGCCTATATTCACGGGTTTAAATATGCCCTGGCCCGTGGCTACGAATATATTTTCGAGATGGATGCCGATTTCTCGCATAACCCCGAAGACCTGATAAAACTCTACAAAGCCTGTTCCGAAGAAGGATATGATGTGGCCATCGGCAGCCGTTATATTAAAGGTGTAAACGTGGTAAACTGGCCCATGAACCGCGTGCTGATGAGTTATTTTGCCAGCTATTACGTGCGCCTGGTAACCGGCATGCCTATTCAGGATGCTACCGCCGGTTTTAAATGCTACACCCGCAAAGTGCTCGAAACCATTCCGCTCGACGAGATCAAATTCATTGGTTATGCGTTCCAGATCGAGATGAAATTCCTGGCCTACAAATACGGCTTCAGAATAAAAGAAGTACCTATTATTTTTACTGACCGTACTAAGGGCGAATCGAAGATGAGCAAGGGTATTATCCAGGAAGCTTTTTATGGGGTGATCCGCATGAAAGTCGATAGTTTCTTCCGGCACTTCAACCGCTGATACTTTATATTTTACAAACTTTAATTCCGGCACGCTTTATTAATAGATTTTAGCAGCCACAGCGTTATTTAAAAAAATTATGGAAATTGGCTTATCCTTCTGGATCTATTTTAACCTTTTCGTGCTGGCTATGCTGGCGCTGGACCTTTTTGTTTTTCACCGCGATGCTCACGAAGTAAAGATCAAAGAAGCGCTTGGCTTCAGTGCTTTCTGGATTGCCCTAGCCCTGGCCTTTAATGTACTGATCTATTACACGATGGGTACTGAGCCTGCCCTGGAATTCCTCACCGCCTACCTGATCGAGAAATCACTGAGCGTAGATAACCTCTTTGTGTTCATTGTGTTGTTCAATTACTTTAAGATTCCGCCTATTTTCCAGCACAAGATCCTTTTCTGGGGTATTATCGGAGCATTGGTTATGCGGGCCTTTTTTATTGTAGTCGGGGTAGCGCTTCTGGCTAAATTCCACTTCATTATTTACATTCTGGGGGCATTCCTGATCTTTACGGGCATTAAAATGGCTACTACTTCCAACGAGCCCGAGATCAATCCAAAAGCGAACCCGATCGTAAAATGGATCAGCAAGTTTATACCTGTTACCAACGATCTGGTAGGCGGAAAATTCTTCGTAAAACGCGAAGGAATGATCTTTGCCACCCCGCTTTTCATTGTGCTGATCATGGTAGAAACTACCGACCTGGTTTTCGCCATGGACTCAATTCCTGCAATTCTGGCCATTTCCCGCGATACTTTTATTGTTTACACCTCTAACGTTTTTGCGTTGCTTGGTCTGCGAGCCCTGTATTTTGCGTTGGCCGGCGTTATGCAGCTGTTCCATTACCTGCACTATGGTCTGGCGCTGATCCTGGTCTTTATTGGCACCAAACTCGTGCTTTCGGATATTTACCATTTCGATATGCGCGTAGCTTTGGGCATTGTAGGTGGTATTTTAATACTTTCGGTTGTTGCCTCCCTGATGTTCCCCAAAAAGGATAATCCTGAATTGCCCATAAACAAAGATTAAAAGCCAGTTTAAGTTACCCTTCCAAAAGCCTTTCCCTGACCAGGAAAGGCTTTTTTTTTGCTAATTTTCGATGGATGTTTTTATTTGTCTGAATTAGAATTTATTGGATTCAAGGATTTCAGGATTTTGTCGGAACTGTGATCCTGTTGATCTTTATGATTATGACAATTTTCGTGACCATGTAGGGACAGAGCTTAGCCTGTCAGCACGTTGTCTGACCGAATTTTGTCTGAACACGATTTTAAGGATTCTTGGGATTGTCAGGATTGTTTATCTGAATCAGAATTTTTATCTGAATCAGAATTTGAGAATTACCAGAAATACACTCCTAAGTTCCATTCACGCCTATCGCCAGCGCAGCGTAACCTGAAATCAAGGACTGAAGAAAACTAAATTAAAAAGAAGCGAGCTACAAAGGAGCATGCTACCAGTTTCTGTGAGAGCGGCCTCCAAGACTTCCGGTGCCGAGGCACGAGGCAGCCCGCAAGGGCAGGAAGGGTTGCAGCCGCGAACGCAGAAACGAAGCCACCCGGCTGGAGGGAGAAAACTACCTATGAAAATAGAAAGTTAAAAGTTATAAAAGAAGCCAGCTATAAAAACGGTATCCTTTCAGCCTTCAAAAGTCAATAGCAAACAAAACTACCAACCTGATGAGATCCCTCCTATCTTCGGGATGACAAAAAGAAAGAGTTGGTGTGACAAAAAAAACGCTATGCTTTTAAAGCAAAAAACTTCCTCTGATAACTCAAAGGAAGTTTTGAAAAAATAAAGATTAATCTAAAAGATCGATCGGCGCTAATTGCAGCGAATCGGAAGTGGTGGTATCGGGTGCGGTTACGATCAGGTCGCGGGCGCGGCCGTAAAGCTCCACCCGCGGTTGCAACGCATCATACTCTTCCTGACTTATCTGGCCCCGGCGCAGCATGATGCCGGAGATCAGTTTAAAATACCAGGCCACGCGTGGCTTTAAATTACCGTGCGCATCGAAGGAATTTTTATATGCTTTGGGTTTCGGGATAATGCTGGCCAGGAAAATGCTTTCGCCTAGCGTTAATTCCGAAGGTTGTTTGCCGTAGAAGAACCGCGACGCATCTTTTATCCCGTACACATTCGGCCCCCATTCAATTATATTCAGATAAACCTCATACATCCGGGTTTTAGAAACCAGGTTGTTGTTCTCGATCAGCCACACAATTAATGCTTCTTCGGCTTTGCGGGCAATGGTTTTCTTGCGGGTCAGGAATACGTTTTTTACCAGCTGCATGGAAATAGTACTGCCGCCTCGCACAAATTTCTTCGCTTTAATATTGGTAGCAATACTCTGCCGGAACGCTTCTTCGTGAAAACCTTTGTGCCGGAAAAAAGCCGCATCTTCAGAAGTTAAAATGGCATATTTCAGGTAGCGGGAAATGGTATTATAAGGCGCAAAATAAGGGTTCTGCGGCCCTACCAAAATGTTTCTTACCGGTTTACCATACTCGTAAGCTGTGTAAACGAACGGCTTGTTGATCAGGGAAAGGTCTTCGTTGCCATATTTGGTGATCTTGAAATCGTGGCCTTCCAGGTCAGAATCGAAGGTTAAATGTTTCAGGTCGGCAAAGTTTATGTGCGATTTCAGTTTATAGGAAAGCCCGCCGGTTCCTTCCATGCCTTCTACGCTCTCAAATACGCCGGTTGGCAAGCTCGCAAAGAAATCGGTGGCCGGGGTAACATCAGTACGCAATCGCACGATCAGATCTCTGGCCGGCTTGGTGCGCAGCTGGATTACCGGATAAGCCTTAATTTTATTTACGCGCACTTCGGTTAAACTATCTATCGCATAATAATCGGGCCCCAGAGATACCACGTAATGTACCGAGCCGCTTTTCACTTTCACATCAGAATCGGAAATACGCGGGTGGTGTACTTTCAGATCCGTGATGCTGGCATCGCCGCGCACGGTAAGCATATCTTTCGAAAAGTCTTTGCTCGTTAAACTCACCGCCAGGGTATCGAAAGCCACCGTGCCGCCAAACTTCTGTTTCACATAAGGAAGGCTAATGCCACCGGAATCTAACGCATAAAGCCGCGCCGAAATGAAATATTTAGCCGGATTAATAGTGCCGTGCACCTGCAGATTATTCACCAGCGAATCGGTTTTTACGCTGAGCGCCGTTTTAATTTCGCCGTTCTCTATTTGCAGCGAAGGCATTTTCATATTAATATTCCGCCGCTCCGAGGCGTAGCTTACGTTCAGGTTTTTAAAACTTAACTGGTCCGGCACGCTTTCAAAGGCTTTCTCGATCAGGTCGTTGAGTAGCTTGCCGTAGTTGCGGCTTTTGGTAGTATCTACCGGCTCTGCTTTCTTCTTGCCCAGCAAAAACGAATAATTATTCGTGCCGTCCGGGTTTTTCACTGCCGTTAAATAGGCATTTTGAATGCGGAGCTCGTTGAAAATAACCCGGCCTTTAAAAAGCGTACGCAAACTGATCTCGGCAAAAACTTCCTGCGTGCGCAACAAGGTATCGCCCTGGTTGGGTACCAGCGCAATGTTTTCCATGCGCACCGTATTCAGGTCTTCGAAAGCGGCTTTGCCGACGTGCAGTTTCGCCGGGTATTTGGCTTCCACTTTATCCTGCACAGTTTCTACGGCGTATTTAAGCAAACGCTGGCGGTACATAAAGAGCACGGCAAGCGTAATGGCAAATAAAATTAAAAGACCGGCCAGCACTTGCAGGCTCCGCCGGATAAGCAGTTGTTTATTGTAATCTGGCACTCTTCAGGGTTTATCGTACAAATATAGAAAAAACGAAACCTTCAACGCCTCTCTTTTACTAAAAGACACGCCGAAGGTTTAAATCGTTTAAAACGGTAGGAAAAACCGCTTAAAAAGTCTTAAGGCTTATAGCTTGATAAACTTCTTCACCTGGGTTTCAGCACCGGAGTTTATGCGCAGGAAATAAACGCCCCGCTTCAGTTCTGCTACATTTACGGTAGTAACATCGCCGGTGGCCGTAACGCGTTTCACGGTTTTACCCAGCGCATCTACAATTTCCAGGGCATAAACATTTTTACCGAACTGGTTGCCGCGCGCCACGATCAGCTCCTCGTTTACCGGGTTCGGATACAGGTTGAATTGCGCTTTGGCAAGTTCTTCGCCGGCGCCCAGCGGCAGCGGCGTTACTTTCTTATTCGCGTAGATCGGAATATTGAGCGTATTGCGGTTCGGAATGTTGGTTTGCAAAGTCAGTATTTCGGAAATAGAATCGGTAGTGGCCAGTTTCAGGTTTACTTTTACGATCTGGGCTTCGCCGGGAGCAATGCTGAAAGTGGTATTGGTTCCGGCCGCAAAGGTCAGAATAGCCGGCTTGGAAAGCGTAGCACCGCTGAAGTTCATGGTTTGGTTACCGTTATTTACCAGCACAAAATTGTAGGTAAAAGTAGTATTGGCCGGAATGGTGCCGTAGTTAATTACCGGCGAATTGTACAGCTCGTAAGAAGGGGCTGCGGCAGAAGTGGCAACAAAATTGGTGATGCGGCTGGCCAGTTGCGGATAATCTACGAACGGGTTACGGTTACGTTGCAGTGCATGAATATCGTCGTTGCGTTTTACGTCTACAGCAGTAGGCGCAAAATCATGGTTCCAGGTTTTTAAGATGGCTTCCTGCGGGGCGAAAAAGTTCTGATAATCGGAATAGCGAATCACAAAATAAAGCATGGCCCGGGCAGTAGCACCTTTCTGAGCATCGCGCGGTTCGTAGTGATTATTAGCGCCTAGATGCGAAGGAGTATTAATGGCATCGTTCTTATAAGGAGTAGTTGCCATGCCAAACCGGTAGTTGCTTCTGCTGCCATTTGCAGGGTTATCGGAAGGAAATAAATGGTGCATATCCGAAACCATCGGCGGAGCTTCATTGAAATAACCTTGCGGGAACGTATGCTCGGTATTAAAGTTCATCGGTGAGTTCTGCGCCTGCGAACGGCTGGTATAACCCGTAATTTTGCGGCCTGTATAAATGCATTCCAGTGTATTTACCGTGGCACCACGGCCATTCACTTTCCAGTTATCGAACTCCATGAACATCTTATCGCGGGCGGCATTGTAGCTGAACGACGTATATGGATTGGAAGTAATGCCTTTTAAAGCGGTTTTGAGTTGTTCTTCGCTTTTATTTTCCGAATTGTTGTAGTAGGTTTTCGAATATTTTCCCTGTCCGGTAAGATCCACGGCCAGGTCGCCGCCGTGCGAATCGGTTTCGATCACCATTTCGGTGTTGTGGGCAATATTGTGCAGCGGCGAAAACGTAACCGTTAAGGTTTGCGTACCACCGGCCGGAATATTGATCGGGAAGGTATTGCTTACCGAAAAAGCCGGCTCCCCATAAATGGTAAAAAAGCGGATGTTTTTTACGTTTACCGCGTAATTCAGCGGATTGGAAAGAGTTATTTGCTGCGTAACCGGGGCAATTTCGGTAGCATTACCAAAAGCGAGCTGCGTTTTGTTGGTTTGCAGCGTCTGGGCCTGTAAACCCGAAATCCCGAAAAAAGCAGCCAGCAGACCGCCGTAAAATTTGTTCATAAACTACTTAAAAAAAGGGTCAAAAAAGCCTGTAAAGTTAGGAATAATTCTCTTTTAAAAGTTATACTGTTTCGCAGTATCTTTGGCCTTTAACGCATATTTATGAATCTTAATTCCCTTACTGCCATTTCGCCGGCCGATGGCCGCTACCGCAGGCAAACCGCCGACTTAGCCGCATACTTTTCCGAATTCGGTTTGATCCGCTACCGCGTACTGGTAGAAGTAGAATATTTTATTGCCCTATGCGAAATTCCATTGCCGCAACTCGCTGATTTTCCGAAAGATAAATATTCTTTTTTACGCGAAATCTATACCAATTTTACGGAAGCGGATGCGCAGGAAATCAAAACCCTGGAAGCAACCACAAACCACGACGTAAAAGCGGTAGAATATTTCCTGAAAAAGCGTTTCGAAGACAATAACTGGAACCAGTTTGCCGAGTTCATTCACTTCGGGCTTACTTCCCAGGATATTAACAACACCGCTATTCCGCTTTCCTTAAAAGAAGCTACTGAAAAAGTATTGCTTCCGGCTTTTGAAGGCATTGAAAATACGCTTTCCGAACTTTCCCAGACCTGGGCCAATATCCCGATGCTGGCACATACGCACGGCCAGCCGGCCTCTCCTACCCGCCTGGGCAAAGAGATCATGGTATTTGCCGACCGCCTGCACCGCCAACTTTTAACGCTTAAAACCATACCGTTTTCGGCCAAATTCGGCGGCGCCACCGGCAATTTCAACGCCCATTTTATTGCTTACCCAAAAACCGACTGGCTGAACTTTGCCACGAAATTCGTAGACGGAACTTTAGGTCTGAACCGCACCCGCGTAACCACGCAGATCGAACCATACGACGACTTAGCAGCTTACTGCGACAATTTAAAGCGCCTGAATACGATTCTGGTAGATTTTTCGCGTGACGTTTGGCAGTATATTTCCATGGGTTATTTCGGGCAAAAGATCAAAGCCGGCGAAATCGGTTCTTCGGCCATGCCGCACAAAGTAAACCCGATAGACTTTGAAAACGCCGAAGGAAACCTGGGAGTAGCCAACGCTTTATTAGAATTCTTCGCTGCCAAACTGCCCATTTCCCGTTTGCAACGCGATTTAACGGATTCTACCGTATTAAGAAACTTAGGCTTGCCGCTGGCACATACCTTAATCGCGTTGAAATCTTTGGAAAAAGGCATCGGCAAATTGCAGCTGAACGAACACGCTTTAAAAGCGCACCTGGAAGATAACTGGGCCGTTGTGGCCGAAGGCATCCAGACCGTTCTGCGCCGCGAAGGTTATCCGCAGCCCTATGAAGCCCTGAAAGCCCTGACCCGCAAAAACGAAAAGATCTCCGAAAAAACCATTCAGGAATTTATCCAGACCCTGAACGTGAGCGAGGAAGTAAAAACAGAACTGCGCGCCATTTCTCCTTACAGCTACACCGGCATTCTGTTTGAAAAACGCTAGGGTTTAAGACTGAAAAAGTCTCAAAAATTGCCTGCATAAAAAAGCCTCTTCCGAAAATCCGGAAGAGGCTTTTTATATTACCTGGCTTCAGGCACTAATTTTTACAGCATTATTGTTTCACAATGCGCAGCAGCTTTACGCCATGGCTGGTAATAAGGCGCGCAACGTAAATGCCTTGCGCCAGGTATTTTCCGTCCAGATTCACTTCGTAAAGCTTCCCGGCTTCTGCTCTACCAGTTTCAACGCGTTTAACGAGCATGCCCCGGGTATCGTAAATGGCCAGTTCATAATCCTGGTCGGTTTCCAGTACAAACCGGAAGGCGGCCGCATTGCTGAACGGATTCGGATAACTCTCGAACTGTGCTGCAAATTCAGGTTGCAAAGCTGGGGCCGGAGAAGTCATCCGGGCTGTAGTTGAAGTTGGAGTAGAAGCATTTAAGATCCGGATGGCACCCTTGCCTAAACCTTTTCTGGCCGAAGTATTCTTGTCCCAGTGGCTGCTGAATAAAAGCAGGGAGCCATTCCGCAGGGTTATACTGATCTCGCTGGGCACCGAAGGATTGGTAGATTCAAACGCCTGCATGGTAAGGTCTAAATTTCCGCTAACCGTTATTGGGTTAAGTTCATCGGTTACATCCGTTAACGTGGCCTTGGTATTAAAGTCAGCTCTTCGGCCTCCGGTTACGTTTGCCGTACCAAGCGAATTAATGGAATTGCTCTTGATCTGGTACGTTTTCAGCACATTACCTACCATTTTCCGGAAGATCACGGTAGTCTGACCCTGAATGTTTTTGCCGGATTTGTTCCACTTCATGGTAAAGCCGAATTTCACGCGCGTATTCAGTTCAGCCGCATAAGAACCAGCCGGGTTGGTTGCTATTACATGGCCGCCGCCCGATACAAAATCCTGACCCGGCATGGCAATCGTGATCAAGGTTTTTTCGCTGTTTGAATTAATAGCACCCGTTTTAGGAGCCATCGTGCCATTATAAAAACTATTGGTAGGGGTAGCTCTAACTTCAGCATTCAGTTCCACGATCTTGCCCCCGTCTTTTACTTCGGCTGTACTTAAAAGAACTTTCAGCAGTTCTGTTCGCGCTAGACCTACGGTCTGGTCAGCCGGGTCTACCAGGCCTACTGTCCGCTGGGTAAGGGTTCCCGGAGTATTGGTAGTTGGCGCAGCAAGGGTTAGGCCTCCGGTGGCAGAGAAATCTACTACCGCCCTGGAAATATTCCCTCTGGTAGCAATGCCGTCATCCGAATCTTTTAAAGAAGCCATAAACTCTACTTTTGCAGCATTTGAAGTTGCCCCGTCGGTAGTAAAGTATTCAAGCCCCGAATAAACGATTTCTGCATCTTCTTTTTGCACGATCAGATCGCCTTGTATAAAAGAAGCTGCATTGAAGTCATAATTGGCAGCTGCTAAGCTTCCAGGGCCAGGCGTAATTTTATATGTACCCGACGGACTTTCAACTTTACCATTAACTATCAGCGCCTCAGTAGCGAATGATGGATAGCCGGTCACGCCGCTGGTTGCCAGCGTTTCGCCGTTCTTAAAGCCCGAAATGGTAGCAGTAAAGGCAGGCACCAGGTCGCTGTACTGAACTTTGGAGGCATTATCACCAAGGTTATTGGCCGTTACCGTTAATAAGGCTTTACCAATAATGAATGTTTTGCTATCTGAAGATGATAAATGGTTAGCAGACTCTGCATAGTTGTAACCAGCAGTTGCTGTTCCTGTATTCACATTATCACTATAGGTGGCATTTGGTGTTAGGCTTAGTCCGCCGGCTCCGGTTACCAAAACGCTAGCCGGCGTGTGCGCTAATCCCGTGTATGTAAACGGACCGCCATTAATAGTTACAACGGTAGTAGTGCCAGCCTTTCCGATTATGAAGGTTTTGCTGTCTGAAGAAGCTAAATGGTTAGCAGATTCTGTATAATTATAGCTGGCCGTAGCTGTTCCGGCATTAACGTTATTGCTGTAGTCAGCAGGAGGAGTCAAGTTCAAACCGCCAGCACCTGTTACGCTTACCGTTGCAGGGGTGTGAGCTGAACCGGTGTAGGTGAAAGGGCCACCGTTGATAGTTACGACAGTAGTTGTGGCAGCTTTATTAATAGTGAAGGTTTTGCTGTCTGAGGAAGCGAAATGGTTTGCAGATTCTGCATAAGTATAGCTGGCTGTAGCTGTCCCGGCATTGATATTATCAGCATAAGCAGCAGTTGGGCTAAGATTCAGTCCGCCTGCACCTGTTACGCTTACGCTCGCTGGCGTGTGGGCTGAACCGGTATAAGTAAAGGTGCCCGGAGCAATAGTTACAGTGGTAACCGTTGCAGCTTTACCGATTATAAACGATTTGCTGTCTGAAGAAGCCTCATAATTGTCATTACCCGGGTAGTTGTAACTGGCCGAAGCTGTTCCTGCGTTTACATTATCTGCATAAGCAGCCATGGGAGTCAGATTCAATCCACCGGCTCCGGTCACGCTTACAGTAGCCGGAGTATGGGCTGAACCGGTGTAGGTGAAAGGACCGCCGTTAATAGTAACTACAGTGGTAGTCGCAGCCTTATCAATCGTGAAGGTTTTACTATCTGATGAAGCCAGGTGGTTAGCGGATTCTACATAGCTGTAGCTAGCCGTAGCTGTTCCGGCATTCGTATTATCGGCATAGATAGCCGCTGGAGTAAGGCTCAGCCCCCCTGCACCCGTAACCGAGACGGTAGCCGGCGTATGAGCTAAGCCGGTGTAAGTAAAAGGGCCACCGTTTATAGTTACCAGGGTTGTAGTGGCAGCCTTCTCAATCGTGAAAGTTTTACTGTCTGATGAACCCAAATGGTTGGCAGATTCCGCATAAGTAGCAGTTGCATTATACGTGCCAGCATTTGTCGGTGGTGTTGAAGTAGCAGCATACACGGTTGGACTGACGCCGGTGTAGCTTACAATTACTGCCTGATTTAGTCCCCATGCACCGGTTACGCCTGCTGATCCGCCATGGGCAGTACCATCATAAGTGGCATTGGCAACTGTAACAATTGTAGTAGTTGAGGCTTTGCTTACCGTTAGGGTACCGTCAGCGTAAGTAACCGCATAATTACTTAAGCTGGTATTAGGGCCGCTTAACGCCCCGGAAGCAACAATAGCATAATTTCCAGCCGCTGCCGCCGCTGCTGCACCTGCACTTGTTAACGTCACGGATGCAATAGATTCGCCGGCTGCCATTGGAGTAGAAGCGTTTAAGGTAAAGGCCGTGGTTCCTAATAAATGGGCAGCTCCATACGTCTTGCTTTGATCTGATGCAGTTAACGTGATTGGTTTAGGTAAAACAATTATGTTCACTTCCCTGGTGCGTTCCTTAAAATTAGAGGTTTCCCCTGCGGTAACTTTTAAGATATGAGTCCCAGCACTAAGAATAGCACCCAATGCAGGATCGTAGGTAATACTTGCACCGCCCGTTGCCACTGCATTTAATTGCGTAGCAGACAAGGCAGTACCATAAAGAATATCAGCAGGGTCGGCCCAGGTTATATGCTGTTCTGCTTTGTTTATTGAATAAGTAGTCGCGTTACTTGTCCTAGCAGGAATCCCGGAAGCAGTAATGCTAAAACTTTGGTAGTTTCCCGCAGGTGTGGTAGATAAGGAAGTAACCGTTACAGATGTAGTTACTGTGTTGATATTTCCACTAAAAGAAACTGAGGCCGGCGAAATAGACACACCAGTGGGTAATCCATTTGCGGTGAGGTTCGTTGTAAAACCACCGCCCCCATTCCCATCTCTGGTAATCGTTATACTAAACGTTACGGAGCTTGCTGTGCCAAAGGAAGCGGTGCCATTCTGGCTTCCAATAGAAATACTGCCTGGTCGGGCGGCATCCTTAAAATAAGCATAGGCAACTGATCCGGAAGTTTGCCCGGTGGCTTTTAACCTTAGAGAATCTCCGTTACAATCACAGACCGTCCAGTTCGTTACAAATCCGCCACTGGCGTCGGCAGTGGCAGACCAGGGCAGATAAGAAGAATCCGGATTTACCGTATTACAAGGGCTGTTCAGGTTTTTTACTTTTAATACGACGGTTTCGCCCGGAGAAAAATTAGCGCCCGTAAAAACTGCGTTAGACCGCGGAGCATAATCTTCCTGATCGGAAGTTACGGTGGCTGCAGCGGTATTAGAAACCGTTGTTACCTGAGCCCGCAGGCCAAGCGTAGAAAATAAAAAAAGCACCACGAACAGCAGAACCTGCTTACTATTCATTTGTAGTTCCCCGGGTAATGATTTCATTTGCATATTCAGGTTATTTAGAGGTTGAAAAGCTTGCCAGGTATGATCATCCTGATTTTAGTTCTGAGCCAACTGTTTAATTTTCACCGCTGAATGGTCATTATGCTTTCGAAAAGAATTCACTTCAGGAGATAGCGGCAAAGGCAGATAGGCGAAATATTTCCCGCTACCAGAACCTATTTTAAACAGCTTTCTAAGCAGAAAAAAGAAGTTGATTTACCCAACTTCCTTTTTTGGATTTTGAAACTAATAGCGGACAAGATAAAGAGGTGCTCATAATCAAATGGATTGGAAAAATCTTAAAATCAGCACCCTTTAAATGACTGCAATCGGGTTTCCACATATTTAATACAAATACAACCCTCTGCCTTCAGATTAGTTTTGATTATTTTATACTATTTAAATATTTTTTTGCACTTGAAATAAAACAGCTTTTTCATATTCTCTGATCTGCTCATACTGAATGATTATGCTTTGATATCTGGCTCGCAAAAAATAAAGGCTTTGCGGAAAAATATATAGGAATTTATCTAAGCCCTGAACGCAAGCGAGGTATTAAAACCGAATCAGGTGCTTTCACATCGTAATCTTACCTGGGTATTCTGTTCGAAAACGCTAGGGTTTCAAGCTGAAAAAGTCCGTTCTGAAAACTGAAAAACCTGCGCTTGTTTTCCGGTTTTTATGATTTGCGCGGCGGCTGGCTGGACCTGGAAAACAGGTTTTTGCGGCGACCCGAAACCTGAAACATCCGATTTTATTAACATTCTGAAAATTAGCATTACTTTCACAACCGCTTTAGTCTACAAATTAGATAACGTGATAAAATGCGAATAAAAAAAATGAGCTTCCTGGTATTGATCTGTACGTTCTTTTGCCTGCCGGCTTTTTCTCAAACCCCGCATCTTACCGGCGAAATAACGGTATCCGTAGAAAAAGGAATTATTAATTGTGATTTTACGCTATCTCAGATTCCCGCCATAGAGCAATACACCATCTGGTTGCATGCAGGTTTTAATATGGCCCGGATAACCGATGAAACGCAAAAAATCAAGTATAAATACGAAAAGACCTATAACCAAAAGAGCGATGAAGCTTTTCAATATACCCTTGTAGAGCAGGGAAAACCAAAGGCGCTTCCCGGCTTGCTACGCTTTGCATATACCGGTGCCTTCCCGGTAATTTCCGACACTTCCCTGATGTATGACCGGGCAGACTGGAAAGGGAATATTGCTTTTAACGGAACCAGTGTAAGAATGTCGGAGCAATCGGCCTGGTACCCGATTCTTTATAATGTGCAGCAGGATAAAATCATTAATAATTACACTTATTCCATTAAAGTTATCAGCGACGGGGGAAGTACCGTGTATGTAAACGGCGATGTGCCGAAGGCGGGAAGCAGTAATACTTTTTCCTCCACCAACCCGGTGCCCATGTTACTTTTTGCCGGTGCTTTCACGTTCGAAAAACAGCAGGGCGTTTACTTTGTAAATACCGGGCTTTCAACCCGGGAGCAAACGTTATTATGCAACTGGACCAATACCATGAAAGACTTTTATAGCGCAAAACTTAAAATCCCCTATAAAGGCGACATTACGTACATCCAGGCCACCCCGGTTAGCAAAGAAAACAACTGGGCTTTTGTTTCTTACCCTACTATTGCCGTGATCGGCCGCCTGTTTACGCTGAACAGCTTTTTCAATAAAACGACTGAACTAAAAATTGAACCTGGTAATCTGCGTTATCTTTCCCACGAAGCCGGGCATTATTATTTCGGTAATTTATTTCATTCTAACTCCGATCTGCAATGGGTATTTTTAGAAGGCTTTACCGAATATATGTCGCTGCAATTCACGAAGGAAAAGTTAGGCAAAGAAGCTTATCAGAAAGGTTTATTACAATACATTAAAAATATAAATGCCGCTGGCGAAGTGCTGGCGCTTAATAAAGTTTCCAGCCTGGAAACAAATGAAATGTACCGGTATTCCTATTCCCCTTTGCTGCTCACCGCGCTGGAAAAACAGATCGGTACCAAACAGATGTGGAAATGGCTTGCGCTGGTAGCCAATTCCAAAAACGCAACTACCAATTATGCCTTTTTTAAAAGTAGCCTGCTTAACAGCGGCGTTTCAGAAAAAAAATACCGGGCCTTCGAAGACACTTTTATTAATCACCCCAACCGGAAAGAAAATTTACTAACTGCAGTGCAGGATCTATTACCTCCGGCTTCGCCGGAAACGGGCAAAAGCGCATTATAAATGGTTTCTTACTTCAGGCTTTTCCCTCTTGAAACGGTATAGTTTTGAGGGGAAAAAGTCTGAAATGCAATAAAAAAGGGAAAGACTTTAGTCTTTCCCTTTTTTATTGCAGGTATGGAATTGCTTACATCTTATTGTTGTTGTAACGGTTTTTCTGCTCTACAATTACTGTATTCAGTTCTTTGGCCAGCGATTCATATTTACTGATATCCAGCACCTTTATCTTATTAATGTGCTTTTCAGCTTCTTCGTAATTGTTCAGCCACATATAGGCTTCGGCGCAGTTCAAGTGCGTGGCGGCGGTAACTTTGGCATCTACCCGGGCTTTCTTGTTTTTCAGATCAGATTCTTTCAGCGCATTGTTCCACAGTTCTACCGCCTTTTCCAGTTCAGCAGTTGCTTCGGCTTGTTTTTCCTGCAGGGCCAGTTTGCTGTAAGCCGTAGTTGCTTTTTCAAAAGCCTGGTTAAAATCGTCGTAAGAAACTTTTTTATCTTTAATGTTGATTACGGCGGTGGCTCTTGGCATTTTAACGAAACCATAGCGGCTGGCCAGCTCCTCTTTTACAAGGTTCATGTTGCGGGTAATGATCGATTCGTCGAGGCTGCGCAGGAATGAATTCTGATTTTCGCTCCAGTATTTTTCCAGGGCATCTTTCGATTTAAATTCGCCGGTATTGGCCGTGATCGATTCGTTTAAAGATTCGATCGGCGACTCCTGCAGAATACGGCCGGTTTTGTCTTGCACGCGCAACGTGATGGGGTGTTTATAAGAAACTTCGTAGTAATGCTTGGTTACCGAAGTTTCTACGCCATTAATTTTAAGGGAAGATTGTTTGGTTTTTTCCGACATATCTACCATAGAAAAACCGTTCAGCAAAACTGAAACCTGCACATCGGCGTTCGCATCTTGCCGAGTGTAGCCCGGAACCTGAATGTAGGAATTAGCCAGTACGCCGGCATCGTGTATTTTAGGCATATAAGGATCGCTGCCAATGTAAGGGCCTTTCGGTTTGCCTTCTTCCAGCACAATTTTATTGAACGCTTTTTCGCCCAACGATTTCTTTTTGTATTCCGCCTGGTCTGCGGCAGCTTTAGCTTTCAGGTCGGCAACTTCTTGCTGACGAGCCGCTTTGTTTGCTTCTACTTCGTCTTTATAAACCAGCACCACATTGCCTGAATAGGTTTTCAGATCTTTCGGCAGTGGCTGCATAGGCAAACGCACGTAATCGAAATTCACTTTTTCGAAATTGATATCCTGCGCAATTGCCATTCCGGACAAGAGCATAAAGGAGAAGGCAGCGGGTAAAATTCTTTTATACATAGACTTATGGGTTTAAATGCTACGGTAAAAATAGGTAACAATTTGTGTAACGAATAAATTTTAACTCAAAATCCGGCTCATGCTACATTTTTAATCATCTAATAACCAGTAATTTATAAATTTGCAATTTTCATTCACCAACTTTATTATATTTCCCTGAAGATTCAGAAATGTAATGTTGAATAAAACCATTAATTTTTGATGCAAAAAACAACAGATAAAATGCACGCTTGTTTTTGCAATTACAAGCCTGCGTGTAAGGCCATTACAAAAAAATTTAGATTGTTTTACAAAAATCCGAAGATCTGACGCTTTAAGTTAACTCTGCCTTATGAAACTGAAATTAAGAACCCGCTTGTTTTTACCTTTCCTGGTGGCCGGCAGCGCCCTGCTCTTTTCAGGCTGCAGCAACGACGATGACACCGCTGTTGAGCCTGAACCCGCCCCTGCCAGTACCTGGAGTGGCAAACTGATTCATGACTGGTCTTCTTCCATCCGGGAATATAATTTTGCCACTAAAGTCGATCCCGAATTATTTGAAGGACAGATGCCATACCGCATGCCCAATGGCAATACGCTCCACATTGGCGGCGTTTTCGAGCGGCTGGAAATGACCAATGCCAACGGCGTGCAGCGCACCGTAATTTACAATTCTAAAGAAACTTCGGCCGTTTATTCCCCGCAGCTTTCGCCGGATGGTACCAAAATCGCTTTTTCGCACCTTAAATATTATGATCCATCCGATTATCCGGTAAAAAAAGGCACCGTGATCATCGATCTGCAGGGAAATTATGTAGCCGGAATACCTGATATGTATAACGCGGTTTGGCTGCCGGATGGCCGCCTGGTGGTAGCCGGCGATTTTTCATCGAATGGCGCGGCGCCAAGCAATCCATCGGCCAAAGCCGGCCTGCACATTGCCACGATAACCGGCACAACCGCAACCCTAACCAACATCAATCCTACCCTTTCCAATCCGAGCCCGCTGCTGCCTTCGGTAAGCCCGGATGGCAAACGGATAGCTTTTATTCTGAACAAACACCTCTGGACGATAAACACCGACGGCACCAATCTGAAACAGCTCACCGCTTCGGATAACGACAACGAGGAAAGCTTTTCAACCTGGTCGCCGGATGGAAAATACATTGCCGTGTGGAGTTTCAAATCTTTCGAGATCTCGTATTACACCGCAATTGCCGTTGTTCCTGCAGATGCTGCCCAAGCCCTTGTACTAACCAATGAAGCGGCTATCTGGCCCCGCGATCAGCAGGGTTATCGCATCAGCGGAGGCCGTGGCAATATTTCCTGGCGCTAAACCCAAGGGTATGAATTGACTTTTTGTTCTTAAAACGCTACCGTTTTAAGAACAAAAAGTAGTAAAACCAAAAGGCCGGAAAGAAATCTCCGGCCTTTTGGTTTTTTTCTAAATCAATAATCAGTTTTAATCGTGGTGGTATTTTTCGCCGCGCAAAATGGTGAAACCGCGGTAAAGCTGTTCGATGAAAAACAGGCGGACCATCTGATGCGAGAAGGTCATTTTAGAAAGCGCCATTTTATCGTTGGCCCGTTCGTAAACCGCCGGCGAAAAACCGAAAGCGCCGCCAATTACAAAAACCAAGTTGGTAGTAACGGCATTCAGTTTTTTCTGTAGGAAATTGGCAAACTCTCCGGAAGTAAATTCTTTGCCTTTTTCGTCGAGCAGAATTACAAAATCACCTTCCTGAATTTTCTGCAGAATGAGTTTTCCTTCCGCATCTTTCAGATTTTCGGCCGTAAATTTCCCACCCTGCTTAATATCGGGAATAATGCTGAACTCGAACGTGTGGTAATGCTTGAGGCGTTTCAGGTATTTTTCGATGCCTTCTTCCAAAAATTTCTCGTCGGTTTTGCCAATGGCGATCAGTTTTATTTTCATCTGAATGCTTTCACAAATCACAAAGCAATTAAGGCCTGAACTTGCGGTTGAAAACGATTGGGTTTTAAGATAAAAAAGTATGTTAGTAGCGTGTAATCTTAAATTCTACGCTATTGGTGTTGATATTGCACAACTATTTCTTCGGGTTTTTCTGCTGAAACAGCTACCGTTCTCTTACTGCGCAATACATAAACCACTGCTACTAAAGAAAGCAAAAGCAGCATGGCTACGATCTGGTGCAATTGCGCGTTCCACTCAAAAACTCCCCAGGCTTGCTTTACAGCTTTCGGGCTTGTGAGCACCGAAAAAATGCCCAGGAAAACCTGCACCAGCACCAAGGCCAAAGGCAGAAATTTGATTCTGTTGAATAAAGTGCTACCCGTATTTTGCACCGCTTTCATGGTCCAGACGATCATGAGTACGGTAAGCAGATATGCCATATTCCGGTGCACAAAATGGATGGCGATCGGGTGATTTCCCAAGGCTGAAAAGAAGGACCACTGGCGTTCGCCTAAGGTGGTCATGTTTTCCGGGAGCATTTGTCCGTTTATGCTTGGCCAGGTTGGGGCAAAGGCTCCGGCTTTTAAACCGGCCATAAATGCCCCGTAGACCAGTTGCACCGTAAGCAAGGCAATAATTACCCAGGCAAATTTCTTCAGCGAAGCATCTACCACCAGGGCTTTTTCCGGCACCAGTAATTTCAGGGCAAACCAGAAGTTGTAAACCAGCAGCACCATGGCCGCCATAAAGTGAATGGCTAAGCGGAAATGACTCACGTACAGGCTTTCGTCGTTCAGACCACTCATTACCATGATCCAGCCGATGAGCCCCTGCAGGCCACCCAGCACGAACAAAACGATGAGCGGAACAACCATGTCTTTTTTAAAGCGGCCCTGTTTCCAGAAAACCAGGAACGGAATGAAGAACACTACGCCCAGCAAACGTCC
Source organism: Adhaeribacter terrigena (assembly GCF_016623615.1). Lineage (GTDB taxonomy): Bacteria > Bacteroidota > Bacteroidia > Cytophagales > Hymenobacteraceae > Adhaeribacter_A > Adhaeribacter_A terrigena. The sequence continues at coordinate 10,695 of NZ_JAEHFX010000002.1, read as the reverse complement.
CCACAGCCGGTGGAACCACTCCCAGAAATAAATGAACTTGAAATCGGAAACGGTAAAATGTGAATTTAGCTTTTTGAACTGGGCAATTTCCTGGTACTTTTCAAAAGCGATCTGCCAGGCTTGTTCGCCCATGGGCGGAAGCGCTCCCATAATAGGCTTCCATTCGGTAATAGAAAGTCCGGAACCGGTAAGGCGGGTGATGCCACCCAGAATAATCTGAACGATGATCATGCCCACGCCCACCAACAGCCAGATGGCTACGGGTTTGGAGTTGCGCGGTAAAGTGTTGTTTTTCATGGCACTGCAAAGGTACTACACGCGGCGCGGAATTCCATCCTTTTTCGGTTTTTCGGCAGTTTTTGCGGTCAAAAGCATAGCGTTTTGCCGGAAGTTGAAATCGGGTGAAGCGTACGTTATACCTGTGAGGTTTCAGAAAGCTCACAGGTTTGGGTTTAGCATTTCAAAACGCTATCTTTTTTGCTTCTAAAACTCACCTTTCACGCAGAATTCTTTCATCCTGACTGGCGCTTATTTTTCGCTTTCGGCAATTCTTCCTAATTTTCGTTTTCTTTCAAATAAAAAGGCCTCTGAGTTTTCCGGCCGCAAACCATACCATTTTTTAAAACAAATTTCCTGATGGCTGATGTAGTAAAAGGCGTAACGCTGAATACCGATTGTATCTATTTTAAAGGCGATCTTCCTTGTTTACCGCACAAACAACATGGTTATCATTGCACCTGTCCGGCGTATAGCCCTATTGAAAAACGCATTCTTATTATCAAGCTCGGCGCCATCGGCGATGTGATAAGAACTACGCCCCTTTTGCATAAGATCCGGGCCGAATACCCGAACGCGAAAATCACCTGGCTTACGCTTACGCCGGCCATTTTGCCCAAAAATGCGATCGATGAAATTCTGAAATTTGATTTGGCCAGCGTGCTTTATTTGCAGCAACTGCATTTCGATGTGCTTTTCAATTTAGACAAAGACAAGGAAGCCTGTGCCCTGCACGATTCGCTGAAAGCCACCCATAAATTCGGTTATACGCTGAAAAACGGCGTCGCTTTTCCTTCCAACGCCCTGGCCAATCACAAATATCTAACCGGCGTTTTCGATGATCTGAGCCAGCAAAATACAAAACCTTACGTGCAGGAAATTTTTGAACTCTGCGGCTGGGAATTTAACCACGAGGAATACATTTTCGACAATCACGAAGACAAAGGCTATAACTGGAATCTGGACCGCAGCAAACCGCTGGTTGGTTTAAACACCGGTTGCGGCGACCGCTGGACCACCCGTTTGTGGAGCGACGAAAAATGGATAACCTTAATTGAATTGCTGGAAGATGCGGGTTACCAGCCGGTGCTTTTAGGTGGCGAAGCCGAACACGAACGCAACAACCGCCTGGCCGAAGTGACCAATGCCTTGTACCTGGGTTATTTTGAGCTGCCCAAGTTCATCAACCTGATGTACCAGATGAATCTGATCGTGACGCAGGTTACCATGGCCATGCACATTGCCATTGCGCTGCAGAAAAAGATCGTGCTCATGAACAACATCTTCAACCCCTACGAATTTGACCTCTACGGCCGCGGCTTTATTGTGCAGCCGGAAAAGCAATGCGCATGCTTTTATCGTGGTACCTGTAAATTCGGCGTTTCGTGCATGGAGGAATTGCCGGCGGAGAAGGTGTTTGAATTTGTGCAGAAAACGTTAGCTACGGAGGATCGAATTTTGCAGCCGTTGGTGTAAAGTTTATTCCAAGTATAGTGGAGATAAGCCGAATATTCGGTTTATATACTAGTTGGGCAATAGTTAAATTTATAAGTTTGAAAAAGTATAAGAATCAATCAGAATCCTTATGAATATGAAATTTGCGATTCTAATTTTTATACACCTTGCTTTAGCAAGTTTGTTAAGCTGCAATAAGTCTAAATTAAGCAACCCTATAGAAAAAAAGGAGGATGCTGAATTTGAAGGTATAAATATTACAGACATTTCAGTTACCGAATTCAAAAATCAGAAACTAACAATGCCCTCAAATGAAAAAAGCAATTATTTAATTTCATTTAAAGCAGCCAATTTATCTCCTTATCCAATCACAGTAAGAACTTTAAAAGACTCTTCTTGTGTCGACATTGGAATGGAAGTTTATGAAAAAGGAAAAGAACCTTGGAATTCATTTATTAATGTTTTCCAAAGCGATTTTTATAAGACAATTTATCTTGGACAAAACCCTACTCAACTATATTATCCTGTAGCTTTCCCTTTAGGATATAAAACTGATGCTGATAGTATTTTATATAGCGTTAAGTTTTACAGACAATTTAATGATACCATAGTATCAGATAGAATTTACATCAATTTTATGCTGAAACCAGCCCAAAATGGAATACAAGTAAAGCTTTCCAAGAAACAATAATGAAGAAAACCATTGTCCAACAAAGTGTATAATTTAAGTTTCGGCTCTGCCTCACTCACATTATACACCAGCCGTTAGCGCTCAGCGCAGAATCAAAGATTTAGAGGATATACAAACTGAAAGAGAATAATATCAGAATGAGGAAGTTGTTAATTCTTTTTATTGTATTCAGTCTTTCAATATGTAGACTGTATTCTCAAGACAAAACAGTTAAAGGAAGGGTGGTTGATAATCATTTGGAAACCTTGCCCTATGTTTCAATTGTGATTAACGACACAGTTGAAGTTGGTAAAACAGATTTAAATGGTTTCTTCCAAATTGAGCTTCCTGTTTCTGTGAAAAAACTTATGTTTCGTACTGTTGGAATAGATTGGGCATCTATAAGGCTTGATGATAAATGTGATGAAGTTGAGGTTGTAATGATGTTAAGAGGTACCTATGATTTTATAACACTCAAGAAGGTAGATAGAATCCGAATGAAAAGGTTTAAGAAGTTACCAGAATTACATAAGGAAGCATTTGAGAAAGGCTTATTTAAAACAGATAAGACTTGTTATACACGAGAGTTTATACCTGATTATAAGAAAAATTAAAGTAAAAAACGCCGAACCGCCAACGTCTAGTGCATAAGCCATGCTTCGGCCGACGGCCTTGCACGCCTCATGCACTGGACGTTGGCGGTCATTGAAAATTAAAACAAATAAATCGTCAAAATTGCAAATTGGACAAAAAAATATGAACAACAGGATTTCAATAAAATTCGAAAAACCTGAATATGGATGGCTTCCTGTGGTTTTTAGTCATAATGACTTTAAAATTGACTTCCACGCCTCAAATGTTCTTAACGACCCAATTGACGAATTAATTTATGTGACAACTAAACTTCAAAATTACGAAACAAAAAGAATAACCTGGTGGCTTGAAGTACCTGCATATTTTTTTGATATTTCTAAAAATCCAAATAATTATAGTTTGGCAATTTCTAAGACAGACGATCTTTTTGACAAAATCTCAGAGCCTAAGGTTTTATTGGCTATAAATGGAAATGAAGGTGAAATAATTGAGCCATTGCGTTCAGCCTTAAAACAATTTGCCTCTTTGACATTTGAGAAAAGCCATTGGTATGGCAGAAGCTTAGAGGAAGAGTAAGAAGAATAAAAATAAAACACCGAATCGCTAACACGGGCTTTATATTAGGCGGAAGCACTTCCAGCCTACTAGCTTTTTACTTTAAATCAAGTTCATAAGACATAGCCAGTTTTGTACTCCGCAGCCCGCCCACCACAAAGCCTAAACGTTACGATTTAATTCACCTTCCCCGCCACTTCTTCAATCGCACCCAACATCGCCTTCCAGGAAAACTGCTGCTTATAAAACTTCACCTGCTCAATAAAATAGGCTTCTTTACCGGAAGTGTAGAAATCATAGATCGCATCGGCAATGGCTTTTGTGTTGGGTTGCGTTACGTAACCAACTTTTCCATCCGGAATTAATTCCGCTAAACCGCCTACATCCGTAACCAGCATGGGTTTATCGAAGTGGTAGGCAATCTGGGAAACGCCGCTTTGGGTGGCATTTTTGTAGGGCTGCACAATTAAGTCGGCGGCACTGAAATAGGTGGCTACCTGGCTGTTCGGAATAAAATCGGTGGCCCGAACAAGGCGGTTTTCGAGGTTGTACTTTTGAATCAGTTTTTCGTACGGTTCCGCATCTTCGTAGTATTCGCCGGCAATGATCAGCTTTACGTTTTTCAATTTCGCTAACCGCTCATCGGCAAACGCTTCGAGCAATAGATCCAGGCCTTTGTAAGCGCGAATGAACCCGAAAAATAACAGGTAATTGGTTTCGGGGTCGAGTTTTAAGGCCGTTTTGGCTACCGTTTTGGGCTGACTTTCGCCGAAATTGTCATAAAGCGGATGCGGATGATAAACGGCCGGTTTTTCGGGTACGAACTTTTTCAGATCTTCCAGCACTGAGCGGCTCATGGTAATAAAGCCGTGACAAGCGCTCAGAAAATACTTCGTAAAAACCCAATCGCCTGGGCGCTTTTCGTGCGGTATTACGTTGTCGGTTATGGCCAGAATTCTGGTGTGTTTGTTTCCGGAAATGATGTGGGCAATGGTTCCCAAGGCCGGGCCCATAAAAGGCAGCCAGAACCGGAAGATCACGATATCAGGTTTCTGCTTTTTTAAATATAAACCGGTTTTGAGCCAGCTCAGCGGGTTTACCGAATTGATAAGCGCTTTGATTTTCAGGTCCTTTGGCGCAGGATCGGTAGAGAACTGGGTCTGGCCGGGAAATAAAAAATCGGGATACTGCAAGCTGAACGTTACAATTTCAGCGTCGTCGCCGGCCTCGTTAAAAGCGCGCGCCAGGCGTTCGTTAAAGGTGGCCAGACCGCCACGCAACGGATAGGCCGGTCCGATGATCACGACTTTTTTGCTCATTTTCCCTAGCGTTTTTTACTTTAAACCAATCCGGTCGCGGATCAGGTATTCGTTTTTGCGGGAACCGGAAAGGGAGATCATTTCTGCTAAAAAACCTGCCAGAAACAACTGCACGCCAATAATTACCGCCACCAAAGCCAGGAAAAATAACGGTTGGTCTACTACGTCGCGACCACTTTCGTTATTAAAGGCCCGCACCACTTTTTCGGCAATTAAGCCTAGCGTTATGAGCATACCAATAAAAAACGAAATGGTGCCCATGGTGCCAAAAAAGTGCATCGGCCGTTTCTTGAACCGCGATACGAACGTAATGGACATCAGATCAAGAAAGCCATAAACAAAACGTTCCAGTCCGAATTTGGTGGTGCCGTATTTGCGTTCCTGGTGCTGTACCACTTTCTCACCGATCTTCCCGAAACCGTTCCATTTGGCAATTACTGGAATGTAGCGGTGCATTTCGCCGTACACATCTATGCTTTTTACCACGCGCTGGTCATAAGCTTTCAGGCCGCAGTTAAAATCGTGCAGTTTAATGCCGGAAAGTTTGCGGGTAGCGCCGTTAAATAATTTGGTAGGAATGGTTTTGCTCAGCGGATCGAAACGTTTCTTTTTCCAGCCCGAAACCAGGTCGTATTGTTCTTCTTTTATAAGGCGGTAAAGCTCCGGAATCTCGTCTGGACTGTCCTGAAGGTCAGCGTCCATGGTAATTACTACTTCGCCTTTGGTTTCTTTAAAACCCACGTTCAGCGCCGCCGATTTACCATAATTCCGGTTGAAACGCAGCCCTTTTATCGCGTCATTGTTTGCGCTCAGTTCCTGAATGATTTTCCAGGAATTATCGGTGCTGCCATCATCAATCAGGAGCACTTCGTAAGTAAAATTGTTTGCCTGCATCACGCGGGTGATCCAGGCGGTAAGTTCCGGTAGTGATTCCGCTTCGTTTAAAAGCGGAATCACTACCGAGATATCAAATTGAGGCTGATTCATTAATTATTATTCAAATTCGGGGCGCGTATGCTTCATGATGGCAGAAACAATTAAGGCAATTATAAAACCGATGAACAAAAAGCCAAAAGTACCGCCGATCAAAACCATTTCCGGACCAGCAAATTTACCGGCCATTTCCATTGCCTGATCAATTTCGGCGTCGCTCATCCCCCGGTTCTCCATCTCTATCCGTTGCATATCCATCGCTTTATCCATGATGGTGGTATCAATAAACTTCACATAAATGAACATGAAAACGCTGGTAATAAAACCCGCGATCAACGACATTAATGTCCCAATTCCCAGGCCCTGGCCATAACTCATAAAGCCACCGTTGTGCGCTTTAAAATATTTGAACGCCATAACCATTCCCGCAATTATAAACAGGTAAGAAATGGAGCTGAGCCAACGGTTCATGCTAAGATCAGCCAGCGAAAGAATAAGGCTGTAAATTACGCAGATAAGGCCTACAATTAAGCCATAGCGCACCGCAGTGGCTGAAATGGTAACCGTCTTTTGCTCGTTCAGTGTCTCATTCATTGTTTCGTTCATAGTTTTATGGTTTTAGATTCTGTTTTATTTCCGGAAAAATACCGCCCCTACTACTGCCGATAAAAAGCCGACGAAAAATTTCTTGATGAAATCGTCAAAAGCCAGCATATAGGGCGTGGTTTTATCGAGTTGCGCATACGTTTGGTCGAAAGCTTCTTTCGTCATCACTTTCGATTGCAGGGCTGCTTCGCGGGAGGCATCCATCAGCGCTTTCATCTCGGTAATGTGACGCTGAATGGGTTCGAAACCGGCAACGATCGAAAACACATAAAGCAGCATGGCGGAACAGAGCGCAGAATAAAAGGCAATAGAAAAACCCACTTTCAGCGCTTTCATAAAGCTTAATTGCTGATCGTTGAATTTTTTAAAATAGCTCAGCCCCCAGAAAACAGCAACCGGAATAAAGATCCAGCCCCACATAATGAGTTGGCCATATGGGTTAAGCCCGGCAAAATAAAGCACTAAAACTACTAAAAAGCCGGCCAGTGCGCAGGAAACACCAAATTTAATTCCAGTACGGATAATTGCCTGGTCGAGCATCGCGAAAATTATATACTAATGGATAAGCAAGATAAAACAGTTTCGGGAAAATCCAACCATATCAGGCTTCGTTTCGGGTAAATTGGCCTTTATGCACCGTTCCGAAGACTTTTCCGGTAAGTTCCATGCCAATAAACGGACTGTTCTTCGACTTTGAGCGCACCTTGTTTTCAGCATAAACCCAAGTGCCATCCGGCTTAAAAAAGGTCAGATTTGCGTCGGAATTTTCCTTTATTTCCGGTTGCGGCAGGTTCAGGATCTTTCGCGGGTTGGTTATTATTTTCTCTAAAATAACTTCCAGCGGCAATTCTCTGGCAAAAGTGCGGGCTACCGAAAAAGCCGTTTCCAGATTGATCATCCCAAAAGCAGCATGGTCGAATTCCAGTTTCTTATTCTCCACATCTTCCGGTTTATGCCCTGAAACCAGCACATCGATCGTTCCGTCCAGCAAACCTTCGATCAACGCTTTTCTGTCGGCAGCGCTACGCAACGGCGGATTCACCTTGTAATTCGTATCGAAGGGAATAATTTGTTCGTCAGTAAAAGCCAGCTGATACGTAGCTACGCCACAGGTAACCTGCATGCCTTTCGCTTTGGCTTCACGGATCTTTTCTACCGATTTTGCCGATGAAATAAAAGGTACGTGGAGCTTGCCGCCGTTAAAAGCCAGTAATTCCAGGTCGCGGGTCAGGTGCAGTTCTTCGGCCAAAGCCGGCATCCCCTTCAAACCAAGCCTGGTACTTACCAAACCTTCGTGCATTTGCCCGCGGTCGTTCAGTTTCAGGTGTTCCGCCCGGTTAATCAGCAAACCGTCCGAGATCTGAAGATATTGCAGCGCTTTCAAAACCACCTCCGCCTGCTGGATCCCAATATTTCCATCCGAAAAAGCAATAGCTCCGTGCGCCTGCATATCCAGGATTTCCGTCAGGTCTTTGCCTTCGCCATTCATCGTCGCACCGCCTACCGCATGGAAAGTTACCGGCAGGTTTTTGGTTTGTTGGGTTAATGATTGCAGCGCATTTTTAGTTTGCAGCAAGGGTTCTGTATTGGCAAAGCAAAGCATTTCGGTAAACCCGCCCGCTGCCGCAGCATTGGCCACTGAAACGCTATCTTCTTTGTGCTCAAAACCCGGGTCTGTAATTTCCGCGTGCATATCAAACCAACCCGCCGAAACCCAAAGTCCCTCCGCATCCACTTCCGTTTCCGCCGGAGAAGTTCCTTTCCCAATTGTTACGATCTTACCATTTTGAATATGCAGTGATTGCGATTGTAAATGAAAAGGGGAATTGGGGGCGAAGAACTTTACGTTTTTAAAAAGAACATCCATTTTATAGGAACCTGATTAATAGAATTTCAACTAAAAGGAAAATTAAGCTCAACAGCAAACAATATTGCCAGAGCGATGTGCCTTGCGTATCGCGGATAAATTGCTCGCTGAAACTGGCGTTAGCACCGGCTTCAAAGATCTTTACATTTTTATTCGGCATCAATTGCCGTAATTCTTCGGCGGAATAGGTATCGAGGTAAGATTCGCTTTTCGGATAATTAAAAGCCAGCGTAGCAAGGGTAGAATCGCTATGCTTCAGGGCATAAAAACCGGCTTCAACCATTTCGGAAGGCACTGTAAAATACATTTTCCCGTTGCGCAATTGTTGTTCCGGAATAAATTTCAGGCTGTCCTTATCAAGGCTAAACACATTCTTTCGCACATCTACTGCCGGCACCGGCAACGAAAATGTACGCTGGCTGAAGTTATAAGCTAATTGTTGCGCAGCAGCATGACTCGATAGTGCCAGTTTATACATAACCGGCACAAATAAGGCATTGCGGCTAAATTCATTGTTTTCGGCAGAAAATGGCGCGGCAAAAACGTATATTTTCCCTTTCCCCGAATTAAACTGAGACAGAAAATTGCTGCCGTTTTTAAATACTAGCAGATCGGCATCAGCCCGTGGCCAGGTTAAAACTTTGGGCGTTCTTGGCATTTGCAAGCGCTTGTCCAGCGAAGAAAAAATATTCCGAAAAAACGGATTCTTAATATCAGGCAAAGCCAACTGCGAAACAGCGGTATCAGAAGAAACTTTTACAGGTAGCCCAAGATCATTAAACATCTTAGAATAAACTGCGACCGAAGTTTTCTGATTTGGGATCAGAATTAGGTTCCCCCCATCCTTAACATACTTTTTCAGATTATCCTGCAGCGCAGCATCCAAACTGGCTACTTCATTCAGCAGCACTACATCTGCCTGCATAATGCTACGGCTGTTTACTGATCCTGCATTCTGAAGCTGATATTGAAAAATTGGTTCGTTTGAAAAAAGCCGGCTGGTATTAGCCAGCGCCGCATTACTGATATCCAGAATCCTGATTGCAGTAGCTGGCTGTAAGGTGAAGTAGTAAACATTATCGAACGTTACCGGTTGATCTTCTACCTCGATCCGGCCTTGTTGGAGTTTAGAATCCGTTAATCTGAAATCAAGTTGCGCGTTGGCAGAACCATTTGCTTCAATCGTAACCGCAGTAGTTGCAGCCTGCCGGTTGCCAATAAATAGTTTTATACTGATATTGCTTTTCTTTACAGCTCCTAGGTTAAAAACTTTAACCAACAACCGGTTATTCTCATTTATTCGCACCAACTCATCTTCCAGGGCCACACTGTCGATAAATACATTATTAACAGCCTCCGGAGTTAACTTTACTAAGTTAATTTCAGAAACGCTATCGTTTTTACTTAAAAAACCCGGATCAAATGAAGATTTCTGAAAATCTGAGAACCAGAAAATCTGTTCCTGATCTCGGGTAGCATCCGGGCTCAGGCGCGATAAAATCACCCCTGTTTGCCGGTTAGCAGGAGAAAACGAAATATCATGCAGCGCAGGATTTAAATTCCTTTTATTCAGATTTTGTCCACTACCCGTTTTAAAAGCATTGTCAAGCAAATGAATACCTGCCTGTTCCGGAAAATTTTTACTGATCCGGGTCATCTCATCAATAGCTTTTTCCAGAAGACTAACTCCGCCGGTTTCCGCTACATTTTGCATACTCCCTGAGTTATCAATATAGGCTTTGATCTTCTGAGATTTACTAAAATTGTTATCGGCAGCCGGAATAAAAGGCTGGCAAAAAACAAGAACTAAAAAAATGAGGAAAAGAATACGGCTTATTAAGATGAGCCAATGTTTTAACCGGCGCTGATTGGAGGTAATTTTCTCCACCTGGCGGATAAACGCCACGTTGGTAAAAAGAACGCGCTGCGGTTTTCGCAATTGCACCAAATGAATAATAACCGGAATAGCAATTGCAAAGAGGCCAAAAAGAAAATAAGGTGTTTGTAATACCATTCCGGAAAACTTTGGGTGAAATTAGGCAAAGGAAGTTAAATAATAAACTCCGAATCTAATATTCTGGTATTTAGCAGTTAAAATTATTCAGGAAAAAAATTTCTATATAGTTAAACGGAATGTAAAAGACTAAAAAAAGCTAAACCGGTTTGGAAAACACTTCCATAATTACTTCTATTTACCGTAACGATCTTTAACAATTTTTAAAAATATACTTCAAGTTCAAATTACCGCCGGTTCCTAAATGGTATCTATTACACTCTCAAAACTCAGCCCATAGGCTTCTAAATTTCTTTCACTATGGATCATCCTTCCCATTCCACCAAGCTCCAAACGCAAAAACCCCAACCTATTTCTAAGTTGGGGTTTTTGGATAAATGGGGTTGGCGGCTACCTACTCTCCCAC
>NZ_JAEHFX010000024.1 GCF_016623615.1 Adhaeribacter terrigena | reverse complement strand
GTACGTTATAGGGAATTTAAATGAACAAGAATTGATGAATTTATTTAAAAACGACACAATTGAAGATCCGTTCTTTGGAAAGATGAATGTGGTTTTTGATAAGTTCTCAAATAGCTTCTTTCTTGATAAGAAAATTACTTTAGATGGAGTTAGTAAAGCTGTAATCCTTTACATAGAAACTAACAATAAAGAATCATCCCAAGAACAACGATTTGCTTTCAAGAAAATTACAAAACAATTTTTGATAATTTGGCAAGCTATTAAAGATTTTTTGGTTACGACTAATAGCCTTTTAAACGAAAATTCATTAGAAAATAATTATCGGATTGAGTCAATTACACTTCCAAAGAATTTAAATTTTAACAGAGTTGAATGGGAATTGGAATTACTTAATCTTGAAGATGGATTCTCTAAAATTGTGGTAGAAATAGTTGACACAAAACCTGTCCATTTTTCAGTAGAAGGATAAAAAAACAACCTATAACCACAGCTAAAGCACATTAAAACGTGCCTTAGCCACGTACGTTA
>NZ_JAEHFX010000023.1 GCF_016623615.1 Adhaeribacter terrigena | reverse complement strand
ACTTGTTTCAGGCGGTAGTAGTTCTTGCCCGCAGCAGGCTGGGTGTGGGTGAAGGCATATTTATGGGCCATGGCCGAAGTACCGTTTCCTTCCACGTAACCAACCGATTCGAAGTTACGGCCGTCGGTAGAGTGCTGGATCGAAAAGAAGGCGTTGTTTTTCTCCGAAGCCGTTTCCCAGTCTAAGGCTACGCCCTGGCTTACGGCACTTCCTTTGAAGCTAATCAGTTCTACCGGCAGCGGGTTGATCGGCATGTCTTCGCATTCTTCCAGGTTAAAGGTAACGATGGCGACGAACTGGCCGGCTTTGGCTACGATCTCGATGGTGGAGTTCTCTCCGTTATGGAAAGTAGCAGAGTCTACGGTGTAGCGGAAAACGTCGTTCTGGTCGTAGCGGTAGTTGAGGGTATTGAGGCCGGTGAATTTGATTAAAGAGTCGTTTAGAAGGGGCTGCACTGAGTAAGAAAAGCGGCTGGAGTAAGAGGTCTTAGGAGCGAGGGCGGGCAGGTTCTGGCCCGGCAGCTCGAACATTACGTGCTCGAAGGGGAAGCGGCTGGCGTTGTAGATCTTGAA
>NZ_JAEHFX010000022.1 GCF_016623615.1 Adhaeribacter terrigena | reverse complement strand
CGTTGGCGGGTATTTAAATAATAAAAATTAATAATGCGAAAATTTTCTCTTGAAGATATCAAGTCTAAAGTAGACGAATTAGCTAATAAAATAAATGCTCCGAAAGATTTGCTGCCTGATTACGGTTCTTCCCGTGATTTCGCCTACCCTCATATTGAATTGGACAATCTAGGGCTACTCTCTTATGTGATTATTGAACGCGGGCAGGAATTAGAAAGAAAAGTGACAGATAAATTAGAAGAGTTACTTTATTGGATTTTTGACGATGTTACATTTTCTATGGCAATTAACTATGAGTTAGAAAATAGAATTGAAAATGAAGACGTCAGAAGAATTAGCTTTAAAAAGCAGGAAGAACTGCTAGAAGCTTTGGATGAATCTTGGGGACTTAAATGTAAGGAAGAACATACGCACATTTTAAAAAACCATCCATTTGACGACTTAGCAGGACTACGCGCCACATATTGTAGAGAATTAAGAGAGAAAGGCATTGCGGAAACTGAGATAAAAAAATTAGCCTACACAAAGTATCCAGAGAAATAGAAAAACACACGCCAACAAGGTATAAAAATCATTATTCGGCCGACGGCCTCACACGCTTTTTATACTAGCCGTT
>NZ_JAEHFX010000021.1 GCF_016623615.1 Adhaeribacter terrigena | reverse complement strand
AGCGGGGAGTTGATGTCGCCGGCGGTCCAGTAAGAGAATTGGGAAACACCAGTCAGCGTTACCAGGTTGTTGGCCGGATCGGCCACCGTATTTGAATCAGCGGCCCAGCTTCCGCCCTGGTTTCCGGAACGGTAAAGCACCAGGTCGGCTTCGTTATAAGCGGCTACTTCGTGGTCTAAGTAATGAAAGACCATGGTCACGTTCAGGCCGGCATTCACCGCGCTCTGAATATCGAAGTAACGCGGGATGCTGTAGCCCGGTCCCCCGGCATTCATCGGGGTGCCGGTCACGCGGCGGGCGGTGGTTAAGCCCGGCATGAGAGAACCGGCGGCCGGGGTGAGCTGAAGGCCCAATCCGCCGAAGTCAGCCAGGGCAGCCGTGCTCAGGTCGCGGGTAGTTTCCACCTGTCCGAGTACGTAGCTGGTGTTGGATTCGGTGATAGTGGCCGTGCCGGCTAAGGTGATCTTGCTGCCTTCGGTGTTGAGCAGGCCGGCAGTCATGGTGAGGGCACCGGTTATGGTAAGGTTTCGGTTGATGCCTTTGGTGCCGCTGCCGTTCACGGTGAGGTTTGCCAGGGTGCTGATGCCATTCACCAGCTGAACGCCCGTGCCGGTAAGTTCCAGGGTGCCTGCCGCATTACTGAAAGTGCCGCTGTTGCTCAGGTTGCCGGCAAGTTGCAAGGCGCCCCCGTTTATGGTGATGGAAGC
>NZ_JAEHFX010000020.1 GCF_016623615.1 Adhaeribacter terrigena | reverse complement strand
GACGGTTTTGCTTTCGACGACGTGCGCATTGGCGACAACTCCAACAACTTATCGATCAATGCCTTTATGCCCCTTACCCAGGTTTGCGGCTTTGGCACCAACGAAAGAGTACAGGTAGAGATCGAAAACCTGGGCGGCATCAACGTGAACGGTTACCAGATCAGGTACCGGGTAGATGGCGGCTCCTGGGTAAGCGGCACCACCACCCCGCAGCTATTGCCCGATGCCCCAATAAAATACACCTTCAGCCAGGGCGCTGACCTGTCTGCTCCGGGCGCCCACAGCATCGAAGTAGAGATCCTCAACACCCAGGGCACCGACCCGGAACCAGGCAATAATGCCATTGTTTACAACGTAACCAATGCGCTCTACAACGGCCTGCCTATCACCCTCGACTTTGAAACCCCGCCTACCAGCGTTTCTGCGGCCCGCACCATTACCAAAGCAAAATCGCAGGTTACCGAAGTGGCCGGCACGGGCAACGGCGCCGGGAAAGGCCTGATCATGGATGGCATCGACGATCCGAAATGGGTAATCCCGGTGGGCATCGTGGACCCGTGGCAAAACAACGGCGATAACTTCGCGGCCGTTTACATCTGCCTGGGCCCCACCAACATCGGCTCCGATTCGCTGCGCTTAACCTTCGATCTGAAACAGTTCTACAAAGCCACCCATTACAACACCAACTTCCGCGTAACGGTGAACGGCAACCAGGTTGGCCAGACCTTCAGGCCTCCTTTTGGCGGCTACGCTACCGGCACAACGGCGCAGTGGCAAACCATAGAAGTAGACCTGACCCCGTACAAAAACAAAGGCGGCATCCAGATCGGTTTGGAAAGCAACGTGCGGGAAGCTTTCGATAATACCAACGGCACGGC
>NZ_JAEHFX010000001.1 GCF_016623615.1 Adhaeribacter terrigena | reverse complement strand
AAATTATTTTAAAATCTTTTGAAGCTTAAAAACGCGGTTCGTAAACCGCTCAAGCCCTTTTTCTTTCCCCGCAAACCCTTCCGGTTTGGGAGTGCAAAAGTCAGAATAATTATTTTATCCTGCAAATGCTTTCTGAAATATTTTAGCTGTTTTTCCCGAAGCTTAGATTGGAAGTTCAAACCTTAATATGAAACTCATATGGCTTTAAACCGCCCCGGAAATCAAACCCTGCTTTTCAAGCAGGCTTAAGGATAACCAAACTCCTGAACCTGAAGTTCCGGATGGGTTAAACTTTTTTTTCTTTCAGCGCTTTTCCTTCTCTCCTGCCCATCCGGCTGAATTGTTGCACAAAGATAAGATAGTTTCGCCTTACTTGTCAAGCCTTTTCTTAATCTTTTCTTAACACCTCAGCACATTTTTTTTCTTACATTTTGTCTTTCAATGGTTTATCGCTTAAAAATAAATTCAAAGCTATTCAACCTCTCATTTTTAAGAAAAGAATAAAAGGAAAGGCAATTGCACTTTCTTGAATTAGCTTTAACTTTTCTTTTATCTGATCTTTAATTCTTCAGCTTTAAAAACAAAAACGCTACTGACTTTTGGGTAGAAAATCAGTAGCGTTTTAATTATGAGTTTAAAGTAAATATTACTTGATCAGCGTGCTTTTACGATCAGGCCCTACTGATACTATATTAATACTTACTTCCAGTTCTTTCTCCAGAAAGCTAATGTATTCTAAAAACTCTTGGGGAAGCTGGTTGTAGCTTTCTGTTTCCATAGTGGCGGTTTTCCAGCCTTTCATGGTTACGTAAACCGGTTCCATAATTTCTGCCTCGAACTGATGTGGTACTTTATCGGTGATTTCGCCGGAAGCAGTTTTATAATGCGTGCACACTTTAATTTCATCGAAATCATCCAGTACATCGGCTTTCATCATGTTTAATTGCGTTACGCCGTTCAACATAATGGAATATTTCAGCGTTGGCAGGTCTACCCAGCCGCATCGGCGCGGACGACCGGTGGTTGAACCGAACTCGCGGCCTGCTTTGCGGATCTCTTCGCCAACTTCATCTAACAGTTCGGTTGGGAACGGGCCACTTCCTACGCGGGTGCAATAAGCTTTGAAAATTCCGTACACTTCGCCGATATGACGTGGAGCCACGCCTAAACCCGTGCATGCGCCGGCTACTAAGGTATTGGAAGAAGTTACGAACGGATAGGTTCCGAAGTCTATATCCAGCAAAGAACCTTGGGCACCTTCGGCCAGAATTTTTTTACCGGCCTTCAGGGCCTCGTTGATCATGTATTCGCTATCGATGAGTTTAAGCGTGCGCAGATAATCTACAGCGGCAAAGAATTGTTTTTCCAGCTCTTCGATCTCGAGTTTTCCGCCTAAAAACCCTACGATTTTGGCGTGACGGGCTTTAGCTGCTTCGTAGCGTTCTTTGAAATCGGGTAGTAAAATATCGCCTACGCGTAAACCGTTGCGGCCAACTTTATCCTGGTAAGTCGGACCAATGCCTTTTAAGGTAGAGCCGATCTTTTGTTCGCCGAGCGCTTCTTCCGAAGCTTTATCGATGGCTTTGTGCGATGGCAGAATTAAAGCGGTCTTTTTAGAGATGTACAGGTTTTTGGCTGCATCAATGCCACGGGCGGTTAATTTCTCCATTTCGGTCTGGAAAACTACCGGATCTAAAACTACGCCGTTGCCGATAATGTTCTGAATGTGCGGATGAAAGATACCGGAAGGGATCTGGTGCAACACGTGCTTGGTGCCTTCAAACTCTAAGGTGTGGCCAGCGTTCGGGCCGCCCTGGAAACGGGCCACAATATCGTACTTCGGAGCTAAAACGTCTACAATTTTTCCTTTTCCTTCGTCGCCCCACTGGAGGCCAATCAGAATATCTACTGCCATTTTATTGGTAAGAACTTAAGTATTTCCGCGTTGCGGATTTATGGTTGATGGATGTGTTACTTATAAAGTTAAAAAGCCCAGCATTTTTTAGGAGCCAGGCTTTTTGTTATACCGATTCTTTCAGGAATTTCGCCGCGAAGGCGTCGTCTTCGGCTATCGTAAAGATAGCGTTCAGCTTCGTTATGATTAGTAGCTTGCGCATATGTTCCGAAGGATTGATGAGTACCAGTTCGCCGCCGCGGTTACGGAACTTGGTTAATAAAGAAACCAGCACGCCAATGCCACTACTGTTTATGAAACGCACTTTAGAAAGATCTACGGCGCAATGAATAACCGAATCGTTGATCTTGGAATTTACCAGATCTACTAATTGCTGAGAGTCAGGGTTGCCAATCAGGTCGCCCTGCAAACGCACATATAAGATATTATCCTGAAGGGTACTTTCTATTTTCATGATACTGGTACAGCGTTATTCTTCGCGCGGCAATCGCCGCAAATTCCGTAAAGGTTTAAGGAGTGATGCAAGATATGAAAATTCAGCAACTCCCCTACCATGGTCTGGATCTGATGCACGCGCGGATCACAAAATTCTACCACTTTGTGGCATTCGGTGCAAATTACGTGATCGTGCTGGCGGTAACCATACGATTTTTCGTATTGCGCCAGATTTTTACCGAACTGATGTTTGCTTACCAGGTCGTTTTCTACCAGCAGGTCTAACGTATTATAGACCGTAGCGCGGCTTACCTGGTAGTTTTTATTTTTCATGCTGATATACAGCGATTCTACATCGAAATGGCCGGTGCGCGAATAAATTTCCTCCAGAATAGCGTAGCGTTCCGGGGTTTTACGCAAACCTTTGCTTTCGAGGTAGGCGGTAAAAATCTTTTTTACCTCTTCAAATTTTACTGTATCTAATGCCATAAGCGATCTGTGCAAAGATAACAGTTATTTTTGGTAGAAAGGTTTATTTTAAAGATTTGAAATAACCCGGCCCATATTTCTGGAAAGTGCTGCCGTAAATTAATAAAAACACTATGCTTTCAGGCAAAAAAACTGCCTGTGTACGCATGAAAATAAAACTAAACTGCCCGCAAAAGGCCCTTGGTTTGATAAAAACTTTGCAAACGCGATAAAACAATTTATTGCAGGATGGCGTTGGTTTAATATAAGTAAATACTATATTAGCAGATACACTCACACTTTTAAGCCGCACCAGATCATGGAATACATTATCACTTCGCCCGAGCTGATCGAAAAAGAACTTATCCCGAACCTGCGTTTTAACCGCGAAGATATTCTGGTATCGCCCGAAGACAAAAAACGCCGCCAATACGATATTCACCGCGCCACTTTACTCGGAAACGCTTACCACGGCAAAGTAGACATTTTCTTTATGACCGCCGACGGCGAACAAAAAAGGGTAAACACCACCATCTGGGATTATGATAAAGAATACGTGATCCTGAAATCGGGTTCTTCTTTACCCATTGCCGCTATTAACGGCGTTGAATTTTACTAAATTGTTTTATGGCTGAATGGTTTAATTGTTGAATGGCTAAATTGTTTTATAGTTTTTAAAGGCGAAAGCATACCGTTTCCCGGATTATCTACAGCCCACTTAACCATTAAACAATTAAACAATTAAGCCATTAAAATTAAACCCGATCCAGCACTTTCAGAATAAGATCATTTATCGTTTCGTCGGCATTTTCGGCGAAGCGGTGATTGATCCGGTCGGCCACGATCGCGTTCAGCGACAGCATTTCATGACCTAATAATCTTCCCAACGCGTAATAACCGGCCGTTTCCATTTCGAAATTGGTGAGTTTAAAATCTTCGTGCGCAAAATTATGGTAATCCTGGATCAGGTTCGCATTTTTAAGCGGCACCCGCAACACCCGGCCCTGCGGCGCATAAAATCCCGGGCAGGTAAGCGTATTGCCCGGAATCATATCGAAGGCAATTTTCTGGCGCAGCTTTTCGGAACCTTGTACACAATACGGCGCATACGGCAGATTCAAAGCAGTTTTCAGGCCCTGGGAGATAGCGTTTTCGAAAGCGGTTTGCTGCAGCGGGTAAAATTCCATTAAACTATCCAAACCTATTCCATAAACTGAAGCCAGGTGGCCGCCCAACGGCACCGTAGTTTGCAAGGCGCCGGAAGTACCAATGCGAATAATATTCAGCGAAATGCGGTCTTCTTCGGCTACGGGAAGGCGGGTCAGCAGATCGATATTGACCAGCGCATCCAGCTCATTCATCAGGATATCGATGTTATCGGTGCCCATGCCGGTAGAAATTACGGTTATGCGCTTGCCTTTGTAATAGCCGGTGTGCGTAATAAATTCCCGCTTCGCAACTTCCACCTCAATAGAATCGAAATATTTGCTCACTTTGGCCACCCGCTCCGGATCGCCGACGGTGATAATGGTACCAGAAATATGTTCGGGCAATAAATTCAAATGATAAACGCTTCCGTCCGGATTTAAGATCAGTTCAGATTCGGGAATTGCTTGCATGGCCATGTTTTTGCGGGTATTTAAATTTCGGGTGAAGGTAAGGGAAATTTAGAAATTTGAAAATTTGGGATTTGAAGATTTGGAAATTTGAAGATTTGAAAATTTGAAAATGAGGAAGTGAGAAGATAAGGGAATGTGAAGATGGTTAAATTTGGAAATGCTTTAATTAAAAAGTTACTATACGAGGCACTTTTCTTTGCCAAAAGCATAGCATTTTCTGTAGTATTGCGAATAAAAAAAGAGCAGAAGTTTATTTCCTGCTCTTTTCTGTTTTAATTCTTTACTTTTTCGCGCTTCAGGCCTTTAAAGGGATTGTAGCCGTTGCTTTCTTTCTGGTAATAACCGCTGCCATCATAAGGCCGCACTTCGGGATTGGTTTTACATTCCACGGAACATGCGCCCTGCATTTTGTCGCCGCAGCTTTCGCAGATCGCCACGTGGATGTTGCAGGTTGGGTTGGCGCAGTTCACCATTCTATCGGAAGGCGTGGCGCAAACGTAGCATTTGGAAATAATGGACGGGTTTACTTTGTTCACATCCACGGTTAAGCGGTTATCGAACACATAGCATTTGCCTTCAAAATCGGCACCTTCGGCTTCCTGACCGTATTTAATAATTCCGCCGTGCAGCTGGTAAACGTTTTCAAAACCTTGCTCAAGTAAAAACGCGCTGGCTTTTTCGCATTTAATACCGCCGGTACAATACGTAAGGATTTTTTTGTCTTTGTATTTTTCTTTCAGCTCATCTACTTTGGCCGGGAAATCGCGGAAGTTCTCAATAGGCAGGGTAACGGCATTTTTAAAACGCCCCACGCTGAATTCGTAATCAGACCGCACATCCAGAATTACCACGTCGTCCTGGTCTTTCATCTTGCGGAATTCTTCGGGCTCCAGATGAATACCGGTCCGTTTGTTCGGGTCGATGTTGCGGAGGCTGGAATGCACAATTTCCGGTTTATGGCGCACGTGCAGTTTGGCAAAAGCGTGTTTATCGGAATAATCAATTTTAAAGTCGGTTTTAGCGAAACGCGGATCGGCTTTAACGGCGGCCATGTATTTTTCGCAATCTTCTCGTAAGCCGGAAACCGTACCATTCAGTCCTTCGGAAGCGATGATGATGCGGCCGCGCAAATTCAGGTTCAGGCAAAGCAAGTGATGTTCTTCGCGGTATTGCTCCGGATTTTCGATCTGCGCGTAGCAGTAATAAAGTAAAATACTGTAATCTTTCATAACGGGCTTAGCTTCAGACTAAGTGTTTAAATAAATAATTTCCTGGGTTTACGGCCGCAAAATTAACGTTCCGGCAACAGATTAAAAAGTGATATTTATCAGCAAAAGGTTCAAATTGAATTGTTAAATGGTTTAATGGTTGAATGGTTAAATTGCTAAATTGTTAAATAGCTGATTGTTAATTCGGAAAACGGTATGCTTTCGCCTTCAAAAACTATAAAGCCATTTAACCATTAAGCCATTCAACAATTTAACTCTTAAAGACTTTTAGGTGCGAAAAAGGTACCGTTTTGCCAGGTTTCCTTTTGAGCGGGATTGGCTTTGAAATACCAGAGCGGAAGCAAGATAAATAAAATGGAATACATTAAACCAACCTGCGTTTCGAGGGTACTTTCGAACATACAGGAAAGCGTAATGATGAGATAATGAAACAGGAATAAAGGTTCGAACCGGCCGGCAAAACGAAAAAGCGGATAATAAAAACCGATCAGGAAAATAAGGAGCCCCACGATTCCGAAAGCCACCAGATCAAAAAGATACTGGTTGTGCGGCAGCAAATGGCCCCGTTCCAGAATTTCCGGAAAAAGCCTGGTGTATTTTTCGCCCAATTCCTTGTCAAGGTTGCCGATACCAACGCCAATTACCGGGTTTTCTTCAAATACTGCCATGGCTACTTTATAAGAATAAACACGGCCGGTTATGGAATAATCGTGCGCACTGTCTTCGTCGGAAACACGGTTCACGTCGGCAATGGTCAGGAAGAACTTATTATAGAAAGTAGGCAGCGTATAAAAAGCGGCCAGCAAAGCCAATAATAAACCAATACCAGCCACAAAGCTGCGCAGGTACTGCCGGCGGAAGAAAAAATCGAATGCCAGGCCCAAAGCAGCTACCGCGTAAAACGCTACCAAACCGCTCCGCACGGCCAGAATATGCAGGAAAACAAACAGCCAGACGGTAATAAAAAGCAGTAGTTTCCGTTCCCAATCTCCAAATACAAAAAAACCTTTAAGCCACAACCGGTAACCAACCAGCACCGCAAATGCCACCATTAAACTGTAGCGCACGTGGTTAGTAGGCGTTTTCATTACCTGCGAATGGATATATTGCTCGTTTACCGCTTCGAAATTATTGAGATAATAACCCGTGCTGTAAACCGAACCCAGGAAAACGCAGACCACAAATAAATAGAACAGCTGGTTTAGTTTGGGGCGCGAAATAGCAGGCAGAACCGCGAAAGCAAACGGCAGAATAAGCAGCGGCAGTTTCATTACCAGGTCGCGTTGCAGGTCTTTCATGCTGCTTATTTCCGGCTGCATAAAACCCAGTAAGTGAACCAGGTAGATGATGATAAAGCCCAGAAAATACGGATACTTCCGAAGATTTGACACATTATTTTGCTGCGCCAGCGAAACCAATGCCGTGAGCAGCAAACCAGCATTGCCAATACTGGAAAGTATCCGGAAGAAATTGGTGGTAAGCATACCCGCCACGATCAGGCAGCAGAAGAAAAAAGCGGCTTGCGGTACGTTTATTTTCTGAAGAAATACGAAGCTCTTGCCCATTAAGAAACGGTATGCTTTTTCCTGGAAAAACTAATTTGGCTTAAAAACAAACCTTCCGGCTTAATTCCTGCGATTGTAATGATGCTTTAAATTTATACTTTTTGAGCCGGATTACCGAAAACGGTCTGGTTTGCGGGCACATCGGCAATTACTACGGCACCTGCACCCACGCGGGCTTTTTTCCCGATCTTTACACTGCCTACAATTATTGCGCCGGTTCCAATAAAAGCCTGATCTTCAATGGTTGCTTCGGCATTGATCAAGGCTCCTGCACCGATCTGTACAAAATCACCAATAATAGCGTTTGCTTCGATCACCGCATTCGACTGGATCACGCAGTTATCGCCGATCTTGCAGCCCGTTTGAACAACCGCACCCGCATTAATCAGGTTTCCGTGGCCCAGCCAGGCATGCTCCGATACGTAACTGTTTTTATGAATGGCATTGACCGGAACCTGCTTGTAATCTTCTTTCAGTTTGTTTGCCAGGCTTTTACGCACCGCACTGTCTTCGGCGGCAATAAAAACTTCGCTCTTCTTACCCAGAATTTTCAGGATTTCTTCATCGTCGGTGTTGCCCATAACCGGAATGTTGTTCAGCTCGGTCTGGTGCAGTTTGGCATCATCGTCGAGGAAACAGTATACAACTACATTATTGCTGGTAAAAATATCGAGGGCCGTTTTGCCCAAAGTCTGTGCACCAAAAATAATAACCGGGTTTTCCATAAAATGCTATAATAAACCCCAAAGCTACGGGTTTGCTGCCGCGAAAGCAACTTTAGACCCTTCGGCTTTTGAATTTAAGGTTGAAGCGATCCAGCATTTTTTGCCAAAAAGGAGCTTGTAAAAGCAGATAAACCAGAAATGGCAGAAAAATAGTACGGTAGCGGTTCAGGGTTCCCAGGTTGGGAGTGGTAAGCCCAATCAGTACAGCCATGATCAGAACGAACGCGATCAGAACCCCATAGAAACCCAGGAATTGCTGCTTTCGCCCTTTCTTAAAAAACGATAGACTGCCCAGGAATAAAATGATGATCACCAGGTTTTCTGCGCCCGCCAAACGGTATAATAGATTATCGCCTTCCCAGAAAAAAGGTCGGAAGATAGCTCCGGCTAACGCTTCCGGGATATTCATTAAAACGCTGCCTAATTCGGGTTTAAGATCATTTAAGGCGATGATGGGTTTTCCAACAGATTGCGCCTTCAAGGTTTCATAATTCCAGACCAGGTGCCGGTAAAAAAAAGCCGATGCAAATTTCTGAAGCCCAAAACTTAAAACCACCGCAAAACCGGCAATTATTACCAGCAGGCTTAAGGGCAGCACGTACTTCCGGCGCAAAAAGGAAAACCTTTTATAGGCCCATAAAACCAGGCACCAAAATGCGGTAAGGCTAAAAATTATTAAAGCCACGAAAAATTTAATCTTCCAGAGCAGCCAGCTCGTTAAAAGCAGCAACAATAAATTCAGCCACAGTTTTTTACCTGAAAAATATACCGTTTTCAGGGCTAGCCCCCAGAAAAAGCCAAGTGCACCCATTAAAACCGGTTCTTTCATTACTCCTGAATTCCAGAAAATGGCCGTAGGAAAAAACAGGAACGCCAGTACTGCTGCGTTTGCAGTTCCGGGAAAAATCCGCGCGAAAGCCTGAACCAGAAACCAACATCCGGCAAAACTGAATAACGATATAAAAGCCCCGTTGAGGTAATAATTGCTACCTGTAATAAAATTCAGCAGGCTTACGATTTTGATAAAGAAAAAGGAATTGGAAAAGGTGGCAAATGGAACCAGATCGGCAACCGGAAGCACATTTAGGAAAATAATTTTCAGGTACGCTTCCGGGGCTGCGTAACCAATTGCCGTCACCTTATCGGCATAATGCTGGTAAACAAAGGTATCGCAGCCGCCTTCGTAAAACCAACCCAGCAATACCCCGCAAAACAATTTAAAACCCAACGCCGGCCAGAAAATAAAATTCCAGCAACTATTGAAAGCTGTTTTCCGCCAAAGCCAGTAAATTAAACCTGCCAGTAAACCAATGGAGAGCAAAAGATGGAAAACCGGCATTTAAAAAGCAGTTTTAGAACGTTTCAGAATACCGTTTCCGATGGCGCAATGCAGGCAACGAACCGGACGGCAATAATTTTGGCTAAGCGCTAATAAACCCTGCGATTGCGAGGCTGCTTTATTTTCAAAGCCCAGGGCTTCGTACAGCGTTAAAATCTGATTCTTTTCGGGGGGCAACATTTCCAGCAAATTTAAAGCCTTTTCTACCAATGTCAACTGCCCGGTTTCGTGCGCATAAGCAACCAGCAGCGGGGCCACTATATTTATGAGCAAAATATTGATGCTGCTTTTACCAATGGCGCCGACCTTAATTTTACCGCTGCGGCCCGGCATGTAATGGTTCTCCCAGTAAAAGGAAGGCTTAGCTACAAAAAATGCTTCCAGATCTTTAATGGAATGATCGGCCAGGAAAAAAGAAAAAATATGTTCCTGGGAAGTAAACAAAGCGGCCAGTTGCGCTAATCGCACCGTAGGAAAATTAGCGGGCCGCAGGCGCAGAAAATTCCAGTCTGAAGCTTGTAAAGGCTCCGGCAGGTTATATTTATGCGTCAGATAACCGAATTCCTTTTGCAACTGTTCCAGGTAAGCGTCTTCGGAGAAATTGCCGGTTAAAAATCCGGCCTGGCCGAAAAGCAGCGCTTCCGTTTGTAAGATCTGGTGCCGGTGCTTTTGCAGAACTTTATAAGGTAACTGCCGCGCTAACTTTTCAAAACCAGCCTGGTTGATCTTAAATCCATAACCGGAAAGCAGCGCGGCATAAGCCGTTTCTTCCCAATTATTCCCCGAAGCATAATACATTGCCCGGATGCGTTCCGCCTTTAGTTCCAGCCTTTCGAGCAAAACTCTTTCGAGCATGGCGGTTTTGGTTAAGCCGGAGATTTGGGGCAAAAAACTTTCGCAGGGGATGGTTAACCTGGATTGTTTCAGCTGCTGATATGTTTGTAATAAAGCGGGCGAAACCCGGTTTTGCAACGCTAATACCGGTACTTCCGAGCCATTGGTGCGTAAAACCGGCATATCGTTTTCCCAAACTACGTGCAAAATTACCTGGTCGTATTTTTTATCGGTGGTATGGCGGTGGCGGTGCCAGTCGGAGGCTTTCACGTGCAGTTCTACGCTTCCAGCCCAGGTTATTTCGCCAATTTTCAAACTCGCATCCAGAAAATCGGGCCCGGCATTGGCATTTTGCATACCCGTTCTCAAAACAGAAAGCGGTTCCCCGCTTTCTGTTTGCAGACTGGCTTTATCGAAATACTGAAGCTTCCACAGGTAAGCCAGAAAATCTTCGTTCATAACAGGCTTGCTTTAACAATTTCCGTAAAGTACGAAATTTTCAGATTCCCGCTACTTTCCACTTAAAAGGCTATGCGCTATGCTTTAAGCCTAAAAAAGTCCGGATCAGGATTTTCAGATTTCCCGAAAATTCAATTCAAGTTCCCATTCAATTGGTTTCAATAAACATCTGCGAAATCCCTTAATCCGCGATTTAAAACGGTAGGGGTTTCAGCCTGAAAAGTGCTTACTCCGGCAGATATTCGTCTAGTAACTGCGCCATTTCCTGTTGCACCGCCAGGGCAGCTTCACGGGCTTTTTCGGCAAAATCTTCGCCCGAAGAAGCGTAAATGATCTGTCGCGAAGAATTTACGAGCAAACCGCACTGCTTATTAAAACCGGCTTTCGAAATTTCGGGCAAACTTCCGCCCTGCGCCCCTACACCCGGCACCAACAGGAAATGATCGGGAACAATTTGGCGAACCTTATTGATATAAGCCGTTTGCGTAGCGCCAACCACGTACATCATCTGCGAGGCGTCGCCCCACTGGCTGCTGGTTCTCAGAACGGTTTCGAACAACATTTCCGAATTTTCCGTGTTCAAAAGCTGAAAGTCGCGGCTGCCCATATTGGAAGTAAGCGCCAGCAAAATCACCCACTTTCCTTTGTGCCCCAGAAAAGGCTTCACCGAATCTTCCCCCATATAAGGCGCCACGGTTACCGAATCGAACTGCATGCGGTCGAAGAAAGCGCGGGCATAAAGTTCGGAAGTATTGCCAATATCGCCGCGTTTGGCATCGGCAATGGAAAAGCAGTTTTTTGGCAGAATTGCTACCGTTTTTTCCAGACTTTCCCAGCCTTTCGGGCCAAGCGCTTCATAAAAGGCGATGTTCGGTTTATAAGCCACGCACAGGTCGGCGGTAGCTTCAATGATCTGACGGTTAAATTCAAAAACCGGATCTTCCAGTTCCAGCAAATGCCTGGGTAATTTTTGAATATCGGTATCGAGGCCAATGCAGAGATACGATTTCTTCTGCCGGATCTGGTCGAAAAGTTGTGCTGAGGTCATAAAGCTGTTTAGAATTGCCCTGATTTCACTGCAAAACTATTTTATTTTTTCTATCCGGCCATACTTTTTTAAATCCGCAGTTGCAGACCTCCTGCCAGCCGTTTCAACCTAAAATTTAAGGCCTTAGGATAAAAAACAGAATATTGCAGTATTTTTTAAGAAAAATTCAATCTAATAGTGTTAAATTCATTAACAAGCATTACCTTGCTGAACTTATTAAATTATATTTTTTGTTAAACCTAAAAGATCGAAGACCCGTTAAGGCTGTTTTACCTTTTTTATGAACAAACACTATAAGAAAAAACGAAATTATCCGTTCATTACTTGCATTTGAGGCTCTGGCAATTATCGAACAACACTGAATAAAATTTTTTTTTAGCTTATATATAAAAGTGTTATATTTGTAATAGGATTCAGTACTTACAGGCTGGAATTTTTTAACTAACTCTCACAAAAAAATGATCTGTAAATTAACCTTAAAAAACTCGGACAAGCTGGTTCTGGTAGACGATAACGTTTACGACTACCTGCAGAATGACCCTTATTTAACCAGCATCGGCTTCCTGAAGCACCTGCGTATTCACTCTGGTGGTTATGCTTTCTTCCAGAAGAACTGGCCTTTAAAAAATGGTACGTACCGCAACGAAACCATTTACCTGCATAAACTTATTGCCATGAAATTCATTGAGCAGCAGCAGGATGAGCGTCGTTTGTACGTAACTTTCAAAAACAGCAACCGTCTGGACTGTCGCCTGGAAAACCTGGAGTGGGCTCCGCTTAGCAAAGTGGTTCGCAATACCTCTAAAACCGACAACAAGTTGGGTATCCGCGGCGTGGTGAAAGATTCTAATAAATTCCGCGCAATTATACATTACGAAAAACAGCGTATCAACTTAGGTTTATTCGACACTTTGGAAGAAGCTGCTTTGGCTTACAACAAAAAATCGGAAGAACTTTTCGGTATTACCAAGAGCCTGAACAAAATACCAGGTTACGAACCGAAAGAAGAATCTAAAGTTGAGCAAGAATAGTTTTTTGCTTGATAAACTAAGCCTCAAATAATCTCTCACCAGGAATTATATATGCAAATCGAAAGTTGATATAGTTTTAATACTGATCAAAAGATTCCTGAGCCGGGTCGGTCGCCTAAGTAAGCGGCCGGCCCGGCATTTTTTTACCCTGTCTATCCCCTTAATTAACAAGTAGTTTCTACAGTTAAAACGGTAGGGTTTTAAGAGCAAAAACTACCAAAAAAAAGCTGCTCCTTTTCAGGAACAGCTTACAAAAATGGTAGGGTTTTAACCTGAAAAACTACCGCAGGTCAATCACTTTAACGCCTTTATACTGGCTCTTATCAAACGTGAATGTGTTGGCAGTTACCGGTACATTTGGTGTAAATTCTTTGATCGTGAAAGTATACCGGTTGCCATTGTTTTTGAACATTTTCCAGCTTTTCACGGAGTTATCTTTCTTGCTGATGTTCATGCGCACTTTAAAGATCGCATTGCTTTTATCTTCGGGCGTAAGTTCAATCACGCTGCAAAGTTCCCCGTTCACTTTTTCATCGGCCAAGTACACGTATTTATAGCCTTTTTTATACATGGTATAAATTTTATTGGGCGCCATGTCCTGCTCTTCCGGGTCATTTTCCGAAATATTCACTTCGTTTTCCGACTTCATAAACGTCCAGATGGTGGTGCCGTTATTGATCACTTCCTGGCCGCTCATTTTTAAACGAAATTTGTTGCCGCTCACCGTAATATCGCCTTCCATGTTTTCTTTTATTTTAGCGGAAGGGTTTTCTAAAGTCTGTACAAAGCTAGCCCGGAAGGCTTTCATGCTTTGATATTTTTTGCTCATAGCATCCAGAATTTTGGTAGCGCGCGGATCCTGCTGTTGCCCGAAAGAAACCTGGGCCATGCTCACCAAAAAGAGGAATAAAATTGTAATGCGTTTCATATAATTAAGTGTGATAATTTGAAAGTAAGCAACCCAAAAGGCAGAATAAATATCAGCCGCGTATCTGACAATCCTGCGTCTTGAGGGTTTAACAGGGTTTCCTGCTTATTTTCCCAGGGTATTCAATAACTGTTCCAAACTGTATTCGTCCGGAATAAGCACTTCGCGCGCCTTGCTGCCCTCAAACGGACCAACCACGCCGGCAGCTTCCAGCTGATCGATCAATCGGCCCGCCCGGTTATAACCCAGTTTCAAGCGCCGCTGAATTAAGGAAGTACTGCCTTGCTGGTGCATTACAATCAATCGGGCTGCATCTTCAAACAAAGCATCGCGGTTCGCCGGGTCGAAATCCGCTTTTTCACCGCCGCCGCTGTCATCGCCCACAAATTCCGGCAGCAAATACGCATCCGAATACCCTTGCTGATCACCGATAAAATCGCAAATGCGGTCCACTTCCGGGGTATCTACAAAGGCGCACTGCAAACGGATCAGATCGGAACCTACGGAGAACAGCATATCGCCCTGCCCTACCAACTGGTCAGCGCCGCCGGTATCCAGAATGGTGCGGGAGTCAATTTTAGACGTTACTTTAAAAGAGATCCGGCACGGAAAGTTGGCTTTGATAATACCCGTAATTACGTTTACCGAAGGCCGCTGCGTAGCCACAACTAAGTGAATGCCAATGGCACGGGCCAGCTGCGCCAGACGCGCGATCGGCGTTTCTACTTCCTTACCCGCCGTCATCATTAAGTCAGCAAGCTCATCGATCACCAACACAATGAAAGGCATAAACCGGTGACCTTTTTTTGGGTTCAGGCGACGCTCCACGAACTTCTGGTTGTATTCTTTCAGGTTGCGGCAGCCGGCATCTTTCAGCAGGTCGTAGCGCATATCCATTTCCATACAAAGCGAATTCAGCGTGTTCACGACCTTTTTGGTATCGGTAATGATCGGTTCTTCGCTATCCGGAAGCTTAGCCAGGAAGTGACGTTCGATCTTATTAAAAAGCGAAAGCTCCACTTTTTTAGGATCGACTAATACGAATTTCAGCTGACTCGGATGTTTCTTATATAATAAAGAAGTCAGGATCGTATTCAGACCAACCGATTTCCCCTGGCCGGTGGCACCCGCCATGAGCAAGTGCGGCATTTTGGCCAGGTCCGTAATGAACACTTCATTTGTAATGGTTTTTCCGAAAGCAATTGGCAAATCCATTTCGCTTTTCAGGAATTTCTCCGTACTCAGCATCGATTTAATGGAAACCATTTCCTTTTTCTTGTTCGGCACTTCAATACCAATGGTACCTTTACCCGGAATCGGGGCAATGATCCGGATTCCCAAAGCAGCTAAGCTCAGAGCTATATCGTCTTCCAGGTTTTTGATCTTGGAGATCCGCACGCCGGCATCCGGCACAATTTCGTAAAGCGTAACGGTTGGACCAATAGTAGCTTTAATGCTGGCAATGCCGATGTTGTAGTTCGCAAGCGTTTCTACGATCTTATCTTTGTTGGCTTCCAGTTCTTCTTTGCTTACCTGCACTTTATTGCCGCCGTAATCGCTGAGCAATTCCAAAGTCGGGTATTGGTAACGGGCCAGATCTAAAGTAGGGTCGTAGTTTTCTATTTCTCGGCCCATTTCTTCCTCTGGAATCGGGGTTACTTTCCAGTCAACCGGCGTTTCTTCTTCTGTTTCCGGTTCGGCTTCCAGATCCATTTCTTCCAGCTCCAGCATGGGTGTTTCAATCTGCAGGCTCAGGCCATTTACCGGCGCAGGCAGCGGCGAAACCACAGCCGGCGGCGTTACAGTCAATTCCAGTTCGTGGCCGTTCGGGCCATTAGAAACGGTAGGCTTTTTAACCGAAAAAGTCGAAGCCACTTCTTCCATATCTGCTTCCTCGTCTTCTACCTCTTCAAATTCCTCTTCGGTTTCTAAACTTGCCGACGGGTTATTGTAATGGTTAAAACCGGTGGAAAGCTGCTCGTATGTTTCTTCGTCTTTCGCAAAATTACCGGTTCCCGGATCTGCCGCATTTTCCTTTTTAGTGGCAATAAGTGTGGTGATGTTAAAGAAGAAAACCACGAAAATAATGAGCAGGAAAGCCAGCAACAGAATGGTACCCGAACCGATCAGACTTTCGAGCCAGATGGTACTTTCGTATCCAATGCCGCCGGTCAGGAAACCGTAATCCGTTACTGTATTGGTAGTGTAAACCAGGTAACCGCAAAGCAAACTCGTCCAGAGCATGCTGAAAAGGCAAAGGGTATTTACATACGAAACCGAAATATTACGGCTACGGAAAACAATTTTATAACCCCAGAAAAAGATAAGCGGGATCAGGAAAAAAGCCCCGATACCCAGCCACTCCCGGATAAAATAATTCGAAACGTAAGCGCCTGCCAAACCCAGCCAGTTCTCCGCTTCCAGTCCCGACGTTTTAACCGTAGACTGCGGCAAGCCTTCTACAATGCTTTGGTCGGCATCGCCGGTAAAAATATGCGAAACGAAGGCAATGGTTAAATAAAGCGAAGCCAGCAAAAAGAAAAAACCGAAGAGCAACTGCACCCGGCGGTCTTTAAAAAGCGTAATACGCGGCAAGCTAAAGGCCGGCATTTTAAACACTTTCTTTTCTTTTTGTTCGCCCTTCGGTTCGTTTGCTTTTCTGAATTCGTTGCGGCCTATTGGTTCTTTGGTTGCATTGCGGGGCGCATTCTTACTTTTCGCCTCATTCCCCTCATCGTATCGGTATGTATTTTTTGCCATCTCTACAGTTCAAACCCCAAAATTAATGATTAATGGATAAGGATTAATGAATAATAATTCGTGAATAATAATTAATTGAATGAGAAACGGTGATGATCGGAAAAAGTAGTTTCCCTGGCTGGTATGCTGAAAACTATGATAGACTACTTTTAAGGAAACGATCTTCGCAAGGCTGACTTTTTACGCCTGAAACCCTACCGTTTTAAACCTGAAAATCCGAAAACTAATCATTAATCACTATTCACTAATCACTAGCTAAAATTTTCTCGTTTATGGCTTTTACCAGCGCCGGGCCTTCGTACACGAAACCGGTATAAAGCTGAATCAGGTCGGCGCCGGCATTTAATTTTTCGATCGCATCGTCGGCCGTTATGATACCGCCTACGCCAATAATGCGCACGTTTTCCGACAGTTTACTCCGCAGGTATTTTATTACTTCGGTAGCGCGTTCTTTTAACGGTTTCCCGCTAAGGCCGCCTGCTCCTATTTCCTGAATATCGCTTAAATGGGTTTCTAGGTTTTCGCGGCTGATTGTAGTGTTGGTGGCAATAATGCCGGCCAGTTTGGTTTCTCTGGCAATTTCCACAATGTCGTCCAGCTGGCTGTCGGTCAGATCCGGGGCAATTTTGAGCAGCAGTGGTTTCGGCTTGGCTTTAGCGTTATTTTTCCGTTGCACCGCCGCCAGCAATTCCATCAGCGGCTCTTTATCCTGCAGCTCGCGCAGGCCGGGCGTATTCGGCGAGCTCACGTTTACCACAAAATAATCTACCACATCATAAAGCGCATCGAAGCATTTCTCGTAATCGCGCAGCGCGTGTTCGTTCGGCGTATCTTTATTTTTGCCAATGTTGCCGCCAATAATGATATTGCTTTTGCGGTATTTCAGCCGGTGCGCAGCCGTTTCGGCACCCTGGTTGTTAAAACCCATCCGGTTTATAATGGCCTGATCTACGGGCAGCCGAAACAAACGCGGTTTATCGTTGCCGGGCTGTGGCCGGGGCGTTACGGTTCCGATCTCGATAAAACCAAAACCCAGGTGCGAAAATTCATCTACCAGCAAAGCATTTTTATCGAAACCTGCCGCCAGACCAACCGGGTTCGGGAACTTCAGTCCAAAAACTTCGCGTTCCAGTTTAGGGTTATTTATGCAGTATAGATTTTCGGCAATTTTAGCGGAAAAAGGTAGTCTAAAAGCGGTCCGAAGAGCCGTGTAAGAATAATTATGAACCTTTTCAGGGTCTATCTGGAATAGCAGCGGACGTAACAGTTCTTTATACACAAGCAGATTCAGGTGAGGTTAGCGTTATACAAATATAGAACAGAAAGCACGGATTGCCTAAGAAAACGCTATGGTTTTGGGCATAAAAACCCGATATCACCCTACTTTCCCCGTTCATAAGCGCTTGGCTCATTTTTTTAATGTCTTTTTTGCAGGCCCAAATCCGGACTTAAAAAAAAATTGCACAAAATAAATAAGGCTAAGCTAAATAACTTGTTACAATTTCTTAAATTCGCTGAATATTGGGCCTAAAAAGTTGGTTTCTGAGAGTTTTTCCTGCGCTGATTTAAAACAAAAGCCGCATTATTGCTCCTAATTTAGTAAGCCTAATTGTATTTTTTATGAATAATCTGAGTAGAAATTGAAATTATTTCTGGCAATATTTTTTTCCTTGTTCGCCTGCAACCTGCTGGCTCAGGACAAATTTTCCGGAGACTACTATAACTACTTCGGAAGCGAGCTGAAATTAAAGCCCGACTCTACTTTCGAATACAGATGGCGCCTGGAGCAGGCTTCGAGCTGGACCAACGGCACCTGGAAAACCAAAAAGGATACGATCTTCCTGAAAATGGTGCCGGTTTATGATACGGTTTGGGTTAACCCCACCACCATCCGGCTTTATTTATCGCTGAACGAAAGAGGCCAAAAAGTTGCCGCCAAAGAGCAAAGCCTGCGCCCCGGCACTACGGAAGGCCAGAACCAGCACCCTGCTCCCGAGAAACTTTTCCTGCAGGGCACCCGCCTTTACGGCATTGAAAGAAACGGCAGCCTGCAAAAAACCAAAGTACAAGGCTACCGCACCGAACGCAAATTCGACCCGTGGTATATGAAGGTGGAAGGAAAGTAAAACGGTAGGTTTTTGGGGTGAAAAAGTAACGGTTTTTGACTAGGCGTTTTGCAGGTTAAAGTTTAGATTGCTGAAAACCTACGGATATGCCGCTAACTGCAACTGAATACGCCGATGTTATTACATATATTCAGGAATTGGATAAAATTGAAATGATTAAAGCGTAGCTTAACTAAAAAAAACAAGTTCTTCACACCATCAATCTTGCAAACACTTATGAATGAAATACTTTCAATGAATAGCAAAAGCTTATTTAAACTTTTATTATTCTGTTATACAGGTTTCTACATTCCTATTGGCATTTTGACGGGTTTATTAGCTGCATTAGAAATTATGCCAGCTAATTTGAATGATGAGCAGTATGTAGGGGTCAAGGGTTTCACAATAAATATACTTTTTATTCCATTCATGATCATAATATTAACAACTTGTACTTGGATAGTTTTAGCTCCAGGGCTTAAGCTTGCAAAAACTTGTGTCTTCCTCTTTTATAAGGTTCAAAAAAAATAAACCAAACGCTATACGATACCACCTTACGGTGGCTGCTCTACTGCGGCCAAACCTTGAAACGTTAATTCAAAACCGACATTAATTCCCCACTCCTAACTCCGCGGGTGAAAATCAGTAATGATCTGCTTCAGATAATCCCGGTCCAGGTGCGTATAAATTTCGGTAGTAGTAATACTTTCGTGGCCTAGCATTTCCTGCACAGCCCTTAGATCGGCGCCGCCTTCAATTAAATGCGTAGCAAAAGAATGCCGGAACGTATGCGGACTGATCTGCTTCTGCAAACCAATTTTCTGCGCCAGCTCTTTAATGATCAGGAAAACCATTACACGGGTAAGTTTGGTACCGCGGCGGTTCAGAAACAAATAATCTTCCTGCCCCGGTTTTATTTTCAGATTCTTCCGGAAATGCTCTAAA
Source organism: Adhaeribacter terrigena (assembly GCF_016623615.1). Lineage (GTDB taxonomy): Bacteria > Bacteroidota > Bacteroidia > Cytophagales > Hymenobacteraceae > Adhaeribacter_A > Adhaeribacter_A terrigena. The sequence goes on along the minus strand of NZ_JAEHFX010000001.1, from coordinate 975,202 downwards.
TAGATCTGGATGAATTTCAGCGCGTCGCGGCCGATTGGTACCAGCCGTTCCTTATTGCCTTTGCCCACCACTTTCAGAAAACCCATATCCGGGTAAAAATTACTCAACTTCAGCTCCACCAGTTCCGAAACCCGCAACCCCGAACTGTACAAGGTTTCAAGCATGGCTTTATTGCGAGCACCTTCCGGTTTCGAAACATCAATGGCAGCAAATAATTCCTCAATTTCCTGAAAGTTCAGCGTATCGGGCAGTTTGCGGCGCAGCTTCGGGGCTTCCAGGTTTTCGGTTGGGTCGGCGGTTACAATATTCTCCATGATCAGGAACTTGTAAAACGCCCGGATGCCCGACAACATGCGCGCCTGACTCGTAGCCGACATGCCCAGCTCGTTCACCCACTGCAGAAAACCCTGCAAATGCGCCGGCGTAACCTGCGCAGGATCTACCTGCTGGTTAGTAGCTTCCAGAAAAGATCGCAGTTTACCCAGGTCGTTCCGGTAAGCCTCTACCGAATTCCCGCTCAGCGATTTTTCCAACTGCAAATAACCTTCAAACTGTTTCTGGTAGATCGGCCAATTCATATTAAATTGTTTAATTGTTGCATTGTTAAATTGCTGATTTAGTTCTTAGAACGCTATGCTTTGGAGGCAAAAAAGTCTGAACCATTTTTAAACAGCCATTAAGCCATTAAACCATTTAACAATTCAATCTACAAAGATAGCGAAATCCCGTACCTTTGCTTCCCCTGAAAAAACGCTACCTATTTTGCCCTGAAAACTATGAAGATCTGCATCATTAATGGCCCGAACCTGAATCTGCTCGGCCGCCGCGAAACCAGCATTTACGGTTCCAAATCGTTCGAACTTTTCTTACCGGAATTAAAAGACGCCTTTCCGGAACTGGAGCTCGAGTATTTTCAAAGCAACCACGAAGGCCAGATCATCGACAAACTGCACGAAACGGGTTTTTCGGGCTACAAAGGTATTGTTTTAAACGCCGGCGGCTATACCCACACTTCTGTAGCCATTGCCGATGCGGTAGCAGCCATCGAAGCGCCGGTGGTGGAAGTGCATATCTCCAATATTTTCGGGCGCGAAGAATTCCGGAAAAGCAGTTTACTGGCCAAACATTGCAAAGGCTCCATTTCCGGTTTCGGGCTGGAAAGTTACCGGCTGGCGCTGCATTATTTTTTAAGCCTGAAACCCCGCAAATTAGGCTTCGGTGCGCATAAATAATCAGCCGGAATTTTCGTTCCTACGTAAGGAATAGTTCGCTTCAGGCTGCCTCATTTTCAGACCTGCACAAAAAACGGTAGGCTTTTTGCGTGAAAAACTGCTTTGCATCCCGCAAAAAACAATCCTGATACTCGCTATTAGATACTTTTTACCCGATACCCGCTACCACCATGCTGCTCAACTTCTATCCCGGCCCTTCTAAAGTTTACCCGGAAGTGCGCCAATTTTTAACCGATGCTTACGACGGCGGCATTATGAATATTCCGCACCGTTCCGAAACGTTTATGCAGCTGATGCGGGCCACGGTAAACAGCCTGAAAAAGAAACTGAACATTCCCCAGGATTACTACATTTTCTTTACTTCGTCGGCTACCGAGTGCTGGGAAATTATTGCCCAAAGCTTTACGCTCTCGCAGAGCTTTCATCTTTACAACGGTTCTTTCGGGCAGAAATGGTTTGAGTACGCGCAAAAGATCTGTTCCGAAAGCCAGGCCCATGAATTTCCGCTGGAAGAACACATCGATACCAACAATCTGGAAATTCCCGACGATGCCGAAGTGGTTTGCATTACCCAGAACGAAACCAGCAACGGCACCCAGATCAACGCCAACACCATTCTGAACCTGTATAATAAATGCAAGGACCAGTTGCTGGCCGTAGATGCCACTTCCAGCATGGCCGGCCTGAACCTGAAATACATTAAAGCCGACATCTGGTTTGCCAGCGTACAGAAATGCTTCGGGTTACCGCCGGGTATGGCCGTAATGGTTTGTTCGCCGCGCGCCCTCTACCGCGCCAAGAAACTCGATGAAAAAAACCACTACAACAGCGTGGTGCTGCTCTACGAAAAAATGCTGAATTACCAGACTTCGTACACGCCCAACACGCTCAATTTATATTTAATGAATCGGGTTTTAGAACAACGCGAACTCATAAAAACCATCGATCAGCAACTGGTGCAGCGGGCGCAAAACCTATACGAGTTTTTTGAGCCGTTCACGCAGTTCCGCCCTCTGGTCACCAATCCGGAAGTGCGCTCCAACACCGTAATTGCGTTGCAGGGCCATCATAAACTGGTGGAAGACATCAAGAAAAATGCCGCCGCCCATAATATTCAGCTCGGTAACGGCTACGGAAAATGGGCCCGCGATACTTTCCGCATCGCCAACTTCCCGGCCAATACCGATGTAGAATTCGAAACCCTGAAAGATTTTTTCACCAAGAACTATAATTAATGACTGATTGAGTGAATGAGAGAATGAGAGAATTTTAAATAAGTGAATGAGTGAATTAAAATAGAGAATGAAAGATTGGAAGAATAAGTTAAATTTAAATAATTCTGCCATTCCTTCATTCTATCATTCAATCATTCCCTAATTCCATCATTCAACAATTCTCAAAACCCGTATAAGCCTAATTTTAAAATATTAACCGCTCCACCACCCTCCTGAATACTATGGAAAACATTCTCGACCAGATCAGCCTGAAAGGCATTACTTCTGTTAGCCTCATTCTTTTTGCCGTGATCGATATTCTGGGATCCATCCCCGTTATTATTAGTTTGCGGCAGCGCGAAGGCGTAATTCACTCCGAAAAAGCTACCATTGTGGCCGGCATGATCATGATCGTGTTCTTATTCGTCGGGGAATCTATTCTGGCGCTTTTTGGCATCGATTTTCAGAGTTTTGCCCTGGCCGGTGCGCTTATTATTTTCCTCATTGGTATGGAAATGGTTTTAGGCATTCACCTTTTTCAATCCCATCCTGAAGCCAAAACCGGCTCCATTGTGCCGCTTGCCTTCCCGCTTATCACCGGTGCCGGCACCATGACCACGCTGCTTTCTTTGCGGGCCGCTTATTCTTTGCCCAACATTCTCATCGGCATTGTGCTCAACTTGTTCTTTGTTTACGGCGTGCTGAAATCATCGGGCTGGCTGGAACAGAAACTGGGCCAGGGCGGCACCGAAGTGTTACGAAAAGTTTTCGGTGTAATTCTGCTGGCCATTGCCATCAAACTTTTCAAAACCAATATTAACCTGGAAGGCATTCTGATAAAACCGTAGGGTTTAACGCCTGAAAAGTCTGCCTGTTTAATTTTTGTTATTTCACAGAAACTTTTTAATTTCAAGGCATAAATGCCCTGCTATGAAATTAAAACGTATTTCGCTGGCTGCAGGCCTACTTCTTTGTTGTTTAATACAGCCGGCAGCCAAAGCCCAGACAGCCCAGCCTGAAGCAACCGGCCATAAAAAACACGGCCTGAGTATCCGGGTTGGCACGCTTTCCAGCAACCGCATGATCAATTCCCTGAACGATTTCAGCGAAAAAGCCTTTGGCCCGGTTATTAGCTCCATGTTTACCGGCCAATACACCAAAACCGAAATAACCAACCGTAGGAATACCCCGGCCGTTTCGCTGGCTTATTTTTATAATATCAATAAGTGGTTTTCCCTGGGCAGCACGGCAACGTTCGAAAGCACTTCGGCAAAATTTAAAGTAGAAGATGCCTACGTGGGCAGTTTCAACCGGCATTATTTAACGGCCGCCGCCGAAGCAACTTGTGGGTATAATTTAGGAGAGAAAATAGAGTTTTATGGCCTTTTAGGGCTTGGCTATACCTTTTCCAAACCCTATACCAACATTCCGCCCGAATGGGAAAGTCGCTTTTTAACCAGAAGGATTCACCCGAACATCCAGTTTACGCCGCTGGCTGTGCGCAGTGCCGTGAATGAAAAAATCCGCTTTGCATTTGAAGTGGGTTTCGGTTACAAAGGTTTGCTGAATGCCGGCCTGGATTATTGTTTTTAATTTCCTCACTTCTTAAAAACTTGTTACTTTCAAGACCGGCCCCTGCGATCCGGTCTTTACTTTTTTAAGCCAAAACGCTACCGTTTCCAAACCAAAAACCTGAAAAAGAGTAAACCCAGTACTTTGCTTGCTGTTGGCAGCCTCAGCTAAAAGAGTAAAATATAACCTCTGCCCGCCGGCTGCGTTTCAGCAAAAAACCGGCAGCCAAAGCGGCCTGCCCGGCAAAAAACTCAACTCAGATTACCTTCTCTTACATGATCAGTGAAGCAGAATTAGCAACGGAAGCGCACGGATTCTTCGGCAACGCCCTGCAATTATTATCCCAAAGCGGCATCCCGTTTTTAGTAGGCGGCGGCCTGGCACTAAGGCAATACACCGGCATTATCCGTGACCTCAAAGACCTCGACCTTTTTTGCAAAGCCGGCGATTATCCGCGCATTTTAAAATTTTTCGCCGATCAGGGCTTTCATACCGAACTGACCGATGTGCGCTGGCTGGCCAAGGTTTTTAAAGACGATTATTACATCGACATCATCTTCAACACGGTAAACAACATCAATTACGTAGACGATATCTGGTTTCAGCACGCCACCGAAGGCGAAGCGTATGGCGTACCGGTTAAATTTATTCCGGCCGAAGAACTGATGTGGTGCAAAATTTACGTGCAGAACCGCGAACGCTACGACGGCGCCGATGTAAACCACATAATTGTGAAATACGGCAATTTCCTGGACTGGCACCGCATCTGGAACCGCATGGAACAACATTGGCATTTGCTTTTCGCCCAGATCCTCATTTTCCAGTTCGTGTACCCTACCGAACGCGATATTATTCCGCGCTGGCTCTTCGATATTCTCATTGAAAAAGCCAAGGGTCAGTTCGATATGCCGTTGCCGGTAGAGCGCGTGTGCCTCGGTCCCATCATCGATCAGACCCAGTACCGCACCGATATCATGGATTCCGAGTTTAAAGTGATCACTATTAAAACCATATAAGCTTTATGGAAGAAAATCAGCAAACCATCACCCGCATTGCCTGCGTGGGCGATATTCACGTGCAGGAAAATGATCAGGGAAAATGGCGGGACTATTTTAAACAAGCTTCTGCTGCGGCCGATATTTTAATGCTTTGCGGCGACCTGACCGATACTGGCCATTTGGTAGAAGCGGAAGTTTTGGCCGAAGAACTGAAAGGCTGTACCATTCCGGTTGTGGCTGTTCTGGGCAACCACGATTATGAGCGCGGGGAGCAGCGGCAGATCAAAAAAATTCTGGAACACGCCGGCGTGCACGTGCTCGACGGCGAATCGGTGGTGATCAACAACATCGGTTTTGCGGGCGTGAAAGGTTTTGGCGGCGGTTTCGACCGGTTTATGCTCTCGATGTTCGGCGAGAAAATGTTCAAGGATTTTGTACAGGAAGCCGTGGATGAATCTTTGAAACTAGACCGCGCCCTCCAGCACCTCGAAGGCAATTACGGCGACATTCCTAAAATTGTGCTGCTGCATTATGCGCCCATAAAAGCCACCATAGAAGGTGAACCACCAGAAATTTTCCCTTTCATGGGATCTTCGCGCCTGGTAGAGCCCATCAATCGGCGGCAGGTTTTAGCAGCATTTCACGGGCATGCCCACGTAGGCACGCTGGAAGGAAAAACCTCGGCCGGAGTACCCGTTTTTAACGTAGCCAAACCAATTTTAAACCGCGCCGGTTTGCCGGGGTTCTTCATTTTTGAAGTAGGTAAAGTACCCGAAATGACGGTTAACCACGAAGCCTGAAAAGGCAGGTAAACGCTATGCGTTTTGCATAAAAAACTCAAAAGCCTTTCCGCCACGGAAGGCTTTTTTTATTAACTTAGCCCTCAGATTCTAATTATTTACACCTTTCATAAAACTATGGCTCATTTAACTCCCTACCTTGCTTTTAACGGAAACTGCCGAGAGGCAATGGAATTTTACAAAACCGTTTTTGGCGGTGAACTGCAGATCCAGACCTTTGGCCAGGCGCCCGTAAATGCTTCTGAAGCGGATAAAAGCCGCGTGATGCACGCCCAATTAAGCAGCGGCAATTTTATGCTCATGGCTTCCGACGGTATGCCTGACCGTCCGGTAAAATTCGGCGACAGCGTTTCGCTATCGGTGCACACCCAAAGCAAAGATGAAACCGATGCCTTGTTCAAAAAGTTAAGCGAAGGCGGAACCATTACCATGCCTTTAGAGAATACTTTCTGGGGCGCTTACTTTGGCATGCTGATCGACAAATTCGGCATCCACTGGTTGTTCAACTTTCAGCAGGAACAGCCAAAATAAGCTTGAAAAACGCTATGTTTTTAAGCTAAGAAACTCAAAAGCCTTTCTGAAATGGAAGGCTTTTTTTGTTAGCATAAGGATTTTATTGGCAGGCACGAGATGTTTTCTTAGTTTTGAAAAAAATCTCCATATGAAAACACCCGTACGAGCCTTCTTTAAAAAAGCAATAATTGCGCTGGTAATAATATTATTTTTTTCTACAAATACCAGCTTGTTTGCACAAAAAGCCATTCAGTTAACCAATAAAACAACCGGCAAAAAATTAAAACCAATAACTACCGGCGCCCGGGTAGCGTATTTTCTGAAGCCGGTTAACGGCAAAAGCCAGTCTAAAGCCATAACGGGTATTTTAAGCGAAATTTCAACTGAAACCTTAACCGTAAATGGGGTAACTTTTAACGTAAACGATCTGTATAGTTTTGGCACCAAAAAAAAGGGTAGCGGATTTGGCAGTTTTCTTTTGAGCGGGTTTGGAACAGCTTTGGTTGTGGGCGCCATTAGTAATCAGACCCAGGATCCGGCACCGCCCTGCAGGAACTGCCATGTGGTAACTACCGGTGAAGACAAAGCCATGGCCGGCACCGTGGTGCTATCTGGCATCGGCCTGGGTATGAATGTATTAAGCATTAACAAAATCATAAAAAATTCTCCCCGGAACTTAAAAAAATGGGATCTGGAAATAATTGATCCTGAATAAAACAAAACCAGAAGTAAAGTTCCATTCCCCTATATATTTACAAAAACTCAAAAGCCTTTCTTTAAAACGAAAGGCTTTTTTCATTACTTTTAATATTTCTGACATAGCTTAAAAACGCTATCCCTTTTACCGTAAAAAGTACCGTTAATTCGCCTGAGATATGCTGAAACGTTTCCTTTTCATTCTTCCTTTTGCTTTTACAGCTTTAGCCTGTAACGGTCAGCACTTTACCCATCAGGATACCCTGCGCGGCAGCATTACGCCCGAGCGCGCCTGGTGGGACCTGAATTTTTATCACCTGAAAATCAAGGTAGATCCGGCAACTCAAAGCGTGCAGGGCAGCAACGTGATCCGCTACAAAGTTTTACAACCGGCCCAGGTAATGCAAATAGACCTGCAACCGCCGCTCAAACTGGAAAAAGCTACCCAAAACGGTAGGGATTTGAAGGTTAAAACCGATGGCAACGCGCATTTAATAACGCTTCTGGAAAAACAAAATGCGGGTGAAATAAAGGAAATTGAAGTCTTTTACAGCGGCAAACCCAAAGTGAGCAAAAACCCGCCCTGGAGCGGCGGTTTTACCTGGCAAAAAGATAAAAACGGTAACCCATTCGTAGCCACCAGTTGCCAGGGCGAAGGCGCCAGCTTGTGGTGGCCCTGCAAAGATCACATGTACGACGAACCCGATAGCATGCAGATCAGCGTAACTTCCCCCGGAAATTTAACGGCAGTTTCCAACGGACGGCTGCGCAAAACCGAAACCAATAAGGACGGCACCAGAACTTTCCATTGGGCCGTAACCAACCCGATCAATAATTACGGCGTGAACGTGAACCTGGGCGATTATGTAACCTTCGGCGAAAAATACCAGGGCGAAAAAGGCGTGCTCGATTGCAATTATTATGTACTGCGCGACAACCTCGAAAAAGCCAGAGAACAATTTAAACAGGTGCCCAAAATGCTGCAGGCTTTTGAACACTGGTTTGGCCCCTACCCTTTTTACGAAGACAGCTACAAGCTCGTGGAAGTACCCTATTTAGGCATGGAACATCAGAGCTCGGTTACCTACGGCAACGGCTACAAAAACGGCTATTTAGGCAGAGATTTGAGCGGCACCGGCTGGGGGCTGAAGTTCGATTTTATCATCATTCACGAAAGCGGCCACGAGTGGTTTGCCAACAACATCACCTACAAAGATATTGCTGACATGTGGGTGCACGAAAGCTTCACCAATTATTCCGAAGCCCTGTACCTGGATTATCATTTCGGTAAAAAAGCCGGCGACGAATACGTAATAGGGCTGCGCCGCAACATTGCCAACGACCGGCCCATAATCGGTGCATACCACGTAAACCACGAAGGCTCCGGCGATATGTACAACAAAGGCGCCAACATGCTGCACACCATCCGCCAAATCGTAAACGACGACCAGAAATTCCGGGAAATTCTGCGCGGCCTGAACCAGGATTTCTACCACCAGACTGTAACTACAAAGCAGATTGAAAATTACCTCTCCCAAAAAACCGGCCTCAATTTACAATCTGTTTTCGACCAGTATTTACGCGAAACTAAAATTCCGAAACTGGAATACACCGTTGAAAAACAAAAACTTAAATACCGCTGGACCAACTGCGTGGCAGGCTTCGATATGCGCCTGAAATGCTATGTAAACGGGCAGTCAACGTGGCTGACTCCAACTACCGAATGGCAGGAAATGAAAAACCTTCCAAAGAAATTTACTTTCAAAACCGACGAAAATTTCTACATTACAACCACTAAAATCTGAACATGATTTAAGGAATTTTAGGATGTGCAGGATTGGTTTTGAAAGATGATGTCTAGGATTGACCGGATTTTTCAGGAATGTCGCGTCCTGAAATAAGTTTACGTTTCAGAAAGAAATCCTTTAATTTCCTAAATCAAAAAAATCGTGTTCAAAAATTAAATCCAGAAATCCCTAAATCTGACGAATCCCAATTCAGACAATCTTTTCACTTTCATCTTTCTCCCATAATATGACCCCAGCCGAAGAACTCTATCATAAAATTGCCACCCAAACGCCCGATGCCACCCAAGGTAAAATGTTTGGCGCGCTTTGCCTGAAAGCCCCGAACAACAAAGCCGGCGTACTTTTCAAAAATGATTCTATTGCCTTCAAACTCGAAGAAAGTTTGCTAAACGAAACCCTGAGTTTAGATGGCGCCCAGATTTTCGAGCCTGCCGACGGCCGCCCGATGAACGGTTGGGTTCAGGTGCCATACAGTTATTCTGAAAAATGGCCCGAACTGGCGCAAAAAGCGATGGAGTTTGTAAAAACCCTGTAAAAACGCTATCCTTTTTACCCTTAAAACTCTATTTTGTCTGAACACGATTTTCAGGATTAAAAGATAAAAATGATTCTCTGAAATTATTTCGCCAGGTTTATAAAATCCTGTTAATCATATAAATCTTAAAATTCGTGTTCAGACAATAGCAAATCGCTATCCTTTTCCCTCCAAAAACTCTGTACCTTTACACCCCAGATTTTGCTGACCACATAAAATTTAGCAAATCAGCACATTAATTCATTAGCACATTAAAATATGCTCGTCACCTCCGAAGTTCAGCTCGAATCCATTATCCTGCATAAAGTAGGCAACAAAAGCCGCGAAGAAGGCCTCAAACTTTCCAAAGGCGAACTGAAACTCGATGGGTTTGTAAAGGAATTGCTCATGAAATATTTCCTCTCGCCGTTCAAGCAGGAAGAATATTTCAACCTCCACCATGAATCCGACATCAACCTGAACGAAGTATTTTCTTTTTGCGCCAACATCTTCGATAACCCGGAAACCTTTCACGAGCAATCAGTAAACCTGGCAAAACACCTCTACGAGCAAAGCAACCACCCTAAAATTAAGGAAGGCGAATTTTACGTTACCTTCATGAAAGACCTGGTGGTGCACGGCGAAGCGGTGGATGCCATCGGGGTTTTCAAATCGGAAAGCCGGGATACGTATTTAAAAGTGTACCCGAACGGCGACAATTTCGACATCGACAGCGAAGACGGCGTGAACATCAACAAACTCGACAAAGGCGCCCTCATTTTCAACACCGACCGCGACAAAGGTTTTATGGTAGCCACCGTCGATAACCTGAACAAAGGCAACGAAGCGCAGTACTGGCGCGAAGAATTTTTACGCCTGAAATCGCGCGAAGATATTTACTTCCATACCAGCAACATGATGGCGCTCTGCAAGAATTTTGTGGAGGAACATTTGCCGGAACAATTCGAAATTAACCGCGCCGATCAGGCCGATCTGCTTAACAAATCCGCCTCATACCTGCGCGAAAAAGAAACCTTTAACATCAAAGAATTTCAACAGGAAGTAATCGCGCACCCGGATCTTATCGAGAGTTTCGAGGAATTTAAAACCCAGTACGCCAGCAACAACGAAGTGCCGATCTACGACGAATTCGACATTTCAACGGCCGCCGTAAAAAAGCAGGCAAAAATTATGAAAAGCATCATCAAGCTCGACAAGAACTTCCACGTTTACGTGCACGGCCAGGCCAGCCAGATCGTAAAAGGCTACGATCAGGAAAAAGGCATGCATTTCTACCAGCTTTTCTTCCACGAAGAAAGTTAAGCTTCTTTAATCTGATTTATTCTGCTGCCTGTTTTATTTTAGCTCATTCTACCTAAAATAAAAAGTTCTTAAACTTATCTAACTAATTGAAATCCATAAAAAATTTTCTGTTATTGTTTATTCTGGCAGGAACTCTGTTTGCCTGCCAGAATGCGGAAAAGAACCAAAAGCCAGCCAGAAGCAACCCAAAGTATTTCGCTGTGAATATTTTTGTAGGAGGAGGACTTGAGCACCCGTCTTTTAATGCTTCTCTTTTTACACCAGATATGGTCAGTCCAAGCTTTAGCCCTGGCTTTAAACATTTAAAAATGGGCCCCGAAGCAAGTACGCTTTATATTTTAAAATCGAAAAATATTCGTGCAACTCCAGACACCTTTAAACTTAAATTTGAAAACTGGGAAATAGACAGTCTTTATACATTGACCTATAATTACCTTTCTTCCCATTACAACAATAATAGCTACGTTGGAGAAGGTGAAGATTGGCAGTTTCCAAGCGACCAACGCCCTATTATTGTATCGTTGGTTTATGGCGGATACAAAAGTAAAGAACTACAATGTACAGAGTGGACTACCGAATCAATTTATAGCCTGTCAAAAGAAGCTTCACAATTATTCAGCTTTATTAATAAGAAAATAGCAAAGGGGTTTGAATTATATTAGCCCAATAACGCTATCATTTCCGCCCTGGAAACTCTTAAATAAACCTCTGATTCTCATAACCATACACGCACAATTCTGCTTCACTAAATATTTTATAACTTCGCCTAAAACCTTCTAATTTTATTCCTGTTTATTTCGATATATTTACAAAGCTCTTTCCCAATTCTTTGTAAATGAAAAAACTGCTACTCCGCACCTTAAAACTTTTTCTGGCCCTGTTCTTTCCCGGTTTGCTTTTCGCCCAGCCCAATCCGGATTATACCATGCTGCTGAACGCCGGCAAATTCATCCCGCAGGAAAATATCCAAACCTTAAAGCCCGACGCCGAAGTTTTCAGGCACAGCACCTTTAACGGGAAAAGCTACGTGGTGGTGCAATTTAAAACGCTACCAGATCAGCAGCAAAAAGTACAGTTAACCGCCGCCGGCATCACCCTGCTGGATTACCTGCCGAACCTGGCTTACACGGCTTCCTTGCCACAACATTTCAACCCGGCCCAATTTAAAAACCTGAATGTGCGTAGCGTTTTCAGGCTCAGCGCCGCTCAAAAAACGGTTCCGGCCGTGCTGAAAAACAACCTACCGGTGCACGCCATCAAACAACCCGGCTACGCCGATCTTTCGGTAATTACTTTCGAAAAACTCTCGACTGTTACGCTGCAAAAAGAATTTTCGAAACTGCAAATCACCGTTCTGGAAGAAATGCCCATGTTCCGGACTTTTACGTTGCGGGTTCCGCAGAAAAATCTGCAGAAACTGCTCAACCTGCCTTTTGTGCAGTGGGCTGAACCGATCGATGCACCGAATAAAATTGAAAACCTGCTGGGCCGCACCCTGCATCGCGTAAACGTGCTTAACGACGGCATCAGAAACCTGAAAGGCGACAGCATAAAGATCGGAATCTGGGATGGCGGCGAAGTAAGTCCGCACGTCGATTTTTCGCCAACGGCCAGCCGCCTGGTTATGATGGAAACCAACCAGCCCGAAAGCCATTCCACGCACGTAGCCGGCACCATCGGCGGCCGTGGCATCATCAACCCCAAAGCCCGCGGCATGGCGCCCAACGCTAAACTATATTCCTACAATTTCAACGGCAACATTCAATCGGAAATGTTTGCGGCCATTCCTGCCCAGAACCTGAATATCAGCAGCCATTCTTACGGCAGTACCCAAACCTGCGGCGTAACCGGAGCCGGCGTAGCGTATTCCACTACCAGCCGCAGCACCGATGTTAATCTGAATACGTTTCCGTGGCATTTACATGTGCATTCAGCCGGAAATTCCCAATCGGCTTGCAGCGGCGGCTGGTCTACTATAACAGGCAGCGGCAAAACGGCCAAAAACAACATCCTGGTCGCCAACATTACCACCACCGAAACCATTAATAACAGCAGCAGCTATGGTCCGGTGCACGATGGCCGCGTAAAACCCGAGATCAGCGCTTTCGGAACTAACGTTCTGTCTACTTATACACCCTTAAACACCTACGGCACCATTACCGGTACTTCCATGTCTACGCCGGGCGTATCGGGTTCGGTAGCTTTATTAGTAGAACGCTATAAACAATTAAATTCCAACGCATTACCCATTTCTTCACTAATAAAAGCGGTGGTTTGCAATACTGCGCAGGACCTCGGCAATCCGGGTCCGGATTATAAATTTGGTTTCGGCAGAATCAATGCTTTGGCCGCCGTAAAAGCCTTGGAACAAAACCGCTACGCCGTAAACATCGTTGCCACCGGAGCCACCAACGATATAAGCATAACGGTGCCATCGGGCACAGTAAAACTAAAAGTAATGCTTACCTGGAACGACCCGGCCGGAGCCGCCAATGCCAGCACCGCCCTGGTAAACAATCTCGATTTGAAAGTTATAAACGGCCCTACCACTACCCTGCCCTGGATCCTGGATAAACTAAGCCCTACCAGCAATGCCACCCGCGCCCTCGACAACATCAGCAACATTGAACAGGTAACCCTCGACAATCCAACGGCCGGAACGTATACCCTGCGCGTGAACGGAACCGCTGTGCCAACCGGTCCGAACCAGCAATACTCCCTGACCTGGGAAATCATCCAGCCGAATATTGAAGTGATCTTCCCGAACGGAGGCGAATCTTTAAGCCCGGGCGCGCAGGAAACCATCACATGGAATAATGCCGGCGTTACCGGAAATCAAACCATTCAGTATTCCATAAACAACGGCGCCACCTGGACCACTATTTCAGCTGCGGTATCGGCAACGGCTACCCGTTATTCCTGGACTATACCGGCCGGTTTAAATACGGCCACGGCTTTAATTAAAATCTCCAGCGGAACCTTAACCGACCAAAGCGATGTCACTTTTAAAATTCTGGGAACTCCGGCCAGTTTAAGCGCCAACCCGGGTTTATGCGCCGGCTCCCTGAATTTCAGCTGGCCAGCCGTTACCAATGCTACCCATTACGACCTTTTAAAACTGGATGCTGCCACCGGCACCTGGGTAAACCTGGCTGCAAACGTTACCGGTACTTCCTATGCAGCAAGCGGCCTTACTCCAGGCGCCAGCCTGTGGTTTACTCTGGTTGCTAAAAACAATTTAACCGGCTCGCAAAGCGAACGAACACTTGCTATAACCCGCAGCATTTCTTCCGGTGGTTCGCTCTCGCTGGGTGCTATTTCCGGCCCGACCAGTCTGTGCCAGGGCAGCCAGAATATTCCTTACACAGTACCAACCACCACCGGCATTACTACTTATACCTGGAGCGTTCCGACCGGCATTACCATCGTGAGCGGGCAGGGCACAAACAATATTGTGGTTAATTATCCGGCAACATCTGTTTCCGGCAACATTGCCGTATATGGTACAAGCGGGCCCTGCCAGACAACCATCCGGAACCTGGCCGTTTCAGCCGGGGCTTTAGCGCCGCCCATCAGCACCGGCGACCGCATGGTATGTGATTTCAACCCGACTCCGGTACTTACAGCCACGGCCAGTGTGCCGGCAGGTTACAGCGTGGTGTGGTATAATGCCCCAACCGGTGGCACGGTGGTAAACGATCCTAGTTTGAATTCTCCTGGCACGGTTACCTATTATGCGGCCACCTACAGCAGTTCCGGCAACTGCGAAAGCCCAACCCGAACGCCGGTTACATTAACCATCAACCCGGTGCCGCCGGCCACGATCAATGCCACTCAAACCGCCATTTGCAACGACGGAGAAGCCACCTTAACCGCAAGTGCCGGAAATTCTTATTACTGGAGCACCGGCGAAACCACCCAGGCTATTAAAGTAAAGCAACCGGGAGATTATTCCGTAAATATTACCCAGGCTACGGGCTGCGTCAGCACCTCGGCTCCTGTTACCATTACCCCGATGCCAAATCCGGAAGTACGCCTGACGGCTGCGCCTTATAAGCAACTGTACCCGGGTCTGACCACTACGCTATCGGCAACTACGCAGGCTGCCGGCACTTTAAGCTATACCTGGAAGAAAAACGGTATGGTTTTAACCGGAAAAACTGCCGCAACACTACCGGTATCAGTAGACGAGCTCGGGGAGTATGAAGTGGCCATAGCTACTTCCGAAGGCTGTACCGGAACGTCGAACAAACTAGCCATTTCAGATTCTGCAACGAGCAATGTATTTATTTACCCAAACCCAAATAAAGGCCGTTTTCAGGTCCGGTTCCACAACCAAACCGGTACCGGTCATGTTTACTCCCTGGCAGTTTACGATGCGAAAGGCTCGGTGGTATTAAATCAGGAATTCACTACAAAAGAAGCTTATGACAAAACCGGGTTTAATTTAAGTCAGTACGGACCGGGCATTTACTGGCTGCAGCTTCGGGATCTAAATGGCACAAAGCTGGGCTCTGGCCGCATTGTGGTGCAATAAGCTACACTTCCCGTTTCAGACCTGAAAACGGTAGGGCTTAAAGCCTGAAAAGTCAGCAGCATAACATCAGCAGCGCCGGTTTTAAAACCGGCGCTGCTTTTTTCTATGCTCCACGAAATCATTTTCCGAGTTTAAAAACGCTATCTTTTCAGACCAAAAAACTACCCGATGCGTTATAAAGGCATGAAAAAGATCTTTTTCCTGTTTATTTTCGCCTGCCCGTTTTTTACCAGCTGCCAAAACAAACCAAACCCTACAACGCAAACCAATATGACTACTCAGGATCACCCCGGAAATACCGAATCGCAACATGCCGCTAACCCCTATTATTCCCGCACCGATACTACCAAACTGAACGTTTCGGATGCCGAATGGAAAAAAATTCTGCCCGCCGATGTATATGCCGTAGCCCGCCAGGCCGGTACCGAACGTGCCTTCACCGGTAAATACTGGAACACCGAAGGCCTGGGAAATTATTATTGCGCCGTTTGCGGGAATCCTCTTTTCCGCGCCGATCAGAAATTTGCGAGTTCCTGCGGCTGGCCCAGCTTTTTTGAGCCGGCCCGCAAAGACGCAGTAAAATACAACAAAGACCTTTCGCACGGCATGGAGCGCATCGAAGTGGTTTGCGGCCGTTGCAACTCGCATCTGGGGCATATTTTCAACGATGGTCCGCCGCCAACCGGCATGCGCTACTGCATGAATTCAATTGTTTTGGATTTTGAACCGGATAATGCGCTTAACCCGAAAAAACCGTAATTTTGCACCCGAAACGGAGAAGTTAAAAACCGGCCTCAAAACCGGTTTTTTCATTTTATTACCTGCAGAAAATAACAGGCAATAGTCATTTCCGAACCTCCGTTTTAGTGTTTTTTTATGCCTGTGAAGAAGTTTTTCGTTTTAAGTTTACTGGCGCTGCTGTGGTTGGCCGTGCCCGCTTTTGCCCAGCCCCCGGTTACGCCGTCTTTTAAAGAAATAACGCTGAAAGTAGATACCAGCGCCTACCCGTTCAGCCAATATACCCTTACGTTTCAGGGCGAAGAACACCTGGCATTTCTGTACACGCGCGAAAACCAGGTAGCGGAAGTAACCCTGACTCCTGTAGCACCCAATATTCAAAGCGTAAAACTGGCCCCTTCCGCCGATTTTACCCTGCTCGATTCCATTGTAAACGTAAACAACGAATACTTTAAATTCCGGGTCCGGTTCAAAAACCTGACCGCCAGCCAGTTTCTCAATTTTACTTTCTTCGTTAAAAAAGCCGATACCCCGGAACCGCGCACCGAGATCGTAAAATTATTCCCGCATACCCAAACCACCGCTAAATTACTGCAGGAAGATACCGAGCTTTTTATTGGCGAAGAAAAGGTTTTTGAACTGACCACCAACAACTTAGCTAATCTTAAGTTCCCGACCGATTGGGTGAAAGGCGAGGGCCTGGAATACCGGCTTTCGGAGCGGAACGGCATTTTGCGCCTGCACGTAATGCCAACGGCTTTAGGCAAACGCACCTTAAAGCTGAACCTGCAAACCATAAAACCCAGCCTGAATCAGAATGGCCGCATCACCTATGACCTTCCGGAAATAACCCAGACTTTTACGGTAAAAGGCAGCCGCCTGCGCTTTCTGGCCACCGACAAAAAAGAAATGGTTTACGACGACGTAGCCCGCACGAAAGGCATCGAGATCCTGATCGAAAATAACTGGAACCTAAGTTTGCAGAAAACTTACCGCATCGAAGACCAGGAGCAGCCCGGCGGCATGCTGGTAGCCGAATTATTTACCCGCAATAACGTAACCAACAACAAGGTACTTTGCTGGCTCCGCATTTTCAATTACCACCGCATTTCCGAAGGGTATTTGTACATAAAAGACGGCGACCAGGCAAAATTCATCACCAATTTCGACGTAATACCCAAAACCAGCATTAAAAGCGTAGCCATTATGCACGAAGGCGGCGACTGGACCACCAATTTAACGGTAAATCCCGGCGAAGTGATCAGCTTAAGAATAGAAGGTGAAGGCCTGCAGAAAGCGCAGTTCAACTTCGAAGATCTCCGCGACATTACCGCCGATTCTACCCTTTTAAGCGAACAGTCTGCCGTTTTCCGCCTTCGCGTGCCCATTAACATTACCCGGAAAAGGATCGGGATTTACAACCGGGCGGTAAGCACCGGTTATGCGCTTTCGGTAAAAGAACACCAGCGCCCCAAACCCCTGGATTTTGTATTGCTGAATTACGGCGATAAACCCCGGAAAATTACTTCGCTTGCCAGCGGCCCGATCTTTTACGAACATGTGCTTAAAGACCTGGTGCTCTCGTTTTCGCCGAATCTGATAGACCAGGAACGCAAACTTTACGGCCAGCAATACCTCACCATTCAGGTGCGGGTAACCAACAACCGCAACGAACTCATAGACCAGCGCACCATCGAAAACGTGGTGATCTGCCCCGGAGATAATTCCCCGCGTGCGGCCTTTTACGGAGAAGCTTGTACGCAGGGCGAAATAAGCCTGAACAATTACTTGGGCCGCAAAACCTACGATCTGAACGAATGGTCTAAAGTGGAAATCATTGTAAGCCACAACAAAGACAAATACGGCGGCGAAGGCTTCAGCAAAAAGATGGAAATTGTGCTGCGCCGCCGCGTAAAATTCGATACCGAAGTGTCGTTCCCGGCCGGCTTGCTGGTTAAAAATCAGGGTACCGATGGTTACGGCAGTTTCGGGGGTATCAGTATGGCCATGATCGCGCAGTTCAGCTTTTACCACCCCGAAAAAATAAACCGCTACCGTCCGTATAAGGTAGGCGCCGGTTTCCTGGCCTTAAACGCCTTTAATTTCAGCAACAACGCCGACGTAAAACGGGACCTGGGCGTGGTGGTGATCGGATCGCTCTACCCTACCACCCGCGATACCAAACTCAGTTTTCCGTTATACCTGGGCGGCGGTTATTTCATTTCGAAAAGCAAAGATCCGTGGTTCTACTTTTTAGGGCCGGGTATTCAGGTGCGGTTTTAAGCGGAAAAAGAAGCACAAAAACGCTATGCTTTTGTGCCGGAAAACCGTAAAACGGCCAAACCTAAACGCTATCTGAAATGCCCCAAAAACCCGAAAAGAACAAACAAAATGCTGTTGCTTTTTATGACCTGATGTTCAACCAATGCCAGCCGGCTGAAGCCATTGAAAAATACGTGGGATCAGAATACATCCAGCATAATCCCCACGTAGGCGACGGCAAAGCTGCTTTTATCCAATACTTCGAACGCATGGCCCGGGAATATCCAGGTAAAAAAGTGGAATTCAAACGGGTAATTGCCGAAAATGACCTGGTAGTTTTGCATTGCTACCAAACCTGGCCCAGCGACCACGACTATGCCGGCATCGATATTTTCCGCTTCGATGAAAACGGTAAAATTGTGGAGCACTGGGATGTGCTGCAGGTAATTCCTTCGGAAGCGAAAAATAACAATACTATGTTTTAATTCATGATTTAACGCTGCGGCAAAGGTTTCCGGCGCAGGTTCCTGCTAAATTCTCTACCTTTGCAGCCCAATAAACGCACACTATTTTGATCGAACTTTTTACTGACGGCTCTTCGCGCGGCAACCCCGGACCGGGCGGCTACGGCGTAATTCTGCGCTACAAGCACCATGTGAAAGAAATCTCGCAGGGTTTCCGCAAAACCACCAACAACCGCATGGAATTACTGGCCGTGATTGTAGGCCTGGAAGCGATCAAGCAGAAAGATATTCCGGTTACGGTTTTCTCCGATTCCAAATACGTAGTAGATGCGGTAGAGAAAAAATGGGTTTACGGCTGGAAACAAAAAGGCTTCTCGGGCAAAGCCAACCCGGATCTCTGGATCCGCTTTCTGAAAGTATACGACCCGAAAATGGTGAAATTCGTCTGGATCAAAGGCCACGCCGGTCACCCGGAAAACGAACGCTGCGACGTGCTGGCAGTGCAATCGGCCGAAGGTCCGGACAAGCTGATAGACCATGGGTATGAAGCGAGCCTGAAGTAATGTGCTAATTTTTAATGGGCTAATGTGCTATTTTATACAGCGTTAATTTGGAAAAAAGATAAATGGGAATCGGTTCTTTCTTAATACACTGTATCTGAATTACTTTTTAGCCTCAAAATCCTAGCGTTTTAAACCGATTTATTGCGGATTCTCACAATACATCAACAGCAAATTATTCATTACCCATTAGCACATTAACCACGTGGCCAACGCTTACTTTCAGTTCAAGCAATTCCGTATAAACCAGGATAGAACCGCCATGAAAGTTTGCACGGATTCCTGCGTTTTGGGTGCCTGGGCGGAGGTGAAAGATGCAAAACAAATTCTGGATATTGGCACCGGCACCGGTTTGCTGAGTTTAATGGTGGCGCAACGCTCCCACGCCCAGATCACCGCCGTAGAAATTGACGCGGCGGCGGCTGCTCAGGCCGAAGAAAATTTCGCGGAAAGCCCCTGGAAAAACCGTATCGTTTTAGCGCAAAAAAGTCTGCAACAATTCGGGCAGGAAAACCAGCAGCAGTTCGACGTGATCATTTGCAATCCGCCGTTTTTTCAGGCTTCTTTAAAATCGCCGGATACGGCCAGAACCATTGCCAAACATACGCAGGAACTGCCTTTCGAAGATCTGGTGCATTTTGTAAAACAGTTTTTAACGCCGGAAGGAATTTTCTATTTATTGCTGCCGCCTGCCGAAGCCGAAGTTTTCCGGAATCTGGCATTTAAAGAAAAACTGTTTCCGGCCAGGGAATTGCAGCTTTTCACCCAGCCCGATGGCAAACATTTGCGCACCATTTACGCCTATTCGTTTTGGGAAAAACCAACTCAAAAACAAAGCCTCATCATCCGCAATCCGGATCAGGCTTACACTGCCGACTTTGCAACATTGCTGAAGGATTACTATCTGATTTTCTGAACAAAAAAAAAAAGTGCTGCCGAAATAACTCAGCAGCACTTTTTCAGGCATTTACCCTACCGTTTTTCTTAGTTTTCCAGCGGCGTAACTTCTTCTATAAAATGAATGCCATGTGCCTTTAATTCCCGCAGAATTGGTCCGTATACGGCACCTTTGGTTGGCATTACCACGCCCTTTTCCGTGATCTCGCCTTGCAGCATTAATTTGGCCGCAATTCCAACCGGCAAACCTACCGTTTTCGCCATCGCAGTCCTCACTTCATCTTCGCCCAACACCACCATGCTGCTGGTCATGCGTTTTTTCTGGCCCTGCAATTCATAATCGAAAATATGCTGCATCACGATCATGTCTTTGTCGCCGGTGCTTAATTTCCATTTCTCTACCAGCATTTTCTCCACTATCTGCGCCGGACTTGCAATTTCCAGACCGATCATTTCATCGCTGAATAAACCCAGCCAGTTTAACTTAGCAACAGTGTCACTTTCAGCCGGAAAACCCAAATAACGGGCCGTTCTTTCTGCTAACGACAAGGCTTCATTTCCGGCCGGCAAATAAGCGGCGGTAAATTCGGCGTAGGTCATGGTGGCAGAGTTTTCCAGCTTGTAAGTGTCATCCGTCATACCAAGTTGCACCAGCGCGTTCCAGGCTTCGGAATACCCTTTGCGGCGGAACGTGCCGCGCAAAATGGTGTCGATCTTTTGCAGGCCGTACGGCTCGCGGTAGCTTAAAGAATCGCGGTTGGCATAGCCTTCAAATTCGCCATAATCCAGCACATTAAAGGTTTCGGTGCGGGAAAATAAGCGGTGGTACGGAATGTATTTGTAGCAGCCGTTTTCCAGGTATTTAGCAGTGCCTTGTCCGGCTAAAACCACGTTGCGCGGGTTCCAGGTAATTTTGTAGTTCCAGGGGTTGGTATCCGATTCCGGCGCCATTAAACCACCGGTGTACGATTTAAACGAAAAGATGTGGCCGCCGCTTTCTTTAATGTGGTGAATAACCTGCATGGCGCTCATGTGGTCGATGCCCGGGTCCAGGCCGCATTCCATCATAAACGTCAGGCCTTCAGCTTCCGCTTGCTCGTGCAAAGCCTGAATTTCCGGCGAAACGTACGAAGCCGTGATCATATTTTTGTGCTGCTTCAAACACTCCAGCGCCACCTGAATATGAAAAGCCGCCGGCAGCAAAGAAATCACAAGATCGGCTTTGGCAACTTCGGAAGTGCGCTGCTCTTCGTCAAAAACATCGAAAATAACGGCATTTGCGTAATCGCGGCCCACCAGGGTTTCATCCAGGTGCGTTACGGAAATATCACCGATGGTCAGGGTCCAGTTATGTTCCAGGGAATTTTGCAACAGGTAGGCAATGAGCACCGAAGCCGAGCGGCCGGCGCCTAAAAGGAGGATATGTTTCATAGTGAAGCTCAAAATTTAGGGAAAATTACCATTTTCTGCTTCCCTGCCCAAACAAAAACTTGTATTCTCATCAGAAACTGTTACTTTTAACGCCCTTTTTCACTTGATTAATAGAAACGGCCATGGCCAGAGAATTAAAAATAAAGATCAGAATTGAAGTGCTGGAGTCAGAAAAAGAGCTGACCGAAAGCGAAAAACGAACCTGGAACAAAGCCAAAGAAGCAACTGAAAACGCTTATGCGCCTTACTCCAATTTCCTGGTGGGCGCTGCTTTATTGCTCGAAGACGGCACCATTCACATCGGCAACAATCAGGAAAACGCAGCCTACCCTTCAGGCATGTGCGCCGAACGGACCGCTTTGTTTGGCAAAAGCGCCATTGCCCCTTTCATGGCCATCGAGCTGATTGCCGTAGCGGCCCGTAAAGCGTTCACCTATAAATATTTACAAGGCGCACCCTGCGGAGGTTGCCGCCAGGTTATGACCGAATATGAAGATCGGCAAGGCTCGCCCATAAAATTGCTTTTGCAAGGCGAAGGCACTGAAATTTACCGTCTTTCGAGTGTAAAAGATCTGCTGCCGCTGGTTTTTACCAAGGAAAATCTGCTGGGCGCCCAACCGAAAGAATAAAAATCTGCGAGTTAAAACCGGCCAAAAAGTTAGTGAAACGGCAAGGTTTTTACCGGGAAACTACTGTACTAATTTCATTGCCGACTGCTTTAGCTTACGATTAACTACTTTTCGATCTTCTGCTTTAGCCAAATCAGAATTTTGTAAATTTGGCTAAAGCCGAAAATTCAGGCAGCTTTATTCTGTCTGTTAAAGCAGACGGTAATGATTTTTTTTCAGGGAGAAGCATAATGGAGTTTTTCAGCTGAAAAGCATAGCGTTTTTCATAGCAACTCTAATTCTCACGGTTTTACCATTGGGGGCACCGCCGGGTTTTACAACTTCACCTTCGCCATTCATTGCCGTTGGCTTTAGTCAACGGGCCGCAGTATTCAGAAATTTTTCACAATTTCGCTTTCCCAAAATAAAACCATGAAAGCCTTTAACCTGCCCGTAACCCGCACCGCCAATGTTTACCAGCTCGGCGAATTTTCTAAAGCAACCGAAACGCTCTGGATCGTTTGCCACGGCTACGGACAGCGGGCCGATTATTTTCTGCGCCATTTCCAGAGCTTGGATACGGGCAAAAATGTGGTAGTAGCACCAGAGGCATTATCGAAATTTTACCGTGAAGGTTTCCGGGGCCACGTAGGCGCCAGCTGGATGACAAGTTATAACCGCGAAACCGAAATTCACGATTACGTAAATTACCTGAACCAGCTTTTCGAAAGCCTGAAACCTGATTTTCCGGCAAATTTAAAAGTGAATATCCTGGGTTTTTCGCAGGGCGGCGCTACCGTTTGTCGCTGGCTGGCCGCCGGAAAAGTGCCCTGCAACCGCTTAATTTTATGGGCGGCCGCATTTCCGGAAGATATGAATTTCGATCTTTCTTTAGAAACCCTGAAGCAAACCAACCTGGTAATGGTGCGCGGCACCGAAGATGAAATGATTCCGGAAGATATGCCGCAAAAACAATACGAACTGCTCCGCTCCTATGGCCTCACGCCTCAGATCGTAAGCTTTAACGGCGGCCATAAAATGGATGCAGAAATTCTGCGGCAGCTGGATGCGGGTATTATTTAATTGTTGATTGGTAATTGCCAGGCTAGCTCCTTAATAAATAAAGTAATCCGGAATGGCTGGCTACTCACGAGAAAAACCATAACAGTCTTCTTTTATTTCCTCATGTTCTCCTTTGTACTTTTTGTCATCGCTACATTTTCAAATCTTCAAATCTGCTTTTCCCACATTCCCGTCATTACAATTTCCAGTAGATGATTGTCCGGGTCGCGGAAGTAAAATGACTTGAGTTCGTTGGGCCATTCGTGTTCGTGCTCAATGCCAATTCCCAAAGCCTTTACAATGGTTTTCTGGTCTTCGTAGCGGTCGGGAGCAACTTCAAAAGCGAGATGCAGATTTCCGGTACCGTAATGTGGCGGCAGGGTTTCGCCTTTTTTAGAAGCTTCCGGATCGAAACAAAGCAAAACCGATTTTCCAGCCCGAAAGAAAACGTGGCGGTTTTTCACTTCGCCAATAATTTCCAGCCCCAGCTTCCCGGCGTAAAATTGCCGCGTAGCATCCAGATCCTTCACATACAAACAGGTTTCTTTTATTTGCAGAATTTCCACGGGAAAGTGATTAGTGATTAGTGATTAGTGATTAGTGATTAGTGATTAGTGATTAGTGATTAAGTTAAACTGGAATTTCCGGAAAGGGTTATAAACGGTAGGGTTTTGAGGCGAAAAACTGTCTTAAAGCGAAAGTAGCGTGATGTAGCGTAGAGAATTTAAACCCTACGCTACATCACGCTACTTTCGCTTTACTTTGCTACTATGCCAATCAACACATCAGCACATTAATTCCGCATCGCTTCCTCCACCCTGCTTTTAAGGGCTTTATAATTAGCGTTTTGCGGGAATTTACGGATCAGTTTACTCAGTTCATCCAACCCTTTCGGAAACTGGCCGGTTTGCAGCAGAATATTGATCCGGTTTTCGTAGGCGCGGGTGTAATTCGGGTCAGCTTTTATGGCTTTTTCGGTTAAATCTATCGCGTTTTTAAAATCGCCGTGCTGACTGAGCAGGAACCCTAAATTGAGCAGCGCCATTTTATAGCCAGGTTCCATTTGCAGTACCTGGCGGTAGTTTTCCTCGGCCAGTTGCTTCTGCCCGAAATCGTCGTAAAGTTCAGCCAGCCGGAAACGGAAATCTAAATTGGCGGGTGCCAGTTGCGTACTTTTTTGGGCAAAAGCAATAGCGTTTTCCGGGTTATTCCGGAATAATTGCGACAAATAAAATGCCGTGTATGGTTCAGATATCTGCGCCGGCGTCAGGTTATTCCATTCCGGTTCGGGAGCAGCTTTACGCAGGTAAGCCAGTTTTATTTGTTCGTCGCGGTCCAGGTTTTTCTGAAACTTTACAATGCGCGCCAGGTATTCCGGGTTCTGCTCATTCTGCTCGAAGTACAGCATGTTGGCCAGCAAATGGCTGCGGTCCGTTTCCGATAAATTTTCTTTGGAAGTAAAGCTCTTGAACGAAACCAGCCGGTTTTTAGAAACGGTGATCGGCTCGGTTTCCGCTTTTTTCCGGATAAAATGATCGGTGCTGGAAACGTGCGGAATATCGGTAGTGCCCGATTTTGGCATGTGGCAGGTTACGCAGTTCTGACCGGCAATTTTCACGTTCTTGTGCGGGTCTACCATTTTTTCGGGCGCGTGACAGCCCTGGCATTTTTCGTCGTAAAACAGCAGCGAATTGCCTTTCAGGGCTTTGTGCGGATCGTGGCAGGTATTACAAGTCAGTTTTTCGCCCGAACCAATAAAGCAAGGGCTTTGCTGCAAACGTTCTGCGTGCGAAGCAAAACCAAAGGCCGGAACGCTCATATTCTGCACCGGAATGAACACATCTACAAAACTGTTCAGCGGCAAACCCGGCCGGAAATCTACGAGTTTTTTATTCATTTTCGGTACCGTTAACCCTTCCAGGTGGCATTGCCGGCAAACATCGAACTGCAATTGAATAGGCAAATGCGCAGGGTTTACAATGCTGTAATCGATGCTGTTTTTAATACTTTCCTTCGAACCTTGCTGCATCAGTTTTACGTGCGCTTCGCCGGGGCCGTGGCATTTTTCGCAACTCATACCTAAGCCTACGCTCGTAAATTTATTTACCGAATTTTCTACGAATTTATTATCGGAATTATGGCATTCTAAACACTGCTGCCCAATGGTGCGGCTGAAACCGGAATTGGCGCCGTTTTCATAGCCCGGGCTCAGGTCCCAGATCTTTTTCCCCACGTACCAGGTTATCGGCATTTCATAGAAATACCCGTTACTTTCAAAAATATAGGAGCGCGTCTGGTTTCCGGAGCCAATTACAAAATCAATTTTTTCAGCGCGGTAATGCACCGTGTCTTTGCCCTGCAAACGGAATTCGGAAATGTACATATCATTGCCTTGCCAGAACGCCGTGTAGCTCAGGTCGGAGAATTTATCGTAAACCGGTTTGGCTGCAAAATTCTCGATCTGGTCTTTTGGGTCCGGCAGGTGAAAGGAACGCGCTTTTCCGGTTTCCAGGTAAGTCTGGTAAATGTCCTGATGGCAGGAAACGCAGCTTTTCATGCCCGTATAATGCACTTCATGGCTGTGGTTCAGATAACCGGTTTGCGAAACCGTAGCAGCAGTTTTCTCCTCATTTTTGCTACCGTTTCCGGAGCAGCCTATAAAAACGCAGGCCGATATAAACAAACAGGCCGTTGCAAAAACGGCCCATTCTTTCGTATTCCAGTTCCTAAAAAGCTTCATTATTATTTACGGATGCTTAGCGTGGTGCTTGCCTGTGCCGCCGGCAAAATTAGAATATCGGCCAGGTTTACGTGTTTCGGGCGGGTTAAAGTAAAATGGATCACGTCAGCAATATCTTCCGGGCGCAGCGGTTCCATTCCTTTATAGGTTTGCGCCGCTTTCTCCTTATCGCCTTTAAAGCGCACTTCCGAAAACTCGGTTTCTACCATGCCCGGGTTAATTTCCGACACCATAATACCTTCTTTCAGCAGATCTAACCGCATAGCTTTGGAAAGCGCATCTACGGCAAATTTGCTGGCACAATATACGTTCCCGTTCGGGTAAACTTCCTTGCCCGCAATAGAACCGATGTTAATGATGCGACCGCCGCCATTAGCAATCATACCCGGAATAATTTCGCGGCTCACGTACAAGAGACCTTTCACGTTAATATCGATCATCAGATCCCAATCGTCCACATTGCCATTCTGAATATCAGAAAGTCCGTGCGCGTTACCGGCATTGTTGATCAGCACGTCAATGTTTTTCCAGGTTTCCGGCAGCGTTTCAATAGCGTTTTTTACGGCCGCTTTATCGCGCACGTCAAATTCCAGGGTGTGCACATTCCCTGCCGGGAGCAAAGTTTTCAGTTCTTCCAGGCGTTCGGTCCGGCGGCCGGCAGCAATAATTCTGAAGCCTGCATTACCGAGTAAAAGCGCCGTGGCACGGCCAATGCCCGAAGTGGCACCGGTAATAAAAACGGTAGGGTTTGGCATGTCAAAAGTCTTATTCGAAATTAAGATAAAGCGTAACCGTGGTAGTTCTTAAATTCTGAAAGCTCCGGCTGTAGGGGTTATTATCGGTTATCAGAATATTGGGCACCCCGTGGGCAACCCGAATTTCCGGGGCAAATTTAAAGAAAGGATAAAACAGGTCAACCCCTACGCCATATTCGATCTGAAAATTATTTTTATCTACCCGCAGTTTATTATCAATCCGTTCGCCGCGTTTGCTGCCACCCATGTCTATGCTTGGAGTTACACCCGCTACAAAATACATTCGCGTATTCTGCCGGCGTTTCGACATGTATTTAAACAGGAAAGGCAAATGCACCGTGGTGCTCGGCACTTCCTGGTTCACCAGCTCGCCGTTATCCTCAAATTCTATCTGGCGGTTATAAAAACCAACGCCGGGCAGGAAACGGATCGTAAAATAATCGCCTAACTGCCGGCTAAGCACAAACCCAAGCGTGAATCCGGGCGTAGTTTTAGGGTTAGCCGCGCGTAACCCGGAAGAATCGGCCACCTGCAGGCGCTGGATGTATTCGTCGGAATAATCTACGTTAAAACGCGAAGCCGTAGCACCCAGGTAAAACCCATAGTGCATTTTGCGGTTATCGTAATTCGGCAGGTTTTTCCCGCTGATCTTCTGATCTTTCTGAGCAATAGCTACTGTAGAAAACAGTACTAAAATGAAGCTGAAAACTACTTTACAGCGGTGTAAATTGAGCATATTCCGAAAGTAAGTGACTGCCATTGGGTTTGCTTAAAACCTACTTTATCCAGAATGCCCAGAAAAGCTTTTCCATCCGGGAAAGCCTGCACCGATTCCGGCAGGTAAGTATAAGCCGACTGGTCTTTGGAGATCATTTTCCCAAAAACCGGCAGAATATTTTTAAAATAAAAGTTATAAGCTTGTTTCATCGGGAAAGCCGTGGGCTTCGAGAACTCCAGTATAACGACTCTGCCCCCCGGTTTTAGTACGCGGTTCATCTCCGAAAGTCCTTTTTCCAGGTTTTCGAAATTGCGCACGCCAAAAGCACAGGTTATGGCATCGAAAGAATCAGCTTTAAATTGCAGATTCTCCGAATCGCCGGAAAGCAGTTCTATTTTACCGGCAAGGCCTTTTTTCTGCATTTTTTCCCGCCCCACGGCCAGCATGCCTTCCGAAATATCTACGCCGGTAACTTTATCCGGATGTACTTTCAGGGCTTCAATGGCCAGATCGCCGGTACCGGTGGCAATGTCCAGAATTTGCTTGGGCTTACTTTTTTGCAGCAAACCGATAGCCTTTTTGCGCCAGTAAATATCCACGCCGGCACTCAGAAAATGGTTCAGGAAATCGTACTTGCCTGCAATACTGTTAAACATCTGCGCTACCTGGTTCTTTTTCGAATCAGGGGCATCTTTATACGGAACTACCGCCATGGGCTAAATTTTGCTTGAAGCACAAAAATACAATTCCCTTAACTACAATTACTAAAATATGTTGTAAAAAAACGGGCTAAACTTTCGTTTAGCCCGTTTTTGTTGATTCTGCTTTTTCAGCGGTTATTTTTTAGGTTCGGTTTCTGACTTATATTTCACTTTGTCGTCTTCGCCGCTTTTAACTTTACCTTTGGTTTTGATCTCACCGTCTTTTTCGATCTCGATCTTCTGTTCGTTTTTACCGTTCTCGATCTTGATCTTGGTTTCGCCGGACTTAGAAGTTTTCACTTTCATGGTACCGTTTTCCATTACGCCGGTAGCCGGACGGATATTTTGCTGGGTTCCGCTGCCGGAAGTAGTTCCACGGTTCATGGTTCCTGCACCTGCGCCGGTTGTGCTGCGGCTAGGCTGGTTCAATACAATAAACTCGGTACGGCGGTTCAGCTGCATGTTTTCAGGAGAATCGTTTTCTACTGCCGGACGACGCTCGCCGTAACTCACAGTTACCATACGAGCCTGAGAAACACCTTTTTTGCGCAGGTATTCATAAGCGGCTTTCGCGCGGTTATCGCCTAATACCATGTTGTATTCGTCGGTAGCGCGGCTATCGCAGTGGCCTTCAATAGAGATATTCACTTGCGGGTTCGCTTTCAGTACCGATGCAATGTTATCAAGTTCTCTTACAGATTCCGGACGCAGTTTATACTTGTCGGTATCGAAGTAAATGTTTTTGAACTTCATCGCACGGGCTACCATCGAAGAGTCTTCGTAAGGCACGTAGAAATTCTTAACAATGGTAGTGGTATCGTTGGTTACCACCGGCACATCAAATTCTTCGGTAGTAATGTTCTTTCCGTCTTTGGTAACTACCACCGAATATTTACGGCCGGAAAGCACGTTTACGCTGTAGTTGCCGGAATCCGGCTTGGTAATATCGCGGTAGCTGATGGCTCTTTTATCGGCAGTCTGGCTGTTAAATACCAGTTCTACACCCGGGATTGTTGAGCTGTCGCGCATTGAGAATACCTGGCCTTTAATGGTTACGTTGCGGATGTAGTTAATGGTGTAAATATCTTTTTCGCCGTAGCCGCCAATGCGGTAAGAAGAAAGATAAGCATAGCTGCCATCCGGGCTCAAACGATAGTAAGTATCATCATCCGGCGTGTTTACCGGGTAACCCATATTTTCTGGTTTTGTCCATTTGCGGGCTACCGAATCATATTTGGTCATGAAGATATCGTAACCACCCATGGTATTATGGCCGCGCGAAGAGAAGTAAAGCGTTTTGCCGTCTTTGCTCAAATACGGGCTGTCATCGTCGTATTGCGTATTGATCGTGGTTCCGATAGAGGTTGGTTTACCCCAGTCGCCGCCTTCTGCACGCTGCGAAACGTAAATATCCAGGTCACCGTTCTCAGAATAATGCGAGGTAGAGAAATACATAGTACGGCCATCCGGGGTAATGAAAGCATCACTCTCAAACGCCTTGGTATTAATGTTGTTGTTCAGTTTCTTAGGGTTCGTCCAGTTGTTATCAACTTTTTCGGAATAGAAAATATCTCCGTTCTCATCCTGGCGATACATTAAAAGCTTGGTGTCGTTATCGAAGATCTGGATAGAAGCGTCGTGGCCTTTACCGTTAAGCGAGCTGCTCAAAGAACGAGGCTGCTCCCACTCATCCGGACCTAAACGTCTGGCTTCAAAAATATCTTCAAAATACTCACCGTCAGCAGCAGTTTTACCACCGGTTACGCCTTCGCCGCGCGAAGTAAAGAGCAGGTAGTTATCATCTGCAGAAATTACCGGGCTATGCTCCGAATATTGCGAGTTGATGGTCGGCCCCAGGTTTTTCACGAAAATATCTTTTGGCTTATTGAAAAGATCTTTCGCGTTTCTGCTTTGCTGGATCAGCATGGCAATTTCAGCTTTCCGGGAATCCTTTTTCTTCTTCAGCGTGGCATCGTATGCCTTGTAGTGGTTAATAGCATCGTCGAAACGGTAGTTGATATGATCTACACGGCCCAACCAGTATTCCACATCCTTCGACACTTTTGGCTTCAGCTTCTGCGCTCTGTAAATATAATCGCTGGCTTTTTCCTTATCGAAAGCCATGTAGCTAACACCTGCCCGGAACAGGGCAGTTTCGTTATTAGGTTCCTTGGCCAATACTTTTTCATAAAAAGGAAGGGCTGCGCGGTAATTCTCATTTTCGAAAAACTTATTACCATCCTTCATAAGCTTGCGGGTACTTTGCGCAAAAGCCGAAGCTGTGGCACAAAGGGTAAGCACGAAAAGGAAAGTAGTCTTTCTGAGTATTCTGACTGCGTTATCCATGTTGTAAGTAGTTAATTTGTAGCGTGTACGTTTAATAGAGTATTTATTTAAAAATTTATGAACTGAACTTTGTAACCTCCTATACTATTAATACAACATATAGGTTATAATATATATAAAAAAACTATCCTTAAGTCGCTAAGGCGCTGTAAAAGCAGCTGCCCTTGTAATTTTCAATTCTGGTTGAAGTAGCGCACAGCATTTTGCCTACGTTACTAGTTTCCGGCCAATTTGGTTACTAATTTTTAGCTACTAATTCTTAATTTCCTGCCAAAGCCCACTTACCAAATTAAGGTTCAGGCGTTTAAAAACGGTAGGATTTTGAGATAAAAAACTCTAATTCCTGAAAAGAAAGCAGATTCTGAGCCTGCAAAAAACAGGCCACTTATATTTCAGATAGACTATATTAAATATTTATTTATCCACAGTTCCTTCGTTTTCATTTTCCGGCCTATTTTTGAAGCACTTTAAATTCGGTACGGCGGTTTTGTTTGCGGCCCTTTTCTGTTTTATTGGTGGCTATCGGTTTCTGGGCTCCATACCCTACTGCTTTTAATCTTGCTTCCGAAATTCCTTTTTCATTCAGGTAGTTCACCACAGCTTTGGCGCGCTTCAGCGATAAGGCCTGGTTATAAGCAGCGCTACCGCGGCTATCGGTGTGGCCGGATATCTCAACGCTCAGTCCTGAATTATCTACCATCAGATCGTAGAGGCGGTTTAATTCATCGCGGGAGCTCATGGTGAGTTGATCGCTGTTGTATTCAAAGAACAGATTATTAAGTACCAGTTTAGCTCCGGTTTTGATTTTCTTCAGCGCGAAGTTCTTAGCTACGGTATCGTCCAAAAAATTTTCGGGGAAGTTCAGGTTCTCGGTGGCGTAAAAATACCCTTCTTTCCGGGCCACAAGATTATACTTTTTTCCTTTGTCTACTACAAACTGGTAACCGCCAGAAAGGCTGTCGGCATTGGCATAGATCGGGTTCTGGTTCTGGCTTACTTCTGTGAGAACCAATTGGGCTGCCAGCGGCGCTCCTAAACCTGCCTCGGTAACTTTTCCGCGCAGCATTATCGTTTGCGTGTCTGGCCGGGCCGTAGCTACCAGCGTGTCTTTTACCGTTTCCGGTTCAGTAGCGGCAATTAAAGAATCGGTAGCAACTGCGCTGCGGAAAGTAACGCCGTAAAGATCTTTGTCTCCTGCGCCGCCAACCCGGTCGGAACTAAAAAATCCCTGGTTGCCATTGGCAATGGTTACCAGGTAAATATCATCGAAAGGCGAATTGACCGGAAAACCGAGGTTGCGGGCTTTCGTCCAGGTGGCGCCTTCGGAATTGGAGCTGAAAATATCGTAGCCCCCCATGCTGTTATGTCCGCGCGAACTGAAATACAGCGTTAAGCCATCGGGGGATACAAACGGAGCATCTTCATCGTATTCGGTATTGATATTGGGCCCCAGGTTCATGGCTTCGCTCCAGCTGCCATCGGGCTGGCGCAAGGTTATGTACAGATCCAGGCCGCCGAAACTATCGTAACGGTCGCTGGCAAAAAAGGCAAACTGGTTATCGGCGGTAATAAAAATAGACGGTTCGTAAAATTCCGAATTGATTGGTTCCGGCATTTCTTCAGGCTCTCCCCAGGTGGTACCGGTTCTTTTCAGCTGATAAATATCACCGCCGTTTTCGTACCTGTATATATAAAGCGTATTGCCATCGGCAGAAATGCCCGCCGCAGCGTCGTGACCGGAAGTGTTTACGGGTTTTGAAAAAGCTTTGGGGATTGACCAGTTCTGTCCGTCAAATTCCGAAACATAAATATTCTCGTCGGGTCTTTTTGCTGGTTTTGCCTGCCGGCTGGAGGTAAAAAGCAGCGATCTGTCGTTATTGAAAAGGATCGGGGCGTGATCGGAAGCAGCGGAATTCAGTTCGCCCGGCAGCATGCGGACCTCCGCAGTAGTGGGTAACGATCTTAAATGCTGACCGGAAACGCATTCCGTGATCTTTTTATTCAGGCCCTCTATTTCAAGCTCTTTTCGTTTACTGGTATTGGCCAGCGCTGCCTGGTACTGGTTTATGGCTTCCTCGAAATTTCCGTTTAACTGGTAAGCCTGCGCCAGGTTCAGGGTATATTCCGGATTATATTTAGGCGAAAGTTTGGTAGCTTTTTGTAAAACCGGAATGGCTTTATGAGGCTGTTTGAATTGCAGATAAAGTAACCCAAGCCGGTAATTCACTCTTATGTTATCGGGGTTTGAAGCCAGGGCCTGCTCATAGAGCGCAAGTGCTTTGTCTGATTCATCGTTAAAAAAAGCTTTGTCGGCTTTTTTAATGATTTTTTTGGGGGTCTGGGCCTGAGAAGTAGCCACAACGAAAAAGCACAGGCAAATTGCCAGAAAAAGTACGCGACGTAAAATTTTCATGTTATCCAATTTCATCCAAAATACTTTCAGGCACACTGCCATTTATGCCGGTTCAATTTGCAGATAAAAAACCGAAATTAACAACAGATTTTCGCCGTTCAATAAAAAAAACATTTATGTTACTAAATAAATCCGCGCAGGGTTCTGCCTGCTTTAATTTAGTAATGCCGCCGGATTTGAGTAAGTTTGTTGTGGCAAGCCTGCCCTCACCTATTTTATTACACCATGATCATTAAAGATGCCCAGTTTATTTGCAGCAACACCCAGGTAGATAAATGTCCGCAAACAAACCTGCCGGAATATGCCTTTATTGGCCGTTCCAACGTGGGTAAGTCGTCGCTCATAAACATGCTTACCAACCGCAATAAACTGGCAAAGACATCTTCTTTCCCCGGTAAAACCCAGCTAATAAACCACTTCCTGATCAACGAATCGTGGTACCTGGTCGATCTGCCGGGCTACGGTTGGGCCAAAGTAAGCAAAGACAGCCGCGAGAAATGGGGCAAAATGATCCGGGCATATATGCGGCTCCGCACCAACCTGATCTGCGTATTCGTACTCATCGATTCCCGGCACGAACCCCAGGCTTCCGATCTGGAATTTATTGAGCTTTTAGGTGCCCTCGAAGTTCCGTTTGTGCTGGTGTTTACGAAAACCGACAAACAATCGGCTGTAAAAACGGACCAGAATATTGCCGCATTTTCGCGTAAAATGCGCGAAACCTGGGAAGAACTGCCGCAGATATTCAAAACCTCGTCGGCAGAAAAAGCCGGCCGCGACGAAATTTTGGATTTTATAGACGCTACGAACAAACAAGTATCCGAATAAAATATTAAATTGGCATTAAAATTGGGACCTTCTGCACAAGCTCAATCTTAATAAAACTGTATTTAACATGAAAGTAAAAGTAATTCTGGCGGCCGCAGGCTTCGCTTTTTTATCGCTTAATGCCTCGGCCCAGTCCGAAACCAAAACAAAAGTTAAAGTTAAAACTGAAACCCCGGCGGAAGAAAACGCGCAGGGCACGCCCCAAAAATCGCCGGAACCAATTGCGCCCGGTCAGGATAAAGCCGGCGGAAAAGGGGCCGATAAAGCTATTCCGATTGCCCAGTATTACGAAGGCGGCCAGGCAGCTATGTACGAATTTATTAACAAGAACATCCAGTACCCGCCTATGGCCAAACGCAACCGTATTCAGGGCCAGTGCATTGTATCGGTAACGTTAAACCCCGACGGGACTACCACCAACATGCGCATTCTGAAAAACATGGGTGCGGGCACCGGCGAAGAAGCGTTACGCGTGGTAAGACTACTGAAATTCAATGCGCCGGGTTACAGCGTACAATCCAGCGTTCCGGTTAATTTCAAACTATAACTTTTTAGACCTCGGGAATCTATCTACAATTTGAAGATGCAGCTTTGTAGATTCCGGCGTTCATTTTCAAATTTCCACATTTTCTAATTTTCTAATTAATCTATGCCTGTTGATTTAAGAGAAATTGCTTCTATTTCCGGTATGCCAGGTTTGTACCGCATTTTAAGCCCTACCCGTAGCGGCGTAATTATCGAAACGCTTGCCGATAATCCGGTTCGTTCGGCGGCACAAGCCAAACACCGCATTTCATTGTTGCACGAAATTTCCATTTATACCAACGATCCGGATGTAACGGTTCCGTTAACTGATATTTTCGATAATATCAATCAGCAATTTGGTGAGAACATTCCGGTTAATGCGAAATCTTCGAGCCAGGAACTGACCGCTTTCATGGAAAAGATCCTGCCGGATTATGACCGCGAACGCGTTTACATGTCTGACATTAAGAAAATTGCCAGCTGGTATTTGCTCGTAAAAAAACACCTGACCTTTACCGAAGCAGCTGCGCAGCCTGAAGCAGAAGAAAAACCGGCAAAGAAAACCAAGGCCAAAGCTGAAAAAGTTGAAGCCGGCGAAGAAGAAGCGAAAGCCGAAGCTAAGCCAAAGAAAACAAAAAAGTCTGCTGAATAGCAGACTTTTTTGTTTAAAAACGGTAGCGTTTTGCGGCCAAATACTATTCGTGCGTTCCGGATTCCAGGGTAAGACAATCCGATAATAAATCGAATATTCGAACTTCAAAAATTCAAACAATCGAAAAAAAACGCTATGGTTTCGGGCACCAGAACTCTGAAATTATTCCCTTCCGCCCAAATAGAAACGCAGCGTAACCAGCACGTTGCTGTTTTTAAAATGCAGGTCATCGAGCCAGAAAAAAGAATACTGGTAGCGCGCATTGGCCGAAAAGTTATCGCCGATCTTGTATTCAATGCCGCCGGTATAATTCAGGTCGAATCTTTCAAGGTCGGCCGTACGCTCAAAAAAACCGCCGCCATCGTCCAGTTTGGCATCGATCAGGTAATCGGCAGTGATACCAGCCTGCAGGGTAAACCGCGGCTGGATCTTATAATTAAGTAAAACCGGCACCGAAACATAATTTAAACGCCACTTGGTGTACACCAGGCTATCGCGGTTGCTGGTTTTGCTGCCTTTCTGGAGCCATAAAATTTCGGGCTGAAAACTAAATTTATCGGTAATTTTGAAATTGGAGCTGCCGCCGAAAACCAGCCCGCCTTTATTAAAACCGCTCATCGCATCGCCGTCTATCTGCGAAGCGCTGGCGCCGATTACAATGGCATTGCGGATATTCTGAGCCGAAACGGTATGGCCGAACAGGAAAAAACTCAGGAACGTAAAAAT
Source organism: Adhaeribacter terrigena (assembly GCF_016623615.1). GTDB lineage: Bacteria > Bacteroidota > Bacteroidia > Cytophagales > Hymenobacteraceae > Adhaeribacter_A > Adhaeribacter_A terrigena. The sequence continues at coordinate 939,569 of NZ_JAEHFX010000001.1, read as the reverse complement.
GGTAAGTACTTTTTTCATAGCGTAATTTTGAAAGATAACCTCGATAAAACTTTGCTGCAAACCATTAACCAGAATTTCGGGCTCAAGCTTAGGCGCAAGTTAATGCCGGAAAACGAATTGCTGGAAATTCTGACGCTGGCCATCGCCACCTTGCTGCAAACCAACACGCAGAAACTTTTCGGCATTTTATACCGCCACGATGTGAGCGAAAAATTGCTCCGCCAGGCTTTACTCGCCGACGATTCGCGCCAGATTGCCGAAAATGTAGCCCGCCTGGTAATTGAGCGCGAAAAGCAAAAAATGGAATTCCGCCGCCGCTATCAAAGTTAGAAAAATTTCTGTTGGCGATCCGCAGTTTCCTTTAAAATTGGCATTGGGAAGCATATAGCACGAAGCGTTCCGGGTTTATCATTATCTGATAACGCAAAAAAATCCTACCCTACCCCTCCAAAACGGGAAGTGTGCCATAATGTAAAGGCACAAAAAAACAGCGCTACAAAATATGCAGCGCTGTTTTTCATTTCAAAATTATTTAGAATCTAAACCAAAGCGGCTTCCGCCTGGGTTAATACTTCTTTTACTTTATCTACCATTTCAGCAGAACCGATCACCAGCGGGCAACGCTGATGCAGCGAAGTTGGCTCGATCTCCATGATCCGGTTTTTACCATCGGTTGCTTTTCCGCCGGCCTGTTCTACGATGAAAGCCAGGGAGTTTGCTTCGTACATTAAGCGCAGCTTGCCGTTTGGTGCTTTAGCCGTTGGCGGATAAAGATAGATACCGCCTTTCAATAAGTTCCGGTGGAAATCGGCAACCAGAGAACCAATGTAGCGGGCCGAGTATTCATTTGATTTACAATACTCTACGTAATCTTTAATGCCCTGCGGGAAAGAATTGTAACCGCCTTCGTTTATAGAGTAGATTTTACCCGTTTTCGGCGTTACGATGTCCGGGTGGCTGAGGAAGAATTCACCTAAAGATGGCTCGTAAGTAAAGCCGTTTACGCCGTTGCCGGTAGTGTAAACCAGCATGGTAGAAGAACCATAAATTACGTAACCGGCTGCCACCTGCTCCACGCCTTTTTGTAAACAATCGGTCAGGTCTCCATCACAACCCGTTGCCGATTTCCGGCGGTAGATCGAGAAAATAGTACCGATCGAAACGTTCACGTCGATGTTGGAAGAACCATCGAGCGGGTCCATGGCCACGATGTATTTACCATCCGGGTTGCCGGTCTGTATAATTTCTTCGTCTTCCTCCGAAATAATGGTGCAAACTTCACCGCCGTTGCGGAATGCCCGGATAAAGCGAATGTTGGCAATTACGTCGAGTTTCTGCTGATCTTCACCCTGCACGTTCTGGCTGCCAAATGCGCCGGCAATATCCATCAGGCCCGCACGGTTAATTTCGCGGTTCACAATTTTAGAAGCCAAGGCAATGTCGCGGAGCAATTGGGAAAGTTCGCCGGTGGCATACGGGAAATCTTCCTGTTTGCGCATGATAAAGCGGTCGAGCGTCGTTCCGACAGGAAGCGCAATTTTGGTATCCTTATTATCCATTTGTCTGGGAATAAAAACTGGGAGTTATGTTAGCAAGTGATTGATGCCACAAAAATATAATTATTTGCGCGATAAAACCAAGCTTTCTACATTTACAGCTTCATAATTTTAGTAAACATGCAGGTTTTCAAGTTCGGCGGCGCTTCGGTAAAAGATGCAGCTGCTTTCCGGAACGTTAGTTTTATCGTTCAAAAGCATAGCGTTTCGGGGCAATTGCTGATCGTGGTTTCGGCTATTGGCAAAACTACCAACGCTCTGGAAACCATTTTCGGCCTGGCACATCAGCAGCAAAACTATTCCTCCGACTTTTTTGCCTTAAAAACCTACCATTTTTCGGTGACCCAGGAATTATTTCCGGAAAAAGGAAACCCGGTTTACGAGGCGCTGGAACATTTATTTGTGGAGCTCGAAGAAAAACTGCAGAACCTGGTTCCCGATAAATTCGATCAGCAGTACGACCAGGTCATTTCCTTCGGCGAATTGCTGGCTTCTACCCTGCTCCATCATTTCCTGAAAGCCGAAAACCTGCCGGCCATGTGGCTCGATTGCCGCAAATATATCCAGACCGACAGCACCTGGCGCGAAGGCAAAGTAGACTGGACCTGGACCGAAAAACTGATCCAGCGCGACCTGCCGGAAATGCTAAAAAACCAGATCATTGTTACCCAGGGCTTCATTGGTGGCACCTCCGACGGGCAAACTACTACGCTTGGCCGCGAAGGTTCAGATTACAGCGCAGCCATTTTTGCTTATTGCCTCAAAGCCCAAAGTATGACGATATGGAAAGATGTGGCCGGTTTACTCAACGCTGATCCGAAGATTTTCTCAAATACGGTGCGCTACCCGCAGATCTCCTACCAGGAAACCATTGAAATGGCTTATTACGGCGCTTCGGTTATTCACCCTAAAACCATAAAACCGCTGGCCGACCGGCAGATTCCGTTATTCGTAAAATCGTTTCTGGATCCGGAGAGTGAAGGAACGCGCATCGGAAATTGTCCGCACGAAAAACTGGCGCCGGCGTTTATTTTAAAGCAGAACCAATGCCTCATCTCCTTCGGGGTGAAAGATTTTTCGTTTATTTCGGAGCAGAATTTAAGCACCATTTTTCACGTACTTTCCGAGCTGCGCATTAAAATAAACCTGATGCAGAATTCCGCCATTTCCTTTTCTATCTGCACCGATTACCACGGCGCCAGGATGGAAAAACTCATGGAAACCCTGCGCGATCAATTCGTAATTCAATACAACATTTCACTGCAACTTTTCACCATCAAAAACTACGATTCGGAAAGCATCCGGAATTTGACTTCCGGTAAAGAAATATTGCTCGAGCAACGGACCCGGAATACGTACCAGTTTGCCTGCCGGGCTTAATATTCCGCGTCATTTCGACCACAGGGAGAAACCTCACCCAATAAGTAGTAGTTTTGATTCAGGTTCCTTTAAATTTAAATTGATGAAGAATTTTCTTTTTGTTATCATACTTCAATTTATCTGCGGATGTAATAATTTAAGTACAGAGAAGGAAGATATTCTTTTTATTAAGAAATTTTACCAAGAGTATAATGGGGAGCTTTCAAAAGAAGCTGAAAGCATTTCGAAAAGAGATTCAATATTAAAATCTTACTGTACTAGTAGACTAGTTTCTTTCCTGGAAAAGCAATATCGTGAGAATGAGTTAGATTGGGATCCCTTCTTAAATGCTCAGGACATGAATATTAAAACGCCTGAAACTTTAAGAGTGATTAAAGAAAATTCAAAATACAATTTGTATTCAATTTCTTATGTTTGGGCTCCTACTGGAGATACTGTTGACAATATTGGCCTGATCATTATTAATGAAAAAGGAACCCCTAAAATTGATTATGTCTATATTGGCGAAGGTTTTGGTGACGAAAAATATAAAGATGTCGAAATGAAATGACCGCCACCTTTAACCCCGAAAACGCTAGCGTTTTTACCTAAAAAAGTCCTGATACTTGTGTCTTGATACCTATGTCTAAAAATTTAAAACTATGGAATTCATAAAAGTTACCCCAAACCACCAGGAACACGTTGCCTTAATCGAGCTGAACCGTCCGAAAGAACTGAATGCGTTGAATTTACAGTTAATGGGCGAGCTGCGCGATGCACTGAAACAACTCGACGACGATGACAGCGTGCGCGCTATTGTACTAACCGGCAACGAACGCGCTTTTGCCGCCGGTGCTGATATTAAACAGATGGCCGGCAAAACCGCAATCGATATGTTCAACATCGACCAATTCTCTACCTGGGATCAGATCAAGAAAACGAAGAAACCAATCATTGCCGCCGTTTCTGGTTTTGCCTTAGGTGGCGGCTGCGAACTGGCCATGACCTGCGACATGATCATTGCTTCGGAAACCGCGCAATTTGGTCAGCCGGAAATTAAAATTGGCGTAATGCCGGGCGCCGGCGGCACGCAGCGTTTAACCAAAGCCTTAGGTAAAGCCAAAGCCATGGAAATGGTGCTGACCGGCAAATTTATTTCGGCCGAAGAAGCAGAAAAACACGGTTTAGTAAACCGCGTGGTGCCCGTGGAATTATATCTGGAAGAAGCCCTGAAACTGGCCGCTGAAATTGCAAAAATGAGTCCGGTAGCCGTTAAACTGGCAAAAGAAAGCGTGAACCGTTCGTTTGAAACCGGTTTAGATGAAGGCTTGTATTTTGAGCGGAAGAATTTCTACATGTGCTTTGCTTCCGAAGATCAGAAAGAAGGCATGAACGCTTTCGTGGAGAAACGCGCGCCACAGTTTACCGGAAAGTAATTCAAATTTAGAAATTTGAAGATTTGAAAATGTTTTCTAATCTTAAGTTGCTGGCGCAAGTGTTAAGCCAAAGCGTAACTTGCGCCAGCAACGCAAAAACAAAAGGCCCCTGAAATAAATCAGGGGCCTTTTGTTTTTGAAAACCGGATCATCTCCAAATTTTCAAATCTTCAAATTTCCAGATCAGGAAATCCTAGTTCATAGAATGCATAGCCAGTTTATTGCCTTCGGTATCCAGGAAAATAGCCATGTAGCCGTTTTCCGGAGATATCTGGAATTTTTCCATCAGCACGCTGCCGCCGGCAGCTTCTACTTTGGCTAACGCGTTTGAAAGATCCTCGCCGCCGTTCAGGTAAAGTAACGGTCCTTTGGCAGAAGGTTCGTAGCCCTGCCCTTTTACCAGCGCGCCGGCAACGCCGGTTTCCTGGGTGTGCGCAAAAATTCCCATTTCCTGATCTTCGCCGTAAGGGAACGCTTGCACTTCAATACCAAAAACTTCGTTGTAGAATTTTGAAGCGCGGCTCATGTCGGTAACCGGAATTTCGAACCAGTTAATGTAATTGGATTTCATAATTATTATTTTGGGGTTAGTTTTTCAGGTTAGCAAGATAGCGTTTTTCCGGAACCTTCGGCAAACCCTTCCCTGCTTTTAAATATTTCTTAACCCCATGTTCTGACAGCAAGCCGGTTGCTGACAAAAAAATCAGGCCTGCCCGGTTATCTTTTCCCGAAAACTTATTAACTTTTCAAATCCGGAACCGGTTTTTTAGAGTATGCATTACTTTTTCAGGCCTTTTCCCTACCGTTTCAAATTTTCAAATTTCCAAATCTTCAAATTTGACTATGCAGCCCGACATCACTTCTTTTGCCGAATACGAAAAACAGTACCAACTCAGCGTAGCAAACCCGGAAGCCTTCTGGGCCGATAAAGCCGAAAAATTTACCTGGCACAAAAAGTGGGATCAAATTCTGAACTGGAATTTCCGGGAACCGAAGATCGAATGGTTTAAAGGCGGCCAGCTAAACATCACCGAAAATGCCCTGGACCGGCACCTGGAGGTACACGGCGACCAGCCCGCTATTATCTGGGAACCCAACGACCCCAACGAAGGCAACATTGTACTTTCTTACATTGAGCTGCACATCAAGGTTTGTCAGTTGGCCAACATACTGCTGCGCAATGGCATTTCCAAAGGCGACCGCGTTTGCATTTACCTGCCCATGGTGCCGGAACTGGCTATTGCCACGCTGGCCTGCGCCCGCATTGGTGCCATCCATTCAGTGGTTTTTGCCGGTTTTTCAGCCCAGGCCATAGCCGATAGAATTAACGACAGCGGTTGCAAAATGCTTTTAACGGCCGATGCTTCCTATCGCGGCGCCAAAACTACTCCGCTGAAAGCAATCGCCGACGAGGCTTTAACCCAGACGCCAACCATCGAGAAAGTATTGGTTTTGCGGCGCACCGGCACCGAAGTTACGATGCACGAAGGCCGCGATCTGTGGTGGCACGACGAACTGAACGAAGTAAATTCCAATAACGAAGTCGTAAGCGTTGATGCCGAAGATCCGCTTTTCATTCTTTACACCTCTGGCTCTACCGGCAAACCGAAAGGTGTGGTGCACACTACCGGCGGCTACATGGTTTATACCGATTATACCTTCCGCAACGTTTTCCAGTACCGGCAAGGCGAAATTTACTGGTGCACCGCAGACATTGGCTGGATCACCGGGCATTCCTATATTGTGTACGGTCCGTTACTGGCCGGCGCCACCACGCTCATGTTCGAAGGTATTCCTACTTACCCTGATGCCGGCCGGTACTGGGAAATTATTGAGAAATACGGCGTGAATATTTTTTATACTTCCCCAACCGCCATTCGTTCGCTGGAAGCCTTCGGGCCCCAAATTCCGCAAAAGTTCGAAATGAAAAGCCTTCGAGTTTTAGGCTCCGTAGGCGAACCCATAAACGAAGAAGCCTGGCATTGGTACGACGAACACGTAGGCCGCAAACGCTGCCCGATCGTGGATACCTGGTGGCAAACCGAAAACGGTGGCATTTTAATTTCTCCGATTGCCGGCATAACGCCAACCAAACCAAGTTACGCCATGCTGCCGCTGCCCGGCGTGCAACCCGTTCTGGTAGATAACGAAGGCAATTTAATTGAAGGCAACGGCGTAGAAGGTAATTTGTGCCTGAAATTTCCGTGGCCGGGCATGTTCCGCACCACCTGGGGCGATCACGAACGCTGCCGCCAGAATTACTTTGCCACGTATCCTAATCTTTATTTTACCGGCGACGGCTGCAAACGTGACCAGGACGGCCATTACCGCATCATGGGCCGCGTAGACGACGTAATTAACGTTTCCGGGCACCGTTTTGGCACGGCCGAAATTGAAAGCGCGATAGACGAACACCCGAACGTAGTGGAAAGCGCCGTGGTAGGTTACCCGCACAGCATTAAAGGCCACGCCATTTACGCCTACGTGATATGTGAAAAGCAACCGGAAAACGAAGCACAACTGATAGCAGAAATCAACGAAATGGTGGTGAAAATGATCGGACCAATTGCGCGACCGGAAAAAATCCAGATCGTAAGCAATTTACCCAAAACCCGTTCGGGCAAGATCATGCGGCGTATTCTAAGAAAAATTGCGGAAGGTGAAACCGGGAATTTAGGCGATACTTCTACGTTGCTGGATCCGGAAGTGGTAGAGGAAATTAAAGCGGGGGCGGTGAGGTTGGCGGGGAAAACTGGAGTTTAGTTTTCCTTGTACCAGTGTGTATTTACTATGAAACAATCACTATTTGTTTGGTTTATTTTATTGAGCTGCAATTTCGTAGCCCTTCCACAAGCCACCAAACACGTTATTGTTAAATTCAAGGGCTCGAAGGAAGTTTTTGAAAGCTATTCGGTACTGAAATCTAATAAAAACATCAAGCATGGCGAATATGTTGCTTATTTTAAACCAACCGATTTTAACCATTCCCACCCAGAAAATCTTGACTTTTTTATCAGAATAAGAGGTAACTTTTTGAATGGCAAGAAAAATGGAGAATGGGTTGAGTATTCTGAGCCTTCAATAATAAAATCGAAAGGAAACTATCAGAAGGATAAAAAAATAGGTGTTTGGAAAACCAGAAGAGAAAACGGACAAGTTATAGAACGGTATGATTACACCAATAAAAAGTACTTGAACCCGGAGATAAGAGCAGATATTAATTACCCAGAAACGGCTGCAAAAAAGAATATTGAAGGTAAGGTTAAAATTGGATACAAAATTCAGCCCGATTGTTTAATAACAGATATATTGATAATAAAAAGTTTGTCTCCTGAATGCGATAAAGCTGCAATTGATGCGATTACCAGACTTGGCGAATATTCGAAAAAATATGGATATCCTTGTGAACCCGGAGCACAGGAGAGAACTTTTAATTTTTCTATTCAATAAGGCTTTTATTTTGAATAACCCAAATAATAAACCCAAGCCCAAAACTTGCCTTTCCCAACCTTCCGGCGTAGCTTTGTGTCAAACCTATTCGGCATGCGTACTTACGCGTTCTGGAAATTTCTAATTCTTAATTTCTAATTTTTAATTATAAAAAATCATGGCTGTATTAGTAGGAAAAAGAGCTCCTCATTTTAAAGCAACTGCCGTTGTAGACGGTGAATTCGTAGAGAATTTCTCATTAGATCAATACCTGGGAAAGAAACACGTACTTTTCTATTTCTACCCGATGGACTTTACCTTCGTTTGCCCAACTGAGATCATCGCGTTCCAGGATCGCATGGCAGAATTCGAATCGAAGAACGTAGCCGTAGTAGGTTGCTCTACCGACACGCATTTCTCTCACTTTGCCTGGTTATCTACTCCGCGCGATAAAGGCGGCATTGAAGGCGTAAACTACCCGTTAGTGGCCGATGCTTCTAAAACCATTGCTACCAACTACGATGTTTTAGCCGGCGAATACCACTATAACGACGAAGGCGAAATGGAATTCAAAGGCGAGCCGGTTGCTTACCGCGGCCTGTTCCTGATCGACAAAGAAGGCATCGTTCGTCACCAGGTTGTAAACGACCTGCCACTGGGCCGTTCAATCGATGAGGCGCTGCGCATGGTTACGGCCCTGCAATACTTCGAAGAAAAAGGCGAAGTTTGCCCGGCTAACTGGGAAGAAGGCAAAGAAGCCATGAGCGCTACCCGCGAAGGCGTTGCCAGCTACCTGAGCCGTCACTAATTTTTTCAGACGAAAGACTTAAGCGGTAAGATTTAAGACTTTTTTACCGGAAAACGGTATCGTTTTTATAAGAAAAAGCCGCCCCGAAGTATTTCGGGGCGGCTTTTGTTTTTATTGGGCTTGGACTTTGAAATGCGTAATTCCTCCCCCTCAAAGGAAGACTATCAAAAATACGTTATCTGATAAAGTCCCATTTTCAAGAGGTTGGGGAAGGAATTTCGCATTTAAGAAATATTTTTTTCAGTGGACCTCAATCAAAAACGATATGGTTTAAAAGCAAAAAACTGCTCCGTTGCTGAAGCAGTTTTTCATTCTAAAACGATACCGTTTTCTCTTCAAAAAGTAGAATCTTCGAAAGATCGAAAATTCGAACCATCTTAAAATCAAACCTGCGAAACGTGGGCCGGGAAATAAGCTTCCATGATATCTTTTACGTCGGTTTCGGTTAACGATTTGGAGTAGTGCTTTTTAACGTCGGGGAATTGTTTCAGCTTTTCCAGATCGTAGAAACTGGCCGACGAAGTAAGCATCATGATCACGATCTCCTGTTTAAAAGTAAGTTTAGAATTCTTATAGGCTTCCAGAAATTCAAACCCATCCATAACCGGCATTTTAATATCCAGGAACATGAGGTCCGGGCAAGGGAACTCTTCGGAATGGGCCGATTCGCAGGCTTTGGTAAGGTAATTCAGGGCTTCTTCGCCGTCTTTCATAACCAGCACCTTTTCGGCGGCATCCAGTTTCTCCAGCAGGCGTTGGTTCAGGTAGTTGGTGGTATCGTCGTCGTCCACCAACATGATCATTTTCAGCGGCGATAATTTTCTCATGCTATTTCGTTTTTTTCTTTGTGCGGAAGGGAAATTTTAAACGTTGAACCCCGGTCAACTTCTGTTTCGAGCTCCAGCGTGCCACCTTGGTTTTTAACAATGCGGTTCACAATATAAAGTCCGATTCCGGAACCCGGAACATGGTTGTGAAACCGTTTGAACATCTGGTAAAGCTTTTCCTTATGCCGCGCTAAATTAATACCTAATCCGTTGTCCTGCACCGTAAGGATCAGACAATTATTTTCGATCCGGGATTTTAGCTGAACCTCCGGAATGCGTTCCGGGCTGCGGTATTTAATGGCGTTGCTCATCAGGTTGTAGATCACGCTTTTCAGGTTTACTTTCGAAAAATAAACTTCCGGCGCACCGCTGAAATCGGTGGTGATCCTGGCTTGGGAATCTTTGATCATATCCTGAATGCTGAGTTTCACTTCGTCGGTAATTGCTGCCAGCGACACAAACTCCTGGTTCTGCTGCGCGTTCTTCTGCACCTTCACAATATCGGCCAGGTCCTGAATTGTAGCGTTAATCTGGCTCAGCGATTTCTGAAACATGCCCACCAGTTTTTCCGCATCCGGATCAGCAAAAGTAGCCGAGTTGGTAAGTTCCTCGAAAATGCGGCCCATGCTGATAATGGGTAATTTCAGATCGTGCGAAGCGGTGTAAACAAAACTATCGAGGTCGGCATTTGCTTTTTTGAGGTCTTCGTTGGCTTTGATCATTTCTTCCTGCCACCGTTTCTGTTCTTCAATATCGGTGCAGGTTCCAAACCATTTGTAAATTTCGCCTTCGACATTTCGCATGGGTGCGGCTTGCCCTAAAAACCAGCGATACGTGCCTTCCTTGCTTTTAAAGCGGTATTCTATTTCGTAAAACTCGCCGGTATTTAAAGAATGCTGCCAGCGTTTGCGCGATCGTTCACGGTCTTCGGGGTGGAGCAGGTTATTCCACATTTCAGTGCCCTGACTGTCTTCCACGGTATAGCCGGTATAATCGATCCAGCGCTGGTTGAAATAGGTGTGGTAGCCCTGCGGATCGGTGGTCCAGACGAGTTGTGGAATGGTATCTGCCAGGAACTGGAAGCGTTCTTTTTCCTCCAGCAATTCTTCCGATAATTTAAAGGCTGCCTGTTTAGCCAAAACCTGTTCCGTTACTTCAATGGCTAAAACCAAAACTCCTTCAATTTTACCATTATAATCCCAGAAAGGCTGATAGGTGAAATCGTAAAATCCTTCGGTTAATTCGCCGGTATTTTCGCGATCTACCATTACCAGGTTTTCCCAGAAAAACTGCGGTTTACCAGATTCATATACTTCACGCATATTGTTGGTTAAGCCCTGTTCTGCAATTTCGGGCCAGGCCTGGGCAATTGGTAAGCCAATGCATTCGCGGTTTCCAAATAGTTTTTTCATGCCCGGCGAAGCAAAATCAATAACCTGGGCGGTGCCTTTTACCAGACAGAAATGCGCGGGTGCCTGGCTTAAAATGCGCTGCACTTTTTCTTCCTGTTCCTGCAGTTTCTGGGTTATTTTTTTCTGATCGTCTATATAGGTACAGGTTCCTACCCAGTTCACTATTTCGCCTTCGTTATTGCGGGTTGCCACGGCGCGGGTCAGAAACCATTTGTATTCGTTATGGGGTGCCTGTAAATAGCGGTGTTCAAATTCTACGTTTTCGCCGGTTTTCAGGCAACGCTCCCAGTTGGCAAGGGTTTTTACCAGATCTTCCGGATGCATGTATTTGGTCCAGCCGTTGGAGTACAGATCTTCTAAAGTTACGCCCAGGTATTTTGGCCACTGCTGGTTATAATAATACACTTCGCCGTTGGTAGTAGCAGCCCAGGCCATTTGAGGAATACTTTCCATAATGCTGCGCAGCCGGTTCTCGTTTTCCAGAGCTTCTTTTTCAGCTTTTTTATTCAGCGTAATATCTACCATGGCCCCGATCATGCGGTAAGGTTTTCCGGTTTCATCGCGCAGCACAGCGCCGCGGTCCAGGATTACGGCGTACGAACCATCTTTCAGTCTAAAGCGGTACATATCGGTCCAGTGTTCTTCCCCGTGATCTATTACGTGGTGAATTTTTTCGGAAACGCGTTCCAGGTCTTCCGGGTGAATGCGGTTGGTCCAGGAAAGCGAGGTAGGTTCCGTTTCTTCCACGGCATAACCGAACTTGGTGTTAAAACCTTCATTCCAGTTAACTTGGTTGGTTTCCAGATTCCAGTCCCAGATCACATCGTTTACCGCTTGCGTTACCACGCGGATCATTTCTTCGTTGCGGCGCGCTGCTTCCCGGGCTTTTACCTGCGTCGTTACATCGGTAGAATGGTGGATCAGGCCAACAACTTTATTAGCGGAATTAATGATCGGCGAATCTACAATATCCCAATAGCGTTGTTCAAACGTGCCGTTTTCGCCGCGAATATCGTAGCGCAGCATGGAGATTCTGTTCGTTTCCCGCGTTTGAATTACCTGCAGCATCGAATCGCGCAGGTTTTCTACGACGTTTACGCCCGGAAATTCAGGGTTGTCCGGAAAAACATCGAACACGTATTTGCCAATAAGCTCCTCCCGGGTGGTTTTGGTAGCTGCCAGGTAATCGTCGCTGGCGGTTAACATTATCAGATCGGTATCGAGAATTAAATATTCACCGGGAATAGCATGCAAAATAAATTGCAGGTCGAAGGGTTTGGAAACGGATGATTCTACCATGAAAAAGGCAACGGAATTTTATATTGAAGCAATTTTGAGCAAACTTTTATTTAACTGTTAAATCAGGAAAAGGTTTATTTTTTTTTGATGGTTCGAATTTTTTACCGGAAAACGGTATTGATTTTAAAAGCAAAACCGCTGCAGCTTTGTAGCAGTTGTTTTCATTTTAATGAATTCCTGAATCTAACCGGAATGCGTAAATCCCCCTGTTCCATCCGAAGCGGATCTCGCTGCAAAAGTAAAATCTAAAAATTCAATTTCTGATAAAGTCCTCCTTTGGAGGAGGTGAGGGGAGGTAATCACTTTCGCGGATCAATCATTTTCAAAAAATCCTTCTTCTTGCTTCCTTCTGCTTTTCTCTCATTTTAACCGTACCTTTGCCCGGCATAACGCTATCGTTCCGGACTTTAAAAGTCGAACATACGAACTACGAACATTCGAATCATCGAAATGCTGCTTTACAATCTTTCCATTTGGTTTTACTGGCTGTTTGTGCGGCTGGCGGCCCCTTTTCATACCAAGGCGAAGCTGATGGTGAAAGGGCGCCAAAACATGTGGGCGGAACTGGAAGCGAAACTAAAGGGAAATACGGCGCCGGTGGCGTGGTTTCATTGTGCCTCGTTAGGGGAATTTGAACAGGGCCGGCCGGTGATCGAGGCGTTTGCACAGCAGTATCCGGAATACAAAATTGCGCTCAGCTTCTTCTCTCCTTCCGGTTACGAAGTGCGGAAAAACTATGCCGGCGCCCATTACATTTTTTACTTGCCGAAAGATTCCGCCACAAACGCCCGGAAAATGGTATCGCTTTTGCGGCCAAAACTCGCGGTATTCGTGAAATATGAATTCTGGCATTACTTTACGCAGGAACTGAAAAACCAGAACGTGCCGGTCATTTCCATTTCCACGATTTTCCGCGAAGGCCAGCTTTTCTTTAAACCGTACGGCGGCTTTTACCGGAATATTTTGCGCAATTTTTCCTGGTTTTTCACTCAAAACCTGCAATCTGATAACCTGCTGAAAAGCATACAGATAAACAACGTTTCCGTGGCCGGCGATACGCGCTTCGACCGGGTTTTGCAAACGGCGGCCAGCGTGAAAACAATTCCGGTAGTGGAAGCTTTTAAAGCCGGCAAAGAGATATTTGTAATTGGCAGCTCGTGGCCCGAAGACATGCAGGTACTGGTTCCATTCCTTAAAAAATACCAGCCGGAACTGAAATTCATCATTGCGCCGCACGAAATTCACGAAAACGAAATTGCCGCGCTTTGCCACGAATTTGCCGGTACCGCGATCCGTTTTTCCGAAGTTAAAACTCGTGACCTGACAGAATATTCCGTATTGATCATCGACAATATCGGCATGCTTTCGTCGCTTTATGGCTATGGTTCGTATGCTTTTATCGGCGGCGCGTTTGGGAAAGGTTTGCACAATACTTTGGAAGCTGCCGTGTTTGGTTTGCCGCTTTTTTTCGGTCCGAAATACGAGAAATTCCAGGAAGCCAAAGACCTCGTTGCGTTGCAAACGGCCTTTCCTGTAAATAACTTCGCGGAGCTGGAAACGGTATTCGAAAACGTGAAAAAACCGGAAACGAAAAACGCTATTGCCGCAAGGCAGAAAACCTACATTGCCGGACAGGCCGGTGCCACACAAAAAATTATGGATTGGATCTCCGCAACGCTATGAAAGGACTGGTATTAAAATCGACGGGCTCGTGGTACGTGGTGCGCAAAGAAGACGGCGGACTTTTACGGGCTCGCCTGCGCGGAAAATTCAAAAATAAAGGCCTGAAACTCAGCAACCCGGTAGCCGTGGGCGACCACGTAACGCTGGAACTGGAAGGCGAAGAAGGCTCGGCGGTGATCACCGAAATTGGCAAACGCAGAAATCACATCATCCGGAAATCGATCCATAAAACGGCGCACGCGCACATCATTGCTTCCAATTTAGATCAGGCTTTTCTGGTGGTAACGCTGGTTTCGCCGCGCACGTCGTTTGGCTTCATCGATCGTTTTCTGGTTACCGCCGAAGCGTATCACATTCCCGTTACGCTGCTGTTCAACAAGATCGATCTCTACGACGAAGACACGCTTAAATACCAGGAACGCGTGCGCAACATGTACCGGCAAATTGGTTACGAAAGCGTGGTTTGCTCGGCGGCCGAAGGCATTGGCATCGAAGAAATTCAGCAGCTTTTAGACAAGAAAGTAACCTTATTTTCCGGCCATTCCGGCGTAGGAAAATCTACCCTGGTAAATGCGCTGGTTCCGGATCTCGACCTGAAAACCACCGAAATTTCCGCGTTTTCTGACAAAGGCGTACACACCACCACCTTTGCCGAAATGTTTGAAATTGGCCCCGAAACGTATTTAATTGATACGCCCGGCATTAAAGAACTCGGCATTGTCGATATTCCCAAAGAAGAACTGGGCGGTTTGTTTCCCGAATTCCGGCCGTTTATGGCGGAGTGCCGGTTTAACAATTGCCTGCACCTGAAAGAACCGGGCTGCAAGGTTTTAGAAGCTGTAGAAGCCGGCAAAATTTCGCTTACGCGTTTCGATAGTTACAAAAGCATTCTGGAAGGCGATGATAACCGGCGGTAACTTTTTAGTTTAAAGTTATACCTGAAGCGTTATGAGTTTTTAGTGCGAAAACCATAGCGTTGTTTTAACTGTTTCAAAACTTCAAACTACTTTAATCCGTCCTTTCGAGGACAGGAGATATCTATTACATACGGCAGTAAGGCCGGAATAAATGGTAGCACCAACTTGATGAGATCTCTCAATTAGTTCGAGATTACCGCAAATATTTATTAAATAAAAAGTTCTGATACCAGATACTTTCTACCTGACACTACCAAAACTATGAAGATCGAAAATGCAACTTTTTTAATAACCGGCGGCACCATGGGCATTGGTTACGCCACGGCGAAACTGCTCATCGAAAACGGCGCAAAAGTAGCCATCACCGGCCGCGATAAAACCCGCACCGAAACTGCTGCCAAAGAACTAGGCGCTTTTCCAATCACCGCCGACGTGGCCAATCCGGAAGACATCAAACGCACGTACGAGGAATTTCTGAAGGAATTTGGCAAGCTGGATTGTCTGATCAACAACGCCGGTTTGGGTTTATTTAAAAGAATTGAAGACTGCACGCTCGAAGATTTTGAAAGCATCTACCGCATCAACGTTTTCGGGGCAGCTTTAATGGGCGCGGAAGCGGCAAAACTTTTCAAGCAACAGAATTCCGGCAACATCATCAACATTGCTTCTACGGCGGGCACCAAAGGTTTTGAAGGCGGAAGTATCTATGCCTCTTCTAAATTTGCCTTGCGCGGCATGACCCAATGCTGGCAGGCCGAACTCCGCAAGCACAACGTGCGCGTAATTTTGATTAACCCGAGCGAAGTTACCACCGCTTTTAACGTGGCCAACCGCGAAGAAAAACCGGAAGTACCCAACAAACTACGCGGCGAAGAAATTGCCCACGCCATAAAATCATCGCTGGAAATGGACGACCGCGGCTTTATTCCGGAACTGACCGTTTGGGCTACCAATCCGTTTTAACCGACTTTTTTCAACCTTTCCCCTACCGTTTTTCCGGCACGAATAATCAGGTCTGGCAGAAAAACGGTAGGCTTTTCCTCCTGAAAACTGTGCAGCAATTTACTTACCTCATTCTGAACAAACCCTTCGAAGTGCTCACGCAGTTTACCGACGAAAACGGCCGTGCCACGCTTAAAGACTTTGTAAAAGCACCGGATATTTACCCGGTAGGACGCCTCGATTTCGACAGCGAAGGGCTGGTACTTTTAACCTCCGACAAGCAATTGCAGCACCGCCTCTCCGACCCGAAATTTAAGGTAGAAAAAACGTATTGGGCGCAGGTAGAAGGCATTCCTGATGAAGCAGCTTTGGAAAAACTTCGGCGTGGCGTAATAATAAAAAATGTAAAAACTGCCCCTGCCAAAGCCCGCCTTTTAGAAACGGAACCTGCCATCTGGGAACGCAGCAAACCGATCCGTTTCCGAGCCAACATTCCCACCAGCTGGGTAGAAATAAAAATAAGCCAGGGCATGAACCGCCAGGTCCGTAAAATGACTGCCGCCGTAGGTTTTCCCACCTTAAGACTTATCCGCGAAGCCATCGGACCTTTAAAAATTGCCGGCCTGCAACCCGGAGAAAGCCGCCTGCTGACTCCGGAAGAAATAAAAGCTCTGAAAGGATTGAACCGTTAATATCTGAATCAGTATTTTCAGGATTAAAGGATTCTCAGGACAATTGTCCGAACTGTGATTCTTTTGATTGATGTAATTTTTTCATTGATGTGATTATTTTGATTATCGTGACGATGTAGGGAGAGGTTGCAACCTGTCCGCACGTTATCCATACCTGTCAGAATCAGAATTTACAGAAACGAAGATCGGCGAAGCCAATTGAAGAATTATCAGGATCGCCCCACCTAAATAGCTAAAAACAGGGGAGAACTTTTTTACGCGTTTAGCCAGCGCAGCGCTCCTGAAAATCACGTTATCCGAAAAACTAAACTAAAAGAAAGCTTACTACAAAGGAAACCGACACCAGTTTCTGCGGGCGCGGCCTCCTATTCATACAGTGCCTTCAGGCAGGCCGCAAGGCCAGTTTGAATAGAAGACGCGAATGCAGAAATCAAAGATTCAGCGGAGCTAAACGAAGCCGCCCGGCTTGAGGGAGAAAGTTTAATTAATAATTAATAATTAAAAACTAAAGCTTGCTATGAAAACGCTATCGTTTTGATATTCAAAACTCAATAACAAACTTGCTTATTATCTTAAATAGATCCCTCCTATCGTCGGGATGACGATAAAAAACGCTATCCTTTTCAGACAAAAAACTAATGCCAGTAAAAAAAGCAAGAAATTCGTATATTTGTCGGGTTACCCCCATTTGTTATTGAAACCTGTTTTTATGCGCTTTCGTCAAGTTGTTTTCCGGTACCTGGCTGTTTTGGGCTTTGGTGCGTTCCTTTTTTCCGGCTGTTCTACCGACCTCGATCCGAATGCCGAATACAAAGAGGTAATGGTATTGTACAGCATTCTGAACCAGGCCGATACTGTTCATTATGCCAAAGTGAATAAAGCTTTCCTGAATACCAATTCCAACGCCTTAACCATTGCCGCTACCAACCCCGATTCTACAACCTATCCGGAAGAAAACCTGGTAGTTAAACTGGAGCGCCTCACCATTAAAAACGGTGACAGCCTGGTTTTAAATTCTTACCCGATGGAGCGCTTTGTAAGCACGAACAAAGAAGCTGGTACTTTTTTTGGCCCCAACCAGGTACTTTACCGAACCAAACCCAACCAGCCCGGTCCTTTAACCGATGAAGAGTCGATATACCGCATTGTGGCCACCAATCCAAAATCCGGATTATCTACCAGCGGGGCTACTCAACTGATACAACTTAAAAACAACAGCCGGAGCGAACGTTTCAGCATCTTTAAAGTAAGCTTTGCCGGTTCCGGCTACCCGCCGCTAGACCAGATCGATACCTCTAAATATGAGCCGGAAAAACTGAACCGCATTGAGTTCCGGGGGCCGGTTAATGCCTCTATCTACACGGTAAAGCTAACATTTAACTACACCGAATCCGACGGCACTACTACTCAAAACAAACAGCTTTCGTGGTATATCCGCAATAATTTCCTGCAGGATGTAAAAGACATCCGGTTCGAGGTAGAAAACCGCTTATTCTATACCAATCTGCTAAACCTCATCGATACCAGCCAGGATAAACCCGGTACGTTCCGCACGGCCGGCGAAATACTGGTAACGATTACGGCAGGGTCTGAAAGCCTGGCCACCAATTATCGGATCAATAATTCCTTTTCCATTTTCTCGCAGGTAAAACCCGAGTGGGATAATATAAAAAATGGTACCGGCCTGATCGGAGCGCGGGCACAGCGCACTGTAAAAACCGTGTTAAGTCAGGCAGCTTTGGCCGAACTGATCAACAACAGTCAATACCAGAAACTGAAATTCAAGTAATAAATTCACGCTTTGAGCTGAAGCAGCGCGCTATTGTGACAATCTGTCACGGTAGCGCGCTTTTTTTCTGGTTGGCATAGCTGTTGATAAATCAAATCCGTATTCAGAATTCCTGATATAGAAACCTTAGATATTTAAAACTAAATAAAACATAATGGGAAAAATTATAGGTATTGACTTAGGAACTACCAACTCCTGCGTGTCCGTAATGGAAGGTAACGAACCAGTGGTAATTCCAAACAGTGAAGGGCGCCGTACAACGCCTTCCATTGTGGCGTTCCTGGATAATGGCGAACGCAAAGTTGGTGATCCGGCAAAACGCCAGGCAATTACCAACCCGAAAAAGACCATCGCTTCTATTAAGCGTTTTATGGGCCATAGTTTTGACGAAGTAAGCTCAGAACATGTGTCTTATGAGATCGTGAAAGGACCAAATAATACGGTTCGGGTAAAGATCGACGACCGGGAATACTCTCCGCAGGAAATCTCGGCCATGGTGCTTCAGAAAATGAAAGCTACCGCCGAAGATTATTTAGGCACTACCATTACCGAAGCAGTAATTACCGTTCCGGCTTACTTTAACGATGCGCAACGTCAGGCTACCAAAGAAGCCGGCGCCATTGCAGGTCTGGATGTAAAACGGATCATTAACGAACCAACGGCGGCAGCCTTAGCGTACGGTTTAGACAAAAAACACAAAGACCAGAAAATTGCCGTATTCGACTTAGGTGGCGGTACTTTTGATATTTCGGTGCTGGAATTAGGCGACGGCGTTTTTGAAGTGCTTTCTACTAACGGCGATACCCACTTAGGGGGCGACGACTTCGACCAGAAGATCATTAACTGGTTAGCCGACGAATTCAAGAACGACGAAGGCATTGACCTGCGCCAGGACCCGATGGCTTTACAGCGCTTGAAAGAAGCAGCCGAAAAAGCTAAGATCGAGCTTTCTTCTTCGAACGAAACGGAAATTAACCTGCCATACATCATGCCGGTTAACGGTATTCCGAAACACTTGGTACGCAAACTGAGCCGCTCTAAATTCGAGCAGCTGGTGCATGACCTGGTAGACCGTGCGATGGCACCTTGCAAAAAAGCGTTACAGGATGCCGGCTTATCGGTAAACGACATCGACGAAGTAATTTTGGTGGGTGGTTCTACCCGTATTCCGAAAGTGCAGGAAGAAGTAGAGAAATTCTTCGGCAAAAAACCTTCTAAAGGCGTTAACCCGGATGAAGTAGTAGCTGTTGGCGCTGCGATCCAAGGTGGTGTATTGACCGGGGAAGTAAAAGACGTGCTGCTGTTAGACGTAACGCCGCTTTCTTTGGGTATCGAAACCATGGGCGGTGTAATGACCAAACTGATCGAATCGAACACCACGATCCCTACGAAGAAATCGGAAACGTTCTCAACCGCTTCCGATAACCAGCCTTCAGTAGAAATTCACGTGTTGCAGGGCGAACGCCCAATGGCCCGCGATAACCGCACCATTGGCCGCTTCCACCTAGACGGTCTTCCACCGGCACCACGCGGCGTTCCGCAGATCGAAGTAACCTTCGACATCGATGCCAACGGTATTCTGCACGTAACCGCTAAAGATAAAGCAACCGGCAAAGAACAGAAGATCCGCATCGAAGCTTCTTCCGGCTTAACCGAGCAGGAAATTGAGCGCATGCGTCAGGAAGCTCAGGCGAACGCCGAAGCAGATAAAAAAGCCAAAGAGGAAATCGAAAAACTGAACGCAGCTGACAGCATGATCTTCCAGACGGAAAAGCAGCTGAAAGAATTCGGTGATAAACTTTCTGAGCCAAACAAAACGGCTATTGAAGGTGCCTTAACCGAATTACGTACGGCCCACGGCTCTAAAGACGTAACTGCTATTGACAGCGCGATGGAGAAAATCAACGCGGCCTGGCAGGCAGCTTCGCAGGAAATGTACGCGGCAAGCCAGGGCGGCAGCGCCGGACCTGATCCGAACATGGGCGGAAACGCCGGTGGCGGACAAGCAAGTGGCAACGGCCAACCAGGCCACGACAACGTAACCGACGTGGATTACGAAGAAGTGGATGGCGACAAAAAATAATAAAACGGTATCGTTTTAAGCTTAAAAAGTCCCGGAGAGATTTCTCCGGGACTTTTTTTATGATTACAGGCCAAAAGCGCTAACTTGTTGAGTAAAAATATTATGACATATGTCTACATTAAAACTGATAGCGTTATACTTGTTCTTCCTATCATTTTCAGGATGCAATCAAGTGCAGAATAATCAAAAAAAACCAGAAATACATCAGATAAGGTTTGGCTCTTTCAATGGAAATCCATCAGAAAATTCTACAAATAGAGGTTGGAGATTTTCTCATTTTATGCAGATCAATCTGAATACAGATTCCGTTCTTTTAAAGCAAAATCAAAGTGGTTTTAACGAATATCAATACGGAAAACAGCCAGCGAAATACTTTACCGGTAAAATTCCGCTTTCACTGAAAAGAGACATCGCTTATTTTGAACCGTACCTCTTTACTAAAAAAAGTGGAACAAGGCTTAATAATCCTGAAGAAAACGCCGTACTTTATAGCGGGCCAATTATCTTTCTGGAATATAAAAAAGACACCACTACAAGATACTTTTATATTGATCATATAAAATCAGGTTCCCTTTACGACTTTAAACTTGGTAAGATATCAGAAAAGTTATTTGACTTTGCAGTTAATCCTGATTCCTTAAAACTGGCCGGAAAAGATTATAAACTAAACGATGATAGTCTGGTGACACCGATCGTAAACCGGAGAGATTTTAAAGTAAGCGCGCCTCCACCTCCGGTTCAAAAAACAATTAAATTTACCCCACCAACTGAAAATACGAATCAATAAAACGATTTGGTTCTAGGCTCAAAAGGTCTGCTAATATGAATAAAAGCAACCTCAGTTTCGGGCAAAAAACACTATCATTTTCCGCTTAAAAACCGTTCAGTACAAACAAACCAACCCACAATTCATGCAACTATCCTCTACCGATCTTCAGGACCTGAAACGGGCTAAAACCCTGCTCGAAAACCCCGGTTTGGCCATAAAAATCGCCAACCTGGTAGGCATGCCGCTGGATAAAGTGCTGGAAAACCTGCCCGGAAAATTAAATCAGAAAATGGAGGGCGTGATTCAGGCCGCCCTGCGTAAAGCCGCCGATACAGCCGCCTTATCGCTGCAAAATGCGCCGGGCAAAACTTCTTCCGATAAATGGCATAAACTCTCGGCAGCAGTTACAGGTGGCCTTGGCGGCATATTTGGCGTAGCTGCTTTAGCCGTAGAATTACCGGTTTCTACGGCCATAATGATGCGCTCTATTACTGACATCGCCCGCAGCGAAGGCGAGGATATCAGTCAGGAAGCTACCCGGCTAGCCTGCATCGAAGTGTTTGCTTTCGGCGGAAGTTCTCCCAACGATGATGCGGCGGAATTCGGGTACTACGGGGTAAGGGCGGCCTTAGCTATTTCAGCAAAAAAAGAAGGGGCAACTATCCTGGCAAAAGTAATAGCGGTGGTAGCCAAACGGTTTAGCGCAACCGTAGCACAGAAAGTGAGTGCGCAGGCTGTTCCTATTATTGGCGCGGCTGGCGGGGCTTTTATCAACACCATTTTTATGGATCATTTCCAGGACATGGCCCGCGGGCATTTCATTATCAGAAGGCTGGAACGAACCTACGGTAACGAAGCGATCCGCGAATTATATCAATCTTTTTAAAGCAAAAGCAGCAAATCACATTGCTCTGGTAGCAGTCAGGAATAGTAAACCACGATTCAAATCTCAATGCGCTGCAATTCCAGGCTTAGCAGATCACCACATTTTTCCATATGTCCATCTGAAAAACGGATCATATAAGGTTCATCGGTTTTGGAATACGTAGCAAGCCGTTCTACAAAGCCCTGCGCAGTTTTCACTTTCTTCTTATGCTTTTTCCACTTGCTTAATAAATGATCGGCGGCTTTTTCCGGGGAATATTCTTTGCCGTTCCGGATAAAAACCGAGCCCGAAAGATGGCGGATGTAATCGATCAGGTGATTTACTTTTTCTTCTTCGGTCATAATCACAACTTGCGAAACCGCAGTTATATTCCGGCAGGAAGAATTCTGCGGAAACGAAGCCTGAAAAGTACCCGAAACCAGCATTATAAAAACAATTAGCTTTTTCATTGGCGTGCAAATAAGTATTAGGGCTGATGCAGGAATGTATAAAGACCGAAAGCCCAAATATAGTTTACTATACTGATTTTCAGTTTGTTGCTCACCCTCCTAAGTTCTTATTAAGCTTTACTAATTATTGCGCCCACCATATTCCGGAAACAGGCTGAAAATCTCATGATGAACGAAAACCGATAAGGAAATGAAAAAAAAAGCCTTGCCGGTTTTCCGGCAAGGCTTTTAAAATGCTATAGTTTCACATCAAAAAACTGCTTACAGTTTCTCAATGCGCTGCAATTCTTTCATGAGCACATCGCGGCTTTTATACGTTTTACCGTCTTTAAACCTGATGTGGTATTCTTCGCCCGAGAGGTAAGATTCCGAAGCCAGGCCATCGATAAACTCCCGGGCCGTTTTCACGCGATTACCGGCTTTTTTGCGCTTCATCTGCAAATGAGCGGCCGCATCCTTTGCCGGATACTCGTCGCCGTTCCGGATAAAGGTAGCCCCCTGTAGATCAGCCACGTATTTTATCAGACGATTGATCTTCTCTTCTTCCGAAATAGCTTTTGTAACGGGTTTAGGCGTAGCCGCTTTGGCAGCAGTTTGTGCCACAGCTACTTGCCCAAAAGCAATACTGAATAGCAGAAAAGTAAAAAAAGTGATCTTGTTCATAGGGATGATTAATAAATTTCCGCAAACAGGCACGGCACAAAACCGTTTTGCAACCATCTTGCCAGAAAAGCAATACGTTGGTAAATATATCGGATTTCTTTAAAAAAACGCTATGCTTTAAGACCAAAAAACTGCTGTAAAAACAAAAGCCGGAACAAGGGTCCGGCTTTCTGCAATGTATTGGTCCCGATTATCCGGAAAAATTTCTGTAAGCAATTAATTGTTTTCAGCTGACCTCAGGTGCTTTTCAGGAATTAATGCTCTCACCCAATAAGCCCCAAACCGCACCTGCAATCAAACCTGAAAAAGACTTACCCACAATTGGTAACTTTACAAAAATATAGGATTAAAATCTAATTACAAATACCCAGTTTCAGGTAATTTCCAGGTTATGAATGTGGGGTTAGCACTTTGCCCCGGCCATAAATTGCACCACGATCCGAACAATCCTTTGCCGGCCTTTCAAAACTGACCAATGTCACCTGCAGGCATGACTGGTTCCATGGTAGCGCGGGTTTTGGTTACATAATTTTGAAGCGTTAAAAAAAACGGAATTACCCATGAAAGAAATGAGCATGCACTGGGAGAAATTTTCGCACGACGCCATAAACCTGCGGATTGAAGAAGCATTGCGCCAAAACATAGATCTGCATAAAGAACCGGTGCTCGGCATTCCGGGAACCTACCTCGACCAGGAAGAATTTTACGAAGATGCACCCTTTCTGCAGGATGCGCCTTTTTTGCGTACGCTCATTGCCAATCCCAACCATATTGGCTGCCACACGCTCAGCAACGATCATTTAAGTTATTTCCGCGGCACCCAAAAGCTGGAAGTTGACCTGATAAAGATCTGCGCCGAACAGATCTTTGGCGGCGAACCCGGCCAGCAAGACGGCTACGTAACGCCCGGTGGCACCGAAGCCAATATCCAGGCCATGTGGATCTACCGCAATTATTTCATGCGCGAAAAACAGGCGAAACCGCACGAAATTGCCGTTATCTTTTCCCAGGACAGCCACTATTCCATGCCCAAAGGCGTAAACCTGTTAGGCCTGCCCTCGCGCATTTTAAAAGTGAAAGACGCCAACCGCCAGCTAGAAATGGAGGACCTGGAACTGGCTCTTACTGAATTACAGGCTCAGGGCGTAAAGCACTTTATTTTCATCCTAAATCTTTCTACCACCATGTTCGGTTCAGTAGACGATATCGAGGCGGTAACCGAGCTGCTGAAAAAGCGGGAGGTAGATTTTAAACTTCACATCGATGCAGCTTTCGGCGGTTTTATTTACCCCTTTACCAACCCCGAAAGCAAATTCTCGTTCCGCAACCCCGACATTACGTCCATTACCATAGATGCCCACAAAATGCTGCAAACGCCTTACGGCACCGGCATTTTCCTGATCCGCAAAAACTGGATGGAATACGTTTGCACCGACGAAGCCCAGTACATTCCCGGCAAAGATTATACGCTTTGCGGCAGCCGGTCGGGAGCCAACGCCATTTCCGTGTGGATGATCCTGCGCACGCACGGCTCCGATGGCTGGCGCGTAAAGATGCAGATGCTCAACGACCGTACTTCGCGCCTTTGCAACAAACTGAACGAACTCGGCATCCGCTATTTCCGCGATCCGCACATCAACATCATCGCCATCCGGAGCAGCCATATTTCTACCCAGCTTGCCGAAAAATACCACCTCGTAGCCGATACTTATGAACACGAAGCCAGCTGGTATAAAATTGTAGTAATGCCACACGTGCGCCAGGGCATTCTGGACCAGTTTATAAATGAATTAAAAGCCGAACAGGCCGTAATTGTTTGAAAAATAAAGTTTAAAGTGATATAGTTTTGACAACTCACGGAAAGTCTTTTCGTCCTGCGAAAAGACTTTTTTCATGTAAAAGCATAGCGTTTTTAAAATCACCGCGTTATACTGTCAAATGGAATTTTACTTAAATTTCAAACAATTGAAAGATAGAACCTGCCTGTGCTTCATATCTCCAAAAAAAAACTGATCTATCCGGTTTCTGCAAGTCTGCAAAGGTACCTGCACGCTTACGATCGCCAGGTTTCCCTGCCGGTAGAGTACAAGGACCTGCTTCATTACACCGAATCATTTCCCTATTTCGATAAAAAAGGCATCGATACGCTTTGGCAAACGGTAATGTACCACGAAGGGCAGCGGCAGGAATTAAACGAAGGCCTTACCATGATCTATGCGCTGCTGAAAACGGATGGCGATATTTCGGTAATGGAGCACCTGGTGGTTACCCGCATCGATTACTGCACTTTTGGCAATACCAATCCGTTCCGGGTGCAGATCACCAATCAGCTGAACGATAACTACGATTATTTTTATGTAAAGCGGGCCGATGCGTCCAGGATCTACGGGCTTGAACTGGAACATATTCTTTCTCCCAGCCGCATCAACTACCTTGTAAACGGCGAAACCCTGATCGAAGAACACATTGCCGGCATTCCGGGCGATGTTTTTATAAAAGACTACCTCGACCTGCCGAATACCAATAAAGTACGCATTGCGAAAGAATTTGTAAAATTTAATGAACGCTGCTTTATCCGGTTGCTCGGCGATATGCGTTCTTATAATTACGTGATAGACGTTACACCCGACTTCGAAGACGAGCAATACCGGATCCGCTCCATCGATTTTGACCAGCAAAGCTACGAAGGACAAAAGAAAATGTACCTGCCCCAGTTTTTCAAGGAAAACAACAAAATGGTAGACCTGGTAATAAAGCTGCTAAACCCGCAAACCATGCAGCAATACCAAAGCGAAGAACGCACCTCCCTGTTTCACCGGCTCAGATCGGCGCGCTACCGTTTAAAGGATCTGGTAGACATAATGCGCACCGATACGATTTCTACGCCCGAAAAGATCGTGCAACTTCAGCAGGAACTGGCCCAGCATCATGAAGCCCCGGAGTTTCTGAAATGCAAGAATATGGGCGACATTGTGCGTTTGCAGTTAAAAATTATTCTTTCCCGCGAGCCGCGCATCCGGCAAACTAGCCGGTAATTTCCGGGCACTTTTTCACGTAAAAAAGATACCCTTTTTCAGAAAACTGCAGGAATTAAATCAAAGTTATCGGGCAAAATAACGCGACTACAATATTTTTCAGTTTTCAGGAGTTTATAAAATTTTAAAGCACTATCCTTTTTGCCCTTAAAACAATGAAACTTAAATTCTGGCTTCTGATGCTTTTTCTGGCCACATCGGCAACCCTTAAAGCGCAGCAAAAAGAAGTAATTTTTTACCCACCTATCCCCTATGTAGCTCATTTCATTGCCAACGATTCGGTGCCGGTGCAATCGGTAAACCACGGTAATTTCCGGATCTATTTTCAAGAGAATTCTTACGCGGCCAAAAACCTGCCCCACCTGAAACAGGAGCTGAATATAGCTTTTAACCGCATTCTGGCCGTTTTAGGGGCAACCGAATATAACCGCGGCATTAATTTACTGGCCGTAGACTCCGAAGACGCCATGCAGGAACTTATGGGCATGCACATAAAAGGCGGCGCCCTGCAGGGCCACGATTTTGTATTTTTTGTATTCAACGAAAAGCTGCGGCCGCAATTCAAGCACGAAATTTTTCATATTATTTCTTTCGCGCTCTGGGGCAAAAGTCCGCACCGCATGCTGGAAGAAGGCGCCGCCCAGTTCACCGATAACGATTGCTTTTACGAAAACCCCATCTACGGCATAAACGCCTATTTCCTGCAACATAAAAAACTCATGAAGCTCGAAGACCTGGTTCATAACTTCGATGCCAAAGCCAAAGAGAGCGACGTAATTGCCTACCTGCAAAGTGCCGCGGTTATTAAATATCTGCAGGAAAAATACGGCAATGAAAAACTGAAAAAACTCTGTCAGCAGGGCTTTGCCGATCTGGAAAAAATTTACGGCTTCAACCTGAAAAAACTGGAAAAAGACTGGCAGGCCTATATCAGAACCATACCGCCGGCCCCGGTAGATTTTAACAAATTAATGAAAGAAGGCTGCGGCTGATCACTATTTTCAACCCGACTTTTTAAACCCGAAAGCCTTCCGTTTTACCGTATGCTTCAAACCGCAAACCAAAACCTGCCAAGAAAAAACGCAATGTTTTTCTGCCCAAAAACTCCTTCATCCAGAACTCAGATATCGTCCGAAATTAACCGTTGAACCATGACCAATCCGCAACTGGCACACCTGATTCTCCGGCTTGGGCTGGGCGTAAACATGCTCATGCACGGCTTAACCCGCGTTTTCAATCTAAGTGGTTTTGCCGAAAAAATGGCCGCCGGCTTTACCGAAACAGTTTTGCCTTACCCCTAGGTTTTGGCCATGGGTTACGTTATTCCGTTGGCTGAACTGGTGATCGGGGTGCTGATTTTAACGGGTTTCTGGTTGCGCTGGGCAGTTTTTGCCGGAGGCGTGTTAATGGGTGCCCTGCTGTTTGGCGTAACCCTGAAACAGGACTGGGATACCGCCGGTACGCAGATGGTTTACGTACTTTGCTTTTACTTTCTGCTCCGCCACCTCCCCGATAAGCCTGAAAACGGTAGGGAATTGCGGTAAAAAACTCCCGCGATCTAACTTCAGCCCAGATTCCACCTGACGCCTAAAAACAGCCTTCTGCCCTGCATTGGCGCATAATTGTAAGTGGTATCGAAGGTATAGCCTTCCGGATTATTTTCGTTCACGTGCTTATCGAACGGATCGAAAGGGCGCATGAGCGGGTCTTTGGGCAGGAAATTGTACAGGTTTTTCACGCCGCCATAAATTTCAAACCCATGCCTCAGTTTCTTGGTCAGTTGCAGATTATCCTGGCTGAACCACGGCGATTTCCCCGGTCGGAAATCATTTTCCAGGACCGGCAAATGCATGGGGCCGTAAAGCCTGCCGGTGTAATCTACAGAAACACTAATTTTGCTGAAGGTATAGGTGATCGCGTAAGTGGCCGAAACCTTGGGCGCGTGTAATTGGGGTTGTTTTTCCTCCGCGCCGTTTTCGGCTTTTTGCATAGTATAAACCTCCATAAAAGTAGCGCCGGCATTCAGTTTTAAAGGGATGGCAAACATCCAGTCGGCATTTAAAGTAATTCCGCGCGAAATGCTGTGTCCCTGCAAATTCTGGTAAATGATCTGATCTGGATTCGTCAGAAAATCGCCGAGAATTTTATTAGTGAAATAGGTGTAAAACAAGCTGCCATCCAGGTTCAGGAAACCCTTATCCAGATCAATGAATTTCTGGTAGTTCAGGCTTGCGTTCCAGCTTCTTTCCGGTTTCAGATCATCTTTAATAATTATTTCGCGGGAACCGGTTAACGCTGCGTGGTCTTCAGTAAATAAATTCACTATGCGGTAGCCGTTGCCCGCATTCAGGCGAAAAGTATTATGGTTGTTCGGCGCGAATTTAAAACCCAACCGCGGCGAAAAAATGCCGCCGTGCGCGGAATTATAATCGAAGCGAAGGCCGGGCAAAGAAGTCAGCTTTTCGTTTATCGTAATTTCATCCTGCAAAAAAATGCCCGGCAAATAAAGCTGCTGCGGTTTATTCTTACCGTCTTTTTGCTGCGTTCCAACCGTATTATCGTCGTAGAAATCGAAACGGAAAGGCAGACCAAACATGATATCATGCCGCTCCAGGGTTTTATTCCAGAGCAGTTGCGCAAATGCAATATGCTGGTTTGCCAGGAAACGCATCGCGCCGTAAGCCGAATTTTGCCGGTGATTATTATAGGAAAACTGCAAGGTCATTTTTTCTTTCACCGGCAATGCGTACGCCCCAATTACTTCCACCCGCTTCGTAAAGATCGATTCGCCGTAAATGCTGTCGCCCCCCCGGAATGCAGGTTGCCAGTTCATTTCACCGCCCCAGCGGTCTTCGTATAAATAGCGCGCCGCGAGCGATGCCAGGCGGTTTTCTTTCCGGTTGAAATTCCATTTATTGAACAACGAAATGCGCTGATGCAAGGTGATGTCCGTAAAATTATCGTCGTTCACATCGCGGCGGTTCTGAAAACTAAAAGCATTGATCCCGAGCAAACTTTGGGCTGTCCCGAAGTCTTTTTTCACAGCAACATCCGCATTCAGTTCGCCGTGCGAAGTCGCCATCAGATCTGTAGCAACCAGCGGCGCATCCACCGGATTTTTAGTGATAATATTGATCAAACCGCCCACCGCTTCGGAACCGTACAGCGTAGAAGCCGGACCTTTCACCACTTCCACCCGCTGGATCATGCTATTGGGAATACCGCTCAAGCCATAAACGCTGCCCAATGAACTTACGATTGGCATGCCGTCGATCGTCACCATGGTATAAGGGCCTTCCATGCCGTTAATGTGAATGTCGCCGGTATTACAGACGTTGCAGTTAAGTTGCGGCTGCACCCCGTTCACCATTTGCATGGCTTCGAAAATGCTGGGCGTCGGGTTTTTCTGAAATAATTTAGGCGTATAAACCTCCACGTGAATCGGCGATTGCATGGTGTAGGTTTCCTTCATGGTGCCGCTCACTACCACTTCCTGAAGTTGTTGCAACGATTTTTTCAACTCCACCTGAAGCCAGACTTTTTCGGCTCCAATCCCTACCGTTTTTTTATAGTTCTGAAACCCAATGGCCGAAACTACCAAGTCGTAAGTTCCCGCCGGAACTTCCTTTAGCGTAAAATTTCCGGCGGCATCAGCGGTAATTCCATGGGCGGTTCCTTTCAGACCGATCAACGCAAAACCTACTCCTTCTCCTTCAGAAACTACTTTCCCGCTGATCTCCTGTTTCAGATTCTGAGCAAAAGCCACCTGGAAACCAAACAGGTGCATTAAAATAGTATAAAGTATCCCTTTAAGCATATATCAAATATTAAAAAGGTCGAATTATATTTTAAGCAAAGCCATAACTAAAAATTAAAAACAAAAGTAATTTAATTTTTAGATTAATCTAAACTTGTTAAAGCCATAACTCTAATTTTTGAGAATAGTTTCTTAAATGGTATCATTTTCAATCAAAAAACTGCATAAAAAAAGCCCGATCGTTTTCACGATCAGGCTTACTTAGGTAGTTTTAAAAAATCTTTAGTCTATATCACGGTCACCGCGACGAAGTTCTTCGGCGGAGCGCATTACTTTATCTTTCAAGGTACTACGGTATTTTTCCAGCCGATCAGCAACCACGGCATCAGTGGTTCCCAGGATCTGAGCCGCTAAAATACCGGCATTTTGTGCGCCATTCAACGCAACTGTTGCAACCGGAATACCGCCCGGCATTTGTAAAATAGAAAGCACAGAATCCCAGCCATCTATAGAATTGCTCGATTTTACCGGCACCCCAATTACCGGCAGCGTTGTAAGCGAAGCCACCATACCCGGTAAATGCGCCGCGCCACCGGCTCCGGCAATAATAATTTTTATGCCGCGTTTACGGGCACCTTCAGCGTATTCGAACATGCGGTGCGGGGTGCGGTGGGCAGAAACAATGGTCAGCTCGTAGGGAACCTGCAGCATTTCCAGGACCTCGGAAGCGGCTTCCATTACTTTCAGGTCGCTCTGGCTGCCCATAATAATGCCCACTACGGGCGCAGTTTTCGGGGTTGATTGATTTTCACTCATGCAATTATCTTTAAATTTTGGCGGGCATTTTCAGCTTTGGCTTGCGCTTCGGCGGTAGTTTGAGCCAGGGCAGTGAGGTGGCCCATTTTGCGCGCCGGTTTGGTAATTTTCTTTCCGTATAAATGTACATAAACTCCCGGAATTTCCAGGGTTTCGTTTATGCCTTCATATTTGGCTTCGCCGGTAAAGCCCGGTTCGCCCAATAAATTCGCCATGGCCGCGGCGCTGTGCTGACGGGTATCTCCGAGCGGTAAATTCAGAATGGCGCGCAAATGCTGCTCGAACTGCGAAGTAAAATTAGCTTTCATGGTATGATGGCCGGAGTTGTGCGGTCGCGGGGCCACTTCATTTACCAGCACTTCGCCGGTTTTGGTCAGGAACATTTCCACGGCCAGCAAACCAACCATACCGAAGGCTTCCAGCACTTTTTGGGCTAAATTGGCTACCGTTTTTTCCAGTTCTGCTGAAATATTAGCCGGCGCGATCAAGTAATCTACCAGATTAAATTCGGGATGGAAAACGAGTTCGGTAGAAGGGAAAACCGCAATTTCGCCACTTTCGTTGCGGGCGCAGATCACGGCAATTTCCTTTTCATAATCTACCAGTTTCTCTAAAACCGAAGGCTCAGCAAATATTTTGTCCGAAGCAGTTTCGGCAGTTACTTTCTGCACACCGCGGCCATCGTAACCCAGCGTCCGGAGTTTCTGGAAAGCGGGCAGAAAATCTTCATTCGTTTTCAGTTCCGAAGCATCTTTCATTAACCGGAAATCGGCGGTAGGGATGTTGTTTTTTCGGTAGAATTCCTTTTGCAGACCTTTGTCCTGAATGGTGCGGATCACTTCCGGATCAGGGAAAACTTTTACGCCTTCTTTCTTCAGCTGAGCCAGTGCATCGCAGTTCACGTGCTCGATCTCGATGGTAACCAGGTCGCACTTTTTACCGAAATTATAAACCGTTTCGTAATCGGCGAAGCTGCCGTGGTAAAATTCGTTGCAAAGCGGTTTGCAGGGCGCATCGGCGTCCGGGTCCAGAATTAAAGTGTACAGGTTGAGGTCTATTCCGGCCTGGATAAGCATGCGCCCGAGCTGGCCGCCGCCCAGAATGCCGAGTTTCACGTTTCCGATCATGGTAAAAAGGCTAGGGTTTGTGACCTCAAAAGTAAAGAAATTAAAATAGTTGTGCGTTATGGCCGGCGCTTAATCCGGAATTTATCCTGCCTGAAAATATATTTTACTATATTCAGGTTCTGCAATTTAATATTTCAGGTAAATGCTGCTCTTTCAAAAATGCCGACATAAAGGAGTTTTGGCATAAAAATTCAATTTAAAACATTGTGGTAAGTTAACGTTTGCGAAACGCCGGCGTAATGTAAGCTTCCTATCTTTACTTCAAATAAATGCCTATGGAATTGTTTCTGGCCACGTTTTCGGCTTTGTTTTCGGTGGTGAATCCGTTTGGAGCCATGCCGGTTTTCCTGACTTTAACGCACGACGATACGCCCGAACGCCGCAACCAGCAAGCCCGGAACGCCTGTTTATATATGCTTGGCATTCTGGTGGTTTTCTTTTTTATTGGTCAGTATGTTCTCAATTTCTTCGGCGTCCGCATTCATGACCTACGGATTGCCGGCGGCCTGATGATCATGAAAGCGGGTTTCGATCTGCTAAACTCCAAAACCGGCGGGGGCCGCAAGATTTCTAAAACTTCGGTAGCCGACAGCCTGCAGCGCAACGATATTTCCTTTGCGCCGCTGGCTATGCCCATGCTTTCCGGCCCCGGCGCCATAGCCGTGAGCATCAGCATGTTCAAGCCCAATCTGCACACCCTCGATTTTATACTGATCATTTCCGGAATTGCCCTGGTTGCCCTCTTAAGTTACGCCATTCTGTATTTTTCCAGCAGCCTGATGCGCTTTATGGGCCGCGCCGGTCTCGAAGCACTTTCCAAGATCATGGGTTTCATCGTGCTGGCAATCGGGGTTAATTTTATTGTTTCATCCATTATTGAGCTCCTGAAAATGTAATTGCCAGGATCAGAATTACCCCACCTAAATCCTCCCCTAATTCAGGGGAGAATTTTGATCGGGATGCATACCATCATGGCAATGAAAGTCTGAACACGATTTCAGGGATTTATGGGATGAGCAGGATTATTTGTCTGAAACGTAGTTCGGCGAAGCCAATTGGGATTTATTGGATTAGAGGATTAAAGGATTTTTTTCTGAATCAGGATTTACAGAAACGAAGTTCGGCGTAGCCAATTTTAGAATTTCCAAAATTCAATCTTTTAAAAACTTCCCTTCGAACGCGAGAGCGAAGTACGATCAACGAGAAGCGAAGAACTACCAGCAGAATTTGCGCTTACAGTAGCAAATTAGGCCGCTTGCCAGAGCAGAGAGGCTTACTATCCAGGCACTGGTCAATTCTCTACAGGGTAGCAAATGTATCACGGTGGCCAATGTCAAGCGCACTGTTTGAGTGGTCAGCGAGTTTGCGCTTGCTCCTGAAATGCTTCGGGAGGTGCCACTTGATTTTCGTTGGTTCTTTTTATTTCAAGTGGAACATCCCGGACCCTTTCGGGGACAAAAAGAACAAAGAAGTAAGTTAAAAGCTAATTCAGCTAATGATAAAAGGTAGAAAGCTAGCTATGAAAAACGGTATACTTTTCAGCTGAAAAACTGCTAAAAACCTACTAACCCCCTTTCAAACTTTAAAATACACCACCCTAACAAAATCAATGATCTAAATCACAAAACCCAAAACAATATTTCCCGTCTTCAGACTTTCCCTCATTAAACAATAAAAAGTATCTTTGCGCCATGCAATTGAAGAACGACCTGTTTCTGCGGGCTGCCCGCGGCGAAAAAACTGAAAGAACTCCTGTTTGGCTGATGCGCCAGGCCGGCCGTATTTTACCTGAATACCGCGCCGTTCGCGCCTCTTTAAGCGGCTTTAAAGAACTGGTAGAAACTCCGGAATTTGCGGCTGAAGTTACGATTCAGCCGGTAGATCTGCTGGGAGTGGATGCTGCCATTATTTTCTCCGATATTTTAGTTGTGCCCGAAGCCATGGGCCTGACCTACGAAATGGTAGAAAGCCGCGGACCGATCTTCCCGAAAACAGTGAAGACTGAAAAGGATATTGACCAGTTGCTGGTAGCCGATCCGGAAGAACATTTGGGTTACGTGCTCGATGCGATAAAAATCACCAAAAAAGCCCTGAACGGCCGCGTACCTCTCATCGGTTTTGCTGGTGCTCCCTTTACCATTCTGGCGTACATGATAGAAGGCAGCGGTTCTAAAACGTTTTCGCAGGCCCGGAAAATGCTTTATACAGAACCGGCAATGGCCCACAAGCTGCTGCAGAAAATTACCAATACCACCATTGCCTATCTGCAGGCACAGGTTACGGCCGGAGCTAATTTAATTCAGATCTTCGATTCCTGGGCCGGTATTTTGCCCCCGGCACATTACCAGGAATTTTCCTATAAATACATCAAGCAGATCTGTGACGCCTTACCGGATGTGCCCGTAACCGTTTTTGCCAAAGGTGCTTTTTTTGCGCTGGAAGATTTCGGCAAACTGAATTGCTCGGTTATAGGTTTAGACTGGAACATGAACATTGCCGAAAGCCGCAAATTAGTTGGTCCAAACAAAACCCTGCAGGGAAATCTAGATCCGTGCGCGTTGTACAGCGATTTTGCTACCATCCGGAAAGAAACGAAAAAGATGCTGGAAGCTTTTGGTCCTGACCGCCACATTGCCAATCTCGGCCATGGCGTTTACCCGGATACCAACCCCGACCATGTACGTTGCTACATAGATGCGGTAAAAGAATTCAGCGCCCAAATGCGTTAAGCTTTAGTTACAATAGAAGGCTGGTTTATAAAAAGCCGGCCTTCACTTTTTTACCCCGTTTCCATGGCATTTTCATGGTAAACCCACTGAGTATAAAAACTGACCGGTACTGCATGTCCGCATAGTAAAACTCGCTGATCAGCAGAGAAAGCTGTAGCGTTTTATGCCAGAGGATTGTTTAGAATTACTCGGTGGTTTTTGAAGCGCACAAGAATGCGTTATATTAAGTTTTACCAGATTCTTTGTACCACCTCGGGTTTATTACGCATGAAACCGGAAACCCACACCCTGCCCCTTCCGAAGATAACTTTCTGGTATGGTGCATCACTGACTATTTACATTATCTAAAACCGCTTAAAAACCAGGTCATTGCCCGGTTGCTCCGCAAAGTTCTTACCGATTAGCCAAGTCTTACCTTCGAAGATCCGAATGGCTGGCATGTGTTCTTAATGCAAACTTGCGGAATTAATTGACTACAATTTTTAACAGTATTGCTTTAAAGTTGACATTACAAACTTAAAAACCGTTAAACCACAAACGCGACTTTAGTTATTTTAAATCTACAGCAATACAATAACAAATCACTTACCATCCAGAGCAGGTGTTGAAATCACTAAATTGCAGTATAATACTGGCATTTACTCGGGTAACCTGTGCTATGTGAAGTTAACCTGCAAAAAACTGCTTCTTACCATAATTATTCGTAATTCTAAACTTAAATCAGATATCTGCGCGTTTTTTGTTCTTAAATTCGATACAAATTATTTAAGCCATGCCCGCATCTACTACTACTGCTACTAACCAACCTATGCATTTCCCGAACGGTATTAAATATGACTTGCTTTGGCAACAAGATTACATGAAGATCTTTTATTCTGCAGAAGGCAACTTTTTAAAATTGGTGTGGAATGGGCTGCCCTCCAAAGAACAGATTAAAGTGGGAAGTGAACAGATATTGGTATATGTGAAGCAATACAACATTTCCAAAATAATAAACGACGTAGCTAAAGTTGAAGGTCTTTTTACGGAATCAGTAGAATGGATCATCACAAATTTTGCCCCGCGTATGAATGCTCTGGGTGTGCATCATGTAGCCTGGATTTATTCCGAAGAATCCATCAGCCGGTTTTCCGCAGATTCGGTGCTTAGCCGTTCCGTAACCGATACCATTGCCATTGTATTCGATAATATTGAAAATGCAGAACGCTGGATCCTGGCCGTTTAAAAACAATAGCGTTCCGATTAACTTAAAAGTATCTCGAAACGCTATTGTTTTTAGCTGCAAAAGTAACGTGACTGCTAATTTCTGATTTCTGAAAGTTCTTCAAACAAATTGAATTCGCGGGCTTCTTCGTAAAGTCTTCCTTTGTCTATGGGAACTACTCCCACCTGCTCACAAACCAATCCTCCGCCTAAATTTGCCAGGCCGGCCAGCAACGGCAAAGGCATTTGGCGCGCCAGGCACAAAGCCGCAATGCTTACCACGGTATCACCAGCTCCTGAAACATCGGAAATTGAACGCATGTGCGCATCGATGTAGGTTTTGGTTTCGCCATCGGTACAAAATACGCCGCGCTCAGAAAGGGTAATTAAAATGTTACCCGCCTGTAGTTTCTGCTGCAACGTTTCAGCGGCATGTTCAAAAGCTTCCAGGTTGGCATCGGCAAATTCCACTTTCAACCCTTCCTTCAGTTCTTTCAGATTCGGCTTGAAAAGGCTCACGCCCACATAACTCAGAAAATTTTTCTTCTTAGGGTCAACTACCGTCGGAATATTTTTTTCCCTCGCCCGGGCAATGAGTTTGTCAATTATTCTTTCCGTCAGAACGCCTTTGTCATAATCCTCGAAAATAACCACATCGCACTTTCCGAGCAGTTTTTCATAGCGTTCCAGCAAGTGGCGCTCTTCAAATTCAGTTAAGTCAGTTTCGTGCTCCGAATCGATACGCAACAGCTGCTGGTTCCCGGCAATGATCCGCTGTTTGGTGGTAGTTACCCGTTCCACGCTTTTTACAATGCCTTCCAGCGAGAGTTGTTTTTCTTCGAGCAACCGTTCAAAATCGGCCCCTTCCATATCATCGCCTATCACCGAGCATAGAAGAGGCGTGGCGCCCAAAGCCTGCACATTCAGCGCTACGTTGGCAGCCCCGCCCAACCGCTTTTCGGTTTTCACCACGTTCACGATCGGCACCGGCGCCTCGGGCGAAAGCCGCGACGATTTTCCCCACAAATACGAATCGATCATTACATCACCCACGATCAGCGCGGTAAGCTCATCGAAGGAATCGAAAAGTTCTTTCAGACTGTTCAAAGCAATAAATTAAGCTAATTTAGCGAGGCTGGCTTTAATGCGGCTCAGTGCCTCGGTCAGTTTTTCATCGGAAGCGGCAAACGAGAAACGAATGCACTGCGGCGCCCCAAAAGCATCGCCGCTTACCAGGGCCACGCTCGCATCGTTCAGTAAAAACATGCTCAGATCCATTGAATCGTTGATCTGGTAGCCTTCGCAGGACTTTCCGAAAAACGCGCTTACATCCGGAAAAATATAAAAAGCGCCTTCCGGCACGTACGTTTTAATGCCCGGAATTTCTTTCATCAGATCCAGCACCAGGTCACGGCGGCGTTTATAAGCTTCCGTCATCATTTCTGCCGATTCCCGGCCGCCCCGCAGCGCCCCAACGGCCGCTTTCTGGGCAATAGAACAGGTTCCGGAAGTGATCTGGCTTTGCATCTTATCGCAGGCATCGGCAATTTCTTTGGTGGCCGCTAAATAACCCACGCGCCATCCGGTCATGGCATAGCCTTTGGAGAATCCGTTAATGGTAATTACGCGGTCTTTTATAAAATCGAACCCGGCCATGCTGAAATGCTGTCCGCCAAAGTTGATGTATTCGTAAATCTCATCGGCAATTACGTGCACCTGCGGATGTTTCTCCAGGATGCGGGCAAAAGCTTCGAGCTCTTCTTTGGTGAAAACCGAACCGGTAGGGTTACATGGCGAAGAATACATGACTACCTTGGTATTGGAAGTGATTGCATCTTCGAGCTGCTGCGCAGTAACTTTATAATTGTGCTCGATCTTGCCAACCACCTGCACCGGAATGCCTTCGGCCAGCTTTACAATTTCTTCGTAGCTCACCCAGTACGGCGAAAAGATCAGCACTTCGTCGCCCGGGTTCACCAGGCACATTACCGCATTGGCAATGGCTTGCTTGGCGCCGGTAGAAACCACAATATTCTCGGGTTTGTAGTCAAGGTTATTATCGCGCTTCAGTTTATCAGCAATGGCCTGCCGCAGTTCCGGGTAACCGGCCACGGGCGTATAAAACGTAAAACCATCGTCGATAGCCTGTTTAGCAGCATCTTTAATATATTGCGGCGTTTGAAAATCGGGTTCGCCGAAGCTCAGATTTATTACATCTCGGCCTTGCGCTACCAGCTCACGTGCTTTTTTAGCCATGGCAATGGTCTGCGATTCGGAAAGGGAAATAATACGGTCGGACAAAACGCCGCTTACAGTTTCTGTTAACTGCATAGTTCAAGTAGGTTTAAGGGAGCCAAAAATAAACAATATTTTCGTTAAAAACTGTTTTAAAACGGAAAAAACTGCGCCGTCAGCCAAAGCAGACGACAATAAAGTCTGAATCAGGATTTTCAGAATTAAAGGATTGTCAAGATTTTCTGAACGATGATTTATTTGATTTTTTGTCTGAATTAGGATTTGAAGAGTTTTAGAATTTTCAGAATTCCGTCTTTAGAAACTAGCACTCGAACGCGCAGCGGAGTACGATCAACGAAAGCGAAGAACTACCAGCATATTTTGCGCTTGCGGCAGCAAATTTTGGTGCCTGCAAGAGCAGAAAAGTTCACTATCCAGGCACTGTTCAGTTTACTATGAAATGCAGGAAAAGTATCACGGTAGCCAATGTCAAAGCGTTGTTTAAGCGGTCAGCGCCTGTCCCGCAGGCTTGCGGGAAGTTTGCGCTTTGCCCCGAAATGCTTCGGGACGCGCCGCATGATTTTCGTTGGTTCTTTTTGTGTCAAGTGGAACATCCCGAACCCTTTTGGGGACAAAAAGAACACAGAAGTAAACTATGAAATAGAAAAGCTATCTGCTCAAAGGCAGTATGTAAACTATGAAAAACGCTATCCTTTTGAAGCTAAAAAGTCAATAGCTTACATTATCCAACCCGAAGAGATCTCTCCTAGCCTCGAGATGACCAAGAAAAACGCCCTGCTTTCCACCCAAAAAGCAAAAAATCAGTCCCCTAACTTCCGGAACGCCTTAAAAATAATCTCCAGATCAAGCATCGGCGTATATTCTTTCGCATAAAGCACTTCCAGCCGTTCAATGGTTGCTTCATCCAATGCATTTTCTTTAAACCGATCCGCCGGCGAAAGTACGATCTTCCGTGTTTGAAGCACATCTTTGGCAGTATGTTTTAACCCAACCCACTGCTTATTTCCAAAAAGCACAACCAAACAATTCCGCAGAAAACCGCCTTTCTTTTCCACAAACGGTAGCAAAACCGGACTCAAAACTATAAAACCGAAACTCAGGAAAAACTCCAGTAAGCGCTTCGTGCGCCGGTTCGTTTTTTTATCTAAGTTCAGGTCAATTTGCAGGGTATAATAATCGCCCTGACTGGTTTTGGAGCTGCTGCCGATAATGTATTCGCTGGCTTCCGGCAAGATCTTGAACTCAATTTCCTTGTTTGGGATCTGCGCCATCAGGCCAATTATTTCGCTCGTTCCCAGGCTTTTGCCGCAAAAGATCAGCTCATTTACGCCATAGATCTGAATGATCTCGCTTAGCTGGCCCAGATCACCTAAAAAATCGCCGGCACTGCGTTCCGCTTTATCATCGGAAATAAAGCCTAAAATTGTAGCGTCAACGTGCGCCACCTTCAGCAAACCGATCACGCGCCGGCTTTCGGCTTCCGAACCCACAATGGCAATGCGTTTCTGCTGCGCCTCCCCCATCCGGAAATTCTTATATTTCAGAAAATGCATCAGCAATCTTCGTCCGGCAAAGGCAGTAACCGCCCAAACGCCGCCCAATACAATTAAGGCTTTGGAAAACCGGTAGGCATCGAAGAAATTGGAAATAGCGGCGATTAAAATAGTACCGATAAAAATGCCCCTTACAGCTTTAGAGGCCCGAAAAGGTTTATCGTAGGCGCCGCTGAAAAACGCCGAAAGCAGCCAGATAAATATATAAGCCGGCACGGCCACCAGCATAAATTGCGGCGGATAATCCGTAGGCACCCATTTGTGGTTATTTTCCCAGTAATTTTTCAGGAAAAACATGCCCACAAATATGATCACCGCATCGAGCAAAACCGGTAGCGCTGCCTTGAAAAAACGCATAGCAATGGCCGCCCCGGCACGCAAATAAATGGCCAGGTTTATCAGGAACGAAAAAACACCCGCGTTGCCGCTGCTGAAATGCTTTTTGGCGAAAATGATCATGGCGCGGTAAAACACGAACACGTAGTTCACGCTGGTGCGCTTGGTACTTTCGCCTTTGTAATGAATGATGCGCGTTTCCGGAAAATAATAGTTCTTGTAGCCGCCCTGCGTGATCCGGTAAGAAAGATCGATGTCTTCGCCGTACATAAAATAATCTTCATCCAGCAAACCGACTTTATCGAGCGTGGTTTTTCGCATGAGCATGAACGCCCCGCTTAAAACATCAACTTCGTGAATTTTATCGTTATCGAGGTAGCCTAAATGGTAACGCCCAAAGCGTTTCGATTTTGGAAATAATTTCGAAAGCCCGAAAATTTTGTAAAAAGCCACCCATGGCGTAGGCAATCCGCGCTTGCTTTCCGGCAAAAACTCTCCTTTGCCATCGAGCATCTTCACGCCCAGACCGCCGGCTTCCGGGTGTTCGTCCATAAAGCGGCACACCTTCACAAAAGTATCTTCCTCCACCACCGTATCGGGGTTAAGCAGCAGCACATATTCGGCATTGCTTTCCCGGATGGCCTGGTTGTTGGCTTTACTGAAACCGGTATTCACCTTATTGGCGATCAGCTTCACCTCCGGGAATTTCTCCCGCACCATTTCCACCGAACCATCTACCGAATTATTATCGACAACCCATACTTCCGCATCCAGATGCTGCACCGCTTTACGCACGGAAAGCAGCGCCTGCTCCAGGAAGTAGCACACGTTGTAGTTAACAATTATTACGGCAAGCTTTTTCAAACGGGAATTCGGAGAATCAAAGAAGCAAATATGGAGATTTTTTCTGAGGGTTTGGTAATGGGATTGTAAGGAGTTGAAAAATGCTAGGGTTTTGAGCAGAAAAAGTCCGTTATGTCATCTCGACGTCAGGAGAGATCACAACCAGTTTGTACTACCCTTTATTCTGGCTTTACTACCTTCCTCCGGAGATCTCTCCTGACGTCGAGATGACGCAATAATTTAGAGCGCGAAAACTAAAAAAACGATATCCATTTCACCTAAAAAACTAAAAGCTGCCTTTGCGGGGCAGCTTTCAAAGATATAAAAACGGTATGGTTTTAAACGAAAAAACCCAAAAATCCTAAAATTCAATAATCTGATAAATCCAAATTCAGACAATTAAGCCCGCCCGTAATTGCTACGTTCTACAATACTACGGCCAAGCGTAATTTCATCAATATACTCCAACTCACCACCCACCGGCACCCCGCGGGCAATGCTCGTAATTTTCAGGTTGAAATCTTTGAGTTTGCGGGTAATGTAGAACGAAGTCGTATCGCCCTCAATGGTGGGGCTGAGCGCCAGGATAATTTCTCTGATTTCAGAATTCGGAATGCGCTCCAGCAACGAATTTATGG
Source organism: Adhaeribacter terrigena (assembly GCF_016623615.1). Lineage (GTDB taxonomy): Bacteria > Bacteroidota > Bacteroidia > Cytophagales > Hymenobacteraceae > Adhaeribacter_A > Adhaeribacter_A terrigena. The sequence goes on along the minus strand of NZ_JAEHFX010000001.1, from coordinate 898,277 downwards.
TCAGATCGCTTGGGCCGATGCCTTCGATGGGGGAAATAACGCCGCCCAGCACGTGATAAACCCCTTTGAACTGCGAGGTATTTTCAATGGCCATCACGTCGCGGATATCCGAAACCACGCACACGAGGCTGTGGTCGCGGCCGGGGTTGGCGCAAATACTGCAGGTTTCCGAATCGGAAATGTTGTGGCAGGTTTTGCAATAGGTGATCAGGGTCCGCATTTTCAGCAGCGCATCGGCCATACCTACGGTTTGTTCAGTTTCGGTTTTGAGCAAATGCAAGGCTAGTCGCAAAGCCGTTTTACGCCCGATACCCGGGAGTTTGGCCAGCTCTTCAACCGCATTTTCTATTAACTTGGAAGGATAATTCACTTAGCAGAATAAAAATTAAACAACATCGGCCGAAATGCCACGGTCGTGAATGGCAGTGCACATGCCGGCTAACGCTTCGAACTCGCCCATTTTTACCACGCATTTACCTTTGTAATGAATGAGTAGCGTGCACTGCTCGGCCTGCTCGGAAGTATGATTGCATACATCAATCAGGGTTTCGATCACGTGATCGAAGGTATTTACGTCGTCGTTGTAAACCACGAGGTTACGCACATCGGTAGTTTCTTCGAGGAGTAAAACATCGTCTTCGTATTGGATTTCGGTAGCTGTGTTCATCTTACAAAATTACGAAAAAACTACGGACTTTTACAAGGCAAATCGTCCGCCACCACGCCACCCTGGCCGGCTTTTTAGAACAAACCCAAGCGGGTGAGAATTCCTTTTGGGAGCGGTTTATTTTAAGGAATTTTATCAGAAATTGCTCTTACTTACGTTTATTTTTCAAATTATAGGAATCTGAAAGATGCGGATTAAAAGTTGCAGATTCACCTATTGTAAAAACATAAAACCCGCCTTTCGCTTTTAATTGTTTATCAAAACTTTCAATTCTATCGACTTCGTTGTAGCAAACCAATTCCATTCTTCCATCATTATTAATATCTTTAAATGCTACAATCTTTTCTAAATCTCTATCGAGAATCATCGTTGCTTTATCACCGCTAACTTTAATTATAGAAAATTCATCTCTACTTGAGCCATAAGTAAATCCAAATAATAGAATAAATACATCTTTGGAGTTTTGGGTTAAAAAAGCATTTGGCGAGTTAATCTGATTTTTATGATTTAGCAAAAAGCTCCCATCAACTTTATCCCATGCATCTCGAGCTTTAAACCTGTAAACTCCCCTACCTGTAATCTTAATTTCTATAGTTGTAAAAAGCCCAGGATCTTCTGGTTTATCTTTCAGATAAATTGTGTCAATAATACCATCTTGATTTACATCTTTAACAATAGTTTCAATTGGCTTCCCTCCATTATCTTCAACCCTTAATGACAAAATGATCGAGAATATATTAAAGATTATAAGTACCATCACAATAATTTCTAATAATTAGCAAAATCTTCGTTAAACTCTAATGCAATTAACAAATTTAATCCAAAACTTCGCCCGAATCCGCACATCCCGAACACTAAATCCTTAATTCAAAACTTCGTATCTTTACCCAATGGGCGGCGGCCGACTTTTTTGGCTCCAAACCCTACCGTTTTTAAATTAAAACTCTTTGAAAATGCTTTATTCGTTAAAAAAACGTCGTTTAACGGCGTTATTGCTGGTACTGAGCACCTGGTTGTATGTGCAGCCGCTGGCCGCGCAGAACAAAATGCTCACCATGGAAGACGCCCATCTGAACCGGGCATTGGTGCCGGCCAACCTGAAACAACTGGGCTGGATCCCGAATACCGACGATTACGCTTACCTGAAAGCCGACGACAAAAAAGACAAACTGGTACGCGGTACCGCCGGTAAAAAGAAAGAAAACGATATCCTGAAACTTGACGATTTCAGCGATGCAATGGTAAAAGCCGGCGCCGAAAAACAAGCCGGTTTCCCGCAGATCCAGTGGCGCGACAAAAACAACTTTGTGGTAACGGTTAAAGGCAAGCTGTATAATTTCGATGTAAAGAAAAAGGCAGCCAGCCTGGTTACCAGCATTGCCGATGAAGCCGAAAACGGCGAACTGGACCCGACGAAGCAAAAAATAGCCTATACCAAAGCCAATAACCTGTATATTTCGCAGAAAGGCGCGCCGGATGTAGCGGTTACGCAGGAAACGATGCTGAATATTGTAAACGGGCAAACCTACCACCGTTCCGAATTCGGCATTACCAAAGGTACGTTCTGGTCGCCGAGCGGAAACTCCCTGGCTTTTGCCCGCATGGACCAAACCATGGTAACCGATTACCCGATCCTGGAGATCAACAACATGCCGGCTACCGTGCGCAATATCAAATACCCGATGGCTGGCGGCAAAAGCCACCACGCAACCATTGGCGTTTACAACCTGAATTCCAAGCAGACAGTTTTCCTGAAAACCGGCGAACCATTGGAACAATACCTGACCAACGTTACCTGGAGCCCGGACGAAAAATCGATCTACATTGCGGTAGTGAACCGGGAGCAAAACCACATGAAACTGAATCAGTACGATGCTGCTTCCGGTAATTTTGTAAAAACCCTGTTCGAAGAGAAAAACGAGAAATATGTGGAGCCGGAAAACGGCCTGTACTTCCTGCCCAAAGATGCCGGAAAATTCCTGTGGTTAAGCGAGCGCGATGGTTTTAATCACTTGTACCTCTACGATACGAACGGCCAGTTAATTCGTCAGGTAACCAAAGGCAACTGGATGGTAACCGATGTGCTGGGCTTCGATAAAGGCGGCCGCGTAATTTACCGCAGCACCGCCGAAAGTCCGCTGGAGCGTCACGTGTATGCAGCCAATGTAAACTCCGGCGCCATTGAACGTATTTCGCAGGGTTCCGGCACGCATAACGCTGTTTTAAGCCCGAACGGAAATTTCATCATCGACAACTACAGCAGCACGATGGTGCCCCGCACGGTTCGCGTAATTGGTACCGATGCCAAAGTAGCGAATACGTTGCTGGTAGCTCCAAATCCGCTGAAAGAATTTGCCTTAGGCGAAACCAAATTATTCCCGATCAAAGCTGAAGACGGAACGGATCTGTATTGCCGCATGATCACGCCGCCGAACTTCGACAAGAATAAAAAATATCCGGCGGTGGTTTACATTTACGGCGGTCCGCATGCGCAGTTAATTACTGAAAGCTGGCTGGGCGGCTCGAATTTGTGGATGCAACTGATGGCGCAAAAAGGCTACGTGGTTTTTACGGTAGATACGCGCGGCTCCGCGGGCAGAGGTTTTGCATTTGAATCGGCGGTTCATCGTCAGCTGGGTACCCTGGAAATGCAGGACGTAATTGCCGGCACCAACCATCTGAAAAGTCAGCCATTTGTAGATGCGAACCGCGTAGGTATTCACGGCTGGAGCTACGGCGGTTTCATGACAACTTCTTTAATGACCCGCACCCCGGATGCGTTTAAAGTAGGCGTGGCCGGCGGTCCGGTTATCGACTGGAATTTGTACGAAGTAATGTACACCGAACGCTACATGGATACGCCGCAGGAAAACCCGGAAGGCTATAAAGCCAATACGCTTTACCAATACATCCCAAACCTGAAAGGCCGCTTACTGATGATTCATGGTACGATCGATGACGTGGTAGTTTGGCAGCACAGCATGACGTACACCAAGAAAGCGGTAGATGCCGGCAAGCAGATCGATTATTTTATGTACCCGGGCCACCCGCACAACGTGCTGGGCAAAGACCGCGTGCATTTAATGAATAAAGTAACGCAGTATTTCGACGATTTCCTGCTGAATACTGCTCCGGCGGTGAATTAATTCCGAAAGAAAAAGCAGAAGACAATGAATTTTATAAGTAGCGCAGAATAATTTCTGCGCTACTTTTTTTTGCATTTACCATACCGTTTTCAGGTCGTTGCGGGAACCAATCGAGGAGATTTATAAAGCCATTTTCTGATGCAGGCGTTATATGGTTTTCGGACAGTTGCGCTAAATTTTCGAGTTATCCAGATTTCGGCGGGAATTACCGGACAAAGTTTTCTTAAATTATGGAATTAAAATCTTACAATCCATAAAGTGCGTATGCATGAGCACATTTCTAAAAACGTAATTATGGAAAAGCGGCAGCTAAAACCGGAAGAAATAAAACTGATCGAGAAATTGCTCCACGATAAACCGGAAGCAAAAAAATTACTGCCGCAGTTGCGAACCGTGCAGGTAGAAGAATTGCCGGACGGCGGTATGGGAAGTTTGCGGTTTGCCGGCAGCAATTCGCCGGAGCGAAGACTGGGCAAAGAAATTGCGGCCCAAATTGGCCACGACGTAGACAAAGTTCCCATCACGGTTTCCCTGCGAATCGATAATTTTGGCGACCTGTACGAGCTCGATTTCTGGAAGGTGAACTTCTCCCCTATCCGGCAATTACCCGAATTCAAATAAACCAGGTTTCTGGTTTAACTTTGCGATCATTTTCAAATCTCCACATTTTCAAATCTTCAAATTTAAATGCCCGTTCCCAGCGCCGAATTTAAGAAAGCCATTAAGCAACTGACCGACAAGGAAAAAGAAGCCCTTCTTTTAAAAGCCGTGCGGCGCGATGCGGAGCTGTATGACATTGTGGCTTTTGAGCTGCTGGATATTCCGGTGGAACAACTCGTAGAAGAAACTTCCGAGAAAATTCACGATCTGATGTATGGTTTAACGGGAAGAAGCCTGAGCAAAAGTTTAACCCGCTCGCTCCGCAAAAGCATCAAGGAAATTGCACGCTTCAAGAAAGTAACCAAAAACGTGAAAGGCGAAGTAGATCTGCATTTGTTTTTACTGCGCCTTATTTTCCAGAATTTTACCGGTCAGTTTGATAGCTTTTACAAAAGCTTTTATACGGCTACCGCCCGGCTGCTTTTAAAAACGGCCCAGCTCATCAAAAAGAACCTGGACGAAGATTACTTTGTGGAATACGAAGACGAAATAAACGAATACCTGGAAGCGATCCACAGCCGCCGGAAACCGCTTTCGTTTGTTTTACCCGAAACGTTCGAGGCTGTGAAATAAACGGTAGGGTTTCAGCCCGAAAAATCGGACAACGATATAGAAACCAGCGCCGCCTTGTTTCAAACGCATTGCCGGGTTTCTACCGCTAAATCAAAACCCTGAAACCTCATCATCTTTAAAATCTGAAAGTAGGAAAAATCAAAAAGCCCCGAATTTCTTCGGGGCTTTTTTTGTAATTGATTTTTAACTATTAATTGAAAATGGAATTGGAGATCCTATCCGGATATTCGCATTTTCAAATTAATTACTGCTGGGCAACAACGTTGAAGTTCAGCGTGAAGTTATCGTCGATTGCTTTGTCGCCAATAGAATCGAAGAAAGACTTGGAAGCATATTTCACGTCGTATTTAGAACGGTCTACTGTTGCCACGCCTTTAGCAATTGCTTTGTTGCCTTCTACTTTAATGTCAGCCGGGAACGTAACTGGTTTTGTAATGCCTTTAATGGTCAGGTCGCCGGTTACATTGTAGTTATTCTGGCCAGCTTTGGCACCTTTAATCGGAGCTAAAGAAGTGATTTTGAAAGAAGCTTTCGGGAATTTATCGGTAGCGAAGAAATCATCGTTCTTCAGGTGACCAACCAGTTTGCCATTGTATTCCGGATCGGTGATATCGGTTACCGTGATCGAGTTCATGTCGATGTCGAAAGTACCGCCAACCAGTTTATTTTTAGCTACCAACAGGTTACCGTTCGCAATGTTAATGTTACCGCTGTGTTCGCCGGCAACTTTTTTACCGTTCCATACAATTTTGCTGGAAGCAGTGTTTACTTTTAACGTTTTGTCGGCTTTAACAGCTTTTTCAGATTTAGCTTTGCCTTTTGCATTATCTGCGGTAGCGGTAAACGCCGGGGCAAAAACTACGGCCGAAGCCAGGGCTGCTGATAAGATTAACTTTTTCATTTTATTTGTGTTTGGGTTTATTTTTATTTTTAATTTGTTTTTCAAGTTCTATTGTTTGGAAAGCTGCCGGGCAAAAATCAGTCCCGGATTTTATCGAGCAGGCGGTTTAATTCCTGCGCTTCTTTTTCCGTTAAGTTATTCAGGCCAATTTCCTGTTTTTCCATGGCCACATCCATCTTCTTAAGCAATTCCAGGCCGGCATCCGTAATTAAAATATCTACCGAACGGCGGTCGTTGGGGCATTGCTTGCGGGTAGCCAGACCTTTCACTACCAGTTTATCCATAATGCGCGAAACATTGCTCGTTTTATCCAGCATGCGTTCCATTAACAAATTAACGGTAGCCGGAGTAGGGTGCTGTCCGCGCAATATGCGCAACACGTTAAACTGCGGCAACGTGATGCCAAACGGTTTAAAAACTGCTGCCTGTTTCACCCCCAGATAGTTAGCCGTATAAAGGATATTGATCTGGGCTTTATGGCCTTCGCTTTTAAAAGCTTTCTGCTGAATTTCGTCTTCTATTCTCATAAGCTTCATGTCTTTTCAGCATTTACGTTGCAAATATATGTACATACATTAAATGTACAAACATTAGTTCCGGAAATTTTGAAAATATTTTTTTTTGAATGATCCCTAATAAACCAGAACCGGCGTTAAAAGTTGGCACATTTACTACAAAAGCACTTTTCAGGCAAAAAACCCTAGCGTTTTAGGCTTAAAAAATATTTTGCACTTTTTCCAACTAGCGTAAATAAAGCAAGCCGGCTTCCTCTTTCACGATCTGAAAAGGCTCTGCTTTCACGATCAGGAAACCGTCGAGATCGGCGGTTTGCGCCAACCGGCTGAGCTGCAAAGCGCTCCAGATACCGAGCGAGGTTTCTACCATGCAGCCGATCATTGTTTTCATACCAAAAACTGCGGCTTCTTCCAGAATGCGTTTGCCATTCAGATACCCGCCCGCTTTCATCAGTTTCATGTTCACCCCATGGAATTGCGGTTTGAGGCGCTCAAATTCCGGCTGATCCAATACCGATTCGTCGGCGTAAATATCGAATGGCGATTTTTTCTTCAGGTAAATATAGCCGTCTTCTTCCGTTGCCGGCATGGGCTGTTCTATGAACATAATATTGTAAGGCCGCAGTTTTTCAAGGAAAACCAATAGCGTTTCCGGCTCGGTCCAGGCTTCGTTGGCGTCTATCAATAATGGCCCGGAGAAATTTTGGGTAACCTGGTGCACTGTTTCCAGCCCGGTTTCCCGGTTCACTTTCACTTTTAAAGCTGAAAAACGGCTTAAATTATTCTGGGCAATGAAACCGGCAATTTTTTCCGGCTCCATTATGGGCAGCGAAAACGTAGTAGCCAGTGGCAGCGGTTCCGGCACGCCTAGAAAATCAGGCACGGTTAAATTAAGCCGCTGGCAGATAAAATGAATGTAAGCCGATTCTACGGCAAACCGTAGCGCATTGGCCGGTTTCTGGGTATTCAGCAAAACCAGAAGATCATCCAGCGAACGCACTTTATTTAAACCAGCCGCCACCAGGTCGCCAAATTCCACGATCAGGTTTTCGGGCGTTTCGTGGTAGCGAATGTTAGGCGCCGCTTCCCCTATTCCGGTGTGGTGTTCGTCGGAAACGCGCACAAACAAATTTATTTTAGATTCTGAAGTGTTGCGCGCAATTTTCCAGACGTAATTCAGTTCCAGCGCCAGCGCTTCTATGTGCCAGTTCAGCATTTTTAATTCGTTTAAAAGCCCGTTCAGGAGAAGCCGAAGTTCAGGGAAATTCCGCCCTAATCAAAACTTCCGGCCAAATCTTTCCGCTTTTGCGCTGCATTTGCTTTCGGCCTGACCACGCACAGAAAAAAAATAATCGTTACTTTTAAGGCTGAAACAATTATCAGGGTACAAATTTCCGCTCCGGCAGACTTTTTAGCCCCCAACCAATACCATTTTCTGAATGCAACCTTCAAGAAGCAGAATTTTTGGCTTAGCGGCCTTTATTGCCCTTACCATCGCGGCCATTATTACGGTACTTAATCTTTACAATTTCATTGCAGTGCCTGAAGTGGTAGCTGCCGGTTTACGCTGGGCGGCCATTGCAATTTTAGTGGGCTATGCTTTTGTCCGGAAAAATTTAACGACCTGGATCCTGGTGAGCATGGTGGTGGGCGCCGAGATCGGCAACGATTTCCCGGAAATTGCCATGCACCTCAATATTTTCAGCAAGGTCTTTCTCAAGCTTATCAAAACCATTATTGCCCCGCTTATTTTTGCAACGTTAGTGGTGGGCATTGCCGGCCATTCGGATATGAAACAGGTGGGTAAAATGGGTATTAAAGCGCTTATTTACTTCGAAGTAGTTACCACCATTGCCCTTTTTATTGGCCTGGCTGCTATCAACATTTCCAAAGCCGGCGAAGGCATTGTATTAAAAGGCGCTGCTGACCACGGCGAAATTGTGGCCCCGCCCAAACAAACCATTTCTGATATTATTCTGCACGTTTTCCCGGAGAATATTGCCAAATCCATTGCCGAAGGCCAGGTGTTGCAGATCGTGGTTTTCAGCGTAATTTTTGGTTTTGCCCTGGCCATGCTCAGCGCCGAAAAACGCAAACCGATGCTGAACTTTGCCGAAAGCCTGGCCGAAACCATGTTCAAATTCACGAACATTATTATGTACATGGCTCCGGTTGCGGTGGGCGCGGCCATTGCCTATACGGTCGGCCACATGGGTTTTGGCATTTTGCTCAACCTGTTCAAATTGCTGCTCACGCTTTACGTAGCCTTGATTGCCTTCATTTTGCTGGTGCTTTTGCCGGCCGCTTTAATGTTCCGCATCCCGATCAAACGTTTCCTGAAAGCAGTTGCCGAACCGATCTCCATTGCCTTTGCCACTACCAGTTCCGAAGCCGCTTTGCCGCGCGCCATGGAGGCTATGGAAGCCATTGGCGTGCCTAGAAAAACCGTAGCGTTTGTAATGCCGATGGGGTATAGTTTCAATTTAGATGGCACCACGCTTTACCTTTCTCTGGCTTCGGTTTTTGTAGCGCAGGCTGCGGGCATAGACCTAAGCTGGGGCCAGCAACTGCTTATGGTTTTCACCCTGATGCTCACTTCTAAAGGCGTAGCCGGCGTACCAAGAGCTTCCCTGGTAATTTTATTAGGAACTGCGGCTTCCTTTAATTTACCGGTAGAACCCATCTTTATTATTCTGGGAATTGATGAACTGATGGACATGGCCCGCACCTCGGTAAACGTGCTGGGAAACTGCCTGGCAACCGCCGTAATAGCCCGCTGGGAAGGTGAATTTCAGGACAATCCGGCCTTAGACTACATGGAACTGGAAGAGGTAGTGAAATAAAAAACGCTATCATTTTTTGCCTGAAAAGTATGGAGCCTGGTTCTTTTTGAATCGGGCTTTTTTATGCCCTTCCCCGAAACCCGTACAGAAACGTCTTTTTCAGCCCTTTCCCGTAAAAGCACAAAAAACGGTATACAGCCAACCCCTAAAACTGCTTAGCACGATGGATAACTTATTAAATGCCGAAACCCCGCCCGGAAACCTGACCAATTATGCCGGTTTCTGGCGCCGCGCCGCTGCCCTTTTTATCGACATGCTCATTCTCTCGGTACCGGTGTATTTCCTGGCAACCTGGTTCAGCGATAACCCGACTCCGGAAATAAATCCTACTACAACCGAAGCCATCGAATACCAGTACTTCAATATTTACAATGCTACCAGTTTCCTGATTAACTGGCTATATTTTTCCTTGTTCGAAAGCTCTGCCAAACAGGCAACTCTGGGTAAACAGGCCATGAACCTGTACGTGTGCAGAATAGACGGAAGCCGGCTTACTTTTTTGCGGGCTACCTTGCGTTATTTCGGCAAAATTGTTTCCGGCATTACCTTGCTTATTGGCTATATTATGGCGGCCTTCACCGAGCGCAAGCAGGCACTTCACGATCTGATCGCCGACACCCTTGTGCTCCGGAAATAATATCGTTTTTCATTCCTAAAGTTCAGGGCAACTGTTTCTATCCGGCTTCGTTTATTATGAATGATGGCCTTTTGCGCCGTTTTCTGCCCTTAAATTTATGAATGATCCGAACACCCAGACTTTAGAAGCCAGCATCGAAACCTTTCCGTTCAATACGGTGCTGAGTTTTTTACCCATAATTGAATACTGGCGCGCCAAAACCAATGAACCCAGCAAAGCCCTTTCGCTGGTAGCCCGCCAGATTGCCAAAGAACTGAAAGACGCACCCGAATTACTGGAACCTATCGAAGATTTTACGGTGCTCGAACAGCATTACGAATTGGTGGCGCAACTCATGTCGGCGGTTTTTCCGGCGGCTACTTTCGAAACCGAAACCATGGGCGCCATTACGCCTTTGCAGGATTTCAGTTTTTACTTTTCGCCTAAATTTTCGGAGATAATTCTGAATAACGACCACGAACTGAAGCAGCCGCTGAACATGGATACCAAAACCATGCATTATTACCTCACGCGGCTTACCTACATGCTCATTCTAGAAAAATTCTACCACATACCGCAGCCGCCGCGGGAGCCGCTTATTTATACCATTCCCGATTACAAAACCGGGTTATACCGCCATTACAACATCGAACTGAACTCCAGTTTCCTGAAGATTCAACACTCCGGCGAAAACCCGGAAATAACGCCGGAAACCATTCAGCAACTCTACGACAACATCAACAACCTGGAAATGTGGATGGAAGTGCTGCCTCCGGAACAGTTTACGCTGGAAGGGTTTTACGTAATGAAACTCGTGGATGTAACTGATCAGGAAGTGCTCTCGTCGTTGAAATACGACCTGCTGCAAACCGACGTAATGCTGGCCGCCGACCGTTTTGAACAATTGCAGGAAAAGATCCGCGTGCTTTTTAAGCGCCCTAATCTGCAATTAGGCGTAACCGCTTTTCACAAGAACCGCAATACGTTCGTAAACTTCGGCAATAAAATAAACCACAGTTTCCTGGTTCAGAACATTAAAGACAGCAACTTTTCGCGCGAATTCCGGGCCATGTACCGCCAGCTGATCCAGGAAAATAAACCCCTGGTGGTAAAAGATGTGGCCTCTTCGAACCTGCCCGAAAAAATAAAAAAAGAAATTCTGCGGCTGGGTATCAACAACATTATTCTGGTGCTGCTTTGTTTTCACGACGAAACCATTGGTATTCTGGAACTGGGTTCGCCAAATTCCAACGATCTCGATAATTTTTCACTCAGCAAAGTAGAGCAATTCATGCCGCTTTTTTCGGTAGCCGTAAAACGCAACGCCGAAGAAATCGAGAACCGCGTGCAGGCCATTATCAAAGAACGGTTCACGGCTATTCATCCGGTTCTGGAATGGCGGTTTAAAGAAGCTGCCCTCAACTTTTTAGAGCTAAGCGAGACCAGTAAACAAGCTGAAATGGAGCCGATCATTTTCCCGGAAGTGTATCCGCTTTACGGCGTTTCCGACATTCGCGGCTCTTCTACAGAACGCAATAATGCTATTCAGGAAGACCTGATCGAACATTTGCAACTGGCCGAAAACGTACTGATAAAAGCCCTGGAACTTCAGGAATTGCCCATTCTGGATGAACTGCGTTTTTTTATTTCCAAGCATCTGGAAAAACTGAAACAAGGGTTATTATCGGAAGATGAAGTAAGCATTTTCAATTCTATCAAAACCGAAGTAGAACCGCTTTTCGAATACCTCGAAACCACGAATCCGGAGCTGAAACCGGTAATAGACACGTACTGGGAAGCCATGGATCCGAAGCTGGGCATTCTATATAAACGCCGTAAAAGTTTTGAAGAAAGCCTTACTACCCTGAACGATGCTATTTCCGACCTGCTCGATGAGGAAGAAGAAAAAGCCCAGGAAATGTTCCCGCATTATTTTCAGAAGTATAAAACCGACGGCGTAGAACACAATATTTACATCGGTGAGTCATTGGTAGATGGTATTCAGTTCGACCCGATCATTCTGAAAAACATGCGCCTCTGGCAGCTGATGATGATGTGTAAAATATCGAAAAAAACGGCTATGCTTAAAGAAAACCTGCAGGTTACGCTCGATACCACGCACCTGATCCTCATTCACGCGCAGCCGCTTTCCATCCGTTTCCGGCTCGACGAGCGGCAATTCGACGTGGACGGGGCTTATAATATCCGCTACGAGATCATCAAAAAGCGCATCGACAAGGCCTACATCGTTAATTCTGAAGAACGCCTTACGCAGCCCGGTAAAATTGCCATTGTGTATTCGCAGGCCAAAGAAGCAACCGAATACCTCGAATACATAGATTACCTGCAGAACAAAGGCATTCTGGAGGAAGATATTGAGAACGTAGAAATTGAGGAATTACAGGGCGTGAAAGGTTTGCAGGCTTTGCGGGTGAAAGTAAAAAAATAACCTTCTTTGCTTCTAAAACGCTATGGTTATTACCTTAAAAACTGCCGGCAAACGAACCTGAACCGGATTTTAAAAGCCCCTGGCCCGGCGAATTTTACGGATTTCGTTGAGCCGGCGGTGGCGTTCGCGCAGGTAAAAATACCGTTCCAGCTGGCGTACTAAAATTACCGAAAGCACCACCCAGAACAAGCCTGCCGAAAGGCCGGCAATTACATCGGTGGCATAATGCACGTTCAGGTAAACCCGGCTCACCGCAATTAATAACTGCCAGATCAGCAACGCGATACAAACCACAAGGCGCAGCCATTTATTTTCTATGTTTACCCAGCTAAGGTAAATAAGCACGCCATAAAAAGCGCCGCCGATCATGGCGTGCCCGCTCGGAAAACTAAAGCCGCTCTGGTGGTAAAAAGCGGTTTCGGGGCGCAGCCGGCCAAAATTATTTTTCAGGTATTGGTTCAGCAAAAAACTGCCGAGCGTAGCGCTCAAGATCTGGGCCGAAAACCACCGCCATTTCTTAAACAACAGAAAAAAAACGATAAGCGCCGCCGGCACGGAGAGTAGAAAACGCTTGGAGGCAAAGTAGGTAATAAATTGCATCAGGTCCGTCATGAAAGTCGAACGCTTCGTAGCCAGCCAGGCAAAAGCGGCCTTATCGAAATCATCTTCTTTGTCGAGAAAAATTTCCTTGGTAAGGAAGAAAAAAATGCCGAAACAGGAAATGAATATAGCCAGCAATACCAGGGCTTCCAAGGTAAAGAAAGTCCAGAAAGTGAGTTGCTTTTTATTTTCCTGCTGCATAAGGACTTAATATTAATGCTTGCTTAAAACCTGAATTCTGCAATAAAGGTTACTCTTATTATTAGCTTCATCCATCAGTACTTTCAAATCGCACAATCTGATCAATTAGAATTAAAATGTTTCAGGAAAAGACGAATATCAATAATATAATAATATTATTCTAATTACTACTACAATTATTTGAATATAATATATTTTTATTATACATTTGTAATATATTTATTTAGCAAAAATAAAAGCAAATATCTTTAATTTACTAAAATGAAAATTATGGAAAATTCTAAAAACCCAACTGTATCGACCCAAACTGAAATGGCTAGCAGAATGATGCAAATAATTGACCACTTCTATAAAGGAAATAAACGGGCGTTCGCGCAGGCTATTGAGCATAAACCGGGGGCATTGAATTACTTCCTGCCTGGTGGGGAAGGTCGCAAGGGGTTTCCTGGGTTTGAGGTGATTAACAAAACCCTTAACGTGCATCCAGATGTGAGCGCAGAGTGGCTGATAAGAGGAATAGGAAAGATGCTTGACAGAAAGGACGCTTTGCTGGCGCATGTTGCTAAAAATGGGGAAGCCATACGCCTGAAGGAAGTTGAAAAAGATCGTGATAAATGGGAGGCCTTATTCCTTGAGTGCCAGAAGAATCTTACCAATTTAATTGCAAAATCATAGCTACAATAAAATTATTACAAATGTCTTAAAATTTGTAAATAATAATAATAATAATAATAATAATAATAATAATAATAATAATAATAATAATAATAATAATAATAGGGTATAATACTTAAGCTAGGAATCAATAGCAGTAAAAAGGCGCATATATTTTTAATCAATGTTATTAATAGAATAAAAAAAATGAATGCCCTTTAATTGACTACCCTTAAAACGAAAAAAGCCCCGGGGTTACCGGGGCTTTTCAGAAAGATGCTTCGTGCATCGTGCGCACGGGGAGACTCGAACTCCCACGGGACAACTCCCACAGGCTTCTGAGACCTGCACGTCTACCAGTTCCGCCACGTGCGCATTAGTAGACTACTAACCAATCCGGGAAACCCTTTTCGATTTAGTGATGCAAAGGTAAAATTTAATTTCAGAAAAACCATACCGCTGCCAAAAAAAATTACTCCACTTTTACGGCTGCTTCTTCCACGATCGGGTTCAGGTTGCGTTTAGAATAACGTTCCAGTTTCCGCAAACCGTAAAGGCCCAGTATAACCCACAGAAAACCAGCCGAAAAGCCCGCTATTACATCAGTAGCATAATGTACGTGAAGATAAACCCGGCTGCAACCGATCAGGATAATAGTTAAGATCAGCAGGCCGGTTAAAAAATAATATAATCTCCGGTTCTCGATATTATGCCACGAAAGGTAGATCAGCAGGCCGTAAAAAGAGGCACTTACCATGGAGTGGCCGCTCGGAAAACTCAGGCCCGATGCCTCTACCAGATGCGGAATAATAGGCCGCTCGCGATGAAAGAAAAATTTGGTGATCAGGTTAAGCGAAATACTGCCCACCGCAATTACCGGCACTTTAACCGAATACCACCTGTGCTTTTTTATGAAAAGAAAATAAACGATGAGCAAAATGGCCGACCCGGTTATAAAAGGCGCATCGCCCAGAAACGACATAAAGATCATAAAATCAGTAACTGCCGGCGAACTCAGGCTATCCATGAAATCGAAGGCCAGTTTATCGAATTTCACTTCTCCCCCGCCCCTGATCTTGGAAGCCAGAAACAAAAACATAATGATGCTGCCCAGAAACAGGGCCAGAATCAAAAATAATTCTAAAGTAAAAAGCGCAAACATGGCCACCAGGCGCACCCAGGCCCGTTCAATAATTTTCCGCATAATTTAAAACGGTAGTATTTGAAGCTTAAAAAGTAAAACAGTCCATAAAAGTAAAGAATTTTCCAGCAAAGCCCGGCTATGCTCACACCATCTTCCGTAAAATTACTTTTTTCAGAAAATTATGAAGCATTACGCCCGTTTGTTCGTCGCGGTTCCCTTGCCCGGTTTGCTAACCGAAGAACTTGTAACTTATCTGCCCGCTTATGAAAAACCAGGCGTGCGCATTATTCCCGAAGAGAACTGGCATTTAACCGTGCATTTTATTGGCAACGTACCCAAAACGCAGGTTCCGGAAATTGCTGAAAAACTAAATACCTTGGCGCCGCAGCTGGAAAATTTCGAACTGAAACTACTGCGCGTGGCTCCCGGACCCAATGCCAAAATGCCACGCCTGATCTGGGCCGAATTTGCCGCAAACCAGGCTTTCGAAAAAATGGTACGTGCCGTTACGTTTGCCTTAGGCGCTAAAATGGATCATCAGCACCCGGTTGCCCACGTTACGCTTGCGCGGTTTGCCAAAGATATCCGGCCGCCCAAAATGCCCCAGACACCTGCCAAAGAGAATACGCTGTTCCCGGTGCAGGAAATTTCGCTTTGGGAATCGGAATTACGGAAGCCGCACCCGCATTACACCATTCTGGAACGCTATACTTTAGGCAACAAAAACCCGGAACCTGAAAACAATTAAGCTTTAAAAACGGTATGCAAAACCGGTAAAAAACTCTTCTGCTTCATGAATACTTCCGATATCACCCGCATTGTGCGCAAACTCCAGACCAGCAAACTCACCGTTGCTTTTGCCGAAAGCGCCACGGCGGGCATGCTCGCTTCCGAAATTGTGAAAGCTAAAGGCACCGGCACTACGTTTCTGGGCAGCATTGTAACCTATAACGAAAGCGTAAAACAAACCTTGCTGGGCGTAAAAAAGAAAACCCTGGAACTTTATACCGCCGAAAGCCAACAAGTTACCAATGAAATGGTAATGGGTTTGCACAAACTTTTAAACGCCGATTTCAGCATTGCCGTAACCGGGCTGGCCGAAACCGGCGCTTCCGAAACGGATAACAAACCAGTAGGCACCGTTTTCTTTTCCATGTTTTATAAAGATAAGATCGAAGAGTTCCGGGAAGTTTTTGAAGGAACCTCCGAAAATGTGCGCAAGCAAGCCACCGAATTTATCTTCACCAAAATGGAAGAAATTTACGACAGGCACTTCTAGCGTTTAAGTCTGTGTTTCCCCACCCAACAACTATTTCAGGGGAGCCTAAAACCGTCAGCTAAATCAGCCGGCAATGAAGTCTGAACACGATTTTAAGGATTTACTGGATGGGCAGGATTTTTGTCTGAATCTGAATTATCAGAATTAAATAATTTACAGAATTTCTCTTCCAACTTCTTCTGCCCATATCGCCAGCGCAGCGTCACCTGAAGATCACGTTATCCGGAAAACTAAACTAAAAAGAAGCAAGCTACGAAGGGAAGCTGATACCAGTTTCTGTGAGAGCGGCCTCCAAGACTTCCGGTGCCGAGGAACGAGGCAGCCTGCCAGGGCAGGAAGGGTTGCAGCCGCGAACGCAGAAACGAAGCCACCCGGCTGGAGGGAAAAAGCTTACTATGAAAGTTAAAAGTTATGGGTTGAAACCTGCAATGAAATTGAGAAGCCAAAAAGCTTCCCTCTGATTTAGCTATTTAGGTGGGGTAAAACACTATTCAAACTAAAAAACTCAATAGCTAACTTTCTACAAACCTGATGAGATCTCTCCTTTCGTCGAGATGACCGAGAAAAACACTATGCTTTCAGCCTGAAAAAATCAACAGCTTACTATTTAGTACCAACACTTCCCACACCTTAAAACCAAAAAACCCTTACATTCGCCACAAAAAACATTGCAAAACAACTTCAACTTTGTAGCCCCTTTTTACGACCCGCTCGCCAAACTTATTTTCGGCAGCAGCATTCAGAATTCCCAAACCTGGCTGCTGCCTTTTATCCCCCAAAATGCCACCGTTTTAATAATCGGTGGTGGCACGGGCTGGATTCTGGAAGAAATGCTGAAGCAAACCAACGTAAGCAGGATCCTTTACCTCGAAGCGTCGGAAAAAATGCTGGAACAAAGTCAAAAACGCTATGCAAAAAGCCCCAGAAAGTCTGCTGTAAAAGTAGAATTCCGGCTGGGAACCGAACAGGAATTAAAGCGCGAAGAAACGTTCGATGTGGTCTTTACCGGTTTCCTGCTCGACCTGTTTCAGCCTGAAAACCTGCAGCTACTCATGCATAAACTTTACACGCATTTAAAACCAGCCGGGCTTTGGCTCCTGGCCGATTTTGCGCCGCAAAACGCTACCCGGTACTGGCAAAAAAGTCTGCTCAAATCCATGGTACTGTTCTTCAAACTTACCGCCAACCTACAGGCAAACCGCCTGCCCGAAATTGAAAAAGCTTTCGAAAAATTTCCGCTGGTACAAAAGCAAAAAAAACATTTTTATCACGATCTTATTTTCGGGGCAGTTTACCTTAAACGGTAATGCTCAGGATCTGAAACCGACCGGAAATCCCGCCGGAAAACGTTATGGTTTTCATCTGAAAAACTGCTTTCATATACCTTGTAAACTTAACATTCCGCCATTTTTTCTTATCTTCCCTGTTCCAAGCTTTTGCGTACTATGAAAAAAATATTACTGCGTTCTACCGCCAGTTTTTTACTGCTTTTTCCTACCCTTTTACTAGCCCAAACGCAAACCAATTACACCGTTTCGTTTCCCAATTTAGTGCATCACGAAGCCGAAATTACGGCCGAATTTACCGGCGTACCTGCAGAAGTTTTGGAAGTGCGCATGGCTCGCAGTTCACCGGGCCGGTATGCGCTGCACGAATTTGCCAAAAATGTATATGCCGTAAAAGCCACCAATTCCAAAGGCGAAACGCTGAAAATAACCCGTCCCAATCTGCACCAATGGAATGTAACGGGCCACAATGGTACTGTTAAAATCACCTACACGTTATTTGCCGACCGGCCGGATGGCACCTACGCCGCAGTAGATGAAACGCATGCCCATTTAAATGCCCCGGCCACGTTTATGTATGCCCCGGTTTTCGACCAGAAACCCAGTTTCGTAAAATTCGAGATTCCCGCCGGAAAGAACTGGACCATTGCCACCCAGCTTAAACCCGAAACTGCTAAAAACACGTTTTCTGCCCCGAGTTTCCAGTATTTAATGGATTCGCCCGTTAAAATAGCCGACTTTATGTGGCGCGAATGGCCGGTCCAGGAAAATGGAAAAACCCAAACCATCCGCTTCGCCCTGCACCATAATGGTTCCGCCGCCGAATTCGATAAATACGTTGAGGATACTAAAAAAATGGTGCAGGAAGCCAAAGACGTTTTCGGTGAATTACCGGCTTTTGATTTCGGAACCTACACCTTTATTGGCTGCTACATGCCGCACGCCGCCGGCGATGGCATGGAACACCGCAACTCTACCATCCTTACTTCCTCCCGGCCTTTAAAAACCCACGCCAAAGATAATCTGGGGACCGTTTCGCACGAATTTTTTCATGCCTGGAATGTAGAGCGCATTCGTCCGCAAAACCTGGAGCCTTTTAATTTTGCCGATGCCAACTCAAGCGATGCACTCTGGTTTGCCGAAGGATTCACGAATTATTACGGCGATCTGCTTTTATGCCGCAGCGGTTTACTCTCGGTAGATGATTACGCCAAAGTTCTGAGCAACAACCTGAACAATTTCCTGCTGCTGCCCGGCAAAGATCTTTATTCTCCGGCCGAAATGAGCCGGCAAGCCCCTTTTGTAGATGCCGCCCGATCTGTAGATAATACCAACCGCCTGAACACTTTCGTTTCTTATTATACGCACGGCGATGTGCTAGCCTTAGCCTTAGATCTGACTCTACGTTCCGAATTTGCAGGTATAAGTTTAGACGATTATATGCGCGCCATTTGGCAGAAATACGGCAAAACGCAAAAGCCATACGTGCTCAAAGACCTGGAACAAACCCTGGCCGAATTAACCAAAAACGAATCTTTCGCCAGCGAATTCTTTCAGAAATACGTTTACGGGCACGCGCCGATAGATTTTAACCCGCTCCTGAAAAACGCCGGGCTGGAGCTGCGCCCCGAAAAACCAAACGAAGCTTCTTTGGGTTTTGCGCCGCTTTCTTTTGCCAGCAACCGTGCCACCATGCAAGCCGGCAGTTTACGCGGCAGCCCTTTATACCAGGCCGGGCTAGAAAACGAAGACGTGCTTTTAAAACTGGATGGCAAAAAAATAACCAGCGCCAAAACCCTCCAAAACATCCTCAAAAAACACAAGCCCGGCAATAAAGTAACCTTAGAATTTATGCAGCGCAGCCAGGTAAAAACAGCCACGGTAACTTTAATTGAAAATCCGGATATAGAAGTGGTCAGTACCGAAAAAACCGGCAAAACGCTATCGGAATCGGCAAAAAAACTGCGCGATAATTGGCTGAAATAATGTGCTAATTTTTCAATGGGCTCAAGTGCTATTTTAAATCCCTAATCGTAATGCACTTAACTGTGGCATTGACCACATGGTGAAACAGACAAACCTGGATAAAACCTGGCATTCAGAAACACACTTTTCCGGCCAGATTTCCGTTAAAGGAAAGAACCGCAGAATTTTGTAACTTGCTCTCGCACGGCAAATACTTTTACCTATGAAACTGAAACTTACTTTTATTGCCCTTTCCGCTACCCTTAGCTTTACCGCTTTCGCGCAGCAAACTGAAAAAGCGGCTTTAACCAATGCTGTTCCGGAAGTTGCAACAACCCTTTCCTCCGATTCCGTTGCGAAAACTACTCCTGTTGCGCCAGTAAAAACGGTAGGGCAAGTGCCGCAAAAAGTATCGTTCAGCTTATCGGCCGGCACCATGTTCAGCAATTACGGCCATGCTTCGTATTTATCGCCGGCCATGTACTACCGCCTGAACAACAGATTCAGCGTGTTTTCCAGCGTAACGTATCTGAACAGCAATTTCGCGCCTTTTGCCAACGAAAACCGTCCACCTATGGCTACCAAACATTATCTGGTGCATGTAGGCGGCGCTTACGATGTTTCCGACAAATTACGTTTATCGGGTAGCGTGTGGCGCGACTTTTCCGGTATTTCCGGCCAGCCCGAACTGATGAACGGTCTTAAAATGCCGGCCAGCTACGGTACCGAATTCAACGCCAGCTACAAGTTCAGCGAAAACTTTTCCGTGCACGGCAGCATTCGTACTTCCCACGGAAATCCATACAGTTCACCATATTTCAACAATTACAATTCCTATAATTCCGGCTTCGGCCGCAATCCGTATTTCGGGTTATAAATCTGAAATAAAACCTGCAAAGGAACCTGTCAGCAAAATTCGGCAGCCTGGAAATCAACCCACCCAACCCTCCCCTAATTCAGGGGAGGGCTTTTTTTGATCAGGATTTTCAGGATTCAAGGATTTTCAGGACAATTGTCTGAACTGTGATTTTTATGATCCTTATGATTAGCGTGACGATGTAGGGACAGGTCGCGACCTGTCCGCACGCATTCCCGATCAATACTGTCTGAATTGGGATTTATCTGATTATGGTGTTTTTTTGTCTGAACACGATTTACAAGATTAAAAGATAGACAGGATTATTTTTAATTTGATTTTCACACATATCGCCAGCGCAGCGCCCCAGAAAATCACGTTATCCGAGAAACTAAAATAAAAGA
Source organism: Adhaeribacter terrigena (assembly GCF_016623615.1). Classification (GTDB taxonomy): domain Bacteria; phylum Bacteroidota; class Bacteroidia; order Cytophagales; family Hymenobacteraceae; genus Adhaeribacter_A; species Adhaeribacter_A terrigena. The sequence continues at coordinate 877,518 of NZ_JAEHFX010000001.1, read as the reverse complement.
AAGTCAGCTACGAAGATAAACCGACACCAGTTTCTGCGTGCGCGGCCTCCTATTCATACGGTGCCTTTAGGCAGGCCGCAAGGCCAGTTTGAATAGAAGACGCGAACGCAGAAATCACAGATTCAGCGGAGCTAAACGAAGCCACCCGGCTTGAGGGAGAAAGCAAATTTGAAAGAAAAAAGTTAGAGGTTGAAAGCTAAAAGCCAGTTATAAAAATGGTATCCTTTTAGGCATAAAACTCAATTGCAAACTAACATATTAGCTTGACTAGATCCCTCCTTTCGTCGGGATGACGATTAAAAAATACACTAACCTTTCAAACCAAAAAAACACCAAATCTTTTAAATCCCCAATCATAATTCCCCTAATACCAACAGCTTTCTTAAAAAAACATCCGTTTCAGCGAAGAAAAAACAAACCATAAGCTAAAATCCCTGATTTCCTTATCTTTGCCCATTGCAATAAAGGAATTTCCATGTCGCCAACGCTTATTATCGGCATCATCGCCGCGTATTTCTGCATTCTGATCTTTATTTCTTTCCTCACCGGCAAGAATACCGATTCGCAAACCTTTTTTCTCGCCAACAAACAATCACCCTGGTACATTGTAGCATTCGGTATGATCGGCACGTCGCTCTCCGGCGTTACGTTCATTTCCATTCCCGGCACGGTTGCCACCAATAGTTTTTCTTATCTGCAATTGGTGCTGGGTTATTTACTCGGTTACCTGGTAATTGCTACGATCTTAATGCCGCTCTATTACAAGCTGAACCTGGTTTCGATCTATACTTATCTGGAGCAGCGCTTTGGTTTCTGGAGTTATAAGACCGGCGCGTTTTTCTTTCTGCTTTCCAGAACCATTGGCGCGGCCTTAAGACTTTATGTAGTGGCGCTGGTTTTACAGCTGGCCGTTTTCGATCCGCTGGGCGTACCGTTCTGGCTTTCAGTATTAATTACCGTAATGCTGATCTGGGTTTACACGTTCCGGGGCGGTATGAAAACCATTATCTGGACCGATACTTTCCAGACATTGGCCATGCTTATTTGCGTAGGCACCACCATTGTGCTCATTTCCCAGGACCTTAACCTGAGTTTTGACGGCATGGTAACCACCATTTCGGAAAGTAAATATTCCCAAACCTTTTTCTGGGATCCAAAAGACAGCAAATACTTCCTGAAACAATTCTTTTCCGGGGCCTTCATCACTATTGTAATGACGGGGCTTGATCAGGACATGATGCAGAAAAACCTGAGTTGTAAAAACATCGGCGAAGCCCAGAAAAACATGTTCTGGTTCAGTATTATTCTGGTGCTGGTAAATATTTTCTTCCTGACCTTGGGCGCTTTGCTATACATTTACGCCGATACCAAAGGCATTCAGTTACCGGCCAAAGGCGACGATGTGTTCCCATTCCTGGCGCTGAATCATTTCAACGTACTGGCCAGCGTTACGTTCATCATCGGCATTGTAGCCATTACCTACGCTTCCGCCGACTCGGCCTTAACAGCTTTAACCACGTCTTTCTGCGTCGATTTTCTTGATTTTGCCAACCGCGACGAACACCAGCGCGTACGGTACCGCTACCTGGTTCACCTCGGTTTTTCGTTTCTGCTCATGCTCGTGATTCTCATTTTCCGGGCTATAAACGACCAGAGTGTAATTGCTGCCGTGTTTAAAGTGGCCGGCTATACTTACGGCCCACTGCTTGGCTTGTATGCTTTCGGGCTTTTCACCAAACGCCACCTCCGCGATAAATTGGTACCGCTAGTTTGCATTATCTGCCCCATCCTTACTTACATTACCAATGAAAATTCTGAGATCTGGTTCGACGGTTATAAGTTCGGTTTCGAAATACTGATGTTAAATGGTTTCCTGACTTTCATGGGCTTGTGGTTTATTTCCAAAAAGCATCCCGAAGATGTAACCGTACTCATGCCGGTAGCATCGTAAACTGTAGGCTTTCGCCAGAAATCCAGAAGCAGGTTAACTGTTTCGGCTTATGAGCTAAGCCTTACACTATTTTCCAGGAAGAAATAAAAAGCCCTGAATTGCACAGCATCAGCAATTCAGGGCTTTTTTTGGCTGTTTTAGGGATTCGAATTCCTGTTTTTTTGCGTTGATTTATCCTAAAATTCAAGACCTCAGTTTCTTAGAGAAGAACCGGAAACCTTTAGCTTACAACTAAAGAACCTTCACGACCATTACCGTGTGTAGGGAGCAATATTCTGCGTTTTTCAGATGCCGGAAGCCCTAATCCCATTTAATTCTTCTACCTCGATTGGAGACGCAAAACATTGCGTCTCTACCTTTTATAATCTGGTCTAAAACTATGGTGCTACTCGTCAGGTTAAGGAGAGTCAGTTTATACGACTGGGCAGTATTCGTAACCAATATTGAAAACAAGGATACACCAGCTTTAAATAGGTATAATACAATTCACGGTAGTTTTAAGGGTTTTGTCAGATTGCAATTGGTCTGAGAACTAAAAATGAGAAGGGGCTACAAAGGGGAACCTGCTTCCTTAACATGAATTTAATGTCCGTTCCTGTAATTTGTTATCCTTTCTGAAAAGAACAAGCGTACTACCAGATAAAGTTACCTGTTGTAGCATCCGCTTCGGTTACACCCTTCCTTTTAACGCAGGAATTGGGTGGTTTCATTTACGCCCTGGTAATCCTATCCTCCCGATTCAAGCACACTAAATACCATTTTCCTGGGTGTAAATCTCCTGCTGTCCTTTTTTAAAGTTATACATTTTTATTCTTTATTATGATTAGAAATTTAGCTCCCTTTAAAGCCGCTTGCGGCAACGCCATTCACGCTTTTTCAAACTATCGCATTTTCTCTTTACTTTCAGCTTTCCTGTTGCTCTCGCTGCTTGCTAATGGGCAGACAAAAATATGGGATAAGAACTTCGGAGGCACCGGCAACGATGAACTGGAGTTTATGCAGCACACCGACGACGGCGGCTATATCCTGGGCGGTTCTTCCGAATCAGGCATCAGCGGAAGCAAAACGCAGGCTAGCCGGGGAGGCATGGATTACTGGGTCGTAAAGCTCAATTCCCAGGGCAAAAAAGAATGGGATCGCCGGTTTGGCGGCTCCGGACGCGATATTTTAGAGGTTATCCGGCAAACCTGCGACGGCGGCTATATCCTGGGAGGTTCCTCCGATTCGCCGGAAAGCGGCGACAAATCGAAAGGCAGTCGGGGCGGCAATGATTACTGGGTTGTAAAGATCAGCTCCAAAGGAAAGAAACAATGGGATAGAACCTTAGGCGGAATGAGTACCGATGGTTTGAGGGACATTATCCAAACGAAAGATGAGGGCTATTTATTGGGCGGCTGGTCCATCTCCGGCATTGGCAAAGATAAATCCGAACCCTCCCGGGGCGCCAACGATTACTGGGTGGTAAAACTGAGCAGTTCAGGAAGTAAATCCTGGGATAAAACTCTTGGCGGTAATTCTGCAGACCTTCTTTCTAAAGTGCTGCAAACCCCGGATGGCGGTTACCTGCTGGGCGGCGCATCCGTTTCGGTAGTAAGCGGCGACAAAACAGACCCCCAGAAACGGTTTTGCGAAGATGAATGCGAGTTTGATATGTGGGTAGTGAAAATAAACTCCAAAGGCAAGAAAATGTGGGACAGAACCATCGGCGGTGTCGGCGGAGAGCAAGGGGAAAGCGTTGCGGCCATGGTTAGTACCAAAGATGGCGGCTTTTTGCTGGGCGGCTCTTCCGATTCCGGGGCCGGGTTCGATAAAACAGAACCCAATAAAAGCTTTTTCTCAGATTACCGCGATTACTGGGTGGTAAAAATAAATGCTACCGGCGTTATTCAATGGGATAAAACAATTGGTGGGCTCGGCGATGATGCGCTTACAGCAATGGTGGAAACCAAAGACGGAGGTTTTCTTTTAGGAGGCCGCTCCGATTCGGATATTGGCGCTGACAAAACGGAAGCCCCCAGAGACAACACTATTAACACCGATGATTTCTGGGTAATCAGGATTTCTTCTACCGGCAACATTCTCTGGGACAAAACCTTAGGGGGCAGTGGCGATGATCAACTCACTACCCTGGACAGAGGCTATCCAAACAAATACATAGTAGGCGGCATTTCCGATTCTCCGGTAAGCGGCGACAAGACCAAGCCAAATCAGGGCGGCTACGACTATTGGATCGTTAAGCTGGAGGAAACATCAAATCCTTCCATAGCCCTTCCCCTTACCCCAAATTCCGCTAGTCAATCTCTGGCTTCGTGGCAGGCGTATCCAAATCCTTTAACCAGCAGCACTACCCTTGCCTTAACATTCCCGGAAACGCAGGATTACACCCTGGAAATATATAATTTCGCCGGTGAGCTTATAAAACGCTGGCCAACTGCCAGCGCCGAAGCAGGCCAGCAGGTTAAAATTACCTGGTTGCCGGAGCAGGCAAAAAGCGGACTCTACATTGCCCGGCTGATCACGAGCAACGGGGCTCAGCACCTGCAGTTAATAAAGGAATAAGGAAACTGGTTTTAAAACTCAAAAGGCTGACGGAAGTAAACCGTCAGCCTTTTGAGTTTTGGATAATATTAAACGCTATCCTTTTTGCCACAAAAACTCCAAACTCAAAACTCCTTAAATTTCCGTATCTTCGATTTTTCCCTGAAAAAGCTTTAGCAAAAACGCTATGCTTTTAGCGGGAAAAACTATTTCATTAGCAGAAAATGGCATTTCGGCTACAAATTCGGGTTCGAAATTCTGATGCTCAACGGCTTCCTGACCTTTATGGGCTTGTGGTTCATTTCTAAAAAACACCCGGAAGATGTAGTGGCGTTATTGCCGGTGGCTTCGTAAACCTAGCTTTGGCCGTTTTTGGTGCTGAATATTAGCGTTTTTGAATTTTGTTTACGGTTAATAATTTCTAATTAAATCACTAACAACGTTGAAGTGTAGAACAAGCTAATTGACTTTTTTAGAATGAAGCGCTCATTATTATTTTACAACTTTCTTTTATTATGTATAGGGTTAATTTCATCCTGTTCAGTTAAAAAAATTACTGAAGCTAAACAGAATTCGGATTCGGGAAAATCAAAGTTGCCTATATTAATCCCATTCAGGGAAGGAAAGTTATGGGGCTATGCAGATAGTACAGGCGCAATTAAGATTCGGCCACAATATTTGTTAACAGAACCATTTCATGATAATGTCGGACAAGTTCATGATAAAAACGGATGGGGGCTTGTCGACTTTAAAGGAGAAGAATTAACTAAAAGCAGATACTCCGATATTTCTTCCTTTTATCAAGGCTTGTCTCGTGTACGGACAAATTCAGGATGGGGAATAATCAATAAAAAAGCTCAAGAAATAGTACCAACAAAATACAGTTGGGTAGAACTTATTCAGGACACTGATAAGACTCAACTTTATATAAGAGTTTCAAACGAAATTTATTCTCCCAATAAAAAATATGGCTTATTTAACAGCTCAGGAAAGCAAATTCTTCCTGTTAAGTATTTAAAAATAGAACCTTTAGGAGAAGGCTATTTTAATGCTACTGATGAATTTGATAATTATCTAATTAATTCTTCTGGTAAAATCATTTTTGCATCAAAAGCTTTAGTTTCAGGCAAATTTCAAAATGGACTTCTATGTATTTTACAGGATAACGAATTCGGCTTTATAAATAAAAAAGGTGAAATAGTAGTTAAGCCACAATTTAATTCTACTCAAGAATTTTCGGAAAACTTAGCGGCTGTGGAGAAAGACGGAAAATGGGGATATATTAATGAAAGTGGCAAATTAATAATCAAGCCTATATACAAAGAGGCTAGTGAATTCAGAAGAGGATTTGCAATTGTAAAAAATGAAAGTGGAATAACTTTAATAAATAAAGAAGGCAAAAGTGTGTTAGATACAACTTATGAATATATAAGATACGAGTATTATAAGAATTGCTACTATTTAAAAGAACAAAATAAATTCCATTTAGCAATTATTCAACCTGAATCTCCTTATATAAAGATTGTAAAAAATAATTATTACTTAGAAGATAGCTTTAGTGAAGGATTGGCACCGGTTTCAAATTACTTGGTAACAGCTTTTTCAGAAGGTTATGGACCAAAAGGTTATATAGATGTAAATGGTATTTTGACGATACCTTTTAAATATGATAATGCAAAATCCTTCTACAATGGTTATGCTTTTGTAAATAAGAATGGCGAATGGGGTGTAATAAATAAGAAAGATAGTATAGTAGTTCCTTTTAAATTTAAATCTATTGAAGCGCTTGACTCTGTCCTTTATATTGCATTTGCAAGGCACACTTTTTCAGGAGATTGGTTTTACGGATTAACTAATCATCTAGGAGAAGAAATTACGCCAATAAAATATACCCGAATAGAAAAGTATAAAAATGGAATGATCGGCGTATGGCAAAAAGATTATATGGGATTAATAAGTAAAAATGGAGAAGAGTTACTTCCTCCAGGAAACTTGCCTCCGGGTACTGAAGTAATGGCAATTTTACAAAACGGCTTAATAAAAGTTCATACTATTTTTGATGATCCAGATAGTATGGGATATATAGACCGGTATGGAAGAAAGTATTTTAAAGACTGAAAGCTCTTTTAATTTAAATTGTTATAGCTTGGTGCACTTTTCAGGCTGGTTTTGATAGCGTTTTCAACCAATCCCAAAACGATTACACCCGCAACCTGATTGCTGCCATTCCCAAAGGCGATGTAGAAACGCTATCCTTTCCAGCTAAAAAACTCCGGCCAACCGCTTTCCAAGCAAAACTCCTTAAATTTCCGTATCTTTGCACGATTTTTCCCTGAGATCAACCAAAGCTCAAAACGCTATGCTTTCAGGCAAAAAAACTAATACAAAAGCAGAGAATGGCAAAACGCGGATTCGGTCCTTCCAGAAACGGAAGCGCTGACGATAAAGAAAATAAAAAACCTCTTACCAAAGAGAACCTCAAAAAAGGACTGCGCATTTTTAATTACGTGCTGCCTTACAAAGCCAAATTCATCATCGGGCTTTTCTTTTTATTGCTTTCCAGCTCCACTTTCATGGTTTTCCCCCTCGTAACCGGCAAGCTCGTCGATTCGGCTATGGGTAAAACCGACTGGTTTGTGAACGACATCAACCTGATTGCGCTGGGTTTGTTCGGGGTAATTTTATTGCAGGGAATTTTCTCTTTTTTCCGCATCTATTTCTTCGCCCAGGTTTCTGAAAATGCCGTAGCCGATATCCGCCGGAGCTTGTACAGGCAATTCATGACGCTGCCCATTCAATTTTACGAAAAACGGCGCGTAGGCGAAATTACCAGCCGCATCACTTCCGACGTAGGGCAATTACAAGACACGCTTTCCATCACCCTGGCCGAACTTTTCCGGCAGGTGATCACCCTGGTCGGCGGCGTAGTTTTCATCATGGTCATGTCGGTGAAACTGAGTTTATTCATGCTGGCTACGTTTCCGTTCATCATTGTGCTGGCCATGGTTTTTGGGAAGCGCATTAAAAAACTGAGCCGCAGCACCCAGGATGAACTCGCTAAAACGAACGTGATCGTGGAAGAAACGCTGCAAGCCATCAACGCCGTAAAAGCTTTCACAAACGAATTCTTCGAAATAAAACGCTACAACACCGCCCTGAATAAAACGGTTCGCACCGCCCTGCAGGCTTCCTATTACCGCGGCGCGTTCGTTTCATTCATCATCATCGGCATTTTCGGGGGCATCATTGCCATTATCTGGTACGGCGCCACGCTGGTGCAAAACGGTGATATTACTATCGGCGAGCTGCTTTCTTTCGTGATGTACACCACATTCATTGGCGCTTCCGTGGGCGGCTTGGGCGATCTGTACAGCAAGTTACAAGTGTCGTTGGGCGCTTCGGAACGGGTACTGGAAATTCTGGACGAAACCGAAGAACCGGTGCAGGAAAGCGAACCGTTCAACAACGCGGCTTCGCGGGTACAGGGCAATATTTCCTACCAGAATGTGGCCTTCTCCTACCCTACCCGCCCCGATGTGCAGGTACTCAAAAACATCAGCTTCAGCATTAAAAGCGGCGAAAAAATTGCGCTGGTTGGCCCGAGCGGGGCCGGTAAATCGACCATTGTGCAGCTGCTCATGAAATTCTACGACCTGCAAAGCGGTACCATCAGCATCGATGGAAAAGATATTAATGCGTTCAATCTCACGCAGCTGCGCCACAACATCGGCATTGTACCGCAGGAAACCATTTTATTTGGCGGCACCATCCGCGAAAATATTGCCTACGGGAAACCAAACGCTACGTTGGAAGAAATTACCGAAGCCGCCCGGAAAGCCAATGCGTACCAGTTCGTTTCTTCTTTCCCCGAAGGTTTTGAAACTGTGGTTGGCGAACGCGGCATCAAGCTTTCCGGCGGCCAGCGCCAACGCATTGCCATAGCGCGGGCCATCCTGAAAAACCCGGCCATTCTGGTATTAGACGAAGCCACAAGCTCCCTCGATTCGGAAAGCGAAAAACTGGTGCAGGATGCCATGGACGAACTCATGAAAGACCGCACCAGCATCATTATTGCCCACCGTTTAAGCACCATCCGCAAAGCTGATAAAATTCTGGTAATCGATGGCGGCCAGATTGCCGAAGAAGGTTCGCACGAAGCGCTTTCTGAAGATAACGGCCTGTATGCGAACCTGTTAAAACTGCAATTGCAACAACATTAAAACGCTATGCTTTTAAGCTGAAAAACTAAAAAGGCTGCCTTTAAGGGCAGCCTTTTTTATTGCATTAAATTTTTGGCAAAGTTTTAGTAAGGCAGCCCACAACCTTTTAAGGTATTTTCCAGTTTCGGGGAATTACCGATTGCTAACTAAAAACAACTTATATGTACAAACGAAATTCTTACCTGCTCCTCTCCTTCCTGCTAAGCTTCACCTTCCTGCTTTCCAATGCTGCCTTTGCCCAGGTTGAATTGCCGCCCATCAGCCCCCGGGCCAAACTGACCCAGAAAGTAGGCCTTACCGATGTTACCTTCGATTATTCGCGCCCGAGTGTGCAGGGTCGTAAAATTTTCGGCGATCTGGTTTCTTACGGCAAAGTATGGCGCACCGGTGCCAACGAATCTACTAAAATTACCTTTGCCGACAATGTTACCTTAGAAGGCAACCGCGTGCCGGCCGGTACTTATGCGCTTTATACCATTCCCGGCGCCGACCAATGGACCATTATCATTCACAAAGACATAAGCCTTTGGGGATCCGACAATTACAACCAGGCCAACGACTTGCTGCGATTCAATGTGCCGGCTCAAAAAAATGCCAACGACGTAGAAGCCTTCACCATAGACCTGACCAACTACACCCAGAATTCTGCAGATGTGGAATTGCTTTGGGCCAAAACCGCCGTTAAATTCCGGATCGAAACCGAAGTAGATGCCAAAGTAATGGCCGAAATTGAGGAACGCATTAAAAACCAGAAAGAGCCCGACTACAGTTTATATTACCTGGCGGCCGGTTACTTATACAACAACGACAAAAACCTGACCCAGGCCCTGGAATGGATCAACAAATCCATTTCCATCGATCCGAAATACTGGACAGTGCATTTAAAATCGAAGATCCTGGCCAAGCAAAAGAAATACGACCAAGCCATTGCCGCTGCCAACGAATCGGTTTTCCTGGCCAAAAAAGCCCGCAACGAAGACTACGTAAAACTAAACCAGCGCTACATTGCCCAATGGAAAAAACTCACCAAACAGAAGGCGGTTTAATGGTTGAATTGTTGAATGGTTTAATTGTTAAATGGTTTAATTGTTGAATTGAAAGTTGTAATCATTAAATTGTATTCATAAAACAACCACTAAATAAAAAACGCTGCAGTTTCTGCAGCGTTTTTTATTTAAACTTAACCATTAAGCCATTTAACAATTTAACCATTCAACAATTAAACCATTTAACCATTCTTAATCTGAATGATCTGGGCAGCTACGCTGATGGCAATTTCTTCGGGCGTTTCGCTTTTTATCTGGAGCCCGATCGGGGAAAATACTTTTTGCAGGGTTTCTTCGGTAAAGCCTTCATCGCGCAGCTCGCTGAAAAGTTGGTCTACTTTGGTTTTGCTCCCCATCAAACCCAGGTATTTAAACTTTTTACCGGCCAGTTGTTTCAGCGCTTCTTTGTCAGAACGGTAGCCAAAGGTCATGATCACCACGTAGCTTTGCTCGTCCTCCGGAATTAAGGCTGCAAGCTTGGAAAAAGGCGTTAGGGTTTTGAAGTGCACGATCTGGTTTTGCTCAAAAGTATCCAGCCCTTCGCGGTCGTCGAATAAATGCAGATCAAAATCGAGCAGGCTCATTACTTTCGAGAAAGCCAGCGCCACGTGCCCGGCGCCTACAATGTAAACCGTATCGCGTTCGGGCAGCACTTCGGTATATTGCCAAACGGTAGGCTTTTGCGAAGAAAAACCATAACGCACAGGCTGGTGCATTTCCGGAAAAAAGCTCACGCCTTTTTCAATAAGCTGGAGCACGCCTTTTTTCCGGTTCTTAATAGCCGTAATTATTTTATCAACCTCCGGAAGATCAGCAACCTGTAAAGGATAAATGCCCACCGACTGATGTCCGGAACAGATCATGCCCGACTGGTTTTGCGCAGCCAGTTTCGAATGGATCTGGTGCTTCAGCACCGGTTTGGTTTGGTTTTCGGCCAGCATATTTTTAGCCAGCTCCACCAGTTTGTGCTCCATGATGCCGCCGCCAATGGAGCCGCACATTTCGCCCGAAATGCGCACGGCCATTTTAAAACCCTGCCGCCCGGGGCTGCTGCCTTCGTGATGTAAAACTGCCAGCAAAGCTACCGGTGCCCCCCGCTGCAAACGCTTCCGCACAAACTCCCAAACCTGTAGATCTTTCATTATTCAGTAATCGGTATTTCAATAAATATTCTTTTATTAACTTATTATAAATGAGCAACTAATAAGTTAAAAATGCAAAATTAAATTATAAGCCCAAAGGCATTTAATTAATAAAAATCAGGAATTACTCCGCCAGCTTCGCTTTTATTTCCATGATAAAAAACGCTATCCTTTTCAGCCCCAAAAGTAAACCCAACCATTAACGAATTTCTTTCTTAATCACTATCCGTTAATGAATAATCATTAATCATTACTTAAACCAGTTCGCGGCCAGCGCAAAATAAACCGCCATAACTGCCGAAAAAAGGGCACTTGCCATAAAACGGTGGCGGTAAGGCACTTTATTCTGGATCAGGTAATTGGCCGTTAAAGAAACCGGCAGATTCACTACAAAAGAAATTGTTGCGATCCGGAAAAGGTCCCAGGTTATTTCCTGAAAATTACCGGAAAAAAGCTTGATAAAAAACAGGTGGCGTGTAATCCATAAAGGGCTGAAATAAGCCAGCGAAAGCAAGGTGCGTTGCAGCGAATTTTTAAAGGTATAGGTCTTCACCAGCTTGCCATCGAGCCAGCGGAAATAATTCGGGATCTCGAAAGCATAAATGGTAGCGCCCAAAACCATCATGCCCAGCATGCGGCTAAAGGAAAACTGGTTTTGCAAAAGCGTCGCCACCGTATCGCCGGAAGCATAGATGAGCAAACCCCTTAAAATATTAGAACGGCTGTAAATGAAATTCAAAAAATAAAAACTTAACGGGTAAAAACGGTAGGGTTTGGAAGCAAAAAACTAAAATTACGTTCCGAAATCCGGATACAAATTTAGCAATACTTTTTCAGGCGTCATCGGGGCAGAAAATCTTGGTACTGCTTCCAGGCGGAAAGCTTTTATGGCGTTGCGTAAGGCAAAATAAGCCCCGATTCCGTACATCAGCGGCGGTTCGCCCACGGCTTTTGAACCGAAAATAGCCAGTTTGATGCCTTGGGTAGCCATAAAATGCACGGCAATTTCTTTCGGAACGGCGTAAATATCGGGCACTTTGTAGGTAGAAAGCGCATTGGAAAGCAAACGGCCTTCCGGGTTAAAAAGCAGTTCTTCCAGCGTCATCCAGCCAATTCCCTGCACCAGCCCGCCTTCTATCTGCCCCAGGTCCACGTTGGTGTTCATGCTCGAGCCAAAATCGTGGGCAATTTTTACGCTGTCGAACTCATAGGTACCGCGCAGGCAATCTACGGTGGCCGTTACCAGAGCAGTTCCGTAAACGTGATACGCAAACGGGTGGCCTTTTTCAATTGCCGGATTGAAATGAATTTCCGGGGTGGCGTAATGCGCATTTTCGCTCAGGCTGATCCGGCTCCAGTAAGCCGAAAATACGAGTTTTTCCCACGGAAGTTCTACCGTTTTGCCAGCCACCCAAACCTGTTCATCCTGGATTTCGATCGGCGTATTTTCGGGCAAATCTAACTGAATGGCAATGTGCAATTTCAGGCGTTCTCTCAAAGCTTCGCAGGCCATTTGCACCGCTTTCCCGTTCAGGTCGGCGGTGGCAGAAGCAGCCGAGGGCGAGGTATTGGCTACGCGCGTAGTATTGGTGGTTTCGATGCGGATGCGGTTGGGATCGATGCCTAAAACCGTAGCCGCCACCTGCAGCATTTTGGTGTTTACACCCTGCCCCATTTCTACGGCGCCGGTACTCACGCCCACGCTGCCGTCCTGGTAAATATGCACCAACGCGCGCGACTGGTTCATGGCCGTTTTGGTAAAGGAAATTCCGAAACAGATGGGCATTAAAGCCAGACCTTTTTTCAGGAATTTATGTTGCTGGTTGAAAGCAGCAATTTCTTCGCGTAGCTTTGGCAGATCGTATTTTTCAGCAGCGGTTTGCCAGCAGTTTTGCGCTTCGCAGCCTTCAGTAATTTGCCCGTACGGAAATTCATCGCCGTCTTTTAGCAGATTTTTCTCCTGCAATTCCCAGGTTTCCAGGCCCAATTTTTCAGCCGCGTGTGCCAAAGCCGATTCGATCACGAACATGCCCTGCGGACCGCCAAACCCGCGGAAAGCCGTATTGGGCGGCAAATTGGTTTTGCAGCTGTAAGCCGTAGCCTTTACGTTCGGGATAAAATAGGAATTGGTGCAGTGAAATAAGGTGCGCTCCAGCACCGCAGGCGAAAGATCGGCGGCCGCGCCCGCATTCTGGTAAAACGTAACTTCGTAAGCCTGAATTCTAAGTTCTTTATCGAAACCGATTTTAAAATCAGAGGAATACGGGTGGCGTTTGCCGGTCATGCGCATGTCTTCGGGGCGGTGCAGGGCTAATTTTACCGGTCGTTTGGTTAAAGCCGTGCCCAGCAAAGCCATTACTGCCCAGGGCGTAGCCTGATCTTCCTTGCCCCCAAAGCCGCCGCCTAAACGCATCACATCCACTTCAATTTTAGACATGCTAATGCCCAAAACTACCGCCGCGTGGCGTTGCACTGCCGTTGGCCCTTGCGTGGAAGAAGCTACGTAAAAGCTGCCATTTTCCTTCACGTAAGCATAAGCGCCCTGCGTTTCGATGTACAAATGTTCCTGGCCGCCGCTTTCGGCATTGCCTTCAAAAACGTATTCGCAACCGGCAAAAGCAGTTTCTGTATTGCCTAAAGTAAAGGTGCGCGGCGGCATGATTAATTTCCCGGCTTTATGCGCATCCCGCGGCTCGGTAATTACGGGCAGTTTTTCTATTTCGATCTGAATTTTATGCGAAGCGAGTCGGGCCTGTAATTCGGTTTCGGCTAATAATACGGCAACGGGTTGTCCCCAGAAATGCACTTCGCTTTCGGCTAAAAGCGGTTCGTCAGGAATAATGCCGCCGATCTGGTTCTGGCCGGGAATATCCTGAGCGGTAAAAATTTTTACCACGCCCGGCATTTTTTCGGCTTCTGAAAGATCAAGGTTCAGGATCCTGCCATGCGCCACCGGCGAACTGAAAACCCAGGCGTAAAGCGTGCCTTGTCGCACCGGAATATCATCGAGGTAAACCGATTCGCCGCGCACGTGATTTAAAGCATCGATGTTTCTCATAGCAGGTTTTCGGCGGTTATCGTTTCGGGAAATAATTTCAGGAAATGCGCAAAGAAAAGCTGGCGCAGCAGCAAACGTTTATAGGTTTCGGAACCACGCGCATCGCTGATCGGGGCAATTTCGGTTTGCAAAATTTCTGAAGCTTCTTTCAGGGTTGCCGGCTCAATTTCCTTCCCGAGCAGAAACGCCGAAGTTTTGTTTAAATATTTAGGAACCGGGCCCACACCGCCGGCCGAAAAATGCGCTTCGTAGATCACGTTCAGTTCGGTTTTTAATCTGATAGCCGAATTTACGCTGGCAATATCCAGATGCGTGCGTTTGCTTACTTTTTCAAAATTGAAATGCGTGTTTGCGTCCGGAATATCAAAAGCGATTTTTTCAATGATTTCGTCGGGATCTTTGGCCAGCTGTTTATAGCCCAGATAAAGTTCCCGCAAGGGCAGCTCGCGCAAATGTTCATTTTTCCGGATAAAAACGGTAGCGTTTAAAGCCAGAAAACAGATAGTCAGATCGCCGATGGGCGAAGCGTTGGCAAAGTTCCCGGCCACGGTGCCCATGTTGCGGATCTGGGTAGAAGAAACCAGTTTCACGTATTGATGCAGTTCCGGAAAAGCGGCCTGCATTTCCGGGCTTTGGCGCAGTTCTTCTACCGTTGTGCCACCGCCGATAATGATTTGCCCCACATCGCTGGAAATACCTTTTAAACCGGTTTCCCGGGTAAGCACTTTTACTGCCGAAAGCTGTACCGTTTCCGGTTTCTGCACCAGAAGATCGGTACCGCCGGCAATATAATATGCGACTTTTTCCTCCGGAATCCCTACCGTTTCGGCAGCTTCTTCAGCTTGCAGGCTTTCCAGCCGCTGCGGAATTTCCGGGAAGTACGCGGGCAGGAAATTATTTTCTACAAGCCAGCGCATCGCGTTTTCCGCCGATTTTTCCTGCAGGTTCGTTACCAGTTTTCCGGCGGCGCGCTCCAAAGATTTATACCCTGTGCAGCGGCAAATATTGCCGTCCATGGCCGCTATTGCTTTTTGTACGGTAGGCGCTTTTTCAGAAATGCAGAACCCGGAAAGCGAAACCACAAAACC
This sequence comes from Adhaeribacter terrigena, assembly GCF_016623615.1. GTDB lineage: Bacteria > Bacteroidota > Bacteroidia > Cytophagales > Hymenobacteraceae > Adhaeribacter_A > Adhaeribacter_A terrigena. The sequence goes on along the minus strand of NZ_JAEHFX010000001.1, from coordinate 862,475 downwards.
TACCGTACAAAAACCGCATTGCGTGCCGTTTTCTTCCACAATGGCTTTTTGCACCGGGCTGAGTTCGGGCAGGTTCAGGCCTTCTACCGTTACAATATGCTTTCCCCCGGCGTTGGCCAACGGCATTAAACAGGAAGTAACCGAGCGGTAAGTTACGTGTCCGTTTTCCAGGCTTCCAACCAATACGGTACAAGCGCCGCAATCGCCTTCTCGACAGCCAATCTTGGTACCTTTCAGGTGCTGCTGATAACGGATAAAATCGAGCAGCGGCAAGCCCGGCGGCTGGTTGGTGCAGATGCTTTGCTGATTTAAAATAAATCGGGTCATGGCGGATTTTTAAGAAAGCGGAACCAGGTAAATATAAGTTTTTCCGGTCAGATGCAGCAATTCGCCGGCTCAGAATTTTCCTACAGAAACGTCTTTTTTCAACAACAACGGATTATACAGCTCTTGTTTATGAAAAATAAACAAGAAAGACGATCCTTTTTCTAATGAAATGAGTATTAATATACTTAGTGAAGTTTTATTACGATAACTTGCCTCAAGTTTCTCACCTTTATACCCGCAGGCATGCCGCAAGAATTATTAAATAACCTGAACAAACCTTTCCTGCAATGGGAGTACGATAAAGAAAACGATTGGCTATATCTGAACTGGATTGGTTTTGTTTCGCATGAAAATATCATAAAAGGCGCCAATCTGATCCTGGAAGTGGTTCGGAAAGAACATTACGCCTACATTTTAAACGACAACCGGCAACTGCTCGGGCCTTGGGATAGGTCTAACGACCATTTGGAATGCAATTGGGTACCACAGGTAAAAGAAGCCGGCCTGCAGTATTTTGCCCACGTACTGGCTCCCAACGTAGCCGGTGCATTATCGGCGCAGGATCTGCACCGCCGCACCACCGATGCTTTTACCATGCAGATTTTTGGTGATGTGAAGAAGGCAGAGCAGTGGCTTAAAAACATGCAAATGCAAAGCTACGCCCTCTGATCCCTAAAAACTGTATCCTTATTTTCCCGTAAATTGCCCGGAATTCAAGTAGCTTTGCAGCCTTACATCCAGACTTTTCCATGGCAGATTATACCCTTTCCGGCATTTATATTTACCCCATCAAATCGTTAGGCGGCATTCAGGTAAAGGAAGCTCTCGTGGAGAAACGGGGCCTGCAATACGACCGCCGCTGGATGCTTATCGATGAAAAGGGTAACTTTCTGACCCAACGTAAATTTGCCCATATGGCTTTGCTGCAGGTGGAAATTGCGGCAGCTGGTTTACTGGTTTCGCACAAGCAACAAAAACTCCCTCCTTTACAGATTCCTTTCGAGGCCAACGACGAAAAAACCAAACTGGTAAGCATCTGGAACGATGTCTGTTTTGCTTTTGAAGTTAATAATGAAGCCAATGCCTGGTTTTCGGAAGCCCTGGGAATGCCCTGCAAACTGGTGCATATGCCCGATAACGCTATCCGCCACGTAGACCCGGAATATGCCCGCCCCAAAGATCTGGTAAGTTTTGCCGATGCCTATCCGTTCATGATGATCGGGCAGGAAAGTCTGAATGATCTGAACAGCCGCCTGTCCGAAGCATTGCCCATGAACCGTTTCCGGCCGAACCTGGTTTTTACCGGCGGCGGCGCTTTTGATGAAGATACCTGGACCGAACTTGCCATCGGCGACACCACTTTTTTCCCGGTAAAACCCTGCGCCCGCTGCGTAGTAACCACTATAAACCAGGAAACGGCTGAACAATCGGCTGAGCCTTTAAAAACGCTGGCCACCTACCGCACGCAAAACAACAAAGTAAATTTCGGCCAGAACCTGATCCATAACGGTACCGGCACCACGCTGAAAGTAGGGCAATTGCTGCAGATCATCGATTGATAACGGGCCATTTCCTTTCCGGTAAAACCACTGCAAATTCTTTTTTAAAGCAGTTTTAGCCGCGGGTCTTAGCCAAATTCGGAAAGTTGGATGTTGGAAATTTGCTTAACTTTACCAAACGGGCTTAATTTTCTCATCTCTCGTTTAAAATCATGGCAACCGCACCGAGTTTTTCCTCCCTTTCCGATACCGTTTCTATGCGCTTGCAGCATCGGCTTATTGCGGTGTGGGCGTTGGCCGAAGGGGTTTTGGGCGGTATTCTGCATGCCTTGCATTTGCCGGTTACCGGCCTGGTTGTTGGGAGCATTGCCGTTTGCTGTTTAAGTTTGCTGGCGCGGTTCCGGCGGCGGCGGGGAGATCTTTTAAAAGCTACCATCCTGGTTTTGCTGGTGAAGGCTATGCTCAGCCCACACGCGCCACTGGCCGCTTACATTGCGGTTTTAAGCCAGGGCCTGCTCGCTGAACTCTTCTTTTTTTCCGGCAAAAATTTTAGACTCAACTGCCTTCTGTTCGGTTTTTTTACGCAATTACAATCGGCTTTACTGCATATTGGCAAATTGGTGCTGGTTTTCGGAATTGATCTTTGGACGGCATTGGATGAATATATGGGTAAAATTGCGCAGACCCTTGGGCTGGAAAACGGGCCTTTTACGGTTTACCTGGCTGCTATTTATGTAGCAGTGCATGCTTTGGCGGGTATCTTAATTGGTTTGGTGGCTGCAAATTTGCCCTCCCGTTTACCCACTATTTCAGAAATTTCTGCAGAAGAACTTTCGCCGGCCGCAACCTTCCCTTTAAATATTGAACCGAAGCCGAAAAAGAAAAGATTGAAACTTCAGTTCAGCCTGGTAGTTGTATGGCTGGTTTTGCTGGCGGTTTTTCTGCAGTCTTATTTCGGGATCGGGCCGGCACTTTTACCGCAACATAAGATCTTTCAGATCCTGATCCGATCGGTATTGATTGTTTCGGTGTGGTATTTTGTAATTTCGCCGTTGCTTATGCGTATTCTGAAAAAGTGGCTGGCCGGCAAAAAAAACCAGTTGCAAACCGAACTCGAAACCATTGTGAACCTGCTGCCGGAAATGGGTGCGCTCCTGAAAAAAAGCTGGCAGCAAAGTGCAGACAATCCGGGTTTAAAAAGGCTTCGGAGGTTCGTAAAACTGGCTTTCCGGCAATTATTTATACTTCCTTCCTAAGCAGTTTTTTCCTGCTAAACCATACCGTTTTCTTTTACAAGTGGCCAAGATCTTTCTTATAACCGGACCTACACAAAGTCGCAAGACTACCCGCCTGACCCATTGGTGCAGCGGCCGCACGGATGTGGGTGGGTTGCTTTCGCCGATCGTATTTGAAAAACGCTGTTTCCAGAATATCCGCACCCAGGAATGGCAAGCCATGGAAGCAGACCTGGATGAAACCGAGGTGCAACAGGTAGGCCGCTATACCTTTTCGGAAAAGACGTTTGCCTGGGCCAATAAAATTTTACTGCAAGCCAGCCGCTTACCCGAGCTTAAATGGCTTGTAATTGATGAGATCGGGCCGCTGGAACTGCAAGGCAAGGGCCTGAACCCGGCGCTGGAAAATATTTTTGCTGACCTGCCTGATCACCTGAACCTGATCCTGGTGATCCGGGAAAAGATCTGTGAAAGCGTGCTGGAAATTTATGATCTGAAACGCTACAGCGTAGCCTTGTTCGATTATCCTGAAAGCTAAACAATAGTTTTTCAGCCCGAAACCCTACCGTTTTTTTTCGCTTTTTCCTTTACAACCTCCTTGGCTGAAACTTCCTGTTCGCGGCTTACCTGGAGGGCTTTTTTATCTTCGCGCAACCCTTCGAAAATTGCCTGACGCACCAGTCCGGCGGCAGTCCATTCGGCAAAAGAAATTTCGCACACCAGTTCGGGCTTTACCCAGGTGGCCTCCCGGCTCACTTTCACTTTCCCGGCAAACGGCGATTCTTCCTGCTCCAAGGGTTTTAGTTTTCTGATCAGCATTTCCAGGCTTTCGCGGTTAAAGCCGCTGCCGCTCTGGCCAATGTATTGCAGTTTTCCGTTTTCGTAAACGCCTAATAATAAGGCCCCGATATGAATGCGGCTGCCTTTGGGTTCGGTGTAGCCGCCTATTACTACTTCCTGCCGCAGGTGCGTTTTTACTTTCAGCCAATCGTCGGAACGTTTGCCGGTTAAATATTTGCTGTCGGCTTTTTTGGCCATGATGCCTTCGGTTTTCAGCTTTTCGGCTTCCCGGAAGAAATCAATTCCCTTTTCAACCCGGTGTTCGCTGTATCGGACCGGACCGGTATTTTGCAAAAGTTTTTCCAAATGTTTTTTTCGTTCCAGCAATGGCAGATCCCGCAGGTCCTGCCCGTTCAGGTATAAAATATCGAAAACGTAGTAATATAAATGTTCGGTGGGCGTGTTCTGAAAATTCTGCAGATGCTGGAAAATTACGCGGCCGTTTTCGTCCTGCACCACAATTTCGCCATCCAGAACTACCTGATCTGCAGGTAATTTTTCCAGTGCTTTTACCAGTTGCGGATATTGATCTTTAAAGGAATTTCCGCTGCGCGAGTAAAGCGCCGTTTTCCCTTTTTCTACTTCGGCAATCGCCCGGAAACCGTCCCATTTATTCTCAAAGATCCAATCCGGATGATCGAAAGGCTTATCGGTAAGGCGCGCCATCATGGGCACAATGTGGTGCGGCATGCCGGTTTTCGCTGGCTTTACAGCTTTTGCAACTTTTGTAGCTTCAGTTTCCTTTACCATCTTGGCCGCTACTTTTTTTTTACTTTTCGCTACCGTTTTCCCCAGGTGTTCTTCCGGATCGTAGGTTTCGTGCACGGCAAAGGCATCGTCTTTTTTCAGCAGGAGCCAGTTGTTTTCGCCGCGGCCCTTCATTTTCATTAAAGTGAAAGCGCCCTTGAGTTTTCCGCCTTCCAGCACAAAATGAATGCGGCCTTTTTTCAGTTCTTCCAGGAGCGTTTTTTCGCCTTCGGGCTCATCGGAAGTTTCGGTGTGGTGGTAAGTTCCTTCGTCCCAGATATCTACGTGCCCGGCGCCATAATTGCCCGCCGGAATATCGCCTTCAAAAGTGCGGTAGCTGTACGGATGGTCTTCCACTTCCACGGCCAGACGCTTGTCGGCAGGGTTCATACTCGGGCCTTTGGGTACGGCCCAGCTTTTGAGCACGCCTTCCATTTCGAGCCGGAAATCGTAATGCAGGCTGGAAGCATCGTGGCGCTGTACTACAAAACGCAGGGCGCCTTTGGCACTTTTTCCGTTGGTTTTGGGTTCGGGAGTTTGCTTAAAATCGCGTTTCTGGTTGTAGGTTTCAAGGCTCATGCAGGCAAAAATGTGTTCTTTTGGCCATACGTAAAACCTGAAAAACGGTAGCTTTATTTAAGCAAATAAATGTAGGCCACCGGGGCCGTATTGATCACCACAAAAGTTATTCCGCTGGCTTCGTGACGGTAGGCGCGCTTGGTAGTTTTACTTTTCGGGCCCGGAACCGTACCGTTTTCATCTGGCAGCGCTTTGCAGGTTTTCCGGATCTGCTCATGCAAACTTTCAAACTGAGGGCGGCCGGTTTTCTGGTATTGCAGCTCCAGTTCATTTTTCACTTTCATCGGAAAAATTTCGCTGCGCTGCGGCTTGGGGCAAACCACTGGATTTACAAACATTACCGGCCGGTCGTTTTTCACATACGCGTAAATTACCCGGTCGCAATAAGGCAGGTATTGTTTATCTACGCGGTAAAAGCCTTTCGCCTCCACCATTTCAAATAAACCTTCCGGGTAATTCTGAGCCGTAAAACTGGTTTTCAGTTCATCGAATTTCAGATTCTGGGCAGATGCCGTAAAGGTAAAAAGGTAGCAAAAAGCGAGCAGGGCGGCGGTTCTCAGGAAATTATTCATAGGTAATGCTTAAACGCAGCAGGCTTTATTTTTGATCTGCCGCTGCCAATTTAAAATTCAAATTTACGTAAAATTAGCAGCATTTTAGGCGGAAGGAATTGTCCTATTCTATTTCGTTTTTCCAATTCCGGAATGAAATGACAGCCTGAAAAGTCTTTTTTGCGTTGATTACGTACTTTCCGGTATAAAAAGCTTCCGGATAATTCCGGGGCAACTAGCTAAGCCTGCATGGAAGAATTCATTAAAATGATAACCATTTACCTGGCGCGTTTCGTGGAGGCGGGGGCGGCCTTGATCATAGGTTTCGCCACTTTAAAAGCGTTCTATCTTTATTTGCGGGATCTTTTCCTGAATAAAACTCCCTTTATTCCGCGCAGCGGGATCAGGCACAATTTAGGCAGATCGCTGGCCCTGGCGCTGGAATTTTTACTGGGCGCCGATATTCTGCAAACTGCCGTTGCCCCAACCTGGGATGATATTGGCAAACTGGCCGCTATTGCTGTGCTCCGTACCGGCCTGAACTATTTCCTGGAGCTGGAAATGAAAGAGGAAAAAGCAAACCCCATGCGGCTGAATGATTTAAACAGAACAGGCTTATCGTAAAAAAACGCTATGATTTTCACCTAAAAAACTGCTTTATGATTGCATTACTACCAAGCCCGAAAGAAAATTTAATTGCCCTGAAGATCAGCGGCACCCTTACCAAAGCCGATTACGACCGGATCAAACCTACGCTGGAAACCAGGATCCGGCAATTCGGCAAAATAAAACTTTATGCTGAGATCGAGCACCTGGGGTTACCAACGTTGCCTGCCATTTGGGAAGACCTGAAAATGGACATTAAGCACTACAACGATTTCAGCCACGTGGCTATAATTGGCGAACCAGAATGGCTTGCGGCTATTACCAAACTGGTTTCGCCGCTGGTACCGGCCGAGATCCGGGTGTTTAAAAGCGAAGAACGAAACGATGCGCTGAACTGGCTGGTAGGTTAGCAAATAGAATCAGAGCAAAGCTTGCTATATAGTAACCGTGGCATTCTGAGCACAATTGAGCCGGGAATGACAGGCAAAAGAAATCCTCCCCTGAATTAGGGGAGGATTTAAGTGGGATTAATTCTCATCAAAATCCTCTTTGCCAAAACTCGGCATCGAGAACATGCTGCTGAACAGGTCTTTAAATTGGGTTCCGGCAGTTAACGGATTGCGGCTCAGTTGCGAATGTTCCGCCAGACCGTGCAGACAAAATTCCATTAAGAAAAGCTTTGCATCTTCAGGCTGATCTTTCTGGTAAAAATCGATCAGATCCCGGAGACCAGGTACAGAGTTTAACAGCTTTTTATATTCTTTATCGGGCACGTCGTGCAACAGATCCAGGGTATTGCCTTCACTGAACCAGTCGGTAATGGCTTTGTACACGTTCTTGGTTTTGTCTTTCTTCTTTTTCTCTTTGTCCGGGTCCGGGAAGTAATGCAGGAATTGCGAACGGATGGCTTTGCCCATCAGGTTGTGCGCCACCATGCCGGCTCCCTCCTGCTCGCCTTCATACACCAGCTCCACTTTCCCGGTAATGGCCGGCACTGCTGCCAGGAAATCGGCTATCCGCACGTGGGTTTGTTTTTCACCGTTTATCAAAGCCCGGCGCTCGGCGGCACTCATCAGATTCTCAAAAGCCGAAATTGTTAAACGTGCCGAAACGCCGGATTTCGCATCCACATACTCGCTCGTCCGCGCTTCAATGGCCACCTGTTCGATGAGGTCGCTTACCAGTTCATGCGTCTGCACCAGTTTTTTCTGCGGTTCTTTAATTCTCGCTTCCTGTTTCGTGATTTTCTTCCCGATCTCGATACTTTTCGGATAATGCGTAATGATCTGGCTGTCGATGCGGTCTTTTAACGGCGTAACGATGCTGCCCCGGTTGGTATAATCTTCCGGGTTGGCCGTGAAAACGAACTGAATATCCAATGGCAAACGCACCTTAAAGCCCCGGATCTGAATATCGCCTTCCTGCAGAATATTGAACAAGGAAACCTGGATCCGCGCCTGCAGATCGGGCAATTCATTTATCACAAAAATGCCCCGGTGCGAACGCGGGATCAAACCGAAATGGATAACCCGTTCATCGGAATAAGGCAATTTCAATGTAGCCGCTTTTATCGGGTCCGCATCACCAATCAGGTCTGCTACGGAAACATCCGGGGTAGCCAGTTTTTCGGTGTAGCGATCAGAACGATGTAGCCAGTTAATGGGCGTTTCATCGCCATGCCGCTTGATCTGCTCCAAGGCATAAACCGAAAGCGGTTGCAGCGGATCGTCGTTCAGTTCCGAGCCTTCCACTACCGGGATGTATTCGTCTAACAGATCTACCATCATGCGCGCCAGCCGGGTTTTAGCCTGTCCGCGCAAGCCCAGCAGGTTGATGTGGTGCATGCTCAAGATGGCGCGTTGCAGATCGGGCACTACCGTTTCTTCGTAGCCGTAAATGCCCGGAAAAACTTCTTCTTTGACCTGCAGTTTGGCAATTAAATTATCGCGGAGTTCCTGTTTTACGGATCTTGGTTCGTACCCGGCAGCTTTCAACTGGCCAAGCGTTTTTATGTGATGGAGTTCCTTTGCAGGAATGTCTTTATAGTTCATTTTAATTTGTTGCTGATAGTTGATTTTTGATTGCTTTATTTCTCAAGCTTTTGCGTCATTCCGGGTGAAGCCGAGGAAACTTATGCGTACTCCTATGGCATTTCAGCAAAGCGGGAAATGACTTTTAAATTTATCTTGAAATAAATTCCTGATAATGGCTTTATAAGTTTCCTCGGTTTCGCTCGGGATGACCGATATTTTGGCATTTCTAGATCTTCAAATTTAAACCCGCTTCCTCCGGTTCCGCTTGTAATCTTCAAAAACCAGATTCCCTAAGCCCTGCAAACTACTGTAATATGCCTGCCCGTTATTCACTTTCGTGAACTCCTCTACAAACTCCTGCAAATACGGATCAGAGGCGATCATGAAGGTAGTAATCGGGATTTTGAGGCGGCGGGCCTGCGCGGCTAAGGTCAGGGTTTTGTTTACTACTTTGCGGTCCAGGCCGAAGCTGTTTTTGTAGTATTTCAGGCCTTCTTTCAAGCAGGTGGGTTTGCCATCGGTTATCATGAAGATCTGCTTGTTCGGGGTTTTGCGTTTACGGAGCAGATCCATGGCTAATTCCAGCCCGGCAACCGTATTCGTGTGAAAGGGCCCAACGTTCAGGTACGGCAGGTCTTTCACCGTAATCTGCCAGGCATCGTTGCCGAACACAATAATATCGAGCGTGTCTTTCGGGTACTTTTGTTTGATGAGTTCGGCCAGGGCCATGGCTACTTTTTTGGCCGGCGTAATGCGGTCTTCACCGTACAGGATCATGGAGTGCGAAATATCGATCATGAGCACCGTAGCCGCGTTGGTTTTGTGCTCGGTTTCGTTTACTTCCAGGTCTTTTTCGGTCAGGAAGAAATCTGCACCAAGGCCATGATTTAGTTGTGCGTTCCGGATCGAATCGGTCATCTGGATCTGTTCCAGCGCATCGCCGAACTGAAATTCGCGGCGGTCGGTACCGGCTTCATCACCGAAGCCGGAGTGCGGCGTGGCGTGGCTGCCTTTGCCGCCTTTTTTGAGTTTGCCGAAAATCTCTTCCAGGGCACTTTTGCGGATCTTTTGTTCGCTTTTTGGGGATATTTTTATTTCACCGGAACCCGGATCTTCGCTTAAGTAGCCCTTGCGTTTCAGGTCTTCCAGAAAATCGCCCATGCCGTAATCGTCGGAAGTAAGGTTATACTCTTTATCGAGCTGGTTCATCCATTCCAGGGCTTCACGCACGTCGCCGGAGGTCATGGTTACGAGTTGCAGGAAGATCTTGAGCAGGCTTTCAAAACCCGGAGCGTTATCTTCAGGCGGTATATAATCGGAAAAACGGTAGTTTGCAGGCATAAAAAACTATATATATAGCTGTCGGAAATTTTAAGATCAGCAGGCAGCCTGATTAAATGTACAAAAACGTTTACGCCTTTGCACCAATAGTAAACGTTCTGCAGGCAGGAAATGATATGCCTGGCGGGGTTGGCCCTTTCTTCCTGCTACATTTTACTTTAGATTTTTTACTCCTTTTAACGAAAAAAAATCCTTCAATCCATTAATCCTATAAATCCTGGCTCAGATAAATAAAAAAGCTCCGGATTTTCACCCGGAGCTTCTGATCAGAATATTTTGAGGAATTACCCTTCGATCCAGCGGAATTTATATTGCAGTTCCGGAACGCGCATCCGTTCGGCAACGCGGCGTAAACGGGCCGGCAGCGCCATTACGTAATCGCGGGCTTTTTCGCTGGTATCGTTCAGGCCGGTCATGCTTTCAATTTTCCATTCTTTTATCAGGTCTTCCAGAATATCGGTATAATCGGCAGAGGTATAAACGCCAATGCGTTGAGCAGCATCGGTAAAATGACCGAAGGTCTGGCCGATATTTACGCCAAGTTCGCGCAGGTAATGAGCCGGCATCACGATTTTTTTCCGCATCATGTCTTCAAAGGCCATCATCATCCCGTTCGGATCTACTTCAAAAATTTTCTCTACAAAACCTTTATACGCTTTTGCGTGGCGTGCTTCGTCAGAAGCAATATTGCCGCAAAGCTTGGCCAGCATCAGGTCGCCCGATTTTTTAGCCAAAGCAGCTACGCGGCGGTGCGAAATATTGGTGGCCGTTTCCTGGAAAGAAGTATAAACGAAGGCGCGATACGGATCGGTTCCGGTTTGCAGGTCGAAACCATCGGCAATCAAATATTGGGTTGAGGCTTCCATTTCGCGCATATTCACGCGGCCGGAAAGGTATAAATAACGGTTCAGCAGGTCGCCGTGGCGGTTTTCTTCGGCCGTCCAGGCACGGATCCATTTCATCCAGCCGCTATTCGGGTCTTTGGTCAGACCATCGGTACTCATCAGCCAGCTTTCGTAGGTTGGCAGGGCTTCTTCGGTAATGGTATCGCCGATCAGCACCGCCATCAGGTCATAAGAAAGGTCTTTTGCTCTTTCTCGGAGTTGTTTTACTTCATCCAGAAAATTATCGAAACGGGAATCCGGAAGCAGGTCAGCGGGTTGCCAGCTATCCTCTACCGTTTTTAACAATGAATCGAAGTTATAATCAAGAAATTTTTCAAGGTATGTTAAAACTTCGCCGCGCGAAATGGCCGTTGCAATCATAATTATCAAGCTGTGTAAACTCCAAAGATACTATTTTCTAACTGATTTTTAAAGCTTCTTGTTTCAAAGCGCCGTCAAATATTAGAATTATTATACATAACCTGAAAAACACCAGGCTTCCATATTCTGAAAAAAGGTATTATTTGCCGAACCGGATCTGCTGATAAAGCTGCCGGGTGCGCTCAAAAGGGAACGGTAATTTATGTATTGCAACCAGCATTTTCATTTTTGCCGGTACCGGCCCTAAATCCTGCAGCAGTCCGTAAAGCTGACGTGTTGCTTCAAAATTACGCGTAAAAACTGCCTGGATCAATTCGTGTATTACGCGTTTTTTTAAGGCTTGTTTTTCCCTTTCGGTACGCAGCAGTTTTTGGGCTTTTTTGCATACCGTTATGGTAGAAAAGATCTGCTTATCGTTAGGCTTATATTGCTGCTGCGACATCTGAGCCGCATGGATACGCCGTTTCGTGAGAATTCTATCGAGGAAGAAATATTTAAAATCAGGCGCCGATCTTACCCACAAATCGAAATCTTCGTAAGCCAGCGTTTCGTCGTAGCCGTTCAGTTTATCGAAAACCGTGCGCCGCATGATCATGGTGGGGGAACAAATGTAATGGCGGGCAATTACGTGGGCAAAAACATCGCCATCGGGTACATTTTCGGCCAGGTTGCCGTTTTTATCGCGCTTGTAAAAATTAAGTAAATGGTTGCCGAAGTCGTCTATGAATTCAGCATCAGTAAATAAAATACCGTAGCTTTCATCCAGCTTTTCAAACGCTGCCACCTGTTCGGCGATTCTTTCGGGCATTAAAACATCGTCGGTGGCAAAATCGATCAGGTATTTTCCTTTCGAAAGTCTGTAAGCCCGGTTAAAAGCTACACAATTGCCCAGATTCTGTGCGTTTGGCAGGTATTTGATTTGCGGAAAACGCCTTACGTAATCTTCAATGATTTCGCGGCTATTATCGGTGCTCAGATCATCTACTACTATTATTTCCAGGTTCTGATAGGTCTGGTTGAGCACCGAATCGAGGGCTTCTCTTAAAAAACGGGCGTGGTTGTAGCAAAGGCAAATAACCGAAACGAGGGGCTGCATAGGTACTTTCAGAAGTTCTTATTTACAAGATTCAGCTAAGCGTTAAACTCAAAAGTAAGTTTTAAAGTGGGTTCTCCGCCCAGGTGTTTTTTAAAAGCAATTAGCGGAAAATTCGGGCCGGTCGGCAAATTCGAAGTTCCCAGATCCAGCGTTTCAAAATACTCCTGCTGGCAAACTTCGTACAAGCCTTCGGTTAAAAACACAACCGGGCTGAAAGCATTGAAGCGAAGCGGATTGGCCGGATAAAAGTTATAAAGCGTTTGCCCGTTTATGCGCACGGCAATGGTGGCCGCCGCCAGTTCGTTTTGGTGCCGCACCGAAAAAAGCCGGAAATCCTGCGGAAAATCCTGAAATAAAGCGGCCAGTTTTTTTAAAGGCATGGGCGGTTCGTAATTTCTTTCCAGGCGGCAATCCCGGATAAAATTCCAGACTTCCGGCAATATTTTCACTTCTTCTTCCTGAAACGCAAAACCGTTTTTCACGCATTTATGCAAACGCCGGCGGGCCGAAGGATGCAATTTTGTTTCGAAAGGCGCTTCAGTTATGGCAATATGATGGTTGATCTCGGAATGGCTGACCCGGAAACCCTGCTTTAAAAAAATATCGGTAAGCACCGCACTTTCGTGGGTAGCGTAAGCGAACGGGTAACTTTTTATCTGAATGTTGCGGCAGTTTTTTTGCTCCAACAGATACCGTTTTGCGTGCAACAGAAATTCCGCCAGGACTTCTTCGGGCAACCGTTTTTTAAACTGAACCGAACCGAATGGCGCTTTTCCGGGGCTGTAAGCCAAGCCCTTTCCGTCGAGAAAAAAAGGCAGGTGCGCGGCAATTTTATTGGTTTTCTGGTCGAGTAACTGAAAAATCAGCTGCTCATCTTCGGCCTGCGTTTGCAAATGCGCCTGGCGTAAAAAAAGGAAAGGGTCGAAGGCAAATTCCTGCGGCTGGCTTTCGGGAGCAATAGCAATTAAATAGCGGTTATTTTGCAGCTGCATGGGTATTAGAACCGGGAAAAAATCGGGCATCTTTCCAGAAACCATTCCGGTTGCCATGGATAGTTTTGCCTGAGTAACGAAATTATGCATAAATAACCGGAAAACGCGTAAATAAACGCAAATTTGCGGTGGTTTTCTTCTTCTTAAAAAATTATTGCTTTGACTGTTGCCGAAAATCCTGATACCTACATTACGCTGGCCGAACCGGCCGAAGGGCTTTATAAAGAAAAAGGCAGCAAATTTATTGCGCTCGCTTTCCCGGTATATTCCGAAGCCGACATAAAAGAAAAACTGGCCGAAGTGCGCAAAACCTATTTTGATGCGCGCCACCATTGCTATGCATATTTGCTGGGTGCGGCTAAAAAAGTGTACCGGGCCAACGACGATGGCGAACCAAACCATTCGGCCGGCGATCCGATCTTAGGCCAGATCCGCTCTTCGGGTCTGAGCAACGTGCTGGTAATTGTGGTGCGTTATTTCGGCGGCACCAAGCTGGGCGTGGGCGGTTTAATCTACGCTTATAAAACCGCCACTGCCGAAGCCCTGAGCCAGGCCCAGACCGTAGAAAAACACGAAACGGCTTTCATCAGGATCGAATTTCAGTACCCGCAAATGAACGATGTGATGAGCCTGATCAAGGAATTTGACCTGCAGATGGCCAGCCAGCATTTTGAAATAAGCTGCGAGATAACCGTGGAAGTCAGAAAACAGTTAAGCGAAAAAATTATGGCGCGCCTTGAAAAACTGGACGATGTGCAAGCCGGCCTGCTGCAATAATTTGTAACTAAATCGGGCTGAAAACGCTATCTTTCTAAACCCAAAAACTATAAACGGCCGGTTTATCCAGGCGTTTCCTTTTTAAACGGTATCCTTTTTTATGGTAAAACCGCGCATTCTGCAGCAAAACAAAATCAGCACCAAAGTCGGGCAAAAACCAGGCTTCCTTTTCCGGCCCGAAAACGCGTTCGATACCCGCTTGTTCCTGATCTCATTCGACGAATTTGAACTGGTAGAAAAAGAATACGAAAGCTACGACGAACTTTTTGCCTACATGCAGCAACGCCCGCACCAGCGCCATTGGCTCGATGTGCGCGGCTACGGCAACCTGGAAATTCTGGAAAACATTGCCCGCGATTTCAACATCCACCCGCTGCAGCTCGAAGACGTGATCAGTGATTACCAGCGGCCCAAAGTGGAAGAAGAAAGCGGCTCGCTTTTCATGATCTCGCGGATGGTTACTTTTACTCCCAAAAAATTAATAGACGACGATCAGCTCAGCATTTTTACCGGCCCCAACTACGTACTTACCTTTCAGAGCGATTACGAAGATTGCCTCAATCCGCTGCGTTTGCGCATTCGGGGTGGAAAAGGCATTATCCGGAAAAGGCCGGTTGTTTACATGGCTTACGCGATCATGGACGTGGTGCTGGACCACTATTTCCCGGTGCTGGCCGAAATGAGCGACTACCTCGATGAACTGGAAGATTGTTTGTTCAAACAGCCGAAAAAAGAAATTCTGAGCCGGATCCTGTCGGTAAAGCGGGAAATTGTAAAGTTGCGCCGCATCATCTGGCCCGAACGCGACAAAATAAGCGAACTGCTGCGATCATCGCCCGAAGTAATTCCGGATGACCTGAAGATCTATTTCCGCGATACCTACGACCATTCGGTGCAGATCATAGACCTGGTAGAAAATTACAAAGAGATGTCGGGCAGTTTGGTAGAACTTTATTTATCGAACATCAACAACCGCATGAACGAGATCATGAAAGTACTTACCATTATTTCGAGTATCTTCATTCCGCTCAGTTTTATTGTAGGCATTTACGGCATGAACTTCTCGCGCGAAAACCCGGACGGCAGCATTAATTACCTGAACATGCCGGAACTTTACCAGCCGTACGGTTACATAACGCTGCTATTTTTAATGGGTGCTTTGATCCTGGGCCAGATCTATTTTTTCTACCGGAAAGGCTGGTTCAAATAAATACCGACTCGGGAGTTTTTCAGCTGAAAGCATACCGTTTTTCAGCACTACACAACTCTTTTTCCAGCGGAAAATCCAATAAAATTATTTGCTCAAAAATGAGATTACTTCGGTTTGTACCGCACTGCCTGAAGTCTGGGAAAACCATAGCGACTTTATAAAACCGGCAACAAACGCTATGCTTTTCAGCTGAAAAACTCAGGGTTAATTCTTGCGTTCGAGGGTTATTTTTTTCAGTTCGCGGCCGAATATCTTGTAAAGTTGGAACTCGCGGGTAATATCGTTGTAAAACAACTTTACCGGGCTGCGGTTCTCGATCACGCGGTTTCCGATCGGCTGCGCCTTTACATCGAAAAGATAAGTTTTCTGCGGGCCTGTTTCGGTAATTACGTACACAACATTATCGCCGCCAAACAGGTAATACTGCACAATTTTGCGCGACGAAGTAAAGAAGTTCCGCTCCAGCAACAATTTAAAATCAGGGCTTAGCAACGTTACCCGCCCCAGGCTCTGCCGCGCGATCAGGTACGATTTCCCGGCGTTTTCCGGAATCAGTTCAAAGGTGGCATTACGGTCAGGCCGCACCAGTTGGTGGCGTTTCAGAATCTCGCCGGCCAGGTTAAAGGTTATTACTTCGCCGCGCAAAGTTACCAGCGTCATTTCCGATTTTTGCAGGTTGCTGCCCGGTTTCCCGAACATGCCGGAACGCACGCTAGCCCGCACGCTGAAAGGAAAGCCCGGATACGTTTCACCTGCTTCATCCAGGGCATATACCAGCCCGTTTTCAAGCACCACCACAATCACATTTTTGCTGCCCACCCTAAAATACTGCGGCGCAACTGCCAGGCGGCTATCGAGGCTGCGCGGTTCCCAGCCCGGCAGCAGGTCACCGGTTTCGTTGAACATGAACAGATTCCCCAGTTCATCATCTACCAGTAATTTATGGTCGCCGTTCTTATTAAAATCTAAAATGGTAAGGCGTTGCAAATGCAGTGAATCGGGCAGAAAATACGGGAAATTTTCAACATCCTTCCCATTCCGGTCCAGGCAGTGAATTTTGTGGGAAGTGGCAAACAGGTATTTGGTTTTGCCATCCGAACCAAAAGGCGCCTGCAGAATTTCTCCTTTTATAGCTTCGTTCAGGGTATCGGACCAGGTAATGCGGCCTTCGTACGAAACGTTGTGTAATACCGAACCCGAGTCCTGCACCATCATTTCCAGGCCGCGGTTCAACGGGCTGCGCACCGCAAAAGGGCCTGCAATAAGCTTACTACGGAAAGGGATGGTTTTTTCAATTTCGAAGGTATCGGCCTGCAGGTCCTCAATGGCCAGCGCATCTTGCTGCCGGAGTAAAATAGTGGTATAATACTGTTTCTCTACCTGGCTGAACTGCAAACTGAACTGGTTAAAATCTTTGATCAGGTTTTCGTTGCGCAGCAGGCTTTCGCGTTTATCGGTGTTTACGTAGCGGCTCAGCATGGGCCAGGCGTTCTCCGAATTCAGAAAAACGCTGAAATTGGTTTCGTGCTGGGTTTCCTCCAGAAAAGCTTTTTGTGCCACCGATTTGCCCCACACGTTGCCGGCTTCAATATCGTTGAGCACACTGCGCAGCGCCGCGGGGTTATCGGCAAAAACGATATATTGCTGCACGTCTACAAAATAGCATTGCCCGAAACCCCGGAAAAGCCGCCCGAAAAGGCGTTGCGGAAAATCTTTAACCGGCACCATCCGGATCACATAACTGCCTTTTTGTTCTTTATAAGGTACCGTTTTGTTTAGCAGGTTTATATCCAGGGCCAGGGCATTGAGGCGTTTTAAAACATGGGCCGGTGCACTGGTCTGGGCAAAAATAACTTTCTCCGGCGAAGTATTGGGGTTAAATGTTTGCAGATAAGCCAGCCCTAATTCACCGCCAAATAATTGGGCAAGCGTATCGGTCTGCGCTTTATATTCCGGCAACAATTCCGGCAGTTTGGCACCTTTATACTGGCGGAGCCGGGCTGCCTTATCGAGCCCGAAATGCATGAAAAAAGCTACCCGGTTAGACACAAGCTGCTCCAAAGCCATGGGTTTGGGCTTCTGGCCCGAAAGGTGCTCAAAAAAAGTCTGGCTCAGCGTTTCGGGGTTAGAAAAACCGTTCAGGAAAAGTTTGTTGTTTTCGAGCCTGAACTCCAGCATGCTGTTGCGGCTCAGGCCACACAGATATTCCAGGTCGGGCTGCAGTTCCGGCTTCACAAAAAGATTGAGAAAAGGCGGCAGGTTGCGGTAATTAATGAATACGTTGGCGTAAACTTTTTCCTGGTTCAGGTAATTGATATTCTTAAAATCGGCAGCCACCGAAACGAATTGCTTCCGCTTGATCCTGCGCACAATGCCTTCGAGCAAAGCCGGCGAAGAACTCAGGATCAGATTGTTGCGATACGTAAAATACGAAAGGCTCTGGCGGTTTGCCTGGTTTCTGAATGAAGTGATGGTTGTACCCTGATATTGATCTGTGGTGTGCTCGAACTGCCCGTTCTTTTCCAGGTTCTCTACCAGCGTGCGCATGTAGCGGTGCTCTTTTACGGTGCTGATCGGGAGGTAAAAAACCAGTTCGAAATCGCTTTTACCCGTTACATGCACCGAGCTCAGCACTTTTTTATCGCCCAGAAATTTAAATAGCGTTTCGCGGTTATCGGCCAGGCTGTCTACCAGCACCAGGTTTTCTTCCAGGCGGCGCAAATACGTAACTTCCGAAAGCGATTCCCAGATCTGGGTGCGTTTCAGGCGGTCTACCATATCGGCGTGGTTACCACTTTCTATCACGAAAACCGCATCGTCGGGCACCAGCGTCCAGAGGTCTACTTTTTCGCGGGCCTCGGTCCATTTACTGAAACCGTAATAACCGAGTCCGGCCAGCAGCAGCAATCCCACCAAATAAAAAATATATTTCTTCGGCATGCGCAAAAAGGTGAAGGGCAAAAATAACTAAATTTTCTCCGCCGCAAAGCTTTTAACCCGCCTGACTGCCCGCTCCACTTTTACGCAGCAAACCCGAAACTGCTGCAAAACGGTAGGGTTTGGGGCCGGAAAAGTAGTTTGGCAGCTTCAGGTATTCTTTGTATTTTTATAGAAATTATCTTTTTATGCAAAAGTGGTCTGTGGTTTGGCTCTTGCTGCTTGTAGTGCTTTGCGGCGGCTGCTTTAACGTGCGCGAGCCCGAAAAACCCGATGCCATAAGCGAATGGACCCCGCCTACCCAGCCCGATATTTTAACCGACAATTTTTCCAAAGCCGTACGCACCCTGAATATTTCCGTTTACAGTCGCTGCTTTACGCCCGGTTTCCGGTTCAAAGCCGATCCGGCCACGGCGGGCGCCAACACCGCTTTATTTGAAAACTGGACTGCGGCCGAAGAACGCGATTACTTCAACAGCCTGAAAAACAAATCTGCCGGCAATGCCCTGAATTTGCTGGACCTGACCAAAACGCGTGAGAATTTTTTCCGGGCCGATTCGCTGGAACAGTTTTTTTCTTATAAATTACGTACTTCGCACACCGATACCACCCTCAAGCCTCACGATTTTACGGGCACCATGCGGCTGGTCCTTACGCGAAAAAATAACGAGTGGCTTATTGCCAAATGGGAAGATAACCGGGAAAACCAGGCATGCTGGAGCGATCTGAAAAAACATTTTATTGCGCGCTGACCCGGCTTTTACCGCTGGTTCTGGTCGCTTCGCTGGCGGCCTGCAACCCTTTTGCCCCGGAACTCGACGATGCCGTAACCGACCCGAACAAACTGCTGGGTGACCGTAAAACCGTGAACGGGTTTTTCGAGTGGTTCCGCAATTCCTACCAGCTCCGCGACTCTACTTTATATGGCCAGATCGTAGCGCCCGATTTCCGGTTCACGTATTTCGATTTTACCAACAACACCGAAGTAAGCTGGCCCCGCGACGTGGAAATGAGCACCACCTACAAGCTTTTCCGGGGGGTGCGCGCCACTTCCCTGCAATGGAACCAGTATATTTTAGCCGATACCGCCATTTCCGACACCGTAGCCATTGCCGAACGCGCCTTCAACCTTACCATTAACCAGGATGACGCCACCATTTACCGCGGGGTAGGTTCAGCCCGCATTGTACTCACCCGCAAAAACCGCAACGATAACTGGAAAATGCGTTCGTGGTACGATAAAAGCGATTTCTGATCTTTTTTTTGATTGCTCAAACGGAATGCTTCAGCACTTTTTAAGCCTGAATGCATAGCATTTTTCTAATCCCTGAAATCCAGTATTATAAATTATACAGCAAAGAATTTGCTGAAAATCCAATTAAAATTCACCGGTGCGCCCGGTAGCTCATTTGCTTGAACAAAGACAGGAAAGAGTGGCAAGCTCGCACCAACAATTAAATTCAAAAGAATAGCTTCCGTTAGGAACGTTTTAAGCTCGAAAATGGTAGGGTTTTAACCACAAAAAGTGCCTGCCGCATTTTGCACGATCATATTTGCCGAACTTCTTTCAGAATCCTCTCAGAATCTTCCTGAATGCCCCAGGCAGATAACAATAAAATAACGGAAAGTGCTAAGGTTTCGCGCAGGGTTTCGTAACTTTGCGCCAAATTGCGTTTACTCGAACAAATGAAGAAAACTTTATTATCAATTTACCTGCTTTCGGCAGCCATGCTGGCTCAGGCCGGTGGTTTCCAGGTAAATACGCAGGGGCAGAAGGCTCTTGGTATGGGCGGTGCGTTCAGCGCTTACAACAAAGATGCCTCGGCGGCCTATTATAATCCCGGTGCCTTGTCCATGCTCGATTCAGGTCGCTACATCAGCGTGGGCTCTACCTTCCTGATGCCTAAAACTACCTTTCTTTCAGCCAACACGGCTACTGTTTCCGAAATGGAAAGCCAGGTATTTTTCCCTTCTTATCTGTACGCCGCCATTCCGGTTAGCAAAAGAATAACGGCGGGTTTAAGCGTGAACAGCCCTTACGGCCTTGGCACGAAATGGGAAGATAACTGGGAAGGCCGCTCGGTGAGCCAGGAAGTGAACCTGAAAACATTTTACGTGCAACCTACGCTTTCTTACCGCATTACCGATAATTTCAGCGCCGGCGCCGGACTGGTTTATGCCTATGGCGATGTGCTGGTGCGCCGGCAGATCGGGGAAATTAACAGCAACGCCAAATTAACCGGTACGGCTTCGGGCTTTGGTTTTAATGCGGGCGTTTTTGGTAAGATCCAGGATGAACTTTCCTTCGGCATTACCTACCGTTCCAACGTAAATTTCAACCTCGACAAAGGAAAAGCCACTTTCACCAATGTGCCGGCCAGCTTAAGCAGCCAGTTCCCGAACCAGAATTTCAAATCTACCCTCGAGCTGCCTTCTACCCTTTCCGTTGGGTTTACCAACCGCATTAATCAGAAAATTTTAGTGGCTTTCGAATTTAACCTCACCGGCTGGTCTAGCTACGATTCGCTGAACTTCAACTTCGAAAACGCTGCCACGCCAGACAGCCGGGCCGGCCGCAAATATGAAGATGCCATGGCTTTCCGGGTGGGAACCGAATATGGCCACAGCGACAACCTGGCTTTCCGGGCCGGTCTTTTCTACGACGAGACCCCGGTGCGCGACGAATATATTTCGCCGGAATTGCCGGACGGCAGCCGCATAGGTTTAACCGCCGGACTTTCTTATAAACTTTCGGAACGTTTTGAACTCGATGCAGCTTACCTGTTTGAGAAAGTGGCGGAACGCAACGCAGTAACTGATATTACCAAAACCAATGTTGCAAATGTGGCCGGTAAATACCGTACCCTGGTAAATGGTGTAGGTTTAGGCCTTAATTACAAGTTTTAATTGCTGAAGATGAAACGTTTTTTATATTTAATTCCCGGCCTTGCATTATCAGTTCTGGCAGTTTCCTGTCAGCCGGATATAGAAGCGCCCGATACCAATTCCGCCGACCTGAACCTGACCAGATACGTAGCCTACGGCGATTATATTACGGCTGGATTTATGAACGGCGGCTTGTCCCGCGAAAGCCAGCAAAATGCTTACCCGGCTATTCTGGCTAAACAATTTGCTTTATTCGGCGCACCTGCCACGTTCGAACAACCGTATTTTTCCGGCGAAGGCACGCCCATGATGACCCTTGCTTCGGAAAATGGGGCTCCGGCTATCCGGAATTCAGAAGAATTTGTAAAACTTACTTTAGCAGAGTGCACTGGCCTGCCCAGCCTGAATAAACCCTATGGCGGTGATCTTGCAAAAGTTCAGAACTTTGGGGTTCCGGCTCTTAAAATCAAGCAGCTTAAAACGCCAGGCCTTGGTAATTCAGCCAATCAGAACACAGCCGGCTTTAATCCTTATTTCGAACGCATATTACCCGCCAGCGATAACCGCAGTTACCTGGAAGTAGCCGGTACCAGTAACCCAACTTTCTTTACGGCCTGGTTTGGCATGAGCGACGTGATCTCTTATATCATGAGTGGCGCCGCCTGCGGTACCCTTCCCGAAGAAGCTGAATTTACTACGGAGATGAACAGCCTGCTCGATAACCTGACGAAGCGGCAGCCAAACGGCAAAGCCGAACGCAAAGGGGTGATTCTGAACCTGCCTTCTTACGAAGATTTTCCGATTGCTTATGCGCCTGACCTGGTAAAAATTCAGGACGATCTGCGCAAACAAACCGGCAACAGTAATTTAACCATCTGGGTAAAAGTGCTGAAAAACATGAATGTACCAAGCCAGGGTGTAGACACTGTAGTTGTGGTTGCTAAAGATATTCTCACTCCGAAAGGCAGAACTACGATTGGCGTGCAGGGGCATGGTTTGAGCAAACAACATCCGCTGAATTCTGATGAAGTACTGAATTACAAAGAAATTCAGCATTTAACGGCCCGCATGAACCGCTACAATGTAAAGATCACCGATATTGTAAAGAATCCTGCTTTTGCCAACATGGTAATTGTAGCCGATATGAAACAGCTGTTTGGTACGCTGCGCAACGGCGTGATCTATAACGGCGTGAAATACGACCTTTCGCCGGTAAAAGGCGGCGTTTTCTCGCTCGATAATTTCACCCTCACGCCACGCGGCCAGGCAATTGTTGCCAACAAGATCATCCAGGCAATGAACCAGGAAGTATTGCCAAAATCGCCGCAGTTCTCTGGTTTCGGAACAAAGATCCCGGAAGTTAACGTGAACGATTATCCGGCCATGGGCCTGTAAAAAACGCTATAGTTTTATTGTAAAAAAGTCAGCCTGAACGTTCAGGCTGACTTTTTTTTATGGTATTTGCGTTTCAGAACGCGGCATTCTTTTCGGGAAACCTTAACTTGCAAAAAAGAATAATTTCAGAAAAATATGCGGGTAGTTATTCAGCGCGTGAGCGAAGCATCGGTAAAAATTGACGGTCAGATTAAAGGTGCGATCGGTCAGGGTTTATTGATATTGGCCGGCTTGACAGCTTCCGATACTACCGAAGACCTGATCTGGACCTCGAAAAAGCTGGTGCAGTTGCGTATTTTTTCAGATGCTGACGACAAAATGAACTTAAGCGTGTTGGATGTAAAGGGTGAACTTTTACTCATCAGCCAGTTTACGCTTTTCGCCAATACTAAAAAAGGAAACCGCCCTTCGTACATTAACGCTGCGCCGCCGGCCATTGCCATTCCACTATACGAGCAATTCATAACCCAACTCCAAACCGACCTTGGCAAACCCATTCAGACCGGAGAATTCGGCGCCGACATGAAAGTTTCGCTGGTAAACGACGGCCCGGTAACCATCATCATCGACTCCCAGAACCGGGAATGATTGAATTGTTAATTGCTGATTGTTAATTGACAATTGTTAAATCTTTTGGCCTTACTATTCCTTTTTTTTATAAACGTTATGTGATTCTTGATGGCAAAAAATTTCAGTGACTTTTCCGCCCTTAAACCATAGCGTTTTCCCAATGGGAATAATTATCCAGCAATAGAATAATCTGACTTTTCAAACCCAGAACCATAGCGTTTTTCAATTAGCAATAAACAATTAACAATACACAGAAATGACCATAGAAGAAGCGCAGCAAACCGTAGATACCTGGATTAAAACCACCGGCGTGCGGTATTTCAACGAACTCACCAACATGGCCATGCTTACCGAAGAAGTAGGCGAAGTAGCGCGCATCATTGCCCGTCAATACGGCGAGCAATCGTTCAAACCTTCGGATAAAGACAAAAACCTGGCCGATGAACTGGCCGATGTGCTTTTTGTAGTTATCTGTCTGGCCAACCAAACCGGCGTAAATTTAACCGAAGCCCTGCAAAAAAACCTCGACAAGAAAACCATCCGCGATGCAGAAAGGCACAAAAACAACGAGAAATTATTTTGATTTAATTGTTAAATGGTTTTTGGGTTTAAACCCTACCGTTTTTTTAACTCCTGTGCTCCACGCCTTAAAAAGCGTGGTAATTAGTTAAATGGTTGAATGGGTTATTTAATTTATTTAAATCCTCACACCGGTTTGGCACTACAGTTTAATTGCCACGCCTTTTAAGGCGTGGAGCAGTTTTTCACGACAAATCCCTACCGTTTTACGATCATCTATTTAACCAACAACCAGCAACGAACAACCAACAACTATTTCGCTACTTCCAGCCAGCCCTTCCAGCTTTTGCCTTGAGCCTGGAAACGATAGAAGTAAACGCCGCTGCTTAGTTTTTCAGCTTGCCAGTCGTTTTTATAATCTCGGCTCCGGAAAACTTCTATGCCCCAGCGGTTGTAAATTACCAGTTCATTTTCTGCATACCATTTCAGATTTTCTATTACAAAAGCATCGTTTTTATGGTCAGCGTTTGGCGTGATGATGTTGTAGAAAACCGGAAGCGGCGCACCCGAAATTTCTACTTTCAAAACTGTTTTACTGCTTTCGCAACCTTGCGCATTCGCAACTGAAACTTCTATCAGACCGATTCCGGTATTTTTCCAGTTTACTTTTATACTGTTGTTGCCTTGTCCGGAAGTAATTGCGCCGCCGCTAATCTGCCAGTTGTAAGATAAACCCAACTGCGGATCTTCAATTTCATAAACCTGATTTTGGGCAAAAGTAAAAACCTGCGTCGGGCCGGATATTTTATTTATTTCGGCCGGTGATGATTGAACAAACACGAGCAAGGTATCGGAAACGCCGAAACAATGCGAGGTGCTGGTGCGGCTTTCTTCCTGTACCCAGAGTTTATTATTTCCGGCTTGCTGCCAGTTTACCCGTATGCTGTTGGTGCTTTGTCCGCTTATAATTATTCCGCCGTTTATGCCCCAGGTGTAAACCGAACCAGTAGTTGGAGCAATGCGGTAACTTACGTTTTTCGCTTGGTTCAGGCAAAGCGTATCCGCGCCTTTCGGGGTTTCAGTAGCCAGAATTACGTTAATGTTCACCGGGAAGAAAACCGTATCGCCGGGGCAGCCTAAGCGGTTTCTTGGCAAAGCCCAAACCTGCGCCGTGTTGCTTGCATTGCCCCAGTTTACCGAAATGCTGTCGTTGGAAGTAGTAGCCACGGTGCCGCCTTTAACGCCCCAGCTTATTGGCAGCTTCTCGGGATTGCTTGCCTTGTACCAAACGCCCTGCACCTGCGGACAAACCGAGGCCGAACCGCTGATAGTAACCATCGGCTTAGGCAAAACCACCACCGTTACCGAAGCTGTACGTTGGCTGCAATCGCTCGAACCGGTAACTGAATAAGTAGTGGTTTGCGTGGGTTTTACAAAAGGATTGGCCAACGTATCATCCGGAGCAGTTAAGCCATTGGCTAACTGCCATTGGAAACGCTCCGCGCCTGCCCCGTAAGCCGAAAGCTGCACCGAATCGCCGTAGCAAATCGTATCTCTTAATGCCTGCGCCTGCAAAAAACCTGCGTTCCGGAAAATGGTTTGGTTGAGGGCGGGAAGATTCCGGCCACTTAAACTTCCCTGCAGGTAAATTTCGTTGTACCGGAAACGACAGGCCGCGCCCGGCTGGTCCGGGCAATTGATCCGGCTCAGGTATTTGCTGCCATCATGATAGCCTTTGGTAAGATAGATTTTACCGTCTATGGCAATTTGCATATCAAAAACGGTATGAGTGCTGTCGAAAGTAAAAACGTGGAAGCGCGAATTCTGAATGGCCGCCGGGCTGCCGGATGCAAGGTTAAATTGGTATAAATAGGCTTTATACGTAGGAATATCCGGTGGATTCACACCGATGTAATCGGGGTTCCCGGAGCCAACATACAATTTACTGCCATCCGGGGAAAAGGCCGTGGAATAAGCGAAATAAAGCGGGTTTATTACCGGAATGGTTAAGGTTTGTCGGAAAATAGGAATACCTGTGCTACGATCAAAATCGAAGAGCTCGATGCCGGCCGCGCTGTTGGTTGTAAACTGGCCGCTGTTTGGCGAGCTTTTAAGCCGCCCGATTTCGGCTAGCGGCCGGCCGGTGGGCGTTATTACTGGGGCAGAAATACCGGCAGGCGAAAGCAGGTAGGCGTAAAAATGGGTGCCTTCCCGGTTATGGGTCAGGATCCAGGTATCGCGGTTGTTGGTATGCAGCAGGGCCGCCATTTTTATGGCCGCGTTCTTTTGGATTACCCGAAGTGCATTGGGTATGGCATCGCCAAAGCCGTTATTAAGCCGCAAACTTAACTGGCCTACGTTAAAATAAGTAGTGTCTGTTGTTTGGCCAATTCCACCGAGTGACCAACCGAATTGAGTAAGAAAAAAATGGAAGTAAACCTGTGGGTCCGCCGGGCTTTGCACAAGCATTTCAAGATGGCTGGATCCAATACTTTTTGGATATTGCTGGTTAAAACTAGCTGGTATCATTGGATACTCTGGAATGGGCGGGTTGCCAGACAGGGTAAAATTCCGGGTATAAGGGAATCCGTATTTGGTATAGAAAAGCAAATTGCCTTGGTTATCGCTTATGGTACTGTTACCCCATATACCTGAAGGATCACTATGTTTACCAATCGCTAATTTATTGCCATTGAAATGCAACGAGGGGCCCCAATAATTACTAGTGGTAAAATCTCTTGAGCCAAAAAACCACCAGGCACCTTCTTTTTGCTGGGCAGCAGCTTTCCCTACAACCAGGTTTATAATAAAAAAGCAGAAAAGAAAAACAGTCTTGTTCATTCCAGGAAAAGCAGGTTTCGTTACAAAACTAAAAAATCTGTAACAATAAAAAACAGCAATTAACTATTTGTTTCTAGAATGCAAAAACGGTAGCCTTTTGAAACAAAAAACTCACTTCCTAACGCATAATAAAATCTGACACTCCAAAACGCTTCCCCTTCCTGCCAGAAATCTGCGAAATCCTTTAATCCGCTTAATCCGCGATCAAAAACGGTAGGCTTTCGCACAAAAAAACCTGTGAGGTTTTAAAATCTCACAGGTTTGAAATAAAAACGGTAGGTTTTCCGCCTTAAAAAGTCAACAGCAACTAATCTACCAGCACCGGAACGGCTTTAGTTAAATACGCGCCCTGCCAAACCGGCACGGCGTCGTAAACATCTTCCTGCAAACAGAAATCTACATCTTTGGTAATATCCAGGCGGGCGAGGCGTTTTACGTGGCTCGAGTTGTTCAGGAACGCGCGGCGGTCAGCTTTGGCAGCATCCCAAAGAACGGTGGCGGCTAAAGTAGAATCGTTTTCCGGTTCAAATTCGCTGCCCAGTTTTTCAATTAAAGCGCCGGCAAACAAGGTATCTTCCAGGTTAAATTTTCCTTTCCAGGCGGCGCACACAATGATCACGCTTTTCTGCTGCATCTGCACAAACTTCGCCACCGCCGAAATATTCAGGAATGAACCAATTACCACCGTATCGGCAGAAATGGAAAGCCGGATGGCTTGCGTACCGTTGGTAGTAGTAATGGCCACGGCTTTGCCTTTAATGCTTTCTTCCATGTAGCTGAAAGGCGAATTGCCCAGGTCAAAACCTTCGGCTTTTTGCCCGTCGCGTTCGGCAGCGGTTAAAAATCCTTTTTTGCGGTAAGCCATGCACTCCTGCAGTTTGCTTACGGGCACCATTTTTTCTACGCCGTGCGCAAAAGCCGTAACCATACTGGATGTAGCCCGCAAAATATCTACCACCACTACAACACGGCCCTGCAAATTATATAAGTGTAATAATTCGGGGCTGAAACAAACGTCAACCGTTAACATATATTTTTAATTTAAATAGTAAGAATTCGATATAAGGGTAAAAGAACGGCCCCGCAAAGCGAGGCCGTAATAGGTCAGATTAAGCTTTGTAGAAAGGCAGTTTAACCACGTTGGCTTTCACGGCCTTGTTCCGGATCTTGATATAAACTTCTGAACCGGGACCGGCAAATTCAGTTTTCACATAACCCAGGCCAATTCCTTTGCTCAGCATCGGGCTTTGCGTACCGGAAGTAACTTCGCCAATGGTTTCGCCTTCGGCGTTGGCAATTTCGTAATGCGCGCGCGGAATGCCTTGCTCTACCATTTCGAAACCCACCAGCTTGCGGCTCACGCCGGCTTCTTTCTGCGCCTTCAGGTTCTGAGAATTGGTAAACTCCTTGTTGAATTTGGTAACCCAGCCCAAACCGGCTTCCAGCGGCGAAGTAGTATCGGAAATATCGTTGCCGTATAAGCAGAAGCCCATTTCCAGACGCAGCGTATCGCGGGCGCCTAAACCGATCGGCTTAATGCCGAACGCTTTGCCGGCTTCCATGATCTTATCCCAAACTGCTTTCGCGTTTTCGTTCGGCACGTAAATTTCAAATCCGCCCGCACCGGTATAACCCGTGGCAGAAACAATTACGTTTGGCACGCCGGCAAATTCGCCTTTTTCGAAGGTGTAATAAGTCATGTTGTGCAGATCAAGGCTGGTGAGGCTTTGCAGCGCATCGGCCGTTTTCGGTCCCTGCACGGCAAATAAAGACATGCTGTCAGAAATATTTTCCAGCTCCGCGCCTTCCGTATTGAATTTAGAGATCCAGTTCCAGTCTTTTTCAATGTTCGAAGCGTTCACTACCAGCATGTATTCGTTTTCGGCCATCTGGTAAACCAGCAGATCGTCTACAATGCCGCCTTCTTCGTTCGGAAGGCAGGTGTACTGAATTTTACCCGGCACCAGTTTGCTGGCATCGTTTGACGTTACCCGCTGGATCAGGTCCAGCGCTTTCGGGCCTTTCACCATAAATTCCCCCATGTGCGACACGTCGAAAATACCAACCGCTTCGCGTACGGTTTTATGTTCTTCAATGTCGGAGCTGTAACGCACCGGCATGTTGTAACCGGCAAACGGCACCATTTTGGCACCTAAGGCTTCGTGCACATCATTCAGGGCAACTTTTTTCAATTCCATGGTTCAGGATCTTTAGAGAGGCTTAATAATTGTGCGCAAAAGTACTGATTTAAAATTGTTTCTGAAACCAGATTTTTCAACCTTGCCTGGCCGGGCAGTTTCTGAATTTTATACAATTACCTTTCATTTTATGCGCAGCAGATATTGCAGCAGCATAAACCTTTTCTATAAAGCCAAAGATCCGCTTTTAAAAGAATGGCCGGTTCTTTTTCCGGTACAGTTACAATAATTTGCCTGAAAGTTACAAAACCTGGTGCAAAACATCTTCGTAATAATATAGGCAAAAAAGCGTTCTATTGTATCAATTTCGTTATATATTTTAAAAAATATATTTGAACTGATGTAATTTCCCGGACAAAAACGCTATGGTTTTGAGCTGTAAAACTATATGCTCCTGGTTCCGGAGAGCGCTTGAAGAATTTATTTTTGGAGGGATTATGGATTTCAGGCAGACGGTTTTAGAAGAAGGTATGCATATTTTTCAGCGGCACGGGATTAAGAACCTGACCATGGAAGATATGCTGGCGCAACTTGGCATTTCAAAAGGCACCTTGCAGGGTATTGCCAAAACGAAGGAAGCTTTGCTGGATCAGTGCGTAGATGCTGCCTTAACCCGGCGCATGGCTCATTTTGCAGGTTTATTAGAAGTTGCGGCTAACCCCGTAGAAGCACTTATGCAATTGCTGCACGCCAACCTGAAAGCGCTTGCCGGGCATCACCCGTCGTTCCTGCCCGATATGAAAACAGCTTACCCTGGTTGCTGGCTCAAAACCCAGGAATTTTCCAATAATTATTTACAGGGCGCTTTAACCAGCCAGGTAATTGCGGCCAAAGAGCAGGAACTTTTAAAACCGGAAATCAAAGCCCCGTTGGTGAGCCAACTGCTTATTGCGCAAACTTACGCCATCGTGGAAACCAATGTTCTGAACGAAAAAGAAAATAATTTCGGGGTAGTTTTTAAACTGGCCATCGAGTATTACCTCCGTGGTTTACTCACCGAAAAAGGCCTGCAGCTTTTAGATAAAATTACCTCGCCCAAAGCCTCCGACGAGGTGCTGGATACCCTTTAAAACAGCTCGTATTTTTACCCGGCCAACCCGGAATCTGAATCATTAATAACCAATTATTTTTAAATAAGAAACACTTTTCTGGCCTAAAACCCTAGCGTTTACCAGCTTGCATAGTTAACTTGTTTCTTATACTTTTACCCCATGAAGTTATCTACCAAGCTGTTTGCCGGCTTTTCTATTGTATCGTTTATCTTTTTGGCGGTAACTTATATTAACTACAACCTCTCGCAGGATGTGCTGGCCAGCAGCTCCTGGGTTTCGCAATCGCAGATCATTACCCGGAACTCGGCTTCGCTGCAACGCAATATTTCCGATATGGAATCTGGTCTGCGTGGTTACCTGCTTACCGGTCAGGAAGAGTTTCTGGAGCCGTATGTGCAGTCTAAAGACCAGGTGCAGCCCCTTTTCCAGAGCCTGACAGAAATGACGGTAAATTCGCCGGGGCAGCAGAAATACCTCCGCCTCATCCGCACGCTCCACACCCAATGGATGAATGAATTTGCCGAAAAACTGATTGCCGAGAAACGCGAGCAAATGGAAAATGAACCGCGTTCCGGCCTTTCGGAATTAAGGAGCGCCGATAAAGTAAAGGCCCAATTCGGCAAGCAGCTTAATGATTCGATCCGGGTACAGTTCAAGAATTTCAATGCCATTGAATACCAGATCCGCGAAGAACGCACCCAGCGCCTGAGCCAGACCATTAACTATACCCGCAACGTTTCTACGGGCTTAACCATTTTTTCGGTGCTCTTAGGGCTGGCCTGGGCTTATTACATTACCAAGATCATTTCCAACCGCATCATGACTATGGTAAGGCTGGCTGATAAAATTTCCAAAGGCGATTATAAAACCAAGCTGGTAGATACTGAGCAAGATGAACTCAGCAAGCTTTCTGCTTCCCTGAACATCATGGCCGGCACCATTGACCGCAACATTACCGAACTGGAACGCAAAAATAAAGAACTGGACCAGTTTGCCTACGTGGTTTCGCACGACTTAAAGGCGCCTTTGCGGGGCATCGAAAATGCTTCGCGCTGGATAGAAGAAGACATGGGAAACACCTTGCCGGCTAATATTCAGGAATATTTAATGATGATGCGCGTGCGCGTACACCGCATGGAAAACCTCATCAACGGTATTCTGGACCTGGCCCGTATCGGCCGTACCAAACGAATGGATGAACTGGTAGATGTGCGCCAGCTGGTATTGGATATTATCGATTCGATCAGCATCCCGAAGAACTTTTCAATTGTAATTCCGGAGAAAATGCCACATATTTACACCGTCCGGATTTATTTGGAGCAGGTTTTTTCCAATCTGATTTCCAACGCGATAAAGTATAACGATAAACCGGAAGGCAACCTGACCATTACCTGCCAGGAATCGAATCAGTTCTATTCCTTTTCTTTTACAGACAATGGTCCGGGCATTGACCCGGAATATCACGACCGGATATTTGTGATCTTCCAGACCCTGCAGGAACGCGACGCAATGGAAAGCACCGGCGTGGGACTGGCCATTGTGAAAAAAATTATAGAACGGCAGGGCGGCACAATTTCCGTAGATTCTGAGCCAGGCGATGGGGCAACCTTTACTTTTAACTGGCCTAAAACTGCGCCGCTGGAAACCAATTCTATGATTTCGAGTATTTAATTAAAAATTTTAACTGCCCAAACAAACATGACCGAAAATCAAGTTAGTATTCTGCTTGTGGAAGATGATTATTTAGACATCATGAACGTTGAACGCGAGCTGAAGAAACTTAATATAAATCTTCCTCTGCACGTGGCCCGGAACGGCCGCGAGGCGCTGAACATGCTGAAAGGCGAAGGCGGCGCTACCAAGATCATCCCTAAGCCAAGCGTGGTGCTCCTGGATATCAACATGCCGAAAATGAACGGGATCGAATTCCTGGAAGCCGTACGCAAAGACCCCGAGTTCCGCGACCTGAACGTGTTTATCATGACGACCTCGAACGAAGAAAGTGACCGCCTGGCGGCTCAGAACCTGAACGCAACCGGTTACATCGTAAAACCGCTTTCCTTCGATAAATTCGGCGGCGAAAATTCTACCATCGACAGTTTCAGCTTAATGCTGGACTTGCTGAAGATCAAATAAATTATTCTTGTTAAGCATTTAGCTAAAAAACAGGCTTGCATTTACTACAAGCCTGTTTTTTTAATACCATAAAGGTTTCCATTCAGAGCAAACCTTCCACGTATTGGCCGACATTTAAGGAATAACACGTTTTTTCGTATTCTTAAAATCAGCAAAAATTCCCGGTTTATTTTGATCTTATTACCGGATACAGGTTCTGCGGCTGCCGAAACGCTATCTTTTTTTCAATAAAAAGTCAGTGGTTTCGTTTAAACTGCATGAAGCTTTTAAATAAGCAGCCTTAACAATATCGGCATACTTTATACCAACATACCGCCGGTTACATTTCTGGACTATAGCAACATTCCTTATCTTGCTACCAGTGTCTTTTAACTTACTGAAACTAACTGATTTTTCATGAAGCAGCTTAGCCTTTTTATCCTTTTTCTTCTTCCCCTCCTTTCCGCCTGCAATTCAAAAACCCAACAGGAAAACCTCCGCCAAAAGGAAGCAAGCCTGCTGCAAAAAGAACAGGAATTGCTGGTGAAAGAAAAAACCCTGGAATTAAAAGAAGCGGCGCTTGCAGAGCGGGAAGAAGCCTTAAAACAACCCGTAGTTACCGATACCCTGGCGGCCGTAAACGAAGCCTTATTAGGCAAATGGGCCGTAAAAATGACCTGCAGCGAAACCACCTGCCCGGGTTCTGCGGTGGGCGACACCAAAACGGAACAATGGGAAATCACTTATCAGGATAATAAATTCATTGCCAAAGCGATAGCCAACAACAACCAGGTTCGGATGTATAGCGGCATCTACACCGGCAACACGCTGGAACTGATTGCAGATGAAGCAGCAACCCCCAACCAGCCGGCCGTAAAGATAATTGCCCGTTTAAGAAAAGCTTCAGAAAACACCCTCGAAGGCCAGCGCGAAATTACCAGGGCAACCGGTTGTAAGATTATTTATGAGTTACAAATGAGCAGGGAATAGCGGCGGAACGATCACGTTGCTGTACTTATTCTTTTGAACCTTATTGATACAATATGATCCTATTATCGCAATTAGACTTTTCGCTACCCCTTAAAAACCCGGTGATCATTTTTTCGCTGGTACTCTTCATTATCCTTTTTGCACCCATTCTTTTCAGGAAAATAAAAGTGCCGCATATTATCGGGCTTATTCTGGCCGGGGTAATTGTGGGGCCCTACGGTTTAAATCTGCTTAGCCGCGACAGCAGTATCGTGCTTTTCGGTACGGTGGGCTTGCTTTACATCATGTTCCTGGCCGGGCTGGAGATTGACATGACCGAATTTAAAAAGAACCGGAACAAAATCCTGGTTTTCGGATTAACCACTTTTCTGCTGCCCCTCATTGCAGGCACGCTGGCCTCTTATTACGTGTTGCAATACGAATTTTTACCGTCGTTATTGCTGGCGAGCATGTTTTCTACCCATACGCTTATTGCCTACCCCATTGCCAGCCGCTACGGCATAGCCCGCAACCGCGCTGTAACGCTCACCATTGGCGGAACCATGATCACCGATATTCTGGCCCTGCTAATTCTGGCCGGCGTGGCGGGCATGGCCAAAGGCGAAGTTACCTCGTCGTTCTGGGTTACGCTGGGCGTTTCTACGCTGGTTTTTGTGGGCGTAATTTTCTTTATTTTCCCCATCATCATCCGGTGGTTTTTCAAGAAATTCGAAGACAGCGTTTCGCAATACATTTTTGTTTTAGGCATTGTTTTCCTGGCTTCTTTCTTAGCCGAGGTTGCAGGCATAGAAGCGATTATCGGTGCGTTCTTTTCCGGGCTGGTGCTTAACCGGTTCGTGCCGCATTCTTCGCCCTTAATGAACCGCATCGATTTTGTGGGCAACGCGCTTTTTATTCCCTTCTTCCTGATAAGCGTGGGCATGCTCGTAGATATTACTGTGCTGGTGAAAGGCTGGGGCGCCTTGAAAGTTGCCGGCGTAATTGTGGTGGTAGCAGTTGTCACCAAATATGCCGCCGCCTGGATCACGCAAAAGATCTTCCGGTTATCGGAAGATGAAGGCAAAATGATCTTCGGTTTAAGTACTTCGCACGCGGCCGCTACTCTGGCCATTATTCTGGTGGGTTACAACATTATTATCGGGGAAATGCCCAACGGGGAACCCATCCGTTTTCTGAATGAAGACGTGCTGAACGGTACCATTTTACTCATTCTTATCAGCTGCGCCATCAGTTCGTTTGTGGTAGAAAAAGCTTCCCGGAATTTAGCGCTGCAGGAAGCCAGCAAGCCCGTAAATAAATCCGGCAGAAAAGATAAGATCCTGATCCCGATGGCTTACCTCGATTCCGTTCCGGAACTGGTGGACCTGGGCTTATTCCTGAAACCTAAAAAAAGCGAAACCCCGGTTTATGCCCTGCACATAACCACCGATGAAGATGATAAGGACCTGGCTCAGAACGCGAGCAAAAAGATCCTGGAAAAAGCCACCATGCACGCTGCCGCCACCGAAAATGAGCTTATTCCGCTCACCCGTTTCGATAGTTCGGTAAGCAAAGGCATTGTTTACACCATTAAGGAACAAAACATTACCGATGTGCTCATCGGTCTGCACCAGGAATCGAATCAAAAAATTTTCCTGGGTCCTATTGCCGATGGCATCGTAAAAAGCACTTCCGAAACGATCTTCATCTACAAATCGGTACAGCCTATCAACACCCTGAACCGCATGCTGGTAGCCGTTACCCCCAAGGCTGAACTGGAGCCGGGCTTTGCACACTGGTTCGAAAAACTGACTACCATTGCTTCCGAGGCCGGCCTTTCCATGGTGTTTTTCGGGCACCCGGCTACCCTGGAAGCCCTGCAGGCGCAAAACAAACAAAGCGCCAGCCCGGTTAAAGCCGAATTTCGGCCATTTAGCAAATGGGAAGATTTCCTGATCTTTAGCCGGGAACTTCACCAGAACGACCTTTTTGTGATCGTAACTTCGCGCAAAGGTCATTTATCGTACAATATACACCTCGATAAACTGCCGTATTATTTAACCAGCTATTTCGGGCAGCACAGCTTTTTAATTTTATATCCGAAACAATTTCTCGCAGAGCAGAACGACCAGGAGTTTGGGGAAGCATCTGAAACTGAAACGTTTATCGGACCGCTGACCGATTTTGGCCACGACAAGAAATATTTGCGCAACATCTTCAACCCGAATAAATAAAACGGTAGCCATTTAAGCATAAAAACTGTTTCAGACTTTTCCGGCTGAAAATCATACCGTTTATTCTCTTCTAATGTCGGTGCGCAAAGCCTTTAGGATAATTTAGGTCAACCGAATTGCCGAGAGATTTATTAACCCGCAGAAATACAACCGGCTAAAAGCTTGAATTAAAGCAATTTACCTGCTTTACCCCAGGACCTTTAATACCATAAAAGCATTTATTTTCAGGTAAAACCGTATACGTAAAAGCCTGAAAACTCAGAAGCATGAAAAGTGAAATCGCTAAAAAATGCCTGCTATATGGATACTTTATTATTGCTGCTTTCCTTTTTATTTTTCACCACCTGCTCTTCAGAAAACGCTATGCAAACGCAAACCAGCCAGGCTTCTTTAATTGAAGCCGTAAAAAACGGGAACCTGACAGAAGTGGAAACTGCCTTAAAAAACGGCGCCGACGTGAACACGACTGACAAGAACAAACGCTCGCTTTTACTGCTCGCAACCCACGCTAAAGACCTGAAAATGGCGCAGTTGCTGGTGGCCCATGGCGCGAACGTAAACCAGCAGGACGATATCCAGGACAGTCCTTTTCTATTTGCAGGGGCATCCGGCTATACGCCTTTCGTAAAGTTATTTCTGGAAAACGGCGCCCGTTTCGATGTTTTCAACCGTTATGGCGGCACGGCTCTGATCCCGGCCTGTGAGCGAGGCCACCTGGAAACTGTAAAGCTGCTGGCCAACACCAAAGGATTCCCCATTGACCACGTAAACCGGCTGGGCTGGACCGCTTTGATGGAAACCGTAGTGCTGGGCGATGGTAGCAAAACCTATGTAGAAGTTACCAAAACCCTGATCGCGGCCGGCTGCAACGTTAATATTCCGGATAAAGATGGCGTAACCGCCCTCCAACACGCCAGAAAACGCAACTTCACCGCCATTGCGGAAGTGCTTGAAAAGGCTGCAAAAAAATAATTTAATAGTAGACCTGGTTAGTTTCCCGGAAGTCGCTCGTAAAACAGAAACATTGCACTTTCCTGACTTTTTTGCCCCGAAACCCTAGCGTTTTTAAAAGCTTAGCTCCGGAACTTCGGCCAGTAATTTAAAACTCAGGCGGTGATGCGGCGTGGCACCGAATTTTGAGATCGCCTCGCGGTGCTTGATGGTGGGGTAACCGGCATTCGTTTCCCAGCCGTAGGCCGGAAAATCAAGGGCCAGCTTTTCCATCAGGTCGTCGCGGAAGGTTTTGGCCAGAATAGAAGCTGCCGCAATGGAAAAATATTTACCGTCGCCTTTTACAATGCATGCGTGCGGAATCTCGCGGTACTTTTTAAACCGGTTTCCGTCCACGATCAGAAATTCAGGATGGGTTGAAAACTGGTCTACTGCGCGGTGCATGGCCAGAAAGGAAGCGTTCAGGATGTTTATTTCGTCAATTTCGGCGTGCGAAACTTCGGCTACAGCCCACTGCACGGCTTCTTTGCAGATCTCTTCGCGCAGCATTTCCCGGTCTTTTTTACTCAGTTGCTTCGAATCGTTGAGTAACGGATGATAATAATCAGCCGGTAAGATTACGGCCGCAGCCATTACCGGACCGGCCAGGCAACCGCGGCCGGCTTCATCGAGGCCTGCTTCCAGGATTTTTCCGCTATGGTTAGGCAGCAACATGTTCATCAGACAAAATAAACCGGTAAAAAATTCAGCCCGAAATTACGTTATTTGCAGCAGTTTTCAGTTCAGAAAAAATATGGAAGAAGAAATAAAAAACCCGTGGCAAACGCTGGCCACCAAAGCAATATACCAAAACCCCTGGATCAGCGTGCGCGAAGACCAGGTAATAAACCCCAAAGGCGGCCAGGGCATTTACGGCGTGGTTTCCTTTAAAAACAAGGCGCTGGGCATTATTCCGGTAGACGCAGAAATGAACACCTGGCTCGTGGGCCAGTACCGCTACGCGCTGAACGAATACAGCTGGGAAATACCCATGGGCGGCGGCTTGCTGGAAAAAGACATTCTGGAAAGCGCTAAACGCGAACTAAAAGAAGAAACCGGTTTTACGGCCGCCAAATGGACCAAAGTCTGCCGTTTGCACACTACTAACTCGGTAACCGACGAAGAAGGCTTTGTTTATCTGGCGCAGGAATTAACTGCAGGCGAAACCGAATTTGAAGAAACCGAAGACCTGCAACTCCGGAAATTGCCGCTTAAAGAAGCCGTAGAAATGGTGATGCGCGACGAAATTACCGATGCCATCAGCGTGGCCGGAATTTTGAAAGTGGCGCGTTTGTTAGGTTTGTAAAATTCGTTGTTCGTTTTTCCTTCGCCGTTTTCGGTTCTTTAGAAAATTATAAAAATCATCTTCCTGAAATTCAACCAATTACTACCAATAAAGTATATTTAAATATAGAAAATATGGTAGGGTTTGGAACATAAAAAGGGAGGCAAATATGAAAACTTCTATTTTTGAAAACGGAAAAACAAATAACGCCGAAGGATTAGCATTCGGGAACAACGATTTATTCGTAAATTTGGGCGGTATGAGCGGTTTAAAAAAGTTTGGCAATAATCTTTACAGGGTCTGGTGCGTTTTCAGTTTCCTGCTGCCTTTTATAATTTTGTTGCCTTTCTTCCGGCTTTTTATTCTCCGGAAGGAATGGTTTAAATATGCCGGGGCGCTGAACCGTTTCTGGAGCTGGCTGCAATTGCACATGTATGGCGTGCGGGTAGAAGTGATCCGGAAAGGCAATTATAACCCGAAGCAACAATACATTTACGCGCCCAACCATTCCTCTTACATCGATATTCCGTTGTTGCTCAGCACCGTGCCCGGGTTTCTGAATTTTGTAGGAAAAGCTTCGCTTACGCGGGTGCCGCTCTGGGGGCCGATCTTTAAAGCGCTTTACATTTCCGTAGACCGCGACAGCCGGATGAGCCGCGCTAAAACGTACCTTTACTCCAACAAAACCTTAGACGAAGGCCGTAGCCTGGTGATCTTCCCGGAAGGTAAAATTCCGGATGAGAATGTGGGCAAAGAACTGGCTGAATTCAAGGATGGTCCGTTCCGGCTGGCAATAGAACGAAAAATTCCGCTGGTGCCGGTAACCATGCCGTTCAACCACATTTTTCTGCCCGATGTAAAAGGCCAGTTCATTGTAAATCGTCATCCGCTCAAGATCGTTTTTCACGAGCCGATCGATACTACGAACATGACGATGAACGATCTGGAAACCCTGAAAGCACAAGTATTTAATATTATAAAAACCGAATTCGTAACCGATATTTATGAAGACCGACATAAACACCATCAGAAATCTGGCCCACTTAGCGCGGCTTGAATTTAACGAAACCAAAGAGCAGGAAATGCTTTCGGATCTGAACAAGATCCTGAACTGGATGGAGCAGCTCAATGAACTGAATACCGATAACGTGGAACCTCTCATTCACATGAGCGAGGAAGTGAACGTGATGCGCGAAGATTTTGCCAAAAACACGGTTACCCACGAGGAAGCGCTGCGCAATGCGCCTAAAAAAGATTCCGATTATTTCCGGGTACCAAAAGTGATGGAATAATTTCGTTGCTCGTTGCTCGTTGTTCGTTATTCGTCGTTCGGGAGCCGGTAATTTTCAGCCGGCCTTTTCCGGACCAAAATTCATCTGATTCCTTGCCCAAAACGCTATGCTTTTACCCCTGAAAAGTAAAACACCAATAACCCCAAACCAACAACGAACAACTAATTTCCTGCAAAACCAATCTCCGGCGCTGAAGTACCCGTACCTGGTGTTGCTTTTCTTAACCATTTCGGCCGCCGGCCTGGGCATTTTTGCCTACTTCACCGCCGACAATGCCATGATCCGGTGGGAAAAAGTGTCGCACCTGGAGCCCGTAGATGCCATTATTAACCAGTTTACGCAGGCGCAGCAAACTTTTACCATTAAAGCTAACGGCTATTTACTCACCGAACGCTACGATGCCAGCCTGCCTTATATAAACGTTTTTGCCGCGCATATTTTCCTGGCTTTTCTGGGCGTGCTGCTGGTCTATTTTTTAACGGTTGCTTCTACTTTAAAACGCTGGACCTTTCTGGCGGCCATGCTGCTGCTCATGTTTTTCCTGGTAACGGCCACGCTCGAAGGGCTGGAACTGATTCCGGGCGGACGCACGTTTATTTTGCTGCCCGTTATGCTTTTGCTGGCGGGCCCGGCTTATACTTTTCAGGCCTTCTACCCTACCGTTTCTTTTGCTAAAAGATTGGGCATTTTTGCCTTGCTGGTCGGTTTGCTGGGCATTTTCATTTTCAGCCGCAGCCCGCTTTCTGCTGAACTAACTTCGCTGCATCTTATCAGCCACGTAGCTCCGGCTTTGCTCATTGCTTCTATTTTGTTCATTGTGTGGGTGGCTTATGAAATCATTCACTTTTTAGTGTGGGTAAATACGCAGGCGCAAAACCCGCAACGGCGGCACGGCATGTGGCAGTTCATGTTCATTGCCCTGATCTACCTGGCCAGCCTTACCATATTTTTCCTGAACGAAGCGGGCGTTTACGACATCGATATTTTGCAGGTAAATGCCTTCCTGATTTTATTTTTATCGGCGCTGGCGGGTTTCTGGGGCTTGCGCAAACGCGAAGAAGTTTACGGTGGCATGGTGGCTTTCTGGCCGGGCGCGGCTTTCTTGTTCCTGATCTTTGCCAGCATCACGTTCCTGAATATCGGCTATGTTTTTGCTACTGCCAATGATCCGTTAATTGCCGCCTACCGCTCGCTGATCATTTATTTGCACCTGGGTTACGGGTTCATGTTCTTCCTCTATGTAATGGTAAATTTCGGCCGATTGCTGGGCCAGAAACTGCAGGTTTACAAAGTAGTTTACGACCCCAAAAGGCTACCGTTTTTTACCGTAATTACCATGGGCAGCATTGCCACGCTGTTTTTGTTTGCCAAAACGCAGTGGTTTACCTACAGCCAGGCGCGCGCCGGTTTTTACAATTATCTCGGCGATCTGTATAACGTTTCTGGCGAAGAGTTACTGGCCGAACGTTTTTACCGCGAAAGTG
The DNA here is from genome assembly GCF_016623615.1 of Adhaeribacter terrigena. Taxonomy (GTDB): domain Bacteria; phylum Bacteroidota; class Bacteroidia; order Cytophagales; family Hymenobacteraceae; genus Adhaeribacter_A; species Adhaeribacter_A terrigena. Next base: position 822,610 of record NZ_JAEHFX010000001.1, on the reverse strand, counting down.
ATATTCTGGAGCATCACAACGTAAAAGCTAACTACAGCCTGGCCGGCATAAGCCGCGAAAAGAATTTCCGGAATACCGAGATCGTGTATCTGAAAGAAGCGCTCCGCAAACGGCCCAGCGAGAAAGTATATGCCCGTTTATCGGCGCTGTTCGAGGATAAGCAATACTTTTTTGAGCAGCAGTTTGTATTAAAAGAAGCGCTGCAGAAATTCCCCGAAAGCGCGCGTTTAAACAACAACATGGCGCTGCATTTCAACAAAACTTCGCTGCTCGATTCCACGCATTATTACTACGATCTGGCCGAAAATTTCAGCAACGAAAAAGAACTGATCACGAGCAACAAACTGGCTTTCTATATCAAGAATGGCTTGCCCGAACAGGCCCAGATCGTAGCCAAAGAAAACGCTGGGACCGGTTATGTCCCCCTGAAAAGCAACGCCGTTTTACTGCAGCATTTGATGGGCCAGGAAACTCCGAAACCGGAATATCCGGCCGCCAATACCATTTTCGACACCCCGGCTTTTACGCTGCTTTACCATACCGTTTTAAACCGTTTGCATACCGATTCGAGCGCCATTTCGCATTTGAAACGCTACATCCAGACAAAAGAAAACGCCCCGCACGCCGAAGATTTCACCTTGCTGAAAGGTGCGCTGGAACAATACCATGCGCAACCCTTAATGGCCAAAGCCACCCTGGAAAACCTGAGCCGCACTACTTCTGCCGGAACCGGATACTATCAGGATATTCTGGGCCAATGGATGCTGGAACAGGGACTTTATGCCGGCGCGGCCGATTATTTTTCCAAAGCCAAAAGCAACGGTTTTCCGGAAGCACCAATTCACGAAGCCTGGGCTTTAGCGTTTGCCGGTAAGAAAGCTGAAGCAATGGAAGCGGCCCGGAATCTGCAAACCGCCGAAAACCCGGAGACTGTAAAAGAAGCCGCGCATTTACTGGCTATTCTGGAAGCTGATCTGCCTAAAGCCTTCACGCTTAAAAACGAAGCCGACAAAGTGAAATTCCTGCAAATTCAGCCGCTTTCAGACCAGATTGATTTTACCGGTTTAATTGCTTCCATTCAGAACGAAACGGCGAAAATGGCGGCGGAAAATGTACTGGTTTCGCGTTTGAACAAACAAAACAATCTGCCAGCTGCGCAGCAATTCCTGCAAACCCGACCAACCGATCCGGCCGCTAAAACCGTGGAACAATCGGACCGCAACCGCCTGCAGGCCTTGGTTTGGGCAAGATCTAAAAACGTAAATGCCTTGCAGCAAAACCAGGATAAGTTGTATTTAGAGCCGCAATTTGCCGGGGAAAAAATTTATTACAAAGCATTGCTGGCCGAAAATTCAAACAAAATAAAGGACGCAAAAACGCTATACGACCGGATAGAAAAAGTGCTGCCATACCACGAAGATGCCTTACTGGCCGCCTCGAAATTCTACCGCGACAAGCAAAAAGATGACATGGAGGCGTACAACATTTTAATGGCCGGCATTACCTATAATCCGTTTTCGGCGGCGCTCTACAAGGCGTACGTTTTGCAGAGCTTAAAAGCCGGCTTCGAAAGTTACGCCGCCGCCGGTATGGAGCAGCTAACGCCGTTGCTTAGCCCGGAAGAATACGCTACCTTTAACCAGCTTTACCAGGCGGAACTGGCCAAAATCCAGGAAATATCCGCTGGTTGGGAATAAACGCGCACCTATGGCACAAACCATTATTCAAACGAACGAAATTTCCCGGATCTACCGGATGGGCAGCGAAACCATTCACGCGCTCCGTTCCATTTCCATAACCATAAACAAAGGCGAATATGTAGCTTTTATGGGGCCTTCAGGTTCCGGAAAATCCACTTTAATGAACATTGTAGGTTGCCTCGATACGCCCAGTTCCGGCCAGTATATTCTGAACGGAAAAGATGTGAGCAACATGACCGATAATGAGCTGGCCGAAGTCCGCAATAAAGAGATTGGTTTCGTGTTTCAGACCTTCAATTTGTTGCCTCGTTCCTCGGCTTTGGATAACGTGGCGTTGCCGTTGGTATATGCCGGTTATAAAAAATCGATCCGCGATGAAAAAGCCATGGCGGCGCTGGCCAGTGTAGGTCTTGCCGACCGCGCGAAGCATAAGCCCAACGAACTTTCCGGCGGGCAGCGGCAGCGCGTGGCCATTGCCCGGGCTCTCATAAACGACCCCAGCATCATTCTGGCCGATGAGCCAACCGGTAACCTCGATTCCAAAACTTCCTACGAGATCATGGACCTTTTCGAGAAACTTTACGAAAAAGGCAACACCATTATTATGGTTACGCACGAAGAAGACATTGCCAAATACGCCCACCGGATTGTGCGTCTGCGCGATGGCTTGATTGAAAGCGATATTGAGAACCTGGAAGTTGCCACGCATTTACAAAACACTGCCCCGAAAATCTGATGAAAGTATATACCAAAACCGGCGACAAAGGCGAAACCTCGCTGATTGGCGGCACCCGCGTAAAAAAATCGCATTTGCGCATCGAAACCTACGGTACCGTAGATGAACTGAATTCTTATATTGGTCTGGTGCGCGATCAGGAAGTAAATGCCGGCCGTAAAGACCTGCTGAAAGGGATCCAGGATCGTTTGTTTACCATCGGTTCTTCACTCGCTTCCGACCCGGAAAAGTCTAAAATGAAAATTCCGGACCTGCATGCCGAAGACGTTACCTTACTCGAAAACGAAATTGACAAGATGAATGACGAACTGCCGCCTTTGCGGGTTTTCGTTTTGCCGGGCGGCCATCAGTCGGTTTCGTTTTGTCATTTAGCGCGCTGCGTTTGCCGCCGTGCCGAACGCCTAACTATTGGCTTGCAGGAAGAAAGTTTCGTAGCAGAACTGGTAATTCAGTATTTGAACCGTCTATCGGATTACCTCTTTGTTTTAAGCCGCAAAATGGCCCACGAGCTGAACGCCGAGGAAGTGCCCTGGAAACCACGGATGTAGTTTTTTAATGAGAGCGTGATGGAATTCTTGCATGAGCGAATAAGAGAATTTTTGAAGGTGAAGATGAGAAGTGTTTTTCGTTCTACGACTTTTTTGGCCTGGAATCATAGCGTTTTGTGGCTGCATCATAAGTAATTCCGTTAAACGGGGATAGGCACTTTTTAAAGGAAAAACCATAGCGTTTTTCAATCCGAAACTTGGCTTTCTGAACAATTTTGGCTAATTTGAATTATGATCCTGAATGACCTTTTGTTTTGCTTCTACTTTCCATCCCGGAAATTCCTACCGAAAATCAATCATTCTCTAAATCACAAATTCTCTCATGCAATCATTCAATAAATCTCTCATTCAGTTATTCAATAATTAAAAAATATGATCGAGACCTGCTTTATAAATATAACCAAAACCCCGGAATCGCGCATTTCTGAGTTAGATTACAACAATATTGAATTCGGTAAAATTTTCGCCGACCACATGTTCATGGTAGATTACGTGGATGGCCAGTGGCAAACGCCAGAAATTCTGCCTTACGGCGACCTTAACCTCAGCCCGGCAACTTCGGCGCTGCATTACGGCCAGGCTATTTTTGAAGGAATGAAAGCGTATAAAAATGCCGAAGGTGAAGTACTGATGTTCCGCCCGCTGGATAACGCCCGCCGCCTGAACCTTTCCGCCGAACGCATGTGCATGCCTACCCTTCCGGAAGAAATTTTCATGCAGGGCTTAACTGAACTATTGAAACTGGATTCGGAGTGGGTGCCGCCAACCAAAGGCTGCGCGCTTTACATCCGTCCGTTCATGTTCGCAACCGATGCTTTTGTAGGCGTACGTCCTTCGGCAAACTATAAATTCATGATCTTCTGCTGCCCGGTGGGTGGTTATTATGCCAATCCGCTGCGCGTTAAAATCGAAACCGAATATACCCGTTCGGTAGAAGGCGGCGCCGGTTTTGCCAAAGCCGCCGGTAACTACGGCGCTTCCATGCTGCCTTCCAAACTGGCCCAGCAACAAGGCTACCAGCAACTGATCTGGACCGACGGCAAAGAACATAAATTCCTGGAAGAAAGCGGCACCATGAACCTGATGTTCGTGATCGATGGTAAACTCATCACACCGGCTTTAAGCACTTCCATTCTGGCCGGCATTACCCGCGACAGCGTTATGCAACTAGCCCGCGACTTTGGCATGACCGTGGAAGAACGCCGGATCTCGGCCGATGAAATTGTGGCCGCGCACGCCAACGGAACCTTGGAAGAAGCTTTTGGTTGCGGTACCGCCGCCGTAATTGCCCCGATCATTACCATTGGCTACGAAGGCAAAGATTACGAGCTGCCGGCCGTAGAAACCCGCAAATTCTCCAATAAAGTTTCGGTGGAATTAGATAAGATCAAAACCGGTGAAGCGGCTGATATTCATAATTGGATGGCGAAGATCTGAAACACTTTTTAAGTTAAAAACGGTAGCGTTTTCCGGGTAAAAGTTTAGACTTTTATGAAGGGAAACGCTACTGTTTTTTAACATTTTTTAGTTTGAAAAGCTTAGCATTTTGGATCGCTGATTAAACGGATTCATGGATTTCGTAGATTTTCAGTAAAATATTATTGCCACTTTAAATTGGCTATCAATTTCTCTTACCGGAATTTCATAGCCATCTGCTTTAGCTAACGGATAACTGGGGAATATTTATGAGCTCTGGCCAAAATTTCATGCTTAACGGATTAATACAATTTGACTGAAGCCGTATAACAGCCTTTTACAACCGTTTGCTAAAGCAGGCCGCAATGAGAAATTTTTACAAGGGGCAAGATCAAGGTTTCAACTGAACGGAATTCTGGAAACCTTTCAATCCTTAAAATCTTGTTCCGACTTTTTCAGCCCGAAACCGTACCGTTTTTTAATAAAAAACTACCTTACCTTTACCGGAAAATGATCCTGAAATTCCGGCTAAAATAAAAATATGACTAACGAACAAATAAAAGATCTAAGAGGCCGCGTAGAGGCCCTGAGGAGGTATCTTTGACTACGATGCCAAAAAAGCGCAGGTAGTAGCAACCGAAGCGCAAACCACCGCTCCCGGTTTCTGGGACGATTCTAAAAAAGCCGAAACCATTCTGCGCGAAATTAAATCGGTTAAGATCTGGACCGATGATTACGAAGCCGTTGAAGCCAAATTAGCTGATCTCGAAACGCTTTACGAATTCTTTAAAGAAGGCGAAGGCAGCCAGGAAGAAGTAGAGGCCGAATTCAAAGCCACCGAAGCCGTTGTAGAGCAACTCGAATTCAAACGCATGCTCAGCAACGAAGAAGACCAGCTGAGTGCCATTATGGAAATAAACCCTGGCGCCGGCGGCACTGAAAGCCAGGACTGGGCCGAAATGCTCATGCGCATGTACATCATGTGGGCTGAAAGCCATAACTTCCAGGTGCGCCAGCTGAACTACCAGCCCGGCGATGGCGCGGGCATAAAATCGGCTACGCTGGAAATTAAAGGCGACTTTGCTTACGGGTATTTAAAATCGGAGATCGGGGTGCATCGCCTGGTACGCATTTCTCCATTCGATTCCGGAGGCCGCAGGCACACTTCTTTTGCTTCGGTTTTTGCTTACCCGCTCGTAGATGAAACCATTAACATAGAAATTAACCCGGCCGATATTGAATGGGATACGTATCGGGCCGGTGGTGCCGGCGGCCAGAACGTGAACAAAGTGGAAACGGCGGTGCGTTTAAAACACAAACCTTCGGGCATTGTGATCGAATGCCAGATAGAGCGTTCGCAGCTCATGAACAAAGAGCACGCTTTAAACATGCTACGTTCCCGCTTATACCAGATTGAAGTAGATAAAAAGAACGAAGAACGTGATAAAATAGAAAGCACTAAGAAACGCATCGACTTTGGTTCTCAGATCCGGAATTATGTGTTGCATCCTTATAAACTTATAAAGGATCTTCGCACCGGAATTGAACGAACCGATGTGCAGAAAGTATTGGATGGCGACCTAGATGAATACATAAAAGGTTTTCTGATGCAAAACTAAAAGCTACGCTTTCCGTAGTGCGAAAAGTCCGGCAATACACCGGGCTTTTCGTCGTTTATGACCAATATGAAATCAACGTTCACCTAACCAAAATCAAAAGATCTATAGAAATTTCCTACTTTTTTTTCCAGCATTTTCATCCGGTTTTTAAGTTTTTGCAAGCACAGAATTATTCCGAAGCAACATATAATTTATTCAATTTGAATACGTTATCTTAAACTATTAAAATACCGTCTATCAACCTTATCTTTTTTACCCCATTTATCTACTCAGAATGCACTGTGAGTGCGAAAAAATTATGCTTGCAGCGTTTTGTTTATTACAAACTTTTAGTTAACATTGACTTGACAAACTGTTCAATTTTAAAATTTTATCTTTTCACCCTAAAACAAACACAATGAAAAAACTACTCTTAATGAGTTTGGTCCTGGTGTTTACCTTGCTACAGCAGGCAATGGCGCAGGACAGAACAATCTCGGGTACGGTCATTGACAAAGCGACAAATACCGGCTTGCCGGGCGTTTCCGTTTCTGTTAAAGGCCTTACAGGTGTTGGAACTGCAACCGATGTAAATGGTGGCTACACGTTAAGCGTGCCGGCAGGCTCAAACACACTTGAATTCCGCTTTATCGGTTACAAAACCATCGAGCGCACAATCGGTACGGAATCAAACGTCAGCGTTACTATGGATACCGATGCCCAGCAATTAGGCGAAGTGGTAGTAACAGCAATGGGCGTTGAGCGCCAGGAAAGAGGTTTAGGTTATGCTACAACTTCAGTAAAATCTGAAGAGATTACCAAAGGCCGTACTTCCAGCCCGATGAACGCCCTACAAGGTAAAGTAGCAGGTATGAACGTTTCTTCTGCTTCGGGTTCACCAGGTGCTTCTACTAAAGTTATTCTTCGTGGTTACTCTTCTATTACCGGAAATAACAACCCGTTATACGTAATCGATGGTATCCCGATGAACAACGCTGCTACCAACCTGAATGAGGGCACCAACACGGTGAACCGTACCCAGGATTTTGGTAACCGTGCCAATGACATCAACCCGGATGATATAGAATCCATCTCAATCCTGAAAGGTGCTTCTGCAACTGCCCTTTATGGTTCACGGGCTGCAAGTGGTGTAATTATCATTACTACTAAAAAAGGCAGAGTTTCTGAAAAGATAGGTGTAGATTTTACTACTTCTGCTACTTTCTCCAGACCGCTACGCTTACCTCAAACCCAACAGGTATTCGGACAAGGCTGGAATGGACACTTCGCTTCTGAAGAAAATGGTAGCTGGGGCCCAATGCTGGATGGGAAAGACCGTCTGTGGGGTAACATCGTAAATAACTCACAGCAAATTAAGCCTTTCTCAGCACAGAAAGACAACCTGAAAGATTTCTACGAAACCGGTAAATCCTATATTAACACCATCGCTTTATCTGGCGGTTCAGAAAAAACCAGCTTCTACGCTTCTTATGGTAATGTTAGCGAGAACGGTGTAGTACCAACGGACGCAGATTCTTACAAACGTAATACTTTAGCCTTACGTGGTTCGACCAGAGGTAAAAAAATCACCATTTCTTCTAACTTGAATTATGTAAGAAAAGATGCGAAAGCAGTAACTACCGGTCAGGGCGGCGAAGGCCAAACCTTGTTCCAGGAAATGATCCAGATTCCTGTCGATCACAGTATAGTTGATTACAAAGACTTAAATAATCCTTTTAACACGCTGGATAATTTCTATACTCCTTATGCGCAAAACCCTTACTGGTCATTAACCCAGAACGGCAACGATTTCGACGAAAACCGTATTTTTGGTGGTGTTGATTTGAGCTATAACTTTACCGATTGGTTAACTGCTACCTTACGTGGTGGTGGTGATGTAGCGCACGGCGTTATTCAGGACTGGATAGCCAAAGGTACTTATACACCTGGTAGCCCTAACTCTTCTAATACAGACATACCGGGCCGCGTAACAGAAAGAAACCGTTTCTCCCGTGATTTGGATGCTAACTTAATTTTAACAGCAAACAACAACATCAACGAAGATCTCCGTTTAACTACTTTGGTTGGTTATAACGTGAATGAGCGTTATGCCAGAAACGGTACCGCTTTCACCAACAACTTAACTATCCCCAACTTCTATAACTTGGCAAATACCTCAGTTCCGGTTGAAGCCTCAACTGCAACCAGCTTAAGAAGATTATATGGTGTTTACGGTCAGGCTGACTTAAATTTCCGTGATTACTTATTCTTAACCCTAGTAGCCCGTAATGACTGGTCTTCTACTTTACCAACCAGCGACAACAGTTTCTTCTACCCTGGCATTAATGGTAGCTTCGTATTTACAGATGTGTTTACCAATCTGAAAGGCGTAATGAACTTTGGTAAAGTACGTGCTGCTTGGGGTAAAACCGGTAACGATGCTTCTCCTTACTTAGTAAATTCAGTATTCGTACCAGGTACAGTTGGTTTAGGTTTTGGTAACCTGAACTTCCCACTTAGCGGTGTTAGCGCTTACGAGCGATCTAACCAGATCGGCAACCTTAGCCTTGCTCCTGAGATCACCCGCGAGTTTGAATTTGGTGGTAACTTTGAGTTCCTAGATAGCCGTATCAAATCTGATATCTCTTTCTACAACCGCTCTACTAAAGGTCAGATCCTCCCAGTTCCAATTGCTCTTTCATCAGGTTATTCTACCCTGGTATCTAACTTAGGTGAAATTTCTAACAAAGGTATTGAGCTTGGTTTAACTGTTACGCCAATTCGTACAGATGATTTCAACTGGGATATTCGTTACACCTTCTCAAACAACCGTAACAAAGTTGAAGAGTTAACCGAAGGATTAGAAGAGATTACTATCCAATCTATTTACGGCATTAACTTCGTAGCAACAGTAGGTGAACCTCTTGGCGTATTCAAAGGCCCGGGTTACACATACTCTCCAGATGGTAAATTAATTGTAAGTGCTGCAGGCTACCCGGTTCCAACTACCGAAAAAGAAATTTACGGTAATTCTCAACCTGATTTCATGATGGGCCTAAGCAATGAATTCAACTACAAAAACATTAACTTCTCCTTCCTGTTCGATTATCGCAAAGGTGGTTTAATGTACTCTTACACGCAGCGTTTAACGCAGTTTGTGGGAAATACAACAAACACGTTATATAACGACCGTCTGCCTTTCGTAATTCCTAATTCAGTAGTTCAAAACGCTGATGGTACTTTCTCTGAAAACGTGAACCCGGTAGATGTGGGTAGCATTGTTGATTACTGGAATCCACAATCTAATGCACCAATTGAAAGAGAGCACTTATTCAGCAGAACTTATCTGAAACTAAGAGAAGCTACATTGGGTTATACATTACCAGCAGACTTAATTTCTAAAACACCATTTGCAAGTGTAAACATCAGCTTGGTAGGTCGTAACCTGTTCCTGATAACTCCTAAGGAAAATAACATCATCGACCCTGAGACCACTACCTTTGGTAATGACCTGAGCGGTGAATTTGGTGAGTTTGCCGGCGGGCCAAGTGTAAGAAGTGTAGGTGCGAGCTTACGTGTATCATTCTAATTGAATTGATTTGATTTAATTTAAATTGAAAATGAAAAGAAAAATATTTAATATAGGTTTAGCCGTAGCCATGATGTTCTATGCGAGCTCGTGCGGCGATGATTTCCTGGATGTAAACACAGATCCGAATAACCCACTTACTGCTCCGGCTGAATTAGTATTTCCGGCAGGTGTGGCTTCTACGGCCAGTGTAGTGGGTGGTAACTTTGCAATCTTAGGCGGTATTTGGTCACAGGTTTGGACCCAAAACAACGGTTCTAACCAATACAAGACTTACGATGCTTATAACCTGCGCCCAACCGATTTTCAGAACAGCTGGGGTGAATTATATGCCGGTGCACTTAACGATTACAAGTACGTAAAGGAAGAAGCTGATGCCAAGGCAAATAATAATTTATACCTGATGGCAACCGTAATGGAAGCTTATACTTACCAGGTATTAACTGACCTATACGATCAGATTCCGTTTGAAGAAGCGTTGCAGGGCCTTAGCAACCTGACCCCGAAATACAATACCGGTCAGGAAGTTTATGATGGAATTACTGCCCGTGTAACTACGGCCCTGAATCGTCCGACAACCGGCACTTCTTTAGTTGGTGAAAACGATATCGTTTTTGGTGGTGAGATGAATAGCTGGAAACAGTTTGCTAACACGTTGCTTTTAAAAATCTACTTACGCCAAAGCGAGGCTCGTCCGGGTATTGCAGAAGCCGGTGTGCGTAGTTTGTACACGAATGGGGCAAACTTCTTAAACACGGATGCCAAAGTAGATCTGTTTGTTGACCAAACCGGCAAGCGTAACCCGCTTTTCGAACAGGATCAAAGTGCTGCTTTAAATACCAATCAGAACTTAAAGGCCAGCACGACTATGTTCACGTTTTTAGATGCTAATGACGATCCTCGTCTGGAGGCATTCTATATTGCAGGCAACGCTGGTCAGAAAGCATTGGAACAAGGAGCATTTAACACGCCGAGCACTCTGGTAGCTCCGCTTTCTGTTTCCCGTGCCAGAATTTCGCCCACTGCTCCGGTTTACCTTATTTCAGAAGCCGAAAGCTATTTTTTACAGGCGGAAGCAGTTGTTCGTGGCTGGGGTACCGGAGATGCACAACAGCTTTATGAAGCTGGCGTTAGAGCTTCATATGCCCAGTTAGTTGCTGAATTCTCAGATGTATCTTCTGTAGCTGATCCGATTTTAGATAGAAATGGTAGAAGCGATTCGACCGCTAATGCAAAACTTGCGGGCGTGTATGCTTTCCCTGCAACCGGTTCTACAGCAGATAAAATTAAAGCAATCATTACTCAGAAATGGGTAGCCTTAGGTGGATCTAAGCAAGGTATTGAGGGTTACTTAGAGCGTAACCGTACCAACATACCAGCTACGAGTGCTGTTGGAAGATCTACTGCTACTGGTTATATTCCAGGTGAGTTTGTTTATCCGGTTGAAGGCGTAACCGGTAACGGTAATTTTGCCGCACGTTTATTAACTCCGGAAACCGAGCGCACCCGTAACCCGAATGCAGCAGGAGCAGCAAGCAAAACCATTACTGATAAGGTTTGGTGGGATGTTAATTAATCAACTGATTTAAAGATCTAGATATCATGAAAAAAAATAGTTTAAAATATTTCTTCCTTTTATTCGCGCTGCCGTTTTTATTTAGCTGCGAACGCGATTTAGAAACGGAAGGAATCTCTAGAATTACCAACTACCCGGTTTTCGATATGCCGGGCGAACAGTTTATGTCAGTTCCGGTTGGTGGAACTTTCAACGACCCGGGCGTTACTGCTACAGAGGGTGGTGCTTCAATTCCGGTAACTAAAACCGGCGATGTAGTAGATACCAGCACTCCTGGCGTTTATGTAATGACGTACACTGCCACGAATAAAGATGGTTATTCAGCATCTACTAAACGCTATGTTGGTGTAATTGCTCCGGATGCAGCAGCAGCTGATCTATCTGGTAACTACAAGCGTAATGCCGGCGTATTCGGGGTTTCTAAAGTAACCAAAGTTGGCGTGGGGCTTTACACTACAGATAACGTAGGTGGTGTTGCAGTTGGTGGTCCTGCTACATCAATCTTTTTCTACAATCCTACTGGTAACAGGCTGGTAGGCCCAGAGCAAAACAATGGTACTGGTGTATTCGCTGTAACTAACGCGACTTATTCACCTGCAGCAGGAACAACCCCGGCATCTTATACCTGGACGGTAATTAACCCAGGTTATGGAGCGGCACCGCGGACTTTCGTAAAACAATAGTCTTATTTTAAATTCAGAAAAATCATGAATAAAATAATTAGAAAAGTTTTTATGGTTGCATCCTTATTCTCGGCTGGGTTGCTAACCAGTTGCGAAATGGATGATCCGGAAGTTGAGTATACTGAAGTTGTCTCAATGTCTGGAGAATGGTTCGTAAAATACGAAGTACAGGATTCTACTGGCCAGTGGGAAGATGTTTCCGGCTATACAACGCTGTTAACATCCAGTACATCTGCTAATACAGCTACTGAAATGTGGTTAGGTGATATTTTAAGCGATCCACGGGCTATAAATTTTGCAGATGCCAATTTCCGGGGAACTTTCTGGACATATATGGTAAGAACTAACGTAGACCTTGGATCTAAGACTTTTAATGCAAATGATAAAAGCATTGCAGTAGAAGCCGCAAAGTCTGAGACCCCTACTAAGCCTGCCGTACCGCCAATCCCATATGATATCAATGTTAAGATAACTGATGGCCGGATAATTGAAGATGGATCTACCCCTCCGTCTGGCGCTGTGACTGACAGTATTATTTTCAATGTTGAATTTGAAGATGATCCAGGCGTTATCTACCGTGCTTCTGGTTATAAGAGAACCGGATTTTTGGAAGACGAACATTAATAGTGTTTAAAATAAAAAAAGGGTAGCCAAAAATTTGGCTACCCTTTTTTTTATGCTATTTTTTTTGTTATTTAACATTAGATTACTACACACTAACCTTAATCATGAAAATAATTTATCTTTTAGTCTGCCTTTCTTTTTTCCTTGCTTTTGAAACACAAGCTCAGCAGGCTACCCCCAACTTACGCAATCCCGTTTTAGATGAACAATTTTTTATTGTGCGAGAATGGATTAGCCCTAAGGAGAAATCTTTGAAAACAGTTTACCTTTTTGACACCTGGAATAAAGGCACTATTTATTTAAAGAATAAGCAGAGCATTAAAGGGTATAAATTGAATTACGATATGGAAAAAGATCTGATTGAGATCGAAACCAAAGAAGGTATAAAAGTACTTCCGGGAGATCGGGTTAAGCAGTTTAACCTTGAAAAACCTGGTCTGTCAGACAGCATGCAATTGGTAAACACCGATGCATTTCCCGTAAATAATGTTTATAATTTTGGTTTTTACGAAATAGTAAACGGTGGTTCTAAAATGCAGTTGTTAGTAAAAACCGACGTAGAAATTATCAGGGCTAATTACAACATGATTACTAATAGCGGCTCCAAAACAGATAAGATTGTTAAAAAAGAAAAAATTTATTTAGCCGAGAATAATAAAGTTACTTTAATAAAAGCCAATGATTTTGAGGCATTCGGACGGAAAGCAGAAGCTGTAGAAAAATACGCAAAAACCCATAAATTAAAGCTAAAACGTCCTGAAGATGCTGCCAAACTTGTTAACTACTATAATTCTATCTAATTATCAAAGCTTGTGGGCTTACTATTTAATTAGCTAACTTATTACAACTTTCTTATTAAATACTTCTAGTAGTAATAAACATTGAGCTACTCTTCTTGAAATGCTGCAAGAAATTTATGATTTCTGTATTTTACTTCATAAATTTCTTGTAGCATGTTACGCATTGAATAAGGTTTTCGTGTAAACTAATTTTGTCTTTTTATTCAGCTAAAATTAGTTTTTAGCAAATATTATAAAACTAAGCATAAAAAAAAGGCCGCTCAATGAGCGGCCTTTTTTTTATGCTATTTCATCGATGCGGCAAACTACCTTCAGATCATCGGGCACGTTTTGCAACAGTTTTTTAAGCTTTTTTCCTACCGTTTCCGGACTCGCCAAACTACCGCTGCTTTTATAATCCTGAAATTTATCGAGCAGACTGAACTGGGCTTCGTCGGCGGAGCGGATCTGGCTTTGCATCTGGGTATCTACAATGCCGGGTGCCAGGGAGAACACTTTTACGCCGGTCTTGCGAAGATCCTGTTCTAGCTGCACCGTTTGGGAAAACAGGTCTAAAGCAGCTTTGGAAGCGCAATAACCCGCCCAGCCATCCATCGGGTATTTGCCGGCGCCGGAACTGATGTTCAGAACGACCTTCGGGACATTTAAGGCAGAATATTGCTCGAGAAAAGCGTTCATTAAAATAGCCGGCACGGTTATGTTCACGGAAAAAATATAGCCAAAATCTTCCGGCTGCTTCTCTCCTACGTAACCAATTTCGCCTAAAACACCCGCGTTGTTTACCAATGCCAGTTCTTCTGCATCCTTAAGATCCGGGAATATTTCAGGCAGGCGGGCGATCAGGTTTTGCGTATCGGAGAGATCTAAATTTTGATGCTGATACTGCGGATGCACAATGGTTTGATGCCGGGAAATACCAATTACGGATGTATCTTTTTCCTTTAATAATTCTTCGGCCAGGGCATTGCCTATGCCTTTACCGGTACCGGTTATGATGTAATATTTCATTTTTGAATGAGAGAATGAAGGAATTAGTGAATGACTTTAATTACGACTTTTTCAGGCTTTTGCCCTAGCGTTTTTTGCTGAGATTTAATTTTGAAAATCTCAGTGCAGACTTTTTAAGCTTGAAAGCATACCGTTTTTCGCAGGCGGTTGTGAAAAGTTGCCGTAATATCGTGCGGACAGGTCAAGCCCTGTCCCTACGTAATCCTGTCCATCAAAAAAATCCTTTGAATCGGGTTCAAGATCATTTTTCATAAAAAAACCTTAACCGCTTTACGCGGAAGGTTTTTCGGGCTAAAAGGATAGCGTTTTCTTAGAGAATATACTGGCTCAGATCGCGGTTTTTCACCATGTCATTCAAGCGTTCTTCTACCATTTCTTTGGTTACGGCAATGTGCGCGTTCGCCCCAATTTTATCCGGCACGTCGAAGAGAATGTCGTTCAGTAAACGGCTCATCACGGTGTGCAGGCGGCGGGCACCAATATTCTCAACTTCGGAGTTTACTTCAAAAGCAATTTCGGCTAGTTTTTCCAGGCTTTCGTCGTTGAAGCTGAGCGTTACGTTTTCGGAGGCTAACAGCGCTTCGTATTGCTTCGTTAAGGCGTTTTTCGGGAACTTCAGGATCTGGTAGAAATCTTCCTTGGTCAGGCTTTGCAGTTCTACGCGGATCGGGAAACGACCCTGAAGCTCGGGAATAAGATCAGAAGGTTTGGCTACGTGGAAAGCGCCGGCTGCAATAAAAAGAATATGATCGGTATTGATCACGCCGTATTTGGTGTTTACCGAACTCCCTTCCACGATCGGCAAGAGGTCGCGCTGCACGCCTTCGCGACTTACATCGGGGCCGCTGCCCCCTTTGCCGCTCGCGCTGGCTACCTTGTCTATCTCATCGATGAAAATTACGCCGGAATCCTGGGCTTTTTTAATAGCTTCTTCCTTCACTTCATCCATATCGATGAGTTTCGCGGCTTCTTCGTCCAACAGAATTTTGCGGGCTTCGGCAATGGATACTTTGCGTTTTTTCTGTTTTTTCGGCAGCATCCCCCCGATCATTTCCTGAATGTTCATCATCGAAACGTCGTCCATGCCCGGAGCCATTACGCCAATTCCCGGATTTGCCGTTTGCGATACCTTGATCTCGATCTTTCGTTCGTCGAGCTCGCCGTTACGGATCATGAGCCGGAATTTTTCGCGGGTGCGTTCGTTTAATTCCTGATCGGTTTCGGGTTCTTTATTTTCATTTTCCAGGAAGCCAACACTCGGGGCAACTCTGGGCGCCGGCTGACTTACCGGTGGGATCAGGGCATCCAGAATAATATCTTCTACCGCCTGCGCTGCCTGCACTTTTACTTCTTCTTTCTTTTTGATGCGCACCATGTTCACGGCTTGCTCCACCAGGTCACGCACCATGCTTTCCACGTCGCGGCCCACGTACCCCACCTCGGTAAATTTAGAAGCTTCCACTTTTACAAAAGGAGCATCGGCAATGGAGGCCAGCCGGCGGGCAATTTCGGTTTTACCCACGCCCGTAGCCCCGATCATCAGGATATTATTCGGTACAATTTCTTTCTGCATTTCCGGAGTGGCGTGCATACGGCGCCAGCGGTTACGCAAAGCAATGGCTACGTTGCGTTTGGCATCGTGCTGGCCAATAATGTATTTATCAAGTTCGGCTACAATCTGCGCCGGGGTTAAATATTGCGTTGAATCGATCATTAACTAAATTGCTTAAAGGCTAAATGGTTTAATGGTTAAATGCTTTAATGGTTAAATTGTTGACATAAATCATTTTAGGTTTGATAGAGAAACTTTTACATTCTAAACCTGCTGAATTTTAACTCAAAAACGGTAGGGTTTTCAGCGGAAAAACCGTTCAACCATTAAACAATTTAGCAATTCAACCATTAAGCCATTTAATTAGATTTCTTAAAAAAACCTTCCAGCGTGGTACTTACGGTAAAGAAATTGCTTGCACCAGCTACGTGATAGTAGGCCCGGGAGTAATCAAGTTCGAATTTCCGGATGCGCACCATGGCCCCGAAAGACATGCCCGCGCCGCCGGCTTTTACTTCGGTGCGCAATTCGCGCCGGCGCAGGTGATTATACCCGAAGCGGACGTTAAAGTTTTTGCTGAACATGAATTCGCCGCCCACCACAAAATGCCGCGCCAGCTTATCGCCGAAGGTTTTCTTGGGTTTTATGGGCTGGTTTTTATCGTCGAGTTTACCGGTAGCGGTGGTATCGAGATACACGATATCGAATTTATGCAGGTGGTGCGCCGTGAGCGAGAATTTCAGCGGCATGTGCTCGAGTTTGTAACTCATCCCGATCTGGGCATCGAAAGGCATCGGTTCGCGTTCGCCGTTGTAGGTTTTAAGCTGGTAACCGATATTCTTCAGGGCCAGGCCTACGGTAAAATCTTTTTCCGGATGTTTGAAAACACCACCCAGATCTACCAGCGCTGCCGTCGATTTATATTCCGCAATGCGCGAAAAAGCCATTTTAGCGGTAGCCCCTAAAGTAAAATGCTCGATGGTGCGGGCATGCGTAAGGTTCAGGGTATAATCTACCACCGAGAAAGTACCCATCTCCTGCCCCGTTTCATCGCGCTGAATAAAATCGCCGTAGTTCAGGTACTGGATACCGGCGGCCCAATGGTTGCCTTGCTTGTTCGGAAAACTGAAGGTTAAACTGTTCTGCCGGATATCGCTTAAATAATCGGTGTGGCCGAAGAAAAGCTGGTAATTGGTTTCGTCGTTCAGCAGGGCCGGGTTGGCGTAAAGCATGGTTACGTCGTGGCTGCGGGAAGAAACGTTTACGCCGCCGATACCAGCCGTTTTAGCGCCGCCGGGCAAATTCAGAAAGCCGAAACTCTGCTGACCGCCGATCTGCGCCAAAACGGTATGGTTCAGGGCAAAAAAAGTAAAAAAAGCGTAAAAGATCTTCCGCATAAAAAAACTAAGCTGTAGGCAACCCGCCAAATGTTACACGCTTAAAAACCCGTTTTATTGTATAACCGCCACTTCAGCTGAAGGCGCAACCGGATCTTTACTCAGTTCCAGTTTCAAGGGCTTTTTCACCTGCTCATCCAGCAAGGCAAACGCAACTACTTCATCCACAGTATCTACATAATGAATGGTTACATCTTTGAGATACACGGCCGGTATTTCGGAAATATCCTTGCGGTTTTTGCTGCACAGAATTACGTCGGTAATGCCGGCGCGTTTGGCGGCCAGAATTTTTTCCTTGATGCCGCCCACCGGAAGCACTTTGCCGCGCAGCGTAATTTCGCCGGTCATCGCCATCTTCGGACGTACTTTGCGCTGCGTGAACATGGAGGCAATGGAGGTAAAAATGGCAATACCGGCGCTTGGCCCATCTTTCGGCACCGCACCTTCCGGGAAGTGAATGTGCAGGTCGTACTGGTCGAATAAGCGGTGATCGATGTCCAGCATATCGGAAGCATGCGCTTTTAAGTAAGAAAGCGCCGTTACCGCAGATTCTTTCATTACATCGCCTAACTGGCCGGAAAGCGTCAGTTTGCCTTTGCCTTTGCTCAAAATCGATTCGATGAACAGAATATCGCCGCCCACGGATGTCCAGGCCAGGCCGGTAACTACGCCCGCGGTATCGTTTTCCTGGTAAATTTCTTTGTCGAAGATCTCCGGACCGAGAATTTTCACCACGTCTTTAGCATCCAGCGTATGGTTGTAATCATCTTCCATGGCTTTAGCTTTGGCAATGTTGCGTACCAGTGCGCCGATCTTCCGCTCCAGGCTTCTTACGCCCGATTCACGGGTATAATCGTCGATCACTTTTTGCAAAGCGGAAGTCGTAATTTTCACATCCTTTTCTTCCAGGCCGTGCTCCGATTTTTGCTTTGGCACCAGGTGGCGTTTGGCTATTTCGGTTTTCTCTTCCAGCGTGTAACCGGTAATATCAATAATTTCCATCCGGTCGCGCAGGGCCGGCTGAATGGTATCCAGCGAGTTGGCCGTAGCGATGAAAAGTACTTTGGAAAGGTCGTATTCAACCTCTAAGTAATTATCTACGAACGTGCTGTTCTGCTCCGGATCCAGAACTTCGAGCAAAGCCGAAGACGGATCGCCACGGAAATCAGAACTAACCTTATCAATTTCATCCAGGATAATTACCGGGTTGGAAGAACCTGATTTCTTGATCTGGTTAATGATCTTGCCTGGCATGGCGCCTACGTAGGTTTTGCGGTGACCCCGAATTTCGGCTTCATCGCGCACGCCGCCTAAGCTCATGCGGATGTATTTACGGCCTAAAGCTTTGGCAACCGAACGGCCCAACGAAGTTTTACCCACGCCCGGAGGACCGAATAAACACAGGATCGGCGCTTTCAGGTCGTTTTTCAGCTTCAGTACGGCCAGGTATTCGATGATGCGGTCCTTTACTTTTTCCAGGCCGTAATGGTCCGTATCCAGAATTTTCTTGGCGCGCTTCAGGTTGAAATTATCTTTCGTGTAATCGCCCCAAGGCAACTCGATCAGGAATTCGCAGTAATTGAGCGCGATCGGATATTCGGCGGCCTGCGGATTGATGCGGCCGAGTTTATCGAGTTCTTTGTTGAAATGTTTGGCAACCGCTTCCGGCCATTTTTTCTTGGCTGCGGCGGCCCGCAGTTTCTCAATTTCCTGGTCCGGGCCATCGAAACCGAGTTCATCCTGCAACACTTTGATCTGCTGGCGCAGGAAATAATCGCGCTGCTGCTGATCGATGTCGGTGTGGACTTTGGTCTGGATTTCCTGCTTGATTTCGAGCAACTGGATTTCTTTCATCATCAGTTCGAGCAAAGTCGTACCACGCTCCACGCCGTCGTTAATTTCGAGCAATTGCTGCTTGAGGCTAACTTCTACGTTGATGTTGGAAGACAGGAAATGGGTTAAAAAGGCCGGGCTGTCGATATTATCGAGCGCGATCTGGGCTTCCTGCGGAATTTCCGGGTTCAGTTTCAGCATTTTGGCGGCCGCATCTTTCAGGCTTTGCACCAGGGCTTTCACTTCGCGGCTGTTCTTGTTGGGGAACGACTCTTTGATGTGGGCCACCTGTGCGGTCATGAACGGAATTTCCTGCAACACGCCTTCGATCTTAAAGCGACTCTGGCCCTGGATGATGATGGTGGTATTGCCGTCGGGCAGCACCAGCATTTTCAGGATTTTCGCCATTGTGCCCACCTTGAACATGTCTTCGGAAGAAGGATCGTCGCTGAGGACATTTTTCTGGGCTACTACGCCAATAATTTTATCGCCGCGGTAGGCTTTTTTTACCAAACGGATCGATTTTTTGCGGCTTACGGTAATGGGTAAAACCACGCCCGGAAATAAAACGGTATTCCGGATCGGCAAGATTGGCAGCGTGGCCGGCTGTTTGATCTTTTTGTTTTCGTCGTTTTCCGGATCGGTAACTATAGAAATAAATTCTCCGCTGTCGTCGTCAGAAATATCCTGGAGCAACAACTGGTGGAGGAAATTCGGAGTTCTGTTTATCATAAATTAGAAATAGCGCGTGCCAGATTGGCAGGCTTTTGCTTTCAGCTTGCTTAGTTTTTGGTAAATTACAAAAAACGCAAGACCTGTGCCAAGAAATGCCAACTTTAATTCCGCAAAAGAATTGGCAGCTTTTAGTTTTTAAGACCAAAACCCTACCGTTTTTAAGAGCACGCCGTTGTTAGTAATTTAGTTTTTGTCAGGAAATATTATAAATTTGTTTGCGTTTTTGCGAATAAAAGCGTGCGCTACCTATGAATTTCCGATTTTACATAATACTGTGTACCTTTTTAATGGCTTTGCTGGCCAGCCCGGCTTTCGGTCAGAAAACCAAACAGGTGCGCCTGAACAACAAATTACTGACTGATTCTACCCGGCAAATTGCTCCCAAAGCCGAAGTGGCCATCGATTTTCCGAACGTAAATAAAATTCCGTATTACTACGATAAGAAAAAACTGAACGCGATCCGGAAACACGAAAAACGGAAAAACTGGCAGAAAACGTTGCCCTTGCTGGAAGCTTACGTAGGAAATTTCGGGATCGAGAATTTTTACAAAGATACCCAGCTGATGTGGCGCCTGGCCCAGCTTTACGAACGCACCAACCGCCCCGACAAAGCCAAAGCTTATTACCAGATGGTGCTCAAACACCACCGTACCGACATTAAACGGGTGCAGCTTTATTACGACTCGCTGGAGCAGAAGGAAAAGGATTATTACGTGCCGCTCGATTATTATTACAAGCTGGTGGAATACCGGAAAAACGTAACCAAATTCCTGCCGCCTAAAGGCGTAAACGTGAATATGGGCTATGAGATCAACTCGAAAGCGGAAGATTACGGCCCGGCGGTTATTTCGGAAAACAACCAATTGATTTTTACTTCCAAACGCGGATTCCGGGGTTTAAACGCCGTTCCGAATGAAGACCTGTATTACACGAAAATGGTAGATGGCGCCTGGGAAGAAGCCCAATCGTTCGGAAAACCAATCAATTCTATTTGGAACGAAGGTTCGGCCTGCCTGACAAAAGATGGTAAAACGCTGTATTTTGCCCGCTGCGAATGCCCGGATTGCCGCGGCAACTGCGACCTGTATATTGCACATTTGCTTGAAGATGGAACCTGGGGCAAGATCAAAAACCTGGGGCCGGAAATAAACAGCAAAGCCTGGGATTCGCAGCCAACGCTTTCTAAAAACGAAGACACGCTTTATTTCGCTTCCGACCGTCTGGGTGGTTTCGGTTTATCGGATATCTGGTTTACGTATAAGCAGAAAAACGGCAAATGGGCCCCGGCGCAAAATGCCGGTCCGGTTATAAACACCCGCGAAAACGAGGTTAGCCCATTCTTTCACCCGCTCTACCAGGTACTTTATTTCAGCTCACGCGGGCAGTTACTAAACTTCGGCGATTTCGATATTTATAAAACCTACCGGGTGAACGGCCGCTGGCAGGAACCACGTAACTTAGGCCCGCTGGTTAATGGCAAAGGCAGTGAATATTATTTCAGCATAGACGGCGAAAGCAAGAATTTATATTACGCCAAAGCCGACCCGAAGGAACCGAAAAACCTGGATCTTTATTCCTTCCCGCTGCCTATGGAAGCGCACCCGCTGGCCGTAACGCACATTGAAGGCGTATTGACAGACTCGGTCTCGAACAAGCCGCTCACGGGTATCATTTCTATTATTGACCTTGATAACGGCGTGGAAGTGGCTTCGAAATACATTCGCCCGGATGGCACTTTTGACTTTGACCTGATCGATAATACGCGCTACACCATGCTGATCCAGAGTCCGGATTTCTTTAGCGTGGAAAAGACTTTTGACCTGGCAACCGATACCGTTTTCCAGATCATGACTACCATGATAGACCACAGCTTGCCGTTGATCTTCAAGAATATAGAATTTGATGGTGGCAAATGGGACATTAAAAAAGACATGGAGCCGATCCTGGACCGTATTGTGCTTTACCTGGTAGACCACCCGACGTTCCGATTAAAAATTGGCGGCCACACCGACAGCAGCGGCGACCCGGACCTGAACCTGGAGCTTTCGCAGAAACGCGCCGACGCTATTAAAAGGTACCTGGCAACGAAAGGTAAATTCAGCGAAGACCGGATCGATTCTTTTGGCTACGGCAGCACTGAACCGCTGAAAGACGAAGTGACCGACGAAGACATGAAAATTAACCGCCGTGTAGAATTCAAACTCCTTAAACCAGACAACGGTCAAAACCAGGAACAATTACAGGGTTGGGACTAGTTTAATTGTTGAATGGCTGATTGTTGAATTGTTGATTGTTAATTGCTGATTGAATGAAAAAACCGCTGAAGCGTTTAAGAAGCTTCAGCGGTTTTTCGGTTTAAAAGCGTAGCGTTTTTTAGTCGTTTCAGGTTCCCTACAAAAGCGGTTTCAGTACCTCGCCTTCTTTGAAAATCAGAGTGCGTTTCTGGCCGTTAATTTCCAGGTTGGTGAGGTTGGTTTGATCGGGGAAAGTTTGGATCAATACCTGGTTGCGGAGTTTGGCGGTAACCAGTTGGCTGGCTTTTACAGGAATATCGAGGTAAAACCAATGTGCGTCGTCCTGCTTTTCGAAACCTAAAAGCCGCGGAACTTCCACTTGGTTGTGCGATAACGCTACATTAAAATTCTTCTGAAAGTACGTTTCCAGTAGTTTCTGCACGGCAGCGTCGGAAGTTAACAGCACCGGTTTTCTGACTAAATCTGATAGCGTTTTCTCCAGGTCGTCGGTGAAAATCTTGAGGGCAATTTCAAGGCTTTGGGTTTTGGCATTGTATTTTACTTCGGCAATGCTCACATGGTACGGGTGCGCTTCGGCTTTCTGAAAAATGGCCAACAAGCAAACCAACAACAGGATATTCCGCCAGATCTTTAATTTCATACGCTATCTTTATTCCGAAAAACGGTAGGGTTTCAGGCAAAAAAACAGGAACGCACTGCCGCGCGTTCCTGAATCTGAATCTATTTACAGGAAACTTCCGGAATTACATAAACATTTTAAATACGTCGTTAAAAATCGCGAAAGCCATGAGGCCTAACAGCAGCACCATACCAACTTTTTGCGCATTTTCCAGGAATTTATCGGAAGGTTTGCGGCCGGAAACAATTTCGTAGGTCAGGAACATTACGTGGCCGCCATCCAGCGCCGGAATCGGCAGGAAGTTCATGAAAGCCAGCACCATAGAAAGCATTCCCACAATAGACCAGAATTTGAGCCACTGAAACTGACCGCCAAAAACTTTGGCAATTCCGATCGGGCCGCTCAACGATTTGGAAGCCGAAACTTCGCCCCGGAAAATTTTACCGAAGCCTTTGATGTTGGCCGTTACAATGCCGAATGCCTGGGCGGTACCGGCCGGAACGGCTTCTAATAAGGAATATTCCTTCGTAGCAAATTTCAATAAAGGTACCGGCGCAAAACCGATCTTGCCATCCTGGTCTACCTGTACGTTCAGCGTTTCTGGCTGACCTTTTCGCTCCACTACCATCGGCACTTGTTTACCGGCATTCGCTTTTAAGGCTTCCTGAAACGTATGGAAATACGGCGTTGGCTGGCCGTTTACGCTCACAAATTTATCGCCGGGTTGCAGGCCTGCTTTGGCCGCATTTTCCTGCGCAACCACCTGCCCTACTTCGAACGGGAAAATGGTTTCTACAAAACGGGCATCGCCTTTATCGGCCATGTGATCCATCAGGTCTACTGGAACTTTAATATCAACTAACTGGCCGTTACGCTCTACCGTGTAATAACCGCCGCGGCTTAAAAGCACATCCTGGTCGTACACATCATCGAAATTCTTAAAATCCTGACCGTTTATCTTTACAATTCTATCGCCGGCCTGGAAACCCATTTGTTTGCCCAGGTCGTTTGGCAGCACGCCGTAACGCGCTTCCGAAGCCGGTAAATAGCTTTCGCCGTAATTGTAGGTAATAATGGTGAAGATCAGGATTCCGGTCAGCACGTTTACAATAATGCCGCCCATCATTACGATCAGACGTTGCCAGGCCGGTTTGGCGCGGAATTCGTACGGCTCCGGTTCTTTGCTCAGCGCTTCGGTATCTAAAGATTCGTCTACCATGCCGGAAATTTTCACGAAACCACCCAAGGGAATGGCACCGATCATGTATTCGGTTTCGCCGAACTGTTTGCTAACCACTTTGGGCGGAAAACCGATGGCAAATTTCTCGACGCGCATGCCAAACCATTTGGCCGTGAGCATGTGCCCGAGCTCGTGTACTCCTACTAAAATTGTGAGGCCTAAAATAAGCTGGCCCGCCATGATCAATGCTTCCACTCAGTTTAATTAATAATTAATAATTAGGAATTAATAATTGATTTGGAAATTTGAAGATTTGAAATTCTGGAAATGGAAAACTTAAATGGGAAAGGAAAAATATCCGGACAGCCATTTAACAATTTAATCCTTAAACAATTTAACAATCAACAATTAACAATCAATAATTAATTAATATTTCACTTTCAGTTCTTCGGCCAGGCGGCGCGTTTCGGCGTCGGTTTGCACGTAGTCTTCCAGCGAAGGATGCGCAATATACGCAACTTTGGCCAGACAGCTTTCAATCAGGTCGGGCATCTGCAAAAATCCGAGCTCGTCGTTGAGGAATGCGGCTACGGCAATTTCGTTGGCGGCGTTCAAAACGCAGGGCGCATTGCCGCCTTTGGCAAGCACATCGTAAGCTAACTGCAAATTCCGGAACGTTTCCAGATCGGGTTGTTCAAACGTAAGCTGGCTGAAGTTCCGGAAGTCAAAACGCGGGAAAGCGGATTTTAGTCTATCGGGGTAAGCCATGGCGTATTGGATCGGCAGTTTCATATCCGGTAATCCCATCTGCGCTTTCATGCTGCCGTCTTCGAACTGCACCAGCGAGTGAATAATACTTTGCGGATGCACCACCACCTCGATCTGATCCTGCCGCAAATTGAAAAGCCACTTGGCCTCGATCACTTCCAGTCCTTTGTTCATCAGGCTGGCCGAATCGATGGTGATTTTCGCGCCCATGGTCCAGTTGGGGTGTTTCAGGGCTTGGGCTTTGGTTACGGTTTCTAAAAAAGCTTTGTCTTTGCCCCGGAATGGTCCGCCGGAAGCCGTGAGAATGATCTTCTCGATCGGGTTATGAAATTCGCCGGCAAGACATTGAAAAATAGCGCTGTGCTCGGAATCTACCGGGTAAATATTTACGCCTTTTTCGCGGGCCAGTTTGGTAATGAGTTCGCCGGCAACTACTAAGGTTTCTTTGTTGGCCAGTGCAATGGATTTTCCGGCATTAATGGCGCGGATGGTTGGCTGCAACCCGGCGTACCCCACCATGGCGGTTAAAACCAGATCCACGGTTTCCATTTCTACGATGCTATTGAGCGCGTTGGCCCCGGCATACACTTTTATATCGTGCGGATCTAAGGCATCGAAAACTTCGTCGTAAAGCGCATCGTTGGCAATGACTACGGCGTTTGGTTTATAAGCCAGCGCCTGTGCGATGAGGAGTTTGGCGTTGTGATTGGCGGTTAAAACTTCCAGCTCAAAACTTTCCGGATTGGCTTCTATAACTTCCAGGGCCTGGGTGCCGATGGAGCCGGTAGAGCCAAGTATGGCGATTCTTTTTTTATGTTCAGTATTCAAAATTCTTTTTCTTTAGTCCGTCAGCTAAAGCAGACGGCAATGAATTCGTTTATTTTTCAGCGTAATTTTTATATTACAAAGGTTCCTATTTTTTTTATGCAATCTGGTTTTCGCTTCTCGCAACCATCCTGGCTCCGAAAGTCAACCACCCCCAACCCCTCCTGTCCAGGCGGGGAGCTGCTTGCTGCCAGATTTATATTTTAGCAGTTCTTAGGTTACTTTTATGTTAAAAAATGGTAGCCTTTTCAAGGTAAAAAGTCTGAATAAAGCAGAACCCAAAAGCTCCCCTCCTTTTCAAGGAGGGGTTGGGGGTGGTTGACTTTTTCAGTTCAAAACTCTACCATTTCCTATACAATTCAGGCACATTTTAATTTTCAAAAACCCTGTCTATCATTTAAATCTTTAAAATCGTGTTCAGACATTCAACAAGCCATCCGCTAAATTCCGGTCGTTGCTTAAACGCGGTACTTTATTCTGGCCGCCGAGTTTGCCCTGGCTGCGCATGTAATTTTGGAAAGCGGCTTCGGGCAAAGCAGTTACTCTGAGCTGCGAAAGTACATGGCCTTTTATCAGGTCATCGTAGTAACTGTTCAGCTTGCATAGTTCGTTGTTCAATGTGCGTTCGAAGGCGGGCATGTTGGCAGGTTTCTGATCGAATTCGATGAGCCATTCGTGGTATGATGGTTCGCCTTCGGTGCTGCTGATGTGAGGTGCTACCGTAAATTCTGCCACCGAAATGCCGTGAAAATGCCGCAGGGTCTGGAACAAAGCTCTTTCTACTTCTTCACTGATCACGTGTTCGCCGAACGCGGAAATAAAGTGCTTGATGCGGCCGGTAACCACAATTTTGTACGGCTTTTTAGAAACGAATTTCACGGTATCGCCGATGGAATAGCCCCACAAACCGGCGTTGCTGCTTAAAACGAGCGCGTAATTTACGCCCAGTTCCACTTCGCCAATGGTTAAACGCGTCGGGTTTTCATCGAAGAATTCGCTCACCGGAATGAATTCGTAGAAAATGCCGCTGTTGAGCAAAAGCAATAAGCCGGAATCTTTCTGCGAGTTTTGGTAGGCAATAAAGCCTTCGGAAGCCGGGTAGGTTTCAATGCTGTCTACGAATTTACCGATACTTTTGAAGAGCTTGGCGCGGTACGGATCGAAGTTCACGCCGCCGTAAACGAACAGGGAAAAATCAGGGAAAATATCTTTAATTTCTTTGCCGGTTCTGGCCTGCAACTTATCGAAATACATCTGCACCCAGGGCGGAATGCCGGAGATTAAAGTCATGCGTTCCGAGATCGTTTCGTCTACAATTTTATCGAGCTTGGTTTCCCAGTCTTCAATAATATTGGTCTGGTAACTCGGCATCTGGTTGCGGCGCAGGTAACCCGGCACGTGGTGATTTACAATGCCTGAAAGCCTGCCGGTTTTAATGCCGCCTACTTCTTCCAGTTCCGGACTCCCCGATAAAAAGATCAGCTTGCCATCCAGAAATTTACTGTTGCCGGTTTCGTGAATGTAACTGAGCAGGGCATTTTTAGCGCCGTTTATATGGTTGGGAATGCTGGCTTTGGTAATGGGTATGTATTTAGTGCCCGATGTGGTACCGGAAGTTTTAGCCAGATAAATTGGTTTGCCGGGCCAAAGCACATCTGGTTCGCCGTTTTTCACGCGGTCGAAATAGGTTTTCAGGCCTTCGTAATCGCGCACGGGAACGGCTTTTACGTAATCAGCATGCGTTTTCAGGTTGCCAAAATTATGATCTCTCCCGAAAACAGTGTTGGCGGCTTTTTTTAGAACATCTTCTAAAATAGCCTGCTGCGCCTGCACCGGGTAACGCATCCAATCCTGGTCGCGACTGTGCACCCAGGCGGCAAGCGGTTTACTTAAAGCGGCTTTTATTCCCATTCCGGCAGTTTTTTTGCCTGTAAAGATAGCGTTTTTTGGAATGATTGAAGGAAGGAATGATAGAATTAGAGAATGAGTGAGTTATGGAATGCGTGAGTGATTAATTGAGGAAATTAAGAACTGAAAAATGGAACAATTGAAGAAATAAGCCTAAATGGATAGATTGTAAAAAATGCATCATGGAATTATGAACATCAGAAATTATTGAAGTCTTAACTTCCTCCTGCACTTATTCTTTCATTCACTCATTCAACAATTCAATCATTTCCTACTTTCCGCATTGCGTTTTGTAATCTTCAGCCAGACTTTTCAGGCCTTTTTCGATACCGTTTTTCAGGCATTTACAGGCTTCGGTTTTCTGGTTTTGCAGCAGCAGGATCTGGCTTTTCAGTTTGTAGAATTCCGGTTTGCGGTCGTTTATGGCCAGGGCTTTATCTATTTCGGTTAAAGCTGCGGCGGGTTGGTTTTGCAGCCCGGCTTGCACCTGCGCGCGGGTGGCGTGCGCTTCGGCAAAACCGGGTTTCAGGGCAAGGGCTTTTTCCAGGTCGGTTAAAGCTTTTTCCGGATCTTTGAGCCAGAAATAAGCAGCACCCCGGCCGGCATAAATTCCGGCATCGTTCGGGTCAAATTTCAGGGCTTCGGTCCAGTCTTTAACGGCGCGGTCGGGCAGTTGCATCTGGGTGTAATATTGGGCTCGTTTTTTATAGCCCAGGCCATTTTTATATTCCGGAAAACTTTGAATGAGTTGCGAACAGGCATCGATCACGGCCTGCGGTTCCGCACCGTTTTCCAGGGCAGCAATCAACCGGACGTAGCTTACTTTTTCAGCAGTACGTTTCGGGTCGCGGTCGCGGGCCAGCTGGTAATATTTTCCGGCTTCGGGCGCATTTTTAGTAAAAGCGAAACGCACCAAATGCCCGAAGGCGAAATATATTTCCGGATCATTTGCGTTCAGCAACCAGGCCTGGTTCAGGTTTTTCATGGCAGCGGCCTGGTTCAGGTTCCTGAAATTATTCCAGCCCCGGCGCAAATAAACTTGTGCAGCTGAATCGGCCGAACCGAATTGTTTTATAGCCGCGTTGCGAAAGGTATCGTCGGCTTTACGCATGGCGGCAGTTTTCTCGCATTTCAGGCCATACATGGGTTTCAGGTCATCGCACTGCGCAGAAATTTCCAGCGAAAACAAAACGGCAGCAAACAAAAACAACAGCAGCTTCATGAGAGAAAATGTTTGAATTCCGAAAGTTTGAATTACCGAACGGGCGCGAATTAAGGCCGAAGAAAACCGGCAGCTTTTTGTTTCGTATGCACGATTTCAGCTTTCAGCCATAAATACGCAGGATTTTTATTTAAAGCTATTTACTTGTTCTCTGAAAGCCGGTTTGTAAACCGCGGTGCAGATTCTGGCTCAAAAAACGCTATCTTTTCAGCACCAATAACCCGGAACTCAGAAAAACAACAATTCAATAATTCTAATACTCAAAAATCATTAATTCTATAATTAAATCATTCAAGAAAAAAACTATGGGAGTACATTCTGCAGAAGCCATCTGGCACGGCGGCCTGAAAGAAGGCAAAGGCAATATTTCTACCGAAAGCGGCGCGGTGAACGCGGCCTATTCATTCGGTTCGCGCTTCGAAGACGACAAATCGGGCACGAACCCCGAGGAACTGATCGGCGGCGCGCTGGCGGGTTGTTTTTCGATGTTTCTGAGCAGCCTTCTGGAAAAACACGGCCACGTTCCGAAGCACATTAAAACCGAAGCCAAAGTAACGCTGAGCAAAGACGACACCGGCCCGCTGATCTCAAAAATTGAACTGACCACCGAGGCAACGGTAGAAAATATTGAAGAAGCCGATTTTCAGAAACACGTGCAGGATGCCAAGCAAAACTGCCCGGTAAGCCGGGCGTTGCGCAGTATTCCGGAAGTTACGGTCACGGCCAGCCTTTCGGGCGACGAATAAGCAATTTCAGAACGGCAACTTTAATAAGTTGCCGTTATTTTTTTATACCTTCGCTTTCTAAATCTAGTTCAGTCTCCGGTATGAGGTCTTTGTTACGGGTTGGTATTCGCCCTTTAAAAAATTCGCGTATTTCGTTTGGTGTGCAATTAGCCATCGTTTTTTTCTGGCTGGCTTACGGCAGCGCCCTGCTTTTTACCGAACCTGACACCAACGACCGCAGCTACCTGCACATTGTTTTCCTGGTGCTGGCTTTTCTGTACCTGCTTTATATTCTGGCGCAAAACACTTCTATTTTTGGCACGCAGAGTTACCTGGAAATTACGCCAGCCTACATTGTGCAGAAAAAAGGCCATTTCCGCCCCAAACAGGTAATTGCTTTCGACGATGTAACCTCCGTTCAGATTTTGCCTACCACGCTGCGGTTTAAACTCAAGAACGGGGAACAGGAAACCATGGACCTGAAATCGCTGAAACGCCGGAAAAACATTGAACTGGTGCGAGAGAAACTGCAACTCATGTCGGAACGCCACCGCTTTGCGCTTTCGGCCGATACTTTTCCAAGATAAACTGCGTTATAAGTAAAGAATTATTACCTGCAAAAGCCATGTCGAAATTTAAAGATCGGATGAAGAAACTGGGATTAGCCGGCTTTATGTTTTTCTTTATTAAAGGCCTGGTCTGGCTTTTCATTTTTTTCGGCGGCGCCAAACTTTTTTCCGAATTCTTCGATTAGGTTTTCCGGCGTACGAAACCTGTGGCATGAATATTGCAAATCTGCGATTTTCTCCCACGTTTCACCCCGCTAACGAAATATGAAAATATTTTTATCTCTCTTTACCCTAATCATGTTATTTTCTATTGCTGTCCAGGCGAACCCTAAAGATCGCGGCAATGGAAAAGGCAAAGGCCATCAGAAGCATTATTACAAAAAACAAAAACATTACTGCAAGGCGCACTGCCGCCATGGGGTGCACCACGTTTACCGTGAAAAAGTAATAATTGTACAGCCGGCACCGCGTCCTGGTATTAATATCAACCTGCCTTTATAAAGCCAGAACATAACGTTTAAAGTAAAAACGCTATACTTTTGAAAGCAAAAAGTATAGCGTTTTTTATGCCTGAAAATTGTGGCATAAAGCTTGTAATCCAGAAAAACAGAAACGCAAGTTCACTAACTACCAGAACCATGAAAAATAAATTAACACTCGGATCGCTGTTCCTTTTCGGCGGTATGTTCCTGTTTACCGGAGCAGAAATACTGGCCCAGGGCAAAGGCAATGGCAACGGAAAAGACAAGCATAAAGAAAAACACGGCGAATACAAGGTTGCCAACCCGGAAGCTGTTAATTATGGCAAGAAAGGTAAGCCTGCCAAAGCTTATAAAGCCAAAAATAAAAACGCCGGTAATTTTCCGCACGCCACCCCCCGGCATTTTAAAGTACCACCGGGGCATTATCCGCCGGCCGGAACTTACCGCATCTGGTACCCGGGACGTCCTCCGGGACACCAGCCGGCGCCGGTAGCCTACGGATATCCGCCTAACGCGCCTATTACCGACGGCGCCTTTATCATTCACGGCAACCAGGCTTACGATACCCAATACGACTGGCGGAAAGCGGAAGCCCAAAAACCAAAATCAGTGCCGCGTGAGATCATCGATATTTTATTTCCCGGCAATACCATTCCGGCCCAATAATACTTTTTAATTAATGCAGAAATCCCCGGAATTTTCCGGGGATTTTTGTTTAAACGGTAGGGTTTTGAAGTAAAAAAGTCTGAATCGCGGATCAAACGGATTAGAGGATTTCGCGGAAAGCTTGAATGAATTTGTAGTTTAGAAAAAAATCAACTGAATATTTGAATCCGTTTCACCTGCGATTCAGAAAACAAAAACGCTATACTTTTGGGCTTAAAAAGTATAGCGTTTTTATTATACCGATTCAGGTTTTTAATAATAGAATATCTCGTATCTGGCTGCCATAGGTTTAGTGCCATTTTTCGAAGAAATGGTTGCTGATTGAATTTTAGAAACCAATCCTAACGAATTGAATTCATACTGATAGCTGATTTCAGTTGAATCAGCTTGTCCATAGGAAGTGGTTTGCTTCTTCACTAAATTCATATTCCTTTTCCCAAGTAAGCTATGTCTGAAACTAAATACATCAGATAACTGTGCATTCCAGAAAAGGCGCATGCCTGTTTCATTTAAATTGAAATTTAAATTGTGAGGGTAAGGCTCCGGGTAATATTCGTAATTAATTCTATAATTGCCCGCGAGATCAGATTCCGAAACGAATTCAGTTAAGTTGTTATTTTGAGATTGGAAAGTTACATCCTGATACGCATCGTTTTGTTTTTGTCCACTCTGTCTGACACTATTTACAAAACCGTTACTATCGTAGGTAATACCATAACTAAGAGGACTTTGGATTGCAACACGGGTAGCTTTCTGGTAAGCTGCATTCACGTAATAAGTAGCCGAAGCAGTTAAATAATACTTGCCGGTAGTAGCCAAAGTGCTGTCTTGTTCCATTAAAATGTTCGCCCCGGAAGCATTGGTTGTATAGACAAAATCTACTTTAAATTTAAACCGACCGTTTACAAAATCGCCGTATTCAATTTTAGCAATGCGGTTCTTCGTGTCGTACCTGAAAAAGATGCTGTCTTGCACCACGCCAGTATCGTTATAGCGAATCACTTTCCTGATCTGATCCGGACCGGGTTCGATGATGGCTTCCGGCTTAGGTTCGGCAGGTTTGTTTTCTTCGCTTTCATTTTTGCTGCAGGCAGCAAAAATTACCATAGAGAATACCACGCACCAGACCGGCTTTACAATTTTCATAGTTTTAGATTTTGGGTAAAGAAAAAACTGTACATTTTTTTTGAACGTACGGCTTTAACGGTGTTACTAAAACAATATTGTTATGGTTTTCTGCTTTTGAATTTCAATACCGGTAATTCAAAACCTGAGCAAAAAATTCTGGCAGGGGGAAGAATTTCGCATGGATAAATTCTTACATTAAGTTTTAAGATCAAAAAAATCCGCGTCATTCTTTCATCCACAAAATCAGCGATTCAGAAACAAAAAACGCTATACTTTTCTTCTCAAAAAGTATAGCGTTTTTATTGAACCTGCGAACTTCGAAAATTCGAACTACGAACTTACGAATTCTTGCCTTTGAATTTCTTCTGCAGCTCCTGGATAGAAGCCTTGAATTTTTTATCGGTATCGATCAGATCCGAAACCGTTTGCACCGAGTGAATTACCGTGCTGTGGTCGCGGCCGCCGAAGTGGTAGCCGATAGATTTAAGTGAATGGCTGGTGTATTCTTTGGCAAAATACATCGCTACCTGGCGCGCGGTTACAATTTCTTTTTTCCTGGTTTTGGCTTTTAAAGAATCGAGCGTAACGTTGAAATATTCGGCTACGGTTTTCTGAATGAAATCCAGGTTTACCTCCGTTTCAACATCTTCAATAATGTGCTTTAGCGCGCCTTTGGCCAGTTCCAGGTCAATTTCCTTGCGGTTCAGGCTGCTTTGCGCGATCAGGGAAATCAGCACGCCTTCCAGTTCCCGCACGTTGGTATCTACGCTGTAAGCCAGGTACTCGATTACGTTATCCGGAATATCGATGCCGTCGCTCTGCATTTTCTTCTGGATGATCGCCATGCGGGTTTCAAAATCCGGACTTTGCAAATCGGCAGTTAAGCCCCACTTGAAACGGGAAAGCAAACGTTCTTCCAGGCCTTTCAGATCACGCGGCGGACAATCCGAGGTCATGATGATCTGCTTGCCAGACTGGTGCAAATGGTTGAAGATATGGAAGAACATTTCCTGGGTTTTTTCCTTGCCGCTCAGGAACTGCACATCGTCTATGATCAGGATATCTACCAATAAATAGAAGTTGGCAAAATCCTGCATGCTGTTCGTTTTAACCGATTCCACGAACTGGTTCACGAATTTTTCGGAAGAAACGTAGAGCACGAATTTCTCGGGCGCGTGGCTTTTAATGTGGTTACCGATGGCCTGCACCAGGTGCGTTTTGCCCAGCCCTACCCCACCGTAAACCATGAGCGGGTTAAAAGAAGTGGTACCCGGTTTATTAGCTACCGCAAACCCCGCCGAACGGGCCAGCCGGTTGCAGTCGCCTTCAATGTAATTATCAAAAACGTAGTTCGGGTTAAGCTGCGAATTCAGGTAATTGCGGTCGATCGTTTTCGAATCGAAGGGATTGCGCAAAACGTGCTGTTCGGGTTGGTAAGAGTTTACCACCGCCTGCGGAATTTTCTTCGTTGGCAGGTTTACCGTCTGCGGTTTATTCGCTGCGTTGCCGCGGTCCACAATAATCGAGTATTCCAGGCGGCCTTCGCTACCCAGTTCCTGAAAGATCACTTTCTTCAGAATACCCACATAATGCTCTTCCAGCCATTCGTAAAAGAACTGGCTCGGCACCTGAATCGTCAGGACGTTATTTACCAGTGAAGTGGGCACAATGGGTTCGAACCACGTTTTGTAGCTCTGCTCCCCAATATTTTCCCTGATCACGTGTAAACAATTACTCCATACAGTGGTAGCGTCCTTAACCATCAACATCGCTGCGTTCTTCTTTCTTCTGAGTGGATTCGCTTCCGAAATTTTCGGAAGGACTACAAAAATGAGTAAATAATTTTAAACAAAAAACTTTTCGTTTACGAACTTATTGCAGTACGTTCGTGCACCGGTAAAACCGCCGCCGCGTAGCCTTTTTTCTTGCCTTCGGTACTGAATTCAAAATCGATACGGCCTAAATTGATACCGGCCCAGCCCACCTGGTTAATCAAAGTTTCTTCGCCGCCCGGGCTAATGATGGCATCGGGTTTTTCGAGGAAGGTATGCGTGTGGCCGCCTAAGATCAGATCGATGCCGCCAACCTGGGCGGCCAGTTTGCGGTCGTCTATTTTATCGGTGTCGTATTTATAACCCAGGTGCGAAAGGCAGATAATTAAATTACATTCCTGTTCATCGCGCAGAATTTTCACCATTTCCTTGGCCTTTACCACCGGGTCAAGGTAAAGGGTTTTGCCGTACATATCGGCGCCCACCAAGCCCTGCAGATCAATGCCCAAACCAAAAACCCCGATCTTCAGCTCATCTTTCACGAACACTTTATAAGGCTGGAATTTATCTTTCAGAATGGTTTCGGAAAAATCGTAATTGGCGGAAAGGAACGGAAAACTGGCGTGCGGCAATTGCTTTTGCAAACCAGCCAGGCCGTTATCGAAATCGTGGTTGCCGAGCGTGGCCGCATCGTAGCCCATCTGGCTCATGAGTTTGTACTCCAGTTCGCCGCCAAAAAAATTAAAGTAGGGCGTGCCCTGAAAAATATCGCCGGAATCTAAAAGCAGCACATTTTTTTCCTTCGCCCGGATCTGCTTGATAAGCGATGCGCGCCGCGCCATGCCCCCCATGCCGCCGTTGGCCCGGCCATCGCTCGGAAATGGATCGATGCGGGAATGCGTGTCGTTGGTATGCAGAATTACGAGCTTTTTATTTTTAGGGCGCGCCTGGGCAGCAAACGGGAAACCCAGCAGACTTAAACCGGCGGTACCCATTAAACTATTCCGGAGAAATTCTCTTCTTTTCATTGCTTCGGTTCTACTGGAGTATTTGGAACAATTACCTGCACGCGGCCGTCAATTTTAGCTTCCACGGGTTTGCCTTCGGCGGTCAGTTCTTTAATGTGCTTTATAATGGCGTCGCGCAATAACAAGCCTACTTTCTGGGAACTTACCTGGTTGGTAATAAACTCAAGGTTATCGCCGCCTTTGGCCAGGTAATCGGATAAGGCAATGGTGTAGGTTCGGGTAGAATCGAAAGGCTGGCCACCAATTAAAATGTTCTGGGGTTGGTTATTCAGGATCTGGTAGGCTACATTGGAAGTAGAAAGCGTTTTAGGCGCCAGCGGGTAAATGTGCGGCTGCGAAGCATAATTCAAAAGTTGCTTCACCACCACGGCCGGCACGGTAATTACCATCAGTTCATTTTCGAACGGCATGAGTTCAAAAATATCGCCAACGGTCAGGTTGCCCTGGCGCAGTGGTGTGCGCACGCCGCCGGCGGTCATCAGGCCCAGGTCTATGGGTTTACCGGTCAGCTTTTCGGCCTGAATGCGCTGCAGATCGGCCACAAAATTTCCGACCGGCGATTCTACGGCTAGTTTTTCGAGGGCCACGGGCACTACGCCAATTACTTCGGCCATTTGTTTGGTTACCTGTGCCCGGTAAGGGGCAATCGTTTTTTCGGCCTGGGCATCGGGAGCAATAGTTGCCGTAACGCCCAGCATGGTTTTTTGCAAAGCCGGCTCTCCGTGCCAGGTGCGCTGGCAACTTACCGAAAGCCCAAGGCCCAGGCTCAGCAATACTATTTTAAAGAAGTGAAAGCGCATAGATTCTGCAGGATTTGGAAAACAAAGGTACGAGGTTCTGCTCTCAGAAACCAATTCTCTTTCGTTCAGACTTTTCGGGCTTGAAACCCTACCGTTTTGCCTGGTAAAACAATAGGAAACCGAAGTGGCTTTTTCCCTGAAAAGTATTGCACCGAAGAAACTTCCTCTTCAAATAAGTCAATTTACATTACCGAATCTGATAGGGCACCGTAAATAAACAGACAAAGGCAGACAGCCAAATAAATACCAGAAGGGCTGCTCAACTTTAAAACGCTGCCTTTGTTTGCTCTGAAAACACACTTATGAAAAACCCAAAAAAATCAAATTAAACCCTGCTATGAAAACGTTACTCCTGGCTTTGACCTTTATGCTCAGCATATCGTTAAGCCACGCCGACGAAGGCGACAAAAAAAGAAAACAAACCAACGTACCGAAAGGTAAAATAACCTACAGCGAACATAAATCGAAGCGGACGGTTTCCAAGAAAAGAGTTCCTAAAAAAAGCATGTTCGCCGGCGAAGGCTTGCATAAATCCAAAAGACTCCGCTAAACAAAAAAACCTGAAGCAATTTGCTTCAGGTTTTTTTTACAATAGTTTTGAATAGTATTTGAAACCTTGATTTGCATGTTGTGAGATATGCAATCCGGACCGGACCTTAACGATGATAATCCAAAAATGAGAAAAATATTTCCTTACCTTTTCACCGCAATTATTGCTTCTTCCCTGGTCGTAAGTTGCAGCGAATCTAAAGAACGTGTCCATTCTGAAAGAACCGGGACCGACTCTGATGTAAAAACCGATTCTATGTCGGTTCAAGACAAAGAACCAGCCGAAGAACCAAAAACAACCCAAGAACCAGTAATCAAGGCAGAACCGGTTTCAGCAGATTTCTCGAAAGTTTTAACTTATAAAAACATAACGTTTACCGTGAACGCTTACGGCAAAGGTTCTCTGCAACAAGTAAGCATTGAGCCTGGGGGCCTTTCAGCAACCAACCGGGAGGAAAAACTGGAAACAGAACCGGTGGTAAATGCCGAAACCGGTGACTTGAATGCCGACGGATTTCCGGAACTTTTAATTTATACGCAATCGGCTGGCAGCGGAAGTTATGGCAAGGTGATCGCTTTTTCGGTAAACAATGGAAAATCGATGAGCCGGGTTACTTTCCCGGAAATTGCTGATAATGCTACTCTCAAAAAAGGTTATGGCGGGCACGATAAATTTACCGTGGTAAACAACGCGCTGACGCAGGAATTCCCGCTCTACAACGAGGGAGATGTAAACGGCAAACCTTCGGAAATGAAACGGGTAATTACCTACAAACTTAAAAATGGCGAAACTTCCCGGATCTTTGAGGTGGATCAGGTGAAAGACATTGCCGGGAAGTAAACTGTTCCCTGAAATTTTATACCCATAAAAACTGAAGCTTAACATTTCAGTTTTTATGGGTATCCGGGTGGCGTTTTGAAGGAAAGAAAAGCTACATCGGCACTTTTTCGGCCTGAAAACATAGCGTTTTCAGATCATTTTCATTTACAAATTCTCCAGCATTTCCTGCAAGCGTTTCGCATCTGTAACCGCATTTCCGAACATGGTATTGTTGAAATACACCCAGACCTGCTTTTCATCCAGTAGCCAGTCGTTTATCATAAAGGCGTAACGTTCCAGGGCAGCATCGTCATAAGGCCCGGAATATAATCGTTCCTGGCCGTGCAATCTTAGGTACACATTTTCGGTGGTGGTGATATCGAGTTTGGGCCAGCGCGGCGAATCGGCAATTACAAAGGTTATTTCGTAATCGCGCAGAAGTTCTATAGGTTCCTCTTCAAGCCAGCTTTTATGGCGCACTTCAAAGGCAAAGATCTGATCGGGATATTTCTCGCGCAGCAACCGGAAAAAATCCTCAGCCAGCGGCCGGTCGAAACGCAAGCTGGCCGGGATCTGCACCAGTACCGGCCCTAGCCTTTCACCCATTAATAAATAGCGGCTCATCCATTTTTCAATTTCGGCTTCCGCGTTTGCCAGGCGCTTTACGTGGGTAATTTCTTTGTGGAATTTGGCACCGAACCGGAATTCCGGAGGCGTAAGTGCCAGCCATTTTTCTATGGTTTTGGCCATGGTGTAGTGGTAATGGCTGCTGTTTATTTCGGTGGTGTTGAAATGCTGCGCGTAAAATGGCAAAAAATCGGCGCTGGGCAGGTCTTCCGGATAGAAAACGCCTTTCCAGCGATAACTCCAGCCGGAGGTACCAATGTATAAATTCGGTATGGTTTTCATGTAAAAAAGTGCTTTGGCGGTTTTTACGGAACAATACCGGAAACTGCCGATTTTTGGCAAATATTAAATCATAGCAACGCAAAAACCGTATCTTTACCCTCCGAAAAACGAGTATATTATGAACGAAGCGAAATCTGAAACGCCTCTTTTTAATGATTTCACACCGGTAAACGCCCAAACCTGGGAAGAACGCATCCGCAAAGATCTGCGCGAAGCGAGCTACCATTCCCTGCTGTGGCAAACCGACGAAGGCATAACTGTTAAACCATTTTATACGCGCCAGGACCTGCCGGAAAACCTGGTTTCCAGGCCCGACGATTTCCCGTTTGTGCGCACCACCAAAGCCCGCGACAACCAGTGGGACAATGTGCAGACGATCTACGTGCGGCGCGAAAGCCAACCGTCCATCGACAAAGCAGCAACAGCTTTGGAACGCGGCGCCACCGGCATCCACTTCATCCTGAAAGAACCGGTAGATTTCGATTTCGGTTATTTGTTTTCCAAACCGTTTATGCGCGGTGCATCTATCAGCTTCACCTTTCCGGTTTCGCCCGAAACGTATCTGGAACAATACCTCAAAAGCGCCAAAGAGAATAACTACGATCTGACTTTACTGCGCGGCTTTATTCAGTTCGAACCAATAGACGATGAGCCTTTTCATCTGCCCGCCTATGCCTGCATTCCGCCTATGCTGGACCTGGTAAAAGATGCTCCCAACCTTTACCCTATTGCCATCAGCGGCCAGCAGTTCAGTAACCGCGGTTCTTTGCTTACCCAGGAAATTGCGCTGGTTTTAAGCGCGGCGGTGAGCGTGATCGAAAATTGTGAGAAACACAACATCGCGCCGGAAAAGGTTATCAGTCGCATGCAATTTCACGTTACGGCGGGCACCAATTATTTCTTCGAAATTGCCAAGCTTCGGGCTTTGCGTCTGCTTTGGAGCGCCATTGTGAGCAGCTACGGTTTGCACGGCGAAATTGCCGGCCGGTTACGCATTCACGTTTCTACTTCCCGCTGGTTTCAGACAGTTTTCGATCCGCACGTAAATTTACTGCGCGGCACTACCCAGGCCATGAGCGCCGTTTTGGGCGGCTGCGATTCGCTGAGCATTGCGCCGTTCGATCAGCTTTACAAAACCCCCGACGATTTTTCGGAACGCATTTCCCGCAACATTTCCGTTATTCTGAAAGAAGAAGCTTATTTAGATAAAGCCATCGACCCGGCGGCCGGTTCTTATTACCTGGAAAGTTTAACCAAGGAAATAGCCGAAAAAGCCTGGGAATGTTTTCAGCTCCTGGAAAGCAAAGGTGGTTTTAAAAAATCGCTGGAAAGTGAGTTTATTGCTGCAGAGATCAAAAAAATTACCGAACAGAAATTCAAAGCGCTTACCAATCGCGAACATATTCTGGTAGGCACCAACAAATACCCGAACGCAAACGAAAAAGTAGATTTCGACCCGGAGCGTTTAATGCAAAGCAAGTATTACGACACCAACCGCGCCGCTTACCCGTTCGAGATCATGCGCCTGGCCTCGGAAATGCATTTCCAGAAAAGGAAGAAAAAAGCGCGGGCCTTAATTGCCGTGATCGGCACCAAATTAAACGAACACCTGCACGCTTCCTTTGCCAAAGAGTTCTTCGAATGCGCCAACTTCGATACGCACGTTTATCATTTCGAAAACGTGGAAGATGCCGCGGCAACGCTGCAAAACAACGATTCGAAGATCATCGTGCTTTCGGGCTCGGAAGAACAGTACCAGCATTTTACGGCAGAATTTACCGGCAATTTAAAAGGTAAACCCCAGAAACCGGTGCTGATCCTGGCGGCTACGCCCCAGCATATGGAAACCGAAATGACGGCCAAAGGCTTCGATCAGTACATTTTCCAGGGCTGCGACATTGGAACGCTGGTAGACTGCGTGCAGAAAAAAGTGTTGCTGGAAGATGAACCGCTTGATTAATTAAAAATTAGAAATTAAGAATTAGAAATCGGATACCGGAAAACGATATCCTTTTGGCACCAAAAAGTCTCAGATCTAATATCTTAATACTTATATCTAAAAAATGAAAGTCGATTTTACCAAGATAGATTTTAATCAGGTTTGGGAAAAAGCCCACGAAGGGCAGGCCCGGCCTACCGATTGGCAAACTGCCGAACAAATTCCGCTCAAGAGTTTTTATACCCAAAACGATACCGTTTCTTTTGAGCATTTGGATTTTGCGGCCGGTATTGCGCCTTTTTTACGCGGCCCTTACAGCACCATGTATGTGCGCAACCCCTGGACCATTCGCCAGTACGCCGGTTTTAGTACTGCCGAAGAAAGCAATGCTTTTTACCGCCGTAACTTAGCCGGCGGCCAGAAAGGGCTTTCCGTTGCGTTCGACTTAGCCACGCACCGCGGTTACGATTCCGACCATCCAAGAGTAGTGGGCGACGTAGGGAAAGCCGGTGTGGCCATCGATTCGATCCTGGATATGAAGATCTTATTCGATCAGATCCCGTTGGATAAAATGTCGGTTTCTATGACCATGAACGGGGCTGTTCTTCCAATTCTGGCCTTTTACATTGTAGCCGCCGAAGAGCAGGGCGTGAAACCGGAGCAGCTGAGCGGCACGATCCAGAACGACATTCTGAAGGAATTTATGGTGCGCAACACCTACATTTACCCGCCGGAGCCAAGCATGAAAATTATTGCGGATATTTTCGAATATACCTCGCAAAATATGCCCAAATTCAACTCCATCTCTATTTCGGGCTACCACATGCAGGAGGCCGGCGCCACGGCCGATATTGAACTGGCTTATACGTTGGCTGATGGCCTGGAATACGTGCGCACCGGCCTGAAAGCTGGTATGGACATCGATACGTTTGCACCGCGGTTGTCTTTCTTCTGGGCCATTGGCATGAACCACTTTATGGAGATTGCCAAGATGCGCGCCGCCCGCATGCTTTGGGCCAAACTGCTGAAACAATTCAACCCGAAAAACGAAAAATCGCTGGCTTTACGTACGCATTGCCAGACTTCGGGCTGGAGCTTAACCGAGCAGGATCCGTTCAATAACGTAGCCAGAACAACTATCGAGGCCTTGGCGGCGGCGCTGGGCGGAACGCAGAGTTTGCACACCAACGCTTTGGATGAAGCTATTGCCTTGCCAACCGATTTTTCGGCGCGCATTGCCCGCAACACGCAGATCTATTTGCAGCAGGAAACCAACATTACCAAAACCGTAGACCCGTGGGGCGGCTCGTATTACGTTGAAGCCCTGACCCACGAAATCGCGCACAAAGCCTGGGAATTAATTCAGGAAGTGGAAGAACTTGGCGGCATGGCCAAAGCCATTGAAACCGGCTTGCCGAAAATGCGCATCGAAGAAGCGGCGGCGCGGAAACAGGCAAGAATTGATTCCGGTAAAGACGTGATCGTGGGGGTGAATAAATACCAGCTCGAAAGCGAAGACCACAACATCGAAATTCTGGATATTGATAATACTGCCGTGCGCACCGCGCAGCTGGAACGCTTAGCCAGACTGAAAGCGGAACGAAACCAGGCCGAAGTTGAAAAAGCGCTGCAAAATTTAACCGAAGCTGCTAAATCTGGCGAAGGCAATTTACTGGCTTTAGCCGTGGAAGCTGCGCGCGTGAGAGCAACTTTAGGGGAAATTTCGGATGCGTTGGAAAAAATTTACGGAAGACATAAAGCAGTGATCAGAGCAATTTCGGGCGTGTATGCCGCCGAACTTTCGGACGATGAAAATTTTGAGCGGGCTAAGAAAATGGCCGATGCTTTTGCAGAAGCCGAAGGCCGCCGACCAAGGATCATGGTGGCCAAAATGGGCCAGGACGGACACGACCGCGGTTCCAAAGTAATTGCCACTTCCTTTGCCGACCTGGGCTTTGACGTGGACATTGGGCCGCTGTTCCAGACGCCGGAAGAAGTTGCCATGCAGGCGGCCGAAAACGACGTGCATATTATTGGCGTGTCTTCATTAGCCGCGGGCCATAAAACCTTGATTCCGGCTTTAATTGCGGAGCTGAAAAAACTGGACCGCAGCGATATTCAGGTTATTGCCGGCGGCGTAATTCCGGCCCAGGATTACCAGTTCCTCTACGATGCCGGCGTGGCCGGTGTGTTTGGACCGGGAACGGTAATTTCGGTAGCGGCGCAGAAAATTCTGGAAACGTTGCTGAAAGCGGAATAATTCTTTACCCTTTTAAATATTCTTTTAGTCCGGTTGCTGCAAAGCGGCCGGACTTTTTTGTGCCAAAACATAGCGTTTTTGCAATTTAAAGCGGTTTTATTTTTCCAGTTCAGAACAATAGCGTTTTCAAGAGGCCGGCTTTACTAAAACACAGCTTGACTTTTTTAAAATATTTACCTTTCTTCAGGCAACGTTTCGAAGATTTTCTACGACATCACTACAAACCGCTCCTCCCCCGCCATGAAAACGTACCGAATTGCCTGCCTGCTTTTATGCCTTGGTTTCCTGACCAGCTTTTATGCGCAAGCGCAGAAAGAAACCGATTACTGGTATTTTGGCGGCCGCGCCGGTTTACACTTTCATAGTAATTTCTTTCAGAATAACACGCCGGCTATAGATGTTAACAGTGCCGCCAGGGCGCAGGAAGGCTGTACTTCTATTTCCGACAGTTTAGGCAATCTTCTTTTTTATACCTCCGGCGATACCGTTTTTAATAGGTTTCATAATAAAATGAATAACGGCTGGTTGCTGCACGGGCATCAGTCGGCGGCGCAATCTTCGGTAGTGGTGCAGAACCCATATTCTCCCGAAACCTATTACCTATTTACTGTAGATGCCTTGGGCGGCGCGAACGGCCTGAAATATTCGGTAATAGATGTGGCAGCTATGAACGGACAGGGCAGCGTGATCGCTAAAAACATTCCACTCATAACGCCGGTTGCCGAAAAGATAACCGCCGTAGATCATCGTTTTTCCCGGAATGCCTGGGTAATTGTGCACGGTTCTTCAACCCAGAACGATAAATTTTATGCTTACCGCGTTACCCCGACCGGCGTAAACCCGAACCCGGTTGTGAGTCAGCCGGCCAATGCGGTTTCGCATGCGGGAAGTTTCCCGAACCACAACGCGATCGGGTGCATGAAAGTATCGCCGGACGGCCGGAAACTGGCCCTGGCCATGCAGGAACTGAACCTGGTGGAACTCTACGATTTCGACGATGAAACCGGCCTTATTTCCAACCCGCTCCGGTTTACCGGTTTACCCAAAGCTTATGGCATTGAATTTTCGCGCGATGGCGGCAAGCTCTACGTAAGCACCCAAAATAACGGGGTAAGTATTGAACAATTTAACCTGGAAGCCGGCAGTAGAACGGCAATAGCTGCCTCCCGCCGCATTGCCCTTGGCACCAAATCTGTTTTTTCGAGTTCGCTCCAATTGGCCCGGAACGGTAAAATTTACGCCGCCAGCACCGAAACCGGTACCGGAAACCGCAACATTAAAGTGCTGAATGTGCCCGATAGCCTGTCGAACAATAAAAGCTTTTCTTCCGGAAATCAGCAGCTCAATACCGCTACTACTACGCCGGTACGTTTCAGCCTGCAGGGTCTGCCAAATTTTAACCAAAGCTATTTATGGGTACCCACCTTTCTCTATAGATTCCAGTGTATTGGCGATGTAACCGAATTTACGATGAAGATCAAACGGCAGGTGAAACGGTTCTACTGGGAATTTGATGACCCGGATAGCGGCAACGATAATTATTCTGAGCTGCCAAACCCGAACCATAAATTCACCAAGCCAGGCACCTACAACGTTTCACTAACTACCATTTTACTGAATAACCGGGTCCGACGCACCACCATGCAAGTTGTTATTAACCCACTGCCAGAAGTTGACCTGGGTCCGGATCAGGAAGTTT
Organism: Adhaeribacter terrigena; assembly: GCF_016623615.1. Lineage (GTDB taxonomy): Bacteria > Bacteroidota > Bacteroidia > Cytophagales > Hymenobacteraceae > Adhaeribacter_A > Adhaeribacter_A terrigena. Next base: position 778,692 of record NZ_JAEHFX010000001.1, on the reverse strand, counting down.
GCGTGGGCGGAAGCCTTCGCCTGAAAGGTCCTGAAAAAATGCTGAAGTACAAGTGGAGCACCGGTTCCGATTCAGCCAATATCACGATCAGAAAACCGGGTACTTACTGGCTGGAGGTAAGATCGATGAATGGTTGCGTGGCCCGCGATACCATTAACATTACGCCGCTGCAGAGCCCGCCGAAGCTCTTCGATCAGTATATCTTTGAAACCTGCCCGTTCCGCGATGTAACCATAAAACCGAAAGTATCTGGCACGCGCTACACCTGGAACAATGGCAGCAAAGATTCGGTGCTGTTGGTGCGGCGCGAAGGCTGGTATGCGCTCACCATGAAAATAGACGAATGTTTCACCACCGATTCGGTGCAGGTAGTTTTCAAAGCTTGTCCGGAAGATTTCATGGTGCCTAACATTATTACCCCGAACGGCGACGGCCAGAACGAAACCTTCATGATCCGTGGCACCCAGCCCGGCGAATGGCATTTGCGTATTTTCAACCGTTGGGGCACGCTGCTCTACGAAGACCAGCAATACCGCAACGACTGGCCGCAGAAAGCGCCGGCAGGTGGCACTTACTATTACATTCTGCAAAAACCTGGCACCAGCGAACAATACAAAGGCTGGCTTGAAGTTGCGCATTAATAGCCGGCCCGTTGGTAAATGAAAACGGTATCTTTTTAGCCCGAAAAACTATGAATTTACGCCCCACCCTACTTTCAATTTTATTGCTGCTGCCTGTTTTTATACAACCGGTTATGGCCCAGCGCCAGACCGATAACTGGTTTTTTGGAAACCAGGCCTCCCTCGAATTTTCTTCGGCCAAACCTACCAGTTTTTTTAGCAGCGCCATGGTAACACCCGAAGGCAGCGCCACCATTTCGGATAAGCAAGGCAACCTGCTTTTTTATACCGACGGGAAAACGATCTGGAACCGTTTGCATTTGCCTATGGCTAACGGCACCGGGCTAAACGGGCATAACAGTTCTACGCAATCGGCCTTAATTGTACCCCAACCCGGGAACGATTCAGTTTTCTTTGTTTTTACTTCCGATCAGTCTATAGCCGGAAATTCTGCCAACGGAGTGCAATACAGCCTCGTAAACATTAACGCCAATAACAGCATGGGCGAAGTTTTAGCAAGCAGCAAGAATATTCCCCTGACCGGCGCGGGCCCGGTCTCAGAAAAACTGGCGGGTGTACATCATTTCAACAACCAGGATATATGGGTTATTGCGCACCGCTTCCCGGTAGCAGGTACGCAGGAGTTTCTGGCATATCAAGTTACGGCAACCGGTTTGGTTACCACGCCGGTAATCAGTTCTATGCCTTCTTTGCCGTCTGTTTCGGCCAGTGGTTATTTAAAGGCTTCCCCGTTAGGCAATAAACTGGCGGCTACTTTTACCGACAAGGGCATTCAGTATTTTGATTTCGATAATAAAACCGGCCTGGTAAGCAATCTGCAAACCATTCCAAACCTTTTGCCGCGGCCTAATTTCAATTCTTATTACGGCGCTGAATTTTCGCCCGACGGACAGAAATTATATTTTACCCGGAAAGATAACCCGAATAACATGCAGGTTTGGCAATATAACCTGGCGGGCGGCCCTACAGCTGCAGTGATGCTGATAAATACTACCATTTCGAACGGGCTGGGCAGTTTTATGGCCATGCAGCTGGCCCGCAACGGCAAAATTTACATTGCCCGCCACAATACAGCCTTACTTTCTGAAATTGCCGATCCTAATAACCTGGGTATTGCCTGTAATTTAAAAGCAGCCAGCTTATTCCCCAATAACCTGTTGGTATCGGGAAGTATGCATGGGTTTGGATTCCCGAATTTTATTCAGACTTATTTTGCACCGCCCCGTTTTAATTACAGCGGAATTTGCGCCGAAAGCCCTACCGTTTTTTCAATTATTAATACTCCTTCTTCCGATTCGGTTAGCTGGGATTTCGGCGACCCGGCGAGCATGGGAAACAACACCAGCAAGCGGCCACAACCCAGCCACATTTATAGCCAGCCTGGTACCTACAATGTAAAACTCACCATTTACAGCCAGGGCTTTGCATCGGTTTTTGAGCGCCAGGTTATCATTCTGAACAACCCGAAAGTAAATCTGGGTCCGGATACCATTATCTGTGAAGGCCAGCCTTACAACCTGATAAGCCGTTTCCCGCACAGCCCTTTCAACGAACGTTTCAGGTGGAGTACCGGCGATACTTCAGCGGCCATTACGGTAACCAAAGCAGGTATTTACTGGCTTGAGCTGAACAACGGCCAGTGCACCACCCGCGATTCTATCCGGATAACCACCAAACCGGTGCCAACCGTAAACCTGGGCGAGGACTTTTTTACCTGCGGCAGTGCCACCCTTACCTTAGATGCCGGCAACCCGGGAGCCACGTATTTATGGCAGCCGGGCGGCCAGACCACGCAAACCATAACCGTAAATGCAACTGCTGCTTACTCCGTAACGGTAACCGCAAACGGCTGCTCTACTACCGATACCAAAAACGTATCGATAATGAATGTGCCGGGCATGGATCTGGGTAGCGATGTTACGACCTGCGACGGAGAAACAGTAACCTTACGCTCAAACATTCCGGCTACGACCCCTGCCAGTTTTATATGGAGCGACAACAGCCGGGGCCGTGAGATGAAGGTTACCAAAACCGGGAAATACTGGGCCACGATCACGAGGGGAAGCTGCTCCTTTACCGATACGGTTCAGGTAACGTTCAACTACTGCCCGCCGCCGCCGCAACCTTTTATCCCGAACATTATTACTGCCAACGGCGATAACCTGAACGATAAACTCACAAGTATTCATCTGCCCGAAGGCGCCTATAACGTGCGGATCTTTAACCGCTGGGGCATGCAGGTTTTTGAGAAAAAAGACTACCGCAACGAATGGCCGGAAAATAAAATATCGAACGGCAATTACTTCTACATTTTTGAAAACCAGCAAACCGGCAAGCAGTTTAAAGGCTGGGTAGAAGTAGTGGAATAAATAGCTTCAACTCCTAAAGTAAACCTGCTAAAAGTGCTGCAAGTCTACCTTGCAGCACTTTTTTGCTTTCTATGTATAGCGTTTTAAGGGGTTCCTTTTACTTTTCAGCCCGAAAACGCTACCGTTTACAGACCAAAAACGGTATGCTTTGGCAAGCAAAAACTATGGCGATTCATCCGTACTGAATTTAAAACGCAGAAACCCGAACGCCACAGACAAATACGGATCCTGGGTTGAGAAAAGCCCTACAACATCGCGGGTGGCCACCCCGAATGCATACCCGGAGGTTTCGAAAGTAAAACCCAACGGAATGCTGGCGCCATAACCGGCGCCGGCCGAAAACCCGGAACTCAGTTTCAGATAAGGCAAGGCTTTAAAATCTACCCCAACGCCGGCAAACGGGTCTTCCAGGTTGCCGGCCACGTCGTTTAGCGGAAAAGTAGCATCCAGCCCGGTTTCCAGTTTATCGGATAGTCTTACACCTACGCCGGTGCGCAGCTTGGCAGGCAGTTTTCTTTTCAGTTCGCTTTCGGGGGTGAAAATAAAAAGGTTGGAGCTGCCGGTGCCGGCCAGGTCTATTACTTCATCTAAAAAATCGAAACTTTCGATGCCGTCTGAACTTGTTTTCTGAATGTACTGATCGTTGGCAGTAAGCAAATTGCCGCGCCATTTTATGCTGCCTACATCGGTAACCGAAAGGCTTGCTTTCAGTTTTTGGCCAATTTCGGCGGCTATGCCCAGATCAAAGCCGTGCCCTTTGCCAACCGGTTTAAAAAAGCCCTCGCCAATATCGGTAGTGTTGAAATTCGGGTCGTTTACCAGGGCACCATAGTTTACATTAAACTTAGGCGATAATGCTGTGTAAGCCGTAACGTTTTCGCCATCTACCGCAATCTCGATCACGCCCACACCCTGCATGAATTTGTAACCAAGACCCGCCTGCAGTTTAAAACCCGGCAAACGCACCAGCTCTGCGCCATAAGCCAGGTTCCATTCGTTCAGGATCTGCATTTTTACGAACGTGGGGTTCAGGGTTTTACGAATACCGATGGTATCGCCGATCTGGTAATGCTGAAAAACGGGTGCGTTCTGGCCCAGGAATAATATTTCGGAAGCATTTTTATTGAGCCCCATGTGCCCCGTTACCCGAATGCGGTTGCTGAAGGCAAAACCTCCGATCTTCTCAAAATAGGCTGAAACCGAGAGCGTGGCAATATCGAAGTTGAGGTTAAAGGCATCTTCGTGGTTGAAAGCCCGGGCGAAGGCCTGCTTCTGCAGCGAATCGAGCTTTTCTTCGGAATGGAAAATAAATTTATTGAGTTGCTCGTGGGTTAAAGATTCTGATCGCACCCCGGCCCCGATCTCCCCGATAGAAAAAGCAAAAGGCGCATTCCCTGTTCGTCCCAGATTAGCCGGATTTATACCAATGGCCTGGTAGTCGGTGGCGAACGTATTGACCACGCCGCCCCGGCCGGTAGCCGTAAAGTTGCTAAGTTCGTTCTGAGCGCGCGCGTTACCAGTAAAAAGTATAGCCAGCAGGCCCGCAAATGCTATTCTTTTCATGGTTATATTGCAGCGGTAAAAGCTGAGCGTTCAGCAAACAAAGAAAGCAGTGCAGTATTTTTTTCGGGCTCCCCATTTTCAAAAAAAATACAACACAGAAGAAACGGTATGCTTTTTGAACATGGCGCAGCGCATAAAAAAAGGCTTTCGACCAAATCCAGACAGTAACTCAAAAACAGATATGCACAGAAAATTGTTTTTCGCGGCGGCGCTTGTTGCCGGTTTATTTTTTTCGGAAGCCAGTGCGCAGTCTATTTCCGTAGGTCCGCGCCTGGGGGTAAATTTTTCGCACGTAGCGGCTACGGAAGGCGATGCTGCTCATAGAAATGCTTTTAAATCTGACCAGAAAGATCTGACCGGGGCGCATGTTGGAGTTGTGGCCAATATCGGGCTTACAGAAATGCTTTCCATTCAGCCCGAATTGCTTTATTCGCAGAAAGGCCACCGCCACGAAGGTGTTTACCGCCCCTGGAACACCCCTTACGAGTACAAATACAGCCTCAATTACTTGGAAATACCGGTGCTGTTAAAAGCTACCTTTGGTTCAGAAAGCCTGCATGCCTTTGTAAACGGCGGACCATACCTGGCTTATCTACTGGGCGGCAAAAACAATTACCTGATTGGCGGCAACGAATCCGAAGCTGACCTGGAACTAAAATACCGCAATGGCGTGAAACCGAACCGCAGCGATGTAGGCCTGGCATTTGGCGCAGGCTTTGGCAGCAAAATCGGTCCGGGAAACCTGGCGCTGGAGCTTCGTTACGGCCTTGGCTTATCTGACCTGAACCAATACCAGGATGAACGCGACCCGCGCTGGCCTAAATACGCAAACCGCACCTTAGGTGTATCGCTTGGTTACCTGATTCCATTGCAATAAAAATCTTAAAAAACACTCTCACCCTACTAAGAACCGTTGGTATTTCCTACTAACGGTTTTTTTTATGCCCGAACCGATCTGTTTTCGTTCCCTTAATTAAATGCAGTGTTCACCAAAAAGTCAGATGAGCAAATAAAGTTCACTAATCATAAAATCACTATGTTTACGCGTTACAAAACATAACCTTTCATCTTTCCTATTAAAACGTTTATGAAAAAACACATTGTATTAGCTGTTGCATTGGCTGGCGGCTTATTTCTGGCCCAGTCAGAAGCCAAAGCCCAGGGAGCTTACGTAAAACTCGGCGGTGCTTATAACTTCGGCGTGGCTTCAGAAAGAAACTACAACGAAACTGCCACGCAAACAAATTCACAAACTGGCAGTACCTATAATGTTAGTTACGAAAAAGTAAATGTGAACTATGGCAAAGGCATTACTGCCGGCGGAACGGTAGGTTATATGTTCAATGAACACGTTGGCGCGGAACTGGGAATCGGTTACCTGATCGGCGGAAAAAATGAACTGAAAGACATCCGTACCAACAATGGCAATTCTGAAAGCTACGAATCGGAAGTATCTTCCCGCATGTTGCTTTTACAGCCGGCGCTGGTAATTTCAGCGGGTATGGAAGGCATCAATCCGTATGCACGCTTAGGGTTGGTAGCTGCCAAAGGATCGGTAACCGGAACAGATATTAACATGGGAGACGGCGATAAATACGAGCAGGAAACCAAACTTAGCGGTGGCTGGGGACTTGGTTTGCAGGCCGGCCTTGGGGTAGAATTCAAAATGAGCGACAACATGGCTTTCTTTTCTGAAGTAACCATGAACAACCTGAGCTACTCTCCGGATAAAGCGGAAGTAACCAAAGCTTCTTACAACGGCAAAGATGTGCTGGGCGAGTTTACTACCAACGATAAAGAAACCGAATTTGTAGATGATTATTCTTTCAACAGCAACGACCAGCCTTCGGATTCTGAGCCGGATAAAAGCTCAAAATTCAACATGCCTTTCAGCTCAGTTGGCGTTGGTGTAGGTATTAAATTTAACTTCTAATTTCGTTTAGAAATATCCTTACTTTTGAAAACGCTCTGGAAACCCGGGGCGTTTTTTTATGCCTAAACCCTACCGTTTTCCCGCACTTCCGGAGTTTTTTCCGAAATAATTTGCATCCTGTAAAAAACGGTATCATTTTCGGGCTGAAAAGTCTAAAAACTGAATTGCCGTGGCCAAAAGATTTCCGGTTGAATTTTACGCAGAACGCATTTTAGCCCACGACCGGCTGGGTTTAAGCCGCGCCATTACGCTGGTAGAAAGCACCCTGCCCTCCGACCGCGAACTGGCCCACCAGGTAATGCAGCAAATCCTGCCTTTCGCCGGAAATTCGGTGCGTATTGGGATTACCGGCGTGCCGGGCGTTGGCAAAAGTACCTTCATCGAAACCTTTGGGAATTATGTAACCAATACGCTGGGTAAAAAACTGGCCGTGCTGGCCATAGATCCTACCAGTCAGAAAACCGGCGGCAGCATTCTCGGCGATAAAACCCGCATGGAAACCCTGGCCGGCAACCCAATGGCCTATATCCGTCCTTCGCCGGCGGGCAAGAGTTTAGGCGGCGTAACGCGCAGCACCCGCGAGAGCATTATGCTTTGCGAAGCGGCCGGTTTCGAAGTGATCTTTGTAGAAACCGTAGGCGTAGGCCAAAGTGAAACGGCAGTAAATGAAATGGTAGATTTTTTCCTGTTGCTGATGCTGGCCGGCGCCGGCGACGAATTACAGGGCATAAAAAAAGGCATTATGGAAATGGCCGACGCCGTGGTAATTACCAAAGCCGACGGGCAAAACTTACAGAAAGCCCGGGTTGCCCGCGCCGAATTTCAAAGTGCCTTGCATTTATTTCCGCGTTCCGCTTCGGGCTGGATCCCCAAAGTTTCCATTTCTTCGGCGCTCGAAAATACCGGCATTCCGGAAATCTGGAAAACCATTGAGGCCTACCTGGAAACGGTAAGAAACGGTAGCTTTTTCGAACAAAAAAGGCAGAACCAAAACCTGCACTGGCTCCACGAAACCATCCGCCAAACCCTGCTAGACCGCTTTTTTGCCAAACCTGAAGTACTAAAAACGCTACCGGAATTAGAGCAAAAAGTGCTGCACGGCGAAGTTTCGGCATTTGCCGCGGCAGAGGAAATTCTGAAGTTAAATTAAGGATTTATCTATTTTATTTTGTTGTACCTGTTTCAACTTCCAAACACAATAAACCAATAAAATAGCAAACAAATTAACCCCGAGCTGTAAAGTTGTATCAGAAATTAATGTAAAACTAAAATAAAATTTAAAACTCAAAACTTGTTCTACACTCCAAAGAGGGCTGCCGTCCACAAGTAGAATTAAAAGTTGACAGCTTGCCCAAATATTTAAGAATTGTAGAGCTCGCTTATTTCGCTTATACATTAAAAAACTACCTGCTATTCCAATTAAAGAAATTAACAAAGAGGCATAGTTTCCGGACATTTCCCAAAGTTGGGTAGAAATATTTATCAAACTAAAGATAATTACATAAAACCCAAAAAACACTTCAAGCCAGGTTCTTTTTTGTAATTGGTTTTCCATAAACAGGTTCGGTTTTTTGTAATAGTATTGAAAATTTAGATTAAAACAAAAAGCGCTTCCGGGAAAACCAGAAGCGCTTTTTAGATTAATTACCATAGGGCCGGTTAGGCATACCTCCCGGAGGAGGACCTTGCATACCCGGCGAGCCATCCGGACGGGAAGATTCCGGGGCAGCTTTCCCGCTTCCAAATGCCCGGAGGTTATAGGTGAACACAACCATAAAATAGCGCTGCAATACGTTCGTTTCCACGTCTTCAATATAGGTTTCGGTAATGTTGCGCTGAATGCTGTTGTTCTGACTCAGCAGATCGAAGCCCGTTAATTTAATTTCGCCCTGATTGTTCTTGAACAGCTTTTTACCAATGGCTGCGTTCCAGAGCAAATAATTCTGATCGATGCCGGCCGCTAAACCATTGTAATACTGGTGCGCCAGATCGGTTTGCACAAACAAACCATTCCAGATGATCCAGTTAAAACGCAGCGAAGAATTCTGGTTGAAATAATTGTTATTGGAACGCGTATTCAGGGAATTCTCCACTAAGTTGTAGCTCGGGTTAGTGCTCAAGGTAAAATCCAGGTTCTCGCTGATATTGCTGCTTAATACAATTCCGGCGGTGTACGCCTGCGTGTTCGAGTAATTCACCTGGTTATTGATCATACCCGGTAAACGCGTAAAAGTAGCGCCGGCATTCAGGTTCAGGTTCGTTTTCATAAAACCCAGCGGCATGCCATAATTCACAAAGGAACGGATGCGGAAAAAGCCATCCAGGTTATCCGGTCGCGAAAGTTGTCCGCCGTCCGGCACGCGAATACCAATTGGCAAAACGGTATCTTTTCGGGCAATAAAAGTGCTGTTGGCAATGTAGTTATCAGCCACTTCCCCGCTTATCATCGCAAAAAAATTGGTCGATTTTCCGGGGTTGGCGGCAGAATAACGCGTTACCAGCATGTGGCGGTAATCTTGTTGCAGGTTCGGGTTACCGGTAGTTAACAGCAACGGGTTGGAATTATCGATCACGTTCTGCAACTGGTTAATACTCGGGGCGTTGGTGCTGGTGCGGTAAAATAAGCGCAGGTTTTTATCCTTCGTCAGATTATAGCGAACCATGGCAAACGGCAACACATTATTGAATTTCCGGTTAATATTGGTTTGGAACGGGAATTCCTGCTTGCTTTTCAGGTTGGCATACTGATACATGCCTCGCGCCACAAACATAAAATCTTTGCTCGGGCTGTAACGGTAGCCTAAACCCGCCTGCTGGGTTAAGTAATCGGAATTAAATACGTTGGAAAGTCCCGGATTGAAAGCGGTGTATCCTTTCTCCGCTTCGGAATAATCGTAGGTTTTCTGGTCGGCTTCGTTGCGGCGCAAACTGGCATTGTATTCCACCGAAAGACTGCTTTTATCCGTGATCGGTTCGGTATAGGTAAGGTTGGTACCCAAAGTCGGGCCCGAAGTTTCCAGCGCTGACGTTTGATTGATCAGCTCGGTTTGCAGCGAATCTTTATTGAAGAACTGGTTTTCGGCCTGCAACAAACGGTCGCCGTTATTGCCCGAAAGATCGGTATTGAAACTGGCCGAAAAAGTACGGCCACGTTTGGCAAAACGGTGGCGGTAAAGTAATTCGCTCGAGAAGTTATAGCCCAGCAGGTCGGTTTTCAGTTCGTTGCGGGTGCTGTTCAGGAAATCGCCAAAACTGAGGGTTTGTCCGAAAAGATTAGAAGTCCCGTCGTTTTGCTGTAAGGTTAAGCGCGGCGTTAACCGGATCGAGTTCATCGAATCTATTTCCCATTCCATCCGGAAATTAAACCGGTGGTTAATATTCATGGCATCGGAACGGCTGCGCTCGGCATATACCTGCCCGGAATCGGAAAGTGCCACATATTCGCGGAAAACGTTCTGGTTAGCCAGGTTATCGGTGGCGTTCAGAAAGTAGCTGCCGGTTACATCCATTTTCTTACCCCATTTATCGGCATAATTCAAACCAAAGGCATGCGTTTTAGAAACCCCGTTGCGCGTACTTACCTGAAAATCGGAAGCTCCGCCGCCGCCGCCGCCAAAATTTCCGCCTGGTCCGCCACCCGGCCGGCCACCCATACCGCCCCGGCCACCTCTGCCGCCTTGTCCGCCGCCGCTGGAAACGCCTAAAAGATCGGAAGCCGAAAAATTCTGCTGGTTGATGTTGTTGGTTTGCCCGATGATGGTAAGGCGGCGGTTGCCGTTCATGAAATTGATATTGCCGCCGGCCTGGTACCGGTTATCGGTACCGGCCCCGGCATATACTTTCCCGAACCTGCCGTTGCGCATATTCGGTTTGGTTACAATGTTGATGGTTTTGGTCGTGTTGCCATCGTTAAACCCGCTGAACTTCGATTGTTCGCTCTGTTGGTCGAAGATCTGGATCTTGTCGATCACTTCGGCCGGTAAATTGCGCAGCGTGGCCGCCGCATCGTCGCCAAAAAACTCTTTGCCGTCTACCAGCACTTTTTTTACTTCTTCGCCCTGCGCCTGCACTTTGCCGTCCTGCATGGTTACGCCGGGCACTTTCTGTACCAGATCTTCGGCGCTGGCATCGGGGTTGGTTTTAAACGCTTTGGAATTGAATTCGGAAGTATCGCCTTTCTGCACCGCCGTAGCCGCGCGGCCCACAATCTCTACTTCCTGCAGCCGTTTGGCATCTTCTTCCACCGTAATATTGCCCAGATTTACCGGCAAAGCGGCCACCTGAATTACGCGGCGGTAAGGTTTATAACCGAGGTACTGAATCTTTAATGCATAACGCCCGATGGCTACATCCGGAAAGGTAAAAAGGCCTTCCATATCGGTTTGCACGGGTTTAAGCGTAGAATCAGGCAAAGAAACGAGCAGCACCTGCGCAAAAGAAACGGGCTGGCTGGTAATTTTATCGGTAATCCTTCCGGAAACGCTTACGCCCTGGGCGAAAGAAAGATGAGCAGTAAAGCTTAAAAATAGCAGTAAGAAAAATGTTCTCATAGAAGCACTAAACGCAGTTATGCCGGTTTAGATGTGGTAAATGGGTAAAGGTTTAATGGTTTGACTTTTTTAGCTGTTTACCCTACCGTTTTTCAAAGAAGACTTTTGATTGTCGGAGAAAGTTATTCTCTCAGCCTTAATAAGATCTCGTTATTTTCTCGTGCCTGTGAAAGAATAAGTTTCGGGATCAATACCTGCTTATCGTGTATAAGGATGGTAAAGAAATGACTATATCCAAACCGAACTTTATTTACTCGTGCGGAATTCCACAAATTCATTTGCTTTAACTGCGCATGCAGAGAATTCTCTAAGACAACATCATTAATGGAAGAAAGTACGCTTATCTCGCTTACTGCATCAGATTTTTCTACATTTAGGCCAACAATCAGCCATTGGTTTGTTACATCTTTTGCTAAAGAAGCTTGGAGTTTCTCTTGCAATTCCGGATAGAAACTGGCTTCTAACCTTTTCTGGTTGTATCTTACATCGTGTAGAATGGCCGTCCGAATAAGCTGGCCCTTAGCATCTTTCAGACATGGGGTAAAGAAACTCTCAGCCAAGTTCAGGTTTTCGGCCGGATAGGGACTGTTAAAGGTAATTCTTGCTCGATCAGTATAATTGGAATAATCGTTCGGAATGCTTTTTCTTCGCTCAGAATACCCTTTTATAAATTTCCCGTTCTCAAATAATTCTATCCCATCGCTTTTACCGAATCGAAAAACAGTATTGTACATGGTCCATTCACCATGCATTTTACCTTCTTTTAAGGTACCCCGCATTTGGTACAAATGGCAACCATTGAAAACAAAGGTGCCTAAAAAATTACCATTACCATTGATTACCTGCGCTACATTGTTAGAATCGAGGTAAGTAACTACAAAGGGTTCGCTGTTTATAAAATTGATGACTTTTTCCAGCTTGCCGTCAGAATAAAAGTATTTCCAGATTCCCTCACGGACATGATCTCTATAAAACCCTGTTTCTGAAATATTTCCGTTTTTATAGTAATAAACAGCTTTGCCGTTCAGGTTATTATTTTGAATTTCGCCAACAAAAGCAAGTTTTCCATCCCCAAAATAATCCCGGACCAGCCCCTTAAAATTTATGTATTCCCTATCTATACGCCCGACGCGATAATAACTGGCGCAACCGGCTGGCACTACCTGTCCGGCGCAATTGAAATGCACTTTCAGGCTATCGCCATTGAGTACCTCCACGTACTTCCCTATTTTAAAAGAATCAGGTAAATTCTGCCCATGGGCACTAAAACCAGCGGCTAACAAAGCCACCAGGCAATATAAAAATTTTATGAATCCAGAATTGATCATCTGACTTTTTTAGTTGTTTACCCTACCGTTTCTTCCAGCGTAACCATAGCCCGGTGGCAAATTCCTCCCAGCGGCGGGTTGAATTTGTAGATGTTTACTTTCACCTTTTTCACCTTCGGGAATTTATTCATAACCTGCGCAATTACGCGGTGTCCGATATGTTCTAAAAGCCGGGCCGGTTGTTTCATTTGCTCCAACACAATGCTGTAAAGCGTTTCGTAATTCACGGTTTCGTGCAGGTCGTCGGAAGCGGCAGCGGCGTGCAGGTCGGTTTCGATGTAAAGGTCTACGCCGTATTTATTCCCGATCTTTTGTTCTTCGTCGTAAAAACCGTGAAAGGCAAAAAACTCCATGCCTTCTAATGCAATCTGGCCCATGATTTAATGTGCTAATTATTTAATGTGCTAATGTGCTGTTTTTAAAAGTGTGAAGATGGGGAAATTATTTGCTTTCTCGAAAACAAAAAAGCAGCTCAGGAAATTGAGCTGCTTTTTTAGTCTTAAATCTTATGTCTAATATCTAACGTCTGTATTACAAATCATCGAAAAACGAGGTTTCGGCCATGGCTTTTTCTTTCTGGAAAACCGGGCCTTTGCCGGGCTCGGTTAACGGTGGCTGAATTTCCGGGGTATTGGGCGTTAAGGGCTGAATCTCCGGAACTGGTCTTTCAATTTCGGGTTTGGGAATATTGGGAATATCTTTTTCCGGATTAGGTACCACCGGCGATGGAATATTTGGAACCGGCGTTTCCGGCTGCGGAACTTCCGGCTTTGGCGGTGTTACGCCCGGGGTAGCAGGGTTAATGCTGGGCTCGGGTTTCGTGCTTGGTAAAATCTCCGGCTGAATTACGGGCTCCAATGGTTGTGGCTCCTGCGGCTGCGTTGGCTTTTCGCGTTCCGGCGCAGTACCAGGTGCTGTTGAAGGCGTATGTTCCGGCGCTTTGGTTGGTTGCGGGTTTTCTTTCGGCGATTCCGGAATGGATTCTTCGCTGCCGCCACCGCCACTAGCTACAACCGCTGCTGCTACCGGAAGCGCTTCCGGGGTTTTATAAGTATTTACTTTTGGCGTGTTTTGTGCTACCGTTTTTACCGGCAGTTCGCCTAACAGATCTTTGTCCATTTCAATTTCTTTCACCTTTATATTGGCGGCCCGACTCATGATACTGGATAAAGATACTTTAGGTTTTGCCTGGTTTTTTTCTACTTTTTCCAGTGCATCGGTAGCCAGGTGCTTGAGCTCGCGCACCAGGTTTTCTACGTAAGATTCTATGCGCTCGTGCTCCTGCTCCATAGTTTTAACCTCCTGCTGCATTTCGGCAATGGCTTTTTCCGATTGCTTGTAGGCATCTTCTATCAGGCTGCGGGCTTTCTGGCGGGCTTCGTTCATCAGTTGGTCGGCTTTGAACTGGGCTTCGCGGATCCGCAGGTCGGCTTCTTTGTTGGCTTGCTCCTGGATGCTGGCGCTGGTATCTTCGGCTGTTTTCAGGGTTTTATAGAGGCTGCTTTCCACTTCACGCATTTTCTGCACTTCGCGGGTAGCCACTTCCAGTTTCATTTTGAGGTCTTTGTTCTCATCGTTCATCTTTTCCCACTGCTGCGACAGCGTGAGCAAAAACGCCTGCACTTCGTCTTTATCTACCCCTCTGAATGCTTTCTCAAACGTTTTCTGCCGAATTTCTAACGGTGTTATCTTCATACCTCTTTAATTTAATATCCCAAACCGAAATGGTGCGGTCATCGCTACACGAAACTAATGCATTTTCGTGGCCTGACCAAAATAATTTATTAACCGATGTTCCGTGCCCGGCGTGCCGCGCTTTGTCTATTACTTTGAGCAATTTAAAGCTTGCGGCATCCCACACTTTTATGCTTTTATCCATGCTGCAGGTGGCAAAATACTTACCATCCGGGCTGAACGTAAGGTGATTTATGGTGAACAAATGTGCAATAATGCTGGCGTGTTCTTCGTAATTTTTTTCTGCGTTCCAGACCCGTAAATGCGCGTCGCGGCTGCCGCTTAACAGGTATTTGCCGTCGGGGGTGTACGCAACCGTAAAAACGGAGTTGGCGTGGGCGTCAATTTCCTGCTTCAGCTTCAGCGTGTCAGCTTCAAATATTTTTATGGTGTGGTCGGAATAGCCGGCAGCCAGTTCGTTTCGGGCTTCGTTCAGGGCCAGGCACCGCAGGCTTTTTCCGTTGCCTTTCAGCACTTTTTTCACCGAAAACGATAGCGTTTCTACTTCCACCAGACTGCCATCGGCCAGGCCGGCGTAGAGTTTCTGGTGCTTTTCGGAATAGGCCAGATCGAAAATGGCAACCGGTGGCATGGCAACCGTTTGTATCAGTTTTTTGGTTCCCGGCGCTACCACCTGCAGGCTTTTAAAATTCTGCCCGATCACGAGCAGGTCTTTATCAGCTAAATATTTCAGGGCGTATACCGAACTGTTGGCGTTGGCAATCAGGTCGCCGTTTTCAGGATCGTTCAGGTTCCAGGCTACCACAAAACCATCGCCGGCGGCCGAAAAGAAAACATGTTCCAGCCCCGAACGCTCGAGCGTGTATACGCAGTCGCGGTGCCCGGTTAAGGTGGCGGTTTTGGTAACTTCCAGCGGACTGGCCATTTTTTGAGTGCAGAATTGGTTTTATTTTATAAATTTACAAAGTTTCGGGCGAAATCCGGATTTTATTTTCCTTTCAGGCCAACCAAAACCTGATTTTATTTGTCTGGCTGTAAAAACCGGTTCCATTCGGTTTGTAAAACTTCTAAATTCCGAACAAAAAATTCCCGTGCCGCTTACCGATCTCCGCGAAATTAACGCTACCACTTTTATAGGTTTCTGGCAGATTACCGAAACGGTGGAAGCGCTCACCTTGCTTTTCAGAAAACTGCGCCCGCAGCAGGAAATACCGGTTTTTAAAAGTGCAGTCCGGCAGCAGGAATGGCTGGCGAGCCGCATTCTGGTTTACCTGCTTTTGCAGGATTTCACGTCTGAACCTTACCAGATCACTTCGAATGAAAACGGCAAACCTGAATTTACCGGCACGCCTTACCAGGTTTCGGTTTCGCAGAGCGGCGGCATGGTGGCAGTGCTGCTTTCCGATTGCTTTGAAGTTGGCATAGATATTGAAATTATCCGGGAAAAGATCCTGAAGCTTGCTTCTAAATTCCTGAACGACAAGGAACTGCAGCAGGCTAACCAGGATCTGAAGAAAACCTGTTTGTATTGGAGCGCGAAAGAAACCCTGTATAAAATGTATAGCCGCAAAAAACTGCTTTTTAAAGAAAACTTAGCCGTCGGCCCGGTTTGGGAAACGGAAAAAGGCGTTTTGGAAGGCAAAGTACTGGTCAACAACTTTCACCGGAATTTTACCGTTCACTTCGAAAATTTTGATAATTTCATGCTCACATACTGCCTGGCTTCACCCGAAAATGAAAATTAACCCTATGAAATTCTTTAGCGCTGTATTCGTTTTTTCTTTGCTTTCGCTTAGCGTACTGGCGCAGGGCGGTTATCAGCTGGGTCAGAAAGTAAACAATTTCACCTTGAAAGATGCAGCCGGCCGGGCGGTTTCGCTGCAGGATTTTGCGGGCACCAAAACCGTGGTGCTGGTTTTTACCAACAACCTTTGCCCCTACTCTAAACTCTACGAAAACCGCCTGCTGAGTTTGAATAATACGTACCAGAACCGCGGCGTAAGATTCGTGTTCATTAACCCGGCCATTGGCACAGAAGACGGCGAAACGGTAGCGGAAATGGCTCAAAAAGTAAACGACAGGAATTACACCTTTCCGTATTTAGCCGACGAAGGCCAGAAGATTAGCCAGCAATTCGGGGCTACCAAAACGCCGGAAGTATTTGTGCTGCACGGCACCGGCAAAGATTTTATTCTGAAATACAAAGGCGCCATAGACGATAATCCGCAGCTGGAAAGCGGCGTGAAAGACAATTATCTCCGCAATGCCATTGAAGCTGTTCTGAACGACCGCAACGTGCAGTCTTTCGATAAACGGGCTACGGGCTGCCTGATCAAAAAGTATTAAATTAAAATTTAAAGATTTGAAAATGAGAAAATTTGAAGATGATACTGATTTATCATTAGTAAACTTTTCATTTCTTTACCAAAGCGAAATCAACGAAAAACCCGCAGCCTGGAGATCTGCTGCGGGTTTTTCGTGCTAAAAGCATAGCGTTTTTATTCTTCGTCCTCTTCTTCGGTTTTGTTCAGGTTGTCTTTGTCGTCGGTAATAGCGTCGAGGAGCATGGTTACTTCGGCAGCTTTTTCCAGGTCGTTCATTTTTTCGAAACTGAAAGCCAGGTTACGGAGCGAGCGCTGCACAATGGCCAGGTTGCCGCAGGGTTCATAAAAGATCTCTACCGGGTTCAGGTTTAGTTGCAGCAGATAATTATCGATATCGGTTTTGGTTAAGATCAGGCCTTTATTGTATACGTTAATGTAAAACTGATCTAAAACTTCGTGTTTATACGTGAGCACAAACAAATTCGGCAGATTTACGCCATAGATCGGCAAGCCCAGTTTCTGCGCAATGGTGAGGTAAATTACGCACAGCGTAAGCGGGTTACCACGTTTATTCTCCAGCACCAGATGCAACATGGAGTTGGAAGGCGCATGAAAATTAACCGTATTCGCCGAAAACTTATTGACTTTGAAAAACGCATAATTCAGCGCTTTTACCTGGTCGTAAGGGTGCATGTCGGGCTTAACGAGCAGCCAGGCTTCGTAGTAGATCTGCTCAATCGCTTTGGTGATGCTGGCAAACTCTACATCCGGGTACTGGTAAGTGTTTACGAGCCAGATGCCGCGCAGCAGATCCGTTGCCCCTTCTTCTTTCCAGGAAATCAGGCGGTTTTTGAGCGCCGAGAACTGCAGGTCGTGGATAAGGTCTTCCAGCTTTTTCTGGAAATCCGGGTTCAGGGTTTCTTCCCAGGCTTCCTCCAGGAACGGGATAATGGTATCGCCCAGGTTATTGATCTGCTCGCCTACATGCCGCGCAATTTCCGGATCTTCGTCTTCCAGCAGCGAGATCAGCGCTTTTATTTCTTTATTGGTCAAATTTTTTAGTGATTAGTGATTAGTGATTCGTGATTCGTAAGTCAGATACAAACCGCAAACACTAATCTGAATTTCTAATTTTTCCGGTTGTCTTTAAAATAGCGAATAATATTTTGCTCAATTCAACGCAATCTTCCAATAGAGAGTTAAATACTTTTTCATCTAAATTCTCTGCTTTTTTTAAAAACTGAAGCCAATACTTGGTTTCCAAGGCTTCTTTGTAGGCAATTGAAATTTCAGCTAAGAAGTCGGGGTTACTGATGCCTCCAATTGCTTCAGTAACGTTTGCTCCAAAAGAAGTTCCGCTCCGTAACAGCTGCTTAGATAAAACAAACTCCTTTCTCTCCAGACAAATATTTATAAGCCTTTACAATACGTAAGGCAAAAGCATAAGATTTATGCTTAATGATACTTTCTGATATAGAAACACAGCTAAAATGGTTCTTACGAATCACATTTAGCCGTGTTACTAATCACTATTCATTAATCATTACCATAATCACTAAATCATGTTTGAATAACGCCTACATTGAATTGCTTCTCGATCGGGGCGTGGTTGGCAGCTTCTATGCCCATGGAAATCACTTTGCGGGTTTCCAGCGGATCAATAATGCCATCTACCCATAAACGCGCGGCAGCGTAGTATGGCGAAAGTTGCTCGTTGTAGCGGGCCGTGATCTTGTCCAGCAGTTCTTTTTCGGCTTCCGGGGTAATCTCTTCGCCTTTGGCTTTTAAAGAGGCAACCTGAATTTGAAGCAAGGTATTACCGGCGGCGGCTCCACTCATTACCGCTAACTGGGCCGTTGGCCAGGCATAGATCAATCTTGGATCGTAGGCTTTGCCGCACATGGCGTAGTTACCCGCACCGTATGAGTTACCGATCAGGATCGTGAATTTCGGTACTACGGAATTGGCCATGGCATTTACCATTTTAGCGCCGTCTTTAATAATGCCGCCGTGCTCTGATTTGGAACCAACCATAAATCCGGAAACGTCCTGGATAAACACCAGCGGAATTTTCTTCTGGTTGCAGTTCATAATGAAGCGCGCAGCTTTATCGGCCGAATCGGAATAGATCACGCCGCCCATTTGCATTTCGCCTTTTTTGCTTTTAACGATCTTGCGCTGGTTCGCCACAATTCCCACGGCCCAGCCATCGATCCGGGCTAAACCGCAAACCAACGTCTGGCCATAAAGATCTTTGTAAGGCTCAAATTCCGAATTATCTACCAAACGGTTGATGATGTCCATCACGTCGTAAGGTTTTACGCGGTCAGTTGGCAGCAATCCGTAGATCTCTTTTTCGTCGAGTTTTGGTTTGGCCGGCGCAGCGCGGTTGAAACCGGCTTTGTCGTAATCGCCCATTTTATCGAAGATATTGCGGATCGCATCGAGACATTCCTGGTCGGTCTGGAACTTATAATCGGTTACGCCGGAAATTTCGGAATGCGTGGTAGCGCCGCCTAAGGTTTCGTTATCGATGCTTTCGCCGATGGCCGCTTTTACTAAATATGAACCTGCCAGGAAAATAGAACCGGTCTGGTCTACGATCATGGCTTCGTCGCTCATAATAGGCAGATACGCGCCACCAGCCACGCAGCTTCCCATAATGGCCGAGATCTGCACGATTCCCATGGAACTCATGATGGCGTTATTGCGGAACATGCGGCCAAAGTGTTCTTTATCGGGGAAAATCTCATCCTGCATAGGCAGGAAAACACCGGCGCTGTCTACCAGGTAAATTACCGGCAGTTTGTTTTCCATGGCAATTTCCTGCGCACGCAGGTTTTTCTTGGCCGTGATCGGGAACCAGGCACCGGCTTTTACGGTGGCATCATTGGCCACGATCATTACCTGACGGCCTTTTACGTAACCAATGCCGGTAACCACGCCGCCGCTCGGGCAACCGCCGTATTCTTTATACATGCCTTCACCAGCAAAAGCACCAATTTCCAGGAATTCCGATTCATCATCAATCAAATAATCGATGCGTTCGCGGGCGGTAAGTTTGCCTTTGGCGTGTTGCTTGGCAATGTTCTTTTCGCCGCCGCCGAGGTGTATTTTTTTGAGTCTGGTTTTGAGCTGAAAACTGAGTTGCTTCAGCGCGTCTTCGTTCTTATTAAATTCGATATCCATTGAAGGAGCAAGATGAGAAATGAAAAAACAATTCCAGCTGTGAAATGCCGGTTGGGCAAAGTTACTAAAATTTGGCAAAGCCCCCGAACCAGTTTTTCAGCCCGAAACCCTACCGTTTCGAATACAAATTTCAGAATTGCGGATGAAACGGATTTATTGATGTCGCTGATTTTTTAATTCAAACCTGCGTTCAAAAAGTTTAAAGCGACCTTTCCCGCAGGCAACCCCACAGTTTAAGGCATAAAAAAACGCTATACTTTTAAGGCTCAAAAGTATAGCGTTTCTGAAAAAATTTTACTCGGCTTTATTTGGTTGCGGGGGTCGGCTTACGGGTAGTATCTACGTTATTCACTTCTTTAATCTTCACTTCACCGGTGCCTTTGGTGTTTACCACGTTGGCTTTCTCCACTTTGGTATCGCCGCTGCCCGCCCCTTTGCCAAAAACCGAGAAATGTACGTAACGTTTCGGGTTTGCTTTCAGGTCTATCATTAAGGCATCCATGTTTTTAGCGGTGCTGTTCAGGTTGTTGTAAAGCGAATCGTCGTTCATGAGTTTGCCCAGCGTACCGTTGTTTTCGTTGAATTTCTTCACGGCTATCTGCGCTTCGGTTACGGTGGCGTTCATGTTGCGGATCGCATCGTTGAGTTCCGAATTTTTAAGCGTATCGGTAATGGTTGTCAGGTTTCCGGCCAGGCGATCGAACTTGCGTTGCGTGGCTTTCAGGCTGTAAGTCAGTTCGCTCAGGTTGGTGGTAATTTCGTGCATGTTCCGCTGGTTCATGATCAGGATATTCTTCATGGCCTCGGTAGATGCCTGCGCGTTGAGCATGGTAGCCTGCATGCTTTTTTTGGCGTCTTTATCAAAGAAAGAGTTGATCTTGAGCAAGGTAGAATCTACGCTGCCCATCAGCGGCATGGCTTTGGCGGTAAGCATATCGGTCAGGCTTTTTTCGGTAAACGAGATCAGCGTATCGCCGCCCTCGTAACGCCGGGTGTTGGCCCGCATAATTAACGTTATGGCCTTACCTCCCAGAATAGAACTGCTCGAAAGGTTGGCAATGGTAGAATCGCCCACGTCAATATCTTCGTTGATATCCATGGTAACCAGGATGCGGTTTTTATTTTTGGGCTGCAACTTTACGTCCTGCACAATGCCGATCTTCACGCCATTGAGCAACACCGGGTTGGAAATGGTAAGCCCGTCTACGGTATCGTAGAGGGCATAAAAGGTACGGGTATCGGAGAAAAGATTACTTCCCCGTAAAAAGGAGTATCCAAAGTATAAGGCAACAGCAGCAGCAATACCCAGCAGGGCAACTTTAATTTCTTTTGTGATTCTCACGGAGGTTTAATTAGCTTAATTCATGGCTTCTAACTCTACTTTGTAGTCTTTAAAAGCTCTATATATTCCTGAAGCCATATACGTTTGGCCCAATTTATCGTTCAGGTATTTTTCTTCGGCATTATTTGTTAAAAATCCAAGTTCTATCAGGGCGCTGGGCATGGCACTTTTCCAGAGTACCAGAAGGCCGGCTTGTTTTACGCCGCGGCTGGTGCGCCCAACTTTATGCTTGAACTGGTATTCTACCTTCTGGGCAAACCGCAGGCTGTTCTCTATATACGCACTTTGGTACAAAGCGAACATAATGTGGCTTTGCGCAGAATTCGGGTCGAAACCGTTATATTTTTCCTGGTAGTTCTCTTCTTCCAGAATTACGGCGTTTTCGCGTTTGGCCACTTTTAAATTCCCTTCCGAAGTATGCAAACCCATGCAATAAGTTTCGGTGCCATAAGCCGTAGACGGTCCGGAATTACAATGAATGGAAATAAAGAGGTCGGCCCGGTTTTTATTGGCGATGCCGGCCCGGTCAATGAGTTCTACGAAGGTATCGGTTTTACGGGTGTAAATAACTTTTACATCGGGCATTTCTTTTTCTATATACTGCCCCAGTTGCAGGGCAACCTTCAGGGCTATATGCGCTTCTTTGGAATGGCGGCCGTTGCAACCGGGATCTTTGCCTCCGTGGCCGGCATCAATTACAACTGTACGTAACCTGAAAGCCTTCCGGGAAGTACCCGTAAAAGAACCTAAAACAAAAAAAATCGCTAAAACGGAAACGGTTACAATATTTTTCACGAGTTGCGTTACTTAAAGCGAAACCTATAACTTTGTACAAAATAAGCAAAATTTTACCATAAACTGAAAACGCCAGCCTACATTTTCAGAATCGCCCTGCTGATTCTGTCTGTTTTGGGGATAACGGAAGGCCTGCTGGCCCAGGTTACCCCGCCCGATACTATTGCCCAAAACACCGATACTATACGCGTAAGTGCAGCCCGTAAAGGCGGCGTGGAAACCACCATCAACTATTCGGCCCGCGATTCGATCCGCTTCGATGTGGTGCAGAAGATCATGTACCTTTTCGGCGATGCCAAGATCGATTACGGAACTACCTCGCTGGTAGCCGAACAAATTCAGATAAACTGGGAAACCAGCACGGTGTACGCAAACGGCGTGCCCGATTCTGCCGGCAAGCTCGTGGGTACGCCTATTTTTAAAGACGGCGAAGAAATGTACGAAGCCGAAAAAATGGCTTACAATTATAAAACCAAGCGCGGCAAAATTACCGGGGCCATTACCAAACAGGGCGAAGGCTACATTCACGCGGAAACGGTAAAGAAAAATGCCGACAACGAACTTTTCGGGCAGAATGCGCAATACACCACTTGCGACCTGAAACACCCGCACTTTTTTATTAATGCCCACAAAATGAAAGTGGAACCGGGCCGCAAAGTGATTACCGGCCCGTTCAACCTCTGGATCGGCGATGTGCCTACTCCGCTGGGCTTTTTGTTCGGTTTATTCCCTACGCCTAAAAAACGGGCTTCCGGGGTTATTATTCCCACTTTTGGCGAAACCCGCGAACGGGGTTTTTACCTGCGCAACGGCGGCTATTACTGGGCCGTGAACGATTACCTGGGCATGCGTTTTATGGGCGACATTTATTCTCTGGGCGATTACGGGGTTTCGGCGCACGGCGATTATTATAAACGCTACAAATACCGGGGTAATTTCAGTTTAGAGCACAGCACGTTTAATGGGGAGGATCAACTGTCTACAGATGCCACCGTAGGTCCACCCAGGTTATTCCGGCCGCAAAACAAAACATATTGGGTGCGCTGGAACCACTCGCCGGAAGCATTAGGAGGCCGCGGCCGGTTCAGCGCCAGCGTTAACGCCGGTTCTTCGAGCTACAATAAAGTAAATGCCACCGATCCCGGCCAATACCTGTCTTCTACCTTCCAGTCGGCGGTTTCTTATTCGCGGTCTTTGCCGAACGCGCCGATAAATTATGACATCCGGGCCAGCCATTTCCAGAACGTGCAAACCAAGGAAGTTACCTTTAACTTGCCCGATTTTACCTTAGGAACCAACAGCCTTTACCCGTTCCGCTGGCTAGCGCCGGAAGTGCCAACCGGCGCCTGGTACGAAAACATTACCAACCAGGCTTATTTCACTTATCGCCTGAATGCGCAGAACCGGTTCACCAACCGGGTAGGCCGCGATACGCTGGATTTTTCTAAACATCTTGACCGCATTCTTTCCGCAGGGCAATACGGCGCAGACCATAATTTCAACATCAGCCTGGGCAGTTATAAAATTCTGAAATATTTAAATTTCTCGCCGAACGTAGCGTACCGGGAATCTTGGCAGTTCAAACGGCTGGATTACCGGTTTACCCAAACGGCGGCCGGACTAGATTCCATTGAAACCGATACTATTTCCCGATTCAGCCGCATTTACAATTATTCGGCGGGTGCCAGTTTAAGCACCCAGATCTACGGGATGTATAACTTCAAGGGCAAAAAGATCAAAGCGATCCGCCACGTAATTAACCCGGCCGTTTCGTATAACTTCAGCCCCGATTTTGGCGACCCGCGCTATGATTTCTACGAAACCTTGCCAAAGTTAAACCAGGAAGGTACCCAACGGCTTTCGCGCTACAACGGCATGCTTTACAGCGCCCCGTCACCGTTTCCGCAGAGTTCCCTTAATTTTAGTTTGCGCAATTCCGTGGAAATGAAAAAAGTATCGAAAAAAGATACCGTAAGCGGGTTTGACAAAGTAAAACTGATCGATAACCTGACGGCGAGCGGGGGCTATAATTTCGCCGCCGATTCCTTTAACCTGAGCGATATTCTGGTACAGCTGAATACGAATCTCTTCAACCGGATCAGCATAAACATGACCTTTAACTTCAGCCCGTATCAGTTCTACAATGGCCGGCGCGTAAACGAGTATGAATTCGGCCGGGGCAATTACAAGCTGGTAAACTTCACCCAGGCCAATTTCGATGTTTCTACCGATCTGAACCCGGAAAACTGGAAACGGGAAAAACGTGAAAGCACCAACAGTTACCCGGTTGGGCCGGAAACGCAGCCTACTACTTACCCGCAAACGGCCGTGACTGCGCTGCCCGAGTACGTAGATTTTGACGTTAAATGGTCGCTTTACCTGGGCTTTAACGCTTCTTATTTCAACCCGCGGTATTTCCCCGAAGGTAGTATTACCCAGAACCGCAACGTAATGGTGCGCGGCACCGTGAATCCCAGCGAAAAATGGAAAGTGGCCTTCAGTTCGGGTTACGACATGGTAAATAAAGACGTAACGTTTACCAAGATAGACCTGTACCGCGACCTGCATTGCTGGGAAATGAGTATCGGCTGGACGCCTTTCGGGTATGCGCAGGGGTATTACGTGAACATCAACGTGAAATCTTCTATTCTGCGTGACCTGAAATTCACCCGCAACCAGACCTATTATAACCGGTAATTCTTTAAAGACTTTTTGGGGCGGAAACCCTACCGTTTTTATTTACTTTCTTTCATTTGCGGAAGAAAGCCTAAAAACGGTAGGGTTTTTCGCGTAAAAACTATAGCCTTTTGTACCGGTACCGTTCGCTGAAAAGTGCAAACCCTCCGGACATCCGGTTACTTATATGCTATGGGAGAAAGTCAAAACCGGTTGAGCATTAAAAAAGCCGTTTTCTTTTTCTACCTTTGGGAAACGCGATAAACTTATTTGCATGTCGGTTCAGAAAGATATAAAACGCATTACCACGCACCAGTTGCAGGCCATGAAGCAGCGGGGCGAAAAGATTTCCATGCTTACGGCTTACGATTTTTCCATGGCTACCATTTTCGATGAAGCCGGAATAGACGTGTTGCTGGTAGGCGATTCGGCCAGTAACGTAATGGCCGGCCACGAAACTACCCTGCCTATCACCCTCGACCAGATGATCTACCATGCGCAAAGCGTAGTGCGGGGCATTAAGCGGGCATTTGTGGTGGTAGATATGCCTTTTGGTTCTTACCAGGGAAATTCTTCCGAAGCTTTGCGTTCGGCTATCCGGATCATGAAGGAATCGGGCGGGCACGGCATTAAGCTGGAAGGCGGTTCGGAAATTAAAGATTCAATCGTAAGGATTCTGAGCGCAGGCATTCCGATCATGGGCCATTTGGGTTTAACGCCACAATCTATCTATAAATTCGGAACGTATACCGTGCGCGCCAAAGAAGAAGAAGAAGCCAATAAACTGATAGAAGACGCGTTGCTTTTGCAGGAATTAGGCTGTTTCTCGATCGTGCTGGAAAAGATCCCTTCGGAACTGGCCAAAAAAGTAGCCGAACAATTAACCATTCCTATTATTGGTATTGGCGCCGGCCCGCACGTAGACGGCCAGGTTTTGGTAGCGCACGACATGCTGGGCATTAACAAGGAATTCAAACCAAGGTTCCTGCGCCGTTACGCCGATCTGCACACCATCATGACCGATGCGGTAACCAACTACATTGCCGACGTAAAAAACCGCGATTTCCCGAACGAGAAAGAAGCTTATTAAGGCTTAATGAATTAGGATTAATGATTAATTTCCCGGATGACCGTAAAACGGAAAATTCATCATTAGTTATTAACTATTATTCATTAAAAAACATGGCAACTTTTCGGGAACGGATTATTGGGCTGGCGCGGTTGCTGAAGCTTTCGCGGGAACAGTTTACCGTGGGGCCTTTTACGCACTGGCCTGCTATTCAGAAAAAGATCGAGAGCCGCTTTATTATGAAAACCAGCTCGGATCTGCAGCCTCAGGAATGGCCGGAGCATTTTAAAGGCCGGCAAAAACTTATTCCGCTAAAAGGCTTCGAACCATATGAATATCTGGATGAATTGCTGCCCGAAAATGAGATCTACTGGCTGCTTTTACCCGATCCAAACGTTCAGGAATCCAAACTCTGGCTTTTTCAGGGAACCGTGCAGGCCATTCAGAAAGTACTGAGCCAGTTACCGAAGCTTGCGTTTTACGTGGTGGCCAAAAAATACGAATGGCTGCTATTTTACAACCAGCAAGATGCCTTCATAGGCTTAGGCGAATTACCAGAAAAACCTGAACCGTTTAGAGAGCCTGAACCATCTCCACAGCCTCCCGAAACTCCCGAAGGAGAAAATTCATAATTAACCATTAATCATTACTCATTAATAAAAATGCTGGACGTTTTGTATGAAGACAACCATTTGCTGGTAGTTAACAAGCCGGCCGGTTTACTGGTGCAGGGCGATGCGACCGGCGATGTTACTTTACCCGATCTGGCCAAAGAATACCTGCGCGAGAAATACAACAAACCCGGTAATATTTTTGTAGGGGTAGTGCATCGGCTCGACCGGCCGGTGAGCGGCGTGGTAGTACTGGCTAAAACATCGAAAGCACTTGCCCGGATGAACGAACTTTTCCGGAGCAATAAAACCACTAAAACGTACCTGGCAATTTCGCTGCAAAAACCTAATCAGACCGAAGCGCGCCTGGAACATTGGTTGGTGAAAGATCCTGCCAAAAATATTACTAAAGCCTTTTCTTCGGAAAAACCGGGCAGTCAGCGCGCTGAACTGCGTTACAAATTGCTGATGCACCGTGAACAATATTACCTGATGCAGGTGAATCCGGTAACCGGCCGGCCGCACCAGATCCGCGTGCAAATGGCTTCGCAGAAAAGTCCGCTGCTGGGCGATGTAAAATACGGTGCCCCCGCCCTTTTGCCCGACAAACGCATTGGCCTGCACGCCTATCAGCTGGAATTTGAGCACCCGGTACAGAAAACGACTATAAAAATAACCGCGCCGCTGCCAAATGTGCAACCCTGGAAAATTTTCCGGCAGGACTTTTAAATCGTTATTCTCTGAATCACAAGTCATGTCGCAAGTTTAAGCGGAGCCGTAACTTGTGACTTTCCCTTAATAGCAAGGTTGTAACTTGTGGAAGCACTACGATATTATTTCGACTTTTTCACGGCGGTAACCTAGCGTTTTATAGCGTGCGGTTTATTTGCCTTGCAGACATTGTCAATTACAAACTGACCAAAGATATTCCCACAAGTTACTTCTCCGCCTAAACTGGCGGGATGATTCTGATCAGTTTTCTTAAATTCTTTTGCACCGACCTGTCAGGTATGCTGCCTACTTCGTAATTTTGTGAACGAATTAGCTCCCCTGGTGTTTACCTTTCGAAGCTACTGACTTTTTCAGCCGTAAACTATACCGTTTTTTCAATGATCATTATTGTCTTTTTTATTGTTCACTGGTACCTGTCGTTGTTTGTGCAAACGTTTTACCTGCACCGGTATTCGGCGCATAAAATGTTTACCATGAATAAATTCTGGGAGAAATTTTTCTTTTTCCTGACCTATATCAGCCAGGGTTCGTCATTCCTTTCGCCGCGCGCTTATGCCATTTTGCACCGCATGCACCACGCATTTTCCGATACGCCGAAAGATCCGCATTCGCCGCATTATTACACCAACGCATTCAGCATGATGTGGCAAACCAAAAATATTTACAACGATGTATTGCACCACCGCGTAACGCCGGAAGATCGTTTTGAAGGCAATTATCCGCTCTGGAACAGCCTGGAAAATTTTGGCGATACCTACTGGAGCCGTATAGGCTGGGGCTTGTTTTACGTGGCATTTTACGTGGCCTTTGTGCCGGCCGATATGTGGTATCTGTACCTGTTGCTGCCGATTCACTTCCTGATGGGTCCGATTCACGGGGCTATTGTTAACTGGAGCGGCCACAAATACGGTTACCAGAATTTCGACAACAACGATAAATCGCGCAACTCTTTGTTTTTTGATTTTGTAACCGGCGGCGAATTGTTTCAGAATAACCACCACAAACTGCCAACCCGCGTGAATTTCGGAGTAAAATGGTGGGAAGTGGACCCGACCTACCCGGTGATCTGGACGCTGGATAAACTCGGCATTATTAAACTGAAAAAAGTGCGCGCGTAGTTTTCAGCTGCATTTCCATAGCGTTTTCAAAGCCTTTTCCTTGCGGGAAAGGCTTTTTTTTGTTATCTTGAATCCGAAACAAATCTGAAAACCATGAAATTTACTTTTGGATTGAAATTTTTCTTTTTTGCCGGCTTTATCCTTACCCTTACCGGCGCATTATTTACGGTGCAAACCCTACCCGGCGCTTCGGCAATAATTTGGGGGGGCCTGGGGCTTTCAATCATTTTTATGCTGCAGGCTTTATCGGAGATTTATACAACCGAAAAACTTGCGGTTTCTGAAAAGATCATGTGGAGTATTGGCATTCTGATGACTTCGGGCTTTGCCGGTTTGCTTTATGTGACTTCCCTTCGTCCGAAACTGGTGCGGGCCTAGATTCTGAATACTACAATAAAAAATGCCTTTTCAGCCATGAGAAGGCATTTTTTATTTATGGTCATACGCAAATTTCCGAAGCGCCTTTTCCACCGGTCCTAGTTTGAAATTCCGGAGCCACCAAACGGAAACAAGAGCTTGCATGAGCATTAGCAATCCGTAAGCCAACCAAAGTTGCAGCGGCGGAACTTGCAGGTAAAAACGGAGACCATAACCGTAAAAAACGAAACTAAACAGCAGGTTCTGGAACAGGTAATGGCTTAAGGTCAGGCGGCCGGCGGCGATGTAAAGTTGCCAGAAACGCATTGCCGGAAATCGGAGAAATAAAAGTAGCGGCACTAAAACAAACAACGAAACATTGGCCAGAAAGAAAAGGGCCAGTATAATTGCTTTGATTACTTCCAGGTGCGCCGGCCGGATTGCCTCGCCGCGTAAGCCGGAAAACTGCAACAAGGCGCCGCACACCATAAAACTCAGCAAGCCAATTATAAAATACCTGGATACTGTGCTGAATTGTAGCCACTGCTTAAATTTCTGGTTCCGGCCCAGGAAAAATCCCAATATCATAAACGCAAAGATCCGGGCCAGAAACAACAGGAATTCCGGGGAAGCCAGGCCGTGCAAAAACTCGGGAAGGCGGTAACGGAGCAAGGTAAGAAAACTGCCTTTTGCATAAACTTCCGGGGGAATGCCGCTAAAAACGGTAGGGTTTGGGGGCAAAAAACCGGCGGGCAGAAAACTGAGCAAAAACAAAATTGCAGACAAGGAAAGCAGAATGCGATCAGGCAGATCTTTCAGGCTGAATAACAGCAAACCCAGCAAGGCGTATTGCAGAAGCACGTCGCCGTTCCAGATAAAAACTAACTGCGTTAAGCCCAAAAGTGCTATGAAAAGACTGCGCCGGAAAAAAGGTTTATGGCCGCGCTGCGCAAAAGAAAAAGCCGTGGCAAACCCAAAAAGCAGTGCAAAAACCGGGTAAAACTTTCCCCGGAAAAACAGCATAAAAACGCTCAGCAAAGCCTGACTAACGGGTTCGGGGAAACTGGCGGCAAACAAAGCAATGTGTTCGTTGGCCGCATTAAAGCTCAGAATATTTTCGGCCCCAATTCCCACCAGGGCAATTCCCCGGATCAGGTCTGGGGCTGGCAGCCGTTGAGAAGCAAGTTGGGGTGAATGCATAAAAACTGCTGACCGCTTTTTAATGGGCAGAATTGCGAATTAGATTAACTTGCCGAAATTGCACAAAAAAAGCAGAACCTTTTGCCGATGCCCTTACTTTTTCTGAAAAAAAACTACCGTTTTCTGCTGGGCTTTGTCGTGCTGCTGCTTTACGTGGCCACTGCGGAAATGCGGCCGGGCCGGTTGTATTTCATTTTAAACTACCTGCTTTTTCAGGTGAGTATTACCGATTTCCTGGCTTACGCCGCGCTTTTCCTGCTTTCGGCTTTTAGTTTTTGGGTGTTGCTGTTTTTGAAGAACCGGTATCTATGGCTGGCTTTCATACTCTTGTTAGCTCCAGCACTTTTTGTCAGTTTTTCCTACCGTTTTATTTCGGGCTATAATTTTATGTACTCCGATGCGACTACGGCGCTGAACAACCTGAAATTGCTGCCGCTGGCTTTCGGGAATTTTAAATCCGAGATCCTGCTGGCTTTGCTGGCAACGGTTCTGGTAATTGGTTTCAGTTGGTTTTTGCGAAAGAAAATGAAGCTGCGGTTTTCGGGCGTTTACACCTTTTTGCCGGTTTTGGCTACCGTTTTAGTTTTACTGCAGGTTAAGAACAGCAACGGTATCGTCGATGATTTTCCGGCCATATTTCGCGTTCCCGTAGATCTGGCTGTGGGTGCTACGAACCGCTTAACGCAGCCGATCAGGCAAACCGTACCGGTAAAACCGGTGCAGAAAGGCGTTCCGAAATTATTCCTGATTGTAGATGAAAGCGTGACCGGCGGCGAGCTTGGTTTGAACAATCCGAACCTGGAAACTACACCATTTCTGAAAAAACACGCAGCTTCGTTTATCAATTTCGGATTGGCATCTTCAACCACCAATCAGAGCGACGGTTCTAATATTGCGCTCATGTGCGGTACGCGGCCGGAAGAATTGCCGGATAAAAACCAGCTTACCTTGCAGCGCCAGAACATTTTTCAGTTTGCCAAAAAGGCTGGTTACACAACTTATTATATCGACGGGCAGCTTACGGGTAAAACGTTGCAGAATTTTGTTTCGCCGGAAGACCTGAAATACATCGATCATTTCTGGCAACCCGGCGATGCTTTCCCGGATCAACCGCGTTACCTGCGCGATCATTTGATAGCTGAAAAACTGACTGAACTGGCAAAATCAGAAAAAAAGGTATTCGTTTATGTGGTAAAAGTAGGGGCGCACTGGCCGTATGCTTCGGCTTACCCGGCAGATTCGGCATTTTTTCAGCCGGTTTTAGGCAAGCGCAGTTTGTATAAAGATCGGGAACGAACCCTGAATACCTACCACAATGCTTTGCGCTGGAGCGTGGATGAATTCTGGAAAAAACTGCACGTCAATATTTTGCCACAAGACAGTACGCTGGTGATTTACACCTCAGACCACGGCCAGAATTTGCGGGAAGAAGGATTTAATTTTGCGCACGCCTCTGTGTTTAAAGCCAGTCAGCAGGAAGCGGAAGTACCTTTATTGATCTGGGATCCGGCCAGACAATTGCCCGCGAATTTCAAACCGAACTTTCCGAACCAATACAGCCACGCGTATATTTTCCCGACTTTGCTTTGGCTGCAGGGCTTTCCGCAGGAATATATAAGAAAAAACTACGGGCCAACCCTGGCCGATACGGTAAAACCCAGACCGCGCTATTTCCTAACCGGCGATTTTTTCGGACGCGGACCAACCAGTTTAAACCGGTTCAGAGATTAAAACAAAATTTCTTTGCTTCAGACTTTTTAGGGCCTTTATCCTGGCGTTTTTTATTCAGAAATAAATTTGTACCTTTGCAGACTCAAAAGACGGACGGGTTCCGTCGCATAACAATTAGTTAACCAATATGGCTGTTAAAATCAGACTGGCCCGCAGAGGCCGCAAAAAAGCTGCAATGTACGATATCGTAGTTGCAGATGCTCGTGCACCACGTGATGGTCGCTTTATCGAGAAATTAGGTACTTACAACCCGCTTACCAACCCTGCTACGATCAATTTCAGCATGGAAAAGGCGTTTGACTGGGTAATGAAAGGTGCTGAGCCGACCGAAACTGTTCGCGCGATGCTGTCTTACCGGGGTATCCTTTACAAAAAACACTTACAGATTGGTGTAAACAAAGGCGCTTTAACGCAAGAAGCTGCTGATGCTAAATTCCAGGAATGGACTGAAAGCAAAGAAGCGAAGATCACTGGCAAAAAAGAGTCTTTATCTCAGAAGAAAGCCGATGCCCGTAAAGCTGCTTTAGCTGCTGAAGCCAAAGTTAACGCTGACCGTGCTGCTGCCATTGCGAAGAAAAACGCTCCTGCTCCGGTTGTAGCAGAAACTACAGAAGAAGCTGGCGAGGAAACTCCGGCTGCAACTGAAGGCGAAGCTACCGAAGAAACGGAAGCTTAATAAACCCATTTCCATGAAGTTAGATGATTGCTTTGAATTAGGCTATATCGTCAAAACGCATGGGGTAAAAGGCCAGGTAGTCGCGTTATTCGACGTAGATTACCCGGAAGATTACGAAGAATTGGAATCAGTTTTCCTGCTTATGGCCGGCAAACTGGTTCCTTTTTTTATTGAACGGATCGAACCCCAGGCCGGCGGCAAATTCATACTTAAGTTCGAAGACCTGAACACCATTGCGGAGGCCGAAAAACTAAAATCGACTACGCTGTATCTGCCTCTTTCCGAATTACCGGAACTCGACGAAGACCAGTTTTATTTCCACGAAACGGTTGGTTACCAGGTAATAGACGAAAATTTAGGCGAACTGGGCACGGTAAAGGAATTTTACGAAATGCCGAACCAGGATCTTATGGCGATGGAATACCAGGGCCACGAAATCCTGATCCCGGTGGCCGACGATATTGTTTTAAGAACCGACAAAGTTGCCAGAAAGATCTTCGTGAAACTGCCGGATGGTTTAATGGAAGTGTATACCCAACCAACCAACCGCCACGAAGAAGAATACGACGGCGACGAAGATTATTCGGACGAAAAATAACCGAAGAAAGATAACCCATGCGGATCGATATTATCAGTTGTCAGCCCGATTTGCTTACCAGTTTCTTCACGCATTCTATTCTGAAGCGCGCGCAGGAAAAAGGGATCGCCGAAGTGCATTTGCACGATCTGCGCAAGTTTGCCATAAACAAACACGGCCAGATAGACGATTATGCGTTTGGCGGCGGCGCGGGCATGGTGATGATGATCGAACCGATCGATAAGTGCCTGGCCGGTTTAAAAGCCGAACGGAACTACGACGCGGTTATTTACATGACGCCCGATGGCGAGCAACTGAAACAGCCGCTGGTAAACCGTTTATCGCTGCTGGAAAATGTGATCATCTTGTGCGGGCATTACAAAGGGGTGGACGAACGCGTACGCGAAAAATTCATTACCCACGAGATCAGCATCGGTGATTATGTGCTTTCGGGTGGGGAATTGGGAGCGGCAGTTTTAGCCGATGCGCTGATCCGGATCATTCCGGGCGTTTTGAACGATGAGTCTTCTGCCCTGACGGATTCTTTTCAGGATGGCTTGCTGGCGCCGCCGGTTTATACCCGTCCGGCTGAGTATGAAGGCTTGAAAGTGCCGGAGATTTTGCTTTCCGGAAACCAGCCAAAAATTGAGGAATGGCGTTTTGAGCAGGCATTGGCCCGTACCAAAGCCCGCCGGCCCGACCTTTTAAACGATTAATACGCTGACTATAAGCGTATTAATAAATTTTAATTGATTGCATTTGTCTTACTTGTAAGATTGTTTTATATTTGCAGTCCGAAATCAGAAATAAGAATTTTTTATATTTTAAAGAGCCATGAGCCTACTGTTAGATTTAGTTAAAGAAGAATTCAACGAAAAACGCGCCTCTATTCCAAATTTTTCAGCGGGCGATACTGTAAACATTCACGTAAAGATTCGTGAAGGTAACAAAGAAAGAATCCAGCAGTTCCAGGGCGTGGTGATTCAGCGTCGTAACGTTAACACCAACGGTGAAACGTTCACAGTACGTAAAGTTTCTAACCAGATCGGTCTGGAAAGAATTTTCCCTTTATTGTCGCCAAACATCGAGAAGATCGAGCTGGTAAGAAGAGGTGTTGTACGTCGTGCGCGTCTGTTCTATCTGCGTGGTCTTTCTGGTAAAGCATCCCGTATCAAGGAAAAAAGAAAATAGTTTTCATAAATTCCCCATGTTGCAAAAAGCCTGTTTCCTTTTAGGAACAGGCTTTTTGTTTTAAAATCCCTACCGTTTTTGTAGCTTGCTGCATGCTTAATTCCCTGCGGCTGCAGTTTTTCTACAGCCTGACCGGCTTGTTTCTGTTTGGTAGTTTCGTCTGGCTGCTTTTCCTTTTCCACGGGCCGGAAGATATTACTGCTTTGAGGAAAATCACTTATTTTGAACTTGACCAGAAACTAACCTTTCCGGTTAAACCGGTTCCACAGAGTAGCTTCAACCTGATCCGGCTCGCATACCCGGTTTTACTCATACTTTTTACGGCCTTTTCCCTAGCGTTTTTCCGGGATGCTTTCTTTCGAATGCCAGGCAAATTTAGCCTGCTTTTCAAAAAGATCATCAGATTTATGAAGTCTGAACTTGGTAGCCTGAACCGGACTGAAAGAATTGTAGCCGGGCTTACCTTCATATTAATTATTACCGAGCGGTTTTACTACCTGTTTCAATTCCCGATTCATACCGACGAAGCAGCTAGTTATTTCCTGTTTATTCAAAACGGAATCTGGGCTACGGCTACCTTCTATCCTATTCCGAACAATCATTTGCTGCAAAATCTGTTGGCCTCGGCTTTAACGCCTTTTTTTTCGGAGCCTTTCTGGATCTTACGATTACCGCCGCTGCTGTTTAGTTTGCTGTTAACGTTTTCCGGGTTCCTGATCACCAGGCGGTTTTCGGATTTCACCACGGCTTACCTGGCATCCGGCTTGTTTGGCTTTAGCTGTTTTACGTTGTTTATGGCCACACAAGGCCGGGGCTACATGTTGCTTACGCTTTTGGCGGTGCTGGCTTTTGCAAGCATCATGCGTGCGCTGCAGACCGGAAAAGCTGGTTACTGGTCGATCTTCAGCTTGCTTTCAGTTCTGGGTTTTTATACCGTTCCAACCTTTCTTTACCCGTTTGCGGTTTGCGTTTTTGTGGCGGGAATTTATATTCTTTTCCAAAAGCAATGGCAGAAAATTCCGAAAATGACTTTGGCTGGAGCTACAGTATTGAGCGGAACATTGCTTCTGTATATGCCTTTATTGCTGGTAAGCGGTCCGGAAGCACTTTTCGGGAATAAGTATTTACGGAGATTAACGCCGGAACAATTTTGGGAACAGTTACCGCTTTACCTGCGCGAAAGCCAGGGCTTTTTGATGGGCGGAAAGTTCGGCGGCGGCATTCTGTTTTTCTACGTTACGATGGGCGCATTGCTGGCGCTTTTTCTATTCCGGAACCGGCCATTTCTGAAAAAACAATTGCCGAAACATAGCAATTGGCTCATTGGATTTGCTTTGGCGACCAGCCTGGTGGTTTATGCTTTCATGCGTTTCCAGTTAATGTTGCCGCCGCCGAGGGTATTGTTTTTCAAAAGCTTTTTCGATTACCTGGGTGCTGCTTTGATAATCGGTTTCCTGCTGAAATTCTTGATCCGGAACAATAATCTGAGAGTCCCGCTGATGCTTTTTGGCGTGTTGATTTTTGCCGGTTTCCAGGTTTTGGCAGCAGAGTTTTTTCTGAAAGATTATCCGCAGCCGTATTATAATTTCCCGGCCCTGGTAAAACAGATTCAGAAAAGCGAGGCGAAGAAAGTTTACGTGGAAGAACCGTTTTACCAGCTTTTCCTGGAATACGAGTATGCGCGCTTTGGTAAAAAAATTCAGATCGATAATGTTGCTCCGGTTGCAAGTGAAAAATATGATTACGTGATGATTGAACTTCAAAAGAAATTTCCGGAAAATATTGCTGATAGCCTTTATCAGGAAGTTTATAAAGACGAACTGGTGCGCGCCTACGTGCCGAAAAAATAGCTATCTTTCTTTCCGAAACCGAATTTCAGCCTTTCAACTACTTCCAACTTACGCGGCTATGCCAGATAATTCCCTCCTGAAGAAAATGCGTTTGCAGCCCGGACAGCAAATTTTGTTGCTGAATGGCAGCCCGGAATGGCAGACTTTTTTTGCCCAAAACCATACCGTTTCCATCCTCCCGGAAAGCACCGCGGACCTGATCTTATTTTTTGCGCCCGATAAAGCTACTTTAGATAAACTGGTACCGGTGGTTAAAAATGTGGTCACGCCGGAGGGCGTGGTTTGGGTGGCTTATCCGAAGGGTTCATCGAAGATGCAAACCGACCTGACCCGCGACAAAGGCTGGGAAAGCGTTTCGGCGGAAGAATGGCAGTTTCTGAACCTGATCTCGCTCGATGACAAATGGTCGGCTTTCAGCTTTAGAAAGGCGGGCGACAAACCCACCAAAGTGCGGCGGGCCTTGCGCGATATGTCTGTTGAAACGGTTATTAAACCGGAAAACCCTTATATTGATACGGTAAACCGCGTGGTAAATCTGCCGGAAGATCTGGCACAGGCTTTGGCGGAAAACAAAGAGGCGTTCGTGTTTTTCGAAAAGCTTTCTTTTACGAACCGGAAAGAATATGTGCATTGGGTAACCAGCGCCAAACGCGAAGAAACCCGCGAAAAAAGGGTGCTGGAAACGATCGCAAAACTGGATAAAGGCCTGAAAAATCCGATGGATAAGGGCAAATAATCCCAATATATTTTGCTGCTTAAAAACGCTATGGTTTACGTATGAAAAAGTGCTTTTTGCTTTTGAATTTTTTACTAGCCCTCGGCTGTTTGCTTTCGTTTCAGAAGGCAACACCCACGGCAAGCCAGTTAGTAAGCCAAATGCTGGAGGCGGGCAAAGACGTACAAACGTTGAAATTCACCTTACAGAAACAGGAACGGATAAAGGGAAAACTTACGAGTGAAAAAGCAAACGTAAAACTGCAGCAAAAACCGTTTAAAGTTTACCTCAGGTACCAAACGCCCAACCCGGGCATGGAGGTTTTATTTGTTTCCGGGCAGAATAATAACGAAGCTTTTATCCGGCCCAGCAGTTTCCCGTGGACCACGATCAGCCTGAACCCGAACAGCAGCACCATGCGCAGCGGGCAACACCACACCATTCACGAAATGGGTTTCAGCCAGATTCTGGCCATTACTGACTTTATACTGAAAAAATACGGCAAACAAGCCGCCGGCATGCTGCAAACGGGCGAACCGGTAAACTGGAACAACTTAAAATGCTACCCGCTGACGCTCGAAAACCCGAATTTCCGGTACATAGAGCATACCGTTGGGCCGAACGAAAACGTGCTCAATATTGCAACTAAATTCAGGCTCAGCGAATACATGATCCTGGAGAAAAATCCGGCCCTGGATGATTATTCCGATGTAAAAGCCGGCCAGAAAATAAAGATTCCAACCGATTATGCCAGGAAGATCTGGATGCTCTTAGACCAGAAAACGGGCTTGCCGGTGGTCATAAAAGTGTACGACGAGAAAGGTTTATTCGAACAATACGAATACCATAACCTACAGGTAAATCCGGTTATACAAGGCGCCGAGTTTACCAAAACGTATAAAGATTACAAGTTTTAAAACTGATACCCCGGCAATTTTTAGTAAATTCCACCTCTCAAGAATCAAGAATCCGGCACTATGAAAATACTTTACGGCGTTCCCGGCGAAGGCCTGGGTCACGCAACCCGCAGCCAGGTAATAATCCGCTATCTTTTGCAAAGTGGCCACGATGTGCAGGTAGTTTCAAGCTCGCGGGCATTTACGTTGCTCAACCAGAGTTTTCCGGAGCGGGTGCACGAAATAAAAGGCTTCCACCTGGCATATAAAAATGCGGCCGTTTCGAAACTGAAAACCTTTACCAGCACGTTAAAAACGGCGCCTGAAAACCTGAAAACCAACTTTGCCAAATACCGCAAGATTGCAGAAAGTTTTGCCCCGGACCTGGTTATTTCTGATTTCGAATCGTTCAGCTACTTTTTTGCAAAACACCACAAACTACCCATTATCAGCATCGATAACATGCAGGTTATGAGCCGTGGTAAACTCGATATCAAAATTCCGGAAAATCAGAAACAGAACTTTCTGATCGGGAAGAGAATTGTACAAGCCAAAGTTCCGCGCTGCCAGCATTACCTCATCACCTCTTTTTTTCCGGCGCTTCTGGAGAAAGACCAGACCACGCTGGTGCCGCCCATCATGCGCGATTCCATCCTGAATGCTTCGCCCACGAATGGTCCGCACGTATTGGTTTATCAATCTTCCACTTCGCAAAAAAATCTGGTAAATACCTTGCAGCAATTGCCGCTGGAAACTTTCCGGGTATATGGCTTCAACAAAACCGAAATGCATGGGAATGTGCAACTAAAATCTTTCAGCGAACAAGGTTTTATAGACGATCTGAGCAGCGCAAAAGCCGTGCTTACCAACGGCGGTTTCTCATTAATCAGCGAAGCCATATATCTGCATAAACCCGTTTGCTCTGTTCCCTTAGAAAACCAGTTCGAGCAGTTTATGAACGCGGCTTATGTAGACAAACTGGGTTACGGCCGCCATTTCGAAGAAATTACCCCGGATAACCTGCGCGCCTTTCTCTACGACATCAACAGTTTCCGGATGAACCT
This sequence comes from Adhaeribacter terrigena, assembly GCF_016623615.1. Classification (GTDB taxonomy): domain Bacteria; phylum Bacteroidota; class Bacteroidia; order Cytophagales; family Hymenobacteraceae; genus Adhaeribacter_A; species Adhaeribacter_A terrigena. Next base: position 740,500 of record NZ_JAEHFX010000001.1, on the reverse strand, counting down.
GCAAAACTACCACCAGAACGGCAATCAGGAGCTTTTCAACCTGTTAAACCAGCTTTTACCTACTCTTTCCTGTTAAATTGAATGGCTTGAATGGCTGAACGGGAAATATCTTTTAATTAAAAAGGCTGAAGTAATTCAGCCTTTTTTAGTTTATAACTTATGCGTTCTGTATTGTAGCGCTACCGCTTTCTTCCAGAATTAAGCTCAGATAAATGCAAAGCTTTATTAATTTCATTTCGTCCATAATTGTTACTGCTTATAAATTTTTCTTGGTTTCTTAAATGCCGTCGCTGTTCTCAATAAGTGCAAGAGTACCATTTTGCCAGCTTCGGGTATTCACTTTACTGCAAACGGGCTTGCTTTTCGGTGAGGTATTTCCAGTAGCGAACGGGCATGTGGCGCAGGTGCAGCTTCTTATTTTTCCGTTCCGGGATATTGACGTGATCGAAATAAGTTTGCCAAAGCATCTCGTAAAGCGGCTCTTTTTCTGACAAAATGTTTGCCGGTGACGCTCCGGTTTTAGCGTGTACGGTGGCTTCTTCCAGACAAATAAAGCTGACGTTTTCAAGATCGTAGTGCAGGCCGTAGCGGCGTTTCACGTCGTAGATCAGCCAGGCCTGATCGGCATAACGCTTCTGAAAATGCGTTTTTAAAAGCGGCAACACGTTAAAATCCGGCGAAATGGTGGCGTAAAAAAGTCCATCTTCAGTTTTCTGGAAGCGAATAAAGGCTTCCATGCGGTGCTTTTCGCGGAAAATTTGCTTGCTGATCTGAGAGATATGGCGCACGCAATCTTCGGCAAAATTCTCTTCAATATTCGTTTTGCTTGCAAAAACCAGCTCTACATACCGGAAGATCAGCATTTCAAAGCCCGGCTGCTCCCACAAATAGGTTTTATACAGATCGGTGCAGGCGCTTTCCGAAAGTTTTTTCTGCAAACCGTTCCACACGCGGGCCGCTTTAGCTTCGTCGGTTAGCACATGGTGGGAGCTGGCAAAAATACCGGGTTGCTCCTGCCCTTGTTTGTCAATTTTATCGGGCCAGGCTTTGTGTTCATACACTTCGAAAATAACCGAAAGCAAGCCTTCAAAACTACCGTCGTAGGTATAATAATGCATTCCCGGTTTTTAAATGTATTGCACAAACACGGCTTCGGCGGCACGCAGATTAATGCGGCCGTTGCCTTTGGGCGCCGGCACCGAGATCAGGCCGTTCATTTGCTTTAAGTGCAGCACCAGTTTGCTTAATTTGCAGCGGCAGGAAACCGGGTTAACTTTTGCAGAATTTTTCATAGCATTTTAATTCAAAGGGTTTAACTATGTTTTCAGGAAAAATTATTTTTACTTTTTGGGTTGATTTTGATACCGTTTTTGCGGCTTTCATTCTAGTTTTTCAGCTTAAAACCCTACCGTTTTCAGCCGGCCATGGCAAAGAGCGAAAGTTGTTGCTTTACCAGCGCATTCCGCACGGAGCCTTCACCAAAAAGAATGCGGCGGCGGATGATTTCGGCAGTGAAGTCTTTGCTTTCGGGGCTTTGGCCTTTGCAGGTTATGAAGTAACGCGCCCGTTTTAAAACCACGCCGAATTTGTGCAGATGTTCCAGGCTTAGCGGTGCAAACCGGCGCGCAGCCACAATTTTCTTTGCCGATTTTACCCCGATGCCCGGTACGCGCAGGATCAGTTCGTAATCGGCGGTGTTTATTTCTACCGGAAAAACGCTCAGGTTGCGCAGCCCCCAGGCCAGTTTCGGATCGATCTCCAGGTCAAGGTCCGGATTCTGGTCGTCTACAATTTCGTTTACCTGGAAACCGTAGAAACGCATGAGCCAATCGGCCTGGTAAACGCGATTTTCGCGGATAATGGGCGGGTTTACGAGCGAAGGCAAGCGGCTGTCTTCGCTCACCGGCACGTAGCCGGAATAATAAACCCGTTTTAGATTATAGCTATTATAAAGGTTGCTCGAAAGCGTTAAGATCTGCTGGTCGTTTTCTTTTGAAGCACCAATGATCAGTTGCGTGCTTTGGCCGGCCGGCGCGAACGCGGGTGCAGCTTTAAATAATTTCCGTTCGTCTTTGCTTAGCTGCAACTGATCCGAAATATTGCCCATGGGCGTTAAAATTTCGGCATAGTTCTTTTCCGGAGCCAGATTTTTCAAACTTACTTCCGAAGGCAGCTCAATGTTCACGCTCAGGCGGTCGGCATACAAACCGGCTTCTTTAATTAATTCTTCCGACGCCCCGGGAATGGTTTTGAGATGAATGTAACCGTTGAATTTATGCTCGGTGCGCAGTTTTTTGGCGATTCGTACCAAACGTTCCATGGTATAATCGGCGTTCTTGAAAATGCCCGAACTCAGGAACAAGCCTTCGATGTAGTTGCGGCGGTAGAAGTTTATGGTCAGGTCTACCACTTCTTCTATGGTAAAGGCAGCGCGTTTTATATCGTTGCTTTTGCGGGTTACGCAGTAAGCACAATCGTAAATACAGAAATTGGTAAGCAGGATTTTCAGCAACGAAACGCAACGGCCGTCTTCGGTATAGCTGTGGCAAATGCCCATGCCTTCAGCATTGCCTAGGCCTTTGTTGCTGTTTTTCCGTTTGCCTCCGCTGCTGGAGCAGGAAACATCGTACTTGGCCGCATCGGCTAATATTTTTAGCTTTTCCTGAATACGTTCGTTCATGACGTAATTTTACGAACGTTTTACTAAATAAACAAGCATTTTAAACTAATTTATTTAGTATCTATTTAAAATATTCCTGCAAAGCAAACTACAGATGCTAAAGAAAACGGTAGGTAAAAGGCCTGAAAAACTCCGAAGCAGGATTTGCGTTAATGCACCCAATAATTTAACTATATAAAAATGGCATTTTTGATTTGCGGCATACGTTTGTAATTTACCGGTTGGTTCAATTTTCTAAAATGCCTTTTATTTTTCGCTGGGTTCTTTTTCTCTTCCTACCGGTTGTGGTTTTGCTGCAACCAATGCAAACGCATGCGCAAACGCCAACTAAAACCGATTCGGTTCCGGCCGATACGACCCGGAAAGGCACTTCTTCTGACCGCATTCTGAAAGGCCTGCAGGAATATTCGAAGCGCAAAAGTTTACCGGCCCGCGCTGTGAGCAAGCTTTTTAATTTCAACCGGAAAAAACCCACCGAAAGCGGCATTGACCCGGAGCTGATCAATTACCAGTTTTCGCAGCACGATTACAAGATCGTCCGCCGAATCGATATTCAAACCCTCGATCCCTTTGGTTATTCGCTTACCGATACGGCTTCCGTACCGGATAACTTTCTGGAAAAAAGCGGCAACTACCTGCACATAAAAACTCACCGCGGCCGCGTGCGCAACAAATTATTATTCCGGAAAGGCAAACAACTCGAACCACAGGCTATTTTAGAATCGGAACGTTTGCTGCGCCAGACCGACCACATTCTGGATGCCCGCATTCGCGTAAATGAAAAAACCACCACTGCCGACAGCGTAGATATTATAGTTACTACCCGCGATGTTTTCAGTATTGGCGGTTCGTTTGGCTACAATGCATCTAAAACCATGTCCGTAATCGGCCTCCGCGACGTTAACTTTCTTGGTCTCGGCCACCAGATTCGCAATAAAATATGGCTCGGAATAGATGATCTGCCGCAGTCATGGCAATACCAGGGCAGTTACCTGATCGAAAATATTTACCGCTCTTATATTTCCGCCCAGTTCAATTATTTAAATGATTACCGCAACGATCAGCGGGGCTTTACTTTTAACCGCTACTTTTATACGCCTACTACCAAATATGCCGGCGGCCTCACGGTAAACTGGTTCAAGAATCGCACCTTTACCCGCGACAGCACCCAGGATCTGCGCTTTAACGCCAAAGACCTGTGGCTGGCCCGATCTTTTAAATTGAAGACCTATAATTTAGGTTACGATAATCCGGGCCGCTTAATTGTAGGCACGCGCATCAGCAATATTAATTTTACGAAAACACCTACCGAAGGCGGTTACCTGAACACCACGCTTTATCTGGCCAGTATTGGTTACAGCTACCGTAAATACTATAAAGACAAATACCTGTTCGGCTTTGGCCGCACCGAAGATATTCCTGCCGGCAATTTAATGACCCTTACAATGGGCTACGAATATGCCACCAGCCGCATCCGGCAATACATCGGCATCCGGAACGATTTCGGGAAATACAACCTGAACTTCGGCTACTTATACGCCAGCGGCGAATTCGGCACTTTTTACCAGGAAGGTAAAAGGGCGCAGGGCGTAATAAATACCAACATCCTGTATTTTACCAAACTCTATAATCTGAATGGCTGGCTGCTGCGTAACTTTGTCTGGAACCGCATGACCTACGGCTTGAACCGCGACCCCGGAGAAGTGCTGCGCGTGAATAATTATGAAGGCCTGCGCGGTTTCAGTTCGGGCACGCTGGTAGGCCAGAACCGGTTTACCCTGAACCTGGAAAGCAACCTTTTCACCCCCATTTCCTTTGTCGGTTTCCGGCTGGCGGGCGTAGTTTTTGCCGATTTTGCCTGGCTATCCCGCACCGACGATGTTTCGCCTTTCAAAGACAAGCCCTACCAGGCTTTTGGCGTAGGCATCCGATTCCGGAACGAATACATGGGCTTTAATACCATTCAACTGTTGCTGGCCTATTACCCACGTATTCCCGAAGGCGACAGTTTTAACAACATTAAATTCTACGAAAACTCCCGCCGCTTTTACGATTTCCAGGATTTTTATTACTCGCAGCCAACCATATCGCCGTATCAGTAAAAATTGCTGCTTTCTTATCGGGGAAATAGTTGTTTTTAATTAGCTAAACCTGTTGCTTCGATCGGGTAACGTGGCCCTCCCCCCGAAAGTCTCCGGGATCTGCGACTATCCAGGAAGGAAGTATATACCGTCAGCTAAAACAGACGGAAATGAATATTTGTCTGAATTTGGATTTATCAGATTAGGGGATTTAAGGATTCTTGTCTGAACACGATTTTAGGGATTAAAAGATAGACAGGATTATTTTTAGTTTGATTTCACACACATATCGCCAGCGCAGCGTTTCCTGAAAATCACGCTATCTGAGAGAGTAGACTAAAAAGAAGCCAGCTACGAAGGGAAGCTGACACCAGTTTCTGTGAGAGCGGCCTTCAAGACTTCTGGTGCCACAGGCAGCCCGCAAGGGCAGGAAGGGTTGCAGCCGCGAACGCAGAAACGAAGCCGCCCGGCTTGAGGGAGAAAGCTTAATTAATAATTAAAAATTAAGAATTAAAAACTAAAGCAAGCTATAAAAACGCTATCCTTTTAGGCTCAAGAACTCAATAGCAAGCTTTCTACCAACCTGATGAGATCTCTCCTAACGTCGAGATGACAAGAAAACGCTATTCTTTGTAGCAGAAAAACTGCTTCTCAGTCCACAAGGTCCTTCATCAGCGTTCCGGATGACAGGACAAAGCAAACCAGAATATAAATAGTAATAGTAATAGTAATAGTAATAATAAACTACCAATTCGATAAGACCCTCTTATCTTCGGAATGAAGCAATAAAAACGCTATGCTTTGGACCTTAAAAAGTCAAAACCAATTCCTGCCAACTTAATCAGATTTATCCTTACCCCGAGATGACCACATCTCTGCATGCAAAAAAGACCCCTGATATTAAAAAAGGCCTTCATTTACCTTCGGGGAAACGTCTAAAATGCTTGCTTCAAAGTCTGAAATTAAAAGTCAAAATATCCTGAAAAGCACCTCAATCATCCTAAATACTTGCATATTCCTATATTTTACAGGACGATTTTAAGTCCTCATAGTGCTCTGCCTTACAAAAAGCATCCATTTACCATGAAAGATAACCCGTTCTCAACTTAGCCCGGCATTTCAACAACTCACCCCTAAAAGCTAACGTATTGAAGTAAATTAATAATTTATTGCACTTTGTTTATGCGTTATTATTCCGTTTCCATAAAGCACGAACAAGTTACCAAGCCACCACTCTAAACCTCCGATACGTATGAAAAGCTTTAAAAATCTGGGCTCCCTAGCTGTGGGCCTTACCTTTCTCATCATTTCTGCCTGTACCAGTTCTAAAAAGGCAATCTATTTCAACGACATTAACAAGGCTGAATTTACGGCCCAGCTCGAGAGCCTCGAGCCTGTTATTCAAAGCAACGACCTGTTAAGTATTTCCGTCACGAGTTTAAACCCCGAGGCATCCGAAGTATTTAATTCCCTCAACAGTAATTCTGTTCGGCCTACCAGCGCTACCAACAACATTTCCAATGCCGCCGGTTACCTGGTAGATACCGAAGGCAACATCAAATTTCCCTATCTGGGCAGTATACACGCAGCCGGTTTAAGCAAAAAAGCCCTGCAGGATGTAATCAGAACCGAAATTGTAAAACGGAAGCTGCTCAAGGATCCCATTGTCGATATCCGGTACATGAATTACAAGGTTTCGGTGTTGGGCGAAGTTGCCCGGCCGGCTGTACTTACCGTTCCGAACGAAAAAATTACGCTGCTCGAAGCCCTCGGGCTGGCCGGCGACCTGACCATTTACGGCAGCCGCGACAACATTCTGCTTATCCGGGAAGAAGACGGCAAAAAGAAACTCAACCGCATCGATCTCACTTCAAACCAGATCTTTACCTCGCCCTACTACTACCTCAAATCCAACGACATTATTTATGTCGAGCCCAACAAAACCAAGATCGCGAACGCAAGCGCCACCCGGCAATGGCTACCGGTTATCCTGAGTGCGCTTTCCCTGGCAGTAATTAGTGTAGATCGTTTAACCCGTTAAAATTTAAAGGTATGCTATCCATAAATAAAGATAAACCAAGATCCGAGGAAAATTTATTCGCTGCATTAACCTTTCGGTTTCTGCCTTACTGGCCCTTATTCCTCATTTTGCTGCTGTTTGCCGGCGGCGCAGCCTGGGCTTACCTGAAATACTATGCCTCGCCAACGTACCAGATCAGCGCTACTTTGCTCATTAAAGACGAGAAAAAAGGTATAAATGACCCCAAAATGATGGAAGAAATAGACGGGTTTACTTCCAGCAAACTGGTAGACAACGAGATGAAAGTGATCCAGAGCCGCATTCTGATGAATAAAGTGGTAGATAGCCTGAAACTCTACGCCCCAATTTACGAGCAGGGTCAGTTCAAAGTGAGTTCGGCATACACTACTTCACCGGTAAGAATTTCCCTCCGCAACCCGAATAAAGCGCTTGAATACCCGCAGATCAATTTCCGTTTTAACAAAGAGAAAAACCAGGTAATTATCGGAAGCACCGCTTATGCGCTCAATGAATGGGTTTCTACGCCGTACGGAGAAATGCTTTTTACCGAAAACCCTGCTAAATCTGCCATGCCGGCCGGACCGCTGTATTTTGCCATTGTAAATCCGCGCCGCGTAGCCAACGAATTACTTATGAACCTGGCCGTGGAACCATCCAGCAAGCTTTCTACGGTAATAAACCTGGCGCTGGAAGACCAGGTACCGCAACGCGGCGAAGATATCCTGAACCACCTGATCTATGCATACAACGATGTAGCCATAGCCGACCGCAACGAACTGGCCGCCAATACTATGAATTTTATAGAAGGCCGCATAAAAGTGGTAGAAGACGAACTTACTTCGGTAGAAGACCAGGTAGAACAATTTAAATCGTCGGCCGGGGTGGTAAACCTGGACGAGCAAGGCAAACTATACCTGCAGAACGTAGGCGATAACGACCGGAAACTTTCTGACATAAACATGAAACTGGCCGTACTCAAAAACGTGGAAGCCTACGTAATTTCGAAACGGAATACGGTAAGCACAGTGCCTTCTACGCTGGGTGTAAGTGAGCCGGTTTTATCGCAACTGCTGCAAAAACTCTACGAAGCCGAACTGAGATACCAGGCTTTAAGCAAAACTACCGCTGAAAACAACCCACTGTTGCTGGCCACGCAGGACGAAATAAATAAAGCCCGCCCAAGCATTCTGGAAAATATCCGCAACCAGCGAGCCAACCTGCTTGCCAGCCGTGCAGACCTGATGGCTACCAACAACTCCTACCGCAGCGCTTTGCAGACCATTCCGCAAAAAGAGCGGGCATTGCTCGAGATCAGCCGCGAAATGGCCATTAAAAATAACGCTTACAGCTTCCTGCTGCAGAAAAGAGAAGAAACCGCTTTGGCCCATGCTCCCACTGCTAATTCCAGCCGGGTAGTAGATATGGCCCAGTCGTCGGTAATGCCGGTTAACCCCAAACCGATCCAGGTATATGCGGTAGCGATGTTTCTTTCGCTGGCCTTAGGCATCGGCTTTGTAACTACCAAGGAACAACTCACCAGCAAACTGCTTTTCCGTTCCGATATAGAAGACAATACTACTATTCCGATCATTACCGAACTTTCGGATGTGAAACGCAAGGAAGGGGCCTTGTTTACCGTACCGGGCGAAGTGTACGTGATTGAGCAATTCCGGCAAATGCGCGCTACCATGGGCTTGTTCGGACGGTCTTTTAACCGGAAAAAAATAATGGTAACCTCAAGCATTGCCGGCGAAGGAAAAAGCTTTGTAAGCAGCAACCTGGCGTACAGCCTGGCCTCTTCGGGCAAGAAAGTGGTCCTGATCGATTTCGATTTAAGAAGCCCGAACGCCTCGCAATTGTTCAACTGCTTCAGACAAACGGGCCTTACCGAATATTTAACCGAAGACATTGATCCGCAAAGCATTGTATGCGAAACCGGCTTCAGTAACCTGAGCATTATACCAGCCGGAACTTCCATTGGCGACCACACCGAACTGCTGCTGAACGGAAAACTGGAAACCTTCTTTGCATACGTAGAAAAAACCTTCGACTACATCATTATCGATACGCCGCCGGTTGAACTAGTTTCCGACGCCTACCTGCTCGCCGAATATTGCGATGCTACCTTGTTTGTGATGCGCCACGCTTTTACCCCAAAAAGCAAGATCAAGCACCTGAACCAGAACACCCAATTAAGAGCAGTAAGTAACCTAGGTATTGTATTTACCGGGGTAAAAGCCCGGGGCTTTATTAAAGGCGACTACGGCTACGGTTACGGCTCTGCCTATGGCTACAAATACGGCGCTAAATTTAAGCGGAAAGAGGCTCCTAAAACCGAAGGTCTGGGCTTAAATCTGAAAAAACTGATAAACTACAACACCAGTAAAGCCACGCCAGACCTGGATCCGCAGGTATAGTTCCTGCGGTTTGCGACCAGCACATTTCCTTGAAACGAACAAATTCAAAACGGTAGGGTACGGGCACAAAAGCCGGCCCTGCGATATTCCTTCACTCATACTTATCGCCTGACCAACTGAGACTAAAGCGCAAACCAATCTTCTGATCATCAGACCGTTGAATTCGCTTTAGTTTCTTTTACAACCTCCCGGACCTGATCAAGCCTTCAGCAAATACCCGCTTAAATAATTTGTAACCCAGGAAGGCGAAGCCCTGCCCTTTTGCTATTTAAACCCTTTAAACTTCTACCCGATGAATGAAAACCTGATATCCGAGAATTGGTATGCCGTTTACACCAAACCGCGGTGGGAAAAAAAAGTAGCCGATCTGCTTTCCCTGCACAGCATTCAGAATTATTGTCCCCTGAACCGGGTAGTGCGCCAATGGAGCGACCGCAAAAAAGTAGTGTATGAGCCGCTTTTCAGCTCGTATGTATTTGTAAAAGTTACTGAAAAACAGCTGCCGGCTTTAAAACGCCTCGCCGGCATTCTGCATTATGTAACCTGGCAGGGCAAACCGGCTACCATCCGCGAAAGCGAAATAACCATTATCCGGCATTTTTTACGCGAATATTCCGATGTAAAACTGCAAGCCGCCGCCCTTAATATAAACGATCCGGTGCGGGTAACCAGCGGTCCTTTAATGGAACAGCACGGCACCGTAGTGGCCGTTAAAAACCAGACCGTAAAAGTGGCGCTCCCCTCTTTAAGCTGCATGCTTTATGTAGAACTCCCCAAAACCTGCCTCGAAGCGGTGGCAGCTTAACCTCCCCAAAACGCTAGGATTCTGACCCCAAAAAGTTATAAAACCAAAAGCGTGAACTCGCAATCTGAACCAACAATTTTAAAGCCCGAAACGCTATGGCTGGCGGCTAAAAAAGTACATTTTAAAAACCCGAAACGATGAAAATATTAGTAACCGGAACTGCTGGCTTTGTTGGTTTTCATTTTGCGGAAAAGCTCCTTTCCCGCGGCGACGAAGTGGTGGGCGTAGATAACATAAACGATTATTACGACATAAAACTCAAGTTTGCCAGACTGAAAGAAAGCGGAATTCCGGAAGCGGAAGTAACCTGGAACCAGGAAGTGCAAAGTCAGAAACATGCCGCTTACCGCTTTATCCGGATGAATCTGGAAGATAAAAAAGAGCTCATGGAGCTCTGCGACCGCGAAAATTTCGACATAATTGTGCATTTGGCAGCACAAGCCGGCGTGCGTTATTCCATTACCAACCCCGATTGCTACGCCCAGAGTAACCTGGTAAGTTTTCTCAATATTCTGGAAGCCAGCCGCCATCATAAAATTCAGCATTTGGTTTACGCAAGTTCTTCCAGCGTTTACGGGTTGAATGAAAAAATGCCTTTCTCGGTAAAACACAATACCGAACACCCCGTTTCGCTTTACGCCGCCAGCAAAAAAGCCAACGAACTCATGGCGCACACTTACAGCCATTTATACCGCATTCCAACTTCCGGGCTCCGCTTTTTCACGGTTTACGGTCCGTGGGGCCGCCCCGACATGGCCTATTACAGTTTTGCCGAAGACATTTCGAACAACAAGCCGATCAAGGTTTTTAACGAAGGCAAAATGCAGCGCGACTTTACCTACATAGACGATATTGTGAACGGCATCGTGAACGTGATGGACAAACCCGCCGAGCCCTGCGCCGACTGGAATGCACACGAACCCGATCCATCCCGCTCCACCGCGCCTTATTGCATTTACAACATCGGCAACAACAACCCGGTAGAGCTCATGAGTTTTATTTCGGAAATCGAGAAGAACCTGGGCAAAAAAGCCTTGCTGGAAATGCAGGGAATACAGGCCGGCGATGTGGTAGCCACCTGGGCCAACGTAGATGATCTGCTTCACCACTTCAACTACAAACCCGACACTACCATCCAGGACGGTCTTAAAAAATTCACCGACTGGTTCAAAGCCTATTACTCGCCCGCCCAAACAACTGCTACCACAGAAATATCTTACCAGACCGATACCCCCGAGCAGCTCGCTTCAAACCTGCACATGACTCTGGCCACCCTGCCCGAAAACATCCCATTGCAAAACCAATCGGAAACAACTCCGGAAACGGCGGCTTAAAAACTGAAAGATTCGAAGTAAAACGCTATGCTTTCCGGCCCTAAAAGTCATCACTAAGTTTTCACCCTCTCACAAGCCCTTACCATGAACGCTGAAAAAAAACTAACCGAACGTACCCTTTCCGGCTTTCTCTGGATGATCACGGGTAGCGGCATTCAGGTAGGTTTAAAAATTGGCGTGCTGGCAATTCTGGCGCGGCTTATTTCGCCAAAAGAATTCGGGATCGTGGGCATGGCCGTAATTGCGGTTGACTTCTCAAAAATGTTTTCGCAGATGGGCGTGGGTCCGGCAATTGTGCAGCGTAAAGAACTGGAAAACCGTCATTTAACCACCGGTCTTACCTTATCGATTTTCATGGGCCTTTTCTTTGCCGGTCTGCTCATCTTAACCGCCCCGCTTTTAGCCGATTTTTTCCGGATGCCGGGTCTGGTTTCAGTGCTGCGCATGGTTTCGCTGATTTTCCTGGTAGATTCGCTCACCCTGGTAGGCCAGGCATTAATGCAGCGGAACATGAATTTTAAAACCATTGCCGCCGTAGAAGTTGCTTCTTATGCCATTGGCTACGGGGCGGTGGGTATTGTACTGGCATATTTAGGCTGGGGCATGTGGGCTTTGGTGGCCGCGTTAATTACCCAGGCCGTATTGCACGCGCTGCTGGTAGTTATCATTCAGCCATTTCCGAAGAAACCCGGTTTCGAAAAAGCGGCTTTTAAAGAACTCATCAATTTTGGCGGCGGCATGACCTTGGCGCGTTTAGGCAATTTCCTGGCGGTGCAGGGCGATAACCTGGTGATCGGGCGGATGCTGGGCGCCGGGGCGCTGGGTATTTACGGCCGCGCTTATCAATTCATGGTTATGCCGGCCAGCCTCTTCGGCAACGCCTTAGACAAATCTTTATTCCCGGCCATGGCCAAAGTGCAGGACGATAAAGCCCGGCTGGGCAAAGCATATTTAACCGGCGTAAGCAGCATAGCATTGGTAGCCATTCCGTTAAGCATAGTTTTCATGATCCTGGCCCCGGAAATTGTGTTGCTTCTGCTCGGCCCGAAATGGAACGCGGTCGTTTTCCCGTTCCAGATCCTGGCCTGCAGCCTGCTTTTCCGGATGAGTTACAAAATGAGCGACTCGCTGGCAAGAGCTACCGGTGCGGTTTACCGCCGGGCCTGGCGGCAGTTTTTATACGCGCTGTTTGTAGTAGTTGGTTCTTACCTCGGGCAGTTCTGGGGTTTACCGGGCGTAGCCGTTGGCGTAGCCGGGGCCTTGGTTTTCAATTTCCTGCTAATGGCCCATTTAAGTATTCAGCTTACCACCATTACCTGGCTCGATATGCTGAAAGCGCACCTGCCTGGCCTGAGCCTGGGCTTGCTTACCGGCACTATAACGTACGCTTTATCCACCTGGAGCCGGATGTATTTTGGTTCCGGCTTTCTTACGCTTTTGCTTACTGTGCTGGGCCTCGGCCTGCTTTCTGCCCTCACCATCTGGCAATTCCCGGCCCTTTTTATCCGCGATGACCAGAAAGAACTATTGAACAAACTGCTGCTGAAACGATTTAAGAAACTTTCCCCCCAAAGCGCATGGACCAATTCATAACCAAACCGGCAGTCACCCTCCCCCTGGTAAAAAACCTGGTGGCCGCCTGGCATGAAAACAACATACTTTACTGCCACTGGAAAAGCAACGAACACCTGGCCGCTTCCATGACCGGCGACACCGACCTGGATGTACTCTTCGATGAAAACCAGAAAGAAAAAACCATTGAAATTCTGCATGAACTTGGTTTCAAACGCTTTCATTCCATCAGCCAGAAAGAATACAAAGACATCGAAGATTTCCTGGGTCTGGATCTGGAATCGGGGAAAGTGATCCACGTGCATGCGCATTTCCGGCTTACCATGGGCGAAATGTATTTGAAAGGCTACCAGCTCAATTTTGAAAACAAGATCCTCGAAACCCGGTATTTCAACGAAACGTTCGGCATTTATTGCAGCAGCCCGGCTTTTGAACTGGTGCTGCTTTATATCCGCGAAGCCCTGAAACTCCGCCACCGCGACCAGGGGCTGATGTACGTGTTCAATAAAATAAAATACACCGGCAACACCCAAACGGAATACGAATGGCTGCGCAAACAGGCAAAAAACGAAGACATCGAGCGAATACTGAAAGGCATTTTCCAAAACTACGAACCAATTTATCAATTCATTACCGGGTCTTTCAACCGCCGCGAATTGTTTAAACTGGCCGATCTGATCCGAAACGAATTCCGCGATAACCGGCTGCATTCGCCCCTCGAAGCCCTGGTGCTGCGCTGGTACCGCGAAGTAACCGTAAAAGTTTCCCGCAAGCTGGCACGCCTATTAAACCAGCCCATTCTGGCCCAGCGCATCAATCCGCGCGGCGGCATGGTAGTAGCCGTAATTGGCGCCGACGGCTCCGGTAAATCTACGGTTACGGCTAATCTGCAGGCAACTTTCCGGCAGAAACTGGATGTGTACCGCATTTACTACGGCCGCGGCGACGGCAGGATTTCCTTCCCCAGAAAAGTATTGCAGGCCTTCAAAAAAACCGCGAAACCCAAAGCAGCTTCGAAGGAAAGCCAGGTAAAAAACGGTAGGGTTTCAGGCAAAAAAAGTGGCCTGGTTGCCAATATTTATCAGTGCCTGGAAGCGCTATTGGTAGCCCATGAGAAAAGCAGCAACCTGAACCGCATGCAAAAAGCCCGGGCCAAAGGCATGCTTGTGATCTGCGACCGGTTCCCGCAAAACCAATTGATGGGTTACAATGACGGCCCCTTACTCCACCACCTGCGCAATTCCGGAAACCCAATTTTTAAAAGGATTGCTGCCTACGAAGCCCGGGTGTATGCCCGCGCCGAAAATACGCCGCCCGATGCCATTATTAAACTGATTGCCGATGCCGAAGTGGTAGAAGCCCGCAAACCTGGCGAAACTTCACTGGAAAAACTGGAAACCAAAATAGCCGGCATTAAAAAACTACAATTCGGAAAAAGCTGCAAAACCATAACCATAGACGCTACCCAGCCGCTGCAACAGGTGCTTACTTCCGTGAAGCAGAATATCTGGGAGAATTGTCCTTAAAAACGCTATGGTTTTAGTCTGAAAAAGTCGGCCCGGCCTTTTAAAAATCTCCGGATAATCGCTTAACAAAATTAATTAGCAATGCCTTAAACCCTATTCCCGTGCGTGCAGCCAGACCATTTTTCAGCATCGTGATCCCGTTATACAACAAGCAGGAACACATCGCCAATACCCTGCAATCGGTACTCCACCAGACTTTTCCGGATTACGAACTGCTGGTGATAAACGATGGCTCTACCGACCAAAGTGCCACCATAGCGGGTTTGTTCCACGATCACCGTCTGCAGGTTTTTCATCAGAAAAACGCCGGCGTTTCGGCAGCCCGCAACCATGGCATAAAACGCGCCAAAGGCCGCTACCTTGCCTTTCTGGATGCCGACGATCTTTGGGAGCCGCAGTACCTGGCCGAAATGCGCAAGCTGCTCTTAACGTATCCGGGTTGTGGTTTTTACGGCGCGGCCCATACCGTTTTAGAGAACCACCGCACCTTTATAGAAGGCGGCACCATGCCGGAAGGAATTGTAGAAGATTATTTCCGCTGCGAATGGACCCATCACATTACCCGGCTTTCGGCCACCATTGTAGATCCGGTAGTTTTCGAAAAAATAAAAGGGTTTCCGGAAGGCATGATCAGCGGCGAAGATAATTTTTTCTGTGCCAGCATCGCCCGTGAATTCCCGGTGGCCTACACACCTAAGCCGCTGGTGATCTACAATAAAAAATTCAGCGGCTTGCCGCAGCGTTTTGCAAAAATGGACAGTTGCCGCGAATGCTGGCTGGACCTTTATGCCGACGGCGATTTTTACCGCAACGAACTCATCGCCGGAAAAGCTTTAAAAGCCGGCATCCGGTACGCGCTTAGTTTTAACCGGGTAAAAAGCCTGAAAATGGAAACCGATTTCAGTTATACCCGGCTTTCGGCAAACAAATGGCGGATCTTATTTCTGCTTAACCGCCTGCCCGATCCGGGAATAAAACTGGTGATTCAGCTCATTTTTCTGAAAAATATGCTCCGGAATTTTTACCAGCAGGTGGCCGCCAAAAAACCGGTTCTTGCCCGGCAACCCAGGCCGCCCCGGAAATCCTTTTTTCGGGTGCCTTTTTCACCGGGGCCATTATTAAAAATCTGAATAACAAACAAAAAAATATACCCAGGAAGCTTAAAAGCAGCAATGATGGTGAAAACGTTTACCGCAGCACCCACTTCTAAACCAACCCGCACCCAGCAAAAAGCCACCATCGTGGAATTTGTAGGTTCACCGGGCGTGGGCAAAACTACCAGTTGCAATTGTTTCGCCGAAATGCTGCAAGCCAAAGGCCTGCAGGTTTGCCAATCCGAAGACCTGAAAACATATTTCAGAAATCTGGGACGCCGGCAGAAACTTCAGCTCTACCTTAACACCCTTTTTCTGAAGGCTTTTACCCTGGTGCAATACACGGCTACTTTAGCCCGCTACCGAATTTACAGTCTTAATTCGGTTTACCGTTTTCTGCGGCTTTCGGTATTTCAGGCGGCCTTAGATAAAATGCTGAAGAGCAGAGAAGTAAACCTGGTATTGCTCGATCAATGGATGATCCAGGAGCTTTGGTCGGCTACGATCTTTAAAACCGATCGGGTAGAAAAACTGCAAACCGAACTAAAGCAGTTCTACTTCAAAACCGATTATCTTTTTTATTTCGATCTGGATGTAGAAACTGCCGCCGACCGGATTGAGAACCGCAGCACAAACCGCAGCCGCTTCGACCGCATGACGCCCGAAAAACGGCTGGCCGAAATGAAGAAATACAATGCCTATCTGCACGGGTTATACCAGCATGCAGATTGCCGCCAGAAACATACCCTCTCCACCAAACAAAGCCCTTCCCAGAACGGCGAATTGTTCTTAAAGCTCTTAGCGCCTGTGCTTCCATTTAACTAACTAAACCTACCCGATTATGATTTTACTTGGCCTTACAATCCTGCTGATCATTCTGTTTTTTTACGATACCAGAACCTTCGTTTTCGCCCTGATCGCATATTTCGTGTTCTTCGATATGTTTGATGGCTTTTACGAAGAAAACAAGGTCTATGCCGCCATCCGCTACATCGTGCCGCTTAGCCTCGGGCTGATCTACGTTTTCAAGTACCAGGCCCTGAAAAAATCGGATGCCGTTTTTATTGCCCTGGTACTTTACCTCTTGCTGCTGCTCGTAATAAATTCCGGCGACATGGTGGTTTCTACGCGGGCCTTTCTATCGGTACTGATCACGCTGCTCATGATCCCGGTTGGCAAACACCTGGGAGCCGAAGTTGATTTTATAAAAGAATTTGAACCTTATAACCGCCTGTTACTTTACACGATTCCGGCCTACATTTTTGTAGTGAATGTGCTCGGCATCGGCGGCTATTATACCGAAGCCTTTTCTACCGGTTTTCTGATCACTTCTCGCATGTACATTGTACCGATCGTGGTTTTTCTGAGCGTTCATTACCTGCTGGCTAATCCGCATAAAAATTTACTGGTGAAGCTCAGCGATATGACGCTGATCCTGATAAACATCAGCATTCTGATTTTAAATACGCGCCGTACGGCTTTCGGCATGCTGTTAGGGGCTATCGTGATCTACGCTTTGCTGAACCCGAAACTAATGTTCAAAATGGTCTTGTTCCTTTTCATTGCCGTGGGCGGTTTGGTAGTGAGTTATCCGCTTTATCAGGACCGGCTGGATGCCCAGCTCGAAAAACGCGACCGCATCCGGAATTTAGATACCTACGAGGAAGAAGGCCGCTATCTTGAAACCAAATACCTGATGGATTATCATGAGCGGAGAGCCAGTATGTTCGAAGTATTTTTCGGCATTAAATTCTTCGATTCCTATAGTTTTGGAGCCAAATATTTTAACCACGCCCGGCCCATCCACTCAGATATAAACATGATCTTTTTCAGCACTGGGTTAATAGGGGTACTGTTTTTCACAATATTCTTCAGTCATTATTTCCTGAAACAAAACCTGAAGATTCCCGGCCCGAACCGGAAATTATTCTACCCGTTCCTGTTTATGTTTCTCATTGTACTTATTCCCGGCCGTTTTGTGGGCACTTTAACTTTCGCCCCACTGCTTATGCTTTTGCTGAGCACCACAAAATTCGGCAGGGTTACCAGCCTGGCTAAAGATGAGCCGGAACCCGCCTTAACGCAGTATTCTGTTTCGATGAACTAAGCAAGTCTTAGGGCATAAGCTGATAAAACGCTATGCTTTTGACCAGAAAAAGTGCGGCCTTCCGGTAATGCTACTTGTAACGATCTCTTTTATGTAATCCAGAAAAAATATGAAAGTCCTGTTTGTTTGCAGCGGTAATATTAAAGGTTTCGAGGTGATCCCGTTCATTAAAGAACAGGGCGAATCGCTGAAAAAAGTGGGTATCGATGTAGATTATTTTCCGATAGTCGGGAAAGGTTTGCATGGTTATTTCAAGGCAAGTCTTGAACTACGTAAACACCTTAAGGTTAACCAATACGATCTGATCCATGCGCATTTTACGCATTCCGGCTGGTCGGCAGTGCTGGCTTCGGGCCGCACGCCGGTAGTGCTGTCGTTAATGGGCAGCGATGCCTACGGCGAATACATTGGCGTAAACAAAGTGCAGCTGAAGAGCCGGGCCAACACCCTGCTTACGTACCTGATCCAGCCGTTCACCAAAGCTATTATTTCCAAATCGCAGAACATCGAAGATTACGTGTACCTGAAGCATAAATCCTACATCATTCCCAACGGCATCAACAAAGAAAAATTCAAACCGGCTACTACCGATTTCCGCTCCGAACTTGGCCTGGACCCCGAAAAAAAGCAGATCCTGTTCCTGGGCAGCCGCACCAACGTCCGGAAGAATTTTGCCCTGGTAAAAGATGCGCTCGAACACCTGAACCGCACCGATGTGGAACTCATCAATCCCTACCCGGTTTCGCACGAAATGATACCCAAATACCTGAACGCAGCCCATGTGTTGGTGGTGCCCTCGCTTATGGAAGGTTCGCCAAACGTACTCAAAGAAGCCATGGCCTGCAACTGCCCGATCGTTTCTACCGATATGGGCGATGCCGGCTGGGTTTTTGGCAATACCGAAGGTTGTTACCTTTCTTCTTTCAAACCCCAGGATTTTGCCGAAAAAATAAAACAGGCGCTGGAATTTTCCGAACGGAAAGGCCGCACCGAGGGTGAAAAACGCATTTTAGATCTGGGTTTAGATGCCGAAACCATTGCCCAACGCGTGAAAGGCATTTACCAGCTGGCACTGCGCTAAAGCCATTCCGGTTACTAACTTCCTGATTTCAGAAAGTCAGGGATTGCAGAGTTTTTAATCCTGAACCCATAGCGTTTACCTGCAAGAAAACTTCTACAAAAAACTAAAAAACATTTTCCACCTTCCCTACCACAATCTACTATGAAAGTTCTGATCGATATCAACCACCCGGCCCACGTGCATTACTTCCGGAATTTTTTCAAGCTAATGACACAGATGGGGCATGAAATTATGTTCGTTTCCAGAAACAAGGAGATAGAGCATACCTTACTGGATTCTTACAACATCCCTTACATAGACCGGGGAAAAGGCAAAAACGGCAAATTTAGTAAGTTCTTATACCTCCTTTATGCCGACGTAAAAATCTGGGCCATTGCCAGAAAATTCAAGCCCGATGTCTTCCTTAATTTCCTGCATCCCTACCCTTCGCAGGTGGCTAATTTCCTGCGCAAAACCTCCCTGGTTTTCAGCGATACCGAACATGCCAGCCTGCATCATAAGCTTACGGTGCCGTATGCATCTAAAATATTTACCCCTGCCTGCTACAGTCTAGACCTTGGTAAAAAACAATGTCGGTTTAACAGCTACATGGAGGTAGCCTATTTGCATCCCAACTATTTTAAGCCGGACCCAGCTGTGCTGGAGATGCTCGGGGTAAAGGAAACCGAAAAATTCGTGATCGTCCGGTTTGTATCCTGGGCAGCGGTGCACGATTTCGGCCAGGCCGGCATAACTATGGAAAATAAAAGGAGAACCGTACAGGAACTATCCAGGCACGCCAAAGTATTCATTTCCTCAGAAGGCGAATTGCCGGAAGACCTGGAAAAACACCGCATCCGGATCCCTTTCCATAAAATGCACGATGCGTTGTATTACAGCGCCTTATTATTCGGCGAAAGCGGCACCATGGCTTCAGAAGCTGCTATACTGGGTACGCCGGCCATTTTTCTTAACAGCAACCGTTTAGGATATCTGGATGAACAGGAAAAAAAATACGCCCTGGTTTTTAATTTCAGGGAAAGTGCCCAGGATCAGGAATCAGCCATTCAAAAAGCCTTGACAATTATTCAGGAAGAAAACGGGAAAGAAAAGTACCGGCGCCAAAGTCAGCATCTCTTAGATGAATGCATAGACACTACGCAGTTTATGGTGAATGAAGTGTTGAAATATGATAAGCAACCGGCAAGTGCTGATGTTTAGACATATATTCTCAAAACCATTATACCGAAGCAATATGCGATCCCGAAATCTACCCGCAATAAAAAAATCTGGTCAACCTGCTAAACTTCCGGAAAATTGAAAAATACGATCATGAAACTGCTGAATGCTGGTGTTGTTCAAAAACCCCTCTTATCTTATAAAAGTGGTTTGCCCAGAATAGTATATTACCACCTGGTTAGCAATTCCTGCCACATACCTTATTACTATAAAAAGAATGTGTTCACAGAACGCATTCTGAACGAACAACTTACCTGGTATAAAAAAAACGGATATACTTTCATAACCCTCGACGAAGCTGTGTGGCTGGTAGAAAACAATGAAAAAGCTACCAAAACAATTGCCTTCACAACGGATGATGGCTTTCAGGAAAACTATTCGGTAATGGCCCCGGTCTTTTCCAGATTCAATATAAAACCTACCCTGTTTCTGCTAAGCAACTGCCTGGATAATAATGACCTGATGTGGAACAATAAGATTTACTTAATCCAGAATAAAATTTCTAAAGAAAAGGAAGCTGCACTTTGCCGGGAATTAGCGCAACAATACCACCTCCCGCCAGACCAGAAAAGCATAATTGCTTTAAGCAACTACTTCCCCATGGCCGCCAAAGAAGCAATAACCAACCGGGCTTGGGAACTTGCTGGTATGCCGCCCCTAAAACAATACCTGGCAGAAATCCAGCCTTATCTTACCAATAAGCAAGTAAGCGAATTGTTAGGCCTCGGTTATTCTCTTGGGTCTCACTCCATGTCTCATCCGGAATTTTCGAAACTGACGGATACTGAAGCAAAAATTGAAATGCTTGGTTCTAAAAAGATCCTGGCCGAAACGTTCAATACCGAGGTCCGGTATTTTTCCTATCCTTATGGTAAGCGGGTACCCAACAAAGCTGTAGAATCAGAAATTTTACAAGCCGGGGCTTATAAGATCCTGCTAGGCACTAAAAGTAACTTAACCAATAACCTGCGCAACAAAATCTGGGAAAGAGACAAAATGGAACAGGAGCAGGTTAAAAGTCAATTCTGGTTCACAGCTATACCCGTTTTCAGAAATACTGTTTTACGTCCTTTAGGTCTGTATCTGTGAAATAAAAAATATTACTTTTCCAATACAGATATTCCATGTTTTCAGAAACAAGGCGGGCTTGTTTACGTTAATATGGTACTCATTCGTAGCAAACAGCTCCATTTCAGGGTAGCTCCATGCCCATTCTGATGCTGCCACGCGGCTTAACGACAGGCGTACCATTAAGTTTAAATTATTCATCAGAAGAAACTATGAAGATCCTGATCGATATAAACCACCCGGCCCATGTGCATTATTTCCGGAATTTCTCCAGCATTATGCAAAAAAACGGGCACGAAATCCTGTTCGTTTCCCGCAACAAAGAGATCGAGCATAATTTACTGAAGCTGTATAATTTCCCCTACATTAACCGCGGAAAAGGGCAGAACGGCAAGATCGGCAAATTCCTGTATATGCTTTACGCCGATGCCAAACTGATCGGGATCGCCTCCAGGTTCAAGCCCGATGTTTTTCTGAATTTCCTGCATCCTTACCCTTCGCAGGTAGCAAAAATACTGGGCAAGGTTTCCCTCGTTTTCAGCGATACCGAACACGCGAAGCTGCACCACAAACTTACCGTACCTTTTGCCACCAAAGTTTTTACGCCGGCCTGCTACCGCATAAACCTGGGCAAAAAACACGTGCGTTTTAACAGTTACATGGAGCTGGCCTACCTGCACCCGAATTATTTTACTCCTGACCCGGCAATTTTAGATCTGCTCCAGGTAAAACCAGAAGAAAAATACGCCATTGTCCGGTTTGTTTCCTGGGGGGCAGCCCACGATTTCGGGCATGCGGGCATGAGTTTGGTGAACAAACGGAAAGCCATAAAAGCCCTCTCGGAACACGCCAAAGTATTTATTACCGCCGAAGGCGAATTACCTACCGACCTGGAGAAATACCGCATCCGGATCCCGTTCCATAAAATGCACGATGCGCTTTACTATAGCAGCTTGCTTTTCGGCGAAAGTGCTACCATGGCTTCGGAAGCAGCGGTTCTAGGTACGCCATCTATTTTTATGGACAACGATGGCCGGGGCTATACTGACGAAGAGGAACGAAAATACGGCATTGTTTTCAATTTTACCGAAAGCCCCGAAGATCAGGAAAAAGCCATTGAAAAAGCCATTGAAATAATCCGGAATAAAGACGTAAAAACGCAGTTCCGGCAAACCCGTCATAAAATGCTGAACGAGTGCATCGATACTACCCAGTTTATGATAAACGAAGTACTTAAGTATGCTTAACAAACTACTTATACTTTTAGCTTGATTTTTCCTGCCGTTTTTTTCCAGTTAATACCGAAGCTGCACAAAAGTTTCCGGTATTTTCATTTTTCAAGGCAGTTTGTTTCGCATTTACCTGAAACAAAACTGTTTCTTTTACGTTTCGCTGCGCCTGCCAAAACCGCCCGAAATTCGCCCGCCAGTTGATCTTATTTCATTGGCCTTCACATACAAAAACACTCACCCCCTTTTTCGATGCGAAAACCATATTTATTACAATTACGGACCATTATTATGTATAAAATGTAACTATTTATTGTTTTTGCCATATAATAACTTAACAATTTCATAATAATATCCTTAAATCTTTAAAGATTAACGAACAATTACGCTTTAAATCACCACAAGGTGGTTTTCAGGTGGCGAAGCTTTGTTTTCGCTTATTAAAAATTGGCAAACTGCGAATAAACAACCAAAATAAAACTATAAATATTTCTAAATATTCTATATAAAAGAATAATAATATCAGAATATTTCAACTAAAATCAGCAAAATCTAATTTTGCTTCTTCCCCACGACCTGCTACTACTGTAAAACCGCCCATTAAAAGCCGGCTCACCTAACAAAACAAACATTTCGCACTTAAGTCCTTTAAAGCTATGTTCAAAACTGTACAACGCAATCTCCCGACCCTTTACATTGGCGGAGATGTACTAACACTCGTTCTTACTTCTTTTATTTCTATTTATTTCTTCAGTAACAAGGATCATTTCCAATCTGAGTGGACCATTCTGCCTGGCTTTGTCATTTTATGGTTCCTGGTCAGCTACTGGCGAAAACTCTATAATCTGAATTTAGATCACGATTTCGGGCTCCGGATTTTCAATTACCTTAAAACGTATTTCATCATACTGGTCCTGGTTTTTATTATTTTCATTTTGTTCCGCATTCCATCCCCCGATAAAGATGTGGTAGCGGCTTTTGTGATCGGTTTCCCGGTGCTGAGCATCACGGTAAATTTTCTGATCATAACCTTGCTAACGACTTTAAAAAACCAGGAAGCCAACGTTAAATTTACGCTTATTGCCGGGGTTGGAAATCTGGCCGAAAACGTGGAAAAGCATTTTTCTGAGCGCGAAAACGAGGGTTACCGGATCAAAGGTTTTATAAACTGCAAAAAAGAAACCTGCCAGGTACCGCAAAACAAAGTGGTTGGCGATCTGAAAGACATCCATCAGTATCTGAAAGACAACCCGGTAGATGAAATTGTGATCGCCTTACCGGTAAAGCCCTCTAAAAAGATCCGCAACATTATCGGGGCGGCAGATTACCACGGCGTGCGCGTAACCTATATTCCCGACTACGGCAACCTGTTGGGTAAAAACTACAAAGCCACCCAGTATGCCCACATAGATGCCGTAAAGGTACGGCAATTACCGCTCGACGAACGCTATGCTTTTTTCCTGAAAAACACCTTCGATAAGCTCTTTTCGGCCGGCGTATTGTTGTTCCTTTCCCCGGTATTCTTATTGCTTGCGCTGCTCATAAAACTGGATTCTCCGGGACCGGTTTTCTATTGCCCAATCCGCATCGGGCGCGGTGGCCGGCCGTTTAAGGTATATAAATTCAGAAGCATGCGCGAAAACGATGCGGTGAACGGTGGCAGCTTATCTACCCAGAAAGACGATGCCCGCATTACCAGGATCGGCAAATTCCTGCGCAAATACAGCCTCGATGAGTTACCGCAATTCATTAATGTGCTTTACGGCGACATGAGCGTGGTTGGCCCGCGGCCGCACCGCAGCTTCCTGAACCAGCAATTGCAGGAAAGCGTGAACAATTATATGATCCGGCATTATTTTAAACCCGGTATTACCGGCTGGGCACAAGTAAACGGCTGGCGCGGCCCAACCGACACCGAAGAACAAAGAACCCAGCGTACTGCCCACGACTTATGGTACCAGGAAAACTGGACACTTGGGCTCGATCTTAAAATTATTTTCCTTACCGTATTCAGCCGCAAAGTACACAGCAGCGCATTTTAAAGATCAATTCAAAAAAGAATCTGGTAAAGTTTTCAGAATATGAACCGGTTACTTTTTCAGCCGGAAACCATAGCGTTTTCTGCCAAAAAAAAGCCTGATCTGAAAATCCGGCCTTTTTTCAGGCAATCAATTACGAAACTGTGAACGGGTAGCATATTTTGAAAACTTTACCAGATTCTTAATTTCCGCCCTTGGTAAATTCCGTAGCCGGCGACATCTGTTCAAAAGTTGCGTGTTCGTTGCCGACCCGGATATTATCGAAATAAAGTACGCGTTTATCTACTTCGGAAGTGCCGTTTTTAAAAGATGCTTTGTAAAGGCCGATCTTCCATTTCGGAAAAACCTGGTTGTTGTAAATATTACCGCCTTTATGGGTGAGCACTTTTTCGCCGTTATGCCACACTTCTATTAAGCCATCTTCCTGGTAAGAATGAATAAAGTGGAAAACGAACTGGTGCCAGGCGTTTTTGGTAACCGGTCCCAGGTCAATTTTTTTACGGCTTTTATCATCTACTTCAGCGGCTACCTGCCGGGCCGTAAAACCCACATCCAGCAGAAAACGGTCTTTTTTAACGCGTAAAGCCGTAGCCGGGCTACCGGCAGTTTCGCCTAAATGGTAATCGGGCCGCTGCCGCCACTGGCTGATTACCTCCTGCTGAGAATCGTAAGGATAATCGTTGGCCGGGAAATAAACAGCAAAAGCATACCAGCGATCTTTATTTTCTACCGCCGGTACGATCACCGCTTCGGCGCGTTTGCCATCTTTTACCAGCGCGTCCGTTTTCCGCAATTCGAACCGAGCCGCTTTTTTGCCCTGAAATACCGGCGAATCGACAAAAGTTAAAGCATATTCCGGCCCGGTTTCCAGCCCATCTGCCGTAGCAAAAGGATTGGAGCTTTCAAAATCTTCGGCATACAGCAGGGAGCTTTTTTCCGGGCGGCTTAAACCGGCACACTTTAATGCCGCAATATTTTTATTGGCTGAAGCGCCAGGTTTGGTAGTTACCGCCAGCGACCCCAGCAACGCAATGAAACTTAAAGACCGGAATGAAACCATTTTTCTGCTATTTTCAATTTAAACCAAAAACATCTTCAGGCTGCACGCTACGATTATGCACTTATATAACAGATAATTAAACGCGGGCCGAAATGTTTTCAATTTCTGGAAAACGCCAGGGTTTTAAGCCCTAAAAGTCAGTTGCCTATTTACAGCCTACACCCTTCCGGCGGAAGCGAACAAAACGCTATGTTTTTCTGCTGAAAAAGTATAGTGCTTACCGCTGCAGATCTTAAAGTTGAAGGCACAAAAAAAGGCAGCTAAAAATTAGCTGCCTTTTCAGATTTTTGATCTGTTTAGATCACTTCAGTTTTAATTACTGAATAGTAAAGTTAATTACGTATGGCGTTCCGGTTGCTGAACCCATCTTATCCTTTGTACCGGAATAAGTATTGGCTTCCAGGCGGTAGTTACCAGAAGATGCAGACCAGTTATTATAGTCACCATTTCTGTCATCACCAAACAAGGCATAAGGAACCACATCATCGATTCTTGTTTTAGATTCTTTTCCGCTTAATACAAACTTCACTACAGAGCTTCCGGCAGTGGTGTTCGCCCGGATATTAAATTTCGAAACACCTAAGGTTTTGCGATTAATAACCGCGCCATTGGTAATCGTCATAATATCTTTATCAGTAGACGAATTAACCAGCGTATAGCTCAATACTCCTGTAGCAGGGGCTGGAGTAGTTGGAGAGGTTGGCGGTGTTGGCTCAGTTGTAGTAGGAGGAGTTGGAGTTGGCTCAGTTGTAGGTGGAGTAGTTGGCTCAGTTGTAGTAGGAGGAGTTGGGGTTGGTGCAGTTGTTGTACCACCTACCATATCAGCATAAGTTGCATTAGAGTTACCTACGCGAACGTTATCGAAGTAAACCACTCTTGAACTTCTAGACGAACTTCCATCCAGGAAAGAAGATTTATACAAACCAATTTTCCATTTCGGAATCATCAGGTGCATGTTACGGCCATTGATCGTGTGGATCTTCACGCCATCTCTCCATACCTCGATCAGACCATCAGAACCTGTCGAGTGAACGAAGTGGAACACGAACTGAGTCCATTTATCTTTAGGAATGTTATTGAATCCATCAACCGACTTTCCATTAGAAGAAGTACCGAACAAATCGTATTTCATCAGGGTAGAAGAACCACTGGCAGGAGTTACTTCTAAGAACGCCTTATCTTTCTGGGCACGGATCGTAGTTTCATCGCTACCATCTTCAAACCACTGGTTAATACAGTCGCGGGTATCATCGTATTCAAAACCTTTTGCCGGGAAAAGGATAGAATAAGAATACCACACATCTTTCGGGAAATTCGGATATTCTGTTCCTTTAATAATCGTTACTTCAGAACGTACCCGCTTAGATGAGCCTACCAGCGTCTGACCTTTCTGGATCTCGAAACGGGCAGCTTTAGCACCCTGGTAAACCGGGTTCGTTACAGAAGACAGTGTCCAGCTGGTACCATTATTTTCAATGTTGTGAGCAGTTGAAAACAAAGAGCTTTCCAGGTCTTCTTCATATAATAAGTTAGCTGATCTTGCACTGTTAGCTGCAGAAAGACTGGTTGGTGCCGTTTCTTCTACTTCCTTCTTTTCACACGATGCGAACGCGCCTAAGAAGGCTAAAGATAATACTGGCAAAATTCTCTTTTTCATAAAAAATTAGAATAGTTAAAAAATCAATTACACCCTATTAACATCCACGCCTTCTGAAATAGTTTTGCAATATTTGAAGAAAAGTAAGTGAACATATCAATAAAATGGGTAAAAACACAACTTAAATTTCATATATATTGAATTATCCCCTCTGAAAGAACACCTCCTTCCCTAGAAAAAGCAACTCCAACACACTGAAATTTAGGTGATTCACAGAATAAGTTACGAAGTTGGCCATGTTTTAAAAATTTACAGTCTGCGAAGCAAACAAAAACAAGGCCAAAAAACGGTAACATTTGCCGTTTACCCGTAAATACTTAAAATGTAAGATTGTGTTTATGAATGACTTATACAATTTTCCACAAACAAGGCCTGCTAAAATCAGCTAAACACGGTTAGCTGTCCTATAATGCTTAGCCAGCAGCCTGGCAAGGCCGCAAATATTGGTTTTATTATATATCAGCAAACTATAAAACACCCACCCACTCCGGGCAGAGTAAATCAGTTCGTCTGCACAGAGATAGCCTTTACTATTTATTTCCCACGGTTCAAGCAGTAATGCGCCATTCCGTAAAACCCTTAACCAGTAGCAGGGTACACACACATTATCAAGCACTCTAAAAATTCTAACTTCCAGATTATGATAAAGGCTGTAAACAGCTGGGATTGGGAAATTGGCAATAAGACCAGTTTCTGGAGCCACACCCTGAAAGAACTCTGGGCTTTCCGGCACCTGCTGGCGGGATTGGTACGGCGGCATTTTCTGCTTAATTACCAGCAAACCGTTTTAGGTCCGCTCTGGATCCTGTTTCAGCCAACGCTCACATTAGCAACGTATCTGCTGGTATTCCATAAACTGGTGGGTATTTCTACCGGCTCGGTGCCACCCGTATTATTTTACTTAGCCGGCATCATCCTCTGGAATTTCTTTAACGATAGCTTTACCGGCACTTCTTCTACTTTTAAAGAACACGCCCACGTTTTCAGCAAAGTATATTTTCCGCGCATCATCATGCCGGTTTCAGTAATCAGCACGCAGCTGTTGCGCTTTGCCATTCAGTTTATCATGCTGCTCTGCGCAATGGTTTTCTACAGTTTTACCCGCGGCTTTTCATTTCCGGTTAACAGCTGGTTGCTGACCATACCGTTTATAGTATTAAATGTGGGCGCCTTCAGCCTGGGCCTGGGCCTGATCTTTTCAGTATTAACAGCCAAATACCGCGACATGACCAACCTGGCAAACCTGGGCGTGCGGCTGCTCATGTTCTTAACTCCGGTAATATACCCGCTGGCCACCATTCCTGAAAATGTGCGGTGGCTGGTGCAGCTCAACCCCTTAACGCCAATGTTCGAATTATTCCGGCTGGCCATGCTGGGCGAAGGCACCATTGCGCTGCCATCTATATTATATAGCCTGGGTTTTACTTTTTTGCTTTTAACCGGCGCCTGGCTCCTCTTTAATAAACAAGGCGATAAATTAATTGACATCGTTTAAACCAGCTCTGCCATGCCTGACACCGTAATTAAAGTAGAGCAATTATCAAAAGTGTACCGGCTGGGCACAATTGGCACCGGCTCGTTCAAACAGGACCTGCAGCGCTGGTGGAATACCGCTTTCCTGAAAAAGGAAGACCCGTTCTTTCAGCTGCAACCCGGAAATACTGCCGCAGGCAACAAGGATTTTTTCCTGGCATTGCATGATGTAAGCTTCGAGGTAAACCAGGGCGAAGCCATTGGCATCATCGGCAGGAACGGTTCCGGAAAGTCTACCCTGCTCAAAATTATTTCCCGGATCGTAAGACCTACGCAGGGCCGGGTATTGGGCAAAGGAAAAGTAAGCAGCTTGCTGGAAGTGGGCACCGGCTTTAACCTGGAGCTTACCGGCCGCGAAAATATATACATCAGCGGTTACATTCTGGGCATGAGCAAAGCCGAGGTCCGGAGCAAGTTCGATGAGATCGTAGCTTTTTCCGGGGTTGAAAAATTTATCGATACGCCCGTAAAGCGGTATTCTTCCGGCATGTATGTACGCCTGGCCTTTGCGGTAGCTGCCCACCTGGAACCCGACATCTTGATAGTAGACGAAGTGCTTGCCGTTGGCGACGCCGATTTTCAGAAAAAGTGCCTGGGCAAAATGCGCGAAGTTTCGCAGGCCAGTGGCCGGACCATTTTGTTTGTAAGCCACAACATGCAGGCCATAAAGAATCTCTGCGACAAAGCGCTTTGGCTGAACCAGGGAAAAATGCAGGTCTTTGGCGGTGTTTCGGAAGTGGTAAATAAATACCTTTCCAGTACGCAGCAGTCTAAATTTAAACAGCAATGGGAAGTACCGGAGGAAGCGCCCGGCAATGATAAGATCCGCGTAAAATCAATTGAACTCATTCCGCAATTAGAAAATCCGGAAGCTGCCCTGGATATCAGAACGCCTTTGCAGGTAAAATTCCAGTTCTGGAACCTGCAGGACGATGTCTTGATAAGTGCAAGCATCTTGCTTTTCAATTTAGGCGGCGAGTGCATTTTCGATCTTCCTTCGCCTGCCACGCGCGGCCAAAAAGGGCTTCTGGAAGGCGAATGTACCATTCCCGGTAATTTCCTGAACGATGGGGCTTACTACATTTCCCTCCATTTTTTAAAAGACACCTCCGTGCCGCTTTTCGATTTCGAAGAATGCCTGACCTTTGAACTGGAAGATTACCGCGGCGATATTCAATGGTATGGCAAGTGGTGGGGAGCTGTAAGGCCAAAATTCCCTTTTCAGCTGAAACAAACCAACACCTGCTTACAAGATCAGCTTCAGGTAGATTTAATCTGAAAAACGGTAGGAAAAAAGGGCTGAAAAGTCTGAACCTGCTTTTGCTCTATAAAAATTCTGCTACTGCGCCAAAAAGAGAAAACATGAAAACGCACCAGCCATACCGGATCTCCCATATTAGCCTGCACGAACCGGTGGAAATGCCGGAGTTGGATCACCACCAGGGTAACTACTTAGTTTTCTGGTGGAAAACCATACCCTTAGGCGACCTGTACCTGGAACCTGGCACCAACACCTCGACCGATGAATATTATAAAGCCATGGGCCAGGCAATTCTCCCAACTTTAAACCATTATGCCCAAAATCCTGCTGAATTAAAAGCAAACTACCTGGCCACTACTTCTCCGGACAAATTAAAAAACCTGCAGAGCTGGCTTCCGGCAAACCTGCAAATAACGGCTACAGAAATTATTCCGGAAAAAGTTGCCGTATCGGTGGTAGTATGCACGCGCAACCGGGCCGCACATTTAAAATGCTGCCTTACCATGCTGCAGAACCTCACCTGCAGGCCGGCCGAAATCATTGTGATCGATAACGCCCCAACCGACGAATCTACCCGGGAAGTTGTTTCAGCTTTCTCCGAGGTAAAATATATAAGAGAACCGCGGCCGGGTTTGGATATTGCCCGCAATACAGGCGTAAGCAACGCTAAATTCCCGATCGTAGCCTTCACCGACGATGACGTTTCCGTGCATCCGCTCTGGACATATCAGATCTGGCAAACTTTTGAAAAGCCGCAGGTAGCCGCCATGACCGGTTTGGTAATTGCAGCCGAGCTGGCTACCGAAGCTCAATATATTTTTGAGAAACACTGGAGTTTTAACCGGGGCTATACCGATGTGAAATACGATTCCGACTTTTTCCGGAAAACGCTTCGAAAAGGCCCGCCGGTCTGGAACATCGGGGCCGGAGCCAACATGGCTTTCCGGAGAGAGATTTTTGAGGAAGTGGGTTATTTCGATGAGCTCCTGGATGTAGGCGCCGCCGGTTGCAACGGCGATTCGGAAATGTGGTACCGCATTCTGAAAGCCGGGCACACCATTCATTACAACCCACGGGCGGTAGCCTTTCACGAACACCGCAAAGAAATTGAAGGCCTTAAAAAACAGCTCTTTTATTATATGCGGGGCTACACGGCGGCGGCACTTTTACAGCAGCAGCAACTCCAACAGGCGGGTTATGCAAAACAGATCTTCTGGGTATTGCCAAGGCATTATCTGCGCCTGCTCCGTTCGGGTTTTCCGCATTACTCGTATCGTTACCGCACCATTGCGGCCGAAATGCTGGGTGTTCTATCGGGCTTGGCTTATTATATAAAAAACAAACGTCCGAACACTAAGCTATCCCGCTAAGATGGAAACAGCCCGGCATGGATCTCCCCTGGTTTCGGTAATTATACCGTGCTACAACCACGGTGCCTTTTTACCCGATGCGCTCGAAAGTGTACGCCGGCAGGATTATCCTAACCTGGAAATAATTGTGGTAGACGACGGTTCGACGGACAACACCAGAACGGTAGCCGAAAACTCACCAAAAGTGCAGTACATCTACCAGACAAACAAAGGTTTATCTGCTGCCAGGAACGCCGGGATCAGGCACAGCAAAGGCCAATACCTGCTTTTTCTGGACGCCGACGACTGGCTTTTACCGGGAGCAATTAAAACCAACGCAAATTACCTTCAGCAATATACTGACCTCGCTTTTGTATCGGGCGCGCACGAAAAAGTATATGTAGCAAACGGTAGGATTCTGGACGAAAAAACTACTGTAAGCGCTTCTCATTACGAGCATTTATTGCAGGGAAACTACATTGGCATGCACGCCACCGTTTTATACGACCGACGGATTTTCGACCAGTTCCTATTCGATGAAAGTTTGCCTAACTGCGAAGATTATGATCTGTACCTGAAAATTGCCCGCCACCACCCGGTTCTGCACCATACCGAGAAAATTGCGGCTTACCGGCTTCACAACAGCAATATGTCTGGCAATATTCCGGGTATGCTGCAGGGCGTACTGAAAATACTCGATCGCCAGAAGCCGCACCTGAAAACCGATACTGAAAAAAACGCCCTGAAAAAAGGCCGCCGCAACTGGAAAAACTATTACTGCCAGGCCCTTTTAGAGCAACTTAAAACCGGCACGAATAAAAGCAAGGCGGCCACCACCATTATCTGGCACCGGCCGGAGCTGCTTTTTAAACACCTTGTAACCAGAAGAAAGACAATGCTAAAGACCTTTGTAAAGCGAAACGCTCCCGATTTTAGTTTAAGATGGCTTCATAAAATGGGCTTATCCAAAAATCATGTTCCGGCAGTTGGCCAG
This sequence comes from Adhaeribacter terrigena, assembly GCF_016623615.1. Classification (GTDB taxonomy): domain Bacteria; phylum Bacteroidota; class Bacteroidia; order Cytophagales; family Hymenobacteraceae; genus Adhaeribacter_A; species Adhaeribacter_A terrigena. The sequence goes on along the minus strand of NZ_JAEHFX010000001.1, from coordinate 708,354 downwards.
GTTGCCTTCGGCGATTTCAGCCGCACCACGCCGTTCAGTAAATGCTTTGGCTACGACCGGGGCGGCCCCGTGGACCGGTATTACATCGAAAATTTCCTGGCGCTGGAATCTGAGAACATAAAAGGCAGAACGCTTGAGATCGGCGACAATGCTTATACCATGGCCTTCGGAAAAACCCGGGTTACCAAAAGCGAAATTCTGCACGTGAACGATAAAAATCCGCAGGCAACCATTATTGGCGACATCAGCCACGCACCCCAGATTGCCGACAACAGTTTCGACTGCATCATTCTTACGCAAACCCTGCACCTGATCTACGATTTTGATGCCGCCATGCAAACCTGCCACCGCATTTTAAAACCCGGCGGCACGCTGCTGCTCACCGTTCCCGGCATCACGCCCATAGACCAGGGCGAATGGAAAGAAACCTGGTACTGGTCTTTTACCGATAAGGCCGTGCAGAAATTAACCACTAAAACCTTTCCCGAAGGCAAAGCAAAAATCAGCTCGTTCGGAAATGTATTTGCGGCCACTGCTTTTTTATATGGCATGGGTTTGCCCGAAGTTCCGCGCCATAAACTAGACCACCACGACCCGCATTACCAAGTAATCATTACGCTGAAAGCCCAGAAAGCCCTATCATGATGAACTTCCGTTTCCGCCACATCTTCAGATCGTATTTCGCACCGCAGGCTGCCGTGCTGATGTACCACCGCGTGGCCGAAGTAAAAAGCGACATCTGGGACATAACCGTTAGCCCGGAAAATTTTGAGCGGCAACTCCAGTTGCTGCAGCAATCCGGCCGGGTAATTTCCCTTACCGAACTAACCCAAAACGCCAGGAAAAACCGCCTGAAAAGCGGAAGCATTGCCCTCACTTTCGACGATGGGTATGCCGATAATTTTTTGATCGCCAAACCACTGCTGGAGAAATACAACCTGCCGGCTACCTTTTTCATTACCACTTCGAACCTGGGAAAAAAAACCGAATTCTGGTGGGATGAACTGGAAAGCCTGATCCTTTTTTCAGAAAAATTACCGCCGGTTTTCTCCGGTAAAATCAACGGTCAGGTCCTGAATTTTGAATTGCAACAGGAAGCGGAACTCAGGCCCGTACAACGGCATATTAACCGCAACTGGAAAGCCGGTGAAGAGAATCCGCCTAATATCCGCTGCGCCATGTTCCTGAAATTGTGGCAAACCTTAAAACCGCTTCCGCCTAAAATACAGAAGCAGGAATTACAAAAAATCCGCGATTGGGCTGCTATTACAAGCGCACCCAGAAATGGTTACGAAAGCATGTCCGAAAAACAATTGCAGGAACTCAGCCGGAACTCCCTTTTTGAAATTGGCGCACACACGGTTTCGCATGCCGCGCTGGCTTTTCACCCGCCTGAGTTTCAGGAACAGGAATTAAGTGAAAACCGCAACCTGCTGCGCGACATTACCAACCGGAACATCGAGCTGCTTTCCTACCCCTACGGCAATTATAATACCCAGACCTTGCGGACCGCAAACCAGACAAAGTTCAAAGCCGCTTTCACCACGCAGGATGAATTTATAAACAACCAGACCGAACAATTCCGCATGGGCCGTTTCCAGGTAAAAGATCTTCCGCCGGAAAAATTTGCCGCACAATATCTGCCCGCGCAACGCTGGTGTTGAAGTAAAAAACGCTATGGTTTGAGCCTCAAAAAGTATGAAAAGCAACCCGAAGCCGCCCCATAAACAACGGAAGGCAAAACTGGAAATATCAGCAAGAACCTTAGATCCTGAAATTCCCCTGATCCGCAATCAAAAACGGTAGGCATTTAAGGTTTAAAAGTAAGAATGAAGCCGCACTAAAAAATTAACTGCCATGCAAACACAACCACTGGTTTCCGTGATCATCGCCTTTCTGAACGAAGAAAAATTCCTGTCAGAAACGATAAAAAGCGTGCTGGCCCAAACGTATCTGAACTGGGAACTGCTGCTGGTAGACGATGGCTCCACCAACCAAAGCACCGGTATTGCAAAACAGTTTGCGGCCGATCATCCAGGTAAAATATTTTACCTGGAGCACGAAGGGCATGTAAACAAAGGCGTGTGCGTAAGCCGCAACCTGGGCGTAAAAAACTCCAAAGGAAACCTGATTGCTATTCTGGATGCAGATGATGTGTGGCTGCCGGAAAAACTACAAAAGCAGGTAGCCATTTTTCAAAAATATCCGGATCTGGGTTTAGTGGCCGAAGGCTCTACGCATTGGTATAGCTGGAACGATCCAAAAGCCGAAGACATCGAAATTCCGGTGGGCTCATTATACGAAAAAAACCGCGTGATCCGGCTGCCTGCTCATCAGGATAAAGTCTTCGGACCGGTGGAATTATTATACAGTCTTTATCCGCTAAGCAAAGGTGCTGCGGCCGGGCCTTGTGCCTGGTTGCTCAGCAAAAAAGCTATCATTAAAGCTGGCGGTTTCGAAGAATCGTTCACCAAAGAATACCAGCTTTATGAAGACCAGGCTTTTTTATGCAAGATCTACCTGCGGGAAAAAGTTTACCTCTCTTCGGAATGCAATAACCTTTACCGCCAACGGCCGGGCTCGGTGGTGCAATGGGTAAATGAAAAAGGGCATTACCATAAAGTACGCGCCTACTTTCTGAACTGGCTCGAAAACTATTTCCAGCATCACAACATTTCAGACGCGAAACTTAAAAAGCTATTAAACCAGGCCTTGCTGCCATACCGTAATCCGAACTGGTTTTTTATTTCCCGGACCTTGCCGAAAAAACTGCTGCGACTTTCTTTAAAACCTCTGCGCCTGCTTACCAGATTTTTAACAAGAAACGGAATTCTGACCAAACAACCAGCCCATGCCTAGTGTAACAGTTTTGATGCCGGTTTATAATGCCGAAAAATTTCTGGTCGAAGCCATGCAAAGCATGCTGAACCAGACTTTCCGCGATTTCGAATTTATCATCATCGACGATGGTTCTACCGACCGGAGCGTAGAAATTGTGAAGACTTTCGGCGATCCACGCATTCGGTTTTATCAGAATGAAAAGAACATGGGCATTACTAAAACCTTAAACAAAGGCATTGGCCTGGCCCAAACTGAAATTATTGCCCGCATGGATGCTGACGACATCAGCTATCCCGAACGACTGGAAAAACAATACGCTTATCTTCAGCAAAACCCCGACTGCGCCATGGTATCTTGCCTGGTGCGGGTAATTTCAGAAGACAAAACATTCATCCGGCAGGATCGGTTCAAAAGCGAGCATTTTTACTACAACCTCACCTTCATTTGCTGGATCTACCACCCTAGCATCATGTTCCGGAAAAGCGCCTCAGAAAGCGTGCACAATTACACTGTTGCTTACGCCGAAGATTACGAATTATTCTGGCAGCTCACCCGCAGATATAAATTCTATAACCTGCCCGAAGTGCTGCTCGATTACCGCGAAACCAGCCAGAGCCTGAACCAGGTTCTGAAAAAAACGGAATACGAACTCGCCCAACAGGAACAGGTATTGCGCAACATCCGCTACTACGCCGGCGAGCACTACATCGTTCCGGATTGTTATCTGTTCTGCTACCGTCATAATTTCGGACCGATTTTAGCCCGAAACAGCATAAACGCTTTGGTTGCCTGCATAAAAGAGCTTGATTTTATTTCGCTTTGCATCCAGGCAAAACCCAACGTAAATCGTAACGCTAAGGCCATAAAAAAAGCGGCGCTGCACAAACGCAATTACACCATCTGGTCCTTGGCCGGTAAACTGCCGTTCTTTTCCAGGTTCCTTTTCCTGCTGCAGGTTTATTCGCTGTCAGATGGTTTAAAATCTTTGCGGGCCTTTATCCGGGAGCAGCTTGTAATGCGTAAACTAAAACCGGCCTTTACTTTTTCCCGCTGAAACCCTACCGTTTTCCGGACTGGAAAATCCGGAAAAGAACAAGTGCATATTTCCTCCGGAATTCTAAACTTCATAAACCCGCCGCTGAAACAATTTACCGCTGAACCGATGGCTTACATTCCCAAATCTCCGCCCCGCATTGCACCGCTACCTGAAAATTGTGTACGGCCGAAATGGTCGGTTATGATCCCGGTTTACAACTGCGCGCAATTTCTGCCCGAAACCCTGGAAAGCGTATTGCAGCAAAACATTCCGGCAGCCGAAATGCAGATAGAAGTAATAGATGATGGCAGCACCGACGCCGATGTGGCAGCCCTGGTAAAGCAGATCGGGCAAGGGCGCGTTGCGTATTTCCGGCAACCCAGAAACGTAGGCAGCCTCGTAAATTTCGAAACCTGCCTGATCCGCGCCAAAGGCCATTATGTGCACCTGCTCCACGGCGACGACAAAGTTAAAAATGGCTATTACCGCAAAATTGAAACCCTTTTCGAGCAAAACCCGCAGGCCGGCGCCGCTTTTTGCCGCTACACCTGCATAGACGAAAACGGTAGGAAAAACTACGATAAAACGCCCGAAATGCAGCACGACGGCATTTTACCCAATTGGCTCAAAACGATCAGCGAACGGCAGCGCCTGCAATATGCCACCATTACCGTGCGCCGCGAAGTGTACGAAAAACTGGGCGGCTTTTTTGGGGTAACCTACGGGGAAGACTGGGAAATGTGGGTACGTATTGCGCGTCATTACCCGGTTGCTTATACGCCGCAGATCCTGGCAGAATACCGCACGCATTCCAACTCCATTTCGGGCAATAAATTCCTGAAAGGCGGGCATTTAAAAGACCTTGGCAGGACCATGAAATTGATCCAGCAGCATTTACCCGAAGGTCAGAAAACCGGAATACTGGCCCGTTCTAAAAAGTATTATGCCTATTACGGCCTGAAAATAGCCAACCGTTTATGGAACAGCCTGCATAACGAGCAGGTAGTAAAAACCCAGATAAAGCATATTCTGCACCTTCACCGGAGCCCTTTGTTGCACCTTATACTACTTAAATTATACCTGAAACTAAACCTGTATAAATTATGGAAGCGGGCGTATCGGTAATTATCTGCACGTATAACGGCGCAGCGCTTTTACCTGACACGCTGCGCCACCTGGCCAGGCAAAATGTGCCGCCGGAAATTCCCTGGGAAGTGATCGTGATCGACAATGCTTCTACCGACCAGTCTGCTGCGGTGGCGGCTTCTGTCTGGGAAAATTCCGGAAACAAAACGCCGTTTTCTTTGCTGCATCAGCCCCAGCCGGGTTTAACTTTCGCCCGCGAATTAGGGCTGGCAAAAGCCCGTTACGAGTTCGTGCTTTTCTGCGACGACGATAACTGGCTTTGCCCCGATTATGTAAAACGTGCTTACGAATTAATGATGCAACACCCCGAGATAGGGATGTTGGGCGGGTACGGCGAATTGGTATTCCAAGAAAAACCGCCCCATTGGGCCAGAAATTCGCGCTTATTTGCCAGCGGCCCGCAAGCATTAAGATCAGGAAAAGTTAAAACGAATGTGGTTTACGGCGCCGGCAGCGTCATGCGAAGAACAGCTTTTGAGGCCTTATTAAAAGCTGGTTTCAGGTCCCGGTTAACCGACCGCAAAGGCGCCAGCCTGAGTTCGGGCGGCGACTACGAGCTTTGCTTTGCTTTGGCCCTGGCCGGTAACGCAATCTGGTACCACGACCGTTTGATTTTCCGCCATTTTATCCCGGCCAAACGCCTGACCCGCGAATATCACGAACGGTATTTCCGGGAGAGTGCGCAAAGCTTCTCTGCCCTTGTGCCCTATCGTTTTCTGGTGAATAAAGGCTCCCGCTCGCTGGCAGATTTTCATTTTCAATACGCCAAAACGGTAGCCAATTATACCCGGAAACTGCTGCCGGCATTTATAAAAAGCCTCCTTTTGCCAGCCGGCTTACGGACATCACAGGCCAATGAGCTTGCATATATTTCCCTGAAAGCCAAACTAGGCAGCTTCCGGAATTACCGTACCATGCTTCAAAATTTCCGGGAACTCTTGTTATTCAAACAACAATTTCAGGATCAGGCAAAATCTCAGTTTCTGCAGGTAAACCCTAAAGTAAATATGCTTTCCCAATCCCTGCGGATTTCTGATTAAAATCCTAAACCACGTGTAAACACCATTATTTTATTTCCAAAACGCTATGGTTTTCGGAGCAAAAACTGCATGCCTTTTTTGGGTTGCCCTTTCACTCAATTTTTATTTAAGCTAAAACTCCTGAAAACCTTGCCACGGGATAATACAACAAGTCCTCGGAAAGCAACATAACCTGTTCACGGAAATTTTTAGAAAATAATTGAAATAATACAACTTAAAAAAGGTTATACCATATATATACTCTTTACACCAAGCTGATTCCCCCCTTTTTATAATTTTTTAAAATTGGTTTTCCGATCCAAGCCTTTAAAAAAACATAAAATGTACTCCTGAAAACAATGGATTGCCGAATTACCTTAATGCTTAACCGTTATGAGAAAATTTCTAATTGTAATGGCCCTTATTTTGCTTTTTATCCAAAGTGCTTCGGCTCAGTTTTACAATACAATTCCCTTAACCCCCCTGGCAGTAACCACCGATACCCAGGAAAGCCCGCAATCCAAGATCTGGTTTCACGATGACTTTTATTGGACCGTGCTGACCGATTCTGCGGGAACTCATGTATGGCGTTTAGATGGCACAACCTGGACCAGGATGCTTACCCTTGCAAAATCTACCTATGCCCGGGCCGATTGCAAAGTGGTAGGCAATGTAGTACACGTGATCCTTTATCGAAAAAAAAGGTCCTTCTTATTATCAATAGAATACGTACCCGAATCTTCTACCTACAAACTATGGTCTGCAAGGCCGGAAAGAGTACTGGTGCTGCTCGATGACAGCGCAGAAACCGCCACCATCGACATTGACACCCGGAACCGCATGTGGATCGCCTACGACGATACCAGCAAGATCTATGTACGCTGGAGCGATTCGCCGTATTCAACCTGGAGTGACCCGATAACCGTAGTTTCGGGAGTAAAAAAAGATGACATCTGTGCCCTTATTGCCATGCCCGTTTTTGGGAAGGTGGGCATACTCTGGTCTAATCAGAATTCCCAGCGTTTTGGCTTCAGAACGCATCCTGACGGCTCCGACCCCACACGCTGGAACGAAGATGAAGTGCCCGCTTCGCAGTCTGCGGTCAATTTCAGAGGTGGCATGGCCAACGACCACCTGAACATGACCCTGGGCCGGGATGGCACGCTTTATTGTGCCGTTAAAACCAATTACGGCCGGTCAGATTACCCAAACCTGGGGCTATTGGTGCGGCGGCCAAACGGCAGTTGGGACAACCTTTACCCGGTTTCGCCTACGGGCACAAAGGGAATTGTATTATTAAATGAGGTCACCGGAAAACTAAGGGTGGTTTACACGGCCAAAGAACGCGGCGGAAATATTATGTACCGGGAATCGTTCATTGCGCCTATCGCATTCGGGCAGGCTTATAAACTAATGAACGGGGAATTCGATCACAGCACTAGTATAAAGAACAATACCAGCCCCAACACCCTGGTCATAGCTTCAGACTCATTGTATAGTACGGGCGTACTCGCTTTCGATGCCGTATATTTACACCTTGAAGTTAATCCGAACCCCAGTATGACCACCTCCGAAGTAAAATTCTCGGTTCCCGGCGATACCCGGTATTCCGTAGATCTTTACAACGTAACGGGAAACCTGGTTTTCAATATAAAAGAAGGCTATACCAAATACGGGGAAAAACATACCGTTGAGCTCGATGCCAAGAATCTCCCTTACGGCCTTTATATGGTCCGCTTACAAACAGAAAAACGCAGCAAAACAATAAAACTGATCCGCCTCTGAATTTCAGGTCCGGATTCGCTTTTACAGGCTCCATTTATAATGATTTAGTGGGAGGCATTGAGCTGACTCAGTGCCATTAACGCTCCCGCGCAAAATCGAAAATGATTCCTGAAAGACATTGTTCTGCCGGATTTCACGTCCCTTGCTTATAAAACAAACCGAATAAATTACCCTTACCACTTAGCATTAATTGTCATTTAGCATTTGTGGCTGGCACCTCTTTTTTATATCCAGCCCATGATGCAGGAATTCAATTTACCACCTATATAAACTTCCTTACTATGAGAAAAGCAGTATCTTTAATGATAGCAGCCTTACTATGTATTCAAACCGCTTTTGCCCAGTTCCCGAACGTTTCTAACTTAAAATCGCTAAGTATAACCACCAATACCCGGGAGAAACCTCAATCTAAAGCCTGGATCCACGATGGCAAGCACTTTACCGTATTATCAGATGGGGCAGGTGCGCATGTCTTTCGGCTGGATAATACAACCTGGACCAGAATACTAACGATTCTAAATAAAGATAACCGCCGGGCCGACTGTAAAGTAAACGGAAACCTGGTGCACATTCTCCTGTTCCGGCCCGGCGAAACGGATCTGGTATCGTTAGAATATGTGGCAGCCAGCAGTACCTATAAACGCTGGACCAGCAGAACTTCCACCATCCGGATACCCACCAACCTGAGTTCTGAAACGGCCACCATCGATCTGGATACTAACAACCGCATGTGGATGGCTTCCGACGATGATTCCAGCATTACTATTCGCTGGAGCGATTCGCCGTATTCTTCCTGGAGCTCGCCAATTACAATTGCTTCGGGAATAGATCCTGATGATATTGGCGCTGTAGTTGCATTTCCCATGCTCAATAAGATCGGCGTATTCTGGTCGAATCAGGTTACCAAACGCTTTGGTTTTAGAATGCATACCGATGGCACGAACCCGGGTACCTGGACAGCAGATGAGATTCCGGCTTCGCAATCTGCCCTTAACAAAGGCAACGGAATGGCTGACGACCATATGAACCTGAAAGTTGCCAGCGATGGCACGCTGTATTGCGCCGTTAAAACCAGCTACGATTCGCAGAATTACCCGAGAATTGCGTTACTGGTTCGGCGGCCCTCCGGCACTTGGGATAATCTGTATGGCGTTTCCAATATTGGTACCCGCGGCATTGTGGTGCTGAATGAACAAAGTGCTAAAATCAGGATCGTTTATGCTTCTAATGAAGATGACGGCGATATTCTGTATAAGGAATCCTCGACAAATGCTATTTCATTCGGCTCGACATACACCCTGATCTCCGGGACTTACAACAACCCGACCAGTATAAAAAACACCTTTAGTCCGCATGTGGTGATTTTAGCTTCTACTTCCAGCGAGGCAGTTGGTGTATTGGTTACCGACGATGGTACACCCCCACCGCAGCCGCCTGGAGTTCCAACCCTGAATCTGCCGGCCAACGGAGCTACAGGAGTTAGCATTACACCAACGCTGAGCTGGAACGCTGTTACCAACGCCACTTCGTATCAGGTTCAACTTTCGGCTTCCTCCAGTTTTTCGAACAAAATCATAGATTCAAGTAATGTAACGGGTAGTGCGGTGTCTGTTTCTGGCTTAGCTTACAACACCCCATATTACTGGCGGGTAAGAGCAAGTAATTCCGCAGGTTTCGGTAACTGGTCGGTGATCCGGAATTTTACTACTGAAGCCGAACCTATAATTGTGCCGGATGCAGCAACCCTGCAAGCGCCTGCCAATACCGCTACGAACATCGATATCAATCCAACTTTAAGCTGGCATGCAGCAAACAACGCCCTTACTTACCGTTTGCAGGTAGCCACTTCAAACACTTTTTCTACGCTGGTTGCCGATAGCAGCAATATCACCTCGCTTTCGCAGCAGCTAACCGGCCTGAACCATAGCACCCAATATTTCTGGCGGGTAAAAACGTATAGTCACAACGGGGAAGGCAACTGGTCATCGACCTGGAATTTTACTACGGTTGCGGCGCCAACTTCGCCTCCAACTGTTCCGGTACTGGCTTCACCACTGAACAATGCTACCAACATCAGTCTTGCCACAACCGTAAGCTGGAATGCCACCACCGATGCCCGTAGCTACCAGTTCCAGATAGCCACAGATTCGAATTTCCAGGCTCCGGTTTATGATATTAATAATATTACAGCTTTATCGGTCTCGGTTTCAGGTTTAGAGTACAACACGCAATACTACTGGCGGGTAAGAGCGGTTAATGCTGCCGGAGCCAGCAACTGGTCTACGGTATGGAATTTCACTACTGTGCCGCAGCCGGTTGCGTTAGTGGGTCACTGGCAAATGGAAGACCCGGCGGGTACTACGCTTTCAGATGCATCCGGCAACGGAAACCACGCCACCACTTCAGGAAACCCGGGTTTTGTAACCGGCAGAATCGGGCAGGCATTACATCTGACCGGCTTAAACCAATACGCCACTGCCCCTCACAGCACCACGCTAAACCCAGGTAGTGGCATTACCCTAACTGCCTGGATCAAGCCAGAAACCTCAGGCTCCAGACAATTTATCCTGAAAAAAGGGCTGGCGAATGATGGTTATGAAATTTCATTAACTGGTAGTGCCAGGGTTGCTTTCCGCTTTAATCAAATTTCTGCGCTTAACAATTACCAGGTAGTTTCTAACGCGACTGCTCCAACGAATGGCCAAACCTGGCTGCACGTAGCTGCTACCTATGATGGTTCCGTTATGAAAATATACCTGAACGGTACGCTGGATGATAGCCAGGTATTAACTTCAACACCGGTAATAAACAGCAACAATGAGCCCCTATCTTTCGGAGCAACCAGCAGTGGTAACAGCCGTTTTCAGGGCTATCTAGACGATGCCCGGATTTACAACATTGCCTTAACCGCTTCGGAAATAAATGCATTAGCTACCGTATCCGTAGCCAGAATGTCGGCCACCATGCAAACGCCCGCCACCCTGGAAGCCAGCCCGAACCCGTTCCGTTTGACTACCAAAATTAAATTTACCGTGCCAGACAAGGGTGATTACGCCGTTATTTTATACAACATGGAAGGCAACCCGGTAAAAGTTCTAAAAAAAGGAAATGCTCAGGCCGGCGACCAGCTTACGGCAGAAATAAAAGGCCAGCTCCTGCCAAGAGGCTTATATGTGGTACGGGTTCAGAGCAGCAAAACCAGCCAAACCCTGAAATTGATGATGGAATAATATCCCTGATATGCGGCTGTTTATGAAGCAGACCCAACACAGAAAATTCATTTCTAAAATGACAGAAGCAAAAAAGTCAGGCACACAGCCTGACTTTTTTGCTTCAAAATCCTAGCGTTTTTAAAGTCTATTCACTCGTTACAACGCAATCCTATTTGCAGAACAATTTTCCTGAAGCCCGCAGTAAATTCAAAATAACAATTCTATCATGCTGCTAAATCAGATAACCTGCTCGCAGCCAAGCCGAAATTAAAATAAAATCTGTCGCTAAAACTTGACCAGCCAACTTTATATTTCGCTCAGAGTTATTGATTGAAAAACGGTATGGTTTTCTACCTGAAAACTATTGCAAATTGGTTATGAGCCGGCCTTGTTCGCTTATTCTAACTTAAGCTTGAGATTGAACCGGACCTCATAATCATTATTCTTGAGCTCCACGTACCCGGTTTGCGTTACAGAATCCCATTTTGCTGACCGCGCCGGGTTTAAAATCCAGGAAGTCATTTGCCGGGAGGTATAGGTAGTGGCAGAGGTAGAATCGAATTCGGCCAGTACAAATTTATAATCTTCGTTTAGAAACGGGTTTGTTTCTAAAGTATGCCGGTAAGGTATTTGGCTGGCCTGAAGATTATTCTTAATCCTGCGCATAGATAAATAATTTTCCTGCGTTATTTTAATATAGCCAAACCAAAGGTCCGGCCCTGTTCCGTTATCCCAAGGCAAGCCGGATGGGTCAGTAAATTTCAGTTTATTTATTACCAGTCCTGAAATAAACCGCTCCCCTACTGCAAACTGCATAGATTTTATAGCAGGCACATTCTGATGATCATAAGCCTTCAGAATTACCTGGTACTTTCCCGGGTGTAAAAATTTATGCTTGGCATTTACCGTGTGGGCAGAATCGCCATCGCCGAAATACCAGGTGTAGCGGGCTGCATTGGCACTTAGGTTGGTAAAGGTAACGGTCTGGTTCACATCGGCGAGTTGCAGATCACTGGTAAAACCGACCGTTGCAGCCGAAACCGGCTTAACAGTTGCAGGGGCTGGCTCATCAGAATGATTTCCTTTGCAGGCTGCAAAATTAAAACCCACAAACAGCAATATTAAAAATCTGGTTATTAAACTGGAATATGCGCTCATTAATTTAAGAATTACAGATTACTGCACAGTATATTCAAAATAGATACCCGGATATTGGCCCGGCAAAACAATGATGCCATTATTATTACTATACTTTGTTTTTTGCGCTTCTTTTACAGGATTAAACTGCCAGCTTTTTATTGTTCGGGAAGTTCCCGTTTTTCCTTGCTCCGGCGTTTCGTATATAGTAAACGTGTAATTATTGTTTATTAAAAGGATGGGTGAACCACTTATAAGCCTTTTAGGAATATCTTTCTGCGTAATATTGTCGCCAACCAGCCAGCCATAATTAGTAGTTCCCGGGGTGTTTAAGCCAAAACTCAGATCCGGGCCAGACCCGTCTGCATCCCAGGTATTACCATCAGGATTTCTGAAATTCATGGCCGTTAGCCCAACTGTGGTTAAGTAAAACCGGCCAACATAAACGTTTATGCTGGTCTCATTGGTTTTGCCGCTTCTGTCGGTAACTTTTAACTTTACAACGTGATTACCGGGCGTATCGAAGGAAGTTTTTACAACTTTTTCATCCGATTTCACCCCGTTATCTAATTCCCAGGCATAATCGCGGAGGTTGCTGCTGGTACTGGTAAAAGTAATTATCTCTCCCGGTTCAGCTTGATATTTATCGGCCATAATGCCTGCTTTGGGAGCAACGTTATCTTTGCTGCAGCCGGTTAAAACCAGCAGCAAAACTAAAAACTGAAAATAAAGAGAACTTTTCCGAAACGGTATCTTCATGTGCTAAAAAAGGAAAGATCAGTAAACTTCAAAATAAAGGGTCATATCGTAATCCGGGGTTGGCAGATCCAGTACCGAATTACCTATTTGCGTATCAAAATAATTGGGGGAGCTATTGGTATAGAACATTTCCCGGTTTGTAACCGAACCGTTCATTTCAAATAAGCCAAAGTAATAAAGCCCGCTTGCTAAATTGTAGTTAAGGTTATTGCCAAATACTTTTAAAGGCGTTCTCAGCTTGTATTGGTATGGCAACATTGCAGGCGTAAAATCATTCCTGAGATGTTCATGGAAAATCCAGTCCGGATTTTGGCCGCCTAAAAGCAAAGGTGCCACCCGGAATTCAATATCCGGCCCGGTTCCATCGGTATCCCAGGGCTGGTTTACCGGATTCATGAAATTGATCTTGTTAAGTTTAACGCCCGTCAGATACACCTCCCCAACTTTTATCGTTTTGGAAACTATGCTTACTTCATGGTTAAGGTTATAAGCATTTAGCGTGATGATATAAGTGCCCGGGTTATTATAATGGTGACTGGGGTTCAGGTCGGAAGAAGTTTCACCATCGCCAAATTTCCACTCGTAGCGCACCGCCTTTGTGCTGGAATTTTGCGGGCGAATGGTATATCCGGTCGGCACAATTTTATCAAATAAATCGAAAGAGGCTACCGGCAATTCAGCTTTATTACCCTGAATCGGGTCCGGATCTTTTTCCTTTCCGCCACAGCCGTTCAGCAAAAAAACTACGCACAAATAAAACAGGACCTTCTGCATAACCTGAAAAAAAATAAACAGGCTCGCAAATTATGCATTTTGTTCTATAACAGAAAATTTTCCAAAAAAACATGGACATTTCTGGTTTGAAGTTATTTTCGCAGCTCTAATGAGCCGATCTTTTTTGCAGGACCGGGCTTGATCAGGTGAATTATAAAATTATTTTTTTGGTTGGTTCCTACCAAATTGCTTGCTTCAGAAATGGAGCCCAGGAAAACTGCTCGCAAAGGCGACGCATATTTGCAGGAAGCGCAGCTTTTATTTCAACTTTTTCTCTGGAAAAAGGATGGATGAACGTTAATGCAGCAGCGTGTAATAAAAGTGTATCGCTGTTTAATTCTTCCAGGAACATGAGGTTATGCCGCCAGTCGCCGTGTTTTTTATCGCCTATAATATAATGCCGGATGTGTCCGAAATGCCTGCGGATCTGGTGCATGCGGCCGGTTTCCGGTTTAATTTTAACGAGGCTGTAACGGGCAGTTTCGTAACGCCCCACCGGAATTTGTAACTCAACCGTTCCAAGCCTTTCGAAATGGGTAACGGCCTCCTGTGCTTCTTTCAGGTTGTTGTCCCGGTCCGGGCGAATGGGCCAGTCGATTGTGCCGGCTTCCGGGGCATAACCCCGCACAATTGCCAGGTAAGTTTTATCGGGTTGGCGTTCCTGAAAAGCTTTTACAATGGGGGCGGCCGCTTCAGGACTTTTGGCAAACAGCAGCACCCCCGATGTACCCCGGTCCAGGCGGTGCAGGGGGTGCAAGCGTAATCCGAGCTGGTCGCGCAGTAACTGGAGCGCAAATTCGTTTTTCTCTTCCGCCATGCGCGTACGATGCACCAGCAAGCCATTCGGTTTGTTAATAGCTACATAATGCGCGTCTTCATACAGTATTTCCAGCACTTTTCAGGTAATATTAAGGCAGTTGCATAATCCAAAAAACCGATCTTCAGAAAAGAAGCCCGCTCACAAGTCATATTTAAACAAAACACAGTTTTAATTGCGGGTTTCTGTTTGCAAAGCGGCAGGAATGAACCTAACCGGCAACGCAATAAACCCTGAATACCAGATATTTACAACAAAATAATTTTAAATATCAATCAGCACTTTTCACTATAATTACCAAAAACCAAACACTTGCTTTACCAACTATTGGACTTTCATTTGGTAGCGAAAATAGCCGGGTTAAAGGACCTGCTTTTTGGTCGCAGTAAAGGAATAAACCATGGTCAAATGCTTTATTCCCGGAATGGCAAAGGTAAACGTTTTAAAATGAATTTCACCGGCAAAACTATTTTGGATATGAACGTGCAGAAAGGCAACAATAAAATAACGATCGGGATGTATGAGCATTTACCTGCCGGCGTTTATTAAATGCACAATTCGGCCTGGGAAAAATTGCAACCCGATTACGAAAGAAACAATGAACTAAAAAACGCTATGGTTTTTCACTGAAAAAGTCCCGCTGAAGTTACAGCGGGACTTTTTTGCTTTTAAAGTTTTGCGTTCAGGCATACATTTTCCCTGTTCATGAATGCTTCTTAAGAACAAGAAAAGCTAAATTATATATTAGTTTCAGTATATACAATATTATATAACGCCTTACGCTTCTGCCTGAACATTGATCAGGCTTTTCTGCACAACAAACAAACTTATTAATTTAATTAAAACCTGTTGTTACCTGCTTCCTACAGAAGCTTTGGTGGATTTCTATGGCCATTATTTTAAATAAAAATTATAACTCTTGAAATGAAAAAATCTTTACTCACTGTGTTTGCAGCTGCATTTGCCTTACACACAAATGCCCAGACATATTCTTATGCTCCGGTAACTGTTTCTGGTTTCACGGCAGACGTGATTGCCAATGGCTCCGGTTCGGCCACCGCTTCGACATCTACTGACGTTGACCTTGTTGGCTACAATTTTGTTGCTCAGAACTATGTAAGCCCTACTAACCAAACCCCGGCGGCTTTTTTACCGAACAGCGGACTTATTAACAGTGTTGCTACTTCAGGCTTAACGTTCCAGTTAGCGCCTTACACCGGTAACAACTCTTTGCGCCTGACTGGCACTACCAATAATGGTACGCTTACCTTGGCCACTCCTACCGCTGCAAATCAGATTTATCTTTTAGCCACCTCGGTGTATACCAGCACATTAACAGTTACGGTAAACTTTACCGATGGTACAAATCAGGCATTTACCAATCAGACCGTAGATCGGTGGATGGTTGGCACCGGAACCATTGCAGCGCAAAATATTGGCAGAGTTTCAAGAACAACAAATATTCTTGAAAACCCGGCAAATGCCCCGCGTCTTTATCAGTTAGCATTAGCACTAAGTGCCGCAAATACCAGCAAGTTGATACAAAGCATTGCCATCAATAAAACCTCTACCGGGACCAACGAAGTATTGCACATCATGGGGGTTTCTATCCGGACAATTGTTCCAGCTGTTGCTACCGACGCCGGTATTACAGCTATCACCGCACCGAATTCTGGTTGCGCCCTTACCAGTACGGAAACCATTACGGTAACCGTAAAGAATAACGGATCTTCCACTTTGAGCAACATCCCGGTATCCTATAAGATCGGCGCCACCGGAACACCGGTAAATGAAGTAGTAGCTGGCCCCGTTTTGGCAAATGCTATAGTAAATTATTCTTTTACCCAAAAAGCAAACCTGAGCGCTTTAGGAACCTATGCCATAGAAGCTAAAGCTATAATGCCCGGTGATGTTGTGCCAACGAACGATACTTTCACGAAGTCGGTAACAAATAGCTCTACGCCGGCAACTCCTTCCATTACAAATTCCGGAGCTTCTTCAATCTGTTCCGGCAACACAGTAACGTTAACAGCCGCTTCAACTACCACTGGAGTTGCTTATCAGTGGTTTAACAATGGTACTGCCATTAGCGGAGCTACCAATGCAACTTATACCGCAAATGCTGCCGGTAGCTACACTGCAACAGCTATTATTGCTGGAACCTGTTCAAGCCCAGTTTCTACCACGATTACCCTTACTGTAAATACTCCGCCACCGGCACCAGGTGTAAACTTAACCGGTTCAACCGCTATTTGTACCGGCGATTCGGCAACTTTAACTGCTGTTTCATCCGTTACAGGCGCTGCCTTTACCTGGTTTAATAATGGTAACCTGATACAGGGAGCAACTACGGCAAACTTAACGGTGAAAGCAGCTGGCAGCTATACTGCTATTGCGACAGCTAATGGTTGCGCCAGCCCGGCTTCAGTAGCCAGAGCCATCACCGTTAAGCAGCTCCCAGTAACGCCCACCATCACCCGGAATGGCAATTTGCTCACTTCCAGCAGCCCGGCCGGCAACCAGTGGTTCAAAAACGGCACTGCTATTCCTGGCGGAAATGTTCAAAGCTTAAATGCTTCTTCCAATGGCGTTTACACAGTAAAAGTTACTGCCAACGGCTGTACTTCCCTGTCCTCTAACGCCGTAACCATTACCAATACCGGCATCAACCATGACAGGAATAAACTGGAGGTTGCAGTTTATCCAAACCCCTCTACCGGCCTGTTCAATCTGAATTTACCGGAAGGAAAAACCTATGAATTAGTAGTAACTGACCTGACAGGTAAGGTGATCGAACTGAAAACAGTAAAAACAACTGCCGCGCAAATAGACCTGAGCAAAACTGCCAAAGGCGTTTACATGCTCAAAATTACCAGCGAAAACAATACCGCTACCCGCAAACTGATCGTGGAATAACCTCAAAACGCTATTAATCTCACCCCAAAAAGTCCTGCAATTTAACCTGCAGGGCTTTTTCTAATTTTAAAACACCTCGCCGCAAAAACAAATTAAATACTGTCAATTCATATCGAAAACAGAAAACAACGCATTAACCCACTACAAGACAATCGCCTTAAACTGAGCCCTATTACATTATTTATACCCTTTTTCCTTCAAATTCTTTTTTCATGAAACATTGTTACTTCCTCTTTTTTTTAAGTCTTTTTTTATTGTCAGGTGTTCAAGCCGCCCCCGGAGACACAACGGTAGTGCAGTCGCACACGGCAACGCAGCTGGCTAATTATGGCAACTATAATTCCCCGGCAGTTTTCCCAACTTCCAACACTGCTTACCGCAACATTACCATGACATTTACCCTGGGCAAATACCAATGCCAGGGCAATCCGCAATACTGCGGCGACTGGGATTATGGGGTTCAGGTCTTTCTGTTTACTCCTACCGATACCTTTGAGATCGGGCGTTTAATAACGCCTTATGCCAACGTAAGCCGCTTTCCGTGGAACTGGCAACATCGCTACGAATTTGATGTAACGGATTATGCCCAGTATTTAAAAGGCAACACCAATATCCGGATCCATTACAGTGGCTACTCGGGCGGTTTTACCGCAAACGTGAAATTTACTTTGATTGAAGGTACGCCGCCACGCAACGTAATAAAAATTGACCGCCTGTGGAATGGTAGTTTTGCTTATGGAAATTCCGCAGCTTTTGAAGCTAAAATGAACGCGCGCACAAAACAAATACCTGCCGGTACTCAAGCGGCGGTTTTAAAATTCAACGTAACCGGCCACGGCTCTAACCCTGCCGATAATTGCTCAGAATTCTGCAGCAAATACTACCGCGTAAACGTAAACAATGCCATGGTTGCCCAGAAAAATATCTGGCGAAACAACTGCGGCCTCAACAACCTTTATCCGCAAACCGGTACTTGGGTTTATGACCGCGCAAACTGGTGCCCCGGCGATGCGGTTCAATCAAACTATCACCCGCTGGGCAACCTTACCGCAGGCAGCAACTATACGGTAGACGTAGATTTTCAGGCATATAATGTAAGTTCTTCCCAAGCCTCTTACGCGGTGGAAGGCCAGGTTATTTACTACGGTGCCTATCATTACACTACTGATGCTTCATTAGAAACTATAATTTCACCAAATGATCACGAAGCTTATTTCCGTTCTAACCCAACCTGCGAAGAAGCAAAGATCCTGGTGAAAAACACAGGCAATACTACAATCAACAGCCTGGAAGTTACTTACGGCCTGCTGGGAGGAACGATGCACACATACCCCTTAAGCGTTAGTATTCCGGCAGGGGGTTCCGAAGAACTTTCTTTACCGAACAATTCAGAATTCGTGACCATGGGAACCGGCAAAGCAAAATTTACTGCCCTGATTTCTAAAGTAAACGGCGCAGCCGACCCAAATGCCTTAAACAACGAAATGCAGACTGAATTTACGCCAATGGCAGTTTGGCCGAATAATTTCCTGGTAACCATGACCACTAATGGAGCAGGCTCTCAAACCAAATGGCGCATTTACGATGCTTCCGGCAACGCAGTAAAATCGCGTTTGCAAACTTCCGGCAATACTACCTACCGTGATACAATACAGTTGCCGTCAGGATGCTATCGCCTGGAAGTAACTGATACTGGCTGCAACGGTCTTTCCTGGTGGGCGGCTCAAAGCCAGGGAACTGGTTCTTTAACTGCTAAAAACTTAGCTAACAACGCCAATTTAAAACTGAAAGGCTACTTCAATGGCGATTTCGGTTGTGGTTTTACAGAAGCATTCCGTATTCAGACAACCTTAGGTACCCAGGAAGACAAAGCTGCTTTTGATCTGTCTGTATTCCCCAACCCGGCTCAAACTATCCTGAACGTTAAAGTAGAAAGCAAGAACCAAATTGTTTCGCTGGAACTTTACAACGCCCTTGGCCAGCAGGTTTCTAAACTCGAGGAAATGAGCCCGAATATCCAGGTTCCGGTACATCATTTGCCAGCCGGGGTTTACACCTTAAAATGCCAGGTAGCCAATAAATTTGTTCAGAAACAGATCGTAATCCAGAAGTAATGCAGGCATTAAAAGTTAATTGATAATTGTAATACGCATCTTACACTTCAGAAAAAACTGAATAAATCAGGCAGGTTAATTAAAATAAAAAGGCTGGAATAATATCCAGCCTTTTTATTTTTTTACAAAAACAAGATCCTTAAAGTCAGAAAACGCATAATGAATTCAGGTTGACAATTAATAATGCAACCATTCTTCAATGAAATGCAGGTAAGTTTTCCCAATCGGTAATTTTACTCCGGATGTCAACTGCACTTTCTGGTTAGAGATAAATTTTACTTTGAAAACGTTTACAATAAAACGCCGATGAATTCTTTTAAATTTATCTTCCGGAAGCTTTTCCAGCACTTTATTCAACGATATCAAGGTTAATACCGGCTTTGCTTTCACCAGGTGGATCTTGATGTATTTTTCGGAGCTTTCAATAAATTCAATATCGGAAAGGGCAATTTTGATCCGCTGATATTCCGAAGAAACTACCAGGCTTTCCGGGTGCGATTCTGCCTGAATTTGCTTAGCGGAGTAATAATCGAGGGCTTTCTGAAAGGCTTTCCCGAAGCGTTCAAAAGTGATGGGTTTCAAAAGGTAATCGAGCGCATCCAGCTCAAAACCCTCGTAAGCAAAATCTTTGTAAGCAGTGGTAAAAATTACCTGCGGCTTTTCATTTAAAGAACGGATCAGATCCAGACCGGAAATATCCGGCATATTGATATCCAGAAACAACACATCTACCGGGTTATGCCGAAGAAATTCGGCCCCGGATAAAGCATCGTTAAAGGTTTGTATTAAATGTAAGGCGGGAATTTTGGCCGCATAATTCCTGATCAGATTTAACGCTAAAGGTTCATCATCAATGGCAATGCATTTAAGGATCATGCTTTCAGGATATTTTTTTTACAAATAGAAGATATTATGCGAACAAAGTAAGGTTTACAGTATAGTAACCATTGTTGTTGGAAATTGTTAAATTGTGCTTATTCGGGTATAGGTACTTAAGCCGTTTTTCAGTATTAACCAGCCCAATACCGATGCGTTCTATTACCCGCGGCAAGGCAAAAATCCTATTCTGACAGAAAAAACTGATCTTCTCATCATCTATTTGCAATTTAATGGTTATCCGGGCTTCTTCACGACTGCTGATGCCATATTTAAAAACGTTTTCAATATAGGTCATCAGAATAAGCGGAGCAATCTGCTTATCTTTTATATTGCCGGTAACCGAGAAATCTACGGTCATATTCTTGTACAACCGCAGTTTTTGCAGGTCTATGTAATCCCTGATACAATTTATTTCTTCTTCGAGCGGCACAAAATCTTTGGATGCATCATCGGTAAGGTACCGCATAATGTTGGAAAGCCTCATGATAGATGCCGGAGTTTCCGGGTGCTGATCTACCGATAAGGAATAAATATTATTCAGGGTATTGAATAAAAAATGCGGGTTTATCTGCGCTTTCAGGTACGATAATTCCGCGTTTGCTCTGTCTGTTTCTGCCTGTAAAGCCCGTTTTTCTGTGGCTTCTCTTTGCTTAATTACCTGAATTGCCAGGCCGATAACAACTACAAAAACAAAAATTATGATGGATATGGTATCTGGCAATAACGGAGGATAGTCAGGCAAAGCAACATTCTGTTCTTTCAAATAATGGCTGAACATCAGAATGAAAGGTTTCAGGAAATAAAAAGCCGTGAATAAGCCAAAAATGGTCAGTATGTATTTGTTGTATTGTTTCTTCAGGTAAAACCTGGGAATAAAAAAGTAATAGTTAAGGTAGTACAACGATAAGTACGAAAACGAAAACAGCCAGTAATACGGCAATGTCAGAACACTCTCTATCTCAAATTCATCGCCTTCAATAAAGAAAATCAGAGGAAAGCACAGAAAGAAGAACCATAAAATAAAATGCAGGGCATAAGAAAAGATTTTTTTTTGCATATACAAAAGAAACGATTCACAGGCTTCCTGCAAAATTGAGCAGAATAAATAAACACCTGCCCTAAGAACTAAAATCTGCTTTTTTATCATATAACGGCAACTGTTTACAAATAGCTTATTCCAGACACAGGCTTCTTTTTTAAATTTGTTATGTAAAAAAAATCCCCCAAAATCTTTCGGGGGACTTTCCACATAAACAACATTTATTTCCACTACCTACCTCATAGTCAGATAAACCGTTTTTACCCATTACCAGGCAAAGATTACGGAGTAAAATGAATTACCTTTTACAAGGCTTTTCATCGTGTGATTGCAAATTAACTTCTCGTCGGGTTTATTTTTATCACTTTACCACTCTTAGTATATAATTCACACGCTCCACATCTTTTCAGGTCTATTGAAGACTTTAACAGATAGTATCAACTTTAATATGCATTACTAAATTAGGTTATGTTTTCCCTGGAAAACAGCGAATATCCCTGAATAGGCAAAATGTATCTTTGAACGTTCAGAAATAGACCTAACACATCTTATTAACAGATATTTACATTCAAAAAATATAAAAAACGGTAGGCTCAGCCATGAAAAAACTCCTGCCTTATCGAGGCAGGAGTTTTTAAGTTAAAAGTTATACCGTTTTTTTATTCTACGATCAGCTTGCGTACCGCAGCCCCTTTCTCGCCTCTAACTTTCAGTAGATAAACGCCTTTGGCTGTGCCTTCCAGGTTCAGTTGGTTTGCGCCGCCTTTAGCGGGGTATTTCTTCAGTACTTTGCCAGTCAGGTCAGTTACTACCAGTTCGTAGTTTTTACCTTGCGGCAGTTCAACGTTGAAGATACCGTTGCTTGGATTCGGAAATACATTCAGTTGGGCAGAAAGCGTAGCATCTTTCACACCGGTATACACAACACGCCTGATCTCGATGTTGTCGATCAGGTTGGCTGTACCAGCACCAGCTGCATAAGGTTCTTTCACATTCGATTCGATCACGAGTTGCAGACCGTTACGGTTCTGATAATTGCTCAGGTCAACTCTGATTTTCTTCCAGCTGATTGGCGTGCCAGTAAATGGAGGACGATATGTCTGTCCGATCTGAACGCCATCTGCCAATATGCGCAGGTTCGTGTTAGCATTAGCTGTTTTATACAACTGCTTCAGATCGAAAGTCAGTAATAATGAATCCTTAGGGTTAGTGCTGCCTGGATCGAAACAGATGTAAAGCGCCGAAATATTTTCCAGGTTGTTCATCCAAGGATCAGTAATGCCCGTTGGAATCGTCCAGCTCGAATGATTCACACCATCCATAATAATTCCTTTGGTAGAACCGGCACCATTTGTAGCATCAACACTTTCAACAACTGCAGATCTGGAATTGGTTACTGTACGTAACTGAGCAATACCATTTCCAGCCGGCTCAAAATCGAATACCGGAGGAAGCCCGGCAAAAGTAGAATTCGCAATAGAATAAGTAGCCGAATTATTTGTTGCATTCGGATCACCGGTCATGTTTACTGTAACCTCAATATTCTGATTACCGGAAGCAGACAGGTTTGCAGTTTGGTTAAAGGTAAAGTTAGCTAAAGCACCACTTGCCAATGATCCGGTAAAGTTTTCCGTTACCGGAGAGCCACCATTCACGGAATAAGTTAACGTAAAACCCGAAGCAGCAACTGGCCCCTGGTTCTGAATAACCGCTGTGATCGGCTCTGCATTGGTCAAACCGCAAAGCTTATTGATCGGAACAACTGAATTAACAGCCAGGTCATTGCTTTTATCCAGTATCTTAATTTCATCAAAAGCAAAACCATTGTCCTGGCCTGAAGCATCGGAACCAAAGGCAACACGCAGCAAAACAGCAGACTGACCGCCCAAACCATTAAGTCGGTGTTTTACAGTCACCCAGCCATTAGAACCATTATTAGTAGAATTGCGTCCTGACCAGCCATGTGCTGAAGCCGCCGACTGACCACCCGGGCCACCATTAATGGTATTATCGTTATACCAGTTATTCGGGTCACCTTTCACGCCTACGTTCTGCCAGGTTAGGCCTCCGTCAATAGAAGATTGCAATACGGCACCATCCAAGCTGAATTCAGAGTTCCACCAGGCTTTCATTTCGAAATCAGGGTCTGCCAAACCGGCAAAATTAAAGCAAGGACCAACTACGTACGAATTCTCATAAGCATTATAGGTTCCGGTCAGGCTGGTTACCCATGATTTTGTACCGGCACCAGCAGCGTTGATCACCGTTTTTGCAGGAGTACCCAGTGCCCAGGTAGAATTAGTACCGCCAGCCAGCCAGCCGCCGTTTCCGTTTTCAAACCCTTCGGTATAAGGCAGCGAAGAAACAACGGGAATGTTTGTAACAATTTTAACCAGGGAATCATTAAATGCCAGGTTATCGCCAGGTACAAATGTTCTTGCAACAATGGTATGCGACCCTACAACACTCAGATTAGCTTTGGCGGCGAAGGTATAATTAATAGTTGTGTTAGATGCTATCGGACCAGCTACAACTTCGGTTACCGGTGAACCACCATCTACTTTAAAGGAAACCGGAATATTTGATAACGTTGTTCCACCAAAGTTTTTAACGGCAATGGTTACCGTTTCCAGATTCGTTAAGCCACACCCTGAATTAGGAGTAATAATGGCAGTAACGCCACCATCGTTGGTCGGAGTTTCATAGATCGTTACATCATCAAATGCAAAGCCATCGTAATTCGTTGAACCATCAGATCCGAAGGCAATGCGCAGACGTACGGAAGACTGACCGCCTAAACCAGACAAAGTATGTTTTGCCGTAACCCAACCACCACTACCGTTACTGGTAGCGTTACGGCCGGTCCAGCCATGCGCTGAGGGAGGAAGCTGGTCGCCGGGACCACCATTAATGGAATTGTCGTTATACCAGTTATTAGGATCGCCGGAAACACCCACGTTCTGCCAGGTTAAGCCTCCATCAATTGAAGATTGCAAAACGGCACCGTCGTTGCTGAAATCGGAATTCCACCAGACTTTCATTTCAATTACCGGGGCCGTTAAGCCAGAGAAATTGAAACATGGGCTAACTACCTGCGATTTTTCAGTTGAATTATGGTTTGTTGTAAGGTTGGTAACCCACGACTTGGTTCCGGATGCAGCTGAGTTTATAGTTGCCTTAGCCGGAGTTCCCCAAGCCCAGGAAGAAGATGCGCCGCTCGCTATCCAGCCACCCTGGTTGGTGTCAAAATTTTCCAGGTACGGATACGTTGTAACCAGCGGGATAGCAATTATTGCTTTAGATGCACCATCGTTTGAAGTAAACATATCTCCAGCCAGGTTGGCCTGAGCAGCAATGGTGTAATTATTCGGAACGCTTAAATTCGCTTTGGTTGTGAAATTATAAGTTACAGAAGCCCCGGGAGCCAATGGTCCGGCAAAAGTTTCTGTAACCGGCGTACCACCGTTAATGGTGTAAGAAACCGGAATGTTGCTCTGGGCTGCGGCACCGAAGTTGTTCAGGGTAACCGAGATTGTTTCCTGATTTGTAAGACCGCATCCGGTATTCGGCGAAAGAATTGCACTGATACCAGCATCCGTTGCAGGTGGCACGAATTCATAAGCTCCCGGGTCCGGGTTTGTTGTGCTACGGGTTGTACCGGTTAAATCATCTACTACGACAGTCTGAGCCACCCCTGCGTTATTTAACTGGCCGGCATTTGGTCTCAGGTTACCCGCAGGCAGATTGGTAAAATATGAATCTACAGAAACAGAATTCTGATCATAGGCACCAGCGTTTACGGCTTTCCAGTCGGCTAACGTGTTTCTGTCTGCGGTGTAATACCCAATTTTACCGGAAGTGCCTAAATAAAAGTTATTGCCGTTGCTCTGCAGCGCAATACCACTAAATGCCAGGTAAATTGCATACTTATTGGTTGCAGCGCTGGCCAGGGAAAAATTGTTGTTAATTACCCGTACATTGGTAGAGGCCGTGGTAAACCAGATACCCCGCAGTGTACTGTAAGATATTGCAGGATCATCTGCTGATATTGTATTGTGGTAGAACCAGTTATTATTGAAAGCACCATTATAGAATGCGTATAAAAGTCCGCCGTTATTATTCAGGTTGTAACCGAGGTTATTCGAGAAAATATTTTCAGAACCTACGGCACCTGAACTATTGCAATAATAAAGGTAAACAGTTCCGGTTTTAGTGGTCGCTGCATCGTGGGTATTGTGCACGCGGTTTTTTTTGATGTGGTTGCCGATAGAGATACCGGATAGATATACCCCATAATAAGCAGTGCCATTCGTACGTACCGCACGGCTTATATCGTTGCCTTCTATAATGACGTTCGTTACATTATTCAGGTATAAACCATAAAAATATGAATCCTTTATCTGGTTATCCTTTATCAGGTTTCCAACTGCACCTCCGTTACTACTATTTCCGTTAATTGAAATCCCCCCATAGCCTCCGTTAATAATATTATTCTGAATAATTGTATTGCTGGCATTATTTCCGGCAGATGTAGCACCCGAGCCTGCCACAATACCAAATACTGCCGATGTGGTTAACGTTAAAGGTATGTTAACAGTATTGTTTGAAATGACATTATTATCGGCATTATTCTTTAACTGAATACCCCAGCCGGTGGTAGCCGCTGCAGGCAGCGTAATATTAAAATTATTGATCTTGACAAAATCAGCACCGTCCAGGGTAAAAATACCCAGGTGGGTCGATCCGGGAGCAACAGAAACGGTATTGCCTGAGCCTTCAAAAGTAACGGTATTGGTTGCACTGGCGCCGTTTATTGCCGCCAGCGTTACTTGTTCGTTGTAAGGTCCGGAATTTGGCACTACAGTGAACGTTACAGGCCCGCTAACCCCGCAACTGCTGAGTATCTGCCGGGCGGCTGCAAACGATGTAAAATTAGTAGCAGTAGCCGGGGTGTTTTTATCGATGGTGTAGTTACCGCTTAAGGCGTTGCAGGCTGTAACAGACACTTGTATCGTATCGTTGGCTGGAGCCCCATCTGGCAGGCTGTTGGGCTGAGAACTCCAGGCCTTAATGGTATGGTTTCCTGCCGGAAAAGTATAGTTCCCGATGGTAACAGGCGTGGAAACAGCATTCGTAGTTAAAGCCGGGGAAGCGGTAAAAGCATAGTTATTTAAAACGGTATTCCCGTTAATGCTAAAACCCAGGGTTGCAGTATTAAGCGGGCTCGAACCGAAGTTTTTTACGGTTACCGTTACTGGCTGGCTTATGCCCGGAGTTACCGGCGAAGTAGGCGCTGAAATAGCAGTTATCCCGATATCATTCGGCAATAACGTACTGGCCGATACCGCAAATACATGCAGTATTTCGTTTGCAGGTGTAGATGTTTTGGTAAATTTTATACTTTGTATGAGCTTGCTGGTATTAGCTGCATTCAACGTAAAAGCATACTGGTATAGGCGCGGGTTATTGGCTGGGTTTTCGATCGTGTTGTCTGCTCTTTTTACCCGACCAATCGTTTTAATTGCAATAGGTGCAGTACCATCAAACCAGTTAGGAACAACATTGCCAGAAAATGTTTCCGTGGTTCCATCGGTAAAATTAAGGGTTGCGGTAAAAGTACAGCCATAAGCCGAAGTTATGAGCAGGTTAATTTTATGAGCAGCGCGAGGCGTTACAAATACAATAGTATCTGTATTGTTTGCAGTAGTTATTCGCAGGGAATTGTTGGCATTGTAAGGCGCCATCTGAAAACTAAGCCCTGCGGTAGCGGCGCTGTTAATAAGCCCCCCGGTAGGTAAATATGAAACCGGGGTCTGGTTTGCAGGGTTAACAAAATTCTGGGCTACCAGGTTAAATCCCACTCCGTCTATATCGTACGGGGCAGAACTTATTGCGGTACCTGGCCCATCGGAAATTACGTCGGCCGAAAAGCCTGTAACGGGCACGGTGGCATGGGTATAGGTTTGTGCTTTAGCCTGAAGACTGAGGGCCGCTGCAACGGTAAGTAATAATCTTTTTTTCATTAAGTGAATGTTGAATGATGAAAATTTAAAGTTTCGGGAATAGTTTTCGTTTTCAGTTTTCCATAGGCATTCCTTTCCAAGCTTAATTATATACCAGTGAAATATATTGTTAAAGGATTGGCCCTCATCGGAGGTATGTCTAAACAAAGGTTTTCTATCCCTGAATAAATAAAAAGTATGCCCGAACCGACCTTTCGCAGCTATTAACAGACAAAAACAAGGATTTAAAGACCAGGGTATAAGGATGGCCGGAACTAAAAAAAAGTACCCCGGAGATTATGCTCCGGGGTACTTTTTCTCTTAAAAAGGATAGCGTTTTTTTCTATTCCACGATCAGTTTACGAACCGCAGAACCATTATCCCCAGAAACTTTCAGCAGATAAATACCAGTTGCTTTTCCTTCCAGGTTCAGCTGATTGCTTCCTCCCTTAGCGTTCAGCTTTTTAAGCACTTTTCCGGTCAGGTCTGTTACTTCCAGTTCGTAAGCTTTTCCTTTCGGAAGCTCTATATTAAAGATACCGTTGCTCGGGTTCGGATAAACGTTTACCAGGCTTTGCAACAGATAGTCTTTCACCCCTGTAACTCCTGATACACGGCTCACATTAATATTGTCGATCAGGTTGGCAGTACCGTTGCCGCTGTCATAAGCTTCTTTTACGCTGCTTTCCAGACCGATCAATATGGAACCAGTGTTTAAATAAGAGCTCAGGTTTACTTTAATTTTCTGCCAGTTATTGGTTCCGGAAACCGGACGATAAGTAGGACCAACTTGTGCGCCATTTACCGTTACCCGTAAATTGGTATTTTCAATAGCAGTTTTGAACAATTGCTTCAGGTCGAAAGTCAATTTCAGAGAATCAGTAGCCGCGCCACTTCCTGTCGGAATACAGAAGGAAACAGCCGCGAAATTATCCGGATTTGTTGTCCAGGGATCAGTAGTTCCTGTTGGAGCAACCCAGCCGGCATGATCAACACCATCCATGATCATTCCTTTGGTAGAACCGGTACCGAAACTCGCAGCAGGATCTCCGACGATAGAAGAATTTGAATTTACAACTTTGCGCATGCCGGCAATACCCGAAGCTTGCGTTTCAAAATCGAATACCACCGGCAGGTTGGGCAGCAGGGTATTGGTCAGATATAAGGTATTAGGATTGTTGTTAACAATGTTGTCGCCTACAAGCTGGGTAGTAGCAGTTATCTGGTAATTTCCAGCAGTTGCCAGGTTTGCTTTGGTGCTGAAAGTATACGTAGCGGTAGCGTTCGAGGCAATGGAACCGATAAAGGTTTCAGGAGCAGGAATATCAACACCATTTACTGAATAACTAACAGGAATGGAAGTCTGGGTAATGGTTCCAAAGTTCTTGATCGTAACCGTAATAGAATCGGTAGCAGATAAACCGCATCCGGTAATGCTTGGGCCGGAAACCGCCACGATACCTACGTCATTGCCGATTGTCACGAATTCATATGCGCCCATATCCGGTGTGGTTACGTTGCGGGAAATTCCAAGGAAATCGTCGGTAACGTTAGCAATTGGTTGGCCCAGGTTGTCGAGCGTGGCAGCAGTTGGTTTCAGATCGCCGGTAGCAAAGTTTGTAAATACCGGATTAATTGAAACAGAGTTCTGATCATAGGCATTCAGATTTGTTGTCTTCCAATCAGCCAAGGTAAGTTTTGGCACACCATTGAAATAGCCAATAAAGCCTCCAAAACTTACATAAAGATCATTATTGTTGCTTTCCAGAGAAATTCCGGCGCTTGACACATGAATAGCAAAGTTGGTATTAGTAGCCGGACCTAGTAAGGAAATAATGTTATTTCTGAACTTTACGTTGCTGATATTCCCACCAAAGTACACAGCATTTACTGTGTTATAGTTGTCCGCCGGGTCTGTTGCCACAGTATTGTGGTCGAAATAGGCACCGTTACTGCCGCTATTATACAGTCCGATAAAATTCCCCCCTTTAATATTAACTTTGTAAATCAGGTTATTCTTAATAATATTCTCATTACCAGGAGTTGATGCTGCGTTGTTTACACTAATACCATATACATAAGATGTAGTGGTTGGTATCATGTCGTGGGTATTATGGATCCGGTTCCTGCTGATAATACTATTCCTGGTGACCGCGAAAAGTTCAATAGCCGTGAAATTTCCGGAAGCTGTAAGCGTAGGGCGGCTAATGTCATTTCCTTCTACCAGGGTACCATTTGCATCGTTAATACTGATGCCGGTATAATAAGAATCCCTTACCTGGTTGCCCGTGATCTGGTTATTTACTGCATGAACTCCCTCAGTATTACCCAATATCTTGATCCCGATACCACCTCCGTAAATAATGTTATTCTGGATCTTTGTAAAGCTGGTATTATTTCCTTTATCAAAAAGACTTGCTCCGGCAACTATCCCGCTTACATTTGACACACTTCCTGTAGCAGGCAAATTAACGGTGTTGTTGGAGATCGTATTATTATTGGCCGAATTGAGCAGCTGAATGCCCATTACGGAAGTTACTCCCGTAGGCGCCGTAATCACAAAGTTGTTCACCTTCACGAATTTCGCTCCGTTCAAAACAATAATACCCAATTTTGCCACCGGCGTAGCCGAAACGGTATTGCCGCTGCCCTCAAAAGTAACGGTGTTGGTAGCGCTGGTATAAGGAATATTCATGATCTCAACCTGTTCGTTATAAGGTCCGGTTCCGGAAGCTACGGTAATAGTAACCGGACCTGAAACGCCGCACGTATTAAGTTTCTGAACTACTTCCGCAAAGCTCTGGTAATTCGTGCCCGCCGTAGGGTTGTTCTTGTTGATAGTATAGTTACCTGCTAAAGGGGCGCAGGAAACAATATTCAAAACCGTGGTATCGTTGGCCGTCAATCCGTCAGCAACACCATTTGGGTTCTGGCTCCAGACTTTCAGCGTAAGATTACCCGTTGGGAATGTATAATTACCAATGGTTACCGGGGTAGCCGTAGCCTGTAAGCTGTTCAAGCTACCGGTCCATGAATATGGTGTTTGTGCTACATTATTCACGCTCCAGCCAATGGTTGCTGAAGTAAGCGTAGCCGTTCCAAAGTTTTTCAGGGTAAAACTTACCGGCTGGCTGCCCGGGGTAACCGGGGAAGTCGGAGCATTTATGGCTGTTACGCCAGCATCGTTAGCAACCGGGGTAAACTCGTAAGCGCCCATGTCAGGCGTAGTTGTGCTGCGGGTTACGCCATTTATAGCATCCGTTACGGCTGGTAATGACTGCCCCGCATTATTTAAAGCAAGTGCCAAAGGCTGCAGATAAGTAGCGTTAACGAATAATGGGTCTACTGATAGGGAATTCTGGTCATAAATACCTCCGTTTGCCATTCTCCAGTCAGCCAGGGTGGTAAAATTTACTGACGGATAATAACCAATATGGCCAGAGCCCCCAACTACCAGATCGTTGTTGTTACTTACCAGCGAAACAGCATTACTATTAAGATAAATTGCGTGTGATACCACGGAAGATGTTGTAAGCGAAACGATATTATTGATAAATTTCAGGTTGCTTGCAGCAAGTTGAATATAGAGTCCGCTCACCGTGGTGTAAATAATATTCGGGTTATCGGCTGAAACGGTATTATGATAGTAATAAGTACCGCTCCCTCCCTCATTAGCTAAAGCGTATAACGGACCGCCGTTATTGGTGATGTTGTAGATCAGGTTGTTCTTGATAATATTTTCACTTCCTACAGGAGCAGCTGCCGTTGTATGAATAGCACGCACAAATGATAGCGGATTTGAAGACACATCGTGAGTATTGTGGATGCGGTTCTTGTTCACAATGGTATTAATAGTTGTACCCTGAAGGGTAATGCCATAAAAACCCTGGGTGTTGACCCGGGTCGGCCGGCTGATGTCGTTTCCTTCTATTAGGGTGCCTGAACCGCCGTTGGCTATGTAAATGCCATAAGCACGGGAGTCCCGCACGATATTGCCAATGATCTGGTTACCAGTATTTGTGCCCGTTCCGGACAATAAAATTCCGTTATTTCCGCCATTGATGATGTTATTCTCAATGAGCAGGTTATTAACGTTGTTACCACTGAAGTTTCCGGCCGCTATACCACTCATGTTCATTCCTGTGGATGACACTGACAGGTTTATGGTACAATTCGAAATAATATCGTTTTCGGAAATATTACTAAAATAAACGCCCGAACTGGTTGTAGAAGCCGGGTCTACATTTATTTTAAAATTATTCACCTTCACGTAATCAGCACCACTGAAATTGATCAGACCCTGGCTGCCCGCTCCGGAAATGATGGTTCCATTGCCTTCAAAAGTAACCTTATTAGTAGCGTTTGTTCCGGAAATCACCGGCAAATTAACCACTCCGTTATAAGGTCCTGAATTCGGGGCTACTGTAAAAGTAACCGGGCCATTTACTCCGCATAAAGCTAAAGCCTGGGCTGCTGCGCTTACTGAGGTGAAGTTGGTAGCCGAAGCGGCTGCATTATTATTGATCGTGTAATTTCCGCTCAGGCTCGAGCAGGAAAAAATGGTGATGCTGGCCGAATCATTTGCTGCGTTTGTATCGGTTACGCCGTTCGGCATTTTGCTCCAGGCTTTAATTTTATGCGAGCCTGCCGGGAAAGTAAAATTGCCGATTGCAATTGAAGCCGATGTTCCGTTCGCTCCTATATTCCCCGACCAGGAAAAAGAGGGCTGCACTACGCCATTCACGCTGAAACTCAACGTGGCAGAAGTTAATGCGGAGGCGGTATAATTTTTAAGCGTTACGCTAACGGGTTGGCTTACCCCTGAAAGTACCGATGAAGTTGGGGAGCTTATCGCATTTACCCCCGCATCCTGGGCTTTGCTTCCGTAGGCTGCTAACAGGCTACAGGCAATTAGTATTAATTTTTTCATTAAAAAGTGATTGATGTAATAAATTTATTTTCTTGTGTTAAATGCAACAACCTGCTATTATGGAAGTTTGAGTGCGTCTAATTGGTAGCTTGCTTTCCCGGCTTTCTTCCTGCTTTTGTTTTGTTGATGGTTCACATTCCGTGGAGATATGATGATGGTAAACCAAGCAATTCAATAGAGATCTTCTATATTACTTTCAGAAATTCCTATAAATAACTTGTTTGAAAATACAACAATAGATTTGCCCTTCCGAAAGAGTATCGGCAAACAGGCACTTTGTATCGACGAACAGGCTTGCAAAAAAATGCCCGAATATTCCTGGAGACTTTTCTGATAAAAAATCATAGCGTTTTTAATCCGGGGAGATTCATCCTGATAATAATGCAGGAGGCTCAAAAGAAAGAAGGAGACTAAAAGCCTCCTTCTTTAACCATTTTACTTTACTATACTTAATTAATTTTTTACCTTACTCAATTACCAGTTTGCGAACCACACTTTCGGTGGCGCTCTGAATTTTCAGCAGATAAATTCCTTTGGCAACGCCGGTCATATCCAGCATATTATCTTCCTTTCTTGTTGTTTGGGTTCTGATCACTTTTCCGCTCAGATCCGATACCGTAAATGAATAGTTTTTGCCTTTGGTAAGAGCAACCTTGAACTGGCCATTCGATGGATTCGGATAGATCTGCACGTTGCTTTGCAGCGTATGCTCGTTCAGGCCGGTTGGTGCAGTTGGGCCGGCAACGCGTTTGATCTCGATGTTGTCGATCAGGTTGGCTGTACCGTTACCGCTATCGTAAGCTTCCTTTACGCTGCTTTCCAGACCGATCATTACGAAAGGGTCATTTTTGTATTGGCTCAGGTCAACTCGGATCTTTTGCCAGTTAATTGGTGTACCTGAGAATGGAGGAAGATACGTAGGCCCTACCTGAGTGCCGTTTACAGTAACCCGGAAGTTTGTATTGGCATTGGCAGCTTTGTATAACTGCTTCAGGTCGAAGGTCAGCAGCAGCGTATCGTTAGCGGCGGCGCCAGTTGAATCAAAGCAGATATAAGCTCCGGCAAAGTTATCCGGATTAGTAGTCCACGGATCGGTAAGCCCGGAAGGCATAACCCAACCTGCATGATTAACACCATCCATGATCAGGCCTTTAGTAGAAGTAGCACCAAAGCTGGCAGCCACATCTTCAGCAATGTTCGATTTTGGATTAACCACTTTGCGGAAGCGGGTAATTCCGGTAGCAACCGTTTCGAAGTTTAAAGTAACCGGCATACCCGTGATCAGGGAATTGGTTATATTCAGCGTATCGGCATTATTAGACGCATTGGCATCTCCGATTAAGTTGGTCCGGGCAATTATTTCAAAAGTTGACGGAACACTTAGGTCTGCTTTAGCCGTGAACGCGTAAGGGGCAGTAGCACCCGGAGCCAGCGAACCGGTAAAGGTTTCATTCACCGTTCCGTTACCGTTAATGGTATAAGAAACCGGTATGGAAGTGTGGGCAACATTACCAAAATTTTTAAGGGTAATGGTAATGGTTTCCGCATTCGTAAGTCCGCAGCCGGTAGCTACCGGACCGGAAACTGCAATCACCCCTACATCGTTCACATTGATGTTAAACTCAAAGGCCCCAATATCCGGCATAGTTACGCTTCTAAGAGCTCCGGTTATGTCGTCGGTTACGGCTGTTAAAGGCTGCGCTAAATTATTCAGGTTTGGTTCTGTTGGATAAAGGTTTCCTAAGGCAACATTTACAAATAACGGATCAAGAGAAACGGAATTCTGGTCGTAAGCCGCAGTATTCACCGTTTTCCAGTTTGCCAGCGTGGTGAATGCATTTACCAGATAACCTACGTGACCGCCCGGTGCAAACAGATCGTTATAATCGCTGATCAGCATAATTCCGTTTGTTGCCAGGTAAAGCGCATATTTGGTAGTTGCCGTACTGGTTAAACTAACCAGGTTGTTCACAAATTTCACGTTCTGGGAAGCAGCGGTAAAGTACATGCCATACACTGCATTGTAGCTGCCCGATGCAGTATCTACGGCTACCGTGTTATTGTAATAGTAAGTATTGCCGGAATTCGAATTGTACAGGCCATAAACCATTCCTCCGGTATTATTGAGGTTATAGATCGCATTATTCTTTACGATGTTCTCGGAGCCAACCGCACCCGGAGCGCTTGTGTAAATTCCGTATACGTTAACTGCCGTAGCGGTTGCTGCATCATTGGTATTATGGATCCGGTTCCTGCTGATAATTACGGCAGTGCTGCCCGCTGTTGCGTTGTAGATACCATGAAAAAGTATGCCATTGGTACGCGTAGGACGGGAAATATCATTTCCTTCTATCAGCGTGTTTGGACCAAAGTAATTATAAATACCTGCATTATACATATCCTTCAGGGTGTTTCCGATAAACTGATTACCCGAGTTTAGAACAGCGAAAGCACCACCGTTATAAATACCATAATAAGCCCCGATAAGGGTATTGTTCTGGAAGGTATTGTTGCTGCTTCCGGTTAGCAGGGAAACTGCATATGAAGTAGCAGTGATGGTTTTGCTATGTGTGATTGTGCACCCGCTGAACGTGTTGTTCTGAGCATTATTCACAAGCGAAACGACCGATCCTCCTGA
Organism: Adhaeribacter terrigena; assembly: GCF_016623615.1. GTDB lineage: Bacteria > Bacteroidota > Bacteroidia > Cytophagales > Hymenobacteraceae > Adhaeribacter_A > Adhaeribacter_A terrigena. Next base: position 673,310 of record NZ_JAEHFX010000001.1, on the reverse strand, counting down.
TACATTCGCATGCACTTCGATATTCAGGTTATTGAAAAGGATGTGTTTGGCACCGTTTAATTTAACAACTGCATCTGCTGCCGGACTTGGACTGCTTAGAGTATTGCCATTGCCATTGAACGTTACAGTATTCGTTGCACTGGTTCCGTTAATGTTAAAAATTTCGAACACCTCATTATAAGGGCCAGAACCGGCAACAACATTTATGGTAACCGGCGCAGTAATGCCGCAGCTTACCAATGTATTTACAGCAGTGGTAAATGATACAAAGTTGGAAGCTGAAGCCGGCACATTTTTATTGATGGTATAGGTACCCGCTAACGCATTACAGGAGATAACACTCATACTTCGGCAATCATTTATGGCATTTGGATCGGCAACGCCATTTGGCAGACTTGTGCAGATATTAAGGGCAAAAATGCCGCCCGCAAAAGTATAATTGCCAATGGTTACGTTTGCTGATTGACTGGTGGTAAGGTGGCCGGTCCAGGTAAAAGGTGACTGGGCAATACTGTTGATCGACCAGTTTATAGTAACCGAAGTCAGCGGACTTAACCCATAGTTACTGAGCGTTACCGTTACCGGCAAGCTCACACTCGGGGTTGCAGGTGAAACCGGCGATAGTATTGCGGAAATGCCTGCATCGTTCGCTGCCGGGGTAAATTCGTACGCACCCGGGTCAGGTGTAGTAGCATTGCGGGGAGTACCGGTAATATCGTCCGTTACTGCGGTTAAAACCTGGCCAATATTATTCAGGATGGGGTTAGTAGGTTTCAGATTACCTGTAGGTACGTTTACAAAAAGCGGATCTGCAGAAACTGATGCCTGGTCGTAAGTATTACTGTTGGCAATTTTCCAGGCGGTAAGGGTAATTACATTTGCTCCTAAGTAATAGGCTACATTTCCGGAAGTACCCAGGTAAAAGTTATTATTGTTGGTGTATAACGAATTCGTTTGATTGCTCAGGTAAATTGCATGCTTGGTGGTAGCCGTGCTGCTTAAACTCAGGTTATTATTAATGAACTGCACGTTTGCAGTACTAGTCGTAAAATGAATCCCCCGCAGTATATTGTAATTCACACCCTGGTTATCGGCCGAAACAGTATTGTTGTAGTAATAGGTATTATTTGCATTGCTGTTGTAGAAAGCATAGAGCGTACCGCCCCCGCAATTGATATTATAGATAATATTGTTCTTTATAATATTCTCTGCACCCAAAGTACCTGGTGCGCTCATATAGATGCCGTATACTGTTCCGTTTGTTGCAGTAGCTGCATCGTGGGTATTATGGATCCGGTTCTTGCTTATCATTATCCCTAAACTTCCGGGTCCAAAATTTATTCCGTAAAAGCTGGTCCCGTTTGTTCTTAGAGACCGGCTAATATCATTCCCCGAGACAATAATATTATTTGCGTTTGAGGAAGAAAAGGCGTAAAAATTCTGGTCTTTAAAAATGTTGTCCGAGAACTGGTTATTATTATTTGGCAAGGGTGACGACCCGTTGTTCAATATTCCATAGTAACCACCAATAATGGTATTATCCTGGAAGTTGTTGCTGGTGCATCCCTGCATGATCAGGACGGCTTGTGATGCGGCAGATGTGGTGGTAATGCTATGCGTAAAAGTACAGCCGCTGAAGATATTGTTTGCAGCTGCATTTTCCAGTTTAAGCACCGCCCAATTAACCGTTGCCGGGTCCGTTTCAACCTGTAAATTATTAAACCGGAAAAATTTGGTGCCGGATAATTTCAATACCCCATCGGCTGGAGAAGCAGCAGGCCGCAGAATGGTATTGCCATTACCGTTGAAAGTAATTGTATTGGTGGCACTGGCTCCCGGTATATTCCCGAACGTTACAGCTTCAGTATAGGGTCCGCTGCCTGATACTACGTTAAAAGTAACCGGACCGCTTACCCCACAGTTTAACATGGCCAGAGAAGCTGCGGTAAACGATTGAAAGTTAGTAGCAGAAGCCGGAATTAGTTTATTTATGGTATAAGTTCCGCTCAGGGAAGTACAAGAGTAAACCTGCACACTTATAGTATCGTTGCCTGGGTTGCCATCTGGAACGCTATTCGGCAAGCGGGTCCAGGCTTTAATGGTATATACTCCGGCCGGAAAAGTATGATTACCGATAACTACCGGAGCAGAAACCTGATTTGTAGCCAGATTTCCGCTAAAAGCAAAATTGTTTGAAATAACGGCACCATTCACGCTAAACCCTAAAGTAGCAGTGCTTAGGGCTGTCGAGCCATGGTTCTTAATCGTTACCGTAATTGGAGTGCTTACATTCGGCTGTATTGAAACTACCGGATTGGTGATTGAAGCTACACTGGCATCGTTCGCCGGCAATTCATAAACCGACACATCATCGAATGCGAATCCTTCATCTTCCGTAGTGGGGCCAGAACCGAAGGCAATGCGCAGTTTCACGCTGGTTTTACCACCCAGGCCGGTTAATGCATGTTTGGCTACAACCCAGTTACCGGAGCCGTTGCCCGGGGTGAAACCCGTTCTGCCGGTCCAGCCGATAGCGGAAGCAGCGGGCTGGCCACCCGGTCCAGCGCCAATTGAATTATCGTTGTACCAGTTATTCGGATCACCATTGGCACCTACAATCTGCCAAGTAGCACCATTATCGATAGAAGACTGCAAAACGGCACCATCCCAGCTGAATTCGGAGTTCCACCAGATCTTCATTTCAACAACCGGCTGCGTTAGCGAATTAGTATTGAAACACGGACTTTCTACAAAAGATTGCTCGTTCGCATTGTAGTTACCTGACAGGTTAGTTGCCCAGGACTTCGTTCCGGATGCGGCTGAGTTTATAACCAGTTTATTAGGTTGTCCCAAAGCCCAGGAAGAATTGTTACCACCCGAAGTCCAGCCACCTGCTCCGGCTTCAAAATTCTGATAGTAAGGATAGGAACTAATAGTGGAAGTACAAGTTTGCCCCCTTGCACCGCCCATTAACCCTAAACAAAGAAGGGTAAGAAATAAAAGATTTTTCATTAAAATATTAATTAAAGTGAAAGATGAATTTATTGTTATAGCGTAATCTTCTTCTCTGAAAGCTTCAGCAAAGTCGATCGAGAAAAGCTGGCTGTACGGCGATTTCCCAGCACTCTGCTTTAATGGAAATAGGACTCACAACTAAAATTCCAGAATCTTTTATCTGGCAGTTTTGATGGCCCAGACCATACCGTTTTCCGGAATTAAGCTCTAATTCAGACCAGGGTTTCTTTTAACTGCTTTGGAAAATACTAGAACTAACTTAACTTTTCGAAGAAGCATCGGTACACAGGCATTTTCCCTCGATGAACAGGCTTGCATGGAAATGCCAGGATTTCCCGGGAAAGACTTTTCAGGTAAAAAACCATAGCGTTTTTATGCGCCATGATCTTTTCTGATCCTGCTAAAATTCAGCAGGCACAAAAAAAAGGAGGCTAAAAGCCTCCTTCTTAAAACAGTTATATTTACTTTACATGATTACTTTTACCTTATTCGATTACTAATTTGCGGACCACGTTTTCGGTTACGCTCTGGATTCTCAACAGGTAAATTCCTTTCGCGAGGCTTATGAAATCCATCACGTTTTTCTCAGAAGCTACAGTAAGAGCGCTTATCACTTTTTCACTCAGTTCCAATACCGTTAACGTATAGGTTTTTCCTTCCGGCAGGAAACATTGAAAAGTCCAGCTGATGGGTTTGGAAATACATTTACCAGGCTTTGCAGAAGATCGTCTTTCACGCAGGTTGGTCCGGTTACTCGTTTGATCACGATGTTGTCGATCAGGTTGGCAGTGCCGGCACCATTGGCGTAAGCTTCCTTCACGCTGCTTTCCAGGCCGATCTGGATGTTCGGGTCATTTTTGTACTGGCTCAGGTCCACTTTTACTTTTTGCCAGTTGATCGGCATGCCGGAGAATGGCGGACGGTACGTTGGGCCTACCTGGGCACCGTTTACAGTAACCCGGAAGTTGGTATTGACATTGGCAGCTTTGTATAACTGCTTCAGGTCGAAGGTGAGCAGCAGCGAATCGTTAGCACTGCCTCCCGTTGTAGAGAAACAGATATACACAGCTGAGAAATTTACTGCGTTGCTGTTCCAGGGATCAACAACCACCGTTGGAACGTTCCAGCTTGTATGATTTACCCCATCTATGATCATTCCTTTCGTAGATGTTGAACCGAAGCTCGCTCCTGCGTCTTCTGAAATAGCAGATCTGGTTTTGGTTATAGCCTTAAACTGGGCAATACCGTTTCCACCAGGCTCAAAATCGAAAACCGGCGGAAGTCCGTTGTACGAAGTATTTATGACGGTATACATAGTAGCATTATTGGCTGCCACCGGGTCGCCGGTCATCGTCACGGTAACCTCAACGTTATAAGTGCCGGCAACAGACAAGTTTGCCCATGTAGTAAAGCTAAAATTTGTAGTCGCACCACTCACCAGAGAGCCGGTGTAGATCTGGCTAAAAGGAGTTCCGCCGTTCACAGTATAGAAAACTGTAAAGCCAGCAACCGGCACGGGGCTATTCGAATACGTCTGCGCATTTACCTGAAGTAGAATTGCCGCCCAAAAGATGTTAATAATATTTTTTTTTCATTAAATAGTATTAAATGGCAACGAATAATGTTGCATAAAAACAATTTTACTATTCCCGATCACAAACCTCCCTTTTCATCATATCTGGCATAAATACTATTTATATATTTAACCTGATAATCTCCTTGACCTTCCCGTGTACATCACAACTTTTTTAATAACTTAGGAAAGCGTAACCAAACCTAAACCAGCGTTTTTACCTGACTTGATTTTAACTGCTATTTCTTCTTCCGGAGCTCGTTTATGCTTTAAACAAATCAATTAACAGCCTTAGAAAGCCATTGATATTGGTGAACCAATTAGTAAAACTAAAAGATTAGGTTCGACTGAGGGAAGAAGTATCGGTAGAAAGGTACTTTCAGTCGATGAATACAGGACCTCATTATTGACAGCATATTCCGGCAGACTTTTTTATATTAAAAAATTATCGTTTTTATTGCATTCCCAAGAATTAGATTCAGAAGCCCTTTTTATTAAAAGAAAATGCAACCAGCAATAAATTATCCTTGAATTGCGAAAGCTGCGCGTTGGCCGGAACCGTAAGAAACTTACTTATACAGGTTAAATGGAATAGAATATGGAGGTTATTGTTGTTGAACTGTAATAGAAAGATTATTGAAAGTAACAAAAGCACTTTCATTTAATCCATAATGCGTTTTAGTAATCAAAACCATAGCTTTTTTAGCCTTTAAATCAGGTCCATGCTTTTAAAGCAGCAGTAAACCGCTTCTATTCCGCTGAAAAACGCTATGGTTTTTCGATTAGAAAGTATGTGTTGGAGCTACGCAGGTAATTGAAAGACATTAATTCTGGTATACAGGAAAGAAAGAAAGAAACAGAAAACCAATCTGAATTTCTTTTAAGTAAATGATGCAATAAGCGGATTAAGTCAGGAATTTTTCCATTCCTGGATGAACTGCAGGTAACTTTCGCTGATCGGCAATTCTTTGCCGGAAGTTAAAAGTACTTTACGGTTAGCAATGGCTTTTACTTTACTAACCGGTATGATATAACCCCGGTGGATCCTTTTAAATTTATCATGTGGCAGCTTTTCACACACTTTCTTTAAAGACATAAGCGTAAGCACTGGTTTTGCATTCGTAAGATGGATCCTGATATAATCTTCCAGGCTTTCAATGTATTCTATCTGGCTGATGGGAATTTTTATCAGTTTGTATTCCGAGTGCACGAACAGACTTTCTTCGGTATCGGTTTGAGCACCATGTTTAAAGGAATAAAAATCCTGGGCCTTTTGTACAGCCTTCGAAAAACGATCGAAATCGAAAGGTTTTAAAAGATAATCGATGGCTTCCAGTTCAAAACCATCGAAAGCAAAATCTTTATAAGCAGTGGTGAAAATAATAAGCGGTTTTACTTTTAGAGAACGTACCAGATCCAGGCCGGAAATATCCGGCATATTGATATCTATAAAGAGCAGGTCTACCGGTTTACTTTTTAAAAAATGTACGCCAGCAATGGGGTCATTGAAGATTTTCACTAATTCCAGGCCTGGCAATTGTCCGGCATAATTTTTAATCAACTCCAGGGCCAGAGGTTCATCATCAATCGCAACGCTAGTCAAGGTCATTGTCTTTTAAAATGTTTCCTGAGAAAGAGTATATTACTATTCCTGCAATGTTAAATGTACGGTATAAAGTCCATTATTATTGCTTATATCTAAAGAATGTTTGTTTGGGTAAGCAAGTTCGAGCCGGTTGCGGGTATTGGACAAGCCGATTCCGGTTGTTTCCATCTGGTTGTGGTGCACAAAGATTTTATTCTGGCAAAAGAAACCTATTTTCTGATCATCAGATATTAGTTTGATGGTAATATTTGTCTTTTCGTGGTTTGAAACACCGTATTTAAAATTGTTCTCAATAAAGGTCATCAGAATTAAAGGCGCAATTTTTTTATTTTCGGTCTGGCCTGTTACTTCAAAAATCACCTGCGTGCTCTCCCCCAGGCGCAAACTCTGCAGGCTGATATAGTCGCGGATACAATCCACCTCCCTATCCACGGTTACAAAATCTTTGGTAGCATCATCGGTTACATAGCGCATAATGTTAGAAAGTTCCATGATGGAAGGCGCCGTGTTCGGGCTTTGGGTAATGGCCAGCGAATAAATATTGTTAAGGGTATTGAACAGGAAATGGGGATTGATCTGAGCTTTCAGAAAAGACAATTCCGCCGTCTTTTTCTCAGCAACCGCCTCTAATTTCTCCTTTTCAGCGCGCCGCCATTGGGTGATAATCTGCAGCGCAATCCCCATCGAAACAACCATTATATAGGTGAAAATACTTATAATATCCGGGCCAAAAGGTTGATAAGGTATTTCTTCAGTAAAGGAAGAACTATGATAAAACATCAACTCAAAAGGCTTCAGAAAATAACACACTGCAAATAGCAGGAACATGCTTACGAAATACCAAACATACTTTTTCCGCAGGTAGAATTTCGGAATAAGATAATAGGTAATAAAATAAAAAATAAAGATATAGAAGAAAACAAACAGCCAATAATAAGGCAAGGCTAACGTCTGCGAATAACTTTTATTAAAAGGCGCATCGTAAAAGATAATGGGTGGCATGGTAGCAAATAGCAACCATACAACAAAATGGATAAAACCTGTTAAAACCTTCTTTATTTGCATATGCAAAGAAATGCATTTAAAGCAAATACAAACTATTTTTTCATGCATTCCATTTTTTCTTAACAGGCCACTAATCACATATTCAAGTTAATGCAAGCTGGCTGTAAATTTTCACAGTGTTCCTACCCTATCCTTCCAGATCCTCATAAGGAAAAATATAAGCCCTGCAACAAGGTGCGGGACTATAGAATTTTTAATGATGCAATACAATTAGAGGCGGCTGCTTATTTACCTGATAAAAAATCAGGAGGCTTTTAATGCAGTCGGACCTCCCGTTTGGTTTTTAATTAAACTTAAATTTCATCCAAGTATAGGCCAAGAACCAATTCCTAATCCGCAGTTAAATTAATTTAAAAATAGAGCAATAATGTATAAAAAAAAGTCCTCCTGCAAAATACAGAAGGACTTTTCGTGATAAAAAGGATAGCGTTTTGCGCTTACTCGACTACCAGCTTACGTACGGCCAAACCGTTTTCGCCGGAAATACGGAGCAGGTAAATCCCTTTAGCTGCCGTATGGATATCTAACTGAACCTTACTGTTGTTAACAGTTTGACGCTGGATCACTTTGCCCGTCAAATCGGTTACCAATAACTTGTAAGTCTGGTTTTCCGGTAAAGTAACGTTGAATATTCCAGTTGAAGGGTTCGGGAAAACAGCAACCTGCAAATTAGCCAGATCGTCGGCCAGGCCGGTGTTGGTAATGTTAACCGCATTTGAAATTGCAGAGCTGCAGCCATTGTCGGTAAACACTACCGTGTAAGATCCATTGGCAGTAGCATTATAAGTGGCATTGGTTTCTCCGGTAAGAATATTGCTATCCTTATACCACTGGTTGCCCGTTGCGCTGCTGGAAGTCAACGTGAATCCGTTACGCGTAATAGTTGGGGTAGCCGGTAGCGGAGTAACTGTAAGAACAGTAGCGGCTGACGTTGCTGTACAGGTTCCTGAAATAGCCGTAGCAGTATAGTTTCCTGCTGTATTAGCAGTATAAGTAGCAGCAGTAGCACCCGTAATTGCCGAACCATTCAGGGACCAGGTATAAGTAGCGCCGGCGGTAGTAGAAGCAGCCGTTAACGTAACAGAACCACCTGCACAAATAGTTGTCGTCCCGCTGGCGGCAATAGTTGGTATAGCCGGAGCAGCATTTACAGTAACAGTAATAACTGCCGAAGCCGGACTGGCGCAACCGTTAGCCGTAGCTATTGCAGTATAGTTACCAGCAGTAGTGGCAATATAAGTGGCCGAAGTGGCGCCGGTAATTGGCGTGCCATTCAGGGACCAGGTATAAGTAGCGCCGGTAGTCGTAGAAGCTGCAGTCAATACCACGGAGCCACCAGTACAGAAGGTTGCAGGGCCACTGGCAGTAATGGTTGGGGTAGCTGCGATTGTATTAACTGTTACAATTATAACTGTCGAATATCCGCTGGAACAACCGTTTGCTGTTGCAATTGCGGTATAATTACCCGCCATAGAAGCCGAATAAGTTGCTGCTGTTGCGCCCGTGATCGCTGTACCATTTCTATACCAGGCGAAAGTAGCTCCAGTTGTGGTCGATGCAGCTGTTAACGTAACAGAACCTCCTGTACAGAAAGTTGTAGGGCCACCTGCTGTAATAGTTGGTACTGCTGTAATTGAGTTTACCGTTACAGTAGTTACCGCTGAAGCCGGGCTGGCGCAACCGTTCGCAGTAGCCACCGCAGTATAATTACCAGCAGTAGTGGCAGTATAAGTAACTGCTGTTGCACCAGTGATCGCTACACCATCTTTAAACCAGGTGAAAGTTGCGCCGGTAGTTGTAGAAGCAGCGGTCAATACCACCGAGCCACCAGTACAGAAAGTGGTTGGGCCACCGGCAGTGATTGTCGGTATTGCTGGTGTCGCAGAAGAAACAACTACTTTGGTGAAAGCATCGTTGGGAGCAAGCGCGTCGCCGGCAAGGTTGGTGCTGGCTACAATGCTGTAAGAACCTGGTGTGCTTAAGTTAGCAGTTGCCGTGAAAGAATACGTTGCGGTTGCGCCCGCAGCAATCGGACCAGCAATAATCGCCGTTACAGGAGTGCCGCCATTAATTGTATACGAAACCGGAATATTGCTTAAAGCCGCCGTTCCGAAGTTGTTTACGGTAATGGTAATTACTGCCTGGTTCGAGAGGTTACAGCCGGAATTTGGAGCTGTGATGGCCGATACACCGGCATCATTCACGTCGAACTCATAAGCGCCCGGGTCAGGAGTGGTTGCGTTGCGGGTTACCTCCATAAAATCATCGGCAACGGTTGGTACGACCGGAACTCCAATATTATTTACACCCAATGCTGTTGGTTTCAGGTCGCCGGTTGCAAGGCTTGTAAATGCCGGGTTAATAGCAACGCTGTTCACATCGTAAGGCGTGGTAGTATTGGCCACCTGCCAGTTGGCTAATGTCGCGTAATTAGTAGCACCTATTGCGCCGGTAAAAGCATTGGTCTGGCCGGAAGCAAGATACAAAACGTTGTTGTTGCTTACGAACGTGGCAGCCGGTGCGGCGCCAAGGTAAATAGCGTGTTTATTGCCGGTGCCCGGCATATTTACAGAAATAATGTTATTGATGAATTTAACATTTCCTCCGACCCCTGATGCACCGGTAAATGCCCGGATATTGCTGGTATTGGTGGCCGGGCGGTTCGGGTTTTCAATAGAAATAGTATTGTGATAAATATAAGCTCCGGTAACCGTATTACTGAACATACTAATTACATTAACAACCCCCTGATGATTGATATTATAGATTAGGTTGTTCTTGATAATATTCTCCGAACCGGCAGCAGCAGCAGATTCAATAGAAATAACAGTGGCACCACCAGTATTTGTAGGTGCGCCACCATGTGAATTATGGAAACGATTCTTGTTTACAAGGGTATTGATTGATCCGCTAGCGATCACTACACATTGAAAATTTGAAACATCTGTCCGGGTCGGGCGGGTAAAAATATTGCCCTCAATCTTGGTGCCATCGGCATTGCTTAAGGAGATACCAAAATTGGAAAATTCACGGATCTGGTTATTAATAAAATGGTTATTTACTGCGCCTGTAGGAGCAGATCCTGTTGGAACGCCTGCTTGTCCATGCATCCGGATACCATAATACCCTCCATTGATGATATTGTTCTGAAACAAAGAGTTGTTAGAAAAATTTCCTGTTGCATTATACTGGGAACCAGTGCCTTCGGTTAGTACGATACCAACAATACCCGCAAAAGCTATTTGCGGCATATTAATCGTACTGTTCGAAAGGGTAAAGAAATCAGAATTGTTAATCAACTGTACCCCGGCACACTTTTGCCCGGTATTTGTATTGGTAATTACCAGGTTATTCAGCTTTACGTAATCCGCGTTATTCAATTTGAATATGATTTCATTGGCCGAAGTAATGGTATTGCCTGAGCCTTCAAAAGTAAGGGTATTGGTGGCACTGGTACCAAGCACGTTGGTCAATGTAACCGACTCATTGTATGGGCCTGTTCCTGAAGTAACCGTTATGATTACCGGCCCGGCTACACCGCAGGTATTTAAAGCCTGGGCAACTGCATTGAACGACTGAAAGTTGGTAGCAGAAACCGGGGCATTCTTATTGATCGTATAATTTCCGCTTAAAGCAGAACAGGCTACCAATTGAACGGTAGTGGTATCGTTGGCCGAGAGCGGATCAGCAACGCCATTTAAGGTTTTGGTATAAGCCTTAACGGTATGAGAACCATCCAGAAAAGTATAATTACCCAGCGTAACAGGTCCGTCGGTTTGCTGGCTGGCCAGGTTGCCGCTCCAGGTATAATCCGGTTGGGCTATGCCGTTCACTTTCCAGCCAATGGTGGCAGTAGTTACTGCGTTAATGCCGAAATTTTTAATGGTAGCAGTAACTGGCGTACTAACGTTTGCCGTAACCGGCGAAACCGGCGCGTTGATTGCCGTTACGCCGCCATCGTTGTTGAAAGAAGAAAAGGTAAACCGAATATCCGGAATGTTTCCGGAAACCGGGAGACCCGTCGTTCCTGTGCCGGTAGTAGTAAGCGTATTAGCAGTAGCAGCTCCGGTTGTATAACGCCAGTTCAGGCTGTTGGTAATAGTGCCTACCCCGGTCCATTCCACGAACACCTCCAGGTTACTGGTTCCATCCCAGGTAAAGGGTTTCGGCAATACGAATTCCTTCCAGCCGGCTCCGCTGCTAATGCTTGGCATGTTCACGGTATACACTTCAGTAGCACCCGTAAAGTGCGTATTCCAGTTTACACCAAATCCTATCGGAGGTGACAAAGTTTGCAAAGCCGTTTGTTTTATGTAGATCTTCATGGCTCCGCTGGTAGTAACATACGGGTCTGCATTATCTTTATACCAGGCGATTTTAGTCAGAACCCGCTCCGTGAAAGGAACAGCAGAGATATCTGATGCCATATAGAGGCCTATATGCCGGGAAAAATAACCTGTCGGAACGGTGGCATCCACCACGATCGGGCCGTTATCCTTGGAAGCAGTTGTACCTGTGCCAAGGCTAACTACTGTACTTTGCTGCACCTGCGCCATAGCATTTATGGCAAGCAGCAGAAACACCAGATAAAAGAGTAAATGTTTTTTCATTTGAAAGAAAGAGTGAAGTGAAAAAAAATGAGGATAAATTCAATGATCATTTTTCTCCTGAAAATGGAGTTGCAAATCCAGATGTCCGGCATTTAAAAATGCCGGACCCTGAAAAAACCAAATTATTTGTGAGAAAAAGTAACTGATAATAAGAGTGTCTATTCAGTATAAACACGACTTATCCTAACTAAAACTATTTAATAGTTATTTACACTTCAATAATATGGGAATGAACAGAGCAATTTCAGGCATGAACGCCAACCAGCTAATCAAACAATGTATGTTAATCAGATTACTACAAGACAAACTTAGATATTTTCAGGATTTTAGAGTCTGTTCTTATATAAAGCATTAAAAAAATCCTACCCATAAATTACCCCCGCCGCGAGAGTATTCAGATCAGGTTTATACTTTTCGGCTGTTTTTAAATACCGTTTCAGAATAAAGCAGGATTGCAGCAGCCGGCAGCCCGTTTTTGTATTGGCTGTATTCTTCCCCGCAGATTTGCCGTGTAAATCCGTAGCTATAAGAATCACAATTTAGGCTAAGTTGCCGGAAGAAATTACAGGTAGTTCTGGTTTAGAAAACCGCTTAGATTTCCTTTGAAAAAGTATAAACGAACCACCTGTAACCAGGTATGAGTCACCAGGTGTAAAACATTATTCAAGGTTAAGCAACGTTCAACTGGCTCCCGAAACTGGAGATTTATTTACTGCAGAACAAAAAATCAGGCAAAAAAAAACTCCTGCCGGAAAACCAGCAGGAGTTTTTATGCTTAAAAGCATACCGTTTTATTATTCTATGATCAGTTTTCTTACCGCAGTGCCCTTTTCTGAAGTAACCTTCACCAGGTAGATGCCTTTGGCAGTTCCTTCCAGCTTCAACTGGCTTCTTCCACCTTTAACTACCTGTTTTATCATCACTTTGCCAGCCAGGTCAGATACTATTAATTCGTAAGTTTTACTCTCTGGAAGTTCAACATTAAAGATGCCATTTCCAGGATTTGGGAATACGTTCAGTTGAGCGGCAAGCGTAGCATCTTTTACCCCGGTATACCCCACACGCCTGATCTCGATGTTGTCGATCAGGTTGGCTGTGCCGTTACCGTTGTCATACGCTTCTTTCACGATGCTTTCCAGCCCGATCTTTACAAACGGATCATTTATATACTTGGTAAGGTCAACTTTTACTTTCTGCCAGTTAATTGGCAAACCGGAGAAAGGCGGCTGGTAAGTCTGACCGGTTTGGGTCCCGTTCACGGTTACCCGGAAGTTGGTATTTACATAGGCCCCTTTAAATAATTGCTTCAGATCAAAAGTTAAATACAGGGAATCGGCTACCGGGCCACCAGCCGGCGAAATACAGATGTATATTCCGGAAAAATTATCCGAATTGCTGGTCCAGGTATCTACTACGCCAACCGGAGGAACCCAGCCTGCATGGCCTACCCCATCCATGATCATACCTTTGGTAGAACCAGTACCAAAGCTGGCTGCTGCATCTTCCCAAATATTGGATTTTGCATTCGTAACCTTGTATAACTTATTCATACCAGTTACAGGCGTTTCAAAATCGAATTTTGCCGGCAGAGTTGGCACCAATGCATTCGTTATTGTTAGGGTAGTATCGTTATTTACAGCTACTGCGTCATTTGGCAGGTTAGTTTGTGCGGCAAAAGTATGAACTCCGCCCGTTACCATATTCGCTTTGGCCGCAAAGGTATATATTGCGGTGCCACCAGCAGGCAGCGCTCCGGTGAACGTTTCATTTACCGGGGTGCCAGCGTTCAGGGTATAAGAAACCGGTATACTGGTTTGCGCAGAAGTTCCGTAGTTTTTAATGGTTACAGTAATGGTTTCGGCAGCAGTAAGCCCGCAACCGGTAGCAACCGGGCCGGTAATATTTGTAATCCCAACATCATTCTGATTAATGGTGAATTCGTATGCACCAATGTCTGGCGTGGTTGTACTTCTGGAATTTCCGTTAATATCATCGGTTACGGTTGGAATGGGCTGCCCCAGATTATCCGCTCCCGGAGCAGTAGGTCGTAAATTTCCGCTTACCGCATTAGCAAAAATCGGGTTTAAGGAATATGAGTTCTGATCGTAGGCGTTTTGGTTTGCAAGTGCCCACAACGCTAATGTTCCAATATCACCACTTAAATAACCAACGTTCCCATTCGGAACATATAAGTTATTGTAATTACTGATGATCGGGGGAGCCGTTGAACCTAAATAGATAGCATGTTTAAGGGTAGCAGGGCTGCTTATGCTGATTATGTTGTCAATAAACTTAACATTCGTAACGGGTGCGGCATAATCTATTCCTCTTACGTTGGCAAAGTTTACATTCGGATTATCTACTGAAATAGTATTGTGGTAATAATACGTATTGCTGCCCGCACTATACAAAACATAAAGCGTACCGCCAGTATTATTAAAATTATACAGAACATTATTTTTTATAATGTTCTCATTCCCCGCAGTTCCGTCTGCAGCATAATAGATACCATAAACATCACCGGTAACGGTAACTACATCGTGTGTGTTATGAATGCGGTTCTTGCTTATAGTAGTCTGAACCCCGGTTGAAAAATTAATACCAAAAAAAACGGTACCATTTGTCCGGTTAGGGCGGGAAATATCATTGCCTTCAATTAAAGTAACAGGACTGAATGCACTATAAATACCATAAGCAAACTGATCCTTCAGAATATTACCAATAAATTGGTTATTACTATTTGGCAGGTTCGGCATGCCATTATTATAGATACCATAATAAGCACCAGTAATCGTATTATTCGTGAATTTATTGAAAGATGAACCAGCCTGCATATAAACCCCATAAGAAGCATTTGTATTGATTACACTGTGGGTAAAATGGCATCCATTGAAAATATTTTGCTGAGCGCCATTAATCATCCAGATAACCCCGCCGGTAACGGTATTCGGGTGCTCCTCAATTTTCAGATTATTAAACCGAAGGTATTTAGCCCCATCCAGTTTCAGAACAATATCGGTTAACGCACTTGGGCTCGCCACTACGTTGCCGTTGCCATTAAAAGTAATGGTGTTGGTAGCACTTGCACCTGATATATTATCAATTGAAATATTTTCATTATAAGGTCCTGATCCGGCAACTACATTGAACGTAACCGGGGCAGAAACCCCGCAGCTTTTAAGTGAATTTATAACCGAAGCAAAAGAAACAAAATTCGTGGCTGAAGCCGGAGCGTTTTTGTTAATGGTATAGGTACCGGCAAAGTTGGTGCAGGCAATTATTGAAACGGTTTGGCAATCATTATCTGTGTTAGGATCAGCTACACCGTTCGGGTTAGAAGCACAGATATTCAGCGAATGGTTGCCTCCCGGGAACGTATAATTTCCTAGAGTAACGTTCACAGTCTGATAACTCGCCAGATTTCCGGTCCAATTGTAAACCGTTTGCGCTGCATTGTTCACGCTCCAGTTAATGGCAACAGCAGTAAGCGGCGCCGTTCCGAAATTCTTTAACGTTACCACTACCGGTGTACTAATATTCGGAACAATTGGAGTTGCAGCCGAAACATAAGCAATAATACCGGCATCATTTGCTGCAGGCGTAAATTCATAGACACCCAGATCAGGGGCAGTTGTGCTGCGGGGTGCGCCGGTAATATCATCGGTAACCGCAGTTAAAATCTGCCCGGTATTATTGAGGGCTGCATTGGTTGGTCTCAGGTTACCTGTACTTAGGTTTATGTAATGCGGATCTGCAGAAACGGAGTTCTGATCATAGGCACTTCCGTTCACTGCTTTCCAGTCTGCCAGTGTTGCTTTGTCGGTACCGTAATAGCCAATATTTCCGGAAGAGCCTACGTACAGGTTATTTCTGTCGCTTACCAGCGAAATGCCGGACGAGCCTAAATAAACAGCATGCTTGGAGGTTGCCGGACTGGTTAAGCTAACGTTATTATTAATAAACTTTACGTTCGTGAATGCACTACCCTGATAAATTCCGCGGAGCGTATTGTACGTAATATCGGGGTTATCTGCTGATATCGTATTGTTATAGAAATAGGTATTGCTTCCACCCGAATTGTAAATACCATAAACCGAACCATTCGGAATATTAATATTATAGATCGCATTGTTCTTCACAATATTCTCGGTACCGGAAATACCCGCGCCGGTAAGGTATATCCCGTAAAAATAATTACCTGTTGGAAGCGAGATGGCATCGTGGGTATTGTGAATGCGGTTTTTGCTGATCGTAACACCGGTGCAACCCGAACCAATGCTGATGCCCTGGAAAGTGCTGGTAGTGGTACGCATGGGCCGGGAAATATCGTTTCCTTCTATCAGCGCACCCGGTGCATTGCTAGTCTGAATACCGGTGAAATAAAAATCTTTGATATTATTACCGGTAAACTGGTTATTGGAATTTAGTGCGCTGGTTGTACCACTGTTATTTATGCTATAGTTACCGCCGATCAGGGTATTATTCTGGAAAGTATTATTACTGCTTCCCCCCTGCATATTAATAACCCACGATGCAGCCGTAATAGAAATGCTATGCGTAAAAGTACAGCCGGTAAATATATTATTCTGAGCGTTGTTCAGAAGAGCTAAAACGGCACCGCCCGTAGCGGCCTGATTATTCTCTACTTTCAGGTTATTGAAACGGAAATACTTAGAACCATCCAGTTTGAGCGCATCGCCAGTCAAAGCCGGGTTGTTCAGCGAATTAGCATTCCCATGGAACGTAATGGTATTTGATGCACTGGCACCATTCACATTTGTGAAAGTAACCGCTTCGTTATAAGGCCCACCGGTTACGTTAAATACCACCGGCCCGCCAATTCCGCAATTGGTCAGCGCCTGAGCAACGGAAGCGAAAGACTGGAAGTTTGTAGCAGAAGCCGGCGCAGTTTTATTGATCGTATATGTACCGTTCAGGGCAGTGCAGGTTGCAATTGTAACGGTAGTTGTATCGTTGGCATGGTTCCCATCGATAGCACCGTTCGGATTACTGGTCCATGCTTTAACGGTATGGTTTCCGGCCAAAAAAGTAAAGTTGCCGATGGTTACTGCTGCTACTGTTCCATTACTCGCCAGACTACCCGTCCAGAAAAAAGTTGGTTGCACTACTCCGTTCACGCTGAAACCTATGGTAGCCGCCGTAAGCGTGCTGGCAGCGTAGTTTTTAATGGTAACCGCAACCGGTTGGCTTACCCCGGAGAGTACCGGTGAAGCTGGACCCGTAATAGCATTCACCCCGGCATCGTTCGTACTCTGCGCATTTGACCTGTAGCCCCAAAGAAGCAAACAGGCAAAGAGTATTAATTTTTTCATTAAAAAAGTGCTAACAAAATTAATATATCTCCCAAACCCATCCCCTTATTCGGGTATTATAGTTCAGAATTTTCTCATAGTAATTTGATCACATTTTTATTCCGCTACTACATTGTAGCCATTAACACAGAATACTCATCCCTGAATAAAACCTGATAACAAGCGAATTGAAGGAGGTAAGAAATGATTTGAAAGCGCGAAGTTTAACAAAACCGGAAGACCGGCATTACAGAATAAATACAAGCCCGATCGATAAAAAAAAGCCTAAAAGCAAAAAAGCTCTAAACCGCTTCATATTCGCGATTTAGAGCTTTTAGCTTGCAGAGAGGGAGGTTCTGCAATTACCCGACAAGTACAAACTACGAAATTCAACAGTCAATATTAAATCACTAAGGGTCAGCAACTTAACAAATACTCTGCAAGCACTGTACCAATAACTCCCAACAACTTCCCACTTGTTTTTTTGACTATTTTTTGACTACTTGACTTTTATTTGACGACAAAAAATGGCCAGATTAAACGAATATACTTCATTGGTAGCAGTGAAGGAAAGAGAAAAAAATCACATTAAAATTCTCTACACCAAAGATGGGAAGATTAAACGGTTTAAGACCAATATTTATGTGAAAGATGCCGGGCTTTTTAATGAAGATAAAATCTATAGGAAAACTAATGCTATCGCACCTAATGATTATCAAACTGACAAAACCAAGCTGGATAATAAACAGCTAAGGATCGAATCCATAATTGAAGGCTATGTAAATAAACACCATGACAAACCAACCCCGGAGCAGGTTGAAAATCTTTTAACAACTTATAAGGAAGAAAGCAAAGTAAACTATTCTACCATCCAAGGTTATTTGGAAGATTATCATAAGCTTTACGAGAAGAAAGAACGGAATAAAAAAAGTGTTGTCAATGCAGTTAAATCTGGGTATGAGCAATTCTGCACTTATAAAAACATGGACTATTCCTTTGATGATATTGGTGAAGAATTCTTTAAGGACTTGATCAATTACTTGCTTTTCAATAAACCTAAAAACCAAAAGCAATCAGGCACTCCAAACCATCTTCTAACTGCGCAGGTTATTTTTGATGATCGGTTCGGAATGAATAATAATACGCTTTTGAAGCGCTTAGACGCCTTAATGTCTTTTTTTAAATGGGCAATCAACAAAGGAGTTAACCTGGATTACGAAAAGCTGAAACTTATTTTGAAGAATGTAAAGAAAGAACTTCAGATATCGGAATTTACGAACCTGGAGTTTGCCTTTAAGAAAAGAGAAGATGTAAAGTTGCTTTCTTCATCTGAGTTCGATGGTGCATTACAAGATGACTCATACATAGAATTCTCTGCCGGCCAGGAAGTATCAAGATCTGTTTCAAAAGAAATCTTGATAAGGTCAAAGGATTACTTTGTAATAAGTATCCTTACTGCTAACAGAATATCAGATTTAAAATTGATCAAACGCCACCATTTAGAAATGGGTAAGCAAAAAGCCCAGAAAACTAATAATGAATTTTTATTGAATTCTAACCAAACAATTAAGGATCTGTTAGAAAAACACGATTATACACTGGGTATGAGCGATCAAAAGTATAACAAATGCATAAAAGTATTTTTAAAGCAATTCTATCAAAATTTCCTCCAACGTTTAGAAAAAGTATGGGTAAAAGAAATTAGAGGAAAATACGAACAATATAAAGAGGTTGAATACCATACATTAGCTGCCTCCCATAGTGGGCGCAGGAGTTTTGCCTCGATTTTATATAATGAAGGACGATATCCTAAAAGAATGATAATGTCTTTTACCGGACATACGTCCGAGCAAGAATTTGATAAATATATTCAACTTAGCCCGATTGATGATATTCAAGAAGTATCAGAATTCTTAAATATTAATTATATTTAGGAATGGATAAGAAAGAATTATATACCGAAATTTTTGAGAATCAAAGTATCACTAAGCCCGATGCCTTAACATATATTAACTTTCGAATTGGCAAAGCTCAGGATAAACCGAAAATGTTGGAAAAACTAAATAATTCGGTTGATAAACTTAAAATCCTATGCGACGATCTAAAGTTAGAACTTCGTCTAAATGAAGCAAATCCGTTGGTTACTATTGGTTCCAAACAGTTTTACTCTACTAAAGAGGCTGGCAAAATATTAGAAGTATCTGCAGATAAAATCCGGCAATTAATTGCAGAAGGACTACTTTCCGCTAAAGTAATAAATCAAAGAACCTGGAAACTACCTTCTTGGAGTGTCGAAGCTTATAAAAATGATCTTAGTAATTTCTTAACTAATTTTGAAGAGCCATTAGAAATCTATGATATTTTAAATATCTACGACGAAGAACATCAGCTACTTACCTCCTTAATCACCAAGGAAGCTATCCATAGAATTTTTGAAAACAAAACAGGAACTAAAAGAAAAGTTCTAAATATTATTACAGAATTATAATCAAAAAACTCAATCATATAACACAGATATTTATTGAGATACTTAAAAAATTTAGTCTATTGTCTATTTTTTTTCACACTAATCCTACTAACTCCGGTAAGTAGTCTGTTAGGGAGTATTATCAGTAAACATTTAGCAGGTATAGATACCAGGTTTGAAAAAAAAGAACTAACGGTTGCTGATAGGCTACAATGTAAAATAATCTATCATTCTATAGTGATTGTAGGAAAAATAATCTACCCTGAATCTGCCAATCTTTTGGAGCATTATCTGGACGGTACTGGTAAGAACCTTTATTTGGAAGCTGATTATTTCAGAAAGTCACCAGTAGTACGAAAAAATCTAAATTCTATGAGAGTTAATGAAACCAAGGAGGTTCGATTTAAGCAGCATGAAGATTGGCGTCTAAGCTATGCTCTTAACCCCTTTTATTTAAAAAAGGGAAGAAAAATGATTAAGATCTACCAGGAAATTGAGTTTTCAACGAAAAAAGGAGTTTATACAAATTTAAATTTTTACTTCTTTAAAGTCAGATTACCAGATCGATTAGTTCACGTCCTAAAGCCAAAACCATTTATGGTATATATTAGCTGGAATGTAGATCAGTAAGTTATTGAATTACTAACTGCTATACCAGCTAAAATAACGCACTAATAGATTTAAGAAAACAACCAAAATCATTGTAACTTTCTATAATTTCTTGTAATAAGATGCAGAAATAAATACATTTGCAAAAATGAAGTGGTTCAACTACATACTGAGCGTTTACCTGCTGGTAATATCCTGCATACCTTGCATGGATGAAGAACCTGTATATTCATTTCCTCCAGTTACAATAGCAAGTTCACATTCCGAAGCGGATACTCCTATCCACACGGAAGACGCCTGCTCACCGCTTTGCATTTGCAACTGTTGCAGTGGTGTTACCATCCTGCCCAATACGGCCCAAGTCATCCAAACTATTTCAATAGTTTTTGATGAAGAATTTCCCATTTACAAGCAAATAAATCGCTTAGACCTCTCCTATTCCGTCTGGCAGCCGCCAAAATTAAGCTAATAGATTTTTTTAAGTGATCAGCAAAACTTGCTGAATTCTTGTCCTGGCACCTTCCTGGTGTTCCAGTGCAATCACCTATCTATTTACTTAATTTATTATAATGCTCGATAAAGTAATCCATTTCTCGATCCATAATAAGCTGATTGTTGGACTTTTTACGCTTGCCCTGATCGTATGGGGAGTGTTTTCAGTTACTCAGCTCCCAATTGATGCCGTTCCGGATATTACTAACAACCAGGTTCAGGTAATAACCGCCAGCCCTTCCTTGGCCACACAAGAGGTCGAACGCCTGATTACTTACCCGATTGAGGTAACCATGGCCACTATTCCGGATATTGAAGAAATCCGGTCATTTTCCAGGTTTGGCCTATCAGTTGTAACAATTGTTTTCAAAGATAAAGTAGATGTTTACTGGGCCAGGCAACAGGTAAACGAACGCTTATCAGAAGCAGAAAAGCAGATTCCGGAAGGTGTTGGTACGCCCGAACTGGCTCCCGTTACTACAGGCTTAGGCGAAATCTATCAATACCTTATACATCCGAAGAAAGGGTATGAAAAGAAATATGACGCTACGGAATTACGCTCAATCCAGGACTGGATCGTTCGCCGGCAATTACTCGGCACTCCTGGCGTGGCGGACGTAAGCAGCTTCGGAGGCTTTTTAAAACAATATGAGATTGCCATTGATCCGCAGCACCTGAAAAGCATGAATGTCAGCATAGCTGAGATTTTTACCGCTTTAGAAAGAAACAATCAGAATACAGGCGGGGCATACATCGACAAAAGACCAAATGCTTACTTCATCCGCACCCAAGGTTTAATTACAAATTTGGATGAAATAGGTCAGGTAGTGGTTAAGAATCGGGAATCCGGTGTGCCTGTTTTGATCCGTGATGTTGCCAAGGTACAGTTCGGCCATGCAACTCGATACGGAGCCATGACCCGGAACGCTGAAGGCGAAGTGGTTGGTGGTATTGTCATGATGCTCAAAGATGCCAACGCTTCTAAAGTAATCGGTGATGTAAAGGAAAGAATAGCCACCATTAGTAAAAGTCTACCCGAAGGTGTAGAAATTGAGCCATTCCTGGATCGAACAAAGCTTGTAAACAATTCCATTAATACAGTAACTAAAAACCTGGCGGAAGGTGCGCTGATTGTCATTTTCGTATTGGTGCTGTTTTTAGGAAACTTACGGGCAGGCTTGGTAGTGGCTTCTGTAATTCCCCTGGCAATGCTTTTTGCCATCAGCATGATGAACCTGTTTGGCGTTTCAGGCAATTTAATGAGCCTTGGAGCCATTGATTTCGGGTTGATAGTGGATGGTGCCGTAATTATTGTGGAGAGCATCGTTCACCGGATAACCACGATAACTGGCCATACCCGACTGAATCAGCAACAGATGGATAAGGAAGTATATGGAGCAGCCTCCAAGATCCGGAATTCCGCTGCTTTTGGCGAGATCATTATCCTGATCGTGTACCTGCCTATTTTAGCGTTGGTAGGAATAGAAGGCAAAATGTTTGGCCCGATGGCGCAGACAGTAGCTTTTGCCATTTTAGGTGCGTTCCTGCTCTCCCTAACCTACGTACCAATGATGTCGGCTCTGTTTTTAAGCAAGAAAACTACTCATAAACGAAATATCTCCGACAAGCTGATGGATTTCTTCCAGCGGGGCTACGATCCGCTTATTCGATTTGCATTACAAAGGAAAGCCATTATCGTTTTTACCGCAGCAGGCCTATTTGCTATTAGCTATCTTATTTTCAGCAGGATGGGCGGCGAATTTATTCCGACCCTAAGTGAAGGTGATTTTGCCGTTGAAACAAGGGTTCTCACCGGAAGCTCAATGATGGAAACAGTAGATGCTTCTCAGAAAGCTGCAGCAATACTATTAAAAGAATTTCCGGAGGTAAAGGAAGTGGTAAGTAAGATCGGTTCCAGCGAGATACCTACAGATCCAATGCCGGTGGAAGCTGCAGATATGATGGTGATTCTGAAAGATCAGGATGAATGGACTACTGCCGATAACCGGGATGAACTGGCCAATATGATGGCAAAAGCTTTAGAAGATATTCCCGGCGTTACGTTTGGGTTTCAGCAACCAATTCAAATGCGATTCAACGAATTAATGACCGGTGCCAAGCAGGATGTGGTTTTAAAAATTTACGGTGAAGACCTGGAAACGCTATCCAGAGAGGCAGAAAAAGTCGGCAAACTGGTACAAACTGTGGAAGGCGCTGAAGACGTTTACGTGGAAACAGTAACTGGCCTGCCTCAAATTCAGGTAAATTATAACCGTGGCCAGCTCGCAAAATTTGGTTTGGCAGTAGAAGATGTAAACCAGGTAGTTCAGACTGCTTTTGCGGGTCAGGTAGCAGGCCAGATTTATGAAGGGGAGAAAAAATTTGACCTGGTAGTAAGGCTTGACCAGGAAAACCGGCAAGGGATCGAAGATGTGCAGCAACTTTTTATTGCCACTCCAAACGGGCATCAGATTCCACTTTCCCAGGTAGCAGAAGTTAGCTTCCAGCCTGGCCCCTACCAGATACAACGTGACGATACCAAGCGACGAATTACAGTAGCTTTTAACGTCCGCAACCGTGATGTTGAAAGCGTGGTGAATGAATTGCGCACAAAGGTAGAAAGCCAGATAAAGCTCCCGGTTGGATATCATGTCAGTTATGGCGGGCAATTCGAAAACCTGATCGAAGCCAGGCAACGTTTGGGAATTGCTGTTCCAGTGGCGTTAGGCCTGATCTTTATCCTGCTGTTTTTTACGTTTAACTCGGTCAAACAATCGCTGCTGATCTTTACAGCGATACCACTTTCTGCCATCGGCGGAATTCTTGCCCTTTCGTTACGGGGGATGCCTTTCAGTATTTCTGCTGGTATCGGTTTTATAGCGTTATTCGGAGTAGCCGTTCTGAACGGCATTGTACTGATCGGGGAATTTAACAACCTAAAAGCATCGGGCATGACCGATATTTACCAAAGGGTTATTGAAGGCACCAAGCATCGATTACGGCCAGTACTCATGACTGCCAGCGTAGCATCTTTGGGCTTCTTACCAATGGCTTTATCGGGGTCGGCTGGAGCTGAGGTACAGCGGCCATTAGCTACCGTAGTTATTGGCGGATTGATATCTGCAACTCTGCTTACCCTGCTGGTTCTGCCGGTGCTGTATGTTTATTTCGAAAAAGGATTCAAAAACCCCAAAGGTAATTCCACGGCAGGTTTAGCTACGATTGCGCTCATGTTGCTATGCATTTTGCCTTCAATTGCTGGTGCGCAGGATAATCCAGTCAAACGCATCACGCTGAATCAGGCCATTGATCAGGCATTGCAGAATAATGGCACCATCAGGTCTGCTAATTATGAAATCGAACTGCAACAGGCGCTTAGGAAAACTGCATCGGGAATAAACAAAACCGATGTTGGCCTAACTTACGGGCAGTATAACAGCAGCGAAAAGGATAATAATTTTACCATTGGGCAAACCATACCCTTTCCCACGGTTTGGGGTGCCCGTGCTAAATTAGCGGATGCCAATATCAAAGGCAGCGAAATTCAGAAAAATGTAACGGCAAATGAGTTGATCAGGCAGGTTAAAGAAACCTATTATCAGCTTGTATTCCTGGAAGCCCAGCATAAGGTTTTACAGCACCAGGATAGCCTTATCAGCACCTTTGTACAGGCAGCTCAGGTAAGATACCGAACTGGAGAAACAACGTACCTGGAACAAGTTACTGCCGAATCAGAAGCTGCCCGCTCAAAAGTAGCTATGAACCGCAATGGCTCAGAAATAAAGGCGAACCAGGTAAACCTTCAATTCCTACTTAACACCAAGGAGCCAGTAACGGTAGCTGAAGATGCTCTTATTATTAAAGAGCTGGCCGTTAACGCAGCTACTGCAGCCATTAGCAATAACCCAAATCTGATTTATCTGAGGCAACAAATTGAAATCGCTAAGCAAGCCATTTCTCTTGAAAAAGCCGAATTATTGCCTGACCTGCGATTAGGTTACTTTAACCAGTCTCTGATCGGCAGCACTGAAGAACAAGGTGGCACGGTTAAACGGTTTGGCTCAGGTGACAGGTTCCAGGGCGTGGAAGTCGGAGTTTCCATTCCACTCTGGTTGGGCCCAACCAAAGCAAATGTAAAAGCCGCTGAAATCCGGGAAAAGATCGCCCAATCTAACCTTGACTACAATCAGAAAACTATACAAGGACAATATGCGCAACTGGTGCAACAATTTCTGCAATACCAGGCCAGTCTACAGTTTTACCAGCAAAATGCATTGCCCCAGGCAAACTTGATTACCAGCAATGCTACCCTGGCATTTCGAAGCGGTGAAATAGGCTATTTGGAATTCATTCAGGCTCTAAACCGTGCCCAGACGATCCGGACTGAGCACCTTGAATTATTGAATCAATATAACCAGGCAGCAATTGCGGTTGAGTTTTTCACCGGAAATCAATACTAATTTTTTGAATCGACAAAATATGACACGATATAAAATATCTTTGAATGGCACATACCTCAGTCGTTTTGCCAACTACGTTTATCTGTTTTTAATCTTAATCCTTGTAGCTTGTAACGGCCAAAACGGTACCAACGAAGCCGAAAAAACTGCTCCTGAAACCCAGGAAGAAGCAGGTCATACTGAAGAGGAAAATGCAAATGCTGTAGAATTTACCAGCCGCCAATATGAAGTTGCCGGAATAGAACTCGGTAAACCTCAAATGAAGAACCTGAGCCAGGTACTAAAGGTATCAGGACTTTTGGATGTACCCCCTCAAAACCTGGTAAGCATTAGTGCTCCGTTAGGTGGTTTTCTTAAAAGCACCGATCTTTTGCAGGGTCAGTTAGTTAAAAAAGGCTCTGTAATTGCTGTAATTGAAAATCCAGAATTCATTCAGTTACAGCAGGATTACCTGGAAAATAAAAGCCGGTTGGATTACTTGAACCTGGAATTGACCCGCCAGAAAGAACTACGGGCAGCAAATGTGAATGCGGCTAAAACGCTGCAACAAACGGAAGCTGAATATAAAAGTGTTCGGGCCAGGGTCAATGGCCTAAAGGAAAAGCTGGCAATGATCGGTATTTCCACCGGTAGAATTCAGTCAGGGAATATAGCCAGAACGGCTCCTATTATTTCCCCTATTACCGGTTACGTTACGGAGGTAAATGTGAACATCGGCAAATACGTTAATCCTACCGACGAATTATTTACCATCGCCGATACAGACCATTTACACGCTGAATTAACTGTCTTCGAAAAGGATGCTGCCAAGATCAGCAAAGGCCAGAGAGTCAGGTTTTTGTTACCCAATGAAAACCAGGAACGAACTGCTACTATTTACCTTATTGGGAAAGCAGTTACCGGTGACCGTACCATCAGAGTGCATGCACACTTAGATAAAGAAGACCATACCTTGCTTCCTGGCACCTTCATTAATGCGAATATAGAATTGAAAGGCAATTCCGTTAAAGCTTTACCCAGAGAAGCCGTAGTACAGGCAGACGGGAAAAACTACATCTTTTTAGCTAAGGGGCAGCGAAAAGAGAATAATGAGGTAATGCACGATTTCGAAATGCTGGAAATCATGACTGGCGTATCGGAAGATGGTTTCGTAGAAATTTTCTTACCGGAAAATATTTCAGATTCCACCCAGATAGTTACCAAGGGAGCTTATTCGGTGCTTGCTAAGATTAAGAATACAGAAGAAGAGGGCGGAGGCCACGGTCATTAACAAAAACGCTATGCTAAAGAACCTGGAAACCGACCTGCTGATAAAAGGCATCCGACCAACGGCGATGCGGCTGTTAGTATTTGATTACCTGCTACACCAAAAGTCAGCGGTAAGCTTAAACGACCTGGAGGCAAATTTTGAAAAATCTGATAGAATCACCCTGTACCGAACAATAAAAACTTTTCAGGAAAAAGGTTTAGTTCACCAGATTGATGACGGAACAACTTCCGTAAAGTACGCACTTTGCTCCAGTAGCTGTTCTGCCCAAGTTTGTCTCGACCTTCATTTACATTTTTACTGTAGAAAATGCGATAAGACTTTTTGCTTACCTAAAACCCGTGTACCAGAAATACAACTTCCAGAACAATACAATGCCGAAGAAATAAATCTAACAATTAAGGGGCTGTGTAGTAATTGCACCCAATAAAATGCAATGCAGTTGCAGGTTAAGCGGTAGTAACTTTGTAAAACAACCGAACGAAACACTATGAAATTTAACCTGAAAATGCCTGACAAGCTTACCCCGTTCTATAAAAATGAACTGGACAATTATGTAGCTAACTTTCGAAACGGAGAATTACAAATAGCCTGGTTTCATCTGGAGCGTGCGCATATTTTAGGCCAGGCTTTCCCGGTTCCGCATACCTCCGTTCATTGGCAAATGCTGAAATTCGGATGGCAAATAAAAAGCGTAAAAGAAGTAGCTGGTCAGCTTCCCCGGTTATTGGTTGGTGGCATCAAATCTTTTGTCGGTAAAATTCCCGTTGGCAATACCGGAGGTGCAAATGTGCCGCCTTTATTACCGATGGAAATTCCGGCAGATTTGAAGCAAATACTTTCAGACTATAAATAGAAAAATGGAAATTGAATCAAACTTAAACAGACTTGGCACCTTTGGTTTGCTAATCACAGCATTAGCTTCTCCTTGTTGTTTCCCGTTATTCGGTTTCATTTTAACCGCACTTGGCTTTGGCACTTTCGAATTATTTGGAGGCTGGACGATGTGGGTATTTCAGGGATTAGTGCTGCTGTCTTTGGTTGGGCTGGCAATATCTTACCGGAAGCATAGATGCACTTATCCGTTATTAATAGCAATCCCAAGCGCCGTAATGATTTTCTACAGCTACCATATAATGGAAAGCGATAATTGGATTTACCTGCTTTATCTGGGTATGTTCGGCCTTTTTATTTCAGCCGTAATAAACCATTACCGGAACAGGCTCCACAATGCCTGCTGTTTCCCTGAGGTTAAAAACGGTACAGAAATCAACCTAAAAAGTACCATTACTTGCCCGCATTGCGGTTTCAGCAAAGAAGAAGAAATGCCTACAAATGCCTGCCAGTATTTCTATGAATGCGAAAACTGTAAACAAATCTTAAAGCCAAAAGCTGGCGATTGTTGCGTGTATTGCAGCTATGGCACCGTAAAATGTCCGCCAATGCAATCTGATAAAGCCTGCTGTTAGAACCGCTCTTAAATCTACTCCAAAAACTACTGATATGAACTCAGAAAATAAGGATCACTGGGAAACCATTTACGAAACAAAAAGCCCAGATGAAGTAAGCTGGACAGAAGAAATTCCGAAAACTTCACTGGATTATTTCCACAGTTTTAACTTACCAAAATCTGCTAAAATTATCGACGTGGGTGGTGGCGACAGTAAACTTGTGGACTATCTGGTAGCGGAAGGTTACGAAAATGTTAGTGTTCTGGATATTTCCGAAAATGCCCTTAAAAGAGCCCAAACCCGCCTGGGTACAAAAGCAGACCTCGTGAATTGGATTGTTGCCGATATAACCGATTTTAAGCCAGATACCGAATTCGACTTTTGGCACGACCGGGCTGTTTTTCATTTCCTTACTACTCCCGACCAGATTGCTAAATATGTTCAAACAGCAACCAAAGCAGTTAAAGGGTTTTTAGTTATCGGTACGTTCTCCGAAGATGGCCCCAAGAAATGCAGCGGGTTAGAAATAAAACAATACACCGAAAAATCCTTACCTGAATTGTTTGCTGCAGGATTCGAAATGCTTGATTGCCATAAAGCAGACCACACTACTCCATTCAATACTATTCAAAACTTTGTGTTCTGTAGTTTGAAGAAGAAGTAAGTATTCAGATCGCTTATTCCATTTAGCTGGCATTAAAGTGCCCTATATTTAAACCTATGACCGAACCAAATAAAAATAAATCCGAGGTACCTAAACCAATGGAAATTACTTCTCCCCGAACCGCTGAACATCCGGGGCCTGAGAAGCCCAAAACTGGTATTTTGTATGAAGTGCCGGCAAACAAAGCAGAATGTTGCAGCACCGATGCAAAACCCAATAAAGACGAAGACGGACACGACCACGAAGACGAAAGTTCTTCCTATATCCCAACGGTAATCAGTCTGGTGCTTTTGCTTACGGGCATTGCGCTCGATTATACTGATGTCACCTGGTTTGAAGGTTATATCCGGCTTGCCGTTTTCGGGATTGCTTATTTATTGGTAGGTTGGAAAGTGCTTTGGCACGCTATTACCAACATCAAAAATGGCAGTATTTTCAATGAGTTCTTCCTGATGGGTATTGCTACGCTTGGGGCATTTTACATCGGCGAATATGCGGAAGGTGTGGCGGTAATGTTGTTCTACGTAATTGGTGAACATTTCCAGGAAGCTGCCGTTGCCAGATCCCGAAAATCCATTAAAGATCTGATAGATAATCGCCCGGAAATTGTAGGTGTGCTCCGCAATGGTCAGATTTCTGAAGTAAATCCAAAACAGGTAAATATTGGGGAAACCATCCAGGTCAAAGCCGGTGAAAAAGTAGCCTTAGATGGCGAATTGCTTTCCGAAAGTTCTTCATTCAATACAGCAGCCTTAACCGGCGAATCGAAACCAGACACAAAAAGAAAAGGAGATAAAGTGCTGGCAGGCATGATCAACCTGGATAAGGTTATTGAACTCAAAGTTGTTTCAGCTTACGAAGACAGCGCCCTGTCTAAAATCCTGCAATTAGTTGAAGAAGCAGGTACGAGGAAAGCGAAAACGCAGCAGTTTATTACCCGATTTGCTCAAATCTATACGCCAATCGTAGTATTTCTGGCTTTAGGTATGGCTTTGCTTCCGTACTTTATTGTAGAAGATTATGTGTTTAACGACTGGCTCTATCGAGCACTGATTTTCCTCGTGATTTCCTGTCCGTGTGCCCTGGTAATTTCTATCCCGCTGGGTTATTTCGGTGGCATCGGAGCAGCATCCAGAAACGGCATCCTGTTTAAAGGTTCCAACTATCTTGACCTGATAACTACAGTGAATACTGTAGTTATGGATAAAACCGGCACCCTTACCGAAGGCGTTTTCAAAGTGCAGGAAATCAAAACCAATGGAATTGAACAGGCAGAATTCATTGCTTTAACAGCTGCTTTGGAAAGCAAATCTACCCACCCCATTGCCCAGGCAATTGTGCAGTATTCGGGCGAATCTCACAAGCAAAAAACGGTATCAGATATTGAAGAAATCTCCGGCCACGGCCTGAAAGGTAAAGTTGATGGCAAAGAAGTATTAGCTGGGAACGGTAAGCTGATGAACAAATTCAGCATTGCTTATGACCGACAGATTGATGCCATAATAGATACCATTGTTTTGGTAGCGGTTGATGGAAAGTTTGCGGGTTACATTACCATTGCCGACCAGATAAAAGCGGATGCTGTACAATCTATTAAAACGCTACACCACTTAGGCATAAAAGACATTGTAATGCTTTCCGGCGATAAAGATTCTATCGTTCAGAAAATTGCAAAAGAAATCGGAATAGACCTGGCTTTTGGTGGATTGCTTCCGGAAGACAAAGTGAATAAGGTAGAAGAACTTAAAAAGCAAGGAAAGACCGTAGCCTTTATTGGTGATGGCATAAACGATGCGCCAGTAATTACTTTAGCCGATGTAGGGATGGCAATGGGTGGCTTAGGCTCCGATGCTGCTATCGAAACTGCCGACGTGGTGATCCAGACTGATCAGCCTTCAAAAATTGCCACCGCCATAAATATTGGCAAGAAAACGAAGCAGATCGTTTGGCAGAATATCGGGCTGGCATTTGGCGTAAAAGCCCTGGTGCTAATCTTTGGGGCATTCGGAGTGGCTACTATGTGGGAAGCAGTTTTTGCCGATGTAGGCGTAGCGTTTTTAGCTATTCTAAATGCTATAAGAATACAGCGAATGAAGTTTTGAGTCGTTTAGGATTTCACCAGACTTGGGATTTTACTTCAATAATCATTAGAATTCTTTCCGTGCAAATCTTCTTTTCCATGATCGAAGTATGGCAAACCAAAAAAATCGGCCTTCGAGGTAAAGTTCTGATATACTCCTTAATATTATCAAAATCAACTTTATAATCTGGTACTGGTAAAGAATGTATTGATTCGTTAAAAAAGCAAAAAAGTATTTAAGAAGTTAAAAGGCTTAATAAACTATCTTCAGTTTCACATAAATGTAATCAACAAGTATTCATGCATAAAAAAACCTGCGAGGTCATGCCTCGCAGGTTCTTTTCATTTTTTAAGAAATTCACTAACATGAGGATTAGTAAACTAAAAGCTACTATTCCCCTTTTTTATGTTTGTGAGGTTTAAGAGGGGGATAATCTGGCTTCTTTTCAGGTGAAACTCGCCTTCTTCTATCTAAATCACCATCATCTTTTCTTGGTTTTGGACCAGGTTTAATTGCTTGGATTTGTTCCATACTCTTATTTTAGATGTTAACAATATTTTTATACACTAAATATATATTTTAATCTTTTAATATTAAAGCTTTTGTATCGAAATATAAATATGGGACATTCAGTAAAACTGGACGGTTCGGTAAACTTTACGCAGGGAAGTTTGACTTAAATAGGGCTACTTTTAAACTGTTTAGATACATGGTAACTTTAAATAAAAGTTTTAGGAAGAGAAGTGAAATCACAAATCAATAAATGTTCTAATTATTGACCATGGTTTTTCTCAATTTCAAGCAATCAATTTTAGGGCAAATATTACCAAACCCCGGTGGATAAAGTTCGATACATCACTCCTTTGGTCTATTAAAGGCTTTCAGTTGGCTCTGAAGGACAGTACCTTTGTAATAGCAAAATCAGCTTTAATCGATTCAGAAGAAGGAACTTTTGTAATTAGAACGGTAAATAATTCAACTGAAAAAGTAGCTGTAAAAAAAGGCAGGGAACAGGATGGCAAAGTAGAAATTTTTGGTTCGCTAAATCCAGGCGACAAATTACTGCCCCATGCCTGCTCACACATAAAGGAAGGAACAATGGCAAAAAAATAATTGTTTCCGGAACAAAAGCCCGGTCAAAAGCATAGCGTTTTTCAGGCGGTTTCAGAAATTAATGTAAAGAAAATCAGATAAAAAGAAAACTTAAAACCTGGTAACGCACCGATTCAATAAACAGTTAACAATATGAAAAACCGCATAATCTTACCCGTTCTTTTCGCCGGCTTGATCATGGCATCCTGTTCCCAGCAAAAAAGCGAAAACAACCAAACTGCCGCTGCCGCACCGCCAGTTGAAAATACGCAACCAGCTGCCCCTATGCATGCTCATGCACCGGAAAATAAGGTCGCAGGTGAAAACCCGATGACGGAAACCGGCTTGCCAAAAGACTTGGTTTGCATGGTGAATAATGCCTACATGGGTAAACAGCAATTCCCGGTGCCGTTTGAAGGTAAAATGTATTACGGCTGTTGCGAAATGTGCGTGAAAACCATTAAAAATGAGCGTTCTGTGCGGTTTGCGACCGACCCCGTAACCGGCAAAGAAGTAGATAAATCGGTAGCATTTATTGCCTTAAAACCTGGTAGCGCTTCAGGGGAAGTTTTGTATTTCGAATCGGAAAAGAATTACAAAGTTTTCGTGAATTAAAGGCGATAGTACCGAATTTTATAAGAAACCGTCGGAATCCTGTAACGGAAACGCTGACCCTACTAAGTATCTTTGTAATGTACTTAAAGGCACAAATTATGAAAGATCTAAAATTTAAAACCAATATCAATTGCGGAAGTTGTGTGGCTAACATTTCACCTTTCCTGGACAAAGCAGAAGGTATTAATGAATGGAAAGTAGATACCACCAATGCCCAGAAAATCCTGACCGTTTCTACCGCGAATTTAAACGAAGCAGAAGTAATTAAACTGGTGCAGGAAGCTGGTTATAAAGCTGAAAAGCTGTAAACCAAACGGAAGAATTTTAAACAAAAACGGCAACCATTTTGGTTGCCGTTTTTGTTTCCTCTCTGCTTAACTTACTTCAATTCCTTCCGCAACAGCTGGGCATTAATGGCTACGATTATTGTACTCATACTCATTAAAACTGCACCAACGGCCGGGGAAATCATGATACCCCAGTTATAGAGAACTCCAGCCGCCAAAGGCAAAGCAATTACGTTGTAGCCGGTAGCCCAAACCAGGTTCTGGATCATCTTCCGGTAAGTTGCTTTGCCAAACAAAATAAGCGAGGCAATATCCTTTGGATTACTATTTACCAGGATAATATCGGCAGTTTCAGCAGCCACATCAGTACCAGAGCCTACCGCAATGCCTACGTCAGCTTGTGCCAAAGCTGGGGCATCGTTTACGCCGTCGCCGGTCATGGCTACGAATTCATTTTGGGCTTGAAGTTCTTTTATCTTTTCCTGTTTCTGGTGCGGCAATACATTAGCCAGGTAACCATCCATTTTCAGGTGTTCACTTACACTTTTAGCCACCCTTTCATTATCACCGGTTAGGAGCAGGTTTTTGATACCGTTCTTTTTTAGAACAGCAATTGCCTCTGCCGATTCTTCCCTTATCTGATCACGCAATTTTATGTAACCAACCGGCTTTTTATCAATTAAGATATACACAGCCGTTTCCACCCCTTCTTCCGCTTTATTTGCCGGCACCTCAACTTTAAATTCCTGCAGGTAATTAGGGCCAACCACTTTTACATCCTGATTCCCTACCATTCCTTCCAAGCCTTTGCCTGGCAGGTAGTTAAAATCCTCTGAGGCCGGAACTTCTATGTGAAGTTCTTTCGCTTTGCGTAAAATTCCCTGGGCAATATAATGTTCGGAATGCTGTTCTACCCCGGCTGCCAGGCGCAACATCTCCCTTTCCGAAATACCAACTTCAAATACCACAACTTCAGCTACCTCATGTGACCCTTTGGTAAGCGTGCCGGTTTTATCGAATATAATAGTTGTAATCTTACGGGAATTCTCAAAAGCGGTACGGTTCCGGATCAGCAAGCCATTCTGTGCCGAAACGGCCGTAGAAATAGCCACCACCAACGGTACAGCCAACCCCAGGGCATGCGGACAAGAAATGACCATTACCGTTACCATTCGTTCCAGCGCAAACGCAAATTCAGCACCCACTAAAAGCCAGACGGCAAGTGTGGCAAAACCTGCAAACAAAGCTACATAGGTTAACCACTTAGCGGCTTTATTGGCCAGGTTCTGGGTTTCTGATTTTGTTTTCTGGGCTTCCTGCACCAAGGTAATTACTTTATTCAGATAGCTGTCTTTGCCTGTATTCTGCACCCTTACCTGCAGCGAACCATTACCGTTCACCGCCCCGCCAATTACCTTATCGCCTTTTAATTTTTGTACTGGTTTGCTTTCGCCGGTCAGCATACTTTCATTCAGGTAACTGTTACCTTCTTCAACCAGTCCGTCGGCAGGCACTTTTTCCCCGGGCTTGATCAGGATCAAATCATTCTTCTGAAGGTCGGCAATGGCAATATTCAACGTTTCACCATTCCGGATCACGTGGGCTTCGGAGGGCATCATGCTAACCAGTAACTCCAGCGCTTTGGAAGCTCCCATTACCGATTTCATTTCGATCCAGTGGCCCAACAGCATGATTACAATTAGGGTGGCCAGTTCCCAGAAAAAGTCCATCCCTTTCAGGCCGAATACAATAGCGGAACTATACACATAGGCTACGGTGATGGCTACCCCGATCAGCGTCATCATACCCGGCGAGCCAGCTTTTACTTCGTCTTTTAAACCATTTAAAAATGGCCAGCCCCCATAAAAGAAAATTACCGAAGACAACACAAAGGCTATGTACATTGCATACGGCACATCTAAGGTATACCCCAGAATATGCTGCACCATCGGGCTGAGCACAACTACCGGAACAGATAAAACCAATGAAACCCAGAACCGGCGCTTGAAATCATCGATCATCATGGCATGGTGATCGTGTCCGTGGCCGCCGTGGCCACCCGCTTCTTCATGCGCATGGACCGTTTTTTCTGCTAAATCTGCTTTTATATTATCAGCACCTTTTCCTGAATTGTGATGATGCTGGTGATGCGAATGATCCATGATTATTTGGGTTAGTGATACGCTGATTTAAGTTTTGCTGCCATTTCTGTGGAAACCGAATTAGCGTACATGCCATAAGCATCTACCAATACGCCTTTCTGGCCGGTTTTAGAAGAAATGCCGTAAACTACCGAACTATCCGCTGGATTACTCATGCCTTCAAACCGGTAAACTTCATCAATTGTAAAGTCTTTGGGGTTTAACTGTAATTGTGCCTGCGGACATTGCAGGCAATCGCCTTCCAGGTTAAAATCCAAGGTATAACCTCTTTTCTTCAGGTCATTCAAAGCTTCGAGGGCCGAGTTGTAATGAAATCTTTCCATTTTTTTATAGTTAGGAAATTAAAAATGCTTTATCCCGCCTGTGTATAGGTGGAATATAATAAATAGCAAAATGATAAGGCTAATAAGTCCATAGATAATATAAAGCCGCCAGGGCTTATTACCTTTTCCTTTTGTAATATTTATGGTCTGCTTGCCAAAACTGAACCTGGTACGCCCCCAGGGTTTAAATACAGAGATTGAAGTAATAACCAATAAGACCAACAAAGCTGCTCCAGCATCTGTAATGAGCTGGATTCGAAGTTTGCGCAGTTCAATAGTTGAAATATCTGCATTTGAAGCGACATCGGCTAAGTAACTTATAGGTTGCATGTGAAGAAACAAAAGAATGGTGCATGCAACTGTCATCAGCAACTTTACAACTATCCATTTATGCCTGAATAAACCCCAATTCGTACCAAGAGACTGGATAAGGCCCGTTGCTAAAGAGCCCAAACAAGCAGGCACAATAACAAACCAGCCAACCCATTCCATCGTGATGTAAGCAGATCGTACTTGCATGGTATCCTGACTAACCAGACCCATAAGCGCTATGGCTAAAAAAGCAGCTACCGCACCGAGCCACCCAACTGAAAGGGTTATATGAGTCGTAAGAAAAACTTTACGCAAAAGAGGTGAAAGCATCAGCTTGGTAAAATTTGGCCAAAAAGCAAGACATTAAAAAAAACAGGAAAGCTGTTAAGCCTTCCTGAAGCATTTATGTTAAGATTAATATCCCTTATTGACTAATAACCAGGTTTGCAATTCTTCTAACTCTTTGTTTTGATCTTCAATGATCTTTCTTGCCATATTCTTTAATGCTGGATCGCTTCCATGTTCAAGTAAAGCATAAGACATCTCAATTGCACTTTGATGGTGTGGAATCATTAGTTGGGCAAAATCATGATCCGTATTTCCTGTAATTACCCTTAAGTCTTTGTCTCGCATCATTTTATCCATTGCCGCCTTATCCTTTTTATTGTATTCCGCATCCGGAGTACCCGTTGGTATTGTAGCGAGCATGGCGTTAAATTGCTGAATTTCGACTTCCTGTGCAGCTTTCATACGTTGGGCAATAGCTTTCATTTCAGCATTTGTACCATTTGCGATTTCTTCTTCCGCCATTTTAATTGCCCCCTCGTGGTGCATCGGCATCATCATAGCATACATATGATCAGGGCCTGCCGTCATTTGGCTGTTCATCATTTGAGCCATCATTTCGTGCATAATGGTCATCATTTTGTTGCTATCATGGGCTTCAAGTTTTAGGCCTTCTACTTCCTCGTCATCATTATTGCAGGAACCAAGAAAAAAAACGGTACAGAAAAGGCTTAAAAAAGTAAATAATCTGATCTTTTTCATAAAACGTGATTTAAGTTTTTTTTAATTTTTAATAAATTAATTGATTTTAATAGATAATAGTAACTCCGGCTCCATATTTCATATCGCTGTCGTAGTGGGTAGAAACAGAAAAGTATTTTGTAATTACGTACCGCAAGCCTGCCCGATATTCCTTGTCCGTATTAGCAGAAAGATCTAACCTTAGCCGGCTGGTAACCGGAATATCTTCCCTGCGCAGCTGAAAACGAAACTTTCCTTCACTGTCTATTCTGGCTTGTGCCTGCACCAACATTGGCAGGAGATATTGAAAACCAGCTAAAAAAGCCTTTCGATTATTCTTATTGCTTGTTTGGCCTAAAAGTGTTTCTTCCGTTTCGTTTTTTACACTGTTGTGGTGATAGTCAAAGCCAATGAATGGGAAAAACCATTGCATTTTACCAAAGTACCGGCCAATGTATGTTTCGCTTTCAATGCCGTATTCCTTTTTTACTCCAATGTGCCATTCGCTGGAAAGTTCAAAGCGGGTTCCGCTAAGCAAAAACTCCCCCTCAGTACCATTGCTCTCCAAACCAATTCGTGCCGATGGCAGAAATACTCTCTCATGCTGGTTTAACTTTCTCCAGGCCATTTTTGTGTCCGGAAGTTCTGGATTAGGGGGAGAATTCTGGTAACTGAATACCCGGCCCATTCCGGTCATCATATGATAAAGAATATGGCAATGGAAAAACCAATCTCCACTCTCTGAAGCGGCAAACTCAATAGTATCAGTTTCCATTGGCATTACATCAATCACATTTTTTAGCGGTGCAAAAGCACCCTGTTTGTTTATTACACGAAAATCGTGCCCATGCAAGTGCATTGGGTGGCGCATCATCGAATTATTAAACATTATGATTTTTACATTCTCTCCTTTCTTTATCAGGATTTTATCTGATTCCGATACCGTTTTATTATCCAGCGACCACACGTAGCGGTTCATATTACCGGTAAGCTCGAAATGCAGCACTTTTTCTGATGCGGGTTTAAGGGTTGTTTCTTCTGTAGCCCGTAGCATTCCATAATTAAGCGTAACCAGATCTCCGCCACTTGAACCCATATTCATATCATGTCCTTCATGCCCTTGCATATTATGGCCTTCCATGGATTGGGATTTTTGAGTGGTGTCAGTTTTTTGCTGCTTATGCATACCGTTTTCGCCTGTTGTCTTGGGGGTTGATTCCACGGCAGTTCCACCTTCTTCTTCACCGGTAATTTCAGGGTACATCACGTAGTTCATATCCATTTGCTGGTTGCTCATTTGCATGCCCATTGGCTCCATATCACCGTTCATTTTCATCATACCGTTCATCATTTTCATGCCCTCGAAATACTTTAACCGGCCAAGCGGCTTAGCAGGCATTTTATGCCCGCTTCCCAGTAAAAGCGACGTAGAACTGGTTCTGTCTTCGGCAGTTGCCAGGAGTTCATATTGCATGTCTTCAGGAATAGTAACTATAAGATCATAGGTTTCGGAGGGAGCAATTATAAGCCGGTCAACTTCCACTGGTTCCACGTCATTGCCATCATTGGCTACAACGGTAATTTTACCGCCAGAATAGGTGAGCCAGAAATAGGTAGATGCGCCGCCGTTTACAATTCGCAGTTTTACCTGTTGCCCTGCTTTAAATTGGGGAAGTTCATAAACCGGTTTCCCATTGGTTAAAAATCGCTCATACGAAACATCGCTTACATCCATAGCAGTCATCCGCTTCCACTCATTTTTAAGTTTGGTTCCAAAATGGCTTTTCCTTATTGCCTCTGCATAAGCCTGAGTTGCACCTTTCCGGATAGCAAACCAATCGTTGGCTGTGCGCAGCGACCGATACACTTCATGCGGGTTCATGTCTGTCCAGTCGCTGAGCACAATGGGGAAGGCAGGCATTTCAGGCTCGTTCTTTTTCTTAAAAATCAGCGCTCCGTACATGCCGCTTTGTTCCTGGAAAGCACTGTGGCTGTGATACCAATACGTGCCATTCTGAATGATCGGGAATTTATATAAATAAGTGCTGTGGGGTTTAATTGGCTTCTGGGTAAGCCATGGAACGCCGTCGAAGCGGTTTGGCAGAAAAACCCCGTGCCAGTGAATGGAAGTTTCTTCATCCAGCTTATTATGGACGTAAATTTCTGCAGTATCGCCTTCGGTAAAAGTTAGAGCAGGCGCTGGAATACTACCATTTATTGCAATTGCTCGCTTCGGTTTACCGGAATAATTCACGATCGTATCATGCACCACCAGGTCATAACGCACTTTTTTAGGTGTTCTGGTAGGGCCAGGAGACTCGGTTGGGTGACCGGCCTTATGGGTGGGCCCTTCTTTTACATCTTCATTTTGTACTGGCGGCTTGGGTTTTTCCGGTTCAGTACCTACCGTTTTTTGGGTTGGAACGGTATTTATTACCTTCGGCTTTTGAGTAGACCTGGACTGAGATTTTGGAGTGGCCTTAGGTTTAGGCGAAACTGGCGTGCTCTTTTTTACCAGCGTCATGCCGCATTTAGGACACTTGCCCGGCTTGGGGCTTTGCACTTCGGGGTGCATGGGGCAGGTATAAATTACTGGCTGCTGTTGTTGTTTAGCCGGCATGTTATGCCCTTCGTGTTGTGCAACAGCTGTTAACCCAAAGTAAATAAACAGGATGGTTATTACTAATCTGATCATATACATGGTAGTTATGTAAAACTTAAAAATCACAAAATTGCTACTAAATGCTTTTCTGTTTTAGTAGCCGTAATCCGAGAGCCAGTAACTTTTCAGGTACAGCTTTAAAAGATTTTATCTTCTGATTTCTGAAAGAAAAGCAAAGGGAAAGCCTTAAGCCCTCCCTTCTACAAGCTGCCATTAAATCTTCACCCTAAATCTTTAACAGCCTTTGTTCTTTGTCAAGCTGCATAAATAAGATCAGCCAGTAAACCGCTCTTTTTAAGCCGCACTTCTACATGCTTCTGCACAACGGCGGCAGGCTTCAGCACAAGCTTTGCAATGGTCATGTTCGTGCTTCCCGCATTCCTCACCGCAGGCATCGCAGATTGCAGCACAGGTCTGTAAAAAAATCGTTGCCATTTCAGAACCTCGGGCTAAGGCTGCAGCTGTTTCTTTACAGATTGCAGCGCAGTCCATATCAAGCATGATGCAGCGTTTCATCATCTTTACATCTTCCTCATTGAGGCAAGCGGCAGCACAGTGGTTACACGCAGCAGCACAGGCATCTAAAGCCTGAATTACATTTTGGTATTTTGAGTTATGCATAGTATAATATTTTTATGTTTAAATGATATAAACGTATACCTGAATAGCCCTTTTTCGTTTTACAGAATTATGGATTAGATTTGAAAAATTCAGTCCGGATTAATATCATTTAACGGTTTCCGGTCATTAAATCGCTGCTTCTTGTATTCGGTTGGGGTTTTCCCGGTTATCTCTTTAAATTGCCGGGAAAGATATCCTAAATCGCTATAAGAAAGTTTTGCGGCAATTTGGCTCAGGCTAAGTTCGTCGTATGTAAGCAGTTCCTTCACATATTCGATCTTTTGTAGAATTATATACTTTTCAATAGTGATATTTTCAGAGCCGGAAAAAAGATTGCTTAGCATACTGTAATCTTTACCCGTTTCCCGAGCCAGAAATTCAGAATACTTAATTGAAATAGGTTCTTTACTATACCGAATCAAATCAATAACCAGGGTCTTTATTTGCTCTACGATTCTGGACTTCTGGTCTTGGATTATCTCGAAACCAAACTTCTCTAATGCAGTTTTAACAGCAGAGAATTCGTCTTCCATAAGTGGTTGCATAAATTCAACGGTTCCTAACTGAATTTCCTTTACGGCAATGTTAAGCCTTTCCAATTCGGTTCTGATCAAATAAATACACCTGGGGCATACCATGTGCTTAATGTAAAGCATCGGTTTACTATTCTGTTGGGTTTCCATCTATGAGGAGCTTGTAAATATTAGTGATGATGCTCAAGATATTTTCCCTGAGGACCAACGCCCTCGATATGGACCAATTGTGCCCCATAATGGCCGGTCATAGCCACGGAATAGCCAGCTCCGGTAAGAAGTAAGGCGGCAACTACTATACCCCAACGCTTCTTTTTGAAAACCAGCAAGCTTAATACTTGGGCCAGCAGACCTGCCCCTGAAAAATAAATGGTGAGGTAAGCGTACTTATCATGCTGGTCTAAAACCAGTTTTGCATGTTCGGTTAAGCCGCTGGTATGGGGATGTGCCCAATAAGTTGATGCATAGGCAGTGATAAAGCCTATTACCGTAAGTACCGTTACCACCCAATTCAACTCGGTCCGAAAAAAATAAATATTAACCAGTTGAATAGCCGCAGCAATCATTAATAGCATGATTGGAAAGTGAACTATAAGCGGATGGATGTGCGGAAAATCTGAAATAGAGGCATGAACCTTTCTTTTATCAGCGATATGGCCGGCATGTTCAGCTTCCGTTACGGTACCTCCTGTAATAGGATCGACCTGTTCCTGGGCTTTGGTATTTAAGGTATCCACCTGTTCAGTTTCCGTTTTCTTGCCATGCTTTTCATTTCCATGACCTAAAAGTGTCGGCCCATTTAATAATGCCAGGGCTAAACAGAATGATGTTAAAAACCAATATTTTAGTGATTTGAAATTCATGATTTATATTAAAATAGATTAATGATTATGCCCAGCCATCGGGTCGTTCCCCTTTTTCAGGATGTATTCACTGTTTAACAGGTAAGCTCCTTCCGATACTACAAGTTCTTCTCCTTTTAAACCGCTATTAATTTCTACCCAATCTTTATTATTGCTGCCCGTTTTTACCATGCGGGGCTCAAAAGACCCATCCTTATTTTCAACCCATACCATTGGCATATCTCCAGGAATAATAGCCGACTTAGGCACCATAATTCCAGCATCCAATGGCTGTCTTATTAGCACATAGGCCAGCATTCCTGGTTTTAATTTCCCAGCCATATTATCAACTTTAAAAGTAGCCAGGTTTACCTGCCGGTTCGTTTCCAAAACCGGGCTATTCAGAACCAGCTGACCAGCCAGCGTATCTTTGGGATAAGCCTCGGCAACGATGCGGACATTCTCTTTTTGAAATTGAAGACCCGTTTCACCAGGATAAAGCTGGGCTTGTACCCAAACAGCGGTCAGGTCAGACACTTGAAAAACAACCGAGCCTTCCATTACATAACTTCCTTCCCGGAAGGCCAATTCCGTAATATTTCCGGACACCGGGCTGTAATAAGTGACACGGGGACTTGCCTTACCTGTTTTTGCTAACTGATTTATCTGGCCATTTGTCATGCCCCATAGCAGAAGCTTTTGCCGGGAAGAAGCAGCCAGATCCTGTTTCAACCCGCTCAGGTTTATGCTTTCCTGTTGCAGTGCCAATAAATACTCCTGTTGAGCAGCCAGCAATTGTTCACTGTAAATCTGGTAAAGCGGCTGGCCTTTTCGCACTTTTTCGCCGATGCTCCATACCATTAATTTCTCAATGCGGCCAGGCACCCGAGCCGTTATGGACTCAGTAGCATTTTGGTTCAGCACCACTTCCCCAGTTAAGGTTGACATGTCTCCGATTTTGCCGGTTACCACTTTATAAGTTTGAATATTGGCAAGTTTCCTTTGCTGGTCGGTAAGCATGATCCCTGTTTCTGTTTTGGAAGCGCTTCCATCCACTTTTATCAGGGTCATGTTGCAAACCGGGCAGACTCCGGGTTTGTCTGATCGGACCTGGGGGTGCATCGGGCAGGTATAATATTCTCCTGCAGCGGCATGTTCGTGGCCATCCTGGCCGGAATCGGTACAACCGGTAAAGGCAGAAATGCCAATAACCAGCGTCAATAAAAATAGCAGCTTATTAATCATTTTTTTAAGGTCTGATAAAGGATTCGCTGTCGGTCATGTAACCGGCTTCTTTTGCAACATGGGCACCATCCGGCAGCCCGCTAATAATCTCGGTATAGTCGCCATTTTGTTTACCTATCTGTACTTCTGTGGCTTCAAAGGAAAAGGAATGATTACCGGCTGGCGTTTTCCGAACCCAAACGATGTTGCGCCGCCCCAAACTCCATACTGCTGAAGTTGGAACCGTTAAAACTGCCTGCTTATTTTCATCGGCGATAGTAGCCTGCACCAGGGAATTAGGCTTTAATTTAAGGTCCGGATTAGCCAGATAAACCCTTACCGTAACCTGGTTTTGCCCTTGCCGGACCACAGATTCTATAAAATTAACTTCCCCTAAAATGGTTTTATCAGGCAGTAACTGGGATCGAATGGTTACCTTATCACCGGTTTCTACAGAACCAGCAATACCTGCCGGAAGTGTTAGAATAGCCCACACCTTTTTCAGGTCATTAACCTGGAAAAGTGTCTGGCCTTTGGCTACATACTGTCCTTCTCTGATCGGATTTTCTACTGAAGTTGATTGGGTTACCGGAGCATCAGGAGCTGTGTTTGCAGCTCCCATGTTACCCATACTTCCTCCTGCTGCCGCTGGACTTTGCGTTGTAGTTGAGGTGGTAGCGGCCTCCGGAGTAAACCTGACAAAACCTTCATAGGGACTGTAAACCGTGGTTTTAGTTTGTGGTTTACCGGTTTTTTCCAGGGTTTTGAGTTGTGATTCTGTAAGCCCCAACAGACGCAAACGTTTCCGGGCCTGCTCTGCTAAAGCATTATCCTCCGCATGCAGCACAAATAGAAATTCCTGCTGGGCCGTTAGTAGTTCCGGGCTATAAAGCGACAAAATGGGTTGGCCTTTACGTACAAAGGTATAATTGTATTTCACGAACAGTTCTTCAATCCTGCCCGGAAAGTAAGCAGCAACTGTATTGTTTTGGCGTTCATCAAAAGCAATTATGCCCTCCGCTTGCACCTGCTTATTCATCGTGTTGCTTTTTGCCTGCACAGTAGCCTGGGAGGAAACTACAATCCGGTTTGGATCAGCAATAAGTTGCTCCAGAACTACATCCTTCGGCTCCAGGAACATATTACATTCCGGGCACCTACCAGGTTTATCGCTGGTAACTTCCGGGTGCATCGGGCAGGTATAAATTACGCCCTCTTCGGTTTCGGTTGCATGTTCTTTATGCTCCGTTGCGGTTTCCTTTTTACAAGAAGCCGTTGCCAGCAGTAACCCAAAAAGTAGTAGGATCAGGCTTTTATTTTTCCATTTCACGAGCATATTCCACCTCCAGTTTTAGTGCCTTGCCAAGCAGTTCATAATATTCCATTTCTTTCATTTGCCACATTTCCCAGGCATCCAGCACTACAAACAGGTTAGCGGTATTCTGCCGGTAAGCAAGCAGGTTTACATCCAAAGCTTTGCGGTAAGCGGGCAACACTTTTTCCTGGAAATGTTGTACCCGCTCTTGTTCTAACTTCCACATAGCCTGCTTTTCATTGGCCATTCTCAGG
Organism: Adhaeribacter terrigena; assembly: GCF_016623615.1. Lineage (GTDB taxonomy): Bacteria > Bacteroidota > Bacteroidia > Cytophagales > Hymenobacteraceae > Adhaeribacter_A > Adhaeribacter_A terrigena. Next base: position 629,370 of record NZ_JAEHFX010000001.1, on the reverse strand, counting down.
TGCATCAGATGCATCGTTTCCCGCTCTTTTTCCATAGCATTTAGCTGCTGATCCATGGCTTTCACTTCGGCCTTGGTCATTTTAGAAGACCAGGGTGCAATCGGAATGGAAACCATTACCATTGCCGAATACATCGATTCCATATTGAACATGGGCATGTGCTCGAACCTGAATCCAAATTCAGGTTTCAACTCAGTTTTCATCAGCTCCCGGTTAGCCTGCATGGCCTGGATATTAGCGCTCATTATGGCAATATCGCTGCGGTCTGCTGTTGTATCAATTAACAACATAGGGGAAATTCCTATGCCCGGCACAGCTGTGGTATCGACACTAAACTCCTGATTTACATGCTGCCCTATTAAGGTATTTATACCGAACTTACTTTCCTGAACCATCTGTTGCTGCGCCAGCCTTAAGTTCTGAAGTTCCTGCAACCGGGCTCTTGCGCTGTAAATATTGGTAAGCTGCGCCTGGTTATAAGCATACTGCGCTTCCGAATTTTTTATGAGCAGGTTTAATACTTGTTCACTTTTGCTTATTACACTGAGCATTTTTTCGCTCACGTACCGGTTGAAATACAAAGTCCTAAGCTCAGTCCTTAACTCATTTAAAGTCCACTTGCGCTGCTGTTCTATAGCAGGAACCTGAGCCTGTAAATACCGCTCTTTAGCCCGTTGCTTTGATCTGTTTGGTATCATTTGCTCTACCCCGACCATCAGACCTGATTGGGTTTCCATCAGGGGCATATCGATCATTTTAGGGTTATAAGGCAGGCGGCTTAGCCCAAAAGTTGCCTGTGGCGGCATCCAACTCCGTGCACCTGAAACCCGGGCTTCGGCAGCTTGTTTTTGGTAATCGTATTGCTTAAGCTGGGGATAATGTTGCTCCATCTTTTGCAATGCTTCCTGCAACGTGAGCACCGGTTTTTCGTGGCTTTGCCCTACCGTTTTCAGGCTGATCAGCCCAAAAGTCAGTAGCAGAGCCAGTTTAAATAAGGTATACTTCCAGTTGATCTTAATTTTTATAACTTCCATGGGCCTATTCTTTAATATCCAGGAATGCGATGCTTCCAGTTTTTCTTAATTCATATTCTTTCACCCAGAGATAAATTACCGGCAGCACGACAAGCACATATAGGGTGGATGAAACCAGACCAAACACAAATGGGATGGTAATTGGCTTTATCACGTCTGCTCCTACACCACCTGCCAGTAATACCGGCAATAAACCAATCATATCCGCCATTACTGTCATCAGTTTTGGCCTTACCCGCAATACAGAGCCTTCATACACTGAATCTCTCAGGTCCTTCTGCTCAATTTGTTGACCTTGCTTTCGGGTCGATAACCGCTGCATAGATTCGTTCAAGTAAACGATCATGAGTACACCTGTTTCTACTGCTACTCCGAATAGGGCAATAAATCCTACAGCCACAGCAACAGAGAAATTCACATCGAAAAAGTATAGCGAATAAACACCTCCGATTAGCGCTAAGGGCATACTTGATAGCACGATCAGCATTTCCTTCCAGGAATTAAAAGTGATGTATAGAATAAAACAGATAATGATCAGCACGCCTGGAATAATGAATTGAAGGCGTTGTTCAGCTCTGATCTTATTTTCGTACTGCCCGCTCCATTCCAGGTAATAGCCTTTCGGCAGCTTCTTAATATGATCTGCTACCCGTTGGCGGGCATCTTCCACCACATTGCCTAAATCCCGGCCTCTTACGTTAAAAAGTACCGTTCCCCGGAGCATTGCATTCTCCGAACTGATCATGGCAGGACCATCGGTTAAAGTAATATCGGCAACCGAAGAAAGCGGAATTGGCCCTGCCTGGGGCGTTTGAATAAGGGTTCGTTTAATTTCAGAGAGATCGTTGCGGTAATCTTGCGCCAGCCGGACGTTTATGGTAAACCGTTCCCGGCCTTCAATGGTATTGGTCAGGCTCATGCCACCCAAAGCGGTTTCGATTACCTGGTTTACCTGATCCAGGCTGAGCCCGTAACGCCCCAGCATATCCCGTTTGATCTGAATATCGAGGTATTTACCACCAGTAAGCCTTTCGGTATATAAATCAGTCAGACCTTCCACGCCTTTTAAAGCTTTTTCTACATCCAGCGAAATGGCATAAATGGAATCCAGGTTCTGACCGTAAACCTTCACCCCAACATCCGTTCTTATACCTGTCGCCAGCATATTGATGCGGTTAATAATGGGCATGGTCCAGCCGTTGGTAACGCCGGGAATCTTTACTTTTTCATCCAGTTCGGCGATCAGTTTTTCTTTGGTCATGCCTTCCCGCCATTCCGATTGCGGTTTTAGCAGGATAATACTTTCGATCATACTCATAGGAGCATTATCGGTAGCGGTATTAGCACGACCAGCTTTGCCTAAAACGTTCTGCACTTCCGGTACCGATTTTATGAGCCGATCCTGCACCTGCAGAATGCGTTTGGCTTCGGCATTGGAAACATCGGGCAGGGTAACAGGCATAAATAGTAACGAACCTTCATCCAGGGGCGGCATAAATTCAGATCCGGTCCGGATGATAACCGGTATGCTGCCCAAAACAATCAGTACCGCTATGGCTAATACGGTTTTCTTCCAGCGCAAACTCCACCTGATTACCGGCCCATACAACCTGATAAAAAAACGGGATATCGGGTTCTGGCTTTCCGGGCGCAAGCGGCCTTTCATCAATAAACGCATCAGCAAAGGCACCACGAAAATAGCCGTGAAGGCCGAACCGATCATGACAAACGTTTTGGTTAACACCAACGGCGTAAACAGTTTTTCTTCCTGGCCGGTTAAGAAAAGCAAAGGTGCAAAGGAAACGAGCGTTACCAGGATGGAAAAGAAAACTGCTCTACCTACTTTTCGTGCCGATCTCTCAATGATCTGGACTCTTTCCGGTTCCGGAATATCCCGGGTATGTCTTATTTGGTTATTATTTAGATTTTCCATCAGCTCACTCCTTCCCCCTCCGATAAATTCCGGTAGGCATTTTCTACCATCACAATTCCTGCATCTACCAGGTCGCCAATTGCTAAAGCTATACCACCCAGCGACATGATATTGGAGGTTACATCAAACACATTCATTAAAATAAAGCCGATCAGCACCGAAAGCGGGATGGTGATCATGGCCACCAAAGCACTCCGGAAGTGGAACAGAAAGATCAGGATCACCAGAGAAACCACCAGGATTTCTTCTATTAAGGCTTCCCTTAAAGTAGCCACTGCGGCATCGATCAGATCGCTACGGTCATACACAATTTTAAACTTCACTCCAGGCGGAAGCCCTTTTTCTACTTCCTCCATTTTCATTTTCACCTGGTCGATCAGCTCTCTGGCATTCTCACCGTAGCGCATCACCACAATTCCGCCTACTACTTCGCCCTGCCCGTTTTCTTCCGTTATACCTAATCGTAATTCCCCGCCAGTCTGCACGGCTGCCACATCCTGAACGGTAACCGGAACGGAGTTAAAAGTGCCTAATGGTATTTTTCGGATGTCGTCGAGATTTTTAATGTAGCCCAAGCCTCGTATCAGATAGCTGGAACCGCTCATTTCAAAAGTCCGGCCTCCCACATCGTTATTATTCGATTTCACTGCCGATAGCACTGTACTAAGCGGAATGTTGTAAAAATTCAGTTTATGCGGGTCGATGGCAATCTGATACTGCTTCTGGAAGCCGCCAAAGGAAGCAACCTCACTTACTCCCGGAACATTCTGTAAGGCAAAGCGGATGTACCAATCCTGTAAGGTTCGAAGTTCGGCCAGGTCAAAACCAGGAGCATCGAGCGTGTACCAGAAAATATGGCCTACGCCGGTACCGTCCGGCCCTAAGGTTGGCACCACCTGATCCGGAAGTAATCGCTGGGCATAATTTAACCGTTCGAGCACCCGGGTCCTGGCCCAGTATATATCGGTATCATCGTTAAAGATCACAAACACGAAACTCATACCGAACATGGAATTTGCCCGGATACTTTTCACGTTGGGAACGCCCTGCAAATTTGATACTAACGGATACGTGATCTGGTCTTCAATAATTTGAGGACTTCGGCCCATCCATTCCGTATAAACGATTACCTGATTCTCCGACAAATCGGGAATAGCATCCACCGGATTCCGGTCTACAGAATAGAGACCCCAGCCAAATAAAATGGCGGCTACCCCTAAAACAATTAGCCGGTTCCGGATAGAAAATGATATTATTTTTTCAATCATGATCAATCTAAATTGCCGCCTGATTCGTCCAGGAATCAGGCGGCTTTATTGTAAAAAACTACTGCGCAGGATCTTCCTGCTTTGCATTTGCATCCTCTTTAACTAAATCCATTCCGCATTTCGGGCAGCTACCTGGCTTATCGCTGGTAACTTCCGGGTGCATCGGGCAGCTATAAACTGCTGCCATTTGGCCATGATCAGTTTCATGGTTATGGCCCGGTTCTCCGTGCGCAGGGCGAGTAGTTTCGGAAGTGGTGGTTTCAGAAGAAGCACCCTGATTCTCAGTAGATTTTTCGGTTTTATTACAGCCTGTAACCATTACAGCAGCGAAAAGGGATAGGGCTAACAAAATGTTTTTCATGGGGTTTACAGTTATGATTAAACAATATTTAAGACGGACTTTTATAGTCTGAATACCTACCGTTTTTTTTGAATAGCAGGTATAGCAGACGTGCATGAGCGTACATGCCAGCTAAAAGTTGAATAATGAAAATTTAGAATTTTGAGGAAAGGCAATAGCGTTTAGGTACATCAATAGCCAGAAAAGCAAATCCTGGTTTAGAAGTAAGGAAAACGTTATACCTGTGAGCCAAAAAAGTATGGCCACAAAAAGAACCTGAAAAGCGCAGAAATGCCTGCCTGTTCAGGTTACTGAAAGGAAAAAAATCAAATAATAAGGGAACAGATAAATATCCGGATATCTGGGACCTTTGGTTTAAGTCCGACATCAGGAAATAACCTTACAGACAAGGTTAACAGAGGATTGGTATGAGAGCCAAAAATATTGAGATGATCAGGTAGAATAAACTGAAAATCATCTGCAGAAAAATTAATCTTATGCGGGCCAGAATCTACTAAGGAAGTCAGGAAAAAACTATGATGATCCTCACAAGCACCTTTATGGTCATCTGTATCACTCTGATGCGGGCAATAATCTGTTCCTGCTGGCGCATTTGTTCCATGATACCCAATGCTTATCGGTTCATGCCGGGGCCCATCCATAGTAAGACCACACCATATTTCAAGGGCATAGATATTGAAGATAGATGCGATCAACGCAAATACCATCAATTGTTTCCCTATGTGTTTCAAATGGTTGGCCATGAACAGGTTTAAATACCCAAATACAAAGAAAAGGTTTATTTCTCCAGTTTTCGTTACAAAATTTTGGAAAAGATTTGCAGAATTATAAAGGCTTCCGTCCCAAAAGTTTTTCTGAAAGCAAGTTCTTACTTAATTATTGACCTTAAATACCTCCGAATAATTCCTTTTAAATTCATTTTTTTTATAATGCAAACTCAGGAACAGCAAATTGAGCCGGCCTGCATTGGTGGAAAAACAATAAGTACCGTAGCTACAATAAACACAACAATCACCTTTCTTTGGCTTGTTAAGTCTTAAAATTTTTAACTTAATTATTTGGAGACCACCCCCTGAACTGCATTATACTACATGAAATTTGAAATTATGCTACAAAAGGATCTAACCAGGGACATAAAGACCAGACTGAACACTATAAAAGGACAGCTTGAAGGTATCATCAAGATGCTGGATGAAGACAAAAATCCCGAAACGGTATTGGTGCAGTTCAAAGCTGCGGGTAAAGCACTGGAAACTGCGCAGTTCCTGTTGCTGGATGAAACGTTCAGAAAATCTCTGGCGGTTAAACTTTCAGAAACGATGGAAAACTGTTCAGGTGATTGTAGTCAGGCAGTAAGGATTGAAATGTTACGTAAGCAATTTCCGAACCTTACCGTTGATGAATTAACGAGCAAAATGCACGAGATCCAGTCGGTCTATGACCAGATGAAAGAAAATCACTCAAAGAATAAATCTGCTTGACTACCACCCAGTACCCTGATGTAGATTTGCTTAAATTAAAATTTACAACTATGGCTAAGAGAAAAATAGAAGTATTCACCGCAGGATGTCCAGTTTGTGAACCAGTTGTGGAAATGGTAACGGCAATGGCCTGTGAATCGTGTGATTTAACCGTATATAACCTTACGGAGCAATGCGACACCAAGGAGTGCATTAGCAAGGTAAAAGAGTATAATATTACTTCCTTGCCAGCGATTGTCGTAAACGGTGAGTTGCTTTCTTGTTGCTCAGGCAAGGGTGTTAACAATTGATAGCTGCTGGAATAGGAAGCCCAGTTTAACCTGAAATAAAAAGCAAGGTATGGTTGCTTTGTTTAATTAGCTTTGTTGCTATACCCGACATAGCGTTTAACTATTAAATATTATGAAAAAGAGATTTTTAGGAATTGCAACAGGCACGATGATGCTTGCAGGCGGTACCTTCTTTGCATTCGCTGGAAATGACAAGGTGAAGGATTGTCCGTTGAAAGGTACGGCTGATTGCCCCATTGTGAAAGAGTGCAAGTTAAAAGGTACGCCTGACTGCCCATTGGTAAAGGAAGCGAAAGCCAAATCTACAATATCTTTTGCATCAGCGAGTACGCTACCATCTTGTTGCAAAAAGAAGTAAATTAAAAAGAGCAATCCGAAATGATTGCTCTTTTTTTTGTATTGTATGCTTTGCTTCTTATGCCTTATTACGGTAAAAAAAACTATCATAAAACAAACCATCTATCCAGCCTTTCTATTTAAGATCAAATTAAACTCGCTCTTTTTGGAAAGGATGCTTCGCTTAACAGGTTGCTGGCTGGTATAGGCCAAATCAAGTTTTTCTTAAAATTAAACTTCCAGTTCAACATCTTTGTTAAATTATTATCGTAATATTGCAATGAAACAATTTCAACTATGGGCTTAACTAAATCCGAGTTCTTTACCGAGAATCAAAATAAAACTGCTACGCTCCTTAAAGCTTTGGGACATCCAGCCAGAATCGCCATCGTCGAATATCTGCTTCGGGTAAAAACGTGCATTTGCGGCGATATAGTTAACGAACTGCCATTGGCACAGCCTACGGTTTCACAGCACCTGAAAGAGCTTAAAAATGCTGGCATCATCAAAGGTAACATTGAAGGAAATGCTATCTGTTATTGCTTGGACGAGGGTGCTTTAGAATATATTAATTCCTACTTCGGTAATATGCTTACCGAAATCTATAAAAAGTCAACTTGTTGTTAACCATTAATTCAAATACCATGAAACTGTCAGAAGTAAAAAGCATTCTAAGTGGTGCCGAATCAGTAAATTTTAAATTAGAGAACGGAACAATGGTTCCTGAGAACTTCCACGTTACCGAAGTTGGTGTTATCAGCAAACACTTCATCGACTGCGGTGGTACCGTACGGGATGAAAAGGTAGCCAATTTCCAGCTTTGGGATGCTAACGATTATGATCACCGCTTAAAGCCCCAGAAACTTATTAATATCATTGAGCTTTCTGAAACGAAGCTGGGGATGGAAGATCTGGAAATTGAGGTTGAGTATCAGGGTGAAACCATTGGTAAATATGATTTAGGCCACGACGGTACTGACTTTGTTTTACAGGCGAAAACTACTGCTTGTCTGGCATTAGATAAGTGCGGTGTTCCCAAGGAAAAATTCAGATTAAACCTTAATACTTTCCAGCCAGGGAATACCTGCGATCCAAATTCAGGCTGCTGCTAATTTCAAAATTGTTATCCTAATCCTAAATCCCATATTATGAAAATTGCATTGTTCAGCGATATACACGCTAACCTGCCAGCCGTAGAAGCTTTCTTTGCCGATGTAGATGACAGAAAACCAGATTTCATTTATTGTCTGGGCGACTTGGTTGGCTATAATATCTGGCCTAATGAAGTAGTGGATGAAATCAGAAAAAGAAACATACCTACCATTGCTGGTAACTATGATTTCGGCATCGGAAGAAACATTCCTGAATGCGGCTGCGCTTATAAAACTGATGATGAAAAGGCTAACGGAGCTGTTTCGATTTCTTTTACCAATGAAATTATGAAAGACGAGCAGCGGCAGTATCTCAGAACTTTGCCTTCTCATATAAAAGTAGAGTTTCAGCTTAATGAAGATAAGCTGAATCTGTTACTGGTTCACGGTAGCCCACGTAAGATAAATGAATACCTTTTCGAAGACCGTGATGAAAAGAGTATGCTACGGATTATGGCTGATGCAGATGCAGATATTATGTGCTTTGGGCATACCCATAAACCTTACCATCGAATAATGAATTCAGGTGCTGAGGGACAAGATCATTTCCGCCATGCAGTCAACATCGGTTCTGTTGGAAAGCCGAAAGATGGCGATAACCGTGGGGGTTACGTGATGCTTTCCATTAACGATAATAGCTCCATATTAGATAAGGAAAGCATTCAGGTGGAGTTTATTCGGTTTGAATATGACTTTGAAAAAGCTGCTAAAGCTATCGAAGATAGTATCCTTCCGGATGCGTATGCTGAGAGCTTAAGAAAAGGAATTTAATTAAATTTTAAATTAAAGAAAAGTGAGCCAATGTAATGTTCAGGAAAGAAAACAGCTTTCCCGCTTAGATCAATTCCTGACTGTCTGGATTTTCCTGGCAATGGGTATTGGAGTATTATTAGGATATGTATTTCCGCAAACTGAAACCTTCATAAATTCCTTTCAAGTAGGTACCGTGAATGTACCAATAGCCATTGGTCTTATCTTAATGATGTACCCACCTTTAGCGAAAGTAAAATACGAACAGTTAGGACGAGTATTTGAAAATGTAAAGGTCATAACCCTGTCCTTAGTCCTTAACTGGATTATAGGCCCGGTGCTTATGTTCATTCTTGCAATTACCTTCCTGCATGACTATCCGGAATATATGGTTGGCATTATTTTGATCGGCCTTGCCCGGTGCATTGCAATGGTATTGGTTTGGAATGAATTAGCAGAGGGTGACCGTGAATACGCTGCTGGATTAGTAGCTTTTAACAGCATTTTCCAAGTGCTTTTCTATAGCGTATTTGCTTACGTTTTCATTACTGTATTACCAACTTGGTTTGGGCTGGAGGGCAAAGTTGTAGATATTAGTATGTCTGCAATTGCCGAAAGTGTATTAATTTATTTAGGTATTCCATTCCTAATGGGCTTTCTTTCTCGCTTTATTCTTCGCCGGCTAAAAGGAGAAAAGTGGTATTCAGAAAAATTCATACCAGCTATAAGCCCGATAACTCTAATTGCTTTGCTGTTTACCATTATTGTAATGTTCAGCCTGAAGGGTAACCTAATTGTGAATATTCCATTTGACGTTATCCGGATTGCAATTCCTTTGGTGCTGTACTTTGCTATTATGTTTGTAATAAGCATTTATATGGGAAAAGCATTAGGTGCGACTTATGCACAGAACGCTTCAGTAGCTTTTACTGCTACCGGCAATAACTTTGAACTTGCCATTGCAGTTTCAATCGGAGTATTCGGATTAAATTCAGGACAAGCCTTTGCTGGGGTTGTAGGGCCCTTAATTGAAGTTCCAGCCTTAATTGCGCTTGTAAATTTTGCCAGTTGGTTCCGGAAGAAGTATTACCGGAATGAAGCCATTGGTTCAGTAATTGGAAGGTAATGAAACCGATTAGTGTCTTAGCTATAGGATTGACCTTATTGTGCTCATTCACAATCCGTGATACTGGGCAATGAAAAGAACCGGGTAGTAAACAGCTGTTTGAAATAGAAAGGACTTTAGTGCACAATAATGTTAAGGCTTGTCAGGATTTTAACTACAAGTTAGGTACCAACACGAATGACGTTTATTTACTTGCCTGCACTAAAAATGGAAAGCAATGGAAACACTTTATTGTATGGACTTCAACCAATATAATTATCGGACCATTCTACGACAAGAATCATGGTACCCCTTTAAACAACAATAACCGGTAGGATTAAATGCCTTACCGGTTATAAAAATATTTCGGAAAGTATGGGTGACGACTTTCCGATTACACCGAAATGTAGCTTAGTCTCCTGCGTATCAGTGGAACCTGTCAGAAATGACAGGTTTTTTTTGTTATTGCAATCTCGCTAAATTATTTCATATCCATATGTTAGCAACATTGGCCTGAAGTACTTTAAATTTTTATTGCCTCTGGTCAGGAAGTAATACTATAAAGCAAACTTGTAAAGTTCCGCAATTACCTGGTTATACTCTTTTTCCAAAGCCAGGTAATTATCATAGGAATTATAGAAGTAAGTAAGCTCCATAAAATACTCGGTAGTTGAGATTTCTCCCAGTCGCAATGCCTTTGCCAATAAAACATCGCTGTGAACGGCCTGCATCAGACTCTGGTAGTCTGTTAAACCTAAGCGTAAACTTTCGTACTGGTCATAAAGGGCTTTTATTTCGTGCAGGTGCTCGGTGCGGTGGTTGTGAATCTGCAATTCAGAATACAGAATTTCAGCCTCCTTTTGCTTTACTTTATTCTTATCCTGCCATAACGGAATAGTAACTCCAATTCTGGCACCGTTAAATTTCTGCCCCAGGATAGCCTGCGAATGGTAGCCAATTCCAGGTTTAGGCAGCGTAAGTGCTTTGGTTACTTCCTTTTCCTTGATGCTGATCTCTTTTTGCTGTTTTACGGTTTTTAAGATCGGATCATTTACCTCAACCAAGCTATCCATTTTCTCATAAACCGGAATCTGCGCTAAGGTTGGATAGAGCGTATCGCTTACGACAATTGCACTACCGCCATTAAGCTGCGTGAGCTTTTCAGAATTTAGTTTGAGCTGGCTTTCGTTCCGGCGTAATTCATTTTGCAGGTTTGCCAGCTGGATTTTGGCTTTGTTTACTTCCAGAATATTAGCAAACCCCTGCTTAAATTTTTTCTGAAAATCGTTGTGAAGGCTCTCCGAAGTTTTCAGTCTTCGAGCCAGAATTGCTTTTTGTTTGTTCAAGTATACCATTTCCAGGTAACTTAATTTGGCTTCCAACAGAATATCCTGCCGGAATGCCGCAGCCTGAAATTCAGTCTGGGCAATTTGTTCTTTCGATAACGCTTTCTTTTTAGCATAGGCGGTAGGGAAATCAAATGTTTGCGTTACTGCAAAATCTTCCTGGTTTCCGGCGGAAGCAGGTCTGCCACGCATGTAGTCGTATACCATTTCGGGATTTTCAGGAGTAAGACCTGTTCTAAAAGCCAGTTTACGAGCTTCCCAGTATTGCTTATTAGCGGCAATAGCTTTATTGTTTTGAGCTATGGAATTTAGCACGGCATCGAGGTTGCTTTGCGCAAAACCCAAACCGGGAATTGAAATCACTATACCCAAAAATATTCCTTTCCAATAATTCATACGAACAGTTTTTCTTATATTTTTCATACCATTTCAGCTTTATTAGTCGTCCAGAAAAACACGATTGGGATCACAAACAAATTCAGCACGGTAGAAGTAAGCAGGCCTCCTAAAATTACCTGGGCCATCGGACTTTGAATTTCATTGCCCGGCAAATCACCCGCAATCGCCAGTGGAATAAGCGCCAATGCAGCCGTTAAAGCTGTCATCAGGATCGGGCTTAACCTATCTTTTGAACCTTGAATAATGGATTGGTACAGGATTTCTTTTTTGCTGCCGGTAAAATGATTTTCCCGCAGCAGTAATTCATAATGCGACACCAGTAAAATACCGTTCCGGGTGGCAATGCCGAAAAGCGTAATGAAACCGATGATGGCCGGAATGCTCAGAATACCCGAAGTAAAATAAACGCTCAGGATACCGCCAATTAAGGCCAGCGGCAAGTTGAGTAAGATGATACCCGAAACTCTGGCATCCTTAAATTCCTGGTATAAAAGCAGGAAAATAACCAGCAAGGCTAAAAGCGAAGCGATCATTAACGTTCGGGAAGCTTCTGCCTCGGCTTCAAACTGACCGCCATATTCAATATGATAGCCTTCCGGCAGTTTGATAGTGGCTTCAATTTTCTTCCGGATTTCCGCTACAGCACTTTTCTGATCACGGCCAGCCACGTTTGCTGACACCACCGTTTTACGCTGCACGTTCTCCCGGTTAATGGTATTTGGTCCGGAAGTAGAAACAATATCAGCAACATAATGCAACGGCACCTTTTCGCCAGAATCGGTATCGATCAGGCTGTTGCGGATGTTTTCCATTTTACCCCGGTTGGCATCGTTAAATTTCAGGATCAAATCAAAACTTCTGGCTCCTTCATACACTTCCGATACCTTTTCGCCGGCAAATGCCACGTCAATAAACTCCGTAAATTGCCCGATTGAAATGCCGTATTTTGCCAGCATATCCCGGTTAGCTTTGATTTGTATTTGGGGAATCCCGACCTGCTGCTCTACGCTCAGATCAACCAGACCATCTATGCCTTCAATATTGGCTTTAATCTGGTTGGAAAGCGTAAACAACTGGCTCAGATCAGGACCGAAAATCTTAATGGCAATATTGGCACGGGTACCAGAAAGCATATGATCTATGCGGTGACCAATTGGCTGCCCGATGGTAATGTTAGCGGTAGTAATGTTGCCGACCTTTTCCCGAACTTCTTTCATAAACTCTTCCCGATCCCGATCTTCCAACGTGAACGGCGCATCAATTTCAGAAGCATTTACGCCCTGGGCATGTTCATCGAGTTCTGCCCTACCCGTGCGACGAGTAGTTACTTTTATTTCCGGAACTGTGAGCAAAGCTTTTTCAACCTGCGTACCAATCTTATTCGATTCTTCCAGTGAAATCCCAGGCAAACTCACCACGCTTACAACCAGCGAACCTTCGTTAAACTCAGGTAAAAAGCTGCGGCCTAAGCCTGAAAAGAGAACCAGCGCAACAGCCAGTAAACCTACTGCCAGACCAATTACCAGTTTGCGCATTCCCATAGCTTTCACCAGCGCCTTTTCATAAATATTATTCAGGTGGCGCACCAGCCAGCTATCCTGATGCTCTTTTAAAAGCCTTTTATCGCTGGTAAGCAGGAAGCTGCAAAGCACTGGTGTAAGTGTAATGGCCACGATCAATGAAGCGAAAAGTGCCACTATAAACGCTATGCCCAGCGGCGCTAAAAGTCGGCCTTCCATTCCCGAAAGGAAAAATAATGGCACAAATGCTACGATTATGATAAAGGTGGCATTGATAACGGAAGAACGAATTTCTACCGATGCATCATAAATCACTTTCAGCTTATTTACACGTTCTGCAATCGGTTTATGAGCATTTTCCTTAAGTCTACGATATACATTTTCTACGTCAATAATGGCGTCATCTACCAGGTCGCCAATGGCTATGGCCATCCCGCCCAAACTCATAGTATTGATGGTTAAACCGAGCCATTTCAAGGTTAGAATTGCCACCAGTAATGAGATGGGAATAGCGATAAGGGAAATTACCGTAGCCCGCCAATTCATCAGGAAAATGAACAGGATGATGACTACGAAAATGGAGCCTTCTACCAGTACCTTCTGTATATTATTCACCGAGGCCGTAATGAAGTCTGCCTGCCGGAAAATCTTGGTATTGATGTGGATATCCTGCGGTAGGTTCTGGCTCATTTCTGCCATAGCGGCATCAATTTTATCGGTAAGCTCCAATGTATTGGTATTAGGCTGTTTCATTACCGTCATGATAACCGCCGGCTCGCCTTTCAAAGAACCATCACCGATCTTTACCGAGGTACCGATCTTTATTTCGGCTACGTCTTCAATTTTAACCGGAACCCCGTTTACCGTTTTTATTACTGATTTTCCTAACTCCGACAGGTCGCTGGTTTTACCGATTCCTCTTACGATGTATTCGTTACCATACTCGTTCAGGAAACCACCGGAAGCATTCTGATTGGCATCTTTGCTGGCCTGCAATAATTCCGGTAGCGAAACACCATAATATTTCATTTTTTGCGGCGAAGCCAGGATCTGATACTGTTTGTATTCGCCGCCAATTACTACTACTTGCGAAACTCCACCCGTAGCCAATAATCGTGGCCGGATGTTCCAGTCCGCAATGGTGCGCAAATCCATCAGGCTGGTGCTGTCGGCGGTTAAACTGATCAGCATAATTTCGCCCATAATAGACGAATTAGGAGCAAGCGTAGGATTCCCTACTCCTTCCGGAAGGTTTTCCGCAACGGAAATCAGACGTTCATTTACGATCTGGCGGGCCTGGAAAATATCGGTTCCCCAGTTAAACTCCACCCAAACAATAGAAATACCTGCGGAAGAAGAAGACCGAACCCTCCGTACATTTGAGGCACCATTTACCGCCGTTTCGATTGGGTACGTTACCAGTCTTTCCGCTTCCTCCGGAGCCATTCCGTGGGCCTCAGTAAGTATCACTACGGTTGGGGCCGTCAGATCGGGAAAGACGTCCACTTCCATAGTTGAAGCTGTATAGCTGCCCATAAAAATGAGCAAGGCCGATGCTACTATAACCACCAATCGGTTATGCAGTGCAAATTCTATAACCTTATTCAGCATAGCTCTTAATGTTCGTGGCCGTGAGCCGGTAAAGCACCTGACATCGTGGAAAGTCTAATTTGGTAGCCGCCTTTGGTTACCACTCTTTCGCCTTCGGAAATTCCGCTTAAAACTGCTACCTGTTCGCCGTTATTGGCTCCCAGTTTCAAGTCTCTTTTCTGAAACCCTTCACCGGAAACCTGAACATAAGTGTAGAAATTACCCTGTTCTTCGAGTAAGGCCGAAATCGGAATTACCAGGGCATTTTTGGTTTCTTTGGTTTGAAGATAAATGTCGGCAAAAGCTCCTGGTACCATTCCTTCCGCCATGTCCACCTCAAAACTTACCGGAACGGTTACATTGTTTTCAGCGCTTCTGCCGTAGGTAACTACCTTGCCGTTCAGTTCAAGTGTGCTGTAGATTTTATCGCTGTTCTGCATTTTAAAACGTGCGCTTGTAATGGAGCCAAGTTTTGGAAAATAGGATTGCGATACATCTGCCCGGAGCATCAGTTTTTGGTTTTTTGTTACTTCTGCTATTGGTTGCCCGGCTGCTACGAACTGTCCTTCCGTTACCTGAATATTTCTGAGGTAGCCCGTTATTGGGGCCGTGATCCGCTGGCCACCACTACCATAATTTTTGGAGAGAGTATTGTAGGCAGTTTGAGCGTTTGAATAAGCCGTTTTTATTTCCAAGAAATCACGCTGCGAAATGATGTCGTCTTTTATAAGTTCCTGCGCACGCTGGTAATCCGAGCGGGCTTTAGAAAGATTTGTTTTGGCTTCCTGAATGCTGGCTTCCAGGTTATTCTGCGTTAAACCGCTGCCGGAAACGGAGAAAAGCAATTCCCCGGCTTTCACCGGTTCGCCTACCATAATTCCTGATTTCCCGAATTTAATAATCCCGTCGCTTTTGGCAGAAACCACCACAACGTCGCCTGGAGCAGATAATATTTGACCAGTGGTTTTGATCACTTCCGCAAAGGGCTGTTTTTTTACTTCCTGGTTTGCAAACTCGGTCTTCCAAGCTTGTTCTTTCAGGTAAGTTATATCTGATCCGGCAGCTTCAGCAGGCTGGTTGGCCATTGCTGTTTTTTCATCCTGATAAACCTGGATGTTTTCGATCACAAACTGATCCGCAAATTCCTGGGTTTTTATATCGAAAATTAATTTGCCGGTTCCAGCGGTTTTAGGCTGTAAAGCCATCCGGAATATTCCCGGAGAACTGGCGCTATCCGCAGTGCTCCGAATTCCTTTTCCGTTCAAAATAAAACTAACAGTAACCTGACCTTTTGTAAATGGTTTGAAATTGTTAAGCTTAGTTAAGTGGGTGGCGAACTTTGAAACTTGCCCAACTACCAGTGGCTTAAATTCAACAAAAAGCTCGGATTTATCGGAGTACAAGGTATAGGAAACTGGTTCCAAACCGTGAGCATGCCCGCCTTCACCGTGCTCGTGGGCTTCCTCCTGTGGCTGTTTATTGCATCCGCTCAAAACCAGAAAAAAGCCTAAAATCAATAACTGAATCTTTTTCATAAATACTTTTCCAAAATGAAAGGCAGGCATTAAAAACCTGCCTTCCGTTAAAAATTAGTGGCTATGCGGCTCTCCATCGGCGTGGGTATGTTCGCCTTCCGTAGCCGGTGCTGCATTAGTTGTGTCCGTTCCAGTAGCATCGAATTCTTCCTGGTTTGGTGCAGTTTCCGGATTGGCTTCCGTATGCGCTTCGTGGGTAGTACCGTCTTCGTGGGTATGGGCCTCGGTTTCTGTTTTCTTTTCAGCGCAGCCAACAGTTAAAGCAAGGCAAAACATTGCCGGAATGATAAATTTCTTCATCGTGATTTGGTTTTAATTTGAAAAATGAAAAAGTATAGATATGAAATTTTAAGCAGGATGGGTCCGGCACTTTTTTAGTCCAAAAGCATAGCGTTTTCCGGTAGCGATCAACCACTTTTTGGCTGAAAATGCCTACCGTTTTTAACCAGAAAAACAGGTTTAAATGCTTCAGGAATGTTCCTATTGAATATAATACGCAGGGTTTAACAGCCTTAGAATTAAGGTTGGAAACAAGCTATTAAGATTTGGAAAACAGCAAAAAGCCTGACTTATAGGATATAAGCAGGTGGCCCTCGTAATTGGAAGGAATGAAAATGGTCGGATTTATAAAAATCTAAATCCTGGGAAGTGTATTGGGAAGAACTTGGTACTTTCGGATATTTGAATAAATATTCAGCTTTAGCAATAAAAGGAACCTTTATATCCGCTTTTTTAACTGAATGTTCCTGAACTGTAGAAGGCAGAATTTCTGCAGACGTATTCTGGTGAGCTTCATGGCCTATTAAATCACCCAGCCTACCAGAATCTGGATGTTTTCCCTGCTCGTGTCCATGATCATGCTTATGGTTGTGGCTATGGCCTGGAGTTTCTTTAGAATTGTGATGATGATGGTGAGGCAGGACAATATGCGTCTGCATTACCAGGAAGGCAAAAAATAATAGAAACGATATGTATTTGCTTCTTAGCACCTTGGCAAAGGTAAAACAAATCAATTAAATAATTTTAATAATTAAAAGCGTCTGCTTAATTATATCTACATTAGAAAACGGCCAAACACTTCAATTAAAATCCAACTTGAATAAATGTTCACAAAACTTTAAAAGAAGATATTTTGCAGCACATTCACCTCATAATTAGCTTTTTGCCAGAAATGACGCATTATGAAACTACTAATTTACACTTTCCTGAAGCAAAGATGAATACGAAAAATTTCTTTAAACAACAAGCTTTCCAAAAAGCTTCTATTGAATAGCTTTAATAGTTATCAAGTAAAGTCATAAATCTATATTCAAGCAAAATCGACTTACCATTAAGATTACATTTACTAATTAGTTTATGTAACCAATGTCACTGACTACAGCTTTTTAGTTAGCCAACTTTGTAACGGAAAGAAATAACGCTATAACAGTTTTTCTTCTGAACACATAAACAACCTAAAAGCCACAGTTATGAAATTTAAAGTAATGATCCCGGTAGATTTTACACCGGTATCCGCAAAAGCCATCGAACTTCTGGCATTTCTGCAGGATAAAACACCATTGGAAACGCATCTTGTACACGTAATTCAGGTTAACCAAGCTGAATGGGCTGGCAGCAACGAAGCGTCGGAGAATATTGACCACAAAGCATTGCAAAAGCGGGAACAAGAAGCAGTTGAGAAATTCCAGAACCTGAAACAGCACGTCGATTTTTCGTTTACAAGCCAGATCCTGTACGGTGGCCTGACTACCGAATTGGCTCGGTATGCCGAGTCCAATCAGATCGACCTTGTAATAATGGGTACAAAAGGCGCTACTGGCCTGCTTGAAAAAATCTCAGGTTCCGAGGCGCAACAGTTGGTGCGACACGCCCAGATCCCGGTCATTTCCATCCACGAATTTGCCTCTATTTCGCCGATTCAACATATTTTATGGGTAGCCGACTTCAAGGAAAAACAACAGCAGAATCCGGCGACTAATACAGTAATAAAACTGCAACAGCTGTTTGGTGCTAAAATTCATTTGTTACAGATATTAGCTGAAAGCGACAAAAAAAAGGAAGCGAATTTCAAAAGCAACATGGAGCGGTTCGCCCAGGCCATGCAATTGCAAGATTCTGAACTGTACCTGAAACACGATTATAAAGTGCCACAAGGCGTCCGCAACTTTAATCAGGAAACTGAAATGGACCTGGTTGTGATCGGCACACATGATCGAAACAGTTTCAGTAAAATCTTCTATGGCAGCGTAGCGGAAACGCTGATTAACCGCTGCATCCGTCCACTGCTGACCTACCATATAAAGTAAGGCACTTTTTGGCCGGTTTATTATAGCGATTATGCCATATCTCACCCAAGGGAATTTTGGCCCAAATATCTGTTTCTAAAACGCTATGGTTTGGACGTTAAAAAGTACATCTCCGTTTCCTAAGCCAATCCTTTAATTAATAAACCAGCTTGGACCAAGGCTCCACCTGGACTGATTTCTAATATGCTTTCAAAACCTAAATTTCCGTTATTGTTGCTGAGCTTTTTTATTAGCCTGGGAGCCTCAGGGCAGCACCATAATGTTGCAGAAATTCCAACTGATTCCATTCAGGTTAGGGACATCAAAGATGTATTTACCCACGGTGAAACCGAAGGCCACATCCGGAATTACTTTATGGCTACCTATAATCAGGGCGAACTGTCTGATCATTATGCCAATGCGATTGGAGCACGTTTGGGTTTTCATTCCGCACCCTATAAGGGATTCAGGTTTGGCTTGGCTGGGCTTTTTACCTACAATGCATTTTCCTCTGATTTAGCCGAACCTGATTACAAATCGGGTAAACTACCCCGCTACGAACTTGAATTATTCGACATAGAAGAAGCAGAGAACAAAGCAGATTTGGATCGCTTGGATGAATTGTATCTGGAATACCACACCAAACACATAAAAGCCACCATCGGCCGTTTCAGTTTTACTTCACCCTTAATCAATCCCCAAGATGGCCGCATGAAACCGTATTCGGTGCAGGGAATTAGCCTGGAAATCCCGGTTAAGCAAAATGGCCGGTTCAGCCTTGCCTGGCTCGATCATTTTTCGCCCCGCAGCACAGTTTCCTGGTACCAGGCTGGCGAAAGTATTGGTATTTATCCCGTTGGAGTAGATGAAAACGGTAGGCAAACGGGCTATAAAAGTCAGGTTCAAACCACTGGGATTGCAGTTGCTGGATTTCAATGGCAAAAAACAGGATTATTGAAAAGTGAAACCTGGAATTACTGGATCGAAAACGTTTCCAATACCACATACACCAAGTTGATCTTGGAAGTAAAACCCAAATTCAGGCTCGGCGCAGAAGGTTTATTTCAAACTCAGGTTGGCAATGGCGGTAACCTGGAACCAGCCTTAGCATATTTTCCTGATCAGCAGCAATGGTTAGCTGGTGGAAAGATTGCATTCGAACCGAGCAACTGGCACTTTTCGGCCAACTATTTACACCTGGGTGCCGAAGGTCGGTTCTTATTTCCAAGAGAATTTGGGCGGGAACAATTTTTCGTAACTACCCCAAGAGGCCGCCTGGAAGGGCTTGGTAATTCTGATGCTTTGGCAGTAAAAGCCAGGAAAGATATCATTCCTAAACTATCGGCAGAAGCAGCAATAACCAAAACCTGGCTACCAGCTTATCACGATTTCCAATTTAATAAATATGGAGCAACGTCTTACTGGAATGGCCTGATCGACCTGAATTATAAACCAGAATTTGAACCGCTGAACGGTTTAAGCTTCCGGTTATTATACATTGCCCGACTATCGCCTGATACCAAACTTCCTCTGGAAAAACGGTTTTACAATACCAACTTCCATCATTTTAATTTCGTTACCCAACTTACATTCTAAACCAAGGCTACGATAAATGGTAACCTAACAGCAATTGCCATATGTGACAAACATCACTGACCAGCTTTCGGGGATGCTGTACCTTTGTATCATAAATTTTACTACTGGCTAACCCAGCAGAATTTTAAATGAGTAAAACCTAAAAGAGAAATTATGAAAATCGAGCAGTTTAATGACAAAGGCCTGGCCCATTTTTCGTACGCTATATTAAGTGAATGTGCAAAGGAAATTGTGCTGATAGATCCGGCCCGAAATCCGCAGCCCTATTATGATTTCGCCAAACAAAACGATGCTAAAATAATTGGCGTGATCGAAACCCACCCCCACGCTGACTTTGTAAGTTCCCACCTTGAAATTCACGAAAAAACCGAGGCTACCATTTACACCCATAGCCTGGTAGGTGCGGATTACCCGCATCAGGCTTTCGACGAAGGTGCGGTGCTGGAATTTGGTAAGATCAAGCTTAAATCGTTGCATACGCCTGGTCATTCGCCAGATGGTATCAGCATTGTGCTGGAACACGGTGGCAAAGATAAAGCAGTGTTTACCGGCGACACATTGTTTATTGGTGATGTAGGCCGCCCTGATTTGCGGGAAAATGCTGGTAATGTAACGGCAAAAAGAAAGGAATTAGCCCGCCAGCTTTACCAAAGCACCCGCCAGAAACTGATGACCTTGGCCGATGATATACTGTTGTATCCAGCCCACGGTTCTGGTTCGCTTTGCGGCAAATCGCTTTCCGATGCCCATTCCAGCACCATTGGCGCTGAAAAGATCGGCAACTACGCTTTAAAGGAAATGAGCGAAGAAGAATTCGTTAAGATCATTACCGAGGACCAGCCGTTCATTCCGAAATATTTTGGCTACGATGTAAGCCTGAACAAGGAAGGTGCACCGAATTACGAACCAAGCTTACAAGAAGTAAAACGCCTGGAACAAAACTTTAAACCCGGAGACGGTGAATTGATTGTAGATGCTCGGCCGGAAAAAACGTTCAAGAAAGGTCATTTAGAGGGTGCCATCAATATTCAGAACGGCGGTAAATTCGAAACCTGGCTGGGTAGTATTGTTGACCCGAAAGAAAACTTTTACCTGATTGCCGCAAGCGATTCGGAACTTGATGACCTGATTCAAAAAGCAGCTAAAATTGGATACGAGCAGCATATAAAGGGCGCATTTGTGCAGACAGAACAAGCGGCTGCTACTACTCCAGAAATTGATCTGGCTGACTTTAAAACCAACCCAGGCAACTACACCATTGTAGATATTCGGAATACTTCTGAAACCAAACCCGGTAAGTTCTTCGACAAAGCCATAAACATTCCTTTACCTGAGTTGCGGGAAAGAGCCAAAGAAGTACCAACCGATAAACCGGTAGTGGTTCATTGCGCTGGCGGTTATCGTTCTGCCGCCGGAAGCAGCATTCTGGAAAAAGCCTTGCCAAAAACCAAAGTATTAGATTTGAGCGAAGCTGTGAATGACTTCAAAAAGTAAAATTATAAACTGATAACTACCAATAACTGATAACTACCAATAGCCGGTATCTAAAAAGATGCCGGCTATTTTGCATACCGTTAGATCTGAAATATCTCAATCATTTTGCTGTCGTATAGTCAAGGAAAAACTATGGAAGAAATGAGTTCAAATCAGGAAGGCCGGGTCCGGCGCAGTTCTACCAATGAAGCAAATCGGGAAATTGACCAGGAAATACTGGATAATATTTCGCAGTATGGCTATGACAGCTTGGAGGCCCTGGAAGACCGCATAGAAGAACTAAACAAAGAATGGGATGTTGAACGCCTGTTGGAAGTAAATGCCTCTACGCTGGCCTTAACGGGCGTACTATTGGGTTTTGCGAAAGACAAACGGTGGTTTATTCTCCCGGGTATTGTAACTACTTTTCTGTTGCAGCACGGTATTCAGGGCTGGTGCCCTCCCCTGCCTATTCTCCGGAAACTGGGTTTCCGAACCAGGAAAGAAATTGAAGAAGAACGGTACGCCTTAAAAGTACTGCGTGGCGACTTTAAGCAAAATTCCGCCAATAGTGCCCCGGAAATGCTATTAAAAATAGTGCGAAAGTAAATTTAACCTTGCATTGAAATTCATGGATTCCATAAACAAAGAAGAAATACAAAAGCAATTCCCGCAGTTTGAACAACCGCTATTGGATGGCATATTAAAAGAAAGCGTGATCAAACACCTTGAAGAAGGTGAACCTATCATTCAAACCGGCCAGTATATTCGCTCCAATATTTTACTTTTAAACGGTTTACTGAAAGTGTACCGGGAAGATGATGAAGGAAATGAATTTCTGATGTATTATCTGGAACCAGGCAGCGCCTGCGCCCTATCAATGATGTGTACTGACCGCAGAGAAACCAGTCAGGTAAAAGCCAAAGCCGTGCAGTCCTCTGATGTGGTTTTAATTCCGGCGCATTTATCGGAGCAGTGGCTGGCCAAGTATAAAAGCTGGCATAATTTCGTAATTGGCACCTATCGGGAACGTTTTGAAGAATTACTGCAAACCCTGGACAGCATTGTCTTTAAAAGTTTAGATGAAAGGCTTTTATTTTACCTGAAACGCCACGTAGAAACCATCGGCTCCGAGATCCGGCTTTCACATCAGCAAATTGCCGAAGAACTGAACAGCTCCCGGGAAGTAATTTCCCGCTTGTTAAAAAAGTTAGAGCAACGTGGTGCGGTTACGTTACACCGTAATTATTTAAAGGTTCATAACCTGGAAAAGGTATAATATCCATCATTCAATTTATTGCAACGTTTTTTGGCTGCGTGATGTAAGTCACTGTGGGCGAGAATTCCATAAGGTAATTTTGTACCAACAAATACAAACCTTATGGAAATACTTGAAATTATCGGATACTTTGCAGCCCTATTAATCGGGCTTTCCCTTGGCCTGATCGGCGGCGGCGGCTCTATTCTAACTGTACCAGTTTTAGTTTACCTGATCGGTCTTACCCCGGTTATGTCTACGGCTTATTCCCTGTTTATTGTGGGCTTAACCAGTTTAGTAGGAAGCTACAGTTTTTACAAAAAAGGACTGGTCAGTATGAAGACCGCCATCGTTTTTGGCTTACCCTCTATCCTGGCCGTTTATGCCACCCGCCGCTACATCGTTCCGGCCATTCCGGAAAACCTTTTCGACATTGGCGATTTTGCCATTACCAAAGGTATTTTACTAATGCTGCTTTTTGCGGTGCTGATGGTTTTTGCTTCTATCAGTATGATCCGGCAAAAGAAGAATGCGCCACCAATGGATGAAAATGCCGATAAGGAAATCGACATTGAAAACGTAGATCCAAACGCACCACACCCTAAACCAAAATTCAACTATGCCGGCATTTTAGCCGAAGGTGTAGTAGTTGGTACACTTACCGGCCTGGTTGGTGCTGGCGGTGGCTTCCTGATCATTCCTGCTTTGGTGTTGTTCAGTAAACTGGATATGAAAATGGCAGTGGGAACTTCGTTACTAATTATTGCAGCGAAATCACTTTTCGGTTTCATCGGGGATATTTACAACTACGATATCGATTGGAGTTTCCTGGCTATTTTCTCTACCATTTCCATTGCCGGTATTTTCGTAGGCACCTACCTTTCAACGAAGATCCACGCCGATAAACTCAAAACTTCATTCGGTTGGTTTGTACTGGTAATGGGCGTTTATATCATCCTGAAAGAAACGCTGTTGTAAATTTTTAGCAGTGTAACCAAAGTCACTGACTACCCTTTCCTTTCTTGCGACCTTTGTATCGTTCTTCCAGCTTAACAATTAAATCGCTATGGCTGGAAGCAGAAAAAGTAAATAATTCATCATAAATAATTTAAAAGAATCACCTACCATGAAAGTAGAACAGATTTATACCGGTTGCCTGGCTCAGGGCGCATATTACATCGAAAGCAACGGCGAAGCAGCCATTATCGATCCGCTCCGGGAAATTACCCCTTACCTGGAAAAAGCAGAAAAAGCGGGAGTTAAAATCAAATACGTTTTAGAAACGCACTTCCACGCCGACTTCGTTTCAGGTCACGTAGACCTGGCTAAAGCCAGTGGTGCGAAAATCATATTCGGACCTAATGCACAACCTACTTACGAAGCATACATTGCTAAAGATGGCGAAGAACTGAAACTGGGAAATGTAACTTTAAAAGTGTTGCATACGCCTGGCCATACCATGGAATCTACCACTTTCTTAATGAAAGACGAAAACGGTAATGACTATGCTATTTTCTCCGGAGATACTTTATTCATTGGCGATGTAGGTCGTCCGGATCTGGCCGCTAAATCGGACCTGACCCAGGATCAATTAGCGGGTCATTTATTTGATTCCCTGCGCTCTAAAATTATGACCTTGCCAGATGATGTTTTGGTTTATCCAGCGCACGGAGCGGGTTCGGCCTGCGGCAAAAATATGAGCAAAGAAACCTACGATACCCTGGGCAACCAGAAGCAGAACAATTACGCTTTACGGGCGGATATGAACAAGGAGGAATTTGTTAAAGAAGTAACAGATGGCTTGATGGCTCCCCCTGCCTATTTTCCGATGAACGTGCAAATGAATAAAGAAGGCTACGCCAATATTGCTGATGTACTGGAACGTGCATTAATGGCTTTGACACCCGAAGCATTTGAAGTTGTAGCCAACGAAACCAGCGCCCTTATTTTAGACACTCGCAAACCGGAAGAATTCACAAAAGCATTTATTCCAAACAGCATTAACATTGGTATTGACGGCAATTTTGCTCCTTGGGTGGGTACCTTAATTCCAGATCTGAAACAGGAGATTCTATTAATCACCGAAGAAGGCCGGGAAGAAGAAGTAGTTACCCGGTTAGCACGGGTAGGTTACGACTATACAATGGGCTATTTGAATGGTGGTGTTGAAGCCTGGATAGCTGCTGGGAAGGAGACTGATAATATTAAATCAATACCAGCTTCCGAACTGAAAAAAGAGTTTAACGCAGACAGTAACATTAAAATTATAGACGTTCGGAAAGATGGGGAATACAAAGCAGAGCACGTAGAAACGGCTACCCACGCACCCTTAGATTACCTGAATGATTACCTGGCTGAAATCCCGAGAAACGAACCGGTGTATCTACATTGTGCAGGTGGTTACCGCTCCATGATCGCAGCTTCAATCTTGAAAGCCCGTGGTTTCGACAACCTGGTAAATGTGGAAGGCGGGTTCAAAGCTATTGCTGAAACCAGCATCCCGAAAACGGCATACGTTTGTCCGTCAACATTGAAATAAATTTAAATCAATTTGTAATATTAAAATTGTAACCCTGCAACGTTTTCGGCCAGACTCTCACCTGTTTATTTCTAAAGTATTAAACAGCCCTCTGGCCGGAAGCGGAGCAGAAAACCATTATTATAAAAAGGAATCGTCATGTTAAATATATTTAAAACAATCCCGAAAAATTACGAAGATTTGGATGGAAACGCCTTTAAAGCGAAGTACACAAATGCATCGAAAGCTGAACTATTGGATGTGCGGACTGCTGATGAATTCAAAGGCGGTACTATACCAGGTTCCCGAAACCTCGATATTATGACCGGAGAGTTGCAGGCTGCATTGGGAATGCTTGATAAGGATAAAGAATACTTTGTTTTTTGCCGTAGTGGTAATCGTTCAGGTTCAGCCTGTAAATTAATGGCTGAACAAGGCTTAAAAGTATATAACCTGGCTGGCGGCGTTGGTGCCTGGCCACGATAATATTTCCTAAATTATCATCCTGCATATCCTGAAAGACGCTGAAATGGCGGGATGTTTAAGGGAATTTTCTACTTATTTAAAATTTAAACAAATCCGCACAAATGCTTGAATTAATAAAACAAC
This sequence comes from Adhaeribacter terrigena, assembly GCF_016623615.1. Classification (GTDB taxonomy): domain Bacteria; phylum Bacteroidota; class Bacteroidia; order Cytophagales; family Hymenobacteraceae; genus Adhaeribacter_A; species Adhaeribacter_A terrigena. The sequence continues at coordinate 603,532 of NZ_JAEHFX010000001.1, read as the reverse complement.
CCTGGCCGTGGTATACCTCCGGAATCGTGATCGTTCTGGTAATGGCCATCCTGTTATTCTTTGGAAAATCGTTTGGTTTTTCTTCTAACTTCCGTACCATTTGCGCTGCATGTGGAGCCGGTAAAAATGTAAAGTTTTTCGACTTTAACTGGAAAGCCCAAACCTGGAATTTAATGTTCCTGATTGGAGCCATTATCGGCGGCTTTATTTCCAACGAATTTCTGAGTAACGGCGAAGCGGTACAAATCTCTCAGGCTACTATTCAGGATCTGCAAGCCATCGGTTTTGCTGCCCCACAGGGATTACAGCCCGAAGAAATTTTCAGTACCGAAGCACTCTTTAGCCTGAAAGGTTTCCTGATTTTATTAGGCGGTGGATTCCTGATCGGTTTCGGCTCACGTTATGGCGGTGGTTGTACTTCTGGTCACGCCATTAGTGGACTATCTAACTTACAGTTGCCTTCCCTGATTGCCGTAATTGGCTTTTTCATCGGTGGTCTGGTTATGACCCATTTGCTGCTGCCATTAATTTTCTAAACCTGGTTTTAAGCCTTAAAAAAAATAAGAAATGAAATTCCTGAAATTTATTTTAGCCGGCATCTTGTTCGGTATTGTAATGAGCAAGTCTGAGGCTATTTCCTGGTACCGTATCCAAGAAATGTTCCGCTTCCAGGCTTTCCACATGTATGGCATAATTGGCACGGCGGTTACGCTGGCTGCTTTGTTAACCTACACCATCAAAAAATATAAACTCCGTGATATCCAGGGCAACCCGATTATCTTTACGGATAAAGAAAAATCGGTAGCCCGTTACCTGATTGGCGGTACTGTATTCGGGTTAGGCTGGGCCTTGATAGGTGCTTGTCCGGGGCCACTTTTTGTAAACCTTGGTCACGGTTATTGGCCTATCTTAGTAGCCATTTTTGGCGGCCTTGTAGGCACCTATGCTTACGGGCTATTTCAAAACAAACTTCCGCATTAATACAGAAAACGCTATCAAAACAGGCGTAAAAGTGGCAATTTTTAATCAAGGCTTTTTTCCAGCCGTAAAAAACCTTCATATAGGCGCAAAGCCTGTTTATGAAGGTTTTTTAATTCGAAAGCCCAATTAATATGAACGTATCAACCATAATGCTTTGCGTATCCTGTAATCTCAATATTCAGGAGGGGATTTACAACGAAAATTTTACTGAGATTTTTCTGAAAACCTTATTACCACTGGTTGTCTTGATCCCTCTGATCCTGCTTTATAACCATTCAAAGGTTAGAAACAGTTTAGGGGACACAGAGAAGCCTAAACTTTTAAAAGCCCCTGTAATAGCATATTCGTTGCTAATCGGGATAGGCATGGGTGGTTTTGTGGATGGTATTGTCCTGCACCAGCTTTTACAATGGCACCAAATGTTATCGAATCAGTTGGCTCCGGTTACGCTGGAAGCCAAAAGCATAAATATGTTTTGGGATGGCGTATTTGAAGCAGTAACGTGGATATTAACCTTAGCTGGTATTATTCTAATGTGGCTTTCCAGAAAAAGGACAGATCTGGACTTGTCAAACAAGATCTTTATTGGCGGTCTGATTGCCGGTTGGGGTATTTTCAATGTAATGGATAGTGCGAATCATTTTATCTTTCGTTATCACAATGTAAGAGACAATGTTCCCAATCCAGAAGCATGGAATATTGGATTCCTGATTATGGCAATCTTAATGGTTCTAATCGGGTGGGGCATTATGAGAATGAATACCCGTAGGACTTGATTTTAAATGTATTGTTTTTTTTAGAAAGTTATGGCTATTGCTAAATTAGGCCTTCGGGAAAATGCATTCCAATTCTGGTTGCTGGTGCTGGTAAATGCTTTCGTGGGCGCAATGATTGGCCTGGAACGCTCCGTAATCCCTCAGTTTGCCGAAGTCAATTTTGGACTTAACGGTAATTCAGCGCTGTTGAGTTTTATAGTTGCTTTCGGACTGGCCAAATCGGGCGCAAACCTGTTAATGGGTAAACTTACTGGTCGCTTTACCCGCAAACAGATATTATTGCTTGGTTGGTCTTTTGCCTTACCTGTTCCCTGGCTGTTGATCTATGCTCCTAATTGGAATTGGATAATATTTGCGAACCTTTTGTTGGGAATAAATCAGGGATTAGCTTGGAGCAGCACCGTTGTGATGAAAATTGACCTGGTAGGCGAAAAGAATCGGGGTCTGGCAATGGGCATTAACGAATTTGCCGGCTATCTGGCAGTTGGCTTAATGGCCTTTCTGGCTGGTTACCTGGCCTCCGAATTTGGAAATGTTGTCACGGCTTTCATTCCAGGTATTCTGTTTTCGATGGCTGGTTTGCTGATTTCGCTGCTGTTTATAAAAGATACTTACGCCCACGTACAAACCGAAACCCTACAAACCAATATTCCATTGCTGCAAAATGTATGGAAAGATACCACCTGGCGGCACAGCAACCTTGGTTCCGTTACGCTTAACGGGTTTGTAAACAACCTGAACGACGGAATTTTATGGGGGCTATTACCGGTGCTGCTGGCATCGAAAGGTTATACCATAAAAGAGATCGGGATGCTTGCTGGTATATACCCAGTTGTTTGGGGTTTAGGCCAGTTAGTTACCGGCAAGCTTGGTGATCTGGTTTGTAAAAAACAGCTTCTCAGTTTGGGAATGGTGCTACAAGGGTTAGCCATTTCCGGACTTTTATTCAGCCAATCGTTACCGATTTTAATAACTGCGCTGGTTTTACTGGGAGCCGGTACTGCTTTGGTTTATCCTAATTTCATAACGTTAGTAGCCGAAAACACGCACCCTGGCCAGCGACCGCAAAGCCTCGGTATTTTCCGTTTTTGGCGAGATTTCGGGTATGTAGCTGGTGCGGTTCTGGCCGGAATTATAGGAGATTTATTTGGATTGGAAACGGTAATAATTGGAACTGCATTACTAACGGTAGGTGCCGGAATTTTATCAGAGATCCGAATGTGTTGCACCAATAAGCTACTTTGGCGAAGTGAAGAATGTCAGAAATTCACCCCAGCTATTTAATTAAAAGCGTTCAGGCCACTACCGAATTTCAACAAAAGTGGCCCCTTCACATCAAGTATATAACGGCAATTAGCGATCCGGTGGCTACCAGTACCCAAAGCAAAACTCCTTGAACAAATGGCCGGAAACTGATGGTTTTTAATAGAGATAAGCTGATACCAGCACCCGTTAGAAATAAACTCAGGATCAATCCTTTTTTAGCCAAAGAAGTTAGACCAGCGTACACATTTTCCAATCCAGGAATCAGCGTATGAACAACTGAAGCGGCCAGGAAAAACAAGATAAATTTGGGGAAGGCTGCATTTTTTCCTTCTGTTTTAAACATAAGTCCAGTAAAAACTACCATCGGTAAGATCCACAAGGCTCGGGTTAGTTTTAAGGTAGTAGCAATTTCAAGGGCTTTTTCACCGTAACTGGTGGCCGCTCCTACTACTGAACTGGTATCGTGAATCGCAATAGCTGCCCAAACTCCAAACTGTTCCTGTGAAAGTTGTAGATATTTGCCAACCACTGGAAAAATAAACAAGGCCACCGCATTCAAAATAAAAACAATCCCTAACGCTACGGTTATCTCTTTTTCGGAAGCTTTAATGGCTGGGGCAATCGCTGCAATGGCGCTACCGCCGCAAATAGCTGTTCCGCCAGAGATCAGGTGGCTTAATTTCTTTTCTACCCCGAATAACTTTGCTAATAACAGACCTAAGACCATCGTTACCGCCAACGAGACGGCAGTATAAAAAAAGCCACTAATTCCGGTTTCCGCCACCTGGGTCAGGTTAATACCAAACCCTAAACCAACTACTGATGCCTGCAAGGCAAATTTAGTAATTTTTCCTAATTGCAATGGGTACGGATTCCCAAGACTCAAACCCATTATTATACCTGCCAACAAAGCCAGAGGCGCACTTATAAAGTCGGTAATGAGAATTAGGACCAGAAAAAGCCAGAAAAGCGAAACCCGAAAAATTTGATTTACTTTTTCCGACACGATTTATTTGGTATGTACTGCTGCTTGTTTTAATTCCTTATAACCAGCCTGGGAATTGATGATCTTTTTAAAGCCTTTATTTTGCATCAGGCTGGCAGCTTTTCCACTACGGTTACCCGATGCACAATACAACAAGTAAGTATTGGTAGTACCCAGCCTCTCTAATTGCTGTTCAAAATCTGGGGCGTAGAAATCCAGATTCGTAGCGCCTGTAACGTGCCCTTCGGAAAATTCTTCTGGCGTTCTGACATCCAGAATCACCATTTCCTTATCTTCCGAGATCAATTCTTTGGCCTGCATAGCATTTACATCCTGCCGGCTTCCACCGGAAGAATTTTGCGATTGCGCACAGCCAGAAACGGTAAGCATCGCAACGAAGATCAGGTTTACAAAAAGACTTTTCATATCAGTTAGTATTTAAGTTACGTTAAATAAGCTGCAAGTACCGTTTTATATAATGGAAGTTCAGTGACAAAAATCACATAACCTTAAATCCAAAGCTGGTATCTTTGTAAACCAATGAATTAATTTGATTTGAAAGACCACCTTAAAATACTGACCTGGCTGATGTTGATGATACATCTGACGTCGTGGGCGCTGCTGCAAGTAGCACCTGCCGGTACGGGGTATGTGGTTTTCAAAAAGGAATGTTTCCGCTCCGAAGCCCGGGCTACTTTACAGGCAGTCTCCCGAAATCAACAAAACCCGGAACAACAAGTTGCATTACCAACCTCCGAACAATCTGAACAACCTGTTCCGGAAGTGAAAGTGTGCATCAGCAAGCTGGCACCGCCACCAGTAGCTTTTTCCGTATCGGTTTTACCTCCCTTTACCCTGTCCGAAACAGCCCCGTTTCAGCAAGCTTATTACCATTTCCTTTCCACTTCCGAAGAACCTGATCCTCCAAGGTTCGCTTAATTTCCTATTTCTCTTAATCTGAATTTACGGCTTTAACCTACACCACTTTTCTTTGGTGCTGGTTAGATCAGGCTATGTTTTTCATACGTCGTTAATTCATTTCTAAACGAAACCAGCATAACTCCTATAACCCTTTAAAGCTTTCTTTTAGTGGGTGGTTGACTAATATGTGCTACTTTTCAGGTACTCCCTTTCCTTCATTTTAAACATAAAAGATGTTTCATATACTCAAAAAAATAGCAATCACGGCGCTCCCAGCAGCCGGAATCTTTCTTGCTTCCTGCCATGGCGGTAAGCAAAACCAAACCGCTACAACATCCCAAAACGCTATGCAAAACGACATAAAAACTGTTACCATTCTGCAGACCGCCGACATTCACGGTCAGGTTGAACCGCATCAGGAATTCTTTGTAGAAGACGGCCAGTTCAAATTCAAAACCCGGGGCGGACTGGCGCATATCCAAACCATTTTCAAACAGGTAAAAGCTGAAAACCCAGGGGGAACGGTAATTGTGGACGGCGGTGATCTAATCCAGGGAAGTGCCATTGCCGCCCTTACCGAAGGAAAAGCCTTTGGTCCCATCATTAAGTCGATGGACTACGATTTCCTGATTCCGGGCAATTGGGAAGTGATCTATGGTCCAGATAAAATGAAAAGCGTGCTAAAATCTTTCGATACGCCGATTGTGTGCGCCAATGTGTACGAAGAGAAAACGAACCAAATGCTTTATCCGCCCTACCTGGTGAAAGAAGTGAACGGTGTAAAGCTTGGCTTTATTTCTTACAACGACCCCGAAGTGCCGATCCGCCAGAATCCATCTTTCAGTAAAGGTCTTGTTTTTAAGCAGGTGGAAGACAACTTGGAAAACCTGATAAAAGAATTGAAAGAAGATCAGCAAGTGGATGTGCTTTTTCTGGTTACGCACATCGGCATATCCAAGCAAATTCACCTGGCCGACCAGGAATACATTAAAGGCGTCGATTTTATTCTGGGTAACGATACCCACGAACGCATCCGGAAACCAATTCAACGCAAATATGCCCAGGTAGTAGAACCGGGGGCTTTCGCCTCATTTGTCGGCCGCCTGGACCTTGACATTAAAGACGGAAAAATTGTAGGCCAACGCTACGAACTTATCGATGTAGATCCAGCAAAATATCCCGCCGATCCGGAAGTGCAGCAGGTTATAAACGAACAGCTTGCTCCCTACCGCACTCAGATGGACAAAGTTTTAGGCTACACCACTACGCCGCTTTACCGCTACCTGGTGGTTGAAACCGGAATGGATAATATGATTACGGACGCCGTTCGCTGGAAAACCGGTGCCGACATTGCCATCTCCAATGGTTTCCGTTTCGGTAATCCCATCATTCCCAATGCATCAGGGAAAGCAGCTATTACCTACTCCGATATCTGGAATATGCTGCCGGTAAATGAAAACGTGAAAACCGGTAAAGCCACCGGCCAGCAGATACACGATTGGATGGAAAAAGAACTGCACAATGTATTTGCCGAAAAACCCTTGGAACGCTTCGGCGGCTGGCTGATCCGTTTTTCAGGAATGGAAATGACCTTTAACGCCAACGCCCCGAAAGGCCAGCGGGTGCAAACCATAACCATCGGCGGAAATCCAATAGACCTGAAAAAAGAATATACTATGGCTGCTTGCTTACGTCGGGGCGAACCCGACCACACGCTTTGCCGGATGCCCAATGCCAAAGACCCGAAAGTGCTGGACTACACCATTCACGATGTAATGGCCGAATACTTGCAAAAGAAAGGCACCGTTTCGCCTAAAACCGATGATCGAGCCAAAGCCTTGGATTTGCCGGAACCAGTTTTATCGCAGGTCCCTAATGTAGATTATGTATTCCGGTAGGAAATAAGAACCGACTTTTTCGCCCGAAAACCATAGCGTTTTAAGGTCCTAAACATTAATTGAAAATCGAAAAATTATGCAATCAAATAACCTGAATAAAATATCATTTCTGGCTTTACGTATCATGGGAAGCCTCATTTTCATTACTGCTGCTTTCAACCACCTGTTCCAGACATCAGAAGCAGCAGCCCGATTAGAGAAAGCAAAAATGGGTTTCCTGGCAACTTCTATGGCCGATCCTGAAATTTTGGTAATCCTCTCTGGTATTGGTTTACTGGTTGGTGGCCTGATGCTGCTGGTTGGTTTTCAAACCCGAAAGGCTGCGCTCCTGCTAATTCTTATCCTAATTCCAATAACGCTTACAATGCAGGTGGGAAGTGTCGCTACCATGGGACCGCTTTTTAAGAACATTGCAATTATGGGTGTGTTGCTGTTCTTTATGGCGAACGGCGCAGTTTACTATGGTCTGGACCAATACCTGGTTAGGAAAAACCAATTAACTGCCAGTACCAATAATGCTGTAAAAATGATGGCAGTTGTTTTCCTCGGAGTAATGGCCATTAGTTCCTGCTCCACAGCACAAGCTGTAAATTCAGCGTCAGATTCTTCTGTTTCTGTAAAGAATAACTACGGCATCCTGATCAGTCAACCGGACCATCTGAAAGCTGCGGTAAATACGGCCCAGACCATGCGGAATGAAGAGAAGTATAACGCTGATAAAATTGTAATTATGGCTTGTGCTAAATCGGTGGAAGCCTTTAAAAAAGACAGCGAAATGAAGCTATTTTTTGAAGCTGGAAAAGCGGCCGGGGTCACTTATAAAGTTTGTGGTATGTCGCTGGATAAGTTTAAAATAGCACCTTCGGAAATTATGGATGGCGCTGAAATTATCCCTAACGGGTTAACCTATATGTTCGACTTGCAACAGGAAGGATTTATCACGGTTGAATTGTAAAACGGTAACATTCCAAACCTTAAAATTCTGGCCAGAGTAACTTTGGTCACTGTGGCTGGAATTTTAAGGCAATACCTTTGCAAGAACTTATCGAGAACTTTTAAATAGAAAAGATCATGACTAAAAATAAATTTTCATTCCGTAACATTCCAGGCTGGGTTTATACCGTGGTTGTTTTTGGATTTCTTTACCTAAGCGGACTCCATACTGAAGCCATTGGCCAGGTGCAACGGGTTTTACTGGCAACTGGAATAATGCAGCCAGATCTGCCGGCAATTCCAGCAAGCCGGTCTTCAATAAATAAATCGCCGGAAACGGAAGTTGTACCAGAAGCAATGTTAGCCAATGATTTTTTGTTGCAGGACCTGCAAGGAAATATGGTTAAGTTCAGCAGCCTGAAAAACAAGGTAGTCTTTATGAATATTTGGGCAACTTGGTGTCCGCCTTGTGTAGCCGAAATGCCAGGTATTCAAAAATTATACGATAAGCTTAACGGCGAAAAGGATATTGCCTTTGTAATGCTTTCGGTAGACCAGAATGGTATGGAGAAAGTAAAGAAATTCATTTCGAAAAAAGGTTATACATTCCCGGTGTACCTGCCAGCCAGCAATATTCCTGCTACTTTCCAAACACAATCGATTCCGACTACTTTCATTCTGGGTAAAGGCGGCAAAGTAGCTGCTCGCCATGATGGTATGGCTGATTACGATTCGAAGGAAGTAAAAGACTACTTGGAAGGGTTAGCTAAGTAAAATTAAACCATAAACAGAATCATATAAAAGGTAAGAGCCAATGCAACATTCAGCATTGGCTCTTTATTTTCTTTAATAATATATAGTATACAAATTATACTGGTTCAACTATTCTGTAATAAATCCTTTGAACTTGAACTGCTTGGAACTTACCACCTTTACTTGCTTTGAAACCTGCATCATTCAATTTATCAGAAATAATCTGCCAACTAAAACCTTTATCTCGATATTCTGAAATTAACGCCCCAGCTCTCTTATTATTTGCATTAGCTAAAGCTTTAGCTTTTATCGCAAGTATACCACTCTTTGAAGCTTCACCAGTTTTATAAGCAGCAGAAGCTTCTCGCCAGTTTTTACCATTGCGACGACGAATCACTTCATCCAGAGCATTTTTGGTTCTAATACTAATAAGTTCACGTTCTCTATCTGCAATAGCCATAAAAAGAGTTAGTGTAAACTTGTCCAAATTCGGGATATCGCAGCTTTCTAACCTACCTTCTAAGTCCCGATAAATACTTAAAGCTTGTTCAGTATTCCGGCTTAATCTATCGATTTTTGCCACGACTAAAATAGACTTCTCCTTTTTACAAAGTTCTAAGGCTTTTAAAAGCTGTGGACGATTATCAATGGATTTTCCACTTACAGCATCTGTAAATTCTGCCAGAACATTCTTGCCACTATAGAAATGATTTAAATATGTCCGCTGAGCATCTAATCCTAAACCGCTTTCTCCCTGCCGCTTTGTACTTACTCTAAAATAGAATACATATTTTTTTTTATCACTTCCAGAAAAATCCATAACATCGGTTTTGATTTATCTAAATATAGTAAATTTTTAATTCATTTACAAATCTTCAACGAGGGTTGAAGATTTGTAAATGAATTATTTTTTTTAATCTATGATCATTTCAAAGGCTATATTTTTGTCTTGAATCATTAATCATTGATTAATAAATTAATATTAGTAATGATATATTGTCTTCTTACATGTCGTAGGTCAATTTCAAGGCTAAATTCGTCATAGTCCAACATATCACATAAGATATCATAAGTTACAATTGAAGTTTTTAAATAATATAGATTATTATAATCATCAAATTTTCCGTAAATTTCATACATATTACCATTACGGGAACATAAATAAATAACAGCAACTCCATAAACCTCGGAGTATTTATTCCAGTACTTATAAACACCAAGGTATGTTAACTCTTTAAAAAATATCTCGGCTTCTTTAAAATATAAAATATCATCTGGAAGCAAATCGCTTGGGTTAAGAATAAATCTTGCATTTGACCGGGGCTTATTTACTAAGTAACGCATCAATGAGTCGTTTTCCGGTAAATCAAGTAAATTGCCAGTGTTATATTTTTCTGAAAAAACTTTAAGATCCATATCTATTATTGGCTGGATCTTATCTGTTACAATGTTTCCATTATTTGCTAATTCAAGCAACGCATTTTCAACATCTCTTAGGTGTTGATCAATACATATCTTGGTTTTAATGTCATCATCTTCACCAAATGTAAATTCTGACGATGGGGTAAATAATTCTGTAGTTATCATTTTTGTAATTCTTTTAGCATTTATAATCTATTTAAGTGAGAATCAAATCCAGGTTAATCGTTAATAATATTTAGTATTTTTTCTTTCCTGATATCTGCTTTTGTTTTTTCGATGCAAAGTGTAGCATAATACTTCTTCATGCTTAAATTGTACAGAACTGACAAGGATACCTTTTCATCAATTACTAACTCTCCTATATGATTATATTTATAGATGCCAAAGTCATAATTCATTTCTTTATGATCAGGCCACTTTTCTTTTAATAGGAGTAAATGACCAGAAATTGATCTTGATTCATGCATTTCAAAATTCCATTCACCATCGATGATTTTTGCAGTACAAGAATAGTGTATCTTAAAAACCGAATTAGTGTCTTTTCTTTGCTTTTTTATTCTTTTAAGTAGTTTCATAATATTTTTTTACAATTTAAAATTCTATGCTTATAGATTATAAATTTTAAAAGTTTGGAGCATAAGATTGCCTAAGGCCAATTTATAATTTGTCTAAATAGCGGCTTCTTAATTTATTTCTGCTTATAAAAATGGAAATAACCAAATAGACATTTTTCCACCATAGAATAAAGGGCCCATTACTTACCGTCTCTTTATAAAAGAACTTTCAATAGGTAGTTAGAATATAATCTGAAAAGTGAGAGTACAAATGATAACAATCAAAGAAATTTAACTTTAAAATATTATAATTAAGCAATTACAAATAATTATAAATAATTTATTTAAGAACAAGCATTAGTTCTAAAAAAATGGCATTATCACTAATTTAATAGATTTATTCTAATATTTCACATCAACACTACAAAATATTTAAATAAGTAAATTTATATTTCAGGTTTATAGTGAAAATATTTCGGTACTGGTAATACAACTTTTTAAAAAATATCCATACAATAATAAAGCGTATGGTTATGAAAAACGAAGATTTAGAAATATATACTCCAAAAAATTTTAAAGCGAAAGAAATATTACGGAATGAAGGCTGGAAAGATTTTATGATAGAAAGGCATAGCCAAGAATTAGATTTTATGCTTCACCAGTTATACATCAATCAGGTAACAAATAATAAATATAGTAAAAATGACTTTATCCACTTATCAAGAAAATATCATTTTGAAAGATTTCTAACTTGTCGCTATACACAAATTTTAAAACCACTCTTATATAAATATAAGATCATAGAAGAATTCGATCCACTAAATATTGATCATCAAAACAGAAATAAAAAGGTGAAATATGAAGTAGCTACAACTGAAAATAATTTCCAGGGTGAATGCAAAGGTTATCGATTAACAAAAGAATACGACGTAATGCACCGACGGATCTTAGTCGACAAATACACTACGCTACACAAAAACATTTTAAAATATAAACAAAAAGATTTATCCAATCAAGACGATGTTACTCAATGGATACAATCTAAAATACAAATTATTAGTATTAGGAAATATGAAGCGATTCGATTTGTAGAAGACTGGTACTCTAAAAATTTATCAAAGCCAGATAAAATAAAACTTAAAAGAAAACAAATCAAAGAACTAAACCGACTTACCACTGAGTCCGCAAAATATACTTACTTAAAAGATATATTAGATAATAAGCTACAAAAATATTTATATAGTATCTATTCAATATACGATGGCACTGGTTTTAATGCGATAAGGGATGAAAAGGGATGCCGTATGCATCATCCAATTTCAACTCTTTGGCGGGAGCTGCGTCAATTCCTTTATATTAAAGAAAACCCTAAAGCGCAGATTTATAGTATAGACGTTGCAAATGCTCAACCTTTCTGTTTAGTTAAAATATTGTTTAAAGCATTTCCAAACCGGAACTTTCCTCCTGATGTAAATAAGTATATCCAATTAGTTTGTGAAGGCAAATTTTACCAATATTTAGCAGATATATTAAAAGTAGCACCTGAAGATATACCGGAATTTAAAGTAACACTTTTTGCTAATGTATTTTACAGCTTAAACCAAAAAGGATATTACACAAAGGAAGCTGAGCTATTTCGACAAGAGTTCAGCACAGTTTACCAAATAATCCAGCAGGAAAAAATGAGCAACTATAAATCCTTATCTATTGCTATGCAAAAAATAGAGTCTACTGCGGTAATAGATGGAGCATTAACGGAGCTAATGGAAAAACATAAAAATAACTTCTCAAGCCAGAGCCATTTCTTTTGTTCTTTACATGATAGCATACTATGCGAAGGTGAATATATTAATGAAGTGCAGGCATTAGTATTGAAGCACTTCTGTTCTGAAGTTGGTATCGAGCCCAAACTTAAAGCTCCAGAAACTTTTAATATTATTTAAAGTTCCTAACCGCATAAAAAAAAGCAAATAAAAAAGTTTGCTTTTTTTTATGAACCTCCAAAACAAAAGGATTTTTTCTCATATAAAGTGGGTAAATAAATTGTAAACACCACATTTAATATGAATTTAAAATCAAACCCAAACCAATTTTTATTTAATAGTACCAAAGGATCACTGCCAGAAGAATCACTAATAATAGATGGTAAAAGTTACCCAGCTAAGTACTTTTTCTTATATGCAGAACTTGACCAAACCGATTCTTTTCCAGCATACCATTCAAAGATTTTCATTAATCTAACAAATAACAAAAAAGTTCTATTCAAAGAAAAATACGACTATACTAAATCGGAGTGCGAGCAAGTAATACAACTCCAACTTACAGATTTCCATGCGAAGCATATAGATATGAATGATCTGCAATTAAAAAAAGCAGGTTATCAAATCGAATCTGAAAAATATAAAACCTTTAAACGCAAATTCTTAATCAATCAACAGTTAACAATCGACTTCGATGCAAATAATTAATACCAATCACCTTAATACATTATACGAATATATACCTATTCAACCGAGTAATTTATTTAACAACCGTGGCAGAATAGAATGCGAAACAAGAGAAAAATTCGCCTTGAATGTTACAGGTACACTGAAAAATATTCTTTTAGCAAACAACTATCCACCTGAATTAATAGAAATAGAATTTCTGGTAGAAAATGAAAAGTTGTACTACCGAGGAAAAGAGTTACTAAAAGAGACCACGGATTATTGTGAATTATACGATGTAGCTAAAATTTGCTTCAAACATACATCTCCAATAAATAATTATCATGCTGCTTCTCTAATTATCAATTTGATTGAGAATGCAGATATTCAAATTCATAAGGAGGAGGATGCACCAGAATTCATACAACTATCAATAGAAATCAATAAGCTAAATTCTTTATTAAATTCATTTATAGACAATGGAGAAGTGGTCTCAAAACCAAAAATTTATCATCCAGGGTTGGATATCATAATTCAAATGATTAAGATTTTTGGAAGGGATTTTTATTTTGATTACCTCGAACACGAAGATGTCCCTATTCCAGAACTAAAATTTAAATTAACTAACAATATATTTTTTATAGAATACACGTACCCATCTAATATTATTTTTCTTAACGGAGGTGGATATACTAAAAAGGAAAATTCATTTTGTTTAATTACTGAGATGGATTATGAAATTGTAAAAAACCTACTATTGTTAAACAAATTAGATATCCACTTTAAAAACGCAATGTGGATACCGCAATTTATTTCATGTATACAATATTATTTATTTAGAATAGATAATAGACCAATTGATAGAGATAAGCTCCAGGAATGGGAAACCACTTATGCCATCTGGACAAAATTAGTTAGAAAAGAAAAAATTAAATCACTTTATAATATTTAACAGGATTATACATTGTATTTACTTACTAAGCCAACAACAATAATTGGACCAGTGGCAAACAACATTTAATACAAAATAAATTATGATTTTAAAAGACATAACATTAATAAAATATAAAGAAATTAAAGCAACATATGGAAAAGATTATATTCAGTATTATAATCTTGCATTAGCTGAGTTTAATAATTTAAGGGATACTTTCCTTTACAAAAAATTATTACCTATACCTGATTCAGATGGGCAATTTTATATTTTAGCTCTTATTGATCAAGGTGGGAATTGCATCAGAGCAGCCTGGACTTCATTTTCTCCGTTACATTATTGGATTAATCATTTAAAAGAGAAAGATGTTTTGATTAATAAAATTAAAGATATCATAATCTTGGACACTGTATCTGATAAAAAAGAGGCTATTAAAAAATGTAAAGAACTTAAATCATCAATTTTAAAAATATCCAGAACCTATAAAACATCTAATATTGAATAATATATATCAAAAAATTAAAAATAATGTCCATAATCTATTCAAATACGCCAACATATGGAAAGGGTTGTAATTCTCAGAATACAGAAAAATTATTATTTAAAGTAATTGATGAATTAGATTGCTTAGAAGTACTTATAAATTTTGATGGGGATTCACCAGACCGAATTATGATAGATTTTTCAATAGACCAAAAAATGCTTACTATTTCATATGGTTATGGAGGTATTAATGCCTTGAGCAATCTTAAAGATCTTTTTCATTTGATTTCATTAAAGTTAGTTACCTCAGCTGATAAGAAAATTGCACACAAATACATGGAAATAAATCATTTACCATTACAATTTAGGAATCTAAAAACGGTATTGAGAATCTTAAAATTTGAATTTAACAACAGCACTGATACTTCAGAAACTGATAACTTAACTATAGAAAAGAATAATTGGCGTAAATCTCCTGAATTTAAGGCTTGGGCGAAAACGATCAGAAAAAGTAGAATTGATCATTTTCTAACCTGTTCATAGAAATTCAGCTAACCAAATAGCTGAATTTCTATGAAGCCTTTAGCTCAGGCTCTTACCAACGGATTTAATCTTCATTAGAAGGCTTACCTGCTTATTCTTGGTTCAAATAAGCTTCAAAATCTAATATTCCATTACCAACATCATCTGGGCCAATTTCAATTTCGTATTCTGAAAGATCCATTCTTGAAATTATTACACTAAAACCTGTTACTTCAAAATAAGATTTACCACTTTTGAAACAATTGTTAATATTAAAAAAAGTGAAGCCTGAGTCCCAAACTGTTGTATTCCAGGAACTAATTAAATTCGAAATAAAAGCTTCTACATTTCCTGGATTAATAAAATAATCGAACTGAAAATCAATTATCGCTTGTTGAATAATTTGAACCTCGTAATGATCTTTACCTGCTTGTACTGCAAAAATATAGGGATCGTTCAGATAGCCAGCCTTATGCTCCATGATTTGTAACATTCATTTTTTCTATGGACTTTAATAGGTTATCTAAAGCTAAATCTACAATTCTTGCACGGCATAAATAGTAGTCTAAGGACTCCAAATCGACTTTCGCTGTGGTTAGCTTATCGTAGCTTCTTTTATAAAGTTTAACGCATTTGTATTTCATTTGTAAGGTATATTTTCCTTATATATTAAATATAAAATGCTACTTTTTTGCTACCGAAAGCTGCTTTTTTAACTATATAAATTAAAATAAGAATGAAAATGATCTTAAAATACAGCTTTTTGAATCCAGAAGAAACCCTGGTAAAATATTTGAAAAATGATAAATACGGAATTTATGATTTATCAAAATCAGCTATGCTAATTAAAGCAAAGTTTGATTACATCGGCATTGATAACAACCAAATTATTGGCGAAACAGATAGGGAATTCTTTCTTATTACTTTACCTGAATATAATGAAATTAAACTACTGAATTACGAACCGGATTTTTTCTTCTATAAATTCGATAGATGTCCGGCCTGCGCTGGTGGTGGCTGCCAGGGTTGTGATGGGATAGGAATGCAGAAAATACCCTTTATTACGAATCAAATAGATTAATTTAATCTTCCAGCAGATTATTTACCATTTTGGCTGCTGAATAAACACAAATAACAGTCCACGGTAATCACAAAAAGCCAAATACAACAAAATGTGGCTGCCTTTAATATTATAAAATTTAAAAAATATGAAACCTAATTTACCAATTGAATTTACTGATAATTACACAACAATTAAACCTTTAAAAATAGACTATCATCCTCTGACAGAGCAAAGTTTACTTGAATATTTACAGGCTATTTTGTATAGATTTGATTCAGAGTATTATGAAATATATGAATGCCATGATCATTTACCCTATATTGAATTTATTTTAGATGAAGATATACTGAACTTAAAATTCCATTATAGTACTATTCCTAAAGACACTTATGAAAAATACCTTACTGAAACGAATAGCTTTTGCCTATTGAATTCGAACAGTAGAATAATGGCAAAAAATTTATTATCGATAAATAAATTTAAAATTATCGACCGGAACCACTATCGTATACTTGGTTTAATAGAAAATATTTTATTCCACAAATATGATGTAGAAATTGGCCACAATATTAGCCACTATTTTAATCTTTATAGTGATTGGTTGAGGTTTACAAGAATGGAAAAAATAAAATTCATAACGTTTTCTGATAATTAAAATTAAAGTCTACGACAATTGATAACTATATATCAAATGTAGTAGACTTTACTACACCTTCGCCATTGCCAGATTAGCAACATCTTCAATATCTTTCACATATTCAAGACTAATCTGGCTTCCAGTGGCTCGGGAGAGTTCTTTAAAATGTTCCTTCCCGCAATCGATCTTACCTTGTTCTGCTGGCCGTAAGAATTCATAACCCATAGAGCCTTTGCTTTCGATGACGAAAAATAACTTATAAGTGCCATCTATTTCGAAAAGAACTGCCCAGTCGGGATTGTAAGCGCCTAACGGGGTATCGATTCTAAACCAGCCTGGCAGTTTGGCATAAACTTTTACGTTGGAAGTAGTTTCGAATTTTTGAGCCAGTTGCGATTCAATACCACTGTCGTAAACCACGTGTTCGTATGGCGATTTGGTACTGGCCTGCATATTCTTTTTCAGGTAACCGGTCAGTTGTTCTTCTTCGAATAATTCCTGACGGTAGAATTCGTGATCGCCTATTTTGGTGTAAACAATGCCATCGATGATGTGCAGGCGCATTTGCTCATTAATGATATCGATGCAGCCTTCAATAAACTTTTGTGGGTTGATCTTAAAGTATTTCAGGTTGGTGCAGCCTTGCAAAATCTGGACGATAGATTTACGGGTCAGTTGGGTTTCGTTTTGCAGATACGTTACGATATCAGGCAGCACTTCTACCTGCTGGTTTATGATACCGTAATCCGTAATGGCTTCGCTGGCTAAAGTAACGCCACCCTGGGTCATTGCTAAATCTACCTTTTCGTAAACCAATCTACCACGACTTACTACCAGGCGTTCGCTTATGTGTTTCTGACAGGCCTCCACCAATTTCTGAGAGTCGAAATCTACGGAGTAGGTGGTTTTAAATTTTATCTTATCCCACAGTTCTTTGAAATCAGGGCTAAGCAATACTCGTTTATTAACTGTAACGGGCTGCTTATCTTCGTTACGTTTTACTTCGATTTTGCCGGCAGTGTGTTTCAGCGTTTCGATTACCTGCGCTTTTACGTGGTCTTCCAAGTGCTCAGGCAGATCTACGTTACCCGTGCGTAGGTCATCTTTTAAGAGTTCCTGGACTTTGCCTTTGTTGTTGATATAGCCTTTCAGCATCAGGAAATCGAATAGCCTGGCTGACTGTTCCTGGCCGAAGAAAACAGGATCGCTGCCTTCCATGGCTACCACGATATTGTTGAAACTGTGGGTTTGTAGAATCCCGAAAACGATACCGGTTTCCTTTTCTATATCTTTTTGCAGATTCTCTACAAAATCTTCGTAAGACTCGCTTGCCATTACGGTTAGCGTGTTTACATCGAACCCTCTTATCCTTTCGCCCTCCTGATTTACAGCTAAACGTAAACCACGACCAATTTCCTGACGGCGGCGAATTTCGGATGCGCCAGCTTCTTTTAAGGTACAGATCTGGAAAACGTTCGGATTATCCCAACCTTCTTTCAAGGCAGAATGCGAAAAAATAAACCGCAGTTTAGAATCGAAACTAAGCAGCTTTTCTTTTTCCTTCATAATGAGGTTGTAAGTTTCCTCGTCATCTTTACTTGGCTTATCTTCTTTACTATCTTTAAAGTATTCGAATTTCTCTTTTTTGTTGCTGGCTTTGGCTTTCTTATCGATGGAAAAATAACCGTTGTGAACGTCGGACGCTTCGGAATCCAGGTCTTTAATTTCACCGAACAGCGATTGGTACTTCGGCTTTTTGATCAGCTTTTTATATTCTTCTTCGAAAATGGTAGCGTAATCGCCGTTCTGGGCATTGCCATCTTCGTCGTAAACCCGGTAATGTTTTACAGCATCGATAAAGAATAAGCTCAGGACTTTTATGCCTTTCGGGTTCAGCAGTAATTCTTTATTCAGGTGTTCTTCTATTGTCTTATGGATCATCATCCGCTTGATCAGGCTTTCATCTACGGAACCAACAACTTCCCCTAATTTTAAGATGGTGCCGTTCAAGAATTCTATGTATTCGTTGCCTGCCTGGGTGTAGATTTCATTTACCTGAAAACCATCGTACTCAGGAATTCGGGTAACCTGCACCAGATCATCGGGCTTTTTAACTTCTACTATTTTGCGCTTGCGGTCGCCTTTTACTATTACATCCAGTTCCAGCTTGGCGGTAATGCCTTTTTTATTCTGTACCGATACCAATTTTACATAAGCAGCATTGGTAGGCGAACCTTCAACTTTTACCGACGCTACTTCGATCTGTTTTACCAGCTGCTTGTTGTAAGCATCTATGGCATCGAGTTTATACACCTGGTTCAGCTTTTCTTTGTGCGTGGCCGAATAGCGTAAAATGGTTAACGGGTTCAGGTTTTTAACTGCTTTCTTGGCCAGTGGTGTACTTAGCGTCGTTTGCGGTTCGTCGATGATAACTACTGGCCGGGTGTCCTGGATAAGTTGCAGGGGTTTGTAACCGAGCTTATCGTTGTAGCGGTGGATGATACGGACGCTGGAATTGGCATCTTTGGAATCGTCGAAACTGTTGCGGAAGGCATCGATGTTGATGACCATAATCTGCAACTGGTCGTTGGTAGCGAAATCACGGATCTCGTTCAGCCGGGAGCTATCGTAGATAAAATATTTGTAGTTAATGTTGGCGTACAGCCCTTTAAAGTGGCTTTCGGTTATCTGTAAGCTTTTGTAAACGCCTTCTTTTATTGGTATGGATGGCACCACAATAATGAATTTTGTAAATCCATATTGTTGGTTCATTTTCATTATGGAGCGCAGATACACGTAGGTTTTACCGGTACCGGTTTCCATTTCCACCGAAAAATCAAGGTGTTTGACATCAATATCTTCTTTAGCAGAAGGTTTCATACCGTTGTGCAGCTGAATTTTCTGCACGTTTTCCAGGATCTGCGCTTCGGTGAGTTGCAGTTTATTGGCGTACCCTAACTGGTTGAATTCGATGTTTTTCTGCTTGGCTAAAAATGCCGGCGAAAACACGGTAAAGTTAGAG
The DNA here is from genome assembly GCF_016623615.1 of Adhaeribacter terrigena. Lineage (GTDB taxonomy): Bacteria > Bacteroidota > Bacteroidia > Cytophagales > Hymenobacteraceae > Adhaeribacter_A > Adhaeribacter_A terrigena. Next base: position 583,956 of record NZ_JAEHFX010000001.1, on the reverse strand, counting down.
GTGCAGACTTCCTGACCTTTAAAAATACCGACGATGGCATTAATAGCATCTTGCTGATAATCTAATTCACTTTCGAACTTAATTTGCATACCGTTTTACTTTGCGTGAATTAGATTGAGTTTATATCGCTAATTCCATAGCGTTTCAGGATCTGGATAGAGTTAGTTTTCGCTACATCGGTGAAGCCGGTATCTTTGAAAATAACGTGGCAACTGGCTGGTTGCAGTGCTTCCTTCCATTGGCCAATACCATCGGCTACATCGGTAGTGATGCCATCGGCCAGGCAGATAAACAGAGCGCCTAAACCGATGTTGAACACCTTTTTGCCGGCAATCGTTTTTTCTTCGATGGGTTGCGCCAGGTCTAAACCGTATTTCAGCAGGATTTCGTAAAGCACATCTTCTTCGGAGCGGTCTTGTTTAATATTAGACGCAGCCGTAAACAGGTTTTGCTCAAAATTTTCTACACTGCCATCCCAAGCCTGAATATTTGAACTATCAAGTTTAAGAGCCTTAAAGCCAGTGTCTAACTTATTAACTTCATTTGTAAAAAGGTCAGATTTAGCTTCCTTTTTCACTTTCTCGCCAGCCCTGCGTAATCGCTCTTTTGTGATTTCAGCAATGTTCTTATAACCTGCTTTGTAAGCTTCACTATCAATTGAAGTAGGCTCGGGTAATTGAATACAAATAAACTTTCGTTCACCACCATCGGTGGCATTTAGGTTCATAATGGAATGGGCAGTAGATCCTGAACCAGAGAATAAATCAATTACAATCTCATTAGTTTCTTCAAGACCTATATTTAATATTTTCTTTAAAAGTTCAGTAGGTTTTGGAAAGGAAAAAATCTGTGCGTTACCAAATAGGTCTAATATTTCATTGGTTCCATGCTGAGAGAATACATCATCGATTATAGAAAATGCTTTACTTTCTCTTACTTTTCCGCTTTCGTCCTTCAAGTATTGCTTAGTATGGATCGACCAATTATTATCCTTATCTCTTAAAAAATCTAATTCATTATTTTTAAGTGCTTCAAGAGCCCTATCTTTACCCCATAACCATTGCCGCTTGGGCCAAACTTCTACCCCATCTGGACCAGGAATCGGATACACCAAATTTTTCCTTTCACCCATACTTTTAGTTGCCTCTAAAGGGTGAGTTCTATAAGGTCCTCTTGATTCAAATTTTTCGTCCTGTTTAGTATAGTATCTTTTAATAGCATCCTCATTATTTGGAATAAAAATAGGATTTAGCTCCAAGCTATTTTTTGCATAAACTAAAATATACTCATGCAGGGATACCAAGAATTTTTCCTTTGCACCACCACCATACCTTTTCTTCCAAATAATATTATCTATAAAGTTTTCTTCCCCAAAAATTTCATCACATACTTTTCTTAGGTTTTGCAACTCATTATCATCGATGGAAATAAATATTAATCCATCTTCCTTTAGAAGATTTCGTGCAAGTTTTAAACGTGGATATATCATATTTAGCCAATTACTGTGATAACGGCCATCGCTTTCGGTATTGGTACTAATGCGGTTCCCTGCTTCATCGGCTTGCCCGGTAATTGCTAAATAGTTTCCAAGGTTATCGTTGTAGTTGTCTTTGTAAACAAAGTCCCTCCCGGTGTTGTATGGGGGGTCGATGTAAATCATCTTTACCTGGTTGGCATAGCTTTTTTGGAGCAGCTTTAATACTTCCAGGTTATCGCCTTCAATGAAAATGTTCTGCGTGGTATCCCAATCTTTGCTATCAGCTTTGTTTGGGCGTAAGGTAGCGGTGCTTGGTTTGTTGGCTTCCAGGCGAGCCATACTTTTGCCGGCCCAGGTAAAGCGGTAATATTCATCGCCGGTTTCTACTTCTTCACCCAGCAATGCTTTCAATTCTGCAAGATCTATCTTCCCCTCTTTTACGATGGTAGGGAATAGCGTTTTCAGGGTTTCCAGGTTTTGCTTTACTATATCTGCACTCTGGCTCAGTTCGTGGCCAGCCGTGATCTGCTCCATTTCAAGTGTTTGTTCCATAATGAATAGCTGCTGCTTGGCACCGGATAAACCTACGGTTTGCCGATAACCATTTAGAAATATTATTTAATAATAGCGGTAAGGGCTTCTTACTTTTTCAGGTAAGAACGATAGCATTTTCTGAGTTTTTCAGGCCAAACCGATAGCGTTTTACATTTAGATTTATTGCCGGCAAGTGCTGGAACCGCTAAACGGCGCAGAAAATTGGCAAGCTAAACTTCTCCTACAAGTATAAGCAAAGAGATCGATGGGTAAAAGTGGCAGAGGCTTAAAGTTTAGAAAGGGTAAAGAAAATTTGCCGGCAATTCTAACGCCTATATTTAAAAAGAACACCTTTAAAATTAAATACCAAATAATCAATTAGTTGCAAAATATCTTGAGCTTTTTGAGCATATTTTTAAAAAAAAGCTCAAAAAGCTCAAAAACTTTCGTACCTTTGCATAAACTAAACGATAATAATTATGGAATTAAAAGAATTAGGCGCAAAGTTAAATGAGATGTACAACTCTGCGGAGCGGGGCGAACAGGTAACAGGTATCTACCGCTTTGGTATTGGGTACAGCAACGAAATTCTAAAACACGGAATTCGAGAAGTGATTGAGGAATCTGGCTTACGGCCTGCATTTCGAGCAGAACTATCTAAAGCTGTTAAACTTGCCAAATATGTTAAGTTGAAATAAACTTTAGCATTAGAAGAAATGAAAAATCCCGCTGCCTACAGCGGGATTCTTTTTTTATATTAAGTTCGTTAAAAGTTCCTGAACCTGGCTTTCCAGGTTTTTCACCTGCATATTCAGTTTTACCTTTTCTTTAAGCTGCGTTTCTTTCCTGACTTGATTTTGCAACCCACTAATTTCTTTCTGCAACGCTTCTATTCTGGCCAACGCTGCAATATCATCCTGAGTACGACTTTGGGTTCGGATTGTAAAAACACCGCTTAACTCAGCTGCTTTCAACGAAACCAACAACTGAATATAACTTTCATAAAACGTTTTCAGGTTGGTTTTATCGAGCAGGGCAAAAGCCAGGCTATCCAGAAAAACTTGTTGTTGCTCCGTAGGTTGTTGCTGGCTGATCGTTTCAGAAAAATACGTTTTATCTACAATGCGCCTGGTGCTGTCGTTTTGGTTTATCCGTTTATCGGCGGCACTTAACGTAAAAGTAGTTGCGTGGTAAACACACAGCAGTATCGGGTAAGGAATGTGTTTCTGTATCAGCTCGGCTATTTTCAGCTGGTTCCGTTCGAAATCTACTTCCGTGGTCTGAACACTTATTATTAGCACTTCTGTAAAGTCGGACAGGTCGTCTTTATAAACGCTAACGTTACAGCTTGCTGGGGTAATGGAAGCCACAATATCCATTCCGCTTACCAACGCAGGATCATCCAACAAAGCTCTTTCGGCGCTGGTCAAATCGAAATTCCGTTTAAAGAATGCCTTCGTAAGTTTTCGGTTTACCAGACACCGCTCCGGAATCTGCAATATGGCGTTTAATTCTTCCACGTTATTTTATAACCAGAAAAGAAACCAGTTCATAGGTGCCATCCATTTCGGTTTTAAACAACCTGGTTCCTCCTGGCGTGGCTAACGAATCAAGGCCCATATCTTCGTCCACTCCTTTTAAATGGCGCAAGGTGGTTTGTAATAAGGCTACATAAGCATCCATATTCTTACCCGTTCTGGTTTCCTTATTAAATTCAGCTACCAAAGCTGGCAATATTTCCTGCTTGCCCAGGCACAGCTTCTTAAAATAATCAAGACACCGTTTCGGATTATTACCGGGAATAAAAATTTCGCCGTCAGCGTTTACATAGCATAAACTATAAGGGAAGATCGCATTGTTGCGGTAAACATCTTCGCCCATTGCACTAAGGTCTTTCAGGCAAAAAATAACGCCTTTGGGTGCATCTTCCAAGTTGCTTTGAGTTACTGCGTAGATACCTTTCGGCATTAAGGTATAGGCTTCTCTTTCTTCGGTAGTTAAGCGATCCGCATCAATCTTAAAATCGTTGAAAGTAAGATCCGTAATACTGATACCGCCTTCAATATCTTCCAGATCGAGCACTTTGTTTTGCAGCTGTACCAATTGCCGTTTCCGGTATTCCAAGTCCTGCTTATGGCCAACGGTTTCGTCAATAATATTATCGTCGCCGGTTGCCGAAACGTCCAGTATCTGCATTCTTCCTTGTACCCTACCGATTAAGTCGATGTAACTATCCAGGTCAAGGTTAGGGAAAAAGTTTACCAACTGGATTTTATCGTTTCGGGAGCCAATGCGGTCTATCCTACCAAAGCGTTGAATGATTCGCACCGGATTCCAGTGAATATCATAGTTAATAAGATAATCACAATCCTGTAAGTTTTGGCCTTCGGAAATACAGTCGGTACAGAATAGAATATCGATTTCTTCTACCGCATTGGGCATTATAATCTCACGTTTCTTAGAGATCGGCGAAAAATTCGTCAGAATGGAAGTTAGGTCTGGTCGGCAATCGGGCAGGTTAGTTTTGTTTGTTTCACCACCCGTAACCTGCGCTGTGTAAAGCCCAAGCTCCGATTTTAACCAGGGCTGCAAATGCTCATATAAGTATTTAACGGTATCAGCGAAAGCGGAAAAGATGATTATCTTTTTATTGCCTGGGTTTATCGGGAAGGTAATCTTATCTAAGATCAGCTTCTTCAATTCCAGGAGTTTGGCATCCCGCTCCGCATCGATCACCACGGTTTGCGCCAGCAAATTCCGAATCCGCTTTTTATCGTCAAGTAGTTCTTCCCGGCATTTTATTAAATCGATATCCTGCAGCAGCACTTTGATCTTCCCACCTACCAATAGATCTTCCAGCAATTCATCGTCCAGGTCAACCTCATTTATATCGAGGTCGCTATCGAATGAAGCATTGCTATGTGCATTTTCAATTTTTAAAAGAATAGAATCGATGTGTTTTAGAAGCGATTCCAAGGTTAAACGAAAGGCGTGTATAGAGCTTTCCAGGCGTTTAAGCAGGTTCACACGCATTAAGTGGATCAAACTACTCTCTCGTTCTATCTGCTTGAAAATACTACCGTTAGCGGTTGTAATATCATATTTAGCTTCATAATATGGTCGTTTATCGCCACGCACATACGATAGCGGCGAATAGAATTTCAGGTTCAACGCATTCAGATCATTGTTCACCTTATCCATTGCCGGGAAAGACCGGTTCACGTCAAAATCGGCGTGCCTGCTAATTGGTTTTAAACGATCAGGAAACTTACCGATATCTCTTACATCGTAGTATTTCTGTATGTGTTTTCGGGAACGGGCAATAGTTAATAAGTCCAGTATTTTAAAGTACGCACCGTCCAGGCTATCCACTAAAGTATCACGGCTGTTTGCGTGGCCATAATTATTTTTAAGCCAGTTATTGAAACGTTGCTGCGCTCTACGTAGGGTTACTTCAATACTATTGATTCCATAAGGCTCCAGGGCTTTGTCATTTTGCTCTGTAATAAATGAGATCTGGTTTTTGATATCATTCATCTTCGTATTCACCGGAGTTGCCGACAACATCAGGACTTTCGTTTTTACACCAGTCTTTATAATATCGGTCATTAGGCGCTGGTAGCGAGTAATGCCTTCCCGTACTGGCGGGTTGTTCCTGAAATTATGCGATTCATCGATCACGATCAGGTCATAATTCCCCCAGTTAATCGTTTCCAGGTTAATGTAACCAGACATACCATTCTTCCGGGATAGGTCAGTATGATTCAGCACATCGAAGTTTAACCGGTCTTTGGATAGAATATTCCTTACATCGTTTTGGGCATAAACTACCCAGTTATCCCGAAGCTTCTTTGGGCAAAGCACCAGAATTCGATCATTCCGCATCTGGTAGTATTTCATAACCGCCAGCGCTTCGAAGGTTTTACCCAAGCCCACACTATCAGCAATTATACACCCACCAAACGTTTCGATTTTGTCGATGGCACCCAACACGGCATCCTGTTGGAAGTTGTAAAGCATCTTCCAAACGTTGGTTTCTTTGAAGCCTATCTTCTTTAAACGTTGCTCGGAAACTTCATCAATGGTAGCGTTCTGAAATAGATTGAATAGGCTAAATTTATAAATCAGCTCTGGTGCATTATCAGCTGACGCTTTTTCCATCACCGATAAAATCAGCTGTTTCAGGTCTTTATGGCTATTATTCCAAAACTGGTTGAACAGGTTTAGAAATTGCCCAGTAGTATCTTCGAAATAGCTTAAAATAATTGGACCTGGTGCCGGCGAAATTCCCAAGGTAACCAGGTTCAGATCTTGCGGCACAATTGAAAAACAATGGATCTGCTCCCCATTTTTCACCAGGATAAACTTCTGACCACCCACGTTACCGTGCCTGATCTGGCTTTTACTTCGGATAATCTCTATTGAAGTATCGGATTTATGCTTGCTTCGCAGGTCCAGGTAGCTGAGCCATTCGTTCTGGTCGTAGGCAAACCGAATATCCTGGTCTGCTTTTGAATCGATCAAAATGCGGATGGATTGAACCTGGCGTAGTTGATCAGAAAGCTCAAAAAGCGCTGGAATGGTGAAATAGGAACAGCACAAATAAACTTCAGAATTATTCGTTAGAAACGATTTAAGTTCATCGAATAATCGTACTTCCTGATTGTTAATCAGTTTCATAGTATCGGATTGTGGAGGTATATCTTTAACCTTTTGTTTTGCCTCCTACAGTTAGGGTAAGGTAATGATTTAATGTTAAGTTTGAAACCTGTAGCGATTAAAAGTCAAACCCGGAATCAAGTTACATCAAATATGCTTTACCAATCAACCAGTGGTTTTAATAAAATCCCTAAATAAAAAGCCTTATAATCTTAAACAATTATAAGGCTTTAAGAATGCATATTTATATGGTTAACTACCTACTTGCTTATCACTCATATTTAATAACATACTTATTAATGGTATAATCTGAACCGGCTATATTAAGTAGTTCTTTCTTAAACTTATCCAGATCCTTCTCGGCTTGGCCAAAATTAGCGTCCCAAAGTTCTATCGGAATAAACTGACCTTTTCGGTTTGCATCAAAGTAAGACCTCAAATTACTAAGAACTACTGCTCTTAACAAATCATTTTTTACAATATTCTCTCCAACATATTCACCATTTTCATTTGCTACCTTATAATGGCCTGCCAAGGTAGAAAATACTGTTCGAGCATTATTAACTTCAGAGTTTGCTTCATAAAATATTTCAGTTCTACTGTTCTCTGCCGCCGTTGTACCAACTGGAATTTTTGTTCCTACTGGTATTAGATGAAATTTAATATCCTTAGTTTTATTGGCTAAAATGGTTTTTACCATAACCGCTCTGTTTAGCGTAAGCAAAAATAAAATATTATCCTGCTTTCTGCTCTGCTCCGAATCACTTTCCAAGCCCTTATGTGCATGTGCAATGATGTAGATATCAGTTATTCTATCAGCAGGATTAGAATCATTGAAGGCTGAAATTGATTCAGCCAGTTTTGTAATGTTAGCGTATGAGCCCTTATTGAGATAATAGCTATTTGATAAGTATACCAATGAATTTGGATCAAGTGCCGGCCCGCTTTTGGTTTTCATGGCAGTTAGAGCCCTATCTGGAGCTTCAGCTACGTATTTCGCTTTTGCAGCCTCTGATTCGACTTTCTTTTGGTACTCAATTTCTTCTTCTCTCCTTACCTTGGCTGCTAAGGCCTCTTTCTCTGCTTCTGCCTTTGCTTCTAACTTCCTAACCTCTGCCATTTTTGCTTTGTGTACAGCCTCATACTTTTTCTGCAGCTGGATTGCCTGAGCATAGGAAACAATAGGTGAATAGTGATTTGAATGAAAGTAAACCTCCTTGCCATTTTCATACCACTTATATTCGGTGCCGTCCGAATAAATAAATTCCCAACAGCCTTGAGCTTTACCATGATTAAAATTACCTCTTGAAGATACAACACCCGCTTCGTTATATAAGATGTATTTCCCATGTATTTCCCCATTTGAGTCTTCACGATAACGTTCTTTGCAACGCCCATCACGATACTTTGCTTTACAAGGCAACTCCTGACCCTTTAGAATAAATGGTATAACTAAAACCAGCAAAAGTAGACATGCTCTTTTCATTTATCAGATGTTTGATTGACGTCCAAATATATAAAATCTCTTTAAAATAATCTTAAAAGAGGTTCTTTAAAAAAGGTAATCTTTACAGAGGTTAGTCCTTAAGAGGGCATCATCTAATTTTTGGCCATGAAAAAGCCAGAAAAAGCAACCACCTCCAGTTCCGAATCAGAGCTAAACAGTGGCAGTAATGATCAAAAAAGCAAGAAACAACTCAAGAAAGAAGACCCTGATCTTCAAAAGCTTGCAAAGCGAATTAGAGATTTAAGGATTCAGAAAGGCTATACAAATGCTGATTACTTTGCGTACGAACATAATATCACCAGAACGCAATTTAACAGGTATGAAAATGGGGAAAATATTAAATTCACCAGCTTAATGAAGCTGATTAAGGCCTTTGGGATTACGCCGGCGGAGTTTTTTGCAGAAGGGTTCGAATAATTTAGTTGGAAGTAATGAGTTACATTACTTCCAACCTACATATAATAATAATATTTATTTGGAGGAATTACACCATCATCAATGTACTGAATAATTTCACCTACCTTTTGTGCAAATCGAATTGTAATTGGTAAACTATCGTAATAGCTACAATTATTAAAATTCATTTTAGTTAAGGCCATAATTTCATCACACACTTTTTTGAGAGTGGATTCGCCTTCGAAAATCTCTACTTCTATAGCTTTAGGAAAATGTACTCCTGGAAACGTTTCATAATAAGGTATATACCCAGTAGTATATAATATTCCATGCTGCTGATTTAAATGAAGTAAAGTACCTCTTACGGGCGGGTAAATACCTCCCGTTCTTAAAAGCTTAATGTTAGATCCTTTTAAGGTAACTAAATCAATCTCAACATCTTCCCCTAAAAGCTCGTGGATCCCGGATTTAAATCCTTCCACTTCAGCATATTCTTGATTAATGCCTACATTCCAAAAATCAGTTGTTTTATGTATTACCACCCTGGTAGGCATTTGATTCTTATGGTACTTCTTATACTCTAAAAGCACCTTTTTAATTAAATCCTGCGCATAATCATGGGTTAAATGCGGAGCTGCAGTATTCGTTAATTTAGAGTTCCATTCAAATTGTTTCCCAATAAAAATCACCCCTTTACCTTCATAATCGAATGCCTGGGCAATGCTTGATCTTAAAACGTTTGAATCTGAATCCAGTACTTTATGAAAGCTAATACCTATAAAGCACGTATGTTTATCTTTCAGAGTTAGTGTCCAGGGTGTCGCAGAAGTCTTATAGTAATTAGCTACAATAAAATTCCAAGCCTGCATTGATAAGTCCTGTAAAGATTTCTTCTTACCAGTAAGTGTATCCTCCAGGATGATTTGCACTGGAATAGAATTGGGAATGCTAATCAATTGAGCTTTTAAGTATCTTCTTAAATTGAAGTAATGATTACCATGATATCTAACTGAAGAAAATTTATCATATACTTTTGCAGGAATTATTAAAAAGCAAACAGTTGGTTTCGAGATACTATCTTCTATAATTTCTTTATAAGCGTTAACATAAAGATCAGCAACTCGAATAGCCTTATCTAAAGGATCTATTTCTTTATCGTTTAGAATATTGCTTATCGAAATTTCTTTAACTACCTTGTTATTAGCATCATCGTTAACGAATTCACATTCAAAAATGGAATCTGTCCTAAAACCAGGAAAGTTAGGATTAAGCCTTTTACTTTGCTCAAAAGTTGTTCTATCGGTAGCATTACTATCTATTTCGGTATCAAATAATTGATATTCACTTTCAGATTGAACTACCTGCCCATCATTTATTTCAAAATCATCAACCGAGATTAAATCTTTAGGTGAGGCTTCTATTTCATCTTCAAAGCTTTTTAACCAATCAATTGCCGCTTCTATTCCGTTATTAGTACCAATTAATGCATAATGCAATTCAGTACGGTGGGTCTTATTAGTTAATGAAAAAAAACCTCCAACTGTAATACCAGTCTTTGGATCATCGCATAGAAAATCATTACCGAATTCTAACAAAGGCTCCTTTAATAACTCTACTTTCATCTCTAAAACAATTCTGCCTGCTTTAAACCGTTTCTATTTTCATTTTTTCTACCCCTATCTTTGCGTGTATCTAATGGGATTCCAAATTTAACAAAGAAAGAAATATACTTACTTAATAAGATTTTATGCTTATTATAATCCCAAAGACTAATTCCATCTTCTACGTTTGAAAGATAATCAAAGAAAAAATGAACGGTATTGAGAATCTGCTGATTAAACTCTCGGGCTGTTAAGAAGTTTGTATATTTTGTAATTTTATCTGGAGAGAGTGTATCGTTCCCATCATGGGTAAATAAATATTTAGGATTCATTACAAAATATAGCTTATCTTCTATAAAGTGGTATTCGATTCCTAAAGCCGCATGTCTATAAAAAGTATCTTTACCATAAGTGTACTTATTAACAACTGTTCTGGGAGTCGATCTATTCATCTTCCGAGATCGGTAACTTATTTCCCTACTATCTGCCTCAGAGGGTTTTGCAAAATAATATCTCTTATAATCTTTGTTGAATTTTAACCTTTTAGAATACAAATGCTTTCTAACATACTCATTTATCAGTTCAATATAATTATTTCTAAGAGCTCTATCCTCTAATATATCATTATAATAAACCGTTTCCTTTACATCAGAAGCTAAAATTTTCGATTTAAATCCTTCACTTAACTCGGATTCATCAAAGAATGTTAAAATAGAGTTACTATTTAAAACAAAAATTGGAGCTTCGTCCTGCTCTAATTCTTCAAAGATTCTTCTTTTAGTAGTAAATTTTGAATCAAATTTATAGACTACTCTTGGATGCGCCTTAAAATGCAGCATGTTACTCAAAAGTAGTTCATCCGCATCAAAATTCACCCTTTGCTTAAATTTATGAGAAAATTTCAGAACGAATTTATTATCAGCTACTTCTAATAAATTTTCATTTTTATTAAAAATGATTGGTTGGCTATTCTTTAGTTTTACTTTCGCCAGATCTACCTTTTCAATCTTCCGGCAGTATAACTTCTCATTCCTATCATCATAAAGCACCAATAATACATCTAAGCTATATTTAGACCAATATTCAATATCTTCCTTTTTTGCTTGGAACTCTATTTCTTCATCAGTCTCTCGGCGGATATAACCTTTATCAGAAGCTGTAGATTTAATCTGAACTTTCAAAACCTCGCCCGTTGCTTCTTTTTTACCTTCTTCATTAGTTCTAACTATTTCTACCTCCCCATCAATCCCAAAATCATTTTTAGTAACCTCTCTGAAAATAATATATGGATTATGCTTATTGCAATAGGTGCTGAAAGCTAAAACACCTCTTTCTCCTGTTACATGGGTATTATTAACAAACTTTGGCATGGCAAAAAAATCTAACAATGCAGAATAAATGCTTCTTGGCTAAGAGAACATGGCACAAGCTATGAAAAAAAAATTCTATAAAACCCTATAGAAAAAATTATTTGACTATTTTTTGACGACAGGGCAATAAAAAAAGCCCTAAATCGCTGATACATAGCAATTTAGGGCTTTTAGATTGCAGAGAGGGAGGGATTCGAACCCCCGGACCTTTAACAGTCAACGGTTTTCAAGACCGCCGCAATCGACCACTCTGCCACCTCTCTGTTTTGATGATACAAAAGTATGCACCTGAATTGAATTTACAAAACCATTTTCGGAAAAAATTGAAAAAAAGTTTCAGTTTTTTCCCACCCGAAACCTATCTATCTGATTTTAAAGCAAAAGTATCTCAACCTTATCTCTGCTTCTGTAAATTTCATTGAACACGATTTTTGAGATTAAAGGATGGGCAGGATTAAACACCCGAGGAAGCACCTCTTGTGGGTGCAGGTCCAAATTATCTTATTCCTCGCCAGCGCAGCGCCCCTTGAAAATCACGTTATTTGAGAAACTAAACTAAAAAGAAGCGAGCTACGAAGGAGAATGACACCAGTTTCTGTGAGAGCGGCCTCCAAGACTTCCGGTGCCGAGGAACGAGGCAGCCCGGCAGGGCAAGAAGGGTTGCAGCCGCGAACGCAGAAACGAAGCCGCCCGGCTTGAGGGAAAAAGTTTAATTGAAAGTAAAAGGGAATTAGTTAAAAAAAGAGGCAGCTATAAAAAAGCTATCCTTTCAAGCTTAAAAACTCAAAAGTAAACTTTCCTTTTAGCTTAAATAGACCCTCCTATCGTCGAAATGACCGAAAAAACGCTATCTTTTCACCCTTAAAAAGTCACTACTACTTCTCCAGCCGCTTGGTAACCGTATCGATACTGACATTAATTTCAAAGCCCAGGATCAGGATCATAGAAACAAAATCGAGCCAGATCATTAAACCTACCAGTGCGCCAATAGAGCCGTAAAGGTGGTTGTACGTATCGAAGCTGCTGATGTAAAGCGAAAAAAGCCAGGAAATAAGAAAGATCAGCACGGTGGAGACCACGGCGCCGGCCGAGAAAAAAGGCCATTTATCCTGAATGGCAGGCACGTAATAATAGATCATGCAGGTAGCCAGCAAAAACAGGAAAACCACTGAAATATATTTCAGCACCTGGATCAGGCCGTAGGTAGAAGTTTCGGTAACCACGTCGTAATAAACCAGCACGTCCAGAATATAGGTACCAAAGAAAATGGCGGCGATGGCAATAAACAGAATCAGCGCCAGCACAATGGTAAGTATCGTGGCAATAACCCGCTTTTTAAAATAACTGCGTTTCTGGAAGGTATGATATTTTTTATCGAAGGTATCGAGCAACGACATAATGCCGTTACTGGAAAGCACCAGCGCAAATAAAAACCCGACTGATAATAACCCACCGCGCGGCTGGTTCACAATATCGTTAATAGTTCCTTCGGCTGCATTGAACATTTCCGGCGGCATAAAGTCGCGCAGAAAATCAATAATATTATCGTTAAAATCCTGTCCGCCGATGTAGGGAATGAGGGTGAAAAGAAAAATAATGGCCGGGAAAATGGAAAGCGTAAAGTTATAAGCCATGTAACTCGAACGCTTGGTTACCGAATCGAGCTTCACTTCGTGAATGAGCACCGTAAGTACATCGTAAACCGAAGCCTGCCCGTTATTGAACCGGAACTTCTTCAAGGCTACAATGAAGAGGCGGTACAGGCGGCTGTGTTTAATGTATTTATCGTGTAACCCCATCGGCAAAATATGGTGCCATTGTTTGCTGAATTTCCTGCGGCGTTGGCGTTGGCCGGCCGGTTTTCATGTCTACAAAAACCATGGTGGTTTCGCCAATGGTCAGCAATTCCTGGGCTTCGTTAAAAACTTCGTACTCAAATAAAATGCGGGCACCCGTAGGGTATTGCTTCAGAAACAACCGGATGGTGAGCAGATCGTCGTACTTGGCCGGGCGGATGAATTTGGTTTTCAGTTCGAGCACCGGCATCATTACGCCATCCGCTTCCATTTCCTTATAATGAATGCCTAACCGCCGGAATGCTTCGGTACGGGCCACTTCAAAATAAGCCGCGTAATTGCCGTAATACACGTAGCCCATCTGGTCGGTTTCGGAATAGCGCACTCTTATCTCAACGTCGGTCTGGTACATGTTTAATGGTTAAATGGCTTAATGTTTAAATTGTTGATTGCTTATTTTTTTTAGAAATTCTGCCCTGCCGTTTCGAGTTTTTACTCCGGAAAGCATACCGTTTATAACGACCGAAAGTTAAGCTAAATGGTTTAATGGTTAAATTGCTTAATGGTTAAAACGGTATGTTCTTCAGCTTTAAAAGTCAGGCTTCATTCAAAAGCCCCCCGCAAATCAAACCAACCATTTAACAATCAGTAATTTAACCATTTAACCATTTAAATTACTTCATGATCTTGGCGTCCGTTAGGGCTTTCTGGTAGCGCCGGGCATTGGCTAAGTGTTCCGGAAAAGTTTCGGCAAAGCTGTGGTAGCCCGAAAAATCTTCTTTGGCGCAGAAATAAATGTATTTATGATTTTCCGGGTTCAACACCGCGTCTATAGAAGGAATGGCTGGCAGATTGATCGGGCCGGGCGGCAAGCCTTTGTATTTATAGGTATTGTACGGCGAATCTGTTTGTAAATGCTTGTTTAAAACCCGCCGGATAGAAAAATCGCCAACAGCAAAAACTACGGTCGGGTCAGCTTCCAGGGCCATGCCCCTTTTTAAACGGTTCAGGTAGGCGCCGGCAATTCTGGGTCTTTCGTCGGGGTGCTGGTTTTGCTCGGCTTCTACAATAGAAGCTAAAACGGAAACTTCCTTCTTGGTTAAACCCTGTTTTTTAGCTTTGGCAATGCGTTCGGCGGTCCAGAATTTATCGTATTCCTTTTTCATCCGCTCCATAAGTTGCTCCGGCGTGGTATTCCAGTACAATTCGTAAGTATTCGGAATAAACATGAGCATAATGGTTTCGGGCGTGAAACCGAATTGCTTCAGATATTCTTCGTCGTTGAACATTTCACGGAACTCATCTTCTTCGGCATCCAGGTAACCGGCCAGTTTGGCAGCCAGGTCATCTTTCAGGCGAATATTATTGAAGGTAAGTTTGATAGGCGTCTGCCGGCCCGAACGCAGAATACCAATAAGCTGGTAATTGGTGGCATTATCCGGGATCTGATAATGGCCCGGTTTTACCAGTTTATCGTAATTCATGAGTTTGGCCATAAACCGGAACGCCAGTTTATCGATGATCACACCTTTGGCCTCGATCGAATCCATAACGGCTTCGTAGCTCTGGTCTTTGCGGATGCGCACGTAGGTTGGCTTGCCTTTGGTATCTACGTTATCGGTATACATGATCTGGTAAGCGTAATACGAAAAGCTCACGAACAGGAACAACAGCAGCACCAGCAGATACGTAAGCGTTTTATTGCGGGGTTTTGATTTTTGTTTGGTTGCCATAATTTGGATAACAAATTCTTAATGCACTTGAATTTGCCCTTTGTCTTAATTTTGAGTAGTTTTGACCTGCAAAATTAACACTTATTTTAGTCGGAATATTCAATTAACCTTTAATTTATGATCCAGAATTACTTAAAAAAACTGGGAGTGATGACTTTGGTGCTTTCCAGCACTGCTTTCGCTGCTTCTGAAGCTCAGGCGCAAACCACAGGTTGCTCTGATCTATTCTTCTCTGAATATACTGAAGGAGCAAGCGGCAACAATAAAGCGGTAGAAATCTACAATCCTACCAATGCTGCGATCAGCCTCTCGGCTTATTCAGTAAAATTATATTCCAACGGCGCGCTTGCCACGGCTCCTACTGCTACCCTGCAATTAACGGGCACAATAGCCTCCGGCGATGTTTTGGTGATTGTAAACGGCCAGGCTGGTGCTGGTTTGCTCGCAACTGCCGATGTAACTACTACAGGCACCACTGCGAACCCAATGACTTTTAACGGTGATGATGCACTGGCTATTGTAAAAACGGTTGGCACCACAGAATCATTCGTTGATATTATTGGCAATATCGGCTGCGATCCGGGATCGGATTGGAATAACGGTACTGCAACTTTAAGCACTAAAGACCGCACCCTGCGCCGGAAAGTTACTGTAAGTGCTGGTATTACTTCCGTAACTCCGGGAACTTCCGGGACAAACACTACTTGCCCTTTTCCTGCCTTAGCTACTGAATGGAATGATTTCATCGACACGGACTATACCGGTTTCGGTTCTCATACTTCCAACTGTGTTGCTGCTCCAGCTGGTCCAACGGTAGGCTTTAAAACTGCTGCGGCAACCGTTGCTGAAAATGTAACCGGCGGTACGCATGCAGTAAGAGTAAGAATTACGAACCCAAGCACTACAGCAGCAACTTCTGCCGATGTAGCTTTAGCAACTACCGGAACGGCTACTGCTGGCACCGACTTCACGTTCACAGGTTCTACCCTGAACTGGGCTGCTGGTGATACTACTTCCAGAATCTTAACCATCACCATTTTAGACGATGCAATTCTGGAGCAGAACGAAACTGTGGTTTTAACTCTGAGCAACCCTTCTACCGGCGTTACTTTAGGCACTTCTTCTTTCACGTTAACAATCCAGGATAACGAAGTTGCCCCGATTCCTACTTATACTGTAGCACAGATTACTACCAACAACGCTACCACGCTCCAGCCAGATTCTTTAGGCGTAAAAGTCAGAGTTTATGGCACCCTTTACGGCGAAAACCAACGCACAACCGGTTTACAACTTACTTTAATTGACAACACCGGCGGTATTGGTCTGTTCACAACTTCTGCTGCGGTAGTTCCTGCCACAGCTCCTGTTGAAGGCGATTCAGTTTATGTTGTTGGTACAGTTGGACACTTCAACGGCCTTACCCAGATCAGCTTGGATTCTATTGTGGTTTTAGCCAACAACCGCACTTTGATTCAGCCGGCTGTAGTAACCGTTTTGAACGAAAGCACTGAGTCTGAACTGATCACGCTGGCAAACCCGGTTTCTTTAGTAGATCCTAACCAGTGGCCAACCAGCTCATCTGCTGCTGATGTTGATGTAACGGATGGCACGAACACCTACAGATTACGGGTTGTTCCAAGCTCTAACCTACATACCATTCCTGCACCAACCGGCATTTTCGTAGTAACAGGTATTGGTGGTCAGTTTGACCAAACCGATCCACGCGATGAAGGATACCAGATCATTCCGCGCCGTTTATCTGATCTTCGTAACGTAACGGGTGTTTCTGAAAACCTGAACAAGCAGATCAGCATTTATCCAAACCCGGTTGCCAGCGTACTGAAACTAAACCTGAGCGCAGTAAACACGAAGAATGCCGTTATTTCGGTAGTGAACAGCTTAGGCCAGGTAGTTGCCAATGTTCCGGCTACTGCTACTGAACTGAACGTTGCTAATTTCCCGGCAGGCGTTTACTCCCTGCGCATTGCTACCCAGCAAGGCGTTGCCGTAAAACGTTTCGTTAAAATTAACTAAGCGAAACCAAACTTATTTAAAAGGCTTCAGTAATAACTGAAGCCTTTTTTATTTTTGCGCTACCTTAACCTTCCTATGAAAAACGCTCAATTCATTAAAATTCATCCCGAGAACCCGCCCCTGAAAAAGATCCTGGAAGTAGTGGATATTTTACGCCAGGGCGGCATTATTATTTACCCCACTGATACCATTTACGGCATTGGCTGCGACCTGCACAACGCCCGCGCAGTAGAAAAACTCTGCCAGATAAAAGGCATTAAACCCGAGAAAGCCAATCTTTCGTTTATCTGCTCCGACCTGACGCACATTTCCGATTACGCCAAAGGCATTTCTACGCAAACCTATAAAGTAATGAAAAAAGCCTTGCCCGGCCCGTTTACCTTTATTCTGGAAGCGAGCAGCAAAGTGCCCAAATTCGGCGGCGCCAAAAAGAAAACCGTGGGCATTCGGGTGCCGGAAAACGATATTTGCTTAACGCTGGTACGCGAACTCGGCAACCCCATTATTTCCACTTCCATTCATGACGAAGACGAGGTAATTGAATATTCTACCGACCCGGAACTGATCTATGAAAAATACCGCGGCCTGGTAGATGCCGTGATAGACGGCGGCTACGGCAACAACATTGCTTCTACGGTTGTAAACTGCGTAGACGATGCCTTTGAAGTGGTACGCGAAGGTGCCGGTGAGTTGGAGGAATATCTGTAAAAACGTTGCTCCACAACGCAAAAAAAAAACGCTATACTTTTGGGCTTCAAAAGTATAGCGTTTTTAGTTTTCAGGCCCGAAAGCCTAGCGTTTTTTATTGCATCCCAGCCATTTCATTTGCAACCGGTCTGGCGTGTTTCCAGCGTTTATGCGACCATAAATAAGCCGCCGGATTTGCCTGCACAGACTTTTCGAGCTTGCGGGCATAGCGTTCTGTGATCGGGAATGCTTCGTTTTCTAACGTTGTTTTACCGTCCCAGAGCTGCGAAATGCGGTATTCGTAAAAGCCTCTTTTAACCCGCACACATTCCACGAAAAAAACCGGGTATTTAAAGGTAGCTGCCAGTTTGTCGGCGCCTACATAAAAAGCGGTGTCCTGGTTCAGAAAGGTGGTCCAGTACTGGATTTCGCCGCGCGGCGGGGTCTGGTCCGAAAGCATGCTGATAGCCCGGGGAATATTTTTGCGGCGGATAAAATCCTTCAGCGTGTCTTTCATATTTATTAAATGCTGCCCGAAACGCGTACGCGTACGGAGCATGAACCATTCGAAAAATTCGTTATTCAGGACTTTATAAATACCATCGGCCGGAAAGCTGAAATGCGCCGCCGCGCCGGGCAAAGCCCACTCCCAGTTAGCCTGGTGCGAACCCAGAATTATAACCGGACCGGCTGATGCGGCCTTTACAAAAACTTCTGAATCGGGATGGCTGGTTCTTCCTCGCATTTCGGCCTTTGTAATGGTAGCCAGCTTCAGAGTTTCTACAATTACGTCGCAAAGGTTATGGTAAAAAGCGGGAATCAGGCTTTCAATTTCGACCGCCGTTTTTTCCGGGAAACTCCGTTCCAGATTCAACCTGACCACTTTTTTTCGATACCCGATAAAACGGTACAGGATCAGGCATAAAAAGTCGGAAAGTAAATACAGCAACGGAAACGGCAACCTGGAAACGGCCAGCAAAAGCCACCACAACGGGTAATAACGTTTTTTAGGAGGGTACGCCTGCATGCCAATAACTTAGCGGTTCTGCGGCAGGCGTTGCCCCGGCGTTTGCGTTTCGTTGCCTTCGCTGTCTAAATAGCTGCCTTGTTCAGAATCACGATCGAAACCACTCTGATTTTTGGAGCCTGCATATTTATACCTGGCTTGTGCCCGCCAGGCTACATTGTTAATTTCCCCTTTAGCCGTAGAATGCAGCAGCGAATAACAGTTACCTAAATTCATTTCCACAAACGCAAACATGCGGTTCCGCTGATCGCCTAACGTATAATATTGCCAGATCTGGTAAGGGCGTGAATCGGTGTTACGCGACGAGCTGCGGTTTACGTCGGTACGTTCGTCGCTGATCTTGCTGGGCGGGCCGTATTGCAGATACACGCGCCCCTGATCACATTCATACCCGTGGAAAGTCTGGTTGGCGAATGATTTCTCCACAACTTCAATCCGCGTTTTGTACTCGAGCCATGCCCGTTCCGGGTTTTCGTCGTCGCGTTTTTTCCAGAAATTATACAGGTAACTCCGTTTCTGAAAATTGCTGCCGTTCTTGGCTACTTTATCTATAAACGCATTTTCCGTAGCATTCGCGATCGGTTTCAGCGAATACAGGTAAAGATCGAATTTAGTGGAATCCAGGTTGGTAAATGCCGGCGGCAGATCGGTGTCTTTCACATTCGGGCTTACGGCATTTATAGCTACTTCTTCGTTTATGGTAAGCGGATTGCTGCGTTGAATGAGGCGGCGCTGCGTAGCTACCACTTTGTTTTCTTCGTTGCGCACTTCCACAAAAAGATCGTAATTTCCCGAAGCCAGCGTAGTAATATCCAGTTCCTGCAGCAGCACGTTGGCCGGCGCGGCTTTCATCACTTTCTGGCCGGCAATGGTGAGTTTGGCCAAATTGTCGCGGGTAGGCACAATGCGGTAAAAAACCACCATCGGTTTCTCTTTGCCCAGTACGTTTTCGGCGTTATAAATTTCGGTGTAGAAACTCAGTTTGTTCAGGCCTTTGGGGTAAAAATTAGAAACGTAGCTTACCAGTTTATACCCGTTTTTGGTGTATTCATTTTTCTCCGAAGATTTGGAATACGAATCGATCAGCTGAATATCGCTGAGCTGCACGGCATCCTTTTTATAGTTTACCAGCAGCGGCAGCTCAATATTGCTGGCCGGCTGTTTGCTGTTGGCATCCTGGGCTTTTATGCTGAATTTAAAGTTACCGTTCGGCAGAAAAATACGCTTCTGCAGGTTAAAAGCCGGCTGAAAAACGGCCGTATCCTGCACTACCGGCGACTTCATTAAAAGCTTATCGAAATGGCGGATACCGGCCGAATCGGCTGCCTGCACTTCCAGTGCCACGGAAGCCTGATAACCGCCGGGCACTTTTTTATAGATCACCGAATTGCCGTTCACCGAACAATACAGTTCCACCATATTCTGCTTGTCGGTGGCTTTAAAACGCACCAGATCGAACGTAGCGTCGAGTTGCTTGCCGTGGGCGGCCGAAAAAACGGTAGCCAAAATGGCCAGAAAAGTAAAACGTTTCAAAAACATACGTCTGCAATAAATACCTTAAAGTTACGTAAAATAAGTAATATCGCAATCGGGAAGTTCCCGAACCACGCTATGATTTTACTAACCGAACTGCACTACCACCCCAGCATTGCCTGGTTTCAGCACGCTTTTAACGCCGATGAGCTTTTAATAGAAGCGCACGAAAACTATATAAAACAAAGCTACCGCAACCGCTGCCATATTCTTACCTCGCAAGGGCCTTTGGCCTTAACCGTACCCGTAAAAGGCGGCAACCGCAAAACCGTAATTACCGAACTGGAAATAGACTACGAACAGAACTGGGTGAACACGCACTGGCGCACGATAAAATCGGCCTACGGCAATTCGCCTTATTTCGAGTTCTATGCCGATTATTTTGAGGCAATTTACCGGCAGCAACCGCGTTTCCTGTTTGAATTGAACCGCGAATTTCTGCGCTTATATATTAAATTTTTAAAATTTTCAAAACCCCTGCGTTTAACCGAACGTTATGAGGAAAAATATGAGAAACCAGTACAAGATTTACGTTCCGGCATTCACCCGAAAAAAGCACCTGACAGCCTGACACTAAAACCGTATAACCAGGTGTTTGGCAGGCAATTTGCACCCAACCTGAGCATGCTCGACCTGCTCTTCAACCAGGGCCCCGAAGCGGCCGGCTACCAGCAAAGCGCCAATCTCCAAACCTGAACAATTAAGGCTGGCTGTTTGTTTAAATTAAAAGAAAACGGTTCCGGCAAGTGCGGCAGCAGTTAAAAAAATAAATTATTTTACAAATACATATACATGGAAGCTAAATTTTCTAACCGGGTGAAAGAAGTGATCTCGCTTAGCCGCGAAGAAGCCATTCGCCTTGGGCACGACTATATAGGAACCGAACACCTTTTGCTGGGCATGATCCGCGAAGGGGAAGGAACCGCCATTGCCCTGCTCAAAAAACTCGGCGTTTCCATCGACGAATTAAAATATTCCATCGAACAGGCAACCCGCAATACCGCTTCTCCGAATACCAACATAACCGGCAGTATTCCGCTCACGAAGCAAACCGAAAAAGTACTGAAAATTACGTACCTGGAGGCCAAGATCTTCAAAAGCGATATTATCGGCACTGAACACTTATTACTCTCCATCCTCCGGGACGAAGACAATATTTCATCTCAAACTCTAGCCAAATTTAACGTGAACTACGAAGCTATCAGAGATTCGCTGGACTATCAGCAGAACAACCCCATTGCCTCTTCAGATACTGACGACAACGACGACGACAAATTATTCGGCAGCAGTGCTTCTTCCCGTTCCGGAAGTTCCACTGCCAAAAAGCCCGGCGAAAAATCCCGTACTCCGGTACTCGATAATTTCGGCCGCGACTTAACGAAACTGGCCGAAGAAGATAAGCTCGACCCGATCGTGGGCCGCGAAAAAGAAATTGAACGCGTAGCCCAAGTATTGAGCCGCCGTAAGAAAAATAACCCGATCCTTATTGGTGAGCCGGGCGTTGGTAAAACTGCCATTGCCGAAGGTTTAGCGTTAAGAATCATTCAGAAAAAAGTAAGCCGCGTGCTTTTTAACAAGCGCGTAGTTACCTTGGATCTGGCTTCTCTGGTTGCCGGCACGAAATACCGTGGTCAGTTCGAAGAACGCATGAAAGCGGTGATGAACGAACTGGAAAAATCGCCGGACGTGATTCTCTTCATCGATGAGCTCCACACGATTGTTGGTGCCGGTGGTGCCTCTGGTTCTTTGGATGCTTCGAACATGTTCAAGCCGGCTTTGGCCCGCGGCGAAATCCAATGCATCGGCGCTACTACCCTGGATGAATACCGTCAGTACATCGAGAAAGATGGTGCGTTGGCCCGTCGTTTCCAGATCGTGATGGTAGACCCAACTACGCCGGAAGAAACCGTGGAAATTCTGCACAACATCAAAGATAAATACCAGGATCACCACCACGTAATGTACACCGACAAGGCCATTGAGGCTTGCGTGAAGTTATCGGATAGATACATGTCTGACCGTTTCCTGCCGGATAAAGCCATCGATATTCTGGACGAAGCCGGTGCCCGCGTGCACATCAACAACATTGTGGTGCCGGAAGACATCCTGAAACTGGAAGAATCTATCGAAAATATTAAGGTAGAGAAAAACCAGGTGGTAAAAAGCCAGAAATACGAAGAAGCTGCCCAGCTCCGCGATAAAGAGAAAAAACTCATCGATCAGCTGGATAAAGCGAAAGCAAACTGGGAAGAAGAAACCAAGAAAAAACGCTATACCGTGAAGGAAGAAAACGTGGCCGAAGTAATTGCCATGATGACGGGAATTCCGGTAAGCCGCGTAGCGCAGAACGAAAGCGCCAAGCTCCTGAACATGGGCACCGAGCTGAAAGGCAAAGTGATCGGTCAGGACCGCGCCATTCAGCAATTGGTAAAAGCCATTCAGCGTACCCGCGTGGGTCTGAAAGATCCGAAAAAACCGATCGGTTCGTTCGTATTCTTAGGCCCTACTGGCGTTGGTAAAACCGAATTAGCGAAAGTGCTTGCTACGTATCTGTTCGACAAAGAAGATTCTCTGGTACGAATTGACATGAGCGAATACATGGAGAAATTCTCCGTATCGCGTTTGGTGGGAGCGCCTCCGGGCTACGTAGGATACGAAGAAGGCGGTCAGCTGACCGAGAAGATCCGCAGAAAGCCGTATTCGGTAGTGCTCTTAGATGAGATCGAAAAAGCGCACCCGGATGTTTACAACCTGCTTTTACAGGTGTTAGACGATGGTATCTTAACCGATGGCTTGGGTCGCAAAGTAGATTTCCGGAACACGATCATCATCATGACTTCGAACATTGGCGCCAGAGATCTGCAAGACTTCGGAGCCGGTATTGGTTTTGCCAATAAGGCGCGCCAGGAAAACATGGACGATATCATGAAGTCAACCATTCAGAATTCCCTGAAGAAAACCTTCTCGCCGGAATTCCTGAACCGTCTGGACGATATCATCGTGTTCAACTCGCTGGCCAAAGAAGATATCTTCAAGATCATCGATATTTCATTAGGCAAACTCTACAAACGCGTGCAGGCCTTGGGTTACAAAATTGAGCTCACCGAAAAAGCAAAAGACTTTGTAGCCGAAAAAGGATACGATCCGAAATACGGCGCGCGTCCGCTGAACCGGGCCATTCAGAAATACATCGAAGATCCAATCGCGGAAGAGATCCTGAAAGCCGAAATGGCGCAGGGTGACGTTATAAAAGTAGATTACGAAGAAGGCAAAGAACAACTGAGCTTCTCTTCCGAAAAATCGAAAGACGGTGCCCCGAAAAGCGCTTCCGACGAACTGCCGGAAACTTCAGAACCAACCCCAACCGATCCGAAAGCATCGGAATAAGTTTTCTTAAATCCCATTAAAAAAGCCCCGAATTGCTTCGGGGCTTTTTTTGTTTTAAACGGTAGGGTTCCGGGCTGAAAAAGTCGGAATACAGTTGTATATAGCCTTCCTATAGCGCTCAACGCATAATCGTGTTAAGGCTATACAATTACCATTCTGCTTCTACAGTTTGGTTTATCTCTGCTTTTGAAGAGAGAGAATAATATCGTTTAAATACGTCAAGATTGTCTTTTATATCTTGATATTCCTTGTGAACTTTTAACTCATCATCTATTATGTCAAACACCTTTTTGTTAGCTATTACAAAACATTTTTTAATTGCTCTGGTAATGGCCACATTCAATCTATTTGGGCTGTAGAAAAAGTCTAATCGCCTCATGGATTCAAGTGGATGAGAGTTAGCCAAACTGTAAATGATATAATTCCTCTCCTGCCCCTGCATACTATCAACCGTATCTACAAGTAAGGTTTCGAATGGATTAATTATACTCCTTGGCAGTACTTTTTTAACCTCTTTTTTAATTTCCCTCACTTGCGCTCTGTATGGCGACATAATACCAATATCTTTGATATTCACGCCGTTTTGCAAGAGGTCTGAAACTAAACCTGCAACCATCTTTGACTCGTGTTGTGAACGATGATTTCCATCAAAAACATTGTGCAATATAAGTTTATGAGCATCACTATTTAAAATTTCAGATTGATAATTGCAAATATATTGCGAGTTATCCTCTAGTGTAGAAGAAGCCGATTGAAGTAGATTCTCATAAAACAAGGTGTTTGGAATTTTAATGAGGGAGTTATTAAGGCGATAGGAAGTATTCAAGAGATTTATTTCGTTGGGATAAATGCGTGCCAGTCTACTAAAAATCGATTCTGCAAACATCTCATTATTTGAACCCTTTGGAATAATCGGGTCAAGTTGCTTGTGATCGCCAACGAAAATATATTTTCCTGTCCTGCTCATTGCTGCTATGGATAATGGAATACTCAATTGAGACGCTTCATCTATAATACAAACATCAAACTCCCATCCGTCAAGCTTTTTACTACCAGGATAACAAAGCGAATAAGCTGTTGAGCCTATTGCAATACCTTTTTGGCTGTAGCTGGAATTATTTAAATAACTGGAGTATGTTACTCGTGATTTCTTACTCACATATTGATTCTCCTGTACTTCTTTATTACTTGCTTTTTCCCCAATCTTTATCACTTTGCTACTGTCTTTAACTTTTAAAGCAACAGCTTTTAAACAGTTATTGATGGCCGTATGAGTTGGAGCAGTAATGAATACTTTTAAGCCACAATCAATAAGGTGCTTTGCGATGTTTCCGATGGTTTCGGTTTTACCAGTTCCAGGAGGACCCTGAATAAGGCAAAAATCACTCGCATTTATGGCTTTCAAATAAGCCGAGTTTTGCGAATCGTTTAAGTAGCCATTTTTTTGGGAATAATCTTGAAAGTGATTTTTGGTTATTCCGTTTAAAAAGTCATCAATTTTACGTAGCGTTGTTTCTTTGTTTTTTAAAATTTCACCAGTATATAAAAGAAGTTTAGTGCTGATGTCTGAATTTACTGCATTTATTTCCCAATTATTATTTGGATAGTTATTGGTGTCAATGTAACAGTGCTTTACATTGAAGTCGCTGGGTTTAAGAATAAAGTTTTCTGTACTATCTTCTTCAATATCCATTTCAAAGTGATGTGCACCATTACTCAAAATAACAGAGCTGCCTTCTTTGAATTTCGAGATATTGTTGTCACAAAGTATCTTCGCTGACGAAATGTATCCTTGAGAACCTGACAACGAATAACAATACTGATTCGGCAAACCATTATAAAAGTCAAATTCAACCTTTAGGTTAGTCATAGTAACACCCTTAGCCACCTTTTCGTCTAAAGGTAGTTTCTTTTGCTCTTCAAACTCCTGAAGATTTTTAGCAAATTCAATTTCAATTGCAGCCTGGAATTCTTTTAATATGTCCATATCAGATTTTTACTTTGAGTGAGTTTAAAATTATGTTGGTTTCTTTCTCCATTTTAGGTACATCCACAATATGATAGTTAGAATAGTTTTCGTGTAACACGACTAACTTCATTGAGGATATTTTCATTGAATACTCAGTTTCAACTATGTGTTTGTAAATGTTCTGTTGCAGGCAATATTTATAATAACTTGAATTATCTAGGTGGCATAATTCAGATGAGGCGTAGCCAAATCCGAAAATTCTTGGACGATTATCAATGATGAGTTTTTTACTCCTTTTCCAGTCAAGGATTACATATTCGTCTTCCTTATTTTTTTTAAAAAGACAATCAATTGTTCCTGCTACATTATACTTGTTGGAGAAAATCATTTTTTCAGCATCATTGAATAAAAGATTCCTTACCTTAATTTCTTTATTGTAAAAATTAAGAAAAAGCTTAAACTCTTTTGAATCTGCATCAAACTCTTTTCCCTTTAGAAAGTTTTCGATTTGATTATGAAGGTATGTACCCTTCTCCGCTGCTTCATCCCGCATCAAAGAGTATTCATCAAATACATCTTCCTCCGTTCTATTTTCTTCTTCTGCCTTTCTTTCAATATATCTCTTTAAATCAAAAGGAAAAAAACGTTCAATTAGAGTTGTTACAGAAATATACTCTGCATTCCCCGTTTCATCTCCTATATAAATGTGTAACTCAGGTTCAATCGTAACACCAACATTCCAACTATCAAAATTGAATTTTTTCGTTCTTTGTATTAGGTCTTCAATACTTTCATTTTCTTTGCTATCAATTTCAATTTCCTTGTTGCTGTATTGTTTTTGAAACCTATCTATTCCAAGATACTTTTCCCTGTAAAAGGATTTTTGCCATTGAATACATTGGTTATAATCCCACTGGTTTTCCTGTTGGCATTTTACAATGTTAGAAAATGGTCTGTTATAAATTGAATTCAGTACATTTCTGATAAAACCTATGCATTCGTCAGCTTGACAATGAACTTGTTTTTCAGTGAATCTTAAAACAACCCATCCGCTTTCAGTAAAAAACAAATCTCTGATATTGTCTTGCTTAACTTCATTTTCAGGATTTATATAGTGCGTAGGGTATCTGTAATAACCATCATAGGGTTCATCAATTTCAATATCGATATAGAGATTTAAGCTTTTATTAAACAAAACAATATCAGGCTCATAAGGCTTATTAAAATTAGGTATCACCATATGAACATTGTTGACTATTTCAATGTCAACCATATTCTGTTTTAGTTGTTTAAAAAAGTCTATTTCTTTATAACCTTTTTGATTAGAACGACCAGTCCTTGGAAGCTTCAGACTTGAGTTTTCCCTTGGCATTTTCACAACAGGATACTGATATTGTCCTTCTTGAACAAAATGATTATTAGGTTTAAAAAATATTCTCAAATCGTCTGTTTGCTCAAGATTTGGCTCGGACTTAATGATTTGTTTGGTAAACTCCTGTGGTAGTCGTTCTTGCGCCTGATATGATGTTTTTCTTTCTGATTGATGGTGCTTCTTTTCCTTATTGGGATAATTTAAGAGCTCTTTTTGAGACCATTGCTTTGTCGTAATGGTTGATTCATTTTCGGTTTCACGTATTGATTCCTTACGGTATAATCCTACTGGTCCATCTACAGTTGGTTGAGTTGTCTTTTTACTGAACTCCCTGATTTGTTTTTTCGATAGTTTACATTTTGCCCAATCTTGCTTTATTTCTGAGAAGAACTCACCTTTTTTTTCCTTAGTTAATTGAGCAGGTGAATTAACATTATAAAGTTTCATCTTCTCTAAAAAGAAGGCTCTATACTCTTTTTGTAGTTCTGATAACTTTCTTTCATTCATTTGACTCTATCTTTATGGAATTACCTGCATTCCTTCTACAGGATATTCACAAGCCTTACTAGCGTTTAATTATATAGGGGCCTACCAATATAGGCAATTGTTATAACTTACTCAATGAGTATTAACTTTTTTTACAAGACTAATCCCAATGCAACCCAACAAATACCCAAAAACGCTATCCCTCCCACCCCAAAAACTCATCCCTCCCGAAAAAACCAATCCAAAAAATAGTAATGCCGGCATACTTTAATAAATTTGGGGTCAGAATTAAATTTGAACGGATACCATGCCAAATTCCCATACCGGAACTCCCACCGAAATTTTAGCTAAAAAGAATGCCGAAGCCCTCTTAGGCGGCGGCCAGGACCGCATTGATGCCCAGCACAAAAAAGGCAAACTTACTGCCCGCGAACGCATCAGCTTATTAATGGACGAAGGCTCTTTCGAAGAGATCGGCAAGTTTGTAATGCACCGCTCCAAAGATTTCGGCCTCGATAAAGAATACTATTTAGGCGATGGCGTGGTAACCGGCTACGGCACCGTAAACGGTCGTCTGGTATACGTTTTCTCCCAGGATTTCACCGTTTTAGGCGGCTCGCTTTCCGAAACCCACGCCGAGAAGATCGTTAAAATTATGGAGCTGGCCATGAAAAACGGCGCTCCGGTAATTGGCCTGAACGACTCCGGCGGAGCCCGTATCCAGGAAGGCGTAGTTTCTTTGGGCGGTTACGCCGATATTTTCTACCGCAACGTACAGGCTTCCGGCGTAGTGCCGCAGATCTCTGCCATTATGGGTCCGTGCGCGGGCGGTGCAGTATATTCTCCGGCCATCACCGACTTTATTCTGATGGTGGAAAATACCTCGTACATGTTCGTAACCGGACCAAACGTAGTAAAAACCGTAACCCACGAAAACGTAACTTCCGAAGAATTGGGCGGCGCAAGCACGCATAGTGCGAAAAGCGGCGTTACGCATTTCTCCTGCGCCAACGAAGTGGAAGCCATCAACAACATCAAGGCACTTTTAAGCTACATGCCGCAGAATTGCGAAGACACGGCTCCGGCGGTGCCTTACGAAGCGCAGGAAGACGAAACCCGTCCGGCGCTCGATACCATCATCCCTGCCAACGCCAACCAACCTTATGACATGCGCGAAGTGATCGAAGGCATCATCGATGCGGATACGTTCATGGAAGTGCACAAGAATTTCGGCGAAAACATTGTGGTAGGTTTTGCCCGTTTAGCCGGCCGCAGCATCGGTATTGTGGGCAATCAGCCTGCCGTTTTAGCCGGAGTTCTCGATATTAACGCATCTACCAAAGCTGCCCGTTTCGTTCGATTCTGCGACTGCTTCAACATTCCGCTTTTAGTGTTGGAAGACGTTCCGGGCTTCCTGCCGGGCACCGACCAGGAATGGCGCGGCATCATCACCAACGGCGCAAAATTATTGTATGCGTTCTCCGAAGCTACCGTGCCACGCATTACCGTAATTACCCGCAAAGCCTACGGCGGCGCGTACGATGTAATGAACTCCAAGCACATCGGCGCGGATATGAACTACGCCTGGCCAACCGCCGAAATTGCCGTTATGGGCGCGAAAGGTGCTGCCGAAATCATCTTCAAACGCGAAATTGCCGCCTCAGAAAATCCGGAAGCCAAACTGGCCGAAAAAGTAACCGAATACCAGGAGAAATTCGCCACGCCATACCGCGCCGCGCACCGTGGTTTTATAGACGAGGTAATTACGCCTTCCGAAACCCGCACCAAGCTGATCAAAGCATTTAAAATGCTGGAAAATAAAGCGGTGAAACTTCCGCGCAAGAAACACGGCAATATTCCATTGTAGTTTCGTTAATCATTTCTCCAATACAAAAAGGTTGTTCCTCATTCGGGGGCAACCTTTTTTTTCGTTATATTGGCCTCCCCAAAACGCTATGTTTTTAGACCCAAAAAGTACGACTTGCGTAAGGGGCACATTAACATTTGCTTTGCATATCTGAAAATTATGAGAAAAGAATCCTTCGATTTTTTAGAGAAATATTTAAACAACGCCTCCCCTACCGGTTTCGAAGCCGAGGGCCAGAAACTGTGGCTTGAATACCTGAAACCGTACGTAGACGAATATTTTGTAGACACCTATGGCACTGTAGTCGGCGTGATCAATCCTGAAGCGGAATACAAAGTGGTAATTGAAGCGCACGCCGACGAAATTTCCTGGTTTGTGAATTACATTACCGACCAGGGTTACATTTACGTGCGCCGCAACGGCGGTTCCGATGCCATCATTGCGCCAAGTATGCGCGTGAATTTCCACACCCGCAAAGGCATCGTGAAAGGCGTTTTTGGCTGGCCGGCCATTCACGTACGCAAAGTGGAAAACGATAAAGCCCCAACCGTAGAAAACATTTTCATCGATTGCGGTTGCAGTACCAA
Organism: Adhaeribacter terrigena; assembly: GCF_016623615.1. Taxonomy (GTDB): domain Bacteria; phylum Bacteroidota; class Bacteroidia; order Cytophagales; family Hymenobacteraceae; genus Adhaeribacter_A; species Adhaeribacter_A terrigena. The sequence continues at coordinate 553,934 of NZ_JAEHFX010000001.1, read as the reverse complement.
AGCTGAAGTGGAAGAACTGGGCATCCACGTGGGAACGGTAGTTACTTTCACCGACGAACTGATGGTGATGAACGACAAATACTACGTAGGCCGTGCATTAGACAATAGAATTGGCGGTTTCATGATCGCGGAAGTAGCCCGAATGATAGCAGAAAACAAGAAAAAACTGCCCTTCGGATTGTACGTGGTAAATGCGGTGCAGGAAGAAATTGGTCTCCGCGGTGCCGAAATGATCGCGCACCGTATCAAGCCAAACGTAGCCATCATTACCGACGTGTGCCACGACACGCAAAGCCCGATGTACGACAAAAAGATCAGCGGCGACCAGCATTGCGGCAAAGGTCCGGTTTTAACCTACGGCCCGGCGGTGCAGAACAACCTGCTGCAAATGATCATCGATACAGCCCAGAAAAAGGAAATTCCATTCCAGCGTGCCGCCGCCACAAGAGCCACCGGCACCGACACCGATGCGTTTGCGTATTCTTCCGATGGCGTAGCTTCGGCTTTGATTTCTTTGCCCCTGAAATACATGCACACCACCGTAGAAACCGTGCACAAAGACGACGTAGAAAATGTGATCAAACTCATGTACGAGTTTATTTTGCAGCTCGAAGCCGGCCAGGATTTCCGGTATCTGAAGTAATTTTCTAATTAATTAACCCTAAACGAAAAGGAAATGGCAAGAGTAATTGAACTTAGAAGACAGAATAATCTTCCTGGATTTGAGAGTAATATTGTACTCAATTATAATTCAGACAATGAATATTTTGTGATTTGGAACTCCCCTGCTGACCGTCCTGTAAATCCAAGAGTAAATAAACAAAACATTAATCTGGATAGAGCTCATGCAATTGAATTAAGGGATAGACTTAATGAATTTATTAACCAAAGCAATTAATTACAATTAACCAAAAACACCTCACATGCTATCGAAATTGTGAGGTGTTTTCATTTAAAAACATTTCTCCTTTTAAATTCTTAATTTCATATTTAAAAATCTTACTTCACCGATCAACTCCAAACGGCTATCCTTTTAACCGAAAAGCTATAACTTTGGTTAGTGGCGCATAGACCAAAGCACTGCAACTGAAAAAAGGCAGCATTTTACCATTAAAAACTCCTACCCGGAAAATCGTAAACCGTCAATCCAAAAACGTAAATCACCACCGTGCCCACCTTCACCGACCAACTCCAAAACGCTATCTTTTTAGCTGAAAAACCCAAACGGATCATCTCGCTGGTGCCTTCGCAAACGGAGCTGCTTTTCGATCTGGGGCTGGAAAACGAAGTGGTGGGCGTTACCAAATTCTGCATTCACCCTTCGGAAAAAGTAAAACCCAAAACGAAGATCGGCGGCACCAAGAATTTCAATTTCAAAGTTATTGATGAATTGCAACCGGATCTGATCATTGGCAACAAAGAAGAAAATTACCAGGAAGGCATCGAAAAGCTGGCCGAAAAATACCCGGTCTGGATGAGCGATATTTTTACTTTGGAAGATTCTTTAGACATGATCCGGAAAGTAGGGGAACTAACCGGAAAAGCTGAAAATGCTATCGAAATTGCCTCCAAAACTGCCACTGCTTTTGCTCAATTGCCGCAACCTAAAAACAAAATCCAGGCCGCCTATTTCATCTGGAAAAACCCGTACATGGCCGCCGGCAGCAACACGTTTATAAATGATATGCTGCAGCGCTGCGGTTTCGAAAACGTATTTGCCCATGCCGAGCGTTACCCGGAAATCGGTATCGAATTGCTGCACAAAAGCCGGCCGGAAGTGATTCTGCTTTCTTCCGAACCCTACCCTTTTCAGGAAAAACATTTTCAGGAATTTCAGCAGATTTGTCCGGAGGCAAAAGTGATGATCGTAGACGGTGAAATGTTCAGCTGGTACGGCAGCCGGTTGTTCAAAGCGCCGGAATATTTCCTAAAGCTGCTGGCGGCTTTCAGGAAATAAACAGGTAGAGACTATCAGTCGCCCTTTGGCGAGTTTTTTTTTGCATAGCATTCCTGGCAAACTAAATTCCTTCCACCACAAACCCCACTTTCCGCAATTCATTCCAAAACTGCGGGTACGATTTCTTCACCACTTCCGGATTTCCGATTTGAATTTCCTGAAACAAAGCAAGCGGGGCAAATGCCATCGCCATGCGGTGATCGTGATACGTTTGGACGGCAATTTTTCGCCCCAAAACGCTATCATTTTTCACTAAAAAAGTACCGGGTTTGGTTTCCATTAACGTAGCGCCAAATCTAGCCAGCTCGGTTTGCAAAGCAGCAATGCGGTCGGTTTCTTTGATGCGCAGACTTTCCAGGCCGGTCATTTCCAAAGCTATATTTTTTGCCGCAGCCAGCACCGCAAAGGTTTGCGCCAGGTCCGGAATATCGGAGAAATCGATGGCAATTTTTTCAGCTGTTTCAGCAGTTTTCGTAAGCAAAATCCCTTCTTTCAGAAAAGTCGTTTTTACACCGAAATCCTTCATTAGTTCCGCCACTTTGCTATCGCCTTGCAGGGAATTTTCTTTCAGACCAGTTAACAGAATTTCTGATTTTTTCGCCAGTGCCACCAGGCTGTACCAATAACTTGCCGCCGACCAATCTGCTTCCACTGAAAATGTTCCGCCTTCATAAGTTTTGGGCGCAATTTCAATATCGTTTCCTATGAAACTGGAAGAAATGCCGAACTGCTGCATCAAAGCCAGCGTCATTTCAATATAAGGCCGCGAGGCAATTTTTCCTGCAAGTTCCAGCCGCAAACCATGGGGCAAAACCGGTGCGCATAACAACAATGCCGAAATAAATTGGCTGCTCACATCGCCGCGTAATTTCACATTTGATTTGCCAGAAAACTTCGGCTCAAAACCCTTAATTTCCAATGGCGGAAAACCTTCCTGACCCAGATACTTAATTTCCACGCCCAATTCCCGCAACGCATCTACCAATATCCCGATCGGGCGATGACACATGCGTTCGGTGCCGGTTAAAACTTTTGGCTGGTTGGTTAAGCTGAAATAAGCCGTTAAAAAGCGCATCACTGTGCCGGCATCTTCGGCGTTGATTTCCTTTTCCGAAGCATGCAAAAGCCGTTGCAGCAAAACCGTATCGTTCGCATCCGATAAATTTTGGAGCGTGATTCTTTCCGGGCTTAAGGCCTGAATAATAAGCGCGCGGTTGCTTTCCGATTTAGATGCCGGCAGCTGAACCGTGCCTCGTAAAATGCCCGTGGGGTGCGAAATTGAAATCGAGATTCCGCTCATATCAATTGGTAATACCGCAGGGATTTTTCAACTTCTGCCAGCGTAACGGGTTGGTCGTAAACGGGCTTGCCAATACTTTCCAACAGCACGCAATTAATAGTGCCCCGGAAATTTTTTTTATCCTGTTGCAGAAAAGGTAAAATCCCGGCAATATCTTCGGGCGTAAGTTTCACTTTCTCGAAAACCGAAGCCAGGAATGTTTCGATCTTGCTTAATTCACTATTGCTGAGCAAGCCTTTTTGTTCCGATAAATAACTTTCGCATAGCAAGCCCACCGCAATAGCTTCGCCGTGCAAAAGTTCGCGGCCGGGTTGCTGCAAAAAATAACTTTCTGCGGCGTGCCCCACAGTATGCCCGAAATTCAGCACTTTGCGCAAACCGTTTTCCAGCGGATCGGCTTGCACGATCCGGCTCTTAATTTTCACCGCTTCCGGAATTAATTCCTGCCAGTCGGCAGCCAGCAAACCGTTCCAGCGCTGGGTTTCAAAAGCGGCCGCATCGGCAATAAGCCAGTGCTTGATCATTTCCGCATAACCCGATTTCAGCTGCCGGCCCGACAAGGTTTCCAGAAAAACGGGATCGATAAAAACACTCGTAGGTTGCTGAAAAATACCCAATTGGTTCTTAAACCCGGAAAAATCGACGCCAGTTTTACCGCCCACGCTCGCATCTACCATTGCTAAAAGCGTGGTAGGCACGTTTACGAAGGTGATGCCGCGTTTGTAAAGTGCTGCACAAAAACCACCCATATCCCCGATTACGCCGCCGCCCAGATTCACCACCACGCTCCAGCGGTCAAATTGCTTTTCAGTCAGGAATTGCCAGATCGTTTCGCAGGTTTGCAGCGTTTTGTTGGCTTCGCCGGAGGTAATTTGCAAAATTTGGTGTTCCGGCAGGAATTTCTTTACCAGCGGATAGCAATCGCGGCGGGTATTTTCATCAGCCAAAACCAGCACCTGGCTAAAAGCTTTATTCTGCAAAAATTCCTGAAGTTTGGGAAAGGCTTCGGCTCCGAAGAAAATATTTTCCATAACCCGAAGGTACGGAATTTGTCAGGATTTGGCTTGCAGGAGTTGCCGGAAACAGCAATGTTCTACGAGTTAAAACCCGTGGAAACTTTGCAAAAACGCTATGGTTTTAAGGCTAAAAGGTGCCACCCGAATTTTGATCTGGTTTTAAAGTTTAAGCTGCTGCATTTCTACGAGTCGTTACTTCCGCCAGAATTCGTTGCAGTTGCAGAAAGTGCCGTTGTTCGTGCAAAACCATAAAAAGCAGCGTTTCGCCGATGTTCATTTTCAGCAAGCGGAAAAACTCAACCGGAACAGCTTTTTTACCCAGATCGGTCTGTCCTGATTTTTGCAACAGTGAAAGTAATTGCTGTTGGTTTTTCAGAAATTCGTCTACCACTGAAGCGTGCAGCAACGAGCCCTGAGGATTCATTTTCTTCATGGTTTTGTGCTTTTTGGTATTGTTCGGCGCGATCATTTCCACCGATTTTTTCCCGATCCAGGTTAGCGTTATTTCCGAATTGCCCTTCGCAGATGAATTAGTAGCAAGGGCTTTTTCCAGTGCCGGGTTGTAATAATTGCTGTAGCGGTTCAGGTGCTCCAGGCATTCGAGCAAACTCCAGCCGCCGTTGGCCGGCCGTTGATTCAGCTTTTCGATCGGCAGCTTTTTGAGTTCTGTTTCGGCAAATTGAACGATCGTTCTTACCTCACGGGTTAATTGGTCTAAAGTAGGATTCATGGCGTTTCGTTTTTTAAACAAAGATACTGCCGCCGCTTCCCCGGAAACCTTGACGTGGATCAAGATTTCCAAGCCGTTGCTTTTTTCAGGCGGCTCAGCGTCTCGGGTTCCATTTTCAGATACGAGGCCACGTACCGTTGCGGAATTTGCTGCAACAACTGCGGACTGCGTTTCAATAACCGTTCGTAACGTTCGGCATTGGAAGCCAGGTGCAATTCCACTTCCCGCGCCATCATGCCCAGTAAGGCCTGTTCGGTCAGTTTATGCCACACGTCTTTAAATTTCGGCAGCGTTTCCAGCAGCATTTTCCAATCGGAATAATTCAAAGAAAGCAGCTCGGTTTTTTTAATAGCTTGTAAATAAAAATCGGAAGGCTTGCCGGTAATAAACGAAGGATATGCGATCAGGATCGTGCCGGGATAGCCAAAACCCACGCAAATATCCTTGCCGTTTTCCAGGTAATGAATGGTTTGCGTGCCTTCCAAAACGAAATGCACCTGCGTTTCCACTTCACCGGCCCGCACAATAAATTCGCCGCGATTAAATGTTTGCCTCCGGCTCCAGAAGCTGGAAATCTGTTCCAGTTCGGAAGCGGTGAAATTGGCGAGTTTGGAAAGAAAGGTGATGAGCTGCTGCAATCGAAAATCTGGTATGTTCTTAAACGCTATTCAATTTACATAAAAAACTCTAAACCAACTTTTCTTTCCGTTGTTTCAATTTCCTGAAAGCATTCCTTTTAACCCCAATTACTTTTCCGGTTAAAAAACGTACCGTTTTAGGAAGCCTTTTCCTTTGAAAAAGGCAAACTGCACCATGATAAACCAAAATTGGCATACCCTTTCCGGTGAAGAAACGCTAGAAGCCCTTCAAACTTCCCCTGCCGGACTTTCCACCGAAGAAATTGCGGCGCGCAAGGAAAAATACGGCCCCAACGAATTGCAGGAAAAAGGCGGAAAAAATCCGCTGAAAATGCTCTGGGAACAATTCACTCAAACCATGGTGCTTATTTTACTGGCCGCAGCGGTTATTTCATTTTTCTTAGGCGAAACCATAGAGACCATTGCGATCCTGGCCATTGTGGTGCTGTTTGCGGTGCTGGGGTTTGTGCAGGAATTCCGCGCCGAAAAAGCCATGGCTGCCCTCAAAAAAATGTCGGTGCCCACCGTGCGGGTGCGGCGCGGAAACAAGGTGCAGGAAATTGCCGCCCCGGAGCTGGTACCCGGCGATATTCTGCTGCTGGAAGCCGGCAACATCATTCCCGCCGATATGCGATTGCTGGAAAGTGCCAGCCTCCGGGTGCAGGAAGCCGCGCTTACCGGCGAAGCGGAAGCAGTCGAGAAATTTTCCCAGGCTTTGGAAATAGAAGACCTGCCGCTCGGCGACCGTAAAAACATGGCTTACCTGGGCACCAACGTAACCTATGGCCGCGGGGTGGGCATTGTAACGGGCACCGGCATGCAAACCGAGCTCGGCAAAATTGCCACCTTGCTGCAGGAAGTAAAAAACCTGCAAACGCCTCTGCAGCAACGCCTCGACCGGCTGGGAAAAATGCTGGCTTTGATCGGAGCCGGCGCGGCGGCGCTCATGCTGGGAATCGGGGTTTTACTGGGCGAATCGCCGGAAGAAATGTTTCTGACGGCCATTAGTTTAGCCGTTGCCGTGGTGCCCGAAGGTTTACCGGCCGTAGTTACCATTACGCTGGCCATCGGCGCCAAACGCATGCTGAAACGCCACGCCTTGATCCGCAAACTTCCTGCCGCCGAAACGCTGGGTTCAGTAACCGTGATCTGCTCCGATAAAACCGGTACCCTCACCGAAAACCGTATGACCGCCACTACCCTCAAACTTCCGGATCAACACGTAGAACTCGAAGATCTTCAGGAGAAAAGCGGACATTCCGAAACGGTAAAAATGGCGCTTTGCATTGGTGCCTGGTGCAACGACGCCACGCTTTCTACCAACCCCGAACACGAAGAGTTTACTATTATTGGCGACCCCACCGAAGGCGCTTTACTTGTTGCCGCCGCCCGGGCTGGTTTGCAATGTCATTTCGAAAACATGCCCCGTGTAGGTGAATATCCTTTCGATTCGGATCGCAAACGCATGTCTACGGTGCACCGGTTACCTGAGAATTCGCCCGGCTCTTTTTTTGAATTCTGGCGCGACACTAATTTCATGGCTTTTACCAAAGGCTCCGTAGACGGGTTACTCGAAATCAGCAGTCATATCTGGGTAAACGGCCAAACCGAAAAACTATCCGAAGCCTGGCTAAACCAGATGCAGCAAGCCAACGAAGCCCTGGCGCGCGAAGGCGTGCGGGTATTGGGTCTGGCCTACAAAACGCTATCGGAATTGCCTCAAAAACCCGAAGCTGACCTGGAGCAGGACCTGATCTTTGTGGGCATGATCGGCATGATCGATCCGCCGCGCGCTGCCGTAAAACCTGCCGTAGCCCAATGCCGCAAAGCCGGGATCCGCCCCATCATGATCACCGGCGACCATCCGCTTACGGCTGCTGCCATTGCCCGCGAACTGGGTATAACCGAAAATTTCAAAGCCCTTAACGGCGAAGCACTGCTACAGCTTTCAGAAGAAGAACTGCGGGAGGCAGTAAAGGAAGTTTCAGTGTTTGCACGCGTTTCGCCGGAAGATAAATTACGCATCATTTCGGCTTTACAGGCCAATGGTGAAGTAGTAGCCATGACAGGCGACGGGGTGAACGATGCGCCCGCCCTGAAGAAAGCCAACATTGGCGTGGCCATGGGCATTACCGGCACCGATGTTGCCAAAGAAGCTTCTGACATGGTGTTACTGGACGATAATTTTGCCACCATTGTAGCCGCCGTGGAAGAAGGCCGGGTTATTTACGATAACCTGCTGCGCTTCATTAAATTCTCCTTAGGCGGGAACCTGGGAAAAGTGTTCGTAATGCTGGCCGCACCTTTATTCGGAGTTCATATTGCCCTGCGACCTCTGCAACTGCTCTGGCTCAATTTACTTACCGACGGTTTAATGGGCTTGGGTTTAGGAACGGAGCCGGCCGAAAAAAACACCATGAGCAGGCCACCCCGCCACCCTGACCAACCCGTACTCACCGCCCCGGACCTGCGCTATGTACTTTGGTCAGGATTTCTGATCGGGATCATCAGTTTGGGTACGGGTTACTTTTACTACGATCCCGGAAATCCGCAAGACCAGACCTGGCAAACCATGATTTTTGCTACCATCGGTTTTACTCAGATCGGGAATGCCTTTGGGTTAAGAGCCAACGTAAAAAAGCCATTCTCAGTAAAAACCAACCCGCTATTCATGTTAATGACTTTCGTTACGATCGGATTACAATTGCTAGCCATCTATTTCCCGCCCTTACAAAAAACATTCGGGCTCGCACCGCTTACAGCGCAACAATTAGGCATCAGTTTCGGCCTGGGTATCTTACTTTTTATTGCCAACGGCTTAGAGCGGATGCTGAATAAAAAATGAGTTTATCAGAATCAGAATTTTCTGGATTACAGGATTTTCAAGACAATTATCTGTATCAGAATTTGCAAAATTTAAGGATTTACAAAATTCAAAAAGCCCTCCCCTGATTTTTAAGAGGGCTTTTTGAATTCGTCAGCTAAAGGACAATGAAATTGAACACGATTTTTAGGATTTATGAGATGGACAGGATTTCTTGTTTAAATCTGAATTTTCAGAAACGAAGTTCGGCGTAGCCAATAAGAGAATTAAAAGAATTTCTTTTTCAAATTCCTTTCACACATATCGCCAGCGCAGCGTAACCTGAAATCAAGGCCTGAAGAAAAGTAGCCTAAAAAGAAGCGAGCTACGAAGGGAAACTGACACCAGTTTCTGTGCGAGCGGCCTCCAAGACTTCCGGTGCCACAGGCAGCCCGCAAGGGCAGGAAGGGTTGCAGCCGCGAGCGCAGAAACGAAGCCACCCGGCTTGAGGGAGAAAGCTCAATTGAAAGTAAAATGCTTGTAGTTAAGAACAGAAATTAGCTATAAAAACGCTATCCTTTCAAGTTCCAAAACTCAATAGTTAACCTCACTACTAACTTGATGCGATCTCTCCTGACGTCGGGATGACGAAAAACGCTATCCTTTCCAGCAAAAAAACTACCGCTCCATAATCTCCGTTTGCTTTCGGATAGATTCCAGATGAATTAGTTTATACAATTCCTCTACAAATTCCGCATTCATCCCCATTTTAGCGGCCCATTCGGGGCGGGTTTTAAAAATTTCGTTCCAGCGCTCCATTTGCAGAATGGTTACGTTGTTTTGCTTTTTATATTCGCCTATCTTTTCTACCAGCGCCATGCGGCGGGCCAGCATTTCAATTATTTCGCGGTCGGCATTGTCTATTTTTTCCCGCAACTCTTCGGCGCAATTCTGAAATTCCGGGTTGGGGCTATTCGCGCTTCTTACCTGCAAACGGGTCAGCATTTCGGCAAAAGCGGCGGGGGTGAGTTGCTGTTCGGCATCGCTTAAGGCCACAGCCGGGTTCGGATGTACTTCTACCATCAGGCCATCGTAATCCAGATCGAGGGCCTGCTGCGTGAGCGGCAAAATATGCTCGCGGCGCCCGCCAATGTGGCTCGGATCTACAATTAAAGGCAGGTTTTTATAACGGGATTTCAGTTCGATGGGGATCTGCCAGAGCGGCGCATTGCGGTAGCGGTTCTCGCCTAAAACCGAAAAGCCCCGGTGTATGGCTGCCAGACTCCGGATGCCCATATTATAAAACCTTTCCAAAGCCCCGGCCCATAAAGCCAGATCGGGGTTTACCGGATTTTTTACCATTACCGGAATTTCTACCCCGCGCAAAGCTTCCGCCAATTCCTGTACCACAAACGGGTTTACAGTAGTCCGGGCGCCGATCCACAACACATCGATGCCGTATTTTAGCGCCAGTTCGATGTGCTGCGGCGTAGCCACTTCTACCGAAACCGGCAAACCAATTTCGGTTTGCACGCGCTTCAGCCATTGCAGCCCGATCTCGCCAATGCCTTCGAACGTGCCGGGTTTGGAACGCGGTTTCCAGATGCCGGCGCGAAAAAGATCGATGCCGGTATTTTTTAAAGCAAAGGCCGTTTCTAAAACCTGCGCTTCCGATTCGGCGCTGCAGGGCCCGGAAATAAGAAGCGGACGACGGTTATTTAAAAGCTGCGAAAAATAATTCTGGTGCGGGTTCAGTTCCATAAGCTGCGTGTACTGGGCAAAGGCGGCGCGGGTTTTCAGCCCCGAAACCATAGCGTTTTTAACCGGAAAATATTGCTGCTTCTGCTCAAAAAGATCGGAAGGCAGGGTTTCGGGCTGGCCGGAAATAAGCATAAACCGTGTTCAATCCGGACGTTTTTGCGTATCTTTGCAGCTGTAAAATTACCTTATTTTTAAATGAAACCGAGTCAAAAAGTTTCTTTCGACGATACCGCCGTTGCGTTTGCATCCAAGTCTGATTTTGAGCTGCAGAAAATGTACTGGCTTTTTGCTACCATGAATAATAATTTCCTGGTAAAAACCGGCGGCCCGATCCTGGAAACGGCTTTTAAATGGCATCTGCCCGTTAAATTCCTGGTGAAGCCTACCATTTTCGAACATTTCTGCGGCGGCGAAACCATTCAGGAATGTACCGGCACCATCAATAAGCTGGCCGAATCGCACATCGGTACCATTCTGGATTATTCGGTGGAAGGCGAAGGCAACGAAAAAAGCTTTGACCATACCCGCGATGAAATTATTGCCACTGTTGAAAAAGCGGCCGGCAACAAAGCCATTCCGTTCTCGGTCTTCAAAATTACCGGCGTAATCGATACCGTTTTGCTGGAAAAAGTGCAGGAAAACAAAACGCTTTCGGAAGCCGAAAAAACGGCTTATGACCGGGGCCGCCAGCGGGTAGATTCGATCTGCAAACGCGCTTTTGAAAAGAACGTCCGTATTTTTATTGACGCTGAAGAAAGCTGGATACAGGAAACGATAGACCAGCTGACGTATGAAATGATGGAAAAATACAATAAGCAGAAAGCCATCGTTTACAATACCTACCAGCTTTACCGCCACGATCGTCTGGATGTAATTAAGCGTGATTACGACAATGCGCTGAAAGGAAATTATTACCTGGGCGGCAAACTGGTTCGGGGCGCATATATGGAAAAAGAACGCCGCGTAGCTGCCGAACACGGTGAACCCAGCCCGATAAACCCCACCAAAGAAGCTTCGGATAAACTTTACAACGAAGCGCTGAAATTCTGCATCGACCACATTGATAGAATTGCCATTTGTGCCGGCACGCACAACGAAGCCAGCTCGGCACTATTAATGGATATGATGGCGGAAAAAGGCCTGCAACCAAGCGATGAACGGGTTTTCTTTGCGCAGCTGCTGGGCATGAGCGATAATTTATCTTACAATCTGGCCCACGCCGGTTATAACGTAGCCAAATATGTACCTTACGGCCCGGTGGAAGCAGTGATGCCTTATTTACTGCGCCGCGCGAATGAAAACACGGCTATTGCCGGCCAAAGCTCCCGCGAATTCAACCTGATCAGCAAAGAAAAACAGCGCCGCAAAGCCGCAAAGAAGTAAGCATGCACCATTCACGACTTTTACTGCTGTTTTTCATAGCGTTTTCGGTTTGGGTTACGGGTTGTGCACCATCGGTTAAAGTTACAGATTCAAGGCAGCCTTCCACAACTATAACTGCGGGATCGAGAAATGTAACAGTTCTTGAGCACGGACAGCCACGACCTAACGAAGCGGAGTCACTCGGAATTGTTAGAATTTCAGATACAGGATTCAGTACTAACTGTTCATATCCTGAAGTATTAAAACTTGCCAGGGAGGCGACTTTAAAAGCAGGTGGTAATGCCATGCAGATTCTGCAGCATCAAACCCCTGATTCCTGGAGTACCTGCCACCGGATAGAAGTGGCTATGCTTTTTATTCCCGGTATTGCTAATTACCAGCCAGTAAAACCTTCTTCTATTCCGCACCCTGACTTAGAGAAAGTTAAGGCAAGACAAAAATTCCTTTATGATAGTCTCGCTGCAATTTCAGAAGATGTCTTTATCGAACAGCATCCTCAATACCCTGGAGGTCAGGATGCTATGATGAAGTTTTTAAGTTCTTCGGTAAAATATCCGGAAACCGCTATGAGGGATAGAATTTCAGGACAAGTAATTGGTTCTTTTGTTGTTGATCAGAATGGTGAAATTACTGATCCTAAAATCCTTAAAAGTGTACGGGAAGATATTGACCAGGAATTCATTCGTATAATTATGTCAATGCCAGCCTGGAAACCTGGATTTCAAAACGGAAGAGCAGTTAAAGTTCGGTATAATATTCCAATAGACTTCTGGTGTGGAAGATCCCCAAAGAAAAAATAAGACAGCATAATCTCATTTAATTTCACATTTCTAAGAAAGCCGTTGCAGGGAAATCAGACTACCTGCTGCGGCTTTTGCTTTTTAAGCTTTTTCCAGAATTTCCGTAACCAAAAAGTTAACAAGGCGTTTAATGATACTCGGAACCGGAGCCAAAAAGGTTTAGCGGTTTCCTAAATAAGTATTCATTTAAACTTAATTTTTTTACACAACTATGGAAAATACAAGCAATTCAAACCGCATGATGACCGGAATGTTCAGAGACAGAGCAAGTGCAGAACGCGCTTACAGCACTTTACATTCCCGCGGTTATACTAAAGACGATGTGAACGTAATTATGTCGGACGATACCCGTAAAAGACATTTTTCTGATACCCACACCGAAACCGAATTAGGCAACAAAGCCCTTGAAGGTGCTGGTGCCGGTTCTGCCATTGGTGGTACGTTAGGCGCTATTGTTGGTGCTTTAGCAGCCTTAGGTACTTCTGTGGCATTGCCAGGTTTAGGATTGGTAATTGCTGGTCCGTTAGCGGCTGGTCTGGCTGGTGCCGGTGCCGGTGGTTTAACAGGTGGTTTACTGGGTGCTTTAGTAGGCTCTGGTATTCCGGAAGAACGCGCTAAGGTTTATGAATCTGGCGTAAAAGAAGGCGGCATAGTAATGGGTGTAACCCCACGCAACGAAGAAGATGCCCGCTATTTCGAAACAGAATGGAAAAACAGCAACGGCGAGCATATTTATCGCTAAGCCGCGTTTAAAAGTTAAAAATCAATTACACAGAAAAAGCCTCCAATATATTGGAGGCTTTTTTGTGTTTAAAGGTTAATCTGGTTATAAAAGCCCGGCAGGCACTTTTTTTATTGCAAACCATAGCATTTTTCTTCGCTCAATTTCGTTTAAAGAATAATTGCCCTTTTTAAAACAAATTCGCCGGTAAAATTGTCCGGAAACAAACGGAGTAACGGTGTTTTTTTCCGTAGACATATTGCAGGAAAACTGCTGAATCGGGCATTACTTTTGTGTATATTTGAAACGTACTTTAATAGCGCTTATGCATTATTTAAAATCTAAATCAATTTTTATAGCATCACTCTTTTCGGTGATGATGCTATTTGCCTGCTATACATCGCATTCCGGTTCCGGCGAAACGAAAAAGGATCTTTCAGGCCAGGGTAAAAACGAAATTCTGCTGCGCGTACTCATGCAGGGTTTGAATTCAGCGCATTTTCAGCCGGAGAAATTAGACGATAATTTTTCTAAAAAAGTGTACGGCCTGTACCTGAAACGCCTCGACTTCAACAAGAAATTTTTATTGCAGACCGATATCGATAAACTGCAGAAATACCAAACCAAAATAGACGATCACGTACAGAACGGTTCTTACGAGTTCCTGGATGCCAGCACGCGTATTTTCAACGTTCGTTCTAAAGAAAGCCAGGAAATCTATAAAGATATTCTGGCCAAACCTTTTGATTTCAACACCGAAGAAAGCACCGAACTGGATCCGGAAAAACTGAAATTCCCGAAAGACAAAGCCGAACAGCGCGAAGCCTGGCGGAAATACCTAAAATACCAGACACTGGTACAAATGGCCGAACTGATAGAAATGCAGGAGAAAGCACAAGCTAAAAAAGACAATAAAACGCCTGCCAAAACCAACACCGAACTGGAAGCCGAAGCCCGGAAAAAAGTGCTAAAAACTTACGACGACATGTATCGTCGCATCAGTCAGTTCGATCGGAACGACAGCGTTTCGGCTTACATAAACGCCATTGCTAACGCTTACGATCCGCATACCGAATATTTTCCGCCGAAAGACAAAGCCTCTTTTGATATTGCCATGACCGGTCGCCTGGAAGGTATTGGCGCTACTTTAAGTGAACGCGATGGTTATATTAAAGTAGCCGAAATTGTGCCGGGTAGTGCCTCCTATCGTCAGGGCGAACTGAAAGCCGGCGATATTATTCTGAAAGTGGCCCAGGGTAACGAAGAACCGGTAAGCGTGGAAGGCATGCGCCTGGACAATGCTGTGCAATTGGTACGCGGTAAAAAAGGCACGGAAGTTCGCCTGACCGTTAAAAAACCTGACGCTTCGGTAAAAGTTATTTCCATTATCCGCGATATCGTGATCATTGAAGAAACTTACGCGCAATCGGCCCTAATAAATGCAGAGAAACCGGTTGGCTACATTAAACTGCCCGGCTTTTACGCCGATTTCGACAACAAAGGCGGCCGTAATAGCGCCGACGACGTGCGGAAAGAAGTAGAAAAACTAAAAAAACAAAATATCCAGGGCCTGATCCTAGATCTGAGAAATAATGGTGGTGGTTCTTTGCAGGATGCTGTGCAGATGGCTGGTTTGTTCTTTGAGCGCGGCCCGGTGGTGCAGGTAGAAACGAGCGGCTCCGCTCCTACCATTCTGGAAGACCGCGACCCGCAGGTGCAGTTCGATGGCCCGCTGGTAATTATGGTAAACCAGTTCAGCGCTTCGGCTTCGGAAATTCTGGCTGCGGCCATGCAGGATTACAAACGTGGCGTAGTGGTAGGCAGTGCCAACACGTTTGGCAAAGGCACAGTACAGCAGGTTTTCAATTTAGATAACGTAGTGCCAAGTGAATTTAACGCCATTAAACCTTTGGGTTCGCTGAAACTTACTACCCAGAAATTCTATCGCGTAAATGGCGGCGCTACCCAGCTGCGGGGCGTTGCACCTGACATTTTATTGCCAGACATGTACACCTACCTGGAGCAAGGCGAAAAGGATCAGGACTTCCCGCTGCCTTGGGATGAGATCAAGCCGGCCAGCTTCAAACTCTGGAAAGATCAACCCAATATTGCAAAACTGAAAGCCAACTCCACTTCCCGCGTTGCCGGAAATGCAAATTTCAAAATGGTAACCGAAATTGCCCAACGCATGAAACAGCAGTCGGATAATACCAACCGCTCGCTGAAACTGACCACGTTCATGGCTGAAAACAAAAAGTCGAAGGAAGACGCGAAACGCTATGAAGAAGTTGAAAAAGGCAATAAACCTTTGAACATAGCTTCTTTAAAAGTAGATACCGATAAAATTGGTGCCGATACGGTGAAGCAAAATATTAATACCAAGTTTATTAAAAACCTTTCGAAAGACATTTACCTGAGCGAAGCCACTAACATTATTAAAGACCAGTGGGCTGGTGCCAAAGCGGTAAAATAAGTCGTAAATCTGTTAAAAATAGAAAGCCCCGGCAATTATGCCGGGGCTTTTTTATTGCTTTTAGTTTTTGCCGGCTAAACCCTACCGTTTTCAGATCAGGGCAAAAGCCTGGTCCAGGTCTTTTATCAGGTAATCGGCATCTTCCAGGCCAATGTAGAAACGAATGAGGTTGGGCGGCAGGTCAGATTTGTAATTTCCGGCGTTGTAGCTGGCAGCTGTGGGGTAAATTAAACTTTCGTGCCCGCCCCAGCTGGCTGCCATTAAAAAGTGTTTCAGGTTGTCGCAAAAGCGGTCTATTTCTTCCAGATTTTCGGTTTGGAGCTGAATGGTAAACTGCCCGGAGTTATTGCTCATTTGTCTTCTGGCAAGTTCGTATTGTGAATCGGTTGGCAGGAAAGGAAAGAATATTTTCTGCACTTTGGGTTGTTTGGTTAAATAATCTACCACCTTGCGGGTAGTATCGGCTATGCGCTCCATGCGGATTGGCAGGGTGCGTAAACCGCGCAGCAGTAGCCAGGAGTTGAACGGCGAGATAATGCCGCCCAGCGTCATAAATTCCGATTCAAAAATTTTGGTGATGCGCGCATGCGTGCTGCAAATTATGCCGCCCATGGTATCGGAATGGCCGGAAATATATTTGGTAGCCGCATGCACTACAATATCTACGCCCAAAGCAATGGGTTGCTGAAAAAGCGGCGTCGCGTAACTGTTATCGATGATGGTGATGATGTTATGGGCCTTAGCAATTTTAGTAACCGCGGCAATATCCTGCAGTTCGAAAGTGAAGGAATTGGGGCTTTCGAGGTAAAAAACCCTGGTATTGGGCTTGATGGCTTTTTCGAAATTGGCAGCGTCGCGGCCATCTACGAACGTAGTTTCAACGCCAAACTTTGGCAGGTATTTCTTGAGCAGCGTATTGGTCCAGCTATAAGGTTTGGCCACTGAAACGATATGATCACCGGCGTTAACCTGGCTCATCACTGCCGCCGAAACAGCTGCAATACCACTGCCAAAAGCGAGGGCATGTTCGGCTCCTTCCAAAGCGGCCACTTTCTTTTCCAGCAGGTCGGTAGTCGGGTTATTGCCGCGGGTATAAAACTCCACTTCGCTTTCGTGCAGCAAAGCTTCGCGCAGCGCATTTACGGTTTTGCAACTGAAATTACTGGTCTGGATAATTGGCGGCGCCACCGAATTAAAATACATTTCCCGGTCTTCGCCGAGTTCGTTCAGAATGTAAGACAGCTCCATTTTCTAAGGATTAGATTCGCTTTACCTTTAAACTCATTTCAGCGGTTTCTGTTACTTTTCTGCTTTACTGTGCAGGCACTTTTTCCGCCCGAAAGCATAGCTTTTTCCGGTTTTATCAAAACGTTAGCCCTTGATTATCAAACCTTTCCAAATGAGTTAAAAATATTTTCAATTCCCTTTTATTTGATTGATTATCAACGCTTTATAGAATCAAATATCCCCTATTTCAGACCCTGTTTTGCAACTAAAACGCTATGTTTTTTTGTTAAAAAAGTATGAAAAAGCTAACAGATGAAAATGTGATTCCGCTGTTTGCGGAGGAGAAAAAAAACGAAGAAACCTGGCGGAAGTCCATTCCCGCGCAGGTATTCCTGAATTACTTTTCGGCCATTAATTACCATATACAAAATAGCGCTTCGGATGCCGGTTTGCAACACCTGGCTTTCTTAAAAGAACACCAGGCTGAACTCAAAACCGAAGACCAGCAGGCCATTATTAAACTTTTACGCTCCTGCTGGAGCACCGAATATGCGTTGCGTTCTACGGCCGAACTCGGCGATGAGGCATACTTAAGAAATGCCCTGCACTGGACCTTTCCGCAGGCTTACTTTACCGTTTTTGCGGGGTTGCGGGCCTTTTTATACACCCTTGGCGTGCAAACTAACAACGCATCCGTAATTCAGCGGGAAGTTGGCAGATTGGTAGTGCGGAACGCGTACCCGAAAGCCATTGGTTTTTATGCGGCCGGCCATTACAACGATTTTAGTGTGCACCGGTTGCCGCTAGCCGCTTACAAAGCAGGTTTACAAATAGCTGAAAAAGAACTCGATGCCCAGGCGCAGATCGGGCAGTTTTTACGCACCACGCGCAAGCAGAAAGCAACCGCCATCAGAACGCAGCTGCAAAACAACCCGAATACAGCGCTTCGGAACCCGAAAACGAACGAGATCCTGAACCGCTGGAATGCCCAGCACTGGCAGCAAATTACCTGGCGCATGGGTTATACCACGTTCTTCGATCTGCTGAGCCGCTTACAGATCTCTTCGTCGCACCGCGAAATTGAGCGTTTTGTGGAAGCCGATATCGATTTTAGTTTATTCCATGAATCGTTACTTAACATTGTAAGCTACCTGAATGGCATTCATGAAAGCTACGTGGCCAAAGCCATTGGGCTGGAGAAATACGAACAGATCCTGGAAGAATTGCCGGCGCACCTGAAAGATGGCTATGTTGCCGCCCGCTTCCGCGAAAAGATCGTACCGCTATTCGGCAACGAACAAAACTACCAATTCGGCCTTGCAGCTTAATTTCGTTATTCGTTGTCCGATTTAACAAAAAGCCCTGCAAATTTTGCCGGGCTTTTTTACTTAAAAACGGTAGGGTTTCGGGCCTGAAAAGTCTGAACAAAAAAACCTCACAAGCCTGAAAAGAGCTGTGAGGTTTTTTTATTTAATATTCATAAAAGCCACCCGGTTTCCCGGTTCATTAACGATTATTCATTAATCACTAATAATTAACCATTACTGGCTGCTGAATTTTTCGATCTGAACGCCTTTAGCGCCGGCAATCTGCAGGGCTTCGGTAATTACAATTTTAATGCGGTCCAGAATTCCCTGGTGACCTTTGAATAAAGCCAGCACATTTTCCGGCACATCTTCGCCCGCGGCCGCTTCCTGCATGGCGCCGGCCTGCTCGATCATGTAGCACATGGCTTTAATTTTAGGGCCGCGCACGGTTACCTTGGGCGAACTGAATTTGATCACGCCTTTATTCAGGTGCTCGGATATCAGTTCTTCTTCCGAAATATTTTTTTCCGAAAGTTCTAAAAGCCGGTTGTAACTGTCCTGGTGCAGAAATTCTTTCATCATCGGTTCCAGCATGCCTTTCACTTTCGCGTCTGAGATGTGGTGGGCGTACGAAATTATATTAAATAGCCAGTTCAGCGTGCCGTCGTTCTCTTCGAAAATTAAAGTTACTTCACTTTTCATAGTTCATTTTTGGTTTAAGGCTATAAACGGGAATGAGTCGTTTTAGATTTGTTTCCCGGTTTTTTCTTCTAAAAACATAGCGTTTTCCTCATATACTGAATTTACCCGCGAATGGTTATAAAACGAAAAAATTGCCATAATCCGCAAATAAATTCGCATTTTTGCGGATTAAATTACTTTTAAACCAGATATCTAAAATGCAGCTAAGCGAACAGGAATTACGCCGCCGCCACGAACGGGAAGCATTGCTCGAAATGGGCATCAACCCTTACCCTTCCGAATTATTTGACGTTACGGCCTCGGCCAAAGAAATAAAAGAGAATTATAAACCGGAACTCAACAACTTCCAGGAAGTAAGCCTGGCGGGTCGTTTAATGAGCCGCCGCATTATGGGTAAAGCTTCGTTTGCCGAACTCATGGATAGCAGTGGCCGCATTCAGCTTTATATTTCCCGCGACGATATTGCGCCCGGTGAGGATAAGGACCTGTACAATACCGTATTCAAAAAAATGCTCGATATCGGCGACTTTATCGGCATTAAAGGCTACGCTTTTACCACCCAGGTAGGCGAAATTTCGGTACACGTTACGGAGTTAAAAATTTTAACCAAAAGCCTGAAACCGCTGCCAATTGTAAAAGAAGCGGTAGACGAAAACGGCAACAAAGTAGTTTACGATGCTTTCTCCGATCCGGAAATGCGTTACCGCCAGCGTTACGTAGATCTGGTAGTGAACCCGCACGTGAAAGAAGCTTTCATTAAGCGTACCCAGCTCACCAACTCCATGCGCGAGTATCTGAACAAGCGTGGTTATTTAGAGGTTGAAACGCCGATCTTACAACCGCTTTACGGGGGTGCCGCCGCGCGTCCGTTCAAAACGCACCACAACACCCTGGATATGACTTTGTATCTGCGGATCGCGAACGAACTGTATCTGAAACGTCTGATCGTAGGTGGTTTTGATGGCGTGTACGAGTTTTCCAAAGATTTCCGGAACGAAGGCATGAGCCGTTTCCATAACCCGGAATTTACGCAGGTTGAGCTTTACGTAGCCTACAAGGATTATTACTGGATGATGGACCTGGTAGAAGAAATGGTAGAAAAAATTGCCATGGACCTGCACGGAACTACCGAGGTAAAAGTAGGCGAAAACATCATCAATTTTGCCCGCCCGTGGAAACGTTATACCATGTACGAAGCCATTGAACATTTCACCAAGATCGATATTTCGGAAATGGATGAAGCGGAAATGCGTGAAGTTGCAAAAGGCCTGAAAATAAACTTGGATCCGAATATCGGCCGCGGCAAGATCATAGACGAAATTTTTGGTGAGATGTGCGAGCCTTACCTGATCCAGCCAACGTTTATTACCGATTACCCGGTAGAAATGAGCCCGCTGGCTAAAAAGCACCGCGACAAACCAGGTTTGGTAGAACGTTTCGAAGCAATTTGCAACGGAAAAGAGATCTGCAACGCATTCTCGGAACTGAACGACCCGATCGATCAGCGGGCCCGGTTTGAAGAGCAGTTAGAGCTTGGCAAACGCGGCGATACCGAAGCCATGTTGCTGGACGAAGACTTTTTACGGGCCCTGGAATACGGTATGCCACCAACCGCCGGTTTAGGCATCGGCATAGACCGCTTATCCATGATCATGACGAATTCAAACTCTATCCAGGATGTATTGTTCTTCCCGCAAATGAAGCCGGAAAAACAGGCGCAAGCCCAGGAAGAATAAGCAAAACCGTATGGTTTAAACGCAAAAAAGTCCCGTTTTAAAAACGGGACTTTTTTATTGCTTAACTAACTCTTTTTCAGATCAATTGAAGACTGAATTTTAAACACTCACTTCATTTTACTTGTTCTTTCGAACCTGTATTTCCGTTCGTTTTCTATTTAAAATTCACTTATCAACTAATTCTTCTTAAAACTAGTTAAGCAATTATACTTTATTATACGGGCATTTAATGCCCGGGGTTACAAAAGTAACTTCAATTAGCTGTTGCTGATGGTAGAACCACCGCCAGCCGATGAACCAGTATTACCAGCAGTGCTGCCAGCTGAACCAGACGAAGCAGAAGATCCGGTTGAACCGGAAGCAGCGCTACGGCCAGTATTAGAACCAGCGTTAGCGGAACCAGTATTAGAACCAGTCTGCGAATCGCCACCTTTGTTCATACCTAACATAGAAGTAGCCTGATCGATCAAGCCGCCGGCATTCATGCTTTCCATTTTAGCCATTCCTTCCTGCAGTTTTTTCTCCAGATCTTTGCCCAGTTTAGAAGCTGATTTTTTCAGGCTGTCGCGGGTAGCGGTACCGCTGTCCGGAGCCATTAATAAACCGGCAATAACTCCGGCACTTGCACCGGCTAAAAGCGCTAAAATAATTTTTCCGCTATTGTCTTTCATAGTATTATAAATTTATAGAGTTGATTTTTATTTCTGATTTGTGCAGCCTGCATTACAAACTGCTCCAGTAATTTAACTTAACGTTTATTGATATATTAAGTTTTATTAATATGTAAATTTCTGAGTTTTTATCTCCGGAAACCTACCGTTTTACAAAGTGTTGAACGCTTAAACATATAGTTTATTATATATTTAAGCAAACAATTTCCGGCTTATTTTTTCCGCCGGAAAAAAGTTTGAAAAAATTAAGCCAGACTGTTGATCCAGCGAACCAGTTCGCGCTTCGATTTGCCAAGTTTGGTTTCCAGGTTACCCAGAAATTTATCTTCCTGCCCTTCCAGGTAAGCCAGATCCTGATCGGTAAGAGTGCCGTACTGAGCTTTCATTTTTCCTTTAACCTGATCCCAGTTTCCCTGAATCTGCAGGCTGTCGCCAGAACGGGCAAGGCCCATACTTTCCATTTTATTCATTGCCACCCGGAATGTTTCGTCCATCTGGTCGCCTAAACGCATGGCACTTCTTTTTAAGCTGTCGATGGTGCTTTTACCGCTTTCAGGAGCCATCAGCAAACCGGCAATTACGCCTGCGCTGGCTCCGGCCAAAGCAGCCATCCAGATCTTATTGCTGCTGTTGCCATTATCGGAAAAATATTTTGTTTTCTTCTTTTTAGAAGCGCCAAATGCCCCGGTACCATATTTTGTGCGATTGGTATCGGCGTTGGCTGCGTTTTCGTATCTCACTTTTTTACCGCCTTTATTAAACTGTCCGCTGTTCATAATTAGATTTTTAGAATGGTGAAAGAGATGATTAGAGGATATAAATTATCTGCCAGAAACGGCCATTTTTTTCGTAAGTTGGCTATACGGCAAGGTTCGATTTTAGTTAAATTATTTCAGGCAAGTCGGAATCTAATCCACAATTATGGCCCGGTTTTTAAACGTTCCGTTAAAAAAATAGTTTAAACCGTATATTTGAAAAAACAACCTGATCCTATGAATTCACTTTTAAAACCTATCGTTCTGGCGCTTCCGCTGCTCCTTTTACTCTCCTGCAAAACCACCGAGAAAACTACCTGCATCGATCCTGCCAAAATAAACCCCGACGGCATCTGCATCGAAATCTACGACCCGGTGTGCGGTTGCGATGGTAAAACCTACGGCAATTCCTGCGTGGCCACAAATGCCGGCGTAACGTCTTACACCAAAGGCGAATGTAAATAATGGGTTTTTAACCTTATAGAATTACCGATATATGGCTGATAAAAAATTCCTGCTGCAAACCAAACCATTCCTGGTACCAACTACCGACGGCAAACGCATTGAAGAGCATTTCGGACTGGCCACCACGCACACTTCTGCTTACAGTGTAGCGCACATGCTGGCACCACCGCACTGGGGCGAACCTTTTCAGAAACCGGAATTTGACGAAGTAACCCTGGTTTTGCGCGGCAAAAAACGCATTGAAATGGACGAAGAAACCATAGACCTGGGCGAGCGCCAGTCAATTTTAATAAAAGCCGGAACCCGCGTACGCTACTCCAACCCATTCGAAGAACCCTGCGAATATGTTTCGTTCTGCGTGCCCGCTTTCGATATTGCTACCGTAAACCGGGAAGATGAATAATGTGCTAATTTTTTAATGTGTTGATATGCTAATTGGGAAATGAGGCAAACGTGGAAATGAGTAAAGGAGGGATATGGAAATGAGAAAATTGATAAATGAAGATAACTGGCGCAAGTGTTAAGCGTTAGGGTCACTTGTGACTATTCATTTCAGAAAGTCTTCAGACTTTCATGGATACTCTCCTTAATATTTGAAGCTCTGGATTGGAATTTACGCAAGTCTGAAGACTTGTCGTAATTTAAAGGTACAAGTGACGCTTTCGTTTAACACTTGCGCCAGAAGTGTAAAAACGGTATCAGTTATAGTTGAAAAAGTGCTATCAGCTAATGAGGTTCTCCGCTAAGGCTCAGGTGACATCAAATAAATTAAAACAAGAAAGGCCTCCGAATCACTTCAGAGGCCTTTTTATTACCGCGATGCCGATACCACATCAGCACATTAAAAAATTAGCACATTAACTTTTCGGGCTGATCATTTCAACAATATCTTCCGTGATTCCGGTCGAAGAGAAACCACCGTCGTGCATTAAGTTCTGCATGGTAACTTTGCGGGTCAGATCCGAGAACATCATGATGCAGTAGTTGGCGCAATCTTCGGCAGAAGCGTTACCCAGCGGGCTCATCTTGTTCGCATATTCAAAGAACGCATCAAAGCCGCCTACGCCGGAACCGGCCGTGGTCATGGTCGGGCTTTGCGAAAT
Source organism: Adhaeribacter terrigena (assembly GCF_016623615.1). Taxonomy (GTDB): domain Bacteria; phylum Bacteroidota; class Bacteroidia; order Cytophagales; family Hymenobacteraceae; genus Adhaeribacter_A; species Adhaeribacter_A terrigena. The sequence continues at coordinate 530,386 of NZ_JAEHFX010000001.1, read as the reverse complement.
GGTGTTTACGCGTACGTTCTTCAGTTTGGCAAAGCGGTAACCGTAATTGCGGGCAATGCTTTCCAAAACGGCTTTGGCCTGCGACATATCAGTATAATCCGGGAATACGCGCTGCGCAGCAATGTACGAAAGCGCTACGATCGAGCCCCATTCGTTCATAGCATCCTGCTTTTCGGCTACGGCCATCATCTTATGGAACGAAAGGGCCGAAATATCCAGGGTTTTCTGGAACCAGTCGTAGTTCAGATCGCCGTAGCTTTTGCCTTTGCGGATGTTCGGGCTCATGCCAATGGAGTGCAGCACAAAATCAATTTTGCCACCCAGGATCTCGGTAGACTTCGAGAAAAGGTTTTCAATGTCTTCTACCGAAGTAGCATCGGCCGGAATGATCTGGGCATTGCAGGTTTCGGCCAGTTTGTTTATTTCACCCATCCGCATAGCCAGCGGCGCATTGGTCAGCACAATTTCAGCACCTTCTTCGTGCGCTTTTAAAGCCACTTTCCAGGCAATAGATTCTTCGTTAAGGGCACCGGAAATAATGCCTCTTTTTCCTTTAAGCAGGTTATAAGCCATAGTTTGGAGTTTCGTTATTCGTTGTTGGTAAAGCGCAATCAGCCACGCAAAATATAATCCTGCAATATTGTGAATTAAGCTGAAAGCTGAAAATCTGAGCCCATAAATTTGCCCGAAACACTATGGTTTTTGCCTGAAAAAGTACGAAAACAAAAAACCTCACAGGTCACAAAGACCTGTGAGGTTAATTCCGAATAACGAGTAAGGAGAAACGATTTACAGGGCCAGCAATTCCTTTGCGCTCTGATACGCATTGGTGCTTGGATTGGCGCCGGCAATCATCTGGGCAATTTCTTTCACGCGCTCTTCTTCGCTTAACTTCCGGATGTTGGAAACGGTGCGGTCGGCACGGTCTTGTTTATAAACGAAGTAATGTTCGTTGCCCTGCGCGGCCATTTGCGGCAAATGCGAAATGGCAATAAGCTGGTGTTTCTTGGCCATTTGCTGCATCATTTTACCCACTTTCACCGCAATTTCGCCGGAAATACCCGTATCAATTTCGTCGAACACAATGGTTGGTAACGCAGTTTTATCGGCTAATAAATATTTTACGCAAAGCATTAAACGCGAAAACTCCCCGCCGGAGGCCGCTTTGCTCAGCGTTTGCGGCTGCGCGCCTTTGTTGGCACTGAAGAGAATCGAAACCAGGTCCAGGCCGGTAGCGGTTGGAGCTACTTGCTGGTGTTCGATTACAATGCGGGCGTTCGGCATGCCCAATTCAGAAAGTAAACTATGAAGCTCGCTCTCAAATTTCGGGAACACTTTTTTGCGGCTTTCCGATAGCGTTTTGCCGGTTTGCTCTACTTCGGCAGCCGCCGCTGTCATTTCCTTTTTGGTTTTCTCGATGGCCGCATCCAAATTATGAACGCCGCTCACTTTACCCGCCAGATCTTCTTCAATTAAGATCAGTTCGGCCACCGTTCTAACCGAATGTTTACGCTGCAACGTGTAAAGCAGGTTCAGGCGGTCCTGAATTACTTCCAGGCGTTGCGGATCGGCTTCGGTTTTGCGTTCGGCAGTTTCCACTTCGGCAGCAATATCGTTCAGCTCAATTAAGCTGCTGTCCAGACGCTCTTTCAAAGCCTGAAAACTTTCGGAATAAGCCGCCACCTGCCCCAGTAAATGCGAAGCATCTTTCATGGCCAAAACCACGTTCATTTCGCCTTCGCTTAAATATTGTAAGGCTTGCGAGAGCTTTAGTTTTATTTCTTCGGCGTGTTCGAGTTGCTTTAGTTCGCTTTCCAGTTCTTCCTGCTCGCCGTCGGTTAATTTGGCTTCTGAAAGTTCGTTCAGCAAAAAGGTATGGTAATCCAGCTCTTTGTTGCTCTGCGCCAGTTCGGCTTCCAGTTTTTTAAAAGCCGCTTCGAGTTTTTTGTAGTTTTTATATACCGTTTGGTAGCGTTCCAGTTCCTTCTGATTACCAGCATATAAGTCCAGAATATTCAGCTGGTAAGCCGAATCGCCAAGCTGCAGCGTATCGTGCTGTGAGTGAATATCCATCAGGAAAGTACCAACTTTGCGCAGGCTTTCCAGCGTTACCGGCGTATCGTTTATAAAAGCTCTCGATTTTCCGGTAGGCGTAATTTCGCGGCGCAGAATACAGGTAGCATCGTAATCAATATCTTCGGCGGCGAAAAGCGGTTGAAGCTCATAATCGGCCACGTTAAAAACGCCCTCGATCACGCATTTCTGTTCGGTATTGAAAAGCAGTTTAGAATCGGCGCGGTTCCCCAGCAGCAAACCAATGGCGCCGAGCATGATGGATTTACCCGCACCGGTTTCGCCGGTGATCACGTTCAGCAAGGGCGAAGGCTGCAGTTGCAGGTTCTCTATTAAAGCGTAATTCTGTATTTTTAAATCAACAAGCATGTAATTTCAGCAAAGCGTTTCGAAATCGTAAACCAATTCCTGTATCTCTCCCAGCCCGAACGTATGCAAACGTTGCCGGTAATCTTTAATACACAAAGATACATCAGAAAATTCGTTTACTGTGCCGTGAAATACGCGGCTATCCGTTAAAATAAGCTGCACGTCACGATGTCCGATCTCAGTCCGCTTTTCGGCCAGATTTTTCTGAGAAATACGAACCTGCCGCTTGCCCATTTTTTATAATTTGGAGATTTAAAATTTTGAAGATTTGGAAATGGATTTCCGGTAAATAGTTTAAAGCTTCTGTCTTTTGAGGCAAAGACCAGTTCATAAACGCTATGCTTTTAACCCGAAAAAGTGCTAAAAACAGCTTAACCCGATAGAAAAAAAATATTTCATTTGGAAAGGATCATCTTCAAATTTCCAAATTTTCAAATCAAGAAATTACCGCATAATCGTCTGGTACCGGGCCGTATTGGTGGGATCGATCTCCGAAAGCAAGGTAATAGCTGCTTGTTTATCGGCCGGTGAGGCGCCTTTCATCACGTTGATGATCTCATCGGTTTTCGCTTCGAAAAAATCCCGGATCAGGGCCGCACCGGGTTTCAAACGGGCCGACTGCTGAATGCCGCGCAAGGCCGTGAGAATGTTTACCCTGGCTTCTTCCGGTTTGGTCATGTAAATATCCATGCCTTGCAAATGGTAGCTGTAAAGCGCATTTCTTACCGATTCCATTTGCGGATCCTGCAGGCCGTTTACTACCCAGTAGCGGTTACGGGTGCTTTCAAAAGCTTTCCAGCCGGGATTATTCTGCCCCTGCGCCACCACGTTGTTCATCACGGTTACCGCCCGGTCGTACATTTTCGAACCACCTTTCAAGGCATAGGTATCCATGTCCATACCAATAAAGGTGTAGGCATAAAAGGAAAGCAAAGAAGCTAAATTGGAAGTGAAGGTATTTTCGGAAAATTGCAGCGGCTGTGCATCGTTAAATTCGAAACTCCAGTCTTTATCGATGTGCGAAAAAACCACCGTTTCGTAAGCGGTACCATAAACCGGCCGGCTCGAAAGCGCCTGCACCGTGGCTTTGTAAGTCCCGATCTCGGGCATGGAGGTAATGGTTATGAAAAGCTTGCAGTTAATGCGTTCTTCCAGCTTATACACGTCGTTGGTCCAGCGCGTATTGTTCATAAAGTTGAAGATCTGGTTCCGCATTTCGGTAAAGATCCGTTTGTTGGGCACCTGCTGCAACTGTTCGGTATTTACGGTAATCTCGCAATTCAGCTCCTGGGCCTGGGTTTGCAAACCCATTCCCAGCAAAAAGAAAACCGCTGCTAAAACTTTACGCATACATTCTTTCTATTATCGTCCGGACAATATCCTGCGCTACCGCCGTTTTTGCCTTCAGTTCAAAGTTCGTTATTTTATCGCGCTCCACAATACTGATCTTGTTGGTATCGTGTTTAAACCCGGCGCCGGCATCCTGAAGCGAATTCAGAATTACCATATCCAGGTTCTTCTTTTGCAGTTTCTGCTGCGCGTGCGCCAGTTCGTTGTTCGTTTCCAGCGCAAAGCCCACCGCAAACTGGCCGGGCTTTTTCTGTTTTCCGAGCGTAGCCGCTATGTCTACGTTCTTCACCAGCTCAATACTAAACGAATCAGAATCCTTTTTTATTTTGGTTGCGGCGGCTTGTTTTGGTTTGTAATCGGCTACGGCCGCCGCAAAAACCCAGATATTTGCCTCAGCCGCATATTGCTGCACTTCGGCAAACATTTCATCAGCCGTCATTACCGAAACGGTATGGATCTGCGGGTGTAAAGTCTTTAAATTCACCGGCCCGGAAACCAGCGTAACATCGGCGCCTGCATCCGCAAACGCCTCGGCCAGCGCAAATCCCATTTTCCCCGTTGAGTGATTTCCGATAAACCGCACCGGATCGATCGGCTCGTAAGTTGGTCCGGCCGTGAGCAATACTTTTTTTCCCTTAAGCAATGTGCAGGTCGGTAAAATGTTGATACAGCATTTCCACAATTTCTTCGGGCTCCGCTAACCTGCCCTGCCCTACCAAGCCGCTGGCCAGTTCGCCAAAACCTGCTTCGATCATATAATTGCCGTAGCTTTTCAGCTTGTCAAAATTGGCGGTTACGGCCGGGTGGCGGTACATATCCAGATCCATGGCCGGGGCTACAAAAACCGGGCACCGAGCCGATAAATAACAGGCTGTCAGCAGATTATCGCATAAACCGTTAGCCATTTTAGCTACCGTATTGGCGCTGGCCGGCGCAATGACCATGGCATCGGCCCAAAGGCCTAATTCCACATGGTTGTTCCATTCGCCGCTTTCGTTTTTCACAAAATCGGTTAGCACGGGGCGTTTGGAAAGCGTAGCCAGCGTGAGCGGGGTAATAAAGCCAGAAGCAGAAGTGGTCAGGATCACCTGCACTTCTGCTTCTGCTTTTACGAGTAACCGCACCAGTTGCGCCGCTTTATACGCCGAAATGCTGCCCGTTACGCCCAATAAGATCTTTTTATGCCGAAGCATACCGTATTATAAAGAAGGCGTTTCTTCCTCTTCTTCCGGCATGCGGAACATCACTTTGCCTTCCATAAATTCTTCAATGGCCAGAATGGTAGGCTTTGGCAAACGCTCGTAGTATTTCGAAATTTCGATCTGCTCGCGGTTTTCAAAAACTTCTTCCAGGTTATCTACGGTAGTTGCAAATTCGGCCAGTTTCGAGTTCAGCTCTTCTTTCAGTTTTACCGAGATCTGGTTTGCTCTTTTCGAGATAATTGCCACAGACTCATACACGTTGCCGGTTTCTTTCGCGAATTCGGCCATGTTGCGGGTAATAATTGAAGCAGGTACGTTTGCCATATATATGTTTATTTAAATGCTTAATTAAAAAATGGTAGGCTTTCCGGCCCAAAAACTTACTATTCCTTTGCCGACGAAACCCGGAGCTTTTCCAGCTGGCTTTGCGAGGCAGTATAAAATCCTTCGGCAGTACGCAAATATTTGCTCTTCGGATACTTATCTACAAAACCCTGGTACAAGCCCACTACATCGTAATACCGGTCGCGCTGTTTCTCAGCCACGCTTTCCCTGGCCAGGTTATACTGCGACTCGATCTGGTAAAAGGCGGCTTCTTCGTTAAATTCCGAAGAAGGATAATTGGTCTGGAAGTTTCCTAAGGCCACAACGGCCGACTGGTAGCGGCGCAGTTGGTGGTATAATTTGGCGCTTTCGAAGGCTTTCACTTCCAGTTTTTCGTTCAGATCGTCGTACATCTGGTTCGCTTCATCCTTATTTTTGCTCTGCGGGTAGCGGTTCAGAAACTCCTGAATAGATTCCAGCGCGGTATATGTGCTGGTCTGGTCCAGGTCGAAAGAAGGCGAATCTTTATACAGCGATTTGGTGTGCAGGAACATGGCATCTTCGGCAAATTCGCTGCGCGGGTAGGTATCGTAGAAATTGCGGAAGTAATACGCACTCAGCACGTAATCGCGCTGAAAATATTGGGTGTTGGCAAATAAAAACTGCGCTTTCTCCGATTCCGGACGGCCTCTTAAAAGGGGTATCAGTTCTTCGAGTAAAAGTCCGGCTTTATAATAATCTTTCTTCTCGTAGTATTTCAGGGCGGCTTCGTATTTTTTATCTACGCTGTCGCTCTTCAGTATCTTCTGAAAATCGGAACAGGCGGTAAAAACCAGCGCTGCTGACCAGAAAAGAAGTATATGAAAAATTCGTTTGTTCATGAGGGCGCAAAAATAGCGATTATCTTTCAGATTTCCCAAGATAACGCCGTAAGCAGTTTGGTATTGTTAAGGTTTCTTGCCATTAGCCGCTTTTTGAACCTTTTTAGCCTCGCGTTTAGCCTGGCGTTGCTCCTTACGGGTAGGTGCTTTCGCGGGAGTTGTTTTAGCAGGAGCAGCCGGTTGTTTCACTACCACTTTTTTGGGCAGCCTTGGCCCCACTACCATTTCGCGCGTAGGTTTTTCGGCAATGAGCCACTGGTAACCATCCAACCGGGTTTCTTCCGGGCTGAGTTCGTGCGGCGGAATAAAGCGGGCTACGGGCTTATCCAGAAAGGAAATGCTCTGCAGTTTATTTTCCATGAACTGGATCATCATATCCGAGCAAATGGCGCGGTTCATACCCGTTACCGCCGTATCGCCTTCCAGTGCGTAATAAATGCTTTCGGAATTGCCGTTCACGTTTACCCTTCTAATGGCATCGTTCTTAAAAAAAGCGGTCATGTCGCGGCCTTTCACCTGGTTGTAATTCCGGAGGGTGTCTTCCGAAACTGAAAACGCATCGGTAAACATTTTCATGGTGTGCAGTTTTTTGTCGCGGATAAAAAGCTGCATGTGTTTGGCCGTAAGCTGGTTTTTACCCGACCATAAAATAGGCCGCGTAAACATATAGATCACCGAATCTTTCTGGTTATACGTCAGCGAATCGCATTTGCCCTGCAGATCGGTTTTAAAGATCCGCACGTCGTGGTAGGCATAGATCATGCTCGCTTTGGCCGTATCTTGCGATTCTTCCGAAATCAGAATATCGGCCGACATATAAAGCGTATCGTTTTCCATGATATTCTCCAGTACCGGGCTGCCGGTAATTTCGGCGCGGCCGGTATTCTGCCAGTATTTGGCCCGCTGCCCTTTAATTACCACGTTATCGGCTTTGGAAGTCATGCGCACGTTGCCGTCGGCCTGCCCGTATTTGGTATTCTGGTTGTAGAATAATTTATCGCCGCCCAAGAGGTATTTTTCCGTCTCGATCATGGCATTCCGCTCAAAATTCGAAACTTTGGTAAGCGTGTTGTAATTCCCTTTTTCGGCGTAAATTTTCCCGTCTTTGCCGTTTATGGTGGTGGGCCCGTTAAAATAAGCAATTTTGGTAACGGTGTGGTAAAGCAGGTCGTTGGTGGTGATTAAATAATCCGGCGAAGTAAGCACCACGTTCTGGGTGAAGTGGAACATTTTGGTATTGGTATTATAATCGCCGGTCTGGCTCGTTAAGTTATTAGTACCGTCTATAATGGTGCCGCCTTCGTTGTAAAAAGCCGTTTTACGGTCCAGGTCATAATCTAAATTCGGGGTGGTTAAAGTCATGCGCGGGTCCTGCAGCACCACGTTGCCCCGCAGTTTCGCCCGCCGGGCATCGCCGTCGTAATAAGCCGTATTGGATGTAGCCGTTACCGAATCGCCCTGCGTAATGCGCACGTTCCCAAAAGCTTCCATAGCATTCTGATCGGCATATTGGTACGCTGAATCGCAATACATATACGTATCCTGCTGTTTAAAAACCACGTTGCCGAGCAATTTACGGATCTGACGCCCATTAAACGTGCCGCCTTCCAGCGCATCGGCGCGCAACAATTCTACCTTCTCCGGTTTGGGCTTCGGCTGACCTTGTTGCGCCCAAACCGAAAAGCCCGGCATGGTCAGAAAAAACAGAAAAAGCAGTACTTTCGTGATCTTCATTTAAACTTTAATAAAGCGGGCAAAATTAGCATAAAATACCGGCATTGCCGAAACGCAGTTTTCAGGCCGAAAACCATAGCGTTTTAAGCTTGAAAAATCAGTAGCAAATTAAACGCTATGGTTTTAACCGAAAAAAGTGGTGGCAGGTTTTTAAACGCAGTTTCGTCTGAAATACATAAAGGGAGAAAGGAATATATTTTCACCGTAAGATTTAAGCCAATCCCTTATTGCGTCATTCCGAGCCTGGCGCGGAAACTAACGTGGAATTACAAGGAAATTTTGAGCGAAGAGCGATAAATTCCTTGCAGGTTCGATACGCGTTAGTTCCTTTGACAAGCTCTGGATGACCGAAAATTAAATTGATCTCAAAAGAAACACGAAAGTTTCAGCACATTACCGCATTAGCGCATTAACCCATGCTAGAAAAAATAGCTTCTTATATAAAAGAAAACAAACTGGCCGAAGCCAGCGCGAAAATAATTGTAACCGTAAGTGGTGGCCTCGATTCCGTGGTTTTAGCCGACGTGCTGCACAAACTCAAATACGAAATTGCGATTGCGCACTGCAACTTCGGGTTGCGCGGCGAAGAATCGGAAGCCGATGAACTGTTCGTAAAAAAACTGGCCAAAAAATACGAAGTGCCGTTTTACTCCGAGCATTTTTCCACCCAGGCTTTCGCCGATGAACACGGACTTTCCATCCAGATGGCGGCCCGGCAACTGCGTTACAGCTGGTTCGAAAAACTGCGCCAGGAACTTGGTTTCGACTTTATTGCCACCGCCCATCACCAGAACGACACGTTAGAAACTATTCTCCTGAACCTCACGCGCGGCACCGGTCTGGCGGGTTTACACGGCATTCCGCCAAAGAATGGCAACTTAATTCGTCCGTTGCTTTGCATGGCCAAAGACGATCTCTACGATTATTTAGTGGAAAACCGCCTGGCCTGGCGCGAAGACGCGAGCAACGAAACCACCAAATATCAGCGCAACCTGCTGCGCCACGAAGTAGTGCCGGTGCTCAAAAAACTAAACCCGAACCTGGAAGAAACCATTTTCCAGACCTCCGAACGCATCCGCGGCGCCGAAGCCATTTTCGAACGCTATGTTTCCGAAGCAAAAAACCGGGCCGTGAAAGAAACCGACGAAGCCACTTATATAAATGTACCGGAACTGGAAACGAGTTTATCTTTGGCTACCGTGCTGCACGAACTGCTAAAACCGTATCATTTTCCCTTCGAAAAGTCGAAGCAAATTGCCGCCAACCTGCACAATGCTTCCGGCACGCAATTCGATTCGCCGACGCACCACCTGGTAATAGACCGCGAACAACTCGTAATTACGCCCAAAGACCTGCGCCAGTTTGCCTCCTACGAAATTTCCGAAACCGACACCGAACTGCAGGCCGATAACTTCACGATCAAACTAAAACGTGTTCCCGCCGAAGGTTATAAAATTCCGAAAGGCAAAAAAGTAGCTGCCCTGGATGCCGCTTTGCTGCAATTCCCGCTCAAACTCCGCCCGTGGCAGGAAGGCGACTGGTTTGTGCCGCTCGGCATGAACGGAAAAAAGAAAATCAGCGATTTGCTGATCGATCAGAAAGTGCCGCTTAATTTAAAAGCCAAAGTTCTGGTGCTGAGTTCGGCGCAAAGCATTGCCTGGGTGGTTGGCTTGCGGCCGGATAACCGATTTAAAGTGAGTGAGAAGACGGAGGAAGTTTTGGAGGTTTGGTTTGAGAGGAAGTGATAATAGCTTGTTAAAAACAAACCTCTTTACTGTAACATCCTTTGTAAATAATGGTTATTATTACAAAAATTTAATACCAAATTATGAAGCTGTTTGCCACTCGTACTCTACAAGTAATGATTCTCCTGTTTATAGGGAATATATTAGGAGGCTGCTTGCGTCAAGATTGTGATCCACAAAAAAAGCCTTTATTAAGCGTAACGGAAAGAAGCTTTATTCCCAATCAACCTGGTGACAGCCTGCACTTTCTGGATGATGCTGGGAATAAATATTTCCTGGTTTGTAAAAACAAAGAAATATCGCCTGTAACCTATGTGCCTCTCGGGCATGAAAACACGCCCTGCGAATCAATTTATGAGACTTGGGATAAAGTTACCGCCCATTTCGAAGGAAATATTACAAACGACCAGAACCAACCTATTTCGCTTGAAGCCCGCATTGAAAGTGGCGACAACCCAAATGATCCGGAATTCAATCGCCCTTGCAAATCGAATTATAAATGTTCTTTCTACCTTTTTTTTAAAATTTCACAACAATTCAATAACGAACAAATTTATTTAGGAAAAACAGAAGAAAGCTTATACCCAATAATCGGCAATTTTAATTTTATACCGCAAATCTCGTTTAACGGGCAGCAGTTCCATAAATTAAATACTGCCAGCATTTCCGACAGATGCTCCAGTTATAAACCTTACCAGGGAGGCTCTATAAACAGTCCGCTTGGCCTTGACAGCGTTTATTATTCGGCAGTGCATGGTCTGGTCCGGCTTACAACTGTTAGCGGCAAGAAATACCAGCGGGTTTTGTAATTCAAACCGCTACCCTTTCCCCACAAAAAACCGTAACCTTAACCAAACCTTTCTCTCATGAACCTGCAAAACGAAAAGCGCAATTTAACCCAAACGATGATCGGCTTGCAGAATTAAAAGACAATCAATATCTTACAAATAATAAAAGAAGGCGGCAATTAATTGTCGCCTTCTTTTATTATGCTCATCTTTTTAAAACCTTTGCCTGAACAAGCGGTTGAAAATAAGGAACTTGTATTTCCATACTGCTATGAAAGTAAAACCAGGAAATGAAGGCAAAAAGCTTCGGCAGAAATTAAAAAGAAACGAACAGGGCACTTTTAAACTGCCGCCAAACCGTCCTACAATCGCGGCTTTTATTAAGGCCGACAATGTTGGCCGCCTTCAGAACCTGGTTCCGATCAGGCACGCCCGGATGAGCAAATCGCCTTTTACTTTTTACCGCGCTACGGCTTCCGTAATGGCTTACGATCTGGCCTTTCAGCCGCACACCAAGGTAAATGTACAGGCCATCGGCGATGCGCATTTAGCGAATTTCGGCGGTTTTGCCACCCCCGAACGCAGCCTGATCTTCGATGCCAACGATTTCGACGAAACGAATCCGGCTCCCTGGGAATGGGACCTGAAACGCCTGGCTACCAGCTTTGTGCTCGCGGCCCGGGAAAAAGGCATTGGCGAAAGTACAACCCTGGAAATTGCCCGCAATGTTTCTAAATATTACCGGGAAAGCATGCAGGAATTTGCGGCCATGAACATACTGGATCTGTGGTACATAAAATTCGATCTGGAGGGAATTCGCGACATGGCTAAAGTTAAAAGGTCAAAAAAACAACTGGACAAATTAATTAGCAAAGGTCAGAAGCAATCTATCCAAAAAGAGCTCTATAAAATGGCCATCAGCTCATCCGGTAATTTCGTGATCAAAGATCAGCCGCCCCTGGTTTATCACCCCTTTGATATTGATAAGAGTCGGAAAATGATTGAAGGGTTCTTTAAAAAATACGCAGAAACCCTACAGTCAGACAGAAAATGGCTTTTCAACCAATACAAAATGGTAGACCTGGCCATGAAAGTAGTAGGCGTAGGCAGCGTGGGAACGCCCTGTTTTGTGGCTCTGCTGATGAACAAAAAAGACGAGCCGCTTTTTCTGCAGATAAAAGAAGCCGGCGAAAGCGCTCTGGAGCCCTTTACCGGTAAAAGCATTTACAAACACCATGGTCAGCGGGTGGTAGCAGGGCAGCGGCTGGTGCAGGCGGCCAGCGATGTTTTTCTGGGGTGGAGTACCGGGCCGGGCGGAAGACAATTCTATGTACGCCAGCTGAAAGACAAAAAAATTTCCCCCGATATAGAAACGTTCGACAAGGCAGTTTTAAAAGGTTACGCCAAACTATGCGGCAGAATGCTGGCCCGCGCCCACGCAAAAACCGGACCTTCATCCCTTTTAGCCGGTTATATGGGGAAAAGGGAACAATTAGACATGGCGATCGGGAAATTTGCAGTGGCTTATGCCAACCAAACCGAACGTGATTTTGCAGAATTTATGAAAGCAATAAAGAGCGGTAAACTCAAGGCCTCTTTTGAGCTGCCGGATTAAAGATATTTAAAAGCGAATTTCAGTTACCAAGAAAGCAAACAACGATTAGTAATAATGCTGATGATCAGTAAAATCCGCTTTTAAGTAATTTTAGCCCCGAAAAACGCTATCCTTTTCCCTTCAAAAACTACTTCTTAATAATAAAGTAAAAGCCACCTATACATATTAGGTGGCTCATTTTATATTCAAACAGAAACCATATTTTCTCAGCTTACCACCAACGGCTTAATATTCTGGTTCACCCGGAATAAATTATCAGGATCATACTTGGCCTTTATTTTCTCCAGCTTTTCATAATTTTTGCCGTAGGTTGCCCGGATCCGGTCTTCCCCCTCTTCCATCATAAAATTAACATAAGCGCCACCGGCTCCAAACGGGTGTAGCGCCTTGTAATAATCCCGGGCCCAGGAAACCACTTTATCTTTATTGGCCGGGTCCGGGTCTACGCCCACAATTACCTGCGCCCAGGTTGCCTCCCGGAAATTCCAGGCCATATCAGAAGTGGAATGTTTATGCACGGCACCGTTTATCGGGTAAAGGTGCATGGTAGAGAAAAGCGAAGGAAATTTTGCGGCAAACTCTAAATGCTTTTCAATGGCTTCATCCGGTAAATCATTCACGAAATCGGCTTTCCAGTACCATTGGTAGCCCGGCGGGTAAAGCGCATCGAACATGCTTTGCAGCGCCGGGTGCGGAATCGGGCCTACAAAGTCAATAGCAGGCTTTTTAAATTCACGGATCGGTTTGAAAACTTTTTCGGCTTCAGCCAGCTCGCCGGTATAGCACCACACAATGCCGCACATGGTTTTGGTATGATATTCCTGCGGAAAGGGTTCTACCGGCGGCACTTTCAGGAAAGCAAAAAAACCGTTGAGGTCTTCCGGCGCATCTTCAATAAAATCGCGGTACCACTGCATCACTTCTTTGGCTTCGCTTAATTCCCAGATCATTGGGCCGCTATAAGTTATATCTACCGGGTGAAGTTTAAAATGAAAAGCCGTAACCACCCCGAAATTCCCGCCACCACCCCGGATCGCCCAAAACAGGTCTTCGTGGTTATCTTTATTTACCTGCACAAAACTACCATCGGCCAGTACCATGTCCGCTCCCAGCAAATTATCGATGGTGAGCCCATATTGGCGGCTCAGATGCCCTACGCCTCCGCCCAAAGTCAATCCGCCAATGCCGGTAGTTGAATTAATGCCGCTCGGCGTTGCCAAACCGAAAACGTGCGCCGCATGGTCAAAATCACCTAACGTACAACCACCTTCTACCCAGGCAGTTTTTTCTTCCGGATCAATACGGATTCCTTTCATGCGCGAAAGATCGATCACCAGGCCGTCGTCGCAGGTTCCCAAACCGGGACCGTTGTGCCCGCCTCCTCTTATAGCCAGCAACAAATTTTGCTCCCGGGCGAAGTTCACGCAGTAAATCACGTCCGCCACGTTTGCACAGCGCACAATATAGCGTGGGCGTTTGTCGATCATGCCGTTATAAACTTTGCGGGCTTCGTCGTAACCGGCATCGGTAGCCTGAATTAATTCACCCCGCAACTGAAGTTTTAGTGCTGCAATTTCTGGTGCATCCTGCATGGTTTGGTTCTTTAAGAATGGAATAACTGCTTTATCTTAAAAAGCGACTTAACCACCAGATTGTTTAGAAAAACGCTATCCTTTTCCCCTCCAAAACTCCTTCCAATTAAAAAACACAAAAAACTCGCACCGGTATTGGTTTTTTTCTAATTTTACCCAACCGAAATTATTACACTTAAAAACCTGATCATAATGAAAGTAACCGTAGTTGGCGCCGGTAACGTGGGCGCAACCTGTGCCGATGTTCTGGCCTACCGCGAGATCGCGAACGAAGTAGTTTTAGTAGACATCAAAGAAGGGTTCGCCGAAGGCAAAGCGCTGGATATCTGGCAGAAAGCTCCGATCAACCTGTATGACACCCGTACCACCGGCGTAACCAACGATTACAGCAAAACCGCTAACTCCGACGTAGTGGTGATCACTTCCGGCCTGCCGCGCAAACCTGGCATGACCCGCGACGACCTTATTTCTACCAATGCGGGCATCGTGCGTTCGGTTACCGAAAACGTGATCAAATATTCTCCGGAAGCCATCATCATTGTGGTTTCTAACCCGCTCGACGTAATGACTTACGCCGCGCATTTAACTTCCAAACTGCCACGCACGAAAGTGATGGGTATGGCCGGTATTCTGGATACGGCCCGTTACCGCGCTTTCTTAGCCGAAGAACTGAACGTATCGCCTAAAGATATCCAGGCGGTATTAATGGGCGGCCACGGCGACACCATGGTTCCACTTCCACGTTACACTACCGTTGGTGGTATTCCGGTTACGGAGCTGATCGCGGAAGATAAACTGAACGCGATCATCGAGCGCACCAAAAACGGCGGCGGCGAACTGGTAAAACTGATGGGTACTTCTGCCTGGTATGCTCCGGGTTCCGCAGCTGCACAGATGGTAGAAGCCATCGTACGTGACCAGAAACGCGTATTCCCGGTTTGCATTAAACTGGAAGGCGAATACGGCATTAACGGTACTTATTTAGGTGTACCAGTAGTATTAGGCAAAAACGGCATAGAAAAAGTGATCGAACTGCAACTAAACGACGAAGAAATGGAGCTGTTGAAAGCATCCGAAAAAGCCGTTCGCGAAGTGATGGACGTCCTGGACAACATGCCGGTTAACGCTTAATTAAGATCGTTCGAGTTTTCGATATTCGATTGTTCGATAAAATAAAAAAAGCAGCTTCGGAAACGGAGCTGCTTTTTTTGTGTTTATTACCCCACCTAAATCCTCCCCTAATTCAGGGAGGACTTTTTACGCAATAACGTGAAATAACCACCCCAGCCCCCAATGCCGTCAACTTAAGGGAATCCATAGAAAATTATTGGGTCATCCCGACCTTGGGAGGGAACTAACTCGTACCGAACCTGCAAGGAATTTATCGCTCAGTCGCTCAAAATTCCATTGTAATTCCGCGTAAGTTTCTTCGACAGGCTCAGAATGACCCAATAATTTTCTATGGATTCCCTTAAGTTGACGGCATTGCCCCAACCCCTCCTTGAAAAAAGGAGGGGAGCTGCTGCGCTGCAAATTTTTAAGTTCAGTGTTTTGTAGTAAGCTAATAAAAACGCTATGCTATTAAGCACAAAAAGTCAAAAGCAAGAAAATTCATTGCCGTCTGCTTTAGCTGACAGTTTTCAAACTCCCCTCCTTTTCAAAGAGGGGTTCGGGGGTGATTAAATCACATTATCCGATCAAAGTCCTCCCCTGAATTAGGGGAAGGTTGGGTGAGGTCACTTCACCAAACTAACCTTGAATTTCTTCCCTTTAATTCGCCCTTGCCCTAACTTTTCTACAATCGCATTAGCCTGTTTCTGCGGAACGGCCACATAACTAAAACGCTCCAGCACTTCGATTTTCCCGATCTGCTCCATTTTCAACCCGGCTTCGGCAATCAAAGCGCCTACAATATCTCTGGGGCTGATCTTGTCTTTTTTACCGGCGGTAATGTGCAGGGTAGTAAAAGCTGCGGTTTGCGTTTTCGGCTTGGAAACGGCTGCCATGCGCTGGAATTTGGAAACCGGCAGCCATTCATCGATTTTCACCTGCGGCCATTCCCGGAGCTTCATTTCGTCTTTCTCGGTGGCCAACGTGTACACCACGCCGCTTTTTCCGGCCCGGCCGGTGCGGCCACTGCGGTGCAGGAACGCTTCTTCGTCGTGGGGAATTTCGAAGTGGATGATGGTGGTTAAGGCGGAAATATCGAGGCCACGGGCGGCTACATCTGTAGCTACCAGAACCGGAATGGTGCCGTTGCGGAACAGCATCATGGTTTTGTCGCGGGCGGGTTGTTCCATGCCGCCGTGCAAAGGCTTTGCTCCTATTTTTTTGGCTTGCAGGAAATCAACCAAACCATCTACGGCTTCGCGGGTATTCACGAAAATTACCGTTCCTGCATGGTCGAAGCTGTTGAGCAGGTTTACCAGGATCGTTTCTTTCTCTTCCGGCTTCACTTTCAGCCCTGAAAAGTGGAGCTGGTTTGGATTTGCTTTTTGGGAAGCTTCCAGCATTTTGGGTTTGTTCAGCGACCGCACCACGAGGCCTTTCACTTTATCGGGCATGGTGGCGGAAAACAAAATGCTCTGGCGCTTCTTGGGCAGATTCCGCATCAGTTGGTCGAGTTCTTCCTGAAAACCCATTTCCAGCAATTTATCGGCTTCGTCTAAAACCAGTTGTTTTAAGTGCTTCAGTTCAACGGTCTGGCGGTTCAGATGGTCTACAATCCTGCCGGGTGTACAAACCAGCACTTGCGGCGGGAAAGCCAGCGAAGCGGTTTCTTCGGAAAATTTATGACCGCCGTAAAAAGCGCCGATCTTTAAATTCCTGATTTGCTGTCCGTAAAGTTTCAGTTCTTTCTGCACCTGCACGGCCAGTTCACGGGTAGGCACAATTACCAGCGCCTGAATCTGCTGCAGTTCCGGTTGAAGTGCGTTTAATATAGGCAAACCATAAGCTGCTGTTTTGCCGCTTCCGGTTTCCGCCTGACCGGCTACGTCGCGGCCTTCGAGCAAAATTGGAATAGCCGTTTCCTGAATGGGCGTGGGCGTGTGGTATTGCATTTCCTGCAAACGTTGCAGGAGCTCGGGTTTCAGGTTCAGATCCGCGAAAGTGGTCATAAAAAGGTGCTTAAAAGAACGCAAAAGTACGGATAAATTATTGGATGTCCGGTTTACGACTTTTTCCCCTGAAAACGATAGCGTTTTGAACAAAAATCTGGTGAAGGTTCTGGTAACTCACCTGTTTTTTAGTTTTTCAGCCCGGAACCATAGCGTTTTAATAACCCGGAGCTGGTAACTTTAAGTCAAAAGATCAGGCCAGCGTATTATCCGTTTTCTTCATTTCCAGTACTGCCCAAAGCACAATTATACTCATGCCGGCTGCCAGAAAACACCATACCGAAACTACTGCCTGGCCAAAATAATGTTCGCTGATGAGAAAGGAAAGAGCCAGGTAAAAACCAAAAAAGTTTACGCTTCTCCGGCTGGAAAATAACGTTGGAATAACCGTTGGAATAAAATACAGCAAACTGGCCCCTTTAAAAAGATGACCGGTAAAACCCAGCGCATAATGAATGTGATGATCTTTTATGGCAGGAAAAACGGTATGGCTGAAGAGGAAAAAACCGGCCAGTACCGCAAATAAAACCCCCAGCACCGAAAAGCCGGCCAGCAGTTTTTTCACGTTTTCGCGGGGCTCCAGGAGCCAGACCGAAACCGGCATCCAGACGGGCCAGACGAGCAAGGCAAATACCAGGAAAATGTAAGCAAAGGTGCTGCGGTAAATTTCCCAGCCGGGGCTTGAAAACGACAGCCATACAAAACCTTCGGAGAGTTGCTGAAAGGCAAAAAAGATGGGAATTGCGGCAAAAAGGCGGTGTTTCCGGTTACTGCATTTGCGCAACGAAATTACGCCAATGGCTCCTAAAACAGCACTGGCCCCAAAACTTGCTTCCGCAGAAAAACACATTTTTCGCCTCCTTTCAATCGGTTTAAACCGGATTAAATTAAAGCGTGCAAGTGTTTAGCCGGAAAAGTTCACGTTCAAAAATAAGCCATACTCTTTAACTCAGGCAGCTGAATTTAGTTTCGGTAGCCGGGGTTAATCTTACTTTTGGCTGGCGCGGAAAAGTTTTTGTTTTTCTTCTTTGGTCAGGCTTTCGTAGCCCGACTCCGAAATTTTATCGAGAATGAGGTCTATTTCTTTCTGGTCGGGACGAACGCTGGCAGAACCTGAATTGGTGCTTCGTGATCTGGACCCGGCCGGGTTGAAAGTAGCTTTCATTTTTGGGCGGCCGGCTGCCAGGTTACCAAAAAAATCGCCGATGGCATGAATGGGTTTACCCAGATCGGTGCCTTTTTGCAGCTGTTTGATAAAAAGAAACCCGATAAGCGCACCGCCAATGTGGGCAATATTGCCGCCCGCATTATCGCCCACGGCACCGGAAATAGACAGAATTACCAGGAAGGCGGCAATGTATTTGATGCGTACCGGACCAAGTAAGATCAGGTTAAAGGTATAGTCTGGCAACAAGGTAGCAGCGGCTAAAATAATGGCTAGCACGCTGGCCGAAGCCCCGATCATGACCGCAGTGGCTGCCCGCATTTCGAAATAGGGTACCAGATTATAGAAAAGCAGATATAAAACGCCGCCGGCCAGACCGCCTAAAATATACAGGCTCACCACTTTTTTATTGCCCAAGTATTCGCGCACCAAAAACCCGAACCAGTACAGATTCAGCATGTTGAAAATGATGTGCAGGAAACCTTCGTGGGTAAAAAAGTAAGTAAAAATGGTCCAGGGTTTAAATAAAAACCGCAGAATATGCGCCGGAAGCCCCAGATTAATGGTTACCAGTTCGTAAATAGAGCCGTAACCTACCAGGAACGAAATGGTGCGCAGCAAAATAAGCGTAACGAACACGATCACGTTGATCAGGATCAGTTTGGTTACCGCGTTGCCGCCCTGCGTAAAAGCATGCTTTATATCGTCGAAGATCGAAGTCATAGAGGTTTAGTAGAAATTCTTGCGGTCGTGGCGTTCCCAGATCTTTAGCAGGATATACGCAAAAAGCATCCCGCCAAGGTGCGCAAAATGGGCTACATTATCGCCGGGATTACGGGCCAAACCGGCATACAGTTCGTAAGCGCCGTAAAAAAGCACAAAATATTTCGCTTTTATCGGAAACGGGAAAAATAAGAGCATCAGTTCGGTATTCGGGAAGAGCATGCCGAAAGCCATCAGCAGGGCGAAAACCGCGCCTGAGGCCCCTACCATCTTGCCGTTCTGCACCAGATCGTTGTAAACGCTTTTTACCGATTCAATCGTGGCCTGTACCATTTCCTGGTTATCAGCTTCGCGTTTGTACTGCGCCACCGCTTCCGGATTGTATCGTCCGCCCAAGTGTTCATCTAAAAACTGACTAAAAGCCAGCGGGCTCGGATTTTCAGCATAAACGGCTACGTCTTTTTTCATATCCATTATCTCATACGTTCGGATTCCCTGGTAAAGCAAGCTTGCACCCAGGCCGCAAACCAGGTAAAAAACCAGGAAACGGTTGCCGCCCCAGCGGTATTCCAGCATCGGTCCGAAAATAAACAAACTGAACATGTTGCTGAAAATATGGCCCCAGCCGGCGTGCAGAAACATGTGCGTAAACAACTGGTATCCCCGGAATTTATCAGACTGAAAACCGTAGAGCGCAAACTGTTGCATGGCTTCCGGAAAAATGAAATTGGTCATCACAAAAATGACCAGATTCATGATGAGCAGCGCTTTTACCGTGGGGGTTAATTGGAACATGTTCTTTTTTTTATTGTTAATTGTTGATTGCTGATTGTTAATTGATTTTAGGTTGAAATAACCTGATTGTAGTGCTGACTTTTGAAGGCCAAAACCGTATCGTTTTCTTCATTCAATCAGCAATTAATAATTAACAATTATTTAAAAAACTCCTGCAGCCGGTCTTTGTCCAGCATTACAATGGTTTTGTGGCCGTCGGGCGTGTAGTTGGGCGTTTGGCAGGCGAAAAGCTTGTCTACCAGCGCGTTCATTTCCAGGTCCGAAAGGCGGTTGCTGAAGCGGGCGGCCACGCGCTTGGCCATGGCGCGGGCCAGGCTTTCGCGTTTGTTTAACTTTAAACCGCTTAAGTTATTTTTATATTGTTCGAGCAGGCTTTCCAACAGTTCTTTTTCTGAACTCGGTGGCACATCGGCCGGAATCCCGTTTATGAGCATGGTATTGTGCCCGAATTCGCTGAGCTGAAAACCCAGGTCCTGAAATTCGGCGGAAAGCTCGATCACCAAACTGTAATCGGAAGGCGAAAACGAAATGGCCTGCGGGAAAAGCAAGGTCTGCGAAACGCCGGTCTTTTTATCTAAGGCGCTGCTGAATTTTTCGAACAAAATACGTTCCTGCGCCGCCTGCTGGTCTACGAGCATAATGCCCGATTTTACCGGCACCAGCACAAATTTGTTTTGCACCTGAATGGCTTTCGAGCCCGCTTTTTCCGAATTGATGGAAGAAGGAAAGGTAAGCGGTTTATTTTCAACGGGTTCATCGCCAAAATCCAGGCCGGCCGGCAAGCTATCATTTTTCGGAAAAGTCGGTTCGCGGCGGGTTACTTCGTAGAGTTGTTCCCAGTTTTGGGTGTTGCCACTTTTTTGCCCCGAAACCATAGCGTTATAGCTTTTCGCTTTTTCGAAATTGCCAAAATCGGGCGTGCTTGTAGGTTGCAACCGAACCGGGTTCAATGGCGCAAAATTCACGTCGCCGTCAAAATCTAAAGAAGGCGCAATGTTGTGCACGCCCAACGATTTTTTCACGGCCGACTGCACAATGGCATAGATCACTTTTTCGTTTTCGAACTTGATCTCGGTTTTGGTGGGGTGCACGTTAATATCAATGCTCTGCGGCTCAATTTCGAGGAAAAGTACGTAAAACGGATGGCTGTCTTTGGGCAACAACCCTTCGTAAGCGTTCATCACGGCGTGGTTCAGGTAACCGCTTTTTATAAAACGGTTGTTTACGAAAAAGAACTGTTCGCCGCGGGTTTTCTTGCTGAATTCGGGTTTGCCAATGTAGCCGCGCACCTGCAACACGTCCGTATCTTCTTCCACACTGGCCATCTGTTCTTTGTAGTTGTTCCCGAACAGGTTAATGATGCGCTGGCTCAGTTTTCCGGCCGATAATTTATAGACTTCAGAATCGTTCTGGTACAGCGAAAACGCGATCTGCGGATTGGCCAAAGCCACGCGCTGGAATTCATCCAGAATATGCCTCATTTCCACCGCGTTGGTTTTCAGGAAATTACGACGCGCCGGCACGTTAAAGAACAGGTTTTTTACGCAAAACGAAGTGCCGTCGGGCGTGGCCACCGGGCTTTGTTCCACAATTTCAGAGCCTTCAATTACCAGTCGGGTGCCGGTATCGGCGTCGCGTTTCTTGGTTTTAAGTTCTACCTGCGCCACGGCGGCAATACTGGCCAACGCTTCGCCCCGGAAACCCATGGTCTTGATGCGAAAAAGGTCTTCGGTGGTTTTGATTTTGGAAGTAGCATGGCGCTCGAAACTCATGCGCGCATCGGTTTCACTCATGCCGGCGCCGTTATCTACCACCTGAATGAGCTGCTTACCGGCTTCTTTCACGATCAGCTGCACCGAAGTTGCGCCGGCATCTACTGAATTTTCGAGCAACTCTTTCACCACCGAAGCCGGCCGTTGCACCACCTCGCCGGCCGCGATCTGGTTGGCTAAATATTCGGGTAATAAACGTATGATATCTGCCATGTGGCACTGAAAACTTAAAAATGACCGGGCAGCGTTGCTTTTCCGCGGCAAGCTAACACTATTAAAAACAGCTGCTTTACTGCCCGTAAAAAAAATTATTAGTAATATTGCAATCTAATTGCCCACAGACTTTTTAAGCCCGAAACGCTACCGTTTTCTTCTTTAAAAGTCCTTTGCGCCGGAAATGTATGAAACCGGCCGGGCACAGCGTTAGTCTTTTAAGCGCAACCCGCAGAAAACGGGTTGTTTTATTTTAAAGCCGGTCAGTTTGTTACGGAAAAACCGTATGCTTCGGGCCCGAAAAAGTCAGAAATTATTGCTGGTGCTGCTGCACAAAATTAGCCGTAATTCCGACGTATTCAAATTTTAGAAGTTCAGTACTCAATGCGTAAGTTATTAAATCTTGTAATTCTGTTGTCTACGCTTGGTGGGGTGGGTTCGCTGATGTCGTTCAATGGTTCGGAAGAAAACCTGATGATGGTCCGGGAGAAAAGCTGGGTCGATAGCGTTTTTATGTCGTTGACGCCCGACCAGCGCCTGGGCCAGCTTTTTATGGTAGCCGCTTACTCCAACAAAGACGAAAATCATTATAAAAAAATTGACCAGCTGGCGCGCGATTACAACATTGGCGGCCTCATGTTTTTGCAGGGAACTCCCTTTCGCCAGGCCGTTTTAACCAACCGCTACCAAAGCCTGAGCCGCGTGCCTATGCTCATTTCCATGGATGCCGAATGGGGCCTCTCCATGCGCCTGGATTCTTCCATGCACTTTGCCCGCCAGATGACCTTGGGTGCCCTGGACGATGAAAAACTGATTTACCTGATGGGCAAGGAAATAGCCCTGAAAATGAAGCGATTAGGCGTGCACATCAGCTTTTCGCCGGATGTAGACGTGAATGTAAACCCAGCCAACCCCGTGATCGGCAACCGCTCTTTCGGCGAAAGCAAAGAACAGGTGGCCAAGCGCGGCGTAGCATATCTGAAAGGTTTGCAGGACAACGGCATAATTGCGGTTGCCAAGCATTTTCCCGGCCACGGCGATACGGATACCGATTCGCATTACGCTTTGCCCGTGATCAATGCCGACCTTGCCCGCCTGACCGAAGTGGAATTATACCCGTTCCGGAAAACCTTCGAAGCCGGCGTAATGGGCGTAATGGTGGCCCACTTATACATTCCGAAGATCGATAGTACGGCTAATCAGGCTTCTACCCTTTCCAAAAAACTGGTTACCGGCCTGCTGAAAGAAAAAATGGGCTACGAAGGCCTGATCTTTACCGATGCGCTGAACATGAAAGGCGTAAGCAACTTCTACAAACCCGGCGAACTGGACGTTATGGCTTTGCTGGCCGGCAACGACGTTCTTTTGTTTTCGGAAGATGTGCCTACTGCCATGGTTAAAATAAAAGAAGCCATTGCCGCCGGGAAAATCACTCAGGAAGAACTGGACCTGCGCGTAAAAAAGATCCTGAAAGCCAAATATTTTGCCGGCCTGAACAAATATAAACCGATCGTAACCAAAAACCTGGCCGCCGAGATCGATAAACCGGTTAGCGCCGTAGTGCAGCAGGAAATTTACGAACGCTCCACTACCGTGGTTAAAAACAAAGCAAACCTGCTGCCATTCCGGAGCCTGGACACTGTGCAGTTCGCCTCCATTACGGTCGGCGTTACCCCGGATAACCAGTTTACCCGCACCCTCGATAATTACGCGCCTTTCACCAAGTTCAACGTCCCGGACCGCTTTGCGCCCGATTCGATCTTCGATAAATTGTACCCCAAATTACAGGGCCACGATGTGATAGTGGTGAGCATTCACGGTATGAACAATACGCCGCTGAAAGATTTTGGCATCGGTGAAGGCACCCGTAATTTTATCCGGAACCTGCAACTGAACGGCGCTTATAAAGTAGTGGTAGCGGTTATGGGCAATGCTTACAGCCTGAAATATTTCGATGCGAGCGACTGGCTGGTATGCGGTTACGAAGACAATGCGGTTTCACAAACGGTGGTACCTCAGATCCTTTTCGGCGCCCTGCCCGGCCGTGGCCGCTTACCGGTTACTGCCAGCGAAACTTTTAAACTAGGCACCGGGGTAAGTACGCCGGCCATTAACCGCCTGCGCTATGCAGTGCCGGAAAGTGAAGGCATGGATTCGCAGATCCTGAAAGGCATCGATAATATTGCCTTGGAAGCCATTGCTTACGCCGCAACGCCGGGCTGCCAGGTATTGGTGGTGAAAAACGGCACGGTGGTTTTCAACAAAGCATACGGCCATTATACTTACGACAAAGCGCAGCAGGTTACCAATTACACGCTTTACGACATTGCTTCGGTTACCAAAGTAGCTTCTACGCTGCAGGCCATTATGTACCTGAAAGATCAGGGCAAAATAAACCTGGACGAACGCATTGGCACCTATCTGCCGGAACTGCGCAACACCAACAAAGGTGGTTTGATCATCCGCGACATCCTGATTCACCAGGCTGGTTTGCAACCTTTCCTGCCTTTCTGGAAAAACACGGTCGGCGATTCGCTTAAACTGAAAAAGACGTATTATGCCAGCGAAAAAACCACCGATTTTCCGCACGAAGTAATTCCGGGTATTTATGCCACCAAGGCCATGGAAGATTCGCTATGGCGCTGGACCATAAAATCGAAACTGATCTCCAAAAAAGGGGGGGCAGAAAAATACGAATACAAATACAGCGACCTGGGCTTTTTTATGATGAAACGCCTGGCCGAAAAAATGCTGAAGCAGAACCTTAACGAGTTCATGGATCAGAATTTTTACGCGCCGCTCGGCTTAACTACCATGACCTACAACCCGCTGGCCAAATTCCCCCGCGAACGCATTGCTCCTACCGAACAGGATAAATATTTTCGTAACAGCTTGGTTTGGGGCAACGTGCACGACCAGATGGCTGCCATGGCGGGCGGTGTAGCGGGCCATGCCGGTCTATTTTCGAACGCCAACGATTTGGCCGTTTTGATGCAAATGGACCTGAACAACGGGAACTACGGCGGAAAAAAATATTTCAAGAACCAGGTAGTGCGTGAATTCTCGAGAAGCCAGAACAAGGAAAACCGCCGCGGCCTGGGTTGGGACAAAATGGACCCGAAAGGCAACGGCCCGACTTCCGATCTGGCGCCGCCAAGCACCTTCGGCCACTCGGGCTTTACCGGCACCTGCGCCTGGATAGACCCGGTAAACAAAGTGATCTACATTTTCCTTTCGAACCGGGTGCACCATGATGCCGAAAACAACAAGCTCGTAAAATACAACATCCGCACCCGCATTCACGATGTGGTTTACAAATCGATCATTCCGAAATCTTAACTTGTTTGTAGTTGATAGTTAAAAAAAAGCCTGCTCAAACGCAGGCTTTTTTCTTGTGCTTGAGCCGGCAACTAAAGCAGACGAGAATGAATTTTGTCTGAATTAGGATTTATTGGATTCATGGATTAAAGGATTTCAATTGAAGCAGCGTGTAATAAAGTTTTAAACATTACTGCCCTGAAGATAACCACCCCCAAACCCCAATGTCGTTAACTTAAGAGAATCCATAGAAAATTATCGGGTCATTCTGAGCCTGTCGAAGAAACTTACGCGGAATTACAAGGGAATTCGAGCGAAGCAATGAATTCCTTGCAGGTTCGGTACGCGTTAGTTCCTTCGACAAGCTCAGGATGACCGAATAAACCCTTAAGTTGACGACATGGGGGTTTGGGGTGGTTGATTCACGCCTATAGCCAGCGCAGCGTACCTTGAAGACGTTCTGAAGAAAGCTAAACTAAAAAGAAGCGAGCTACGAAGGGAGCTGACACCAGTTT
Organism: Adhaeribacter terrigena; assembly: GCF_016623615.1. Classification (GTDB taxonomy): domain Bacteria; phylum Bacteroidota; class Bacteroidia; order Cytophagales; family Hymenobacteraceae; genus Adhaeribacter_A; species Adhaeribacter_A terrigena. Next base: position 505,093 of record NZ_JAEHFX010000001.1, on the reverse strand, counting down.
CTGTGAGAGCGGCCTCCAAGACTTCCGGTGCCGACGCAGGAGGCAGCCCGCCAGGGCAGGAAGGGTTGCAGCCGCGAACGCAGAAACGAAGCCACCCGGCTTGAGGGAGAAAGTAAACTATGAAATTAAACCATTAAAGGTTGAAAGTAGAAAGCAGACTATGAAAACGGTATACTTTCAAGCCTAAAAACTCAATAGCAAACAAAACTACCAACCTGATGAGATCACTACTATCGTCAGGACGACGCCATAAAACGGTATGCTTTCACACACAAAAACCCAAAACGCTTTCAACCCAAAACCTCATTAAACCCTTCAAAAGCTCCGGAAATAAAAACCAATATTGAAATACCCACTCCAGCCAAAAACAGTTATATAATAGCAAAAGCAACAAATTAAAAATTACAAAATCATAAGAACACCCATTTGTTTTCTCTAAAATAAAATTGCTATTTCCGGCTCCGAAAAAAAGAATTGCTATGAAAATAGGCATTGTTTGTTACCCAACCTTTGGCGGCTCCGGCGTGGTGGCTACCGAATTGGGCAAAGCCCTGGCCCAGAAAGGCCACCAGGTGCATTTTATTACCTACAGCCAACCCGCCCGCCTCGATTTCTTCAACGAAAACCTGTTTTACCACGAAGTTTATATCCCGGATTACCCGCTTTTTCACTATCCGCCTTACGAACTGGCGCTGGCCAGCAAAATGGTAGACATCGTAAAATTCGAGAAGCTGGATGTGCTGCACGTGCATTACGCCATTCCGCACGCCTCGGCGGCCTACATGGCGAAGCAGATCCTGAAAACGCAGAACATCAACATTCCGGTTATTACTACGCTGCACGGCACCGATATTACGCTGGTGGGCAAAGATCCTTCTTATGAACCGGTGGTTACCTTCAGCATCAACCAGTCTGACGCGGTTACTTCGGTTTCGGACGACCTGAGAGTGGAAACCTACAAATATTTCAAGGTCGAGAAAGAGATCGAAGTGATCCCGAACTTTATAAACCTGGAGCGTTTCCGGAAACAACCCAAAGAACATTTCAAGGCAGCTATCTCCCCTTTCGGCGAAAAACTGCTTGTGCATACGTCTAATTTCCGGCAGGTAAAACGGGTGGAAGACGTGATCCGGATCTTTGCTGAGGTCAGAAAAACCGTTGCCAGTAAATTATTGCTGGTAGGCGACGGGCCGGAAAGGCCGGGAATTGAAAAACTTTGCCGCGACCTGAACATTTGCCAGGATGTGCGCTTTTTAGGCAAACTCGAAGCCGTGGAGGAAGTGCTTTCCATTGCCGACCTGTTTTTAATGCCTTCCGAAAAAGAAAGCTTCGGTCTGGCCGCCCTGGAAGCCATGGCCTGCGAAGTGCCGGTCATTTCCTCGAACGCGGGCGGCATTCCGGAACTGAACGTGCAAGGCGTAACTGGTTTCCTGAGCAACATCGGCGACGTGGACGACATGGTAAAAAATGCGCTTTTTGTGCTGCAGGAAGAAAATCTGCCGCGCTTTAAAGCTGCTGCGCTTGCCCACGCCCAGCAATTTGAAACCGGTAAAATTGTACCGCTTTACGAAGCTTGCTACCAAAGCGCGATAGAAAACCAACGCAAAACGGTAGCAGCACAAGCTTAAAAACGCTACCCTTTTCAGCCGAAAAACACTTAGCCAACCTGTGAGGTATTAAAACCTCACAGGTTTTTCGTTTTAAAACGGTAGGGTTTCTGGTTGAAAAACTACTTAGAAAAACTTAACATTTCTTAAAAGCTGAAGCAGCGTTTGTAACATCAAACTTGTCAATGAAAAGAACGCAAAACGGCAACTATGAAAAAAGCACTTACCTTTCTTTTATTCGGAATAACTTTTAACGCTTTCAGTCAGGGCACGCAAACACATGGTCAGGCCAAACTAAACCTGGATGTTTCGAACATCAATCCCACTATTTTAACGGGCGGCGATATGTTCAATTCATTTGGATCAATGGGTACTGTTAATGGCTTGCCGGCATTTGAAGTACCGAGAGGCAGCGGAAAACATACTATTTTTGCTGGCGCACTCTGGATTGGAGGCAAAGACCAACAAAACAACCTATATCTTTCAGCCCAAACGTACAGGCAAGGAGCACCACATGATGCTGGTTACTGGCCCGGTCCAATTGGTGCTGTACAAGGTACGGCCCACTCTGCTAAATACGACAAACTCTGGAAGGTAAGCAAAGCCGAAATTCAGACCCATATAGCCGATTTCAACAAACCAGGCTACACGATGCCTGCCGATATTGCCAACTGGCCGGGTAATGGTGATGCAGCAAATGGCGAAGCCGCTAAACTTGCCCCTTTCATCGATATAAACAACGACGGAATTTATTCGCCGGCACAAGGCGATTACCCGAATATTAATGGCGATCAGGCAATCTACCTCATTCTGAACGATAATGGAAACGTAAAAATACCTTCATCACCGTCCATGAATGCCGAAGTTCACGTAATGCATTACGGGTATGATAACCCGGCAAACGCTGCCGTTTTCAATACGCTCTTCACGGAATATCGCGTTATAAACCGCGGCACCATAAATTTGGAGGATTTTTACGCCGGCGTTTGGGTAGATTTTGATCTGGGTTATTACATTGACGATTTTATTGGTTGCGATACGCTTCAGAATCGTTTTTTCGTTTATAACGGCGATAATTATGACGAAGACACTATTTTCACCCATCAGACCGGCACCGGACCAATTACCATAGATCCTAATGGTTACGGAGCCAATCCACCGGCACAATCAGTAATCTTTCTGGATAAAAAAATGAGCCATTTTGTTTACTACAACAATAATAGCAATCCTGTAAATGGCAATCCGGGCTGGGCATCTGATTATTACAACTATATGCGCGGTTACTGGAAAAACGGCCAACGTTTAACCTACGGCGGCGACGGTACCGATACACTAAATGCGCCAGCCAATTATATGTTCCCCGGAAATCCGGTAACCGGTGCAGGTTGGTCTGAAGTGAATAATTTACCACCTGCTGGCTCCAATGTTCCGGGCGACCGTCGCGGCGTCGGTTCTATCGGCCCGTTTAATCTGAACGCCGGCCAGGACCTGAAATTTACAGTAGCTTACAACTATAGTCGCGGCACATCTAATCTGAACAGTCTAGTAACGGCCGCTCAGGATGCCCAGACCGTGCAAAATTTCTTCCGCAGCTCAATAGTTAGCGCCACCAAACCCGAAATACTTTCACAATCGTTAATGCTTTTCCCAAACCCGGCTTCCGATCTGTTGCAAATTCAATTACCAAATTCACTCCGGAACAAGGAAGCCACTATTGCCATTACCGATAATACCGGCCGCATAGTACTGGAAACGAAAGCGATAAAAGCCAGCCAAAACCAGCAACTCAACATTTCGGGTCTAAGCAAAGGTATTTACCAGGTAACCGTTATTTCCGAAGAACAAACGATTTCTTCTAAGCTGGTAAAATTGTAAAAACGGTATGGTTTCCTGCTAAAAAACTGCCCCAAACCTGTGAGATTTTAAAATCTCACAGGTTTGGGGCAGTTTTAAAACCCTATTGTTTCCAATAGAAAAAGTTTAAATAAATGGCTTGAGAAGCGTATGAAAAAAATACTTGTTGTTTCTTAAAACCCAAAGCAGCGTTTGTAACATCAAGTTCGTCTTTGTAACGAACCCAAACTTACCACGATGAAAAAAGCGCTAACTCTCCTTTTGCTCGGAATAACTTTTAACGCTTACAGCCAGGGCACTCAAACCCATGGATTGGCTAACGAAAAGCTGGATGTATCGAATATCAAACCGCATATTTTAACCGGAGGCGATGCTTTCACAGACTTAATGAACGCAAGGTTTGAAGTGCCCCGTGGCAGCGGAAAACATACTATTTATGCCGGGGCGCTCTGGATTGGCGGGAAAGATCATTCCGGACAGCTTTATGTATCGCAGCAAACCTACCGGCAAGGTTCTATTAATCACGGGGGTTATTGGCCCGGACCAATTGCAACAGTTCAGGATACAAGCCACACGGTTAAATACGACAAGCTTTGGAAAGTAAGTAAAACGGAAATCCAAAACCACATGGCCAATTACAACAAACCCGGTTATACGATGCCAAAAGCTATCGCAACCTGGCCCGGAAATGGCGATATTTCTAAAGGAGAAGCGGCTCAGCTCGCCCCATTTGTAGACCTGAACAACGATGGCGTTTATTCTCCGGCGCAAGGCGATTACCCGAATATAAACGGCGATCAGGCGATCTATCTCATTCTAAATGACAAAGGCAATGAGAAATACCCTTTATCGCCATCCATGAACGCAGAAGTTCATGTAATGCATTACGGGTTTGATAACCCAGCCAGCGCGGCCGTTTTCAATACCCTCTTCACCGAGTACCGCATCATTAACCGGGGCACCATTAATTTACAGAATTTCTACGCCGGCATCTGGGTAGATTTCGACCTTGGCTATTATGATGATGATTTTATAGGCTGCGATACCCTTCAGAATCGTTTTTACGTCTATAATGGCGACAACTATGATGAAGACACCACTTTTACCAAACAAACCATCTATGGCCAGGTTACTATAAATCCAAATGGCTACGGCGCCAACCCACCGGCACAATCGGTTATTTTCCTCGATAACAAGATGAGTCACTTTATTTATTACCAAAACGATAGTAACCCTACTAATGGTAATCCTTCCCGCGCTTCAGATTTTTACAACTACATGAGCGGCGTTTGGCGAGATGGCAAGTTCTTAACGCAATGGGGTGATGGAACCAATCAAAGCAATCCTCCTGCTTCTTATATGTTTCCAGGTGGAGCAAATGGTTGGTCTGAAAGTAAAGCGCAACCAACTGGCCAATCGTCAAATACACCCGGCGACAGAAGAGGACTTGGTTCTATCGGACCATTCAACCTAAACGCCGGCCAGGAATTGAAATTTACGGTTGCCTATAATTACAGCCGCGGAAGTTCTAATTTGAATAGCCTCGTAACAGCTTCCCAGGATGCTCAAAATGTGCAGAATTTCTTTAACAACAATATCTTGCTGGGCAAATCGGAAGCAATTGCTGAAAACCAAACCTTAGGCATATACCCGAACCCGGCTAATGATCTACTCCAAATCCAGCTACCAAACTCCTTCGAAAATAAAGCAGCCATTATCACCATTACTGATTACACCGGCCGGATTGTTCTGCAAACTAACACTTCCAAAAACAGCCAAATACAGCAACTCAACATTTCTGCTTTAAGCAAAGGCATTTACCAGGTTACGGTTACTTCCGAAAAACAAAGCCTGACTTCCAAACTGGTAAAGTTATAAAAACGGTATCCTTTTCACCTAAAAAACCCTTAGCAAACCTGTGAGATTTTAAACCTCACAGGTTTTTGCATTGAAACCGATTGTGTTTCCGGCAGAAAAACTAAAAGCCAGCCTCTCGCAGAAGCTGGCTTTCATTGTAAAACGCTATGCTTTTAGGTTAAAAAACCTGGTTGATCTCTTTTTTCATCACGGTAATGGCATGCGCGGTCGGGTCGGTTTCCTGGGCGATGATGGTTTCCAGAATGCGTTTGGCCAGATCGGTGCCTTTGCTTTTATCCTGCATTTCGTGGTACGAACGGTTTATGAGCGTAACCACGTTTTCCTTCGCACTCTGTATTCTTTCCCAGGTCTGGTCGGTCATGTAGATCTGCTGCGAAAGGTTGTGGTTGTATTCGTTCCGGATATCGTTGATGAGCATCCGGTGGTAATCGGAGGCGGTGTGGCCGCTGCTGCTCACGCGAATAAGCAGGTTACTGGGCGTAATGCGTTCCAGGAAAAGCGTCATGCGCTCGTAAGCCTGCAGCCGGATCGGGAGCACGGTTTCGGCGTTTTTCATGCGCAGCTCCAGCAAGCGGAGTTTGTAGTCGCGGTCAACGTAACTTTTTACCAGGAAGTACATCCCGGTCAATAAAAGGGCAGACGGCAGAATGATTTTAAGCAGGTCGAATATCAGTTCGGAAGTGTTCATGCAGGATTAGATTTTTAGCGTTCTAAATATCGGAATATTTTTGAAATCATTTCAGGATTAATATCGTTTTACCAAAATACGGAAGCGGATTTTTTCCGGAATATATTTCGTATTTTTACGCATCAAAACTGTAGAACATGGAAACTTCAACAATAAAAAAAGCGCCGATCACCATCACTGAGAAGGCGTTGGCGGAAGTAAAGACAATTATGCAAGATAAAAACGTGCCGGAAGGCTACGGGTTGCGCATTGGCGTGCAAGGTGGCGGCTGCTCGGGCATGTCTTATCTGCTGGGTTTCGACAAAGCCAAAGAAGCTGACGAAACCTTTGATCTGGAAGGCGTTACGCTGATCATGGACAAAAAGCACGGTATGTATGTTATGGGAATGGAAGTAGATTTCCAGGATGGCCTGAACGCCCGCGGCTTTACTTTCAACAATCCGCAAGCCAAAAGCACCTGCGGCTGCGGAAGCTCTTTCAGCGCTTAAAAAATAAAACGCTATCGTTTTTACTTCAAAAAGTCCGGCCTGGAAACAAGCCGGACTTTTTTGTGCCCTTTCCGTACCGTTTCCTCCTCAATACGATTTCGGCGCATCTTCTGGAACTACCAGAATAAAATCAGCTTTCTTCCGGTTTTCTTTGTCCAGTTTTTTCAGCTCTTTCTGGCTAACATTAGAAATGGTGATAATTTTCAGATCGGGCTTTTGCTGTTTCAGGTACCAGTAAATGCCTTCGAAATTATCGGAATGGTACGAACCGTTAAAATGCAGGAATTTCTGGCCCGGCTGCAGGTTCTTCAGAATAAAATGGGCCATGGTAGCATCTTTCAGCGCCTGGGCTGCCACCATTTTATTGCCCTTCTCTCCCATGCCGTGCGAACCGCCAAACATGGTGAGCATATTCTTATAACCCGGCAATTCTAAATCAATTTTATAAGGCAGCGGCGCCATCAGTTTCTGCGCTTCCGGGCTAAAACTGGTTAAACTTTCCACGCCCGAACCAGCTACCGAAGCGGCATAACGGCGCGGCACATTAGTGGCTATAAACTTCAGGCTATGCGTTTTGGCAAACGTTATTAAAGGTTTATAATCAGTTGTGTAATTACTCCAGGGCCGCGATTCCGCTTCAAAATTGTTTTCCTTAATCTTACCGCTCAAATATTCATCCAGCACCAGCTGCACATCGCTTTCAAACATTTCGGCGCCTAAAACCAATTGACTACCATGCGTCTGAAAAAGTTTTTGCGTAACGAGCAATTGCAAGGCATGCGCCACCGAATCGTTATGCTGTTCGCCGAAAAGAATGACATCCGCTTTTGCCAGTTCCCGTAACATTTTATCGGTATCGGTGGCTTTCCCTTCGGAAGTAAAAAGCTGGTAAGCCGTTTTTTCATTCATAGCAAGTAACAGAAAAACAAGGGGCAGCAACGTAAAAAAGCGCTTCATGGGTTTGAGGAATGGGATATGCTAAAGATAGAAAGAGTTTAGGAAATTTCAGCCAAAATCGGATTTACGCATCAGGTTCTTCTGGTAAAGCAGCCAGCAGTGCAGGGCAACCACCCCAACCCCTTGCCCGAAATTCTCCGGAATCTGCGACTTGAAAAGGACGGGAGCTTAGAGACCGTAACCTAAAGCAGAGGGCAATGAGTTTTGTCTGAATAGTTTTTTTAGGATTTAGGGATTTAAGGATTTTCGTATGAACAGGATTTTAGGGATTGAAATGATGGACAGGATTTTTAACACCTGATTTCACACCTATCGCCAGCGCAGCCTATCCTGAAATCAAGGACTGAAGAAAAGTAGACTAAAAAAAAGCCAGCTACGAAGGAAGCTGACACCAGTTTCTGTGAGAGCGGCCTCCAAGACTTCCGGTGCCGAGGCACGAGGCAGCCCGCCAGGGCAGGAAGGATTGCAGCCGCGAACGCAGAAACGAAGCCACCCGGCTTGAGGGAGAAAGTAAACTATGAAAGTAAAATGCTTGTAGTTTAGAACAAAAGCAATCTATGAAAACGGTATGCTTTCAGGCATAAAAACTACCAAAAAGCATTTTTGCTATAGGACAGCATAACCCAAGGAAAAACATAAAAAAACCCTCCCTTTTTTTTAGAGGAGGGTTAAGATTAACCTTTATAAAACAACCATTTACTCAATTCGCGGTAATTTACTTTCTTACCATACATTAAAATACCCACGCGGTAAATTCTACCCGCCAGCCATACCGTAAAAATAAAGCCTAAAATCAGCATGGCCATAGAAAGCAAAAGTTGCCAGGTAGGCACCCCGAAAGGCAAACGCAGCATCATGGAAATAGGCGACGTGAACGGAATTACCGACATCCAGAAAGCAACCGGACCGTCGGGGTTTTTAATGATAACCGTTTGCGCCACAATAAACGACATGATGAGCGGGATCGTGATCGGGAAAAGGAATTGCTGCGTATCGGTTTCATTGTCTACCGCCGAGCCTACCGCCCCGAATAATGCGCCGTAAAGCAGGTAACCGCCTAAAAAATAGAACAGGAAACAGCCCAGCAAAAGCGGCACGTTCAGGTTATTAATCGCGCTGAAAATATCGTGCATTTCTTTGGCCTGCCCCGCATCGGAAGTGGTTTTCAGGGTTTCCTCAATCTTTTCGTCTGAAAAACGATCTACCTTGAACTGGGAAGAAACTACCGAAACGATGGCGGTGGAAAGCATGATCCAGAGCAGGAACTGCGTTAAACCCACGGCGGCAATGCCCAGAATTTTCCCCATCATGAGTTGAAAAGGCTTTACCGAAGAAATAACTACTTCCACAATGCGGTTCGTTTTTTCTTCTATCACGCCCCGCATGATCTGTACGCCGTAAATAAAAATGAACATGTAGATCAGAATGGCGCCAATATAGCCGGCCGCCGAAGTAACCGCCGCGTTGCTGCTTTTCTCATCGCCGTCGGCCATGTTTACCGTGCTGATGCTGATGTCGGTTTTGATCTGGTCGAGTACTTTTTTATCTACGCCGGAACGGGCAAATTTCTGTTCCTCGATCTCGCGTTTCAGCATTTTCTCCAGCCCGATCTGCGTGGTTAAACTCGTATTTTCCTGCGAAAAAAGTTTAATGCCTTCCGGTTTATCCAGGTTAATTTTCGGAATGTAAAGCAGCGCGGTATTTTCGGTTTCCATCACCCTTTTTTTGGCAGCTTCTACCGAACCGGAAACCGGTTTGAACTTCAGATCACCTTCGTTTTGAAATTTTCCGGCAAACAAACCGCTTTCATCCAGCACTTCTATGGTTTCAGAATCGTCGGAAATGGTGGTCAGCCAGATCGGCACCACCATGAGCGCAGCCATTAAAAGCGGTCCCACCAAGGTCATGATGATGAAGCTTTTTTTCCGGACGCGGGTTAAATATTCACGTTGAACGATGAGCCAGATCTTATGCATATATTTTTTCGGTTACAGTTTGAATAAAGATGTCGTTAATGCTCGGTATTTTTTCACGGAAAGCGTGAATTTCTACCCGTTCCAGCATATACCGTAGTAAAACATTCGGGCTCTGGTTATCTAAGATCTGAACCGTGGCATGGAAAAAACCGTGGTGCTCGTTTTGCTCCAGCACTTTAAAATCAGGCGAAGCGAGCAGTAGTTTCCCTTTGCCTTCCACCATAAAAGTGTTGGTTTTATAGCTGTCGCGAATCGTTTTCACCGGCCCGTCGAGCACTTTTTTAGATCTGTTGATGAGCGCGATATTGTCGCAGAGCTCTTCCACGCTTTCCATGCGGTGCGTAGAAAAAATAATCGTGCTGCCTTTTTCGCGAAGTTCCAGAATTTCGTCTTTAATAATATTGGCATTTACCGGGTCGAAACCGGAAAAAGGTTCATCGAGAATGATCAGCTCGGGTTCGTGCACCACGGTAGCAATGAACTGCACTTTCTGCTGCATGCCTTTGCTCAGGTCTTCGATGGTTTTATCGAGCCAGCTGCGCAAATCCAGTTTATCGATCCATTTTTTAATGCGGCTTGTGGCTTCGGCTTTGCTTAAACCTTTGAGTTGAGCTAAATAAAGCAGCTGTTCGCCTACTTTCATTTTTTTGTAAAGGCCACGCTCTTCGGGCAGATACCCCATATACCGGATGTGATCAGGCTGCAGTTTTTCGCCTTTAAACAGAATTTCGCCGGTATCGGCGCCGGTTATCTGGGTAATAATGCGGATGAGCGAGGTTTTACCGGCGCCGTTCGGGCCCAGCAAACCAAAAATGCAGCCCTTCGGGATCTCGAAACTCACATGATCGAGGGCCAGGTGGCTGGCGTATTTTTTACTGACTTCTTTTATCTGCAACATAGTTTTTGTGCGGAAAACGCTAAGGTTTTGTACTGTAAAACTACGCGTTTGCCCCGAATGTGCAAGCAGGAAGATTAACTTTAAGCTGAAAGGAAAAATGAACACTGCTGCATTTGAACCTCTTTAACATAAAACAGCAAAAGCAACAAGGTATATTTGCAAGGCAACTTTAATCCTGTAATTTAGGGCGATCATTTGGCTTCTTACTTTATGCGCAAGTTACTTTTAGTACTCTTTTTCCTACCCTTTTTCGCCTGTAAATCCGATTTTGAAAACCCGGTTCCCAAGCCCGATAAATATTTGATAAAATACATGGCCTATCCCCTTAACGTTTTTATGGGCCCGGAACCGCTGGTAACGCTATCGTACAACGCAAATGGCCAGGTAAGTAAAAGGCAGGGCGGTTTTATTCAAATCAACCCGAATACGGGTTTTGGATCCGCTTTCCGGCCTGAACTTTATGAAGATATAACCCACAAAGGGCGCGAGATTATTATTACCCAGAAAGATCCGGAACTGAATTTTGGCAATGAACCTAAACGGGTATTCCTGAACTTCTATGGCCAGATCCATAAGATTATCCGGCATAACGCCATGAACACCAGCCATCCGTACGATACAACCTTGTTTTTTTATGCCGGCCACAGGCTATCTTATACCCAGCACAAAGACCGCAACATTTCTACTATTAAACGCTTCTTTTTCGATGCCGCCGGAAACCTTCAAAAAACTGAAACCTTAAGCTTCGACCATTATTTGCAGGATACGATTTATACCGAAACGGAAACGTTTGGAGATTATGACCAAGCTCCGAACCAGCTCAAAAGCCTGGCTATTTTCGAGGAAGTATTTTTACGGACCTTATCTAATCATAACTTCAGAAGCTACACCCGCCACCGGAAAAACCGCAATGGATTTGTATATGAATCGGTTAATAAATCGTGGACATTCAATTACGATCAGAACGGGTACGCTATTTTTTATGAATAAGGCACTTCATACTTTTTGCCCGCAAAACCCTACCGTTTTCAAACTTAGAAAAATATTAATTCAGCTTATGAACATCCGTATTAAAACCTGTTTGCTGCATATTTCCCTGTTCGTTTTCAGCGGTTCCGGTGCCATGGCCCAAAAATACAAACCGGAAGATTTTGGATACCGCATCGTGAAAATGCCTTATAAAAAAGATACGGTAGACCTGGTAATTCATTCGAAAAAGGGCGAGGAAGCGCTTCGGAAACCCGTTATGCTGCTGGAAAAAGGATCGTTACCTATTCCGTTGCTGATCGAATACGAAGGCCAGGGATTCGCTTCCATCATGCCTTTCGATACCCGGATCCTGACCAAAGATTACCATGTGGTTTTTGTAAGCAAGCCCGGCGTTCCGGCTATTGTTAATTTTAAAAATATAACTAACCGCGGCGAATACACCGATCCGAAAACCGGTTTGTTTCCCGCAAAGTACCAGGAACTTAACCACATCGATTATTACGTGGACCGTGATGCGAAGGTGCTGAAATTCCTGAAAAAGCAGCCTTGGGTAGATTCTAAAAAAATGGTAATTGCCGGGCATTCCGAAGGCGGAACGATTGTGGCCAAACTCGCCAGGATCTCCAAAGACGTAACCCACGTGATCAGTTCCAGCGCTAACCCATTCGGACAAATGGCAACAATGATCCACCAATGCCGCCCATACGACGATTCTACCAAAACTTATACGAATGATACTTTCGAATACTGGGAAAAACTGGTGAATAAATCACCTGACCTGCCTGTGCATCCGGGTTTCACGCTGGAACAGCAATACAGATATGAATTAAGTGCCAATCAACCCTCCTTCGATAATTTCCAGCAAATAAAAGTGCCGGTTCTGGTTACGTATGGCACCAAAGATCATTGCGCACCATACAACGATTTTATGCGCATTGCCATGATCCGCGACAAGAAAAAGAATTTCACCTTTAAAGATTACGTCGGTCTGGAACATAATTACTTTAAAGTCGATGCTAAAGGCGAAGGCATTCCGGACCGGGGAACTGGCTGGACCCAGACCGCAAAAGACTGGATTGCCTGGCTGGAAAAGAATTGAGTTTTACGGCCTGAAACCATAGCATTTTAAAACGAAAAAGCCGGCAGTTGTATAACTGCCGGCTTTTTCGTTTTGTTTTTTTTTACTTGTAGGCTTCTAAACCTGCGCTGGCTACAGTATGGTCGTTTTCCACAGAGTCGCCCGATACACCGATCGCGCCTATAATTTCACCGTTGGCCGCTTTTATCGGAATGCCTCCGGGAAACGTGATCAGGCCATTATTGGAGTGCTCAATATTGTATAACGAACCGCCAGGCTGCGATATTTTCCCGATCTCGCCAGTCGGCATATCGAAAAAGCGCGCCGTTTTAGCTTTCTTGATCGAAATATCTACCGAGCCCAACCAAGCCCCATCCATCCGCACGAAAGCCGTTAAATTGGCGCCGGCATCAACTACCGCAATATTCATTTTTACGTTCAGTTCTTTGGCTTTAGCGGTAGCTGCGGCAATCATGGCTTGAGCTTGTTCCAGGGTTAAGGTCATGGTTTGGGTGGTTTATTAAGTTGAAAAAAAAATGCTCGAACAATTGCTTACGGCGTCTTAAACAAGTAGTTTCTATTCTCTTTATTATCTGAAAATGCAGGTACTTTTTCTGCCCCAAACCCTAGCGTTTTAAAAACGAAAAAGCCGGTTTAAGTTTCTAAACCGGCTTTCTCTAACAAACAAAAACTAAAACAATAAAACAGGGTAATACAATGCTGTTACTGAAAATACTCTTTCACTTTCTCGAAGAAGCCTTTTTCGTTCTTGCCCGGATTTGGCGCAAAGTTCTGCGAATCACGTAACTTTTCCAACAGGTCTTTTTCCGAACTGCTCAGGTTCTTCGGCGTCCAGACGTTGATGTAGATCAGCTGGTCGCCTCTGCCGTAGCCGTTCAGGTCTTTAATCCCTTTGCCGCGCAGTCGCAGAATTTCGCCGCTTTGCGTTCCCGCTTTCAGCGTAATTTTCGCTTTGCCTTCAATGGTTGGTACTTCTATGCTTGCACCTAAAGCCGCATCTACAAAGCTAATGTAATGGTCGTAAACCACGTTGTTGCCGTCACGTTTCAGGGTTGGATGGGCTTCTTCTTCAATCTGAATTAAAAGATCACCCGGAACACCGCCGCGCTCCGGCACGTTGCCTTTACCGCTCATGCTCAGTTGCATACCATCGGCCACGCCCGCCGGAATGTTGATCGGAATCACTTCTTCCTGCAGCTGACGCCCTTCGCCGTGGCAAACTTCGCATTTCTGGGTTACAATTTTGCCTTCGCCGTGGCAGGTTGGGCAGGTTGCCGTGCTCACCATCTGGCCCAGCATGGTATTTACCACTTTTCTCACCTGGCCGGAACCCTGGCAGGAAGAACAATTCTGTAACGAAGCGCCGTTTTTAGAACCGTTGCCGGAACAGGCTTCGCAGGCTACGTAGCGCTTTACTTTAATTTTTTTCTCAACGCCGTTGGCAATTTCTTCCAGGTTCAGCTTGAGCTTAATGCGTAAGTTACTGCCTTTGCGCACTCTGCGGCCGCCACGTTGCTGGCCGCCAAAGAAATCGCCGAAGCCGCCACCGCCGCCGCCGAAAATATCGCCGAACTGGGAGAAAATATCTTCCATGTTCATGTGGCCGCCGCCAAAACCGCCGCCGCCGTTCATGCCCTGGTGGCCGAAACGGTCGTAACGCGCCTTTTTCTCCTGATTACTCAGAATTTCGTAGGCCTCAGCAGCTTCCTTAAATTTATCTTCCGCCGTGTGGTCGTCCGGGTTTTTATCGGGGTGATATTTAATGGCAATTTTGCGATAGGCTTTCTTAATTTCCTCCGCACTTGCCTCCCGACTCACGCCTAACACATCGTAATAATCTCTTTTTGCCATTGTATTTTATGCTCCAATAACCACTTTTGCGAAGCGGATCACTTTATCGTTCAGGTAGTAGCCTTTTTCAATTTCATCTACCACTTTGCCTTTCATTTCGTCGCCGGCCGGCGTTTGGGTAATCGCGTCGTGCAGGTCCGCATCGAATGGCTGGCCTTTGGCATCCATAGGTTTCAGCCCCTTTTGTTGTAAAATGCTGGCCAGTTTTCCGAAAACCAATTCCAGACCTTCTTTTACAGCGTCTACATCGGTGGCATTTTCCATGGCCATTTTGGCACGGTCCAGGTCATCCATTACGGGCAATAAGGCAGTCATTACGTCTTCACCGCCAGATTTCATCAGTTCCAGGCGTTCTTTGGATGTACGACGGCGGAAATTCTCAAAATCGGAGAAAAGGCGCAGGTATTTATCCTTCATCTCACTCAGTTCTTCCTCCGTTTTCGAAAGCGTATCGGTTGGCACATCCGGCATCTGATGATCGGCAGGAATGGTTTCCTGTTCTTCCGTTACAGTCTGACCTTCAACGTTTTCGTGCTTATCTACATGCTCTTCCGAGTCGGGCTTATTTTTATCTTTTCCGGTTTTCATACCTGTAATTATCTTTTTAGACTTATCGGCCAGCTTATCAATTAATTTGCCAAAGCGTTTTTCTGACATAGTGGCACCTTTTTAATCAATAATTAAGAATTAATAATTAGGAATGTTTCCTAACGCTATTTTTCGTTGCCGATACTTTTATGCATTTAAATGATACCATTTCCAGGCTGAAATCCTGAAAACAATCAGCAATTGACGATCAGCGATCAACAACTCAACAATTAAGTAATCACTTATCGTTCAACGCTTTCCAGATCATATCTTTCAGCTCCATTATATTCTTATTGGTAATGCTGGAAATGAAAATAGTGGGCAGATCGGTTGGCAGGGTTTGGCGCATTTCGGCTTCCAGCTCATCGTCCATCAGGTCGGATTTGGTAATGGCCAGCAAACGCTTTTTATCCAGTAATTCGGGGTTGAAAGTTTCCAGTTCGTTTAGCAGAATGTGGTATTCTTCCAGAATATCCGGGCTTTCGGCCGAGATCATGAACAATAGAATGGAGTTACGCTCAACGTGTTTCAGGAAACGGATGCCCAAACCACGGCCTTCGGAAGCGCCTTCAATAATGCCCGGAATATCGGCCATTACGAAAGATTTATAATCGCGGTAAGCCACAACGCCCAGGTTTGGCACCAGGGTGGTAAACGGATAATTGGCAATTTTTGGCTTCGCCGCCGAAACAACCGAAAGCAAGGTAGATTTGCCGGCATTCGGGAAACCAACCAGACCAACATCGGCCAGTAATTTCAATTCCAGAATCACCCATTCTTCAATGCCTTCTTCGCCGGGCTGCGCGTTTCGCGGGGTTTGGTTGGTAGAAGATTTAAAATGCGAATTGCCCAGGCCGCCGCGACCGCCGGGCGTAAGAATAATTTCCTGGCCGTCTTCCACAATTTCGGCTTTCAGTTCACCGCTTTCCGCATCGCGGGCAATGGTTCCGATGGGCACATCCAGAATAATATCCTGGCCCTGCGCACCGGTGCTGTGGCTGGAGCCACCGTTTTCGCCGCGACCGGCAATTACGTGTTTCTGATATTGCAGGTGTAAAAGCGTCCAGAGCTGGGCGTTGCCGCGCAGAATAATGTGGCCGCCGCGTCCGCCGTCGCCGCCGTCGGGGCCGCCTTTGGCATTCTTTTTATCGCGGTGCAAATGCGCAGAACCGGCGCCGCCGTGACCAGAGCGCGAACATATTTTTACGTAGTCGATGAAGTTTGAACCTGACACGTTTATGGATTTTAATGATAGCTGAAAGCCGGTTTCACCTGAGGCAAAACCGGCTTCCGATATAGTTTTTAAGCCTGAAATCCTACCGTTTTTCCGGCAGGATTAATATGCGTATTTATTCTGCTTTGGCCAGATGCCGGTCGATAATGGCACAGCTTTCGGCAAAAATCTCTTCAATTTCGCCAATGCCATTCACCGAAAAGAATTTACCTTGCTTTTCGTAGTAATTGGCTACCGGCGTGGTTTTGTTGTTGTATTCCTGCACGCGCTTGCGGATCAGTTCTTCGTTCTGATCGTCGGGGCGGCCGGAGGTTTTACCGCGCAGCAACAGGCGTTTGGTAAGTTCTTCTTCGTCTACTTCCAGCGCGATCATGCAGGTAATTTCGGTGCCGTTCTCTTCCATAAGGCGGTCGAGGCCTTCGGCTTGGGGAACCGTGCGCGGGAAACCATCGAAAATGAAACCGCCGGCCGTTTTATTTTCCTTCAGTTTGTTATCGATCATCCCGATCACCACTTCGTCGGGCACCAGCATACCCTGGTCCATCAGCGCTTTGGCTTTTAAACCAAGCTCCGTGCCGGCCGTAATTTCAGAACGTAACAAATCACCGGTAGAAAGGTGTACTAGGTTATATTTATCAATCAGTTTCTGGCTTTGAGTACCTTTGCCAGCGCCCGGAGGGCCAAATAAAACGAGGTTCAGCATGCTTTCTTCGTGAAAATAAAGAGCAAAAATAAGAATAAATTCGCGTAAACTGTTAATCTTATAGAAAATTATCCTTTTAATATGAAGAAAGCTATGACTTCAATCGTGCTTCTGTTGCTGTTATCTGCGTCGGCCTTTTCGCAGCAAAACCCGTCCCTGAATAAAAAGGAGGCTTTAAACGCACAACCGGAAGCAGTAGAAACCAGCCGTAAATCGAATCGCACGGCCGGAAAGAAAAAGCAAACAATCCCTTCCGATATCCAGGCCAGGACGCACATTCAAAACCTTAAAAACGGGGTATTGCTGGTTCGGCTCCGAACCTCAGAAAAAGCCATTTCCAGCCTGGAAAAAGCGGGAAACGAGCAGATGGCCGCTACGTTAAAGCGAAGACAGGAAGCAGAAAACAAACGTTTGATCGCCGCTTTTCAGCAGCATTTCAAGTTTTGCCCGGTTTATTTCTTCTTCAGCACTAATTCTGAAAAAATAAAAGCCGGCAATTATATGGGCGGGTTTGTAAATGAAAATCTGCAACCGGCGGCCGACCCTCAAATTACAGAACGCAACTATTACGTGGCTGAAATTACCGACCTGGAACAATACCGCCCGGAACCGGACGACCTGAATGCCAGCAACAACGCCGAAGTTTCGTTTAAAGCGCTCGTGGTGCGGGACAATGATTTCCACCAGCTTACCAAACCTTTCCCCTACTTTATAAAGGCATCGCAAAACATTCCGCCGCGCAAACGGTCGGAGCCGGAAATGGTAGAGCTTTTAAACGAAAATCTGGCTTCCTTTTATAAGTCTATGCTCAAAAAACGTTAGATCACCTTATAAATATCGCGCAGGTTCCTTCCTAAACCGTTGTAATCCAAGCCATAACCTACTACAAAATCATTCGGAATTTCGCGGCCGGTGTATTTTACATCAAGTTTGTGTTGCAGGCATTCCGGCTTCTGAAGCAAAGTTGCGATCTCGATGGAGGCCGGATTTCGCACGCCTAACATATCGAGCAATTTTACTACCGTATTACCCGTATCTACAATGTCTTCGAGTATAACGAGGTGACGGCCGGCAATTTCTTCTTTCAGGCCAACCAATTCGGTTACCTGCCCGGTGCTGCTGGTATTTTCATAAGAAGCCACCTTCATAAAAGAAATTTCGCAGGGCACAGTTACCTCTTTCAGCAGGTCGGCAGCAAACATGAACGAGCCGTTCAAAACCGCTACAAAAAGCGGGTTCAGGCTGGCGTAATCCTGGTTAATTCTATCGGCAAGGGCTTTAATATTGCTCAGGATTTCGGATTCCGGCAGGTAAATGCCAAAAGATTTATCGTGCAGGGTAACGGTTTGCGCAGCCATTGAAAGGGTTTGGTCAGGTTTGAAGTTTCAAAAGTAATACAAAATGGGAAACTTTTAATCGTGAAGCTCTGCGTTTTGTGCCTGAAAGAATAGCGTTTTGGATCAGGATCGATACGGATTAAAGGATTTCACAGAGTTTTTTGCTTAGAAAAGATAGCGTTTTATTCTTTGGTCATCCTGACTTTTTCGTCATCCCGGCGTGAGGAGAGATCTGTTTAAGCAGCTGAGAAAGCTTGCTATTGAGTTTTTTAGCCTGAAAGGATAGCGTTTTCTTCGCTTGTTTTTCGCTTTCAACCTCTAACTTTTTACTTTCAATTGAGCTTTCTCCCTCCAGCCGGGCGGCTTCGTTTCTGCGTTCGCGGCTGCAACCCTTCCTGCCCTGCCGGGCTGCCTCCTGCGTCGGCACCGGAAGTCTTGGAGGCCGCTCTCACAGAAACTGGTGTCATTCTCCTTTGTAGCTCACTTCTTTTTAGTTTAGTTTCCCGGATAACGTGATCTTCAGGATACGCTGCGCTGGCGATAAACGTGAAATGGTAAAGTGAAAGGGTATCCACAAGAAGTGCCTTTAGAAAGAAATTATAATTCCTGATTCTTAATTCTGATAATTCTCTAATTCTGCAAATTCTGATTCAGACGAAATTCCTGTCCATCCCATAAATCCTTGAAATCGTGTTCAGACAAGAATCCTTAAATCCCCTAATCCTACAAATCCCAATTCAGACAAATATTCATTGCCGTCCGCTTTAGCTGACGGTAAAAAAAGCCCTCTCCTGATTTAGGTGAGGGTTGGGTGGGATTAATCCTGAAAACTCTGATCCAGACAGATAAAAATACCGCGTTAAAAACCAGCAAACAAAAAGTCCTTCCAGGATTCCGGGAAGGACTTTTGGGATTTTACTTTTTTAGGCTAAAAACATAGCGTTTTCTACCGTTTTTCAGATGAAAACCATATCATTTTCTGGCTACTGTAATTACGTGCGTGTTTTCAGTATTTTGATTGTTTCTTGCTCCGGGAGCCGCCTCAATGGTATTTTCCGGATTCTCAATTCGGCGGTCGTGTTCTTTGGAATTATCGGCAATGTGCGGCGCAATTACCAGGGAAACGATGGACATAAGTTTGATAAGGATGTTCATGGAAGGTCCGGAAGTATCTTTGAACGGATCGCCAACGGTATCGCCGGTTACGGAGGCTTTATGAGCTTCAGAACCTTTGTATTCCATTTTTCCGTTTATCATTACGCCTTTCTCGAAAGATTTTTTGGCATTATCCCAGGCGCCGCCGGCATTTGCCTGAAACATCGCCATTAGCACGCCCGAAACCGTAACGCCGGCCAGCAAACCACCCAGAATTTCGGCGGAAGAAGCATAGTCAAAAACCCCTTTCAAACCGAACCCGACCAAAACCGGCACGGTTAAGGCAATGGCTCCCGGCAACATCATTTCCCGGATCGCAGCTTTGGTAGAAATGGCCACGCATTTGTCGTATTCCGGCTTACCGGTTCCTTCCATAATACCCGGAATTTCGCGGAACTGGCGGCGCACTTCATGTACCATGGCCATAGCCGCCCGGCCAACCGCCGCAATGGCAAGTGCTGAAAAGATAAACGGTATCATGGCGCCCACAAAAAGTCCGGCCAGCACCGGCGCTTTATAAATATTAATGGCATCGATGCCCGCAATTCCCACAAAAGCCGCAAACAAAGCCAAGGAAGTTAAGGCTGCCGAAGCAATGGCAAAACCTTTACCAGTTGCGGCAGTCGTGTTGCCAACGGCATCTAAGATATCGGTTCTTTCGCGTACTTCTTTCGGCAATTCACTCATTTCAGCAATACCGCCGGCGTTATCAGCAATCGGCCCGAAAGCATCTATGGCGAGTTGCATAGCCGTAGTTGCCATCATACCGGCAGCGGCTATGGCCACGCCGTAAAGACCCGCAAAGGCGTAGGAAAGCACAATACCAATCGCTAAAACGATAATCGGCAAAACGGTAGATTCCATGCCCACTGCTAAACCGCCGATAACGGTAGTAGCGTGGCCGGTAGAGCTTTGCTGCACAATGCTGTTAACCGGCCGTTTACCCATGGCAGTATAATATTCGGTGATGATACTCATGAGAGCACCCACAATTAAACCCACAATAATGGCGTAGAAAACTTCCATGGAAGTGAATTCAAAACCGCGCATATCCATGGTTTCCGGCAACATCCAGTTCACAACAAAATAAGAAGCAACTGCCGTCAGGATCACCGAAACCCAGTTTCCTAAGTTCAGCGCGGCCTGCACGTTGCCTCCCTCCTTCACTTTCACAAACATTACCCCGATTATAGAGAAGATAATTCCCAAGCCGCCAATTACCATGGGCAATAAAACCGGCGAAATGCCGCCGAAATTATCGTTGGCAATTATTTCGCGGCCTAAAACCATGGTAGCCAGCATCGTAGCCACGTAAGAGCCGAATAAATCTGCGCCCATCCCGGCAACGTCGCCTACGTTATCGCCCACGTTATCAGCAATGGTAGCAGGATTTCTTGGGTCATCTTCCGGAATCCCGGCCTCTACTTTTCCAACTAAATCTGCTCCCACATCGGCAGCTTTGGTGTAGATACCGCCGCCAACGCGGGCAAATAGGGCAATACTTTCCGCACCTAACGAGAAACCGGTCAGAATCTCCAGGGCACGTTCCATTTCAATGCCATTTACGTCGGCACCGGTACTTTGCACGAAAATGTGATACAAAACGATGAAGAGCGAACCCAGACCCAGAATAGCCAGGCCGGCCACGCCCATTCCCATTACCGAACCACCGGTAAAAGAAACATTCAGCGCGCGCGACAAACTGGTTTTAGCGGCCTGAGCCGTACGTACGTTCGCTTTAGTAGCAATGCGCATGCCTATAAAACCAGCCAGGGCCGAAAACACCGCGCCCATAATAAAAGCAAGGGAAATGGTCCAGTGCGATTTTTCGCCGGTAAAGCCCAGATACGCCAGTAAAATAGCGCCGATGATCACAAAATAGGTGAGTACCTTATATTCTGCTTTCAAAAAAGCCATAGCACCTTCGGCAATATACCGGGCAATGGTCTGCATTTTCTCGTCGCCGGCATCCTGCCGGGTAACCCAGGCAGATTTTACGGCGGTGTACAGCAGCGCCAGGATGCCCAGCGCCGGGACTGCGTAAACAATTTGTTCCATTTAGAAAATTTTGAGCGTGATGGTGAATGACGTTTAATTGCTCTAAATATAGAATTTTCTAAATGAAATCTGCAAGAAATGAACGTGAAATTTATAATTCCTTTAACAGCACCTTGTACATCTCCGTCATGGCCTGAATATCGGCTTTGTGCACGAGCTCGTTTGGCGA
Organism: Adhaeribacter terrigena; assembly: GCF_016623615.1. Taxonomy (GTDB): domain Bacteria; phylum Bacteroidota; class Bacteroidia; order Cytophagales; family Hymenobacteraceae; genus Adhaeribacter_A; species Adhaeribacter_A terrigena. The sequence continues at coordinate 483,563 of NZ_JAEHFX010000001.1, read as the reverse complement.
ATGCACGTGATCTTCCGGCGCCCCTATAAAACACCAGTCCCAGGGAATGCTGCTGTGCTGTAATTCTTTGCCATCAGAACCGCCCGCACTCTCTACTTCCACCTGAAACGGTACGCCTGATTTCTTCGCAATTTCAATGATTTTCATGATAAAACTACGCCGCGGAATCAAGCTGTCGCGCAGGGAAATCGCCACACCTTTGCCGGCTTCCACGCCTTCCGTAACCCAGGTTATGTCTGAGATCAGGGCTTGTTTCACGCCGTAGGTTTCGTAAATATATTTGGCCAGGTAGCGCACCGAACCGCCGCCGTGTTCTTCCCAGCAACTAAAAGCAATAATGCCGTCTTGCAGCGTTTCAGCTACTTTTAAAGCATTCCAGACGCCTAAGCGGTTATCCAGGTAGCAGCACTGTACAGTTTCTTCGGTTTCGCGGAATTCAGGTTTGAACACCAGTTCGGTGCCGCGCTCGATCTCCCGGTCAAAATCGTAAGTCAATTCGCCGGTTTCTTCGTCAACCTGTAAAGTGCATTCAATTTTTCCCTGGCTGTCCTCGCCTACCAGCTTGTAACCCGTTTCCACATCCGGTCCGCCAATTTTAATGAGTTGCCGGCCGTAGCGAACCATAAAACCTATGGAATCTAAATGCGCAAAAACAGCGGTGCGCGGCTTGCCGAAAACCAGCATGATGCAATCCTGAAAAGCTTCGCCGGTAATGATCTGAGGCTGCACTTTCCAATTGCCTTTTTTCTTTTCAATGTACTCGAGCACAAAATTTGTCATGTTGATTTCGTTGCCGGATGGCGCGTGGATGGCGCAGAGTTTTTGCAGTAATTCCATAAGGGTTTGTGTTGGTAACTGGTAGCGAATTTAGTTTTTCTGGTGATTATGAAAGCGTTTTTTTTGTCATCCTGACGTGAGGAGAAACCACAGGTTCGGCGTAGCTAAATTTCATTGGGTGAGTAGTTAAGTTTGCTACTGAGTTTTTATACTTGAAAGGATAGCGTTTTTATAGATTGCTTCTGTACTTAACTACAAGCATTTTACTTTCATAGTTTACTTTCTCCCTCAAGCCGGGTGGCTTCGTTTCTGCGTTCGCGGCTGCAATCCTTCCTGCCCTTGCGGGCTGCCTCCTGCGTCAGCACCGGAAGTCTTGGAGGCCGCTCTCACAGAAACTGGTGTCATGCTCCTTCGTAGTGAGCTTCTTTTTAGTTTAGCTTCTCTTCTAACGTGATTTTCAAGGTACGCTGCGCTGGCGATAGACTTGATATGGGAATGTAAAAGGGCAACGAGAAGGGTGTCTCTACAGAGAAATCCTAATTCGTGATTATGATAATTCTCAAAATTCTGTAAATCCTGATTCAGAAAAGAATCCTTAAATCCCTGAATCCTACAAATCCCAATTGGCTGCGCCGAACTACGTTTCAGGCAAATATTCCTGCCCATCTCCCAAATCTTTAAAATTGTGTTCAATTTTTATTGCCATCAACTTCCGCCATTCAGGCAAAATTAGTACAACACCGCCGCAGTTGTTGCGTTTACTTTTAATTACTTTCGATTTTTCGTTATTTGCAGCTATGAAGCGACTTTTTTGCCTCTTTTTCCTAGCGTTTTTCTCCCTGGCTGCGCAGGCCCAGAACGACTCGATCCGCAATTCGGTGCGCGAACAGCAGGTTGTGGATTCTATCATGCGTATTATTGAGATCGATTCGGTTGTGGTTCTGCCGCAACCCAAAGATATCCGGGGCATGCTTTTGCTCGACAAAGATATCCAGAATGAACTTGGCGGTGCGGTAGATAATCTGTACAATTTTAAATACGCTTTAGCCGAAAAACAATTCAAGTCGCTCCGCCGCCGCTACCCGAAACACCCCATGCCTTATTTTTTGATGGGTTTGAGCCAGTGGTGGAAAATCGTGCCCACCAACATCCGCACCAAACAATACGATGGCGCTTTTTATGCTTACATGGACACCACCATCACGCACGCCGAACGGATGTTCGATGCCAATGAGAAAAATTTTGAGGCCGCTTTTTTCCTGGCCGCCGCCTATGGTTTCAAAGCCCGCCTTCATGCCGAGCGCAGTGATTGGAGCAAAGCTACTTTCGCCAGTAAAAATTCGCTGGAATATTTGCAGAAAAGCCGGGTTGGCAACGACCTGAGCCCGGAATTTTTATTCGGTGAAGGCCTTTATAATTACTACGCGGTCTGGATCTCGAATAATTATCCGCTTCTCAAACCGGTGCTCCTTTTCTTCCCGGATGGCGACAAAAAGCTTGGTTTGCAACAGCTGAATATGGTAGCTGCCAATGGTTTTTACACTGGCACCGAAGCGAAATTCTTTTTGATGAAGATTTACGCGAACGAAGAAAATAATCCGGCAGCCGCTATGCCCATCTCGCGTTACCTAGCCTACACGTACCCGGATAATGCGTATTTTCAGCGCTTTTACGCCCGACTGGCTTTCCTGGAAGGCAATTTCATGGAATCTGAACGCGTTTCATTAGATATTCTTGATAAACTGAATCGCCGCATGCCCGGTTACGAAGAAATTGGTGGCCGTTACGCTTCTTATTTCCTGGCCTACATTGCTCAAAACAAGCACAAAGACCTGAACCGCGCCAAAAACTATTACGAGCAATGCGTAAATTTCTCGAAACAGACCAACGAAGAAAAATCCGGCTATGCGCTATATGCCCTGCTCAATCTGGCTAAAATTGCCGAGCAACAGCAGGATCTGAAACTGGCCAAAAAGCACTACGAACGGTTAAAAGATATTGCTGACAAGAAATCGCAACCCCATAAGGAAGCAAAGGCGTGGTTGAAGAAGAACCGGAAAGTGTAGTTTCCTGATTAAAAACGGTATCCTTTTCAGCCCCGAAAGTATTATTAATGAAACTTCTAAACCGCCGGACCAGAGATTTTATGTACTTTTGTTAGTCAAAACCCTACCATTTTTATTCGTGACCCAACCATATTTATTTGAATTTCCAGAGATCGGCGCGCCTGAAAAAGGGTTTATTACCGTAGCAGAGAATCTTAAAAATATTCCTTTTGAAGTTAAACGGGTTTTCTGGACCCATTCTATACCGGCACAGGCAATAAGAGGGAACCACGCGCATTACCGGAACCAGCAGATCCTGGTAGCTTTACAGGGTTCCGTAACCGTTATTACTACGTCTCCGTCGGGTGAAGAAAAAAGCTTTGAACTGCATTCCCCGGACCAGGCTTTATACCTTCCCCCGAATGTCTGGCGCATTATGAATTATTCCGAAAATGCGCTCCAACTAGTACTTTCGTCTGAACTTTACGATGAAACTGACTACATCAGGGATATTTCCGATTTTCAAAACCAGTGGAAATAGGATTGACTTTTTAACCTCATGAAGATACCGTTTTTAGATTTCGAACCCATGAACCGCCAAATGCGCGAGGAAGTGCTGGAAGCGATGGCTCGCGTTTTCGATTCTAAAAACTACATACTGGGTCCGGAAGTTGAGAAATTTGAAGCCAATTATGCAGCTTTCAACCAAACCAGGTACTGTATTGGAGTTGGCAACGGCCTGGATGCCTTGCGCATCTGCCTCATGTGCCTGGAGATTGGCCCTGGCGATGAAGTAATTGTACCTTCCAATACCTACATTGCCACCTGGCTGGCAGTTTCTTTAGTTGGAGCTACCCCCGTTCCGGTAGAACCCCGAATAGATACCTATAATATCGATCCGACTTTAATTGAGGCAGCCATTACACCTCGCACCAAAGCTATCATACCGGTTCATCTTTATGGCCAGGCTTGTGAAATGGATACGATCATGAAAATCGCAAAAGAGCATAACCTGTTTGTGGTGGAAGATCATGCACAAAGCCAGGGCGCTGCTTTTAAAGGAATACTAACCGGCAATTTTGGTCACATCAACGCTACTAGTTTCTACCCCACCAAAAATTTAGGTGCACTAGGTGATGCTGGTGCCATTATAACCGATGATGCAGAATTAGCCCGTAAAGCGCGCATGTTTCGGAATTACGGTTCGGAGAAGAAGTATTATAATGAGGTTATTGGGCTCAACTCTCGCTTAGATGAATTGCAGGCAGCTATTCTGAATGTAAAGTTGAAATATTTAGCGTATTGGAATGCAGAAAGGCAGAAGATTGCGGCTTTGTACAATCAGGAGTTGGATGGAATGCAAGGAATTATTACTCCCAAAATTGCTGAAGGTGCAACACATGTTTATCACTTGTATGCAATTCAAATGAATGACCGTGATAAAATGAAAGATAATTTGGCGTTTAGAGACATTCAAACAATGGTGCATTATCCGCTCCCACCGCATTTACAGGCCGCGTATAGAGAATCAGGTTATAAACCAGGAGAATTCCCGATTGCAGAAGGATTAGCAAAAACCTATTTGAGCTTACCAATATATCCGGGCTTGCAGGAAGATCAGGTGAAAAAAGTTTGCAAAACAATCATTTTTTTTTTCAAGCTCTAAGCTCAATATTATCATCCCTGCTATTAAAACGAGGAGAACGTTCCAGTCCCGTTAACCAGACTTTTTGAAAATAAAAGATATTTCCGCCAGAATTACTGCCTAAATAATTACCAATTGATAATTAACAAAGGATAAAAAATTTGCATGTATTTGAATCTAATATTAAAAAAAAATAAAAATTGATAACATTTTTTATTTTACCTCAAAATGAATATTAGGTATGGAGGATTCAATTATATAATTTATGTTTTGATTGAATAGCTTAAGGAAATAGTTTTGGAAACTTAGAATTTGAGCTGCTGTTCTCCATCTTTAATAGTCTTTTTAAAATGATTGGAACATTTTGTTTATAAGGCAACTTGCTATATAGAAAATGACCAATTTATTTTTCAAACATTTTATAAGGTTTAAATTTTCAAACCAAATTAAGATTAAAATAAAATCTCCTTTATTTTAAAACTATTGGGTTGTAAATTTAAATTCTTAACCATTACTTATTCATTAAATTAAAAAAACAAAGCTAAACATTCTTACTTACAACTTTAAAGGATCTCTAAAGAGCCCAATTAGATTACTCGTAACTTCTACTTTTAACAACACCTGTCTTAATTATTATAATATCGTTATAATCTTAAATAACTCTTGGCGGGTTTAAGGTTTCTAAATAAAATAACTTTCCATGGGTAACCAATTCATTTTTCTAAAAGACTATTTGCTCCTCCCTTTTTATCTGATTGGTGCAATCTTATTAATGAACCTCTATTTTAAAGTAAAACATGGAAAGAATAGCACCTTGAAGAAGTATTTTAATTGGGCTCTATACTTAAAACTATTTGGTTGTATTTCTATTTCATTAATTTACCAATATTACTATGGAGGTTCTTATGATGGAATAAATTATTTTAGAGGAGGCAAAATGCTTACTTCATATTGGTTAGAGTTTCCAGACCAAATTATCCCAGTCCTCTTTCAGGAATTAAATACTTTTAATGAAACTAACAAACTTGGGCTTTTTGGCGGAAACGTCCATATTTTTGCAAATGAATCGTTTACTGTAAGCAAAATAGCGGCTGTTTTTAATTTTTTCACTTTTGACACTTTTCTACCTTGCGCCATATTTTTTTGTGTTATAGCATTTATAGGGGTTTGGAATTTCTTTATTTTTATAATCAAAGAATTTAACATACCCATTAAGATCGCTGCTTTCAGTTCTATTTTGATCCCGTCTGTTCTGATTTGGGATTCCGGAATATTTAAAGATACCATTACATTTACAGCCTTAATGTGGCTGTTTATCTGTAGCTACTATATCTTTATTAAACCTAAAAACTTAATCAGAAACATCATTGGTATTTTGATAGCCATGCTTATGATCGCTTCCATTAAACTATACATTTTAGCCGCATTTATTCCTTTCTTCATTATTTATATTATAAACAGTAATCGGGATAAGATAAAGAATCCAGCTATAAAATGGTTTAGTACTCCATTTATTTTCATGTTTGGTGCAGCTGCAATAGCACTTTTTTTACAGAATGCAGATGAATTACTGGGAAGATATTCAGTGGATCAGGTTTTAGAAACGGCTGCCCAGACTGCTGTTTATATTCAGGAAAGCAGCGCTGGTTCGGCATATAGTTTTGAGGTCGACTTTTCTTCTCCCTTAGGAGTTTTAATTGCTATTCCGCAGGGAATAAATATCAGCTTGTTCCGGCCTTACCCTTGGGAATATCTGAGCCCTTTCATCTTCTTTGCATCGGCAGAAAGTATGTTATTTCTATATTTCACCCTTTACCTGCTCTTCAAAAAAGGGTTCGGCAGATCAATGTCTATCATCTGGAACTCCCCCCTTATCCAGTTTTGCCTGTTATTCAGTTTTACCTTTGCATTTATGGTTGGCGTATCTTCTGCGAACTTTGGTTCTTTGGTCCGTTATAAAATACCGTTTATGCCCTTCTATCTGCTTTTTCTAGGAATTTTGTATAAAGAAAAGTTTGTGGTGTCTAAAATCAAAACTAAGAAATCTAAACTACTATTGACTATTAATAATAGGGCAGTAATCTCAAAACCCGTTACTACCAGGAATTCAATTCAATAATTTATGAATTAAATTCCTGGTAGTAACGATATCATTTTTAGCTAAAAAGCAATGATATTGTCTTTATAAAATATTGAACCCAAATCTATTCAAAAGGTTATCTTTGACCTCTTAATATGGTTTTTATTAGTAGTTATACAAACCCATTGTTATCATCTTAACATAATTGATCGTAGGCACCCAAAGATTGCGCGGGTGCCCTGAAGCATCTTATCGGCGGACAAAAGGGCCAGCAGTCAAATTATTGAAAGTAGCAAATAAGTTGTTTAGCTAAATTGACAATGCAAGTATTTCTGAGAAAGCTTTAAACAAACAAAGGTAGAAGACGCAGGTCTATAGAATACAAACGCTATTATTTTAAACCGAAAAAGTACCGTTACATTTGCTTCTGGAAACTAAAGTCCTGGCAAAATGGTAAAATAACAAATCAATCGGTGTTTCCGGGATAACATATTGTTTTGTAAAAACTCTATAAATCAGGAATTGACCTCATTTGAAATAACTTTATCCAGAATTCTCAAATAAACCGGTGCATTGGCATTAAGAGAATAAAATTGCTCTACCCGCTCAGCAGCTTTAGATCCAATAGAAACTCTAAGTGCCTCATTTTTCGCCAAATCACGGATTGCCTGCAACCATTCTTCCGGAGAATTTACCAGGAAGCCGGAAACACCACTTTCTATTACTCTGTAATTTGCACCAATGGCAGTTGCAATTGTTGGAATACCCAGCGCCATGTATTGCAAGGCTTTCAAACCACTTTTCCCTAATACCCATTCCTCATCCGGCAACGGGTAAAGGCCGATATCTATTTTAGCAAGATCATCTACTTCTGTGCTCTCCTGCCAGGGAATAGCAATTACTTCAATGCCTTCCATCTTAAATTCCCGGTCGCCGATAACCAGCAAACGGAAATCTATTTCTTCTTTCAGTTTCAGAAAAACATTATTTAACAGATAAACATATTTGGAAGTGCTATGGCTCCCGCTCCACCCCAACGTGATCTTTTCTTTAACAGAATAATCTTTTCGGGGCCGATAAGCAATGGTGTTTATCGTAGAAGATATATCGGTGGTTTTGTTGTTGAATTGTCTTACAAACTGATCAAGGTGCGGGGTACACGTAATCACATGATCAGCAACTTTCATCAGGTAAATGGACTTATTACTGGACTTCAACCAGTTGATCAGGGGGTTCGATTTGCTCTTCGGTTTCAGAAAGATCAAGTCATCAATATCATAGATCAGCCGTTTTGAGAACTTCCGGAAAAGCCACTCGAATAAAGGCGGGCCAATTGGGGTGACCCAAAGGTGCACATATACCACATCATATTTACCAAGGGTAAACAGGTCTTTTATCCGCCTAAAGTAGGCCTTAATTGTAAAAAGGATCTTCCTAAAGGTATTACCTGGCTTATAAACGGTCTGCCAGAACTCCGCATCAATAAAGGATCTCGTAGTGATCTCATATCCTGCTTCCCTGAAATACGGATAGTATTGTTCATACTTTAATCGCTGGCTAGGGGCAAGTCCTTCCGGATACGGTGCTACAAATAAAATCTTTCTCATTATTATTTTTTTTGATACACCTCGTAATATTTCCGGGCGCCAAATTCTAACGAATAGCAACTCAGATCGAACTGCTTTCCAGCCATATTAGCCTTAACCCACCTGGCAACATTCTTAAATTCCTCTTCGGTAAAGTTATTTAATAAATAACCACACTGCAGATCATTAAAAATCTTTTCAGCATCACCAACCCCCGCATTGGTAATTATGGGTTTATTCATAGCCAGCATTTCAAAAAGCTTAGTTGGGGAAGTCGCCTGCTTGGCAAAAGTAGGCGTAATAAAAAAGATCCCCATATCGACCAGGGCTATATGCAAAGGCATTTCGGGGCGAGAAGCGGAAGTAACCACCAGATTTTCCCGCGATACCTGGCTTTCCGCGGCAGCCTTATAAACTTCCTCCTTATCGTTATTAACCATAAACAACAATTTTGCCTCCGGAACTGCTTTTTGAATTGCTTTAAAGCACTCAAACAACGTAGGAATCATATAAGTAGAACCAATACTCCCCACATAACCCAGCACAAAAGCCCCATCAAGTCCAAGATCCGATCTTAAGGTCGTAACCTTTCCCTGATCCAATTTATTCTTATTAAATAGGTTAAGATCAACGCAACAAGGAATTACTGTAATATCCTCTGGTTTTCTGGAGGGATACTTTTGTAGCACGACCTGTTTTGCCTTTTCGGTTAGTGAAATAATATGATCAGCATCCAAAAAAAGCCTTCTTTCAAAGAACCGAAGGAATTTATTGATCAGGTTATGGCTGAAGCTGCTGTCGGGGTTGATCCTACCGGTCTCGATTTTAGCATCGATCCAGAAGTCCCTTTTGTCAAAAATTATCTTTCTACCTAATATATAATGCAAGAGAAGACCGATATTTGAGGCGGTATAGCTCCGGCAATGCACAATATCGTACCGGTATTTGATACAAACATAAAAGGCGCTAAAAAAGAATTTTATATAATCATATACCTTAGATAGATCTCCTCCCTGATTGAATTTTATTTTGAACCACTTGATAGCATGCTTCTCCAGCAAACTCTGGATCCCAGCGATCTTTTGCTCATTTTGTTTTTTTTCAAAAGACAAAATATGGATATCCATTCCTCTTTCACTGGAAGCGATCAGATAAGGCAATACCTGCGATTGCCCGATATGATCGCTCATACCATCATAAGATAAATAAAGTATTTTTTTATTTCCTGTTGTCATTAATTTGTAAATAATCCTTCAATCATGCTTACCCATGTGAATTTCACGTGCTCCACATCAAACTTTTCTGCCCTAGCCTTATTCGAAAATCTGTAACTTTCCCGCCTTGGGTTATCTGCGGCAAGTATTTCCTCAATTTTGCCCTTCCAGAAAACTAATTGCTCTGCCTTATCCGTATGAGGTATTGGCATTAAATAACCCCCATCAAACTTTGCAGGTTCAGACCGCTGGTTACTAAAGTCGAAATCGTAAGTTCCATTAATAATTTCCCCTACGCCTCCGTTCGGGCAGTCGCTTACTAATACAGGCACCCCGGTGCTCATGGCCTCCAATAACGTTAGTGGCAACCCTTCGGCTTTGGTAGGGAATAAAAAGACCTTCGACGTGCCAATCAGGTTATGGATATTGTTCTGGAAGTTTAAAAAATAGAAATTCGAATTTTCATCAAAGCTCTCGGATTCTACCTGAGAATAAGTGAAACCTTCATTGATAATAAGTTGCTGTAATCTTTCCTTTTCTTCGCCTTCTCCAATTATCAGAATTTTTACCTTTTCTTTATCTGTCAATAATTTATAAATGTAAATCAGGGCTTGGGTGTTTTTAATTGCACTCAACCGGTTAGCGGCAACCAAAACCTGATACTTATCAAAAGTGGTGGATAAGCCAAACGGTAAAGGCTCCCGCAGATTTTTTTCAACCCGCTTGGTTTCAACCGGATTCTGGATCACCAGCAGTTTTTCACCATTGATCTTGAAAAAATCTGTCATTTCCGGCACCAGATTGCCGCCACCTAATACAATTTTATCGAAACGGGAATAAACGGTAGAAACTAATTTGCGAAATCTGACCATTTTTTCATTTTGCACATTGTTCAGAATATTGATCTGGATAATGGCCACTTTTTTATCGGAACCGGTTAAGGCATTGATCCAGTCTACCGGCCACAGACTGCTAATAGAGAGGTCAATATTCAGTTGCTTCTTTAATTTACTTAACCGGGCAAATTTCAGGTAATAATTTCGGACCTTTTTTAACGATCCTGGTTCATTTAGAATATTTAAACTACCGGACGTCACTCCTGCTAAAGTAGATGTGATGTCTCCTCCCTGAATGGCATAGAGCCATACATTATACTTTCCGCTGTCCGCAAGCATTTGAGCAACCATAGCTCCAACTCTTTCCGCTCCGCCTTGCCCAAAAAACTCAACCAGAACCAAAACATTCCTTTTAACCGCCATTTTGTAAAAGGAATTTTAATTCCTGCCTCCCAATTGCCGCACCTGCTCAATTAACCTAGCCTGCGTAAGAATATATTGCAGTTCAGGTTCAAAGTTCTCCTCTTTCACAGTCTGGTTAAAATACTGCAGCATGTTCCGGAAATGATCGTCGGTCTCTAAAACAATTTCCGTGCTTACCCCGTTTTTTTCGAGGATTATGGTTGGTGCAAAATCTGCTTTTGCTGTAAAAGCCCGGGTTGCTGTAATCTTACCAGTGCTTCCCCAAATCTCATAATTACACTGGTAGTAATTGTCAAATCCGAATGCTACTTCAGCGAAGATCCCATTGGCTTTATTAATCAAAAAGGCTCCACCAAACCAATCTACCCCATATTCTTCGTGATAATCCAGGTGCGCCGCTTTCACTTCGAAATCATGACCAAAGAAAAAACTACTCGCTTTCAGCACATAAGCGCCGCTATCCAGTAAGGCTCCACCTCCTAATTCCGGTTTATATCGTATATTGGTTTCCGGATCGAAAGGCGGAAAGCCAAAAGAGCTTCTAAAGCACCGGATCTCGCCGATCTCGTTTTTCACTAGCATCTTTTTCACAAAGGTATTCTGGGAATGGTGCTGAAATTGAAAATTCTCAACAATCCCTAGGCCTTTCTTTCTGGCAAGGTCCACGGCTTCCTGCGCTTCGGAAAGTGAAATAAATGCAGCTTTCTCTACCAGTACATGTTTATTATGCTCCAATGCTTTCATGATCCACTCAAAATGGAGCCCGTTGGGCAACGGAATATAAACCGCATCTAAATCATCCCGTTTCAACAGCTCTTCATATCCTTCAATCCCAATACAACCAAATTTTTTGGCAAAGTTATCCGCAGATTCCTGATTCCGGCTGCTTACAGCAACCAGCTTGTTTTCATTGATAGATAAGATGGCAGGTATCACCGCTTTCTGTGCAATGCCTGCGCAGCCTAATATGCCCCAATTCATAGCTAATTAATTATAAGAGATTGCTGAGATCAGGCTTCTGGCCTGAATGTTCAAGTAGTTATTGAATTTGATAAAGATCTTTAGCTGGTTTAAGGTCATCCAGATATAGTTTTCCGGCACTTCCTGAGAAAAATTCTTTCCTACAAGTAATACCATATTGCGGTTTTGTTCCCGGTAAAATCTGCCCCCTTCTTCCGATTGTAGGGTATCGAAAATTATTTCTTCTGAAGATGCATTTAGAACATAATCCAGATACGGAAGTGTTTGCAGACTATTTTCGTTATGGTAGCTTCCTGTCAGGCACTGCAAGGTCGGAGCCATTTCCAGAATATCAAAATTTCCGCTTTCCAACTTCGCCTGCACCAAAAAATGCAAAATACCATCTATCTCCTTTACAATAAAAGCACATATACCTTCCTGTACCGGCGCAACCAATGGTTGATCCCAATTCGTAACTTCCCGGCTGGAAATTTCAACGTGAACCCCAATCACACTAAAGAATTTATTATCAACATGCCGGATACAATTATCTTCGATCAGCCAGTCTCTTACTGCATTTAGCGGAATCGATTTGATATTTAGATCATATTTAACTTTCAGATCTGTAAACCAATGTATGATTTCATCGAATGAATAAAGTGAAACTTCGCTGTTCAGATCTGAAGCTAAGAATTGAGCCCCCACTCCAGAAACGCCATCATTGATAAGATTAAAAAAATTAACAGTTTCATCTGAGTGGTTGCCGAAGGAGATACCGGAAACAACGGTCCTGGTATCCATATTTACCACATTATCAAATCGCATCAGGTCTTTTATCTGCCCCAAGGTAAGCCAGCAGAAATCATCCAGTATTTCTATTTCCTCATTTATCTTAATAATAATATTCCGGTTCCTTTTTTTAAGGAACCGGGCGCCCTGTTCGGATTGCAGCTGATCTAATAAGACCACGCTTCGGGTCCGGTTTGTAAAATACTCTAGGTAAGCAGGTGCCTTGCCCTTGTGAACTTTGGTATAATTGCTCTTGGTAGCCTGCAAGGTTGGGGAGAGCTGTACATTATTTACGTTACCAGGCTCTATTTTAGCCTGTAGCAGAAAATATAGAATACCACTGACCTCTTTGGTAATAATGCCCAGAAAACCGATCTCAGGTTGATTGATAATCGGCTGATCCCAATCTGGAACCAGTCCCCAGTTTGTTTTTACATTGATCCCCTCAATAGAAAAAAAGCTACCGGAACTATGCAGCAGCTTTTCCTTTTTTTCATCCAGAGACCAATTCCGCATTTTATCGAACGGGATGCGTTCGATATTGACATGAACCTGCCGGTTTCTTTCCTGTACCCATTCCAGTACCTGTTCAGTAGTATTAAATGGATTCTGAAAAGTCAAAGCAGATTTTAGAAATGCAAGTTCTGTGTTTTGATCTCTTCCTTTTGTATTATAATTTATTAAGCGTTTATCCATTCTTTTATAGAAAATTTAAGGGCCTCCGGTAACAGTTGCTCCAGTTTTGAAGATTCAAAAATGGTGTCGCCGGATTCCAGCTTCCAAGCTTTTTTGGGCCATTCGGAAAATTGAACCGGAACCAAAAATTTTTCTCCGATCATTGTTGCAACCTCCTTCAACGAATAGGTTTCTCCCGCAGTGTTAAAGCAATTGCCATTACTCTCAGGCTTGGCAGAAACTTCTACAATTTGCCGACAAAGATCCATTACGTGCGTAAAGGTTCTTTTCAAATTCCCATTACCGAACAAAGTAATTGCTTCACCATTCGTAGCTTTATTCAGAAAAAAGCTTACCGTTCCGTAAGAAAGTTGCCCCCCAACTACGTTGCCATAAGGCACGCAGATCCGGAAAACGGTATAGGGCTGGGCGTAAAGATTCCTGAACATCTCGAGATACTTCTCGCCGTTAAATTTAGACGAAGAATAAATCGTACGAAACTCTTTTTCGGCATCTTCTGATAATGGCGTGTTTTCTTGGCCCTTATAAACCAGTCTGGTAGAAGGAAAAATCAATTTTGGCTTAGTATTAAGGTCTTTTAAAGAATCGAGCACATTCAGTAGCCCAAGCTCATTAACTTCTATAAAACTTCTATATCTATCAATTGAGACATCAGTACCAGTAAGTCCTGAGAAAAAATATATATAATCGTAGGCTGCAAAACAGTTACCTATCTGTTCTTTATCGCAAATATTAAGTTGCTGGTAAGCTACAGTATCTTTACCTGCGAAATCCGGCTGAATATCATAGCAATCCGGTTTCTGCTGTTTTTCCTTAAGAAGGTAATATACCAAGTGTTGCCCAAGGTATCCATTAGCCCCAATTACAGCTATGTTCATGAAAACTGCCGGTTATTTAAAACATTGTTTAATAAAAATACAGAAACTGAATCTTTAATTACTTTTCCATCCATTTTTCATACCACATCTGGAACATAAGCAAATGCCAGATCTTTAAATGATTCTCGTTCATTCCATTATAAAAGTCGAATACGATCTGTTTTACAACGGCAATATTAAAAAGCCCGTGTTCGCTTAATTTACTTTCACTTAGGTAATTATTTACCAGTTCTCTTAATTCCTTCCGAAGCCAGGAAGCTAATGGGATGCCGAAACCCATTTTTGGTCTTTCCATGATTTCCTTCGGAAGATGCTTATGCACGATCTCCTTTAGAATGTACTTTTTCTGTCCATTGTAGTACTTAAGCTCATTGGGAAGTTGTGCAGCCCATTCTATAATCTTCTGATCCAGAAATGGCTCTCTGCCCTCCAGACTCACCGACATAGTTGCTCGATCCACTTTCTGCAGAATATCATCTACCAAGTAGGTTTGGTAATCAATGGCCATCATGAACGACAGCGGATCATTATAGCCGCTAAGCAACTCCGTGCTGGTATGAGCAGTTTTTAATCCATTTGCCATACCGTTTAATATCTTATCAGATTCTTTATCAGTAAAGACCTGGCTCAGGTTATTAAGGAGTTCAAGGGGAGATGGGTCTGCGAGAATATTCTTTAATTTTCCATACTTACTGGCCATCTTATTCTTTTTTAAAAACGGTATCTGTTCAGCATTAAAAAGTTCCATGGTGGCAGCAGCGGCTTTTCGGATGGGAGTGGGTATTGAATTAATCTTTTGCGTATATCGGGTAATGTAATCGTACCGGTTATAACCCGCAAATATTTCATCCCCTCCATCGGCAGATAAAGCCACAGTAACTTTTTTCTTAGCCAGCCGGCTCACCAAAATTGTAGGAATTGCGCTGCTATCCGCAAAAGGCTCGTCATAAAAATGCGGCAGTTCCGGGATAATTGATAATGCTTCCTGTGGCGAACAGTAATATTCGGTATGGTCTGTTTCTAAAAAGGCAGCAATTTCTTTCGCATATGGCGCTTCATTCAGCTTACCATCTGTAGATCCAATGGTAAACGTCTTTATTTTTTCAGCATTATTTTTCTGAAGCAACGCTGTTACGCATGAGCTATCATAACCGCCACTCAGAAATACACCAACCGGAACATCTGCCACCATTCTTAATTGGAAGGATTCAGATAAAATCCGTTCTGTTTCGGCAGTTGCTTCCTCTAACCCAATTTTTAACTTTGGCTTATTGTAATAATCATACACGTTCCAATACTGCTTAATTTTGATCTCCCTTGTTTTCAGATTAAGCCTGAGCAAATGCCCAGGTGAAAGTTTGGAAACACCCTCTAAGATTGTATAAGGATGAGAAACATAGCCATATTGGAGGTAGGTTTTCAAGGCAGGTTTGCTTACTTTTCTTGAGAAACCTGGGTAAGATATAATCGATTTTAGCTCAGAGCCAAAAAGGAATAAACCATTTTTCCAGTAATAATGAAATGGCTTTACTCCAGCCCTATCCCTAATGCAAATTATTTCTTTCGCTTCTTCGTCGAATAGCGTAATGGCAAACATACCCCGCCAGTGCTGAATAGCAGCTTCCCCCCATTCCTGCCAGGCATGTAAAATCACTTCCGTATCGGAATGGGTCTGGAACTGATGGCCTTTTGCGATCAGTTGCTCCCGTATTTCATTGTAGTTATATATTTCACCGTTAAAAACTAAATGCAACCGTCCGAAAGACATTGGCTGGTTGGCAGAAGTGCTCAAATCTATGATGGATAGTCTTCTATGACCTAATCCAATCTGTGCCGATCCAGTTTGTCTGAAGAAGACACCTTGCCCATCCGGTCCGCGATGCGAAACGCATTGCGCCATCTGTCCAAGGGTTTGCTCACTACTTTTATTATTAAAATCTATAAAACCTGCAATTCCGCACATCAGGATAACGTTAAACCTGGCACCTTTAAAACCTTTCAATCAGGCAATTAAGCATACCATGTATTATCTAGTAAATACTAATCTCTTTTACTCCTCTTTCTACAAAAATAAAAAAGGAATGAATAAATAATTTAAAAATCTAAGCAAGGCAACAAAGGTACACTTTTTAAATTAAAGACTTATCTATACAGAAACGTTGCTAAAACCTGGTATACCCATAAGACGTCAGGAACGATAGATTTCAAGGAGTTGGTTCATATAACTCTCCGCGGAAAATTGCCTGGAGCGCACAACTGCTTTTTGCGCAAGATCGGCCAAAATGGAACGGTTTTGATAAACTTTACCTATCTGGGCTACAAGAGCGTCAAGATCATCATACTTGTAATACAGCGCGCTATCTGCAGCAGTTTCTTTCAGCATAGGTATATCATTCAGAATCGATGGCAGGCCCGTTTGCATAGCTTCCAGAACCGAGAGAGGCATTCCCTCATGATGCGAAGTCATAAGAAAGAGATCATATTGGCCAAGTATTCCGGAATCCATCGAAACTTTCCCTTTAAGATTTACCTTCGCTCCGGTCTCGGCAATTAAATTTTCAAGAAATCCGCGAAGTATTCCATCCCCATAAATGTCCAGGGTAATATCCGCTTCCATTAAGTTAGCCAAAGCCCTGATAGCTATTTCATGATTCTTTATTTCGTGAAGATTACCTACCATCACGATCCGTAAAGGCTTTTGGGAATTTAATTTATAAGAAGGTTTAAACTTTACCGATGCAAAATTTGGAAGCACTTTGAAGTTTTTCTTAATTCCTACTTTACTGGCAATATTTTCCCTTACAGCATCAGATACATAAATTGTAAAGTATTGTTCCTTGTAAGTAAATTTATCAATTGGCAATTCGTATTTAGCATAAGTTACCATTTCAGGGTCATAAAAAACACTATGGTAAGTTGTAACCAATTTTACCCCTTTAGGCAGCGCTAATCTTGCAAGTAACGTGGAATGTATCAGGTGAGAATGAACAACTTCAATATTATTCCTTTTTATAATATCCCGTAATTGAATGATGGCTTTTGGGAGTTTGGTTAACCTGAAATTGAGGTTTATCAGCTTAACGTTGTCCGGGAGCTGCTTTTCCAGTTCACCAGACCTATACATTACCGCCACATACTGCTCAAAGTCCGGAAATGATTTATTAATCATTTCTACGGTATTTAAAACAAGGGTCTCAGCACCGCCTCGCTCCAGCGTATCAACAATGTGAAGTAATCTACCCATAAATATTAATTACCTGAGTATGAGAAGCGTTTAGAAATAATAGAAATTTAAATGTAATCTATACAAAGTGTTTACCAAACTATTCAGCCCGCTTCATCAATAAATGCACTTCAGGCGTAAGTTCACGTAAGCTATCAGTTACCGTTTATTAAAATAATTTTGGAAAAACCTGTTTTGACTTTTCAGTTAAAACCGATACTGTTTTAGTGCATTTACCTTAAACCCAAAGAACTGTTCTTTTGAAGCATTATTACTTTTAAAGTACTGTATTTAACTAGCTAAATTATTATGTACCTCTAACAAGTACTCCATAAACCGCTTTGGATTATGATTTTCAAGAATAAAATTTCTGTTTTGAACATTTGGCACTCTGTTTTGCAAAAGCTGATTGATCGCATCTGACAACTGCTCAGGATCCTTACCTTTAAGCAATACATTGCCAAGGTCTTCTATTACCATTTTTGATGTATCGCCATTATCGATGCTAATTATACTATTGCAAAAGATCATGGCTTCCATTAAGGACTGAGAAGGGTAATTGTCAAAATCCTGTAAGCTAAGAAAAATCTTCGACTTAGATAGCACTTCAGGAAGATCTTTATAATTGGCAAAAGCAATCAACTCTTTACCAAATTCTGAATTCACTCTTTTTAACTTTTCGTCCAGCTCCGCGAACTGTTCACCTTTACCGAAAAAAATCAGTTTTAAATCATCAGGGAAATTATTGTTTTTAATGAAATGGTAAAATCCTTCTAATGCTAGCAGAGGATTCTTCTGAGGTATTAACGATCCACAAAAGATTATCCAGTTATTTCTGACCGGATTCAGATAAACACTTTCATCAACATGGTTCAGCTCTGAAAAATAAGGAAAACTACACCGTGACACAAACTGCTTACACGGGAAAAAGTGCAGGTCGTGTGTAGGATTTAAAATATCTACATTTTTTGCCTCTGTTAATATTTTTGTCCATCTTCTTCTATTCCAATCACTTCCATAGGCAGCCATTTCTATGCTGTTGGAAGCAAATGTGATACAATAAGGGATACCAAAAAAGTTGAAGACCCTGATCAGATAAAGTACATCTATTACCGAGGTAGAAACATGAACAGATGTGCATTTATTTTTTTTATATAAGTAACATATATAGAGCGGATAAAATAAACGACTTGTTATTTTATACAAAAAATTGTATCGCACAGATAAAATCTCAGTTCTGGAATCATCTTTCCCTTTAAAAAAATGATCCCAGATCAGGTCATTTGTAAGAAAAGTAAATTTCCTGGCAAAGCCATTATTTAGAATATAGGTGTATAAACCAACATATCTGTTAGTAAAACCACTGATATACCGGTCAATAAACTGAGAAGTAATTAATAAGATGTTCTGCGGTTTTCCCACCACGCTTATAGGATAAAAAACTTAGATTGAAGCCTGTGTTGAATAGATTACAGGCTCGTATTTCGACAAATACAAAGGCGGCTATCAGGCTTTAAATAGTGAGCTGATCTTATTTTTAATCCGTCCTAAGTTGCCACGTTTATACTGGTCGGTAGGGTATTCATAATGACTTTTATTAGGCAGTTTCATCAGCTGCTGAAATTCCTCTTGACTTATGTTTAGTTTTTTGGGAACATACTCAAGATCATGTTTCAGAATTTCAGGATCTAAGGGTGGTTTCTCTAATTCTTTAAGCGCTTCTTCTCTTGTAATTTGGCCAGCGGCTATCAAAGTTGACAAATGTGCCTTTCTTTTATCAATTCCAAATTTTTGTGGCAATATATATCCCTGATAGAAACGCGTAATTATAGATTCGTAATGTTTTCCGCCATAGTCTCGCCAGCCTAGTTCTTTCATTATCCGCTTTTTAACTTCTTCCTTATTATATTCAACATAGTTTAGAATATCAAAAGATTTTATTCCTTTAACTTTGGTATAATAAAAGAAGTCTTCATAGCTCAATAAAGGAAAGCTCTTAAGCGGTAATTTCCCGAATTGTTTGTGAATAGCTTTGATATTTACAGAATCTGTATTCTTTTCGCTGTAATGCCATGTGCCTGGCAAAATACCTTCTGTAGAAGCATTCAGGCCAGTAATAATAGTTTTTATATTATACTTGGCAGCATACTTATAGGTAGTTGCATAGATTGCATGATCTGACGGTACCTCAAAATCAAGTACTGACGCTTTTAAGTAGGCTAATTGAATATCCCGGAACTCCTCCCAATCAAGAACATTTGTTACATAATCAAAGCCAGTAATCTGGGCAAGATTTTCAATGTTTCCTACAGACTGTTCAGAGTTCCACCCATTGTCCACATGAAAAATCAGCATTCTTAGTCCTTGCTCTTTGGCAAGCAAGGCAGCGTAAGTAGAATCTACACCACCGCTTACTCCCAGAATACCATCGTATTTGCTTCCTTTGCCCCGAGTCTTTATTTCCTGAATATTCTTGTGAAGCAGTTCTTTTTTCTTTTCAGGTGAAATTAATTGGGTATTTTTAAACTTTTCGCTATACGATTTGCAATGATTACATTGTCCGTTCTCATCAAAAACAATTGAAGGATCGGTTGTATCCATTACACAAACACTACACATTTTATATTCCTGGTTAGCCATTTTGCTATAATATTATATTTTCTCGCTTTGGGAAGTTAATTAATACTCCCATTCCTTTTTTTTGATACACCGCCATGCTTCCGATAGCTGCTGCATCTGCATTTAATTCATAAAGCACCTTCCGAATATCTTCGATTGTACCTGCTCCCCCTGAAGCGATAAGTGGCACTTTGATTAAAGAGTGTATATTCTGAATTAACTTCGCGTCAAATCCTTTCCAGCTTCCTTCATTATCCACTGAAGTCAGCATTATTTCGCCTACCTTCAATTCATTCTGAACAAATAATATGAGTTCTTCTATGCTTTTATTAACTTTTGTGCCCACATGCGAATGGACTCCATACCCCTTAAAAAGCCCTTTCTTCACGTCGATTGATGCAACTACTGCCTGTGAGCCATACACATCAACAACTTTCTTTACTTCGTTAGGATTAGTGAATAAAAGCGAATTAACTATTACCTTTTCTACTCCGGCATGAAATAATTTTTTACAATCATCAAAAGTAGTAATTCCACCTCCATAAGCAAAAGGCATAAAACACTCAGAAGTAAATTGTGATATCTTAGCAATATCTGGTGAGCGCTTTTGTTTAGTAGCGAATATATCTAAGAACACCAGCTCATCAACTTCCTTATCGTTAAAAATCTTTATTGCATTAATCGGATCGCCTATATACTGAGGGTTCTTGAAATTTACTGTTTTAACCAGATACTTTCCATCGTAGAGCAGGCACGGTATTAATCTTTTAATAACCATTATAACAAGGAGAAATTTTTAAATAATTGCATTCCAAACCGATGGCTTTTCTCAGGATGGAACTGGGCGCCAAAAACATTAGAATTTTGGACTGCAGCATCGAAAGTTATTCCATGGGTTGCTTTTAATATTGAATTTTCTTCATTCTCTACTTTAACAAAATAAGAATGAACAAAGTAGAATCTAAAATCCTTGTCAAAATTTCCGGTAAGAGGGTTATCACGATTATGGATTACATAATTCCAGCCCATATGCGGTATTTTTATTCCAAGATTATCTGGAAACTTATGAGTATAAGCTGGTACCCATCCTAAACCCGGCAAGGTACCTTCATCACTTCCCTTAGTTAAAAGCTGCATACCCAAACAAATACCTAGAACCGGTATGCGTTCTTCCAGTACTTTATGATCCAGAATTTCCCGTAACTCCGTATCTGTAAGTTTCTCCATGGCTGCATCAAAAGCCCCAACCCCTGGCAACAATATTTTCTCCGCACGCTCTATTTCAGCAAGGTTACTGGTTATTATTGCATCCACATTGACCTTTTTCATCATATTGGCTACAGAACCAAGATTTCCGAGGCCATAATCGATTATAGTAATCATATAATTCTCTACTTACAACTAAAGTTACGACAAAGATAAAGAATCCAGTACCTTATTCTGGAAATAGTAATCAGAAAAAAAGCCACCTCTTAAATAACGAATACTTAAGAACTATCTTTTCTTTACTAACCTATTTGCTTATAATTTACCCAAAGGACCTAATTACCGGCAATAACTGTGCTAAAACTCTATTCTTATCTCGTCAAAAACTCTGCTGACAGTCATTCTAATTATACCTCAGTTTATCCAGAATATTGCTCTGACTATTCATTCGTGACGTAAGTCCTCATTACCCCAGCTTGGAATATTTATATTAACAGCAATAAATTAAAATCGGTATGGGTTTATGCCCAAAAACTCACAGCGCCATTTCCTTAATATAAAAACAGCCCATTTAACCGATTAATGAAAATAAATTTATTCGAAGGTACTTTCCATTAAAATATTACTAATAAACACTCACCTGGGTAGCTTTTGCCCAAGCATGCAATGAAAGTATCCTGAAAAATATACTGTTGTATCCTGACTTCCCTTCACTATATTTATCAAATTCGGTAAGTACCTGAGGATCTAATATATCTTTGAAATAATTGACCGCTGCTTCCAGTTTGCTTTTTATTTCCTTACTATTCTTCCGCATCCAGATATCATCTGAGGAAGCAAATCCCAGCTTAGTTTTACGGTTATAGATTTTCTCCGGCAGAATGTCCTTTAAACCTTGTCTGATAGGGTTTTTATCCAGCCCGTAGTAGTAATATACATCTTCAGGCAGGCCCATCATGGCCTCTACAAGCTCATGATCTAAGAAAGGAACGCGTGATTCAATTGAGAATAACATCGCGTTTCTATCCTCAGAATGCAGCTGATAAGGAATGCTAATCTCCTTGATACTTAAAAGAGACAGGTCTTTGATATTTTCAATGTTTCGATAGCCTTTATAAGTAATTGCCTCTGACCCTTTATACTTTTCCACCCATTCTTTCCTTAACCAAGGCGTGAATTTAAATTCTATTTCTCTGTTCTTGGAAACAAAAACCTTCAAAATATCCAGGTAAATATTTTTGGCAGACAATCCTCTGTTGGCAGCCCGTTCTTTTACAGTTCTGGCTAAATCAAGGAATTTGCCTTTCTTAATCAGACCAATACATCTGAAAATAAAGAAATTGTGATACCCAGCCAGATATTCATCAGAACCTTGACCATCCAACATTACGATCAGATTATTCTTCCGGGCAGCTTCGAACACTGCATATTCAGAAAAATGGCTACCTGTACCAATTGGTTGATCCTGATGCCAGCATATCTTTTCTAAAATACTATCCGCATAAAGGGTATTTAAATCGGGAAAGGTCAGCACTTCTTCAGCGTGGCAGGCGTCAACAACTGCTTTGGAAAATTCTCTTTCGTCGTATTGCGCCTCTTCATTGCAGGAAGTAACCGTATATATAGGAACCTTTTCTCCTAAGATCTTTCGCGACATAGTCACGATCGAAGAGCTGTCCAGTCCTCCTGAAAGACAAGCACCAAGTTTCACATCAGATCTTAAATGAATCCTAACTGCCTCTTCAAACTTTTCCCGGAAAATTTTAAAAGCTTCTTCAGGAGTCACTTTCGGTTTTTCAACCGTTTTCTCAAGGAAATACCATTGGTAAATATTGTATTTCTGCTGCTTCAAATCATAAATCAAATTATGGCCTGGTTGTAAAGCAAAAACACCTTCATAAAAAGTGTACTTGTTATGATTAAGCGCCCCATGCAACAAAAATTCATAAACTATTGGAGGAAACATTACTGCTTCAAAATCACTAATAACAGTAAATTGTTTTATTTCAGATCCGGCTAAGAATTTTGTTGGCGTTTGCGTATAGTATAAAGGCTTAATTCCAAAACGGTCTCGGCTTATGAAAACGCGCTCATTTTTTCGGTCGTAAATACTGAAAGCCCACATTCCACGCAAATGATGCACGCAGTTTTCACCCCATTTGTCATAAGATTTAAGAAGAACTTCCGTATCTGATTCAGAAACAAATGTATAACCGTACTGCTTCAGTTCATCTCGAAGCTCTATATAGTTATAAATTTCACCGTTAAATACTATAACATAATGATCAAACATCATTGGTTGCTTTCCACATTCCGAAAGATCCAAAATTGCCAGCCTCCGATGTCCCATTGCTACGTTACCTTCAATAAAGGTACCACTACCATCCGGACCACGATGTTCAACCATGTCCGTCATGGCGCGGATTTCTTCTTCTTTAATTGTAGTAATATTATTATTTATAAGAAGTGCTATACCACACATTTTAATAATCTTAGAATATTAAGAAATAATTATATTTAAATAAAATCAATTTAATAAATCGGCGATTTGCTTTTCAGCATTCTCTTTAAATCCTTCTGCATATAACTCAGAGCTGGAACTTTTTAGTTCATTTAACCAATTTTGGTAAAAATCAGCATCACTAATAACAGCATTTAAGGTTAGTATTAGTTCATTTATAGCCTGATAACTGATGACTTTTATAGAATTCTTAAGTAGTAAACTACTAGTTCCTAAATAATAATGTACTCCTTGGTTATATCCTCTAGTAGTTAAGCTAATTGCTGGAATTCCTAAATTAATTGCCTCAATTAAACTTGTAGAATTAAAGCCTAAAACGACTTTAGAGTGTGCTATCAGTTTATAAATATCTTCAGCAGGATACGATATACTTACCCATTCTTTATTCTGTTCAGCAAATTCCTCATATTGCTTTACGAAGTTGTCTGGTTCAATTGGATGAATTTTAATTTTTAAGTTAAAAACGTGAGGTCTCTCAACTTTTAATTTATTTAATAATTCCATAGCCTCCTCAAAAAAGGGCCATTGAGTTGGAAATAGTATTATAGTTGAATCTGCATTTGAGCGTTTAAAATTATCTTTAAACGAGTTTATTCTATGATTTCCTAGTACCCTTACTTCCTTTTCTTCCCAAAAACCTTTCTCTAGCATCAACTTTTTAAATTGAATCCCCCATACTCCTATCTCAGTAGGGATTACCATCTTTTGTTTATATGGTAAAAGATTTGGAGAGTACTGATACATCCCATCAAAAGGATCCACAACACCATGCTGAATATCTATGCTTGAAATATTCAAATCAATAGCAGCGCCAAAGACTCCAGACCCAATCTTTTCTGAAGAAATTATAATTTTGGGCTTTAATAAGGAGAACAAAGCCTTACATAATTTATAATCTGTATAAAAATTTATCAATATTTGCTCAATGAATTGGCAATCTATTTGAATCTTAACATTAGACTTATTAAAAAAATCATTAAGGAGGCCTTCTAACTTTTGACTATCTCTTTTGATTTTTCTTTTTGAGATGAATAATCTAAGTAAAATTGACAAAGAAAATAGCCCATCTATGTTCAGGTCAGTTTTTACAGTCGATGGTCCCTGTACTTTTTCTCCGACAGTGTATTCTATATTTAAGTAAGTGTGTAGAACACCCTCGGTTACATATGGGTCAGTGATGAAATTGAAATGCTCTCCTTTATTATTTTTTGTTTTTTTATTAATTGTAGAATTAAAAAGTATAACTATTTTTTTTCTACCTATACATTTAAGTAAAACTAAGAATAGGTTTATTAAAAAGCCTAAAATGGATTTTAATTTTGTAACAACTGAATTGTTAGATTTTGAACTGCCACTATTACTTTCACTCGTTTGTTCAAACGGAAAAAAAAAGATTGAAGGTTTAGCAATAGACCAGATTAGAAATTTATTAATTTGTAATTTTCCTATGGCTTCCGTATTCTCTGATTCAAATTTATAAAGAAGCTTACCAAGTTGTGCTCTATCCATTATTTGAATCTAAGTGGAACTCAAAGTAAATTTTCCTTATGTAATAAAAAATAAAAATCAATGAGGCACAAGAAATTATAGCCTTCTGCCAAATTGCAATATCTTTAACATAATAACTAAGAAAAGTAGCAAATATAATTGCCAGAAGCCAAACAATAGGATAATGCGGTAAATTATCCATCTCTCGGTATTCTTTCAATGTAAAGCCAGCAAATCCTATAATCATTAAGGAAATAAACGTAGTAATCGCCGCAGCCATAATACCATAGCTACCTAAAAAAATCAGGTTCAACAAAACATTAATGATGCCTGCCCCAAAAGAAATTCTCCAAATGACATCGGTTTTTTCAAAAGTGCTTAATTTATTGATTGCGGCCCAATACATTGGCCTATAACAATACCCCATAAGAATTATAGTACCAATACCGTATGCGGAAGCCAAGTCTTTATTCTTAATTAATATCTGGAAAACTTCTTTCAGCCAAATTGCCCCATTAAACCCAGCAGTTAGAAAAAGCGCCATTAAAATAAATGTAAGCTGTCTTGCAAGCTGTAAATCACTTTTCTTCTTACTAATATACAGCTTAACATACTGGGGACCAATTGCCATTCCAGCTGCCTCACCAATCATTTCAAAAGCACCGCCAAATCTGTATGCAATATTAAATAATCCTACTTGTTTTAAATCTATTTTATACCAATCCATCACTACCCTATCAGAGGAGTTTAAGAGATAAGAAGAGTAATTATGAGGTATCATAGGCAGGGATACCCTTAGATACTTTTTAATAAAGTTTTTACGGTATTTAACAATAGGAAATAATTTATTTTTTATAAATACTGGATATAAGTAAATTAAAAACAATGTTAATGAAGTTGCAAATGTGCTATAAAACCATCCAAGGTAACCCATTTTCAGATCCACAATACAGTAGTACATTACAATCATCCCTATAACTCCTGAAAATATTCCAACAGTTGCGATGATAATTGGTCTTTCACTAAATCTAAAATAATAATTTGCTATATTGTTAGCAGTATCAAAAACGACTCCGGGTAATAAGGTTAAAACTAAAATTTCATAAATATTTTGAAACTCACTTTTAGGAACAGCTATTAATATTAAAGTAATGTAAATCAGGGAAAACAAAATACTCCATAA
This sequence comes from Adhaeribacter terrigena, assembly GCF_016623615.1. Classification (GTDB taxonomy): domain Bacteria; phylum Bacteroidota; class Bacteroidia; order Cytophagales; family Hymenobacteraceae; genus Adhaeribacter_A; species Adhaeribacter_A terrigena. The sequence goes on along the minus strand of NZ_JAEHFX010000001.1, from coordinate 457,394 downwards.
TATTAAATGACCATATAACGCCCGCCAGATAAGTGGCCACCTCTTTGGATGCTTAAAATACGAATTAACAAATGAAATATTGAACCCCAAATCCCGTAGAGGGCCAATAAAAGATATGTAAGCTAATATAACTCCATAAATACCATAGTCTGAAGCGGAGAGATGAGGAGTAATAAATGGCAGCATCAATAATGATACTATCTGCAAGCTTATTGAGGGAAGTGCATAAAGTGCAGAATGAAAAAAAATTTTTTTTAACATTTTAAAAACTTCTCATCCTTTTGCTAGAGCAATTATTAACAGCATTTTCCAACACAGGATTATATTGAATTAAAGAAATAATATATAAATTAAATTGCTGTCCAGCCTCCGTCCACTATCAGGTTATGCCCGGTAATATAGGCGGCTTCATCCGTTAACAGAAAAACCAGCGCCGGAGCAATATCTTCGGGCTTTCCTAAGCGTCTTAAAGGTACTTTGGCTGAATAATTTCTCACAAAACTTTCAGGCTGGTTATCGAAGATACCACCCGGAGAAAGACAATTTACCCGGATGCCATTTGGTCCATAATATGAAGCCAGATAGCGGCTGAAGTTAACTATTGCCCCTTTAATTGCAGAATAGGCAGCCGGCGTTGTCATTTCAGTGCCATCATAGATCGTAAAATCCGGACCAACAATGCCGTAAATAGATGCAATATTAACAATTGCTCCAAAACCTTGTTTTTCCATGAACTTAGTTGCTACCTGACAGCATAAAAAGTAACCGTTCAGGTGCATATCTACGTTTTGCTTCCAGGATTCGGCCGGAATTTTTTCAAATTTCACCCCCCAGTCTTTAGTTCTAGGATAAGCGTTATTTACCAAGCCATCTACTCTGCCATATTTATGGACGATCGCTTCAAAAAGCTCCTCAATAGAACCGGCTTCAGTGATGTTACAATAGTATTCTTTCTGATCTAAGTCTTTGGAAGCATTCACGTCGGCATTGATTGCAATACCACCAGCCTGTTCAATGGTTTTCCGGAAAAGAGAACCTAAAAGCCCGCTCCCACCCGTTACAATGATTACTTTATCTTTTAAACTAAACATGAACTTCGCTAACTTTAACCTCTCTGTTTTCTTTCAATGAAATATTAAAAGCAATGATCGTTTTCATAATAGACAGTGTCAGCTCCGGATCAATAGAAGGCTTTCTTTCTCTTATCATTTTGAAAAAATGAAAAAGAGTACGACGGAAGGCACTGAAATTATTATTCAGTTCAGCAGTAAATCTTCCGGTGGTACCAAAAAAATCTATCTGAAACGTTTTCACAACTTCGCCCAAGGCATCGATCTGGATGATGGAATCATCGGAATTAAAAAGAACCGCACTTTTGTGATTAGATTTGATAGCCAGAACCCGGTCAACTTTAAAAGGAACACAGCTGAAAATGCCATCCAGCATATGGACTCCGTATTTTTCAAAGTCATTCAATACAGCTCCTCTTACCAGCTTTATTTCGCCTAACCATTCGTTTACGTTTCTTACCGGGTCCAGTTCCTGGGCATATCGCATGCCCGCGCAGCTCATTAAATGGCCGCTTTCCAAATATGGCTTAAAGAACCTGAGTTCTTCCAGATCTATGCTTAGAGGTTTATCTACAAAAACAAAAAGTCCGGCTTCCAGAAAAGGGCGCGCCATTTTATAATGGTTTCCGTAGTCATCGCGGGCAATTATTACGGCATCCACTTCACCAATAAAGTCTTCGTATGCAGAAACAATATTGGGTATATTGGCTGCAGCAGCGATCTTCTTGCTTTCTTCCGGATCCTGGGTCCAGACGTGGGTTACTTTAACGCCTGGGAAAGTGAAATCCGAATCATCGCGCAGCCGAACGTAGCTATAAATACCATCCCAACCAGAATTTTTTAGACCAGAATCGTTATAACCATTAATTATACATGAAAATGAATAAGGGTGACCATTACCCTTACTCAACCCAATAATTCCAACTTTGATTTCTACCATACTGCCCAGCCCCCGTCAACGCAAATATTCTGTCCGGTCATGTATTTAGAAGCATCTGTGCATAATAATGCCACAGCACCTTTCAGGTCATCCGGCGTTCCAACCCGGCCTACAATATTTTTATCGCTCAGCTTTTGAATGAACTCCGGGTTATCTACTCCGGTTTGCGGGAAAGGGAACGGACCCGGACTAATAGCATTAACCCGGATGGAGTGCTCAGTCAGGAAACTTGAAAGATATTTGGTTAGCTGAATTACTCCAGCCTTGGCAGCGCCATAGCTTGGCGGGTTAGCCAGTTTCGCACCATCATACAGGCGGTAGTCCGGGGATACATGCCCATACATAGAGGCAATGTTCAGAATTACGCCTTTTGATTTTATCAGGTAAGGAGTAGTTTCTTTAATGGTGTAAAAAACCCCGTTAAGGCATACGTTAATATCGTATTGCCAGTCTTCGTAAGAAATGGATTCAAACGTATTCTTATTGCCGGACCAGGCATCATTCACCAGAATATCAATACTGCCAAATTCATTTTCGATCTGGCTCAAGGCCGCCTTTATGGAATCGATACTGGTAATATCCATTCCAATCCCAATAGCTTTTACGCCGAAATTCTCGGTAATTACTCGGGCATAATCCTTACATTTAGTTTCATCCCGGGAGGCAATAACCAGGTTCGCGCCGAGCTCGGCCAAAGTTTCACAGATAGCCTTCCCCAGGTATCCTGCGCCACCGGTAACAAATGCAGTTTTGCCTTTTAAATTAAAAAGCTCCTGTAATCTTTTCATTCTCAATATATTTTAAAACTTGTTCTGCAATTAAAAGATCTAACTCTTCATCGATATCTACAGCCTTACTTTTCGAAATAATAGGCAACACTCTGCCAAGAAGGATTGAAATGGCCTCCGGGTTCTGGTTCAAGATATAGGTTGTAAAAGCATAGACCTGCCCGGTTAATTCATAGCCTTTTGGTTGAGCCTGTCTTGGCATGAAGGGTGAAGCACTTTCAATAAAGGGAGCAACTTTGCCATCTTCAATGCGCCAAAGCCGGTTAGGAGATACGGCTGTTTCCTTAAAAGTAGCTACCGAGTCCGCTTCATTGTTAATCAATTTCCGGATAGCAAGATCGATTTCTTCAACACTTTTGATCGGTGAAGTACATTCAAGAAGAACAATAATATCGGGTACAAAGCCCTGCAATTCACTCTCCTTAATAGTATACCTGATTGCATCTATTACTAAAGCTTTGTCGCCGGCCAGGGATTCTGGGCGCTTGATAACTTCTGCCCCTAAACCTATACTTGCCTCAGCAATTTTATCGTCGTCGGTAGAAACTACAATCTTATTAATTAATTCAGACTCAAGAGCTGCATCAATGGAATACTGAATTAATGGCTTTCCATTCAATAGTCGCAGATTTTTCCCAGGAATTCCTTTAGAACCTCCCCTTGCCGGTATAATTGCTAAAACATTTCTATTCTGTTTCATTTCAAGTTTTTACTACGGCTTTAAAATTGAATATGCTTAATATCGACCTGGGCTTTTAAGAAGTCTTCATGCTTACCAATATCAAGCCAATAGCCCAAAATTGGATAAGAAACAACGTTATGGCCATTCTTCAGTAACAATTCCATCAAGTCGGTAGCATTATAATGCGCACCTTTAGGAATCAGCCTAAGGAACTCTCTTTTTATCAGGTAAATACCCGCATTAGAATAATAGGTATAACTTGGCTTTTCCTTGAAATCTTTGATCCGGGAATTTTCTACTTCCAGTACGGCATAAGGAATATCTACTTTATAAGGAACCGTAGCTATGGCAATATCTGCGTTTTGTTCCTGATATGTCTGAAAAAAATCTTCGAAATCGATGTTGGTCAACAGATCCGAATTCATGATTAGTACATGGTCATTTTTAAACCCATCAATCATGCTAACGGCGCCTATTGTGCCTAAAGGCTGCTCTTCGGTAATGTACTGGATATGAATGCCTTTTTCTTCTCCGTTACCAAATGCGGCCTTTAACTGTTCTCCTAAATATTTAATGCTGATTGTAATATTCTCTATGCCAAAATAGATCAACCGGTCGAGGTTATGTTCAATAATAGGTTTATCGCCTACTTTCAGCATTGGTTTCGGAACAGCATCGGTAAGCGGCTTCAATCTTTCGCCCCTCCCGCCCGCCATGATAATAGCATCTACCGGTAAAATGGCTTTCCGATCGTTCAGGTCAAGTATCTTTATTAATTTTTTACTTTGGTCAAGTACCGGAACCAAGACTATCTTAATTTCCCTTAAAGCATTCAAATCAGAAAGAGTAAGTTGGCTCTCATAGAGGTAGCGGAAATTCCGGTTAATAAAATTTTCCACCGAAGCATCAATATCTTTCCCGGCAATTAGCCCTCTTCTTATATCGCCATCGGTTAATGTACCAAGTAACTTACCATTCTCATCTACAATAAATAAAGCCTTGCTCCCTATTTTAGCCCGGTCCAGTTGTATTATTGCTTCACGGCCAGATGCATTATTACTAATAATATTACTATCTAAAGACTTCATATATAAATATTCCTGATTGATAAGCCAATATTTATTAAGGTAGAAAACTGCCTCACTAAACCCTAATTCTGCAGATTAATTTCTTTCAGAATCCTGGCAATCTTCTCAGAAGCGTTTCCTCTACCATAAATATTGAACCCGTCGTAATCAGGCAATTCATTTATTTGCCTGATTACATTTAAAATATTATCTTTTTGGGCGGCGCAATGAATTACATTTCTGCCTGCTTCCCGGCCTTTCTGCCTGTCGCCGATGTTAATTACGTATTTTCTGAAAGAAGCTGCTTCAATTATTCCGCTAGAACTATTACCTAGCAAAAATTTACTGTAATGCATCGCAGAAAAGTAGCCTTTAGTGCCTAAAGATTCAACAGTTACCACATTCTTTTTACGAGCCGCAAATCGCAACAATACGGTTCTTACTTCATTTCCCTGGGTATCGGCATTCGGCATTGTAATTAGGATCTGTTCATCAAGTGTGTCTAATGCGGCAATCACTTCGTTCAGGGAGTTTAAATTATTCCTAAGATCTACTGTTTCGGGATGGTAAGTCACCAGTATAGTAGGAATGGACATATCTACCCCAAACTTTGTTTTAAACTCGCCAATTGAATAAAAATCAATATTGTTTAAATTATCTAAACTTAAAGAGCCAACATTGTAAATATTATTCTCCTGACCAGTTAGCTCTTTTATCCGGCCTGCGTGGTGTTGTGTAGTGGCAAAGTGCAGCTTTGAAGCAAGCGTTAAAGCATGTCGGAAAATATTATCGATAGCTCCAATGGTAGTTTCCCCTCCATGAATATGCGCTACCGGAATATTGAATGGAACAGAAGCCATGACCGCTCCGAACATTTCGTAACGGTCGCCGAGGCAGAAAATCAGATCTACTTCATTTTGCTCCTGCGCCCAGACCGAAGCAAATTTGAGCATAGTAAGCCCCATTGCAGAAGAAATAGCCTCTGCCGAATCACCTAAAATCAGCGACTCTATTTCGCGGGAAATTTCAAAGCCGTCTTCTTTTATCTGGTTTTTGGTAAGCCCATGAAAAACAGACATGTGAGTACCAAAAATGAAAATTTTCAGATTGAAGAACGGATCGGCCTGAAGCTTTTTAAGTAGCGGTAAATAAATTCCGTAATCTGCGCGCGAACTTGTTAAAACAGTTATATTCATTGCAGGTGGCTCCAGGATAAAATATCATCTTCCCGTAAAGATACGGCAATTGTCTTGCCTAAAATGCTATTGATTTTCATCGGGGAAATGCCGGAACCAGGCCGTTTCATAAGCAAGTCGGCTTCTGTCAATGTGTGGCCGGCTGGCAGGTCTTTAGCTATATGTATGCTTTTCCGGGCTATTTCTATATTCCTGGCTTCGGAAGCCGAAGGACTTTTTATACCATTTCCCATAGCGTTTTCGATATTCCGGATGGCCGCCACCATTTTTATAAGTTCATCCGGCTCTAGCGAAGCTTTATGATCCGGGCCTTCCATGGTCTTATCTAAGGTAAAATGCTTTTCAATAACAGTAGCACCCATTGCTACGGCAGCAACGGGAATTTCGATCCCGAGTGTATGGTCAGAATATCCAACTGGAACCTTAAAGGCTTCGCCAATGGTAAGCATAGCTTTAAGATTCACATCTTTCATTGGAGTAGGGTATTCGGTATTGCAATGCAGAATAGTAACCTGGTCGCGGTTTGTACCGGCGTTGGTTAGTACTTCGATGCAAGCCTCAATATCGGACAGGTTGGCCATACCCGTTGAAACGATAACCGATTTGCCCGAACGTCCGATCTTTTGCAGGTACGGGTAATTGGTTATTTCGCCGGAAGGAACTTTAAAGAGATCAATATTCAATTCATTCAACAGATCGATGCTGTCGAGATCGAAAGCGGTAGAAAGAAATTTAATATTTCTGGATTGGCAATAATCGATAAGCAGTTTATGGGTGTCGATATCCAGCTCCAGCTTTTTGAGCATGGCAAACTGCGAATCGTCGTTATCATTAATGTTTTTAACCTGGTAAGCCGCTTTCTTGGCCGATTTGCTAACTAGGTTCTCCGCTTTAAAGGTCTGGAATTTCACATAATCCACCCCGGCTTCAACGGCAACGTCTATTAACTTTTTTGCCAGTTCGATGCTGCCGTTATGGTTTACGCCAGCTTCAGCAATTATTAATGTTCTATTCATTTTCTACTTTATTTTAGCAGGGTTACCTACTACTACCATACCCGCATCTACATCTTTCAACACTATCGAACCCGCACCGACTACGGCTTTGTCAGCAATCTTAATTCCCTGCTTCAATACGGCATTACTACCGATCAACACTTCGTTCCCAACAACACAATCGCCGTTCAGAACTGCACCTGTGGAAATATGACAATGGTTTCCGGTTACTGCATCGTGCTCAATGATAGCCCCGGTATTTATAATATTGTTTACTCCAACCACAGCGTCGGCATTCACCAGAGCACCGTGAAGAATTACGGTTCCTTCTCCGATTAAAGCATGCTTGGAAACATTCGCAGTGGAAGCTACTATAACCGGAAGCCGTGCACCAGCGGCCTTTATTGCATCAAAAATCCTGATCCGGCTTGCCGCACTTTTCAACTGGCCGACTGTAATCAGGGCATTGGGAACTTGCTTTAAAAACTCAGGAAGATCTTCGTCGCTGCCGATTATGGGGTAACCGAGCACGAGTTTCCCAACCCGGTCAGGTGCATCCACAATACCGGCTACCTGATATTTTCCTTCCGATTCTATGGCTTCGATCACCGATTTACAATTCCCGCCGCCCCCAATCAGTAGAATTGGTTCCTTAGCTTTCAAACCTTACACTACTTGGAATATTCACCAACCGGGCCTCAATATTTTCGGCAACTGACAAGTCGCCCCGGTGGCAATTCTGAAACATTGGTAATTTATGCATGGTGCGCCAGGCCGGTCGCGTCATTACACCGTTGTCGTTGGTAAAAGTTAAGAAAGCATCGCGTTCCGCCTGATTCTTTAATAAAACAGCATTCAGCCAGTAGTTAGAGAGAGAGCCTTCCGGTTCCTGCACGAAGGTTATTCCTTTTTCGCGAAAGAAAGTTGCGTAAACAGCAGCAGTTTCCCGCTTGTTTTGAATAAACGCATCTAATTGTTCCATCTGGGCGCAAGCCAATGCAGCATTTAAATTCGGCAGACGGTAGTTATAACCGATATGGTCATGTACGAAATCCCAACGGTGCGGAACTTTGGCTTGGGTGGTTAAATGCTTTGCCATTTTCCCAAGACTGGGATCGTTGGTAGTTATTACTCCACCGCCGCCGCTGGTAATTGTCTTATTTCCATTAAAACTAAACGTCCCTAGTAAGCCAAAGGTACCGGTTTGGCGGCCTTTATAGGTGCTACCAATAGATTCCGCAGCATCTTCTACTAAAGGCACGTTGTAACGGTTACATATTTCAACCAGTTTTTCTATATCTGCAGGATGGCCAAAGGTATGCATGGGTACGCAAGCCGCAATACGTTGCCCGGTTTTTTTATAAAAACAGCTACCGTTTTTTGTTTCAATTTCCGTTACTAAAAAGGCTTCCAGTTTTTCGGCCGATAAGCCTAGCGTTTTGGCATCGATGTCAACAAAAACCGGCTGGGCACCTATGTAAGAAATGGCATTGCAGGTGGCAATAAATGAAAATGGCTGCGTAATAACCAGTTCGTTCTGTTTAACCCCGGCCAGCAGCAATGCCATGTGCAGCGCTGCCGTTCCATTCATAGTGCCAATAGCAAATTTGGCCCCTGTATAATCGCGGATCATTTCCTCAAAACGATCTACAAAAGCACCTACCGAAGAAACAAAAGTAGAATCGATCGTTTCAACTACATATTTTTTCTCATTGCCCTGAAAAACCGGGGCGTGGAGCGGAATAAAATCCTTATTGCCGTATAAATTTTTGATGTAATCTACAATCTCTTTATAAATTGCTTCCATAACCTGGGTAGAATTAGCATTTTTGGTTTCTGGAACGGTGTAACTGGCATTATTTAGCATATAACCTGAGATATTTGGGGCAGAACGTTTATATAATAGCAATTTTTTCCTTTCCGGAAAGAGTTACAGGTTGTAAATATCGGCCTTATAGCGAGCCAAGTTTGCCGGGTTACTGAACCATTCTATTGTTTGCTCCAGCCCCTGATCTAACGAATACTGTTGTTTCCAGTTGGTAAGCTCAATAATTTTTTTATTGTCGCCGAACAGTCTTTCCACTTCGCTTTTCTCCGGGCGCATGCGTACATCGTCAGTCACGATTTTCGCTTGCGGATTGATCTTGTCAATGAGTTTTTGTGCCAGATCGCCTACCGTTATTTCGGAGTTAGTGGCTATGTTTATCTCCTGGCCTAATACTTTATCAGACTTTGCAATTTCTACAAAACCATTGGCCGTGTCTTTAACGAAAAGCAGATCGCGGGTAGGGTGTAAGGCACCGAGTTTAATTTCGTTGTAACCAGAAACCAATTGCGAAATGATCGTTGGGATTACCGCCCGGGCTGATTGGCGAGGACCAAAGGTATTAAACGGCCTTACAATAGTAACCGGGAGGTTAAAGCTGCGGTAAAACGATTCTGCAATATAATCTGCTCCGATTTTGGTAGCGGAGTAAGGTGACTGCCCTTGCTTCGGATGTTTTTCATCAATTGGCACATATAAGGCTGTGCCATACACTTCGGAAGTAGAAGTAACGAGCACTTTTTCAATATTCAGGTCTTTAGCAGCCTGAAGGATGTTCAGGGTCCCTTTAATATTCGTGTCAACGTAACTATCTGGCGAATGATAGCTATATGGAATGGCAATCAGGGCTGCTAAGTGAAAAATAACATCTACGTTCTGACAGGCCACGCGTACCCCGTTCGGATCGCGGATATCGCCGGTAAATATCTCGATCTGGTTAAGTTTTTCTTTAGGAAGCGTATCAAGCCATCCCCAGGTATTAAATGAGTTATAATAAACAAATGCTTTTACCTGACATCCTTCTTCTAAAAGTCTTTCTACTAACTGGCTGCCGATAAAACCATCTGCACCTGTTACTAATACTTTTTTATTTGCTAATTCCATTATATCCTACTTCTGGTCGACTTTTTTTTCTTTGTAAATCCGCTCAATAATATCTACTACTTTCAAGCCTTCCAGTGCATTGGTAGTAATTGGAGCTCTACCTTTAAGAACATCTACCACATTTTCGATAACGTAATGGTGGTTTTGAGCAGATCCTTTATAAGCGCCATAATCATTTCCAGGGTTAGTTGGGGCCAATTCAGGCATTTCATAATCTTTAATGTGGCAGTATTCTACTTCGTTCATATACTGACCACCAATCTTTACGCTGCCTTTTTCAGCAATAATGGTCATGCTGCTTTCCAAATTCTGGTTCCATACTGATGTGGAATAGTTAATGCAGCCCATGCCCCCTTCTACAAAATCGAAACTTACAAAACCTGAATCTTCAAAATCGGTAAGATTGGCGTGGTTAAAGTCGTTGAACTTAGCCTGAATATTATCAATATCACCAAAAAGCCAGTACATGATATCGATAAAATGAGAAAACTGGGTAAATAAAGTCCCACCATCAAGATCCTTCTTACCATGCCAGCTATCCGGTTTATAATAACGATCGTCGCGGTTCCAATAACAATTTAGCTGCATCATATAAATATTCCCTAATTTCCCGGATTCTATCATTTCCTTAATCCACACAGATGGCGGTGAATACCGGTTCTGCATTACGGCAAATAAATGCCGGTGCATGTTCAGCGCTTTAAAGATTACCTTTTCAGCATCATTTTTAGTAAGAGCCATTGGCTTTTCTACCACAATATGCTTTTTAGCAGCTAACGATTTTAAAGCATGTTCTGAGTGAAAGCCATTCGGTGAGCAGATATTTACCACATCTATTTCCAGGCCGGAAGCAAGCATGGTATCGATATCATTAAAAAAAGGGACCTCGAAGTTCTCCAAGCCTAATTGGGAACGATCTTTCACGTCTACTAGGGCTACTAACTCTGATTCAGGGTTACGAACAATCATTTCGGCATGACGCTTCCCAATGTGGCCGCATCCAATTACCGCATATTTTATTTTTTGGTTATTTTCCACCGTGTTCAGACATAAGGATTTATAAAAAGGGAACCCTTCTTGTAAAATCCTGAATTGTTATTTGAATTATTTAGTTCTGGTTACCTTACCCGCTTCTAATTGATACTCCTGTCCGCTTTCCAGGCAAACTGCTTTGTTATCGGCATCAAAATTAAGGCGATGCCCGAATTCACTCATCCAACCCAATTGCCGGGCAGGATTCCCTACTAAAAGGGCAAAGGCCGGAACAGTTTTGGTTACTACAGCTCCGGCACCGATAAATGCAAATTCACCAATATCGTGGCCACAAACAATAGTAGCGTTGGCCCCGATAGACGCACCTTTACCTACATGAGTTTTAGAATATTGTCCCCGGCGGTTAACCGCACTTCGGGGGTTAATTACGTTGGTAAAAACCATGGAAGGCCCCAGGAACACATCATCGTCGCAGGTAACACCTTCATAAATTGAAACGTTATTTTGCACCTTTACATTATTACCCAGAACAACTCCGGGAGAAATCACTACGTTCTGACCAATGTTGCAACTGGTTCCTAGGATACAACCAGACATAATATGGCTAAAGTGCCATATCTTAGTGCCTTTACCAATGGTGCATCCTTCATCTACTACAGCGGTGGTGTGCGCAAAAAATTCGTTTTCAGCCATTATCTTTGGGAATTAAAAAATGCTAAAACTGCTGCAGCAATCTGGTTAAGCTGCTCTTCGGTCATTTCAGTATGAATTGGTAAGGAGAGAACAGATGAACAAAGGTATTCTGCCGTTGGAAAGTTCTCTGCCTTATATTTATCGTTCTTAAATGCTTCTTGGGCGTATAAAGGCAAAGGGTAATATACCATGGAAGGGATCCCCCTGGTTTCCAGATACGCTTTTAATTCATCTCGCTTTCCATTATTAACAATTAGAGTGTACTGGTGAAATACATGAGTTGAATTATTTTGACGCCGGGGCGTTTGTAAACCAGAAACTCCAGAAAATGCTTTGTCATAATAATCGGCAGCGGCATTGCGGTTCGCAGCATACTCATCAAGATACTTTAATTTCACATTCAGAATTCCGGCCTGTAACGTATCTAATCTAGAATTTATGCCCACCATTTTGTGATGGTATTTTTTAGCCTGGCCATGGTTGGCTATCATTCTTACTTTTTCGGCAAGGTCATCGTTATCAGTATATAAAGCTCCCCCATCGCCATAGCAACCTAAGTTTTTAGAAGGAAAGAAAGAAGTACAACCAATTGTACCCATTGTACCGGCCCGCTTTATGGTACTATCTGAAAAAGTGTATTCTGCGCCAAGGGCTTGAGCTGTGTCTTCAATTACATATAAATTGTGGTCTTCTGCCAGTTTAAGCAATGGTTCCATATCAACACATTGCCCAAAAAGGTGTACAGGTACAATAGCTTTGGTTTTAGCAGTAATAGCGTTTATAATATCTTCAGCCCTAACATTAAAGGTTTCGGGATCTGATTCTACCATAACCGGAACAAACCCTAATAGAGCTATTACTTCGGCGGTCGCGACATAGGTAAATGTAGGAACTATTACCTCATCACCGGGTTCCAGTCCTAAAGCCATCATAGCTATCTGAAGCGCATCCGTACCGTTAGCACACGGAATTACGTGTTTAACCCGCAGAAAAAGCCCTAAATTATGAGCAAATTCTGTAACTTGAGGCCCATTAATAAATGTGGTAGTATTTAAAGTCTGAGCAATAGCTGCGTCTACTTCATTTTTTATCCGTAGATACTGGTTTTTGAGATCCACCATCTGGATCGGTTCTACTTGAACAGAGTGAATCATTTTTTGAACGTAAGTTTTGCTGATAACCTTTTACTTTTCAGGATTAACTAATTAAATCAAGACGTATTTTCTTTACTATACCTGATCGAACATCTTAAATTAAGAGTAATTTACAAATATAAGATAATTTGAAAGATTACTATTATTAAGAGTTAAGCTTCAAAAATTATTTGCTTCTATTTTTTAAAGTTCGATTTCCCTTATCTGTGAACTTTCTCCACCCTTATCCTTCGATTATGCTTTCTAAAAAAATACCGTTCCTACAAAGAGAATCGCATTAGATCTCTGAGAAACGGTATAATTAATAATGAGGAACCTACACCTTACACTTTATCCTTAAAAAACTCGTAAGTTCTTCTCAAGCCTTCTGCCCGGTCCACTTTAGGTTCCCAGCCCAGAATTTCTTTCGCTTTGGTAATATCCGGCCTGCGACGCTGCGGATCGTTTTCAGGCAACGGCTGGTATGTTAAGTTCAGCTCTACGCCCGCCAGTTTACTAATCTCTTCGGCAAACTCCTTGATCGTGATTTCCGAAGGGTTGCCAATGTTAACCGGCAAGTGGTAATCGCTGAGCAGTAAGCGATAGATTCCTTCCACCAGATCGTCTACGTAGCAGAAAGAACGGGTTTGCGAGCCATCACCAAAAATGGAAAGGGGCTCGCCCCGTAATGCCTGACTTAAAAAAGCTGGTAAAACGCGGCCATCATCCAAGCGCATACGCGGGCCATACGTGTTGAAGATGCGAATAATGCGGGTTTCCAGACCGTGGTGCATGTGGTAAGCCATCGTGATCGCTTCCTGGAAACGCTTGGCTTCGTCGTAGCAACCGCGTGGGCCAACCGGGTTTACGTGCCCCCAATATTCTTCTACCTGCGGGTGAATTTCCGGATCGCCGTATACTTCGGAAGTAGAAGCAATGAGCATGCGGGCATGTTTTACACGGGCTAAGCCCAGCAAATTATGCGTACCCAGCGATCCTACTTTCAGCGTCTGGATCGGGATCTTCAGGTAATCGATCGGTGAAGCGGGTGAAGCAAAATGCAGGATATAATCCAGCTTACCCGGCACGAATACGAATTTGGAAACATCATGGTGGTAAAACTCAAAATGTTGCTCCTTAAAAAGATGTTCGATATTGGCCAGGCTTCCCGTAATGAGGTTATCCATGGCAATAACGTGGTACCCTTCTTTCAAAAACCGGTCACATAAATGTGAGCCTAAAAAGCCGGCGCCGCCGGTAATTAAAATGCGTTTTCTACCCATTATTATTTATGCAATTTCTACTGTAGAATGGTAATAAGGCTTTACGCCTATGCCGTAATAAGTAAAGCCGGCGTCGTGCATTTCTTTGGTATCGTAAATATTACGACCATCAAAAATAACTTTATCGCGCATCAGTTTACCTACAACTTTAAAATTAGGCGATCTGAACTCCGGCCACTCCGTTACGATCAAAAGTGCATCGGCGTCTACCAGAGCTTCATTCTGATCGTTGGCGTATTCAATTTTATTGCCGATGATGTGTTGGGCTTCTTTCATGGCTACCGGATCGTAGGCTTTTACCTGGCAACCGGCAGCAAGCAGTTTTTCAATAATTACCAAGGAAGGCGCTTCGCGCATATCGTCGGTTTTTGGTTTGAAAGACAAACCCCAGACCGCAAATGTTTTTCCTTTCAGGTCGCCGTTAAAATGCTTTTGGATCTTATTGAAAAGCACCGATTTCTGATTCTCATTTACCGATTCAACTGATTCCAGTATCTGCATTTTGTAACCGTGATCGGCTGCTGTTTTGATGAGGGCTTTCACATCTTTCGGGAAGCAAGAGCCCCCATAGCCAATGCCTGGGTAAATGAATTTATTGCCGATACGGGCGTCGGAGCCAATGCCTTTACGCACCATGTTTACATCGGCGCCCATAATTTCGCAGAGGTTGGCAATGTCGTTCATAAAGCTGATCTTGGTAGCGAGCATGGAGTTAGCCGCGTATTTGGTCATTTCAGCGGAAGGAATATCCATGAAAATGATCGGGTGGCCGTTAAGCAGGAATGGCTTGTAAACTTTAGACATGATACCTTCCGCTTTTTCCGATTCCACGCCAATTACAATGCGGTCCGGTTTCAGGAAGTCTTCAATAGCGGCACCTTCTTTCAGGAATTCCGGGTTAGAAGCTACATCAAAATCGAAATTTTTTCCGCGAGCACTAAGTTCGTCTTCCAGCGCGGCGCGCACTTTATTAGCTGTTCCAACCGGCACGGTACTTTTGGTAACCACTACCATGTAGTTGTTCATGTTGCGGCCAATTTCACGGGCCACCCCTAACACGTATTTCAGGTCAGCGCTGCCATCTTCGCCGGGAGGCGTACCTACGGCAATAAAGGCCACATCGGCGCCCTGAATGCTTTCGGCCAGATTGGTAGAGAATTGCAAACGCCCTTTTTCAGTGTTGCGGAGTACCATTTCTTCCAGGCCGGGTTCGTAAATCGGCAGAATGCCCTGCTTCAGGCTATCTATTTTTTTCTGATCAATATCAATGCAGGTAACTTCCATACCTACTTCGGCTAAACATGTGCCGGTAACTAGACCAACATAACCGGTGCCTACAACTGCTATCTTCATAATTTTCTACTTCAAATGTTTTAAACGAAGCTAAAACGAAAATTCAAAACGGTATCTTTTTTAACTAAAAAAATCAGGCCATCCACTTCTTCCACCAGTATTGAAACACAATTAAGCCCCAGATCCTGGCGTGAATGTCTTCGGGGTTGCTGGAAAACAGCTTGGTTTTCAGTTTCCGGATCTCCTCTACTTCAAACAAACCCTGGGCTTCAATGAACTGATCAGAAAGCAGATCATCGGTGATCAATGGCTTTAGTTCATTACGAAACCACTTCAGCAAAGGTACTTCAAAACCGTGTTTCGGGCGCTTGTAAAGTTCTTCGGGTAATAAGTGACGGAATGCATCCTGAACGATCTTTTTCTTCATGCCGCCATCTATTTTGGAAGATTCCGGCAGGGAAAAAGCAAAATTCACCACTTTGTAATCGAGGAACGGAGTACGCACTTCCAGGCTGTTGGCCATGCTCATCAGATCTACTTTGGTAAGCATATCGTTCTGAAGTACCAGTTGCATGTCGGTGTACAGCACCTCGTTAATATCGCCGTCCTGGTGAATGTTCTCGAGAATCTTCTTTTTGCGTTTCTGGAAAAGTTTCTTGCCTATTACCCGGGCTATTTGCTTTTTGAAGAGTTTGCGCGCGTCTTTTTCGTTGGTGAAAGTGGCCAGCTGCCAGTAACGTTCCTTATTCGAAAGCATCATGCCTTTAGAGAAACGCTGAAACTGCCGTACGCGATTTCCCATAGCAGAGTTTCGGGATTTTGGTAAAACGTCCCAAAGTGGTGATAAAGCTAACACAGCCTCTTCTTTCCAGCCGGCATGGCGCACCCGGTAATCGCCCATGTGCTTGTTGTAGCCGGCAAAAAGTTCGTCGGCGCCGTCGCCGCTAAGGGCTACTGTTACTTTTTCGCGGGTGCGTTTGCTTAAGATATAAACGGCCAGCGCGGAAGAATCGGCGAAAGGTTCGTCGGTGTATTCCAGCACATCGAAAATGTGGTCGTAAAGATCGTTGTTGGTAAGCGAGAAAACGGTGTGGTTCGTTTTATATTTCTCGGCAACTAAATTAGCGTACTTTGTTTCGTCGAAAAATGGCTCGTCTTTATACCCGATCGAGAACGTGTTGAGCTTGTTGGTATATTTGGACGCCAGCGCCACAATCACTGAACTGTCGATGCCTCCGCTCAAAAAAGCGCCCAAAGGCACATCAGCTATCATCCGGCGTTCTACTGACTGGTCCATGAGGCGCACCAGTTCTTTTTGCTGCTGATCGTAGTTGAGCGGGTTGTTTTTGGTTTTCTTTTTATCGTAGGGAATCTTGTACCAGGCTTTGGTCATCACTTTCCCGTTGCGAATATGCAGGTAATAACCCGGACGCAATTTTTTAACGCCTTTAAAAATAGAGGCCGGACCAGGAATATAGTTCAGCTGCAGATAATTATAAAGCGAAGTCAGGTCGAGCTTTTTCGGAATATTAAAGGCCATCATGGCTTTCATTTCCGAAGCGAAAATGAATTTATCTGCGTCTTTGTAAACCAAGAGCGGCTTTATACCCATGCGGTCGCGGGCCACAAAAAGGCTATCGTCCTGTTTATCGTAAATGGCGAAAGCAAAAAAGCCATTCAGTTTTTTGAGGAAACTTTTGCCTTCGGTGATGTACATTTTGAGCAACACCTCGGTATCGGATTGGCTTTGAAAGGTATGGCCTTTGGCTGCCAGTTTTGCTTTCAGTTCGCGGTAATTAAAAATTTCGCCATTGAAAACGATGGTGTAGCGGCCGGTTTCGTCGTGCATGGGCTGCGCGCCGCCTTCGGTAGTATCGATAATAGACAAACGGCGGTGGCCCAGGCCTACGCAGGAGCTCACAAAATGGCCCTGCGAATCAGGTCCGCGTTTTTCAATGGCATCGGTCGAGGCCTTCAGGTTGCCGATAAAATGCCGGCCGGCGTCGTTAAAAGCGTATATTCCAGATATTCCACACATAGCAAGCGTCAAAAATACGGGTAATTTGGAGATAATAGAATTTATTTTCAGAAAATCCTGAAATGCGGGAGTAACGTGAGAAAAACGCTAGGGTTTTGGCCAGAAAAAGTGCCTGTGTATTAAGACCTGAATGAAAACCAGCGTGCCCGGCAAGCGTAACCCGGAAAATACCGGTAAAAATTGATTTTAGTGACTGCGATAGAATTTTAGCGAACCTTCAGCATGCGGCCTCCAAAATTCAGCGAAGCAGACAAACTCACGATGCCTCCTTTCTGCTGGTCATTATATTGCACCGGGATAAAACTCAGGCGGGTGCGAATGCGGGTTTCAGAACCTTCGGGTTTGCCAAAGTAGCCGGGAATGAAGTTTAAGCGGTGCCTGAGTTTATAATCCAGGCAAATGCCGGCGCTGAAGGTGTGCTCCTGTAATTCGTGATAACGGTACACATCATTTTTATCGCTGCCGGAAAAATCGGCAAAAGCCCAGCCGGCAAAAGGGATCAGGTTCAGTCTGGCGGTATGCAGCAACCGGAAACCTGCCGACGCTTCTATCAGGTTTACGCTCACCCGAATATCGGCGGGCCAGATGCGGGCTTCCGTAAAATTATTTTTCACTTCCGAGAAACCTTGGGTAGCATTCAGGTGCAGCACCAGCTTTTTATAACCAGCATCAAGGCCAAAAACCAGATTAATGGGGTTTTGAAAATACCGGTTCATATTACCGGTCAGACCGGAATAGCCAAAACCGGCATGAACCCCGTAACTAAAATTCCGGTCAGAAAAGTTCGGCAACAATGACGCGGGATCCTCGGCAAGCTGTTTTTCTGTACCGGCCAGGTATTGCGCTACCATCGCGCCATCCTCCCCGTTCCTGGTTTCGCTGGCCAGGCGTTTGGTTTCCTGATTTAACTGATTAAAAAGCTGGCTCGTAACCGCATCTGCCTCTGCCTGATCTGTGAGCAGGTTTAGTTCACGCTGCAATTTTCGTTCGTAAACCTCCACCAGGTTCAGGATTACCTGATTATATTTTAAGAGCTGTTCCGGGTTCGCTTTGGGGTTAAGCCATGATTTGTTCCGGTCCATGAAACTAAAAGCCGAATACCGGAAAATTGTGGAGTCAGGTCTTTTTATTTTTTCAGGAAAATAGCCGATCTGGTAAGAAAGGTCGGAGTTGGCAGCAGCATTAAGTAAAGGTTCACCCTTAAAATCGCCTGTAACTACGGATCCTTCCTCCCATAGCTTCTGATGCGGTTTTATTTCCATTTTCCGAAATTCCTGCGCAGCAACTACCTGGGGAAGCACGATACTTAAAAGAAAAATGAAGAGGCTCTTTTGGTACATAGCAAATGTAAAAGCGATAAAAGGTATACCGGTTATCTGGCCTCGTGGTTTTCATACCGGCCTTTGAAACACGCTTTTACATCCAGGTTTTTATACTATTTCGGAAAGCCTGAAGCAACATCTCCGCATATCCACACCATGAAGTCCGGAAATGGACTGCTTTATGAAATCTATTTCGTAAAACTCCTGAACAGCGGCTTGACTAACAGTAAAATGGTAGGGTTTGGGACTGAAAAGTACCTGATACTTTCAGACTATATCTGGAAAGGTTCAGGTGTAAGTGTTATTCTCCCGAAAAATAACCATCCTGCCTGCGGAACACATTTTTGGTTTTTCCACCAGTGGTTGCGAAGGTAATAGATTGGAATTTTTAGAGGCAACTGGCCCAGAACCGGCCTTTTGCCTGCAGCGTTATCGCGTTCCAACTTTCTGAACAGGACCTGGGTACAAAAATCTTATGCTGCGGCTGCGTCATCAAAAGCTTGGTTTCATAACAAGGATTTTGATGACGCCGCAAGATATTTAGTTTCTTCTTCTCCCCTGCTCATCGAAATGTTTTTTCAAATAGCGTTCGGTAAGAAAATACATACCGCCAACCAGCAAAAGCATCAGCAGGATGCCGGCCAGAATTCCGGTAAAGGCTGAAGGCGGCAGAGGAAACGTAAAAACCCCGAACAAGAACATTACCAGGCCTAGCTGCCAGAGGAGTTGCGAGGCGTACCGGTTGCCCGCCTTCCAGACTTCGTGGTTACGCATGGAAGTGGAGGTGCGGTAGCCATAGTACCAGTTAATTTTTTTGGGCGGGAAAAAACGCATCACCAAGCCGGCAACCACAAAAATAAACCCCGAAAATAGCCCGATAAATGATAAATGATTCACTGTTATAATTGATTAATAGTTAAATTGGTTGGTGGCTTTCGTAAGGAAACGTTTAGCTAAAAGCAAAACGTCCGGACCATACTTTTTAGCCGAAAAACCATACCATTTTTACGTAAAACGGCCAGATAACTCACCATTTCCCGTAAAAAATAAACCCTTTAACCAATCAACCATTTAATAATTCAACTGTTTAACCATCTAAAAGATTTTTCCCGGATTCATGATGCCATGCGGATCGAAAACGTTTTTAATGCCGCGCATCAGGTTTAGTTGCGTTTCGCCAAGGGCGATGCCGATGTAGGGTTTCTGCACCAGCCCGATGCCGTGTTCGCCGGAAATAGTGCCGCCCAGTTTCACGCACAACTCGAAAAGTTCTTTGATGCCGTCGGTGAGTTTGTGGTTCCAGTCGTGGTCGGTCATGTCGGCTTTTACGATGTTTACGTGGAGGTTGCCGTCGCCGGCGTGGCCGTAGCACACACTTTTGAAGCCGTAACGCCTACCGATTTCCTTTACTCCATGCAGCAATTTGGGTAATTCGGCGCGCGGCACCACCGTATCTTCTTCCTTGTAAACCGAATTGTAACGCACCGCATTGGAGGCATTCCGGCGCAGTTTCCAGAGTTCGGCTTTCTGGGCTTCGTTATCGGCCAGCAGAATTTCGCCGATGCTGTAGTTCTGCAGCAGTTCGTAAAGTTGCTCAGCTTCCTTGTATAAAGTATCCAAATCATTGCCGTCGAGTTCGATGAGCAAATGCGCTTCAATTCCTTCCGGCAGCTCCGTTTCAATATTTAAATACCGGCTGGCCCATTCTATGGCTTCGCGCTCCATAAACTCCAGACCCGAAGGCACCAAACCTGTGCGAAAAATGTGCGAAACAGCAGCGCAGGCTTCTTCGGCGGAATAAAACGGCACGCGCAACAGCAGATTTTTGGTGGGGAAAGGAATTAAGCGGAAAACAATTTTGGTAATAATGCCCAGCGTGCCTTCACTCCCGATCATGAGCTGAGTTAAATTATAGCCGGTAGCATTCTTGAGCACATTCGCGCCGGTCCAGATCAGTTCGCCGGTTGGCAAAACCACCTGTAAATTAAGCACATAATCTTTGGTAACGCCGTATTTCACCGCTTTGGGCCCGCCGCTGCTTTCCGCCAGATTGCCGCCTAAAAAACAGCTACCTTTGCTGGCCGGGTCGGGCGGGTAAAACAAGCCCTTTTCCTGCACCGCCAGCTGAAAAACTTCGTTGATCACCCCCGGCTCCACGGTTGCCTGCAAATTCCGTTCATCTATTTCCAGAATTTTGTTCAGCCTTTCCGTGGAAATTACCACGCCCTGGTGCACCGGCAAAGCACCGCCGCTTAAACCCGTGCCGGCGCCGCGCGGCGTAACCGGAATAAAATTTTGATGGCAGAGCTGTACAATTTCGGCAATCTGTTCGGCGTTTGCTGGTTTTAAAACTACTTCCGGAAAAAATTTCAGGTCTTCGGTTTCGTCGGAGGCGTAGCGGGCAAAATCTTCGTGCGGGGAAATTAACACAAATGCTTCGCCTATTATCTGGCGGAACTGGTTTAAAACGGTATCGGAAACGGGCGAAAAAGTCATTTTGAAAGAAAAAATTTTAACTTAATTTTAGAGCAGGAACAGGAAAAGCTAAGATATGGGTTTGCAGGCGTTATTTAAAAAATATCCGATTTTTCTGATGCTGGTTTTGGTTGCCATGGCTTCCTGCCAGTCATTTCATCTGCGTTCTTCCGGCCCGGTTTCGCCCGACGACCGCGAGCAGCAGCAACTGGCCCGCGAATTTAAAAAGCTCGAAAAGCAAGCGGCCAAACAAGCCGGCTGGTCGGAGAAACGCAAACTGAAAGAAGCGCGGCGCGGCGAAAATCAAAAAATAGAAAAAGTTATATCTACCGCCCGTTCGTATTATGGCACGCCTTATAAATACGGCGGTACCACCCGCATCGGCATCGATTGTTCAGGCTTATTATACCAGAGTTTCAGTGCTATAGACGTGCAGTTGCCGCGCAGCTCCAACGAGCAAAGCCAGCTTGGCCCATCCGTCCGCCCCAAAGAGTTGCAGAAAGGCGACCTTGTATTTTTCAGCGCCCGCCGCGGCAGCAGCCAGATCACGCACGTGGGTTTGGTAACCGAAGTAATTAAAGAAAAAGAAGAAGTGCGTTTCATTCATTCTTCCACGAGTTTAGGCGTAAAAGAAGATAACGTTTTCTCGAGTTACTGGAGCGATCTTTTTATTAAAGCTGTGCGGCCGCAGATCTAGCGCTTTCCTGACTGCAGCGGTTTGCATTATCAATTTATTTCCAGACTAAAAATTCCTTCACCAAATTTAACATTTTCTTAATCCGGGCTTAGCATTCTTCCGGGGTGGCCGTATTACCTTTGTGCAAATTCTCAACCCCTATCATGAAAAAAATCTACCAGAAAATGTTCCTGCTGGTTGCCTTGGTTTTGCCAATGCATTTAAGTTGGGCACAAAGTACAACGGCTTCTTTGAACGGCCTTGTAAGCGATGAAAGTGGTTCTCCCCTGCCGGGTGCCACAATCATTGCGCTTCACAATCCTACCAATACCCAGTACGTGGCTACTACCAATACCGATGGCCGCTACAACATTCAGAATATGCGTGTGGGTGGCCCTTACACCGTAAAAACGAGCTATATAGGTTTTCAGGAGCAAATCCGCGAAAATATTTTCCTTAGTTTAGGGCAATCGGTGAAACTTGATTTTGCCATTACCAGCGGCAGCATTGGTCTGGGTGAAGTGGAGATCTCTACCCGCCGCGACAATGTGATAAACCCTGACCGCACCGGCGCAGCCACCAACATTTCAAGAGAACAACTGGAACGTTTGCCAACTCTGAGCCGGGGCTTATCCGATTTCACCCGTTTAACGCCACAGGCCTCCAACACTTCCGGCGGAACTTCGGTTGGTGGTGCTAATAACCGCTACAACAATATTACCATAGATGGCGCGGTAAACAACGATGTTTTTGGTTTGGCCGGCAGCGGTACGCCGGGCGGTCAGGCAGGCACGCAACCCATTTCCCTCGATGCCATTGAACAGATACAGGTAGTAGTGGCGCCTTACGACGTAAAAATGGGCAACTTTACCGGCGGCGGCATAAATGCCGTAACCCGGAGCGGTTCCAACAACTTTGAAGGTTCTGTTTTTGGTTTCTTGCGCAACGAAAACACCGTTGGCAAAAGCGTAGACGTAACCCGCACCAAAGCTGCGGACTTTAAAGATTACCAGGCTGGTTTCCGCATTGGCGGTCCGATCCTGAAAGATAAACTATTCTTTTTCCTGAACGGGGAAGTAACCCGGCGCAGCGAGCCGCTGCAAAATAACCTGGGCTCTTCTACTTCTATTGTGCCGGCTGACAGCGTGCAACTGGTTTACGATTTCCTGAAAAACAATTATGGTTACGATGCCGGCTCTTTCGGAAACATTGACCGCTTAACGGAAAGCAATAAATTATTCGCCCGTTTAGACTGGAACATCAATGCCAAACACCAGTTAACGCTGCGCCACAACTTCGTAGATGCATTCGACGATAATATAACCCGTTTCTCCAACAACTTCCGTTTCGGAAACAACGCTTATAAATTCAACAGCACTACCAACAGCACCGTAGCCGAATTAAGAAGCAATTTCTCAGCAACGTATTCCAACAACTTAATTGTAGGGTATTCCCGCATCCGCGATTTCCGCGAAACCTTAGGCAGCCTTTTCCCGCAGATGCAGATCAATTACAGCAATGGTGGCAATGGCAACGTGGTGGCCGGCAGCGAGCGCAGCTCTGCAGCGAACGAACTGGATCAGGACATTATTGAATTTACCGATAACCTGACCATTTTTAAAGGCAAGCATACGTTTACCATCGGAACGCATAACGAATTCTTCAGCTTCCGCAACCTGTTCATAAACAACAGCAACGGCTATTACCAATTCTCCAGCTTTAAAAACTTCTTTGCGGGCAAACCAAGGCAGGCAGAAGCAACCTATTCTGCTGTACCGGGCAATGACCGGCCATCTGCTGAATTTGATGCCATGCAGTTAGGCGCTTACATTCAGGATGAATACAATGCCACCGACAGATTGCGCCTGACTTTAGGTTTGCGCCTCGATGTTCCGGTATTACCCGATCAGCCGGCTCGTAACGAAAAAGTGGAAACCGTTTTTGACAGCTATCCGCAGTATACGAACCTGCGCACCGATGCTACTCCAAGCGGCGAATTGCTGTTTGCGCCGCGTGCCGGCTTTAACTGGGATGTTCGTGGCGACAAAACCTTACAGGTTCGTGGCGGTACCGGAATTTTCACGGGCCGCGTGCCATTTGTTTGGCTTTCGAACCAATTCACCAATAACGGAATTACTTTTAACTCTATATTCAATTCCAGCAACCCGCGTTTCGAACCAAACCCGGCACTACAATCTACCATTGGCACCGCCGGTACTACTTCGGAGATAAACCTGGTAAGCGAAGATTTCAAGATCCCGCAAACGTTCCGCTCCAACCTGGCTGCCGATTATGAATTACCGCTGGGCATAATTGCTACGGTAGAAGGTATATATTCTAAAACGCTGAACGACATTGTTTATAAAGATATAAACCTGAAAGACCCGGTAGGCACCTTGCCAGGCCCGGACAACCGACCGGTTTATGCCGCTTCGAGCAACGACCGCAAAATCAGCCGCGATTTTACGAACGTAATTCTGCTTGACAATGCCAAGAAAGGCTACACCTATACTGTAACCGGACAATTGCAGAAAACCTTTACCAACGGCATCAACACCATGGTAGCGTATACTTACGGCGAATCGAAAGACCTGAACAGTGGCGCCAGCAGTACGGCCCGTTCTAACTGGCAGTTCAACCAGATCGTAAATAACCCGAACGATCCGGAATTGTCTTACTCCCGTTTCGATATCCGCCACCGGATCATTGCCACCGGCGGTTATACTATAAAATACGGCGACAACTTCGGTACTTCAGTTTCCTTATTCTACCAGGGCCAATCCGGCACGCCGTTCACGTATTTATACCGCAACGACTTGAATAACGATGGCAACAATGCGAACGACCTGCTTTACGTACCGCGCAACCGCGACGAAATTGTCCTGGTTGGTAACAGTACCGTAAGCGCCGAACAAATGTGGAACGACCTGAACGACTTTATTGAAAACGACGATTACCTGAAAGAGCGCCGCGGTAAATATTCAGAACGGAACGGCGCCCGCATGCCCTGGACAAACCAGTTAGACTTACGTTTAGGCCAGGATTTCTACATCAATGCAAACGGTAAAAAGCACACCCTGCAGGTTACCTTCGATGTATTCAACCTCGGAAACTTACTGAATAAAGACTGGGGCAGAAATTATACGGTAGCCAACGCCGCTTACGAGCTGGTTACCTACGCAGGGCGTCAGGCAAATACCGGTTTGCCAACCTTTACTTTCAGCAAGCCAAAGACCAGCGTTTGGGACGAAAACACTTTTGGCTCCAGATGGCAGGGGCAGTTCGGCATCCGCTATATCTTTAACTAACAGATAACCAAATCAATAAAAAAGGCAGCCTACCAGCTGTCTTTTTTATTGTCATAAATTTCAAAAAAATCAGCTTAAATATTTGAAGCTTTTAAAATTTGTATTAGTTTTGCAACACAATAACCAAACGGGGGATTAGCTCAGCTGGCTGAGTGTCCCGAAAGCCTTCGGGAAGATCAACGGTTCGTAATTGTGTTCTTAAAATTTGGGGGATTAGCTCAGCTGGCTAGAGCGCTTGCATGGCATGCAAGAGGTCATCGGTTCGACTCCGATATTCTCCACGAAAACCTGATCAGAAACGATCAGGTTTTTTTGTTTATGGCATATCTGGTTACCCTTTAGGAAAGTTACCCTTTAGAAAAGCACTTCTCTGTTAAGTTTAGGGGAAATCTATACAGCAAAAATTATAGGCGCAATATTATTTAATCAATAATATCTTTAATTTATCATGCAAAATTGCTAACTTCGTTTACTAAAGGGCAAACTGACAGGTAAGTTTAATCTGATTTTGCCTTATCTTGGGCGGGGATGTTTAAAGAAAGATATGGAAGTACAAATAAATGATGTTGACTTGCTGACCATTACGCCGGCCGTTACCATAGATTACGATGCGGAGAACGACTGGATCTGCGTTACCTGGACGGGAAATCACTCCAAAGAAAGTGCACTTGTTTTTACTAAAGAAATTGAAGCGGCTTTAAGAAAAGAAAACTGCCGGAAGATATTGAACATAAACGAGAATTTTTATCTTTCGTGGCAGGAAGCGCCGGTTTGGGCCATTAAAAACTGGTTTCCGCGCTTGTTTATTTTAGGCTGTACTTCTTTTGCCTGGGTACTTTCGCCAAGATTTTCCAGCGGGCCTGTTTTTACCGAAGTCTTTAAAACCCAGACGCCTTTTTTGCAGGCCATGGTCTTTACCGATGAAGAAACGGCTTCCGCCTGGCTGAACGAAAACTAAGTATAATTTAAAACCTGATCTGCAACGGTCAGGTTTTTTATTTATTCCGCTTTTTATTTATTACCTGGCACTTTTTCAGCTGTTTTTCCTACCGTTTCAGTAGTTTATTCTGCTCTTACTTTTTGGGACCAAAAGCATAGCGTTTTATCGTTTCGGCGGAATTTTAAAAACCAACAGTTTTTCCGGATTGCCTGCAACTCGCGGCGCTAAAAACAGTATCTGTTGAAAACGAAAAACTCTAACCCCAAAACTATGGAACTGAATATAGGCTTAACGCCCGAGCAACTGAAGGGTAGCGTAGATCTTTTAACCAAGGTGCTGGCCAACGCCAACGTACTGTATACCAAAACCCGTAATTATCATTGGAATGTAGTTAGCACCGATTTCAAGGAGCTGCATACGCTTTTCCAGGAGCAATACGAACAAATGGCCGAATCTATAGATGAAATTGCCGAACGCATCCGCACTTTAGGGTCTAAAGCCATTGGCACGCACCAGGAATTTACCAAACATGCCACCTTACAGGAATTTCCGGGCGAATATCCGGATGCCAAAACCATGGTAGGCAACCTGCTTCGCGATCACGAAAGCCTGATCAGGGAAATGCGCGAAGATGTAAAAAAATGTGAAGAAAACTTTAGCGACAAAAGCACCGCCGATTTTATTTCCCAGCTGCAACAGATTCACGAAAAAAATGCCTGGATGCTCCGCTCCTATCTATCCTGATTTTCAGGCGGCAAGCTCTTTTTTTAAAAAAACTCCGGCAGCTACCTGCCGGAGTTTTTTTGTTTATACCGAAGGAAGCTGGCTAGTGAATGCGCCTTAAAAAGCAGATCAAATTGAAATTTATTCAAAACCCTAAGTCCGGAAATAAAGTAAATGCGCCCAGGCAACCCTTTCAGGCTGTTTTTGGTCTGGTGGTTTAAGCGCAGTAACTGCGTTTGCGTTAAGCTGCTCCGGGCAAAAAGCAGACATCTGCATTTAATCGCACGTAAGGGGGCCATTTTGTTCAACCAAAATTATCGGAAACCAGTCTGCATCGTTTCAGGCTGCAAAAGCAAAAATTTAAACATGTTTGCAACCATCAAACTTCAAACTACTCCGCCCGAAAGACGCAACATATTTTAATTAAAAACGGCCTTCCAGTAACATCTGCCAGATTACCAACCACTTATTTGTATCATGCTAAAAATTATACGAATCTTTTTATTAACTTTGCAAACTCTTAGTATTTATATTGTTAAAAATGGTTATGGTAAATTTGCAGTGAATAAACAATAGCTATTCCCTGAAAAAATTTACTCCAATTACAGAATAACTTACTAACCTTTATATCTAGAAGTGTATAAACAGCATAAACAGACCAAACTTCAAATGAAGATCTCCCATAAGGGTCTATTCGCTTGTTTCCGGATCAGCTTTATTTGCTTAGGCTTATGGCTTGCTGTTACTTTTAACGTCAATGCCCAATCGTTGCCCACGGTTTTCTGGGAAAAAACCTTAGGCGGTAATAAAAACGACGATCTTACTTTTTTGCAGCAAACGCCTGATGGCGGTTATCTGGCCGGCGGCTTTACCGACTCGGGCCAGAGTAAAGATAAAGCCAGCGTCGGCTATGGCCTTACCGATTTCTGGGTTTTTAAACTCGATTTTAACGGTAACCTGATTTGGGAAAAAACGTTTGGCGGCACCGAACAGGACATCTGTAATTTAATGGTGCAAACCGCTGATGGTGGCTACATTTTAGGCGGCAGCTCCAAATCGGACCGAAACGAACACAAAAGCCAGCCCAACATTGGCAGCTTCGATTACTGGATTATTCGCCTGGATGCCAATGGCAACAAGATCTGGGATAAAACCTACGGCGGCAGCGACTACGATTTTCTTTATTCGCTGCAGCTAACGGCCGACGGCGGAATTCTGCTGGGCGGCTACTCCGATTCCGGCATTGGCGGAAGTAAAACCATTTCGAATGGCCTGCCGGATTACTGGGTTCTGAAACTGGATGCCAACGGGAACAAACTCTGGGATAAATCTTTTGGTGAAGCCGATGCCGATGCTATTTATGTGCTGAAAGAGGCCCCGAATGGCGGCTACTTTTTAGGTGGCGGCTCTGCCAAAAACCATTCTTCGGAATTAAGCCGCAAACGCCGCACCGGCGATGAATTTCACGTGGCGCATTTCGATGAGAACGGAACACTGCTGTGGGAAAAAACCTATGGTGGCCACCGCGACGATTACCTGACTGCGCTGCAACCTACCCTGGATGGCGGCTGCATTGTTGGCGGCGTATCTAATTCGGGCCGAAACGGCGATAAAAGCCAGCCTAACCACGGAAAAGGCGATTACTGGGTCGTAAAACTGGATGCTCAGGGTCAGAAGAAATGGGATAGAACCTTCGGCGGCAAAAATTTCGATTACCTTTCGGCCATAGAAGTTACTTCCGACGGTGGTTTTCTTTTAGGCGGTATTTCTACTTCTCCCAAAGGTGCCGACAAAACCCACGACGGCAAAGGGAAAACTGATTTCTGGATTGTAAAAACCGATGCCCGCGGCAATAAACTCTGGGATGAAACCTACGGCGGCGCCGAAGAAGATGCTTTATACGCGCTGCAACAAACTGCTGACGGCGGCTATGTACTCGGCGGGGTTTCCGATTCACCACGCAGTGGCCACAAAGAGAATAACTCACTGGGTTATAAAGATTTCTGGATCCTGAAACTGAACGTGCTCGAACCTTCCTGGAACAGCCGTTATTAGTTTTCCGAAAATGATTCGGTGAAGAATTTAAAATGAACTGTTAGCATTTCGGGTAACGTCAGCATTCCTGTCAACAAAATACTTCCTCCAAAAAACTCCGGGCCCCAAAAGCGCCGGAGTTTTTTTTTAGCGGAAAACGCCAGGCAAAATGCGTCAAAAAGTCGGGTTGAAATTGCCGCCTGATATTTGTTTTGCGTATCTGCTTTAGTTCAACTTTTCATTATGGCTTTTTTTTCCGATCTTTTTGCTAACCGCGCCAAACGCAACCAGGATAAACCCCCGCTTAGTTTAAAGGAACGGGTTTCGGCGCTCAAAAACCTGCCGGGCTTCCTGAAACTGATCTGGCATACTAGCCCCGGCATGGCTTTTACCAACATGATGCTGCGCATTATCCGGGCGGCAATTCCGCTGGCTACGCTCTACATTGGCAAACTGATCATAGACGAAGTGGTGCGCCTGGCCAAAACGCCGGAAAACCTGGAACTGAATTATCTTTTTATGCTTATCGGGCTGGAGTTTGGTCTGGCCATTATTTCCGATCTGCTGAACCGCGCCACAGCCTTACTGGATAGTTTGCTCGGCGATCTGTTTGCCAACCAGAGTTCCATAAACCTGATGGAGCACGCCGCCACCTTAGACCTCGATCAGTTTGAAGATGCAGCCTTTTACGATAAACTCGAACGTGCCCGCCGCCAAACCTTAAGCCGTACCGTTTTAATGACGCAGGTGCTGGGCCAGGCGCAGGATATTATTACCATGCTTTTCCTTTCGGTGGGTTTAATTGCGTTCAATCCGTGGCTTATTTTGCTGCTGGTAGTGGCCGTAATCCCGGCTTTTCTGGGCGAATCGCATTTTAACGAACGCAGTTACTCGCTGGTGCATGGCTGGACGCCCGAACGCCGTGAGCTCGATTACCTGCGCATGACCGGCGCCAGCGACGACACAGCCAAAGAAGTAAAGATATTCGGGCTTTCCGGCTTTTTAACCGACCGTTTCCGGCAGCTTTCCGACCAGTTTTACCTTGCTAATAAAAAGCTGGTTTTAAAACGCGCCGCCTGGGGAAGCCTGTTTGCCGCGCTGGGCAGTGCAGGTTATTACGCCGCCTACTTATATATAATATATAAAACTGTAACCGGCACGTTAACGCTGGGCGATCTGACCTTCCTTTCCGGCTCTTTTATGCGGCTCCGCGGGCTTTTAGAAAGTATTCTGAACCGTTTTTCGAGTATTGCCGAAGGCGCCTTGTACCTGCAGGATTTCTTCGAGTTCTTTCAGTTGCAGCCGCGCATTAAACCAAACGCCCAGGCAAGGACTTTCCCGAAACCGATCAGGCAGGGTTTTACCTTCGAAAATGTAGGCTTTAAGTACCGGAACGCCGAAAAATGGGCCATCCGCAACCTGAATTTTACGCTGAAAGCCGGCGAAAAACTGGCTTTGGTAGGTGAAAACGGCGCCGGAAAAACCACGTTGGTAAAACTGCTTTCGCGTTTATACGACCCTACCGAAGGCCGGATTTTGCTGGATGGTTACGATCTGAAGGAATACGACCCCGTGGAACTGCGCAAAGAGATCGGCGTTATATTCCAGGATTTTGTGCGGTTTCAGCTTTCGGCGGGCAATAATATTGCCGTGGGGCGCATTGAGGAAAAAGAAAACCAGCCGCGCATCGAAACCTCGGCCGAACTGAGCTTAGCAGATTCTGTTATTAAAAAACTACCGGAAGGTTATAACCAGATCATTGGCAGAAGGTTTGCAAAAGGCGTAGATCTTTCGGGCGGCGAATGGCAGAAAATTGCACTTGGCCGGGCTTACATGCGCGACGCCCAGCTTCTGATCTTGGATGAACCTACGGCAGCTTTGGATGCGCGCGCAGAGCACGAGGTTTTTCAGCGCTTTGCCGAACTGACCAAAGGCAAAACGGCCGTACTTATCTCCCACCGTTTCTCTACCGTGCGCATGGCCGACCGCATTCTGGTGATCGAGAACGGGCAATTTGTAGAGATCGGTTCGCACGAAGAACTCTTGCGGAAGGGTGGCCGCTACGCGGAATTATTCCATTTGCAGGCGGCAGGTTACCGGTAATTATCAGCCAGAAAAAGTTAGTTTCGGGCGGTAAAACCATAGCGTTTTATCGCCCGATGTTTTAAAGCTTCTGCCCTGTTTTTGCACTTTACTTCGGTACAAAATTAATTGTGAATGTTTTTCAGGAGAATAATAATACCAAAAATCCGGATAGCGGTTAAATTTAATTGTATTTTACAAAGAATATTATAAAAATTCCTAAATTTTATTAGAGCTACGGAAAGCAGTTTTAAAGCCCTGAAACATAGCGTTTTCGTATTAAATGCTCTGAAAAAGCATTGTGTATATAAATTGTACCATACCAACTTCGTTCAACCATATTTTTAGAGCAACCGTTAAAGAGGTTCATGAAAATTTTAAACAAGTGTTCACAAAATGAAGCGACATGGTACGAAAAAAAATTATTGGCCTGTTTTTTCTAATGGTCACTTTCTTCCCGGCCCGGTTAACGTATTCCAAAACCGATTTTCCGCTAAGCATAAAAGTAAACCCGATCCGAAAGGTCTTAAAAAAACTGCCCGTATTCTCGCATAAGGTATCGGCCTCGGTTTATTTTCCGGACGCTTCCCAGACCGACGCAGAGCCCTTAATAACCGCCGACGGCTCCCGCATCAATCACCGGCAGGTAAAACAACACCGCTGGATCGCCGTTTCCAGAAACCTGCTCAAACGTTGGGGCGGCCCCATTCAATACGGCGACACGGTGCAGGTAAACGGTATTTCGCAGGAACTGGATGGCACTTACGTGGTGCGAGACACCATGAACAAACGCCTGAGAAACACGATTGATATTCTGGTAGACCGCCACGATAATATTATGGGTCACTGGAAAAACGTAAAGATCACCAAATACGAAACCGTTGCGGTTTCGCTTTAAAAATCCGGAAGCGCGTTTTCCCGCCTTCAGCATAAGCCTCTCACCAATTGCAAAACGCTATGCTTTCGGAATCAAAAACTCTAAACCCGCTGGCAGGCCCGGCAAAAATCAGGAAAGCAAACCCAGTTAGATAAAAACTGCCCGAAACGCATGATTTCGGGAACAATCCGCTAACTTTAAATTCTGTTTTGCAATTCTCTGATCTATGAAAAATCTTTTAGCAGCTTTCGCGGTGACCTTACTTCCGGGCCTGAGCCAGGCGCAAACTTATTGGCAGCAGGAAGTAAATTATAAAATTGCTGTTTCGCTCAACGATGATAAACACGAATTAAGCGGCACCGAAGAAATTGAGTACGTAAATCATTCGCCGGACCAGCTTACCTACATTTACTTTCACTTGTGGCCTAACGCTTATAAAAACACAAAAACGGCTCTGGCAAAGCAAATGGTAGTTAATGGTTCGCGCAAATTGCAGTTCGCTAAAAAAGAGCAGCGCGGCTACATCAGCAACCTGGCTTTTGAAGTGAACGGCCGGCCGGCCAGACTCGAATACGAGCAGGAAGATATTGGCAAACTTATCCTGAACGAACCGCTGAAACCGGGCGAAAAGATCACGATCAAAACGCCGTTCGTGGTAAAAGTGCCGGGCGCATTTTCGCGGTTGGGGCACGTAGCGCAGTCGTACCAGATCACGCAATGGTATCCCAAACCGGCGGTTTACGATCGTAAAGGCTGGCACCCAATGCCTTATTTAGATCAGGGCGAATTTTATTCGGAGTTCGGGAAATTCGACGTAAAAATTACGCTGCCGGAAAATTATACCGTGGGCGCCACCGGCGAACTGCAAACCGCTTCGGAACTCAGACGCCTGGATAGTTTAGCCCGCGTAACGGCGCAGAAAAGCAGCTTCGGCAACGATATGACTTTTCCGGCTTCATCGGCTAAAACCAAAACGCTGCATTACGTGCAGAATAACATTCACGATTTTGCCTGGTTTGCCGATAAGCGCTTTAACGTATTAAAAGACACGGTAGAACTTCCGGAATCGAAAAGACCGGTAATTACCTGGCAAATGTTCCTGAACAAAAATGCCGACGGCTGGCTGAAAAGCAAAAACGATATTAACGAAGCGGTTTATTACTATTCCAAACACGTAGGCGAATATCCCTACAGCGCAGCCACGGCCGTAGACGGCGCCTTGGGCGAAAACGTGGGCGGCATGGAATACCCGATGGTTACGGTAACCTCTCCTTCAGCAATTATTCACGAAGTGGGCCACAACTGGTTTTACGGCATTCTGGCTTCGGATGAAAGGCAACACCCCTGGATGGACGAAGGCCTGAACTCTTATGTAGAAAGCCGCATAGACACCGATAAGAATACCGAACTGGGCAAAAAAGATGGTTCTATTCCGGCTGGTTTGCGCAGGCATTTCGGGCTGGAAAATGTGCCGGCTTCCATTACCGACGAACTGCTGTATCAGGTAACCGCAAGCCGCGGCAACGATCAACCCATAGAATACCATGCTGCCGATTATTTTAAACTGAATTATGGCGGCATTGTGTACCAGAAATCGACCATGGTTTTTAAATACCTGGCAGCTTACCTGGGGCAGGAACGTTTTGATAAAGCCATGCAGACGTATTTTGAAGAATGGAAATTCAAACACCCGTATCCGGAAGATTTTCAGCGGAGTTTTGAGAAAAGCACCGGCGAAAACCTGGATTGGTTTTTCAGCAATATTATAAAAACCACCAAGCCAGTAGACGTAGAAATTAAAAGTGAAGATGCGGGGCCAACGGGCCGAATGGTTACTATTAAAAACGAATCGGGTTACCCGGTGGCGGTACCGGTAGCGGCTTTCGATGCGCAGGGCCAGAAACTGGAACAGCACTGGACCAAACCCTTTTCCGGCACTGAAACCATCGCGTTTGCTACTACCCAGGCCGAGAAATACGTGATCGATCCGGATTACGTAGTGCCGGAACTGAAGCGCCGCGACAACCAGTTAAAAACCAGCGGCCTTTTCAAAAAATCGAAAAGATTCCGGTTGCAGAAACTGGCCGGCATTGAACAATACGATAAAAAACAGCTTTACTTTCTGCCGGTAATTGGCGCCAACACCGCCGATAAATTCATGCTGGGCGCCGCTTTTTACAACAGCAGTTTGCTTTATAAACGCGTGAATTTCCTGGTAATGCCTATGTACAGTTTTCACGAAAATGAGGTGAACGGCATTGGCAATATCAATTATAACCTGGTTGCCCGCGAAAGCAAATGGTTGCGGCAGGCTTTAATTGGTTTTAACTTCCAGCGCTTTGAATATTTCGAGAAATACGAGCCTTCGCTTACGCTGAATTTTAAACGGAAGTCCGGTCGTAGTCCACGCCAGCAGTTGAAATTGGCAATCACAAATATTAACCAGGCCGGAGGGACGATAAACGAAATCCTGGAACCTGCGTCTACCGATAACCTTTTCAGAATTTTGCATCAGCCGGAAGATATTGGCGGGCAAACCATGACTTATACGTACTCCCAAAAGAGTGCTTTGCAAGACCTCGGATTTGAATTACAATTCCAGCATTTAGGTTCAGACCCCAAAAAATCTGATAACCAAAGTAATGCCTTGCGCGGCGCTATTCAATACAAACGCTATTGGTCTAAGGATAAAAACTTTAACGTGCGGTTATTTGGCGGGAAATTCTTTACCCAGGGGGAAGTTCCCTTTTACATGGGTCTGAGCGGCAGCCCGGATTACCTGAAAGAAACCATTTTCCTGGACCGGGCACAGAAATCGGACGGAATTCGCGCACTGGCAGACCAAACTGATATGCGTGACGGTGCTTTCAAAAACTTTATTCCGGTATTTTCAGATGACTGGATGAGTACCCTGAACCTGGAAACGGATATTCCTTACTTTCCCCTGAGCGCTTACCTTGACTTGGGCAAAGCCGGAGGTTATGACGATCTATTTTACGGAACGGGATTGGCACTGAACATTGGTGAAGGTTTCTTCAGTTTATATTTACCCATTGCCGGCAGCAACTTTGTGAATGATACCCCCGAGGATTTCAAAGATTTCAAACAGAATATCCGTTTCAGTTTGCGGTTTAATATGCTGAATCCGTTTAAAGCCCTGAACGAAGCGCTGTAGTTTTAGATGAAGAAAGTACTTTTTGGCCTGGGAATGCTAGCGTTTTCAGGCTGTAAGACCAATTACGAGGACTTGCCCGCTTTTTCTGAAAGCAAACAGGTGCAGGTGGTAATCGAAACGCCAGCCGGTTCGGCACGTGAATATGCCTTCAGCTCCAAAACGAATGAATTTGCGGTGGTGCAGGAAGCCGGGCAGGATAAAATTATCCGGTTTCTGCCTTACCCTGCCAATGCTGGCTTCATTCCTTCTACCCGCACGCCCGATAATAAACCGCTGTTCGCTTTAGTTTTAAGCGAAAGCCAGGAAACCGGTACGGTAACCGAAGTAATGCCAGTCGGGGTTTTGCTATTGGAAAGTGCCGGCGAACTCGAGTACCAGATCGTAACCGTGCCGGCCAAACCCAGCGAACGTTTGCTTGAGGCCACCGATTCAGAAGAATTTATCCGGAAATATCCGGCGGCAAAAAAAATGCTGGAAACGTGGTTTTTAAACTCCGAACCACAAAATAATGTGCGCATCATGGGCTGGAAAGACGATAAATTTGCCGACGAACTGATCCGGAAACATCTGAAGTAACCTTCAGACACAGGTACCAAGATACAGGTATCAGGATTTTTTTTCTTCCGGTTAATTTATTTTCAAAGGCTGGTGCGAGCTCGCAGCACGTTCCAGTGAGTTCTTTCCGGAATAATTTATAGAAAAGCTCTTTTAAAGTTTAGTTGAAAATTCCAGAATCACCAGGTTTTTCAGGTTAGCCAGAATTCTTAGTTTACCCCAACAAAAAAGCCCCGAAAAATTTCGGGGCTTTATACTTTTGGAGCCGGAAAGCATAGCGTTTTACTACTCGATCAGGTTCACTTTATTTTTAACGACTTCTACCGCCTGGCGCATATTATCTACGTTTTGTTTGGCGGTGGCTTGTTGCTTGATGTTGTTTTCAGTGTCCAGGTTCAGCTGCGTAAGTTGTTGGGCATTCTGGGCAAGTTCAGCTTCCAGTTCTATGCGGCGCTGCTTGTTCTTTTCGATGTTGCGCTTGATCTCGTCGGCGGCTTTAATTACGCGCAGTTCTTCGGCCTGGGTATTGGCTAAAACTTTTTCGGCATCTAAAACCTGGCGGGCTACATCTTCGCGGTACAGTTTGCGGGCAAAATCGCGCAGAATGGTTTCGGCGGCTTCGTATTGCTGGGGCGTGGCATCTTTGTTTACGTAGGCGCTGCCCATATCCAGGCTCCACCAAACCAGCGTGGCACCTTCGGTTACGTCTACTTTAGAAACAATGCGCAGCGGCGTGGAAGCCACGGCTTCAATCTTACCCTGTTCGATGGTATAAATGCCTTTGTTGCTGGTTAGAATATTTTTGCCGGTTAGTTTTCCCACTTTTTCTTTCAGGTAGCTTTCCCAGGCTTTTTCCACCAGTTTGGCATCGAGCTGAATGCTGATCTGCTGGCCTTTGCGCGGCACGCCGTTAATGGTTTGCTCGGTTTCGGTAACCACCGTTTTCTGCGTGAAACCAGACAAGGTAAAAAGGAGCAGGAAGGCCGCGAAGTAAAAGAATTTCATACGAAAAACGCTATATATTTTGGAGGTAAAACTAAATTTTGGGAATCTAAATTAGAGAAAACAAACCGGTTTCGGAAAAAACATTTGGTTAATTTTTCAGATTCTCCGTTAAAGGCTTTTTCATGCCGAAAGCATCGCGTTTTTGAGGAAAATTGTCTGCGGTTTGAGTTCTATAATTTTGGTGATTGAACCGATTATTGGTTTGAACACGATTTTAAGGATTAAAGGAAGTACAGGATTTTCTCTTTTAATGGTCTGCTTCAATTATAGCAATTGGTTCTGCAAGTCAACCACCCCCAACCCCTCCTTGCTAAGGAGGGGAGCTTTCTTTTCCTGTAGTACCATCAGCTAAATATTTTGTCTGAACACGATTTTGAGGATTTTAAGGATTGACAGGACTTCCTTAAAAGAATTGCCTTCGAAAAAAAATGGCCTTCGAACGCGCAGCGGAGAGCGATCCACGAAAGACGAAGAACTACCAGCATAATTTGCGCTTACGGCAGCAAATTATGCCGCTTGCATAGCCACTAAGATCTACTATCTAGGCACTGTTCGGATCGCTACAAAGAAGAGAGAGTATCACGGTGTTTTTTTGTCAACAAACTGTTTGAGCGGTCAGCGAGTTTTTGTTGACTTGACTTTTTTGGTTCTTTTTGTGTCAAGACAAAAAGAACACTAAAGGAAGTTAAAAGCTATTTCAGCCAATGATAAAAGGTAGAAAGCCAGCTATAAAAAACGGTATCCTTTTGAGGCAAAAAAGTCAATAGCAAACCAAACTACCAACTGTAATAGATCCCCCCTATTGTCGGGATGACAAAGAAAAACGGTATGCTTTGTAGCTAAAAAACTACCATCCGACAATGAGATCCTTCCCTAGCGCTCCCCGAAATGCTTCGAGAAAGGCAGGCTGACAAAATAACGCTATCTTTTTCCGGATGAAAACTGAAAACATCTTACCGTTCGGAATGTACCAAAACGGGCAATTTTATAGTGTTTCCTTTACAAACCGGCATAATATATTATATTTGACCTGTTAAAACCTTCATCTCTTAAACCGTAATAACTTCCGTGAAAAAACCTATTTATCTGGGTTTAGTGCTGGGCACCATGCTCTTTACGCAGTGTAAAACCACTGAAACCCAAAATAAGGCAACTTCTGCCACCACTACTACACAGCCCGCCGAGAAAACCTATACCTTCGAAAGCGTGCCCGGCGATTCGCTGAAAGCCCGAATCTATACCTTAGATAACGGCCTGAAAGTGTATATTACGCAGTACAAAGATGCACCGCGTATTCAGACTTACGTGGCCGTGAAAGCGGGTAGCAAAAACGACCCGGCTAATGCCACCGGCCTGGCGCACTACCTGGAGCACATGGTGTTTAAAGGCACTTCCAAACTCGGCACCCAGAACTGGGCCGCCGAAAAAGTAGAGCTCGATAAAATTGAAGCCCTTTACGAGCAATACCGCAAACAAACCGATCCGGCCGTTCGCAAGAAAATTTACCACCAGATCGACAGCGTTTCGGGCGTAGCGGCAAAATATGCCATTCCGAACGAATACGATAAAGCCATGAGTGGCCTGGGCGCCAAAGGTACCAACGCGTACACATCGGTTGAGCAGACCGTGTACGTAGACGATATTCCGGCAAACGAAGTAGAACGCTGGGCGATGGTGCAGGCCGAACGTTTCCGCGAAGTAGTGCCGCGTTTGTTCCACACCGAGCTGGAGGCAGTTTACGAAGAGAAAAACCGGACATTGGACAACGATTTCCGCAAGGTTTACGAAGCCATGAACACTGCCCTTTATCAGCAGCATCAGTACGGCACGCAAACCACCATCGGAACGATTGAGCACCTGAAAAACCCTTCCATTACCGAGATCAAAAATTACTTCAACAAATACTATGTGCCCAATAACGTAGCTATTTGCTTGAGCGGTGACTTAGATCCGGAACAGACGATTCGGACGATAGATAAATATTTTGGCAGCTGGAAGAAACAGGATGTTCCTGCTTTTAAAGTAGCCATGGAAGAGCCGATCACCGAGCCGATAAAACGCGAAGTAATGGGACCCGATGCCGAAATGGTGATGATGGGCTTCCGCTTTCCGGGCGTAAAAGAAAAAGATGCCCTGGCTTTGCGCATGATAGACCGTATTCTGAGCAACAACCAGGCGGGCTTAATTGATATAAACCTGAATCAGAAACAAGCCGTTCTGAACGCAGCTTCTTTCGCCGACATCAACAACGATTATTCTTCGCACATGCTCTACGCTTCGCCGCGCCAGGGCCAGAAACTGGAAGATGCGCAGAAATTATTACTCGGCCAGATCGACCTGATCAAGAAAGGTAAATTTGCTGACTGGCTGATCCCGGCCATTATCAACAACGAAAAAATTGACCGCATGAAGGCTTACGAAAGCAACTCTTCCCGCGCCGATGCTTTCGTTACTGCTTTTGTGGCCAACATGGACTGGAAAGATTACGTGAACATGGATAACCAATTCGCGCAGCTTACCAAGAAAGACATAGTAGATGTTGCCAACAAATACTATGGCAATAACTACGTGGTGGTTTACAAACGCAACGGCAAAGATGCTAACGCACAGAAAGTTGACAAGCCTGCTATCACACCGGTGCCGGCTAACCGCGGCGTAGAATCTGAATTCTACAAAACCGTAATGGGCGCCAAATCGAATGCAATTCAGCCGGTTTTTGTAGATTACAAGAAGGACATTCAGCAACTGAACATGAAAAACAATGTTCCGGTGCTTTACTCCCGCAACAAAGAAAACGGTTTGTTCGAGCTGTACTATATCCTGGATATGGGCACCAACAACGATCCGAAACTGGGCCTTGCGGTGAACTACCTGAAATACCTGGGCACCGATAAACTTACGGCAGAAGAAATGCAGCAGGAATTCTACAAACTGGGCTGTTCTTTCGATGTATTCTCGTCGCAGGACCAGGTTTATATTTCGCTGCGCGGCATGGACGAAAACTTCGATAAAGGTTTAAGCCTGTTCGAAAACTTCCTGAAAAACGCCAAACCAGATAAAAAAGCCCTGAAAGACCTGGTAGATGGTACGCTGAAAGAGCGTGATGATGCCAAACTTAGCAAGCAGATCATTCTGAGCCAGGGTTTGGTGAACTTTGCGAAATACGGCAAAAACAACCCGTTCACGAATGTTATTCCGGAGAAAGAACTGAAAAAGGTTAAGCCGGAAGAACTGGTTAGCATGATCAAGAGCATTCCGACGTACGAGCACCGCGTGCTTTACTACGGTCCGCGGGAAGAGAATAAACTGGTTTCAACGCTGAACGACGTACGTATTCTACCGGCTACTTTAAAAGCGGTTCCGGCCGAAAAAGTATTCAAGGAGCAGGATATCAAGCAAAACAAAGTTTACTGGGCAGATTACAACATGGTGCAGGCCGAAATTATCTTCCTGACCAAAGCCCAGAACTACAACCCGGAAATGGTGCCAACTGTGCAGCTTTATAACGAATACTTCGGCGGCAACATGGGTTCTATCGTTTTCCAGGAACTGCGTGAATCGAAAGCCCTGGCTTACTCGGTAAACTCCCGCTACAACAACGCTGCTAAAAAAGACCGCGCCAACTACATCATGTCTTACATTGGTACGCAGAGCGACAAACTGCCGGAAGCCATGGCGGGCATGGATGCTTTATTAGCCGAAATGCCGGTTGCCGAAATGAACCTGCAAAACGCGAAAGCTTCGATCCGCAACAACATTGCTACCGAACGCATTACTAAATCAGGCATTCTGTTCAACTATGAGCGCGCCAAGAAACTGGGTATCGATTACGATATTCGCCGCGATATTTTCACGAGCGTAAATTCCATGACCATGGATGACGTGAAGAAATTCCAGGCTGAAAACGTGAAAGGCCAGCCAAAAGCGATTTTAGTAATTGGTTCGAAAGACCGCCTGAACTTTAAAGAATTAGCGAAATACGGCAAAGTAGAACAACTGAGCCTGAAAGAGATCTTCGGTTACTAAAACGGTATCGATTTTCGCTTAAAAAGTAAAAAGGGAAGTTGCAGCAGCAGCTTCCCTTTTTGTTTACAGCACTTTTTGGCGCCTAAACCATAGCGTTTTACAGATCAGATCAGGTCGTAGGCGAGCGCAAAACGGATGAGTTCGGCGAGATTTTTTACGCCTAATTTATGCTTGATGTTTTTGCGATGCTGCTCTACGGTAGCTTCAGAAATAAAATTCTGTTCGGCGATATCTTTGTTTTTTAAGCCCAGTGCCAATTGCGCGAGTATCTCTTTTTCGCGTTTGGTTAAGCGGGCCAAAAGGTGATAATTTTTAGAGGCAAACAGGTTCTCTTCCAGCAAGCGGTTCATTTTATTAACTACCGCGGTCATATCGTTCACCCGGTTGCCTACCATGATCATTTTCTGGAAAGCGCCCGGCGTATTTTTATCGGTAATAAGTTTGGTGGTCATGTGATACCATTCGTAAGGCGAATGCTGATCGGGCCGGACGCGCTGGTAAAAACTATTCACCCGGCTGCCATCCCCGGATTGGATCAGTTCGGTAGCCATTTTAAAGATCTGTTTAATCTCGCCGGGCTCAAAAAACTCCGTAAAATACTTTTCACCCAGTAAATTGAGTTGCTCCGAAGTATGCCGGAGCACGCTGCAGCCGGCATGGTTCATGTAGTCGTTCGTTTTGCAGATAAAATCGTCGATCAGCATTACCCCCGGAATCAGTTCGCCGATCTCAGTTATGGAATATCGTTTCTCACTCAGTTGCTTTTCCAGCGAATAGGTTTGTTGCTGAAGGCATAAGGCAGTCTGTTTCTGCGACAAAGTTTTATCCGTTGACATGCTTGCGATTGTTAAATTCTACACATATGCAAGGGTGAGGCGTTTAGGATAGGCACTACGGAGCCCATACAAGTCTTAAAAATAAGCTTTTCAAAACAAAATCCAATATTATATCAAATAATATTATTTTCAGGAATATACCAATTCTTTCAGGGTGGGGTTTCGGGTGCAGGTAAATTAAAAAAAGCTGCCCGAAACAGATCAGACAGCTTTTTTAGATTTTAAATGAACCGGAAATTAACCGATCAAAGCATTCAACGTTTCGGATGGACGCATGGCTTTTTCAACTTTAGCAGCATCCGGATGGAAATAACCGCCCATTTCTACTGGTTTGCCTTGCGCGGCAATTTGCTCCTCCACGATCTTGTTTTCGTTTTCCGTCATGGCTTTGGCCAAAGGTTCGAAGGCAGCTTTCAGTTCGGCATTTTTGGTTTGCTCGGCTAAAGCCTGCGCCCAATATAAGGCCAAATAGAAATGCGAACCGCGGTTATCGATGCCACCCACTTTACGCGCCGGCGACTTGTCTTTTTCCAGGAACTCGGCGTTGGCTTTGTTCAGGGCTTCGGCTAATACTTCGGCTTTTTCGTTTTTGGTTTTGTAAGCCAGATCTTCTAATGAAACGGCAAGCGCTAAAAACTCACCCAGGGAATCCCAACGCAGGTAGTTTTCTTCCTGGAACTGCTGTACGTGTTTCGGGGCAGAACCACCCGCACCGGTTTCGAACAAGCCACCGCCGTCTAAAAGAGGCACGATAGAAAGCATTTTAGCCGAAGTACCAAGCTCTAAGATCGGGAACAAATCGGTTAAGTAATCGCGGAGCACGTTACCGGTTACAGAAATGGTATCCTTACCAGCTTTGGCTCTTTCGCAGGTATAGCGCATGGCTTCTACCGGGCTCATGATCTTAATTTCCAGGCCGTTCGTGTCGTGATCTTTCAGGTACTGGTTTACTTTTTTGATCAGCTCAGCATCGTGGGCGCGGTTTTCATCTAACCAGAAAATGGCCGGTGTGTTGGTAATTCTGGCGC
Source organism: Adhaeribacter terrigena (assembly GCF_016623615.1). Lineage (GTDB taxonomy): Bacteria > Bacteroidota > Bacteroidia > Cytophagales > Hymenobacteraceae > Adhaeribacter_A > Adhaeribacter_A terrigena. The sequence continues at coordinate 415,232 of NZ_JAEHFX010000001.1, read as the reverse complement.
GGGTTACGGCCAGTTTCACCCAATCCTGAATTGGCAGATCTTTGGTCTGGCACATTCTCCAGATATCGCCTTCTTCCACGTTGTGCTCCATTAAAACGTTGCCTGAAGCATCAGAAACGCGCACTTTACCGGCTTCCGCGATCTGGAAAGTTTTGTCGTGTGAACCGTATTCTTCAGCTTTCTGGGCCATTAAACCGATATTCGGCACGGTTCCCATGGTTTTCGGATCGAAAGCGCCGTTCTTTTTGCAGAAATCAATTACTTCCTGGTAAATGGTGGCGTAGTTGCGGTCCGGAATCATGAATTTGGTGTCGTGCGATTTGCCGTCGGCGCCCCACATCTGGCCGGAAGTACGGATCGCGGCCGGCATGGAAGCATCAATGATCACATCGTTCGGGAAGTGCAGGTTGGTGATGCCTTTGTCAGAATCTACCATGGCTAAAGCCGGCGCATTGTCGTAAACCGCTTTGATGTCGGCTTCAATTTCAGCACGTTTTTCCGCAGCCAAATTTGGCAGTTTGTTGTACAGGTCGCCCAAACCATTGTTCGGATCAAAAGCAATTTCTTTGAAGGTAGCCGCGTGTTTTTCGAATACCGGTTTGAAGAAAACGGTAACCGCGTGACCGAACATGATCGGGTCGGAAACCTTCATCATAGTTGCTTTCAGGTGCAAAGAAAGCAGCACACCTTTCGCTTTGGCATCAGCAATTTGGTTGGCGTAGAATTCACGCAGGGCTTTGGCGCTCATGCGGGACGCATCGATCACTTCGCCGGCTTTCAGTTTCAGGCCTTCTTTTAAAGTGGAAGTATTGCCGGAGTTGCTAACGAATTCAATTTTCACTTCCATAGCGTTTTCTATAGTTACCGATTTTTCGGACCCGTAGAAATCGCCGTCCTGCATGTGCGAAACGTGGCTTTTAGAATCGGAAGACCATTTGCCCATGCTGTGCGGATGCGCTTTGGCGTATTGTTTCACCGCATCGGCCACGCGACGATCGGAATTCCCTTCGCGGAGAACCGGGTTTACCGAGCTGCCCAACACTTTGCCATAACGGGTTTTGATCTCTTTTTCGGTATCGTTTTCCGGGTTAGCCGGGTAATCCGGGATGTTGTAGCCCTGGCTTTGCAGTTCTTTAATTGCGGCTACCAATTGCGGTACCGAAGCCGAAATGTTCGGTAATTTAATGATGTTCGCTTCCGGCGTTTTCGCCAGTTCGCCTAAGTAAGAAAGGTCGTCGTTCACTTTCTGATCTTCCTTCAGGTTTTCCGGGAATGTAGCCAGAATGCGGCCTGCCAGGGAAATATCGCGGGTTTCTACCTCGATGCCGGCAGCCGACGTGAATTTCTTTACGATAGGCAAAAACGAATACGTGGCTAAAGCCGGCGCTTCGTCGGTAATGGTATAGATAATTTTGGTGTTTTTGGTCATAGTTTAATGAATTATGAGTTTTTGGCTACGAAAGCATAGCGTTTTCTCTTTTAAAGTTTCCTTAAAACCCGCCCGGGCAGATTGCAGCAAGAACGGTTGGCAAATATAAAAGGAGTTTTTGGAATTGGCGAAGCGGGAGGATTTTAAATTGCATGAGGGAGTTTTTCAGCGCTGAAGCATAGCGTTTTTATTATCTCATCCCGACATGAGGAGGGGTGTATTTAAGCTAAGAAGAAAGCTGGCTATTGAGTTTTTATGTTCGAAAGGATACCGTTTTTCATAGTCAGCTTTCTACTTTCAACCTTTAATGGTTTAATTTCATAGTTGATTTTCTCCCTCAAGCCGGGTGGCTTCGTTTAGCTACGCTGAATCTTCGATTTCTGCGTTCGCGGCTGCAACCTTACCTGCCCTACCGGGCTGGCTAAAGCCACCGGTAAGCTTGGAGGCCGCTCTCACAGAAACTGTTGTCATACACCTCCGTCGTCAGCTTCTTTTTAGTTTAGTTTTCTCGCATAACTTGATTTTCAGGGAACGCTTCGCTGGCGATAGGCGTGAAATCTTATTTATTGAAAATCCTGCCCATCCTATAAATCCCTGAAATCGTGTTCAGATGTAATTGGCATCTGCTTCAGCTGACGGTATTACAGAAGGAAAAGCTCCCTCCTGAACAGTCGCAGATCCCGGTGGCTTTCGGGAGGGAGCTGAGATGGTTGACCACAGTATCTGTTCAAGGCCTTCCATGGTTTTTTGCTATAGAGGTGGGTCAATTCCGTAAGTTCTAAAATTCTGATTCAGAAAACAATATTTCCTTTCAGCGCTGAGATCACTTCTTCGTCGCTTACCTGTTGAAATTCTTCGTAGAATTGCCCTACGGCGTAGAAACCGGGCGGGGCTAATAAACAGATCAGTTCATCTACCAGCGGTTCGAATTCTTTAATGGCTGAAGGCGGGGCCACGGGAACGGCTACTACCAGTTTTTTTGGTTTCTGCTTTTTTACCATTAAAATGGTTGACATCAAGGTATGGCCGGTGGCAATGCCGTCGTCTACCAGAATTACGAGTTTGTTGTGCAGGTCGGTGGGTTTGTGGCTGGCCATAAAAAGCTGGTAGCGGCGCTTAAGTTCTTCCTGAATTTTCTGCGTTTCCTTTTCGATGTATTCACGTGGAACAGCCAGACTTTCGTTTACTTCTACGCTATCCATGCTTACGGCGCCAATGGCAAATTCCGGATTTCGCGGATGCCCGATCTTTTTAGAAAGAATTACTTCTACCGGGAAACCGAGTTCTTTGGCAATATAGGCCCCGATCGGAACGCCGCCGCGCGGAATAGCCAGCACTATCCCGTCTTCGCCCTGGTATTTACGCAAGCGTTCGGTTAATCTTTTGGCGCCATCCTGTCGGTTTCGGATCATGGTTTTGCGGGGTTAAGATTGAAGATCGGGTAGCTTTTAACGTTCTATATTCCGCGTAATTTGTTAAAGATATTTCTTAAACCAGGCAGCGGCCTGTTCGGCAACCTGCTCCAAAGTGCCTGGTTCTTCGAATAAGTGCGTGGCACCGGAAATTAATTTCATTTCTTTGGTGCCGGGCATCTGGTCATAGGCTTGCTGGTTTAGTTCTATTACCTGCCCATCGTTGCTGCCAACCAGTAAAAGCACCGGCGCACTCACGTTTGGCAAAACCGGAATGGCCATATCGGGCCGGCCGCCGCGACTCACTACTGCTTTCACTTTTTTGCCTAAAACGGCCGCCGCACCCAAGGCCGAGGCCGCGCCGGTACTGGAACCAAAGTAACCGATGGTAAAATTGCTTGTATTTTCATTTTCAAAAACCCAGTTCGTAACGGCTACCAACCTTTCGGTTAACAAAGGAATTTCGAAACGTTTCTGGTAATCCTGATCTTCTTCGGGCGTGAGCAGATCGAATAAAAGCGTGGCAATGCCGTGTTCCTGTAAAACCTTGGCCACGTAGCGGTTGCGCGAACTCAGCCGGCTGCTGCCGCTGCCATGCGAAAAAATAACGAGTCCCGAAGCCTTTTCCGGAATAATGAGATCGCCGGGAAGCGTAAATCTGCCAACTGAAATGGGAATGGTAGCGTTAAAAATTTCTGAAGCCATAATGCTCAAAGTTGAAAGTGCCGGAAAACGTGTCTGCAAAAGAAACAGCCGGAATGGGAATTGGTTTGCCGCGGCGATAGTTTTCAGGCATAAAACCCTACCGTTTTGTATGGCTACATTTCTGCCGGAAAATCCGGTAGTAATTTCTAATTTTGAACTTCTAATTTCTAATTACCTGAAGTGTATTTATACGTAAAAGCCCTGCACATCATTTTCGTGGTAACCTGGTTTGCCGGGTTGTTCTACATTGTGCGCCTGTTCATTTATTTTGCCGAAGCCGCCGACAAACCCGAGCCCGAAAAATCGATCCTGCAGACGCAGTTTAAACTCATGCAAAAACGGTTGTGGTACGGCATTACCTGGCCCTCGGCCATTCTCACGCTTCTTTTCGGCGTTTGGATGCTTTATTTGTACACCGGTTTTCAAAATATTCCCGGGTGGCTCTGGCTGAAAATTGCGTTTGTGGCCGGCTTGTTTTTGTACCAGTTCAGCTGCCAGAAAATATTCAGACAGCAGCAAAACGACCTGGTAAAACAAACTTCCACGCAGCTGCGCATCTGGAACGAAGTAGCCACGCTTTTCCTGTTTGCCATCGTTTTCCTGGTGGTGCTCAAAAGCAGCTTAAACTTTATCTGGGGCGTAGTAGGGCTGGTTTTGTTTGGCGTGATTTTAATGCTGGCGATCCGGATTTATAAAAAACTGCGTACTTCCTGAAAGGGATTTCAACCAAAGCATAAAACAAAAACGCTATACTTTTTCACTTGAAAAGTATAGCGTTTTTGTTTTAAACCAGTAGCGTAGAGTTTAAACCCTACGCTACTGGTTTGACAATTAACAATCAGCAATCAACAATTTAACAATTAAACCTAAACCGCCTTGCTGAACATTTTTTCCGGCACGCTTCCCTCCTGATTAACCGCATGCATTTTCACATCGAAGGCGTTGCAAATGTTGCGGATAAAGCGGTTACCCAGCGGCGTAACTTGTAAACTACCATGCCCCATGGTGATCAGCCCGTCGGCCTGCAGTAAAAGCAGTTTTACAATGGTTTTAGCACACAAAGCATCGGCAGGGCTCCAGGTGGTTTTACCGGTGCAGGCTACTTCCAGAATGTGCTTCCGCATTTCCACGTCTTCGGTAGTGCAGAAATAGCCTTTCACAATTGGGAGTTCATCCATTTTCAAAAGTGCATAATATTCTTCCACAGTTTTCACATTCTGCATATACCCAAAAAAAGCATCGCTGATGGCCGAAACGCCTAACCCGATGAGCAATTTGGTATTGTTGGTAGTGTAACCCATGAAATTGCGGTGCAGGCGGATTTCCTGTTTGGCTTGGTACAGATCGTCTTCGGCTTTGGCAAAATGATCCATGCCCACATCGTGGTAACCGGCTTTTAACAGCATTTCGCGGCCCAGTTCATAAAGCGCAAACTTCTCTTCATCCTGCGGCAGATCTTCTTCCGAATACGCGCGCTGCGATTTTTCTTTCCAGGGCACGTGCGCGTAAGAGTAAAACGCAATGCGGTCGGGCTGCAAAGTAATTACCTGCTCAAAGGTATCTTTTATGCTTTCCAGCGTCTGGAACGGAAGGCCATAGATCAGGTCGAAATTCACGGAAGTATATCCGGTTTCGCGCGCCATTTCGGTACCGTTTTTCACGTTCTCGAAAGGCTGCATGCGGTTAATGGCTTGTTGTACTTTCAGGCTCAGATCCTGCACGCCGTAACTTACCCTTCTGAACCCCAATTCATACAAAGCCTGCAAATGTTCGCGGGTGGTGTTGTTGGGGTGCCCCTCGAAACTGAATTCGTGTTCCGGGTGAATTTCGCAGCCTTCCAGCAGTTTGGTTAGCAGGGTGGCCAGGTTTTCGGGACTGAAAAAAGTGGGCGTGCCGCCGCCTAAGTGAATTTCCCGGATAACCGGCCTGTCTTCCAGCACTTCGCGGTACATGGCCCATTCTTTCAGAATTGCCTGCAAGTAAACCGGTTCTACGGCGTGGTTTCGGGTAATGCGTTTGTTGCAGCCGCAATAGGTGCAAAGGCTTTCGCAGAAGGGCAAATGCAGGTATAAACTAATGCCTTCATTGGTATTGGTAGCCTGAAACGTATCTTTTACCGTTGTTTTCCAGCGTTTTTTGTCGGGCGCAGCATTGTCCCAGAACGGAACGGTAGGATAACTGGTGTAGCGCGGAACGGGCTGGTTGTATTTCTCGATCAGTTGTTTAAGTGTGTTCATCTTTGTGCGGAAGATTTGTACATCACAAAGGTCTTGATTACGCTTTTGTTATCAGAAAGTGCCCGTCAGCCGAAAGCATGATCTTTGTCATTTTTCTTTTTTCTTGCGGCTGTACTTCCGGTTAAAAAACGGTAGGGTTTTAAAGCGAAAAAGTGGCAACCGGCAATTTGGTTTAACTACTTTGCATATTTAACCGTACCAAAGCTGCAAACCCTTTCGCCATGAAGATCAGATATTTATTTTTTCTGCTTCCCGCCCTGCTTTTGGCCTGCGAAGGCTCCGACCAGATCGAAAACCGCTCGCAGGACCAGGAAAGCACTGCCGCCAAATCGCCGCCTGGCCACGACGAAATAGATGGGCGCGACACGATAAGAGCCAAAGCACAAAGCGAATTCGTAACCTTTTTCACCCAGTTTCAGACGGCGGTTTACAACGAAGATGCCGATGCCTTCAACCATTTCATGGATTCGGAACGCGGCGTTTATATCATTGAAAACCCGGGAGCCATGCCCAAAATGACGCTGGTAAAAGACATCCGCAACTTTAAACGTGACTTTCAGCAACAATCGTTTTTCACCATAAAAGACGGGCTGCAAAGCTGCAAATTAAAAGAAGAAACCCTGCCCACCTTTAACTGCGAAGGTCAGACCGGCGGCAATACCGGTTACAGCAAAGAAGGCTGTTTTGTAGCCGATGCCGAAGCTTTCCGCAAAACAGAAATGCACAAATACGCCAGCCTGCCCGAAAACGAACTGAAAAACATTGAAAAAACCTTGCCGCTTGTGCAAAAAACCGTCGTACAAACCGCCACTTCCTACCAGTTCCACTTCGGCCAGATTAACGGCAAATGGAAAGTGCTTTTCATAGACCTGAGAATTCCGTGCAGCGCGTAGTTAATTTGAAGATTTGGAGATTTGGAGATTTGAAAATTTGGAAATGAACCTAAAGTTTTAAAAACATATCTTTTTCCCAAAAACTTAATTCTTCAAAAACAATTAGGAGGAATTTTCAGTAACATTTTCAAATCTTCAAATTTCCAAATCTTCAAATTAAAACGATGGCCTGGTACCAGCAATATCCTGCTCCTGATCCCGGACTGGTAAAAACGCTTACGGCGCAGCAAAACGACATGCGGCAAAAAGTGATCATCCAGAAACCGGATTTTGAGCTCAAAACCATTGCGGGCTGCGACTCTTCTTTTATCGGCGAAAATATTCTGTCGGTATTTGTGCTTCTGAGTTGGCCAAGCTTGGAGATCCTGGAAAAAGTGTACCATTACGATGTCGTGGAACTGCCTTACATTCCCGGTTTTTTAGCGTTCCGCGAAAGTCCGAACCTGCTCAAAGCCTACGAAAAACTGCAAACCAAACCCGACCTGATCATGGTAGACGGCCACGGCATTGCGCACCCGCGAAGATTAGGAATTGCCAGCCAGCTCGGCGTTTTGCTGAATAAACCAACCATGGGTGTAGCCAAGAAGATCCTGGCCGGGAAATATGAAGAACCCGGTCCGGAAAAAGGCGCTATTACGCCCATTATTCACCAGCACGAACACATCGGCAACGTATTGCGCACCAAGGAAAAAGTAAAGCCGGTGTTTGTTTCGGTGGGACATTTAATGGACCTGGAAAACGCTACCGAAATTGCCTTGAAAACTGCCCTCAAACACAAACTTCCCGAACCAACGCGTCTGGCCGATCATTACGCCGAAGTTTTTAAAAGCGACGTACGGGAAGCGTAACCGCATTCCGCAGCTCTTGGTTTTAGCAAAAGAATTTGTAGTTTGCTTTTCAAACCCAACCTTATAAACCATGGAAAACTACGAAACTGCTGCCGCCACACCCCTGCCGGAAGAAACGCTGCAAGTAAACGCCCCGATCAAAAACTACCTTTCCGAATCGGCTAAATGGGCCAGATTTCTGGGCATTGTAGGTTTTACCTTTGTGGGTTTTATGGTGGTCGGGGCTTTTTTCATGGGCACTTTTATGAATTTTTTGGGCCGGAATCAAACCTATGAAGCCGGCGATAATCCCTTTGCTTCGGGCGCGGCTTCGCTGGCCATGGCGGGTTATATTTTACTCCTGGCGCTGCTTTATTTTTTCCCTTCGCTTTATTTGTATCAGTTCGGCACCAAAACCCAAAACGCCCTGCGCCGCAACGAGCAATTCGATCTTACTGCTGCTTTCAGTCGCCTGAAATCGTTTTTTAAGTTTTTCGGGATCCTGACGGCCGTGTTCCTGGTGCTTTATGGCGCAGGACTGCTCATGATGCTGGTATTTGGCGCCTTTATGAACGGACGCTGAATAACCACCTTACCAAACGCAACACAAGCTTAACAAAACTTTTAACGGGCCGGACAGTAAAAAGCAAACGTCTAACCTTTAAAACCGACCTTGCATATGTCTTCAACTCAAACCGTTTTAATTACCGGTGCTTCCAGCGGCATTGGCTACGAACTAACCCGCTTGTTTGCCCGCGATAATTACAAAATTGTAATGGTAGCGCATTTTGCCGGAAAACTCGAAGGCGCAGCTCACCAGATCCGCAACGAATTTCCGCAGGCCGAGATCATGACCATTCCCTGCGACCTGAGCCAGCCCGGTAGCCCGGACCAGCTTTTTGCCGAAACTCAGCGCCGGAACCTGGAAATAGAAATTCTGGTGAACAATGCCGGCTTTGGCGAGCACGGTTTCTTTGCCCAGACCGATCTGAAAAAAGAACTGGAACTGATTCAGTTGAACATTGCTTCGCTTACCCATTTAACCAAATTATATTTGCCATTCATGCTCAACCGCCGCTCCGGCAAGATCCTGAATGTAGCTTCCGAAGCCGCTTTTATGCCTATTCCGCTGCTTTCAGTTTATGCGGCCAGCAAAGCGTTTGTACTTTCTTTTTCCGAAGCGCTGCAAAACGAAATTCAGGATACGGGCGTGCAGCTAACCATCCTTTGCCCGGCCGCTACCGATACCAACTTCTTTAAAGTAGCCGGCGCCGAAAACACTAAAGTTGCTCACAGCGATCTCGATTCGCCGGTAGATGTGGCCAAAGCCGCTTACGAAGGTTTAATGAAAGGCGAAAAGCGCGTGCTGCCCACTACCAAAGCAAAAATGCACGTAACCCAGGGAAATCTGATGCCCGATTCCATGCTTGCCAGCCTCATGCGCAAACAAATGGAACCGGTCGACAAATAAAAAACGCTATGGTATTCACCTTAAAAAGTCTGGTTTACGCCAGACTTTTTTTGTGCCTTCCCTACCGCTTTTATCTTTTCTGAATTTAGAACGTAATGTTGCAAAAACGCTATGGTTTTACGCTGAAAAACTCCCGAAACAGAGCAAGAGAAAAAATCAGCGTAATTCAATAATCCGTTCAATCAGCGATCAAAACTACTATGGAAAATCTCCGGCAATTCAGCGGCGAAAACGAAGCCGAAATCTGGCAGCAAATTGCCACCGACATGCAACAGCAAGGCGAAATACTAACCTATAGCGCGCAGGTAAAGCAGCAAAATTACGAGGTTTATTTCGACATAGACATTGATCTGGGCGGCGGTTTTGAAGGCGGTTTTGAAACTACCACGTTTATGGCACCGGTAGAAAACTCAGCCCTGAAATTTCACCTGCACCCGCAAAACTGGCTGAACGAAGTGGGCAAAATGCTGGGCATGGAAGACGTGGAACTGGGTTATCCCCGGCTCGACCAGGCCTTCATGATAAAAGCCAATAACCCGGCCGCTTTAAAAACGATCTTCACCGATGAGTCCATCCGTCAAACGCTGCTCAAATACCCCGACTGCGAACTAAAACTAAGCCACGAAACCGACGAACCCGGCGCCCGAAACCTGCTCACCTTCAGCCTCGACCTTGCGATTACCAATCCGGAAGACCTGCGCGAAATTTATAGTCTGATGCTACAGTTATTAAAGAAACTGGAAGAACCAAATTACACAGATTTTGAAAACCTGTGAGGTTTAATCCAGCCAAAAAGTCTGACTCTCTTTTTTAAGACCACAACAATAGCTGTCATTTTTTCCGGATTTAAACAATTTATGCCTTTGGAAAGTAGTTTGCTAAACGTTCAGAAACGGTATCATAAAACGGAGAAAAACTATGAACTTTAATAATTATACCATCAAATCGCAGGAAGCCATCCAGAAGGCAACCGAGATTGCCGGCGGCAACCAGCAACAGGCTGTAGAAACCGGCCACTTGCTCAAAGGCATCCTGCAAACCGACGAAAACGTTACGTCCTTTCTCATTAAAAAGCTGGGCGTAAACCAGAACATCCTCAACACCCGGCTCGACCAGATCGTGGCGGCTTACCCGAAAGTGAGCGGCGGCAGCCCGTATTTAAGTAACGCGGCGGCAGCCGCTTTGCAGAAAGCCACCAATTACCTCAAAGAATTTAACGACGAGTTTGTAACCATCGAGCACATGCTGCTGGCCATCATGGCGGGCTCCGATAACGTGGCTTCGCTCATGAAAGACGTGGGTTTCAACGAGAAGCATTTAAAGGCAGCGATCAAGGAATTGCGCGGCGGCGAAAAAGTAACCGACCAGAACGCCGAGGCCAAATACAATTCCCTGAAACGCTACTCCAAAAACCTGAACGAAATGGCCCAGGCCGGCAAGATCGATCCGGTGATTGGCCGCGACGAAGAGATCCGCCGGGTTTTACAGATCCTGAGCCGTCGGAGCAAAAACAATCCGGTTTTACTGGGTGAACCAGGCGTTGGAAAAACGGCTATTGTAGAAGGCTTGGCCCAAAGAATTGTATCCGGCGACGTGCCTGAAAATCTGAAATCGAAAACCATTTTCTCCTTGGATATGGGTTTGCTCGTGGCGGGTGCGAAATACAAAGGCGAATTCGAAGAAAGGCTGAAAGCGGTGATCAAGGAAGTGGTTGATTCCGAAGGCGAGATCGTGCTTTTCATCGACGAAATTCACACCCTGATTGGGGCAGGTGCCGGCGGTGAAAGTGCGATGGATGCGGCCAACTTACTAAAACCAGCATTGGCCCGCGGCGAACTGCACGCCATTGGCGCGACTACGCTTAAAGAATATCAGAAATACATCGAGAAAGACAAAGCGCTGGAACGTCGTTTCCAGTCGGTAATGGTGGATGAACCGAATATTCCGGATGCTATTTCAATTCTGCGCGGGATCAAAGATAAATACGAACTACACCACGGAGTCCGCATTAAAGACGATGCCATTATTGCTGCGGTAGAACTTTCGAGCCGCTACATTTCTGACCGTTTCCTTCCGGATAAAGCCATCGATTTAATGGATGAAGCGGCCGCGAAACTACGCATTGAGATCGATTCGTTACCCGTGGAACTCGACGAATTGAACCGCCGCATCATGCAACTGGAAATCGAGCGCGAAGCCATCCGGAGAGAAAATGACAAAGACAAAGAAGCAAACCTGAGCCGCGAAATTGCCGACCTGAGCACCAAGCGCGACGATCTGAAAGCGAAGTGGGAAAACGAAAAAGGGGTGATCGGCGAAATTCAGAAGGAAAAAGAAAACATTGAGCAATACAAACTGGAAGCCGAGCAAGCCGAACGCGCCGGCGATTACGGCCGGGTAGCAGAACTGCGTTACGGTAAAATTCAGGAAGCGGAAAAACACCTGGCCGAACTGCAGCAAGCCGTGGAAGAAAACCAGGATTCCAACCCGATGCTGAAAGAAGAAGTGACTTCCGAAGACATTGCCAGCGTAGTTGCCAAATGGACGGGAATTCCGGTAAGCAAAATGCTACAGTCTGACCGTGAAAAACTGCTGCACCTGGAAGAAGAACTAGGCAAACGGGTAGCCGGTCAGGAAGAAGCCATTGCCGCCATTTCCGATGCGGTTCGCCGTAGCCGCGCCGGTTTGCAGGACCCGAAACGCCCGATCGGTTCTTTCATTTTCCTGGGAACCACCGGGGTTGGTAAAACCGAATTAGCAAAAGCCCTGGCCGAATATTTATTCAACGATGATAACGCAATGGTGCGCATCGATATGAGTGAGTACCAGGAACGCCACGCTGTAAGCCGCATGATCGGTTCGCCTCCGGGCTACGTGGGTTACGACGAAGGTGGTCAGCTGACCGAAGCCGTGCGCCGGAAACCGTACTCGGTAATCCTGCTGGATGAGATTGAAAAGGCGCATCCCGATGTATTTAACATCCTGCTGCAGGTGTTAGACGACGGTCGTTTAACGGATAATAAAGGCCGGATCGCGAACTTCAAGAACACGATCATCATCATGACCTCCAACATTGGCGCGCACATCATTCAGGAGAACTTCAGTTTAATGAATGAAGGCAACAAAGAAGAAGTGATCGAGCGTACGAAAGAGGAAGTATTTGAGCAGCTAAAGAAAACCGTGCGTCCGGAATTCCTCAACCGCATCGATGAGCTAATCATGTTCCGTCCGTTGAGCCAGAAAGAACTGCGCAAGATCGTTACCATCCAGTTCAAACAAATTCAGGACCGTCTGGAAGAAAACGGCATTCACCTGGAAGCCACCGGCGAGGTGCTCGACTTTTTGGGCCGCGAAGGCTACGATCCTACGTTCGGTGCCCGTCCGCTGAAACGCGTATTGCAGCGCATGGTGCTGAATGAATTATCGAAAGAGATCCTGGCCGGCAAGATCACCAAAGATTCCGTAGTGGAAGCCGTGCTGGAAAATGACAGAATTGCCTTTAAAAACCTGGACGTAGCTTTTCCGAGACCGGAATAAAAACGCTATGGTTTTAACACAAAAAAGTCCCGCCATGTATCAGACGGGACTTTTTTTTATTCTTTCAGAATTAGTCGTTTAAATGTTTTAGCCTTCGAGGTTAAAAGCAGCAGATATTGGCCGCTTCTAAGCCCGGAAACATCAAAGTATTTAGTTGGGTTTTCAATTTCATAAATCAGTTTACCGCTAAGATCCATGATCTGTGCTTTTTCTATTTTCTCTTTTGCTTCAAGGAAGACCCGGGAAGCTGCTGGAATGGGATATATTTTCAGATCAGCTGGCTCAGTTTCTTCTTTATAACTTGTAAGAACTGTTTGATTTATAAATTCAACATAGTAGTAAAACGGCGCCCTTTCCAGGGTGTCTTTAAGCAACCGTTCGTTACAATTGCATTCGAGTACATATATATCCCGCAATGCCTGATTCCACGCGGCTGGGTACGCCTGAAAAGAATTATAAACCTGATTATTTCTAAAAACGCGGTTCAGGGCTGCATCTGAAGTAATTACGAACCCGTTTCGAATGCCTATTGGCCTGTTTAGTGAATCAGTCAAGATCTCTAATTTCCCCGGCACGTTAGGCCATTGCTGACTGAAACTAATTATACAGGCAAATAAGACGAAGACTAACGTAAAAATGGCTCTTTTCATGTTTTGCTATTTTTCATGGAGAGGCTAATCAGAACACAATTCCTGTTACGAAGGCAAGTTAAGAAAGATATTCAAATCTGAATATTAAAACTACTGTCATTTTACAAACCGGAAAAGGCAATCCTGCGATAGCGATTCATAAAACTTTTACGGTCTGATTCAAAGATCCGGAAGACCAGTTCCCAGGATCGCAAAAACGGTAGGGCTTTGGCCTGAAAAACTGTTAGAAAAGGTCCCGCCGGAAATTCCGGCGGGACCTTTTTTTATTTATTGATTCTAAACTACACCCCAGCTTTTACTTCGCAACTATTAAACTGCTGAAAAAGCAAATTTTCTTTTGCTAAACAATCTAATAGAAATACCATTTACTAAATTTTCCATTAATAAGTATTCCTACTAAAAGGCTATGCTTTCAGGTTAATAAAGTCAGAAAATATGCTTGAAAAAACCAAAGCATATCTCCAAATATTTAGTGAATGACATATATTTCTTAGTAAACGATTTTACAACTTAATAAAAGTGAAAATTTTCTGTTAAAACACTTACCCATTGTTTATTTTTCATTTTTAATGTATTGTACTTCTGTATTAATATATTCCTATCTCAAATATTCTAATGCAAAAAATCATCGAAATATATTTGTTTAACCAGCTTATAACCATATATTTGGAGGTTAATGGATAAACTTACCTGGTAATACTATCCATTCACAACTCCACCCTTTGTCACACCTATTATGTTCTAGGCTATTATGTTTTTCAATTTTAATAAATTGTAGCATAAAGCTTCTCCATTGCAAATTATTATACATTTATTTTCTCACAACCTTTTTATGCACAAATTCTTACACAAACCTTCACCTGGTCGCTGGCATTCGCTTGCCAGGCAGCTGAAGAAAGCAGGAAGCAGAAAGCTCCTGTTAGCTGGCTTTTTAGGAAGCAGCTGGCTATTTTCCCCGAATGCTCAAGCTCAAACTACCATCCTGAATGAAGGTTGGGAAACTGGGCTAGGCACCTGGATCATGACCAATGGCACTCAAACAAATCAGTGGTTTATCGGTAGTGCTGCCACACCTGCAAGTGGCACGCAGTCTGCATTTATTACAAATGATGCCGGCGTTACCAATGCCTACACCTTAACTCTGTCTTCCCCTGCTACTGCTACTTCTATCGTTCATCTTTCAAAAGATGTAACATTCCCGGCAAATGAGCCTATTATCTTTTTAACTTTTAAATGGAAAGCTCAGGGCGAGGGGCCATCCAACGACTGGGATAACATGAAAGTATTTGCTTCTGCAACTACTGCTGCCGTTACTGCTGGTACTGCAATGCCATCTGCCGACCGTATTGGGGCTACCTGGTACAACTTTTCAGCTGGAACCGGTTATACAACTACTACCATTCAGCTACCGACTTCTTTCGCCGGCACTACCAAAAAGCTGGTATTCTCCTGGAAAAACGATAACGGCTCTGGTACCCAGCCTCCCGTTTCTATCGATGATATTGTATTAACTTCCCGTGCATTTGCACCAATAAGCGGAACTTATACCATCGATAATACTCTTCCAACCGGCGGCACGAATTTTACTTCCTTCACCGATGCGATTGCAAAATTAAACCTGGATGGAGTAAATGGTGCGGTTACTTTTAACGTTTCCGCCGGACAAACCTTCACAGAAGATGCTCCCATTATTCAGGTAACTGGTACCACTGCCAATACCATTACGTTTATTAAAAACGGAACTGGTGCAAATCCGATTCTGAAACCTACCGGAACCACTGGCTCTACAGATGCCGGGATTACGATCAATGGCGGCGACTTTTTCACCTTCGACGGCATTGATATAGCTATTAATACCGGAAGTGCAGTAGAATATGGTTATTTGATTCGCAATGCTTCTGCTACAAACGGCGCATTGAACAACACCATTAAGAACGCCAAAATCACATTGAACCGCAGCAATACAAGTTCAATTGCTGTATTACAATCTTCCAGCTCTACAGGAGGAGGCGTTACGGCTACTAACTTAACCGGTGTAAACCAAAACAACTCTTATAATAACTTAACCATTGAAAATGTTTACAATGGTATCTTATTGGTAAGCGGCGCGGGTACTTTCCCCGACAACAACAATGAGGTTTTCAATAACACCATTGGTGCCGCAACTGCCAACGACTTAGGTGGAAGCTCTACTTCTGCCTACGGTGTTAAAGGCACGCTCCAGAATAACCTGAAAGTTTACAATAACGAGATCCGCAACATCACCATTAGCGGCACAACTGTAGATGGTATTTTCATTGACCAGAGCCTGGGTTTAGTTCAAGTATACAACAACAGAATTCATGATATCGCTAACTCAGGTACCAGCAGCACTTCTGCAGTTACCGGTATGCGAATTAACCATTACACTACTACCAACGGCCATACATCAAGAGTGTATAACAACTTTATATACGCTCTGAACCATGCTTTTAGTGGAACTGCTTCTGCCAGCCGTAGAATTATCGGTATTTTCGTTCAATCCAACGGCAGTGGAACTGGCAGCACCCACAACATCGATTTCAACAGCGTACGCATTGAACCTGTGGCAGCATTTACAGCTTCAAGCTCCGTTTTTGAGATTGGAACTGCAACAGGGCCCGTTATGAACGTACGCAATAACATCTTTGCAAACTTTATGGGTGCTCAGACCGGTGTTGCGAAACATTATGTTTGGGTAACTACCGGGGCAGCAACAACTGGCCCTGCCGGTTCAGTTTCAAACCGCAATACGCTTTATATTGCCAATACTACAAATGGCTTTACGGGTTTAGCTAATAGTGTAGACCAGGCTACATTACCTGCCTGGAGAACTACCACCAACCAGGATGCCAACAGCTTCTCTACCAACCCGCAGTTTGTTTCTGCTACCGATCTGCATATCAACCCAAGTGTTCCTACTGAAGTTGAAGGCGGCGGTTCATTCTTTAGTGGTGCAATTACCTGGGCAGCCAATGATATTGATAACCAAGCACGCAGCACCACTGCCCCTGATTTAGGTGCAGATGAAGGTGCCTTTACTTTCGGCGACCTTTCTGCTCCGTTAATCACGATTAACTCGTTACTTGCCAATACCAGCTCTACCGCTGACCGGACCGTAACTGCAATAATAACGGATGCTAACGGAGTACCTACTACTGGTAATTTAATGCCAAGAATTTACTTCAGCAAAGATAACGGTACTACATGGTTCTCAACGCAAGGGGTATTAGCAAGCGGTTCCGCTTCTAACGGCACCTGGACATTTACAATTTCCGGCGCTGCTATGGGTGGGGTTGCAAACGGCGACCGCATTACTTACTACGTTATCGCACAGGATGTAAACACAAACGTGTCTACTCAGCCGGCAGGTATTATTGCTACTGATGTAAATACAGTAACCTCTGTACCTGCAACCTACTCATACAATATTAATGCCCCGATCCCGGCTACAGTTACCGTGCCTGGTACATATCCTTCACTTACAAATGCTGGCGGTTTATTTGAAGCCATTAACAATGGTGTGCTGAATGCAAACGTTACGGTACAAATTACAGCAGATCTTACTGCAGAAACCGGCAACATTGGCTTAGGACAGTGGACCGAGGAAGGAACAGGAAGCTACTCCTTAACGATCCGTCCGGACGCTGCCATTAACCGCACTATTTCAGGAACCGGTACCGCAGGCTTTGGCCTTATTCGCCTGGTAGGCGCTGACCGGGTAACGATCGATGGTTCATTTGGAGGATCAGGCCGTTACTTAACCTTCATCAATAACGGTACTGTAACAAATACATTTACCATTCAACCGTCATCAGGAGCAGTAAACAATACTTACAAAAACCTGAACATCAGTACAGGAAGCAACTCGATTTCCGGAACTGTTGGCATTTTCTCTACCGGCGGCGGAAACAACAACCTGGTAATTGAGAACAACAACATTTCCAAAACATATTATGGTATCTACCTGCAAGGCGATGCAGCAAATCTTGCAACCGGTGCGCAGATCAGAAACAATTCTATAGGTTCTCAAACAGCTGCGGACTATGTATCTTTCCGTGGCGTTTTAGTCCAGAATGCAACTGCACCTGTTATTTCCGGAAATACCATCTTCAACATTCAAACCTCGCTTTCTGGTAACCTTGCTGGTATTGAGATAGGTTCTGCCGTAACTGGTGCTTCAGTTAGCAAAAACAGAATTTTCGGCCTGAACTCTTCCAATACTATCTTATATGGTGCTTTTGGTGTATTCCTGTCTTCTTCCAGTGGTTCAGATAACATCACGATCGACAACAACATGATCTATGACCTGACCTCTATTGGCGAGTCTGCAAGTATGTTCAATCCGTTTGGTATCAGAGTTGATGGTGGTAATAACGTTAAGATCTACTATAATAGCATTAACATGACCGGAGCGTTTACCGGAACCGGTGCTATTCGCAGTGCTGCCTTATTAATCAACAACTCTGCAGTAACCGGCCTTGATGTACGCAACAACATTTTTGCTAACAGCATGACTGGAACAGCTACTACCAGCGCTTATGCGATTTATGCGCTAAGCGGTACAGCTTTCAGCACCATTAACAATAATAATTATTTTGTTAGTGGTCCGGCTGGCAAGCTTGGCTTCTTAGGCTCAGATAAACTTACCCTGGCCGATTGGAAAACAGCAACAACGAAAGATGCTGCGTCTCTGAACATAGATCCTAAGTTTGTTTCCCCAACTGATCTTCATATTCAGCTTGTAAACATTGCGTTGAATGGTAAAGCTACTTCAATTACCGGTTTTACAACTGATATTGACGGTGATGTAAGAAGCACAACCGCTCCGGATATGGGAGCCGATGAATTTACGCCACCAGCAGTAGACCTCGGTGCAATTGCGTTAGCTGCCCCAACTGTAAAGGGTTGCTATTCAAATGCGGAAACAGTTTCTATCACTGTTTTAAATTACGGTTCCAATGCTTTAGACTTTGCTGCTACAAACGCTACCATTACCGTAAACGTGACTGGTGCAATTACCCAGACGTTAACGTTTTTGGTAAACAACAATGCAGCAAACAATGGTACCGCATTAGCGTCTGGTGCTAGTGTTGCAATTCCGGTTGGAACTTTAGACATGTCAATTCCTGGCGTTTATACCTTTAATGCTTCCACTTCTATCGCCGGCGATGCCAATGCTACTACCGATGCCATGGCAGCTACCAATATTACGGTAGTTCCGTTTGCATTAGGTACTGCTTCTGTTTCTCAGACTTCACTTTGCACCAGCGGTGTAGTTACCTTATCGCTTACCGGTAATACAGGAAGTAATATTCAGTGGCAACAGGCTGCTTCGGCAACTGGTCCGTTCACGAATATTGCCGGAGCTACAAGCAGTAATTATACCTTAGGAACTGCCTTAACCCAAACTACTTACTTCCAGGCAGTAGCAAGCTGCGGTACAAACACAGGTACTTCAAACCTTATAACTGTTACCGTAATTACTCCTACTGTGGCCTCAGTAGTTCCGGCTACCCGTTGCGGAGCCGGTACTGTTACTTTATCTGCAACTCCTTCTGCAAATGCTGCCATTAATTGGTATGCGGCCGCTACTGGTGGAGCCTCATTAGCCAGTGGTAATTCTTTTACGCCAAATGTAACGGCTACTACTACTTATTATGCTGAAGCGATTGAAGGTTTAACTTCTTACAAAGCCGGCTTAACTTCAACAGGTAATTATGGCACGTTCGGAAGCCCGGGCACAAGTGGCTGGGGTTTAACCATGACCTTTACGCAGCCTGGTACTTTAGAATCTGCATATGTTTATCCGGTAAGTGCGGGCAACGTAGTTGTTCAGCTTTATACCCGTGCCGGCGTTGCAGTAGGCAGCCCGGTAACGGTAGCAGTTTCAGCTTCAGATGTTGGAAATAAGACCTTAATTCCACTTAACATTGCAGTTCCTTCTGCTGGTGATTACAACCTGTTAAACTCATCAGGTGTATTCCTCAATCGTTACAATCCTTATTCCGGCCCTGCTTACCCATTAACCTCGGCGGGTGGAGTATTCAGCATTACAGGTGGTGCAACCAGTGCAAGTTCAGCTCCTGGAGCTACTACCTATTACAGCTTCTTCGATTTAACTTTCAGTGCTGGTTGCAGATCGGCCCGTACTGCAGTGGTAGCAACCGTAAACCCACTTCCGGTTATTACTTTACCTGCAACGCGTAATGTATGCGACGTTCTGACAACTACCTTAGATGCTGGCGCGACTCCAAGTGCAACCTATCAGTGGTCTTTCAACGGTACTCCGATAAGTGGTGCTACTTCGCAAACTTACGCTGCTACTGCAGCAGGTACTTACACTGTAGAAGTAACTAACACTACAACAACCTGTTCTGCTACCGGTAGCACTGTAGTTACTTTCGGTACTACTCCGGTTGTACCAACCATTACAGCTGGCGGAGCTACTACTTTCTGCGCAGGCGGTTCAGTTGTATTAACAGCTACCACTACTTCTACTACTCCTGGTATTACTTATGCCTGGTTTAAAAATGGTACCGCTATTGCGGGTGCAACTACTGCTACCTACACGGCTTCTACGGCTGGTTCTTATACAGTTCAAGCAGTTTTAGGTGCTTGTACCAGTGCAGCATCTGCAGCCACAACCGTTACCGTTGATCCACTTGCTGCAACACCAACTATTACAGCTGGGGGTGCTACAACTTTCTGTACTGGCGGTTCTGTAGTATTAACAGCTGCTTCTACCACTACAGGAGTTACTTACCAGTGGTATGAAAATGGCACTGCCATTACCGGAGCAACTAATGCTACTTATACAGCTACAACTTCCGGTTCATACACGGTTATTGCCAATGCAACTCCTTGCTCTTCCGCTGCTTCTACCGCTACAGTAGTAACCGTTAACACACCGGCGGCCACTCCAACGGTAACAGCTGGTGGTCCGACAACATTCTGTTCAGGTAGCTCGGTTGTATTAACAGCTGCTTCTGCTACTACCGGCGCAACTTACCAGTGGTATGAAAATGGCACTGCCATTACCGGCGCTACAGCTGCTACTTATACAGCTAATGCAGCTGGTTCTTACACCGTTGTTGCTAGTGCCAATGGATGTCCTTCTGCTGCTTCTTCTGCTACTACAGTAACGGTAACGCAAGGTGCTGCTACTCCAACGGTAACCGTTAGCGGGGCCACTACCTTCTGCGCCGGTGATTCTGCAACGTTTACAGCTGCTTCTGCTACTCCCGGTGCAACTTACCAGTGGTATGAAAACAGCACTGCCATTACCGGCGCTACAGCTGCTACTTACACGGCTTATGCAACTGGTTCTTACACCGTTATTGCTACTGCAAATGGATGTCCTTCTGCTGCTTCTACCGTTACAGCTATAACCGTAAATCCGAAACCAGCTACGCCAACCATTACGCGTTCCGGAGATTCGGGCCAGGAACTGACTTCTTCTGAAGCTACGGGCAACCAATGGTTGCTAAACGGAACGGCCATTACAGGCGCTACAGCCCAGACCTACCAAACTACTGCCAATGGAAACTATACTGTTGTGGTAACCAATGCCAGCGGTTGTACTTCTGATACTTCGGCGGTAGTGAACATTACCAACACGGGCATTAAAGGCGCAATGGCGGGCATGAGCGTGAGCGTTTACCCGAACCCAAGCAAGGGCAAATTCAACGTGAAGCTGGTTGGCTACAAACAAGATGCAGCGCTTGAGCTTTACTCCCTGACCGGTCAATTGATCGCGAAAGAGGAAGTGAAAGCAGGCCAGGAAATTACCAAAGTACAGGTGAAAAACCTGGCAGCCGGTACTTACCTGCTCAAAGTAGTTTCCGAGAAAGGCGTACAGATCAATAAACTGATCGTGGAATAAACCTTTCGATGATTCAAGCTTAAAAAGCCCCGGCAAATTGCCGGGGCTTTTTTTTATGGCTTTACTTTTTCGTGCCAATTCCATAGCGTTTTGAGCCGGGCAGTTTTCAGCGTGAAAAAATTATAAGGTAATACTTCCTTAAAAACGATGGCAGGAACGTGACTTTTTCAGTTGAAAAGCATAGCGTTTTTAGTCTGAAAGCAGATTTCTAATTTGAAAGAATAGCGTTTTTCAACCTGAGATTCAGGTAAATGATGACCCATTAAATTACCCTTGGCTTATTGCTTTGCTCTTTCCTAATAAATGTTCCGAACTTTCCCTATAAATTTCTTAATACCTCAGGAAATCTGGCGGTTACCAAACAAGAATCTCACTTTCTTAATTAAACTTTTGAAAAATTAGTTTAACAATTAAAAACTTATATATTTGAATTCTACAGAAGTGAACTGTGATATTACTATTTACGCTTATCCGTACAAACACTACCACAATAGTATTACACTAACGGATTACCAATCGCACGGCAGATTACCATTCGCGAAACATCATTTTTTGATCATTAATAATGGTTAATATCATGCTACTTGTTTACCGTATCCCGCCTTAAATAATGTATCCGCCGCGAGGAAGAAACATTGGAAACAAAATGGCCCAGCCATAAAACGTTACAATTAGTTCTATGCGGTTAACTGGTTAAGCAAGGCTTGCCTGGATTATTATTCGTTGCACAAACTCAATCGGATTTCTCCTACCAACCGGTCTAATCTCACAGACTTATTTAATTGGCCTCAAGCCATGACTTTGGGCTAAAGAGTAAACAATTTTAACCTGTAACTTCCTAATTCCTTATGAAAAAACTCTTACTACTAAAGTTGCTGCTGTTTACGACGTACTGCTCGTTTGCCCAGACAACTTACGATGTCATTTATGCCCAGAATGCGGGCTATCCGGGAACAGTACGCCCAAGCACCAGCTCCGTATCGGACAATACCGGCTGGACAACCATTCTTCCCGGCTCTGCGGCGGCAAATGCATGGTCTCCTACCCAGACCATGCCTTTCACTTTCAGCTTTTTCGGGCAGCCGGTTACCAGTTACAAGGCCAGTGCCAACATGCTGCTTACCTTCGATGTGGCCAATACGGCGCTGCCCAGCGCAAACACGAACCTTCCAGCCGCAACTTTACCTAATAATACCATAGCCGGATTCTGGGATGAGTTTACCAATGCACAGCCAACCGGTACAAACGATGTGGTGCATACCCGGGTTTACGGTACTGCCCCGAACCGCCAGTTATGGGTGGTCTGGTTTTCTTTCGAATACGGCAACCCGAATATATCTTATGCCTATAACGCCATTGTGCTGGAGGAAACTACGAATAAAGTTTATGTGGTAAATCTTTACAATGCCGGCAGCCCAACGCTTACTACTACCGTTGGCCTGCAGCAAAACAGCACTACGGCCATTCAGCAGGGAACCAATACCTTACCGCTGGAATCTAATATCAATGCGGTAGTCTCCGAGGTGGATTATTACCAGTTTGCTCCGCGCCCATTAGTAGCAGCAGATGCAAGCATTACCGCTTTGCTAGCTCCTGTTCAACCGGCTTGTTACACGGCTACGCAACCCATTGAAGTTACCTTGAAAAATTTTGGTACCAGCCCGATCAGCAATGTGCCGGTTGCAGCCAGAATTACCGGCGGTGCAGCCCCACAAACCATTACTACCACTTATTCAGGAACGCTGCTACCAAATGCATCGGTAAACGTAACGGTTGGCAATGCAAATATGCTGGCAGCAGGCACATACAACATTAAAGCCTATGCAGCCTTAGCGACTGATGGCTTTCGAGGGAACGATACGCTGGCAAGCGTAACCCGCACAGTTACCTCTGTTGCTACCTTGCCACAAACTGTAGACTTTACTGGATACTCGGGCACAAACCTTGCTACTTTATTTCCAAACTGGCGCGAAGGCGTGGGCCCAACCCTTCCAAATGGTACTACTTCTGATGAATGGACCAACTCCAATTTTGGCAACGCCACGGGTACGAACGGCACCTCAGCCCGGGTAAATATTTATGACCTGGGAATGAACGACTGGATCGTAAGCCCTAAATTCCTGGCTACTGCAAGTTCCGCAGTTCGTTACGACCTGGCCCTTACTGCTTATGCAGCCACTACTGCCGCCACTTTAGGTTCTGATGATCAGTTTAAGGTAATGGTTTCAACCAACTGCGGCGCCAGCTGGACCGCACTCCGGACTTATTCGGCTAATACCCCGATCAGCAATACCGGGCAATCTGACCTGGTAAGCTTAAGTGCCTATGCAGGGCAGGAAATTACCGTTGGCTTTTTTGTTACCGAAGGAACTGTAAACGATCCGGAAGACATAGATCTTTTCCTGGATAATATTTTCATTGGCACCCCGCCAACCCTGGATCTGGGAGTTGTTGCCCTGGTTTCTCCGTTAGCAACCGGTTGTATGGCAGCTAGCCAGGCAGTTTCGGTTTCTATCCAAAACTATGCAGCCCTTCCAATTGATTTCGCGGTTAACCCGGCTACAGTAACCGTAAACGTAACCGGCGCGGTTACCCAAACGCTTACTACCACAATTAATACCGGCACTTTAGCAGCGGGTGCGACAATGAACGTTAGCATGGGTAATTTACCGATGAGCGCACCGGGTGCATATACTTTTAACAGCACTGTAAACGTAACCGGCGACGGACTTCCAAACAACAATGCTGCTGCCCCAGCAACCCGCACTGTGGTTCCGGTGGTAAGTTTACCCCAGAATTTAAATTTCACCGGCTATACCGGGTCTGACTTAACTACATTATTCCCGAACTGGATAGAAAAAGCCGGTGCAACTGTTCCTACTGGTACCAGTTCTTCATGGACAAGCTCAACCGGCCTGGGAGGCAGCAACAATACTACCGCTAAGATCAATTTATGGTCAACGGGTAAAAATGAATGGATCGTTGGCCCTAAATTTACCCCAACGGCACAGACCTTTTTCCGGTTTAAAGCAGCCATTACAGATTATAATGGGTTAACCCCGGATGCTAACGGCATGGATGCAGATGACAAAGTACAGGTAATGGTTTCTACTGATTGCGGTCTTACCTTTTCACCGGTATTTACCTTAAATGCAGCCAATACCGCTACCCTGACGAATGTGCTCACGGAGCAGGCAATATCGCTGGCCGCCTATGCCGGCCAGAATATTATTGTAGCGTTGTTTGCCACGGAAGGCACTACCTCGGGTTCATCGGATTATGATTTCCATATTGATGATCTTGCTATTCTCCAAATCACCCCGATCGATCTTGGGGTAACGGCTCTGGTAAACCCAACTGTATCGAATGGTTGCTATGGGAATGCGCAAAATGTAACTGTTACGATCAAAAATATGGGTTCAGCGCCACTTAATTTTCAAACCAACAATGCTACCATTACGGTAAACGTTAGCGGTGCAGTAACCCAGGCTATACCATTTACACTGAATAACAACACGCTTAATGGTGGAAACCCGCTGGCCGTTAGTGCTTCCTTAAACGTGCCGGTAGGAACCCTGAACATGTCTGCTTTAGGAACTTACACGTTCAACGCTTCTTCTTCCGTTGCCGGCGATACGGTGGCTGCTAATAATGCCATGAGCCCAGTAAACATTGTAGTGGGTCCTCCGGTTTCCGGGGTAGCCAGTGCAACGCCAGGTTCCATTTGCTTAAGCGGTGCTACTACGCTGAATCTGGCTGGTAAAACCGGCGGAAATGTGCAGTGGCAGCAGGGCGCTTCAGCAACCGGGGCGTTTACAAATATTACGGGTGCAACTGCTGCCCCTTTCACTACTCCTACCCTTACTCAAACCACGTATTACCGGGCTATAGTAAGCTGTGGCGCTAATTCCGACACTTCGAATGTAGTTACGGTAACAGTTAGTAATCCACAGGTAACTGCTTCGGCTGGTGCTACAGTTTGTAGCGGATTGCCTGCAACTTTAAGCGCTACTCCATCGGCGGGGGCAACTATAACCTGGTACAGTGCTGCTACTGGCGGTTCTGCTTTAGCCACCGGCAATACCTATTCACCAACTGTAACGGCTAACACTACTTATTACGCGCAAGCGAGCGTTGTTGGGAATGGTTTAACATCTCTGAATGCGCATCCTTTAACAGGGGGAAATGGTTGTACCGGCGGCAGCATGTTCAATGTAAACCCGATCAGCAATATCACTATTACGGGTTTTGACCAAAACCTGAATGCATTATCCGGAACATCGGTAACGGTTAATATTCATTATAAAACCGGATCTTACCTGGGTTCAGAAACAACGGCCTCGGCCTGGACTTTACACCAGGCAGTAACAGTAACTTCCGCAGGACCAAATGCGGCTACTTTTATCCCGGTGAATCCGCTTCCGCTGGCAGGAGGCCAGAATTATGCTTTTTATGTAGAAGCTGATGTAAGTTATACTTCTATTACTGCACCAATAACCTATTCTAATGCTGATCTTTCCATTGTGGTCGGAGCTGGTTTATGCGGTTCTTTTACCAGTGTGAACGCAAACCGGGCCTGGAATGGTGTAATTCGCTACACAGCCAGCTGTGCTGCTCCACGGGTACCTGTTGCCGTAGTTGTAACTCCGGGAATTGTTGCTCCTGCTGTTACGGCAAACGGAGCCACTACTTTCTGTACTGGGGGCAGCGTAGTTTTATCTGCTGTATCTTCAGTTACAGGAGCTACTTACCAGTGGTATAACAACGGAGTTACTATTACAGGTGCTACCAATGCAACTTACACAGCAAGTGCTGCCGGTACTTATACCGCGGTAGTTACAGCAAACGGCTGCTCCAGTCCTGCTTCGGCGGCTACTACAATTACTGCTACTACTGCACCTGCTATTCCAACTGTTACCGCCGGTGGCACGACTGCTATTTGCCCTGGCAGCCAGGTAACTTTAACTGCTTCTTCTACAACTACCGGCGTAACTTACCAATGGTTTAATAACGGCACTGCCATTACAGGTGCAACTTCAGCAACTTACTCCGCCAACGCAGCCGGTACGTTTACCGTTACAGCGGTTTCTAATGGTTGTTCCAGCGCTGCTTCGGCAGTTACTACTGTTACCCTGAACCCTATACCGGCTACGCCAACCATTACCAGAGGCGGTAACTCGGGCCAGGAACTGACTTCTTCTGAAGCTACGGGCAATCAGTGGTTGCTGAATGGTACGGCCATTACCGGAGCTACAGCCCAGACCTACCAGACTACTGCCAACGGTAACTATACTGTTGTGGTAACGAATGCCAGCGGTTGTACTTCTGATACTTCGGCGGTAGTGAACATTACCAACACGGGTATAAAAGGAGCAATGGCAGGCATGAGCGTGAGCGTTTACCCGAACCCAAGCAAGGGTAAATTCAACGTGAAGCTGGTTGGCTACAAGCAGGATGCTGCTTTAGAGCTTTATTCGCTGACTGGTCAGCTGATCGCCAAGGAAAACGTGAAAGCGGGCCAGGAAATTACCAAAGTACAGGTGAAAAACCTGGCAGCCGGTACTTACTTGCTCAAAGTAGTTTCCGAAAAAGGCGTACAGATCAATAAACTGATCGTGGAATAACCTCATTCTGAATTAAAATTGAAAAGCCCCGGCAAATTGCCGGGGCTTTTTTTATGTCCCTACTTTTTCAAGCTAAAACCATAGCGTTTTGAACCGGGCTGTTTTCAATGTGAAAAGTATAGGGTTTTTCAGTTGAATTGATGGCAAATGTGCCGTTCGGACAGAAACATTCCGGTAGGCCATTTCTACTTTTCAGGCGGAAAACCATAGCGTTTTGAACTATGCAGTTTTCAAGATGAAAAACATAGCGTTTTCTGACTTTTAAGGCCTGATTCCATAGCGTTTCGCACCGATTTATTTTCAATTCCGGCAATTCTTCAAATTGTTTTCTTGCAGTATGCGGAGCCGGTTTATAGCATTTCGAATAATCGCTGTCAAAAAGTCTATCTTTAGTTAAAACCAGGCTTTACTAATAAAAGGAAGCACTATCTTTGCCTGATCTTGAAGTGGTAAGAGCTTTGGAAGGCTTACATTACATGGCGCAAAACCATGTTGCCGCACAACCTCAACTACGAACAAACAGAAGATCCAGAAACATACTTTATTACTTTTTATGCCAGAAGGCATAGCGTTTTTTATCATGTATTAATTTACCCTTCATTTCTAATCCCTTCCCGGCCGGGATGCCGGTTCATCTCCTGCAAAATCTTCCGGGAAAAGGCATTATAATTAATGCCAGGGAACAATCCTTTTCTAAATACTTTTTAATTCCAATTACGCATGCGAAAATTTTTACAAAGGTCTGCCTGGGCCGGGAAACTGAAGAATACGACCCGTACCTTGACTTTACGCGCGGCACTTTTATGCAGCGCGGCGTTCTGGGCGGGTACGGCAACGGCCCAGTCTGCCAATCAATATAACTTCGAAGCGCTCCAGGGCACTTTTACGCCTTTGCCGGCTACGGCTATTCAGGTGCCCTTACTGCAGGCTGATAGTTACCTGATGCCAGCCACCACTTTTCCGAATGGCTTTGTTTTTAATTTTGAAGGCGTAAACTTTACCAGTTTCAAAGCCAGTTCCGACGGGTATATTTCATTCGGGAGCCGCACTTCCAACAACAATTCAAATAACCTTTTTACTAACGTTAATTCGCAGTTCCCGTTACTGGCCCCGCTCTGGGATAACCTGGACGGCCGGGCTGTGGGTGGCTCCAATGCTGCATATGAGGTAAGCGGCCAGCCCGGAGCGCAGGTTTTTACCTTCGAATGGCTGAACTGGGAATATAGTGCTTCTTCCAACGTGCCGGTAATTTCTTTTCAGGTAAAACTTTACGAAGCCGACGGAAAAATTGAATTCATTTACCGTTCCGAAAGCGGAAATCCGGTAGCAGCATCGGCTTCTATCGGCATAGCCGGCAACAGCAACCATAATTATATTTCAGTAAACAATACCAGCGCTAACCCGCCATCCAGCACGAGTATCACCAATAGCGTGATCAGTACCAAGCCGGCCACCGGGCAGATCTACGCGTTCAGCAAACCGGTAGCCAACGACGTAAGCGCCATTGCCTTGTCGCAGCCGGGTACCATCAGTTGCTATGGCCCCAACCAAACGATTGCCGTCAAGGTTAAAAATACGGGCACCAATACCCTCGATTTCGGGGTGAACCCTTTAACGGTTTCGGCAAATGCTGCAGGCCCCAACCCGGTAACGTTCACGCCGGCTACGGTAACGAGCGGTACACTGGCGCCGGGTGCAGTGCTGGATGTAGAGGTTTCTACTACCTACAACATGAGCGCCTTTGGCACTTATCTTTTTAACGCCTCAGCGGCCGTTACCTCCGATGGGTTTCCGGCTAACAATGCCATGCCGGAAGCAACCAGAACCACAGTTGCCCCTGCGGCGCTGCCCATTTTTGTAGATTTCACGAATTACACCGGCTCAAACCTGTCAGCGATTTTTCCCGGCTGGGAAGAAAGTAGCGGTGTTTATACCCCGAACAGTGCGCCCAATTTTGCTACCGGTGGTGGCTCTACCTGGCTGAATGATAACTTTGTGAACAATGCCAGCCATGTGAACGGCAAAGCCGCGATGTTCAATTTTATCGATTTCCAGGCGCATTCCTGGATCATGAGCCCGAAATTTCAACCGGTAGCTTCTACCCTCCTGCAATTTGACCTGGCCCTGACGCCCTGGGGCAGCAGTTCGTCCACAACCATGGGTTCAGACGATGTTTTCCTGGTTTTGATCTCTACCGATTGCGGCCAAAGTTATTCCCTGCTGCGTACTTACGATTCCAAAACGCCCATTAGCAATGCGGGGCAGAAAGAATCAATAAGCCTGGGCGCCTATGCCGGGCAACCTGTAAAAATTGCTTTCTATGCCACCGACGGCACCGTAGTAAACCAGGACAATGAAATATTCCTGGACAACATTTTTATCGGAACGGCTCCTACACTGGATCTGGGTTTGACAACGCTGGCGGCGCCATTGGCTACGGGCTGTTTCACGGCCAGCGAAAATGTTACGGCCACCGTTAAAAATTTCATGAATACGCCGCTGGACCTTTCACTGAACCCGGCAACAGTAACCGTACAGGTAACCGGCGCGGTAACCCAGACGCTGAGCACCGTGGTAAATTCAGGCCTGGTAGCACCCGGCGCTACTTTAAACGTACCGGTGGGCACCCTGAATATGCTCCCTGCCGGCACCTATACTTTTAACGGCACCGCACAGGTTTCCGGCGATGGCTTTCCGTTTAACGATGCCATGCCGGAAAGAACCGCGCAGGTTAAACCGGTGGTTAGTTTGCCGCAGATGGTAGATTTTACGGGCTTTAACAGTAATAACTTAACTGCTTTATTTCCGAACTGGTTGAAAGGCAAAGGCACCACGGTACCGGCCGGCACTACTTCTAACTGGTTTCATGCCACGAACCTGGGCGCGGCCGGCAACATTACCGCCAAATTATTGCTTTACGGCACCGGAGCCAACCAGAACGAATGGCTGGTAGGCCCGAAAATAACGGCAACGGCCGGTACGCATTTCATTTTTAAAGCGGCTATTACCGACAATAATAGCCTAAACCCGGACCCGGATGGCATGGATGCTACCGATAAAGTGCAGGTAATGGTTTCTACCGACTGCGGCCTGAGTTTTTCGCCGGTTTATACCCTGGATGCGGCCGCAAACCTGACGAATGTATTAACAGAACAGCGCGTATCGTTAGCACCTTTTGCCGGGCAGCAGATAATTGTGGCTATTTTTGGTAGCGGCGGCACCACTTCGGGCACCAGCATGTACGATTTTCACGTAGATGATCTGCACCTGGTAAACCTTGCGCAGGCTGACCTGAGTGCTACGGCTTTTAGCGGCCCGGCGGCCGGCAACAGCTGCGCCAACAGGCCTCAGCCGGTTTTGGTAACGATCAAAAACCAGGGGGCAGCTTCGCTGGATTTTACGACGCAACCAGCTACGGTTACCGTACACGTTTCCGGACCCGTGAGCCAAACGCTTAGCTTAAACCTGAATGCCAACAGTCTAAACAATGGCAATCCACTGCTTCCCGGCGCTGCGCTTACCGTATTGGTAGACAGCCTGAACATGAACCTTCCCGGCACCTATAGCTTTCAGGCAAT
This sequence comes from Adhaeribacter terrigena, assembly GCF_016623615.1. Lineage (GTDB taxonomy): Bacteria > Bacteroidota > Bacteroidia > Cytophagales > Hymenobacteraceae > Adhaeribacter_A > Adhaeribacter_A terrigena. Next base: position 384,966 of record NZ_JAEHFX010000001.1, on the reverse strand, counting down.
TGCCACGGTTACCGGAGACGGCAATACCAGCAACGATACCCTGAGTACAGCCACGGTAGTAGTAACGGGTCCGGTAGCCGGAACAGCAACGGTAAGCGCTACTACTATTTGCAACAACAGCCCGGTAAGTTTATACCTGACCGGATCGACCGGCAGCACCATTAAATGGCAGCAGGCAACTTCCCCCAATGGTCCGTTTACCGATATTGCCGGGGCTATTCATGCTGTTTACATTACCTCCAATCTGGTGCAGAACACCTATTTCCAGGCAATTGTAAGCTGCGGTGCTTTTGCAGACACGTCGAATGTAATACTGGCAACCGTATTGCCTTCGGGCATTGCTTCGGTTACCGGCGATACGATTTGCCAGGGAAGCCGGCCGGTTACCTTAACGGTAACGCCGACCGGAGGCAGCCAGGTTGCGTGGTATGGTGCGGCCAGCGGCGGCGCTCCCCTGGCTTCCGGCAATGCGTATACTACCCAGGTTTTAGGCACTACCACTTTTTATGCGCAGGCAACGGTTACCAGCAATGCTTTAAGCCTGAATGCCCACTCCTTCAACGGCTTTTTAGGTTGCGCCGGAGGAAACATGTTTGACGTAAATCCGGTGAGCGATCTTATTATTAACGGCTTTGATCAGAACCTGAGCGATGCAGCCGGAACTTCGGTAACGGTTTATATTTATTACAAAAACGGTAGCTTTTCGGGTTCAGAAACCAGTGCCGCCTCCTGGACCCCACTTGATACGGTTACCGTAATTTCGGCCGGTCCGGGCAACGCTACGGCCATTCCGGTTAATGCCTTGCGTTTGCAGGCGGGACAGTTAACGGGTATCTATATTCAGGCGCCCGTAAAATATTCTGACCTCCCGGCACCTATTCTTTACAGCAATACCGACCTGCGTATTTCGCCGGGTACGGGTTTATGCAACGCTTTTGGAAACGTAGCCCCGAACAAAGACTGGAACGGCACTATCCGGTATTCCTTAGTTTGTAATGCTACTCCGCGCACGCCGGTTACGGCTTTTGTAACCAATGGCCCCGGTCAGGCGGCTGTTACTTTTGCCCCGGGCAGCCGCGGCATCATCTGCCAGGGAGATTCCAGCACCTTGATCGCCAGTTCTCTAACCCCGGGCGTTACCTACCAGTGGTTAAACAACGGCGTTCCTATTCCGGGTGCAACATCGGCAGCCTATGTAGCTAAAACGACCGGCGCTTTTGTAGTGGTTACCACGAATAGCGACGGCTGTTCTGCTACTTCTATTTTATACACCATTACCGTAAATCCGCGGCCGGCTACGCCAACCATTACCCAAGGAGGAGATTCGGGTCAGGAACTGACTTCTTCGGAGCATACAGGCAACCAATGGTACCTGAACGGAACGGCCATTGCAGGCGCAATCGCACAGACGTATACGGCTATTGCCAATGGTAACTATACGGTGGTAGTAAGAGATCATAATTATTGCGTTTCCCTGCCTTCAGCGGCGGTAAACATTACCAACACAGGTATTAAAGGTGCGATGGCAGGCATGAGCGTGAGCGTTTATCCAAACCCAAGCAACGGTAAATTCAACGTGAAGCTGGTTGGCTACAAGCAGGATGCTGCTTTAGAGCTTTATTCGCTGACTGGTCAGCTAATCGCGAAAGAGGAAGTGAAAGCAGGTCAGGAAGTAACCAAAGTGCAGGTGAAAAACCTGGCAGCCGGCACTTATCTCTTGAAAGTAGTTTCTGAGAAAGGGGTTCAAATCAATAAACTGATCGTGGAATAACCTGATTCTGAATTAAAATTGAAAAGCCCCGGCAAATTGCCGGGGCTTTTTTTTATGCCTCGACTTTTTCGGGCCAATTCCATACCGTTTTGAACCTACAGTTTTCAAGGTGAAAAGTATAGCGTTTATCAGTTGAATGGATGGCAAATGTACCGTTCGGACAGAAACGCTCCGGTAGGGCATATTTACTTTTCAGGCGGAAAACCATAGCATTTTTAGGACTAAAATACACTTTAAACTCAAGCACCGGGAAAGATTTTCTTAAGCAACGATACATTTAGAAAGGCGCTGGTATGAAAATTACTTTTCCGATTGAAAAGGATAGCATTTTTCAGACTATGGTTTTTTTAGCAAAAAGCATAGTGTTCCCAAACACATAAACAGGCAGTTAAAACATAGTCCAATCAATCCATCCATTCGGCTCTGTTTCCCCCTTTCATCCGGTTCTGAAAGGTCTTAAAGCTGATTTTCAGGGTTTAGGTAAATATATACCCTTACAATATATATGGTAAACGGCTATTTTTTTATAGTGAACGACAAATCGAAACTGTTTCAAAAACAAAATTTAAAGGTTTTAAAATAACAAAACAAACATGTAGCATTTTGAATTTCAAGCATTTATGACATAAAAATAAAAATCGGGCCAGTTTTTTCAGTAACTTTAAGGCGCAAATTATTTTTCAATCTTTTAATTACTTTAATGAATCAGTACTACTTTCGGAAACAAACCTTCCAGGGTCTGAAACATTACGCCCTTTCCGGGTGTAGCAGGCCTGCCCGCTTCCTCTTATTTATGCTAGCGCTTTGCTTCGCTTTTATGCCGGGCGCAAATGCCCAGGTTACGCCGCAGTTCGCGATAAGCTCAGGCTCCGGCAATAACACTGTACCATTTAACACGAGTTCTAAACGGATTCAGACTTTTTACCTTCCCGGGGAACTGGCGGGAGCAACGCCAGGCAACATTACGCGGGTTTACTTTCAGGCCAGCACTGTTGGAACTGTTAAGCTGAAAGACCTGAAAATCAGCCTGGGGCAAACCCTGGCAACCAGCTTTGGAGGCGCTTCCAAAACCCAGTTCTTTACCAACTTAAGCCAGGTTTATTTCGATACTGCTACCACACTTTCGGTTACGGCTGTAAACGAATGGTTTGCCATTGACCTGACCACCCCTTTCTTGTATGACCCGGCAAAACCGCTGATCGTAGATATGACCATGACTTCCCGAGTTAACGGCAGCATAAACGTGGTTACTTCTTCGGTTTCAGGCCGCCGGCTTACGGCCAGTTCAGTAACCGCTACTACCGGTTCCAGCAACGCCGTTTTAGCTAATTTCGGAATTGATGTAGCCAATACGCCAGCTTGTACAGGTACTCCGGTAGCCGGCAACGTAGTGGCGCCTTTTCTTTTTGTGTGTCCTAATACCAATTTCCAGCTCGACCTGGTTGGAGCTACTATAGGTTCTGATATTACTTACCAGTGGCAATCTTCAACAGATGGAACAACCTGGACCAACATTGCCGGGGCAACTACTTCCCGTCTGACCACTTCGCATGGTATTACTACTTACTACCGTGTAGTTACAACCTGCAGTGGCGGCAGTTCAGCCACTTCTGGCATGGTGGAAATGATAACCAACCCTACCCCAATGAGCGGGGTGTATACTGTAAACCAGAATGTTCCCTTTTCAGCAACCGGTACCTACCCAACTCTGAACGACCTGATGAAGGATCTTTCATGCCGCGGTGTATCAGGTCCGGTTACGGTAAACGTAGTGGCTGGCTCTGGCCCTTACAATGAGCAGGTAATTATTCCTTCTATTACAGGAGCAAGTGCTACCAATACCATTACTTTTAACGGCAACGGCAATACCGTTTCTTTTGAACCAGGCGGTACAAACTATTCAATATTCCGGTTAGATGGCGCTGATTACGTTAACATTAATAATTTTATACTGACTGCTACCGGCTCTTATGGCTGGGTAATTCAGCTTTCTAATGGCGCCGATCATAACGTGATCAGCAATAATACCCTGAACACTTCCCTAACCGGCAGTTCAGAAGCGCTTACAACCGGTATTGTTTTCAGCAATGCCAATGCTGCATTAACGGCCGGCAACACCGGTAACCATAACCTCATTATCGGCAATACGATCCTGGGCGGTTACAAAGGCATTCACCTGGCAAGCGCAGTAACGGCAGCTGGTAATAACCAGATTAAAAACAACATTATTAAGGATTTCTACAATACCGGTATCATGCTGGATGCAGCCATGAATACCCTGGTAGAAAGCAACGAATTCACCCGGGTGACCCGCAATGCAACGACTTCAAACTTCAGCGCGGTAGAATTAAAAAACCATGCGGCAGGTAACACCATTGCTAAAAACCGGATTCACAATACGCACGACCTGGTTACTTCTTCCTCGTATGCTGCTTACCTGATCTACCTGAACAGTAACGATGCGGTGGTTGGGTCAGAGAACATCATCAAAAACAACCTGATCTACAACATTAATAACCCGGGCGTTACCTACGGTATTTACAACAGCGGCAGCGATGGCTCTTTTATCTATAACAACACCATTGTTTTAGACGCTACCACTACGAAAGATGTCCGCGGTTTTGCGCAGAGTACTTCTGCTGCAAACATTAAGTTCAACAACAACCTGATCTACCTGGGTGGCGCTGGTACCGGTGCCAGACACGCCATTCATTTAAATACGGCCGCTTCTTCGGTGACTACAGATCGTAATGCTTATTACATCGATCCGGCTATTGCAAACAGCACGTTTGGTTACTACACCATAGCTTATGCTACTTTGGCTGACTGGAAAACTGCTAATAACGCTGCTTTCGACCAGAACTCTGTATTTGCCAACCCGCTGTTCAGCAACGTGGCCAATGGCGATTTTGCTCCTACTAACTCGATGCTGAACAACCTGGCACTTGCATTAGCAGCGGTTACCGACGATATTACCGGCGCTCCACGCAGCACTACGCCAGACCCAGGTGCTTATGAATTTGTGCCGGTTGGTTTCGATGCCGGGATTCTGGCTTTGGTTTCGCCGGTTACCCCGGCAGTTCCAGGCTTTCAGCAAGCTGTACAAGTTTCGATCAAAAACTACGGTGCAACCAACCTTACCAGTCTGGCAATTAACTGGACGGTGAACGGAGTGGCTCAAACGCCTTTCAACTGGATCGGTTCTTTAGCGGGCGGCCAGGTTTCTGCGCCGGTTACCATTGGTAACTTTACGTTTGCAGCTGGGGTTTACAACCTTGAGTTCTGCACCGCTACGCCAAACAACACTACCGACTCGAATACGGCTAACGACTGCTTTACCACTACGCTTTATGCCTGCGCGCCTTTAGCCGGTACGTATACAATTGACAAAAACAGCCCGGCTTCGGCTACCAATTTCCAGAGCATTTCGGCAGCAGCCCAAAGCCTGAACAATTGCGGCATCAGCGGTCCGGTTGTTTTCAACGTTACCAATGCCACGGGCCCTTATAACGAGCAGGTAGAATTCCTGAGCATTAACGGCAGCAGCGCTACCAACACGGTAACTTTTAACGGTAACGGCAACACCATTTCGTTTGCTCCCACTTCGGCCAACCGTGCGGTTATTAAATTAGACGGTACCGATTTCGTTACGATCTCGAACTTTACCATTGCTACCACAGACCCGGTTTTTGGCTGGGGACTGCACTTTACCAATGGCGCCGACAACAACACAATCAGCAACAACACCATCAGCATTTTGTCTACTTCCAGCGTGGAGTCTAATGCTACCGGTATTGTTTTCTCGAATGCCAACGCGGCCGTTACCATAGCAGGCAATACCGGCAATGGCAACGTAATTTCCGGCAACACCATTACCGGTGGTCATAAAGCTATTCACCTGAACGGCGACCTGACCCTGGCTGGCAATAACCAGATCATTAACAATACGATCCGCGATTTCTACGCTACGGCCATTAAACTGAATGCCGTAAAAGGTACGCTGGTGGAAGGCAACGACATGAGCCGCCCTACCCTGGCCGATGTTGGAACCTGCAGAGGCATTGAAGTAGCCGGCAACTCGCAGCAGACCGTGATCAGCAAAAACCGGATCCATAATACGCACGGTGGTGCTATTACCGGCACTGCCCTGGATACGGATCTATATGCGATTCATTTCAGCTCGAACGATGCTCCGGTTGGTGCCGAGAATATTGTTAAAAACAACCTGATCTACAACACCAACAGCTACGATGCGATCTACGGTATTTACAACGTAGGCAGCGACGGCATGCACGTTTTCAACAACACTTTCGATATTTCCAATGCCAACAACGATGGCGATGTACGTGCTTTCTACCAGACGGTAGTAGCCAGCAACATTCAGTTTGTAAACAACATTGTGAATATGACCAGCAGCGCTACCGGTGCTAAATATGCGCTTTACCTGAATACGACCACTTCTGCCATTATCAGCAACAACAACGTATTTAACGTTACAGTGGGTAACCTGGGCCGTTATGGCACGAGCGACTATCCAACCCTGGCGCTGTGGAAAGGTATTAACAACGGCGCTTTCGACCAGAATTCAGTAGCCGGAAACCCGGTATTTGCCAATGCCGCCGCCGGAAATTACCTGCCGAACGGCCTTAGCATCGACAACGTGGGCCGTCCGGTTGCAGCGGTAACCGACGACATTAACGGCGCGCCGCGCAGCACTACTACGCCGGATGCCGGCGCTTACGAATTCTCTGTTCCGGTAGATAACGTGGGTATTGTGGCTGTTTCGGGCCCGGCGGCTAACTGCGGTCTTTCGGCCCAGGAAAGCATTACGGTAACGATCAAAAACTTTGGTACCAGCACGCAAACCGCTATTCCAGTAACCTATTCGGTAAACGGCGTAGTGAAAGCGAACGAAGTTTATAACGGTTCGCTGGCTTATAATGCAACCGCTAACTATACCTTCACGGTAAAAACGGATATGTCGGTTGCCGGCCCGTACACCATTGTTGCCAGTACAGCACTGAGCGGCGATAATAATGCAGGCAACGATGCCGATACGCTGAAAGTAACGAACTCGCTGATGACATCTTCCAACATCAACATCGACTTCGAAACGGCAGCTAATGGCCTGGACGCACTGCGCAAAGTTGTGAACGCCAGATCTAACGTAAAGGAAGATACGGCGGCCAGCTTCGGCGTGAATTCAACCAAAGGCATTATTATGGATGGCGTTGATCATAACAGCTGGGATATTCCGGTGGGCATTAAAAGCCCATGGGACGTAAATCCGGAGCACTTCTCTGGCGTTTACATGTGTATCATGCCAACTCCGGGCAGCGCTGCCGATTCCCTGATCCTGTCTTTCGACTTGAAACAATTGTTTAAAGCTTCGAAATACAACACCAATTTCCGGGTTACGGTAAACGGCCGTCAGGTTGGTAACACTTACAACCCGCCGATTGGTGGTTACGGCGCTGCCGGAGCAACCTGGTCGCACGTGAAGCTCGATCTTTCTTCTTTCCTGAACCAGCCTTCTATTCAGATAGGCTTGGAGAGCAACGTGAAAGAAGGTTATGCGAACGGAACCGGAACGGCTAACCTGATCGACAACATTAAATTGCAACATTACCGCATTACTACCGGCGTGAAAGAGAACCTGACAGCGAATTTGATCAGCGTTTATCCGAACCCGAACAACGGTAATTTCAAGGTGAAACTGAACGGGCTGAAGCAGGCTGCCAGCCTGGCGGTCTACAACCTGGCCGGGCAGTTAATTGCTACTGAAAACGTGAAAGCCGGTCAACCGGAAGCCAACATGAACCTGCAAGGTCTAGCGGCCGGAACGTACCTACTGAAAGTTACTTCTGAAAATAAAGTAAGCGTTACGCGTTTGATCGTTCAATAATTTTTGCTCACCAGTCTGATAAAAGTCCCGGCAAATTGCCGGGGCTTTTTTTATGGCTCCATTTTCCGGCTTGAGAGTTTTCCGGCTGAAAACCATAGCGTTTTTTTCTCGATTGTTCGAATGTTTGAGATTCGATTGTTCGACTTTTTGGGGCTGAAACCATACCATTTTTGATCGCCGGTGAAACAGATTAAAAGATTTCGCTGACTTTTTAAGCTTGCAAGTATACCGTTTTCCAAACCCGAACTTCAGGCTTATATTTACACGAACAACCACAGATAATTACTCTTGAACGATTCGGTTTTTTCGGCTTACCTGCAACTTGGTTTTCACCACATTTTAAATTTACAGGCTTACGATCACCTGGCTTTTCTGGTAGCGTTGGCCGCGCCTTTTGTGTGGCGCAACTGGCGGAACGTGGTTTTGCTGGCTACGGCTTTTACCATCGGGCATTCCGTTACGCTGGCTTTGGCGGTGCTGCAAATCATTCCGGTAAACGAAAGCTTAATTGAAACGCTGATCCCGGTTACCATTCTTTTTACCAGCCTTTTTAATATTTTCCAGCAAACCAGATTGGGCGCAAAAACGGTAGGGTTTGGCACGCAAAATCTGTTGGCGGCCGGTTTCGGTTTGATCCACGGCCTGGGCTTTTCGAACTACCTGAAGATGCTTTTGGGAAAGGAAAGCAAGCCGGTTTTAGAACTGTTTGCTTTTAACGTGGGCATCGAGATCGGGCAGGTTTTGATTGTGCTGCTGGCTTTGCTTTTGAACACTTTTGCTGCCCGGTTGTTGCCGCGGAAGACCTGGATCATGGTGGTTTCTTCCATAACAGCGCTGGTTTCGGCTTATATTTTATTCGGGATTTTTGCTGACTGAGAATTATTAACTTTCCTTTCATTGCCGTCTGCTTTAGCTGATGGTATTCAGACAGAATCTCTGCCCGGCTTTAGCCAAATTTTCTAAGTATGATTTAGGCTAAAGCCAATTAAAAATCATCTGCTAGTACCGTCAACTATAGCAGACGGCAATGAATTCCTCCATATCCTCCTTTTCGGAAATCTGCTCTAAAAATTGTATCTTGTTCAGCAATGCGCTTTTGCTTTTCTGAAAAAGCATTTTCACATTCCCATTTTTTAATCCGCACAATTATTCATAATGTTGAAACGACTTTTTGCTGCTTTTTTCCTAGCGTTTTCCATTAGCTTCGCCTTCGCGCAAAGCAATACCGACCAGAGTAAATTCCGGCAACTGGGGCAGGAATTGCCTACGCCAAATACCTACCGGACCGCTTCCGGCGCACCGGGCCACCAATACTGGCAGCAGCGCGCCGATTACGTAATTTCCGCCGAACTGAACGATGAAAACCAGTCTTTGAAAGGTACGGAAACCATTACCTATACCAACCTTTCCCCGGATAAACTGACGTATTTGTGGGTACAGCTGGACCAGAATATTTTTGACAAGGAAAGCATTTCGGCTTTGACCCGAACCGGAGAAATCAAGGACCGCATGACGTTTTCGGCGGTGGAATACATGCAGCAGCAGGGATTTGACGGCGGCTTTAAAATTGAAAGCGTGAAAGATGCCAAAACGAACAAGGCGCTGAAATATACGATCAACAAAACCATGATGCGTGTAGACCTGCCGCAAACCCTGAATCCGAAAGGCAGCTACAGTTTCACCATTAAGTGGCACCACAACATTAACAACCAGCGTAAAATTGGCGGCCGCAGCGGGTACGAATACTTTGAAAAAGACGGCAACTATTTGTACCAGATGGCGCAGTGGTTTCCGCGCATGGCGGTTTACGACGATGTGAACGGCTGGCAGCACAAACAATACCTGGGCCGCGGCGAATTTGCCCTGCCTTTCGGTGACTACAAAGTAAGCTTAACCGTGCCGGCCGACCATTTAGTAACTGCTACCGGCGAATTGCAGAACGCCGAACAGGTACTCTCTTCAGAAATGAAAAACCGGTTGAAAAAAGCGGAGAACGCGAAAAAACCGGTGCTGATTGTAAGCCAAAGTGAAGCCGAAAAGAACGAAAAAAGCAAAGCCAGCAAAAAGAAAACCTGGACGTTTACGGCGAAGAATGTGCGCGATTTTGCCTGGGCGAGTTCGCGTAAATTTATCTGGGATGCCATGCAGGTGAAAATCGAAGGCAAACCAGTTATGGCCATGTCGTTTTACCCGAAAGAAGGGAATCCGCTTTGGGGGCAGTATTCTACCGAAGTGATTGCGCACACGCTGAAGGTTTATTCGAGGTTTACGGTGCCTTACCCTTACCCGGTTTGCATTTCGGTGCACGGCGCGGTGGGCGGCATGGAATACCCGATGCTGAGCTTTAACGGCGGTCGTCCGGAGGCCGATGGCACGTATTCTGAAACCACCAAATACGGCATGATCTCGGTAATTATTCACGAAGTGGGTCACAACTTTTTCCCGATGATCATTAACTCCGACGAGCGCCAGTGGAGCTGGATGGACGAAGGCCTGAACACGTTTGTGCAGTATTTAACCGAACAGGAATGGCAGCGCGATTACCCATCCCGCCGGGGAGAACCATACAAAATTGTGGACTACATGAAAAGCGACAAAAGCACGCTGGAACCCATCATGACTAATTCGGAAAGCATTCAGCAGTTTGGCAATAACGCTTACGGCAAACCGGCCACGGCGCTGAATATTCTGCGCGAAACGGTAATGGGCCGCGAACTTTTCGATTATGCTTTTAAGGAATATTCGCGCCGCTGGAAATTCCGCCACCCGATGCCGGCCGACTTTTTCCGGACCATGGAAGATGCTTCGGGCGTGGATCTGGACTGGTTCTGGCGCGGCTGGTTCTACACCACCGACCACACCGACATCGCCCTGGAAAGCGTAAAATGGTATACAATTGACTCTAAAAACCCGAAAATTGAAAACGCCAAAAAACTAAGCGCGCAGAATAACACCCCGAAAACCTTGTCGCAGCAGGAAAACCTGAAAAGCATTACGCGCACGCTGGTAGAGGAAAAACCGGAGCTGAAAGATTTCTACAACGCCTACAATCCGCTGGAAACTACCGCTTCTGATAAAGCGCGTTACCAGGCTTATTACAACTCACTCAGCCCACAGGAAAAAGCTATTCTGGACAAAGGCTTGCACTTTTACGAAGTCGATTTCCGGAATATTGGCGGGTTAATTATGCCATTAATTGTGCAGATGAAATACGACGACGGTACCGAAGAAACGTTAAGAATTCCGGCCGAGATCTGGCGCATGAACAACGAAAAAATAACCAAGGTTTTCATTACTGAAAAGCCGGTAGTGTCGTTTACGCTGGATCCGTTTTTAGAAACGGCGGATATTGATCTGAATAATAATAGTTTTCCAAGACGTTTAGCGCCTTCGCGGTTTGAGTTGTTTAAAGACCGGAATGAACGCGGTACGAATCCGATGCGGGAGCAGTTGAAGCAGCAGGGTTCTGGTGGAGCTGGTGGTAGTAGTGGGGAGTAGGTCTGGAGGAAAAAGGATAGCGTTTTAGTGGTTAAAATATTTATAAGATGAACCAAGTTCAATTAAAAATCTTAAAATATTTATCTAAGCATGATGATGGAAATTTTTATGACGTTAGAAATGCTTTTGGTAAAAAAGATATACCATCAAAAGAATATTTAGAAACAATTCTTGAAGAAGCCCAAGACTATATAGAGCAAGAAAGCATCTACAATTACAAAGGATTACGTATGCTGGGTCGTGATTTCCCGGAAGATTCAACTGAGAATATTTTTGTTAAATCAAGGATTAAACAAAAAGGAAGAGAATACTATAGAACTTATGAGGAAAATATCAAAACTCGTAAGATTGCAATTTACTCTATTGTAATAGGTACATTAATTGGAATTGTTGGGTGGCTTTCACCTAAAATTTTAGAGTTTATTTTTTAATTAAAAGTTCTCAAAAATTGTTCTAAACAAAAGCGTAATTTTCAATTTAATTTTACTTGAAAAGATTTCATTATGGACATACAAGCTCGGAAAATACATTTTGTACAAGAATTCTTGCGGCTGAACAACGAAAAAATCGTAGCTAAATTCGAACAAATCCTGCAATCAGAAAAACAGAAATTATACGCGGCCGAAGTAAATCCCATGTCCATGGAGGAGTTCAATAAAATGATAGACAGCGCCGAAGACGATGCTGCCAATGGCCGTTTCAGAAGCGCCGAAGACCTGGAAAAGGATATTGATTCCTGGTCATGAAAATTGTCTGGACCGATAGTGCAATTGTGCAACTTGAAGCAATTTTCGACTTTTATAAAACAACTGCCAGCCTGGACGTAGCCCGGAAAATTTCAAAAGATCTGGTTAGTAAAACGAAATTATTGCCCAGTCAACCAACAATGGGGCAGCATGAAGTTTTATTGAAAAGCAAGAAAAACGAATATTGATATTTGGTCGAGGGGAATTACAAGCTCATTTACTGGGTTGAAAAAGACATCATTTTTATAGGTGCGCTATTCGATACCCGCCAGGATCCTGATAAATTAAGGAACATTAAAATGTGATTTAAACGCTGCGGTAATATTTCATCAGCGTTTTTTCATCTAAACCCTATCGTTTTCTTTACAAACTTAGCTTTGCATTTGCTTAACTTTCTTCTAAATTCGGGCACCATTTATCCTTATTTTTAACCTACATTCGTCTGAAAATGCACCCGCAAATAGAAACCATTCGCAAAACCCGTGAGGCTTTACTTAACCTCATCCATGATCTTACAATAGAAGAAATAAACGAAATTCCGGCCGGCTTTAATAACAATATTATCTGGAACGTGGCGCACCTGATTGCGGCGCAGCAAGGCGTTTGCTATTTCCGGGCGGGTCTGCCTTTAAAAATTGAAAATGCATTTTTCCTGGCTTACAAACCCGAAAGCAAACCCGAGCAGCGTGTTACTGCGGAAGAAGTAGAAAAGATCAAAGAAATGCTTTTCACTACGTTAGACCAACTGGAAACCGATTATGGGCAAAATATTTTCACCAATTATACGCCCTGGACTACCCGCTACGGCGTAGCCATTCAGAATATCGACGAGGCCATTTCATTCCTGCCATTCCACGAAGGCATTCACCTGGGCTACGTAATGGCGCTGAAGAAAGTGATAAAAAATAAAGTGCTGGTTTAACCGACTTTGAAAGGAAATTAAACGCTGCCGGATTTACCTGGCGGCGTTTTTTTTTGCTTAAAACCATAGCGTTTCAAGCGACCTTCCTTGGGGGTAAAAAAGCCCTAAAACGGTATGGTTTTGCAGGAGAAAACTGCATCGAAAACAGACATTTACCGTCCGGAAACAGTACAGTGTTTTGCCGGAATACTTCTCAGAAACCATTTTTAAAAGCTGTTTTAAATGAAAGCTTACTCTGGCATAGCGGTTGTAAGAGACAGGTGTCCGGAATTGCTGTTGAACTGTTTTAAGACTGGTAAAACCCTCTTCTGAAACGGGCTTTCCAAGCAAATTTTCACTGCTTCCTCCCACCTGAATAACCTGCTTCCGGACAAACCTGATTGGCTACTATTTAACTAAAACTGCATGAGAAAACTTTACTTCCGAAATGGTTATTTCCCGCTACGCTTTTTAGGCGTTCTTTTAGCCGTCCTCCTTTTTTCGGGTTCTTTGCTTACCGCCAATGCCCAGCAGCGCATAACCGGCGCCAAGGCTGCAGTGCTGCAAAATTCGGTCGATAATCTGCGAACCCAGTACCGGGTAAAAGGTATTTCGGCGGCGGTTTACAGTCAGAAACAGGGCACCTGGAAAGGTGTGAGCGGGATTTCGCACGGGGGAGTAGCCATGGATACAGCCATGCTGCTGGGCGCGGGCAGCGTTACCAAAACCTTTATTGCCGCCCAGATCATGAAGTTGGTAGATGCTAATCAATTACAACTTTCCGATTCGCTGCATGAATTTATCGGCTCGCACCAGTACGTAAATCCGAACCTGACCATCCGGCAATTGCTTAACCATAAAAGCGGCCTGGGCGACGTAACGAACGTAGCCTGGGAAGACGCCATGTTCCGCGATCTGAATAAGATCTGGTACATACCCGCCGTGATCGATTCTTTTTTAACGCCACCGGTCGGTGTGCCGGGCGGCCCCTGGAGTTACTGCAACGCCAATTACGTGCTGCTCGGCGAAGTGATCGAAGCGGTTACGGCAGATTCGTTGCACAAAGTTTTGCGTCAGGATCTGCTGGTGCCGCGCACATTGCAGAACACGCACATGGAAGTTTTTGAGCAATACCCGAACCCGACGGCCCATAACTGGGCTGCACCTAACATGAATCCGTTGCAGGCGGTAGATGTTTCGGGTTATTCACGGATCGCGTTGTGGAGTTCGGCGGAGGCGGATGGCGGTTATTTTACCGATGCGTTCGATCTGGCAAAATGGGCCCATGATCTGTATTCAGGCAAGGTGCTTTCCCCTGGTTCGCTGAATGAAATGCTTGCTTTTACGAACGTGAATGGCAGTTATTTTAACGGATATGGCCTGGGCGTGATGCGTTTTCCAACGGCCGGTAAAACCTATTGGGGCCACGCGGGAAATTATTTCGGGTATGCGGCCTGCATGTTGTATTCGCCGCAGGATAGCGTGGCCATTGGCATGCTCATTAACCAGGATATTATTTCGCCGAACCCGGCCCGCGATTTTATGGCTACCGTACTGCAAACTGTAACCGGGCTCTCCGATGATGTAGCGAAACCAACGTTTGCCTATTATCCGAACCCGGCCAGCCAGACCGTAAACTTTTTCTTCCCGGAAAAACGCCCGCAGACCACGCTGCAACTCCGCGACCTGACCGGCAAATTGCTGCACGAAACTTTAATTGCTGAAACCGAATTATTGCTGAACGTGGAAAAATATCCGAACGGGATTTACCTGCTGAATCTGATTTCCGAAGCCGGAACGGTTACCGAAAAACTGGTGATCCAGCATTGATCAGGTAACTGAAATATCTTATGAGAATTCAATAAAAAAACTCCGCTACTTCTACTGCAGCGGAGTTTATTCATTTAAAATCCTAGCGTTTTTTCTTATTTCTGCGCCAGCAAATTTTGCTCATTTTGCAAAACCATGATCTGGATCTGAGTAAAACCATTCAGGGCGGCCAACGTTCTTTCTTCGCTTTTATCGAGCACGGTTTCTTTTACCGGAATGGGTACAAAATTGGGGTTTCCGGTTTTGGCGTTTATTTGATTATAGGTTTCTACCAAACTGCTTAAGGTTTTTAGTTTTTGAGCAGCCGGCAGATCATCTTTGAAATAATCGCGTACCCAACCGTCGGTTAGCAAGGTGTTTTCCTTTTCCAGCTCGGACGGAAGGATTTTACGGCCGGTTTCCCTTTCTAAAATGTAGGCTTTCAATTCTTCGCATAGCGCGTTTATTTTCTGGCTTTGCGCGAAAGCATCCTGTTTTCCGGGGTTCGTTTTCAGGAAATCAGCAACTTGTTTTTGTTCCTGGTGCAGGATCTGTTCGTTGCGCAAAAAATAGCTCGTATTAAGCTCGTTGAGCCTGGTAGAACCTCCCGGCGACCGCACCAAAGACATTAACAATCCCGAACCGGCTACAATTAAAATAGACGTTACAATCGAATTCACTTTGGTTTCGGCGTTGCGGATGCCGGTGAAAAAGTAAACCGGCAGGAACAGCAGCAGCATAATGCCGATGGCCGTTAACCCGAGCACATTTGCCAGGGGCCAGTGCATGAGTTTAAAAAGCGTACTGAGGCTGAACAAAATGGCGCTGAGCGTGCCGGCCGCTAAAATAAACGGACTTTGCGCCTGTTCTTTTTCCTTTATTTTCAGGGTGAAAAGCAGCGGCAGGAAAAGCAGGCTGAACAAGGCAATACCAATCACAATCAATACGCCGGCGCCGGGCCAATGCATAAATTTAAATACGATACCAATACTGAGCACAATGGCGGAAAAAGCCCCGCTGGCAAGCATAATCTTTTTCATGGCATAATAGTTTTTATGGGTTAGTAAAAAAAGCGTTTCCTCCTCTATTTCCTTTAGTTCGGTTTTGTAAAAAGTGCGGATGGTTGCCAAATAAAAGCCTTCGAAATTACCGGTTGCTTCCAGGTTTTGCTCAATGATGCAGCACACATGATCGAGCAGATCCTGCTGCAGGCTTTCCATTTCCAGCCCCCGGCTTTGGATGTCGCGGCTGATGAAATCGATCTGTTCTTCCGAAAGCTGGTACATTTAAATTTGCTGCGGTTTGAGGTCTAACAGAAATTTCATGGTTTCCATAAAGTCGGCCAGCTCGCTTACTTTTTCCTGGGCCTGGGTTTTGCCGGTCTGGCTCAGACTGTAATACTTGCGCACGCGCTTGCCAATGTATTCAGTTTCGGTGGTTACCAGGCCGCTGTCTTCCAGCGCGTGTAAAGTTGGGTACAAAGCGCCTTCCGTTATCTGAATTTTTTCCGAGGTCAGTTCTTTTACTTTCTGGGTGATTTCGTAGCCGTACATGCGCTTGTTGTCGGCTAAAAGCTTCAGGATAATGGTTTTTAAGGTGCCTTTTATGAGTTCGGAGGAATAGATCATTTTCAGGAGGTTGAAAGGAGAACGCAATGATACATAATTTTCTTATGTATTGTACTCATAGGTATTAAAAAAGTTTCAGAACCATGCTGTTTACATTTAAAACACCCTTACCTGACTTTTTAAGAGCTAAAGCATAGCGTTTTTATTCTTGGGGTAAAACAAATTTGAGCTGGTTTTGTGGTGCAGGGTTCGTTAATTTTGCTTAATAATCCGGGAAAGGAACCGGGTTGCTGCATTTGCGTGAGGGATAGCAGCGGAAAGCCCGCAGCGCAGCGAGGACTTGCAGCGGATAGCCCGGCCCGCAGGGACACGCCCACATCTAGAAAAAAACGAAAATGGATCTGTTTGGAAATCTGGTAGACGAAAAAACCAATTTATTGCCCGAAGGCGGCACGGTAAATTATTTCGGGAAGATCATGCCGCTTCAGGAAGCAGACCGGTTTTATGATTTGCTGCTGCACCAGATCGAATGGAAAAACGATGAGGCTAATATTTTCGGGAAGCATTTTATTACCAAACGAAAAGTGGCCTGGTACGGCGACCGCGAATTTGCTTATACTTACTCCAACACCACCAAACAAGCCCTGCCCTGGACGCCGGCATTGCTGGAACTGAAAGCGCTGACGGAAGCCAAAACCGGCACCACGTTTAATTCCTGCCTGCTGAATCTGTACCATTCGGGCGAGGAAGGCATGGCCTGGCATTCCGACGACGAAAAAGCTTTGGGCCGGAACACGACCATTGCTTCGCTGAGTTTTGGAGCAGAGCGGAAATTCGCTTTCAAACACAAACAAACCAAACAAGTGGTTTCGCTGGTGCTGGGGCACGGCAGTTTACTGGTGATGAAAGATGCCACGCAAACCAACTGGCTGCACCGCTTACCGCCTACCAAAACAATTTTTAAGCCCCGCGTAAACCTCACTTTCCGGACGATCATTGATTGATGGCTTAGCGATTGTTCCTTGTATTCCGGGTTTATATCGTTCCTTTTTTTAGAAAATCCCGGGTTTCAGGAACCAATTTTTAGGAGCTATCTCGCAAATACGCTGATCAGTTTCTGAAATTGCTTCGGTAAACAGAATTTTTCCGTAGCGCAGGGTTTAAACCCTGCGCTACGGAAAAATTCTGGCTTATGAGATAAATTTTAGCCTTTTTGAATAAGCAGTTTTTACCCCCAAATACATACCGTTTTTCAAAAAAATACTCCGCAGACGCTGGACCGGCGGAGTATTTTTCTTCACTTGAAACTATCCTCTTGAAACAAAACAACTTAATCGCGGACAATTTCGAACCAGCCTTTATAGGTTTTGCCGTTGTTCGGTTCTTTGATCACGTAATAATACGTGCCGTCGCTGATGCCCTGGCCGTTGAAACTGTTATCGTAATTGCTGTAAGCTTTCAGGAGCACGCCCCAGCGGTTGTAAATTTTGAGCGAGGTATTGGGTTGGATGCCCTTGTAAACAAAAGCATCGTTGCTGCCGTCGTTGTTTGGCGTAATGATGTTGGGCAGGAAGAAAGGCCCCACTTTTACGGTTACTTCGCGCTCGGCTTTGCAATTGGCTTCTTTGCTGGAAACCGTAAGCTTGTAAGTGGTGGTTTTCAGCGGCGAAGCAATCGGGTTCATAACTGTGGAATCTGATAAACCGGTGCCCGGCGACCAGGAATACGTGTAAGTTGCCGGATCTGCGTTTCCTAAGCTTACCTGCAGCGGGGCAGAACGTCCGAACCTAATTTCTTCCTGCCCCCGGGCGTACAGCACCTGCAAATCGTTAATAACCGGCAAAGGCTGCACCTTCACTGCAAAGGAAATCGTATCGACGCAACCGGAAATAGCACTGGTAACCATCAGGTTGTAGCGGTAGTTTCCCGGCAAAGTTGGTTTTATAGTGATATCTTTCTGGTTACTGGTATTAGGATCGAAGCCGGCATGCAGGGGATCGGAGCCGGCACCTAAACGCCACTGGTAGGTGTAACTGGCTTTTTGCGGCTTCGTTGCCGGCGGAATAAGCAGGGAATCGGGCCGCAGCAATACTACTTTCAGATCGGTCTGGTCGCCGAGGCAAAGGGTGCGTTGCTTTAAACCGCCATCCGGTTCGGCAAAGTTATTTTCCACTACGTGAATGCGGTAGATGTAGGTGGCGGTTCCTTTTATCGGGCAATGGTCGTCGGTAATGGTTACGGGCAGGTAATAATCGCGGCCCACGTGCTGCGGTTCAGGCGTGATATAAAGCAGGGCTTCTACTACCGCCGAACCGTTATTCCGGATGCTTAAATGGCTGTTCGGCATTTGGTCTACCACTTTGGTATCGAAAGTTACCGTAAGCTTATCGCCCGGGTTCGGGTCGGAGAAAAGGAAGCGGAGCGGCGTGGAGTTACAGGTCTGCACTTCAATAATGGTATCGCTCTTGATGGTGGCATTGAAAATTGGTGCCGGCGCCGGAACATCCGGTTGAGTGGTCTGGTTTCCGGAGCAATCTTCCACAATGAACAGCATATCGCGCCGCACGTGACCAACTTTAACCATGCTGCCGTTTACTTTTCTGAATTCGTTTATCTGCACCACTACCACATATTTGTTGCGCCCCAGGTCCGGATCCGTGCCCGGGTAATAAGCCGAAGGCGTAAAGATCAGTTCGCCGCTCAAAGGGTTGAGGCTAAAAGCTGGCGTGGCCGCCCAAACCAGGGTCGTTCCGGTGGGCGAATTAGGGTCCTGCATGGGCACCGTGGCCGGGCCGTTCCAGTTAACCGTTACCGAAGGCATGGGATAGGTGGGCGTGAAAACAGGCGGCATTGCGCCCTGCACGAGCGCAACCTGCGGGCGCAAGGGATTGGAATAAGGGCTTTTCGGATTTGGATTGTTAAAAGTAGTTCCGGGATTGAGTACCAAAGGGTTGGGTTTATAAGCAATGGGCGTATTATAATTCGATTGTGCGGCAATTAACTCGTACGACAGAGAATCTCCTTCCAGCTCGTTGGCATTGAGGCTGAAACGGGTCTGCTGCCCGAAACACACAATGGGAATAGGAATATTGTTGCCGCTGAACTGCGGCGATGAATTATAAAATTGCACCTGCGAATTAACCGTCGGACGCAGTTTTACAAATGCTTCGGTATAAATATAATCCTGGCCTGTAATGTTTTCGTTGGTGTTGCGGGCGCTGTTGCGGGTACTGAATATTAAGTCGTTACAGGCTATTTCGGCGGCGTTTAAAACCACCAGCGCGGTAAACGTAACTTCCTGGTAATTTGGCCTTCCGGAAGTGGTGCAAGGGTTGCCCACAGCAGGGCAATACGGGGTGCCGGTTATGAGCCCGCCCTGCATGGTCATGGGAATGACGCGGCCGGTATTACAGCCCGGCGACCAGACTTTCAGATCATTGTAGGTATAGGCAGCCGCCCCGGTGCAATCGCGGTAAACTTTGGCCGTTACGATGTACACATTTGGCGAAATGCAGTTGTAAGTAAGGTCGCCGCCCTGAAAGTGAGTGGCTAAAACGCGGGAAGAAAGCCCGAAGAGCACGCATGCTACTAATAGGGCCATCAATTTTATCTTGGTTTTCATGTTTCTTTTGTTAGGTTAGAAAAAAGGCAATAGCATTCCTCCGAAACAGGGTTCTGTTTCAAAATTTGGCTACCATAAACGCTATGGATCTACTCTTTTGCATCCGGGCAATGCAGGCCTTTCATTGCCGGAGCCGGAGTTCAGTAAGACAGCGCACAAGCTATGGGGAAGCCATGCATTGCTTGTTCGGTTGTGCTGCTGCGTGGAAAGGCTTTCTAATAACAGGTCGCAAACTATTCGCAAATGGTTGCTTCCGTTGGATAAATATTTTATGCGCCTGCTTTAACTGCAGCAGTTTTAGCGGTCAAATCCATAGCGTTTTCTATGAAGCCCGGGGAAATAATGGCCTTAAAATTGGGTAAACCAAGCTTCCGGGCTACATTTGCAGAATGCCGGTAATGCTTCTTATTCTTTTCCGGAAAAACCTATGCACGCAAACCAATCCATTGAAATAGAACGCACTTTTAACGCTCCTGCCCAAACCGTATGGCTGGCTCTTACCGATAAAGACCAGATGAAAAAATGGTATTTCGACCTGGCAGAATTTAAGCCGGAACCGGGTTTTGTGTTTAAATTTGAAGGCGGTGCGGAAAACCGGAAATTCCTGCATTTGTGCGAAGTAACCGAAGTAATTCCGGAGCGAAAACTGGCTTACAGCTGGCGCTACGATGGATTTTCCGGCAATTCGCTGGTAACGTTCGAACTATTTCCGGAAGGCGAAAAAACCCGTTTAAAACTGACGCACGCCGGCCTGGATACCTTTCCGGCAAACGAACCGGCACTAGCCAGACCGAATTTCGTGGAAGGCTGGCAGCAGATCATCGGCGTATCGTTAAAGCAATTTCTGGAAGGCGCTCCGGAAACAAAACGGTAGGGATTTAGCTCAAAAAACCATGAAAATTGCCTTAACCAGCATCTTTGTAAACGACCCGGTTACCGCTTTTAAGTTCTACACCCAGGTGCTGGGTTTTATAGAAAAGCTCTACCTGCCGGAACAAAACCTGGCCATTGTAGCCTCGCCAGAAGAACCCAATGGCACCGGGCTTTTGCTGGAACCCAACGAAAGCAAGCTGGCGAAAGCTTACCAAACCGGTTTATATGCCGCCGGTATTCCGTGCATTGTTTTTGGCGTAACCAATATGAAAGCGGAATATGAAAAACTGGTTGCCAAAGGCGTAACTTTCCGGCAGGCACCCATTAAAACCGAAGCCGGCACGCAGGCGCTTTTTGAAGATGGCTGCGGCAATTTAATTCAGCTTTACCAGGCGTAATTTTTACGTTTACCCTTTTAGCATTGCAGTTGCCGGAAGCGCAGCCGTTAAAAGTTGAGTGCTTTAATAACCGGCAGCAAGGTGTTCTGTGCGCTACAGACCACGGTAAACAGCAAGCCGTTACCCCGCAAAACTAACTTGGCCGGAAAAACAGGTTTCTGAAAAGGCTTTCCAGGAGCAAAAGTTCCCTCCGAAGAGAGGAATCGGGCAATCTAAATTTAACCCTGCTACGTTAGCCTCATAAGGAGATCTCTCTCTTTGTTGCGTAAGCTTCGTAAATAAAATACCAAAAAATGCCCTTATTAGAAGTACAGAACATTAGTTTTCAGGAGCGAAACCATACCGTTCTGGAAGACATCAGCTTTACCCAGCAGGAATTTCAGAAACTGGTAATTGCCGGCGAAACGGGTTCGGGAAAAAGTACGCTTTTGCAGATCATTGCCGGGCTGGTGCAACCTAATGCGGGCGAAGTCTTTTTTGATGGCACGCGCGTGCGCGGTCCGCAGGAAGTTTTGGTGCCGGGGCAGGCAGGCATTGCTTATTTAAGCCAGCATTTTGAATTACCGCAGTTTTTACGGGTTGAACAGGTGTTAAAATACGCCAACACCTTTGCCGAAAATGACGCCGAAAACTTGTATGAGCTCTGCCGGATCGGGCATTTGCTGAAACGCAAAACCAGCGAACTTTCGGGGGGCGAACGGCAACGCATTGCGCTGGCCAAACTGCTGCTGGGCGCGCCCAAACTGCTGCTGCTCGACGAACCTTTTTCGAACCTGGACAACGGCCATAAAAAACTGCTGAAAACCGTATTACACGACATTGGTGAAGAGCTGAAAATTACCAGCCTGCTGGTTTCTCACGACCCGTTGGATACGCTTTCGTGGGCCGATAAAATTCTGGTGCTCGAAAATGGCCAGATCGTGCAGCGCGGCACGCCGCAGGAGATCTACCGCCGGCCGGTAAACCAATATACCGCCGGCCTTTTCGGAAGCTACAATTTAATTCCCCCGCCCTTAGCGTTCGGGTTCGAAGCCATGCTCCGGATTGCCTTATCGGAAAAAAGTTTGCTGATCAGGCCGGAGTGTATAAAAATTAAAGACGCCGCTGAAAACGGTATTCCGGGCACAATAAATAGGGTGCAGTTCTTTGGCAGTTATTCGGAAGTAGAAGTGCAGCTTGCGGGCATTCCGGTGATTGTGAAAACGGTAGGATTTAAGGGCAAAAAAGGCGAAAAGGTTTGCATTACGGTGGCGGCGGAAGACGTCTGGTACGTGTAATGCTTCCGTTTTATTTAAGTGCGTATTTTTGTTTTTGGTGTAACGATAGAAAGTAAATATGAATTATTATCCGCCTGAGATCAGGTCTGTGGAAGTTACCCGTTACTTAACGCCCTTGCGCGAGGGTGGTTCGCTGCCGGCCATTGTGGAAGCCGACGACGCTTTTTTATACGCCCTGAAGTTCCGCGGGGCGGGCCAGGGCGTAAAAGCGCTGATCGCGGAACTGGTAGCCGGCGAAATTGCGCGTTTGCTGGGTTTCCGGGTGCCCGAAATTGTGTTTGCAAACGTTGACGAAGCTTTTGGCCGCACCGAACCTGACGAAGAAATTCAGGATCTTTTGCGCGCTTCCGAAGGCCTTAATTTAGCGGTGCATTACCTGAGCGGCGCCATTACTTTCGATGCGCTGGTGAACCAGGTAGATGCCAAAACAGCTTCTGGCATTGTGTGGCTCGATTGCCTGGTAACCAACGTAGACCGCACGGCGCGCAACACCAACATGCTGATCTGGCACAAAGAACTCTGGCTCATAGACCACGGTGCGGCGCTTTATTTTCACCATTCGGGCCAGAACTGGGAAGAGCAGGCCAAACGGCCTTTCGTGCAGATAAAAGACCATGTGCTGCTGCCAAAAGCTTCTGAACTCGAAACTGTTGATGCGGAATTCCGGAAAATACTGACGCCGGAACGCATTCAGGCCATCGTTAATTTGCTGCCGGAAGACTGGCTGGCTACATCGGCTTTTGAAGATGCGGAGGAAAACCGGCAGATGTACGCTAATTTTTTAAACACCCGGATCGCGCATTCGGAAATATTTGTGCAGGAGGCGAAAAATGCAAGAGAAGCACTTATTTGAGTACGCCGTGCTCCGCGTAATGCCCAGGGTAGAACGCGAAGAATTCCTGAACGTGGGGGTGATTTTATACTGCGCGTCGCAGGGTTTTCTACAAACGGTTTTTCATTTAGACGAGCCTCGCTTGCGTGCTTTTTCTGCTGAACTGGACCTGGAAGAAATAAAGGAACGTTTGCAGGCTTTCGAACGGATTTGCCAGGGCGGCAAAGCTGGCGGAACCATTGGAGAATTGCCTTTGGCGAGTCGTTTCCGGTGGCTTACGGCTACTCGCAGCACCGTGGTACAAACTTCTAAAGTGCATCCGGGTTTGTGTAATGATCCGGCAGGAAAATTGGAGAGGTTGTTGGCGGAGCAGGTTTTGTAAAGTGGTTTTTGGGGTTGGAAGGATAGCGTATTCCACGTCATCTCGACGATAGGAGAGATCTATTTTAAGAAAGTAACCTATTGACTTTTTAAGTGTGAAAACATACCGTTCTTTGCGTTATCTCGACATTAGGAGAAACCTCATACTGTTGGTAGTTATGTTTGCTATTGAGTTTTTTACTTTGAATGGATACCGTTTTTTGATCGCTGATTAAACTGATTAAAGATTTCGCTGAATGTCAAAGCTGATTGCCACTGGTTTTAACCCGTGGAGCATTACTGCAGCATATTGAGTTTTTCAGCCTGAAAGGAGTTCTTTTTCATAGCTTGCTTTTCGCTTTCAACCTCTAACTTTTAACTTTCAAAAGAGCTTTCTCCCTCGAGCCGGGTGGCTTCGTTTCTGCGTTCGCGTCTTCTATTCAAACTGGCCTTGCGGCCTGCCTAAAGGCACCGTACGAATAGGAGGCCGCGCACGCAGAAACTGGTGTCGGTTTCCTCCGTAGTAAGCTTTCTTTATTTTAGTTTCTCAGATAACGTGATCTTCAGGATACGCTGCGCTGGCGATAAGCGTGAAATCTTGTTTTTGAAAATCCTGCCTATCCTTTAATCTTAAAAATCGTGTTCAGACAAAAATCCATGAATCCTATAAATCCCAATTCAGACAAATTCACAGCCGTCTGCTTTTGCTGAAAGCGTGAAATTCGTAACTTCATTTTTTCAAAACTGCTGCGACCATGGCTGAAAAAATAATAGAAACCAACGGCGTTGAAATTTGTACGGAAACGTTTGGCAACGCTACTGATCCCTGCATTTTGCTGATCATGGGTGCCACGGCTTCCATGATCTGGTGGGATGAGGCATTTTGCCGGAAACTGGGGGCGCAAAACCGTTTCGTGATCCGCTACGACAATCGCGATGTGGGGCGTTCTTCGGTATTTGAGGAACTCAATTACGACGTTACCGATATGGCGGCCGATGCGTTTGGGGTACTGGACTTTTACGCAATAGAAAAAGCGCACCTGGTGGGCATGTCGCTGGGTGGAATGCTGGCGCAGATCATGGCTTTGCAGCAACCGGAACGGGTTTTGAGTTTAACGCTTATTGCTTCCAGTGTGTGGGCCAACCGTCCGGAACTGCCGCAGATAGATCCCAAATTTCTGCAATACCATAGCCGGGCCGCAACTTTAGACTGGGAAGATAAAGCCGAAGTACAGGATTACCTGGTTGGCGGCTGGAAACTGGTAAATGGCTCGGCAAGGAAGTTTGACGTAGTGCGGTCCAGTCAGCTCGCTTTCCGGGAAATTGACCGCGCGAATAGCCTTATCAGCATGTTTAATCATGCTATGCTGGGTGGCGGCGAAGCGTATTATGATCGCAGTTCCGAAATTAAAGCGCCGGTATTGATTATTCACGGCACCGAAGACCCGATCCTGCCCTACCCCCACGCGCTGGCTTTGCAGGAAGCTTTTCCGGGAGCCAAACTGCTCAGGCTGGAAGGCGTTGGGCACGAACTGCACGAGCAGGATTGGGAACTGATCATACAGGAAATAGTAGCGCTTACGGCTGGAAAATAAACTGAACGGGAAAGCAAAACCCGGCTGAGAACTTATGGATACCAACTAAGAAATTCTATGAGCTATAAGAACGCGTTCGTTAAAGTTTCGGAAGATTGCCCGGTTACCGTTGCTGAAATTCCGGTGGCTAAAAACGGCAAAAGACCGGCGCATTTCATTCAGTACGAGATTTTAACCCGGAATCCCTACCGTTTCGGGCATGAGGAACTGATCTGGGAAGTATATGTGCAGCAAAAAGAGATTCCGAAGGAAGTGCTGGAAACGGAAGGCGAAGAAATAAAAGCACAACTGTTTTCGAAAGGGCACCCGTGCATGCGGGCGTCGGCTTTGGTGAAACGTTACGGCTTTGGCGCGCATTACGACGAGGCCGGAAAAATTGCCGTTTATCCGCTGGGTTCATCGGAATACCAGCAATTGCTGGCGCAGGAAAACGTAAAAGTACTGCCCGGCATGCGATCGAAGAAAGCCTGAGCTTACCGTTTTAACAATTTCAGTACGGAACTTAAAAAGGCAGAACGCTACACTTTTCAGGGCGAAAACCATAGCGTTTTGCATTGAAAGAGTACATTTTGCCGGGAAATAATGTTTGAAAGGCAATAGAATGCTAACTTTGTCGTACAAGTAATCAAACCATCCTAAATCAACATGAAAAAATTAGTATTGCCGGCACTGGCAATCTCAATGGCCTTCACCGGGTGCGTAAGCTCCAAAAAATACAAAGGCCAGACGGCCAAATATGAAGCCCTGCAAAAACAGTTCAACGATTGTAATACCGAAAAGGAAAGACAAACGGCTAAGATCAGCGCCATGCAATCGGAGATCGATAACCTGAAAGCTAACAGCACAGCGTTGCTCAACCAGCTGAGCAATTTCTCGGTGATCAGCCAGCAACAAGCCGATAATATCCGCCAGTCGATCGAGAACATCAACCAGAAAGACGCCTATATCAAGAATATGCAGATCTCGCTGCAGAAAAAAGATTCGCTGAACCTGGCTTTGGTCATGAACCTGAAAGGCGCCCTGAAAGACGTAAACGACCAGGACGTGGAAGTGAAAGTAGATGGCAGCGCCGTTTTCATTTCTATTTCAGACAAAATGTTGTTTAAAAGTGGCAGCTACGAAATTACCCCGCGCGCTAAGGATGTTTTAGGCAAAGTAGCCGCCGTGGTGAAAGCCCAGCCCGATGTGCAGTTCATGGTGGAAGGCCATACCGATAACAAACCGATTAAAACCACTTTCATTAAAGACAACTGGGATCTGAGCGTGCTTCGTTCTACAGCTGTA
Organism: Adhaeribacter terrigena; assembly: GCF_016623615.1. GTDB lineage: Bacteria > Bacteroidota > Bacteroidia > Cytophagales > Hymenobacteraceae > Adhaeribacter_A > Adhaeribacter_A terrigena. The sequence goes on along the minus strand of NZ_JAEHFX010000001.1, from coordinate 358,527 downwards.
GTGCGGGTTCTACAACAGAACTACGGCGTAGATGCCAAACGCATGATTGCCGCAGGCCGTTCTGAATACCAGCCGCTGGTAACGAATAACACGGATGAAAACCGTTCGCGCAACCGCCGGACCCGCATTGTAATTCTGCCGCAACTGGATCAGTTCTTTAAATTGATGGAACCGAAAAAGTAATTTCTGAAAACCGGAATAAAAAAAAACTCTGCTGCCTGTACTGGTTGCGGAGTTTTTTGCTTTAAAAGCCTACCGTTTTTAAGCCACTGGCGGCAGATTTTGCGGCGGTTGGTTCTGCTGTTCTTTCGGGGCTTCCGGCGGACTGGTATCTGTAGCCGGCGGAAGCGGCTCGGCTGGTTTCGCAGATTGCAGATCAGGCGAAGCTAGCGGTTGCGGTTTTTCCTGCGGGGTTTCGTTGCCTTGGGCCTCCGGGCTGGCGTCGCCTTTTTTCTTGCGCGGTTCTTTCCAGTACGGCCGGATAATGAGGCGCAACGATTGGTCGTAGGTAAAATAATTCCATACCCAGGTAAAGAAAGTTATTACCCGGTTGCGGTGGCCGGCCAGACTCATTAAGTGCACAAAAAGCCAGACCAGCCAGGCAAAAAAGCCCTGAAACTTGAACTTCGGCAGATCTACCACCGCTTTGTTGCGGCCCACGGTTGCCATGGCACCCTGGTTGTGATAAACGAAGTTTTCGGGCGTTTCTTGGTTGAGGATGCGTACCAGGTTTTTGGCCAGCAATTTGGCTTGTTGCATGGCCACCGGTGCTACCATGGGGTGGCCGCGCGGCGTATCTTCGGTAACTATCTGGGCACAATCGCCGATGGCAAAAATGTTTTCGTAGCCTTCTACTTTATTGAATTGGTTTACGTTTATGCGCTGGTTTTTGGCTACGGCAGTTTCCTGCAAGCCCGGCAAAGCGGTACCACTCACGCCGGCCGCCCAGATCAGGGTTTCGGCGTGAATGCTCTGCCCCTGCCCGAAATAAACTTTGCCGTCTTCGTATTTTTCTACCGGCGCATTTATCCAGACGTGCACGTCCATTTCTTCTAGGTATTCCTTGGCTTTGGCCGAAGCTTCGGCGCTCATGCCGTTGAGTAAAACCGGGCCGGCTTCGATCAGGTAAACCTGCATGCTGCGAAAATCGAGCTCGGGGTAATCTTTGGGCAACACGTTGGCTTTTAATTCCGCAATCGCGCCGCTTACTTCCACGCCCGTGGGGCCACCTCCTACCACCACCACGTTCATGAGTTCTTCTTTCTCGTAAGTGGTGTTCATTAAAAGCGCCTTCTCGAAATTCTGGAAAATATAGCTCCGCAAATTCAACGCGCTCGGAATGGTTTTGATCTGCATAGCCGCTTTTTCGATGGTTTTATTGCCGAAAAAGTTGGTCTGGCTGCCGGTGGCAATCACTAAATAATCGTAACTGATCGGGCCGATGTTGGTTTCTAACTGGTTACTGCCGGCATTGATTCGGGTAACTTCGCAGTAGCGGTAAATGAAATTTTTCTGGCCCTTGAACATTTTGCGGATCGGGGCCACAATGGTATCGGGCTCCAGGCTGCCGGTGGCTACCTGGTAGAGTAAAGGCTGAAAGTTGTGGTAATTGTTGCGATCTAAAAGCACTACCTGCACCGGAGCGTGCCGCAGTTTTTTCACAAGCTCCAACCCGCCAAAACCGCAACCGATAACTACCACGCGGGGCAAATTGGTAGCCGGAATATTTACGTTCATACGTTCGTTTTTAAGATTTTTAGATTATTCGATATTCGGTTGTCCGATTATCAAATACAAGCTGATTATTAAATCATCAGATCATCGAATATTCAAAAATTCGAATATCGGATTTTCTTACTAGGCTTACTCAAAATAAGGAAAGAGGTTGCTGAAAAACGCTATGGTTTTGTCCTTAAAAAGTACGAAGCAGCCTGCAGGGCACAAAAAATAACGCCTGAAAACGGTAGGTTTTCAGGCGTTAAAAGTCTTTATTCAGCAGGGTTACTTGTCGGTTTTCTGATTTTTCAGATCGCCGCGTTTTATGGCCTGGATCAGGTCGTACCAGGCGGTAAGCGGTATGGTTGGGGCCATGTAGCGGCGTTCGATATTCGCATCCTGCAGGCGCATCCGCTCCCGGAAGTTAACGCCCGGAGAAGCCGGTGCATCGAGCATCATGCGTTCTATAATGGCTTCGTTCAGGTTTTTGGCTACGGCTTTCTGGTCTTCGTCCGGCAGTTTAAGCGAAAGGAATGCGCGTTTGAAAAGTTCTTCGGTAGAATAAGGGAAAATCCGGACTTCGGGCAGCGCCGTCTGGTCTTCTTTCATTTCAATGATCACCGAATAACTATCGCCGCGGAACGTTCTGGGTATTTTAATGAACTGCGATTTGAACCCTACCGAACTGAAAACCACGCTGTCGCCGGCCAGTACGGCCAGGGAAAAATAACCATACTGGTTGGTGGTGGTTCCGCGGCCCGCTTTGGGCACGTATACGCTAGCGCCTACCAGGCCGTATAAACTGTCGCCGGCGGTAACGATACCGGTTAGCTGCACCACTTTGGCTCTGCCCTGGGCAGCCGCTTTTTGAGGAGAAAGTACCAGTAAAAAAGCTGCCACGGTAAAAACCAAAGCGGTAAAAATATTTCTGAAACCTGTAAAAAAATGCATACTGGCAGGTACGTTAATGTTGTAAAGGCAGTTTTGCCGGAAATACAGCGTTTGCTTCGCCGCTATACAATAATACCGCATTTCTGGTATTATTGATGCAAGCCGGCTAAATTTGTTTCACCTTAATTCCACAACATGCGGCTCAAACACTTTAACGTAGCTTTCGGCGAACAAGTATTCAAAGCGCTCGGCGATGAGTCCAGGATCCGCCTGCTGAACCTGATCTACCGCAACAAAGAGATGTGTATTTCTGACCTGGAACAGATCCTCGATTTTACCCAGACCAAAGTTTCGCGGCACCTGATCTACCTGAAAAATGCCGGTCTGGTAAGTTTTAGAAGGGTAGATAACTGGGCGTATTATTATTTAAAGGAAGAAACGGAAGACCTGCTGAGCCAGATCTTCGGGTACCTGGAAAAAGATGCGCTTTTGCTGAAAGACCAGGAAGTTTACAATGTACTTTATTCGAACCGGGAACTGGCGGTTTGCAAATTGCATAGTAGAAGGTGGCAGGGGTGATTTTTGGTTTGCTCTGAGTTTTTAAGCTTAAAAGCATAGCGTTTTTTTTCCGTCATCTCGACGATGGAAGGGATCTATTTAAGTTAATAAGAAAGTTTGTTAATGAGTTTTTGAGCCTGAAACGATACCGTTTTTATAGCTTGCTTTCGATCTTAACTAATAACTTTTTACTTTCATAGGTAGCTTTCTCACTCCAGCCGGGTGGCTTCGTTTCTGCGTTCGCGGCTGCAACCCTTCCTGCCCTTGCGGGCTGCCTGTGGCACCGGAAGTCTTGGAGGCCGCTCTCACAGAAACTGGTATCTGTTTCCCTTTGTAGCTAACTTCTTTTTAGTTTAGCTTTCTTCAGAACGTGATTTTCAAGGTACGCTGCGCTGGCGATTGGCGTGAAATTGATAATCCTGGAAATCGTGTTCAGACAAGAAATCCTTAAATCCCTGAATCCTATAAATCCAAATTCAGACATTCATTGCCATCTGCTTTAGCTGACGGTACACAGGAGAAAAAAGCTCCCTCCTCTGAATCAGGGTGGGGTTATAACTTCGTGGCTTTAAGGAGAGGTGCCGGGGGTTGACCTTCGCTATTTAATGGGAATCTTTCCGTAAATCCCGCTGCAGGCAGGAATCAACAATTTAACCATTTAACAATTAAGCCATTCACCAATTAACCCTACCTTTGCCGAACCAAACAGGGCGCGGACCGGTTTTAACTTTTGCGCCTACTTACCTGAACATGAAAACGTATACCCATATTTTCTTCGACCTGGACCATACGCTCTGGGATTTTGAAAAGAACTCCGAAGAAACCATTTACCACCTTTTCGAGGAATTCAAGTTAAGTCGTTACGATTTTACCTGTTCCGATTTTTTTAAGAAATACAGCTACGTAAACAAACGTTTGTGGCAGCTTTATAATGCCGGTAAGGTAAACCAGGAACAGTTGCGGCGCACGCGTTTCACCAAAACCCTCCGCGACCTGGGCGTGCCGCAAAGCGAAATCCCGTTTGAACTGGAGGAAGAATACCTGCGCATCTGCCCTACCAAATCGGCAGTTTTCCCGTTCACTTACGAAACGCTTACTTACCTGAAAAGCAAATACGAACTGCATATCATTACCAACGGGTTTAAAGATTCGCAGGCGCAGAAAATTACGAGCTCGAACCTGCATCCTTATTTTGGCGAAGTGATCACTTCGGAATGTACGGGTTTTGCCAAGCCCGATAAACGCATTTTTCAGCACGCCCTGGAACGCGCCAACTGCACGGCTAAAAACTGCCTGATGGTAGGCGATAACCTGGAAGCCGATATCCTGGGCGCGCAAAATGCCGGCATCGATCAGGTTTTCTTCAACCCTGAAAAGAAAAAGCACCCGCTGAAAGCAACTTACGAAATTTCCTGCCTGAGCGAGCTGCAGCGGATTCTTTAAATTGCTGATTGCTGATTGATTTCAATAATTGAATTGTTAGCATTTGGAGTTAAAAACGGTAGGATCATCGAAGTAAAAACTGCTCCGAACCTTCAGCTCAATCAACAATTAGCAATCAACAATCAACAATTATAAATACCTTTGCTTTAGAGTTTAAACGAACTGATAACTGTTCAACCTTAACTGATAACTGAAAAAATATGTCGAACGGATTTTTTAATGTACCTACCCCGGTAAACGAGCCTGTAAAAAGCTACGCGCCGGGTTCCAAAGAAAGAGAAGAACTGCAGAAAGCTTATAAAGAGCTGAAAGGCCAGAAGTTAGATATTCCCATGTACATTGGCGGCGAAGAAGTTCGTACCGATAACAAAGTGGCTGTTGCCCCTCCGCACGATCATAAACACGTGCTGGGTCATTTCCACCAGGGCGAGGCCGAGCACGTTACGCAGGCCATTAATGCGGCTTTGGCGGCGCGCGAAGAATGGGCCAATATGCCCTGGCAGAGCCGCGCAGCGATCTTTTTAAAAGCGGCCGAATTACTGGCGGGTCCGTTCCGGGCGAAAATGAACGCGGCTACCATGCTGGGCCAGAGCAAAAATGCCTACCAGGCTGAAATTGATGCGGCTTGCGAACTGATCGACTTTTTCCGTTTCAACGTGAAGTTCATGATGGATATTTATGCCATTCAGCCAGAAAGCATGCCGGGCATGTGGAACCGTTTGGAGCACCGTCCGCTGGAAGGTTTTGTATTTGCCCTTACGCCTTTCAACTTTACTTCTATTGCCGGTAACTTACCAGCTGCGCCTGCTTTAATGGGTAACGTAGTGGTTTGGAAACCAGCCAACACGCAGATCTATTCAGCTAATGTGCTGATGGAATTGTTCCGCGAAGCCGGCGTGCCGGACGGCGTTATTAACCTGGTTTATGTAGAAGGCCCGACTGCGGGCGACGTAATTTTCAAGCACCGCGATTTTGCCGGCATTCACTTTACGGGCTCTACGGGCGTTTTCAATAACATCTGGAAAAACATTGGCGAGAATGTTTCGCGTTACCGCACCTACCCAAGAATTGTGGGCGAAACCGGCGGAAAAGACTTTATCCTGGCGCATCATTCGGCTAATGCCAAAGAAGTAGCGGTGGCTATTTCGCGGGGCGCGTTCGAATTCCAGGGTCAGAAATGTTCGGCAGCCAGCCGCGCGTATATTCCTTCTAACCTGTGGGAAGAAATTAAAGGCTACGTGCTGGAAGACCTGAAAAGCTTTAAAATGGGCGACCCGGAAGATTTCAGCAATTACATTAACGCGGTGATCGACGAAAAATCGTTTGATAAGCTGGAGAAATTTATTGAAGCGGCGAAGAAAGATCCGGAAGTGGAAATTATTGCCGGTGGCAAATGCGACAAATCGAAAGGTTATTTCATTGAGCCAACCATTATTCTTTCCAAAGACCCGGCTTACGTAACCATGTGCGAGGAATTGTTCGGCCCGGTTTTAACGGTTTACGTGTATGATGAAAAAGGCAGCTTTGAAGATACGCTGACGCTGGTAGATTCTACTTCGCCTTACGCGTTGACGGGTGCCGTTTTCGCGCAGGATCGTTATGCTATTGAGCTGGCCACTAAAAAACTGGTTCACGCGGCCGGTAACTTTTACATTAACGATAAGCCGACCGGCGCCGTAGTTGGTCAGCAGCCGTTTGGTGGTTCCAGAGCTTCGGGTACCAACGATAAAGCCGGTTCGGTATTCAACCTGATCCGCTGGACATCTACCCGCACCATTAAAGAAACCTTTGTGCCGCCGGTAGATTACCGTTACCCGTTCCTGGCGAAATAAGTTAATCTGACTTTTTAGTGCTGAAAAGCTACCGTTTTCTGGAAAAGAAGGCGGTAGCTTTTTTTTTGTTACCTAAGGCAACGGTTGCAGAAATTTCTACGACTTGTTATTAATGAAGCCTTTCGATCTATGAGAATACAACTTACTCCAACTTTACTGTTGAGACCCATTTTCAGTTTAATAATTATTCATTTTTTCATATGCTTTTCGAGTTTTGCGCAGATAACTCCTCAACCCAATATTAGCCATACGGTCCTGAGTTCATGGAAAGATCTTCAACAAACTTTTAAAAAACGGGAACAAAAAAGGGGTTACGGAAATCTGCGCACCAATACTAATTTACCGTTTTGCGATATTTATCTTCCTGATTCAAGTAATTCTGGCTGGAATCTGACTAATCGGGGATTTTACACCTATGATTCCTTAGGCTGGTATACATCCCGTACAGTTTTTGATCTTAAAGGATGGCCGCTGGAAAAAGATTCAGTCCGATATGACAGAAATGGCAAAGAATTGATAAAGGCAAACTTCCAATGGAATGGCAACCAATGGACACCTATTGCCGGGTATAGAATTCAGCGAAATTATGATAGAAATGGTAATGAAATTTTAGCTGATCATGAACGACTCATAAATGGTAGCTGGCAGTCCTATAGATGGGATCTTTACGGTTATGATACGGCAATGAATGTTGTCCAGATTTCTGAAACTTATCTTCACAATCCGATTCAGAATAAAAACACAACATTTACCTACAGTGTTCCTACTGGGCCTGCAACTGAAATTACGATTGAGCGCTATTTAAATGGCACGCTTACAAATCACGAAAGACATGTAAATATTACCTGGCATAATTTTTCAAAAATGCAGCCAACCGCCCTGAAAGTGCAACAGTGGATTAATAATACATGGGAAGATTACGCCCAAATTAACATCTCTTACGATTCTCTTGGAGGGTCAATTTATACAGAACAGCAATGGTATAATGGTGCCTGGGAAAATGTTTACCGCATTTCCACAATTTTAGACACAAAAAAAAATTACATTGGTTCTAAAAACGAAGAATGGTTAAATGGTGCTTGGTGGTCCAGATTTGAATCAGCGCAAGTGCTAACTTATAACCAGGCAGATGAAATTACAGAACGGATCTATCGCAGCTGGTCTTTTTCTCAACCTGGTTGGAATAACCAGTTAAGGGAAGTTTACACAACGCAATGGGTAACCGGCCTGAAAAACGAAATCCCTCAGGAAATAACCGCCAAGGTTTATCCCAACCCAACTGAAAACCTCCTGAACATCGAGATCGCTGAAAAAACGCAAAATGTAACTGCCCTGCTTTCTGATATCACCGGTAAAGTAATATTGAGCCGTAATTTCAAAGCTACGGAAGCAAAACAACTGAACATACAAAACTTGAAACCCGGCATTTACCTGCTCACGCTGCAAACTGAAAAAGGACAGGCGGTTCGGAAGATCATAAAAAACTAAACGCAGACTTTTTAGTGCCAAAAAGCTACCGTTTTCTGAAAAGGAGAGCGGTAGCTTTTTTTGTTACCGATGGCAACGGTTGCTAAAATTCCTGTATCTGAATATTGTCGTTGGCAAAATATTATTTGCGCGGCTAAGGGTAGCAAATATTTCTTTTGTCTTTGCTTCAGAAACCAGCAAATGCCTGCAACGGAATTACTGAAACCGGCGTCATTCTTAAACATGATGCTACCTGAACTATGAAAAAAATTTTATTGCTTTTGCTTTTTGTTGCCGGCTTTTCACGGATCAGTGCTGCGCAGAGCGTAGTCTTCGCTTTCGACAGCATTTGGGCACCGCCGTATATCTGCCAGGCCAGCCATTTCGATGTGGAAGTTTTCGGAACCGTGGCCGATGGCAGCATCCAGTATGGGACCCAGAGTTTTTCGGTGCGAAACGATACCATTTTGGTGCAGTTCTATTTTGTAGCCGGCCCCGGCCCGGCCATGCCCTACCCGCTTTACCGCAAAATAAACGTGCCGGCTCCCTGGACTTTCGGACCCTATAAAATTGTGGCGCAGGGCATTTATAACGGGCAGGTACACCAAACCATTAACTCCCGGATCTCCATTTGCTCGGGTGTTTCCGGCTTGCCGAAAACCGATAAGAAAGCGATGAAGATAAAGCTTTACCCGAACCCGGCGCAGGATTTTATAAGCTTTGAAGCAACTGGAATTACCGGCTCAGCTGCGGTAGCTACCATAAAAGACCTGACCGGAAAGACCTGCCTTACAGAAAAAACCGAAACCAGTCAGAAAAACCGGTTCTCGGTTGCTGCGCTGCCGGCCGGTATTTACGTGCTGCAATTGCAGACTGAAAAAGGTGTTGTTTCGCAAAAATTCATAAAACAATAAGCCAAACAGCAGTTTTTCAGCTTAAAAGCCTACCGTTTTATCGTCGGGAAAGCCTGGCCTGAACCTGTCACTCATAAAAAAAGCTATTCACCACATTTTCAGCACCTTCCCGGAAACATACCGTAACTTTTAGTTATTGTAAATTCATTTCATTTTTGATTATGACTGCATTATTTACATCCAGATTTTTAACTGCGGCCTTAGCCGTATGGTTGCTGGCCGGCGTTGGCATCAACGTATTGGCCCAGGGAAACTCCACGAAATTCCGGCCGGGAAAATTAACCGTTAAACCAGCCGATGCACCAACCGGCAGCCACGCCAGAATAAATGCGCTGGTATCGCGGCCGGGCAACAGCCAGGATTATGTGGCGTCGGGTGGCGGCAACTGGCAGATCCAAAGCCACAGCACCTATACTTACGATACCCAGGGACGCTTAACGCAACGTCTCTACACCGACCCGGCTACCAACCAGAACCTGGGCCGCGAAAAAACAACGTACGATGCCCGGGGCAACGAAATTGAATACCGGGTAGAAGGCTGGAATGGCAGCGCCTGGGAACTGATAGATGGTTATATGACCCTGATCAGCTATGATCAGAAAGGCAACAAAACCGAGCTCATTTCCGAGTATTGGGATAACGTTCAGAACACCTGGGTACGGGAAGCCCGCGAACAAACCGTTTACGATGCCAACAACCTGGCAACGTCGTTTACTAATTCCAGCTGGGATGGCACTACCTGGCAACCGGAAGAACGGATAGTGTTGAATAATGTGGGCGGGGTTGCTACGAGCGCGGTTATACAGGAATACAACAGCGGCGTTTGGACGGATGCTTACCGGGCCTTAAACCTGACCTGGCATGTACTTTACGAAATTCCTTCGGCATATGTGCTGGAAACTTTCGATAATAACGTTTGGGTGCAAGACGAAAAATATACCGCAGTTTACGATGCCAACGGCGGCCACGTAGGTACCTATGAAAACTGGAACGGCACCGCCTGGGAGAACTTTATGCGCGAAACCGAGACTTACGATAATAATAAAAACTATACCGGCTGGCTGGATGAAGACTGGAACCAGATGAATAATGCCTGGGACTATGAAGGCGAAGACCGGCAGGTGCTCACCTATTCGGGCATTGATGTAACGCAGCGCATTTACCAGGACTCGTGGAGTTCAGGCACAACTACGCTGGAAGACCGCGTGAAAGAAGTTTACAGCAATTTCCAGACTTTCAATGTTTCCGGGGTACAAGATCAGTTGGCCGAAGCTGCGGTAAACGTTTATCCGAACCCGGCCAGCAAAATGGTAACGGTTTCTATCCCCGCAAACAAAGCGGCTTTTACTGCTATAGTGGCTGACGTAACCGGCAAAACCTGGCTGACCAAAACTTTCCAGGCCGGTGAGGAAAATTCGGTATACATAGAAGCTTTACCCAAAGGCATTTACCTGCTGCAACTGCAAACCGAAAGCGGAACCATTACAAAACGCATTGTGAAGCAGTAAGGCTTACTTATACTTTATGAGCTCAAAAAGCTACCGTTTTCCGAAACCAAGGAAAGGCGGTAGCTTTTTTATTATCAGCACGTTACGCTCAATAAAACTACATTTTAACGTTATACTTTTCAGGAGCAAAACCATAGCTTTTTTATGAGAACAAAACCTGCCACCGTAAGCCTTATTTAGAAACAGTCTAATCCGATTATTAGCTTGTAATGTTTCTGATTAATCTCTAATTTTGCTCCCAAATTTCGCCTCAGAACGCATTTAAAATGGAACAAGCAATATATACCCCATACGATTACCTCCCGATTATTGTACAATTTCTGGCAGCGGCTGGTTTTGTGGCTTTTGCCATGGGTGTAACCCACCTGATCGGCCCGAAACGCCATTCCAAAGTAAAAGACGAAGCCTGGGAATGCGGTATTCCAACCGTTGGAAACGCCCGTACGCCTATTTCCTATAAGTACTTCATGACGGCGATCCTGTTCGTGATCTTCGATATCGAGATCATTTTCATGTATCCCTGGGCCGTGAATTTCAAAGTACTGGGCACCGAAGGTTTCCTGCAGATGATCACGTTCATGGGCCTGTTAATGGCTGGTTTCGTGTACGTTATCAAAAAAGGCATTCTGAAGTGGGAATAAATTAACGGAAACCGAAACGGAATAAACTTTTAAAAATTCCTGCGTGTTGAGAAGAAAGTGCTTTTAGCCCGATTTTCGATTAAAGTTTAGAGATTTATGAGCAATTTAAATAGCAATATCAGAATGATTGAAGCTCCGGATGGCCACGAAGGCGCCGGTTTCTTCGCAACCTCATTAGAAAAAGTGGTTGGCATGGCGCGTAAAAACTCGCTGTGGCCGCTGCCTTTTGCTACTTCCTGCTGCGGCATTGAGTTTATGGCTACTATGGGTGCCAACTACGATATTTCCCGTTTCGGTTCTGAGCGCCCAAGTTTTTCCCCGCGCCAGGCCGATTTGCTGATGGTTATGGGAACAATTGCCAAGAAAATGGCGCCCATTGTAAAGCAGGTTTATGAGCAGATGGCCGAGCCGCGCTGGGTTTTAGCCATGGGTGCGTGTGCTTCCTCGGGTGGTATTTTCGATACCTATTCCGTTTTACAGGGCATCGACCGCATTATTCCGGTTGACGTGTACGTGCCGGGTTGCCCGCCGCGTCCGGAAGCCGTTTTAGATGGGTTGCTGCGTGTGCAGGATCTTGCCGCCAACGAATCATTGCGTCGTCGTAACTCTCCGGAGTACCAGGAACTTTTAGCTTCTTACAACATCAAATAAGCATGGCCGAACTTACCAATCAGGCAGTTTTAGAGCGCTTAACGCAGAAATTCGGTGAACAAACATTTACCGATATAGGCGAACCATACGGCCTGCTGACTGTTACTACCACCCGCGAGCAGATCATTCCAATTCTGGAGTTTCTGCACGCGGATGAGTTTTTACAAATGAATTTCCTCACCACCATGTGCGGCATTCATTATCCAAGCAGCAAAGACCAGGAACTGGGCATGATCTACCATGTTCACAGCCTGGTTCATAACGTTCGCCTGCGCATCAAGATCTTCTTCCCTATCGCCGATCCGGTGGTACCAACCGCCACGAAGCTTTACGCCACCGCTAACTGGATGGAACGTGAAGCTTTTGACTTTTACGGCATCAAGTTCGAAGGTCACCCGAATTTAATTCGCATCCTGAACGTGGAAGACATGGATTATCACCCGATGCTGAAGCATTACCCGCTGGAAGACGGCACCCGGGAAGATAAAGTAGACCTCTTCTTCGGAAGATAATTTCGTTGCTCGTTGTTCGTTTTTCGTTGTTCTGCTTTTTAAGGGAAAAACGATAGCGTTTCAAGGGCAAAAAAAAACGAAAAGTAAAGTGAGTTAGCCGTTGGAGTTTTTCAAATGACGGAATTTTAAATTTCTGAATTCGAACAACGAACAACGAACAACGAATAACGAACCCAAAAATGGCAGAAATTAAAAAAGCAGAAGAAGTAAAGCACCCGATCAATCAGGTGCACGGTTCGCTTCAGACTGCTGATGAATTTAATAACGAACTTACCACGCTGAACTTGGGACCTACGCACCCGGCTACGCACGGTATTTTCCAGAATATCCTTCAGATGGACGGTGAAAAGATCGTTTCGGGCGTGCCCACGATCGGTTATATTCACCGCGCCTACGAAAAGATCTGCGAACGTCGTCCGTTTTACCAGATTACCCCGCTTACCGACCGCATGAACTATTGCTCTGCTCCGATCAACAATATTGGCTGGTGGCTGACAGTAGAAAAACTGCTGGGCGTAAAAACTCCGAAACGTGCCGATTATATCCGGGTAATTGCCATGGAATTAGCGCGTATCACCGACCATTTGATCTGTAATTCTATTCTGGGCGTAGATACGGGCGCTTTTACCGGTTTCCTTTACGTTTTCCAGGAACGCGAAAAAGTTTACGAGATCTACGAAGAGATCTGCGGCAGCCGCTTAACGACCAATATGGGTCGCATTGGCGGGATGGAACGCGATCTTTCGCCGATTGCTATTGAAAAACTGCGCAAGTGGTTAGATGAATTCCCGAAAGTGTGGGCCGAGTTTGAAAAAATGTTCAACCGCAACCGCATTTTCATGGATCGCACTCAGAACGTAGGTGGTATTACCGCTGAACGTGCCCTGAACTACGGTTTTACCGGACCTAACCTCCGTGCCGCCGGCGTTGACTACGATGTGCGCGTGATGAACCCTTATTCTTCTTACGAAGATTTCGAATTCGAAATTCCGGTTGGTACCAAAGGCGATACCTACGACCGCTTCATGGTTCGTAACGAAGAGGTTTGGCAAAGCTTACGCATCATCAAACAAGCGTTGGAAAACCTTCCCGAAGGACCTTACCACGCTGATGCTCCTGAATATTACCTGCCTCCGAAACAAGCGGTTTACCGCAACATGGAAGCTTTGATCTACCATTTCAAAATTGTGATGGGTGAAATCGATGCGCCGGTTGGCGAAGTTTATCAGAGTGTAGAAGGTGGCAACGGCGAACTTGGTTTCTACTTGGTTTCCGATGGTGGCCGCACGCCTTACCGCATGCACTTCCGTCGTCCGTGCTTTATTTATTACCAGGCTTACCCGGAAATGGTAATTGGCACGCAGCTTTCGGATGCGATCGTGATCCTGAGCTCGATGAACGTAATTGCCGGCGAATTAGACGCTTAATTTACAGTGAAATAAGAACAGAAAACGGTAGGCATTAAGGCTTAAAAAGTCAAAATCCGAAACCGAAAAACTGTTAACTGAAATACTAGAAATGGTTGATTTTAAAGATAAATCGGAGGTTAAATTTTCCGAAGCCGCTCAGAAAGAAATAGAACGCTACATCAGCCACTATCCGGCCGATCGTAAAAAATCGGCAGTTCTGCCGGTGTTGCACATTGCGCAGGCGGAATTTGGCGGTTGGGTGAGCCCGGCGGTACAAGATAAAGTAGCCGAAATTTTAGGCATAGAACCGATAGAGGTATATGAAGTAGCAACTTTCTATACCATGTTCAACTTAAAACCAGTTGGAAATTACGTGCTGGAAGTTTGCCGCACCGGACCTTGCATGCTGCGCGGCTCTGACCAACTGATCGAGCACATCGAAAACCGCATCGGTTGCAAAGTGGGCGAAACGTCGCCGGATGGCATGTTCACCCTGAAAACGGTTGAATGTTTAGCGGCTTGTGGCATGGGCCCAATGCTCCAGATCCACGAAGATTACCACGAAAACCTCGATCCGGAAAAAGTGGATAAACTGCTGGAAGACCTGCGGAATAAAGCGGCGGTGAAACAAAGCAATTAAGCTTTTCAAGTAGGAAAACTCCAGGGTTTTAGCGAAAAAACTCAACGTATTTCCCAAGTTTTTTGAGGAAACTTAAGAGGCCAGGTTTTGAAACGCTATTGTTTCGACTATAAAAACTACTGAAAAAGCGAACGTTAAAAACGCTAGCCTTTTCACCCGAAAAACTAAGAACGAAATTCCGGTAACGGAAAATTTGAATATCATTTTAAAGTCTTGATACTTGTGTCCTGATACTTGTGTCTAAGAAAGCGAAGAAAATGGGACTTAAAATATTAACCGAACATATTAACGTACCAGGCATTGAAACCTACGAAACCTACCGCAAAATGGGAGGTTACCGTTCGGTGGAAAAAGCCCTGAAAACCATGACGCCCGACGAAGTGGTGGAAGAAGTAAAAAAATCCGGTCTTCGTGGTCGCGGTGGCGCCGGTTTCCCTACGGGTATGAAATGGAGCTTCCTGGCAAAACCAGAAGGCAAGCCACGCTACCTCGTTTGCAACGCCGACGAATCGGAACCAGGTACTTTCAAAGACCGCGTACTGATGGAGAAGATCCCGCACGCGCTTATTGAAGGCATGATCACTTCCAGCTTTGCTTTGGGTGCGCGAACTTCTTATATCTACATCCGCGGTGAGCTGATGTTCGTGTTGCGGATTTTAGAGAAAGCTATTGCTGAAGCGTACGCGAACGGCATGCTGGGCGAAAACATTTTAGGTTCCGGTTATTCTTTAGACTTACACGTGCACCCGGGCGGTGGCGCTTACATTTGCGGCGAAGAAACAGCCTTGTTGGAATCGCTGGAAGGCAAACGCGGAAACCCGCGTAATAAACCGCCTTTCCCGGCAGTTTGGGGCCTTTATGGCTCTCCTACCGTGGTAAACAACGTAGAATCGATTGCTACCGTGCCGTGGATCGTGAACAACACCGGCGATGAATACGCAAAAATTGGCGTAGGCCGTTCCACCGGTACCAAGTTAATTTCTGCGGGCGGACATTTAAACAAGCCGGGTGTTTACGAAATTGAATTAGGTTTACCGGTAGAAGAATTCCTGTACTCCGACGAATATTGCGGCGGCATCTGGAAAGGCCGGAAATTTAAAGCGGTGGTTGCCGGTGGTTCATCGGTTCCAATTCTTCCTGCCGAATTATTCCTGAAAACAGCTGAAGGCGTTCCCCGCGTAATGACCTACGAATCATTATCTGAAGGTGGCTTTGTGAGTGGTACCATGCTGGGCTCCGGCGGTTTTATTGCCATGGACGATACAACCTGCGTAGTGCGCAATACCTGGAATTTCGCGCGTTTCTACCACCACGAATCCTGCGGACAATGCTCGCCATGCCGCGAAGGTACCGGCTGGATGGAAAAAGTACTGCACCGTTTAGAGCACGGACACGGCTCCATGCACGATATCGATCTGCTGGTGAGCATTTCGAAACAAATTGAAGGAAATACCATTTGCCCACTTGGCGACGCTGCGGCCTGGCCGGTTGCCAGTGCGGTTCGTCATTTCCGCGAGGAATTTGAGTGGCACGTGCGTAACCCGCAGGAAGCTACCAAACCAGGGGCCGTTTTCAATAAATCGGAAGCCGTGCTGGCATAAAGGAAAACGCTAGGGTTTCAGGCTAAAAAAGTCAGAACCGAAAACAAAAAACGGTAGGGTTTCAACCTTCAAAAGTCAGAAAACTGCTGCTGAATTAAATAGATTACAGGTTTTACGTTGTAGTTGCTCCTATTAAAATTCGAACAACGAACAACCAACAACGAACAACGAAATAATGGCTAAAATAACTTTTGACGGCATTGAGGTAGAAGTGGAAGATGGCACCACCATTCTGAATGCTGCCCGCAAAATTGGTGGCAACGTTGTGCCGCCTGCCATGTGCTACTATACGCCTTTAAAAGGCAGCGGCGGTAAATGCCGCGTGTGCTTAGTAAAAGTAACGGCTGGTTCGGCTAAGGATCCGCGCCCGATGCCCAAGCTGGTTGCCTCGTGCATTACCCCGGTTCAGGATGGTATGGTGGTAGAAAACACTTTATCGGAACAGGCCATGGAAGCCCGGAAGGGAATCGTGGAAATGCTTTTGATCAACCATCCGCTCGACTGCCCGGTTTGCGACCAGGCCGGTGAGTGCGATCTGCAGAACCTGAGCTACGAGCATGGCACTTCCGGCACCCGTTACGAAGAAGACCGCCGCACCTTCGATAAAATAGACATCGGTCCGTTGATTCAGCTGCACATGACGCGCTGCATTTTGTGCTACCGTTGCGTGTACACCGCCGACCAGTTAACCGAAAAGCGCGTTCACGGGGTTTTAGGCCGCGGCGATGCTTCTGAAATTGGCACGTATATCGAGAACTCCCTGGAAAACGAATTTATAGGCAACGTGATCGACGTTTGTCCGGTGGGTGCGTTGACCGACAAGACTTTCCGCTTTAAAAACCGCGTTTGGTTTACCAAGCCCATGGATGCGCACCGCGAATGTGAAACGCCGGGCTGCTGCGGGAAAGTAGTGCTTTGGAGCCGTGGCGAAGAAGTGCTGCGCGTTACTGCCCGCAAAAACGAATACGGCGAAGTAGAAGAATTCATCTGTAATACCTGCCGTTTCGATAAAAAGGAAATGAGCGACTGGATCATCGACGGTCCGCGCCACATTGCCCGCGCTTCGGTAATTGCAGCTAACCATTACGAACTGCCGGTTATTAACCCGCATTTGGTTCCGGATCTGCCGGCACACGTGGTGGATACGCAGATTCAGGATCAGAACTAAATCGTTGGTCGTTTTTCGTTGCTCGTTATTCGGAAAAATACTGCATTATGAATTCAGAACTCGTTAAAAATTCCTGATTCGTAATTTCTAATTTCTAATTAAGTAAAATGGAATTTCTGTTAGAACCCTTTTCAATAAATGCAATGATCATCCTCGGGATCTTCGGGATCACGCTGCTGATTGCTACGTACTGCACCTATGCGGAACGTAAAATTGCTGCCTTTATCCAGGACCGGATCGGTCCGAACCGCGCGGGTCCGTTCGGTTTGGCACAGCCCCTGGCCGATGCGGTAAAAATGTTCTTCAAAGAAGAATTCATTCCTGCCAATGCGCATAAATTTTTATTCGTGGCGGGTCCTTCGCTGGCCATGTTAACGGCCTGTATGAGCTCGGCGGTAATTCCGTTTGGCAATACCCTGATCATTAACGGCAACCACATTCGGGTGCAGGGCATTGAAACGAACATTGGTCTGCTTTACATTTTTGGTGTGGTAGCGCTGGGCGTTTACGGCATCATGATCGGGGGCTGGGCTTCGAACAACAAGTTCTCATTATTAGGGGCTATCCGCGCTGCTTCGCAGAATATCAGCTACGAACTAGCCATGGGTCTTTCCATCATTGCGCTTTTAATGATGAGTGGCTCGCTTTCTTTACGCCAGATCACGTTGCAGCAGGGCGGCGAGTTCCTGGGGCTTTCCGGTTTAGACTGGAATATTTTCTACCAGCCGCTGGGCTTCATCATTTTCTTAACCTGCGCTTTTGCTGAAACCAACCGTACCCCTTTCGACTTACCCGAATGCGAAACCGAATTAATTGGCGGTTACCATACGGAGTATTCGGCCATGAAACTGGGCTTGTACCTGTTTGCTGAGTACGTAAACATTATTGTGGTTTCCGCGGTAATGAGCGTGCTTTATTTCGGCGGGTTCAACTTTCCGGGCCAGGATTGGGTTAGAGCAAACATTGCTTCCGATCCAACGCTGGCGCATAACCTGGTAACGATTCTGGGCATAGTGGTGTTCTTCGGAAAGATCTTCGCCTTTATTTTCTTCTTTATGTGGGTGCGCTGGACCTTGCCGCGTTTCCGTTACGACCAACTGATGCGCCTGGGCTGGAAGATCTTAATTCCGCTGGCCATCATGAACGTGGTTTTAACCGGAGCAGCTATTCTGTTCTGGCCACAACTTAAAGCAATGTTTTAAATTTTAAACTGAAAGGAGCATTATGCAACCTTTAACCAATAGAGTAAAAAAACTGGAACCCAAGGAAATGACTTTCGCTGAGAGAGCTTATTTGCCGGCTATTTTCCAGGGACTTTCCATTACGCTGCGCCACTTTTTCAAGAAAAAAGCTACCATTCAGTATCCTGAGCAGATCCGCCCGATGAGTAACGTTTTCCGGGGGCTGCACGTGCTGAAACGCGACGAACAGAACCGGGAACGCTGCACTGCCTGCGGGCTTTGCGCCGTAGCCTGCCCTGCCGAAGCGATCACGATCGTAGCCGGCGAACGCGTGAAAGGCGAAGAGCATTTGTACCGCGAAGAAAAATACGCAGTAACGTACGAGATCAACATGCTGCGCTGCATTTTCTGCGGCCTCTGCGAAGAAGCTTGTCCGAAAGAAGCCGTGTTTTTACAGAACGACAAAATTACGCCGCCGCGTTACGAACGCGAAGAATTCATCTACGGCAAAGACCGTTTGCTGGAACCTTTGAACACCGATACGCACAAAAACACGAAAGACAATATCAACTACCAGTATTAATTGCTAAAGGATTTAATGGCTGAATGGTTGATCTGACTTTTTAGCCTTAAAACCATAGCATTTTTATGCGTAATATTGCCTCAATTTCTAATTCTTAATTTCTAATTCTTAATTGAATTAAATGATCCAGAACGTTTTTTATTTCCTTTGTTTCCTGACTTTGATCAGTGGCAGCATGGTGGTTTTCTCGCGGAACCCGGTTTACTCGGTGCTTTTCCTGATCCTGACTTTTTTCTCGATCTCGGGCCACTATATTTTGCTGAATGCGCAGTTCCTGGCCGCCGTTAATATTATTGTGTACGCCGGCGCCATTATGGTATTGTTCCTGTTCGTGATCATGTTCCTGAACCTGAATAAAGAAAACGAAACGCATAAATCGAATCTTTCGAAGTTTGCTGCCGTAATTGCCGGCGGCATTTTACTGGTAATTATGGTAGCCGCATTGAAAGATGTAGACGCCGGAACGTATAAAGCAGAAGGTTTTGATTCGCAGATCGGAATGGTACAGAACCTGGGTATGGTGCTTTTCAAAAACTACCTCCTGCCCTTCGAATTGGCTTCGGTGCTCTTTTTAGTAGCCATGGCCGGTGCCGTGATGCTGGGTAAAAAAGAAACCGGCGAACGCCATTTCTAATCTTCCGGGGATACCTGAATTTTGTAACATAAAAAGCCGGCTGCCGCAAAGTGGCCGGCTTTTTATGTTATAGAACCAATGGCATTTCATTTTCTATAAAACCATTTTTTACGGCGTAATTCTAAAAGATTTATGTTATTTTAAGGCCATCAATCTACCTTATCTCACCCGTATGGCAGAAAAACCGCTTCCCAAACCCAATTTCAGTGTTTGTTTCGAACCAGCTAATTCCCTGATCCGCATCAGCTGGCAGGGCACCGTTTCAGAAAAGGAACTCCTGGACGGCTATAAGGCGGCCCTGGTGGTTATCGAACAAAACCCCGTACAACGTATTCTCATCGATCAGTCCCGGCGGCGCCTCAACCTGGCTTTCAGTCCGGACCCGTTGTTTAAAGATCTTTTTAATGAAGCCTTAAAGCTGATCGGGAATACGCTCTTTCTGGCCATGGTCGTTTCGCCGGAAGAATATTATTTAACGTCCGAAGAAACTGTTTTTGGCAAATTTGAACAGGCAGTAAATGATTATGTGATCGTGGAGCGTTTTATAAACAAAGCCGATGCGGAAGTCTGGCTGGCTACAGTAAATTGAAACGCTAGGATTTTGGACTAAAAAACTGCCCTTTTAATCGATACTGTTGAAAGAAGATTGCCGATAAATTGTGTAAAATTGAAAAATGCGGATAACTTTGCGGCTGCATTTTCTACGCAATTAACTCAACGTAACCGCGCAAGCGTTTATCGGCTATGAACGAAATTCCAGAGGTCATCCGGACCATTCCGTTAAATTATTACCTCTTTCTGAGCACCGCGCTCTTTGTAATTGGGGTAACAGGCGTTTTACTTCGCCGCAATGCCATCATCATCTTTATGTGTATAGAACTGATGCTGAACGCAGTAAACCTGCTTTTGGTATCTTTCTCTGCCTACCGTTCCGACCCGAACGGGCAGGTTTTCGTGTTTTTCATTATGGCAGTGGCCGCGGCGGAAGTTTGCGTGGGCCTGGCCATTATTGTAATGATCTACCGCAACCTGCAGAGCACCGATGTGCATTTACTCAACAAACTAAAATGGTAGGCTTTTTCGCCTGAAAACTATACCGTTCATTTTTAAACCTTTATAAATGCAACAAATTCAAGTACCGGAAAACAACGCAGCCATGGCGCTTATCTGCCTGCTGATCCCGTTGTTGCCGTTTATTGGCTTCGTTATCAATGGCCTCGGCAACGGTAAACTTCCCAAATCTGTGGTTACGCTGGTTGGCTGCGGCTCTGTGCTGGTTTCCTTCCTGCTTTCTATTTACCTCTTCATCAGCTTCCCGGCGGGCTCGGTTGGGTATACCACCGAAATTTTTAACTGGATAAAAGTTGGTTCCTTAAGCATTCCGTTCGCCTTCCAGATCGACCAGCTTTCCCTGATCATGTTGCTGCTGGTTACGGGCGTTGGTTTCATCATTCACGTGTATTCGGCCGGTTACATGAGCCACGATCCGGGTTTCGGGAAATTCTTTGCTTTCCTGAACCTGTTTATTTTCTCGATGTTGCTGCTCGTAATGGGCGCCAACTACGCCATGATGTTCATCGGCTGGGAAGGTGTAGGGCTTTGCTCCTACCTGCTGATCGGTTTCTGGAACAAAGTAACGCCATACAACAATGCCGCTAAGAAAGCCTTTATCATGAACCGCATCGGGGATTTAGGTTTTCTGTTAGCGATCTTCCTCATCTTCATGACCTACGGCAGCGTAACGTATTCCGAGGTTTTCACGCAGGCCCCTACTTTACCGGTTTCTTCCGAAATGATCACGGCTATTACGCTGTTGCTTTTTGTAGGTGCGATGGGTAAAAGTGCCCAGCTGCCGCTTTACACCTGGCTCCCGGATGCGATGGCGGGTCCTACCCCGGTTTCTGCCCTGATTCACGCCGCTACCATGGTTACCGCCGGTATTTACATGGTGCTGCGTTCGAATGTGCTGTATACCATGGCTCCGATCACGCTGGAATTTGTAGCGATCATTGGTCTGGCTACGGCAGTTTTTGCCGCCAGCATCGGCCTTTTCCAGAACGATATTAAGAAAGTTCTGGCTTACTCTACCGTTTCGCAGCTGGGTTATATGTTCCTGGCTTTGGGCGTAATGGCTTACAGCACGTCTTTCTTCCACGTATTAACGCACGCTTTCTTTAAAGCGCTTCTTTTCTTAGGTGCCGGTTCGGTTATTCACGCCATGAGCGGCGAACAGGATATGCGCAACATGGGTGGTTTACGCAAGGCTTTGCCGGTTACCTTCATCACCATGCTCATCGGTACGCTGGCCATTTCGGGTATTCCGCCGTTTGCCGGTTTCTTCTCGAAAGACGAAATTCTGGCGCATGTTTTTGAGCATAACAAGATCATGTGGGCCTTCGGTCTGCTGGCTTCTTTCATGACTTCCTTCTACATGTTCCGCTTAATGTTCCTGACCTTCTTCGGCGGTTTCAGAGGTACGGAAGAGCAACGCCACCACTTACACGAATCGCCGAAAAGCATGACCCTTCCGTTGATCATTCTGGCCATTCTATCTACCATTGGCGGTTTTATGGGCCTGCCGCCGGTATTCTCCGAAAATCATAGCTTAGGTAATTTCTTAGCCCCGTTATTCACCGCCTCACAGCAGCTTAATCCGGAAGCATTCGGTCATCACATGGATCACGCTACGGAATACATGCTGATGGGCATTTCGGTAGTAGTTGCTTTAATTGCCGCGATAATCGCCTACGTGATTTACGTGAGCAAAAAGTCGGTGCCAGCCGCCGAAGGAACCGAAACCGGCCTCCACAAGCTAATTTACAACAAATATTACATCGACGAACTTTACGATTCCATTATTGTGAAACCGGTGATGGGTCTTTCAACTGGCCTCTACCGTTTCGTGGAAAAAGGCATCATCGATCCGGTAGTGCATGGTTTCGGCCGCATTACGATGGGTGGTGGCCGCGGCCTGCGCGTGCTGCAAAGCGGGGCGATTGGCTCTTACCTGCTTACCATGGTAGCGGGCATTATCCTGATCCTGGTGCTGAACTATATTATGCGCTAACTGCCGATTTTCCGATTTGGAGATTTAAAAATTCAGATCGAAGAATTAAAAGATCAGATTAGAATTTAAAAAGAACGAACAGCCCAAACCGCTATCGTTTTAAGATAAAAAAGTCCTGACACTTGTGTCAGAAAATAAAAAGTCCTGATACTTGTGTCCTGATACTTGTGTCTAACATTAAAAATAGAAAATGTTAACTGCACTCTTACTTTTCTGGCCGGCCTTAGCTGGTTTACTGGTACTGTTAATGAAAGGCGAAGCTGCCAAAAAAACAGCTTTCGGCGCGGCAGTAATCGAATTCCTGATCGCGGTTTACGCGGCGGTTTCCTTTGAGCCCAACGCTGCTACCCAATTCGAAATAAACCAGCCCTGGATCCAGAATGCCGGCATTAGTTTCCATATCGGTATGGATGGCATCAGTTTGCTGCTGGTACTTTTAACGGCGTTTTTAGTACCGTTGATCATCCTTTCCAGCTTTAAACACACCTACAATAACGCCGGTACGTTCTACGCCCTCATCCTGTTCATGCAAATGGGCATGATCGGTTCGTTTGTGGCCTTGGATGCGTTCGTGTTCTATTTCTTCTGGGAAGTTGCTTTAATTCCGATTTACTTTATCTGCGGGATCTGGGGCGGAGAACGTCGCGTGCCGGTTACTTTTAAGTTCTTTATCTATACCATTTTCGGTTCCTTGTTCATGTTGGTTGGGTTTGTGTATTTATACTTCCAGACCCCGGGCACGCACACTTCCGATATCTCCGCGTTCTACAACTTAGCGCTTTCTCCGGAAAATCAAAGCTGGGTTTTCTGGTTCATTTTCCTGGCGTTTGCCATTAAAATGCCGGTTTTCCCGTTCCATACCTGGCAGCCCGATACGTATACCGAAGCCCCGACGCCGGGCACTATGCTCCTTTCCGGTATCATGCTGAAAATGGGTATCTACGGCGTGATCCGCTGGTTATTACCGGTCGTTCCGGCTGGCGTAGCGCAATGGGCTGATGTCGTATTGGTTTTAGCGATCATCGGCATTATTTACGGTGCCATCATCGCCATTCGTCAGAACGATCTGAAACGCTTAACCGCTTTCTCTTCCATTTCGCACGTGGGTTTAATTGCGGCCGGTTTGTTTACGCTGAACATGCAAGGCCTACAAGGCGCCATGATCCAGATGTTGAGCCACGGTATCAACGTAGTGGGCATGTTCTTCCTGATCGATATCATTTTCCGCCGCACCGGTACCAGAGAGATTAAAGCATTGGGCGGCATTACGCAATATGCTAAATTCTTCACCATTGCTTTCATGATCCTGTTGCTTGGTACGGTAGCATTGCCACTGACCAACGGTTTCGTAGGCGAATTCCTGTTGCTGAGCGGCGTGTTCCAGTACAACTACATCATGGGCGCGGTTGCCGGTTTAACCATCATTTTAGGGTCAGTTTATTTGTTCCGCATGTTCCAGCGCGTGATGTTCGGCGAAGCAAATACTACTACGGCCAAGTTTACCGACCTGACTGCTTCCGAACTGGCCGTATTGATCCCGCTGATCATCCTGGTTTTCTGGATCGGTCTGCACCCGAACACGTTTCTGAACATTTCGGAACCGGCGGTGCAAAACCTGCTGAGCATTATTAAAAGGTAGTCCTCTTTTCGAATTTTCGAGGTTCGAATGTTCGAGGTTCGATATAATAGATCTGAACTTACATAAGGCCTAACTTTAAAAATTTAGAATAACGTTATTTTAGATTTTCTCCTTTAAAAATTCGAAAATTCGAACATTCGGAAATTCGAACAATCTAAAAAAAAATGACTTCAATAATTCTTTTATCAGTTTTCGGCATCATCAATCTTTTCCTCGGCTTTCTGAAGTCGAACAAGATTCTTTTGCCGGCGGTAATCATTTTCCTGGCAATTGTTTTCGGAGTAAATTTCCTGGATTGGAATAACCCGCAAAGCCATTTCAACAACATGCTCACCATCGATAATTTTGCGGTGGCTTTCAGCGCGGTAATGGTGCTTTCGCTGGCGTTGATCTTACCTTTTTCCCGGAGCTATATTAACAGCGGCAACCCGCATTTAGCCGAATTCTATTCCATTTTAATGTTCTCGCTGGTGGGCGCCATCATGATGGTGAGCTACGAAAACATCATCATGCTCTTCCTGGGCATCGAAATTCTTTCCATTGCCATGTACGTAATGGCCGGCAGCCACAAAAAAGAATTGCGTTCGAACGAAGCCGCCCTGAAATATTTACTGATGGGCTCATTTGCTACCGGTATTTTGCTTTTCGGTTTTGCTTTGATCTACGGCGCTAGCGGCAGCTTCAACATTGCCGAAATCGCTTCTTTTTCATCTAATACCACTGCTACCGACCTTCTTCCGATGATGGAAATTGGCGTACTGCTGGTGCTGGTAGGGATCTGCTTTAAAATTGGTGCCGCGCCGTTCCACTTCTGGACCCCGGACGTATACGAAGGCACGCCTACCCTTTTCACGACTTACATGAGCACCGTGGTAAAAACGGCCGGTATTGCTGCTTTTTACAAACTGGTTTGGGCCGTTTTCCCGGGCCTGAACGAATTCTGGTACCCAACACTGGTAGCCATCACGGTACTGACTTTGGTTATCGGAAACATTGGCGCCGCCATTCAAACCAGCTTTAAACGCATGATGGCTTATTCCAGCATTGCGCATGCCGGTTACCTGTTAATTGCCTTAACTTCATTCAACGATTATTCCGAGAATGCCGTTTTATTCTACGCACTTTCTTACACCGTTGCCACCGTGGCTGCTTTCGGGGTACTGAAACTGGTTTCCGATCAGCGCGAGGGCGAAACTTATGAAATGTTCAACGGCCTGGGCCGCACCAATCCGCTGCTGGCTTTCGCCATGACCGTGGCCATGTGTTCCCTGGCCAGTATTCCGCTAACCGGTGGGTTCTTTGCCAAGTTCTTCATATTCGGTTCTGCTATTGAGGCTGGAGCGGTTTGGTTAGTAGTAGTAGCCATTTTAATGTCGGCAGTAAGCATTTATTACTACTTCCGCGTGGTAATGGCCATGTACATGAAAGAGCCGGTCGGCGAAAAAGTGGCCGTAGATGGCTTTGCTGCTTTCATGCTGATCTTCCTGAGCATTTTCACCTTCATTATGGGTATTTTCCCGGGCTGGTTCAACAACTGGTTATAGGAATTTCACTGCCGGAAAACGGTAGGGTTTTAAGCCAAAAAAGTGCGGCCGGTAATTTTTACCGGCCGCACTTTTTTGTTATTTCCCCTGTTCAGAAGAGTTTTTGCCTGAATCACAAATTCAGAGCAGTCCTAAATTTCGGCTTCTTTAGGTTTGGATTCAATTGTAGAGCATCCTGAAACGAGTTAGTGCTAGAGTCAGAGTCAGATTCTACTTCTGAATGATCAGGCGTTGAATAACCGTTTTATCGGCTTCGGTGATGCGCACCAGGTAGGTTCCGGCCGGCAGTTCCTGCACCCCCAATCTTACTTCTTTTGAACCAGCGTCAATTTTCTGCGATTTTACTTTTTGCCCTAAAACCGATACGATCTCCACTTCCTTTGCCGACTTCCTTTCAGAAAACTTTAGCATGAGAAAAGTAGTTGCCGGGTTCGGGTAAAGTTTAAAAGTATTTGCAACAGTTTCATTTATGCCAGTGTTTAGCGTATTTACTGTTTGCTGCACGGAAGCAATACACCCCTGCAGATCAGTCCCCTTCAAGGTTACGGTATAAGTTCCAGCCGCCGGGTACGTATGCGTTGGCAATACCGTAACAGCAGAATCGCCGTCACCAAAGTACCATTTTACCGGAGCAGTAGCGCTTAAATTTTGGGGTGTGAACAGGACAGTTGTAGGGGAAGTGATGCTGAAAGTAAAGGTTAAATTCGGCACTTTGTTCGTTACGCTTACCCGTGCGGTGTCATTGTTCCGGTTCAGGTCGTTTGGCAGGTTTGTGTATGATTTAATAGCGTAAATACCGGCTCCGCTTAAATTGGCTGGGGCAGAAAAACAGAATGGCTTCGTCTGATTCGGCATTATAGAATCGGTAAACTGCTGGCTAACTGCTGCCTGGTTGTTAACTTTATAGTACACACTGAAATTCTTCTGCTTCACGTTCCCATAATTGGTTAAGTTAACGCATACCTGTTCTGTGGTTGTAAGGCTGCAGTGGCTACCTGAAACCGGTTTGGTCATTAATACCGCCCCGATATCGTGTAGGGCGGTGCCACCGGTAACCGTTATCACTTTCTGAACGGTTGTGAGACATCCCTGAAAATCAACGGCCTTCATGGTTACGGTGTAAGTTCCCGGGGCCTGATACTGGTGGGTAGGCATCATGGTAGTAGTGGAATCACCGTCGCCGAAATACCATTTAATAAATGAACCTGAGTTTACCGACTGTGTAGTAAATTGGTAAGTAGTTCCGGTGGTATTCATGAAGGTAAAGTTTGCCTGGGAAACAATGTTTGTGATAACTGATTCCACTGTATCGTTTACCAGATCCTGATCACCGGCTAAGCTGGAAAATGCCCTTATTGTGTAAGTTCCGGCGGCAAGCAAATTTGCTTTGGTTGCAAAACAGAATTGCTTGGTCTGGCCCGGTAAAAGGGAATCAGCAAAGGTCTCTGATACTATTGCCAGGTTGTTTAGCTTATAGCCAACCTGAAAATTCTTTCTGGTAGTATTGCCAAAGTTGGTCAGGTTTACGCATACTTCCTCAGCAGCTTTTTTGTCACAGCCAGTTGTAATGGGTGTGTTTATCCGGCTTACTCCTACATCGTTCAAAGCGGCCGCCAGGTCCAGAATGCGTAAATCATCTATGGCCACCGCTATGGAGTTGGTACTGGTTATTGTCGCCCGGAAGCGCAGCCGCACCGATTTGCCGGAATAAGCTGTAAGAGGCACAACGGCTTTTAGCCACGGCGACGATGCTGTTGATTGCTGACTGCCGGTTAAAGTAAAAACGTTCAGGTTCCAGTTTCCGCCTTCGTTTATATCTATCGCTAAGGAGCCGTTGGTGCCGCCATACAAATGGTACCAGAATTCCAGCGTTGGGGTTTGCAGGGAAGTTAGGGTAATGCAAGGCGATTCCAGATCAGCAGTGCCGGTATTGGAACCGTATCTGAAAAAATTCAGATAATTACCGGTACCGGTAGTATGGTCGCCGGAAGCACTTAGATTCAGTTTTGCCCGGGTTACCGGCCCGGATACCATCCAGTCACCGTTATCGTTGCTCATATTACTCCACCCGTTTTTGAATGTACCTGCCATAATATTATTTCCTAAGGCATCTAATTGCGGCACGAAAGTTTCGAAGGTTTCTGTAGCCGGGAAAGTTGAAATACCATTACCAAAGTTGGTTAAACTAAGCCTGGTAGAATCGTTGTATGCTTCTGCATCGTTAGCCAGGTTAGTCCAGGCCTTAATAGTATGAACGCCCGGAGTGCTCAGGTTTGCTTTAGAAGAGAAATTCACCAGCGTGGTATCTCCGGGAGCCATTGCCTTAGAAACTGTTTGGGTTGCTATTGAGGTGCCATTTACCGAATAACCTACAGTAAAATTAGTTTGGGTTGTGGTTCCCAGGTTCTTTACAATTATGCTTACTTGTTCTGCTGCACCCAACCCACACGCATCTTTCAGCCTGGTAATAGTAGTTACTCCAACATCTATCGGGCTAGGCAGCGCTAATATGGTAAGCGTATAGTCTTCGGTTTCGCCTGTCGATTTAAAAGTACAACCTTCCGAAGCCTGCGGGATGCTACCTGAAAAAGCCCGAACCCTTAACCGTGTATTTCCCAGGGCCGCAGTTGCAGGAATTGTAAAAGATGCTGTCTGGCTTAGCCCGTTGCTGGTGGTCGGTGACTGGTAAACAAGCTCTTGTATATCGAATTGCAGGTTTTTGTTTAAATCGATCCAAACTCCATAAGCATTCGTGTTATTCGGAGAAGTAATAGTAAAAGATTGGGTAGTCCCCCTGGTTATTCCAACCGACTGACTTGTATAATCTCCGTATCCGTTGGCAGAACATGTGGAGTTATTATTTATACTACCCAAACTAAAGGAAGAAATATAATTGTTAGGGTTCGAGCCAATGCCACAATTAAGATTATGTAGGTTAGCGGTGCAATATTGGGTCTGGCCGGTAATATGCAATGTAAAGTCTTCAGTTTCGCCGCTGATCATTTGACTACAGGCATCCCCTGCCTGAAAAAAGGCATGAGGGTTTGTTCTTACCCGCATTCTGGTGGTACCGGGTAAAGCGTTCTGAGCGATTATGACAGACCTGTTCAGGTTACCGCCCTGATTAAAAGCAATAAACTCCCCCGGGTCATCAAAATCATTATCCTGGTTATAATCGATCCAAACACCAACTCTAATAATTGCTCCGGTTTTAACCGAGAGCGGATAAGTACTCCCCATCTGCACAGTAGCACTTAAATTGGTACGGTTTGCGTACCCATTACTACCATTACAATTCGTATCAGAGGTGTTAATGCCGGCAAACTGGACCTCATTGATCATATTTGAAGTGCTACAGCCATTCTGATAAAGGCTGGTAGTACAATACTGCGTACTTGCGGCAATTGTAACCGTATAGTCTTCCGTTTCTCCGTATGAAAATGGCGTGCAGGAACTACTGGCAATCAGCAGCCCGCCCCGAATGGATCGTACTCTTAAACGGGTGGTACCGGGTAAAGCTGCTCCCGGAATCTGCACCGTTGTAGCATAAATTTGGGTTCCGGTAGTGGTTGTACTATAAACCATTTCCCCCACATCGTCAAAGTCATTATCCTGGTTATAATCGATCCAGACCGCAAAACCTTGAGCCGAAGCTGCATTGGCTTGCATGCTCATATTATAAACACCATTATTGTTCACATTTGCCACCAGATTGGTATAATCGGAATAACCGCCGGCGGTGCAGGTGGAGCTAGGGTTATTAATGGTACCAAAGGTAAACAGATCGATCCGGTCGTTGGTTGAACAGCCATTGGTATAAAGGTTGGTGGTACAATAGGTTTGCGCCCGTGCTTCCGGCATCAGGAAGAAGGTCTGAATCAGCAACCAGCATACTATAGCCCAAATTTGTTTCCCATAGCGTGATCGTATCATATTAGTTGAGGGTTAAGATGTGTGATGTTTTTTTATAATTCTGAAAAATCTGTAAAGCTCAATAAGCAATAGCCTTCAACGGTGCTTCTGCACTATGAAAAAATTCAAGAAAATAGGCTTCTGGAATGCGAGAATCAACGCTAACTATTGTTTTGAATAATTCAAAACGCTATGGAAAAAGAGAGAAAAAGCAGGGAATACCGCAGCAGCTTTAAACCAAAACAGGACGAGATTTAAAGCAACCCGCTTCCCTACTATTTACAAGTAAACTCTCACAAATCTACAGACACGCATTTGTGTTAAACGGTTGTATTGCTTTTCATTAAATTTCATATTTTTTTTTATGAAAAGAACCGGTGTCAAACCCGGAAATTCTCATGTATAAAACGCTATGCTTTCAGGCTGAAAAACTCCTTTAACCTGCCTGGCGAACATAAAAAAACCCCACAGAGCTTTGGGTTCTGTGAGGTTTTGGGTTTAGAAACGGGATGCTTACAAGTTAAAAAACTACCATTGTGCTGCGTATTTAGCGGGTTAAGATAAGTGGCTGCAGATAGCTTTGCTTCTCACTGAAAACTTTAATAAAATAGGCGCCGGCCGGCAGCTCGTTTACTGCGAACTGTGTTTTCAGAATTCCGGCGGGTATCCTGTATTCTTTCAGAGTAACGCCCAACGCCGAAATAAGTAAAACCTGCTTCCCCGCATTATTTTCAGCCAGCGAAATGGTAACGTTGGCATTGGCCGGATTCGGATAGACCTGGAACGCTTTTCCTGATTCTTCCTTTATTCCGTTCACTACTACAGAAACGCTTTGCTGCACTTCACCGTCGCAACCGTTCGCGCTGGCCGCTGTTAACTTTACGGTATAGCTTCCGGCTGTAGTAAATTGGTGCACCGGGCTGGCAACCGATGAGGTGTTACCATCGCCGAAATCCCAGCTTATATTTCCGGCTCCTAAATTCTGGGCCGTGAACTGATAGGTTTGCGGCGCAGTTGGTGTAAACGTAAAATTGAGGTCTGGAAGCGTATTCGTAACCGTAGCCTGTAAAGTATCATTGCTCTTATCCGAATCGGCTGGTAAGGCAGTATAGACTTTAAGCTGATAATTTCCGGCCGCGCTCAGGTTTGCTTTTGTGCCAAAACAGAAACTAACCGAAGCACCCGGGGCCAGCGGATTTACAGGAAAGGCCTGGGTAACCGGCGCAAGATTATTTACCTGATACGTTATCGGGAAATTGATGGCCGGCTGGTTACCGAGGTTGGTAACCTGTAAGCAAATATTTTCGGCGGCTTTTAAACTGCAACCCGTTTGCGGCGAGCTAAGCAGCGAAACCCCGATGTTATGCACCGGAAAAGGCGGATTTGACAAACCAATATCATCCAGGGCAATGGCACCTGTGGTACCGCTTTGAGCCCTGAACCGCAGCCTGATCACTTTTCCGGCATATGGCAATAACGAAACAGTTGCTTTCAGCCACGGGTCAGGCCTAACACCTTGCTGCGAACCATTCAGAGTGAAAATATTCAGATTCCAGGTTCCCCCGTCGTTCACATCTACCGCCAACGAACCAGAACCAATATTAAACATGTGGTACCAGAATTCGAGGGTTGGGTTATTTACATTGGTAAAATTTAAACAAGGCGATTCTAAATTAGCAGTGGCACCGCCGGGAGTAGTATTGATCACATTTACATAAAGTCCGCTGCCGGTGGTATGATCGCTGGTCGGGCCTACGTTGGCCAATTGCCGCGTAGAGGTCGAAGAAACCCGCCAATCGATAATATCATTCGTTGTATTACTCCAGCCATTCTGAAAAAGGCCAGCTAAAACCACATTATTGGCTATCAAAGGCACAAAGGAATCAAAATTTTCGGTGTAAGGATAAACTGAAACCCCATTGCCAAAATTTGTAACGCTTATGCTGGCAGTATCATTCAGCAATTGGGCATCCGAAGATAAACCGGTCCATGATTTCAAATTAAAATTAGAAAGTGCGCTGAGATTCGCTTTTGAAATGAAATTTAAATGAATAGTATCGCCGGCAATCAGACTTCGGCTTACGGTTTGATTTCCGGCTGGCACCCCGTTAACGGCATAGTTCACCGGGAAATTGCTTTGAGTAGTAGTGCCGTAGTTTTTCACCACAATGCTTACCGTTTCCGTAGTGCCCAAACCGCAGGAACTTTTAGGCGTGATTATTTCGCTAACCCCAACGTCTACCGGGCCAGGTGGCGGCGTAATGATAATCGTATAATCCTCTGTTTCGCCGGAAGAAGCCATAAAGCAGGCCTGATTAGCCTGAGGAACCTGATTGGTGCTAAAGGTCCGGATACGCATGCGGGTACTGCCCAAAGGTGCATTTGCCGGGATTCGGATAGAATCGGTAATAGCCTGGCCGGTTTGCACGGCAGATTGATAAACAAACTCATCGGCATCGTTGAACTGAAAATCGCGGTTAAAATCTATCCACACGCCAATGGCCAGGTTTGTTCGGCCTACGCCCACGCTAAGCGGGTATTTTGTAGCGGGGCGAACACTGGCGGCCAGATTGGTAAAATCGCCATAGCCATTGGGCGAGCAGGCACTGAAATTACTGATCCCGGCAAACGTTACCGCAGTTATACTCGGGCTGGATGATCCCCCGTTGCAACCCTGCTGATAAAGCCCTATTGTACAATATCCTGGCTGCCCTACCACATTCAGGGTATAATCTTCAGTTTCGCCATTGCTTTCATATCTGCAGGCATCGGTGGGCTGAAATCCGAATAAGGTATTTGCCGAACGAACCCGCATCCGTTTATTTCCCGGAGTAATATTTTGAGGAATTGTGATCGTGCCGTTTATTTCAGCAGACCCACCAATGCCTCCTACATCACTTATTATAAATTCACCGGCATCATCAAAATCAAGGTCATTATTATAATCTACCCAAACCGCTGCTGCGCCTGCGTTGTAGGCCACCGTTACTTCCAACGGATAAGTAACTCCCATCTGCACGGTTGTGCTCATCGAAGTACGGTTAACATATCCGGAGCCACTGGTACAAAAAACATCGTTGGTATTGATGGTATTAAGCTTTACTGCTGAGATCATAGTTTGTGCGGTACAACCAAGCTGATAAAGATCTGTGCAATATTGCGTATTTGGCAGCACGTTCAGGGAATAATCTTCGGTTTCACCAAAAGCAAACTGCACACAGGCACTTCCTGCTACCAGCAAGGCATTTTTTACCGAACGCACCCGTAATCTGGTTTGCCCCAGCATAGCAGAGCCGGGAATGGGGATTTGCTTTGTATATAACTGGGTACCCGTAGTTGGCGTGGCATAAACAAATTCACCGGCATCGTCGAAATCCAGATCCTGGTTGAAATCGATCCAGACCCCAAAGCCCTGCGCAGATGCCGCGTTAGCCTGTACCCGTAACGTATAATTATTATTCCTGGTCACGTTCGCACTTATGGAAGTAAAATCTGAATATCCGTTGGTACCGCAACCTGTGGTTAAATTATTTATCGTCCCAAATTCAAAGCGATCAATCCGGTCATTGGCCGAACAACCGGTCGTGTAAAGATTGCTGGTACAATACTGAGCCTGCGCCAGGGTTTTGGGCAGAGCCGCCAGCCAAAAAAGGCAGATAAGCAGCAGGAAATTAAAACCGGTGTATTTACTTTTCATAGGGTGAGTTTTAATTATATGTTTAAAGAACAGGTTGAAAGCAAGTATTAGCAAAAGCTGAAAATACTGATCCGGGATGAAGCCCGATGATCACAACGTCTTATTTTTCAGCATCATAACTTATCAGTGCTTCAAACATGATTTTTCACAAAAACACAGACAACACAAAGTTCTAACCGGTTGCCTGAAATTCTCAAAAGGCTCCGTAAAACACATAACCAATTGAATATCAGAACAAAAAAAAACGCTCTATCTATATGCAGCCAAGACTTTTAAAAAATGCTATGCTTTTAATATTAAAAACTCCTGTTTCTTAATTTCTTAAGCATAAAAAAACCTCACAGTTCCCGAAGGTCCGTGAGGTTTAGAATAATAAAAACGCTATGCTTTAACGCTACAAAACTGCTTAAGCTTTGGCTTCCGTTCTTAACCTGATCTGCAGTTCATGGAGCTGCTCCTGCGCGATCGGCGAAGGCGCATCGATCATCACGTCGCGGCCGGAATTGTTTTTCGGGAAAGCAATGTAATCTCTTATCGAATCGGAACCGCCAAATAATGAGCACAGACGGTCGAAACCAAACGCCAGACCACCGTGCGGCGGCGCGCCGTATTCAAACGCATTCAGCAGGAAACCAAACTGATTTTGGGCTTCTTCTTCCGAGAAACCAAGCAATTTAAACATGCGGCTCTGCAACTCCCGGTCATGGATACGAATAGAACCACCGCCAACTTCCACCCCGTTAATTACCATGTCGTAAGCATTTGCTCTGATCGCACCCGGGTTCGTTTCTACCAGGTGCAGATCTTCTGGTTTTGGCGACGTGAACGGGTGGTGCATGGCGAAATAACGCTGCGCTTCGTCGTTCCATTCCAGCAGCGGGAAATCTACCACCCACAGCGGGCTGAATACATTTTTATCGCGCAAACCGAGTTTCGTTCCCATTTCCAGACGCAACTCCGACATCGCTTTACGGGTTTTATCCGCACCGCCGGCCATCAATAAAAGTAAATCGCCGGGTTCCGCATTCATGGCAGCTTTCCACTTCAGTAAGTCTTCCGGCGCATAGAATTTATCTACCGAAGATTTCAGGCTGCCGTCGGCTTCCACGCGGGCGTAAATAATGCCGGTGCCTCCAATTTGCGGACGCTTTACAAAATCAATTAACTCGTCGATCTGCTTCCGCGTGTAAGTTGCAGCGCCTTTCGCGTTGATACCAATAACCAGTTCGGCTTCTTCAAAAACCTTGAAATCTTTGCCTTTCACCACGTCCGTCAGTTCCACGAATTTCATATCGAAGCGCGTATCGGGTTTGTCGTTGCCGTAGAATTTCATGGCATCGGCGTAGGTCATGCGCGGAAGTTTTTCAATATCCACGCCGCGTACGGTCTTGAATAAATGTTTGGCCAGGCCTTCGAACATATCCAGAATATCTTCCTGGGTTACAAAAGAAAGTTCGCAGTCTATCTGGGTAAATTCTGGTTGGCGGTCGGCACGTAAGTCTTCGTCTCTAAAACATTTCACGATCTGGAAATATTTATCGAACCCGGAAACCATTAAAAGCTGCTTGAACGTTTGCGGGCTTTGCGGCAAGGCATAAAATTCACCCGGGTTCATGCGGCTCGGCACCACAAAATCGCGCGCACCTTCCGGCGTAGATTTGATCAGAACCGGTGTTTCCACTTCAATAAATTCACGGGAATCGAGATACGCGCGGGTTTGCTGCATCATACGGTGGCGCAACTCTAAATTCTTCCGCACCGGGTTACGACGCAGATCCAGGTAACGGTATTTCATGCGCAGGTCGTCGCCGCCATCGGTTTCATCATCGATCATGAAAGGCGGCAATTTAGCTGCGTTCAGGATTTCTAAGTTAGAAACCTTGATCTCTACCGCGCCGGTGGGCATTTTATCGTTTTTGCTTTCGCGTTCAATTACGGTTCCTTCGGCTTTCAGCACAAATTCGCGACCCAGCTCCCGGGCAGTTTTCAATACATCTTCCGCCGTAACGCCTTCTTCCAGAGAAAGCTGCGTAATGC
This sequence comes from Adhaeribacter terrigena, assembly GCF_016623615.1. GTDB lineage: Bacteria > Bacteroidota > Bacteroidia > Cytophagales > Hymenobacteraceae > Adhaeribacter_A > Adhaeribacter_A terrigena. The sequence goes on along the minus strand of NZ_JAEHFX010000001.1, from coordinate 323,282 downwards.
CGTAGCGGTCGCGCAGATCGATCCAAAGCATGCCGCCTTTGTCGCGGGAGCGCTGCACCCAACCGCATAAAACCACTTTATCGCCAATATTCTCGCTGCGTAATTCGCCACAGGTATGGGTTCTCAACATATCAGAATTTACTTATTTGCTTCAGGAAAGAATTAAGAGGTAAAAATACACATAGTTTCGGAAGCCTGCATGCGAAAAAAGCACAAATTTAATGGAAAATGCTATGGTTTGCAGACCAAAAACTAATGCAGGCGCTTTCTCCTCCCAGATAATTCCGTTAATCTTGTTAAGTTTGAAACATAAACCGGCCTTATGAAATTTTATTTCCTTTTTCTACTTTCGCTTCTTGGAATTTTACCGAATGGTTTCAGCCAAAACAATAATAAATTAGCCATAAAAGTAACTCCTTTAACAACCGGCATTTATGTACATACATCTTACAAATTGCTTAACGGCCAGCCCTTTCCCTCTAACGGCTTACTGGTAGAAACCACCGAAGGCGTAGTTTTAATCGATACCGGCTGGGGCGAAAAACCAACCAAAGAAATTCTGGATTGGGTGAAAAACAATCTGCGCAAGCCGGTGGTTTTATGCGTTGTTTCACATGCTCACGAAGACCGGTTAGGGGGAATTAAAGCGCTGCAAAAGCAAAATATCCGGGTGATCAGCACCCGCCTTACCGCCGAAAGCGCTGCCCGGAACAAGCACCCCCAACCAGCCGGAATTTTACCCGCCGATACTACTATTTCCGTTGGAGGAACCAATATCCGAACTTTTTACCCCGGACCTGGACACACAGAAGATAATATAACGGTATGGTTTCCGGACCAGAAAGTACTTTACGGCGGCTGCTTTGTAAAAAGCACCCACGCCAAAGACCTTGGCAATGTAGCCGATGCAAACCTACGAGCCTGGCCAAACTCCCTGAATACCGTAATATCCGAATTCCCGGATCCGAATTTTGTAATTCCCGGGCATCAGGACTGGTCCAATAAAATGGCTTTGCAGCACACGCTGAACCTGCTGAGAAATGTAAAAAGCCGGTAGAAATTATGGCGTCAAAAATCTACCCGGCACCAACCTCCAATAATCTTTCCGATTATACCGGAACGGTTAGCCAACTCAATAATTTTCTGGAAGAAAACCCCGAAACGTTTCCGGTCATGTTTCGGGAAATGCTCCATAATCCTGACGCAAGAGTACGGCTCCGCATGGGCAACGCGGTAGAAAAAGCGGCCAGAAAAACCCCTGCCTTGCTAATTCCCTATAAAAAAGAAATACTTTCAGCTACCAGCCAAAGGCAGGAAAACGAAATAATCTGGCACATAGCCTTACTTTTAGGTTACCTGGAACTGGAAGAAGATGATCTGGCTTTGGCCGTAAATGCGCTTTTCAATTGGCTGCATACCCTTCCGCATAAATTCGTAAAAGTGAACTGCCTGCAAACCCTGGCCGTATTAGCCAGACAGCACGACTGGCTTCAACCCGAAGTACGGGAAGCTTTACACGCCGCGTTGGAACACGAAAGCGCTGCGATTAGAGCCCGGGCACGCATTTTGCTGAAAACTTTTAAGGCCACTAAAAAACGGTAGCTGTTCAGCCCGAAAAAGTAACTGTTTGGCGGAAGCCGGGAACTAATTTCCGAAATTTCAGTTTATGTGCCTTTAAGCTCCTGCGCCTGCTTCTTGCATCAGAATTATTTTTTTCTATGGCCGGACAGCGCTTTGAGATTTATTTGCGTATTTAGCTTAAAAATCGTGCTCCGGCGGCTTGCAGCAGTTTTTTTGTAAGTTCATCTTACTATTTTTGCATTCAGAAAACACACAGAATTAACCCATATTTTTCAACTGAAGATTATGTACACCAACACCAGCCTAACCAACCCGTTCGCTCCGAACAACAACATCGTAATGATGAATTACCCGGTACTAAAAGCGATGCCGGGCGGCGACGATGATATCGACGACGTAGAAGAAGATGATTTTGAAGAAGAATTGCTGGTAGACGATGACTACGAGGGTGATGACTTCAAAGACGCTGATGATCTTGACCTGGATCTGGACGACGATTTCGATGATCTGGATGAAGACGATGAATTCTCGAACGTTGACGACGACGACGAATTCTAAGAGCAGCCCCAAAACTGACCTGATCTTTTCCCCGAAAATAAAAAAAGCATCCTGTAGCAATACAGGATGCTTTTTTTTATTGCTGATTGTTAATTGCTGATTGCTGATAGATTTTATCTGATTTCCGGAATCACTTGCTTAGAGTTTTTTATCTCAAAACCATAGCGTTTACCGAAATCAATTAACAATTAACAATCAGCAATCAACCTATTCCACATAAAGTACCAGGCCTTTCAGATATTCGCCTTCCGGACAGAAAATGCTGATCGGGTGGTCGGCAGGCTGCGAAAGCTGGTGCATGATCTTAATGCTGCGTCCGGCTTCTATGGCTGCTGCCATCAAGGTGTTTTCGAACAGGTATTTATCTACCACCTGTGAGCACGAGAACGTAAATAAAATACTGCCGGCTTTCATTTTCTTCAGCGCTTCGGCGTTCAGGCGTTTGTAACCCATAACCGCATTGTGGCGGGCGCTTAAGTGTTTGGCAAAAGCCGGCGGATCCAGAATCACCACGTCGTATTCATCCAGTGGGCGTTTCAGGAAATCGAACGTATCGATCGCAAAAGCTTCGTGCTTATCGGCGTGGCCGGAAAGCTGGGCATTACGTTCGGTCAGTTCAATGGCGCGTTTGCTCGAATCTACCGAGTGTACCAGTTCAGCGCCTGCGTTCAACGCGTAAACCGAAAAACCGCCGGTGTAACAAAATGTATTCAGCACATTTTTGCCTTTGGAATAACGCGCCACCAGTTCGCGGTTTTCGCGCTGATCCACAAAAAAGCCCGTTTTTTGTCCGTTCACCCAATCAATATAAAACTCGTTACCGTTTTCCTTTACAATGGTTTCGGCCCCGTTATCACCCAGCAGGTAACCATTCACAGCATCGGCCGGTGCTTTCTGGCTCAGCGATTCGGCACTTTTATCGTAAACCGCTTTCACGTTTTCGCCCAGCACATTCATAATAGCCTGCGCAATTTCGTGGCGCGCGCGGTACATGCCAATGGTGTGCGCCTGTAAAACGGCCGTTCCGCCGTACACATCAATAACCAGCCCCGGCAACCCGTCGCCTTCGGCAAAAACCAAACGATATACGTTCGTTTTGGGGTTGTGCGTTAAGCCCAGCGTAGTGCGAAAGGTATAAGCCTGGCCAATTTTATATTCCCAGAAAGCCAGGTTTACTTCCACCGGTTCAAAAGAAAAAACGCGCACTACAATAGAGCCGCCCTGCTGGTAATGCCCGGTTCCCAGAAATTCGTTTTGCGCCGAATAAACTTCTACCACATCGCCATCGGCCAGCCCGTCAGCTTTTTTCTTAACAGCACCCGAAAAAACCCAGGGGTGAAAACGCAATAAAGAATGCTCTTTCCCTTTGGCTAATATTATGTGCGGAATATTACTCATCGTTAAATACTACTTTAAAAAATGAAAGTGCAAAGTTACTGATTTATCACCGAATTAAGATGCCGTTTTTTCAGCAAATAACCTTGCTGCTGTAAAAGAGCATTTTACCAGAAATAACAGTTTTTAAATTTTGTATTTGCAGGGGTTACAACTTGTTTCAATAAATTCTAACTGCCGCTTTTTCCGTTTCCGAGGCTAGAAGCCAACCCATGAAAAGCACTATTATTTTACCACCTTTTACCCAGCATTGCGCCCACTTCAACTTAAAAAACAAAGCATTAACAAAAAACCACCTTGCATTTAACACACTTCCGAAAAAATATTTTTATATTTCTAGGCTCCAAACCTTTCTGAAAATAATTTCCGGATGGCAGGGCAACCATTGCAGCATTTACCGCATCTACTGCGCAAACGCCTTTAGTTTTTCTACCCGAAACCCTACCCTTTTAGACTTTTAAACCCATGGAATTACAGATCCGCAACCTTTCCAAAACGTATCCGAACGGCACCCAGGCCCTCAAAAATGTAAACCTCACCATTCCAACCGGTATGTTTGGTTTACTGGGCCCCAACGGCGCCGGCAAATCTTCGTTAATGCGCACCATTGCTACCCTGCAGGAAGCCGACAGCGGGAGCATCATGCTCGGCGATCTGGATGTGCTGAAACAGAAAGAAGAAGTCAGAAAAGTGCTGGGTTATCTGCCGCAGGAATTCGGGGTGTATCCGAAAGTAAACGCCGAAGATCTGCTGGATCACATGGCGGTGCTTAAAGGTTTACACAATAAAAAAGAACGGCAGGCGGTAGTCGCGGCGTTGCTTCAGCAAACCAACTTATACGATGTGCGGAAGAAAAATCTGGGTGGTTATTCTGGCGGGATGAAACAGCGTTTTGGTATTGCCCAGGCACTTTTAGGTAACCCGAAAATTATTATCGTAGATGAGCCAACCGCAGGATTAGACCCGGCGGAGCGGAATCGTTTCCATAATTTACTTTGCGAGATCGGCGAAGACCGCGTGGTAATTCTTTCCACTCACATTGTTTCCGATGTAAGCGACCTGTGCCGCCAGATGGCCATTATTAACAAAGGCGAAGTGCTATTAACCGGCGATCCGCTGCGCGTAATGGACGACCTGAGCGGCAAAATCTTCAAAAGAATGATCGGTAAGGAAGAATTGATGGAATACCAACTGCAATACAACGTTATTTCGTCGCGCCTGTTTGCTGGCAAAACCCTGGTGCATATCTATTCAGAAACCCGCCCCGATTACACCTTCGAAACCGTGCAGCCAGACCTGGAAGATGTGTACTTTACCCAAATTACCAAAGCGCAGGCCGCCCCGGCTGTGAATGAAGTTCTGAAAGCCATGAGTTAAGTTTTGAGAAGAAAGTCCCCCTTTGAAGGGGGTTGGGGGATGACCACGCATTTCTGATAAAATTTAGATAACGTAAAAATCCTCCCCCTACCCCCTCCGAAGGGGGACCTGATCGCAGAACGCTATCATAACCGATTAAAAAACTCAAAATTTTCAACTCATAACTCTTAACTTTTTTATAAGATGTTTTCAGAAATATTCCTTTTCGAACTTAAATACCGCCTCCGCCGGCCGGTTACCTATATATATTTTGCGCTGCTCTTTTTCCTGGGTTTCCTGTTCATGAACATCATGGGCGGAGCATTTAAAGGCGCTTCTGTAACCACGGGCAGTAAAGTTTTCATGAACTCCCCGGCTTCTTTAGCACCGGTTATCATGGCCCTGAATTTTGTGGGCGTGCTTATTATTTCGGCCATTATGGGCAATGCGGTTTACCGCGATTTTGAGCACCGCACGCATTCGTTACTTTATACCACGCCCATTAAAAAATGGGAATACCTGGGCGGCCGCTTTTTAGGTTCGTTCCTGATAACCATGCTGGTTTTAATGGGAATTGGGTTGGGATTAATGGCCGGCGAATTGCCGTGGCCTTGGCTGCAACCGGAGAAATTCGGTCCGTTCAACATTATGGCTTACGTGCAACCGTACCTGCTTTTTGTGTGGCCGAATTTGTTGTTTATTGGGGCCATCTTTTTTTCCTTAGCAACCCTTACGCGCAATATTCTTTCCACCTACATTGGCAGCATCATGTTCCTGGTTTTGTACGTGATCTCCCAGAACCTGACCCAGGATCTTGACAACCAATTCTTAGTTACTTTGCTCGATCCGATGGGTTCTGCCGCGGCGGAATTCACGACCAAATACTGGACCGTAGCCGAACAAAACAATAACCTGCTGCCCCTTAACCCGGAAATTATGCTGAACCGACTGATCTGGGTTTCGGTGGGCTTAGGCATTCTGGCTTTCTGTTACTTCCGTTTCAGTTTCGCGTTCTTCGCTTCCGAAGGCAAAGTAAACCGGAAAGCGGCTTCTGAAAAGATCAGCAACGTTTCGGCTACTACCCGTTTCATTTTACCCGAAGCCAAACCAACCTACACCGGTTTCCAGAGTTTGAGCCAATACTGGCGCTTGCTCAAACTGGAGTTTCTGGGCATTGTAAAAAGCGTTTATTTTATTGCCATCGTGTTTGCCGGATTGGCGGCCTTATTAGCTTTTGGCGCGCAGGTTGGCAAAATGTACGACACCAACACCTTCCCGGTAACTTCCGAAGTAATTGGCGGATTAACCGCTTCATTCTATTTATTCCAGCTCATCATTATAATTTATTACGCCGGCGAACTGGTGTGGCGCGAACGCGATAACCGCATGAACCAGATCTACGACGCTTTGCCAATTCCGAACTGGGTACCGTTTGCTTCCAAACTTTCGGCCCTCATGTTAGTGCAGGTAGTTTTGCTGGCCTTGGTTATGGTTTGCGGGATTATCGTGCAGATTGCCAAAGGTTTCTATGACATCGAGCCGCTACTTTATTTGAAAGGTCTTTTCGGACTGAAACTGGCGGGTTTGCTTATTCTTTGCGTGCTGGCCATGCTGGTGCAGGTGGTGGTGAATAATAAGTATTTGGGTCACTTTATTATGGCGGCTTACTATTTGTTCACTTTGTTCCAGGGACAAATGGGCATTGAGCACAATCTGCTACGTTTCAACTTCGGGCCGGGCGTGCAGTATTCGGCCATGAATGGCTACGGACATTTCATTGTGCCTTTCCTGGCGTTTAAAATTTACTGGGCCGCGTTTGCCGTGCTCCTGGCCATTGTAGCCAGCGCGCTGTACGTACGCGGCACCGAAACGCTATTGAAATGGCGCTTAAAAGTGGCCCGCACCCAATTCAGCCGGTCATCTGGTTTGGTTTCGATAGCGGCTATTCTGATCTTCCTTACTTCCGGCGGGTTCATTTTCTACAACACCAACGTGCTGAACGAATACACCGGCGGCAAAGACGAGCAGAAGGAAATGGCGGAATACGAAAAGCTGTACAAGCAATACGAAACGTCGCCGCAACCAAGAATTGTAGCTTCCAACCTGAACGTTGATATTTTCCCAGAAGAGCGTAATTTCCGGATGAAAGGCCATTTCTGGCTCAAAAATAAAACTAAAGTCTCCATCGATTCCATTCACGTGAACACCAACACCGAAATGGACATCAAAAAGCTGGCCTTAAGCCGGTCGTATAAAAATGTGCACCGCGACGAAAAGAACGGCTACTACATTTACCGCTTAAGCAAAGCCTTACAGCCCGGCGATTCGGTGCAGTTATTAATGGACTTGCTGTACGAAACGAAAGGCTTCGAAAACGAAGGTTCTAACACCAACATTGTTTACAACGGTTCTTTTTTCAACAGCAGCTATTTGCCAAGCATCGGGTATAATTCCGAAGCAGAGATCAGCGACGAAGATGCCCGCAAGGAATACGGGTTAGCCAAGAAAGACCGCATGCCATCGGTTTACGACACCACCGCTTACGGCAACACCTACATTTCCCACGATTCCGATTGGATTAGATTTGAAGCAACCGTGAGCACCGTTCCAACCCAGACCGCCATTGCGCCGGGTTATTTGCAGAAAGAATGGATGGAAAACGGCCGCCGGTATTTCCACTACAAAATGGACGCGCCGATCCTGAATTTCTATTCGTTCCTGAGCGCCGATTACAAGGTAAAAAAAGATAAATGGAACGACGTAGCGCTGGAAATTTACTACCACAAAGGCCACGAATACAACCTGGACCGGATGATGAAAGGTGTGAAAGCGTCGCTGGATTATTACACCAAAAATTTCGGCCCTTACCAGCACCGCCAGGTTCGCATTCTGGAATTCCCGGGCTACGCCAGCTTCGCGCAATCGTTCCCGAACACCATTCCATTCTCTGAAAGCGTTGGTTTTATTGCCGATATCGATGATGCAGACGAAGAAGACGTAGATTATCCGTTTTACATAACAGCCCACGAAGTAGCGCATCAGTGGTGGGCGCATCAGGTAATTGGCGCGAACGTTCAGGGCGGAACATTGCTTTCAGAAACCATGAGCCAGTATTCCGCTTTAATGGTGATGAAAAAAACTTACGGGGACGACCGGATGCAGAAATTTCTGCGCTACGAAATGGACAAATACCTGAGTGGCCGCGCCCGCGAAGACCAGAAAGAATTGCCGCTTTACAAAGTAGAAAACCAGCAATACATTCATTACCAGAAAGGCTCTGTAGTGATGTATGCGCTAGCAGATTATTTAGGCGAAGACAAACTGAACGGTGCCATCAAAGAATACCTGAACGCCGTTAAATTCCAGGAAGCACCTTACACCACATCAGTAGAATTCCTGAAATACATCAAGAAAGCTACCCCGGATTCATTGCAGTATTTAGTGGCCGATATGTTTGAGAACATTACGCTTTACGAAAACAAAGCCAACGAACCAACCTACCAGCAAATGAAAGACGGCCGCTATAAAGTAACCCTGAACCTGGATGCCAAAAAATACTACGCCGACAGCTTGGGCAACGAAAAAGAAGCCAAAATGAACGACCTGGTTGACGTTGCCGTGTTCACGTACAAAAAAGAAAAAGGCCAGAAAGTTGGCAAAGACGTTCCGGTGTATTTCGAAAAGCAACGCATTAAAACCGGCCAGAACAAACTGGAAATTTTCGTAAAAGAAAAACCAAGCAAAGCCGGCATCGACCCTTACAACAAATTAATCGACCGTACACCAGGCGATAATTTAAAAGTCGTTACGAAAGTGTAACCTCCCCTAATTCAGGGGAAGACTTTTTAAAAAGCGTCAGGCATTTGCCTGGCGCTTTTTTATGCGTGGAGTTTTTCGGGGTAAAACCCTAGCATTTTTGTTCTTCAGCAAAAGCAGCCGGCAATGGTCTGAACACGATTTTAGGGATTGAAATGCTGAACATGATTTTTAACACCTGATTTTACGCATCCCGCCAACGCAGCGTTTCCTGAAAATCACGTTATTTGAGAGAGTAAATTAAAAAGAAGCGAGCTACGAAGGGAACTGACACCAGTTTCTGTGAGAGCGGCCTCCAAGACTTCCGGTGCTGACGCAGGAGGCAGCCCGCAAGGGCAGGAAGGGTTGCAGCCGCGAACGCAGAAATCGGAGATTCAGCGTAGCTAAACGAAGCCGCCCGGCTTGAGGGAGAAAGTTTAATTAATAATTAAAAATTAATAATTAAGAACAGAAGCAATCTATGAAAATGCTATCCTTTCAAGTATAAAAACTCAAGAGCAACCGCTCTTACTTAGCTCCAATAGATCCCTCCTATCGTCGAAATGACGATTAAAAAACCGCTATCTTTTCAAACCAAAAAACTCCGCAAAATCCAGTAACTCCGCAAATCCGCGATCAGAAACGGTAACCTTCCAACCTTAAAAGCATCAAAAAGCCTTCATACTGAACTACAATTGGCCGCAAATTTGTCGTGGTTGAAACGCTAAAATTTAAAAACCAACGTTTCTTGGCTAACTTGCCGTCTCAATTATTATCAGAAATGAAAAACGTATTTTTTATTCTATTATCTTTTTTCCTTTTAAACACCGCTGTTGGCTATGCCCAGAGCAGCAGTTACGGCAGTAAAGGCAAACCAACCGCTCCGGCTAACCGCAACTATAATTATGATGCGCCAATCAATCTTAAAAAAGTAACCATTGCTAAACGCGTAACCGTTTCCCTGCCCGAAGAATTTACCGTAATGCCCGACGAAGGAATTGCCGTAAAATACCCGGCGGCGCGCAAACCACTGGGCGTTTACAGCAGTAAAAATGGCCAGATAGATTTCAGCGTAAATGAAAAACCAACCACGTTCATTGCCCGGGATCTGCCCTTAGTAAAAGATATTTACAAAGCCTCCATCATGCGCACTTTCTCGGAAGTGCAGTTCATAAGAGAAGAGATCAAAGAGATCGATAAAAAACAGATGATCGTGTTCGAGTTTGTTTCTACTCTAAAAGACGAAAACCCGAACAGCAACAAAGCCCCGGTTAAAAAATACACCATCATGCAGTATTACCTGAAAGGTGGCAAACTTATGATCTTCACCTTCAATGCCCCAACCCTGCTGAAAGACAAATGGCAGGCAACCGCCAACAAAGTGATGAACTCCATCAAAGTCAGTTCTTAATGAATTCCCAGCTTTCCTCTTAAGCATTCCGGATAGCGTTTTTCGTAAACCCTCGTTGGCAATCGGAAAACGCTATCGTTTTTACCCCAAAAACCGGAGCTGCCAGGTTTACGAATCGTTATCCATTAATCATTAATCACTAAAAAAGTGCTGAGCTTATATTCCGACGAAACCTTTATGAAAGAAGCCTTTAAACAGGCACAATACGCGCTGGAAGAAGGGGAAATTCCGATCGGCGCCGTGGTGGTGTGCAACAACAAGATACTGGCGCGCGCCTACAACCAGACCGAAAAACTGAACGACGTTACCGCGCACGCCGAAATGCTGGCCATAACCGCTGCTGCGAACAACTTAGGCAATAAATACCTCCACGATTGCACGCTTTACGTTACCGTAGAACCCTGCCCCATGTGCGCCGGCGCCCTGAACTGGAGCCAGTTAAAACGCGTAGTGTATGCTACGCCCGATGCGAAACGCGGCTACCGGAAATTCGGCAATCTGTTGCACCCAAAAACCGAGCTGGAAACCGGCATAATGCAGCACGAATGCGCAGATTTAATGAGCAGTTTCTTTCAGAATAAACGAAAATAATATACCTTTGAAATAAGCCCTACTGGGAACTTTAACCTTTAAACCTTAAAACTATGAGCGTAACGCAATACGAATTTCTATTGCCTCAACTTGGCTATAACTACGATGCCCTGGAACCGCACATCGATGCGCGCACCATGGAAATTCACTATACCAAGCACCACCAGGCTTACGTAACCAACCTGAACAATGCCGTTAAAGGCACTGAACTGGAAAGTAAATCCTTGGATGAAATCATGAAAACTGCGGGCTTACCAATGCCAGTGCGTAATAACGGTGGCGGCCACTGGAACCATACCTTCTTCTGGAAACTGCTGAGCGGCAACGGTGGTGGACTGCCAACAGGCAATGTGCTTCAGGCTATCAATAACAAATTCGGTTCTTTCGATGAATTTAAAACCCAGTTTACTGCGGCGGCAACGACGCGTTTTGGTTCGGGTTGGGCCTGGCTTTGCAAATTATCAGACGGCAGCGTGGAGATCTGCTCTACGCCTAACCAGGATAACCCGCTGATGCCGGATGCACAAACCTGCGGTGGCAAGCCAATTCTGGGCCTTGATGTTTGGGAACATGCTTATTACCTGAACTACCAGAATCGTCGCCCGGATTATATTGCGGCGTTTTTTAACATCATTAACTGGCAGGAAGTAGAGAATCTCTACAACGCTAACTAAGCAAAACGGTATTGTTTCAGCACCCAAAAGTCTTTCGGCCGTGGCCGGAAGACTTTTTTTTATGTTAACGCATTGTGAAGCAACTAGCAAATTTTACTTATCTTTGGCGGCTTAAAAACTGCATGCATAACAGTTTGATTTTCTCCTTGCTGCAAGCATTTTCGGCGTTTTTATTTTTTTAACAAACCAAATTTTATGGACCGTTTTACCGGGCTTATTGGCGTAGCACTTATTTTAGGCATCGCTTTTTTAATGTCGAATAATCGCAAAGCCATTAACTACCGGCTGGTAATAGTAGGTTTACTGGTGCAGTTAGGTCTGGCAATTTTCATTCTGAAAGTGCCCATTGGTAAAGTGATCTTCGGGAAACTGGGCGCCGGCGTAACCAAACTCCTGGATTTTTCGAGTAAAGGCGCTGAATTCGTTTTTGGCCCGCTGGTAAACCGCGAACTCATGGCTCAGGTTTTCGGTCCTTCCAACAGCTTCGTTTTCTTTTTCAACATTATTCCTACCATTATCTTTGTGGCCGTGCTGGTAAACATTCTATACCACATTGGCCTGATGCAGCGCATTGTAGCCGTAATTGCCAAAGCCGTGCACTGGCTCATGGGCGTTTCCGGTTCCGAGGCGTTGAGTAACGTAGCGAGTGCTTTTGTGGGCCAGGTAGAAGCGCAGATCATGATCAAACCGTACCTGGCTGGTATGACGCGTTCCGAACTTTTAGCTTCCATGGCCGGAAGTATGGCCTGTATTGCCGGCGGCGTAATGGCGGTTTACATTGCCCTGGGTGTTCCGGCCGAATATTTAATTGCGGCCAGTTTAATGGCGGCCCCGGCAGCACTCGTGATTTCCAAAATCGTGTACCCCGAAACCGAACCTTCCGAAACAAAAGGCACAGTAAAACTGGAAGTAACCAAACAGCACTCTAATCTGATCGATGCCATTTCGCACGGCGCATCCGATGGCCTTCGCGTAGGCCTGAACGTAATTGCCATGCTACTCGGTTTTATTGCCTTAATTGCACTGGTAGATTATTTACTGGGCTCCATTGGTGGTTTATTGGTAAGCGCCGGTTTAGACCTTACCGGCGTAGGCGTAGATCTGAGTAAGCTAAGCCTGAAAACCATTCTGGGGGCCGTTTTTGCCGGTTTTGCCTGGGCCATGGGCGTTCCTACCAAAGATATTTTCGATGCCGGTTCTTTAATGGGTACCAAAATGGTGCTGAACGAATTCGTAGCTTACCTCGACCTGACGGCTTTAAAAGACAAGCTCGAACCGAAGTCTTTCCTGATCGCCAGTTTTGCGCTTTGCGGTTTTGCCAACTTCAGCTCCATTGCCATTCAGGTGGGTGGTATCGGCGAGCTGGCTCCAACGCGCCGTAAAGATTTGGCGAACCTGGGCGTGCGGGCCTTGATCTGCGGTACCCTGGCTTCTTACCTGTCGGCTACGCTGGCGGGTTTGTTAATGTAATGCCAGAATAAAAAACGAATACCTGAAAGCTTCTCTTTTTGCATAAAAGAGGAGCTTTTAGTTTTTTCACCCCAAACCCTACCGTTTTTTAATTAAGCTCCCCATGCGTTATAAAATTGCCGGTATTTTCCTGTTGCTCCTTTTCGGTATAAACCTGTACGCGATCGTGACGGATATAGTGCAGGAAAAAAACCGCGAACCGCTCTATTATTATGCCATTGTGTTAGTGGCGCTGGTACTCGGCATCTATTTCCTTTTCTTCAAAAAAAGACGTTCCTGAAGCGTAGTTTTACGCCCCAAAACGCTATGCTTTTCCGCTAAAAAAGTCTTTATTTACCCCGGAATTCATCCACGCTGACACTCAATTATTCTCTCATTCACTAACCCAATCATTCACTAATTCACTCAATCAATCATTAACAAAATGAACCTGCAAGCCGGCGATAAAATTGCGATCGTTTCTACTGCCCGAAAAGTGAGCCTGGAAGAAATGCAGCCTGCCATAACGGTGTTACAAAGCTGGGGACTGGAAGTAATTTTAGGCGAAACTATTGGCGCGGAATTTCACCAGTTTGCCGGCTCCGACGCACTTCGCCGAAGCGACCTGCAGCGTTTCCTCGACGATGCTTCAGTAAAAGCTATTTTATGCGCCCGCGGCGGTTACGGCACCGCCCGAATCTTAGACGATCTGGATTTCACCGAATTCGCCCGAAACCCGAAATGGGTAATTGGTTTCAGCGATGTAACGGCTTTGCACGCGCACCTGTATAAACTTGGTTTCGAAAGCCTGCACGCCATTATGCCCATTCTTTTTCCGCGCGAAGGCAGCGAAGCCGCAATCGAAAGTCTGCGCAAAATTCTGTTTGGTGAAGCTATTTCCTACGAAGTTCCAGCACATACTTTTAACCGTTTGGGTAAGGCGGAAGGCGAATTGGTTGGCGGTAATTTATCGATCCTGCACACCATAATCGGCACCCGTTCCGATTTCGATTACGATGGTAAGATCCTTTTCCTGGAAGATCTCGACGAATACCTGTATCACCTCGACCGGATGCTGGTGCATTTAGACCGCTGCGGTAAATTACAAAACCTCGCCGGCCTCATCATCGGTCACATGAGCGACATGAAAGACAACCTCATTCCTTTCGGGCAAAACGCTTACGAAATTATCCGCGAACACACATCTAAATACAATTTCCCGGTTTGTTTCGATTTCCCGGTTGGCCACGAAGCGCATAATTTAGCCTTGGTTTGCGGCCGGAAAGCTAGACTGGAAGTTGGGAAAGATGGAAGTTGGTTGGAGTATTTAGCGAAAAATTAAAAAAACATATTCCTAAAGCAACTAAACCAAAAGTCCTGAACTGCCGGTACAAGACCAGCTATTCAGGACTTTTTACCTTCAAAGTAATACCGTTTTCTACTCCCGGTAAAGCACTTCCAGCACCGTTTGGCCTACCGCTTTTAAGCTGCGGCGTTCAATAATATTCATATTATCCTGGTGGGTGTGGTGGTAGGGCGCAAAATAATCGTTGGTGAGCGGATTGTACTCAATAATATCGATCATCGGGGTGCCGGCCTGGTTTACGTAATCGTGGTCGTCGGTAATGCCTGGCGTGTTTACGTGCACGAAATATTCGCCATAACCAATTTTATCGGCTACATCCCAAACCTTGTTCAGCACGTGCGAGGCATAATTCCGCGACGAAGCATCTTTGGCAAATTTGGCCGTTTTAGAACCAACCATATCCAGCAGAATACCATAATCGGCTTTATAGCCCGGTGTGTGCAGGTTCTTTGCCCAGTATTGCGAACCCAGGCACCACGTATCGGTACCGCTGTTGGCTAGTTTGTTTACTTTGTCGTGCTGCGTACTTTCATCGTAACCGTAGTCTTCACCGTCAAAAAAAACGATGTCTACTCCTATGTTCGGTTTTTCCTTCGCCCCGTTAATTACCCGAGCAATTTCCAGCAAAATACCCACGCCGCTGGCGCTGTCGTTGGCGCCATCTATGGGTTCATCTTTCCGCTGATAATCTTTATCGGCCCAGGGGCGCGTGTCCCAGTGCGCCGCCAGCATAACCCGTTTCTTGGCGTCCGGATTTATGGAGCCAATGATGTTGCGCATTTTCAGCATCGTGCCGTCAAACGCCATGCTTTCGAATTCCTGCACGGTAACCGTAGCGCCAAAGGCCTTCAGCTTGGCAATTAAATAATCGCCGGTTTTAACGTGGGCTTCAGTATTGGGAATACGCGGACCGAAGCCCACCTGCGCGGCCGTATATTTATAAGCCGAATCGGCAATAAAAGCGGGGCTTTTCAGCATCTCCGGTTCTTTAATTTCGGGAGCTTTTCCTACTTTTTCCCGCTTCTGAGTACTCGAATCGCAACTCCAGAAAACGGAACTAAAAACGGTTAAAAAAGTGGCGGCAATCAGTCTTTTATTCATAACTCCAGTCTACTCCGGTTTTAGAATCTTTCAGTACAAGGTTTTGCTTTTTCAGCGCAGCCCGGATGGCATCTACCTGCGCGTAATCTTTTTCAGCTTTGGCTTTTTTATAGAACTCCATTACCACTTCCAGCAAGGCATCCGCATCGGCCGCTTTTTCGTCTTTCAAACCTAAAACATCAAGCACCAGCGTGCGGAAATGGGTAAGAATGAACGCCAAAGTAGCTTTCGAAACTTCTGCTGAAAGTATCGGCTCCCGGAACTTCCCGTTCAGAAACGAAACCACGTTAAATAATCCCGAAATCGCTTTTGCCGTATTCAGATCGTCAGCCATGCTTTGGTAGCAGCTTTCAATCATTTTCACTGTTTCTAGGTCCGCTTCGCCTTCTTCCGGAACTTCCGCATAAGCCGCTTCCAGTTTTTCGAGTAAGCGCAAAGCGTTCATCAGTTTCACGTAGCCTTTGCGAGCCGCCTGCAAGGCTTCGTTGCTGAAATCAAGGGTGCTTCTATAATGCGCCTGCAAAATAAAGAAACGCAGCGTCATGGGCGAATACGGCATATCCACCATTTTATGATCGCCGGAAAACAGTTCGCCCAGGGTAATAAAATTGCCCAGCGACTTGCCCATTTTCTGGCCGTTTATCGTGATCATATTATTATGCACCCAATATTTGGCTTCGTCAGACTTACTGTTGCTGGCCTGGCTTTGCGCAATTTCGCATTCGTGGTGCGGGAACATTAAATCCAATCCACCGCCGTGAATATCGAAGGTAGTTCCTAAATATTTCCGGCTCATGGCCGAGCATTCCAGGTGCCAGCCCGGAAAACCATCGCCCCAGGGCGAAGGCCAGCGCATGATGTGCTCCGGCGAAGCTTTTTTCCAAAGCGCAAAATCCAGCGGCGAACGTTTCTCCTGTTGCCCTTCCAGTTCCCGCGTATTCGAAAGCAATTCTTCAATTATGCGGCCCGAAAGTTTGCCGTATTTATGTTCTTTATTATAAGCCGGCACATCGAAATAAACCGAACCATTTACTTCGTAAGCCAGCCCGTTATCCATAATTTCCCTGATCATTTCGATCTGCTCGATGATGTGGCCGGAGGCGCGGGGCTCGATATCCGGTGGCAGAATGTTGAGCAGCGCCATGTCGTGATGGAAGCTATTGGTAAAATACTGTACCACTTCCATCGGTTCCAGCTTCTCGAGCTTGGCAATTTTCCCGATCTTATCTTCTCCTTCGTCGGCATCGTTCACCAAATGTCCCACGTCGGTAATATTGCGTACGTAGCGCACCTTGTAACCAACATTTTTCAGGTAACGATACAGCACATCGAAAGAAACATACGCGCGGGCATGGCCTAAATGCGCTTCGCCGTAAACCGTTGGGCCGCAAACGTACATGCCCACAAAAGGCGCCGCAAGCGGTTCAAAAAGTTCTTTTTTACGGGTAAGCGTATTGTATATTTTCAGCGGAAAACTATTCATAAGCAATTCGTTCGTTAAAACGGTAGGATTTCAGCCCTAAAAAGGAAAGAACAAAGTTAAGAGATTAATTATAAAAGGCAGAAGGGCTTAAACAGTTTCCTGAAATTCCCTTAAACCCGTCAGCTAAAGCAGACGGCAATGAAGTTTGTCTGAACACGATTTTTAGGATTTTAGGGATTGGCAGGATTTTAAATTTCCTGCTTTGTAATCTTTATTCTAAAGGGAGAATTTCTGCATCGAAAACAACCACCCCCAACCCCTCCTTGGTAAGGAGGGGAGCTTTTGCTTCCTGCTTTATTTTTACTTTTTCAGCTTGAAAGCATAGCGTTTTACGCTCTATAGTTTGAGTAATAGCTTCTGCATTTAAGCTGGCTACTACCAGCTCCCCTCCTTTTCAAGGAGGGGTTGGGGTGGTTATCCACGCCTATCGCCAGCGCAGCGTTACCTGAAGATCACGTAATGAAGGAAGCTAAACTAAAAAGAAGCTGACTACGAAGGTGTATGATCCCAGTTTCTGTGAGAGCGGCCTCCAAGCTTACCGGTGGCTTTAGCCAGCCCGCAAGGGCAGGTAAGGTTGCAGCCGCGAACGCAGAAACGAAGCCACCCGGCTTGAGGGGAAAAGTTAACTATGGAAGTTAAAAGCCATTTATTAGGGGAAAGAAGGTGGCTATGATAAACAGTATAATTTCAAGCTTCAAAAACTCCATAGCAAACATTACTACCATCCGGATGAGATCTCTCCTATCGTCGAGATGACGCAATAAAACGGTATGGTTTTAAACCCCAAAACTCCGCACAATCCTTAAATCCAACCCCCATTACTTCCTTTTTAAAACATACGTAGCCGAAACCGGAAAATGATCGGAATAAGGCACCTCTGTATGCAATTTAAAATCCGTTACCTTAAAATCATCGCTGTAAAACTGGTTATCGATCCTCAAAAAAGGCAATTTACCGTTATACGTAGCGCCAAAACCGTTTCCTGCTTTCGTAAAAGCGTTATTCAGCAGCCCGTCAAATTTATCGTAGGTATAACTGTAAGGCGTATCGTTCAGATCGCAGCCAATAATTACCGGGTACGGACAAGCCTGAAAATGCGCTACCAGCGTATCTACCTGCGCGCTGCGCTTTAAAAAACCTTTTTTCAGGCGGCGGCTCAATTGTTTTACCCGCATCATTCTTTCCTGGCTTTCGCCCGAATAA
This sequence comes from Adhaeribacter terrigena, assembly GCF_016623615.1. GTDB lineage: Bacteria > Bacteroidota > Bacteroidia > Cytophagales > Hymenobacteraceae > Adhaeribacter_A > Adhaeribacter_A terrigena. The sequence continues at coordinate 305,319 of NZ_JAEHFX010000001.1, read as the reverse complement.
CTTTCCACAATTTCCTTTTCCTCGATGCTCATGCTTTGCAAATGGAAATTATACACCCGGATCGTATCTTCATGAATTTTCAGGTCGGCAAACATGGCGTGATTCTGCGTAAGCTTCCCGAATTTTATAGAGCCTTTATTTACGATCGGGTATTTCGAAAAAATAGCCAGCCCGAATTGTCCGCCCACGTGGTTTACCAACGATTTGGAAACAAACGCATACTTGGCATTCCCTTTCCAGATCTTCTCTACCGAGTTATAAATATTGTGACCGGGTTCGTTATAAAATTCCTGTAAACAAAAAATATCGGCCGGGTAGTTTTTCACCCAGTTAATTTCCTCGATCGAGATCTCAAAACCATCTACGCGCAGGTGTTCGTACAAATTAAAAATGCGCACGTTGTAACTCAGCACCGTCAGCGTTTTATCGTCGGCACTTGCTTTGGCCGGAAATAAATTAATGGCAAAACCGCGTTTGTAAAACCCCCAGGCCAGAAAAAGCACTGCCACCGGAATTAAAACCCGCACCGATTTACCAAAGAGCCAGTAAAACAGGAAACCCAGGTTCAGCAAAAGCGGCGCCGGCAGCGTCATGGCAATGAAACCGGCCGGCCAGAACGTAGCCGGCGGGGTATTAATGCAAACCACCCCTACCAGCAGCCAGGCCAGCGTAAATAAATAAATCGTAAAAATTAAAGTCCGGCGCACGCAGCTTTGAGGGTGTTCAGAAATGAAAAACAAAAGTAGCGAATTAGCGCGCAAAAAGCAGCTTCACCACGTAACGAATGCCTCAGAAAAACGGTATCTTAACGGAATAAAATACCAGTATTTGCAAAAATCAAGTTTTGTTCCTACTTTTGTAGAAAAATCAGGGAAGCGAGGGGACATGAAGTCCCCTGTTTTGTTTCTTATTACTTCGTTTTTACCTTAAACCATGAGCCTGACTGTTGCAGCTGTTGAGAAAATGCTGGAAGGAATACTGCCCGAAAGCGACCTGTTTTTGGTTGGCGTAACCGTATCCGAATCGCCTATCAAACCCAAAGTAACTGTAATGGCCGACGGCGACCAGGGCATCAGTATCGACCAGTGCGCCAGCATCAGCCGCCGGTTGGCCAAGCGCATTGAAGAGCAGCAGGGCGAAGAATTCAGCTACGTGCTGGAAGTAACTTCGCCGGGCATAGACTACCCGCTTACCAGCCCGCGCCAGTTTCAGCGCAATGTAGGCCGCAAGCTAAAGCTTAAAATGGCCGATGGTGCCGAAAAGATCGGGATCCTGAACGAAGTATCAGAAAACGCTATCCTTTTAACCGAAGAAAGCAAAGGCAAAAACAAAAAACTGGCCGCAGAACCAACCAACATTCCGCTCGCCGATATTGTAAAAGCCAACATTGTAATATCATTTAAATAAATACAGCATGAACAGTTCAGTGCTCATCGAATCGTTCGCCGAGTTTGCGAAATTCAAGAACATAGACCGCCCAACCATGATGCGGATCCTGGAAGATGTATTCCGTACCATGATCCGTAAAAAATGGGGCACCGACGATAATTTCGACATTATCCTGAACGTAGAGAAGGGCGACCTCGAGATCTGGCGCAACCGCGAAATTGTGGATGATAACTCCGAAGATATCTGGGATCACGATAAAATTCCGCTTTCCGAAGCCCAGAAAATCGAGCCTGATTTCGAAATCGGCGAAGAACTGGCCGAAGAAGTGAAGCTGGAAGATTTTGGCCGCCGCGCCGTTCTCACCGCCCGCCAGACCCTAATCCAGCGCATCAAAGACATGGAAAAAGAGATCGTTTACCAGAAATACAAAGACCTGGTGGGCGAGATCATTTCCGGCGAAGTATATCAGGTTTGGAACCGCGAAGTAATGCTGGTAGATACCGAAGATAACGAGCTGATCATTCCAAAAACCGAGCAGATCCCGAAAGACCGTTTCCGTAAAGGCGATGTAGTTCGGGCGGTAGTTTCGCGCGTGGAAGTAATTAACGGCAACCCGAAGATCATTCTTTCCCGCACCTCGCCGGTTTTCCTGGAGCGCTTGTTCGAGAACGAAGTTCCGGAAATTTATGACGGCCTGATCGTGATCAAAAATATTGTGCGCGAACCGGGCGAAAGAGCCAAAGTTGCCGTAGAATCTTACGACGACCGCATCGATCCGGTAGGCGCCTGCGTGGGTATGAAAGGTTCCCGTATTCACACCATTGTGCGTGAACTCGAGAACGAAAACATCGATGTAATTAACTATACCGATAACCTGGAGCTTTACATTCAGCGCGCGCTGAGCCCGGCCAAAATTACCAGCATGAAGATCAACCAGGAAGAAGGTCGCGTAGCCGTATTCCTGAAACCGGATCAGGTTTCTTTAGCCATTGGTAAAGGCGGACAGAACATTAAACTGGCAAGCCGTCTGGTTGGCCTCGAAATAGATGTGTTCCGCGAGCAGGAAGAATACGACGAAGACATTGCCTTAGACGAATTCTCCGACGAAATTGAAGCCTGGGTACTCGACGAACTGAAAAAGATCGGCCTGGACACGGCAAAATCGGTACTGGCTGTAAGCAAAGAAGACCTGGTGCGCCGCACCGAGCTGGAAGAAGAAACCGTAGAAGATGTCCTGAATATTATCCGTCAGGAATTTGATTCGGAATCGGAACCAGAAGCTTAATTACTTAAAAACTCCCGGGGCTGGCGGAAAAACGCTAGCCTTTGGGCGTTAAAAAGTGCTTATTTCCGGAAAATTACCGAAATTTGCGTTTACTATTTTACAACGAATTACCTGTTAACCATTAAAATATATAATACCGAACAGTTGAGCATGACAGAAGAAAAAACAATGAGGCTAAATCAGGCTGCAAAAACTTTGAACATAGGTATTTCTTCTGTGGTAGAATTCCTGACCCTCAAAGGTTTTGAGATCGAGAATAAACCTACCGCAAAAATTACCCAGGAACAGTTCAAGTTATTGCTCAAAGCGTTTGAATCTTCTGTAGCCGACAAACTGGAAGCCCTGGAAAAAGTGAAAAAAGCTCCGGAACTGGAAGTTAAAAAAGCCAAGGAAGCTGAACCGGAAATTTCGGCCAAGCCTGCTGCCCCGGCTAAACCAGTTGCGGAAACTCCTGCTTCACCAGCTCCGGAACCAGCGCCTGCCCCTTCTGCTGAAACCAAACCAGCCGCCCCGGCTAAAACCGAGGAAGAAGCTCCGGCCACCGGCGTAAAATTGCCAGGTATAAAAGTATTAGGTAAAATAGACCTCGATGCCAAAGGTAAACCGGCTGCACCAAAAGCAGCGGAAGCCCCTAAAGCAACCGAAACGCCTAAACCGGCAGAAGCCAAAACTCCCGATCCAGCCCCGGCTCCTAAAACAGAAGCGCCGGCACCGGCCGTTGAAAAACCAGCCGAAACGCCGAAAGCAGAAATGCCGAAAGTAGAAACGCCAAAAGTTGAAACACCAAAACCAGAAGCACCGAAAGCAGAACCCGTTCAGCCGGTAGCTGCCGCGCCAAAGCAACCGGACGCTCCTAAAACGGAAGCACCAAAAGCAGAAACGCCGAAGGCTGAAAATCCGAAGCCGGAAACTCCTAAAACAGAAGCACCACAAGTACAGCCCGCCAAACCGGCAGCTGCTGCACCGGTTACTCCTGCTGCTCCGGCCACGCCAACGCCACCAGCAGCGCCGGTAACTCCGGCAGCCGATGCGGTAGAAACCATTGCGGCCAAAGGCGATCAGCTGAAAGGCTTAACCGTACTGGGTAAAATTGAATTACCGAAAGATTCTTTCCGCAAAAAAGGCGGCAAGCCGGTAGCTTCTTCCGACAATAAAAACCGTCCGGGCCAGCCAGGCCAGGGAGGCGATAAGAAAAAACGCAAGCGCATCATTACGCAGGCCCCAACTACCAACGTACCAGGTGATCGTCCGCAAGGCGGTGGTGGCCAGGGACAAGGTCAAGGTGGGCAGCGTCCGGGGGGCGGCGGTGGCCAGGGTCGTCCAGGCGATCGTAACCGTCCGGGGCAAGGCAACCAGCGTCCAATTCAGGCAGCCAATCCGAAACCGGAGGTTACCGACAAACAGATTCAGGAACAGATCAAGGCTACGCTGGCCCGCTTAAGCGGTGGCAAAGGCGGAAACCAGGGTAACCGTTCCAAATATCGAAGAGAGAAACGTTCTGCTATCGCCGATGCTACCGAAGCACAACGCATGCAGGAACAGTCGGAATCTAAAACGCTGAAACTGACGGAATTTATTTCGGCCAACGACTTAGCTTCTTTAATGAACGTGTCGGTGAACGAAGTAATTAAGGTTTGTTTAGGCCTGGGCATGTTCGTTTCCATTAACCAGCGTCTCGATGCCGAAGCGATCACGATCATTACCGATGAGTTTGGCTACGATGTAGAATTCCTTTCCGCAGAAGAAGAAGAAAGTATTCTGGAAGAAGAAGATCCGGAAAGCCTGCAGGATCGTGCACCAATCGTTACCATCATGGGTCACGTTGACCACGGTAAAACTTCCCTGCTCGATTACATCCGTAATTCCCGCGTAGCTTCTGGTGAGGCCGGTGGTATTACCCAGCACATTGGTGCTTACGATGTACTTACTGAAACCGGAAAACGTATTACTTTCCTGGATACCCCGGGTCACGAAGCGTTTACCGCGATGCGTGCCCGTGGTGCCAAAGTAACCGACGTTGTAATTATTGTGGTAGCTGCCGACGATGACGTGATGCCTCAGACCAAAGAAGCCTTAAATCACGCGCAGGCCGCCGGTTCGCCAATTGTAATTGCGATAAACAAAATAGATAAACCAGCCGCTAACCCGGACAGAATTCGTGAGCAGCTTGCCGCGATGAACGTTTTAGTGGAAGAGTGGGGCGGTAAATACCAGTGCCAGGAAATATCGGCCAAATCGGGCCAGGGTATTCCAGACCTGTTGGAAAAAGTATTGCTCGAAGCCGAAATTCTGGAACTGAAAGCAAACCCGAACAGAAAAGCCCTGGGTACCGTTATTGAAGCCTCCCTGGATAAAGGCCGTGGTTACGTAACTACCGTGCTGGTGCAAACCGGAACGCTGAAAGTTGGCGATATCGTTTTGGCAGGTTCTCATTTCGGACGCGTTAAAGCCATGACCGATCACCGCGGCAGAAAAATGAAGGAAGCTATTCCATCTACGCCGGTGCAGGTATTGGGTCTGGATGGCGCACCGCAGGCCGGCGATAAGTTACAGGTAATGGAAACCGAACGCGAAGCCCGCGAACTGGCAACCAACCGTACCCAGTTACTGCGCGAGCAAAGCATGCGGACCAAGAAACACATTACCCTCGATGAGATCGGCCGCCGTCTGGCTATCGGTTCATTTAAGGAACTGAACGTGATCGTGAAAGGTGACGTGGATGGTTCGGTAGAAGCACTCTCCGACTCATTACTAAAACTTTCTACCCCGGAAGTACAGGTAAATATCCTGAACAAAGGTGTGGGTCAGATCTCCGAATCCGACGTATTGCTGGCTTCGGCTTCCGATGCGATCATTATCGGTTTCCAGGTTCGTCCATCGCTGAATGCGCGTAAACTGGCTGAGCAGGAACAGATCGATATCCGTCTGTACTCGATCATCTACAACGCCATCAACGAACTGAAAGACGCGATGGAAGGTATGCTTGCCCCTACCGTTCAGGAAGTAATTGTAGCCAACGTAGAAGTACGCGAGGTATTCAAGATCACGAAAGTGGGTACGATTGCCGGCTGTATGGTTACCGATGGTACCATTACCAGAAACTCCAAGATCCGGATCATACGCGATGGTATCGTGGTTCACTCCGGCGATATCCTGGCGCTGAAACGTTTCAAAGACGATGTAGCCGAAGTGCGCACCGGTTTCGAATGCGGTATCAGCATCAAGAAATTCGATGACCTGGTAGTAGGCGACATTATTGAAGCATACACCGAGAAAGAAGTAAAACGTACGCTGTAATTTTTAACCGAAAAACGGTAGCGTTTTAAGATAAAAAACCCTTCTGCTGCAAAGCGGAAGGGTTTTGTTTTTTACTTCCTTCCAGAGTAAAAAAACGGTATCATTTTAAGCCTCAAAAGTACTGGCTATATGCTGGCGCAAGTGTTCAGCCGAAGGCGTCACTTGTGACTCATACAGGTGAAAAAGTCTTCAGACTTTCGTGAATCTTTTACGGAAACTTTGAAAACCGTTGTTAGTATTTACACAAGTCTGAAGACTTGCCAACATGATTTAGTCACAAGTGACGCCTGCATCTGAACACTTGCGCCAGAAAGGGTTTCTCCGTAGCATAGGGTTTAAACCCTACGCTACGGAGAAACTTTGATTTATGAGCTAGCTTTTTGCTTCGTTTTCCAGGATTAAAAAACGGTATGCCTTTCAGCTCAAAAAGTGCGGGCATAAAAAAATCCGGCTCTTCTGGTAAGGGCCGGATTTTCATTTTAAAAGTTCTATCCGAAAAACAGGAATTTACGTTTCTTTTTATGCTTCAGCGGTTTGCCTTTGGGCTGCGGAACCGATAAGCGGGAACGGGCTTCGCCGCGGCGCAGCTTCTTTTTGGTTTTGCTTTCTTTATACTTCGTTACTGTATAGCTGCCGGTATTACTGGCATAAGGCGAAACCGGTTTGGCAGTGGCTGCATCATTCCCGTAAACATTATTATCCTGACCACGCGGCGCACCCTGGCTCTGAGCCTGGGCAGAAGCAACTGCGCACAAGAACATGATCGAAAAAACAAATCCAAATATCTTATTCATAAACAATTGGGTAAGCGCGTAAAAAAATAAACAGGCAAGTTATTGAAAACCAATATTCATACCAAATGTTTTTCTAACGCAGCCAACCCGGTGTTAAGTTCGAAAAAGACAGCATTTTTACCTGATAAACAACTCATTACTTCAGAATTTGTAAGACAAACCTACCCCCAGCGTTTCCTTAAACTGGGTACGTGGGCCGGAACTTTCGTAAATTCCGTCCTCGTCGCGGTCTACTGCAATCATAATATCGTCGTCGTAGACCAGTTCGGTTATTAAACTTACGGAAATGAATTTGTTCACCTTCATATCGAGGCGGTTTTCCCAGTTCACGTCTATGTTGTTGGGGTTATTGTTGTAACTGGAGTAAAGTTCGAGCCGGGTTTGCAGCTTGATATTTTCCATCACGTCGCGGCGCAACCGCATGGCCAGGTAAGCGCCAATTTCCTCGCGGAAACGTTCCCCGGTATTCGGCACCCGGAAACCTTCTTTATTGAGCTGCCCGGGTTCCACCCCAAAAGCGCCCGCATCGGCCAGCCGCTGGCTTTTCACAAACGTAAATTTACCGGTAGCCGGCGAAAGGAAAAGCGAGAAATCTTCGTTCGGCCGGTAATCAAGTCCCAGGGAAGTCATGATAAAAGCCGGGCTCATAAAATCGGAGATCACAGAATCAGTATCTTTAAAAAAAGTAGGCGAAAGCTGCGTTTTCAGGTTGAACTGCCCGGCATAATACCATTTCCCGAACGCATGGCGGCCGTATTTGGCGTTCAGCTCCAGTTTATCGTCGTTTTTCCGGAATTTTTCTTTGCCGGTTTTATTGCCGCCGTAGTTCACATTCAATGTATTATCCCAGGCGCTGGTGCCGCGTTTGTAATTGGCAAAAAGGCTGGCCAGTCCCAGCACGTTTACGGAACTTTGCCCGCCGGCAGCCCAGTTGCTGAGCGCCACCTGGCCCACATTTATGGTACCGGCCCCACCCCAGTTCCAGTAATTGGTAGAATCGGAATCCTGAGCGAAAACGGTAGGTAAAAAGGTAAAAAAAGTAAGAAAGCTGAAGAGAATTTTTTTCATGAATCAGTAAATAAAAGCGGGCTTAGCGGCATTCGGAAACGAATACGGCTAAGCCCGCCCGGGGGTTAAAAAAATGGTATCCTTAAACCCGCGGACGCTCGGCCAGCAGGTCCCGGATCTGGGTCAGCAATTCTTCTTCGTGGGTTAGTTTCTTTATAACTTCCTGGGCAGCCACAGATTCTACCTTCTTCCGTTTCAGCCGGTTAATGCCTTTAATGAGCAGGAAAATGGCAAAAGCAATGATCAGGAAATCGACCAGGGTCTGAATAAAATTACCGTAATTCAGCGTTACGGCCTCGGAAATTACTTTGCCGTTTTCCATTACCGCGCTTTTCAGCGGAATTTTCAGGTGTTTGAAATCAACGCCGCCAATAATAATGCCGAGCGGCGGCATCAGCACATCTTCTACAAACGAGGCCACGATCTTCCCGAAGGCCGCGCCAATCACCACCCCCACGGCCAGATCCATTACGTTTCCTTTGGAGGCAAATTCTTTAAATTCAGAAATAAATCCCATAATGTTTTGGTTATAAGTAGTTGAGATTGCAGCAATTTACCACTCTAAGTAAGTACTTTTCCAATACAAATACTATATATAAAGTAAATATATTCCTGAAAGGCCGAATTATTAGTTACCAGCAAGAAAAGCTGTTGTTTGCCGCGTTTTGCTTATCTTTGCATTGCAATCAAAATCATAAACTGAAAGCCTTTGCGCAAATTATGACTACTTATTCTAATCTTAAACTCGACCTGCAGGAAGGCATCCTGACGATTACAATAAACCGTGCGAGCAAAATGAACGCGCTGAATATTGAAACGGTAAAGGAAATCAGAACTGCCATGCAGGAAGTTTATGACGACGACGATATTAAAGGCGTTATTTTTACCGGCGACGGCGAAAAAGCATTTGTAGCCGGTGCCGATATTTCGGAAATTGCTGAACTGAATGAAGTGGTTGGCCGCCGTTTTGCCGAGCGCGGTCAGGAAACTTTTGACATGATAGAGTACTGCACCAAGCCCGTAATTGCGGCCGTAAACGGTTTTGCACTGGGCGGCGGTTGCGAACTGGCCATGGCCTGCCACATCCGTATTGCGGCCGATAACGCAAAATTCGGTCAGCCGGAAGTAAACTTGGGCATTATACCGGGCTACGGCGGCACGCAGCGCTTAACCCAACTGGTTGGCAAAGGCAAAGCCCTGGAACTGATGATGACCGGCGACATGATCAATGCGCAGGAAGCTTACGGTTACGGCCTGGTTAACCACGTAGTGCCGCAAAGCGAACTCATGCACAAATGCCGCGAGATCATGCAGAAAATTACCGCCAAAGCGCCGTTGGCCGTAGGTTTGGTGATAGATTGCGTGAACGCGGTTTACGACAAAGAAGAACAGGGTTTCCAGACCGAAGCCAACTCTTTCAGCCGCTGCTGCGGTTCCGCCGATTTTAAAGAAGGTACCCGCGCATTCCTCGAGAAACGCAAACCAGCCTTTTCCGGTAACTAAACAGATTTAACAGAAATCCTAAAAACCCACCTCGCTTTTAACCCGGCAGGTGGGTTTTTCGGCTGAAAAGGATACCGTTTTTTTTAGTGATTGAATGAAAGAATTATTGAATGATAGAATAAAAATTAAAAAAATCTTTCATTTAAACACTCAATCATTCTTTCATTCCCTAATTCAATAATTTAACTAAATGAGCGCAATTGCGAAAAAACTGGCCAGCCAAACGGCCGCTTACGGCATCAGTACCATTGTCGGGCGGGCGCTGAATTACTTGCTGGTGCCGTTTTACACCAAAATGTTTGCGCCCGAAGAATACGGCATTGTAACCGAACTTTACGCCTACGTTGCCTTCTTCAATATTATTTACACCTACGGCATGGAAACGGCTTTTTTCCGTTTCGCCAACAAACCCGATTACGCCAAACAGGAAACTTATAACCGGGTGCAGAGTTTGCTTCTAAGCAGCAGCTTACTTTTTTCGGGCATTCTCATAGCGTTTTCCGGGCAAATTGCCAGCCTTTTAGAGTACCCCGATAAAGCGCACTACATTGTCTGGCTGGCCATCATTCTGGCTACCGATGCCATTGTAGCCATTCCGTTTGCGCGTTTGCGTTTAGATAATAAAGCTATCCGGTTTGCCAGTCTGCGTTTGCTCAATGTGCTCTTGATCGTTACGGCCAATATTTTTTTCCTGTATTTCTGCCAGCACATTTACCAGGGCGATTTTTTACCGGCATTGCAACCCTACATCGCCAGAATTTACGATCCTGAATTAAGGGTGGGCTACGTTTTCCTGGTGAACCTGGGCGTGAATCTGCTTTACATACCCATGCTCTGGCGGGAATTTATAAGGTTCCGGTTTAAGCTTGATTTTGCCTGGCTTAAGCCGCTTTTAAAATACGCTTACCCGCTTATGTTCATGGGTCTGGCGGGCATGGTAAACGAAGTGCTGGATAGAATTCTGCTGAAAGAATGGCTGCCGGAAGGTTTTTATCCGGGTACCAGCAACTTAGCGGCCGTAGGTATTTACGGCGCCTGCTACAAGCTTTCTATTTTCATGACGCTCACCATCCAGGCTTTCCGCTACGCCGCCGAGCCGTTTTTCTTTTCGCAGAGCCAGGATAAAAATTCGCCGAAAATGTTTGCCAAGGTTATGAAATGGTTCATGATCTGCTGCGCCTTTATTTTCCTTTTTATTTCCGCCAACCTCGAAGATTTCCAGATGCTGCTGGGCCAGGAAAGTTACCGCGCCGGCATAAGAGTGGTGCCAATTTTACTTTTGGCCAATTTATTTCTGGGCGCTTATTATAACCTTTCGGTGTGGTTTAAATTAACCGATAAAACGCATTACGGCACCTACATCAGTTTTGGCGGCGCGGCATTAACCATTTTACTCAACTGGTTTTTGATCCCGAAACTGGGCTACATGGGCTGCGCCATTACCACGCTTATCTGCTACTTTACCATGGCGGCGGTTTGTTTACTTTTAGGCAACCGTCATTATCCGGTTCCGTATCCGGTGAAAGCGATCAGCAGTTACCTGATGCTGGCCATCGTGCTCACGGCGGCAAGTTTCCTGATCGAGATCGAAGATTTTATATTGCGGCATATATTTCATATTTTGCTGTGCGGCTTATTTCTGCTCAGTATTTATGCCTTCGAAAAACCGAAATTCATCAAGCAGTTTTTAACCCGCAGGTAATACCATTTATTCTGAAAAACAAGCATTTACATGCAATTAAAAGTTATTAACGAATCGCGGCACCCGTTGCCGGCTTACCAGACCTCCCTTTCCGCCGGCCTCGACCTGCGCGCCAACCTCGATGCGGCAGTAAGTTTAAAACCTTTGCAGCGCGCCTTAATTCCAACGGGTTTATTTATTGAGCTGCCCGAAGGTTTCGAAGCCCAGATCCGGCCGCGGAGCGGTTTGGCCTACAAACACGGCGTTACCGTACTCAACAGCCCCGGCACCATAGATGCCGATTATCGCGGCGAAATAAAAGTGCTGCTGGTAAACCTTTCGGAAGAAGAATTTTTAATTGAAGACGGCGAACGCATTGCCCAAATGGTTGTGGCGAAACACGAAACCGTAAACTGGCTCGAAACCGCGCAGCTTTCGGAAACGGAACGCGGCGCGGGCGGATACGGCAGCACCGGCAAAAAGTAAAAACGGTAGGGTTTTCGCCGGAAAAACGATAGCGTTTGGGGCATAAAAACTCTTTACCAGATTTTAATAAGCATCTGTTCATCTAAAAAAACCAACCGGCTTTCCGGCCGGCTAAAAAAATAAAACCATGAAAATAATTGTACCAATGGCGGGCATGGGCAAGCGCATGCGTCCGCACACCCTCACCGTTCCGAAACCACTTGTACCGATCGCCGGCAAACCCATTGTGCAGCGTCTGGTAGAAGATATTGCCAAAGTTTGCCACGAACCCATCGAACAGGTTGCTTTCATTATAGGCGATTTCGGGAAAGAGGTAGAGCAAAAACTGCTGGATATTGCGGCTTCAGTAGGTGCCAAAGGTACCATTCATTACCAGGACCAGCCGCTGGGAACGGCCCACGCCATTATGTGCGCCAAAGAAGCCCTGGACGGAAAAGTGGTAGTGGCTTTTGCCGACACGCTTTTCAAAGCTGATTTCAAACTCGACACGTCTTCTGACGGCACCATCTGGGTGCAGCAGGTAGCTGATCCGAGCGCCTTCGGGGTAATTAAAATGAACGGACAGAACGAGATCACCGATTTCGTAGAAAAACCAACCGAATTCGTTTCCGACCTGGCCATTATCGGGATCTATTATTTCCAGGATGGCGCGTATCTGCGTTCGGAATTACAGTACCTGCTCGATAACAACATTACCGACAAAGGCGAATACCAGCTGACCAACGCGCTCGAGAACATGAAGAACAAAGGTACGAAGTTTGTGCCGGGCAAAATTTCGGAGTGGCTCGATTGCGGCAACAAAAACGCGACCGTTTATACCAACCAGCGTTACCTGGAATACATTAAAGACGAAAAAGACCTCGTTTCGCCTTCCGCCAGGATCACCAATTCGGTTATTATTCCGCCGGTATTTATTGGCGACGAAGCGGTAATTACCAACTCAGTTGTGGGTCCGCACGTTTCTGTTGGTAAAAAAACCGGCATTTCCGATACCGTTATCAGCAATTCCATCGTTCAGGAAAGCAGCGACGTGCGCAACAGCAACCTGACGAACTCTATGGTGGGCAGCTTCGTTACGTTACAAGGAAAGCAGTCTGACCTGAGCGTCGGCGATTACAACACCATCAGAGACTAATATTTAATGTTCCGCATCCGAATTTTCCTTTTTGCCTTTTCCCTGTTGTTTACCGCAGCAGGCACCCCGGTTTTTGCCCAGCAATCTGAAACAAAAAAAGAACGGAAAGAACGCAAACGGCAGGAAAAACTCGAAAAGCGGAACCGTAAAAAGAAGAAAACCGCGCTGGTAATTCCTGCCGAGATCGATGCGAAAGCCCGGCAGGCCAGCGAGAGTTTTTTCCTGGACGGCGTAAAATATGCCATGCTCGAAGATTACCCGCAGGCGCTGGAGTCTTTTATGCAGGCGTATAAACTGAACCCGGAAAATGCAGCGGTCAACTTCAAGGTCGCGGAAATGTACCTGAACATCCGGAAAGAGAACGAAGCGCTGCCTTATGCCAAAGCCGCGCTCGATCTGGACCCGGAAAACAGCTATTATTACTTGCTTTTAGGTCAGCTTTACGCCGGCCGCCAGCAGTTTGCCGAAGCTACGAACGTTTTTACCCGCCTGCTCGAAAAATTTCCGCAGGAAGAAATGTATTATTTCAACCTGGCCGATCTTTATTTAGCGCAGAATAAAACCGAAGACGCCGTTCGGATTTACGAAAGAGCCGAAAAGCAATTCGGCGAACTGGAGCAGATCATTTTCCGGAAACAGCAGCTTTATTTAAAGCAGAACCAACTGGAAAAAGCGCTGGCCGAAGGACAGAAACTGATCGACAATAACCCCACCGAACCGCAGTTTGTGATGGCGCAGGCCCAGATCCTGGGTTCCAATAACCGCCCCGACGAAGGCATTGCCTTGCTGAACCGTTTGCTGCGTTCGGATGTGCCCGACGATCCGCAGGTACATTTGCTGCTTTCGGACCTTTACCGCCAGAAAAACCAGCCGCAGGCCGCCGAAGAACAACTTAAAATTGCCTTCGGAAACCCGCTTTTAAGCATAGACGATAAGATCGGGATCCTGGTGCGTTACATGCAGCAATTGCCTAACAAAGAGCTGGAACCAACTGCTACCCAGCTGGCGCAGCTTACCGTAAAAGCGCATCCTACCGAAGCCAAAGCCTATGCCGTTTCCGGGGATATTCAGGCCTTGAGCGGCAATAAAAAAGCCGCCCGCGACTTCTATGCCAAATCGTTAAAATATGACAAATCGCATTTCCAGGTCTGGCAGCAGCTAATAGTATTGGATGCAGAGTTGGGCGAAAATGATTCGTTGCTGATGCACACCGAAAAAGCGACCGATCTGTTTCCGAACCAGGCCGTGGTATGGTTCTATAACGGCACGGCGCACCTGATCAAGAAGAATTTCAGCAAAGCAGCCAAAGCCCTGGAGTTCGGCAAAAAGCTTTCTGCGGATGTACCGGAACTGCAAACGCAATTCAACCTGCAGCTCGGTGATGCTTATAATTCGATGAAGCAATATGAAAAATCGAATAACGCCTACGAAGCCGTACTGGCCATTGATCCGAATAATATTCACGTGCTGAACAATTACAGCTACTTTTTATCGGTTAGAAACCAGGATCTGCCAAAGGCAAAGGAAATGGCTGAAAAACTGATAAAAATGGCCCCCGAAGAAAGCACGTATTTAGATACGTATGCCTGGGTTTTGTATAAAATGAAGGACTATACCAGCGCCAAAACATACCTGGAAAAAGCCCTGGAAACCAGCAAAGACGGCACCGTGATCGAGCATTACGGCGACGTGCTTTTCCAGCTGGGCAAAAAAGACGAAGCGCTGAGCCAGTGGCAGCAAGCTAAAAAAGCCGGCGGCGCTTCGGACCTGATCGACAAAAAAATCCGTGACAAAAAACTTTATGAATAACCGCGCAGCACTTTTCCTGGCCTTTTCGATAGCGTTTTTAGGAAGCGCCTGCAAGAAGGAAACGGTGCCCGTAACGGCTACCGCAGCTACGGTGCCGAATGTATCTGTAAACGTGGTGAACACCGAATTTACCACCTTCAGCGCCAAAGGCCGGATGCAACTAGAAAAGCCCGATGAAAAGATCGGCTCGGCCGTAACCGTCCGCATTAAAAAAGACAGCGTGATCTGGATCTCGGTGGTGCCGGCTTTGGGCATAGAAGCGGCCCGCGTGCGCATTACCCCCGATACCATTCAGGTGCTGAACCGGTTGCAGCGCGAATACATTGCCGGCAATTTTTCGATGCTGCAAAAGAAATACAACATTGCCGCTTCGTTCGACATGTTGCAGGCCATGCTTTTAGGGAATTACCTGCCGGGCGAACCGGGCACGATAAAGGAAATTAAAGGCGGCGAAATGCAGCAGATCCAGCAATTGCGCAACAACCTGCTCATCAACCAGTTCCTGGACGTGGAAATGCGCAAACTCAAACGCCTGCAGGTTATAGACGAAAAAACCGGCGACGCCATTGTAGCTACTTACAACGAATTTGAAACGCAGGGCAATAACCTTTTCCCGACGGCATCTTTGATTCTGCTGCAACGCGCCTCCAACCCGGACCCTAATTCCAAAGCAGCTTCAGTGGCGATTAAATACAGCAAATTCAGTTTGAACGAACCTGACCTGCAATTTCCTTTTTCAGTTCCGGCTGATTACCAACGGAAGTAATTTCTGAGGCAAGAGGTTTGAGCCACGACTTTTTAAGCGAAAAACGCTACCGTTTTCTGAAGTAAAACGGTAGCGTTTTTGTTTGAAAAACTAATGGTTACTTTACCACTTCGAGCCAGCCTTTCCAGGTTTGCGTTCCGGCTTGAAAACGGTAGAAGTAAACGCCACTACTTAATTCTTCTGTCTGCCAGTTATTTTTATAATTCCGAGTCCGGAATACTTCTACGCCCCAGCGGTTGTAAATTTTCAATTCGTTTTCAGCATACCATTTCAGATTTTGGATTACAAAAGCATCGTTCAGTTTGTCGCCGTTGGGCGTAATGATGTTGTAGAAAACCGGCGGCGGCGAGCCAGTAATTTTAACATTTAAGCTTTCGGAATAATTACACGCTTGGCCAGTAATTTCAACTACTCTTAACGTTCCGGAACCAGCTTCGGCCCAATTTACCCTGATATGGTTTGTGCCTTGCCCGGAAACAATTTCGCCGCCGAAAACTTGCCAATTCAAGGTGCTTCGGGGCGTTTCGCCTGATGCTTGGTATTCCTGGTTCTCGGCTAAAGTAAAAACTTCTTCGGGGCCACTTAACTTTATTTCAGGATTTGTCCGAACTACCACTTTTACAAAAGCCGTATCGGTACGAAATGGTGAAGAAGCAATAACCCGGTAGGTAGTAGTAACCGTTGGCCAAACTATCGGATTAGCCAGCGTATCGTTAGGAGAAGTCAGGCCATCGACAATCTGCCACCGGAAGCGTTCTGCACCCGCGCCATAAGCCGAAAGTTGCACTGAATCGCCGTAGCAAATGGTATCTTTACTGGCTTGCGCCTGTAGTTTGCCGACGTTGCGGAAGATTGTTTGATTTAGGGATGGAAGGCTTAAAATAAGCGCGCCAACGTGTATTGTATTCAGCTGAAAACCGGCATTTAATCCTTTTTGGTCCGGATAATTGATCTGGCTTAAATAATTTTGATTATAACTGAAAGAAGGATTTCTAATTGATGTGTAAATTTTCCCATTCATTGCCAATTGCATATCCGAAATAAAGAGCGGATCATTCGTGCTATTGGGTAATGAAGTTTTATAAAGGGCAGTTACTGTCTGTTGAATTTGGGTAGCGTTACCAGCTGTAAGCTCATATTGCAAAATGGAGCAAGAACTGTTATTTTGATTATTAACTGGGTCGAAAATGCTTTTTGTGCCAACATACAACTTCTTATTATCCGGAGAAAATGAAAAAGAATAGCCTTTTTCTTTTCCAGGATCAGGAATACCAAGTGTAACAAATGGCGAAACAGCACCGGTGTGGCGGTTAAAATGAAATAATTCTACGCCCTGTTTTCCGCCTGTAACCAACATTTCGCTGTTTGGTGAACTTTTGAGCCAGCATAATGAATCGATATTTCTATTAGGAAGCGAAACAACCCGAGCGCCAATTCCAGCTGCATTAACTGGAAAAGAAAAGATGCTATCGCCAGTAGCACTTGAAGTTACAAGCCAGAAATCTTTATTATTGGCATGCAGCATGGCAGCCATACCAGTACCAATGTTCGTTTTCACTGCTCCTGATGCTGAAGGAACAACGTCGCCTAAACCATTATTCAAACGCATATTCACTTCCTTTACAAGCAAAGGATTTTCCCATGAATAGGTAGTTGTAAAAATATAATAGCGTTGCTCATCTTTTGGGTTTTGCATGATCAGTTCTGAAAAATCGCTACCTCTGGAACCTGAATTGAGCATGGGTTGATACTCATTATTGCTCTTTTCCCGGGAGAACACATAACCATCATTTGTAAAAAAAAGAAGCCGGCCCTTTCTATCACTGATTGTAGCAACTGCTCCCACACGCATACCATATTTAATAAGAAACTGGGATTTAGATACTTCTGAATGATTAAAATCTAAATGAACGCCCGGAATAGGCCCTAAAAAAACATCATAATCACCTCCCAAAAACCAATTTGCCCCTTGCTTTTCCTGGGCATTGGTAGTTACAGTTAAACCACAGAAAAATATCAGTAGAAGAAGTTTAAAATGCATCGGTAGATTTTCACTTTACAGATAGGTCGTAAAATTCTTCAGGACCGTTGCTTTACTTTATGTTTTAATTTTGCACCAAAAGGTATTGCTGACTTTTTACTTTAAAAACTATAGCGTTTTGAAAGCAAAAAGTCTTGTCAATTCAGACCATAAAATTGCGAAGCCCGCCCATCAAAACACTTTTAACTATCGGTTTAGAGCACTGGTAAATTATCCCTCCCCCACTTTCCATCGCCAAAACCATAGCGTTTATTAGCAGTTCTTTGCAGTATTTCGCATCTTTGCAGCTGGCAATCCTGAAAAAGGAGTGGTTTATTTCATGCGGCGTTACTTTATTTACTTTCTTTCCTGTCTTTTACTGGTAGCCACGCTCACCACTACGGCGCAGCGCAAGCCTAAATCCAGGGCTACGCTGGAACGGGAAAAACGCGAAAACCTGCGCCGCATTCAGGAAGCCAACCGCATTCTGGAACAAACCCGCGTCCAGAAAGAAGCTTCGCTCGGTGAGCTCAACGCCATTAAAGAAAAAATTACGGTGCAGAAAGGCGTGATCCGGAACGTGAGTTCGGAGTTGCACTACATCGAGAAAGACGTAAAGAAGACCGAGCACCTGGTAACTTCCATGCAGTCGGACCTCGAAAAACTGAAGGCGGAATACGCGCTCATGATCTATTCGGCGGCAAAAACGACCAACAGCTATAACCGGCTCATGTTTTTGTTCGCTTCCGAAAGTTTTAACCAATTTACCATGCGCCTGCGGTATTTGCGCCAGTACGCCGATGCCCGTAAAGCCCAGGTGGCCCAGATAAACCGCGTAACTAAAAACCTGAATCAGGAACTGAACACCCTTACCGAACAGCAGCAGGAAAAACAAAAAGCCCTGGAAAAACAGCTGGCCGAAAAAAGAAGCCTCCTGAATCTGAAAGGCCAGCAAGACCAGGTGGTGCAGAAACTGAGCAAGCAGGAAGAAGAATTGCGCCGCGAAGTGGCCCGCCGGCAACAGTCGGTGCGCAAACTCGATAATTTAATTGCCGATATGGTGCGCGAGGAAATTGCCCGGGCAGCCCGCGCGGCCAAGGCCAAAAGCGCCGCCGATGCCCGCGCCGGTAAAACTTCTTCCGCCGAAACCAAAGTAGAAACTAACAAAGTGAGCATGACTCCGGAAATGGCCATGCTATCGTCGTCGTTTGCCGGCAACCGCGGCCGTTTACTTTGGCCGGTAGGCAAAGGTTTTATTTCGCATCGTTTCGGCAAACACGCGCACCCGGTTTTAAAAGGCGTTGTAATAGAAAACCGCGGCATCGATATTCAGACCAGCCACGGCGAAGCGGCCCGTTCGGTTTTTGACGGCAAAGTGCTGACCGTAGCCAGCGTGCCGGGCATGAACAACATCGTGATGATTCAGCACGGCGATTACTTTACCGTGTTTGCCAAACTGAAAACGGTAAGTGTTTCGGAAGGGCAAACCGTGAGTCGCAAAGACGTGATCGGAACGGTTTATACCAACGCCGAAGGCACCACCGAACTCCAATTCCAGATCTGGAAAAACAGCAGCAACCTGAACCCGGAAAGCTGGCTGGCACCGCAGTAATCGCTTGATTGCTGATTGCTGATTGTTTTTTCCGCTTCCACGTTATCCTTTTTGTGCTGCAATTACTATCGCGGGTTTTTCTGCCTGAATACCTAGCATTTCTGCTGCGAAAGGTTCTGAAAACCTGAAATTTTTCTTTGCAGTGGAAATACTATTTTGTTAGCGGCGCTGTTTAATACCGTATAGCTGCTTCTGAAAATTCTGATAAACCATGAAAAAGGTCCTGCCTGTACTGTTTTTAGCGTTTGCTTTCCTTTCCTGTGAAAAAGAAAAACCTGCCCCCATACCTGAGCCGGAACTGGTATTCTTCCCCACAGAAATTACCCGCACCACTTCCCTGTCGCCCGATGTGGTGAAGCTGAAATATACTTATAATGCGGCCAACCAGCTTATAAAGGAAGAAATCTTTGGCAATGGAGCCTTGGAGCGTTACAGCGTTTTCAGCTACCTGGCCGATGGAAAATTACACCGCAAACGCATTTACGGCAGCACCGGCGTTTTCCTGGAGCAGGATGAAATGGTGTACAATGGCGGAAATCTTCCCCAGAAATTGTTGCATTCCTACCCCGATGCTGCCGGCGCGCCAAACCTGCATCATCAGCGCCTTTACTTTTTCGACGCCAACGGCAACATAACCCGCTGGACCGAACTGGCGCCGGATAACCAGCTCACCAACAGCCGTACGTACGTTTATAAAAGCAATAACGCGGTAACTTCCACCGGAACCGGCGATCAGGGACAGTTTCAGGATATAATTGAAATTAGCTTTGATGGGAAAATGAACCCGTTTGCGAACACCAACATAAACCCGATAACGTTTGCAGGCAACGAGCTAAAAATGGAGCTGAAAGACGAGGCCGGCCGGGTAGTAAGTTCCTATACCAACACGTATGACTACAACGAAAAAGGCTTCCCGGTAAAACGGACGCAGACACTCAGCAACGGCACCGTTAAAACCGAAACCTACGTTTACAAAGCAGAATAGCGATTTAGGCACTCGTTTCAGGGTTCAAAACAATAGCGTTTTTCTAGATAGTTTTAGGCCTTAAAACAATAGCGTTCCACAAACTGTTAAGCAAAAGGCAAAAAAAAAACATCCCGCTTTGCAGGATGCCTTTCTGAGCTATGAAAACAAACTTATGTTTCTAATTCAGGATCCGAAAAGCCTTGTTTTGTGGAAGCTTTTCCGATATTCTTTTCAAATTTAACTTCTAATTTCGGTGAAAGTTTAACTTTTCGATGAACGTATGCTTTTTGCTGATTAACGGAGCGAATTGCCGGGTAAACGTTTTGTTACTACCAGAAACTTATACGTTCCTGTTTGAAAAACGGCGCAGGCAAGCCTGACAAAAATCTACAGATTGTTGAAGCATGCTCCGAATGTCCTTGTTCTGGCATCAGATCAGGTTCAGGCGTTTCATTAACGTGGTTTTGTAAGAACTCCCGATCGGCACGTACATCAGGCCGTTCATCATGTGGCCGGCGTTGCTGGTATCGCGCTTTTCTATTACGGCCGAATCGTCTTCGATGGATTTGATCTTATTTACGCTGATAATGTATTTCCGGTGAACGCGCACAAATTCGTTGCCGGGCAGTTTGGTTTCCATGTCTTTCATGGTGGCGTAAATGGTGTAGCGGTCTTTGTGGGTGTGAATGTTTACGTAATCGCCCAGGGCTTCTACCCATAAAATATCGGCGGTGTTCACTTTTACCAGTTTCGATTCCTGCTTTACAAAAATATCGGACTTGCCGGCTACCAGGCCTCCATTTGCGGTACTGTTGGCTAGTTTCAGCAGGTTTTCCAGTTTCTCTTTTTCGTTTTCGAGGGTCAATCGGGCCCGGCGCAACTCCAGGTGGGTTACTACGGTGCGGGCCAGGCTTTGCAAGGCATCTTTCTGTTTTCCGGAGAGGCTGCGCGGCACGGTGTCTATAATGCAGAGCGTACCTAAACTGAAACCTTCGTGGGTAATTAAAGGCGCGCCGGCGTAAAACCGAATGTTCGGCTCGCCGGTTACCAGCGGGTTTTCGCGGAAAATATCGTTGCGGGTGGCGTCTTCCACTTCAAATACTTCGGGCTGCAAAATGGCATACTGGCAGAAGGAAATTTCGCGGGGCGTTTCGGGCACTTCCAAACCCAGTTTCGATTTAAACCACTGCCGCTGCGCATCAATGAGCGAAATAAGCGAGATCGGGGTCTCGCAGATGTAAGCGGCCAGGCGGGTGAGGGCGTCAAAATCGGCTTCGGGAGCAGAATCCAGAATATCGTAACTTTCCAGGGCTTCGAGGCGGGCAAGTTCCTGGAGCGGCTGGCCATATACTTTATTCCCGGCAAAGGCCTGCTGTTCTTCCGTTAAGCTTGTGTTCAGTTTAGACTGGCTGGTCATGATCGTAAATATAGCGAAAAAGTGGCCGAAGGGGTTACTTCCCGGCGAAGTTACACGTTGGCGCGAAGTATCCTGCGTTCGACTGTAATATTTTTCCGGAACCAAAAATGTTACCGAAACCAGCTACCATCAGGCATCCGCACTTTTTTTAAAGAAAATGATACCGTTTTTAAACTTTATCGGGTTTTCTGGTCTTGTATTGAAATAATACCTATTTTTGTAGTCCTTATTTTTTACTTTTAAACCAGTAAGTTATGGCTTTAAATACCGTTTTTGCTTTCCTCGGCGATATTGGCACCGGCGAAATCATGGTAATTTTATTAATTGTGCTTTTGTTGTTCGGGGCTAAAAAGATCCCGGAACTGGCAAGAGGCATGGGCCGCGGCATCCGCGAATTTAAAGATGCTACCAAAGAAATTAAATCTGAAATAGAGAACGGCGTAAAAGACGAACCAAAAGCAAACTAAGCGAATGCGTTACCGCTCCCTCCGCGCTATCCGGACCGATATAGCTGCAGGAAACACCTCCTGCAGCGATCTGGTCCGGTTTTATTTACAGAACATCCAGGACAATGCGCACCTGAATGCTTTTTTAGAAGTTTTTGCTGACGAAGCCCTTACCCAGGCCGAAGCCGTAGATGCCAAAATCAGAAATGGCTCTGCGGGTAAACTGGCCGGGATGGTTATCGGGCTGAAAGATGTGCTGGCGTATAAAGATCATACGCTGCAGTCTTCGAGCCAGATCCTGAACGGTTTCAAGTCTTTATTCACAGGTACTGCGGTGCAGCGCCTTTTAAATGAAGATGCGATCATCATTGGCCGCCAGAACTGCGATGAATTTGCCATGGGCGCTTCGAACGAAAACTCTTCGTTTGGCAACGTGCTCAATGCGGCGGATAATTCGAAGGTTCCGGGCGGTTCTTCGGGAGGTTCGGCCGTGGCAGTGCAGGCAGATCTTTGCTTTGCTTCCATCGGTTCCGATACGGGTGGTTCCGTGCGTCAGCCGGCAGCTTTTTGCGGGGTAGTGGGTTTAAAACCAACGTATTCCCGCATTTCGCGCTACGGCTTAGTGGCTTACGCTTCTTCTTTCGATCAGATCGGTACGTTAACGCACTCCGTAGAAGACGCCGCTTTGCTTTTAGAAGTAATGGCCGGCGCCGATGAATTTGACAGCACCGCCAGTCAGCGTGAAGTTCCGGCTTACAGCCAGCACCTGGAAGTTTCCGGTAAAAAGAAGATCGGTTACATTAAAGATACGCTGGAAAGCCCGGGTTTGCAGCCGGAAGTAAAAGCGGCCATGGAAAACGCGATTGAAGCCTTGAAAGCAGAAGGCCATACTGTGGAAGCGGTAGATTTTCCGTATCTCGCTTACATGGTGCCGACCTATTATATTTTAACCACCGCCGAAGCAAGCTCGAACCTTTCGCGTTTTGATGGGGTAAAATACGGCCACCGCAGCGAGCAGGCTACGGATTTGAATTCGCTTTACAAGAAAAGCCGCGCCGAAGGTTTTGGCGAAGAAGTGCAGCGCCGCATTATGCTGGGAACGTTCGTACTGAGCGCCAGTTATTACGACGCGTACTACACCAAAGCCCAGAAAGTGCGCCGTTTGATAAAAGAAAAAACCGACGAATTATTAAGCCGTTTCGACTTTTTGATTCTGCCTACGGCGCCAACTACGGCCTTTAGCATTGGCGAAAATGCGAAAGACCCATTGGCAATGTACCTGGCCGATATTTTTACCGTACAGGCATCTTTGGCCGGCGTACCGGCCATATCGGTTCCGGCCGGCACCGACGCTACCAACCTTCCGATCGGCTTACAGTTAATTGGCCGTTCGTTTGAAGAACAGGAATTATTTGCTTTTTCTAAATATCTGACAGACAATATTTTAGTTTCAACCTAATGAAATTCGGAAAGCTTTTTTTAGTAACCTTATTCGTAAGCGTGTGGCAACCTGCGTGGGCAGATTCCGAACGTAAACCCGGGCTGCAAAAAAAGCTTTCCAAAGACTCGGTAAGCCTGAAACTGGATTCTGCTTTTACCTTTCCGGAGCGTTTCTTTTCCTTCAGCGAGCTGATCCCCAACGAGCCGGACGAAGTAATTCAGGATCGTTTGAGCTGCATTAAATCTTCCATTCCGCTTACGTTCAACCCGTTTGTGCGCAGCTATGTAGATTATTTCACCATCCGGAACAGGAAATATACCCGCCGGATGCTGGAGCGCGAAAACCTCTACTTTCCGCTCTTCGAGAAATACCTCAAAAAGCACAACATGCCGGAAGAACTGAAATACCTGGCAGTGGTAGAATCGGCGCTGAACCCGAAAGCCAAATCGCACGTGGGCGCTTTAGGGTTGTGGCAGTTTATGCCGGCCACCGGCGGCGATTTTAAACTGGTGCAAAATGCGTATTACGACGAGCGCATGGACCCGGAAAAATCGACCGAAGCGGCCTGCAAATTCCTGCGCCAGCTCCACAACATGTTCGGCGACTGGGAACTGGCCCTGGCAGCTTATAACTGCGGACCGGGCAACGTGCGGAAAGCCATCGCCAAAGCCGGCGGCGGCAAACAAACCTTCTGGGCTATCTTCCCTTATTTACCAAAAGAAACGCGCGGTTACGTTCCGTCTTTCACGGCTGTAATGTACGCCATGAATTATGCCGGGCACCACAAGATCACTTCCGATTCCCTTCAGTTTGCCATTGCTACCGATACCGTTCTTCTGAACCAGGGGATTGATCTGGCTAAGTTTTCGGCAGAACTGAACATGAGCCCGGAAGCTTTGAAAAACCTGAACCCATCTTTAAAGAAAGATTATCTGCCGGAAACGGTACGGAATTTTGCCATAAAAGTGCCGGCCGAAAAACGCCCGATCCTTGCGCAGAACCGCAGTACCATTCTGGATAATTCCCGTTATTTTTCCCCAAAACCGGTACAGCCGAAACTGACGCCGCAGGAACCCGAACCGGTAATGATCGCGAAACAAGCGCCGGAAAAACAGCCGGATTCTTCGGCCGAAAGCCTGCAGAAATTGCCTTATACGGTAAAACGCGGCGATTTTTTGGGTAAGATTGCGAAAGAACATAACGTTACGGTGGAAGACCTGAAAACCTGGAACAACCTGAAATCTACCAATGTAATGGTAAATCAGAAACTGGTAATTCATCAGCCGGCGGTTACAGATTCTGCCCAAACCACTGCCCTGGCATCTGCCGAGGTGAAAACGACAGAAGAAACGGTAGCAGAAACCAAACCAGCCCCGGTACAAATTGCCAAAGCCAGCCCGGTTAAAAAAACTGTAGCCCGCAAAGTGGCACCCAAAGCTCCGATCATCATCCACTCCGTTCAGCCCGGCGATACGCTCTGGAATATTTCCAAAAAGTACGAAGGCATAACGGTGGAAGAGATCAAAAAGAAAAACAACCTGAAAACCAACGAACTGAAACCGGGCCAGAAACTGGTGATCAGCTAAGTTCAGTTACATAAAATTGAAAGCCCGGCCAACCGCCGGGCTTTTTTTGTGCCATACTTTTGGGGCTAAAAGTATAGTGTTTTACTTTATGCTCCACGGGTTAAAACCCGTGGCAATCAGTTTTTGGGTGCAAAACGGTAGCGTTTTGGGAGGGAAACTAAGATCGGTAACGAAAACCATTGGCGGCAGCTAAACCTGCGAGGTTTCTTAAACCTCGCAGGTTTAGCTGCCTGAAAAACGGTATGCTTTTGGGCCTGAAAACTATTAATCATTTACCAATTCACTGGTCGCTCACCTTGGTCTGTGGCGCACAGACCAAAGCAGGCTGCTAAAGGATAGTTAGAAATCTACACCAAGTGACCATTAAACCATTTAACCATTCAGCCATTTAACGAACCACTTCGAGCCAGCCTTTGTAGGTTTTGCGGGTTTGTTTGTTCTGGAGCAGGTAGTAATAGATACCAGCCGAAGCATTTTCTGCCTGCCAGTTATTTCTATAATCATCGCTTTGATAAACTAGTATGCCCCAGCGGTTGTAAATGCTCAGTTCCAAAGTACCGGGCTTGGCTCCCCAGATCACGAAGCTGTCGTTCCTGCCGTCACTGTTAGGGGTGATGATATTGGGAATTAAATACTCTTTACCGAAGCAATTTCTGTAGCTCACGGTAATGCTGTCTCTTACCGTGCAGTTTTCAGGATTAGTAAGGTCAGCAAAGTAGGTGCCGGCTTGGGTAGCGGTGAAGCTTTGACTTGTAGAGCCATCCTGCCATTGAAGCGTGTAGTTGCCGCTTGCGCTGATGGTGTAGCTTACTCCTTCGCATAAAATCGTATCGGGGCCTAACAAATTAGCCGGCAGCGGCTCGCGGAAGGTTACCACCAGGCTATCCCGGGTGCTGCTGCAGCGGTTGGAGGCCTGCAGCCAATACGTGCCGGGCATATCGACCACCAGCTTATCTTTAGTGCTGCCATCCTGCCACAAGTAAGCCGCATCCTTTATCTGAGGCTTGAGCGTTATGCTTTCGCCGGCGCAAAGCGTTAGATCAGAGCCTAAAGAAAAAGATGGCGGGTTCAGGAAATCTACCTGCACCGAATCCCGGTAAGGGCCACATTCCGTAACGATCTCTACCCAATACGTGCCCGGCTGCCTTACCTGGAAAACTGAATCGGTGGAGTTATCGGGCCATTTGTAGCTTAGAGCCTGCGGTACGTTGGGCGATAGCGTGTAAACCGAGCCGGCACATAAGGTAGTATCTTTGCCTAAAACGTTGCGCAGCGGCGGGCCGGGGATGGTGATGCTTTGCTGCAGGGTATCGGAGCCGAACTGGAAATAGGCAATTACCTGTACGTTGTAAGTGCCGCCCGTAGCATAGCTGTGCCAGGGACTGAATTGCGAACTGGTATTATGCTTGCCCGAAGCCGGATCGCCGAAATCCCAGCGCAATGAATCGAGGGGGCCCGAGTTGTTGATCGAGAAATGGTAAGCCGTATCGCCTAAGCAGCTTTGATGCAGATAAATGCTTGGCTTGAAAAAGTAGCTTTGAATGAAGGTGGGAAGAGCAAAACCTGGATGCCGAGGGCGAGGCTGCAAATTATCAGGATTCACGTTGATTCCTAATGGGACAAAACTTGCTCTAACTCCTGGTTCATTAGGTTTATTGATAACACCCAGATAGTATTGTCTCCATGGAGGATTAAAATCATTATTCGTTTGCATACTCATATAAATTTTCCCATCCGGCCCAACCTGCATATGGCCATAGTGAGGCCCAGTAACATTTGCAGGCCGGTGAGCTATAAGACTTCGATTAGTATACATAGCTGCGGTTGTTGGCAAGCTTAGATTATATTGCCATAAATAATCGCCATTACCAGGCATAAGTGGTCTACTGCCTGCATACAATAGCGAGCCATTGGGTGAAAACTCTAATCCAAATGCAGTTGAATCCGGGAGGATACCTTTATCAATCATTGCCCCAGTAGAGGAATTAAAATCTATTAACTGGATATGGTAAAATTTCAACTGATTCGTTGAAAATGGCGAACAAACTTCATCAGCCAGGGTACGCCCATCCGGCGCAGCTTTAAATGCTCCTAATGGTGTAATGTGGCTTTGATAATGATTAGGCCCTATCTGGCTAATAATTGGAGTGCTGTTTACCCCGGTAGGGCTTACTAAATATGCATGGTATATATTGGAAAGCGTCTTTCGAGCAATAACCCAGATATCCCGTCTGTTTTGATGTTGTACGCCCGTTATTTTATCATAAACATGGTTTTGAATCAGGATATTCTTTTGGGTTGGCACCACATCGCCTAAGCCATTGCGCAAACTCATATCAACCACAGAAAAGCTAAATCCCATTGGCACAGCAAAGGCAGAAAAATGGAAATATTTGCCTGGATTGGAAGGCCAAGGTACAATGACTGCTGAATTAGTAGTTAGTCCTCCGGATGCAACTGCTCCATTGGGCATCCTCTGGTGGTTTCTGTCTAGTATAGAATCTGGCGAAGCATAAAAAAGTAAGTTGCCATTCCCATCACAAATAGAAGCAAAGTTTCCCCATCCATCGGATTTACTATCTAATAATGCACGAGGAGGAATGTAATTGAAATCAAGCCCAGCCTTGTAACCAAAATACCAGATATTGGCTTCTTTGCCAGTGGGGTTTTGCGCAGTAACTTTGAAACAAAATCCGGCGAACAGGAAAAGAATACTCGTTAGTAACTTTACTTTCATAGTCGGTGCGATTCAGTTTATGAAACCAAATATAGCAAACCCGTAACAAAAAAAACCAATACAACAAAAGCTATTTCAGGCACTTACATTAAAAAAACGCTATGCTTTCTGGTTTAAAAACTAAAAGCCCGCCGCAGAAAAATTGCTGGAATAGATAATACCAACTTATTCCCATAGCTGCCATGCACCACTCCTACTTTTCAGCCTCAACAATAGCATAGCTCTTCCTGTCAGTTCCACCAGGCCCTGCCTTCACGAGTTTTTCCGCTGAAAACCATACCTTTTTTAAAACAGGCTCCGGACGGAAAAGACTTTTGCCGGTTAATTTCCTATCCTTTTCCGGCCCGGTCTGCTTTTATGCCTGCAAATGACACGCTTCCGGGCAGCAAAAATTTAGGCCTCATAACCGAAATGTGCCGGCTGCGTAGTGGCAACAATCCGGAGCAAACCCTTATATTTGTAGGTTAAGGCTAAGGCCTTGCATTTTTTTACCATAAACAACCTGTACGCACCGGACGTCAGATCCGTCGCCTGCAGGTTTGTCAGAATGAACTGAACGCAGAAGATGATCAAAATAAATAAAGAAGAAGCGCTGAATTACCACAGCCAGAGTCCGGCTGGAAAAATTGAAGTGGTGCCTACCAAAATGGTAAGTACGCAACTCGATCTGGCCCTGGCCTACTCGCCCGGCGTGGCCGAACCCTGCAAAGAAATTGCCGCCAATAAAGACGACGTTTACAAATATACCGCCAAAGGCAACCTGGTAGGCGTAATTACCAACGGCACTGCGGTTTTAGGCTTGGGCAATATCGGACCCGATGCCTCTAAACCGGTTATGGAAGGGAAAGGCGTTCTTTTCAAGAAATTTGCCGGCATCGATGTGTTCGACATTGAAATTGATTGTACCGATCCCGAAGAATTTGTCCGCATTGTTTCTTCGCTGGAACCAACGTTTGGCGGTATAAACCTGGAAGACATTAAAGCACCGGAGTGTTTTAAGATCGAAAATGCCCTGCGCGAGAAAATGAGCATTCCGATCATGCACGACGACCAGCACGGCACTGCCATTATTTCGGGCGCCGCCTTGCTGAATGCTTTGGAACTGGTGGGCAAAAAGATCAGCGAGGCCCAGATCGTCATGAACGGCGCCGGTGCGGCGGCTATTTCCTGCGCCAAACTCTACGTAGCCTTGGGTGCCAAGCTCGATAATATTGTCATGTTCGATAAAGACGGCATTATTAACCCGCACCGTAATGATCTGGATATTTACCGCGCCCAGTTCGTAACGCTCCGCAAAATCACTACGCTGGCCGAAGCCATGAACGGCGCCGATGTTTTCGTGGGTTTATCGGCTGGTAATGTACTGGCCCCGGAACTGGTAAAAACCATGGCTAAAAACCCCATCGTGTTTGCCCTGGCCAACCCGGACCCGGAAATTACCTACGACCTGGCCATGTCTACCCGTCCGGACCTGATCATGGCAACCGGCCGCTCCGACCATCCGAACCAGGTAAATAATGTGCTGGGCTTTCCTTATATTTTCCGGGGCGCTTTAGATGTCCGCGCTACCGAAATTAACGAAGCCATGAAACTGGCCGCCGTAAAAGCTCTTTCTGAGTTAGCCAAAGAACCGGTGCCGGATATTGTGAATAAAGCTTACGCCGATAACACCATTGCTTTCGGCCGGGAATACTTAATACCCAAGCCGCTCGATCCGCGCCTGATCACCCGCATTTCGCCGGCCGTAGCCAAAGCCGCCATGGAAACCGGCGTAGCCCGGCAGCCCATAGAAGACTGGGAAGCGTATCACCACGAATTGCTCAAACGCATCGGAATCGACCAGAAACTCATGAACCGCATGATTTCCCAGGCCAAACAACACCCGAAACGTGTGGTATTTGCCGAAGCCGATCACGTGAAAATTCTGAAAGCAGCCCAGATCGTAAAAGACCAGAAAATTGCCCAGCCTATCTTATTAGGAAACCGCAAAAAGATCGGGCGGATCATTGCCGAAAACAACCTCGACTTAAGCGAATGCGTGATCCTGGATCCGTTTGAAG
The DNA here is from genome assembly GCF_016623615.1 of Adhaeribacter terrigena. Classification (GTDB taxonomy): domain Bacteria; phylum Bacteroidota; class Bacteroidia; order Cytophagales; family Hymenobacteraceae; genus Adhaeribacter_A; species Adhaeribacter_A terrigena. Next base: position 275,820 of record NZ_JAEHFX010000001.1, on the reverse strand, counting down.
AAGACGAAAGACGCGAAAAATTTGCCAAAATCCTGTTCGAAAAACGGAAGCGCAAAGGCCTCAGCTTATTCGAAAGCCGCCGCCTGGTACGCGACCGCATTTATTTCGGCAGCATTATGGTGGAACTGAATGAAGCCGACGCACTGATCTCGGGTTTAACGCGCGATTATTCCAAAACCATTTCACCGGCGCTGCAGGTAATTGGCGTGGAAGAAGGCATTAATAAAGTGGCCGGGATGTACATCATTCTGAGCAAAAAAGAGCCTTATTTCTTTGCCGACACTACCGTAAACGTAAACCCTACCACCGAAGAACTTTCCGATATTATTGGTTTAACGGCCCGTGCCGTACGTTTCTTCGATACCGAACCGCGAATAGCTGTTCTCTCCTACTCTAACTTCGGCTCCAATAACGGGGAAATGCCTGAAAAAGCGCGTAAAGCTACCGAAATGGCGAAAGAGCGTTACCCGCATGTAATTATTGACGGGGAAATGCAAGCCAATACGGCTTTAAACTGCGACCTGCTAAAAGAACATTACCCGTTCAGCGAACTTGCCGAAAAAGGCGCTAATACGCTGATATTCCCGGATCTTACTTCCGGCAACATTGCTTATAAAGTACTGCAGGAAATTGGCGGCGCCGAAGCGATTGGCCCGGTATTGATGGGTATGCGCAAGCCGGTGCACATTCTGCAGCTGGGCAGCTCGATCCGCGAAATCGTGAACATGGTGGCCATTGCTGTGGTAGATGCGCAAAACTATAAGAGAAGCTTATAAATGATAGCATATATAGACGGAAAACTAACCTATAAAGACCCGACCTACGTCATCATCGATGTAGGGGGGATCGGTTACCAGATCAAAATTTCGCTGAATACTTTTTCAAGCTTAAAAGAAGGCGAACGCTGCAAACTCTACACGTATCTGCACATTAAAGAGGACGCACACACGCTTTTCGGTTTTTCCGACCCCGCCGAAAAGAACGTTTTCCTGCACCTTATTTCCATTTCCGGCGTAGGCCCCGGCACGGGTATCATGATCGTTTCTTCGCTTACGGTGGCCGAAATTCAGCAGGCCATTGTAAAGGAAGATGTCCGCACCATTCAGAATGTAAAGGGAATTGGCGCCAAAACGGCCCAGCGCATTATTCTGGAGCTAAAAGACAAATTCCGGAAAGAAAGTCCGATCGATGCTGCAGCTTTTAGTACCGTATCACACAATACAAACCGGAACGAAGCGTTATCTGCTTTGGTAACGCTGGGCTTTGCCAAAAACGTGGCTGAAAAGTCCCTCGACGCGATCCTGAAACGCGAAGGAAACCACCTCAGCGTGGAACAGCTCATAAAATTTGCTTTAAAATCTTCATAGCTTTTTACGCACCTTGATTTCGAATAAAGGAAGAACACAAACGATTGTGGCCTCGGTGGTCGTTATTTCGCTGTTGGCGTGGCTTTCGCAGGCGGCTACTACCGGCGCACGCGGCAATTTAACGCTGACCAGTTTCCGGAACCTGTTTCCCCCGGATACCACCCTGCAGGATACCACCCGCAACCGGCCCTACCAGCCCAGCAAACAGCCCACCTACCGGCCTAAAGACCGTACCGGCGATCCTTTCTCGAACAAGGGAAGTAACTCCCCCCTGCTGCTGGGCGACCCGGCCAACGTAAAAACCAACGTTACCTTAGACGATAGCCTGCGCTATTACGAGATCAACGAAGAGATCGGTGGTTTCGATTACCGCAACCCGAGCTACATGACTTTCGAAGAATATTCGAAATTCCAGCAGCAACAGGCCATTCGGAATTACTGGCGCACCAAATCGGCCGGGCAGGACGGCGAAAGCGTGGTGGCCAGCAAGCGCGTGATCCCTAAAATTTACATCAGCTCCGCTTTCGACCGGATCTTTGGCGGCAATTACGTCGATATCCGTCCGAACGGGAACGTAACGCTGCGTTTCGGCGCGCGCTTTAACCGGAACTTCAACCGCCAGTTACCCTTGCGCCAGCAGCGCGTCGGCGATTTTGAGTTCGACCAGAACATTACCCTGAACCTGATCGGCCAGATCGGCGAAAAACTAAAACTCTCCTTTAACTGGGATACCAAAGCCAACTTCGAGTTTGAAAACAACATGAAGCTGGAATACACCGGTTACGACGAAGAGATTATCCGCAAGATCGAAGCCGGTAACGTAAGCCTGCCGCTTAATAACAGCTTGATTTCCGGCGGCCAGAATTTATTCGGGGTAAAAACCCAGCTGCAGTTCGGCCGCCTGGGCGTTACCACCATTGCCTCCAACATTCGCGGGCAGGTAGATGAAGTAAACATTCAGAATGGCGCCCAGAACCGTATTTTTGAAATAAAAGCCAGCGATTACGAAAAAGACCGCCACTTCTTCCTTGCTCAGTTCTTCCGCGACCGCTACGATGCAGCCCTGAAAGACCTGCCGCTCGTAAATTCCGGTATTACCATCCGCCGCCTGGAAGTTTACATTACCAACGATAACCGCGCAACTGAAAACCTGCGGAATATGGTAGCGTTAATGGATTTAGCCGAAGGAAACCGTAATGCTGTTTATAATACCTCCCTTTCATTTCCCGGTGGCAGCACCCCGCGCAAACCAGCCGACAACAAAGCCAACAGCCTGTTTGATCAGGTTACCAAAAGCGGCACCCGCGACAACAACCAGGTCGACGCCGTTTTAGCCGGCCAGGGCCTGGTAAAAGCGATAGAGTTTGAACACGTAAAAGCCCGAAAACTAAACCAGGCCGAATATAAATTCAACCCGCAGCTTGGTTACATATCCCTGAATTCGGCTTTGCTGCCGGAGCAGGTGCTTGGCGTAGCTTTTGAATACACCCTGAACGGCAAGACCTATAAAGTAGGCGAACTGCAGGACGATTATCAGAACATTACCGACGACCAGGTGATCTTCCTGAAAATGCTGAAATCTACGAACCCGGCGCTAGGCCTGCCAACCTGGGATCTGATGATGAAAAACATTTATTCCCTGAACGCCAGTCAGGTAAGCCGCGATAATTTTCAGCTGAACATTATTTATAAAGACGACGAAACCGGCGTAGACATTAACAGCCTCCGCGAAGGCAACCAGGTAAAAGACCGGCCATTGGTTTCGGTTTTCAACCTCGATAACGTAAACCGCAACAACGATAAACCATCCGACGGTAACTTCGACTTTTTAACCGATATCACCATCGATCCGGAAAACGGGCGCATTATCTTCCCGGAAGTGGAACCATTCGGGAGTTACCTGCGCAGCAAATTTGAACCGGGAACGGAAGATGCCCTGATCCAGAAATACGTGTATCAGGAGCTTTACGACTCTACCCAGACGGATGCGCAGCAGTTTGCCAACAAAAACAAATTCTTTTTACAGGGCCGCTACCAGGCCACTGCCACCGACGAAATTATTTTGCCAGGCATTCAGATCGCCGAAGGTTCGGTAACCGTATTTTCGGGCGGTACGCAGCTGCAGGAAAACGTAGATTACCAGGTAAATTACCAGTTAGGCCGCGTAAAGATCCTGAATCCGAGCTACCTGAATTCAGCCAGTAACCTGAAAGTGAATTTCGAAAAAGCCCAGATCGTGAACGTGCAGCCGCGAACCTTACTCGGTGCCCGCTTCGATTATAAACTGAACCCTGATTTCAACTTAGGCGGAACGGTATTGCATCTGGCCGAAAAACCCTTTGTTTACCGCGTAGGCATTGGCGATGAACCAACAAACAACACCATTTACGGCCTGGATCTGAATTACCGCCGTGAGTCGCGTTTCCTGACCAAAATGATCGATAAACTGCCGATCATTCAAACCAAAGTGCCGTCGGTAGTAACCATTAACAGCGAATTCGCCCAGCTTTTACCAGCTAAATCGAAACTGCGGGGTGAAGACGGGGTTTCGTTCATCGATGATTTTGAAAGCGTAAAAACCCCTTATACGCTGGGCGGCTTCGGAACCTCCGGCTGGCGCCTGGCTACCACCCCGGTTACGCCGGATGATCGTTTCGGGGCCTTACAACCAGATCGTGCGTATGCTTATAGCCGGGCAAAGATTGCCTGGTACTCTATTGACCAGGTTTATTATACCGGCAGCAGCCAGAAACCAAGCAATATTGCCACCGGCGACGTTAAAAACCACTATGTGCGGGCGGTGCAGAAGCGCGAGCTTTTCCCGAACCGGGACCCGGAAATTGCCAACAATAACGAATATACCTTCGACGTAGCCTATTACCCGGGCGAACGCGGACAGTACAACTATTCTCCGGATGTGGCCGATGATGGAAAACATTTTAAACAAGGCTTTAATTTAAAACGCAATTACGGCGGCATCAGCCGGGAGATTACCTTCGATACCGATTTCGATAATGCCAATATCGAATACATGGAATTCTGGATGATGGACCCTTTCCTGCCCGGCCCGAACGGCGTGGTAAACGACAGCGAAAATCCGGCTACGAACAACACCACCGGCGGCCGCCTGGTTTTCAACCTGGGTAACGTTTCGGAAGACCTGATGAAGAATGCCAACCGGTATGAATTTGAGAACGGCCTGCCAACCGGCGATAACCCCGAAGAAGATACCGAACGCACGCCATGGGGCCGTGTAAGCACGCTGCAGTTCCTGACCGATGCCTTCGACAACGATGCCGGTTCGCGGAGCCGCCAGGATATTGGTCTGGATGGTTTGAACGACAGCGATGAAAAGCAATTCTTCAGTGGGATCTACAGCAATTTAGATGACCCTTCCAACGATAATTTCAAGCACCACCTGAACGCTGAATATACCAACCGCGACGTAAAAATTCTGGGCCGTTATAAAAACTACAACGGTATGGAAGGCAACTCGCCGGAAAACAGCATCGAAACATCGTATACGTTCCCGGATAAAGAAGATCTGAACAAGGATAATATTGTTTCGGATGTGGAACGGTATTACGAGTATTCCATTCCGCTGGAACCGGGGCAGTTAGCCGTTGGTACCAACCCTTACATTGTAGACAAGGTAGAAAATGAAATTAACGGCGAAACGGTAACCTGGTACCAGTTCCGGATCCCGGTTCGCAGCCCGCTGGCACGCAATATTGGCGGCATCAGCGGTTACAAATCCATTCGTTTCCTGCGCATGTACCTGACCGATTTTGAACAGCCGGCGGTACTTCGTTTTGTGCAGTTTCAGTTTGTGGCGAACCAGTGGCGTAAATTCCAGACGGCCATTATCGAGAACAACGAACCTTGTACCGGTATCTGCGATCCGAGCGCCGATAAATTCGACGTTTCGGCAGTGAATATTGAAGAGAACGGTGAAGTAAGTTCAGGTGCTATTCCGTATGTATTGCCTCCGGGTACCGTGCGCCAGGACGATTATGCTTCGCAGAACAAACGCCGTTTGAACGAGCAATCCATGCAGATCTGCGTAGAGAACCTGGTAGACAAATACGGCAAGGCGGTTTACAAGAACGTTTCTATGGACATGCTGATCTACAAGCGCCTGAAAATGTTCATTCACGCCGAAAGCCCGAACAACGTAACCCGCGACGGGCAAATGCGCGCTTTTATCCGCATTGGTACTGACTACACCCAGAACTATTACGAATATTCAGTTCCGCTGAAAATGACCCAGCAGGGTACCAGTGACCCGTATGCGATCTGGCCGAAAGAAAACGAAATAGACGTAGCCTTCCAAGATTTTGTAGATGCCAAAGCCCGGCGGAATATGACTACCGATAACCGTCGCACACCATTTACAATCACCCGCGAAGACGGGAAATCGATTACCGTAGTCGGTAACCCGGATTTCAGTGCGGTGCAGGGCATCATGATCGGGGTTTTGAACCCGCGTGACGACGGTGCCGAGCAAAGTGTATGTATCTGGGTAAACGAAATGCGTGTTTCCGATTTTGATAAAACCGCTGGCTGGGCGGCCACAGCTCGCGTAAACGCCAAGCTGGCCGACGTAGCCGACATTACTGCTACCGGGCGTTATACCACCGTAGGTTTTGGCGGCATTCAGCAGAAAATTGCGCAGCGCGCCCGGGAAAACACCCGTCAGTTCGACCTGAACTCCAACATTGTAGCCGATAAATTCCTGCCATCTGCTTTGGGCCTGAAAGTTCCGCTTTCGGTGCAATACGGGGTAATAGAAAGCGAGCCGCGCTACGACCCGCTGGAAGGTGATATGGAACTGAGCCAATCGCTGGAAAAATATGCTAATAGTCCGGAAGATAAAGCAGCATATAAAAAAGAAGTTTTAGACCGGACCACAACCAAGAGCATCAGTTTACTGAACGTACGGAAAGAGAAAACTAACCCGAATTCCAAACCGAAGGTGTACGACATTGAGAACATTTCGCTTTCGTATGCTTACAGCGAAAAACTGCACACCGATATTTTAACGGACCGCGACCTGACCAAAATTTATACCGGCGGTTTGGCGTATACCTATAACGCGACCCCGAAAAACTACGCGCCGTTCGAACAAAGCACCAAGTTCCAGAGCCCGTATCTGCGGCCTATAAAAGAACTGAATGCCACGTTCCTGCCGAGCCGTCTGGCTTTCCGGGCCGACCTGGACCGCCGCTACAACGAGCTGCAGTTCCAGCGCCGGAACAACCCGTATGAGTTGCCGAGCACTACCGGAATTTTGCCGCTTTACCAGAAAACGTTCTTCTTTAACCGGATCTACGACCTGAAATGGGAATTTACCAAAGCGCTTTCGTTTGACTATACAGCCACGAACCGCGCCATTGTAGATGAACCTTACGGCCCGCTGACCAAAGAAAACAACAAGGTAGCGTTCGAGAACCTGAAGAATTTTGGCCGGAATACGAACTTCGACCAGACGGCTGCGCTTAATTACCGTTTGCCGCTCGACAAATTCCCGCTTACGGACTGGGTAAGTGCCGATACGCGTTACCAGGTAAGCTACACCTGGACGGCGAGCTCCAACTTCCTGAACTCCGTTTCCGATACGGCTTCTTCGCAGCTGAAACTGGGTAATACCATTCAGAATAATGCAGAAACGAGCGTAAACGGCCGGATAGACCTGGTAAAACTTTACAATAAAGTGAAGTTCCTGAACAAGATAAACAACGAACAGCCAAAACAAGCCGAGGTGAAACGGCCGGCAGCCAAAGCTCCGGTTAAACCGGGAACCGTTGCCGCAAAACCAACGGAAGCAAAGAAAGACACCACCAAAGGTCCGGAACTGAAAGCGCTGAAAACCATTTTACGTGGTTTAATGACCGCCCGGACCTTGAACGTAACTTACGTGCGCAGCGAAGGAAGCTTACTGCCGGGTTATTTACCAGGCACGAAATTCTTTGGTTTTGAAGAAGGTTTTGGCGCACCGGGCCTTGGGTTTGTAGCCGGAAAACAATACGGTTTGGATGAACTTTATGACCGTGCCGACCGCAATGGCTGGTACACCGATAGCAGCCAGTATCTGCAAACGCCGCTGAGTTCGCTTAAAACCTGGAGCCTCAACATGCGCACCGAACTGCAACCGATCCGGAATTTCAACATTCTGGTAGATGCCAAGAAAGATGTTTCCGATATCCGGGAAGTGTTCTACCGCCGTCCGGTGAATGATACTACTGGCGTTGTGATACCAGACCGCCGTGCCGAAGCGCAGAACCCGATCAATACCGGCGCCTTCAGCGTTTCTACCATCACGATCCAGACGATGTTTGAAGCCCGGCCGGACAATTACGTTTCCAAAGCGTTTGAGCAATTCATAATCAACCGCCAGCAGATTCTGACCAAACTTTTGAGCGACCCGCTTACCAACCCAAGCGGCAGCCTACAGGATTCGGTTTACAAACTGAATTCGCAGGATGTGCTGATCCCGGCTTTCCACCTGGCCTACCAGGGCAAAGATGCTTCGGGTTATAAAACGGAAAGAGCCAAAGCCAGCGACCTGACCAAACGGATTCCGTTGCCAAACTGGCGGATCGATTATTCGGGGCTTTCGAACCTGGAATTTGTGAAACGTTATTTAAGCTCGATCTCCATTTCGCACGGTTACCAGAGCACGTATGGCGTAACGAATTTTGCCAGCTCGCTTTCGTATTTAACCCCGAACTTAGGTTTCCCGAGCATTGAGAACGAACGGGGCGAATATATACCGTACTACGTGGTGAGCCAGGTAACCATTATGGAACGCCTTACGCCACTGCTAGGGGTGAATTTTAAAACGAAGAACAACATAACCGGCCGCATTGAATATAAAACCGAACGGAACCTGAGTTTGAACCTGAGCAACGCCCAGGTAACCGAAAACCACGTGAAGGACATTGTAATTGGTGCGGGTTACAGCACTTCCAATTTCCGGATCCCGTTCAAGATCAACGGCGAATACAAAACCCTGAAAAACGAACTGACCGGCCGCCTCGATCTTTCGATCCGCGACAATACCATTATTCAGCGCAGCATTGTGCAGGATAGTGTGAGCGGAGCAATCGTAGAAAAGAGCCGCAATGAAGTAACCAACGGCAACATGCAGCTGCAGCTCCGGCCTACTATTGACTATACGGTGAACCAGCGGTTAAACGTGCAGCTTTACTTTACGCGCACCATTTCGGACCCGAAAATTTCGACTTCGTTCAAAAATACGGTTACTGAAGGCGGGGTGCAGTTACGTTACAGTTTATCGCAATAAAATGGTATCGTTTTCAGGTAAAAAACTATAAATTGCTAATTGTTAATTGCTGATTGTTAATTGTGAATTGAATAACTACTTTTGGTTTTCAATTCACAAGATAGGTCATTATTACCAAAATCAATCAGCAATTAGCAATAAACAACTAACAATCAAAACATTATGAATTTACCAAGCGAACTGAAGTACACCAAAGAACACGAATGGGTACGCATTGAAGGCGACACAGCGATAATCGGCATCACGGATTTTGCCCAGCGCGAACTTGGCGACATCGTATACGTGGACATTGACACGGTTGACAAAAAAGTAAACAAAGACGAAGTTTTTGGTACCGTAGAAGCCGTTAAAACTGTTTCTGACCTGTTCTCGCCGCTTACCGGAACGGTATTGGAACTGAACGAAAAACTGGGTTCTAACCCGGAACTGGTAAACTCCGATGCTTACGGCGACGGCTGGATGATCAAAATGAGCATCGACGATAAAGCGGAACTGGAAGGTTTACTTTCTGCCGAAGCTTATGGCCAACTGATCGGCGCTTAAGTATTCTTTTGTGGTAACTACTTTTCTCCGTTATCATTTCCCGGCAATTTTGTGGGCAGCAGTCATTCTGTTTTTAACGCTGCTGCCCTCAGAATCGCTTCCTAAAACGCCCGAGTGGAAACTCCTTTCTTTCGATACCCTGGCACATGTGGGCGTTTTCGGGCTGCTGGCTTTTTTACTGGTCCGCAGTTTATATTTTCATTACGGCCGGGCCCAGTTCCTGCAATTTGCCATTGGTATTTCGGTAGTCATCTGCTTTTTTTTCGGCGTTATTATTGAGCTTTTGCAAACGGTTATGAAACGCGGCCGCCACGGCGAAACCGGCGACGTGATCAGCGATGTGATCGGTACGGTTTTAGGCGCTTGCCTCTTTTACATCCTCCTTCGGCGCAAGCTTACTTTCTGAGTTTTTTCTTTTCCGTGGGCTAAAGCCGGATGGTACTGCATACTTTTTAGGCCGGAAACCATACCGTTTTTTCCGCCATCCTGCATGTCCCGAAGCATTTCGCATCGCAATAGCGAAGGAACTTGTTGGCGACTGGCAGAAATAATTGCGAAGAGGTATTGCAATAACTTATCGCAATACCGTGCGGACAGGTGAAGCCCTGTACCTACCAATCCTCAAATCCGACAGATCCCAATTCGGAAAAATCCTGCCTTTCTTATAATCCTGAAAATCGTGTTCAGACATAAATAAATCTGCTATCTTCGCTTCATGCGGAACTGCTGGGTTTTTCTTCTCATTTTCCTACCGTTTTCAGCGCCGGCGCAGGATATGGCGCGGGTGCGGAAAAATATTGAAACGCTTTGCGCCCCGGAAATGCACGGCCGCGGTTACGTAAACAAAGGCGATAAAAAAGCAGCAGAATTTCTTCAGAAGCAGTTTGAGAAAGTTGGTTTAAAACCATTCCACGGAGATTATTTTCAGACTTTTTCATTGCCGGTAAATACCGTTTTGGAAACGGAGCTGAAGCTGGACGGTGAGAAACTGAAGCCTGGTTTGGACTTTATTCCGGATGCAGCAATCCGTTCCGGTAAAGGCAAACTGAAAATTCTGCCGCTCGATACGCTTATTTATTCCGATGAAAAACGGGGCGCATTATTTCTAAACCAAAATCTGAAAAGCAAAGCGATACTGGTTCCGGAAAAATTCTGGATAAAACGGAGTATTCTGCCGGACGTGTTCGCGCAAAAAATGCAGACGGCCGGCGCTGTTTTAATTTCCCACCCGCAGAAACTGACGTACACCGTTGCTAAAAATCAGAACCCGCAACCGCAATTCGATCTGCTGCAAAAAACGGTAGGCAAAACGCCCCAAAAAGTCAAATACGAGGTTAAAGCGAACTTTATTCCGGATTACCAGACGCAGAACGTGATCGGTTTTATTCCCGGCAAAACGCAGCCCGATTCGTTTCTGGTTTTTACGGCGCATTACGATCATTTGGGACGCATTGACGAAAACACGTATTTCCCTGGTGCCAACGACAATGCCAGCGGCACTTCCCTCCTGCTGGAACTTGCACACTACTATGCCCAACCCGAAAACCAACCCGATTATTCCGTCGTGTTCATGGCTTTCGGGGCCGAAGAAGCCGGTTTGGTGGGCTCACGTTTTTACGTAGAAAATCCCTTTTTTCCGCTGCTGCAAATTAAATTCCTGGTAAACCTGGATCTGACCGGCACCGGCGAGGCGGGTTTAATGGTGGTGAACGGCCGCATTCACGAAAAGGAATTTGCGCAACTGCAGCAGCTCAATAAACAGAAAAACTACTTTCCGGAAATAAAAAGCCGGGGCAAAGCCGCTAATTCCGATCATTTCCCTTTTTCGGAAAAAGGCGTGCCGGCATTTTTCTTTTACACCCTCGGCGGCACTACCGCCTACCACGACGTGAACGACAAACCCGAAACCCTGCCGCTTACCAGGTTTCCGGAGTTGTTTCGATTGCTGCTGGATTTCACGCGCAGTTTTTAGGCCCGAAACCATAGCGTTTTTGTTCTTTCTCACTTCCTGCCTTGCAGGGGCCGCAAATGGCCCTGAACTACTTTTTGCAAGGCGGTGGTAGAAAAAGTTTATAGGCCCATACAACCCTATTCGCATTTTCATTGTCTGTGCCGGTAAGGAATAAATTCCGAAAGCTAACTCCTTATGCCGCACCTTATGAAAAGCCCTTCCTGTACCCGAACTTATGTAAGCTTTTTATTCTGGCTTATTTTTCTGCTAAGCCTGCTGAAAGGTACCAGCGCACAAGCGCAGGGTTTACCGGTGAACGATAATTGTGGAGGCGCCATTTCTTTAACCCCCGGAGTCACATGCAGCCCATCGAACGGGATTTCGACGGGGGCTACCCAAACCTTGCCTGCTTGTGCGGCAGGCGGCATAGCCGATGATGATGTGTGGTTTCAATTTGTAGCTACCAAAATGCGGCATGGCATCCGGGTAACCTGCAGCGCTAACTACGATGCTGTAATCGAAGTTTTTTCGGGCTCCTGCAATAATCTTACTTCCCTGATCTGTACAGATGCTACCGGCCTGGGAGCAATGGAAATGTCCCAGCCCGATAGCCTGATTCCCGGCAACACCTATTATGTGCGCGTTTACCATTACAAAGCGGGAGCTGGTTCCGGTAACTTTACCATCTGCATCTCCGACCCTTCCAACGATAATTGTGACGGCGCGGTAAGCCTTCCGGTGAATACAACGCACGTTCCTGTTTCGGGAACCATTCAGAATGCTACCGAATCTATGCCACCCTGCGGTGGCCCGGGTTATACGGCTAACGATGTCTGGTATAAGTTTAAGGCAACCGGAGTGGCGCATGATGTGGAAATTACAGCCTCTTCAGGTTTACAAATAGAAGCTCAGGTTTTAGTTGGCACCTGCAACAGCTTAAGTTCTATCCAATGCGGGGTGCAGGCAGCTTATGGGTCCAGTGCTACTATCCAACTCGCTCCTTTGGTAATGGGTCAAACTTATTTCGTCCGGCTATATGCAAACAATCATAACATCACTACCAATACGTTTACCATTTCGGTAAAAGACCGGCCCATGCCGCCCGGAGCCTTATGCGTGAATGCGCTGAACATTCCGGGTGTGCCTTTTAAAAGTGGCCTGCAAACCACCTGCGGCAGCGGCGACAACTACCGCAGCAACTTCCGGAATTATTCCCTTCCCGGCGAAGACCTGGTGTATAAACTGGAAGTTACCAATGCCCCGGTTTCTTACCTGATGCGCCTCGACCGGCCTTCGGCTACGGCCAGCAATCTATGGGTTTCGGTATTTAAAGATTGCCCAACGCCTGCCCTACAGCCTTCCAATTTTGTAGGCGAAAGTCCTCTTTCCCGGTCCGGAGTAGCCGACAGCAGCATTATTACCTTAAAAACAAACGGCACCTATTACTTTGTAGTAGACGGGCAAACCTGCGGCGATTTCCGGTTCAGTCTGAAAAATGCTCCGCCGCCCCCGGTTAATGATGAATGCATAAACGCCATAACTGTAACAGTTGGAGATACCTGCAGCTTTGTGAACGCAAGTTCGCTTTATGCCACACAATCGCGGCCAAGCTGCATCCCATCCGGAAATACTATTAATGCCTTTGCCGACGATGATACCTGGTACAGTTTTGTTGCCAAAGGCACGAAGCATCAGGTTTACGTGCAGGGAAGTTTCGAATTGTTTTCCGGCAGCTGCGGCAACCTTACTTCTATGCTTTGCTTTACCCAAGGCTCGAATACCAACCGCACTGACTTGCCCAACCTGGTTCCCGGCCAGACGTATTATTTCCGGGTTTATTTACCGGTAGCCGGAATTAGTAACTCACAGCTTCGGTTTTGCATTACCCAATTACGCGAAAACGACGACTGCATCGGCGCCATAACGTTGCCGGTTGCTCCCATAAACACCGTTCCGGTTCCGTTTGCCGGAAGCACCAAGGGCACTACGCAATCCATGCCTTCCTGCCAGTCTCCTACTATAGCTTATGCCAACGACGATGTATGGTTTAAATTTGTAGCCACTTCTCCGTACCAGCTCATAAAAGTTGTTGGTTTACCTAACAACGCAGCAACTCCGGAATTTGCATTCAATCCAGTGGTTGAGCTTTTCAGTGGCAGCTGCAATAGTCTTAATTCTTTAGTTTGTATGAACCGGTATATTAATGCCCAAAACCCAAAGGAAGAATTAAGGACAGACAACCTGACCCCGGGCAACACATATTATTTAAGAGTCTATGATTACAGGACTGATGCTACCTATGATAAATTCACCATCTCGGTACAGGAAGATTCCCCGGCGCCGGTTGGAGCAGTTTGCGCTACGGCAGTACCAGTAACGGCTATTCCTTTCAACAGCGGGCAGGTAAGCACCTGCGGCAGCCAGGATAATTACGGAAGCGATTGTCGGGGCGGAGGCTCACTACCTTTAGAAGACTATGTTTTCCGGCTGGATATTACCAATGCGCCGGTTTCTTACCAGATGACCTTAAGTTCCGGAAGTACTACTTCTAAAATGTTAAATATCTACCGGAACTGCCCCAGCCCGGCCTTTTCCCCAACGAACTGCGCCATAAACACCTTCGGTCAGCTCCTTTATACAAACCAGGCCGGTAGAGATTCCACCTCCAGCAACATCTTCAGCTTTAACACCAACGGTACTTATTACCTGGTGGTAGAAGATGCTCTCTTCCAGGGAATGGCCGCAGGAAATATCAATTGCGGAAACTTTAACCTGAAAATTAATCCGGCACCGCTGCCTCCCGGAAATGACCTGTGTGCGAATGCGATAACTTTACCGGTTTCCAATAACTGCACTCCGGTTTCAGGAACTACGATTCTTGCTACCAGTTCGGGCGCAGCCCAAAGTTGTATGGTTTTTATGAACCCCGGCGTACTGGCAAACGGCGATACCGATGTCTGGTACAAGTTCGTAGCAACAGCCTCCAGCCACAACATTACCGTGCAGGGTTTAGCTGGTTTCCAGCCTGGTATCCAGCTTTTGCAGGGCGCCTGCCCAACACCAACCATCCTGGCTTGTAATATACAACAGAGTAGTACTAATGCCCAGGTAATGTATGCAACCAATCTAACAGCAGGCAACACGTATTTCGTTAAAGTATTTGATACTGGAGGAGGTACCGGGGAATTCACGATCTGCGTAACCGATGCGCCGCCGCGTCCGGTTGGTTCTTCCTGCAGTAATCCTTTTATTATTCCGGCCATACCGTTTAACAGCGGCCTGCAAACCACCTGCGGCAAGGGAAACGATTTTGGGATGATTCAAAGCAGTTATAACTTTCCTATAAACGGCCAATCTCCCCGCTACGGCGATGGAGAAGATTATGTGTTCCAGTTGAATGTTACCAATGCTCCGGTTACGTATGCCTTTACGCTGGGCGGGAACAGCATCCGGAAAGGTCTGCGCATATTGAACCAATGCAATGGCCAGGTAACATTTATGGGGCTGAATAATCAACCTTTTATTGCAACCGGTCTGGATACTTCTGCCACCTTGCCATTCACTTTTACATCCAACGGCACTTATTATTTAGTAGTAGATACATGGCCTCAGCCTCATTGTGCCGATTTCAGGCTGAACATCCGCACGGTAAACCCGCCGGTAAATGACAATTGTGCCGGAGCCATTAATTTAACTGCCGGAAGTACCTGTGTAGCAATAGAAGGAAATATTTCCGAAGCTACTGCTTCAATTGCTCAAGGTTGTTTTAATACCACGGAAAGCCTCGGAAAAGATTTGTGGTACAAATTTACTGCTACCAGCGCCCGGAAGCTAACCGTATCGATTCAAGGCAACCCTAATTTTCACCCGCAATTAAGATTATACGCCGATACCTGTGGCAACTTGAGGCCGGTTGAATGTAATTACAATTTTAACGGCGGCAATAACTTAACCCATAGCTACTTCAACTTACCTCAGGGCGTTACTTACTACCTCCGGGTTAATACTACCGAAGTAGAAAATTATGGTACCGGCAAGTTTACGATATGCATCACGGAAGATACTACCCCGGTAAATGCAACCTGCCAGCAGGCAGTAACGGTACCGGTAAATGCTTCTGGTATTTGCAATGCTGTGAGTGGTACGATTACCGGAACGCTGCTAAATCAAGGCCTGCCGGTTTGCTCCGGGAATGCCGCCGGCAATGCCTGGTATAGATTTACGGCTACCAATGCCAACCAACGGATAAAAGTAAGCGGGTCTGCGGGTTTTGATGCGGTAGTGCAGGTATTTGGCGGAAACTGCAACAATCCGGCGCTTCTGCATTGCAGCGATAATACTTCTCTGGGTGCTACTGAAACCGTAGATGCTGCCGGGCTAACTGTTGGCGACACGTATTTTGTGCGGGTGTACCATTACGGCCCTGGCTGGGGAAGCGGCGACTTTACGATCTGCGTGCAGGAACTGCCGACGCCGCCGGTAAACGATGATTGCAATGGCGCGATTACTTTAACGGCTTCAACAACCTGCCAACCGGTAACCGGCACAGTTTTGAACGCTACCCAAACGCTGGCCGGTTGTAGCGGAGCTTCGGCGGCCGATGTCTGGTATAAATTCACGGCAATTGGCGTAGAGAACGTAATTACCGTAACCAATCCCGGTAATGCCGATCTGGTGGTAGAGTTGCTATCCGGCTCGTGCGGGGCTTTGTCTTCAGTAATGTGCCGCGACACGGCGCTGGCCGGAGGCGGAGAAATGTTAAAAGCTGTTGGCACACTCGTAGGCAGTACCTATTACGTTCGCGTTTATGCCTACAACCAGAAAACCGGAACCGGCGACTTTAGCATTTGCGTGCAAAGCAGTTCTTCCCGCGCAGTAATGCCGCTGCCACTTACCAATAGCAGTTTCTGCGCCGGGGAACAATTTATGCTTCCGTACCGGGTTTTCGGGTCGTTTCAGGCAGGCAATGAATTCCAGGCGCAGTTAAGCGATTCGTCCGGAAGTTTTACGAACCCGGTAATTGTGGGCAGCCTGATTTCCATTGATTCGGATACTTTGCTGGTACATTTGCCAGTCACCAGCAAGCAAAGTAACCTTTATAAACTCAGGCTCACCGCTTCCGGACCGGCTTATATAAGTCCCGTAATAATACCGCTAAGCATCACTTCAATACCGGCAATGCCGCAGATCGTAATGCCTCCGGAATATTGCCTGGGCGAAACAGTAGCGGCTTTGCAGGTTTCGGGCAGTAATATAAGCTGGTATTCGGATTCGCTGTTAACCAACCTGGTTCATAGCGGCCCGACTTACACCCCAATAGGTTTAACGGCTACTACCACGTATTTTATTACTCAGAAAAACGGTAGTTGCGAAAGCGTTCCGGCAAAAATGACAGTGATCATCAAGCCTTTACCAAACAGCGCTTTTAACACCCTGAACCCAACGTATTGTACTACCACGCAACCTATAAATCTGATTCCAGCTGTTCCCGGCGGGACTTTCAGCGGCAGCCTGGTATTTGGCAATACGTTTATTCCGGCGCTTCCGGGCAGTTATACTATTTCCTACACCTTAACCCGAAATGGCTGCACCTCTACTACTACCCAAAATGTGCAGGTGCTTACCGGACCGGTTGCCAACGCAGGCCTTAACAGAAATATTTGCTCCGGTGAAACAATTGCGCTCGGTACTACACCTATTCCTGGCCTGGTTTACAACTGGTCGCCAACTTCGGGCATCAGTAACCCGGCTATTGCGAACCCGAATTTTACCGCTGGCAGTTTTTTAACCCGAAACGATACCATTTTAAAGCAGCTTCTGGTTACGGATACCTTAACGGGCTGCAGCAGTACCGCGTTGGTTTCTATTATTGTGCGGGGCGTTCCGGTGGTTTCTGCCGGCTCTGACACTTTGCTTTGCGCCGGCACTGCGCCTTATGCACTGCAGGGAACCCCGGCCGGCGGAAACTGGAGCGGAAGCAGCGGAATTTCCGGCTCAGGGTTTGATCCGGCAGTTGCCGGAACCGGCTTGCATACACTGGTTTATACCTTTGCCCAGAACGGTTGCTTCGCTACTGATACCTTAAAAATCATCGTTCAGGCCAAACCACCTACCCCGGTAATTACCGCTATTAACCGCGATAGCTTAACTTCTGGAGTAGTTGCAGGAACTTATGAATGGTTACTGAACGGCATCTCTACCGGCCTAACCACCGCCGGCATCAAGCCCACGCAAAGCGGCAGCTACCAGGTAATTATCTGGAATAATGGTTGCGCTTCTGATACTTCCGTGGTTTTTGGTTTTGTAATGAACGGAATAAAACCCGGTATATCAATAGGAAAATTCAACGTATTCCCGAACCCGAGCACAGGCAGTACTACGCTTTATTTTCAGCAGCCCGGCGTTCGCAATATTTCGGTAGAAATCAGCGATGCTTTAGGGCGGCAGGTTTATAAACGCGCGTATAAAACCAACTTAGCCGGAGAGGTAACCCAGGCATTAGACTTATCGGGGCTGGCAAATGGTCTTTACCTGTTGCAGATAAATACTCCGGAGCACCGATACTATCAGAAACTGGTAATTGAAAAATAAATTCCCGGTAACCTAAAACAGAATGGACAGCTTTTAAACGCTGTCCATTCTGTTTTATACAATTCTGCTTTATAATGGGTGATGCAAGGCCTTCCTGGCCAAAAACCGGCCAAAAATGCGTAAATTTGCAGGCTAAACATTTGAATTCCAGGTTTTGAAATCTCCGGTTATCCTGCTTATTACCCCGCCGCTCACGCAGCTCAACACCCCTTATCCGGCCACGGCTTACTTAAAAGGTTTCCTGAAAAGCCGCGGTTTTAACGTGCATCAGTCGGATCTGGGGCTGGATATGGTGCTGAAAATGTTTAGCCGGAAAGGCCTGGAACGCATGTTTAACAGCGTAACCAATATTCAGAAGCTTTCCGATAATGCGCAGCGCATTTACCGCCTCCGGAAAAGTTATTTCGAAACGGTAGAACCGGTCATTAAATTTCTGCAAAACCAGGATTCTACCTTAGCCCAGCAAATTTGCTACAGCCGTTTCCTGCCGGAAGCTTCGCGTTTCGACCAAATTGGCGACCTGGAAGCAGGTTTTGGCGAACTTGGAATTACCGATAAAGCCCGGCATCTGGCCACGCTTTATTTAGAAGACATTGCCGATTTTATAATGGAAGCCGTTTGTCCGCATTTTGGCTTCAGCCGTTACGCTGAGAAATTAGGGTTAAGCGCCACGAGTTTTGAGCCGATCGAAAAAGCCCTGCACGCGCCGCTTACCATTCCCGACGAAATGCTGCTCGAAAGTTTAGATGAATTGCTTTCCGAAGTAAAACCGGATGTGGTGGGTTTTTCGGTTCCTTTTCCGGGAAATTTATTTGGGGCTTTGCTGTTGGCAAAACATATAAAAAGCGTAAATCCGGAAATAAAAACGCTGATGGGCGGCGGCTACCCGAATACCGAACTGCGTAGCCTGAACGAACCGAAACTTTTCAAATACATCGATTTTGTAACGCTCGACGACGGCGAAAGTCCGTGGCTCAGAATTCTGGAATTCCTGAACGGCGAACGCGAAATTGGGAACCTGCAACGGACTTTTTTACTTCAAAACGGTACCGTTTCTTATATAAATAACTGCACAGAAAAAGACATTTCCCATACGGAAGTTGGCACGCCCGATTATTCGGATCTGAAGCTGGATAAATACATTTCGTTTATTGAAGTGATGAACCCGATGCACCGTTTGTGGAGCGACGGCCGCTGGAATAAACTGACGGTGGCGCACGGCTGCTACTGGAAACGCTGCTCATTCTGCGACATCACTTTAGATTACATTGCCCGCTACGAAACCGCGCCTGCCACATTATTGGTAGATAGAATTGAACAGATTATTGCGCAGACCGGCCAAACCGGCTTTCATTTTGTAGACGAAGCGGCCCCGCCTTTGGCTTTGCGCGACCTGGCCATTGAACTGATAACCCGTGGCGTAAAAATCAGCTGGTGGGGCAATATCCGGTTCGAGAAAACCTTTACGCCGGATCTTTGCCGTTTGCTGGCGCTTTCGGGTTGCATTGCCGTTTCGGGTGGTTTGGAAGTAGCTTCTGACAGGCTTTTAGCGAAGATGGAAAAAGGCGTGAGCATTGCCCAGGTTGCCCGCGTAACCGAAGGTTTTACCCAGGCCGGTATTATGGTGCACGCATATTTAATGTACGGCTTCCCAACCCAGACCGCGCAGGAAACCATCGACAGCCTGGAAGTGGTGCGGCAGCTTTTTGAAAATAACGTGATCCAGTCGGGTTTCTGGCACCGGTTCTCCATGACGGCGCACAGTCCCATCGGGCGGCACCCGGAGAAATTCGGGGTGGTGAAAATTGGTCCGGAGCAAGGCAACTTTGCGTATAACGACCTCTGGCACGACGATCCGCAAGGCACCGACCACGAAGCTTTCGGAAAAGGGCTGGCGAAGGCCATTTACAATTTCATGCACGGCATCGGGCTGGAAGAAAACCTTCAATTCTGGTTCGACTTTAAAGTGCCGCGCACCACCGTTGCTAAAAACCTGATCTATAATGCCATTGCCGAACCCGGTAAATCTGATTACGAGAAACGGAACCTTCGCCTGCTTTGGTTTGGCAACGTGCCCGAAAAAACGCTAGGGTTTAAGCCGAAAAAAGTAAATGCAGTAGCAACCTGCACTTTAACCTTCTACGAAAAAGCCGAAGACTTTGAACTGGAGTTGCCGCTGGTTATCGGAGATTGGTTAATGAACATTTTCGAAAACCTTACTTCCGGAAACAGTGAACCGCTGCGCCTGAAAGAAATTGAAACCACGTATCCTGTCGAAGCGCCGCTGAGTTTTACCGCATTTTTAGATAGCGTTTGGTGGAAGCAGATCCGGGAAAAAGGTTTGTTGCTGGTGTAACCGGTTCTAAAAACAGTAACACCCTGATTATTTGCATACCAGTCAATGATGAAACCGTGTTTCGTTGGAACGGTTCTGCACGAACCTGAAAAAACACAGGTTTTAGCTTCGTTATAAAATCATTTTTTAAACAAAAAGCCTGTTTGTTTTTCGGAAAAAGTGTATATTTCCACTCTGATTCACAAAACTGAAATTTTCACTTTTTATTTATTTATCACTTTTATGAAAAAACATCTACAAGATGCCATTTCAAGCCCAAGCTTCAAGGCTTCGAAATTAAAGCGCCGGATGCTTTTAGCAGCCCTTGCTGCAGGTTCTTTTTGCGCAATGCCAGCAATGGCACAGTTGAATTACCGCCCTGCAAACTCTACTAATGTTGCTGGTACTTATACAGATTTAGGCTCTACAGGCACTATAATTACAGTAGCAAACAACGATAATGCTAACTCAGCAGCTCAGCCAATTGGCTTCACGTTTAATTACAATGGCCAAGCATTTACCCAGTTTGTATTGAATACAAATGGATATATTAAATTGGGTTCAACAGCTCCTTCTTCTGCTGCGTTATTAGACCCGATTTCGAGTACCAATTCCGCAAACACGAACATTATTGCAGCCAGCTCCTTTGTTGACTTACAGGGTGCTGCTGACCAAACTGCTAACCCTACTGAATTCCGGGTAGCAACTACGGGTACTGCTCCAAACCGTGTAACAACCATCCAGTTCGAAAACCTGGCTGATAAAGCAACTACAGTTGCAAATGCTACGGCACAATTTACAACAATGCAGTTCCAAATCAAGCTTTATGAAACAACCAACAATATCGAGCTTGTATATGGTACCTGGGTTTCAAATTCAGCAACAACTCCTGGCGGCCAACCGCTTTTAGTTGGATTAAAAGGTTCAACTGCTGCTCCAATTGATTGGGTATTGGCATCAAAGCCAAGCAGTGGTACAGCCTGGACAGCTACTACATTTGTAAACCAGGACCCTAATTTCCCAGGCGATCCAGCTTTGCATTTTGTACGTAATACGTTCTTACCAGACGCAGGCCGTACTTATCGCTTTACCCCTTTTACTTTACCTCCAAACGACCTTTCTGTTGAGGCGATTTTCTCTCAAGGTAAAGTAGCCACAGCAACTGGTACTCCGCATGTTGTAAAGGCCTTAATTAAAAACACAGGTTCTGCTGCTGCTACTAATAAAGTAATATCGCTGGATGTAACTGGAAATAATACTTTTAGCACTACAGTTACTTTAGCCTCTTTACCAGCTGGTGCAGATACTATTATTTCCTTTGCAAGCTATATGCCTGTAGCAGGTAGCGGCACTAACTTCATAGAGGTATCTGTACCAAATGATGATGTAAACTTAAACAACGCTAAAGATTTCACACAGGTAGTTTCTACTAACGCGGAAAGTTATGCTATGCAGGCTGATGCTACCACTGATCCGGTTCTTGAAACTGCTATTCCTGGCCCATTTGGTCAGACAGCTGCTGCAAATTCAGGCGTAAGGTTATCCCGTTTCTTCGCTACAAATAAAGTAAAAGTAAACAGCATGCGTGCTTATATTCCTGGCCCTGCTTTTAACCCAGCTGTATTAACTGCTACTCGTACAGTTTATGCAATTGTTGTAGATGCTAGTGGCAACGAATTGGCAAGATCAGCGGATATGGTGCTTACTGCGGCAGATGTTGACAATTTTATTACCTTCAATTTTCCAACCCCGGCAATTGTAGAAAACCAGGATTATTTCATTGGTTTAGGCTTGTTAGCTAAACCAACTGCTGTTGATTTTTCATTTCCGTTTTCTGTTCAAAATGGGGATGCAGACCGTCCTAATACTAATTTCGTAATGCCAACTCCAGGTACAACACCTGTCGCGCCTGAAGATGCAGAAGATGATTACCGTTTCTTATTCGAAGCGAATCTGACCAACATCACCGGCGTGAAAGAAGACCTGAACGCGAAACTGGTTTCTGTTTATCCGAACCCAAGCAACGGGGTGTTCAACGTATCTGCTAAAGATATGAAAGGCGGTAACCTGAACCTGGAAGTACGCGATATGCAAGGCCGTCTGGTTTACAGCGCTGCTGCTTCTAAAGATAACGCAACCATCAACCTGAAAAATGTAGCTTCCGGTGTTTACATGCTGAAAGCTTCTACTGACGCTGAAGTTGCTGTTAAACGTATTGTAGTACAATAATTGCTGCAAAAACGCTAGCTTTTTAAACTGAAAAACTCCCCGCTTCCTTCTGGAGGCGGGGAGTTTTGTTTTATGCCCGCTTTAGAAAACGCTATGGTTTCGGCCGTAAAAAGTCTGAAAAACTGTAAAAATTTTACGGGGCGAGTTTACTGACGCAAGTGTTAAGCGTCAGCGTCACGTGGGTCATAGCAACTTCAAAAAATCTTCAGACTTCGGGTATACTTCCATCTTTCCAGGCAGATTTAAACCCGTTGTTTCCGGGAAGACATCAGACTTGCAGCATTATTAGCCGTTTTCTCCAAAACTCAACTTTTTATTCATGAAAGTCTGAAGACTTTCTGAGATGGTGAGGCTCAAGTGACGCTGACGCTTAACACTTGTGCCAGAAGCCTCAGAAGTCGCAAAACGCTATGCTTTTAAAGCAAAAAACCCGGAAAAGAATCAAGTCTGTTCCGGGTTTTTAATTATAACAATTAAGCCATTTAACAATCAGCAATTCAATTAGTCGCGTTTCGTTTTCAGAATCCGGCGCAGTTCGGCTAATTCATCGCGGTATTTGGCGGCTTGCAGGAAGTCGAGTTCTTTAGCGGCGGCTTCCATTTGTTTTTCGGTTTTGCGGATCAGTTTTTCCAGCTCATCGCGTTTCATGATCGCAATAACCGGCTCTGCCGCCAGCGAAACTTCTTCCGGACCGGCATACATTTTCACTTCCGGCTTTTTAGCATCGGCAATGGAGGTTTGCTCAAAGATCTCTTCCTTCGATTTTAATACTGTGGTTGGCGTAATGCCGTGTTCTTCGTTGTAGGCCATCTGAACCATGCGGCGGCGGTTCGTTTCGTCGATGGTGCGTTGCATGGAACCCGTCATGCGGTCGGCATACATAATTACTTTGCCGCGTTCGTTACGCGCTGCCCGGCCCACAGTCTGGATCAAAGAACGCTGATCGCGCAGGAAACCTTCTTTGTCGGCGTCCAGGATGGCCACAAACGAAACTTCCGGCAAGTCCAGACCTTCACGCAATAAGTTTACCCCGATCAGCACATCGATTGTTCCAAGGCGCAATTCGCGCAGGATTTCCACCCGTTCCAAAGATTTAATTTCGGAGTGAATGTATTTTACTTTTATGTGCAGTTTTTCCAGATATTTAGAAAGCTCTTCGGCCATGCGTTTGGTAAGCGTAGTTACCAGAACCCGGTCGCCCATCTTAATGCGTTCGTCAATTTCATCCAGCAAATCGTCGATCTGGTTAGTGCTTGGGCGAATTTCAATTTCCGGATCCAGTAAACCCGTCGGGCGAATGATCTGCTCCACCACCACCCCGGCCGAACGCTGCAATTCATAATCGGAAGGCGTGGCGGAAACGTAAATGGTTTGCCGGTGCATGCTTTCGAATTCGTTGAAGGTCAGCGGGCGGTTATCCATGGCGGAAGGCAAACGGAAACCGTATTCTACCAGCTGGGTTTTACGCGCCCGGTCGCCGCCCCACATGGCCCGCACCTGCGGAATAGTAGCGTGGCTTTCGTCGATCACCATTAAATAATCGGAAGGAAAATAATCGAGCAAACAGAACGGCCGGCCGCCGGGCTGCCTCCGATCGAAGTAACGCGAATAGTTCTCGATACCGGAGCAATAACCCAGTTCGCGGATCATTTCCAGGTCAAATTCGGTGCGTTCTTTTATGCGTTTGGCTTCCACAGCACGGCCTTCT
This sequence comes from Adhaeribacter terrigena, assembly GCF_016623615.1. Classification (GTDB taxonomy): domain Bacteria; phylum Bacteroidota; class Bacteroidia; order Cytophagales; family Hymenobacteraceae; genus Adhaeribacter_A; species Adhaeribacter_A terrigena. Next base: position 251,790 of record NZ_JAEHFX010000001.1, on the reverse strand, counting down.
TTCTCGAAATATTCGTGCTGGGCCACCATATCGAACTGAATTTCTTTAATGGCCTGCTGCAAGGTATCCTTGCCGGTTACGAACAGGTTTGCCGGGTAGAGCGCAATGCTGCTTTCATCGCCAATCTTTTTCCCGCTGGACGGGTCGATCCGCTGGATGGCTTCAATTTCATCGCCGAAGAAATAAATGCGGTACGCGAAATCGGCGTAGGCCGGGTAAATATCTACCGTATCGCCTTTCACTCTGAAAGTTCCGCGCGTAAATTCGGCTTCGGTGCGGCTATAAAGGATCTGCACAAAAGAATAAAGCAGGTTGTTGCGGCTGGCGCGCTGCCCGGCCGAAATAAAGATCACATTCTTGCCAAATTCTTCGGGGTTGCCAATACCGTAAATGCACGAAACCGAAGCCACCACAATAATGTCGCGCCGGCCCGAAAGCAAGGCTGAAGTGCAATGCAAACGCAGCTTTTCGATCTCTTCGTTTATGGCCAGATCCTTTTCAATGAAAACATCGGAAGAGGCAATGTAGGCTTCGGGCTGGTAATAATCGTAATAGGAAATAAAATATTCTACGGCATTCTCGGGAAAGAAAGATTTAAATTCGCCGTAAAGCTGCGCGGCCAGGGTTTTATTGTGGCAAAGCACGAGCGTAGGTTTGCCGGTATTTTTAATGACGTTGGCTACGGTAAAAGTTTTACCGGTACCGGTGGCACCGAGTAAAGTCTGGCTGGGTTCGCCGTTCAAAACGCCTTCCGTTAACTGCGCAATGGCTTTGGGCTGGTCGCCGGTCGGTTGAAATTCAGATGTTAATTTAAAATCCATTCAGGCTGATTTAATCTGGTAAAGATAGACAAATGATAACATTCCGGCAGCGCTAATAGTTTGCTAACACATACTTTTTTGCCCTGAAAGGCTACCGTTTTTGTCTGAATTCGGATTCGTCCGATTCATGGAGTATTGGATGTATACCTACTTTTTTCACGGTTGCTTTTCTGAAGGATTGATTTCATAAAAATGAAATGGAACAAAAATGACATCTCTTAAGGATCCCAAAATCCAATAATCGGACAAATCCAATTCAGACAGCCAGGAATGAATCGCCCTGAAAGTTACAGACTTTCGGAAGGTTTGGGTTCGTGGAAGAATTTATAGAAAAGCATAACGGCAACTGCGGCTACCAGGAGCCAGGTAAAAAATACGATCATCCAGGCGTAGCGCAGTTTTGGTTTGTTGCTGTGAAAAAGCTCCTGCGCTTTGGCGCGGCATTCCTGCAAAACCGAAACCGGAATAAGGCGAACGGAAAGTGCAATGCCGGCCGGAACGATCAGCAAATCGTCTAAAAAACCGAAAACCGGCACAAAATCCGGGATCAGATCTATGGGGCTGAGGGCGTAACCAATGGTAATGGCAATGATGATTTTGGCTACCCACGAAACTTCCGGATGCTTGTAGGCTAAATACAGCGCGTAAATTTCGGTATTCAGGTGGCGGGCTTTTTCGCGAAGTTTTTGCAGCAATTTCATAACCCGTGTACGCAAAAAACCTGCTCAAAGCCAACATGTCAACGCATCAGCTGTTCCAGATCTGCCAGGCGGCTTCGGCCTGCAGCACCAGCATTTCGTAGCCGTTCTTAGTTTTAGCGCCCTTTTCCATAGCGTTTTTCATAAACAGCGTTTCTTCCGGATTATAAACCAGGTCATAGAGATAATGCTTTGCGGTCAGGTTTTGGTAAGGAATTTCGGGACAGGTTTCAGTATTCGGGAAAGTACCCAGCGGCGTGGTATTGATGATGAGCTGATGCGTTTCCATAATTTCCGGACCAAGCTCAGCATAACTTAACTGACCGTTTTCAGGATTTCGGGAAACGATTTTAAAAGGAATATGCAACTCCTGAAGCGCTGCCTGCACTGCTTTGGAAGCCCCGCCGGTTCCTAAGATCAACGCTTTTACAGCCGTTAATTCCTGGAGAAAGTTTTGGAGCGAATCGCGGAAACCAATATAATCGGTATTGAAGCCGGTGCATTTTCCGTTCGTAATTTTAACCGTATTTATGGCCCCAATTTTTGCTGCTACCGGATCAATTTCATTCAGAAACGGCAAAATAGTTTGCTTATGCGGAATGGTTACGTTCAACCCTTTCAGCCCAGGATTTTGCCTTAAAAAAGCAGGAAAATCAGCAATGTCCGGAAGCTCGAAAAGCTCATACCCGGCATCTGTAATGCCTTCGCACAGAAACTTTGCGGTGAAATATTTCCCGGAAAACGAATGTCCCAAAGGATAACCAATCAACCCGAATCTGCGCATAAGACTTCTTTTAACGTTGCTGCAACTGCTACAAAAATAAAAAGGCGGAACCAGATCCCGCCTTTTACTTCTTACTTTTTCGTTATAAAACTATAGCGTTTTAATCCTGACCTTTTATTTACGCATTCACTTTTTTGCGGGCAAATTTATGCTTGGCAACTTCGTAAAGCGGCGGTAAAACGGATAAGATGATAATGGCAAAAATTACCAGCGTAAAATTCTTTTTCACGGCCGGAATGTTGCCGAACAAATAACCGGCAATTACAAAACCGGCTACCCAGATAAACCCGCCTACAATGTTGTAAAGCAGAAATTTTGCGTAACGCATGGTGCCAACGCCGGCAATAAAGGGCGCAAACGTGCGGATAATGGGAATAAAGCGCGCGAAAATAATCGTTTTACCGCCGTGCTTGTGGTAGAACATTTCGGTTTTTTCTAAATATTCGCGCTTCAGAAAACGGTAATCTTTTTGAAACACCTTTGGCCCAAACCAGTTTCCGATCGCGTAATTAAGCGTATCGCCCAGAAAAGCCGCAATAAAAAGCAAACCGATCAGGTAAAAAACATTAAAAGGTCCATCCACCTGCTGCCCGTTAATGATCTGCGGAGCGGCAAATGCACCAGCGGCAAACAGCAACGAATCGCCGGGCAGGAATGGCATAATCACCAGGCCGGTTTCCACAAAAATTATTAAAAACAGGATGGCATATGCCCAAACGCCGTAATTGGTAATGATCTCCGTTAAATGCACATCTAAGTGCAGAATAAAATCGATCAGGTACTTGATAATTTCCATGGAATTTTCCGGAGATAATTGAATGCTTTAGTCTAATTTCTGGGTTACGCCGTTAAATTTCGGGGCAACGTCTTTGCCCTGGTTCAGGAAATGGCTAAAGGTATCGCCACGTAAACCTAAACGGATCGTTTCTAAAGGCACCACTTCGCTCGGCGCAATATTACCCAGGTTCACGTTAGCACCCAGCAATTTGATAAAGAACACCTGCTGCGATTTCTGCGGGGCTTCCCACAGAATTTTTTCGAAAGGTACTTTGGTTAAGATCTCTTCTACCAGACCGCTGCGAACTTCGCCGGTGCTGCGGAACAAACCAACGTTACCGGCTTCGCGGGCCTCCCCGATCACTTTCCAGCTTCCGGCTTCCAGTTCGTCGAGCATCAGCTTGATCCACTTATAAGGCGGAATGATCTTTTCGGCATCTTTAGAACCTACCTCCGAAAGTACGGTTACCTGCTCAGATAAGGTGCGGATATAATCCAGCTTCTGGCCGTGCTCCATCTCAATAGAACCATCCGAAACCTCGGCGTATTCCATTTTATATTTATCGAGCACGCGGCGGTAATCTTCAAACTGGTTGCGCACAATAAACGCTTCGAATAACGTGCCGCCAAAATAAACCGGAATTCCGGCTGCTTTATAAGCGTCGAGTTTTTTCTGCAGATTGGGTACCACATAAGAAGTTGCCCACCCCAGCTTTACGATATCTACATAATTGCCGGCAACTTCAATAAAATCTTCTACTTCGCGAACGCTCAGACCCTTATCCATGGCCATGGTATAGCCTTTTTCTCGTGGCTTCGGATCGCGTTCCGGCAGGTCTTTCAAAAAATAATTCATGTAATTTACTTACGGTATTGATCTATAATGCGGGACAGGGCTCTTTGCGATTCCAGTTCCGGGAAATACTCAAAAAGCAGTTTGTGCTTATCGAAGTCCAAAATTAATGCATTTTCCAGATAATTGTATGCTTCGCGGTATTTTCCTGCGGCCAGCATGTAAGCACAAAGCCGGTAATGCAGCTCGGCATCGTCCGGATTCAGCTCAATGGCGTTTTTAATCGTATCGATCGCCTCTTCATAATTTCCCTGTTCGTGCAGAATAATGCTCCAGTTCAGCCACACCTCCCGGTTGCCCGGGCTCAGGATGCTGGCTTTTTCGTAACTCTCTAAACTGGAAACAATGTTTCCCACGTTGTATTCGGCCGCGCCTAAAGCCAGCCAGTATTCCGGGTTCTCATCGTAGATCTGCGCCGCTTTGCGGAAGAAATGCACCGCTTCGAACCATTTTTCCTGCGCATTCAGAATTACCCCAATGCCAAACCAGGCTTCATCCATTTCCGGATTCAGATCGATGGCTTTCTGGTAATACCGCCGCGAAAGATCCCACTGCCCCATTTTTTCGTAGCATTCACCAATGTTGCAGTAAATATCCGCGCTTGGTTCTTCGTGCTCCAGCGCCTGATGAAAGGCATCTACCGATTTTGCAAATTCGCCCAGGCACACATAAGCATTGGCCAGGTTCACGTAGGCAATCGCAAAATCGTTTTTTATAATGGTGGCATAATCGAAGGCGGAAACGGCTTTTTCGAAATTGGCCAGCTTGAAATGCAGCATACCCAGGTTAAACCAGGCCAGCGCCGAATACGGATCGTTGTCTACAAATTGCTGAAAAAACGAAATGCTTTCTTCCAATCCTCCAGTAACTTCCAGGCAATAAAGCAGTTCCTGCAGGGCAATCTCATTTTCGGTATTAATTTCCAGGCACTTTTTATAGTACTTAATGGCCGAATTGAATTTGCCCCAGCTTTGGTAAGTAAGCCCGATGTTGAAAAGAATATCGTCCCGGTTTTCTGCCAGAATAGCAGCCCGCTTCAGGTAATCTATCGCCTCGCTGAATTCGCCCTGCTGGGTATAAATAATGCCGTGCGTCATCAAAACGTCGGCGTTTTCAGGCTCCGAAAGTTCCAGTTTTTTTATGATCTCCAGGGCTTCGGTAAAATCGCCGGCCATAGCCAGGATCTGCGATTTATCGATCAGCAATTCTGTAGAGAATGGGTATTGATTCAGGGCCGTATTGCAGGCCTGTATGGCTTTGGTATAGTTAAAGCTGGTAGTATAATGGTCGATTATAAATTCAAAATCGGCTAAATCAAAAAACACACTACTATTATTGGCCAGCATGTCTTCAAATTTTCTGATTATCTCCAACGCTTCCTCTCTATCCTCAAATTCTTCGTTCATCTTCACTCGTTCGTTCCTCCGGTTGGTACCGGTTCCTTCCTTCCAATACACTTGGCCGGGGTAAAAAGTTTAGCCTGTTTTCTGCACCAGTTTTTCCTGCAACCCCGCGCAACTCCAGGCAATGGTTTCCGGTAAAGGGCGGAATTGGCAAGTTAACACTTTTTTTACTTTATTACTGCTATATGTGTGCGTGCGGCCGGCAATGCGGGCTGTATCGCGGGTTATTAAGGGGCGTTTTCCGGTAAGCAGGCTCCGCACATGTTCCAGGCGCCATAAAATGTTAGCCAGGCCGGCGGCAACTTTTACGCCCGGCGCTTTTTTCCCGAAACAACCAGCTACCATTTGAAAAAAGTCCTCATATGTAAGCTGCCCGCCATTCAGAATAAAACGCTCCCCTTCCACTTCCGAAAAAGCCAGTTGCAACATCATTTCCACTACATCGCGTACATCTACAAAATTGGCGGTTCCGGCAGTATAAAAGGGTTTTTCTTCAAACACATACCGGAATAACTGCGTGCTGCTTTCGTGCCAGTTTCCGGGTCCGAGCACAATAGAAGGGTTCACGATTACCGCCGAAAGCCCCTCCGAAATGCCGCGCCATACTTCCAGCTCCGCATTGTATTTCGATTCGGCGTAGCCGCTGTGTTCCGCATTCAGATCCCATTTGGCCTCTTCGTCGGCTACGGGTTTATTTTTTTCGTTTTCTACGGCTGCAATAGAGCTTACGTAACAGAGTTTTATATTTCCGAGCGCCAGGCAGGTATTTACTACGTTGGCCGTTCCTTCCACATTGGTTTGCTGCAACAGTTCTTTATCCTGCGGGGCATACGAAACCAGGCCGGCACAATGAAAAACGTGGGTAGCGCCTTCAAAAGCTTCGGCCAGAAAAACCGGGTCCAGCAGATCGCCTTGCAGCCAGGTTAAAACGCTATGGTTCTGGCCCGAAAAACTCCTGCGGCTAATCGCCCGCACTTCATAGCCCTGCTGCAGCAAAGCATCTACCAAAAAACTGCCGATCAAGCCGGTTGCACCCGTTACCACTACCATTGCACAGGAAATTAAAGTTGGGAATTGCGTAAAGGCAACGCCATCAGTTTGCCAAAATGTTTGGAAGCTACGGCTTTTTGCAAAAACTGGAGGTGTTTCTGGCTATGCACATCGGTACCGGCAAAATCTACCAGCTTGCCGTCAACCAGTTTTTCGGCCACGCGTTTTGCCCCTTCCGAATAATAGCCGCCCAGCGAATTCAGGTTGAGCTGCAACAGCACGCCGGCTTCGCGTAGTTTTTCCAGGTCGCTGAATTTTCCGTATAGGTATGTGTAGCGTTCCGGATGGGCCAGCACGGGTTTATATCCGGCCGACTGGATCTGAAAAACGGCATCTTTCAGAAAACTGGGTTCGTTTATATAAGAGGTTTCGAAGAGCAGGTAATTATCACCGAAGGTCAGCAGTTTTTCGTTGTTCTCCAGCTTGCGGATAAACCATTCGTCCAGGTAATATTCAGCCGCAAAATCAAGTTGAATTTGCCAGCCTTTTTCCTGCACGGCTTTTTGCAGCAGTTCCAGTTTTTCCCGAATTCCCTCCGGCGTGTTCTTGTAAAAATCTCCCATGATATGCGGCGTCATGATGAGTTTCTGATAGCCTAAGCCTACCATTTTCTCTACCAGCCCCAGGGATTTTTCCAGCGTTTCGGCCCCATCGTCCAGCCCCGGCAAAATATGAGAATGCATATCTGCTTTCAGATCTGCAAGGTTAGCCATCAGTGCTTCAGCGGCCTTGCTACTTCCCAATAACTTCCGGAAAAACGATCTCATTTCAGCCTTAACTTAAGAAAGACGTTCTTTGATGCGCTGCAGCAGCGATCTTTCTTCTACTTCTTCATAATACCCCTGCCCATAACCATAGCCGTAACCATAACCATAACCATAACCATAGCCATAGCCATATAAACCGGAGCTGCGGGCATCGTTCAGAATGGTAGTCAGTTTGGTTATCCCGTGCGAACGGGTGAGTTTGTTGATATTTTTCAGGAAAGCCTTTTTCGAATAATCGGCCCGCACAATGTAGATTGGAATATCGGCTTTGCGCATGATCAGCATAGCATCGGTGACCAGACCAACCGGCGGCGTATCAATTATGATCACGTCGTAGATCTGGTGCAACTCTTCCAGCATTTTATCAAATTTGGGCGTTAAGATCAGTTCCGAAGGATTGGGCGGTGTTGGCCCGGCCGGAATATAGTGCAGGTTTGCAATAGAAGAAGGCTGAATACATTCCTGAACGCTATGCTTTTCGATGAGAATGGTACTGATCCCCTTGGTGTTTTCGCCTTCAAAAGCCAGGTTTACCTTCGGTTTGCGCATATCCAGATCCAGAATAATTACTTTCTGATCCGAGAGCGCAATAATACCGCCTAAGTTTACCGCCACAAACGTTTTCCCTTCCCCGCTTATGGTAGAAGTTACCGAGATCAGACGTTTATTTCTGGAAGAACTAATAAATTCGAGGTTGGTTCGGATAGAACGAATAGCTTCACTGATCGCCGATTTAGGATTTTTGTCTACCACCAGCTTCGAAACGGCTAGTTTTTCTTTTTCGTATTTTGGAATTACACCTAATACCGGGGCTTTTGCGATCCGCTCCATTTCCCGGATATTGGTGACGGTATTATGCAGAAAATAACGGGCCGCAATTAAACCCAGACCTAAAAACAAGCCTGAAGCAATACCAATGGCGTAAACCATTAATTTATTAGGCGAAATAGGTGCGCCTGGCAAATTGGCCGGAGAAAGGATCTGAAAATCGGGTGTGGTACCGGCTTTGGCAATACCGAATTCAACCTGTTTCTCCATCAAAAGTAGGTAGAATTTTTCGTACAGATCGAAGAAACGTTTTAAGCGGATCGCTTCGGTTTCCTTCTGCGGCATGCTCAGCAATTCAGATTCAACTGTTCCGGAATTGGCATTGATGGCTACGATCTGGTTTTGCAGCAGCTCGCGGCTCCGCACCAGTAACTCCCGGATATCTTTCTTCAGTTTCTGAATTTGCGTTTCGAGCGAGGTTACGGCAAACGTGGTACGCTGATAGGAAGCTAAATTCAACTCCAGCCGCGACTGCAACTTGCCTAATTCAGCAATTTTCTCGCTTAGCTGCGGATCGCCCAGAGTACCTAAGGTCGGCACGATCTGGTCTACATGCGTGTTGCGGGCCAAAAGTGCGGAAACATCATCGAGCAGGGCAATTTTAAGCCTCAGATCTTCCTTTTCCTTCATCATGTTCTCGATCTTGGCGCGCGAAGCGGCAACATCGGCTTTAATGTCGTAAGATTTGTTACGTTTGGCAAAGGCTTCCAGATTGGCTTCTGCGTTCTGCAGCTGGGTTTTGGTTTCATCCAGCTGGTCGCGCAAAAAGGAAATGGTCTGCTCGTTCGACTGGTTCTTGGTTTCCCGTTTCAGGTCCAGGTAAACGCTGTCTACTTTATTAACAATATCTTTCGCTTTTAAAGGGTTATGATCCTGAAACGAAATGCTGATGGTACGGGCATCCGGATTTACGATAAGCGCAGAAAGATTGCTGCTTAGGTAATTTAAAACGCTGCCTACGCTGTTTATTTTAAAGAAATAATCTTGGCCGGTTGCATTTGGGTCAAAAGAGGCAGTTTTCAGGATCTTCAGGTCAAAATCGTTGTTACTGATGATCTCACCGAAACTGTATTCATTACTTATCGTTTCTTCCCCTTGCGCATACGATAACCGGAAACGCTTATCGTTCAGTACATCAATGTCAATTTCCTGATCGTAAAGGGCTTCGTTCTTTACTTTAAAGATCACATCGAAGGGTGAAGACTTATATAGTTCCTGACTTAAAACTTTGCCTCGTACGTAATAATTTACGTCCAAATCCAGTTCTTCGCGCAGCCGCTCGTAGATCAGGTTCGATTTCAGCAATTCAATTTCGCCGGAAAGCTTGTTAATATTGGCCCGGTTATCTGCTCCCGGCAAGGTATTCAGTCCCAGCGCCCCGGCTTCCGATTGTTCGTCGATCTTGAGCAGCGAGGTGGACATGTAAAGCTTAGGCGTATACCGGATTACCAGAAAAGCGCCGCCCAAGCCCAGCATGATCAGTAATAAGAGCCAGACCAGACTTTTGCGGGTAACCAGAATAAGCGTCTCCAGATCAAAATCAGAGCCATCGGCATCTTCATCAGATTCCAGCATTACAGGTTTATTTTCGAGTTCGTCCAGCTCAGTGGTATGGGTAGATGCCATTAATTTTCAAATTGAATCGGGCAAAGCCCGGAGAATAACGAAAAAATCTGTCCGTTCTTATTATAAGAGCTTAGTTTTCGATCAGATCTTTGATAACGATGTAGGTGGTAAGTACTCCGGTTACAGCGCTGAAAACCGGCAGATAATCGGCGAGCGCCTCCAAGAATACGCGGCGCACGGGCTCTACGTACACAATATCGTTTGGTTCTACATTTAAAGCCGCTTTGCGCATGCCTTCTATGGTAGCCAGGTTTATCACCTGCACGCTCGGGTTTTGCAGATCGCCGCGGATGAGCCTGATATTATGAACTTTACCGTTCTTATCTACCCCGCCTGCGGCCGCCAGCACTTCGATCAGGTTCATGTTGTCGTTAGTCATGGGAATTACCTTGCCGCCCGGTGCCCCTAATACAATAATGCGGTTGTTCAGCACTTTTGTAATTACGTAAACATCTTTGTAGAACTTGGTGAACATTACCTGCAAAAGGCTGTCAGCTTCCAGCAAGGTGAGGCCGCTTACTTTTACGTAATCTACCATCGGCAATTTTACAATACCGTTGCTTTGCACCAGGAAACGGGGCCGTTCTTCTATCTGGTTCTGGATCATGCCGCCAGAAAGGCTGCGCAGGATCTCGCCGTTAGGATCGAGAATGCGTTCGCCGCGGTTGGTATAAACCCGCACATCCAGGTAATCGTTGGGCTGGATCACGTAATTCTTTTCGGCGGTGGCAAGCGAGGCCCGCATTTTTTCAATATTCACGTCGCCATCGGTGCGGAACATGATATTCTGCCGGTAAACACTGCAGGACCAAAGCGAAACAAAAAGCAGGAGAAAACAGCCGTAGCGGGGTAACTTAAACAATAAAGAGCGCAGCATTAAAAAAAATATAGCTTCTGGTTAACAGTTCGGTTTACGGTATTCTGGCAATAAAGTGCAAAGTAAGCATATAAAGCGCTATTACTAGCCTTTCCGGGAAATTATTTTTCAGGCACATCCGGAATTTACTGTAACTTTGCTTTTATAGTTTTTATGGCTCTAACTTTACCGTTTTCTATTCCCGTGCCTAAATATATTTTTGCTGTTGCCCTTCTTTTGCAGTTATTTTCCTGGGAAACCAAAGCGCAATCCCGGAATACCGATTCGCTCATGCACATTCCGATGATCTACGCGGCCGCCGGTTTTGATGTGAGCGGCGGCGATCTGGCCAAACGTTTCGGCAATAACTTTGAAGTGGGCGGCGGCTTTATGTTCAAAACCAAAAAGAACTGGCTTTTCGGGGCCGATTTTAGCTATATGTTTGGCGATAAGGTAAAGGAAAAACCATTGAACAGCCTTTTAAGCCGCGATGGTTTTCTGCTCGGGGAAGATGGCCTGGATGCAGACGTTAGAATTACGGAACGTGGCACCAAACTCCCGATCTTTAAAGCGGGTAAATTATTTTCAGCGCCGGTTGGGCGGGCCAGCATTAACTCAGGGTTCTTTGTGATGGGCGGACTGGGTTTTATGCAGCATAAGATCAACTACGAAGACGTTACCCGCAGTGTGCCCCAGATCCGGGGCGAATACAAAAAAGGCTACGACCGCCTCACCAACGGCCTGGCGGTAACGCAGAACCTGGGTTATATGTACCTGGACAAGCGCCGCCGCATCAACTTTTTTGCGAACCTGGAATTTACCCAGGCCTTTACTAAAAACCGCCGCGAATATAATTTCGATGAAATGCGGAAAGACGATGCCAGCCGCCTGGATCTGCTTTACGGCATTAAACTGGGCTGGATCTTCCCGATCTACAAAAAGCTGCCGCAGGAATTTTATTACGATTAATTTCTGGTATTTGGTAGCAGGTATCTGGTTGCTGGTATCTGGACTTTTTAAGGCAGAAAGCATAGCGTTTATTAACGGTTTATAAACGTAAGTAGCTGCAAGTAGCGTAGGGTTTAAACCCTACGCTACTTGCAGCTACTTACGTTTCCGGCCAACAAAAAACCTCCCAGGTTTCAGAAACCTGGGAGGTTTTCACGTTAAAAAACGCTATACTTTTGCCCCTGAAAAGTCGTAAGTCTTTCGGCTAAAAACGCTATGCTTTCTGCCTTAAAAAGTCCAAATACCAAATACCACCTACTGCACCACCACCCTGGCCACCCGGCTTTGCTTTTCCGAAACGGCTTTGAGCAGGTAAATGCCTCGCTTCAGGTTTTGGTGCCGAAAATCATAGCGTTTTACCTTGCCGGCATCCGGAATAATGTGCTTTAGGATTTCCTGCCCGGTTAGCGTGCTGAGCGTAAGCGATACTTCTTTTTCAAAACTTTGCAGGTTTACGTAGAATTCTCCCTGGTTTGGATTGGGGTAAACCAGGAGCGGCAACGCAGCTTTTTCTTCTTTCACGCCCGTTATATCTTCCAGCCGGATATTATCCAGGTGAAACGCATATTCGCTGGGGTCGTCTATGGTGCCATCGGTCGCAAAAAAAGCGACGGTAATTTCCTTGCCTTTGTAAGCGCCCAACGGGAAAGAATAGGTGATGAGCGAATCCTTTAAATGCACCGCACTCACCGAATCGAATACGAAGAGCGTTTGGAACGTAGCGCCGCAATCTTCCGAGATCAGCACCTTCACGCTGTCGTCGGTGCCGTCCATGCCGGTTGGGTCAGCGTTTAGGTTGAACCATTCGGTGATGGCGGCCTGGAACGTTAAACGGGTATTTGGCGTTGGCACCACTTTCGGCCCGATAAGCCAGCCTTTTTCCCAAACGGAGCCTAAGTAGATTTTAGCGGTCGTATTCTGCGTGCTGCCCAAACCAATAGCGTGTTTCCAGTTAGCCGTATTGCCGGTTGGCACCCTGCCCGAAGCTTCGCGCCAATCGGGGAAAACCTGGCTTAAATTGGCATCGGTGAAGCCGGTAAAATCTACGGTCTGCGGCAAAGAGGCCAGCGGGTAACGGGTTCTCACCAGGGTGGCGGTATCGTTGACGGCATTGTTATCGAGCAGCGTATTGGTGTAGGCTTTTATGTTGTAAGTACCGGCAGCAAGCATGTTCAGGCCCGGGATCAGGTTCACTACCAGCGTATCGGCGGGAAGCAAAATGCCGGTATTTACAAATGCGGAAAGCGTGGCCGAAGTGGCTCCCGAAACCTGCGCCGTTACCGTTACCGGCTTATTGCTCAGATCTACAGCCTGCGTGCCGAAATTGCGAATGGTAACGGCAACCGGCTCGGCATTGGTGTAGCAACCTGCCGGCGGCGGCGACAAAATTGCCGTTACGCCCAGGTCAGCCGGAGGAAGATCGCCAATGAAAATATCGTCCAGGTGAAAATCGTAGTAATTCAGGTTATCGATCGTGCCTTCGCTGGCAAAGAACGCTACGATTATTTCCTGGCCGGCGTATGCGCTCAGCGAAAAAGCAAAATCCGTCAATACGTTGCTTAACCCGGCCGAAGTGTTGCTGTCGAAGGTATGGATGGGCATAAAGGTTGCGCCGCAATCAGTAGAAACCAGCACCTGCACTTTATCGTCGGTGTTGCTCATGCCGGGGGCGTAAGGCGTAAAAATGGTGGCCGTGGTAAGGGCGGCTTTAAACCGCACGGCGGTGTTCGGCCCGGCCACAACTTTGGGCCCGATGATCCATTCGTTTTTAAAGTAGCTCGATAAATAGATCTTCAGCGTCTGGTTTCCGGCCCCGCCCAACCCCGTGGAGCTGAGCCAGTGCGACTGCGTGCCGAAAGGCGTTAACCCGGAAGCTTCGTGCCAGCCGGGAAAAATGGCCGGCAGGTTAGCGCCCGTAAAACCGGCCAGCGTGCTGCTTTGCGGCAGGGCATACACCGAATCTACCTGCCGCACGGCAAAAACCGTATCGTTGGCGGCATTCGGATCGCCGGTAATTTTGGCGAAGGCTCTGAAGTTATAAGTACCTACCGGCAGCATGTTGAGCGTGGCGGGCAGGGTTACCGTTTGGGTAGCGCCGGGAGCGAGCGTGCCGGAGTTGATCGTATGCGTGAGGGTGGCTGCGGTTTTACCGCTCACGTTTACCTGCATGGCGGCGGGCGTTGCGGCAAAGTTAACCGTATTGGTACCGAAATTCTTCAGCGTAACCGAAACCGGTTCGGAGGCCGAATAGCAGCCGTTTTTGAAAGGATTAGCCAGAGCGGTTACCGCCAGATCGAGCGGCGGCGGCGTACCGATGAAAAGATCGTCGAGGTGGAATTCGTAATCGGGGGTGGTAAGCCGGGAAGCGGAATAAGCGCAAAAGCCAACGATGATGTTCTGCCCGGCAAACTGGCTCAGCGGAATTTCAAAATCGGTGAGGGTATTGCTTAAACTGGCGGTATTGCCGGCGTGAAACGCATAGAGCAGCTGGTAGTTCAGGCCGCAATCGGTAGAAACCATTACTTTCAGCGAATCCTGCGTGCCGGCCATACCGGTGGCATGCGGCGAGGTTTTAGCAAAATCGGTGAGGGCGGCTTTAAAACGCAGCACGGTAGTGGCGGCAGCAGTAACTTTTGGGCCCATCACCCATTCCCACTTCTCGCTCCCACTTTGGAACCGCACCACCGCCGTGGTATTGGCGGCATTTCCCAGACCGGTTTCATATTCCCAGGAGGCATTTATTTTGCGGGCTTTGCGGCCGTTGGCTTCGCGCCAGCCGGGAAAAACTACGCCCATATTAGAGCCGTTGCCGCTTACCCCGGTAAAATTCACTGCCTGGGGCAGGGCATAAAGCGGCACCTGCGTACGGTTAATGGCTACTTTCAGAGAATCGTTGGCGGTATTGCCATCGCCTGAAACCAGGGCACGGGCGTTGAAGCGGTAGGTGCCGGCGGCCTGCATATTGAAATTGCTGGCTACGGTTACTTCCTGAGTGGCGCCGGCGGCTAAAGTGCCGGTATTAAGCACGAGCGGCGGGAAATTCTGGCCGTTAGCGCCGCGGGCAGTGGCTTGCACGGTAACCGGCGTGGTGGCTAAGTTAAGCGCCGTGCTGCCGGTATTTTTGAGCAGGAATTTAACCGGCTGGCCGGCGCCGTGGCAGCCGCTGTCTAAAGGGGCGGTTAAGGCAATGATACGCACATCTACGGGCGGCACGGGCGGCGGCGTAAAGGCATACACCTGGCCAGTAGCCGGTTTCTGGCTCAAATTAGTGGTTTCTACCAGGTAGCTTACGCTCGGGTTGGGGCCGGTATCGGAAAGCGAAAGGAAATTACCCGGGCCGGTGGCCGTGCCGGCCAAGCCGATGGAGGCCATTGGAGTAGATGGTAAACCGGTTTCCTGCCGGTAATGAAACTCGATGCGACCGGTGGCTTCATAAAGTTTCACCTGGAAAGAAATGACATAAGTCGGTGCCATTCCGTCCCATCTCCAATTTAACCATTCAAAGGTGAAAACCTGGTTACCAGACAAGCCGGTATTGATTGTAGAAGCTTTAGAAAGTGGTAAATTCCCATGCAACTGATCCCAAAGCGGTGCAATCAAAGGCCGTGAGGTTGACGGATTATTAATGGAATTCAGATTATTCCCTGAAAGATTATTAAGCTCAATTACAGCACCGGGATTAAAAGATATAAATCCCTGTTTAGAAACGTAAACGGTGGTATAATTTGTACCTGCAAAATTGAAGGTAAACCCAATGGGAACGGCCTGACCAAAAGCAGAAGATAAAGTAAAAACGGTGGCAGAAGATGGCAAAGGGGTGAACGTACCGCTGTAAGCTGAGAATTGGTAGTCGGTTACGGATGAGGTTTGGGCAAAGAGTCGCGAGTTAAAACCAGCCACAAAACAAAACGCTAGCAAAATAGCGCGAAAAAGTACCTGTTTTCTCATGAGCAACGCATTTAATAGTTCCGGGGAGCGGGCAAGCGGGTTAAATATAGCAAGGTTCGCCTGATAAAACATCGTGCGCATTCAATTTTAAAACCCATTTTCAATTTCATAGACGCAGGCATTCGGCAATTCGCTGCTTTTGTTTAGCTTTGCACTACTTTTTTGCTTCAAAAGCATACCGTTTTTAAACGCATAACCTTCTTATAAATGGATTTAACTTTTACTGAAAACCAGAAAATGATCGCCCAGATGATCCGCGATTTCGGAGCCAAACACATCAAGCCAGACATGATGAAATGGGACGAAAGCCAGGAATTTCCGGTGCACGTTTTCAAAGCTTTAGGCGAACTTGGTTTAATGGGCGTGCTGGTGCCAACCGAATACGGCGGCTCCGGTTTCGGCTACCTGGAATACGTAACCGCAATTGCCGAGCTTTCTAAAATAGACGGTTCTATTGGTCTTTCTATGGCGGCGCACAACTCGCTTTGCACCGGCCACATTCTGGCTTTCGGTAACGAAGAGCAGAAAATGAAATGGTTACCCAAACTGGCTACGGCCGAGTGGATCGGCGCCTGGGGTTTAACCGAACCAAACACCGGTTCCGACTCCGGCAACATGCGCACCACCGCGGTTAAAGACGGCGACCACTGGGTAATTAACGGCGCAAAAAACTTCATCACGCACGGTAAATCGGGCAACATTGCGGTAGTAATTGTGCGCACCGGCGAAGTAGGCGATTCGCACGGCATGACGGCTTTTGTGGTTGAGCGCGGAACGCCAGGTTTTGAAGGCGGCCGCAAAGAAGATAAACTGGGCATGCGCGCTTCCGAAACCACCGAAATGATCTTTACCGATTGCCGCGTGCACGAAAGCAACATGCTGGGCAAAGAAGGCGAAGGCTTCATCCAGGCGATGAAAGTGCTGGATGGCGGTCGTATTTCTATTGCTGCTTTAAGCTTAGGCATTGCGCAGGGTGCTTTCGAAGCCGCGCTGGCATATTCCAAAGAGCGTCACCAGTTCAACAAGCCAATCTCCGATTTCCAGGGCATTGCCTTTAAACTGGCCGATATGGCTACCGAAATTGAAGCAGCTTCCTTATTAACGTACCGCGCCGCTGATATGAAAAACAAAGGCCTTAACGTGAACAAAGAATCGGCTTTCGCCAAGTACTACGCCTCGGAAGTTTGCGTAAGAGCGGCCACGGAAGGCGTACAGATCTTCGGCGGCTACGGCTACACCAAAGACTACCCGGCCGAAAAATATTATCGCGACTCGAAACTGTGCACCATCGGCGAAGGAACTTCCGAGATCCAGAAACTGGTAATTTCAAGAGCCATTTTGAAGTAATGATAGAATTATTGAATGACAGAATGAGTGAATAACTGAGAATTTCTTTATTCTTTCATTCACTAATTCCCTCATTCACTCACTCAGTAATTCTGTCATTCAATAATTTTTCCCAAGAACGCTTGACTTTCAGGATAGTTCTTTATAAATTTGCAGCCTTTAAAATAAGTAATTCAAAGCCTAATATGATAATTGTAAACGTTAAGGATAACGAGTCGGTAGACCGCGCTTTAAAAAGATTCAAGAAAAAATTCGAAAGAACTGGTGTGTTGAAAGAACTGCGTTCGCGTACTTTCTTCCAAAAACCATCTATCACGAAGCGGAAGCAGAAACAAAAAGCTGCTTATATCCAGAACCTTTTCGCGAACGAAAACTACTAGTATTTTTTACTAGGTTTCTAATATTTAATCCATAAATTAGTATTACCGAAGCAGCAGCTCCGGAATACTGATTTATGGATTTATTTTTTAAATATCTTACTTACGAGAAGCGTTACAGTCCGCACACGCTTACCTCCTACCGTACCGACCTGGGCCGGTTTGCCGAATACCTGGCGCAAACCTACCAGCTCTCCGACCCGGCTGAAGCCGACCATACCATCATCCGTTCCTGGATCGTTAGCCTGCTGCAAAACAAGATGGAGGCCCGCAGCGTGAACCGCAAAATTGCCTGCCTCCGCTCCTATTACAAATTCCTGCTTAAAACCGGCGTGATCAGCCAAAACCCGATGCTGAAAGTTACCGCGCCTAAAGCCGGCAAGAAACTGCCCGCATTTTTGCCCCAGGAAACCATGCAGCAGCTTTTCGAACAGATTGAATTTGCCGATACCTTTGAAGGCTGGCGCGACAAAACCGTGCTGGAACTGCTTTACGGCACCGGCATGCGCCTTTCCGAACTTATTGGCCTGACCGAAAACGCGATCGATTTTCATAAAAAAACCATAAAAGTATTGGGCAAGGGCCAGAAAGAAAGGATCTTACCGCTCAACGCTTCGCTCGAAAACTGCCTGGAAACTTACTTAAAACATAAAACGCTCGAATTTCCGGATAACAAACCGGCCGCTCTGCTCGTTACTGCTAAAACGCAGCCGCTTTACCCGAAACTGGTTTACCGCATTGTAAAACATTATACCGGCCTGGTAACCACTTCGCAGCACCGCAACCCGCACATGCTCCGGCATACGTTTGCCACGCATTTGCTCGATAATGGCGCCGACCTGAACGCCATTAAAGAATTGCTGGGGCACAGCAGTTTAGCGGCTACGCAGGTTTACACCCATAATTCAATTGAAAAATTAAAAGCAATTTTTGAAAAAGCCCATCCAAAGGCTTAATATTCACATTATAAACCACCAATCACTATGAAATTACAAATTCATTCCATCCACTTCGACGCCGACCAGAAACTGCTTGATTTCATTCAGATGCGCCTCGACAAACTGGAAACATATTACGACCGCATAACCGAAGGGGAAGTTTATCTCCGTTTGAATAATAACGATGGCATTGCCAACAAAACCGTAGAGGTTAAGCTGTTTGTACCGGGCTCCACGCTCTTCGTAAAAGAAGAAGCTACCAGTTTCGAAACCGCTACCGATCAGGCTTTAGACGCGCTTACCACGCAGGTAAAACGGCATAAAGAAAAAATGATGTCGCACTAATTGCAATTTGAAAATTTGGAGATGTGGAAATTTGAAAATGATTTTTGCATTCCGGCGTAATAAAAAAAGCCTGGCCTGTAAGCCGGGCTTTTTTGCTGAAAAACGGTAGGGTTTAGGGCATGAAAACTAAAAACCTGGTGAATAAAGATCAGAAAAAATAAAAAACAAGGCATACAAATACTTAAACTAACCTATGGAAAACTACCCGGTTAAACTGAACATTCGCCTCGATTGGAGCGAAATGGATCTTTTCGGCCACATCAACAATGTTTCTTATTTCAAATACATCCAGGCTTCGCGGGTAAATTACTGGGATGCCATTGGCCTGACGCAGCTTTTCAAGGCAACGAAAACAGGCGCTATTCTGGCTTCTACCAATTGCAATTTCCTGAAAGGGCTGCATTATCCGGGCGAAATTACGGTGCAGGTGAAGCTCGATTTTGTGAAGAATACCAGTTTCGGGCTGAAGCACCAGCTCCTGAACGAACACGGCCAGGTAGCTGCGGAAGCGAAAGATGTGCTGGTGATGTTCGATTTTGCCAAAAACGAAAAAGTGCCGATCCCGGAAAATATCCGGGCGCAAATGACCAGACTGGAAGAAGAATTGCCGGCATAATTTGCTTATAAACAACGCGCGTTTTATATTCGTAAAACGCAGGTTGTTTTAAAACTGAAACTCTGAATTTTCATCCTATTTATGACTCAAACTTCTTCGCTTCCGCTGAAATTTTTGTACTACCTTACCGGGTTCCCGCTGGTATTCCTGGTGATCTTTGCGCCGGAAAGCCTGGAAAAAGGTCCGCAGCAAGCCATCTGGTGGAGTATTCTTGGCTGCATTCTGGTAACGCGGGTGCTGCTTGAAAAAGGCAAATACCAGACCGGCGTTCTTGTTTCTTCCTGGAAAACCACGGTTCTGGCGCTTTTATCGGCCGGCGCGGTGGGCTTATTTTTGTATTTCAAACTCCTTTAGCCGGCTTGAGATCGGCGCTTTAAAAACCTTTTTGCGTGAAACCATTCCTGGCGCAAGTGTTCAGCAAAAGCGTCACTTGTGACTTTTAAATTTCAGAAAGTCTTCAGACTTTCATGTATACCAACAGATTTTAAAATTCAGGAACAGATTTACGCAAGTCTGAAGATTTCCAGCATTTAAAAGTCACAAGTAACGCTTTCGCTGACCACTTGCGCCCGTAGAAGCCACTATTATGCTCCAGGCAGGAGCATTAAACTTCTATCCGTTAACTTCAGTTAAGGAAATAAAAAACCCGAACCAACTGGCCCGGGTTTTTCAATTAAAAAGGATAGCGTTTTTCGGGCTTATAAACCGAAAGCGGCTTTGATCTTATCTACGTAGTCGAGTTTCTCCCAGGTAAAGGTTTCCACTTCTTTCTCAATCCAGTTGCCGTTCTGTTTTACTTTTACGGTTTTCTTTTCCGGCGTGCGGCCCATGTGGCCGTAGGCAGCAGTTTCGGCAAAGATCGGGTTCTGTAAGCCGAAACGCGTTACGATGCCGTAAGGACGCATATCGAACAAACCGCTTACTTTATCGGAGATCTCACCGTCGCTTAATAACTGGCCGTTGGCGCCTTTTACTTTGGTAGTGTTGTAAGTAGTAACGTATAAACCTACCGGATCGGCTACGCCAATGGCGTAAGCAACCTGCACCAATACCTGATCGGCTACCCCGGCAGCTACTAAGTTCTTGGCAATGTGGCGCGCCGCGTAAGCTGCGGAACGGTCTACTTTAGAAGAATCTTTGCCGGAGAAAGCGCCACCACCGTGGGCACCTTTACCGCCATAGGTATCAACAATAATTTTACGGCCGGTTAAGCCGGTATCGCCGTGCGGACCACCAATTACAAATTTACCGGTCGGGTTGATGTGGTATTTAATATCGTTGGTAAACAGGTCGGCTACTTTGGCAAGCTTGGTTTTTACGCGCGGGATCAGGATGTTCAGTACATCGTCGTTGATCTTTTTCAGCATTTCTGCTTCGCCGGCAAAATCGTCGTGCTGGGTAGAAATTACGATGGTATCGATGGTTTCCGGCACATGCGTATCGGAGTAGCGAATGGTAACCTGCGATTTGGCATCCGGACGCAGGTAGGTCATTTCTTTGCCTTCCTTGCGGATCGCGGCCAGTTCTTTCAGCAATACGTGCGAAATTTCCAGCGCCAGCGGCATGTAAGAATCCGTTTCGTTCGTAGCATACCCGAACATCATGCCCTGGTCGCCGGCGCCCTGCTCTTCGGGTTTGGCGCGCTCTACGCCTTGGTTAATATCGCCGCTCTGTTCATGAATGGCCGAAATAACGCCGCAGGCTTCGGCATCGAATTTATATTCAGATTTGGTATAACCGATCTTTTTGATCACTTCGCGGGCAACTTTCTGCACGTCTACGTAGGCTTCCGTTTTCACTTCGCCGCTCAGCACCACCAAACCGGTTGTAACGAGGGTTTCGCAAGCCACTTTAGAAGCCGGGTCCTGACGCAGGAATTCGTCTAAAAGGGCGTCGGAGATCTGATCGGCAACTTTGTCCGGGTGTCCTTCCGAAACCGATTCGGAGGTAAATAAATAAGGCATTTCGTTTAAATGTTAGGTACAAAAACTATTAAAAAACCGTAAAAACGCATTGTAAGCACAAGCGCTAAAGGAGGACAAAATTACTACAATACTTTCAGACTAAAAAACCCGTATTTCCATAACCTGCTTCCAGACTTTTTCAGCCCGAAGCGATACCGTTTTTAAATTCCACCCCATTCTATCCCGTAAATTTAAACGCAGCCGCAAATTGCGGGATAGAATGGGGTCAGTTTGTAAAGACCATGTATGCAGACAAATAAAACAGCTTGCTTTGAAAACGGCAGGGTTTAGCCAGCGAAAAGTTGTAATGGAAAGCCGCAATGCTTCTGTCAGTTACAAACTGGCTAACAGCGAAAAGGCACAAGTTGGGGCTGCGCCTAAACTTGCGACATCGCTTGGATTGTTGATCAACGCTATTTACCTGCATTTTCCTGCTGCTTCAGAAAAAAGGCTATGCTTTTCAGTGCAAAAACTAAAAAACCAAATGCAGGAAAAACAGTTGTACTAATAAAAAACTGCATGGCCCGCATTATTGCCAGTCTCGAACAAGCGTCTAAAGTTTACCAAAGCGGCGACACTGAAATTGTAGCCCTGCAGCCCACGGATCTGGAAATCAGGGCCGGCGAACTGATTCTCATCATCGGGCCATCGGGTTCGGGCAAAACCACGCTGCTTTCACTTTTGGGCTGCGTTATTTATCCTACCCAGGGCCGGGTGAATATAAACGGCACCTACACATCGGCTTTAAATGAAAATGAACTGGCTAAACTGCGGCTGCAGGAGATCGGGTTTGTATTTCAGAGTATCAATCTTATTTCGCCGCTTACCGGTTTAGAGAACGTAATGCTGCCGCTGCAACTCAGCAAAACCGCCAAAACCGAAACCCGTGAGCGGGCCGAAGCTGCGTTAACTGCCGTAAACATGGCCGACCGCCAGCATTTTTTACCTAAAGAACTTTCGGGCGGACAACAGCAGCGCGTGGCCATTGCGCGGGCCCTGGTTACCAACCCCGAACTGATCCTCTGCGACGAACCCACCGCCGCGCTCGATGCCACCTCGGCAGAAGTGATCATGCAGGAACTAAAGCAACTGGCCCGCCAGAACAAAGCCGTAGCCGTAGTTACCCACGATAAACGCCTGGAAGCCTACGCCGACCGCATTATAAAAGTAGAAAACGGTTTTGTGATCCCGTAAAATGAACCTTCCGGAAATAAAGACCCAGACCAACCATGCGCGCAACTAAACAAACCATTACGTTCCGCTGTTACCAAACTTTCCGGAACCGGCTGGCAGTTTTCCTGCTGTTTTGCATAGCGTTTTCCTGCGGCAAAAAAGAAGAAAATTCAACCGAAAAACCCAAAACCAGTTTCGACCCCAGCCGGGTTTCCGCCATTGGCCGCATCGAACCCGCCGAAAAGATCATTCCGCTCAGCGCCGAGGTAAGCGGCGTGGTAAAGCAGGTTTTAGTGAAAGCCGGAGACTCGGTTAAAGCCGGCCAAAAGCTGCTGGAAATGACCACCGAAACCGAAGCTGCCCAGGTTCAAAACGACCAGACCACCATTGCCACCCGGCAGGCCGAAATACGGGCTTCTCAGGCGGAATTCACTTCAGCCAAAACCAAAGCCGCCAACGCGCAACAGCAATACCAACGCCTGCAGAATGCTTACGACCAGGGCGCCGAAAGCCGGCAGAACGTAGACAATGCCCGCACCGAAGCCCAAACTGCTCAAAACGAAGCCGAACGCCTGCAAGCCCAACTGAACGTGAAACGCCAGGAAGTTGCCAATGCCGTGCAGAAACGAGACCTCTCGAAACTGGCCCTGGAAAAACGCTATGTAAAAGCTCCCGAAAACGGCCTGGTCCTGACCATGGATCTTACGCCCGGCAGTGCCGTTACTGCTTTCACGCCTCTGGCCGATTTTGCGCCCGCCGGCCCGGTTACCGCCCTTTGCGAAGTAGACGAACTGTTTGCCGACCGGGTAAAAGTCGGGCAAAAAGCTTTGATCCGGCACCAGGGCATGAACGATACGCTGGCTTTTGGGAAAGTAATTTTTGCCGCGCCTTATTTAAAAAAGAAATCCCTGTTCAGCGATGCCGGCGGCGACCTGGAAGACCGGCGCGTGCGGGAAGTAAGAATTCAGGCCGAAAACGGGCAGGATATGATCTTCGGGATGCGGGTGGAATGTGTGATCTTCACGAAATAAAGGCTGCCGAAAATGCTGAAAACCGCGCTCCGTTTCATGATCTACGACAAAGCCAAAATCATCGGGGCTTTGCTGGGCGTGGTCATTTCTACGTTTCTGATCGGGCAGCAAAGCGGCATTTTCATTTTCCTGACCAACGCCATGAGTTCGCTGGTAGACAACACGACCACTGGCCTCTGGCTCGTAGACGACCGCACCACCAACGTAAACGCACTGGGCCAGATCGATGTGCGCATTGGGCGGCAGGCCGAATCTATTCCGGGCGTGGCTAAAGCCTATCCGTACGTGGTTTCCGGGGGAAACGCCAAATTCAGGAACGGCAAAAGCTACGGGGTTTTACTCATCGGTTCGGAAGCACCGGCATTTAAAGGCGGCCCCTGGAACCTGATAAACGGCTCTGCCAACGATCTGCTCCGTGAAAATGCGGTTAGCGTAGAATTCTTTGATAAAGCCAGTCTGGGTGATACGGAATTCGGCGACAATTTTGAAATAAACGGCAAACGTGTGCAGGTAGAAGCGCAGACCAAAGGCGCGCGGGGTTTTGGTTCGGCTTACGTTTTTACTACCATCGAGCGGGCCCGGGCGCTGGGGAGCGTGCCACAAACCAAAGTAAACGCCTTCCTGATAGACCTGCAACCCGGCGCTAATCCCGATTCAGTCCGCAATGCCCTTAACCGGCACCTGTACGGCGTGCGGGCCTGGCTTCCGCGCGATTTTTCCAATGCAACCGTAAAAACCGTTTTATCTTCCAGCGGCATTGCCATTTCTACCGGTTCGCTCATTGCTTTTGCCATTGTTTCGGGCCTGGTCATTATCGGGTTAACGCTGTATTCGGCCGCCGTAGACCGCATAAAAGATTATGCCACCATGAAAGCCATCGGCGCCAGCAACGCTTACATCCGCAACCTGATCTTAACCCAGGCTTTTCTCATTGCTACGGTGGGTTACCTCATCGGCTCGGTTTTACTCGAAGGGTTCCGTTACGGTATATCCAACGCCGGCGCCATCTTCAGTTTTTCGCCGCTTATCCGGTTGGCTTTCCTGCTCATTACGCTGATCATTTCCATCGGCGGCGCTTTTTTTGCCATCCGCCGAATTACCAAAGCCGAACCGGCTTCCGTGTTCCGGGCGTGATCCTGAATGAGGGAAATTTTGAATGAGTGAGTTATTGCATGATTGAGTTATTGAGTAAGAGAATAAATAAAAGGGAAAGTGATGCTCCAGAATTACTTAATCAGAACAAATGTTTCCTTAGGAAACTAAAAATTTCACAATTGATCCCGCAAGTTTAGGCGCAGCCACAACTTGTGGATTACAATTTGGTCTGTTTGTAACTGACCCTGCCTGCAAGGCAACCAACAAATGCAGCGATAAAAATGGCAGGTTTTTAGAGATGAAAACTGCAGAATAAAGTCGCAACGCTTCCGCAATTTACAAACTTGCTATAAAGGCAAAGTCACAAGTTGCGGCTGCGACTAACTCGCAACATGGCAGGATTTTTCACAATTCCTGATTTAAAAAAAGATCAGAAATACGCAGACCTTTATCTTCAGAAGAGGAAAGAAAAAAGTCTTGCCTTACCTGATTACCTAAAATATCCGTACTGAAAACGCTATGGTTTGGAGGCTGAAAAGTATATTCCTGTTGCTATTACTGCTTTCGGTGGGCAGGCCTTTGCTGGCGCAAAGCCGTTTGCTTTCCCTGGAAGCGGCTTTGCAATATGCGCGGCAGCATCAGCTTTCGGTGCAGCAGCTGGGGTATGAGGCGGAAATTTCCGGCACCAGATTCAAACAGAAAAAAGCGGCAAAGTATCCTGAAGTTTCGGCCGGGCTGGACACCCGTTACAACGCCCAACTGCCCACCCAGATCCTGCCCGGCGATTTCCGGAATTTGCCGGGCCAGAATATTCCGGTGGTTTTCGGTACCAAATACAGCACAACGGCGGCGTTGGAAGGCAATTATGCTGTTTTCGATCCGGACCGGAAATACCAGGTGGAACATGCGAAACGTGAACAGGAAATTGCGAATAACAACCTTTTAACCGAGCAAACCGAAGTGGCGCTGGAAGTAAAAAAAGCGTATTACAGCTGCCTTATTAACCAGCAGAAAATAAAACTTACCCGCGGCAACCTGCTGCGCAACGAGGAATTTTATAAAAACACCCAAGCGCTTTTCCGGAACGGCCAGCTGCAACCCATCGAGGTAGACCGTGCCCGACTCAACTTTCAGACCCAGCAGGCCGAGCTGCAAAACGCTATCCAAAACCTGGAAAAAAACCTGCTCCACCTGAAATACCAGACCGGCCTGCCGCTCGATTCTTCGGTAATTTTAACTGATACCTTGCTCCTTTCCGCTGCCCAGCCCTTTTTCGAACCCAATATTTTTGACCTCAAAGCGCGCCCGGAATACCGCACCTTATTGCTGCAGCAGGAACAGGAAAACCTGCTGCTCACCCGGAACCGGCGGCTGGCCTTGCCCACACTCAGTTTGTATGGCTACTACGGCTCGCAGGCGTACCGTGACAATTTCAGTTTTTTCGATTTTCAGGAAAAATGGTACCCCGTGGCTTATACCGGCGCGCAGCTGAACTGGATCTTATTCGAAGGTTTTTACCGGAAAGCATTGGTGCAGGAAAGTAAAATTGCCCTGAAACGCAGTCGTAGCCAGCTGCTGAGCTTCGAACGCGATTACATTTTTCAGACCAACGACAAATTACTCACGCTGAAAAACGAACTACAAAACCTGAAGATCCGGGAAGAGAATGTGCAGCTTGCCGAAAAAGTATTGCGTGTAACCCGCATCCGTTTTGAGCAAAGTCTGGAAAAAAGCCAGGCCGTAACCGATGCCGAAAATGACCTGCTCAACGCGCAAACCAATTACCTTAACGCGCTTTACGATTTCACCTTAGCCCGACTGGAATACGAACGCATTGCCGGCAAATAACCTGTAACTATTCGGGGAAAACGCTATGATTTTGGCCGCTAAAACTATCTGCCAATAACCTTTTAAAAAGCTGCCCGTTTCCCTAAGCATCTTTACAATATTAATTTCCGCTTATATTCTGAAAACTACATGAAAAAACTTTTGCTTAGTGTGCTGGCAGCCGTTCAGTTTGTCGGCCTTGCTTACGCCCAGCCTTCCGCCGAAACCGCTACGCTTACTCCCCAGGAAACTCAAACCCTGGTAAATATGCCGGAAACCAGATCAATTGCCTTGACTACCGGCACTTCCCCATACCGGACCAGAACCCGGGTGGATCTGCCTGTAACGCTGTTAGGCGTTGGAGCCAGCGCCACCGGCTTATACCTGATCCAGGAAAATAAACATGCCCCGAGTGCCGAAGAACTTGCCGCCATAGATGCCGATCTGGAAGCTGCCAAAAATAAAATTAACAGCTTCGACCGTTTTGGTGCCGGAAACTTCAGTCTGAGCGCCAAAAAGGCCAGCGATTATCCGTTTTATGGTTCGTTTGCATTGCCGTTTTTGCTTTTGCTCGATAAGGACATCAGCCAGAAAGCAGGTCAGGTGGCGGTACTTTACGTAGAAGCGATGGCGGTAACCGGAACTTTATTTACCATGTCGGTGGCCCACGTAGAGCGCAAACGCCCGCTGGTTTACAACAACGATCCGGACAATACCGAAAGAACCAAAAAGCATGCCCAGAACTCTTTCTTTGCCGGCCACACCGCTGCCGCCGCCAGTGCTACCTTCTTCGCCGCCAAAGTTTTCCACGATTTCAACCCCGATTCCAAAGCCCGGCCTTATGTCTGGGGCGCTGCAGCCGCCATTCCGGCCACAGTTGGTTATTTGCGCCTGAAAGCCGGGAAACACTTTTTAAGCGACAACTTACTGGGTTATGCCATTGGCGCGGGCGCGGGTATTCTGGTGCCGCAACTGCACAAAACCAAAGGCATGGAAAACGTCTCGATCATGCCCCTGATGGGTCCGGCCAACGGCATGGCGGCTACGGTTACTTTCTAAAAAACGCTATGCTTTTTAGCAAAAAAACAGGCAACCCGGTTTGGGTTGCCTGTTTTTTTATGCGGGTTTTTATGCATGAAACCCTACCGTTTTTCAGCAGAAAACTGTTTTATGGTAAGGGAATTTCCTGCTCGTTGCTGCCGTCTATATTCATGATTACAAGGCTTTTGCGTTGCTCAAAAGTGCAATCACCTACAAATTTAAGGGTGTTTTTCTCTACGAGCAGTTTGGTTTTATCCGGGGAAATGGAAAAGAAATCGTACCAGATATTGTGGCAGTTTTCTTTCAGTACTTGGTGAGTTTTAGCCTGAATATTGTACAGCACCAGGCCTTTATTGGTCATGGCATACAAAATTTTATCAGCATTCAGCACTTTATAATCCCGGATTTCCTGATTGCTCGAGTCATTTTTATAAGTAAAGAGTGGGGACTCATCTTGTTTAGTGGCATAATTATAAAAACTTAGTTCGCCATCCATCCCCTGACCACTGTGCGTGCGACGGAGAATACGGTCGTTAACAGTCCAGGAACTATTGCCCCAACCTAAACAACTACCCAGTCGTAAAGAACAAAGCGTATCTAATTTATTGCCGTTCAGATCCATTATCAGCATTTTATTCGTATTCAGGAAGTGCGAACCGTAAATAATTTTATCACCAGCCGGGTTAAAGTAAGGAAATTGATCGTCTTCCCCGAAACTTAATTGTTGCAAGCCGGTTCCGTCATCCCGGATTTTCCAGATTTTCCAGCTAATATCCGAAAAAACGATCCAGCCTGATCGCGACCAATCTGGCGGCCCAACCGGCTGAACGCGCTCTGCAATCATCGTACTTTGCTTGGAAAGGAGGTTATATTTATAGATGGAGCTGGAGCGCACATATAAAAATTCGTTGCTGTTATTTGGGTTAAAGCAAGGCATTTGGTAAAACGTACCTTTCTTCCGATATTGCGGTCCTAACCAGCAATTACTCAAGTCATAGGTTTCAAATGGGATACACGTGAACGTTTCCGGCGCCGGGGTTATCGGGGCTGGCTCAATTTTGGCATCATCTTCTTTTTTACAGCCCTGGAATATAGTAGCCAAAGCCAGTAAACAGATAAAAATATAGTTTATCTTCTTCATATCGCTGTTCTTTTAATTTTTCACGAATCTGCTATGCACTACTTCCCTACCGGTTTCTACCCGGTACAGGTACATGCCATTTGGCAGGGCATTCAAATCTACTTCAGCCTTGAAGTTTTGTCCGGCAATGCCTTTGTAGATCGTCCTGATTTCCCTACCCTGTATATCAAATAGTTTGATAGATACTTGTTCTGCTTCTTTCAAGGAAAGCTGAATTGTTTGATTTTTTGTCGTTGGATTGGGGTAAATTTTGATAAGGCTATTTTTACCCGCAAAAGCATCGGCCACACCGGTAGCGTTCGCGTCGTAAACATGCAAGCTATACGCAGCATAACCTAATTTACGCTGATCGTAAGGGTCAAATGGAATCCACTTATTTATGGTTTGCCCGGTTAAACTTTTTTTCACAAAGTAACAATTACCGGCCACCATAGCCTGAGTATTGGTTACATTAAAAACCGTTACATTCGGCTCAGGCTCTAAAGATAAACCCCGGGGCGATAAGGTAAGAAGGGGCCTGCGAAATAAATTGGAAGAGGCATTTCTTACCCAACTATTAACAACCGTGGCATTTCCAATACTGTGTGTTTTGGTAATTGTTACATCGTAAACATCCATAATATATTCCCCGGCTGGCAAACCAAAAGCAGGCTTCCGCAATTCTATTTTGGTACTATCAGAATATAAATTTATGGTGTAAGGGTCTTTTTTCATGGAAGCACTATCATGAAGCACATCGTATTTTGGGAACTCGATATGCTTTAAAACACTGTCAGCGTTTAACCTTCCATGGCCTGTTAGGTCATCGTAATATTGAAAATAATTTGAATTTAGCACATTGATATCCGTGGCATATTTCTGGATCAGGAACTCAATAT
The DNA here is from genome assembly GCF_016623615.1 of Adhaeribacter terrigena. Lineage (GTDB taxonomy): Bacteria > Bacteroidota > Bacteroidia > Cytophagales > Hymenobacteraceae > Adhaeribacter_A > Adhaeribacter_A terrigena. The sequence continues at coordinate 222,598 of NZ_JAEHFX010000001.1, read as the reverse complement.
CTTCCGAAGCAAGGATTTTATTCCGCTTCTTGTAAAAATGGCTTTGCATTAAACCTGCTACTCCAGTCACATGTGGCGCGGCAAAAGAAGTACCTTCAATATCATCCTTTCCATTTTGCAATTTATCTACATAAGCGTTATTGTTTGCACTACTTAAACAAGTATACAAATCGTTTGTTCCGGGAGCAATCAGGTCTAAATTATGGCCGTAATTAGAAAAAAAGCCCCTTTTTCCGGTAGCATCATTATAGCCAACTTTTATAACCCAAGGATCATAAAAAGAAGCCGGATACATTTTTTGAAAAGCCACATTCAAATTACCATAGTTTCCGCTTGCCGCTACAACCGTACAACTATTTCGAAAACAGAACTTTATTGCTTCTTCCAAAACGCCAGCACTATCTGTTCCTGCGGCTAAACTAAGATTCAGAATATGTAACCCAAAGCCAGGGTTAGCCGCACTTGGATTATATCTTGCCCCATCTACTATTGCTTCCATAAGGTAAGAGTAAGCTGATCCGTTTTTTTTAAGGATTCTTAATGAAAATAATTGAACCCCTGAGTTGCCATTTGGATAGCTTGAATTACTTACGGCCATATCGCCTCCCGCTATACCAGCAACGCCTTTCGTATTATTGCGCAACGCACCAATTATTCCGGCAGCTGCTGTGCCATGGCCATTGTCATCAAAAGGTTTAGACGCGTTGGCCACATGTACTTTATTCCGGTAATCCCATCCTCCTTTTATTTTGGAATCAATAAAAGCTTTTGAGCCAGTCTTCTTTCCGAAATCTTCATGCTCCCAGTTAATTCCGCTATCTATTACGCCGACTTTTATATCTTCAGAACCAACTTCAACATCCCATCCCTGCTCCATTTTTATATGTGCATATTTAAATGTTGCATTAGGTATTAATCCAGGTAATTGGTTATTGCCAACACTTATCAAATTATCATTTGGCCTGGCGGTAGCTTTCACAATATAGTTCAACTGGGCATACTCAATAGTGGGATTAATTCTACTAAGCTTCGCCGCAATTTCCGTTTCATCTACCTTGTCTGGCAACTCAATTACAAAAGTAGCCCAGAAAGGAGGCATCGCTACAGTATCGCCTAAACGGGAAATAGAATAATTATCGGTAGTAGTTAAGTTCGGAAAAACTTTTACAGTATTCAGAGAGCCAAAATTAATCCGCTGATCTAAAGCATTATACATGGTTTGAATCGCGCTGGGTTGCACAAAATCGGAGAGCTTGCCATAAGTTTTATCCAGGTTATCTATCGCGCTTACTTTTACTACAGTAGGATTAAACTTGATGATCACATCATTGTCTACGTATTCAACCCCTTTAGATGAAGTTACCGGGTTTATTTCCCGGTAATAAGTGCTGTATTTCACTGTATTATACTGGTCGGCAGTCGGGCTGGAAGAAGTGCCTGATATATAAATATTCCCCTGGTTATCCAAGGCCAATGAAGAAGCAATATCAGTATTCCCGCTATCAAATTCTTCGGCCATTCGTATTTCCCCATCTTGCGAATATTTCATAGTCAGAAAATTTTTATTGGCATCCGATATCACTACGCCAGCCACCACCAGATCTCCATTGTTATCCATGCTGATCTTTTTACCGTATGCCCCACCGCGTGGGCTTTGGTAATGTTCCAGCCAAAGCTGGTTGCCGGCATTATCATACTTGGCAACAAATGCTTTAAAATAACCAGGGCTTTCTTCGTTATGGCCGGTTACATATATATCGCCGTTCTGGTTTACAAACAGGTCGGCAATTTTATCTTCGCCGGGCGTAATATTTATATTTTGCGCCCAATTTTGCCGCAAACTACTATTCAGGCTGATCAGAGAAAGTTCGGTATTACCGGGCTGGTTGGTATAAAATCCGCCAATAATTACGTTTCCGCTGCTATCTGCTCCAATTGCTGCAGGGCGATCCAATCCAATTTGGTTTGCTGACCGATGAGATCTAAGCAATTTTCCATGCAGGTCATATTCCAACGTCACAAAATTGTAAGTATTGGCACTGGCTGCGCTTCCCCCGGAAACAATAAGATTACCATATCTCCCTTAATAATTCCGGTAGCACCATCCTCTAAACTTGCATAGTCATACAACTTGCTCCAATTCAGATTGCCACTATTATCAAGCGACAATGTTACAATATTTTCATGCTGTAAAGCATCAACGGAAGTACCCGCAATTACAATGTTGCCAACATTGTCAAACGCAATTCCAACAGGTAAATCGTTCAAATTAGAATTGCCATTATAGTGGTACCACCATTCCAGGTTTCCAGTTACATTGTACTTAACTACGGCAATATCAAATTTGTTATTAGAGGCGGTAACTGCCCCGGTAACATAAACATTATTGTTTGCATCGGTTATAAGCGCAACCCCAAAATCGTCTAAGTTATGGGCATTATATTCCCGCGTCCAGATCACATTGCCATCCAGATCGGATTTGGTAAGCAGAAAATTGGCATTTTCGCCCGCTTTATACGTGTTCCCTAAAGTATATAAATGGCTGGCTGTAAGATGGGAGGCGCTCCATTCAAGCCTGGTCGGATTTCCCGAAGAAAGGGTCCAGTCTTTATTAACGTATTCCTGCCCTCTGACTGATAAAGAAAGCAATAGGAATAACCACAATAAAAGGTACTTGTTTTTCATAAGCATTTATGTTAAGGTTAAACAAAATACTACCAATAGCCTTTCAGACAACATAACAGCCTATCCCCTAACGAATCTTAAGGATAATAAACTATTCGAAACTTCAGGCTTTAAACAAAGTATTAAAACAAGTAATGATATTGCGTAGAAAACAGAGCTTTAAATTGTTACCAAATATTAACAATTATTAATATAATTCCTAACATCCAAAAAATTATTTTCTTTAATTAAATCCTTTAGCCAAGCCATTATATATAATGTAATTACAAATAAACCTCCCGGTTCACAATTTCCATTAACCGCCCCGCTTCCGAAAGTTTAAATCCGAATTGTTCGTAAAGCCCGTGCACATCTTTAGTAGCCAGCATGAAGCGCCGCAGGTGTTGCAGATCGGGGTGGTTTTGCACGCATTCCAACAGCCATTTGCTCAAACCATTTCCCCGGAAATCTTCCATAATATACACGTCGCAGAGATAGGCAAAGGTGGCTTTATCGGTAATGACGCGGGCCAGGCCGATCTGCTTTTCAGCAGCGTACAAACTGAAACACAAAGAATTTTGCAGCGATTTTACGACCGTTTCCACAGGCACATTTTGGGCCCAGTAAGAATCCTGGCTTAAATACCGGTGAATGGCGGCGGCATCGGCTTTTTTCGGATCGGTGTAAATTTTATAGGGCGCGCGTTCGTAAACCAGGTACATTTCTTTCGGACTGTTTTGCTAAAAATAACACATTCAGAAGAAATAACAGCTTTTATGACCGATACTTTTCCGACTCAAAACCATAGCGTTTTCAGGCCAAAAAATATCCGCATTTACCTTCCGATCAGAACCGGCCTTTCTGGAAAGTATCGTAAGCGAACTTCAGAATGATGGCTGTTACTACTACCAGAAACAGCCGCCGCACAAACCCGCTGCCCTGTTTCAAGGCTACTTGCGTTCCAACTACCGAACCTACTATATTGCAGGCCGCCATCGGTAAAGCGATCTGATACAGCACGTAGCCTTTCCAGACAAAATAACCCAGCGCCGATAAATTGGTGGCCAGATTCACCACTTTGGCCGAAGCCGAAGCCGCCACGAAACTGAAACCGAAAATGCCGATGAAAACAAAGATGAGAAAACTACCGGTGCCGGGCCCGAAAAAGCCGTCGTAAAAACCAATGGCCATGCCGGCTAAAATGGCGTACCAGCGTTCTTTAGTAACCGAAAGGCGCGGAGCATGCAACGAACCCAGGTCTTTTTTCCAGAAAGTATAAAACGCTACGGCTATGAGCAGAAAAAGTACCATGGGCCGCAAGGCTTCCACGGGCAAATGGCTGATGGCGCGGGCACCCAGAAATGAAAAAACGAACGCTGTAACGGCCGCCGGCAACAGACTTTTCCAGTTAATTCTTACGTCGCGCGAATAACGCAGCAGCGAAGAGGCCGTGCCCGAAATGCTTACCAGTTTGCCCGTGCCGAGCAAAACCGGTACCGGCGTGTTGGGCATTATAACCAGCAAAGCCGGCAACTGGATCAAACCGCCACCACCCACCACCGAATCTATAAAACCAGCCAGGAAAGCGAAAAAACAGAGATAGATAATTTCCATAGAGGCTGGCAATTTACTTATTTCCTGCTGGTTTTTACGGCCGGAGATCAGCGTTGTGCCAAACAAAAAACGGGTTGCCGGCCTTCGTATTTAAACAAAGAGCAGCAACCCGCTGAGGTTTAATTTTTTTTAAGTTAATTGGCTGTGCCTGTAGCCGCAACCGAATCGGGCATGGTGGTAGAAAACTTCTCTACCGAAGCTGATTTCGGATCTACCGTTACCACGTAAACCACTTTGGTGGCGTTCAGTTTTTTCTTCGCAGCGGTTGCTTTCAGGTTTTCCGGTGCGGCAGACTTTTCAGCGCCATTCAGATAGCGTTTTTTCACGAAAGCAGCAGCAGGTTCCGTTGTTTTTGCCTCATCAGCCTGGTATGCCTTGAATACCGGGTTGGCCGCTTTCACTTCGGTTTCCGGAACGATCGGGGCAATTTCCGTTACCGGCTCCCGCAGTTCTTCGGCTTCGGCCTGCAACGCATGTATCTTTGCGTTCGAAACCGTTTGGCTTTCCAGGGCTTTGTTGTATTTCAGCATAAAAAGCAGTGCTACGGAAATAACCGCAATAAATGCTCCGGGCATCAGCCATTTGAATCTTACCGGGTTGTTTTTTGCTTTTACAGCAGCCGGCTGCGTTATTTCCTGGCGGATCTTATTCCAGGCGAAGGCCGGCGGCGCTTCTTCCAGGTTTTCGAACCGTTCGCGGAATTGTTCTTCGAACGCTTGTTTAGTTGGCATATTGAGGTAAGGAATAAGTGCTGAGTAATTTCTTTAACAATTGTTTGGCTTTGGCCAGCTGCGACTTGGAAGTGCCCTCGGCAATGCCGAGTAATTCGCCTATTTCTTTGTGCGTATACCCTTCCACGGCAAACATATTGAACACCAAACGATAGCCTTCCGGCAATTGGTTCACAATATCGAGCAATTCCTGGGTAGAAATGCCGCTGATCACGCTGTCGGTTTCGGAGCTGAAATCGTGTTCTACGCCAAACTCATCGTGATTATAATGCTTCTTATTCTGGCGGTAATTATTAATGGCGGTGTTCACAAAAATGCGCTTCATCCAGCCTTCAAAAGACCCGCTCTGGTAGGTATGGATATTTTTGAAAACTTTCACGAAAGCTTCATGAAAAACGTCTTCCGCTTCGAAACGCGTTTTTGCATAGCGCGAGCATACGGCCATCATCCGGGAAGCATACTTATTATAAAGCAGCTCCTGGAACGCGGGTTCTTCGCGTTTACATCCTTCAATTATTGCCTCTTCCAAGTAAGCCAAAATTTTGTCTGCTTTAAGTTAAGTACTTTCTTTTACTTTTCCGCGGAAATCCGCCTTATTTTTTTTTCTAAATACCTGATCCTAAACGCTTCGACAACGGGCTTTTCTTTCTAAAATCAGCTGTCCGGCCGTTTTACCAGCCATTTGCGGCGTTTATAACACCACAATTTCTACCGTGGCATATTCGCAGGGTCCCGGGCCGCACACGCGGTATTTAAAGGTTTCTTTGCCTTTAAAGCCTTTGGCCGGCACGTATAAAAAGCCGCCCGCCGTAGCATCTATCTGGATCGTGCCGTTTTTCGGTTCGCTGAAAACCAGCGTGCTGTTCGGCAGTTTCACATCGTTGGCGAGCACGTGCAGCGGCAGCGCCTGGTTTATCTTCGTTTGCAAATAATCGTTTGCAAGCCTGGTTTCTGCGGTAAATTTTGCCGGCGTAATTTCCTCTTCTCCTTCCATATTCAGGTCACAGGCTTGCAGCGCGGCAATGATCAGCAAACCGATCAGGATCATAATTTTAACTAAATCTCTCATTTTCAGCAACTGTTTAGAAGTACTGAAGGCCTTCAGGTGGGTAGACACGGCTTTTGCGCAAACGGTTGCCTGGTCTGTAAAAACTTTTTTTCAGAAGGCCGAACGGCTTACAAAAACGGTAGGGTTTAGGGCCGAAAAAGTAAAACCGCCAAGGCCTGGAAGTCATCTCCAAAATACCCTATGCAGTTTCTAAAATTGCTGCGGAGAGATTCTGATTTATAACTGACATTCCGCAACCAGTAAGAAAGTCCCCCTTTGGAGGGGGTAGGGGGAGGACTTCACATTCCAGATCAATTATTTCAAAATCAAATAAAGTAAAAAATCCTCCCCCTACCCCTCCAAAGGGGGACAAAAAAAAAGCTTGATTAACGTCAGTTTATAAGACAGTTGCTGATTTTCTGGATTTCAGAATTTCGCGCCGATAGCCACCGTTTCTTTAAAAGATTGCTGCCGGCCGTTCAGATCGAATACCTCTATTAAAACCAGGTAGTAACCCACCGGCGCTTTCCGGCCTTCGTTGGTGGTGCCATCCCACTGAAAGAAATTGCCGGCGGCGAGTAACTGGTTGCGCGCCAGCTTTTTCATTTCGCGGCCCTGGCTGTCGTAAATTATAATGGTAGCCACCTGCCCATTGCGCGAAGCTTGAAAATTGAAGGTCGTAAAATCTTTGTAGCCATCGCCGTCCGGACTGAAAGTTTTGGGTTCGACGGTGAAACCGGAAGCAGGCTGACCAATTTCCTGCACCTGCGAATTCGGTTTGCCCGGCGTGGCGTAACCAACCGAAGAAGCGGCCGAATGAAAATTATTCCGTTCGCTTGGCCCCTCCGTTCTGATCCGTTCCAGCGAAACGCCTTCTTTCTCATCTAAAAGCTCAAAATGCATTTTTTCGGTGTAGGTTAAGCTGTCCATCACCTGCCCGGCAGGGTGCAGCAAGATCACCGTTCCATCTTTATCGTTGTAGGAAGGCAGCGAAGGAATTTGCAAAAAGGCGTTCGGATCGTGGGTAGGATAATGCTGCCTTACCGTTTCGGGATTGGTAGTTAATATGACCAGTTGCTGCGGCGCTAAAATATAGTCCACGCCTATAGTTTTGCGGTTCGAAATTGTATCGTTCTGCAGATTCGCCAGTTGCCAGTTTTTCAGGTCCAGGTAATTGCTGCTGCGGTTCAGGAGTTCCACAAAATCTACGCCGTTGGGCCGGGGGTTAAACAGAATTTCATTGATCACAATATCGCCTTTTTGCCCGGGAACCGGCAGCGCAAAATTGGCACTTAAAACCGAAGCTAAATTGCCGTTACAATCGCGCACGTTCCGCACTTCCACCGTAAAAACCTGGTTGGCCGTTAAACTCTGCGCCAGCGTAAGTTCCACCGCGTTAAATTCCGGACCAACAAGCAAGACCTGCGAAACCGCCGGACCATTCACAATCATATAGGAAGCCTGCGTAGCCGTTAAACTATCGAGTTTTTCATCGAAAAAGAGTACCGTTTTGGTTGCCGAAATGGCTTGCGCGCGAATAAGTTTCGGCGCCATATTATCGGGCCGGCTGGCTTTCACGGAGTTTTCTTTGCCGGGCGTGCCACCGTTAGCCGAAACTGAAGCCATCCAGTTATTTATGCCGCCGCAAGGATTGGTTGCATCGATCATTTCCAGGCTCCAGCCGCCGTCTTTCTTTTTACTGTCTTTGTACCAGGCATCGGAATAGGTGAGTGAGAAAATAAGGCTGCCGGCTTGGCTTCGCAAACTCAGCGTTTCGCCGGAATTGTTGAGCGAAGGAAAATTGCTCAGTCCAATGGTTTTCCCGAAAGGTTGAAAAGCGGCTACGCGGGAAGTCGGCACCAGAATCGCGTATTCGCCGGGTGCTAAATTTACGGCCGGAAAAACCGCGGGCGTGCCGCCATCTGAGAGTTTGAGGCCTTTCAGATCGAGCGTTTTAGTTGTCGGGTTGAAAATTTCCAGATACTCAAAGCCCGGCAACGCATTGGGAGACTGCACCACCGGGCTTTCATCGGCCATGATCTCGGTGATCAACACTTCGTTAAAACCCGGTTTTGCGCCAATTCCGAAAGTCAAACTGGCAGGTTGCATCACATTTCCCGCACAATCGGCCGCCCCAGAAACAGCAACCGTGTAACTCGTTCCCAGGGTTAAACTGGGACTTAAGTTCAGCGTAACGGCTTTAAAATTCCCGCCAGAAATAACTTTCGAAACTACTGAAATGCCGCCTGAAACGGTATAGTTAGCAGCAGCTAAAGTCAGGCTATCCATGGTTTCCGAAAACGTGAGTTTCAGGGCCGAGTCCGATAGCGTTTCTACGTTTAAAAGTGTAGGTTCCTGCGTATCCGGTGCGGTACTGAAAACGGAATTCTGCCGGCCGGGCGTGCCGCCGGAAACATCATTTGAGGCCGTCCAGTTTTCCGGTGCCGGGCAGGGTACGTTCGGGTTAATGCTTTCTAAAGTCCAGCCGCCGGCAGCTTTTACGGGATCGTTGTACCAGGCCGAAGTGTAAGTTACTTTATCGATCAGCTTACCCGAATTGTCCAGCAGTTTCAGATCGTCGCCGGCATCGTTGAGGGAAGGAAAATTCGGCAAGCCCAACACATTCCCGAAAGGCCGGAACAAAGCCGTATCGGCGCGGGCGCAAAGAATCAAATAACTTCCGGCCGGAAAAGTATACCCCGGAAAATTCGCCAGCACCCCGGAAGCATCGGTCAGTTTCCAGTTTTGCAGATTGAACGTTTTGCCGCTGCGGTTATAAAGCTCCACAAATTCTGCGGATGGCAAACCAACCGCCGGGCTGTAATCAGCCATCAATTCGTTAATGCGCACGTCGTGCAACGCGGGAATAACGGGCGCCGAAAAACTGAAATTTCCGGTTAAAGCTGGGGCCACATTTCCGTATAAGTCTGACAGATTGCTTGCCAAAACGCTATGGTTTCCGCCCGGAAAAGTGCTTCCAAAGGTTAAATGTACCAACCGAAAATCCTGCGCATCGCGCACCGCCGAAACCGGATTTCCAACGCCTCCGGAAACAGCGTAATTGGCTACATTTTGCGCCGAACTTAAATTCACCGGTTCGTTAAAAAGCAGATCGAGCTGGGTGCCGGAAACGCGCGTGGCAGCAAGTAAAACCGGGGCCGTTGCATCCGTGATCCGGAGATCGTCGAAATAAAATTTGGTGCTGTTGGCCGAAGAATAGCGCGTAAAAACCCCGAAGAATTCCGAGCGCTGGTGCGTGGCATCGGTCACGGTTCCCTGCGAAACGTAACTGTTGCCCGTACCGCTTACGTCAATTTCCAGCGACCACAAATTGGCTGTACTGCGGCTAACTTTCACTTTCACCAGGTTGTTGGTTGTGCTGGAAATAGTGCCGTCCACGCCGTCGATAATTTTGGTGGCAGTGGTGCCGGTTTTGCGATATAAACTTACTTCATCCTGCGTATCGCCGATGCGTACAAAATAACCGTTAAGGCTCCCGGCTAAATTCGGTGCGTCGCTCATCAGATACACTTCCGCCAGGTTCCCACTGGAAGTCGCAAATTTCAGGTTCACCCAGAATTCCCATTCCGCGCCGGTATTCACCTGCGAAGCCGTAGCCAGGTAACCCGTGGCCGTAACCGCCGGACCGTTGCTTTGCAGTTGCTGCGCCGTGTTTACGGTAAACAAACTTACATCGCCGGCCCAGGCGGGGTTGGCGGTAAAATCGCCGTCGGAGAACGTTTCGAGCAGTTGAGCCGGGGCAAAGAACGGCAGGCAAACCAACAGAAAAAGTAAAAAGCTTCTCATTCAGGATTTGTGCGTAAATTTGTGAAACAGATTAAAATAGCGATCCTGTCCCCCTTTGGAGGGGTTGGGGGAGGACAGGAAAATTATTCGAAAACATGATCAAATAATGTAAATCCTCCCTCTAACCCTCCAAAGGGGACATAAAATTCCGACTATAACAAGCCTAAAAAATTAATTTTAACAGCGTACGTAAATAAAATGAAAATAGCTGTAATTGGCGCAACCGGACTGGTGGGCACCGAAATGTTGAAAGTATTAGAAGAACGCAATTTCCCGGTTACCGAATTGTTGCCGGTGGCTTCCGAAAGATCCGTAGGTAACATCATAAACTTCAAAGGCCAGCCTTACAAAGTGGTTTCCATGGAAACTGCCATTGCTGCCAAACCTGAAATTGCCATTTTCTCGGCCGGCGGCAGCATTTCCAAAGAAATGGCCCCGAAGTTTGCCGAAGTAGGCACGTTCGTAGTCGATAATTCTTCGGCCTGGCGCATGGACCCGACCAAAAAACTGGTGGTACCGGAAATAAACGCCAAAGAACTGACCCCGGAAGATAAAATTATTGCCAACCCGAACTGCTCTACCATCCAGATGGTGTTGGCACTGCACAAACTCCACGAAGCCTTCAAGATCAAGCGCATTGTGGTAAGCACCTACCAAAGCGTAACCGGAACGGGCAAAAAAGCTGTAGACCAGATGCTGAACGAACGCGCCGGCAAGCAAGGCGAAATGGCCTACGCCTACCCCATCGACCTGAACGTAATTCCGCACATCGACGTGTTCGAAGACAACGGTTACACGAAGGAAGAAATGAAAATGGTGAACGAAACCAAGAAGATCATGGGCGACGATTCTATTCAGGTTACGGCTACGGCGGTGCGCATTCCGGTAATGGGCGGCCATTCTGAAAGCGTGAACGTGGAATTTGAACGCGACTTTTCGCTGGCCGAAGTATACCGTTTATTAAACGAAACCGAAGGCGTGAGAGTAGTAGATGACGTAAAAAACCTGCAATACCCCATGCCGAAAGATGCGCACCAGCAAGATGACGTTTTAGTAGGCCGCATCCGCTTAGACGAAACCCAGCCGCGCACCTTAAACATGTGGATCGTGGCCGATAACCTGCGCAAAGGCGCCGCAACCAATGCGGTGCAAATTGCCGAATACCTGGTGGCGCATAAACTGGTGTAATATGGCTTCCGGCACTCCTGTAATCCGGCAAATCAACTGGCTGGCAATTGCTTTGCACCTGTGCATTTTTGTGGCACTGGTTTATTTTTTCCAATTCCTGCAAGTGGGCGCGCCCAGTTTAATGGCCATTGCTACGTATCTGGTACTGGCTTATTTTCTGCGTTTTTTCCTGGCCAAATACCACCGCTACGGCATGATGTTCCTTAAACAAAATGCATTTGAAAACGCGATCCCTTATTTCGAAAATAGCTATGAATTCTTTCAGCGTCACGCATGGCTGGATAAATTCCGGGCTGTTTTCCTGCTTAGTTCTTCGCGCATTTCCTACAAAGAAATGGCGCTGGTAAACATCGCTTATTGCTATTCCCAGCTCGGCGACGGTACGCAGGCCAAAGTTTATTACCAACGAGCATTAAAGGAATTTCCCGATAGCGGCATTGCCCAGGCAGGGTTAAACATGCTGCGCTCGTCGGAAAACGGCAATAACTAAGCTCTTGCCAAAACCTGATCGAGGTTCCTATTGAAAACCAGTTTATTCACCGGCACTTTTTCGGGGCAAAAACATAGCGTTTTCGTGCTTTCTAACGGCCCGAAATAGTGGCCAAACCAGATTACCGTTGAAAGGTGCTGCTTGTTTCAGGCAGCACCTTTTTGCTTCTTTAAAACGCTAGGGTTTCAGGCTTAAAAAGTCAGGTGAAAGCATTCGTTTTTTTAACGGGAGAAATTAACTTTACCGGTTTCAACCAGTTATTCATCTTCAAAACAATTATTCATCACTTCACTTAACCGAAAACCCATGGAAACCACTTCAGCCAAAACCAGCATTACCGTAGAAACCACCGTAAACGCGCCCGTAGAAAAAGTATGGCAATTCTGGACCGCGCCCGAGCACATTACCCAATGGAACAGCGCTTCGGAAGACTGGCACACGCCTTCGGCCGAAAACGACCCGCGCACCGGCGGCAAGTTCAAATCGCGGATGGAAGCAAAAGACGGCAGCGTCGGTTTCGATTTTGAAGGCGTTTACGACGAAGTAAAACCAAACGAATTAATTGCTTACGCCATGCCCGACGGCCGGAAAGTAAAAATAACCTTTGCCGGTAACGGCCATGAAACCAAGGTAACCGAAACGTTCGACGCGGAAGGCACCCATTCCGATGAAATGCAGCGCGCCGGCTGGCAGGCCATTCTGGATAATTTTAAAAAATACGTGGAAGCCAATTAATGCTCCAATTTATCAACAATCTCAGAAGTGCCGGGCGGTTTTGTCCGGCACTTTTTTTTTCCATTAACAGCGTTCAGAAAAAAAATTGCGTAATCCCGGTACCGTAAAGAACAATTTTATGCCGGAAAAAAACCTTAAAAATCTTATCTTGCAAAGAATCAAAAACAACTTATGAGATTATTCCTGCAATGGACCATCATTATCCCGACACTGGCCTGGATCCTGTTTTTTTCGGGGCTTGTACACGACAGTAGTATTTTTCAGGTAGTAGCCAGCGTCCTGCTTATATTAAGCGTAATGTCGGCGGTGCACCATTCCGAGATCATTGCCCACCGCGTTGGCGAACCTTACGGAACCATTATCCTGGCCATTGCCATTACGGTAATAGAAGTTTCCATCATCATTTCGCTCATGATTTCGGGCGGAAAAGAAGCCGTTTCTTTGGCCCGCGATACGGTTTATTCGGCCACCATGCTTATTCTGAACGGCATTGTGGGGCTTTGTCTTTTTATCGGCGGTCTGAAACATCACGAACAGAAATTCTCCAAACATTCGGTGATCATAGCCCTGGTTTCCCTTATTTCCATTGTGGTATTTACCCTGGTGGTGCCTACTTTCACCAAGAGCGCGCAGGGTTCTTATTATTCCTCACCGCAACTTATGTTCGCTTCGGTGGCCTGCCTGGTAATTTACGGCTGCTTTTTATTTGCCCAGACTTCCCGGCACCGCAACTATTTTCTTACCACCGAAATAAAGGAAGATCATCCTTCATTACAAGTAAACAACCGGGTGCTGGTTTTAAGCCTGGTTTTCCTGCTGATAAGTTTAGGCATAGTAGTGCTACTGGCTAAAACCCTGTCGCCTACCATCGAAAGCATTATTACCAGCTACCATTTGCCATTAACACTGGTAGGCGTCATAATTGCAGCCATTATTTTATTACCCGAAAGCATTGCCGCCATTATTGCTGCCCGGAGCAACAAGCTGCAGGTAAGTTTGAATTTATCGCTGGGCTCGGCGCTGGCCAGTATCGGCTTAACCATTCCGAGCGTAGCGCTGGTTTGCTTTATCTACGACATGGAAATCATTCTGGGGCTCGACATTAAATCCATTATTCTGCTGGGGCTTTCGGTGTTTACGGTAATGCTTTCGCTGAGCAGCGGCCGCACTAATATTGTGTACGGCGTGGTGCTTCTGGTCAATTTATTTGCGTTTATTTTCCTCATCATTTACCCCTGAAAAACCAAGCCGCTTTTCAGCTAAGTCTTTTTCATTTTTAGCAGCTACGTTTACCCATTTATGCCAACAAACCAGACTCCCGTGGTAGAAACCCAGATGCTCATCCGTAAACCGGCCGCGCAGGTTTTTCAAGCCTTTACCGATCCGGAGATCACCCGGAATTTCTGGTTTACCCAAGGCAGCGGCAAACTGGAAACCGGTAAAACCATTACCTGGGAATGGGAAATGTACGGCGTTTCGGCGGAAGTTTTGGTAAAGGAAATTCAGCTGAACGAACGCATTCTGATCGAATGGGGCGAACCGGCAACCTCGGTAGAATTTAACTTTAAAACCCTGAGCGAAAACGCGACCTACGTAACCATCAGAAACTACGGCTTCCACCAAACCGGCCCGGAACTGCTGAACGAGATAAAAGATGCGACCGGCGGATTTACCACCGTTTTAGATGGCTGCAAGGCATTTCTGGAACACGGCATTAACCTGAATTTAATTGCCGATAAATTTCCCAAAGAAGTAACGCCGCATCCGTAAACGCAATTTTCGGGCTTTGGAAAGGAAGCTGCTTTTTTAAAACTGATTTTGCCAAAACGCTATCCTTTTCAGCCTAAAAACTGCTTTCTGCTAATCTCTCAAAGTCCTAAGCCGAACTTTTGCAGTAGCATCTTTATTTCCCCGCATGCTAAAGCAGGTTGCGCTGATCAGGAAACTACGCCCTAAATGACTTTTGCCGGGACAACCTGGTGTGGGCCGGCTATTATACCTGGCACTTGCAGCACTTAAAATTCTTTATCCGGAACTTGCTGCAGAAAAAGCCGGTTCCTACCTTTACTGACTGATTAGTCATATCAGTAAAAAATTTCCGGCCTTCAAATGAAAATCCTGCCTAAACTTATGATCACCACCTTCATCATTACCTGTTTTTTGTCCATAACCGGTTTTATGGTCATGCAGCAGGGCCCATTTGGCAAAACGCCCAAAGGCAAACGGCTGGAACGCATTCAAAAATCGCCGAACTACAAAGACGGTGCGTTCCGGAATTTATCCGAAACGCCGGTTCAGGCAGAAGAAGCAACTTTTTTTGGCATGCTTTACGACTTTTTCAACAAATCGAAAAACAACCGGCCGGCCGCATCCATTCCTACCGTTAAATCCGATCTGAAGACTTTTTCCACTCAAAAGCCTAGCATTTTCTGGTTCGGGCATTCGTCTTATCTTCTTAAAACCAACGGCAGAAATATTCTCGTAGATCCCGTTTTCAGCGGTCATGCTTCGCCGTTTTCGTTTATGGTAACGGCTTTTGAAGGCGCCAATAATTACGCCGCTTCCGATCTTCCGGAGATCGATATGCTCATCATTTCCCACGACCATTACGACCACCTCGACTACGAAACCATTACGGCTATTAAAGATAAGGTGAAGCATTTTTACGTGCCTTTGGGCGTGGGCGCGCATTTAGAGAATTGGGGAATTGCCGAAAATAAAATTACCGAACTGGACTGGTGGGAAGCGACTACCTTCGAAAACCTGAAATTAACGGCTACCCCGGCGCGCCATTTTTCCGGCCGCGGCCTTGCGCGCGGGAAATCGCTTTGGGCTTCGTACGTGCTGGAAACACCAAGTCATAAAATTTACATCGGCGGCGATTCCGGTTACGATGCGCATTTTAAAGCCATCGGCGAGAAATTCGGTCCCTTGGATATTGCCATTCTGGAAACCGGGCAATACAACAAAAACTGGCCTTATATTCACATGATGCCGGAGCAAACCGTGCAGGCCGCCCAGGATCTGCAAGCCAAAGTGCTGTTGCCGGTTCATTTAGGAAAATTCGCCCTGGCCTTACACGACTGGGATGAACCTTTGCAGCGCGTGGTAAAAGCCGCCGCCGAAAAGCAGGTAAAGATCACCACGCCCATGATCGGCGAGCCGGTTATTCTGGACGAAACGTACCCAGCCAGCCGCTGGTGGGAAAAGGTAAAAACGGTAGCGAAAGCAGAATAAAAACTACCCGAACGCATGTCTGAGAAAAGAGCCCGCATTATTGCTACCGCCCTGAAATTATTCTGCGAAAAGGGCTTTCAGAATACTTCTACGGCTACCATTTCAAAAGAAGCGGGCGTGGCCACGGGCACTTTATTCCTGTATTTTAAAAGCAAAGACGAACTGATAAATGCCCTTTACCGGGAAGCTAAAAACGAACTGGCCGGCTTTTTTCAACAGGATTTTCCTACTGAACCTTCCGTAGAAAACAAACTCTACCATTTCTGGCAAAAAGCCATTTCGTGGGCCCTGGAAAACCCGTACCAATTCCGGTTTTTCAACATGTACAGTCACTCGCCTTTCATTTCCAGCCTAACCAAAGAAGAATCGGCTTCGGCCTTTCAGTTCACCCTGGATTTTGTAGAGGAAGCCATCGAAGCCGGCAGCCTTGCCCCTATAGATAGCGGGCTTTTCATCGCGCTTTTCAGCGGACAGCTTAACGCAACGGTAGGATTTTTAACGCAAAATCCGCAGCTCACAAACCGGAAAGCCGTAACCGACCAGACCTTTGCTCTGTTTTGGAAAGGGATATCGAAAAGTTAAACGTGACTTTCGGTCAGGCTTATTGCCCGGTCTCGGACGGTCTCAGCGCTTTACGGCGCTTGCAGGCCTGCATAAACAAGGGAATTACGGCTGTGCTAAGGGATTAATTTTTGAATTTCAAACCGGCATACGGGTTAATATTGTATTTTGCTGGCTGATTCCTGAGTCCACCGAAAAGCAAAAATGATTTCCAAACTCACCCAACTTGCCGATCCCTTACATCCGCTTTTCGCGCTCGGTATCTTTTTGCTGGCTTTTCTTACCGGCTTTTTAATCAACAAAATTTTAAAGCCCGGAATCAGTTCGCTGCCAAGCCGCTACGAAACCATCGATGGCCTGAGAGGATTGCTGGGCATTGGAGTCTTTATTCACCACGCCAGCATCTGGCACCAATACCTGCAAACCGGTACCTGGACGCTTACGAGTTCAAACCTGTTCAATCATTTCGGCCAGACCAGCGTTGCGCTTTTCTTTATGATTTCCGCATTCCTTTTCACCAAAAAGCTGATTCAGGCCAGAAAGGAGCCGTTCGATTGGGCGTACTTTTTCGTTTCCCGGTTTTTCAGGCTGGTACCCATGTATTATTTTTCGCTCGCCATCATTATTCTGTATGTACTCATCCTGAGCGACTGGCAAATACAAAGGGGGTTTTCAGAATTTCTGGTATCGGTACTCCGGCTGGGGCTTTTTGAAATTCCCGGCGAAACAGTGCTTAACGGCCATGCCCTTGCCAACCTGATCAATGCCAAAATAACCTGGACGCTGCGCTTCGAATGGCTTTTCTATTTCAGCTTACCGCTGCTTTCTCTGTTCATATTAAAGGTCCGGCCGGCCGTATTTTACCTGGTTGCCAGCATTGCTTTTTTGCTGATATTCTATAAATACCACGGCCTGCAGCATTACCACGACTATCTATCGTTTGCCGGCGGCATTATAACGGCGTTTTTAACGCAACATTTTTCCATTAATTCGAAAAGAAACCAGGCCCTGACGGGATTAATTATCCTTGCCTGCCTGCTGGCCATCCCCCAATTTGAAACCGCCGACAATGTAGTTTGCAAAGCGCTGATCTTCCTGGTTTTTCTGCTCTTCGCGGGCGGAGCGGATCTGTTTGGCGTCTTCAGAAACCAGACCTTGAAATTTTTAGGCGATATTTGCTACAGCACGTATTTGCTCCACGGAATCCTGCTTTTCACGGTTTTCTATTTTGGCTTTGGCCTGAAAAACGCAAAGCAGTTAAGCCCCGCAGAATTTTCTGGTATCATATTTTCGCTCACCCCGGTGTTGGTTATTTTAAGCTATGCAGGCTTCCGCTTCATTGAAAAACCAGCCATCAGGCTTGCCGGCAACATGAAACTGAAACGAAGTAAAAGCGCCGCAAAAAACGGTAGCGTTCTGGCCTGAAAAAGTCGAAAATCTGCTTATTAGCCGATCAGCCGAAAACCAATTCCGCAAATTTTTCCAGGGCCTTCCGGGTTTCGTAAGGCTTTTCGAACATGCCCATGTGGCCGGTACCGCCCAGGAAAACGGTGGTGCTGTTGTTAGGTAAATGGCATTGCTGCAACGTAGCTTCCAGTGGCACGGCTCCATCTTCTTTGCCGGCAATAAACAAAACCGGGAACGCAGCTTCCTGAAGCACTTTCAGGCGTTTTTTACGATCGCGCATGGCCCGCAGGGTTTTCACGATGGATTCTTCGGGCGTGGCTTTGCCGATCTTCTTCAGTTTTTCGATCGCGGTTTTACATTTCTCCCGGTTTTCCGGCGCAAAAAGCGGGGTTACAAAAGAATCCATAAAAACCTCCACGCCATGCTTTTTCACAAACTCGATGGTCTTGTTGCGGGCTTCTTTTTTCTCTTCGGAATCGGGCAAAGCGCTGGAATGGAACAAGCACATGCCCTGCAGCATTTTCGGGTATTTTTCCGCAAACGCCAGACTCACGTAACCGCCCAGCGAATGCCCCACCAGCACGCACTTTTTAATGTGCAGCTGTTTCAGTTCGGCATGCACGGCTTCGGCCATGGCTTCTATGGAATAATCTTTCACCGGCTCCAGGTTTGCACCGAAACCCGGCAGATCTAATGCCACGCAATGGAATTTCTCCGGCAGTTTAGCAATAAAGTCGGTCCATACTTCGGTGCTTTCGCAGAAACCGTGCAGGAATACAAGGGTGTTTTCGGCGGGTTTGGTAGTCATCGTTTTTTAGAAGGTAGCAAACGAAAGTACGAAAAAAAACCTCACAGGTCTTGAAGATCTGCGAGGTTTTAAAAAGCCGGTTCAGCTTAGCGATTACAGTTTTCCAATAATTCGGCACACTCCATTTGCATGCTTTGGGTTTTATCGTTGGAATACCAGGTATGCACCGCGGAAATGAATTCGTCTTTCGGAACGCCCTCGTTTTTAAGGCGTATAAACATTTCCTGCGCGGCTGCCGGACGCGGTCCCCAGGTTCCTAATTCTTCCTGCGTATCGGCATCAAAGCAAATCAGCTTCGGAATAGAGCGGCCGCCATTGGTCAGGTAAAGATCCATCAGTTCCAGATTCTGATCGCGGAGCACAAATTCCAGCGTTATTTTCCCTTCCGAGGCTTCCGCAATTTTAGCCAGCACCGGCACGTTCTGGGCCGCATCGCCGCACCAGCCTTCCGAAATCACTACCCATTGCAATTTCCGGTTAAGCTTTTCCAGGGCTTCGGTTACCTCCGGCCGCAGGCTCACTGTTTTGTCCAGGCGTTTCATGCGTTGGAGGTTCAGTTTGGTATATTCCAGCAGTTCCGGCGTGGCGCACATGCCTTCGTTTACCTGTTTTTCAGTACCGGCTTTGTATTCGGCGTAAGTATATTTCTTCGCTTCCGCGGTCAGATCTAAGGTTTTATTCGTTTCCATCTTGTTTATTTTATTACCGGGAATTGATTTCTCCGGGTTCAAGGCAATTTCGGGTTTGGGTTTAAATATAACGGAAAATTGTTTTCCCTGATAGCATAACTATTGTGTCCGGGTTCTGGTTTCAGGCCGGCCGGTATAGCAAAGGAAACCGCCTGAAATAAAAAAACCTCACCGGTCCTGAAGACTGGTGAGGTTTTTTTATTATTGACTTTTTCGGGCCGAAACCCTACCGTTTTTAGCGCGCGTAAACGTGCTGCGCCATTAGTTCGCGTACGGCTTTTTCAATATCCTGGGGCGCAAAACCGGCTTCGTGCTGCAATTGCAACTGGCTGCCGTGCTCAAAATATTTATCCGGAATGCCTAAGCGGCGAACCTGCGCGTGGTAGTTATGATCGGCCATAAATTCCAAAACTGCCGAGCCAAAACCGCCTTGCAGACAGCCATCTTCCACGGTCACGATCTTATCGTATCTCCGCATGATGTCGTGCAGCATTTCTTCGTCTAAGGGTTTGGCAAAACGCATGTCATAATGGCCCGGATTCAGCCCTTCTAACGAAAGTTTTTCGCAAACCTCCACGGCGTAGTTACCAATGTGGCCAATCGTCAGAATTGCCACTTCTTCGCCTTCCTGAATCACCCGGCCCTTGCCTACTTCAATCTTTTTAAGCGGCGTGCGCCATTCCGGCATTACACCTTCGCCTCTTGGGTAACGGATCGTGAACGGTCCCATATCGGGTTGCGAAGCAGTGAACATTAAGTTACGCAGTTCTTCTTCGTTCATCGGTGCCGAAACGATCATGTTTGGCAGGCAGCGCATGTAGGCCATATCGTAGGTTCCGTGGTGCGTCGGGCCGTCGGCACCGGCAAAACCGGCGCGGTCTAAGCAGAAAACCACGTTCAGGTTCTGAAGACACACGTCGTGCATTACCTGGTCATAGGCGCGTTGCATGAAGCTGGAGTAAATGTTGCAGAATGGCACCAAACCCTGCGTTGCTAAACCAGCCGAAAACGTAACAGCGTGCTGCTCGGCAATGCCCACGTCGAAGGCGCGGTCGGGCATGGCTTTCATCATGATGTTCAGGGAACAACCGCTCGGCATAGCCGGGGTGATGCCCATAATTTTATCGTTCTGCTCGGCCAGTTCTACCATGGTATGCCCGAAAACATCCTGGTACTTTGGCGGCTCGGGTTTCTCGGGAACAGTTTTATAAATTTCGCCGGTAATTTTATCGAACAAGCCCGGTGAATGCCATTTGGTCTGGTCTTTTTCGGCTAATGCGTAGCCTTTGCCTTTTACGGTAACGCAATGCAGTAATTTCGGGCCTGGAATATTTTTCAGATCGTTCAGCACCGAAGTCAGGTGATTCACGTCGTGACCGTCTACCGGACCAAAATAGCGGAATTTCAGGCTTTCGAATAAATTGCTTTGCTTTAATAAAGTTGCTTTAATGCCGCTTTCAACTTTGCTGGCAATCTGCTGCGCGTTCGGACCGAATTTGCTGATCTTGCCCAGAATATTCCAGATCTCGTCGCGCACTTTATTATAAGTTGCCGAAGTAGTAATATCGGTTAAATATTCTTTCAGAGCACCTACGTTCGGGTCGATGCTCATGCAGTTGTCGTTCAGAATAACCAGCAGATTCGAGTTGGTTACGCCCGCGTGGTTCAACGCTTCAAACGCCATACCCGCCGTCATGGAACCATCACCGATCACGGCAATGTGCTGCTTTTCGGTTTCGCCTTTATACTGCGAAGCCACCGCCATGCCCAGCGCCGCCGAAATAGACGTGGAAGAGTGACCTACACCGAAGGTATCGTAAATGGATTCTTTGCGTTTCGGGAAACCCGACAGGCCTTTGTATTTGCGATTCGTATGAAAAACGTCGCGGCGGCCAGTTAAGATCTTGTGTCCGTAAGCCTGGTGGCCCACATCCCAAACCAGTTGATCGTAAGGCGTTTTGAAAATATAGTGCAAAGCCACGGTCAGTTCCACCACGCCCAGACTGGCGCCAAAATGCCCGCCGTAAATGGAAACGTTATCGATAATAAACTGGCGTAATTCCTGGCAAACCTGCACCAGCTGGTCCTGGCTCAGTTTTTTAAGGTCATCGGGCGAATCGATATTCGCTAACAGGGGTCCGGGTTCTATCGTCATGCGGGTGAATTTCGTAATCTATAGCTTAACAAAAACGGTACAAAAAAGTTTGCTCCATTTTGGTTTATTCAGGCAATTAAGCAGGTAAAATTACACATTTTTGATCGCGGATTAAACTGATTTTCAGATTTCGCTGCTTTTTATCGGGTTTGCCATTTTTATTTCCGCAAAACGGTAGGTTTTCAGGCCCGGAATTTAAACGGAGGCAAAAGAAAAATGGTATGGTTCTGCAAGGAAAAAGTACAAACCCATCTGTGCGGACAGGTGGCGACTTGTCCTTACGGGAATCCAGTCCATCTAAAAATCTTAAAATCGTGTTCTAATCGTAGAGAATGATCAGCGAATGAGTTTTCAGTTCCACTTCAGCGCTATCGCGGTTATAATTTATCAGCAGCGAATAATTTTCATCATCCAGTTCCTTTTTCTGTTTCGGGCTGCTTTTCTCGAATTTCTGGCCGTTAATTTCTACGGTAACGGTATATGGGCCTTTCGGACGGTTTACATAAAACAGGTCGGCAATGCTGGCTGAATCGGCGGTGGTAGTGCGTTTGTCGTACACCAGGTCCTTATTCAGGAAAACTTTCACCTGATCGTTCCGGAAAGTTTCCCCCAGCTCGATCTTCATTTTTTTGGCTTTCTGGGCTTCGGCATTTTCAGCCCCGAACAACGCGGCCCAAAGCATTACCAGAATACTCAGCAGCAGCTTTTTATGAATCTGTTTTTGCATAACCCTTAAACGGAAGCGATGTTAAAACGGTATGGTTTGAAGCGAAAAAAGTACCGACCACTGATTTAGCATTGTTTTACTGTAGCGTTAGGGCTTGACCGGTCCGCCTGGTATTGAAACAAGTTGTCTGAACACGATTTTCTGGATTTTAATGATTGCCATGATTTTACCACCGAAAAAGCCTGCAACCAGTTTTCTGCCTGGAGTTCCAAAATCCAGCAATCGGACCCATCCAAATTCAGACAAAATTGGGTGCAGCCTAAATTATCCGTATTTTTGAATTTCCGGCCTGAGACTGAAGCTAAAACGCTAGGGTTTAGGTTGGAAAAAGTACCAGCAAGCAAAAATTCTGCTACCTGATACCCAATACCTGATACCAAAAAAGTGAGTTTCGAAATAAAATTACCCTTGTTTGAAGGTCCTTTCGACCTGCTGCTGTTCTTCATCGAGCGCGATGAGCTGGACATCCACGATATTCCGATCTTCAAGATCACCAACGATTTCATGGATTACCTCAAGCAGCTTGAAAACCTGAACATGGAAGTGGCCTCCGAATTTATTCTCACTGCCGCCACGCTCATGCGCATCAAGGCTAAAATGCTGATCCCGCGCACCGAAAAAGACGATCAGGGCAACGAGATTGACCCGCGTAAAGAACTGGTGCAGCACCTGTTGGAATATAAAAGATACAAAAGCGTACTGGCCGAACTTTCTGAAATGGAAGAAAACCGCCTGAAACAGGAAAAACGCGGCAATTTAGAAGACGAAATGAAGATCCTGGCGGCCAAAACTTCGGTAGAGCTGGAACTGCAGGATCTGAGTTTATACAAGCTCATGCGGGTTTTCGAGAACGTGATGAACCGGTTCCAGGAAGAAGAAAACAAGCCCAAGCATACCGTTTATACCTACCCTTACACCATTGAGCAGCAGCGCGATTTTGTACAATTAAAGGTAAAAGAACAACGCGTTCTCAAATTCACTGATCTGCTACAAGACTTTCCCGATAAAATCGGCGTAATTTTTAACTTTCTGGTTATTCTGGAGTTAATTCAGCTGAACGAGATCTGGGTGCAGGTTAGCGACGGCTTCAATAATTTTGAAGTGCACGCCAGCCCCGACACCCTCACCAAAACCGATTCCGACCAAGATTCCGATCCCGAATAATGGATTTAAATAAAAAAAGTTTCCTTCGCCACTTTACGCCCGCTAAAATTGCCATACCGGTGGCCATAGGTCTGGGCGTGGTGGCCTACATGATCTACCGCGATCCGGCTGCCCAGGATTTTTCGCGCCTGCTCGATGCCAAGCTGCACTGGATATTCATTACGTTTGCCGTTTTGGTGGTCCGCGATTTTGGTTACATGTACCGCATCCGCCACATTACCGGCCGGTTTTTAAGCTGGAAACAATCGGTAGACGTGATCATGCTCTGGGAATTTGCTTCCTGCGTGATGCCCTCGGTGGTGGGCGGTTCTACCATTGCCACGTTTTTACTTCACAAGGAAGGTATTAAACTGGGAAAATCGCTGGCTTACGTAATTGTAACGGCCATGCTCGATAACTGGTATTTTGTAATTGTAGCGCCCATCATCCTGTATTTCGCCAAAGGCCAGATCTTTCCGGATGTGGAAGGCCTGAATTTTTCGGTTAGTTCGGGGCTGGAATACGCACTTTTGATCAGTTACCTGCTCATTACGGCCTACGCCATCATCATGACCTACGCGCTTTTCGTAAATCCGAACGGCGTAAAACGTTTGCTCATCCGCATTTTCAGCATCGGTTTTCTGAAGCGCTGGCGAACCGGCGCGTTCCGCCACGGCAACGAACTGGTTTGGGCTTCGCACGAAATCAAAGGCCACAGCTACGGGTATTGGGTGAAAGCCATTCTTTCTACCGCCTTTGTCTGGACCGCCCGTTACTACCTTATCAACTGCCTCATCGCCGCCTTCACGGATATCGATTTCCACGACCACCTGCTGCTTTTCGCCCGGAATTTTGTGTATAAAGTAGTGCTGATGGTTGCGGTTACACCGGGCGGCGCCGGCATTGCCGAAGTTGCTTTCCCGACGTTTTTCGGCAGCTATTTAGGTGGTTTTACGGCCATAATCGTGTTGCTGTACCGCATTGTAACGTATTACCTGTACCTGATCTTAGGTTCGTTCTTCCTGCCGCGCTGGGTAAAACGCGTTTTCAGCGAAGAACACGAAACTGCCGTGGCTCAGAAAGCCGTGGAAATACGCTAGGGTTTCAGCCTGAAAAAGTAAAAAAGCTGCCCCGGAAATTTCCAGAGCAGCTTTTTTTATCATTATTTGAAAACTGTAACAAAGATTCAAACCCGCACTTTCCGGAACAAACCTTTCAGCTTCCCAAACAGACTTTTTTCAATAATTCTCCTACCGTTTTTTAAAGCCTGCGCTTTCAGTTCCTGCGTCAGCAACTCTTTTCTATCTCTCAAAAGCATATGTTCAAAAGCTTTGAGCGAAACCTGCGCCGGCACTTTCCAGGTTTTTAAGCGCATCAGATCGGCGTTAAAGCTGTTGTAGCCAATTTTGCCCGACAGCAACGCTTCGTACCCGGCCTCCTGCGCTG
Organism: Adhaeribacter terrigena; assembly: GCF_016623615.1. GTDB lineage: Bacteria > Bacteroidota > Bacteroidia > Cytophagales > Hymenobacteraceae > Adhaeribacter_A > Adhaeribacter_A terrigena. The sequence goes on along the minus strand of NZ_JAEHFX010000001.1, from coordinate 198,148 downwards.
CAGCCATTACTTTCTTATTAAGGTCACCGATTGGCAGAAAATGCCGCACTTCCTTCCCGGTTATTTCTTCCAGTATTCTTTTAGATTCCGTGAGCGCAATGCGCATTTTTTCTTCCGGAAGCTGGGTCAGATCTACCGGCGAAATGCCCTGCGAACCCAGCGAAAAGCCCGCCCCCACCAGTTCCTGCCAGAAATTTATGCGTTCAGGGTCAGGATTTTCGGTGGTGGATGCAAAAACCGTAACCGGGAAACCAGAAGCTTTTAATTGCTGAAAAACGGTAGGGTTTTGGGCCAAAAAAGTATCGGTGCAGGAAATTAAAAGTGCGTGACGGTGCCAGCGTTTGCGTTTGCGATCATTCTCCACCAGCTCCTCCAGCGAAACCACCGGCATTCGAAGCTTTTTAATGAGCGCCAGTTGGGCGGCAAGATCTTCTTTCTGAACAGAAAGGTTTGGGCTGCCCGATGCGGCCGCCGGCTGGTAATGCAGAATGAGCGCGTTGTGCATAAAAGCTGGATTAGGTTTTCGGAAGATTGAAGCATGCAACTAACGAGCTTTTATACGGCAACCGGTAAAAAGGATTTCATTTGTTATATAATTATGGCAAAAATCCGAAATACCGTACCTGAAAGAAAACTAACTTATACCCAGGCTGTTGGAAAGAAATCCTATACCTTGTTCAGTAGCGCTTTTCATCCGGCAAGTGGCCACATGGCAAAGCACAACTGTACATTTTAAGGTAAAAAAAAAGCGCCGAACGTTCGCCCTGCGCTTTCAAAATATTAAGTCTGCACCCTAAGCCGGGATCTGCTCCGCTACTACCCTGACGCCTTCACTGAAAGGCCGCGGATTGTAGCCCAATACTTTCCGGGCTTTTTCAATTTTAAAACCGGTGCGCGGCGGACGTTTGGCGGGCTGCACAAAATTGGCGGCGCTGGCTTCTTTAATAAAACTTTTATCGAGCTTGAAATAATCGGCTACCTGCAAGGCCATTTCGTAGGGCGTTAAAAAATCCGGTCCTGAAAGGTTGAAAATGCCGGTTGCGTCCTGTTCTACGATCTGCCAGCAACCCATCGCCAGGTCTTCGGCCAGCGTAGGGCTCCGGAACTGATCGTTTACCACCTGAATGGCTTTCTCGTTTTCCAGGCTTTCTTTTACCCACAAAACCAGGTTCGAGCGGCCGTAATCGTGCACAATGCCATACACCACAATGGTGCGGGCAATGGCCCAGGGGCATTTCGCTTGCTTTAAAAATTCTTCACCAGCCAACTTCGTTTCGCCGTAATAATTTACCGGCTTGGCTTCGGCTTCTTCGGTGTAAGGTCCGTTCTCGCCATCAAAAATAAAATCGGTGGAAACGTGCGTAAGGTGGGTATTGAATTTTTCGCAGGCTTCGGCCAGGTATTTAACCGCCAACGCATTCTGCAGATAACAGGCTTCTTTTTGGGCTTCGTCTTCGCAAACATCTACGTTGGTTTGCGCGGCCGTATTGATCACGTGCGTTGGCTTAAAGCTTTCGAAAACGCGCGCAATATCTTCCAGGCTGGTAATATCCAGGTTCTGAAACTGCAGTTCCGGGTAAACCGAGGCCAGCTTATTGGCCCCTTTCGAAGTTGCCAGAATTTCCACGTCGGTTTTGGGCAGCAGCAGATCTACCAGTTTTTGTCCCAGCAATCCGTTCGAGCCGGTTATCAAGATTCGTTTATTCATTTTCAGTATTCAGGAATAGAATCAGGCTGAAAACCGGGCATTATTCCGGCGCTTTCAACCTCAAAAAACTTACGCTTTGATTTTCTCTTTCTTTTCTTTTTTATCCTCTTTCACTTTCACTTCCGCGCCCGGATAAACGTAGCCGTACTTTTTGGTGATGTCTTTCTTCTTCATCGTTTCTACTTTCACGGTCATCTTCACGTCTGTCAGCGGCCGGTCGCGGAAATCTTTCGGCTGTTTGGCAATGGCATCTATTACTTCTAAACCAGAAATAGTTTGCCCGAAAACGGTATAGTTTCCGTCTAAAAAAGGCGTACCGAATTCGTTCTGCACAATGTAAAACTGGCACCCGCTCGATTCTTTTTTCGGGTTTTCGGTGCGGGCGGCCGCCAGCGCGCCTTTAACGTGCTTCAGTTCCGGTTTAAATTCCGCCGGAATCATGTAACCGTTATTGCCCATGCCATCGTCGTTCGGCGATTCGTTTTTGGAATTCGGGTCGCCGCCCTGGATCATGAAATTCTCGATCACGCGGTGAAACGTAGAGCCATCGTAAAAGCCTTCCTTGGCCAGCTTCAGGAAATTGGCTTTGTGAAGCGGCGTTTCTTCAAATAAAACCAGCTTCATTTCGCCCTGCGGCGTGGTAATGGTAACCACATCATCTTTCTTCGAAGTCTTTTTCTTCTTCTGGGCAAAACCAACCGAAACGGTTAGCAAAACAAGTAAAAACGGTAGGGTAAAGCGCTTAAAAAGTAACATCTGTGTAAAGGTGAAAATTTGGAAATGTGAAGATGTGAAAATGATTTGAAAGCAGAAAGCATTTCCGTTGTAAACGCTTCCAGAGCTGCAATATTTTGCGCCTAACGTTATTACGACAAACAACCGCATTTAAAAACGGTAGGGATTGGGCATTAAAAACTGCCTAACCCGCAAAAAAAAGAGACGCAAATTATTGCGTTCCTACGAAGTTATGTGCTTATGAAACTTTAAACTGATTTCCGTTCGAAGGTTTTCAGGCGGATCGGGTAAGCTAATGTAGCGCCGAAAACAGAACCGCGGGTACGCAATTTTGCTTTGTACCGATCATCGTTCTGGCGGTAATCTACTTCAATTTCCATTACATCGGTTAATCCCTGGCTGTAATATAGAGTAAGATCGAAACGGGCATTATTCCGGCTATAAAATTGCGTTCCTAAGCCTATATAAATGGAATTGCTATGCCGGTGCAGAAATTTATGGTAACTAAAGTTAGATTCAGGCTTGCCGTTATGCATATACCTTTTAAATATAGTAGAATCGGCTTGCGAACCATAACGCGGAATTATGCTGTAGATCAGTCCGGCAGTAAGGTATAGATCAAAATTCAACAAGTAATTATCCCTCCCGGGGCTGATGTTTAAGGTATTTACGGTCGTGATTCTTCGTTGCACCAAAAGCTGCACCTGATTTGTCTGGTGAAACGCCGATAAGCCATCCGGGCGGTCGGAGAAATTTGCATCAGATTTTTTATCCTTTAAATGCCAGCCGGTCCAACCCATTGCAATGCCACTTTGCACAGTCCAGTTAGAATTTAATTTAAGTGCCAGCAAAATCCCAGGGCTCCATTCCATGCGTAAAGGTTTTACCGATAAACCATCAGGGGCAGGAAAATTCTTATCGAAACGGCAAATGGGCGTTTGACGGCCTATGAACGGTTTTAAGCTTAAGATTTTCTGCGCCAATACGTTCGTGCAGCAGCTTAAAACGCACATCAGTACCAGGAAATTTCTCATAGTTTCAGCTTGATCATTTCCCCGATAACGCGCCCGGTCAGCTTATATTATCACGAAACATTTTAAATTCCTGCCAATGAAAAACGATATGGTTTTGGCATAAAAAAGTCGAGACGCAAAGTTTTGCGTCTCGACAAGGTTATTCGGAAATCTATAATATTACAATTGTTTCTGCTGCGCCCGGATATCGGCCAGAATTTCCTTTCCGCCTTTTTCCAGTACGGTTTCGGCTAGTTTCTGCCCCAGACTTTCCGCTTCCGCAGCCGCGCCGCTAAACGTTTCTTTTATCATTTGCTGCCCGTCTAAACTGATAATGCCACCGGTTATGGAAATTTTACCATCGTGCAAAGAAGCAAGGGCAAAACTTGGAATGCTGCAACCGCCTTCCATGGTGCGTAAAAATGCGCGTTCGGTTTTCAGGCAATAAGCGGTTTCTTCGTGGTTCAGAATGGCTTTCAGTTTTTCCCGTTTGGCAACATCCAGGTTTCTGGCGCTTTCTACCGCCACGCTGCCCTGCCCTACCGCCGGAATAAACTGGTCTAAAGAAAGCGTCTGGGTGATCCATTTCACGTAATCCATGCGGTGCACGCCGGCGTAAGCCAGCAACATGCCGTCGAACTGCTTTTCTTCCATTTTCTGCAAACGGGTCTGCAAATTACCACGGGCTTCCACCGTTTTTACGTGCGGATAATACTTTTTCAGCAAGGCCCGGCGGCGCGTAGAAGACGTGCCCACCACAATATTTTCGCGGTTCAGACTGAAGGTCGGATCGAAAGAAAGCACCACGTCACTTGGATTTTCACGCTCCAGAAAAGCCAGTAATTCAAGGTCGTCGGCTAAAGAACTTTGCACATCCTTTGCGCTGTGCACGGCAATATCAATACCGCCATCGCGCAGCGCTTCTTCCAGTTCTTCGGTAAAAACGCCTTTGGAACCAATTTTAGACAGCGAAACATCCAGAATTTTATCGCCTTTGGTAGTAAAGATCACGATCTCGGTTTCGAGGCCGGCCGCTTTCAGTTTTTCTTCCACGTGGTAAGCCTGCCACAAAGCCAGCTTGCTGCCCCGCGTCCCGATCCGGATTGGTTTATCGAAAAGTGCCATGTTTTTAATTAAAAATTAATAATTAAGAATTAAGAATCTTCGCTCGAAAACCATAATTCCTGCTTCATATTTTATTGCGATGTCCCCCTTTGGAGGGGGTAGGGGGAGGATTTTCACATTATCAGATTCTTTCCGAAATGCGTGATGTCCTCCCCCTACCCCCTCCAAAGGGGGACAAAAAACCTGCTACCTGATACTTGCTATCAGATACCAACTTACTTCATTTTCAAATACTTCGCCAGCGCCAGCGACACATCTACGAAAACCATTTTCGGGTTCGCGTTGCGTTCGATGTGGTAATGCGCCTGGTTTAATTCGTTGGTTAGCAAAGCTACGTTATTGGCGTGAATAACCTTGGAAAACTTGCTCACGAAATCAGCTTCGGCGGGCGGCACAAAACCAACCAGGCTTGGATCTACGCCAAAAAGCATTACCCTTCGGATAACCGAAAGCGCGTATTGCAAAAAATTCTTCTGGTTTTCGCGGCCCAGCTTCTGAAAATCCTCGCTTAGTTTAATGATGGTCGCCAGCTTTTCGGAGAAACACAACCGCATCCAGTTCACAAAGAATTCGAAATAATCCGAAGTCATCTCGGTGCAAAGCTGCCCGGCCAACCGTAAATTTCCTTCCGAAAGTTGCGCTACCTGTGCGGCTTTGGGTTCATCTACCCCGAAGTTTTCCTGCACATATTGCATGGTTTCTTCCGGCGTAAAGGCGCGCACGTTTACCAGCTGCGTGCGGCTTAAAATAGTAGCCAGCAGTTTTTCCGGCGAATTGCTTACCAATAAAAAAATGGTTTGCGCCGGCGGTTCTTCCAGCAATTTCAGCAACGCATTGGCCGATGTCGGGTTCAGCAATTCCGGCAGCCAGATGAGCACAATTTTGAACTCGGCTTCGAAGGCTTTTAAAGAAACCAGCCGTAAAAGTCCGCGCGCTTCTTCTTTGGTAATATTGCCCTGTTTGTTTTCCGCGCCAATAAACTGCAGCCAGTCATTTAAAGAACGGTAGGGATTTTCGAGCAAAAACTCGCGCCACTCCGGCAGAAAATTCTGGCTCAGCGCTTCCTTTTTCGGCGTATTCACCACGGGCATGATAAAATGCATGTCCGGGTGCACGAGCTTATTTATTTTAGAGCAACTGCTGCAAGCGCCACACGAATCGGTTTCCTGCTTGTTTTCGCAGTTCAGATACGTAGCATAAGCCAGCGCCAGCGCCAGATTCGCCCCGCCTTCCGCGCCCATAAACAGCTGCGCGTGCGCCACGTGCTTGTTGCGTACCGAGTTAATTAAAACCTGCTTAGTATCGGCGTGACCGATGATCTGATTGAACTGCACTTTTTGAATTGCTGATTGTTAATTGTTGATTGCTTGGTTCTGGAAATGACTTTCTGCCTTCCGCAAGCTTTCTGCCCTCGAATGTCAACCACCCCCAACCCCTCCTTTCTAAGGAGGGGAGCTTTTGGTTCCTGCTTTTTTCTGACTTTTGAAGCCTGAAAGGTTACCATTTTTTATCAAAACCCACCGACAAATAAGAGCTTCCAAAGCTAAAATTCAGCAGTCAGTAGCTCCCCTCCTTTTCAAGGAGGGGCCGGGGGTGGTTGTTCTTTAATGCTCCAGCGCTAGAAATTCCGGCTGGCTGCCGTTTCTTCAAAAACGTGCGTCAGAATGTCTTTCTCTACCTGGTCGAAGGCTTTATTGCGGCGGGCCATTACTTTTTCGGCTACTTCAAAAACTTTGCGCAGCTGGTAGGTTTCGAAGCCGGATGCGCCGCCCCAGGCAAAGCTTGGAATGAAATTACGTGGGAAACCGGAACCAAAAATATTCGCGCTTACGCCCGTTACCGTACCCGTATTAAACATCGTGTTGATGCCGCATTTGCTGTGGTCGCCCATCATGAGGCCGCAGAATTGCAGACCGGTATTTTTGAAACCGCCTTTGGCGTGGTTCCAGAGTTTTACGTCGGCGTAGTTGTTTTTCAGGTTGCTGGTGTTGGTATCGGCCCCTAAATTGCACCATTCACCGATCACCGAGTTGCCCAGAAAACCGTCGTGCCCTTTATTGGAGTGCGCAAAAATCACGGAATTGCTGATCTCGCCGCCTACTTTGCAGTGCGGGCCAACGGTATTGTCGCCGCGCATTTTGGCGCCCATGTTTACCGTAGAGCCTTCGCAAAGCGCAAACGGGCCTTTTATAAGCGAACCTTCCTGGATTTCGGAATTCTTACCTAAGTAGATCGGGCCGCTTTCGGCATTCAGAACCGCGGCGCGGATCTTCACGCCTTCTTCAATGAAAATATTTTCTTCGCCGTAAACAAATGTATGCCTGTCATTTACCGGCTGGCTCTTGCGACCGTGGGTTATCATTTTAAAATCGGCCCGGATCTGGGCTCCGTTGAAGGCGAAAATTTCCCAGACGTTCTGCAAAACCACATGCGGCTCCGGCAATTCGCGGCGCGTGGTTGGTACGTGGTCGTAAACATGCTGGGAAGAACCGAAGAATTCGGAACCGGCGTGCAAGGCAACCAGTCTTCCTTCGCGCATCAGGGCTTCGCCGGGCGTTAGGGCCGCAATTTCTGCTGCCAGAAAGGTATCCGGAAAAACGGCGCCGTTCACGTAAATGTTGGCCTGCGTGGTGTTAGCGGGGAATTTGGCCTGCAGGTAACGCTCCGTGAGGAAAGAAACCGGCTGCTTGGCAACGTGCGCCCACTTTTCAGCAAGGGTCAGAATACCAACGCGGATATCGGCCACCGGGCGGGTGAACGTAAAAGGCAATAAATTCTGCCGGATTTCAGGTTCGTCGAAGAGGATCAGGTTCATGGCACAAAAATAAAAAAGTCTTCCCGAAAACCTCGGAAAGACTTCTTAATATTATTCTTAAGCTTAAAACTACGCTTTTTTAGCGTAACGCTGCTTGAATTTGTCGATACGGCCTGCTGTATCCACGAAAAGGTTTTTACCGGTGTAGAACGGGTGTGAAGCAGAGGAAACCTCTACTTTAATTACCGGATACGTTTTACCGTCTTCCATGGTAATAGTCTCGTTCGAATTCATGGTAGAACGGGTGATGAATTTAAAATCGCTGGATGTATCCTGAAATACCACCTCTCTGTACTCTGGGTGAATGTCCTTTTTCATTTTATAAATCGGTTAATTACTTTTTTCAACTTTCGGACTGCAAAAATAAAGTTTTTATCTGAAATTAAAAACAATCGGACGCAAATTTAATTTTTAACATGTAGTATTGTCATTTAAGTAAAAACTTGTATATATTTGTTTTGCTGAAGACTGCAGCGTTATGGCCCGGATATTTACGTTAATTCTTATTTGTTTCGCGTTTACCGCAACCTTTGCCGATGAATTGGGCGTTTCGCTTAATTTTTTCCGGGCGGGTTTTGAGGGTACCGATGTGAAAGTAGAATGGGAAATTGCGAATGAGAACGGCGTTTCGGGCTACGAAGTTTACCGCAAACTGAATAACGAAACTACTTTTAAGCAAATTGGCAGCGGCAAAGTTACCGGCGTGCGCCGCTACTCCCTGCTCGATACCGATCTGCGAAACGTGCCTAACCGCATTGGCACCATTACCTATAAACTAACCGTGGCCACTTCTACCGGCGACGCTTCTTTTACCACAGCTTTCGTAAACAATCCGTCTTCGGTAGAACGCTCGTGGGGCAGCATCAAATCCATGTTCCGTTAATTCTTCTTTTCATGGAAACTACTTTCAGTGCTCAGACCCGTATTCTGGATGCCGACCAGATCAGGCAGAAAATTACCCGCATCGCGTTTGAGATCTATGAACACAACTTCGAAGAAAAAGAACTGGTGCTGGTAGGCATTGCGCCCAAAGGATACGTTTTTGCCGAATTGCTGCACCAGGAACTGCAGAAAATTTCGCCTTTTGAGATTTCACTTCACCGCTTGCAATTAAACAAGCAAGCGCCCTCCCGGCAAAGTTTAAACCTCACGCCCGAACTCGGAAACCTTCAAAACAAAGTAGTGATCCTGGCCGACGATGTACTGAATACCGGCCGCACGCTGGCTTACAGCCTTCCGCTTTTCCTGGATGCGCAGGCCCGCAAAATTGAAATTGCTACTTTAATCGACCGTCACCACACCTTATTCCCGGTTTCGGCCACCTATACCGGCTATTCTTTGGCCACCACCCTCAACGAACACATCGAAGTTACTTTCCCGGAAAACGGCAATTTTGCGGCTTACCTAGTTTAATGGTTGAATTGTTAAATGGTTAAATTGCTGATTGTTTTTTTTAAAATTCGGCACTTCCAATCCCAGCAGTTTTTAGACCTAAAAGCATAGCATTTCTATCCGTCATCTCGACGCAAGGAGAGATCTCATCGGGTTGGCAGCAACATTTGTTATTGACTTTTTACGCTCCAAAGCCTACCGTTTCTGAATCGCGGATTTTACGGATTGAGGGATTTCGCGGATTTTTCAAACACATTCTCTAAACTTTCTATGCAGTTTTTCCGGCGAATAAGATATCGTTTTTTCTACCCCGCCGGATTGATCAGCTTGGTTTTACTGCCCGTTTTGGGTTATATTTATTTGGATCAAAAGGGAGCTTTTCACCAGGAATATATAATTGAAGTTACCTTATGGAATCCTCCAGATACCCCACCTGATCAATTTAATGAAAATCCTGAATTTAATGTTTCGCCAGCATCGATCAGAAAATTTAAAACTATTTTGCTGAACGGTAACCAATTAGAAGATGAGCACAAATTACAACAAGCTCAGAAAGAGATTCACCAATTAATGATTAACAAGGACACTATAAGCGGCATACATTTGATTTATGGTCCAAAAGCAACTTATGGTACTATGATTTCAGGTCTAAATATTTGTTTGGAAGAACAAACAATAGTTAATTGGCCAAATGTAGGTTGGTCTATCTATAGCAATAACCTATGGGTATTTTATCGTGATGTAGACTATTCTCAATTATTTACCTGCGGAACTGAATATGAAGCTTACACTGATTTAAAAGAAAAAAACAACTATCAAGTTTTTACAGATCTTATAAAAGAAGAGATTTGCAAAAGCATTTCATCTCTGAAACAAGCAAAATCCTTCTGGCCGGCCGGCATCCTTTATATAATAATGGTATCTTTAACCGCCCGAAAAGCCGTAAGACGATTGCGAAACCAACCATTTAACCATTAAGCCATTTAACAATTCAAAAGATGGAGATCTGCTTTGCAACCAACAATGAAAACAAACTGGCCGAAGTACAGAAAATGCTTCCGGATACTATAAAGCTGAAAACGCTGGCGCAAATTGGCTGCACTGCAGAGCTGCCCGAAACCCAGGACACGCTGGAAGGCAACGCCCGCCAAAAAGCCCAGTACGTGTTCGAGCATTTCGAAATTAATTGCTTTGCCGACGATACGGGTCTGGAAGTGTACGCTTTGAATAACGAACCCGGCGTTTATTCAGCGCGCTATGCCGGCGAACAACGTAATAACCAGGACAATATAAACCTGCTGTTGCAAAACCTGGAAGGCCAAACCGACCGCAAAGCCCGTTTCCGGACCGTGGTGGCACTGGTTTTAGACGGCGAATATTTTGATTTTGAAGGCATTGTGGAAGGCGAAATAATAACAGAACAGCGCGGCACCAACGGCTTTGGTTACGATGCGGTTTTTGTGCCGAACGGCTACACCCAGACCTTTGCCGAAATAAGCCCCGAAGAAAAGAACAAGATCAGTCACCGCGGGCAGGCAATTGCCAAACTGGTAGCTTACCTGAGCGAAAAATTTGGTACCGTTTATTAACGTTAAGAACAATCCGCATAAAAACGGTATGGTTTTCAGCCTGAAAACCATACCGTTTTCTTTTTGGTGAACCTCTGTTCAGAAGCTACCAAGAATCCGGAAAACTCAGTCTGGAAGCGCAAGGCATTTTAACAATGACCTTTTTCAGCCGAAAACCTGATCTGCATGCAGTAATCTTCTAAACATTTTCAGTTAACTTTGCAGGCTGATTAATTTACAAAACCATGCAGAAACCATTTATCGTCGGAATTACAGGCGGAAGCGCATCCGGGAAAACCACTTTTCTGAATAAACTTTTAGCTTCCTTTGCCCCCGAAGATATTTGCCTCATTTCGCAGGATAATTATTACCACGAGCGTGACCAGCAGATCACCGATCAGAACGGCATCATCAATTTCGACCTGCCCAGCTGCATAAACGCCCACGAATATGCGCAGGACGTATTAAAAATAAGCCGCGGCGAAACGTTTTCCCGCAAAGAGTACACCTTCAACAACCCCAACGTAGTAGCCAAAGACCTCATTTTCAAGCCGGCCCCGATCGTGGTAGTAGAAGGTATTTTTGTTTTCTACTTCGAAGAAGTGGCCAAACTGCTCGACCTGAAAGTATATATAGACGCTAAGGAATATATTAAACTGCACCGCCGTATCCTGCGCGACAAAGTAGAGCGCGGCTACGACCTGGACGACGTGCTTTATCGCTACACCCACCACGTGGCGCCCACCTACGAAAAATACATAAAGCCTTTCAAAAACGACGCCGACATCATTATCCCGAACAACAACCAGTTCGAGCGCGGCCTGGAAGTGCTGGTTTCTTTCCTGAATACGAAAATCGGGCAATAGCTTTTAGTTGCTGAGCTGCTAACTTGACCTAACCCTCCCCTGATTCAAGGGAGGGCTTTTTATTTTTATCGGCGAACCAGATGCAACCACCCCCAACCCCTCCTTATCAAAGAGGGGAGCTTTTTTTTCTATAGTACCGTTAGCTGCAGCAGGCGACTATGAAGTCTGAACACGATTCTAGGGATTTATGGGATGGACAGGATTATTTGTCTGAAACGTAGTTCGGCGAAACCAATTGGGATTTATCAGATTCAGGGATTTAAGGATTCTTTTCTGAATCAGAATTTGCAGGATTTTCAGAAATACACTCCTAAGTTCCATTCACTATATCGCCAGCGCAGCGTACCCTGAAAATCACGCTATCCAGATAACTAAACTAAAAAGACGTTGGCTACGGAGTTAAACTGACACCAGTTTCTGTGAGAGCGGCCTCCAAGACTTCCGGTGCCGACGCAGGAGGCAGCCCGGCAGGGCAGGAAGGGTTGCAGCCGCGAACGCAGAAACGAAGCCACCCGGCTTGAGGGAGAAAGCTCTTTCAAAAGTTAAAAGTTAGAGGTTGAAAACAGAAACCAGCTATGAAAACGGTATCCTTTTAGGCATAAAAACTCAATAGCAACCTTTCTCATTACCTTAAATAGCTCCCTCCTATCGTCAGGATGACGATAACGCGATAGTTTTCAGCTTTAAACCTAAGTTGTACGGATTTTTTTCAAGACAAAACCCTCCAAATTCTTGTGTTCCGGAAAAAACAATTAAATTTGTCTGGAATAATGCCACGCTTAAAAAACATATCGCTGCAACTTCGCTTCCTTTTGCTGGGGCTTACGTTGCTTTCTGTGCTGTCTTTAGACAAGCGCGAAGTGGCTATTTACCTGCATGAGCCGGTTACGGAGCAGCGTTTTAAAGCAGCACCGGAGCAATGCGTGGTAAAAGAAAAGGTCTCTTTCGAGGCCGTAACCTCTTTTATTGTACTGCCGGAGGCCATTTTCCCGGATCTTATTTCCTTCGATTTTACGCCGGCGGTTGCTGCAAAGCAATTCGTTTCTTTTGCCGTTCCGGTTATCACCCCATTATTTCAGCGGTTGCTGGCTACCAGCATTTCGCCCAATGCCCCCTGAGTTTTCCCTTCCTTTTCAATAGCGTTTTTGCACGCAATGGTATTTTTTTTTCAGCTTTGCTGGAATTTCAGAACAGCCCGGTGAGTTATAAAATCAGGAAGATATTTCTGGTGCCTGCCTGCTGATACCCAAAACAGTATTTCAATTTTAATTTCAATTTATAAACTCTAATGCGTAATAAACCCTTTATCATCACGCTGACGGTAATTGTGGCCATTTTGTGTGCCTATTACCTGTCTTTCACGCTGGTATCGCGCGGGGTGCAGCAAAAAGCTGAAGCCTATGCCACCGATTCCAAAGGCAATGTGAACATGAACAAAAAGCAGACGTATCTGGATTCTGTCTGGAAGATGCCGGTGTTCAATTTCTTAGGTGCCGAATACACCTACCAGGATGTGCGCAAATCAGAACTTGGCCTGGGCCTGGACTTAAAAGGCGGTATGCACGTTACCATGGAAGTTTCGCCGATCGAAATTATCAAGGTAATGTCGGGCAACAGCAAAGACCCAAACTTCCTGAAAGCCATTGAGCAAGCCAAAGAATTGCAGAAAAACAGCCAGGAAAGCTTCGTTTCTTTATTCGGCAAAGCTTACCGCGATATTGAACCGCAAGGCCAGTTAAGCCGTATTTTCTCTAACACCGCCAACAAAGGCAAAATCTCTTACCAGTCTACCAACGATCAGGTGCTGGCTGTGATCAACACCGAAGTTGAAAACGCGATAGACCGTTCTTTTAACGTACTGCGTACGCGTATCGATAAATTCGGCGTGAACGAACCAAAAATTCAGCGCTTAAAAGGTACCGGCCGTATTCAGATCGAATTACCGGGCGTAGATAACCCGAACCGCGTGCGTAAATTATTACAGGGCCAGGCGAAACTGGAGTTCTGGGAAGTTTGGAAACCGGAAGAATTCTCTCCTTTCTTCGGCCAGATGGGCGATTACCTGGCAAAACAGGAAAAAGCCGGTAACCTGAAAGACCTTACTGCTCCTGCAAAAGAAGATGCCTTAGCCGGTGCAGCTGCTACCGATACTACCACCGACGCTTTAGCAGAAGCTGCCGCCCAGGATACCACCAAAGATGCCCTGGCGCAATCTGCTGCAAAAGATACCAACGCCCTTGCTAAAACCGAAGAAAAACCTAAAACCGATTCCCTTAACGATCAGCAAAGCAGCCTTTTAGCGAAGCTTTTCACCCAGTTACCGGGCGGTATTGGCTCTAACGTGCGCGATACGGCCCGTGTAAACGCCCTGTTCCGCAAAGCGGAGATCCGTTCTATTTTCCCATCTAACATGCAGTTTTTATGGGGTGTGAAACCGATCGTAGCGCAGGATGGCCAGGAATTCCTGGAACTTTATGCTATTAAAAAAGGCCGCGATGCCAAAGCTCCGGTTTCCGGCGAATTCATTTCTGATGCCCGCCAGGATTTCGATCAGCAAGGCCGCCCGGAAGTGAACATGCAAATGAACGCCGCCGGTGGTAAAAGATGGCAGCGCTTAACCGGCGAAAATATTGGTCGTCAGGTGGCTATCGTGCTTGATGATTATGTTTATTCTGCTCCGGTTGTGCAGTCGGAAATTGCCGGCGCCAGCTCTTCTATTTCCGGTAACTTCACCATTGAAGAAGCGCAGGATTTAGCCAACATTCTGAAAGCCGGTAAAATGCCAGCGCCTACCCGTATTGTGGAAGAAGCCATTGTTGGTCCATCTTTAGGTCAGGAAGCCATTAACCAGGGTCTGATCTCTTCGGTTGCTGCTATTGTAGTTGTAATGCTCTTTATGGTAATGTATTATGCGAAAGGTGGTTTAATTGCGAACCTGGCCCTGATCATTAACGTGTTCTTTATTGTGGGCGTACTGGCTCAGCTGAATGCTTCGTTAACCTTACCGGGTATTGCCGGTATCATCTTAACCATTGGTATGGCCGTAGATGCGAACGTACTGATCTTTGAGCGTATCCGGGAGGAACTTGCCAACGGCCTGAGCATGAAAGATGCTATTCACAAAGGTTATGACAAGGCTTTCAGCTCTATTTTTGATGCCAACGTTACCACGTTACTTGCTGGTATTATCTTATTCTACTTTGGTTCAGGTCCGGTAAAAGGCTTTGCAACAACCTTAATGTTGGGTCTGGCTACTTCATTCTTTACGGCTGTTTTCGTTTCCCGCTTAATTGTTGAGTGGATGGCGAAAGATGGCTCGAAGATGAGTTTCTCAACTCCATTGTCTAAAAACCTGTTCAAGAACTTTAACTTCGATGTGATCAGCCACCGTAAGAAAGCTTACGTGTTCTCTACTGTTGTGATCTTGTTTGGTTTTGGTTTAATGGTCTTCCAGGGTGGCCCGAATTTAGGGGTTGACTTTACCGGCGGCCGTTCTTACATTGTGAACCTGGATCAGGACATTCCGGCTGATGATGTGAAAGAAGCACTTACTGAAGACTTTAAAGAAGCCGGTACTGAGGTTAAAACGTTTGGCGCTTCTAACCGCTACAAGATCATTACCAGCTACCTGGCCGATGATGAATCTTCGCAGGCAGACCAGACCGTAGAAACCGCATTGAAGCATGGCTTAAACAAATACAGCAACCTGAACCCAACTATTCTGAGTTCTTCTAAAGTGGGTGCTACCATGGCCGATGACATTCAGAAAACTGCTTTATTGGCGGTGATCCTGGCCTTTATTGGTATTTTCGTTTACGTTGCTATTCGTTTCCAGGACTGGTCTTACGCGCTGGGTGGTATTGTTGCTTTGATCCACGACTCCTTAATGGTAATTGCTTTCTTCCCGATCGCGCGTTTGTTTGGTCTGAACTTAGAAATGGACCAGGTTTTTGTGGCTTCTATCTTAACGATCATCGGTTTCTCTATTAACGATACTGTAGTAATTTATGACCGTATCCGGGAGTACCTGACCGATAATCCGAAGCTGAAATTCCGCGACATCGTGAACCCGGCTTTGAACGATACGTTCAGCCGTACCATTATCACGTCGTTAACGGTATTCTTCGTGGTAATTATCCTGTTCATCTTCGGTGGCGAAACCCTGCGTGGTTTCTCTTACGCGATGATCGTGGGTGTATTGTTCGGTTCGTATTCGTCCCTGTTCATTGCCACGCCAATTACGCTGGAAACCGACCCGGATAAGCGCCGCGATAAACGGAACGCTGCCATTGTACCAACACCGGTTCCAGCCCAACAAAAAGTGCGCTAATTAATATTAAGCTATCTCCGCAAAGCGGCTAACCTGCTTTGCTTTTCCCGGAAGGAACCTGTAAACCAATGTTTGCGGGTTCCTTTTTTTTTCAAACTTTTCTAATACTACCTGAAAACAAATATTTATGCTCTTAAAAACGCAAACGCACATTAAAGACTTCCTGTTAATTGTTGCCGGTATCATTTCCGCCACTTTTGGTCTGGAAGGTTTCCTGCTTTCCAGCCACTTTATTGATGGCGGCGTTACCGGTATTTCCATGTTGCTGGCTTCTATTTCCGGCTACGGCTTACCTATTCTCATTGCAGTGCTGAACCTGCCTTTTATTCTACTGGGTTACCGGCACCTGGGTAAAGGGTTTGCGGTAAAAAGCACGTTCGCTATTTTGGGTTTATCTATAGCGCTGGCCACGGTCCATTTCCCGGAAATGACCCACGACAAGTTATTAACGGCCGTATTCGGGGGTTTCTTTATTGGTTTGGGAATTGGTTTGGCCATGCGGGGTGGCGCCGTGTTAGACGGTACTGAAATAGCGGCCTTACTGATAAGCAAAAAATCGCCCTTGCTGAAAGTAAGCGACGTGATCCTGATCCTGAACGTCGTGATCTTTACCTCGGCGGCCTTTTTCCTGGGTCTGGATGTGGCGCTTTACTCCATTTTAACCTATTTTGCGGCTTCTAAAATGATCGATTTTGTGGTGCAGGGTATTGAGGAATACACCGGCATTACCATTATTTCGGAGCAAAGCGAATTGATAAGGCAGGCCATAACCGAAAACCTGGGCCGCGGCGTAACCATTTACAAAGGCAAACGTGGCTTCGGGGCTCGCGGCGACCGCAACCTGGAAATGGATATTGTTTTTACCGTGGTTACCCGCCTCGAGATCCCGGCCCTGCGCCTGGAAATAGAACAGATCGATCCAAAAGCTTTCATTATCCAGCAAAGCATTAACGACACTACCGGCGGC
The DNA here is from genome assembly GCF_016623615.1 of Adhaeribacter terrigena. GTDB lineage: Bacteria > Bacteroidota > Bacteroidia > Cytophagales > Hymenobacteraceae > Adhaeribacter_A > Adhaeribacter_A terrigena. The sequence continues at coordinate 181,629 of NZ_JAEHFX010000001.1, read as the reverse complement.
ATGGTAAAAAGACGGGCACTTCACTAATTTGAATTTTCGATTGTTCGATGGTTCGAATTTTCGATTTAGGAAATGGTATGGATTGTAAACAAAAAAGTCAGGCCTTACGACCTGACTTTTTCACGTTAAAACGATAGCGTTTTGTGATTACTGAAGAACTTCAACCCAGCCTTTGAATTGCTGCCCTGTCTCAGGGTTTCTTAAATGGTAGTAATATGTTCCGTTTGAAACTTTCTTATCTGGCCAGTTATTCTGGTAATTTTCAGCTTCGAATAATTTCACGCCCCAACGGTTGTAAACCTGTAATTGCCATTTTCCTGCCGGCAGGTTTTGAGGGCTGAAGAAATCGTTTTTAGTATCGGTGTTTGGGGTTATGATGTTGGGAATTGATAGTTCCGGGCATTTTTCAAAAGTTACCTGAATGGTATCGGTAAACACGCAACCATCCAAGGCACATTGAACCCAATAATCACCGGATTGTTTTACCTTTAGAAAAGAAGACTGGCTCCCATCATTCCACCGGTAGCTACTGGCAGGAAACGTTACGCGAAGGGTAATTTCCTGCCCTTCACAAACAATGGTATCTGACCCCAGAAAATCCTCATAAACTGGTTTTACTGTAACCTGTTTGGTTACAGAAACTGTGCAGCCATTCTGCGTAACGCTATAAGTAAGGGTTTTAGAGCCAACTAAATTCGTATGTGGGGTAAAAATGCCAGAAGCGCTCACTCCCGGTCCGCTCCAAGTGCCACCTGCAGGATTAAAACCGGTTAGTTGCACAGGAGATGCGTTAGCACAAATTATTTCATTAGAACCTGCTAAAACAATTGGTGATGCAGTTACAGTGATTTCTTTCGTAGAAGACACAGTACAGCCATTCTGAATAATTGAATATGTTAGTGTTTGGGTACCTATTAAACTATTGTCTGGAGTAAATATTCCTCCTACATTAATACCGGGGCCAGACCAGATTCCTCCCACAGGGTTAAATCCGGAGAGTTGAAATGAAGGAGCTGTTGCACAAATAGATTGGCTGTTACCGGCATTCACTACAGGTGAAGGTATAACAGTTACTAGTTTGGTAGCAGTTACCACACATCCATTTTGAATTATTGTATACGTTAGGGTTTGCGTGCCAAGTAAGCTCGTATCGGGTGTAAACACACCAGTAGCACTAACGCCAGGCCCGCTCCAGATTCCACCATTTTGGCTAAAACCAGAAAGTTGTAAAGGAGCAGCAGAAACACAAACTGTAACAGTCGGCCCTGTATTTATGGTTGGCAAAATATGAATAGTTGCTGTTACTGGCACACGCATTCCTTCACACCCATTACTGCTGATGACTGCCACATAATAGGTAGTTGTTGTAGTTAAATTAGGAGTTATAAATATTCCAGAGGAATTCGTATAAAGTGGAGTTCCACCAGAAGCTACATTGTACCAGGCATAGCTTGCTCCCACTGGCGCACCAGTTGCTGACAAAGTAACAGAACCAGATCCGCAATTACTCACGGGAGATACTACTGGCTCTGCAACACAAGGATCGCCTAACTTAATAACCCAATAATCGTGATTTCCTTTACTTATCTGACTCTTATCACCGCTAATTCCAGAGTAAGAACTTGCACCAAGGATATATTCTCCATATTTAGTTTCTTTTAGGGAATACAAAAACTCGACACTACTTCCTCCATAAGTTCTATCCCAAAGTTTATTACCACTTGCATCGATCTTAATAATCCAGCAATCCTGGATTCCTTGCGATGGCTGGCTCTTATCGCCGCTCATACCTGATTCGGAATCACCACCCAGAATATAGCCACCATCCAATGTCTGCTGCAATTTATATAAGAAATCGGCGGAACTACCTCCAAAAGTTTTATCCCATATTTTGTTTCCAATTGAATCTATTTTAACAACCCAGAAATCATTCCCCCCCTGACTTGCCTGGCTTTTGTCTCCACCAATTCCAGAATTAGATGTACCTCCCAATATATAGCCACCGTCTGAGGTCAGTTTGAGGTCAGTCAAACCATTACTCACAGGCCCGCCAAAAGATTTTTCCCAGATTTTATTCCCGCTAGCATCCAGCTTTAATATCCAGTAATCATTTAAGCCTTTTAATGGTACTGATTTATCTCCTGAAATTCCAGACCCAGAATTCCCGCCAAGAATGTAACCACCATCGGAGGTTTGTTTTAGTGACTGAAATTCATCCCAAGAATTGCCTCCGAAGGTTTTATCCCATTGCTTAATGCCATTTGCATCTATTTTTATTACCCAATAATCATTGAAACCTCTTGAAGATTGGCTTTTATCCCCGCTAATCCCTGAATATGATTCTCCTCCCAGAATATATCCACCATCCAATGTTTGTTGAAGAGACTGAAATATATCACTATTACTACCGCCAAAGGTTTTATCCCATATTTTGTTTCCAATTGAATCTATTTTCACAACCCAGAAATCAATTCCTCCCTGACTTGCCTGGCTTTTATCACCACCGATTCCTGAAATAGATGTACCACCCAGAATATAGCCAGCATCTGAAGTTTGCTGTAGAGAAAAAAGGTGATCGCTAGAGCTACCCCCAAAAGTTTTATCCCAACTTTTATTTCCTGCGGAATCGAGTTTTACCACCCAATAATCCCGCAATCCTTTAGATGGCTGGCTTTTATCACCACTAATTCCAGAGTCAGAATAGCCACCTAGTACATAGCCACCATCCAGTGTTTTGTGGATATCAAACATAACATCAGAATCACTACCCCCGAAGCTTTTGTCCCAATGCTTAACGGGTAGATTTTGGGATTTAAGATTAAATGGATTTAAAAGGAGGAAAACGAAAGAGCTGCAAAACAACCAATTTTTATATTTCAAACAATAGTGGTTTATCATAGAATCTTAAAAAAATAACTGATGCAAAGTTACTATTTTTAACAGACTATAAACAAAAGAATACCTCTACCTTGCCACAACTAGTAAACTGAAAACAAAAAAGTCAGGCCTTACGACCTGACTTTTTTACGTTAAAACGATACCGTTTTTCTAAATCGAAAATCCGAAACTTAAATAGTTATACCTTCTGCTTTCACTTCAGTTACTTCCGGCACCATGCGTTTCAGCAGGTTTTCGATGCCCGATTTCAGGGTGATGGTAGCCGAAGGACAACCGGAGCAGGAGCCTTGCAGGTTTACGGTTACAATGCCGTCTTTATACGATTTGAAGGAAATATTACCACCATCCTGCTCAACCGCCGGGCGCACGTAATTTTCCAGCAGGTCGATCACTTTCTGGGAAATCGCGGCGTCTTCTTCGGTCTGGTTTTCGTCTCTTGGCTGGTCAGCTTTGCTTTCCGCTTTCGGCGTTTCCAGGAAAACCGGTCCGCCAGCTTCCATGTACGATTTAATGAACGTGCGCAGTTCCGGGATGAGTTGCGCCCACGTATCGGTTGAATTTTTGGTGATGGTTACGAAATTGCTCGCCATGAAAATGCGCGACACATATTCGAAATTAAAGAGTTCCTGCGCAAACGGCGAGTTGGCGGCAGCTTCCACGTTCGGGTAATCTACGCTCACGCCCTCGGGCAGCACAGTCTGGTTTAAAACCAGTTTCATCGATTCCGGGTTCGGGCTGGCTTCAGCGTAAACCGAGATATTTTTTGCTGTATTTTCTGTCATGATCTTTCCGTGTTTAAATAAAACCGGTGTATATACATTAAAGTTTCAAAGGTACGCAATTTTCAGGTTTTCCGGGCAATTCCGGTTTTTTCCGTAATTTAGCCATTATCCAAGTGCGAAAACGGCCGGGAAAACCCTTTTTCCTTTACGGGCCTGCAGTTTTTCGCTCAAAAAAGATACCGTTTTTATTATGCTCTTATTATCTGCCATTTCGGCCGGAGTGCCGTTTTACCTGCTTATTCCTTTTCTGCTTTTAATTGGACTTATTGCTACCGGGCCGGTGCTTTTCCCGCATTTCTGGCATAAATATTACCGCCACATTGCCGTGGTGCTGGGCTTGATCATGCTCAGCGTATACCTGTTTGTGCGCCACGATTACCACATGACCGTAGAAACGCTGGCAGATTACGGATCTTTTGCCATTCAGCTGGCGGCTTTGTACGTGGCAGCCGGCGGCATTTACATAAACGTGAACATGAATGCCAAACCGCTGGCCAATACCGTGATCCTGTTCCTGGGCGCTTGCCTGGCCAACATTATCGGAACCACGGGGGCGTCGGTGTTGCTTATCCGGCCGTTTATCCGGATCAATAATCACCGCATAAAAACTTACCAGATCGTGCTGTTCATTTTTATTGTGAGCAACGCGGGCGGTTTGCTTACCCCGCTCGGCGATCCGCCGCTGTTCATCGGCTTTCTGAAAGGCGTACCGTTTTTCTGGACCCTGCAACACCTGATCTTCCCGTGGATATTGGCCGTGGGTTCGCTTTGCCTTATCTTTTATTTCCTGGACCGCCGCAACAAAGAAGTTGCATTTCAGCCTAAGCCCGAAGTGGTGGCCAGAAACGAAGCCAAAACCGAATTTTACGTGAAAGGTAAACGTAATTTATTCTGGTTAGGCGTAATTCTGGTAGCCATTTTCATCGATCCGAAAGTAATTGACGGCGTGCCCTATATTCCGTTCGAAGGCCTGAAGATATCGTTTGTGCGGGAGATCATTCAGCTTACGGCCGCTTTTCTTTGCTACAAAAATGCGAGCAAAACGGCGCTGCAGGGCAATCATTTTACCTTCGGGCCCATTCTGGAAGTAGTTTTCCTGTTCTTCGGTATTTTCTTTACCATGATGCCGGCGCTGCAATACACCGCGCAAATGGCTTCGCAGCCCGAATTTGCGCATTTAATTACGCCTGGCAACACCTATTGGGCCGCGGGCTTGCTCTCGGGCTTCCTGGATAACGCGCCTACCTACGCCAACTTCCTTTCGCTGGGCATGGCTAAATTCGGAATGAACTACAGCAGCTTTACCGATGTGCAAAATTTCGCCAACGGCATTCCCAACGAAGTTACTTATCATTTGCTCGAAGCCATTTCGATTGGATCAGTGCTTTTCGGGGCGTTTTCTTACATTGGCAACGGTCCTAATTTTATGGTAAAAGCCATTGCTGAAGAAGCCGGCGTTAAAATGCCGACTTTCTTTAAATACATTTTTGCGTACTCCATTCCGTTTCTGCTGCCGGTGCTGGTGCTGGTGTGGTTTTTTGTGATCTTAACGCAGTAAAAAACGCTAGGGAAATTGCCGGAAAAACCCTAGGTTTGGGGTTCGCAATATTCTGAAAAGAGCAATAATCAAACGAATCTGAAAGACGATAACATGAGTCCGGTACTTAGAAATTTTTTAGCCGTAGTGGCAGGTTTTATTGTGGGCAGCGTGGTGAACATGGGCATTATTTCGCTCAGCGGCGCCATTATTCCGCCACCTTCCGGCGCCGACGTAACCACCACCGAAGGCCTGAAAGCCACCATGCATTTATTTGAACCGAAGCACTTTCTTTTCCCTTTCCTGGCGCACGCGCTGGGCACGTTTGCGGGCGCTTTGGTTACCGCTTTGCTGGCGGTTTACAATAAGATCCGGCTGGCTTTGGTGGTTGGGTTCTTTTTCCTGGCCGGCGGCATTGCCAGCGTGTTCATGCTGCCTTCGCCTACCTGGTTTACGGTTTTAGACCTGGTAGTGGCTTATATTCCTATGGCTTACCTGGCCGGCAAACTGGCTTCGGGCAAAAACAAAGCAGCTTTGAATTAACCCCGGGTCAGCCTGAAGTTTGCAAACAGGAAAAACGGCAAAAAATAATAGGCTGCGGAAAACGGATTCTGCAGCCTTTACTTTTTCCGGCCCGAACCCTACCGTTTTCTTTCAGCATTTCATTCGTTAAACCCGTGTAGCAGATCGCTAAAAAGAAACTTCTTTTTTATGAATCCGAACGCCAAACCCACTACCATAAACGAATACATAGCGGCCTTTCCGGCGGAAGTACAGCGCGTGCTGGAAGATGTAAGGGAAACGATAAAAAAGGTTGCACCCGAAGCCACCGAAACCATTAGCTATGGCATTCCTACCTTTACGCAGAACGGCGCATTGGTCCATTTTGCAGCTTTTAAAAATCACCTTGGGTTTTATGCCACGCCTACCGGCCACGCCGCGTTTGCAAAAGAACTTTCCGGTTATAAAGAAGGTAAAGGTTCAGTGCAATTTCCCTTCGATCAACCCGTGCCGCTGGAGCTGATTTCCCGCATTGTGGCCTTCCGGGTAAAGGAAAACCTGGATAAGCCGGCCCGAAAGAAATAAAGCGGCCAGTTTTTTCAGCCTGCATTTTTTGCAGCCTTTGCCCGGCAAAATAACAGGCGAAAATTGTGGCTGCCTGCCGGAATTAAAACCTTTTCCGGGCACCAATGTATTAATCACCTGGCTGTTCGTTTCTGTACGCCGGCCCGAAAAATACAAATCTCTAAGGCAGGTTATGGCTACAAATCTGAAAACAGCAAACCCGGAACTTTCTTTTCCTTCCCAATCCGGAAATAAAACCATTGTACTGGCGGGCGCTACCGGCGGTTTGGGTTTGGAAATTGCCGGCTACCTGCGGCAACGAAAGGCGCACGTAAAAGCGTTGGTCCGCGAAAACAGTGCCCCGGCAGCCATCGCAACCTTACAGCAACTTGGCGCAGAGATCGTAAGACTTGATTACAACGACGCGGAAGCATTGACAGAAGCCTGTAAAGGCGGCGCTTGCGTGGTTTCTGCCCTGTCCGGGCTGCGCGACGTGATCGTGGAGGCGCAAACGAAATTGCTGCAGGCAGCAGTAGCAGCGGGCGTTCCCCGGTTTATTCCCTCCGATTATTGCATCGATTTTACCAGACTTCCGGAAGGCAGCAACCGCAACCTGGACCTGCGAAGAGAATTTCAAAAGATCCTGGATAAAGCCCCCATAAAAGCTACTTCTGTGCTGAACGGCATGTTTACAGATCTGCTTACGGGCGAGGCTCCGGTCATTCTGTTTAACCTCAAACGCGTGCTTTACTGGGGAAATGCCGATCAGTTGATGGATTTTACCACCCGCGCCAATACCGCCGCATTTACCGCCACCGCCGCGCTGGACCCTACCACGCCCCGCTTCCTGAAAATTGCCGGCCAGGTAGCTTCCATGCGCGATCTGCGGGATGCTGCTTCGGAAGTTACCGGTGAGCAATTCGGGTTGTTGTGGGCAGGTACCCTGGGCATGTTCGGCCTGATGATAAAGCTGGCCAAAACTTTTTCGCCGGCGCCCGGAGAAGTTTTTCCGGCCTGGCAGGGCATGCAATATTTGCACAACATGCTCAGCGGCCTGCCTAAATTAGACCACCTGGATAATAATCGCTACCCGGAAATTAACTGGACTTCGGTAAAAGCAGTGCTGGCCAAGAAAGCGGAAGCAGAAAAAAGCTAGTCAGCAGCAAACCGGAGAAAGCGGAGCAGTTTTCTAACTTCTTATATTATCCTGTTAGAATATAGTATATTCGTTAATCCAGTTACGTTTATCCGCCTGACGGTGGAGGGATAAACGGAGTTATTACGGATATACAGTAGTTAGGAATAATTAAAAGTTATAAATCCTTCCCAATAATGATTAAGAATACAAACCTATTGTTCCTTTTATTATTTGCTACGGTGCTCAATTGTGGTAGCCAATCAAAAAAGAACCAGAACTTTTATGGTTGGTATTATGCTCCAAAATCAGATATTTCGATTGATTTATTGCCACCAAATATTTATAAGCTTAAAGAAACAAAGGCAATGGACTTTGATAATTTTATAGAATATGAATTATCTTCTGGAACCTTTAAAAAAGTTAATAATGAGTTAAGTCTGACCGAGAATAAGACAGGAAAATTAATGTCCTTATTTATTTCTAATGATGAAATTTTGGTAGTTAAAAACGTAAAAAAGTTGAAGCCAAAGGATAAGCTAGTTGTTGGAATGAAGTACTACAATAATGGTAATAAAAAATTTCAAGGTAGGTGGGAAAATTATAAAAAAGAACATTCTTGGCAATATTGGGATGAAAATGGTAATGAAAAATATTACATAAACTTTAAAAATGGAATTCCAATTGATACGGTACTGCCAAGGAAAAATAAAAATTCCTAACAAGGTATTTACAAAACCTTTGCTTTGCTTCAGGCTTTGCAAATACTATACCGTTAGCACAAATTTGAGAATATTAATTTCCATATTAACCCTTCTGACAATTACTGCCTGTACAGACAATGGCACAAGTGATTGGCGTCAAAAATATATTGACCAAGAAAAGAGAAGAATTGTTAAAGTAACAAAGTATTATGAATTTGATTCCGGTGACTATTCCTTAAAAGGAATTGACTCTATTTTCGAAACCTACAATGAGAACGGTCAGAAATTAGGAATAAATAATAAACACTTTTATAAATACGACACTTCTGGAAAACTTATCGCTGAGGAATATTGCACAAGAACCTGTGAAAAGCCTGGAAAAGAAATTTATTATTACGATAATTTAAACAGACTTGTCAAGACAATGGTAGTTTTTTCGAAAAATGATAAAAGGGTTTCTGCACGATACTATTACAATAATAAGAACTTGCTAATCAAGAAAGTTATTGGTAATGATTCTAGCGCTACAACTGAAAGTTACACATACGACAGTTTATCTCGGAGAGCAACTACAACCAAAAGAGAATATAATACCAATGTAAATAAATGGCTAACCATTGTTGATTCAATGTTCTATGGAGATAACAATAGGCTAATTCTTAAGAAAAGATACCATCTTGGTGAGGACGTGTTGACTATTTCTAAATATAATTACAAGGATACGTTACTCATATCTGAACTCGACACAACAATTACCCATATACAAGGCTATTTGCCGACAACTGAAACAGTGCATCACGCTTATTTCTTTAGAACAGACTATAAATATAACTTAGACCAAAAGGTGATTGAGAAAGTGACTACTCGTCCTGATTACAAGACTCCTATTTTCAAAGTAACATACGAATACAGATAAAAAACTTATGCTAACCACACCTATACGGCAGCTTCGCCGCCGCATAGCCACGGCCGTTGGCATTCATTATAAGAAAAAATATACAGGTCTGATATGAAAACAGAAATTCCTAAGGCATTAACAAATTTTAGTAAATTGATTCCACTTTTATTGGTCAGTTTATTTACAGGCAGTGAGGTTTATTCTCAAGAAACAGAGTATAAAAAGAGCTCCATCAGAACAGCTATAGGCATTGGCATAAATGAAGGTAGCAGAGAAATTGGAATGGGATTAATTTACTCGATTGGTTGGCAAAAAAGTGTTGGCGAAAAAAATAAACTCAGAATAAACCCAAATATGACAATTGGTGGATTTTTACCAATCGCAATTACCGATACCCGGGACCAATTTTATCGAATAACCTCTCTAGGAATAAATATACATTACGACCTAATTAAATATAAGGCTGTATCTATAGTTGCAACAGGTGGCGGTTTTATTAATTATTCAAGAGGCTTATTAGGGACTGGGGGTTGGCGAGACGCCCAAAATAATAATTCTGAATATTTTTACGCTTTGTATTATGGAGGGAATGCCTCGGTCGGATTAAGAATTGACCCAAAACAAAGTCGATTTGCTTATGAGGTTAGACCAATAAATATTCATTTGGGTAATAAAGGATTTATATTAGGGTATTTAATGGTTGGAATAGATTTTAAATTGAAAAAATAACGAAATTCCAACAAAGCATATATGCTGTAAGGGGTTCGGTTGGAATTCAAGCGTTGTACCCCTCTTAAGCTTTTGTGTGGGAGGACAGGAAACTGCTCCGAAAACCCTTTCGGCGCATAAACTTGACCGTTAGGTCAAATACAAAAGCCTTCGAAAACAAGCTTTATCCTTTCACTTTTTCGGCTCAAAATCCTAGCGTTTTTTAAAGCTTCGAAACTTTAGCGCGCAGCATAAAATCGGCTAATACCAGCGCGGCCATGGCTTCTACAATGGGAACGGCGCGCGGCAATACGCAGGGGTCGTGGCGGCCTTTGCCTTCCAGCTGAATTTTGTTTCCTTCGGCATCGATGCTGGTTTGGGTTTGCAGAATGGTGGCTACCGGTTTAAAAGCTACCCGCAGGTAAATATCCTGCCCGTTGGAAATGCCGCCCTGAATACCACCGGAATAATTGGTTTTGGTCTGAATGTTGCCGCCGGAATCCTGAAAGAAAATATCGTTGTGCTCCGAACCGGTCATGCCTAATCCTTCAAAACCCGAACCGAAATCTAAGCCTTTTACCGCGTTTATGCTCAGCATGGCTTTACCGAGTTCGGCGTGCAGTTTATCGAAAACAGGTTCGCCCCAGCCAGCCGGCACCCCCTGGATCACGCAGCTTACCACCCCACCGATCGAATCGTTCTTATCGCGGGTTTCTTCAATTAGAGAAATCATCCGGCTGGCCGTTTTTCCGTCGGGGCAGCGCACGGCATTAGTTTCAATTTTACCCAAATCGAGTTGCTGGTAAGGCTTGCGCACTTTTATTTTCCCCACCTGCGACACGTAAGTGGCAATTTTTACTTTTTGGCTTTCGAGCAATTTAGCGGCAATGGCCCCGGCGGCTACCCGCGCCAGGGTTTCGCGGGCGGAACTGCGGCCGCCGCCCCGGTGGTCGCGGTGGCCATATTTGGCGGTGTAGGTAAAATCGGCGTGCGAGGGGCGGAAGGCGTTTTGCAGGTGGCTGTAATCTTTGCTTTCGGCATCCTGGTTATACACCAGCAGCGCAATGGGCGTACCGAGCGTTTTGCCTTCAAAAATCCCCGACAGGATCTCTACCTGATCGGCTTCCTGGCGCGGCGTGGTTAAATTGCTTTGGCCCGGTCTTCTGCGGTCCAAGGCCTGCTGAATTTCCTCCCGGGAAATTTCCAGCCCCGCCGGGCAGCCATCAATTACTACGCCCACGCCTTTGCCGTGCGATTCGCCGAAGGTGGTAATGCGGAAAAGTTTGCCGTAAGAATTGCTCATGCGCGGTTTTTATAAAACAGGAAAAGCGAAATGCCCGCCAGAAAAATAACCACCAGGTTGGTGTACATTTTAACTTGGGTAAACTGGTTCAGGCTTACGAGTTCGTTGCTTTCGGTTTCAATGCGTTCGTAGAACTGGCCCATATCTTTGGCCTGAATGGCGGCATCGTTATCCGCTTCGCCGGTTACGTGAATCTGCAGCTCCGATTGCAGGGTATCGTATTGGGCGGTGTTCGGATTAAAAAAAATAAAGCTGAATACGGGCTTGAGATCGAAAGTACCAGGTTTTTTGGGCGTAACGAAATAGGCATAACTTTTCCGGCCCGAAACCCTACCGTTTTGCCGGATTATATGCTGCTGCACATCGGGCGCGGTAAATTCCAGCCCGGGAACCGGCTCCGGAACCGGTGCATTTAAAACGGCTAAATTCCCTTCCCCGGCAATTTCGAAGGTGTAGGTAAAACTTTTGCCCACGGTGAACTGGCGGGTACTTAACTGCTCATTTAAGCGGTAATCGCCTACGGGCACACCGCTTTGCAAAGGGTGCGGCGGCGGCGGTTTTACAGGCACAATTTTGGGCGCGGTGTAATAGGTTTTATACGACGGTAGCCGGCTCTCACCAAAAATATCGGGTTCTTTGGCGATGCGGTATTTGATCATGTTCAGGCCCACCGAAGGAAACAGCAGCGGCTCGGTATTGATGGGAAAATACACGGCTTCGTAGAGTTTGTAGCGCAGGTATTCCTTTTTGTCGATGGTTACGATCTCGGGTTCTACGCTGGTTTGCGCAAAGCTTTCTTCCCAGGCATTGGCGGGTTTCAGCTTTTTCAGCATTTCGGAATACTGCCGGTTGAACTCGTAGAAATCGAGCAGGCGTTCGTCGCCGCGGGCTACGTAGAACGATAAATTTACGGGCAGGCCTTCGCCGGCAAAAATTTCATCTTTACCGGTGCTGAAAGCCAGAAAAGCGTCTTCTTTTTTGTCGATGTATTCCTGGGGTTTTTGTTTGCCGAAAAGTTCGTCGAGCAGGCCAAAACCCTGGAGCGGCGGTGCCGCTTTGGTAGCCGGCGGACCAACTTTCACGGTTCCGCCTTTTGATTCTACTTTGCGGCCGTTTACTTCTATGCTGAAAGGTTTTACCGGAAATTCCCCTTCTTTCAGGGCCGCATAATTCTGGGTAATGGTTTGCTCTACAGACGAAACCTGGCCGTTTACGGTATTGGTCTGGGTAGAAGAAAAACGGTTGCTTTTTTCAAAGCCTTCGATCTCGGGAAATTTACCGATGGTTTTTAACTGCTCGTTTTTAAGCGTTACCGAAATGGTAAAATACTCGTCTATGGGCACCGGACTTTTGCCCAGCTTTACCACAATTTCCTGCGCAAAGGCCGGCAAAAACGGTAGCAAAAGGAGGCAAAAAAGTATGAGGCGTTTTTTCATGAATGGCTTAAACCTTCCGGAATTCAAATTTACACTTTTCTGGCTTCCGGGAATACCGTTTTAAAATTAACTACAAAGGCAACATGGTCTACTTTTTTAGACTTTTCACCTTCGGAATCTGGCCGTTTACCAAAAACCACGGTAAACTTTCAGAAAAGGAGAACCCATGCGTGAGGTATTACCGTATATTTACTGCCGTTAGCCTTAACGTGCAACACAAAGAACAATAAACAATCATGTTAGAGTATATTAAAACTATTCTGGTTAAAGTAAGCTTCGATCAGTTTCTGTTTGAAAAAGAACTACGCAAATCATTTACGTTATTGGTTCAGGAAGAACTCAATGAGCTAAGAAACTGGTGTTACATTCAGTTTGCCACTTTGCACGCGCCGGTTTTAAACCAGGTATTTGCCAAAGTAGAAGCTTAATCTAACGGCTCGTTTATTTTCGTGACAAACTGGATATTTCGCTGCAACCCGGCAAAACCAGTTCGTTTCACCGCCGATTTTCTAAATATTTCCTGAAAAACTTCCTGCGTTATTTCCTGCCAGTCGGCAGCGTTTAGCTGCGGGAGTTTTTCGTGGGGAAGAAACGCCGGTTCATGATGCGGTTTGCTGAAACGGTTCCAGGGACAAACATCCTGGCAAATGTCGCAGCCAAAAACCCAGTTGCCGAACTTGCCGTTCACTTCCTCCGGGATCTGCCCTTTCAGTTCGATGGTGAAATAAGAAATGCATTTGCTGCCGTCTACCACGTAAGCCTGCGTAATGGCATCGGTCGGGCAGGCATCTATGCAGCGCGTGCAGGTACCACAGTAATCTTTTATCGGCCCGTCGTATTCCAGTTCCAGATCAATAATGAGTTCGGCAATAAAGAAAAAGCTGCCCGATTTCGGGTTTATTAGGTTTGAATTTTTGCCTACCCAGCCCAGGCCGCTTTTCTTTGCCCAGGCCTTATCCAGCACCGGCGCCGAATCTACAAAACACCTTCCTCCTACTTCTCCAATTGCTTCATTTATTGCCTGCAGCAGCGTTTTCAGCTTGTCTTTTATCACAAAATGATAATCGGTGCCATACGCGTATTTCGAGATCCTTAAACAGTCTTCGGATTGTTGTTCTTCCGGATAATAATTCAGCAGTAAGGAAACTACTGATTTGGCGCCGGGCACCAGAATTCTGGGATCAAGGCGTTTATCGAAATGGTTTTCCATGTAGCCCATTTCGCCGTGCATGCTTTTTTTCAGCCAGTTTTCCAGGCGCGGCGCTTCCTCTTCCAGAAATTCTGCTTTGGAAATGCCGCAGTAGAAAAAGCCGAGCTCGGCAGCTTTCTGCTTAATAAAATGGGTGTATTGGGTTTTGTTCAAAATGGGAATATACGGATCATAGAAAGAACAAATATCCGGCGAAAAAATTTCACTTCCTTTATTTGTTACATAAATCAGTTTTTACCCTCAAAACTATAGCGTTTTTCCGGAGGATGTTTCGAAACACAGCAGCAGGCTAAGGGTTTTCTATATTATAGCTGTCTTAAATCTGAATCATCAACCACTTCAATTTTTACACTATGAAAAAACTACCTGCCTTAATGCTAATACTCGTTTTAATGCTGAACGGGAAAGCCAATGCCCAGGGAATACTGGAACAAAACGGCAAGGTTTTTCACCTGCACCCTTCGGAAAAAGACTGGAATTATGCGCAAGCTTACCGGAGCGGCAACCTGCTTTACATTTCGGGCACGGTAGGCAACGACGACATGGATAAGGCCATGGAACGGGTTTACAAAACGCTGGAAGTTACCCTGAAGAAATACAACCTCGATTTTACGCACGTGGTGAAAGAAAACCTGTTCGCGAAAGATATTGAAGCGGTTAAGAAACATAAAGACATCCGGAGGAAATATTACGGTACCCACACGCCAGCCGCAACCTGGGTAGAAATTACGAGGCTTTTAGATAACGAATCGGTGCTGGAAGTGGAACTGATCGCAGAAATTAAAAAGACGGAGTAAAGTTTAATATTTAAAGCTTCGGATTGCAGCGAATGCAAAATTCGATTAAGCTAAAAAACGAAAAGAGCTGACCTTTGGGCCAGCTCTTTCAATTTTATTCTAATCTGATTTTTCAAGCTAAAACGCTATGGTTTCAGCCTTAAAAACTCCGGCTTATTCAAACAAAGTACCCACACGCTGCGGCGGAATTTTACCCAAGTGGCGATAAGCTGCTTCGGTTGCTTCGCGGCCCCGGGAAGTCCGCATGATGTAGCCTTCCTGGATCAGGAAAGGCTCGTACACTTCCTCAATGGTTTCGGCTTCGTCGCCGCAGGCCGTGGCAATAGTGCTCAAACCAACCGGACCACCTTTGAATTTCTCGATGATCGTAGTTAAGATCCGGATATCCATTTCGTCTAATCCGTTCTGATCTACATCCAAAGCATTCAGGGCAAAGCGGGCAATATCTACGGTAATGGTTCCGTCGCCTTTTACCTGGGCAAAGTCGCGGGTACGGCGCAGCAGGTTGTTGGCAATACGCGGCGTACCACGGCTCCGGCGGGCAATTTCAAACGCGGCATCGTCGTGAATGAAGGTTTGCAGAATTTCGCAGGAACGTTTTACAATGGTCGTTAATAAGGCCGAATCGTAATATTCCAGGCGGGAATTGATCCCAAAACGGGCTCTTAAAGGCGCGGTCAGCAAACCGGAACGCGTAGTGGCGCCAATCAGCGTGAACGGATTCAGGCTAATCTGCACCGAACGCGCATTCGGGCCGGAATCCAGCATGATGTCGATCTTGTAATCTTCCATCGCCGAATACAGGTATTCTTCCACGATCGGATTAAGGCGGTGAATTTCATCGATGAAAAGCACGTCGTTCTGCTCCAGATTCGTTAGCAAACCGGCCAGGTCGCTGGGCTTATCCAGAACCGGACCCGACGTAATTTTAATATTCGAATTCAGCGAGTTAGCAATGATGTGCGACAGCGTGGTTTTACCCAAACCCGGAGGTCCGTGTAATAAAACGTGGTCCAAGGCCTCTCCCCTCCGGCGCGCCGCTTCCACGAAGATTTTCAGGTTTTCCACCACCTTTTCCTGGCCGGTGAAATCGCTGAAATCGAGCGGGCGTAGTGCCTTGTCTATTTCTTTTTCGGCCGGCGACATGTGTTCATCCGAGCCGGTTAAATATTCTTCTCTCATACTTTTTTACCCAATTCTGATAGCGTTTTATCCTTCACTTTGCAGCAGGAAGAAATGGCTTTTCAGTAACGTTTTTGCGCCCGGAATAAGTCCCGGAGGCTATACAAATTTACGCTTTTTTACTAAAATTATTGCTATTAAAAGTGGTTTATCTAACGTAGTTAGCAAAGGGAGATTTAGAAATTTGTGGTGGTTTCTAAGCTGCCGTACTCAAGGGTTTAAAAGGCGTTGAATTTTAAATTTATTGCGTCATCCCGAGCGCAGCCGAGGGAACTATCGCGTACCGAACCCGCTGATCATTTTTGATTGAAAGATAAACGTCCACTTCTTCAACAATATAATTTAGAAATTTAAAATCCGGGTTTAGACTTTTAATTAACGCTTCTTTCTTATCCCTACGCCAACCTTTTACCTGCTTTTCTCTTTCAATTGCATGCGTTGGATTTGTGAACCTTTCAAAGTAAACTAACTTATAGCAATAATAGCGGCCAGCAAAAGTCTTTTTGTCACCACAATTCTCAAGATGTTGTTGGAGCCTTACTGCTAGATCGTTTGTGATGCCAATGTAATAGGTAGTCCGTTTAGGATTGGTAGTGATATAAACGAAGTAGATATTTCCAGACATATAACGATTAATTTGGACAATTCAACTTCTGTCTGGAATTATAAGTTCAACAGGTTCGGTATGCGATAGTTCCCTCAACCGCGCTCGGGATGACGCAATAATGTAATAACGCAAAACAAAAAGCAGCCCATCTCTGAGCTGCTTTTCAAAAAACGCTAGGCCTCTCAGCCTAAAAAGTCGAATTTCGAATAATCGAATATTCTTACTTGAACGCCTGAATGCCGGTTACATCGGCACCCGTGATCAATAAGTGAATGTCGTGAGTTCCTTCGTAGGTGATCACCGATTCCAGGTTCATCATGTGGCGCATGATCGGATACTCACCGGTAATACCCATGCCACCGTGGATCTGGCGGGCTTCGCGGGCAATGTGCAGGGCCATGTCTACGCTGTTGCGTTTCGCCATGGAGATCTGTTGCGTAGTAGCTTTGCCTTCGTTTTTCAGCATACCTAAACGCCAAACCATGATCTGGGCTTTGGTGATTTCGGTAACCATTTCGGCCAGTTTTTTCTGCGTTAACTGGAAAGCGGCAATCGGTTTATCGAACTGGATACGCTCTAAAGAATACTTCAAAGCTGATTCGTAGCAATCGATGGCGGCACCAATAGCACCCCAGGCAATTCCGAAACGGGCTGAGTCCAGACAACCTAAAGGACCTTTCAGACCGTCGATGTTAGGCAATAAATTTTCTTTCGGCACTTTCACGTTGTTAAACACCAGTTCGCCGGTGCAGCTGGCGCGTAAGCTCCATTTGTTGTGAATTTCCGGGGTGGTGAAACCTTCCATGCCGCGCTCCACGATCAGACCTTTAATGCGGCCCTGTTCGTTTTTCGCCCAAACTACCGCGATCTGGCATTCCGGAGAATTGGAGATCCACATTTTAGCGCCGTTCAACAAATAATGGTCGCCCATGTCTTTGATGTTGGTCAGCATGCCGCCCGGGTTCGAACCATGATCCGGCTCGGTTAAACCGAAGCAACCCAACCATTCGCCGCTGGCTAATTTTGGCAGATATTTATTGCGTTGTTCTTCCGAACCGTACGCGTAAATCGGGTACATTACCAAAGAACCTTGTACCGAAGCCGTAGAACGCATACCGGAATCACCGCGCTCAATTTCCTGCATAATTAAGCCGTAGGAAATGTAATCCAGACCGCCGCCGCCGTATTGTTCCGGGATGGTCGGACCAAACGCGCCTACGTCGCCAAATTTCTTCACGATCTCGGAAGGGAAATGTGCATCCTGCGCCCATTTTTCGATGTTCGGGGAAATTTCTTTTTTAACGAAATCGCGGATCGACTTGCGGATCAGCTTGTGCTCATCGGTCAGCAGGTCGTCGATGTTGTAATAATCTAAAAATTCGGTAGGGTTATAAGCCATAATTGTTCAGAGTAATTGCTGCGCAAAGGTAAAGGTTTGGCTTGTAGGAAAAAATTTGTGGTTAGTTTTTCGTTTGGTAGTTTTTAAGGTAGCAGATTTTAGGGCAAAAAGGATAGCGTTTTTCTGGGAATCTCCACTTTATTCGGTCATCTCGACATGAGGAGAGATCTCATCAGGGTGGCGGAAAATATGCTATTGACTTTTATGCCTTGAAAGTGTACCGTTTATCATAGCTGATATCTTTCATTTAATGAATTGCTGTCTTTTTTTTATAGCTAGCTTTTTCCCTCAAGCCGGGTGGCTTCGTTTCTGCGTTCGCGGCTGCAACCCTTCCTGCCCTACCGGGCTGCCTCCTGCGTCGGCACCGGAAAGCTTGGAGGCCGCTCTCACAGAAACTGGTGTCAGCTTCCCTTCGTAGCTCGCTTTCTTTTAGTTTAGTATCCCGGATAACGTGATCTTCAGGTGACGCTGCGCTGGCGATAGGCGTGAAATCTTGCTTAATTGAAATCCTGCGCATCTTTTAATTTTAAAAATCGTGTTCAAAAAAAAGCCTGCTCCAATCTCTTGGAGCAGGCTTACTGTCTGAATTTGGATCCGTCAGATTAATGGATCAGTGGATTCTAATTTGAATGGTAAAAACACCCTAGATCATTTTTTCCTTTCTTTACCAAAAATCCTTAAATCCTAAAATCTGACGAATCCAAATTCAGACAAATTAAAACTTCATCCCTACGCTTACCATAAAATTACGCGTGGCTTGCGGGTAATAATAATTGTAATCATAACGGGTCGCATCGCCGGAATACATTTCGGAGAAGGTGTAGCCGTTGGCTTCGTATTTTTCATTCAGCACGTTGTTTACCAGCAAGGCAAATTCCAGTTCGCGCATAAAAGCGGGTTTAATGGTGTAGCGCAGACGCAGGTCCATTATGCCGTAGCTATTCAGCATGCGGTTTTCGGAACTGGTGTTGTCTAAAAATTGCTTGCTGACGGTTTTGTAAAGGGCGGCAATTTTTAACCCGGTCAGCGGCTGCACTTCAATTTTATGCGCGGAAATTACTTCCGGCGAGAACGAAATATCAGTTTCGGAATACTTATTTTCTACGATGGTTTCCGGCACGTAATCTTCGTTGTACACATAAACCGTTTCGGTATAGTTCTGAATTTTATTGCGGCTCACCGTTAAATTGCTGCTCAGTTCCACCAATTCGTTCAGATTTAAAACGCCCGAAAGTTCGATTCCCTGGCGGTAGCTGTCTTTGATGTTCGTGCGTAACGGCGAGCCTACATCGTTCAACTGACCGGTTAATACCAGCTGGTTTTTGTAATCCATGAAGTAATAATTGGCATCGAAAGAGTAACGGGTTTTGGTGCCGAAAAGCGTAGCGTTTTGACCGCGCAAGCGGTAACCGGCTTCCCAGTTATACATGGTTTCGGGCATTGGTTTTTTGCCGGCTTCGCGGTCGGCTAGCGGCTGGTCAGTGAAATCGGAACGAACCGGTTCGCGGTTTCCTACGGCAAACGATGCGTAGAACGCCTGGTTATTAGTTACCGCATAGGTTGCGCCGGCTTTTGGATTCCAGAAATTGAAGGTGGTTTTTGGTAAGGAGGCGTCTACAAACTTATCGTCGAAACCGTTGATCTCGTAGTTAATGATGCGGTGCTGCAGATCGCCGAACAAACCAAGTTTTTCGGTGGCCTGGTAATTCACGCGGGCAAAAATATTAAAGTCGGTTTTAAGCGCTTTGTTTTCGTACCAGCGGTGACGAATATTGCTGTTGGAAGCATATTGGGCCCAAATCACTTCCCCGAAATGGTCGCCGTCGTAGGTGTTCCAGCCGCCGCCGATTGTAGCGGTCAAGCGTTCGTTCGGGGCGTAATAATTGGCGGCAAACGTAGCACCATAGAAATAATTATCGAGCCATTTCTGCTGAATCAAGTCGGTGCGTTTAATGGTAGTATCGCCTAAAACCAGCGGTTCAATGCCATAGTTGCTTAGTTTCCGGTCGTCTTTGTATTGCTCGTAATAACCGCGGCCGCGGGTGAAGTGGAATGCGCCGCCGAAGTCAAATCTGCTGCCGAAGTTTTTGGAATAATGCAGCTGGTAATGATCCTGCTGGTAATTATCGGTTTCGTTTTCGTATGTCAGGCTGTTGTACGTGCGGTTGGTTTTCAAAGAATCCTGCGGAATGCCGTTCCAGGCCTGGTAGGTTTTCTCTACGCCAGAGAAAGTCACGAATTTCAGGCTGCCGGTTTTGCCGTGGTAACCAGCCGCTACGTAATAACTTTTCAGGTCCGAGAAAGCGCGGTCTACGTAGCCATCCGAAGAGATTTTAGAAAGCCGCGCATCCAGGGTGAATTTATCGTTGATCAGACCGGTGCCGAACGAAACGCTATGCCGCCAGGTATTAAAACTGCCGTAACCGTTGGTGGCTTCCAGGTAGGCTTCGCGGTTTAAACCCAGGGTACGAATGTTCATGCTCGCGCCAAACGCCGCCGCTCCATTGGTAGAAGTTCCTACGCCGCGCTGGATCTGGATATCCTGAATGGAAGAAGCCAGGTCGGGCATGTTCACAAAGAAGGCACCGTGGCTTTCGGCATCGTTTACCGGCACCCCGTTGATGGTTACGTTAATGCGGGTAATATCCGAACCGCGGATGCGGATGCCGGTATAACCTACGCCCGCGCCGGCATCAGAATTTACCACTACCGATGGCGTTTGCTCCAGCAGATACGGAATGTCCTGACCAAAATTGCGCTCTTCCAGTTCTTCCTTGCTCACGTTGGTGAAAGTAGTGCCGGTTTTATCGTTGGCGCGGGTAGCGGTAATTACCACTTCGCCGGTGCGGATATTGCTTTTTTGCAGCGGAAACGCCAGCGTTTTGTCGGCGGTTAGTTCTACGGTCTGGCTTACCGGCTCAAAACCCAGGTACGAAACCCGAACGGTGTAATTGCCGGCTTCCAGGTTGGTGAAAGTAAAGTTCCCAGCGGCATCGGACATCTGGCCATTTTTAGCGGAAAGCTGCACCGAAGCGCCGGGCAAAGGTTGATTGGTGGCGGCATCGGAAACGGTGCCGGAAAGCGTGAACTGTGCGAACGCGAAGGCAGGCAGCAGCATGAGCACTAAAAGCGCCCGCAAAAAGGTAAACATAAATTGTAAAATGAGATTGATAAAACATACAGGCCACGAGGGGCTTGCAGCCTGCTTTTCTTTATAAGTTTTACCATGTTTTCCCTTCGCCGGCATTACCCGGAGCAGGTTCAATGGGTATAATCTCAGCCCGTTATATTAAGGCACCCCTAAACTGCTGCAAAGGTACAGCTTACTTTTTCAAATCAAAACAATACCGTTTTTAAAGTCCGCCACCATAATATATATCGTTACTCAAATTCTGGATTACGGGCAAAACCACAGGCCGGAATTTTTCGTTTTATGAGAACAGGTTTCCTTTCTGAGCGCCTGCATCTTTATGTTTTAAATTTAAGCTCTGCCGTGAATATGATCAGCCTATTTTACTCGCTTGTGGTGTTGGCCATGCTGGCTTATTTTGCGGTTATTCCCCGGAACCGTTTTCAACGCCCTTCTTCCGGCGACAACGACGATGACGGCGGCGAACCGCTCCAGGACGACCTGCCAGACCTGGATCTGCCCCCCGGAATCTCGCTGCCAATAAATGATTTCGAACCGGATTACAACCGCCCGAAAAAACCGAAACCCCAACTTACCTGAAAATATAAAAGCCCTGGATCGTTCCGGGGCTTTTTGCATTTAAAAATGGCAGGGTTTGGGGCGGGAAAAGTAAAGGCAAAAAAATAGCGCTGCTTCGAAGCGGCGCTATGGTAGTTTTATTTCAGAAAGGTTACTTCACTACTTCCACCCAGCCTTTAAACTTTTTGCCGTTCGGGGTCTGCAACAGGTAATAATACGTGCCGCTGCTTAATCCTTCTGCCTGCCATTCGCCCCGGTAATGCTGGCTGCTGAAAACTTCCTGGCCCCAGCGGTTAAAGATCTTCAGGCTGCTATTCGGGTACAGATGCAGGTTGCTGGCGGTAAAAGTATCGTTCAGGCGGTCGTTATTCGGGGTGATGATATTGGGAAAGCCAAGTTCGTTCTGAAACTCAACGCCCACGCTTTGGCTCCAGCTTTCCCGGCCGCTTGCCGAAACGGCTTTTATGCGGTAGCGCTGCCGGAAACCATCGCGGCCAGTCTTTAAGCTCAGGCTGGAATCGGTGGTAACGGCCAGCTTTTCAAAAGCCGTTTGCCCTTCCAGCTGCCGCCAGACTTCATATTGCACTGTTCCCGGCCAGCCTTTATAAGCGTTCCAGCTTAATTTCACTTCTCCGGAATTTTCCTGACCAGCAGCTGTGAGTTTTACCGGACGGTGAGCCTTAGAATACAGTTCATTGCTGCAATAGTTGCGGCCCTGCAGGCGGTAATGGCGCATTTCAAAAGCAGCCGCGGGTGCCCGGAAAACGGTATTGGCCAGGGAGCTTTGCCCGATGGATTCCCACTGACCGGTCTGGCTGTTTTGCGCAAAAATATTAAGGTAGACTGGCGGCGTGAGCGGCGGATGCTGCAGCTTGTATTGAATAATAAGATTCTCTTCCGCTTCGTCTAAGCCTACTGAGAGCAGTTTCAGAGCGGAGCGGTCGAATTCTACGGCTACAGTATGCGGCGCCGAACTGCAGCCGGACGCCGAAGTTTCGATCACGCTGTAACTGGGATTCACGCTAAGACTGTCCCAGCGGATAGTAGTCTGGCTGGTGCCCTGCCCGCTCAGCAGCGTTCCGCCAGAAACCTGCCATTGAAAAGCAGAACCCGGCATTCCCTGCACCTGGTGCGTTCGGGTAAGGGCTTCGGGGCAGAAAGTGTTGAAGACCGGGGAAGTGGTTACCGGGATCGGGTTTACCTGAACAAATAGGGTGAGCCAATTACCAACACAGCCATTCGGCAATGTTTCCTGCACTTTTACTTCACCCTGCCCTACCGTTTGCCAGTTTACCTGGACCGATCCGGAGCCTTGCCCGCCTATAATTGCGCCACCGATCACCTGCCAATGATAAATCGAACCTGGATTACCAGCCAGGCTGTAGCTTTGCTGCGACTGTTCACAAACCGAAGCTGGACCTTGTACT
Source organism: Adhaeribacter terrigena (assembly GCF_016623615.1). GTDB lineage: Bacteria > Bacteroidota > Bacteroidia > Cytophagales > Hymenobacteraceae > Adhaeribacter_A > Adhaeribacter_A terrigena. The sequence goes on along the minus strand of NZ_JAEHFX010000001.1, from coordinate 158,832 downwards.
GCCAACGTAGTATCCGGGGAAGGAAGCACGGTAATGCGAAGCGTATCGGAAACGCCGTAGCACTGCGCCAACGAAGTTTGGGCCGATTCCTGCACCCAGAGCTTGTATTGACCCGGTCCCGGCCAGTTTACCCGCACCGCATGGCTGCTTTGCCCACTAACAATACTGCCACCTCTAATGCCCCATGTATAGACCGAACCCTGCGCCCGTGCCAACTGATACAATTGGTTTTGTTTATCGTTTTCGCAAAGCGTATCGTTGCCTTTGGGTTTTTCGGTTTGCAGCAGCGGGTTTATCAGTACCGGGAAGAAAACGGTATCGCCGGGGCAGTTAAAACGGTTGCTGCCCAACGCCCACACGGTTGCCGTGGCCGAAGCGGCGCCCCAGTTTACCCAAATGCTATCGCCGAAAGTCTGGCTGAGGCTGCCGCCCCGCACGCCCCAGATATAGCTATTGCCCGGAATCGGGTTTTGAACCTGATAGGTAATTTGCGGCGAACCGGGGCAAACCGATGCCGGGCCATAGATTACAGGCCTTGGCTCCGGCAGTACGATCACCTGCACCGGACTGCTGCGGGAGCAACCGTTAAAAGTAGCGGTTAAGGTATAGGTAAGCGTATCGGGTTTGGCCGAAGTATTGGTTAAGGTAAGCGTTGGTGCAAACGTATTAGCATTGCTTAACCCCGTAGTCGGCGACCAGCTGTAAGCATAAGCGCTGTTGTATTGCTGTGGCTGCAAAACGGTAGGAATTCCCGAGCAAAAAGTCCTGGCAGAGCCGGCATTAACTGCAATTTGGGGCTTTACCGTTATCTGTACGGTATCTTTGTCTTTGCCGCAGGTAGCGCCGGGGCCATCCATGGTTACAATAAACTGGTACGCCCGGTTGGTGGAGCCCGTATTCACCACGGAAAAAGTAGGATTGGCGATGGTGCTATCGGAGAGGTTGGTTGATGTGTGCCAGGTATAGTTATAGCCCGGCTGCGGCGAAGTGCCCAGTTGCACGGTAGCGCCTGAGCAAATGCTTTGATCGGGCCCTGCATTTACGTAAGCAGGCGGGGCCACCACCACGGTGATCCGGGCAGTATCGGAGTGGCAAGAACCGGAGCCAATTACAGTATAGGTGGTGGTAACGGTTGGCTGTACAATAGCTTCTGCACCATTAATGGTACCTAAGCCTTGCGCCGGAAGCCAGGTAAACTGGCTAGCCCCGGCCCCGAAAGCCGATAGCTTTACCGACTCGCCCTGGCAAATGTAGGGCCGTTCTGCGATTACCTGCAATTGGTTGGCGTTACGGAAGAGCGTTTGGTTCAGAGCGGGTAATCTTGCTCCGCCATTATTTTGCAGATAAATTGTGGTATCCTGAAAACCACAAGCTTGCCCTAGTTCGTTCGGGCAATTTATTACACTTAAATGAGGATTTGTATAAGTATAAAACGGATACCTAGTTCTATCAGGAAGTATGTAAATTTTCCCATTCATTCCTAACTGCATATCCAGGGCACCTAAAAAGCTGGAATTGCTGACCTGAACCTTTGATGATAAGGTTAGTTGAAAATTATTTTTTGTTAAATTATACTGAAAAACATTTGTAAAATCATTCAAATAGATTTTGGAATTGTCGGGCGAAAACGCTACTCCAAAAGTAAAGTAATTTAAGTTAAAGATCCTCGGATTGGTTAATACTCCGGTAGTACGGTCAAAATCAAATAACTGAACTATTTGTTGACCCTGTACTGCATCTGCGATTAACTGACTATTTGGTGATCCTTTCAGGGTACCTATATAATCTGCGACATTAGATCCGTTCCTATAAGAACTACCTACAGATGAAACTATTGCAGAATCGATACCTGCTGGAGTACATAAAAAAGAATAAAAATTATTCCCAAAGAGTGAATGAGTCACCACCCAAATGTCACGATTATTACTATGCATATTAGCTGTAATCTTAGCAGCAGTTCCCCAAGCTAAAACTATATTTTTCCGATTTTGAATGACTGCACCTTTTCTACCATCGGCCCTCATATCTATTTCTGAAACCAGAAAAGCAACCTGGTTTAAACTAGGAAAAATTGCGTAATTCTGAGCTACAAAAAGGTAATAGATACTTGAGCTCCCCGGCTTTTGAACTATCATACAATTTGGCTCTAGACCAGTAAAAGGGTTCCTAATTTGCCCATTAGGCATAATGTTGTGAAACCTATTATAAACATTCTTACCATCTGAATAAAAAAGGAGATTCCCATTTGCATCACTAATTGAAGCGCAACCGAAAGTACTTCCTGATTGACTTGAAAAATCAGGTATAGGCGGATTCATATTAAAATTCAAACCTGCCTTATCGCCAAAATACCACCAGGCCCCTTGCTTTTGCTGGGCCGGTAGCCGGCCAGCTAAAACCAGGGATAAAATAAAAAGCGGCCAAAACTTTTTCATAGTTGGTTGTTAAGAATATCAGAAAACATAACTTCCGGGCACCGGTAAATATTGTAACAACTACGGGTTTACCATAAAATCCTGGCTACGCGGAGCATGCTGCGCTTATTGCACGCACAATGTTTTTGCATGCAACAATACATAACACCAAAACTAAAGATCAGCATTTAAAACGCTAGGGTTTTAGCCTCAAAAAGTCGAAACAAAAAAAGCGCAGTTTAGGGCTGCGCTTTTTTTGAATTCAAATTATAGCTTTTTAATTTTTGGCTATTGCCAGCGGGCTTTTTAAACCTTTGTATTTGCTCAGGTTAATTTTAACCGAGCCAACAAACATTTCGGCCTGGATCAGTACCGGGATCTTGTTCTTATCGTCAGACAAATAAACGGTGATCGCATCTTCGCCATCGAATAATTTGTTTTTCGGCATTTTCGGCACCAGTTTAATGGCTTTTATTTTACCGGCCTTGGTTTCTACCGTTTCTTTGCCTTTATAGGTTACCGTAAAATCGAACACTTCATCGTCGAAGAAGCCCTGGATCTTGATCGGTTCGTTCATTTTGCGTTTGTCGTAATCGAGGGTACGCAGGTAATAAACGCCACTCACAATATCCTGCACATTATCGGGCACCTTAAAGGTGTTGGTTTCCTTTTTATCTTCTACCGTGGCCAGGTTCTTATAATGGTCGAACATGATATTCTCCTTTTTCCGGTACTTGCCTTCCTCGATGTTCCGGTGAAAACGTTGCGGTACAATGGAAGTGGTATCGATGTATGAACGCCAGGTATCGCGCACTTTCAGGAAGAAATCGAAAGAGCCGGTGGTTTTGCCAAACACGTTTACTTTGTAGCACGGCCGGTTATTGATCATCTGAATATCGTTGTCGATATCGATGGTGGCCTGGGCGGCGTTGATCAAGCCGTAATGCACAATGTAATCCAGCTTTTCGCCGGATCTAAAGCTGTCGTTGTCGATGTTGCGCATGGTGTCGCGGCTTCCGAAACCGGAAAAGGCAAACCCAAAAGCAACTAACAAAACCAGGAGCAGGGGAAAGAAATAACGTTTCATAGTGGGATAAATACTGATCTTTTGCTTCAATTTCAAAACCCGTACCAAATTGAATACGGGTGAAAACGGAAAAAGTATTGTTTCAGTTTGTAAACCATAAATAAACAAAAAAGGTGCGATTTAACACCGCACCTTTTTTCGTTTCATAGGTTCGAATTTTCGAGGTTCGCAGGTTCGGGATTCGTACGTTCGATTCAAATTCAGGCATCAGGTAACTGAAATCCCGAAGCGACTTTTAGCCTTCAAAAGCATAGCGTTTCTAAACGAACTATACTTTAAGAAAATCGAACCTACAGGTGTCGAACTTACGAAATTACTCTACGTCTTCCAGCGCGGCGGCAACCTTTTCTGGTTCGCCTTTCACCATCGCGCGGATCTTGCCTTCGATCTCTTCCATTAAGCCTTCGTTGTCTAACAGCAGGTTCTTAACCGAATCGCGTCCCTGGCCCAGTTTATCGCCGTTGTAAGCAAACCACGAACCGGATTTCTGAATGATATTCAGCTCTACGCCTAAGTCTAAGATCTCGCCTACTTTGGAAATACCTTCGCCATACATGATATCGAATTCCACCACTTTGAACGGAGGCGCTACTTTGTTTTTAACCACTTTCACCTTGGTGCGGTTACCGGTAATATTATCGGCGTTCTCTTTGATCTGGCCAATACGACGGATATCTAAACGAACCGAAGCGTAGAATTTAAGGGCGTTACCACCGGTAGTTGTTTCCGGGTTACCGAACATCACCCCAATCTTCTCACGTAACTGGTTGATGAAGATACAGCAGCATCCGGTTTTATTGATAGTACCGGTTAACTTACGCAATGCCTGCGACATTAAACGCGCCTGTAAACCCATTTTGCTGTCGCCCATATCGCCTTCCAATTCCGCTTTCGGAACCAGGGCAGCTACGGAGTCAATCACAATAATATCGATGGCACCCGAACGGATCAGGTTATCGGCAATTTCTAAAGCCTGCTCACCGTTATCCGGCTGGGCAATTAATAAATTCTCAACGTCGATCCCCAGTTTTTTGGCATAGGTCGGGTCGAAGGCGTGTTCTGCATCGATGAAGGCGGCAAGTCCGCCCGCTTTCTGGGCTTCGGCAATGCAATGCATGGTAAGCGTAGTTTTACCCGAAGATTCCGGGCCGTAAATTTCTACCACGCGGCCTCTTGGCAAACCGCCAATACCCAAGGCAATATCCAGCCCCAGCGAACCGGTAGAAATAGCAGGCACATCGTCTACTTTGGTATCGCTCAGTTTCATTACGGAACCTTTACCGTAGGCTTTGTCAAGCTTGTCGATGGTTAGCTGCAGGGCTTTTAACTTATCGCTGCTTGCTTTCATGTTGTCGGTTGCACTCATGTTGTCTTTTTCTTTTATAGCTTGTATATGTTATATATTCCGTAATTTCAGGCCTAAATTACTATTTTTAGCAATGCTTTGCAAGTATTTTTAGTATTCTCTTTTTATACTAGCGCTACTGCTTCCGTTTGCTGATTTGTAACAGACCAAGGTACTTTTTAGTGCCAAAACCCTAGCGTTTTTTATGCCTTTTTTTAGATTATTTTCCGGCGTATTGCTAATATTTTTAGCACAGGTTTGTTTTGCACAATTGCCAAACCAGGCGTTTCAGAAAGCGCCGCAGGTAAATCCCGCATACGCAAAAGAATTACGCCTGGGTATCAGAACGTTGGGCTTTTTTAAAAATAACGAATATTTTAATAAGATCGCCGATGGCTACACGCTTTTTGGTTATCATTTCATGCCGAGCTTGAGTTATTACCCTTCGGAAAAAGTAAAAGTAGAAGCCGGCGCTTTGCTCTGGAAAGATTTCGGAAGTTTTAAAATTACGCGTTTGCAGCCAACTTTTACGGTAACGTATACTTCCGGCGCGCACACACTTTTATTCGGAACGCTGAACGGAAATGCCAATTTCAATTACATTGAGCCGCTCTGGGATTTTGAACGCCAGCTGCTGGTGCCTTTGCAAAACGGCGTGCAGTATGTTTACCAGAAACCGAAATTCGATCTTCAGGCTTTTATAGACTGGCAGGTAATGCAATACCGTTTCGATACGCAGCAGGAAGAAGTGGGCGGTGGTTTTACCAGCAATATTGCCTTGTACCGTAAATTAAGGGAAGTGGCATATAATCAAAGTCCGCATCAGCCTGCCCAGATCCTAGTTTACCAAAAACACAATCTTAACCTCCCTATTCAGTTTACGGGTTTCCATCAGGGCGGCCAGATCGATACGAACGACCGCCCACTGACTACCCTTTTTAATGGAACCGTTGGCTTAGAATATACTTTTACCACAAAGCCGCGGGAAATTTACACCGCGTATGGCGGGTTAGTTTCTAAAAAGGACCAATTCCTGAAAAGCATCTACACCAAAAACTACTTTGTAGGCTACGACGATTATTCCTTTGAGCACCAGTTGCCTTTTCAAGGCGGAAGCGGTATTTACCTGAACGTAGGAACGGATATTCGTAAGTTCGGGGAATTGATGGTAAGCTACTGGCGCGGGAATGGCTACATTTCGGAATTTGGCGGCAGGCTTTACCAATCGGCAAGCACTACGGTTAAAAACCCGGGTTATATAGAAAAGAAGCGCGAATTACTGATCATCCGGCACATGAGCACCTTTCATTTAACCGAAGGCGTTTCGCTTACCAACCGCTTCGAGCCGTTCTTCGATCTCAACAAAGGCACGTTTGAATTCTCTACCGGTTTTTACGTGCATTTCGATACCGATTTTTTTCTCGGCAAACCCAGACTTCAGAACCCGAACCCCTAGCCTGAAGCGCATTGCAGTTTTTCAGGCTCAAAGTTTAGCGTTTTTCCTCCCGATAAATATTTAAAGAAACCCATTTCGGATAAATTACCGTATTAATCCTTATTTATGGCGATAAAATACAATATCCTTCGCCCTCACATTTGGTTTAACACGGTTAAAGATGAGGTTTTCAGTTTTACTTTCCGGAATAATACTAATCTGCTGCTGCAGCTGGCTTGCCTTTACCCATAAGCAACCCGCTTCTCCCGAAGGCCGGACCATTACGGGTCAGTTTAGCACAACCCTTGGGCTCACTCCGGAACAGGAACTGGGCAAACAACTTTTCTTCGACGCAAACCTTTCTAACCCCGTTGGGCAAAGTTGCGCCAGTTGCCATGCGCCCGCCAAAGCTTTTGCCGATCCGCAGCACCGCGCCGTTTCAGCCGGGGCCGCACCGGGCGTACTTGGCAACCGGAATGCTTCTGCAATAGCCTATGCTGCTTTCACGCCGCCATTATATTTCGATACTACCGAAGCGCATTACGTAGGGGGTTTTTTCTGGGATGGCCGCGCCAGCTCTTTAGCCGAACAGGCCATGGGGCCGTTGCTGAACCACGTTGAAATGAACGCCAATGCCGAACTGGTAGCCCGGCGCATTCAGCAGGCCAATTACCGGCCGCTTTTTGAGCAGGTTTATGGCGCGCAGGTTTTGGACGACCCCGAAAAAACCCTCAACAGTTTAGGCAAGGCCATTGCCGCTTTCGAAACTACTACCGCATTTCAGCCTTTTACCTCTAAATTCGATTATGTCAGGCAAAACAAGGCAACGTTTACTGAACAGGAATTACTGGGCCTGAAGCTTTTTAACGATCCGAAAAAAGGAAACTGCGCCGCCTGCCACCCTTCGGAACCCGACGCCCGCACCGGCAAAGTATTATTCACCGATTTCACCTACGACAACATTGGCGCACCGGTAAATCTGGAAATTAAAAAACGCCTGCAAGACAAATATCAGCCCGACCTGGGTTTAGGTAAAGTAGTGAAAAATGCGGAAGAAAACGGAAAATTCAAAGTGCCTACGCTGCGCAATGTAGCTTTAACGGCACCCTACTTTCATAACGGGGTAATTAAAACGCTGGAAGAATCGGTTCAGTTTTACAACCAGCGCGACAGCGGCAAATTCGGCAAACCGGAAATACCGCAAAACGTGAACCACGAAGAATTGGGCGATTTAAAATTAACCGACCAGGAAGTAAAAGCGATCGTGGCGTTTATGCACACGCTAACCGATGGCTACCAGCCGGAATAAGCCTCTTATTGAGTTTTTCAGGCCAAAAACATAGCGTTTTTCATTGCCTTTCCACTAAAAAAGCCTCGCGGATTATAGAAACCCGCGAGGCTTTTTTAGTGGCATTAGGTTCTTAAAATTCTACTTCGGGTTACGCACCACGTAGGTTTTGCTCAGGCGGTCGTGCCAGCCGATGCCGTTGCCCAGAAAAGAAATGTATTCGAAAGGAATGTAGCGACAAAGCGTGCGGATAAAAATTGCGCTAACGCCCGGTTTCTCATTGAATTCGGTGGTTACGTAAGTTTTGGTCAGCAATTTTGCCAGCGTTTTGCCGAAGAAAAATTCTGCCACAAAGTAATACACGAACTGCAAAGGGTATAGCAAACTGATAAACATGCCGGAAGAAACATCTTCCATGCTTTTGGGCATCATTTCGGGCGCAAAAATATTGAGGATCACAGAAGCTACTACGGCCAGAAAAATGCAATCGAGCATATAATTGATGAAACGGAGAAAACCGGGCGCCGCCGTAGGCATGGTTTCATCGAAGGTATTTTTTGCAGGATCAGTTTGAGTAAATTCGAAATTCATACTGTAAAGATACACGAAATAAATTCTGCTTCAGAAACGCTAAGCTTTCCGGCCTGAAAACTACTTTCAGGACCGAAAATCATAGCGTTTTACAACGAAAAAGCTGCCTTCTTCCGAAACGCAGCTTTTTACAATATCCTGGCGATCAGCAAAATTCCGCTAATCACTACTTCAAAGGCGGGTGGATCAGCATTTCGCGGTGATGCGGGTGAATGTGCTGGATCGGGCTTTTGAGCGTGGTCTGGTTGCTCATTACCATCATGGAACGGGCGGTTTCATTAAAAAATTCGAGGCGGCGGATCAGCATTTCCTTTACCAGAATTTTTCCTTCCGGCGTTTTCATGGAAGCGCGCTTATCATTCAGGATCCGTTCCATGGCTTTCAAAACGGCATTTTCCTGCTGCTTGTAGGCTTTGTAAAGTTCGTTTACGGCACTGATGCCTTCAGTTTTTATGTTCAGATCCAGGCCAACCTGCGTTAAAACTTCGGTGAACAATTTAACTTCCAGCGGCATGGTGGTGGAATAAGGCATGGTCCGGATATCGGTGCCTTTGTCCAGCAGTATGATAATGGTTTCGAGGTTATCTTTAAAACGTTGGTAAAGCGAAGCAGCTTCCATATCTCTAAATTCAGTTTCTACAAAAAACGGTAAGGTTTCAGATACAAAAATACGGAATTACCCTTTACCTTTTGGTTTGTGCCGAGGTATTTTCCGCTTTTGTTTCCGCTTCGGGCAGAAAGGCGTGCAAAATGGTCTGAGCCAGGTGCGCCGCCTGCTCACTTATCTCCGGCACGGCCGTAGATTCCCAGAGGGCACCGCGCATGGTAGGGCCGATGGTAAAAAATTTACACGATGGTTTTCCGTTTTCCTGGATCAGTCGGCCATCGGGCATGGCTTTTAAGCCCAGCTGCAGTTCATCGGCCGTAATCAGTTTTTGCACGAGCAGGTTCTGGACCAGCGGCATGGTTAATCGGGCGTAGTTTGCCTGCGGACCGGTACAATTAATAATGCGCTGCACCGGTATGGTTTCCGGATCTTTCTGCCCCCTTAATTTAAGCATGGCCCTTAGTTTTCCGTCGGTTTCGGTGGCGTTTTGCAGGCGTGCGGGTTTTACTTCCAGCTGGCCGCTATCGCGGGCGGCCTGAATGCGGTCTGCCACTTGTGGCGAAATGCGGTGCCGGAAAATTCCCCAGAGGGAGCTCAAATGGCGCAAAAATTTCTGCTTATCTTCCTTGCTCAGTCCCTGCCAGATCTGCTGGGTTTGCGGCCGCATCGAATCGATCAGGGCTTCGCAACTGCTGCCTTGGGCTACCGCTTTGCGGATGTGTTGTTTAAGGGCGGCATAGATCGTATTGAGCGAAAACGGCCCTTGCAGTTCTTTCCGGAAATCGGGATAAGGGGCAGTGTGGCGGTGCACCATCGGCAAATAACCCTTGGGCGAAATGGCAATAATTTTACCCGTGAATTTTTGTTCAAGCAAACTCAGCACCACATCTACCATAGTCAGGCCGCTGCCAACAAGTAAAACGGGTTCTTCCGGCCGAAGATCTTCGAGAATTTCCGGTTTCCAGGGATTGCCAAAATAGTTTTCGCCGGTTAATATTTCTTCCGGCAGCCTTAGCGGTTCGGGAGCAAAATTGCCCAAAGCCAGCACTATTTTTTCGGTCTGGAAACTTGGGCCGTTTTTCAGCTCCACCAAAAAATGTTTTTCAGAAAGTTCGGCAATAGAAATGGCTTCGTCTTCGATGATCTCGAGCTTAGAGCCGGCCGGCAGTTTTTCCAGCGCCATTTTCAAAATATTCGCTACGTATTGTCCGTAAACCCGCCGCGGCATAAACGCATCGGCCAGGGTTTCGCCGGGCTGGCAGAATTGCTCTACGTCGGGCTGCGTTTCGAGCCAGTTTACAAAGTGCCGCGGAATATGCGGAAAAGCACTCATGCGGCCGGAACGCACGTTGAGCAAATGCAGGTTACTTTCGGCCGAATAGGCCACTCCTTTAGAAAGCGGATAACCGGCGTTAATCAGTTTCACGCACACCGGGAACGGGCTTTGCCGCAGCAATTGCACCGCCGTAAGCGTACCGCTGAAACCTCCGCCGATGATGGTGATGCATTTTTCCGAGGCCATTGGTTTGCGTTTAGTTTCCGGGCGTTTTTTTCAGGCTTAATGTACAAATTTCGCGGCGGAAAGTTGCGTTTATTTCGGAAGGTTCTGACTTTTTATAGTCCAAAGCATAGCGTTTTCTGAATTTTTGGAAACAAAAAAGTCTGTTACTTTTTATGGTAACAGACTTTTGAGCACAAAAACCATAGCGTTTTGGCTTATAAAAGGTCCTGAATAATTTTTTCGGTAGAAATGCCTTCGGCTTCGGCTTTAAAGTTACGCACAATGCGGTGGCGCAGAATAGGCAAGGCAACGGCCTGCACATCTTCAATATCCGGGCTGTATTTCCCGTTTAAAAGCGCATTGCATTTGGCGCCCACAATTAAATGCTGCGAAGCCCGCGGACCGGCGCCCCACTCTAAATACTGGTTCGCCACGCTGGCAGCCATCTCGGTATTCGGGCGGGTTTTGTGCACCAGTTTCACGGCATAATCTACTACGTTATCTACTACCGGCACGCGGCGTACCAAGGCCTGGAAGGCCATGATTTCGTCGGAGTGGAGCACTTTGTTTACCGTAGCTTTCTGGCCGCTGGTCGTATTTTTCACGATCTGCTTTTCGGCTTCAAAAGAAGGATAACCCAGCGTGATGTTGAACATGAAACGGTCCAGCTGCGCTTCCGGCAACGGGTAGGTTCCCTCCTGCTCGATCGGGTTTTGGGTGGCTAAAACGAAGAACGGCTTGGGTAATTCGTATTTATGCCCGGCCACGGTTACCGAATATTCCTGCATGCTTTCCAGCAGCGCGGCCTGGGTTTTAGGCGGCGTACGGTTAATTTCATCGGCCAGGATAATGTTAGAGAAAACCGGACCTTTCACGAACTGGAAATTCCGGTTCTGATCCATGGTTTCCGAGCCCACAATATCAGAAGGCATGAGGTCGGGGGTGAACTGAATGCGATTAAAGCTCAGGTCTAAGGAAGAGGCAATGGTATGAATAAGCAAAGTTTTAGCCAGGCCGGGCACGCCCACCAGCAAACAATGGCCCTGCGAAAATACCGCGGTTAAAACCAAACGCACCACTTCATCCTGCCCCACAATTACTTTGGAGATTTCCTGATTCAGGTTTTTTACAGATTGAAATAAGGCGTCGGCAGCTTCTTTATCCGATGAAAATTGCTTCATAGTTTTGGTTTAATTCTGCATTTGCAACAGGTTGCAGTTCACAAAATCAGGGTTTACTTCCATAAACACCGATCCACGGTTTTTCTCGAACCATTCGTCGAGGGCGTTATTGCGTTTTTCAGCTAAAGCGGCCGCCGATATTTTCTGGTAATCGTCTTTCAGGTTGGCCTGGTGCGGCGGGGTTTTCGATTTCAAATAAATAATGCGTTGCGCTTCTTTGCCATCGTCGGTGCGGTAAGGCATGGGCTGGCTGATCTGCCCCACGGTCATGGTATCGATGATAAAGAACACAGCCGGGTTAATTTTATCCAGCGGAATGTACGAGCTGCCGTCTTTGGGGTTGGCAAATAAACCGCCGTTGTTCTTTGTTTCGCGGTCGTCGGAGTTTTCTTTGGCCGCTTTGGCAAACGAAATACTGTCTTTTACAATGGCGGCGCGGAGTTTAGCAAGTTCTCTTGCAGTTTCGGCCAGGTCAATTTCGCTGGCGGCCGGTTTAATTAAGATGTGGCGGGTATTGAATTCTTCGCCCCGACGCTCAATTAACTGAATTAAGTGAAACCCGAACTGCGATTCTACAATGTGCGAAAGCTTGCCGGGCTCGAGTTTCAAAGCGGCCGCTTCGTATTCGGGCACCAGTTCTTTTTTCTTGAAAAATCCCAGCGTTCCGCCTTCAGCCGCCGAGCCCGGATCTTCGGAATACTGGCGGGCCAGGGTAGCAAAATCTTCACCGGCTTCAATGCGTTTTTTCAGGGCTTCGAGGCGGGCACGGGCTTCGTCGCGGTTTTTGCGGCTGGGCTTGCCAATTTTCACGATCTGGCCCACTTCCACTTCGGTAGAAAAATACGGTAAGCTGTCTTTGGGAATTTTATTGTAGTATTTGGCTACTTCGCTTGGCGTTACTGAAATGCGGCCGGTAATATTATCCTGCATTTTCTGCATTACCAGCTGGTCGCGTACCTGTTTGGCGAGTTCGTCTTTCAGTTGTTTAATGGTTTTGCCGTAATATTCTTCCAGTTTCTGCTCGCTGCCGATCTGGGCTACAAAGTACGCCATCCGGCGGTCCAGTTCGCCTTTCACCTGGTCGTCGGGCACTACCACCGAGTCGGCATCGGCGCGGGCCAGCATCAGTTTGTTCATTACAAGGCTGCGCAGAATTTCGCATTTCAGGTCGGGGGCATTGTTTACCTGGCCGGAAGCCATCGCCTGGGCGTAATTTATTTCCAGCTCGGAACGCAGAATGATCTGGTTATCGAGCTTTACAATAATGCCGTCGAGCACCGTATTTTTTTTCTGTTGGGCAAAAGCCGGCAACATTACCAGACAGGCAAGCCACAACAGAAAAGTTTTTTTATCTGAAAGGATACCGTTTTTAAAAGCGATCATTTATAAAGTAAAGTAAAATAAGCGGCCGTGAAGCAAATTGCGCTTACAAGCCTTAACGCAAAAATAGCGTGTTAATTTGATTTTGTTGCCGGAATTTTTGGAACCCGCTAAAAAAGAAAAAGCGCTGCCGGGAAAGCAGCGCTTTTTAAAGCATTTCCGATACTATTTTTTAACGAGCTTATCTACTTCGCTCTGATTCACTTTTACCGGATATTTCTGGCGCAGCTCCTCGATCCACTGTTTTTCCAGGTAACCCTGGTAATCGGAAGTGGCTATACCGCGGGCTTCGTTCAGCGTTTTGTAAGAAGGCGGCAGGATCTGGTCGATCTTGATCAGCATAAAACGGCCGTCGCGCTCTACATTGTAGGTGCCAGGCTGCCAGGTTACGCCATCCAAAGCTTTGTTTTCGCCTTTCTGGAATTTCTTCTGCGTGATCTGTACTGCCAATGGGTTGCCTTCGTTCAGAGTGCTTTCCAATACGGCCGGATCGGTGGAGTAATAAGTAAGGCCCACAGTGCGGGTTTTACCTTTCGGATTGGCTACTGTTTTTACGCGGTTGGCTGCAATGCCTTTGGAAGTTAAATAAGAGGCTACTTTCTGGGCGCGGGTCTGGGCCAGTTTTTTGTTCTTGGCAACTTCTTTGCTATCGGCGCTGCCGCGAACTTCCACGCTCAGGGTCGAATCGCTGCTCAACTGCTGGATCAGTTCATCAAGTTTGGCCTGGGTTTGCTTGGTAAACGCATCTTTACCGGCATCGAAGGCAAGCGATTTTGGCTCCTGTTTCTTGTCTTCGAAACGGCCGCCGGCCAGTGCTTTATCGGCACGGTTCAGCATATCTTTGCTGGCCGCAGAAATGATGGTTGCCTGCGCGCGGGTGTCCCACTTATATTTTTCCTTGTTCTGCTCGAAATACGCTTTCAAGCCGGTAGTATCTTCAATGGCTTTGCTCCAAACTTTTTCGTCCATTAACTGGAACAGCAAAATGCCATCGCGGTACTCTTTCACCAGCATTTTATAGTCTACATATTTGTTTTCGAGGTTTGCTTTCTCGTAGTTCAGCAGGCTGACATCTACAAACTGGTTGTAGAGGCTTTCCATGTAGTGGCGCGGATTGTGATTTTTGCGGATCTGCTGGTTAGACTGCACGTAATCGAAGAAGTCTTTGATAGTGTACTTTTTATCCTGGATCAGGAATAAAGGCGTTTCCAGCGTTTTGTCTTTGCTGCCGGCCGGCGTGTATTTAAACGTACCTTTCACCACCGAAGAATCGGCTTTGCTCAGCGCCAGTTCTTTGGCCGCTTTAATTTCGGTGAATTTGTTTTCGGTACGAATGCGTTTCAGGAAAGCCGCTTTGTTCAGTTCCGAACGGGAATCTTTCGCAACTTTGGCCCGCAGGCTGGCTTCGGTTTCTTCGTAAGTTGGCAGGGTACGTTTTTCCAGCAATTTAATAATGTGCCAGCCATACGGCGTTAATACCGGCTGCGAAATATCGCCAACGTTTTTCAGATTGAAGGCAGCATCTTCGAAAGAAGGAATCATGCGACCGGTACCAAACCAGGGCAGTTCACCACCGTTGCCCGACGAGCCGGCATCTTCGGAGAATTGTGAAGTAAGTTTATCCCAGTTCTCGTTTTTCTTTACGCGGCTATAAATTTCGTCTACTTTGCGTTTTGCTTCGGCACTGTCGGCTTTGGGCATGCCTGGCGTAGCGCGCACCATGATGTGGGCCACTTTAATTTCGCCCTGCGCCTGACGCATGTCGTTCACTTTAATAATGTGGTAACCAAAGCGCGTGCGCACCGGCTGCGAAACCTGGCCCACCGGGGTATTATAAGCAGCGTGCTCAAACGGATAAACCATTTGCAGCGCCGTGAAATATCCTAATTTACCCCCATTTTCGCGGGCCGAAGGATCCTGGGAAACTTCTTTGGCCACCGATTCGAAATTCTGACCTCCCACGATCTGTTTCCGGATCTCGGAAATGCGGTTGTATGCAGCCAGGGTATCTTTCGGATCGGCATCCGGAGCCACGTTTATAAGAATATGCGAAGCGTTCACTTCTTTCTGCATCCGGTCATAAGCCTCGCGCACCAGTTTATCGGTTACGCTTTTTTCGGTTAAGTACGGCTGGGCCAATTGTTGTTTGTAACCATCCAGTTCGCGGCTGAAAGCATCGGTCGTGTCGAGGCCGCGGGCTTCGGCTTCCATCACTTTCAACTTAAAATTGGTGTAGAGGTTCAGATACTCTTCGATGCTGCCTTTAGAATAAGCATTCTCGGCATTCGCATTGTTTTTGTTGTAAACATACTGAAATTCGGAAGTATAAACCGGCTTAGAACCGATGGTTTCCAGAACAGGTTCCTGTTTGGCTACTTCTTTCGAAGATTTACAGCTTGTCAAGATCAGGGCGGCCGCCCCAACAGCTAAGAGATAATTACGCATACGCTATTTTAAACTACAGGCAATAGATTTACGAATATAGAAGGTATTCCTTTGACAGTCGCAATTTTAACGATTTTTTTTGAGAGAACGTGTATGCCCGTTCCGCTCTTGTGCTGTAAGGCAGTTTTTAAGGCGAAAAGGATAGCGTTTTTGATCGTGAATTCGTCTGGATTGGGATTTGTAGGATTAGGGGATTAAGGGACTCAAAACTTCTGCGTACTTCACTCGAACGCGAGAGCGGTGTACGATCAATTTAAAACAATGAAATACCAGCAGAATTTGCGCTTACGGCAGCGAATCCTGCCGCCTGCAAGATCATAGAAGCTTACTATCTAGGCACTGCAAAGTTTACTACGAAGAAGAAAAGTTAGCGCGTTGGCCTTTTGTCAAGCGCGCTGTTTGAGCGGTCAGTGCCTGTCCCGCAGGCTTGCGGGAAGTTTGCGCTTGCTCCCGAATGGGTTCGGGACGTGCCACTTGATTTTCGTTGGTTCTTTTTGCGTTAAGTGGAACATCCCGAACCCTTTCGTTGACAAAAAGAACAGAAAAGTAAGTTAGAAGCAATTCAGAAACTAATAAAAGGTAGAAAAGCAGGCTATGAAAAACGGTATGCTATCAGGCTTAAAAAGTCACAATACCAAAATTCAACAATTCACTTATTTTCTCATTCAATCATTCACGAAAAACGCTATGGTTTTAAAGCAAAAAACCCACCAAGGGCGGGTTTTTAGAATACGGTTTTATACAGCCGGCAAATATTCCGGCCTTCTTCGGAAGTAAACTCAACTTTGTCCATAATACGATTCACAATCGCAATACCCACCCCGCCTTTCTTGCCGATGCGAATATGCTCCTCAATATCTGGCTCCTTGTAATTTGAACGCTGAAAAGAAATTCCATTATCTGAAATTTCGAACAGCAGTTGTCCGTTTTTCCGCTCAATTGCCAGTTCCATGAACTTATCGGCATTCTCCTGGTTGGCGTGAATGATCAGGTTGGCGCTGATCTCATCCACGGCCAGTACGATCTGATTCAGAACAATTTCCGACAGGTCGTACTGGCTCAGATACTGCGTTACGAAATCTCTGATAGTTTTTAGATTTTTCTTACTGCAGCTAACCTGGATGCTGTTATTCATTCGCAACAGACATGGCTTCTTCCTGCGTGGAAACGATCGTCATGAGCAGATCGAGCCCCAGGATCTCGAAAACGTTCTTCACTTTTTCCTGCATGTTGTAGAAAATAAGCTTGATCTGCGAATCTTCAAACCGTTGCAGGTGGGAAATGAATACACCCAAACCGGCCGATGAAATATAATTCAGCTTGGCGCAGTCTACTAGAATTTTGTTGTACTTCATGATCGAAGGGTTTGATAACTCTTCATCCAGCAGCACCGAAGAGCTGGCATCCAATTCGCCATCCAGGCTAATTGTGATCGTATTGTCGTTGATTTCGTGTGTAATTTTCATTTGCAGTTCCTTTACGTCACATCTGAATTTTAGGTTGAACATTTCTGAATTTAACCACCATTAACGTTTGATCGTCGTGCAGGTGGGCATCTCCAATAAAAGTTTTTAGATCGTTTACGATCGCATATTTTATATCTTCGGCTTCCAGGTGATACGTTTGTTGCAGCATATCTTTCAGCCGGTCTTCACCGTATTCTTCCTGCGCCGGGCTCCGGGCTTCGGTTACGCCGTCGGTATAGATCACCATCACGTCGCCGGGATTATAATCGTAATACAGCTTATGAATGCGTTTGGCATACGAAGCATCGCGAATAATACCTAACCCCAGCCCTTCGGTTACAAAATAGAACGTTTCTTCCGTCATGGAGTTGTAGTAGAGCGTGTGGCAATGGCCGGCACGCGCAAACATCAAGCCCTGCATTTTGTAATCTATTATATACAACGAAGAGGTAATGAACGAGGTTCTCTCCAAACAGCGGCTCAGCGCCGAATTTGCCTTCGTCATAAACACCACCGGGTCCAGGTCGTCCTGCATCAGGGCGTGAAAGATCCCTTTCATCTGCGCCATGTGAAACGCCGCCGAAACCCCTTTCCCCGACACGTCGCCGATAATAATGGCAATGCGGCTTTCGCTCAGCATCAGGAAATCGTAAAAATCGCCGCCTACTTCTTTGGCCGGTTGCGCATACGTGCTCACCTCGAACCAGCTATCGCTCGGAAACGATTTCGGAATGAGGCTATCCTGCACCGCACTCGCAATTTTCAGTTCTTCTTTATAGCGTTCGTTCTGCAAAGAATCTTCTATCAGACGCAGGTTCTCAATGGTCAGGATGGTCTGGTTGGTATACGTGCGAACGGTATTGATGCTTTCGCGATCGAAACCATGATCGATATCTTTGAGCAGGTAGAGCATTCCGAAACTGCGTTTACTTGATTTCAGGGCCACTACCAGCAGCGATTTATAAGGCAAACCCAGTTCGCGGAAATAATTATTCAGCTCCAGGTTGTTGTTTATATAATCTACATGATCCAGGTTCAGGTTTTTCAGGATCTGCCGGATGCGCGAGATCTTGGCCAGATCCAGGTTCAGCATATGCGATACATCCTCTTCGTTATCCGAAATTTCGATCCAGGCCGCATCGGCGCCGGTAGCTTTGGTAGTGCTGTCGAATAGCATATCAAACACCTGGCTTTCGTCTTGCCCCTGCTGGATAGACTGGCTCAGTTTCTGAATATTCATCAGATCGTCGCGCTTCTGTTCAAAAACCGAAGAAGTTGGCAAACTAAAAACTGCTACCAGCAACGAAATGAAGGCATAAATAAAAACAAAGAACAGCATCAGCAACACGAACGGATGCTCAAAATGATCGGCTACCAGATTAGGGTTACCCGCCAGCACTTGGAAATAACGGCCAAACAAAACCGCACTGACCAGTAATACGATCAGCAGTAAAATAGAGCGCCATTTTTTAGTAAGGGTGAGATAGGCAACCCAGCGCAGGTTTACGCTTACAAAGAAAATATAAAGCACCAGCAGGCAAAGCAGCGGCACAAAAATATAGGTTATATAACTGATATTGAAGAGTGTAAGCAGCAAGCTCCCATACATGAGCCATTCAAACCAGCGCCATTCTGTGTGCAGCGATTTAGACTTCTGAAACAGGATCAGTTTTTTCCAGGTGTAAAAAGCCCGGGCCAGGAAATAAATGAACAAGGCGAAATTTATGCTGTAGATAATGTTTAGCAAATACTTGCTATCCGGGAACCAGTGCCTGGCTACCACCAGATACCCCACGTGCATTACCACGCATACGTAAGCCGCCAGGCCCGCCTGCACAAAAAGCTTCCAGAGGTAGGCCATAAAATCGGTGCCTTTGATATGGTCCGATTCATTTTGCTGCGACAGGAAAACTGAAAACATAAAAATAACCGTGAGCAGGTTATTTACATGGCTGTAAACCGAATTGGTGTCCAGGCTTACATTAATATTGATGCACAAAAGAATATTGCCCACCAACATTAACCAACTGGCAAAAGCCACGGCAGCATAAGTTCGTTTTAACCGAGAAGTGTAGGGCATTCGTGCAATAAAACTGCGTCTGTTTTCAACTGAATAATTAACCTGAATACTGATATATATCAAAAAGGTTAGAAAATAACTACCCTCTAAAAACAAATAAAGTGCTAACCTACAATAAATTTATTGAGAACTAGCACTTTACAGGAAATAAATATATAAAAAAATATATACTAAAGCCAACCCGGAATTAGCGGCTGTAGTTTGGCGCTTCGCGCGTAATGTGCACATCGTGCGGATGGCTTTCGCGAAGGCCGGCCGCAGAAATTTTCACCATTTTAGCTTCCTGCAGCTTTTCAATGGAGGCCGTTCCGCAGTAACCCATTCCGGCCCGTAATCCGCCAACTAATTGATAGATCACTTCGGCTACCATGCCTTTGTACGGCACCCGGCCCACAATACCTTCCGGCACCAGCTTTTTAATATCGTCTTCGGCATCCTGGAAATAACGGTCTTTTGAGCCGATCTCCATGGCTTCTATGGAACCCATGCCGCGGTACGACTTGAATTTCCGGCCTTCGAAAATGATCATTTCGCCGGGCGCTTCTTCGGTACCCGCCAGTAAAGAACCAACCATTACCGAACTGGCGCCGCCAGCCAGGGCTTTTACAATATCGCCGGAGAATTTAATCCCGCCATCGGCTATAACCGGAACGCCGGTACCTTTCAGACCTTTGGCGGCTTCCATTACGGCCGAAAGCTGCGGCACCCCTATACCGGCAATAATGCGCGTGGTACA
Source organism: Adhaeribacter terrigena (assembly GCF_016623615.1). Lineage (GTDB taxonomy): Bacteria > Bacteroidota > Bacteroidia > Cytophagales > Hymenobacteraceae > Adhaeribacter_A > Adhaeribacter_A terrigena. Next base: position 139,276 of record NZ_JAEHFX010000001.1, on the reverse strand, counting down.
GATACTTCCCGGACCTACGCCTACTTTTACGGCATCGGCGCCGGCTTTGGCTAAGGCTTGGGCGCCTTCGGCAGTGGCTACGTTGCCGGCAATTACTTCCAGTTTCGGGAATTGTTTTTTAATGGCCGAAACCGCATCTAAAACGCCTTTGGAATGTCCGTGCGCGGTATCGATGGAAATTACGTCTACGCCGGCTTCGGTTAAAGCAGTAACGCGCTCTACCATATCGCCGGTTACACCCACGGCTGCCCCAACGCGCAAACGTCCAAATTCGTCTTTGCAGGAGTTCGGGTGGCTTTTCTTTTTCAGGATATCTTTATAGGTAATTAAGCCGATCAGGGTACCTTTTTTATCGACAACCGGCAATTTTTCGATCTTGTATTGCTGCAGAATGTCTTCGGCTTCTTCCATGCTGATGCCTTGGGGCGCCGTGATCAGATTTTCTTTGGTCATGATCTCGGAAATGGCCCGGGCTGGTTTTTTCTCAAAACGCAGGTCACGGTTGGTAATAATGCCAACCAGTTTTCTGCCGTTATTGATAACCGGAATGCCTCCGATCTTATTTTCTTTCATCAGGCGAAGGGCATCGCTTACCAAAGCGTTTTCATCGAGCGTAACCGGGTCCAGGATCATGCCGCTTTCCGAACGCTTAACTTTGCGTACCTGCTCGGCCTGGGCTTTAATGCTCATGTTTTTATGAATGATGCCAATGCCGCCTTCCTGGGCCATTGCAATGGCCATTGCAGCTTCGGAAACGGTGTCCATGGCGGCAGAAAGCAGGGGTACATTCAGGCGAATGTTGCGGGTAAGCTGCGTGGTGATGTTGGTATTTTTCGGGAGAACCTCGGAATAGGCCGGCAACAATAAAACGTCGTCGTAGGTGAGGGCTTCGAAGAGAACTTTGGACTGATCTGCCATGGCAAATAAAAATTAAGGGTTTCTATTTGCCATGCAAAGTTACGGGATTTTCCTATTCCTTGTGTATTTTTTCAAGAATTTCTCAATAATAATTTAGCACCGCTATTTTAAATGAATGAATTGTTGAATGGCTAAATTGTTATATGGTTGAATGGTTAAATTGTTGATGAATTGGAAATGAACAAATAGCAGGAATTTAAAATAGTCTGCCTTCTTTATGCAAAGCAGCCTTTCAAAACGCTATGGTTTTGAAGGCAAAAACCAAAGTGCCTCTAAAATGGTATGGTTTTCAGCCTCAAAAACGCCAATTGTGAACTTCCGAATCTTCATTTTCTCGGTTTGCGCATTCTCACTTATTCTATCAATCAGCAATTTAACCATTTAGCAATTTAACCATTTAATAAACCGCCATTTCCGGGTCTACCTGAAGTGCCCAGGCGTGGATCCCTCCTTTCAGGTTCAGTAAATTTTCGTAGCCGAAACGCTGATTTAGATACTGAATGGCCTGCGCGCTCCGGAAACCGTGGTGGCAAATGATCACCGCTTCAGAGTTATTACCCACTTCGGCATAGCGTTTCGGAATTTCGCCTAAAGGAATAAGCTGGCTGCCGGAAATGCTGCAAATGGCAAATTCTTCGGGCTGGCGCACGTCTATGAGCTGGATATTTTCGCCGTTCTTTATTTTTTGCTGCAGTTCGGCAGGCGTTATTTCGCGGAGCATTTTCTGAATTTTTTGGTAAAGGTAAAACGTTTTGTTAGTAGTACGGCCAAAAGCTTTCCCGGATTTTTGAAAATGCTTTGCCAAAATAGCTGTTACTTTGCCGTACTTTTTAGACTCAAAAGCCTACCGTTTTTTATGCCGGAACTGAATTATTTTGAAGTTACAGGAGTAATTTCCGGGTTGCTGGGCGTTTGGCTGGCAGTGCGGCAAAACGTCTGGACCTGGCCTGTGGGCCTGATCAGCGTGCTGGCCTACACCGTTTTCTTTTACCAGATCAAGCTGTACGCCGATATGGGGCTGCAAATTTTCTATGCCGGTTCGGCAATGTATGGCTGGTACGAATGGCTGCGCGGCGGAAAAAACCACACTGAACTTCCGGTTTCCAAACTCTCTGCCAAAGCCAGAATTCTGGTTGTTTTAGGCGGCGCCATTGGAACTGTTGCCCTGGGTGCTTACTTCCAGAATTTCACCGATGCGCACTACCCCGTTCTGGATTCCGGCTTGGCGGCTTACAGTTTAATGGGCCAGTTTCTGCTTACGCGCAAAAAGATCGAGAACTGGATCCTTTGGTTTGCGGTAGATGTGGTTTACGTATGGCTTTATTTTCAGAAAGAAGCGTATTTAACGGCCGGCTTGTATTTTGTTTTCCTGGGTTTAGCCATTCAGGGTTACGTGAAATGGCGGCGCGAACTTGCCCTTGAAACCACATGAAACGCATTGCCATAACCGGGCCGGAAAGCACCGGAAAATCTACCTTGGCGCAGCAATTGGCTGGTTATTTTAAGGCGCTCTGGGTTCCCGAATTTGCCCGTGAATACGTAGCGAATTTAAACCAGGCTTACACACTTACAGATCTCGAAAACATTGCCCGCGGCCAGCTCCGTTTGCAACAACAAGCAGAAGCTCAGGCTCACAAAATACTCTTCGCCGATACGGAATTACTGGTACTGAAGATCTGGAGCGAAAACGCGTTCGGCACCTGCCCCGCCTGGATTTTAGACGAACTGCAAAACCAGCGTTTCGACCTGTATCTGTTAATGAACATAGACCTGCCCTGGGAACCCGATCCGCAACGCGAACACCCGCACCTCCGCCAGTATTTTTTCGACCTTTACAAAGCTGAACTGGAACGCCTCAATTTTCCTTTCGAAGTTATTTCCGGAACGGATGAAGAACGTTTTCGGGCGGCTTTGCAGGTCATACAACCATCTAAATAGCTAAACCAGCCACTTTGATCAGCTCACGTGGTCAACCACCCCCAACCCCTCCTTGATAAGGAGGGGAGCTTTTCTTTTCTACTAATTCAAAACCATTTCACTCGAACGCGAGAGCGGAGTACGATCAAAGAAAGCAACAAGGAGCAAGCATAATTTGCGCTTACGGCGGCAGATTATGCCGCCTGCAAGAGCAGAAATATTTTCTATATAGGCACTTTTCAGTTCATTACGAAGCTGAGAAAGTATCACGGTGGCTATTTGTCAAAGCGTTGTTTGAGCGGTCAGCGCCTGTCCCGCAGGCTTGCGGGAAGTTTCCGCTTTACTCCCGAAGTGCTTCGGGACGTGCCGCTTGATTTCCGTTGGTTCTTTTTGTATCAAGTGGAACATCCCGAACCCTTTCGGGGACAAAAAGAACACAGAAGTGAGTTAAAAGCTAATCCAGCTAATGATAAAAGGTAGAATACAGACTATGAAAAACCGTTTCATTTTGAGCTTCAAAAGTCAATAGTAAGCGAAACAACGAATCTGATGAGATCCCTCCTATCGTCGGGATGACAAAAAAAAACGGTATCCTTTTAAGCTGTAAAACTACTATCACCAACATACTCTTCATTAGCACCAAAGACCTCAAATAAAAAACCTAATAAGGAAACCACCTGAAAAATCACCTTCTTTAAAAACAGCAACCCTTATCTAAAAACAAATTCCCCTCAAAAACATTATAACTTTCAGGATTTAAACCGTATCTTAAAGCCGCAACCAAACCCTTCCAAACCATGATCCATACACTGCGTAATTCCGAGTTTGAAGTGAAAGTAAAAGCCAAAGGCGCTGAAGTTTGCAGTTTCCGCCGGCTCTCCGATAATACCGAATACATCTGGCAGGGCGATGCGAAGGTTTGGCCGCGCCATGCCCCGGTGCTTTTCCCGATCGTGGGCCGTTTGCCGGAACATAAATACTTTTTAAACGGAAAATCATACCATTTGCCGCAGCACGGTTTCGCGCGCGACATGATCTTTACGCATGTAGAAACCACCGACGATACCCTGACCATGGAATTACACTGGTCGGATATTACGCTGGCGCATTACCCTTTCCATTTCCGGTTACTGGTTTCGTATGCTTTAGACAACAACACGCTGCAGGTAGATTACCGGGTCATGAACCTCGACGACAAAGAAATGCCTTTTTCCATCGGTGCCCATCCGGGTTTTAACTGCCCGCTGAAACCGGAAAATAAATTCGAAGATTATTACCTCGAGTTCGACGAAGACCAGGATCTGGACCGGCATTTACTGCATGATGGCCTGCTGATCGGCGAAACGGAAACGGTACTGAAAAGAGACAAAAAACTGGCCCTGACCCGCGAACTCTTTAAGCAGGATGCAATTGTGCTGAAGGAAAATAAAGCCCAGACCATGCGGTTAAAATCCGACGCCGACGACCGGCAGGTGGAAATAAAATTCCAGGGCTTCCCTTATTTAGGCATCTGGTCGCCACCAAAACCGGAGGCCAACCTGGTTTGCCTGGAACCGTGGCACGGCGTAGCGAGCAATACCGGTGAACCCACCGAAATTACCGACAAAGAAGGCATTATGCGTTTACCGTCCGGCCATAAATTTGAGTGCAGTTACCAGATATCGGTTTCGTAATAGCAGGTGCAGATTAAGGAATTGTTAATATTGGGAAAATGGTAGGTTTAACCGCAACGGAGTCTGAACTTTGCACCTGAAAAAAGGGGTTAATTCCTTAAGGAAAACTTATTAATGCCTGATATTCTAACACTTATGAGCCAGCACACTACTAAATACAAAGTTCTTCTGGTAGACGACGATCCCGATATTATCGAGTTGCTACAGTATAATTTAACGAAGGAAGGGTACGAGGTGGCCAGCGCCGAGAACGGTAAAAAAGCCATTGACGTGGCCCTCACCTTCAGCCCCGATATTATTCTCATGGACGTAATGATGCCGGTAATGGATGGTATTGCTGCCTGCCGGTATCTGCGCGAACTCAAGCGTTTCAAAGACACCTACATTTTATTCCTGACTGCCCGCGCCGAAGAATTTTCGGAAGTAGCTGCATTTGATGCCGGTGCCGACGATTTTATTACCAAACCCATAAAACCCCGCGCGCTCATCAGCCGCCTGGCCGCCTACGTGCGCCGCGACAACCAGCAAAACCCCGAACAGGCTCCCGAAATTTCGATTGGCGGTTTACGCATAGACCGTACCAGCTTTGCGGTTTACAAAGGCGATCAGAAAATTTCGCTCCCCAAAAAAGAATTCGAACTGCTCGCCTTTTTAGCCGCCACGCCCAACAAAGTTTTCAGCCGCGAAGAACTCCTGAACAGCGTTTGGGGCAACGATGTTTTTGTAATTGCCCGCACCGTAGACGTACACATCCGGAAAGTGCGCGAAAAAATAGGCGAAGAAAATATCAAAACCATTAAAGGCGTAGGCTATAAATTCAACACGGATTAATTGTTGATTGCTAATTGCTAATTGTTGATTGAACAACTAAATGCAAAAATGAAACCCAACCCCTGCTCAGGTTTTTCTACGAGGAAACACCAGCATTTTTTATTGGGAATACAAAAACAATTAGCAATCAGGAATTAAACCATTCAAAGAAACGGTACCTTTACAGACTGAAAAACTCTTGGGGTTTATAGAAAGCTCCTGTTCCGCCACCCAAGCTATTTATGAGTTCGCGTAAGATTGCCATTATTATCTCTTTAACGGTAGCCGCCATTGTAACAGGTTTCCTTTTCTTTTCGCCCTACCTGGCCTTTCGCAGCCGTATCTTCACGCTTGGCCTGGCTTTTGGCGCTTGCTTTATTCTGGTTTATTTTTCTTACGAAGCCCTTATTTTCCGCGAGATCAACAACATTTACGCCGGCCTGGAAAATATCAAACGCAAGGAATTCCGGCGCATGAGCAGTAAATTCCTGTTCCGCCCCGAACCGCTGAAAAGGATCAAGGAAGAAATTTACCACATGGCCGAACAAAAGCAAAAGGAAATAGACGAACTGAAACGGTTGCAATCATTGCGCCGTGAGTTCCTGGCCGATGTTTCGCACGAACTGAAAACGCCCATTTTTGCCGCCCAGGGCTTTATCCATACTCTATTAGACGGCGCCGCCGACGATGAAAATGTGCGCGACAGGTTTCTTCAGAAAGCTGCCCGCAGCCTGGACGGCCTCGACAGCCTGGTGCAGGACCTGATCACGATCTCGCAGCTCGAAAAAGGCGTAATTAAAATGGAAAAACGCGTTTTCGATATCATCGAACTTTCCGGCGAAGTACTGGAACAACTGGAACACAAAGCCGCCCTGCGCCACGTAAAGCTCCATTTCTATTACGACGTAGAGGAAGAATTGCTCGTTTTTGCCGACCCAAACCGCATTCGCCAGGTAATTATAAACCTGCTCGATAACGCCATAAAATACGGCCGCGAAAACGGCAACATCTGGCTCACGCTCAAAGACGGTAAAAAGAAAATGACCATTACCGTGCGCGACGACGGCGCCGGCATGGCCAAAGAACACCACAACCGCATTTTCGAACGTTTTTACCGCATCGACAAAAGCCGCAGCCGCGAAGTTACCGGCAGCAGCACCGGCCTGGGCCTGGCCATTTGCAAGCACATCGTAGAAGCACACCGCTCCATTCTGGCCGTTAACAGCGAAGTTGGCCGCGGCACGACTTTCAAATTCAAGCTGCTGAAAGCTATTAAGTAATCCCGCCCCACCCTCCTCTATTTCAGGGCGGCTCGTTTATACTTCATTGTGACTTTTTCTGCTCAAAACCCTACCGTTTTTGCAAGAGAACGGTGCAAATAAACTTAATCTATTTGCAGATTCCGGAAGCTCCCCTCCTTTTTCAAAGAGCGGTTGGGGTGGTTGAACACGCATTCCCGATCAAAGTGGCTGATTTAGGGGAGGATTTAGGTGGGGTAAATTCTGTATCTTTGCAAAATGCCGTTTCCTGAAAACACCGGAAAACGGTAGGCAAAATCACTGAAAAAGTCTTAAATGAAATACCCCGTTTTTACCGACCTCATCGTATTCGAGAACGACGATTTTATAGTAGTAAACAAACCGCCTTTCCTGGCTACTTTAGAAGACCGCGCCTTAAACGCCACCAACCTGCTGAAGCTCGCCAAACAATACCACCCGGATGCGCAGGCCTGTCACAGGTTGGATAAAGAAACCTCCGGCGCATTGGCCATTGCCAAAAATCCGGAAGCTTACCGCCACTTAAGCATGCAGTTCGAGAACCGCGAGGTAGACAAATTGTACCATGCCGTGGTTTGGGGCGTGCATAAATTCGAAAATGTAGAAGTGGACCGCGCCATTCAGCCGGGCCTGAAAGGAAAAGCCAAACTGGCCTTTAAAGGCAAACCCGCGCAAACCATTTTCAACACCCTGGAAACCTATCACCGCCATTCCTTAATTGCCTGCCAGCCCATAACCGGCCGCATGCACCAGATCCGCCTGCACCTCATGTACCTGAAAGCGCCCATTGTAAACGACGAACTCTACGGCGGCGAAGTGCTGTACCTTTCCAGCCTGAAACGCAAATTCAACTTAAAGCAGCAAACCGAAGAACAACCGCTCATCAAACGGTTCGCGCTGCATTCTACCCAACTGGGCTTTACTTTATTGAACGGCGAGAAAGTGGTGGTAGAAGCGCCATACCCGAAAGATTTTCAGGTTTTGGTGAAATCGTTGCGGCAGAATTCGTAAAACGGTAGGGTTTTGAGGTGAAAAAGTAAAACAACCATCTTTTGGCTTTAGGCTTTTCAAAATTCAACATGAAATATACTTTCTTTTATCTTCTTCTTTTTTCCAGCTTTTTGGCAAGCTGCCAAGATAAATACGACAAGATTGTAAGAATTCCTGAAGTAGCGGAGATTGAAGAAAAACTCAAAAAGGACGTATTATGCGATGACGCAATAATTACAATTGACAATGAAGGTAATGATGGACCTACATTGAAAATAATCCTAATAAATTCAAAAGACGTTACTTTAGACAAACCAAATGAATTTAAATCAAAATATAGCTGGAATCTAAGTTGCGTTTTAGTTGAACATGCCTTCCAACCTCCACCTGAAGTGAAATGGATAGAAATTCTTTTAGTTGAGAAAACTAATTTCATAATTCAGGCAGAAAAATATTATAGCCAAACCTATCTATTAGAGAAGGTTATTTCTGCCATTGAGAAGAAAAAACTTAAAGTAGCAAATTCAACTTTAAGTACTGATTCGATTTTCAAGACCTCACCTTCCCACTAAATTTTTAATTCTCAGCAATTTGCAAATTCAGGAAATACCCTTAACTTTGCACCTCCATTTTAGAATCCCTGAAGTGGAAATTATTCATATATAACCATTTAACCATAACTAATGGATCATTTAAGTTATAAGACGCTATCAGTTAATAAAGCGACCGCTAATAAAGGTTGGGTAGTGATAGACGCCGGAGACGCAACTTTAGGCCGCGTAGCGAGCCAGATTGCCAACGTATTACGTGGCAAACACAAAGCTTCTTTCACCCCGAATGCCGACTGCGGCGATAACGTAATTGTTATCAACTCCCAGAACCTGCGTGTTACGGGCAAGAAACTGAACAACAAAGTATATGTAACGCACTCGGGTTATCCAGGTGGTCAGAAACATACTACTGTTCGTGAGTTAATGGCAAAATCGCCTAACCTGGTAATCGAAAGAGCCGTGAGAGGCATGTTGCCACGCACCCGTCTGGGCCGCGAGCAGTTCCGCAACCTGTTCGTTTACACAGGCGCTGAGCATCCACACGAAGCACAACAACCGAAAACTTTAAAAATCAATTTATAATTAACCATTAATGGAAATTCTCAACACATCTGGTAGAAGAAAAACCTCGGTGGCGCGCATCTACATGACGCCTGGGCAAGGGAATATCACTATTAACGATAGAGATATAAAAGTATACTTTCCAAACGAAGTACTACAAACCATCGTGGAGCAGCCATTCGCTACGTTAGAAGCAAAAGGCAAGTACGATGTAAAAGTTAACGTTAAAGGCGGCGGCATCAGCGGCCAGGCAGAAGCGATCCGTTTAGCGATCTCTAAAGCTTTGGTAGAAGAAAACAGCGAAGCACGTCCTCCACTGAAGAAAGAAGGTTTCTTAACGCGTGACCCACGTATGGTTGAGCGTAAGAAATTTGGTAGAAGAAAAGCGAGAAGATCGTTCCAGTTCAGCAAGCGTTAATCTTAAAGAGTACTTAGAAAAATGGCAACTACAAATTATAAGCAATTGCTTGATGCCGGTGTGCACTTTGGCCACCTTACCCGCAAATGGGATCCGAAAATGGCACCGTACATTTTCATGGAGAAAAACGGCATCCATATTATCGATTTAAATAAAACAGTTGTGGCTTTAGACGAAGCTGCTGCTGCAATCCGTCAGATCGCAAAATCAGGCCGCAAGATCATGTTCGTTGCTACTAAAAAGCAAGCGCAGGAAATTGTGGGCGACGAAGCGAAAAGACTGAAAATGCCTTACGTTACTGACCGTTGGTTAGGTGGTATGCTTACCAACTTCGCAACTGTTCGTAAGTCGTTAAAGAAAATGTCTACCATCGATAAAATGATGAAAGACCCTTTAATGGTTTCTAACATCGCGAAACGTGAGCGTTTAATGCTTACCCGCGAGCGTGAGAAATTAGGCCGCGTTTTAGGTGGTATTGCTGATCTTTCCCGTCTGCCAGCTGCGTTATTCGTAGTAGACGTGAAGCGTGAGCACATTGCTATCAAAGAAGCTCAGAAACTTGGTTTACCGGTATTCGCCGTTTGCGATACCAACTCTAACCCGGAACTGGTTGACTTCCCTATTCCAGCGAACGACGATGCTTCCAAATCAATTGCCCTGATCGTAGGTGTAATTGGTAAAGCTATCGAAGATGGCCTTTCTGAGCGTAAAGTTGACAAAGAAGATGCAGACCGCAAACAAGCTGATGAAGCGGGTATTGCTGAAAAAGTTGCTGCTGAGTAATTCTTTGTAACCTCTGAATGAAATCCCCAAAAGGGAACAGCGGCTGCCCGGCAACCCTGTTCCCTTTTTTTGAATTTATCCGGAAGGCAACACCAAAACGGTAGGTTTCCGGACCCAAAAAGTAAATTATTAATTATTAATTCTTAATTCTTAATTAAAAGAAAACATGGCTATTACAGCACAAGACGTTAACAAACTAAGACAAACTACCGGCGCCGGTATGATGGACTGCAAAAAAGCCCTGACCGAAGCAAACGGTGACATGGAAGCTGCAATCGACATTCTGCGCAAGCAGGGGCAGAAAATTGCCAGCAAACGTGCTGACAACGAAACTTCTGAAGGTGCAGTTTTAACCCAGGTAAACGCCGATGGTACAACTGGTAAATTAATTGCCTTAGCTTGCGAAACAGAACCGGTTTCTAAAGTTGAAGATTTCAAAAACCTCGCGAAAACTATTTTAGATACTGCCGTTAAAACCAACGCTGGTTCTAAAGAAGAATTATTAGCCGCTCCGCAGGCTGATGGCCGTTCGTTACAAGACCACATCACCGACCTGATGGGTAAAATTGGCGAGAAACTGGATGTAGTAGCTTACGAAACCGTAACTGCTGACCAGGTTGTTGCTTACAACCACTCTAACGGTAAATTAGGCGTATTAGTAGGCCTGAAAAACGTAAACGGAACCGACGTACAGGAAGTTGGTAAAGACGTTGCCATGCAGATCGCTGCCATGAAGCCAATTGCCCTTGACAAAGACGGCGTTGATGCTGCTACTATTGCCCGTGAGATCGAGATCGGTAAAGAGCAGGCGCGTGCAGAAGGCAAACCAGAAGCTATGCTGGAAAAAATCGCCGAAGGTAAACTGAACAAATTCTACAAAGATTCTACTTTATTGAACCAGGAATTTGTGAAAGACCCGTCTATGACGATCGCGAAGTTACTGGACAGCAAGTCTAAAGGCTTAACTGTTTCTGAATTCAAACGCGTACAGATCGGTTAATTATCCGAAAACGGTATCGTTTTAACCAAAAAAAGTCTGCTTCAGCAATGAGGCAGACTTTTTTGTTTCTGTACTAATTAACCCTAAGGTTAAGGCTGGCGATTGCAGCTTTTTACAATTTCATATACACGCCAAAATTTATTCCGGCCGAATAAAGATAGCCTTTTATGGGCGCATTTATTATAGAGGTTATCGATCTTCGGTAAATTGGTTCAACTCTGATCTGCAAATTTTCTGTCAGGGTATAATCTACTCCAAAACCAGCCAGCGCTACAAGATTTACCCTGGAAAAGCCTGGTTTAGAAACTACCGTCCGGTCCTCCGTTCGGCCATCTGCATAGGTATAGGTAGAAGACCTCTTCTCCTTTAGAAATATATTTGTTGAAGTACCCGCCGATACAAATGCCTTCATCTTTCCAATTGTTAGGTAATAATTAACTTTGGTCGGAACATCAATATAGAAATAATGGTAATTGTGGGTTCCTGCAACAGGCGCGTTAACTATCGGTTCAGTAAAATTATATTTCCTTTCCCTGGTTTTCTCTCCTTTATCTGAAAAAAGCAATCCGGATTCTAAGGCTACCCGGCTACCTAATGTGTAAAACAAGGTAGCACCAGTAGTAAATCCAAGTTTTGCAATTTCTTCTTCATCGCGCATGTCAGCAATCGGTTTACTGCTAGCATCAGCATTTAAAGTTCTGTAGCAATAATCGGGGGAGAAAGTAATGCCAATTGCAAACTTCCCTAAAGGCTTAATTTCTGGTGTTTGGCTGTAAGTTTCGAAAGAAAGGATGGTAAAAAAGGCAAAGATCAGTTTCTTCATAAATCTAAAATTCAACGCTTCGTTTCTGGTAAATATGCCCACTATATGCTCTTCAGATTTCCCTAGTGGCACTTACTTGACAACCCAGACTATGCAAACGCTGCTTCTATTGAAAACTTTTTTAGAATTATGAAGCTTTTATTTACTCCGGTGCCTGATTCCAATCTTTAAATTTTACGTCAGATATTTTCATCCCAGTAGTTCATCACGATATCCACTGTCCGCTCATAAACACATCCAGGCAATACATTTGAGCAACGGCATTAGTAACATAAAAAATTGCAAATGCGGTATTTCTTACAAAAGCTGATCTATGAAAAACTGCCAAAATCGCTGAATAATAAACGGAAGCCAGGCTTAATCTCAGGAAAGTATTCAGCCGGTCGTAGCTTTTAAAAAGCAGCCAGAAAACCTCAAGGCTGCCAAACAGATAAAAGAAGTGTGCCGGCTTAAACTTATAGTGGTTAGCGAAATGCTTGAATACAACCACGAAAAAAGCGGTGGCAAATAAATAGCGGTTCATATTAATAAGGCCGCCCCCCTGAAAGAGCAGAATTGCGGCACCGCATCCGGCCAGGTAAAAGTGCGAAAAAAGCACGTAACCTTCCAACAGGTTTTCCGGCTTCTTATATTTAAACCACATCTGCTGCATCACTTTCACGCCGCACAACAAAGCAATGAATAGCCCGATCCCATCGAGCAACAAAACCAGGCGCGTGCTGTTTTCCCAGGTTGACAATGGAAAAGAAGGCATTTGCAAATAATGGTGCCAATGTTCGGCCTGAATGGTTATAAACCCGAAATAGCTTCCCGTTTGTGTTTTTTGCAGATAGGCTAACCCGATCAGACCTGGCAAAACTGAAATAAAACCCCAGATTATTGTTTTAAGAGCGTAAAACTCATCTCCCGGTTTATGCCTGATGAATACGGTAAGCACTAAAGCAGGCAATAAAATAGAAATTACCGGCCGGATGAATGAAACCAGGAAAATGCTTAGGATAAGGAACCAGAAATGTTCTTTCTTTAAAGCATAAAGGAACAATACTGCTCCGGCAAAAAACAAGGCCTCGGTGTAGGGCACGTAAAAGAACAAAAATCCCGGAACAGAAAGAATCAGTAAAATCTCTCTTTTCCGGAGCTGAAGCATACCTGCCAGGCATAAAAAAGCTGCATAGAAAACCCCTGCGTTTAAAAGGGCAATTCCGTAACCGCTAAACCCGGTTAAGCGCCAGATGGCAGGCAGCAACGGAAAAAAAGCCACATTTATGCCAAAATAACCTTTCTTACTAATGGCATGATAATGCTCTGCGTCCCAATTCAGCAATTCAGTTTCTGCTGGAAAAACAACTTTGGCTTGCAGGAGCCTTAAACCGGCAAAAACGAATATTAAAAAAAACAGGTGCCCCAGGCAAAGCAGCAAATTCAAATATTTCTTATCCGGCAAAACCTGAGCGCGACGCTGTAATAATATCAAACTAGAAGGATTAGATTACTGATTGGAAAAGCAAATAAAGTACTACAATGTATCCATCCGCTCCCGGGCTTCTTTCCAGGCGGTACCCATTTTATGGAAAATTTCCAGCACGGTATCCACCAGTTCCTCATCGATCATTTTTTCCAGGTCGCCATCGCCGGGAATATCCATTTCGGCAATTTTGTAAGTTTGTTCCATTCCGGCTTTCTCAAATTTCACCAGGAATTTCTCGTTCCAGGCAAAAACCGAAATTCGTACATCTTCGTGGGGTATATTGGCTACTAATCGCATGGTTCTATCAGTTTAAAAATTCAGACTTCAGGGCAAACTTAAAAAAAAGCCATCTATAAAAAAGTATCCTGCAAAAAAAAATATTCCTGAAAAAACGGTAGGGTTTTGTTCTTAAAAACTGCTTTGCAATGCTCTTATTGTCCGGAAGCAGGTAATTTTAACGTACATGTTTTTCCATTCCCGTTTCTGCCCGAAAATTGGTAACTTAGGCTTCTCAAAACGCTATTGAAATTGATGAAAAAACTCGTTTTAGCGGCGGCTGTTTTCTTACACCTAAGTACTGCCAACGCCCAGCAAACCCTTACGCCGGAACTGCTCTGGCAATTCGGCCGCCTCGGTTCTTCCGAAGTTTCGCCCGATAAAAAGACCGTGGTTTACACCGTTACCTACTACGATCTGAAAGAGAACAAAGGCAACGCCGATATTTACACCATTCCGGTAGAAGGCGGCAAAGCCAAAAGACTAACCGACACCAAAACCAGCGAATTTAACGTAACCTGGCGCCCGGACGGTAAAAAGATCGCCTTTCTTTCTTCGGAAAGCGGTTCGGTTCAACTATACGAAATGAATCCGGACGGCTCCGATAAAAAGAAAATTTCAGACCTGAAAGACGGCCTGGCCAACTTCAAATACGCCAAAGCCCAGAACCACATACTCTTTACCCAGGATGTAAAAAACGGTAAGGAAGTAAAAGAAATTTATCCGGACCTGCCTAAGGCAGATGCGCGCATTATCGATGATCTGATGTACCGCCATTGGAACCAGTGGGACGACTTTAAAGTAAGCCACGTATTTTTTGCGCCTTACAAAGACGGTTCTTTAAGCGGCACGCCGAAAGACATTATGGCCGGAGAACCTTACGATGCCCCGTTAATGCCTCACGGTGGCGCGGAACAGCTTACCTTCAGCCCGGATGGCAACACCATTGCTTACACCTCTAAAAAGCAGGTGGGCAAGGCCTACGCCGTTTCTACCAACTCCGATGTTTATCTGTACGACATCAAGACCGGCCAGACCAAGAACTTAACCGATGGTATGATGGGCTACGACAACGAGCCAAGCTTCAGCCCTGACGGTAAAAAACTGGCCTGGCTAAGTATGGAAACCCCGGGTTTTGAATCGGACCGCAACCGCATTTTTGTGTACGATTTTGCTTCGAACAAGAAGGAAGAAATTACCGCCGGAAGCGAGCAAACCGCCCACGGCATTAAATGGAGCAACGACGGCAAAAAGATCTATTTCACCAGCACGCTGAAAGGCACGGAGCAAATTTTTGTAGCCGACGTGAAAGACAAAACCGTAAAGCAATTCTCGAACGGTCAGTTCAACTACAACGGTTTCGAGATTGCCGGCCAGAATTTCATTGTTAACAAAACTACCATGAGCCAGCCGGCCGAACTGGTTTTGGTGAGCATGAAAGACGCCAAAGAAACGCCGCTTACCAGCATCAATACCGAAATGCTGGGCAAAATTAAAATGGGTAAAGTAGTAGCCCGCACTTCCAAAACCACCGACAACAAAGACCTGCTGAGCTGGATCATTTACCCACCGGATTTCGACCCGAATAAAAAATACCCGACGCTTTTATACTGCCAGGGTGGTCCGCAAAGCCCGGTTTCGCAAAGCTTCTCGTATCGCTGGAATTTCCAGTTAATGGCGGCTAACGGTTACATCATTGTAGCCCCAAATCGTCGCGGTTTACCGGGCTTTGGTACCGAATGGAACAACAGCATCAGCCAGGATTGGGGTGGCCAGCCGATCAAAGATTACCTGACCGCGATCGATGACATGACCAAAGAGCCGTACGTGAACAAAGACAAACTGGGCGCAGTTGGGGCAAGCTATGGCGGTTACTCGGTTTATCAATTGGCTGGCATGCACAACAAGCGTTTCAAAACCTTTATTTCGCACTGCGGCCTGTTTAATTTAGACAGCTGGTATGGCACTACCGAAGAAATGTTCTTTGCCAAACATGATATCGGAAATGCCTACTACGACAAGAATCCAAGCAAAAGCTTCGAACAATTCAGCCCGCATAAATTCGCCAAAAACTGGGATACCCCAATTTTAGTAATTCACGGCGAAAAAGATTTCCGGGTGCCGATCAACCAGGGGATGGAAGCTTTCAGCGCCGCACAATTGCAGAATATCCCGAGCCGTTTCCTGTATTTCCCGGAAGAAGGCCACTGGGTTATGAAACCGCAAAACAGCGTGCTTTGGCAACGCGTCTTCTTCGACTGGCTCGGCCGGACGTTGAAAGAGGAGAAAGCTGGTTAATTCAATGATTTGAAAATTTGGAGATTTGGAAATGGATCTTCGAATTACAGATATAAGAAAAGCCCCGGAGATTTCCGGGGCTTTTTTGGTTTAAAACCCTACCGTTTTATGCAGGCATTATAAATTCTCAGAGAACGGGCCAACCACCCCCGGCCCCTCCTTGATAGGGCGGGGAGCTACTTTCTGCTAAATTTTATTTTAAATATTTTATAGCTAGCGAAGAAAACGCTATCCTTTTAAGCACCAAAAGTCAATTTGAAGCAGGAAAAAAGCTCCCCTCCTGGTCAGGAGGGGTTGGGGGTGGTTGATGCTATGAAAAAGTAAAGCTTCCAACTTGCAGACTTTTTCCGCCTCCCACCCTAACGTTTTTTATGCTTCCTCAATTGCAATTCCCATGAGTTGCATGAGTTTGCTGGCGTTAAAACTGCCGCAAATACCCGGGGTCAGTTTGTAATCGAAAATGATCTTATCGCCTTCTATTTTGCTGTTGAAGCTGTAGTTTTTTACCGCGCCCGGCATTTCATTTTCCAGGTTGCCGAGCTCCAGATCGTGGGTGGAAACCATGCCGCTGGCTTGCCTTTTATGCAGTTGTTTTACCAGCGCTACCGCACCTAAATGCCGGTCTTTGGAATTGGTACCTTTCAGAATTTCGTCTAAAAAATAAAACACGGGCCCCGGTTTTTCGGTGAGGTCCAATAGCATTTTCAGACGTTTTAATTCGGCGTAGAACGAAGATGTGCTTTCGGCTAAATTGTCTTCGGTGCGCATGGCCGTGAAAACCTGCATCGGAAAGGATTTGAATTGTTTTGCGCAAACGGCCGAACCCGCGTAGGCCAAAACCATATTCAGGCCCACGGTGCGCAAAAACGTACTTTTGCCCGACATATTCGAACCGGTAATGATCAAGGATTTCCCGGCGCCGGAAGTGGTGAAGGAATTGCTGATGCGTTCGGAAACGAAAATGAGCGGATGGCCTAATTCGGCAGCTTCAATTTCGAACGGTACGGTGCTGATTTCCGGAACGGCGTAGCTTGGGTTGGCGAATTGAAACGCGGCGAAGCTGGCTAAACACTCTACTTCGGCTAAGGTTAAAACGGCGGGCTCGAATAAAGGCGCGGACGTTTTTTTCCAGTTATCGAGTTGCCAGAGCCAGAAAAAATCCCACATAAGCAGGCTGTTTACCAGCAAATTCAGATACACGTTTTGCGTAGCTGCGAGGTAGTCTAAAATGCCCGCCAGTTTCTTAATTGATGCCGAAGCTGGAACGTTATTGAGGTAAAGTTTGCCATGCAGTTGTTGCAGTTTTTCGCTGGCAAATTGCCGGCTTTCGATGTGCTCCAGCGCCGACACGTAGCCGGAAACTTCCTTGTGCAGGTCTTCGGATCTTTCCTGAATTTCGTCTTTAGCCTTCCGGAATTTAGCGTGCAGCAGGTATTGCACAAAAGCCAGCGCTGCAACCACATAACCCGAAAGCAGATCGAAGTACCACAAAGCCAGCGCCGAAACGGTAACCAAAGGCAGCGCAAAAGTCAACACCAAAAGCCAGGCACGGTCGGTAAAAAAGCCGGACTGCGCGAGCCAGTTCAGAAAATCGGGCAGATGATCGGTTTTGCGTTTGTAATGCCGGGCTTTGGCTTCGAGTTGCTGGCGCCATTCCAGATCCGGAGCAATTTCCTGCACGGCATTTTGGCGAGCCAGAATCTCCGGCGCCGCGGCGGCTTGCTGAAACCAGTTAGCCAGCATGTTTTTCCCGGAAACCGTAACCGACCGGCTTACCAACGCAAAGAGGGAATGTGCACCGAAAACGTCGAGATCGGAAGTGTAAAAATGATGGCTGTCTTTGTAGCGCGCGCCGTCGTCGAACAAATTTAACTTACCCTGCAAACGCAAAATTTCTTCGCCGTTAATCTGGCTTAAAATGCGGTTATGTTCCTGCTCGTATTGCAAACGCCCGTGCATGCGGATGAGCCAGGCAAAACCAAAATAAAAAATCAGCAGCAGCAAAAAACCGAACGCCGTCTGACCGGTATAAAAAAGCCAACCGGCCAGCGCCGCGCCACCCAGAAAAACCCCCAGCCGCAGCATCGAAACGTTATTGGCTTTCCGGCGGAAAGTATTCTCTAAAGCAGCAAAATCGTGCCGGCGCTTTTCAAAGGTTACGGCCGGGTTCAAAACTTCGGGTTCGTTCATGTACAAAGCTAAGAAACGGTAGGGTTTCCGGGTTAAAAAGTCGTAAAAAATAAAACCTCACAGATCTCGGAGACCTGTGAGGTTTGAAAAAATCCTGATACTTGTTACTTGATACTTGATACCTGTTACCAGATACTAATTTCTAATCAATAGTAGCAATGCACTTCAGCTCAATGCCGATCGGCGTGGGCAGGCAGTTGATCTCTACCGTGGTGCGGCAAGGCTGATTGTCTTTGAAGTATTCGGCGTAAAGGCGGTTGTAGGTCTGAAAATCGTCTTTCATGTTCGTTAAAAACACGGTTACGTCTACAAGTTTATCCCAGCCCGAGCCGGCATCTTCCAGAATGTAGCGTACGTTTTTGAAAACCGAATGGCATTGCGCTTCGATGTCGTACGAAAGAATATTGCCGTTCTCGTCGAGTTCTACGCCCGGAATTTTTTTGGTGCCGCGTTCGCGCGGGCCAACACCGGAAAGAAATAAAAGATTGCCCACGCGCCGCGCATGCGGGTACGAACCCACCGGCTCAGGGGCTTTCGAGGAATTTAAAAGTTCTTTGTCTTCTGTTGCCATGCTACAAATTTACTTTTTTTTGTTTATTTTAGGGCAAGAAAAGGCAAATTACCGGCATTTTAGCTACGTCTTAAATTTAAAGTATCAATCAGTTCTACTTTCAGCATGAAATTCCCTAGCGTTTTTACTTTTTCCGGCAAAGCTGTTTTAATGGTCCTGGGCGTTCTGGCGTTCTTTTCTTCGGTTCCGGTGCTGGCGCAGCAAGCTAAAACCGACCAGGTTTATACGGCTGTAGAACAACCAGCCCAGCCGGGCGGTGGCATCGAGGCTTTTTCCGAATACATTTCGCGCAACCTCACCTACCCTACTGTATCGCTGAAGCAGAAAACCCAGGGCACCGTGGAAGTTACTTTTATTGTAGAAAAGAATGGTACTATCTCCAACATTAACATTGAAAAAGGCCTTGACCAGGCCTGCAACGAAGAAAGCTTACGCCTGGTAAGGAACAGCCCAAAATGGCAGCCGGCCAAACACGGCGGTAAACACGTGCGCCAGCGCATTTCCATGCCGCTTATTTTCCGCATTCCCGATACCACCGCTACGGCTGCTACAACTAAAAATTCCGGCGCTGGAAATTTACCCGAATACAACGAAAATCTGGAACTGAAAGCAGTCACGCCCGAGCAGCCGGCCCGGCCCGTAAACGGGACCGATGCATTTTTTGCCTACATCCGCGAAAACCAGAAATATACCGCCAAGGCCCGCCGAAACCAGATCCAGGGTAAAGTAATGGTAGAATTTATGGTGGAAAAAGACGGCCGCATCACCAACCTCAAGATCCTGAAGCCCCTCGGCAACGGCCTCGACGAAGAAGCGATACGCCTGATCGAAAACGGCCCGATGTGGTTACCGGCACTTTTCCAGGGCCAGCCGATCCGCCAGAAAATGATTTTGCCGGTAATTTTTCAGCTTTAAAGCATAGCGTTTTTTTAACGGCTTTTTACAACTTCAGCGCCCGGCTCAAAGTATAGCTTAATTTCTGAACCGGCTGTACTATGACCTTCAATTTTACTCATATTCCTGCCCTGGCTGAAAGTTCCGGCCTCGCCCACGTGATTATCGACACGCCCAAAGGCAGCCGCAACAAATTCAAGTTCGACGAAGAAAAAGGCCTTTTTAAGCTGAAGCACGTTTTGCCAGAAGGCATGGTCTTTCCTTATGATTTCGGCTTTATTCCCAATACCTTAACCGAAGACGGTGACCCGCTGGATGTGCTGGTTTTACTCGATGCACCCACGTTTGCCGGCTGCCTGGTAGAAACCCGCATCATTGGGGTGCTCGAGGCCGAGCAAACCGGAAAAGACGGCAAACCGCAGCTCAACGACCGGCTGATCGGCGTTTTTGCGGAATCTGAGCCGCATGCCCACATGCAAGAATTACGCGACCTGCCCCGGCCTATGATAAAACAGATCGAACATTTTTTCCGGAGCTATAACCAAATGCGCGACATCGAATTTAACGTGTTGTCACATGCGGGTGCAAAAAAGGCGCTTCAACTCATTCGCAAAAACCACGCAGATAGCCAATAGAAGCGCGAAGTCTAGGCTTATGAAATAATATTAAAAGAAGGCTATATGAAGCGCAATAATGAAAGAGGGGTAACAGCCGGAGTGTCTTCCGAAACAAACCAGGATTAATATATTTGAGCATGGATATGTTTTTTTGCTGGAATTGTGTATTTTGAGGCCTCAACCTACGCTAACGCTTTTGACAACGATGACCTACTTTTCTGCCGATTTCTTCAGGTTTTTCGAGCAGCTTTCCCAAAATAACAACCAGGAATGGTTCGACGATAATAAAAACCTTTACGAAGAAGCTGTAAAACGCCCCTTCAAAGACCTGGTGCAGGATGTGATGACCCGGATCCGGGAGCAGCACGACCCGCAGCTTTGCATTCCGGTTACCGATGCCGTTTTCCGCATTCACAAAGACATCCGTTTTTCGCGCGATAAAACGCCTTTTCATACCTACGTTTCAGCTAATATTTCGCACGCCGGCAAAAAATCGAAGGAATGTCCGGGCTTTTTCTTCCGGTTCGGCCACGATAAAATTACCATTGGCGGCGGCTCTTACGAACTCGAAAAAGATAATTTAACGCGCGTGCGTCACCACATTGAAGATGAAATGGAGCGTTTCAATGCCATTGTAGAAGATCCTAACTTCCGGGAAAAATACGGTGAGTTGCAAGGCGAGCGCAATAAAATTGTACCCAAAGACCTGCGCGACCTTTACGAAGAACAGCCTTTAATTGCCAACAAACAATTCTATTACGAAGCCGAAACCGACACCTCTCCGCTGCTTAGCGACGACCTGCCGGAAATGCTGCTGGAATATTACTGCGCCGGCAAACCGCTGAACGATTTCCTGAAAGAAGCGATCCGGTAAATTGCTGATTGCTGATTGACTCCGGCTGAAGTTTTTCTGTTGAAATGCATAGCGTTTTCAGGTTGGCGAAAGTACTTGTTACCCACCCCTAACCCTCCGAGGAGGGGAATAAGGAATAATCGGATAACGAGAATTTAAATCAGATAAAAATCACGCATTGCAATTCCCTTCCTCGGAGAGACAAGGGGGATTCTCATTACCTCATAAATAAAAAAGCCGCCCGGAAAAACTTTCCGGGCGGCTTTACTTTTTAAGGTTAAAAACGCAATCGTTTTGGCGCTTAAAAGTCGAATTTAATACCTTGCGCCAATGGCAGCTCGCGGCTGAAGTTGATCGTGTTGGTTTGACGGCGCATGTAAATTCTCCAGGCATCGGAACCAGATTCGCGGCCACCCCCGGTATCTTTTTCCCCGCCAAAAGCACCGCCAATTTCTGCGCCGGAAGTACCGATGTTTACGTTGGCAATACCGCAGTCAGAACCCCAGTGGCTTACGAAAGCTTCGGTTTCCAGCATGTTGGTTGAGAAAATAGAAGAAGACAAGCCCTGCTTCACGCCGTTCTGAATGTCGATGGCATTTTCTACGCCGCCGCTGTACTTAATTAAGTACAAAATCGGCGCAAACGTTTCTTCCTGCACCAGGTGGTAATGGTTTTCAGCTTCCACAATGGCTGGGGTTACGTAAGTACCGGTTTCGTAGCCCGCACCTTCCAGCACTTCGCCGCCGATCAGCAGGTTACCGCCTTCTTTCTGTACCGCTTTCAGGGCATTTAAAAATGCTTCTACCGCATCTTTATCGATCAGTGGACCTACCAGCGTTCCGTCGCTCAACGGGTTGCCGATCGGCAGGTTGGGGTAGATCTTCAG
Source organism: Adhaeribacter terrigena (assembly GCF_016623615.1). GTDB lineage: Bacteria > Bacteroidota > Bacteroidia > Cytophagales > Hymenobacteraceae > Adhaeribacter_A > Adhaeribacter_A terrigena. The sequence goes on along the minus strand of NZ_JAEHFX010000001.1, from coordinate 117,502 downwards.
CAAGCGCTCTTTTACTTCGTCGTAAATGTTTTCGTGAATAATTACGCGGCGGGTAGACGTGCAACGCTGCCCGCAGGTACCAACGGCACCAAATACCACGGCGCGCAAGGCCATTTCGATGTCCGCATTTTCGGTCATGATAATCGCGTTATTACCACCCAGTTCCAGCAACGATTTGCCTAAACGGGCACCAACCGCTTCGCCAACTTTTTTGCCCATGCGGGTAGAACCGGTTGCCGAAACCAAAGGCACGCGCACGTCTTTCGACATGGCCACGCCAATTTTCGCATCGCCGATGATCACCGAGAAAATGCCTTCCGGCAGTTCGTTATCAGCTAAAACATCGCGTATAATGTGCTGACAAGCCAAAGCAGTTAAAGGCGTTTTTTCTGATGGTTTCCATACCGTTACGTCGCCGCAAACGGCAGCCAGCATTGCGTTCCAGCTCCAAACCGCCACCGGGAAGTTGAAAGCCGAAATTACGCCCACCACGCCCAACGGATGATATTGGTCGTACATGCGGTGCGAAGGACGCTCGGAGTGCAGCGTAGAGCCTTGCAGCTGACGGGAAAGACCAACCGCAAAATCGCAGATATCGATCATTTCCTGCACTTCGCCTAAGCCTTCCTGCAGAATTTTACCCATTTCGTAGCTTACCAGTTTGCCCAGCGGCTCTTTGAATTCACGGAGTTTGTTGCCGATCTGGCGCACAATTTCGCCGCGTTTCGGAGCCGGCACGGTGCGCCAGACTTTAAACGCTTCTTCCGCCTTGCGGATCACGGCACCGTAATCTTCTTCGGTAGCCATGCGCACGCTGGCAATTAGATTCCCGTCGGCCGGCGAGTAAATTTCGCGTACTTCTTTGTTGTTTTGTCCGCCCCAAACAAGGCCGGTGCTATAAGCAGGATTTACTTCCTTAATACCCAGTTTTTCCAGCATTTCGGTAACGGCCACGGCCATTGGTGCTGCATCGATGGTTTGTTTCATATTATTGAATTGTTGATTGCTGATTGTTAATTGTTGAAACGTTAAAAAACGCTATTCTTTTTAAGGTAAAAACCCGGGGCTGGAACCAGTAACGCTTTCGCTTAACACTAGCGCTAGTTGCTCCTGAAATTAAGTTAAAAGGGCGCGCTTTTTAAGGTAAAAAGCCTACCATTTTCAAATATCCAAATTTTCAAATCTTCAGATTGGCTCTATGCAAAGCTACACAAACAAAAAGGCTTCCGCAATTTGCAGAAGCCTTTAAATGTTAATTTATGGTTTCAGAAACTTAGCGGCTCATGGCATAGAAAGCCTGGCGGCCATCCGGGTAAATACCCCCGATCAGAATACCGCCTTTACGGTCAGCTAATAGTTTTTCAATATCTTTCGGCGTATTCACATCCGTTTTATCGATCTGTAGAATGATGAAACCATCTTTCATACCCGTATCGCGGAATTTGCTGTTTTTCACGTTATCGATCTTTACGCCGCCCTGTAGGTCTAATTTATTCAGTTCCTGTTTGGTAAGCGGTTTAAAAGTAGCGCCATCAATTTCTACTTCTTTGCCTGGATCGTAACGCACAATTTCGGTATCGTTCATTTTGTTCCGGAGCGTAGCATTTACGGTCTTTTCTTTGTTGTCGCGCAGGAAGGTTACTTTAATTTTATCGCCTGGGCGGTAGCGGGCAACCTGCTCCTGTAATTGCGCCGAAGTATTTACATCAGCACCGTTAATCTTAGTAATCACGTCGCCTTCTTCCAGACCGGCTTCCGAAGCTGCCGAACCTTTATTCAGGCCCATTACATACACGCCGTTCAGGGTCTTTATCTTTTTCTCGGCAGCTAAAGTAGCGTCTACTTCCCGGATGCTTACCCCCAGTAAAGCGCGCTGCACTTCGCCGTATTTCAGCAGGTCGTCTACTACCTTGCTTACAATGGCCGAAGGCACGGCGAAAGAATAGCCGGAATAAGAACCGGTTTGCGTAGCAATGGCGGTGTTAATACCCACCAGGTCGCCGTTCAGGTTTACCAGCGCGCCACCCGAGTTACCCGGGTTCACGGCTGCATCGGTCTGAATGAACGATTCGATACCCATGTTATCTTTGCCGCGCAGAATATTGATGTTCCGGCCTTTGGCGCTTACAATACCTGCCGTTACGGTTGAGTTCAGGTTGAAAGGGTTACCAACGGCTAAAACCCACTCGCCTACTTTTACCTGGTCGGAGTTTCCGTAGCGCAAAGAAGGCAGGTTATCGGCGTTTACTTTCAGCACCGCTAAGTCCGTGTTAGGATCGGCACCAACCAGCGTAGCTTCCAGCTCACGCTTGTCGTCCATGATCACCTTAATTTTATCGGCTTTATCAATTACGTGGTTGTTGGTTACAATGTACCCGTTAGAGGCAATGATCACGCCCGAACCGGAACCCATTGCCGGACCTTGCTGACGCTGATATCCGCCAAAATTATCGCCGAAAAATTCGCGCAGAAAAGGGTCCATCTGGCCATAGCTTTGCTGGCTTTGGCGCCGGTTATATTCGGTGGTAATGTGCACTACTGCCGGGGTAACGTTTTCTGCTGCATTCACAAAATTTAACCCTACCGGTACCTCCACTTTGCTGTTACGCATCATGCTGGTGTACCGCACATTATTGCTGGCAGTTTCGGCTACCGGTTGCTTTTCTTCTTCCAGGAGCTTGTACCCGCCAATGGCCATGCCGCCGCCCATAGTAGCTGACAACATCAGGCCAAGGATGAATTTTTTTGCTTCCATTTTTAACTGTTTTAAATTGTGTAAGTAGCTTTTTTACTTATAAAATATATTAAACGTTAAAGTGCTGTTTGTAATGGTTCTATAACGGAAGAAATTCCGGAATTGGTATATAGGAATCCCGGTAACTGAAATTTTCTTCGCGCTGCTTTCCGGCAAAAACCCTTTGCAAAAAGCCTGCCTTTTTAGGCTTCTTGCAACTTTTGGCAGATAAGCATTATTTCTTTTAACGCTATAAGTATAAAACACTTAACTTCCTTAACGTGCTTCTTAGACACTGTGTTCCGCCAAAGGTTTAAACGATTGGAGAAGCTGAATTAAAACTGTCATTATTGCAGAAACCGCTGCCAGAAAGACAATTACCAGCTCCTGTAAAACTGATGCTTCCGGGTTTTAAATTCATTATTCAATTGGGCCATTGCCTAAATTAGGAACGGTTTTTTCCGAAATATTTTTCCCCGGAATAATAATACGCAGATCAAGTCCGAAAATTGGTTCGATGCGGTTGCGCTTCCCGCCGGGTTCTTTTTCAATCAGAACCGGATTGCCGTCCGGATCCAGCACCAGGTTGCCATCGGCATCCAGTTCATTTACGTAAGTAGGCAGCACATTGTAAAATTCGGTCTGCTTCATAAAATAAGGCGTGATCCAGAAATGAGGCGACACTTTATAGCTCAGGGTAATCCGCAACCGCGTCCGGTCTACGGTTCTGGTTGCTATTTCAGTCTGATCGGGGTTGAAATTGTTGTAAAAAAAAAGCTCGTAGCTTATGCCGGGGCGCAGCCTGTGCCTGCCAAAATCAACATTACGTTCCAGCGTAAACCGGGGCCTGAGCCGGCCGCGGCTTTCGCCTTCCTTAAAATTCATAATATCGTAGGAAAGGCGCTTGATAAAATCTGTCTGGCCAATTTTGCCATTGTGCTGCAGATAAGCCAGGTAGATCTGGTTGTTGTTGCGGGCATCGAAAGTATAACGGGCAGAAACCGCGGCGCGCCAGTGTTCGGTTAGTTTCTGATCGTAACCGAGCTGAAAATAAGTTAGGTAAAAATGACTCAGAACCCCGCTTTCTTTCAGGCCTGGAAAAGCAGAATTAGTATTGTGCCGGTACATGTTCCGGAAAAAGAAAAAGCTTTGATCTTTAAGAAAATAATCGGCTTGCAGTTCGGTCCAGATAAACGGATCGGCGTGTACTTTTTTGGTTTGCGCCAGAATGTTCCGGTTCAGGCAAAAGCTCAGCGTGAGCAGTAAAAGCAGTTTTTTAGTCATTTTTAATAGCGTTTCTGAAGCCTGATACGCAGCAAACTGATCCAAAGCCGGAAATTTTGTTCTAACTCCTCAATAAAACCTTCCCCTACCAGCCAGTAATCCCTTTGCTGCCCGGCTCCGGCTGAAAAAGAAATTGCCCGATCAGAATTCAGGTTTAAAATTAACCGTATATAAACAGAACCGGAACTTTAACCTTCATATTTATGAAAAACTACCTGATACTATTCGGAACATTTTTGGCGGTTATTATTGGCTTGTTCAGTTTTACAACCGCCGAAACCAAAAATAAACGCACCGAAGATTACGCCATCATCAGTGTTTTTCAGGAAGGCAAAGTAAATTACATCAGCGTAACGGTTGGGTCTACTCCTACCACCAAAGAAGAATTCCAGCGCGAAAAAGCAGCCAAGCAATACGACATGGCACCGGTGATCCGGGAAATGGAAAAACTAAACGAACAAGGATTTGAACTGGTAAGCAGCTCCACCTCGGTCATTCCGTTCGGCACAAGCACCGGCAATACCGGCGGAAGTCCTTTTTACTCCTTTACTTTCAAACGAAAACTGCAGTAAAAAACAGCTTTCCCAATGCTTTTTTCAGGCTTTGCCGCAAATTCAATTTGAATTATTGCAATTGTTCCAGCGCCAGCCAGGCCATTAAACCGCTGCCAATTTCCAGGGCTTTCTCGTCAATATCAAACGTGGGCGTGTGCACCGAAGAAGTAATACCGCGGCTTTCGTTGCGGGTGCCCAGGCGGTAAAAACAAGCGGCCGTTTCCTGCGAATAATACGCAAAATCTTCAGCCGCCAGCCACAGGTCGAGGTCTACCACGTTTTCGGCGCCCAGATAGATTTCGGCGGCTTCGCGGGCTTTGGCCGTTAAATTGGGTTCGTTCTGCAGAAAAGGGTAGCCTTTCAGGATCGTAAACTCGCAGCTGCCGCCCATGGCTTCGGCCATTTCTTCGGCCATTTTTTTCATTTTCACGTGGGCTTCGGCGCGCCATTTTTCGTTCATCGTTCTAAAAGTGCCTTCCATTTTCACTTCGTCGGGAATTACGTTGGTAGCGCCGTTGGCCTGCACTTTGCCGAAAGATAAAACCGTGGGAATTTTAGGACTGGCCACCCGGCTCACGATCTGCTGCAAAGCCACCAGAATATGCGCCGAAATAAGTACCGGGTCGATGTTCATTTCCGGAATGGCCGCGTGGCCGCCTTTGCCCTTTACCGTTACATAAATTTCGTCAGCACTGGCCATGTACATGCCGCTTCTAAAACCCACTTTACCGGTTTCCAAAAGCGGGAAAACGTGCTGCCCTAAAATAGCTTCCGGTTTCGGATTTTGCAACACGCCTTCTTTTATCATGATGCTGGCGCCGCCGGGAAATTTCTCTTCGCCCGGCTGAAAGATCAGCTTTACCGTGCCTTCAAATTCATTTTTCAACTGGCTTAAAATGCGGGCCGTACCGAGCAACGAAGCCGTGTGCGCATCGTGGCCGCAGGCATGCATCACGCCTTCGTTCTTCGATTTATGAGGCGCATCATTCTTCTCAAAGATCGGCAAAGCATCCAGATCGGCCCGCAAGGCAATGGTTTTCTTTTCCGGATTTTTCCCTTTCAGCAGCACCACCAAACCAGTCCCGGCCATGTTTTCGGCTTCCAGCCCGTAGCTTTCCAGCGTGTTTTTTACAAATTCCGAGGTCTGAAATTCCTGGAAAGAAAGTTCGGGGTTGGCGTGAATGTGCTGGCGGATCTTTACCGTATCGGCAGCAAATTCAGAAGCTAATTGTTTTACGCGGGCTTTCAGGTCGGACATGTTTAATGTGGTAAGGTGGTAAGGCGCTAATGTGGTAATGAATTAAGGTGCTAATATAAAAAGACCTCCCAGGTTTTAAAAACCTGGGAGGTCAGTATCGGCGCAGTCTTTTTGCTTTAAAACGCTATGATTTCGGGCTAAAAAAGTCAGGACAAAGCTTTAAAAACGCTATGCTTTTAGGCCTGAAAACTCCTTTACTTCGGACGGTTTACGTTTATTTGTTCGGCAATAATGGAAGCGTTCGGCGCAATGTTCCGCAATTGCTGCAGGGCTTCGTTAGCTTCCATACGGGTGTAAAAATCGCCGATCTTCAGTTTAAAAGTGGGTTGCACATAGGTCAGGTAATCGCGCTCATCGGGCAAATTGTTCACCGCCGATTTGCGCAAATCGAAAGCCGTTTTGCGGTCGTTGCCGGTGTAAACCAGAATGCGGTAGCCCTGCGCGTACTTTATATTTCTGTTTGAAGCCGCGAGCGTATCGAGCAGCATGGCTACTTTATCGTTCACGTGATGGGTAGGTTCCACCGCGGCCGCAGTCGTTCCTGAAGGTGCCGCCACTTTCGGGCGATACGCGCTCAGATCTTCGGTGCGCACTTTTTTGCTGCTTTTCCCTACCGTTTTGCTTGTTTCCTCCGTGGTTTTCGTATCGCCGGAAGTGCCGCTGGCCTTAGAGCCGGCGCAGGCCGAAAAGATGCCGAAAAAAAGGACAGCTATTAAAAGCGGATATTGTTTCTTCATTTGCACAAGTATTGGGTTCATACGCCGGAAAGCTAAATATGGAAAGCCAAAATCATTTAATCCTGCATCAAAGCAATTCCCGAAGAAGTACCTAAACGGTTGGCCCCGGCGGCAATAAGTTCTAAGGCAAATTCGCGCGTTTTAATTCCGCCGGAAGCTTTTATTTTAATATTTTCCGGGAGATTGGCCCGCATAATTTCTACGTCTCTCAGACCCGCACCGCGGCTGGCAAAACCGGTGGAAGTTTTCACGTAATCTACGTTCGCCACGGCACACATTTCGCAAACCTGCACCAGTTCTTTTTCGGTAAGCAAAGCGGTTTCCACGATCACTTTCAGCACGGCATTCTTAAAATGGCAAAGCGTGGAAAGCTGCTCGATTTCATCCTGCACTTCCGAAAAGTGACCGCTTTTAAATGCTGCCACGTTTATTACCATGTCAATTTCCGAAGCGCCGTGCGCCAGGGCTTTGTGGGTCTCAAAAAACTTAACGTCCGTAAGCGAGTACCCCAGCGGGAACCCGATTACGGACGCAATGTTTACCGAAGTTTCGGCCAGCGCTTCTTTGGCGGTTTTCACGTAGCACGGCGGCACGCACACGGCCGCAAAGTTATACGCTTTCGCTTCGGCGCATAAGCTCAGAATCTGCTCCTGGGTAGCATCCGGCCGAAGCAAGGTATGATCGATGTAGGCTGCCAGGTTCATGTCCCGGTTTCGTTTTTAGTCTTCGATCAGCACGCAACGGTTGTGCAGCAGATCGTCTTCTACAGTTTTGTATTTCACGTCGCGCAGCACGCGGCCATCGTGGTACTGTACGCTCACTTTTTCGTTGCGGTTAGCCACTTTGGTAGCGCGCACCGGCTGTTGCTTCGGCATTTGCGGCGGTTGCGGGATCTGCGTCTGGTTTTCCATCAGGTCTTCCGGACCGGCACCCAAAGAGTTCAGACCCGATTCGTGTTCAAGCGTCAGTTTTGGTTGCGGCACGTGAACCGGTTCCGGCGCTTCGTGTACTTCCTGCTGCTGCTCTACCGGAATATCGGCGCGTGATAAGAAAGCTACCGACTCTTCGTTCACTTTTCCGATCATGCGTTTGAACAATTCAAAAGACTCGAATTTGTAAACCAACAATGGATCCTTCTGTTCGTAAACCGCGTTCTGCACCGATTGCTTCAGGTCGTCCATCTGGCGCAAATGTTGGGTCCAGGCCTGGTCTATGGTGTTCAGCACCACCGTTTTCTCCATCACCTTGATCAGTTCTTTGGAACGGGAGTTGAACGTTTTTTCCAGGTTGGCAACTACTGAAATGCCGCGGCGGCCATCGGTAAACGGCACAGCAATGTTCTGAATATTCGGGCCGCTGTTAATGTGAATATCGGCGATAACCGGGAAGGAATGTTCCTGGATATGCGCGTTTTTGGTAACGTAATGCTGCAGGGCTTCGTCGTAAAGTTGCTGCGTTAATTCTTCGGCCGATTTCTTCGAAAGTTCTTCTGCTGTGATCTTGGTATCGATACCGAAAACCCGGATAATATTCAGTTCAAAGTTCTCGAAATCGTTGGAAAGTTTGTGGTTCAGCACCATATCCTCGCTTGCGTCGAAGATCATGTTCCAGATATCGAGTTCCAGACGTTCGCCGTGCAGAGCGTTGCGGCGGCGTTTGTAAACTACCTCGCGTTGCGCGTTCATTACGTCGTCGTATTCCAGCAAACGTTTACGCGTTCCGAAGTTGTTTTCCTCTACTTTTTTCTGGGCCCGCTCAATGGAGCTGGAGATCATGGAGTGCTGAATTACTTCGCCTTCCTCTAAGCCCATTCTATCCATTAAACGCGCGATCCGGTCGGAACCAAACAAACGCATTAAATTATCTTCCAAAGAAACGAAGAACTGCGAAGAACCCGGGTCACCCTGACGGCCGGCACGACCGCGCAACTGGCGGTCTACACGGCGCGATTCGTGGCGCTCGGTACCAATAATGGCCAGACCGCCGGCGGCTTTACTATCTGCGGTTAACTTAATATCGGTACCCCGGCCGGCCATGTTGGTTGCAATGGTAACGGTGCTTGGTTTACCGGCTTCGGCTACAATTTCGGCTTCGCGCTGGTGATGTTTGGCGTTCAGAACCTGGTGGTTGATGCCGCGCATTTTCAGCATCCTGCTTACCAATTCAGAAATTTCTACGGAAGTTGTACCTACCAGTACCGGACGTCCGGCTTTGGTCAGTTCTACAATTTCGTCGGCCACGGCGTTGAATTTTTCGCGCACCGTTTTGTAAACTTTATCGTGGCGGTCGTCGCGGGAAATAACGCGGTTGGTTGGAATTACCACTACGTCCAGTTTGTAAATTTCCCAGAATTCACCGGCTTCGGTTTCAGCTGTACCGGTCATACCGCAAAGTTTGTGGTACATCCGGAAATAGTTCTGCAGCGTTACCGTGGCGTAGGTTTGCGTAGCGTCTTCTACGTTTACGTTCTCTTTCGCTTCGATAGCCTGGTGCAGACCGTCGGAGTAACGGCGGCCTTCCATGATACGGCCGGTTTGCTCATCTACTATCTTAACTTTATGGTCTTCGGTTACAATGTATTCGGTATCTTTTTCGAATAAAGTGTAAGCCTTGAGCAACTGGTTAATGGTGTGAATGCGCTGCGACTTTTCGGAGAAATCTGAAATGAGTTTTTCTTTGGCCTGAACCTGCTCTTCAGAAGAAAGCGTTTTGTTACTCTCGATTTGGGCAATTTCTGAACCGATGTCCGGCATGATAAAGAAGCTCGGATCTTCGCCTTGCGCGGTAATCAGGTCTACGCCTTTTTCGGTCAGCTCGATCTGGTTGTTCTTTTCGTCGATGGTGAAGAAAAGCGGTTTGTCGGCTTCCGGCATCTGGCGGGAATTATCCTGCAGGTAGAAGTTCTCGGTTTTTTGCAGAATGGCCCGGATCCCGGTTTCGGAAAGGAATTTAATTAAGGCTTTATTTTTAGGCAGACCGCGGTGGGCACGGAACAAAGACACGCCGCCTTCCTGGGTATTGCCTTCTTTTATCAGTTTTTTAGCTTCAACCAGAAAATTATTAACCAGTTTCCGCTGCGCTTCTACCAGCATGGCAATGCGCGGTTTCAGCTCATAAAATTCATGTTCGTCGCCGCGTGGCACCGGGCCGGAAATAATGAGTGGCGTACGGGCATCGTCAATTAAAACGGAGTCAACCTCATCGACCATGGCGAAGTGGTGCTTGCGCTGTACCAGTTCTTCCGGTTCGCGGGCCATGTTGTCGCGCAGGTAATCGAAGCCGAATTCGTTGTTCGTTCCGTAGGTAATATCGGCGCGATACGCGTTGCGGCGGGCTTCGGAGTTAGGCTGGTGCTTATCAATGCAATCCAAAGTAATGCCGTGGAATTCGAAAAGCGGCGCCATCCATTCAGAGTCACGCTTGGCCAGGTAGTCGTTTACGGTTACTACGTGCACGCCGCGTTTGGCCAGCGCATTTAAGAAAGCTGGCAGCGTTGCTACCAGGGTTTTACCTTCACCGGTCGCCATTTCGGCAATTTTACCCATGTGCAGAACGGTACCACCAATCAGCTGTACGTCGTAATGCACCATATTCCAGACAACTTCGGTACCGGCAGCCATCCATTTGTTGTGCCAGATCGCTTTGTCGCCCTCAATCTGTACGTTGGGTTTGCGGCTGGCAAAAGTGCGGTCCAGATCGGTAGCGGTTACTACTAATTTTTCGTTTTCGGTATAGCGGCGGGCGGTATCTTTTACAATGGCAAAAGCCTGGGGCAATACTTCTAACAGCACCACTTCCAGGTCTTTGTTGCGTTGTTTTTCCAGCTCGTCTATTTCTGCGAAAATATTTTCTTTCTGGGTGATATCCAGGGAAGTTTCATTCTGAACGCGGGCATGCAACGCCGCGATCTGTTCGTCAATCGGCCGTAAACGCTCATCGATGATCGCTTTTACTTCGTTGGTGCGCTGGCGCAGCTGGTCGTCGGATAAACCGGTAAGTTTGGCGTATTCCTCGTTGGTACGCGTTACGTACGGCATTACTTCTTTAATATCCCGTTCCGACTTCGTGCCAAACAACTTCGCGACGGTTTTTCCGATTAGATCGAACATTTTTCGTTAATTTTTAGAATCCTAAGCTAATAACCTCAAAAATACGCGGTATTTCCGAATAATGGAAGCAGGATTCTCGAAAACAATGCCATAACTCCTAAATAACAGCCAACCTGACAAACTTGCGGTTTTTGGTTAAAAAAGTATACCGTTTTGAAAGCAGGGTATCGTTTCCAACTAATATTCCGAAGCTGTTTCGGCATTAACTTTTTGAGAATCAAACCATACCGTTTCCCAGACCCGATGCTCCGAATCCCTGACAAAACGGGCAAGCGCATCTTCCAGGGAAGGCAGCAGGTTACCACGGGCTGAACTTAAAACCGTATAAGCAGGCCGTTGAGCAGTAAAATTAAATTCGTTTACCGGCTTTTGTTCCAAGGTTTCGGTCTGGATCTGCAACATATCAGCAGCTTTCCGGGCAAAATCTGCCCAGGTTATTTCGCCCTGGTTTGCTACATGCCAGATGCCTTTTTCTTTATCGAGGAGCAAGTCTAAAGCAGTATGTACCAGATCGGGCACGTAGGTTGGCGAGATGAACGCATCGGAAGCCGCGGTAAAAACTTCATTCCGGGACAAGGTTTCTAAGGCGTGAAACAGGAAATTGTAGCTGTCCCAAGGGCCGAAAAAAGCGCTGGTGCGAATAATAAGTGCTTCCGGCAAAATTTCCAGCACGTGCTTTTCTGCCAGATGTTTGCTGCTGCCGTACACGTTGGTTGGGTTGGGTTGGTCGGTTTCCAGGTAAGGCGTATTTTTAGTGCCACCGAAAACCAGGTCGGAAGAAAAGGTAAGGAGCTGAATATTTTCTTGGGCGCAGACTTCGGCTAAAACTTTGGGGCCATCGGTGTTTTCGCGGTAGCAGCGGTCCGCATCGGTTTCGGCTTCGTCCACGCGCACGTAGCCGGCGGTGTTGATAATGGCCCAGGGCTGGTATTTTTGGACGGCATTTTCCACGCTACTTTTTTCGGCAATATCCATACCGTTTCGGGAAAGCAGCACGTACGTTAAGCCGCGTTTTTCGCAGATGCGGGCAAAGGCATTTCCCAACGTTCCGGTAGCCCCGGTGATCAGAATGGGCCGGATCTTTTCAGCTCTATTTCCTTGACTTTTTTGCCCGGAAACCATAGCGTTTTGCGATTCGAAACAGTGGTAATTAAACCTTCCCGGCCGGTGCCACCAGCCCGGCGTTTTCAGAATTTCGTGGGCGTATTTCCCGGTTCCGGCATAGGCTTTAATCTGTTTAGCCAACGCCGTAGCGCGGGGCTTTTCCGAACAAATGTCGAAGATGCCGGTTTCGTAATGATCGTTGGGTTGGGTCAGCAGCGAATTCCAGTCGAAAGAACCCAATAAAGACCAGGCGGTTACGGCTTTTATTTCGGCGCCCTGTTTTTGCGCATTTCCGGCGGCTTGCCATACTTCCTGAAGCCAGCGCATTTGTTCTTCGCGGGTACAATTCAGGTGCACTTCGGTTACGGCTAAGGGTAAGTTGTAGCGGTTCCAGGTATCAAGCAGCAGTTTTTCCGGGCCGGCCGTTTCCAGGTTTTCGATGCGCACAGCTTCTACGTCGGCATAGCGGTGGCGGTGATTCTGGCCGTGCGTATGAGGCGGATAAGGCACCAGATTTTCGTCTAAAAACCGCTCCGACGTGATGTAGTGATTGATGCCGATGAGATCGGGCGGCAGCGGATTTTCGGCAAAAAACAGTACCGTTTTTTCATCGATTCCCGCCCACTGAAAATAACCCCAGAGCGGATGCTCTTGGTTTACTTTGCCGCAGAGCAGATCGAAAGTAAGCCAGCGGCGACTATTCTCAAATTCGGCCTGGTAAGCGAGTGATTCGGTGCTGTGCGTCAGGCCAAGGTCTTCGGTTTGCACGAGTCTGGCTGCAGGGTTTATGTTGCTGATTTCCCGCATGGCCAGCACCGTTCCTTTTAACTGGTTCAGCAGCATTTTCAGGCAGGCGTTATCCGATCTTTCGTGCGGAAACCACAAGCCGTAAAGCCCGCTGAAACGCGCCGTGGTTAAAGGTTCGTTTACGGGTGTATAATAAGTAACCCAAGGAAATTTTTCGGCCACTTTCCGGGCGTACGCTGCGAGCTTTTCCGGGAAGTTTTCATCGAGTAAGTTGGTGTATTTCGGGCCGCTGCCGTGGTGAATCAAGCCTACAATCGGATCAATTTTCAACTCCTTTAACCGGTGCATATTTGCTTCGGCCCAGGCCCAGTTTATCTGGTTTGGATCTTCCGGGGCGAGCTGTTCCCAGAGCAGCGGGTAGCGCAGTTTTTTCAAACCTAAACCGGCAAACAGCTCCAGGTCGTCGGGGCGAAATAAATGCCCGTTACGCGCCAGCTGCCCGAAATAGTTATCGCCTACGCGGTTCATGCTGCACTCTATGCCGCCCCAGATCTCCGGTTTATTCATGCTCCCTGATTTTAGTGGCGCTTCCGTTTAGTTTTACCGCGTGGCCGTTCAGTTTCTGAAAAGCACCATCAAGTAATCCGGCATTTTCACTATTGGTTTCCCGGATCGAAATCTTCTTAAAAAGCGTTAAAGCCTGCGCGACTACCTGATCCATATTGTAGTATTTGTAGGTGGCCAGGCGTCCGACAAAATGTACGTTGGGCGTCTGGTCGGCGAGCTTTTTATACTGGTTGTAAAGCTCCGCATTTTCGGGGCGCGGCACCGGGTAATACGGGTCGCCTTCGGCCTGTGGATATTCGTAAACCACGCTGGTTTTGGGGTGCTGCTGGCCGGTTAAATATTTGAACTCCGTGATGCGGGTGTAAGGCTGTTCGTTCGGGTAATTTACCACCGCCGTGGGCAGCATTTTTTCGGTATTCAGGGTTTCGTGTTTGAACTCCAGCGAACGATATGGCAGCTTGCCGAAACGGAAACCGAAATACTCATCTACCGGGCCGGTAAAGATCATTTCTTTGAACGGAATGATGTCTTCAATTTCTTTATAATCGGTGTTGAGCATCACTTTTATGTTCGGGTGCGATAGCATTTTTTCGAACATTCGGGTAAAGCCATGCAGCGGCATGGCCTGGTAGGTATCGGTGAAGTAACGGTCGTCGCGGTTGGTGCGGGTGGGCACCCGGGAGGTAACCGATTTATCAAGCTCCGACGGATCCATGCCCCACTGTTTGCGGGTGTAGTTCCTGAAAAATTTTTCGTACAATTCGCGGCCCACTTTGCTTACCACCACGTCTTCAGAAGTTGTAATTTTATCTACTTTTTCGGCCACCGATTCGAAGAATTCATCTACTTCAAAAGCCGTTAAATTCAGGCCGTAAAGCTTATTGATCGTGTCGAGGTTGATGGGAATGGGCAGCAATTGGCCGTCTACACTGGCCAGCACGCGGTGCTCGTAACTGCGCCATTCGGTGAAGTTGGAAAGGTAATCGAAAACGTCTTTGGAGTTAGTATGAAAAATGTGCGGCCCGTATTTGTGCACCAAAATTCCGGCCTCGTTGTAATGGTCGAAGGCATTGCCGGCAATGTGGTTGCGCTTGTCAATTATCAGCACTTTTTTGTTTTCCTGGCTGGCCAGTCTTTCGGCCAGTACGCTGCCGGCAAACCCGGCCCCAACGATCAGATAATCGAACATATTCTATAATTTGGAGATTTGAAAATTTGGAGATTTGAAGATGTGACCTCCAGCTTATTTTGTTTTTCCTGCCAGGGCCTTCTGCATTTGCAGCGCCATGTTTTGCCAGGTCTGTTCCCAGGAAGTATTTGCTAAAAAAGCATCTACTTTTTGCAGCCATTCCGGGTCGTTGTTTTGGAGCAAAGCGTTCTGGATGGCCACTTCAAATTCGGCGGCATCGCGGGCAATGTGCACCAGGTTGTTTTCGCCGTACGGGCGCACCACATCCCGGATCGGGGTAGAAACTACGGGCTTGCCGGCGGCTAAATATTCGGGCGTTTTGGTAGGGCTGATGAAGCGGGTCGATTCGTTGTCGGCGAAGGGCAATAATGCTACATCCCAACCGGCCAGATACGAGGGCAATTCTTCGTATTTCTTACCGCCGAGGTAATAGATATTGGCATTTTTCGGCAACGTTTCCGGATCAATTTTCACCACCGGGCCGATCATGATAAACTGCCAATCAGGTTGCGCGTTGGCCAGGTTTTCCAGCAATTCAATATCAAAACGTTCGTCTAAAACCCCGAAGAAACCTAAGCGCGGATACGGAATATAGGCCTGGTCGGCAGGATCGTCCAAACCTTTGCGGGCTGTGCCGAAATGCGCTTTATCGATGCTGCTCGGGAAGGCGTGCACGTTGGCGTGGCTGGCTTTTTTAGCTTCGAATAAACTTTGTCCGCCGGTAAAAACCACGTCGGCTTTCCAGAACATTTCGGCTTCTAATTCGCGCAGCCGCGGCGGAGCAAACTTAAACGCCGAAAGTTCATCCATGCAATCGAAAACGGTGAGTTCGGGCTGCAACTGCCGGGAAATTTCCAGCGCCATGGGCGTATAATACCACAGCAAATAGCGGTTTATTTTCTGCGCGACTAAGAAAGCATCTAGCAATTCGATCTGCTTCTCATCCGATTCCTGCGGCGTTAAACCGTGGGGTAAATGCGCGACCAATACCGTAATATTTTCGCCGCGCGTGGTTACATCGAAATGCGGCTGGGCGTTATCGTAAAAAACCGGTTCTTCGAAGTAAAAAACGCGGCTGTATTTGGCAAACCGCGAAAGCAAATGCTGCGGCCGCTGATACACAAAATCCCAACGCAAATGCGAAAAACAAACTACATCGGGCAGATTATTTAGAAATGTGTTTAATGCGTTGCCGGAATTTGCAACGGATTGCGTCCCGGAATTTTTGGTTTCAGTTGTCGGAAAATCAGTAAGGGTTTCGGAAGGAATGGAAGGTGATGCGGTAGAAGCTTTATACATAGCGTGATACGAAATTTAGTCAGAAACTGGTTTATTCTGTTTTGGTTGGCTAGCCGAGGAAGACAGAAAAGTCCAAAAGGCCATAGAAAACAGCATACGTTCAGACCGCAAAAAGGGCTACAGAAATTTCATAAAAACTGTAAATTGGTGTATTTAGCGCGTGAAATCTACATTCCCTTTGTTAAGAATTGTATACACCGGAATCATAGCCAGGTTTATCAGGAAATGTGTAATGAAGGCTTACCCGCAGTGTTGCGATAAATAGAAGAGAAGTGTGAAGCTGGAGAAGCGGCAGGTACTTACAGCCGCAGAAAAACTGCAAAAAGCAGAAGCAGTTTTTAATTGAAAAAGGATAGCGTTTTAGTTATTAACCGAAAAAATCGGCAGGAAACGCTTAAATAATAAAATAAAAAGAAGGCGATTCAGAGCTTTAAAGCCGGACATTTAACACTTCATATTCCGGCAATAATTTAAATCCGGGCTTTTGGTTACGAAAAAATGAGTTGAAATTCGATCACGCTTTTCCAGCCTTCGGAAGTGCGAAGCCAGTCTTTATGCAGGCCGCATTCCTCGAAACCGGCCTTGCGAAAAAGCTGCAGGCTGGCATAATTATCTTCGGGCACGCTGGCGTATAATTGGTGCAGGTTCAGCAGTTCGCTGGCATATTTTTTTAACAATTCCAGAGCCTCCGAAGCGTATTTTTTTTTCCGGAAGCCGGCCAGCACGCTAATCCCCACCCCGGCGCGCATGTGCTGCGGCTCAAAATCGAAAAGATCTACTGCGCCTACCGCACCGTGCGTTTCTTCCGAGATCACAAACCGCAGTTGCCGGGTTTCATAAATATCGGCGGCGGCATTTTCGAGGTATTTCTGCAGAATAAATTTAGAATACGGCGCCACCGAATTGCTCACTTCCCAGATCGAAGCATCGTTTTCCAGCGTGTACAAAAAATCCAGATCGGTTGGTTCGAGGGCGCGGAGGCTGATGTTTTTAGAGGAAAGGAACATAGAAATTTTGAATGAGAGAATTAGTGAATGATAGATTGGTTGTTTTAAAACTCAAGACCTGATTACAGCAGTTTTATCTCTTATCCGTCATCTCGACGTCAGGAGAGATCTCATCAGGTTGGTAGTACATTTTCTCCGGCATTTCTACTAGTCCGGTGAGATCCCTCCTGTCGTCGGGATGACCGCTAAAGTATTAAACGCTACTAAACCAGCTCTGGAAGCAAAGAAAAACGTTACCCTTTCCAGGCTAAAAACGCTACCGTTTTGCAGCTAAAAACTCGCCTTTGAAAACCTGTTCGGCGGGGCCGGTGAGGTAGATATCGGTAAAATGTTCGCCTTGTTTTTTAAACGAAACTTGAAGGTTGCCGCCCGGCGTTTCTATTTTCACCGGGCTTTCCAGACCTTTTAACGAAGCTGCCAAAGCCGAGGCCGTTACGCCGGTACCGCAGGAATACGTTTCATCTTCCACGCCGCGTTCGTAGGTCCGGATGTAAAGGCTTTTATCGGGGCGCATTTCGGCGAAATTCACGTTGGTGCCTTCCTGTTTGAAACGCTCGTTGTAACGAATGCTGCGGCCTTTTTCGAACACGTTTTCCTGCGCTACATTTTCGCCGAAAGTTACGTAATGCGGCGAGCCGGTGTTCATAAAATAAAAATCAGTACCGCATTCCACGCTATTCACTTCGTTCATTTTCAGCGAAACCAGACCGTTTTCAATTGTTGCTTCGTGGTCACCGTCGGCGGCTAAGAATCTGGTTTGGTTTTGAATAACGCCCAGGAATTTTGCGAACGCTACGGTGCATCTTCCGCCGTTGCCGCACATGGAACCCAGGCGGCCGTCAGCGTTAAAATACACCATTTCGAAATCGTAGCCGGCTTTGTTGCGCAGCAGAATCAGACCATCGGCGCCAATGCCAAAGCGGCGGTGACACAAATGTGCGACCAACTGCTGATCTTCCACCGGAAATTTTTCATCGCGGTCGTCTATCATCACGAAATCGTTGCCGGTGCCCTGGTATTTATAGAAATTTATATTCATCGATTAATTAAAAACGGTATCTAAAATGGCTGAAAAAGTAAAGAATGGCTATTGTATGGTATTCTAATTTTTTCTGCCTTTCAGGAAGAAATGGCTGCCATATTCAACACATGGCCCTTTAAAATTACTATGAGAATAAAATAAAGCTTTACTTATTTCAAGACCAGAAGAATCAAAATAACCCGTGTTTAAAAGTTGACCATTTTCATATTCTTCAACTTTATAAGACCGATCCGACAAAAAGCTTTTTCTACTCCCATGAAAAACAATGCTATCGGTCTCAACTTCTACTTTGAAAATGCCCAACAATAATCTAAACCTGGGAATTTTGAGTGTAATCGGAAATAAGAATGCCTGAGCTTCTTCAACTAACAAAGAGTCTTGATATGTTCTATAATGAACAAGCGTTTTTTCATGAAAAACCTTAATCGTGTCAAAGTCTGTCCTAATTATTGGATTTTGAGCAATACAATTAAATGATATCAGAAGGAAAGAAATAAAAATCATTATTGATTTCATTAGCATAAGAATAGCAAGTCAACTTCATTAATTTAGTGAAAACGATATCAAAAATGGCTAAAAAAGTAAGATTACAGTTTGTTTAACTTTTTATTGAAGACGTTACAAATTTAATTTCACTACAATTAACTCTTATGATTTGTCCTCCCGCGAATGTATAAATGATATCATCTAAATTGTGAGGCAAATTTTGAATCATTAAACTATCATTTATATCACGTTCCGTAGATGGAAAGAAAGTAAAATCTAATAAGCAAGAATCATCAGAATTCAGTGCTTTAGAATCGCGAGGCATAATATTTAGAAAATTTACCTCATAATGAATCAAAGTGAAATCAAGAATCTCATTGAAAGTAATTCTATTTCTATCTGATTTTATCCAGTTAAGTTTCAAAATTTGTGATACTATATCAAAATCAAAACTAACAAAATCGTAGTCATTATGAACATCAATATGCCTGCCTTCAAAATTAATGGCGTAATTCTCAACTAATTCAAAATTGACTTTCATAAAATGGATTCAATACTTTCTATCTCCGCAAGTTCCAAAATTCCCACCCAACAACCAACAACGAACGAACAACCAACAACCAATAACCAACAACAAATTTAGTACCTTCGCGCAACGTTTTAGCAAAAAAATCCGACCTGTATATATGTATTCTTTTCTCACCGTTTCCAACTGGCCCGATTATGAACTGATCGATTCCGGCAATTTCGAAAAGCTGGAGCGCTTCGGCGATTTTGTTTTGGCCCGTCCTGAACCGCAAGCCATCTGGGACAAAGCCCTTTCCGAAACCGAATGGAAAAACCAGGCCCAAGCCATTTTCAAGCGCGAAAAAGGCAGCGCCGAGCGCGGACAATGGATGCTGAAAAAGAATATGGCCGAGCAATGGTTCATCAATTACAACTACAAAAACCTGAAACTGAAATTCCGGTTGGGTTTGAGCAGCTTTAAGCACGTAGGGTTGTTTCCGGAGCAGGACGCCAACTGGAAATTCATTTACGACCAAAGCAAAGCGATTCCGAACGCCAAAGTTTTGAATTTATTTGCCTATACCGGCGGCGCGAGTTTAGCCGCCAGAGGTGCCGGCGCGCAGGTTACGCACGTAGATTCGGTAAAACAGGTGAACTTCTGGGCTCGCGAAAACATGGAAGCCAGCGGTTTAAAAGACATCCGCTGGATCGTGGAAGACGCCATGACCTTTGTGAAACGCGAAGTGAAACGGGGCAATAAATACAACGGCATCATCCTGGACCCGCCCGCTTACGGTCGCGGACCGAACGGCGAAAAGTGGCAGCTGGAAGACGAACTGAACGAAATGCTGAAACTCTGCGCCGAACTGCTCGAACCGAAAAACAGCTTTCTCGTTATCAACCTGTATTCGCTCGGTTTCTCGGCCCTGATCCTAGAAAACCTGATGAATCAGAACTTTCCGTTCGCGAAAAAAACGCAGGAACTTGGCGAAATATATCTCCAGGACCAGAAATTACGTAAGCTGCCTTTGGGCACTTTTTTCCGCTTCAGCACCAACGCTCCGAAACCTTAACCTTCGCTCTATGAACCGGCACCGCATTGCTCTTATCGACCTGGGAACCAACACGTTCCATCTAATGATAACCGAAATAGACGATTACGGTCACGGCAATGTGTTGCTGAAATTCAAAGCGCCGGTAAAACTCGGCAAAGGCGGCATCAGTTCCGGCGAAATTGCGCCCGATGCCTGGGCACGCGCCCTGATCACGCTCGAAGCTTTTCAGGAAAGAATGGCCGAATTCCGGGTGCACGAAGTAAAAGCCACCGCTACCAGCGCCATGCGCAACGCTTCCAACGGTCCGGCGCTGGCCCGGGAAATCAAGCAAACCTTTGGCTACGACATTGAAATTATTGACGGCGACCGCGAAGCCGAACTGATCTACCTGGGTGTGCGCAGCGCCATGGATCTGGGTCTGGAAAAAAACCTGATCATCGATATTGGCGGCGGCAGCGTAGAATTTATCATTGCCGACCGCAAAACCATTTTCTGGAAACGCAGCTTCGAAATTGGTGCCCAGCGCCTGCTCGATCATTTTTTTAAACACGACCCGATCCCGGAACCGGAAATTGCCGCTGAAAAGGCATTTCTGTTACAGAAGCTGGCGCCCTTAAGCGAAGCGGTCCGCAAATTCCAACCTAAAACCCTCATCGGTTCTTCCGGCACCTTCGATACGCTCTGCGACATGGAAGCGCTGAAACACGGCTATAACCGCCTCGAGAATTCCCGTTCGGAATGGGATCTTTCCCTGGCTTCTTTTTACCGCATGTACCACGAAATTCTGCCCATGAACCACCTGCAACGCTTGGCCATTCCCGGCATGATCGAAATGCGGGCCGACATGATCGTGGTTGCTTTGGTGCTGATCGATTTTATATTGGAGGAATATCAGATGGAGCGCATCCGGGTTTCTGGTTACGCCCTGAAAGAAGGGATGCTCCAGGAATTACTGGCCATGAAAACGGCTTAATTTGGTATCTGGCAGCTGGTAATTGGTATCTGGACTTTTCAGGCCGAAAACGCTACCGTTTTGATTTAAGAAAGTAAAGCCGCATTGGAGTTTCCGGAGCGGCTTTTTTATGCAGCAAATAATGCTTACTTCTACCAACAATGTCAGTTTAAGGAATTAATAAATAATTTTTCTGGTCATCCCGAGCTTGTCGAGGGAACTAACGCGTACCGAAACCGCACGATAGCTAACCTCGAACCTCGACCAAGGAATTCATTGCTTCGCTCGAATTCCATAGCAGTACCAGTTAGATTCTTCAGCAAGCTCAGAATGACTCAATAATTCTTGAAGTTGGCAGAATCTGAGTTTAGGGTGGGTAACACGTACTTCGAACAACCAACATAACGCTATAATTTTGGACCTAAAAACCCAACAATTAACAATTAACAATTAACAATTAACCATCAGCAATTCTAAAGTCCCGGCACCACCTGATTTTTCGGATATTTCACCGAGAAGCGCAGCGGGATTTTCTTCGTTTCGTTCGGATTCAGTTTCAGGTTCCAGGTAATTTTGCCGGTATCTTTGTTTAAATTCCCGTTGCTGCCTTCCTCCAGTTCCACTTCAATTTCCTTGTTGTTGCTTACCGGAATCTGGTCTTCTAAAGTAATTTCCAGGGCTTCGTTCTTTGTGTTGCGAATGGTAGTTACAAAGCCGCGCACTTCTTTGCGGGTATTTCCTAGCAAACTTTTGCTTTGCAGTTCCTTCACTTTTTCGCGCGAAATCACTACCCTTTTGTCGCGGCCCAGGGAAACCTGTAATGTATCGCCGGTGGCTTGCGGGTTCAGTACGGTTTTGCCGGTAAAAGTGCCTTCCAGGAAAATATTGGCTTCGCCGGGTAGAATGTTGTACTCATCCCAACCGGTAAGTTGGGCCAGCAAAAAAGCATCGGTGCTCAGTTTAGGCGTTGCGGCATATTTGTAGGTAGCCGGCACGTCGAGTTGCTGAATATCTACCAATTGCCGCTTGCCATCTGAAGGAACCGAATACGGAATGCCGATCTTGAAATTAACCGACAAAGTACTTTCCGTGGTTTGCGTGTAATCCGAAACTACATCAGCCGCTTCAGCGCCCCAACCTTCCATCTCCGCCGGAGGCGCGGCAGACACGTCAATACTTTGGTTTACCGCGGGTTTTGCCAGCCGGTTTCTTTTTCTTGAAGCGCTCGTAACCGAAACTTCAGACAAGGTGGTAACGCGCGGCGTTGGCGTATAAAAATAAAGATACCAGGGCTGTAATTCCGGTTTGGTTGCGCCGATGCTTGGGTTGGTAGTCGCTAAAGTCAGGTTTACGTTATTCCAGCTTACCCCCGTATTCTGGTACACATTGGCTTTGTAAAACAACTTCATCGGGCTTTTGGTATTGGTGGCGCGCAGGTCGTAGGTTGGTTGCCAGCCGGCGTTATAAACCACGTAACTTATTTCCAGGTTCAGCGGGGTAGCGTTTTCGGCGGAAACATTTACCAGAATGCGGCCTGTAGGCAAAGCCCGGCGGCTGTTCACTTCGCCTAACTGGTTGCGTAAATTCTGGGCTTTTTCGTTTAGAATTTTCAGTTTAATTTCATTTTTCAAAATGTTTGTCCGGATAGAAGTAAGCCGCTGGCGGAAAAAATCGGCAATTTCTTCCAGATCGTCTAACGTAACGCCTTTCTGGCCGCCAATGCTTTGGTTTGCCAATATCATGGTTTCCTCCTTCCGGAAAATATCGATCTGGTCGGTTACCGTGCGGATCTGGTTGGTATAATTCTGAAGCGAATCTTCCACCTGTATTACATCTTTCGGTTTGGTTTTGCCGCCCAGGTAATCATTCTCATACCGAATGTTGAGCAACATAGCGTTTCCTTTAGCTTCCACCTGCAAACTGGCCGCGTCGAGCTGCGAAGGCACATTAATAATGGCTACTTCGGTTTCGCCGGCACTAATATTGGTTCTGACCGAACTGAAAACCTGGGCGCGCTGCAGAAAAACGGTTACCTCCTTTACCGTAGCCGAAACTTCTTTCCGGCTTTGCGCCCGAAGCTGAAACGGTACAGAAAACAGGAGCAAAAACGCTATGAAAATCGCGGTAAAAACCCGGGAACGCGCAACAGAGAAATTATTCATAGAAGGAAGCATGATAACTGGAAGGAATAGCATTTCCCGTAAAGCTCGGAAATTTCTGCCTAAATTGTGGTACTTTTACCGCTTTAACGCTTTATATAGATGTTTTCATATAATCACCTCTTTCATTTTACCGAACAGGTTTTTCTGGCCATGGGCTGCCCGGAAGACGATGCCCGTTTAGCCACCGAATCGTTGCTGGCCGCTGATCTGCGGGGCGTAGATTCGCACGGCATTGCCCGCCTGATCGGGTACGTGCGCCTCTGGGATGCCGGCCGCATCAATGCCAGACCCGAAATCAGGATCGTGCACCAAACGCCCAGTACCGCTACTATAGATGGCGACGCCGGTTTAGGCTTAGTTGTTGCACCCAGAGTAATGGATATGGCTATTCAGAAGGCTGAAATTGCGGGCAGCGGCTGGATCTCAGTAAAAAATTCGAACCACTTCGGCATTGCCGGCTACCATGCCATGCGTGCCCTGCCCCACAACATGATCGGCTGGGCCATGACCAACGCCAGTCCGCTGGTTTCCCCAACCAATGGCCTCGACCGTTTATTAGGCACCAATCCCATTGCCATTGCCATTCCGGCCAACGAAGAACCCGATTTTATTCTGGACATGGCTACTACCACCGCGGCCAACGGCAAACTGGAAGTACTGCAACGCAAAAAACAAGCAGCGCCAATTGGCTGGATCCAAACCAAATTCGGCCTGGATTCCACCAACCCCGACGAACTGAAACTGGGCGGCGCAATGCTGCCGCTCGGCGGTGCTTCAGCCAGTTACAAAGGCTACGGTTTGGGCTCGGTGGTC
Source organism: Adhaeribacter terrigena (assembly GCF_016623615.1). Lineage (GTDB taxonomy): Bacteria > Bacteroidota > Bacteroidia > Cytophagales > Hymenobacteraceae > Adhaeribacter_A > Adhaeribacter_A terrigena. The sequence goes on along the minus strand of NZ_JAEHFX010000001.1, from coordinate 93,896 downwards.
GATATTTTTTCGGCAGTTTTAAGCGGGGCAAATTACGGTCCCTGGGTACCGCCGTTCGTAAGCTTTTTACCGTTGCCGGAAAACCCGGTAGGCGAAGGCATCGGGCATTTTCTGGGTGCCATGCGCGTAGATGCGTTCCGTCCCGCCGATGAATTTAAAGCCCACATGGATAACTGGATCCAAACCTTCCGCAATTCCAAAGCCAAGCCCGGCGAAAAAGTAATGATCCCCGGCGATCCGGAACGCATCACTTCCGAGCAGCGCCTGCAGGAAGGCATTCACTTACTCGATCCGGTAATTAAAGACCTGGAGGAACTGGCCAAAAAATTCAGCTTAACTTTCTAGAGAATGCTATGCTTTCAGGGTGAAAAACTGCCCGATCTAAAAACAAAAAAACCTGCTGAAAATCATTCAGCAGGCTTTTTTTATGTGTATGCATCAGCCTTTTATTGCAAGAGCAATTTGGTATTGAAAACTTTCCCGCCCATTTGCAGCTGCACCAGGTACAAACCTTTGCTTTGGTTTTTCACTTTATCGGCCAGCAAAACGCTATGCTTTCCGGCCGAAAAAGTAGCTTCCGAACCGGAATAGATAGTTTTTCCAACCAGATCCAGAATTTTCACCGTTACTTTTTCCGAAGTTTTCAATTCAAATTCCAGCTTCGATTCAGCAGTTAAGGGGTTCGGATAAAGGTTGATCTTATTTTGCGAAGCCAGTTCTTCGTTAGTGCATAACAAGTTTCCGATCTCAAAATTATCGAAGTAAAACGTGCCGCCGCCGTTGTTCACGGTTTCAATTTTGAACATGGTATGGTCAGCGCCCCAATTCTGGAAACTTCCTCCGGAACTAATAAATTTGGTTTTCCAATCACCGGAAGCAGGAATATAGTTTCCGCTTACACTTGTGCCGCCGTTAGTAACTAACTGATTGCCGGTTAAGGTAATAATCGGGTTGCCCCAGGTTGCGCCACAATCTGCAGAGGCATAGACCCGCAGTTCATCTTTCGGCTGCGCAACGCGTTTGGCATAAGCCATTCTAAAAAATACATAGGGAGCACCGCCGGTAAAATTCGGCGTAATTAACGTGGAGATCGTTCCTTCCGGAACACTGGCACTTCCCAGAAGAAGGCTATGGGCTCCGGTGGATGATGATGCATTGGTTCTTTGCCAATTCGCCGGGTTTGCTCCCAGCGCAGACGTTTTCATTTCCCAGTTGCGGTTGGCCGTTGCACTTTCCGGGAACGTTGGTTCTTCAAAACTTTCCACGTAATAATCCGGGAACGTTACATTAATCAGATTCGAAACCGGCACTACTTCAATGAAATTCGTAACGGTAACCGGGTAAGTGTTGCCGCCATTGCTGAGCGTAAGCGTTACGGCATATTTCCCGGGCGTAGCGTACGTTACCACCGGATTTTGCACCGTAGAAGTGGCCGGCGTGCCTCCCGGAAAGCTCCAGGTTCTGGAACTGGCTGCTTGCTGGTAAGAAATATCCGAAAAAGTAACCGAATTGCCCGCACAGATTCTTCTGGTATCGGCACAGAAATAAGGTTTTGGCGTTAAGGGTGCTACGGTAACACTCGGATCAATGCCGGTTGCAAGGGCATTAGATGGGGAAACCATGTTTTGCAGGTGCGGATACGTATTGAGGCTGGCCCGCATGCGCATTTTCTGCCCGTTCGTGAACATATTCATGCAGGAAAAACTACTGAAACTCATAAAGTTCTCGATCTGGTCGGGCATATCTGTCGGAAAACCTAAGGCCACATCGTTGGTACAGGTATTTTGGCTTAAGTTACAGGCCGAGGTAAACGGACCGGCAAATGTTGATGGGGGCGTATCAGAAACCAGATCCCCATCGGTACAATTAATACCTTCGATATGAAACAAGTTAAAGCAATGCGCAATTTCGGTGGTAGCAAAATGGCCGGTCGAGCTTGCGGTGGTGCCCGGCACAGCACCTTGTTTTCCCCATTGGCTATGCTCCAGTACCACCCCAAAAATATTCAACGGCGGCACGTGCGGAAATTGAGCGTAGCCTAAGATATTCATACCAGACTGGGCATCGTAAATACTTTCTACCAGCCAGATATTGAGATACTGATTGGTTGGCCAGGCCGGCACGGCTTGTTGTAAAGTTGCGCGGGTAGCCGGCACGTGAGCCAAAGGCGAAGTAATGCGGTTTATGCCATCGGTCGGGTTGCCTTGCGGGTCTTTCCGGGCCAGCACAAATTCAATTTCGGTATCGGCGGCGAATGGTTTAAAAACAGCGCGGGTATTTATTGTATCGGGGTTTTGCCGCCGGAAATCCTGGTTCACTACTTCCAGCCCGTTCAAAACCTGCGCTTTGGAGATAGAATTGCAGCCCTTTTCCGAAACCACGTGCACCACCACCGGAATTTTAATCACCACGCCATTTGTTTTTAACGAACCTGCCTGCTGCAGATACTGCTGAATCTGCGCTTCCATCGCTTGCCGATTGGTTATCAGATTCGGGTTTTGGTTTTCTAGTTCTGCGGCATGTCTTTCAGTCTGGCAAGTGTACGCATTGCTCGTCTGCGCCTGGGCGACTGGTACAAACAAAAATAAGCTTAGAAAGGCTACAAGCAGTTTTTTCGGTTTTCTCATAGTTTCAAGGTTTAGCGCTGGAAGTAGTGCGTTAATTTAAAACTATTTATTGTTATTTCAAACAACCGAATCTGAAAACGCTATGCTTCTAAAACAAAAAAGTCTGCCAACTTTTGCGGGCAGACTTTTTCAGGCTAAAACAGTACCGTTTCTAAATAAGATTATCATTTTTGTAGAATGCTTCCATAGCCGTTTCCTGGTTCAGGAAACGCGACTGTAACGGCTGAACCGAGGCATGAATAAAGAGCACCGTTCGGTCCTGCACTTGTTCAATCACTTCCTGGTGCAAGCCCATCGGTAAAGCCGGACAGCCTTCGCTGCGGCCTAAACGGCCCTGCTGGTTGATAAAATCTTTGCTTACGTACTCGGCACCGTGCATTACGATATCGCGCAGGCGGGCGTTAGAATTATGGGCTGCATCCATGCCATCCAGTTTCAAAGACAAGCCGTGGCGGCCGTAATAGGTTTCGCCGGTAACGTAAAAACCCAGGCTGCTCATGTTCGAATCGTCGGTGTTGGAAAACTGTGTGGCCATGTTACCGCCGGAATTTTTACCGTGTGAAACGAAGGTATTTTCCAGCACTTTCCGCTTTTCCAGATCAATAAGCCAGAAGCGTTTTTTAGTAGAAGGCAGGTCGAAATCCACCACGCTGAGCAACTGCTTATCGGAAAGCAAACCGGCATTTTTCAGGTTCAGATACCCGATCATGGCCCTGTCAAAAACCTCGAAAGTCATCCCTTTTTTCTCCAGCCCGGCTTGTTCGTAGATCTCCAGCAGGTTCATCTGGAAATTCGATTTTTTCAGCGCGTTTAGTTTTACTTCGGCATCGAGGTTAAAATGACTGGCCACATTGCTCCTCGCTTCTACCGTTTTAGACGGCGCCGTTAAAGTGGCGAAAAAAAGCGGCGCAAAAAAAGGGAGAATACGGGTTGCAAACCGCTTTCCTGCTACTAATTTTCGTTTGGTTGTTACGTTGCCCATTATAAATATCTTTAAAATTCTAAGCTATTATTAAATGGGGCTTTTTAAAGATATCTGGCCCCGGAATTATCTATACGTGGAACAAAATTGTGGGAATTCCGCTGATAGATGAACATCGATAAGTGCAAATCAATTCCCGAAATACTGCTTTATTTAGATTAATTCTGAAAAGGGGGCATTTATTCGTACTTTTGCAGGGCATTTCCATACCGTTTCTGGAAAGCTTTAAAGCATAGAAAACATGGCAAAAGTTGCAATAAATCTTACCACAGGCACTATTCAGCAGGAAGACATGGCTGTGGGCATAGACCTGGGCACTACCAATAGTTTAGTGGCTTACATTCATCCCGAACATAAAAAAGCAATCCCGATAAACGACCAGAATCTGGGCGAACTTGTGCCTTCGGTGGTGCATTTCGGCACACACGGCGAGGTGAAAGTAGGCAACGAAGCGAAGCAATTCCTGATCACCGATCCGGCCAACACCATTTATTCGGTAAAACGTTTGCTCGGAAAATCGTACCTGGACCTGCGCGAGCACCGCGATTTCTTTGGCTACAAGATCATCGACGATAATTCCGAAGGTTTGGTAAAAGTGCGCATCGGCGATAAATTTTATTCTCCCATCGAGCTTTCCGCCGAAATTCTGAAAGAACTGAAAAAGCGCGCCGAACACGCCCTGAAAACGCCCGTAAACCGCGCCGTAATTACCGTACCCGCCTATTTCAACGATTCACAAAGACAGGCTACCCGCGACGCCGGAAAACTGGCCGGGCTGGAAGTGTTGCGCATTGTAAACGAGCCCACGGCTGCTTCCCTGGCTTACGGCATCGGCTTAGACCCATCGGAAGAGAAAACCATTGCGGTATATGACCTTGGCGGCGGCACCTTCGATATTTCCATCCTGCAGATCCACAACGGTATTTTTGAAGTGCTTTCCACCAACGGCGATACGTATCTGGGAGGCGACGATTTTGACCGGGCAATCATTGACTATTGGCTAACAGAAAACCAGATCGCACCCGAAACCCTCCACGAAAACAAATCGCTGAGCCAGGAGATTCGTCTTTTAGCCGAAGAAGCGAAGAAAAAACTCAGCAGCCACGCCGTATTTTCTTCCAAAACTTCCAGCGGCTTAACCTGTGAGCTCACCAAAGAGCATTTCGAAAACCTGATCGCGCCGATCGTAAGCAAAACCGTGAATTCGTGCAAACTGGCCTTACAGGACGCGAATCTGACCGCCGATAAAATTGATTCGGTGATCATGGTGGGCGGTTCTACGCGCGTGCCGCTTGTGTACAAAATGGTATCCGATTTCTTCGGAAAACCGGCCAACAACTCCATCAACCCCGACGAAGTAGTGGCTTTAGGCGCCGCCATTCAGGCCGATGTGTTAGCCGGCAACCGCCAGGATATTTTACTTTTAGACGTAACACCGTTAACGCTGGGCATTGAAACGATGGGTGGCCTGATGGACGGCATTATTCCGCGCAACTCCAAGATCCCGACCAAAGCTGGCCGCCAGTACACTACCTCTATAGATGGCCAGAGTAACATGAAGATTGCCGTGTATCAGGGCGAACGCGACCAGGTAAAAGAAAACCGAAAACTCGCCGAATTCGAACTGAAAGGAATTCCGGGAATGCCGGCCGGCCTTCCCAAAGTAGACGTAAACTTCATCCTGAATGCCGATGGTATTTTAACCGTAGAAGCCATTGAACTGCGTTCCGGCGTAAAGCAAACCGTGGAAGTAAAACCGCAGTACGGCCTCACCGACGAACAGGTAGAAACCATGCTGATGGATTCCATTACCCACGCCAAAGAAGACGTTTCGGCCCGCATGCTGATCGAAGCAAAAACCACTGCCGACCAGATGCTTTACCAGGTAGAGAATTTCCTGAAGAAGAACGCCGAGCATTTAACGGAAGAAGAAGTTTCTATTACCCGCACCAACGTAGAAAAACTGCGCGCCACGCTGCCTTCCGGAACCAAAGACGAAATTCTGAAAGCCGTAGATGAACTGGAAGAACAAACTTCTCCATTTGCCGAACGCGTGATGCAGATCTCCATTAAAAAAGCTATGGCCGGCAAAAAGATCGAATAAGAAAACGCTATGGTTTCAGCCTGAAAAAGTAAAAGCCACTTCTGAATGAGGTGGCTTTTACTTTTTATATCAAATCTGATACCGTTTTCTGACTTTTCAGCTGCAAATCCCTACCGTTTAAAAACTATTCCGGCATTTGCTGCGCTTCAATTTCTTCCTGGCGCTTCTCTTCCGGAATTACTAAAAACACATCTTCGGTCGGCTTTTTCATCAGGTATTTTTCGCGGGCGAATTTCTCTAGCAAGTCGGCGTTGCTCATCAGTTCTTTCCGGTCTTTTTCTACTTCCGCAATTTTAGAAACGTAATAATCACGTTCCTCTTCCAGGTCGCTGAGTTTCTTGCTCATCTGGTACTGCCGGATAAAATCATTCTCATCAAAGAAAAACATCCAGGTCAGGAAAGCTACGGTAACCAGTAAATAAAAGCTCCGGAAAAATTTAGGTATGCGCTCCCACATGTCAGTAACCAGTTATCAGTGAACAGGAATCAATTATTCGTAATCAGTTTTAGTCAGCAGTTTTTGGAGCTTAACCCCTAGCGTTTTTAACGCAAACCAGCTAAAATCTAAAAGGCCGCCCTCATTGCTGAAAGCGGCCTTAAAGTTACAAAGATTTTAACAGGAAATCCTGCTCTAACGTTTTATCGATCTTCAATTTTCAAATCACAATCGGTAATCAAAATCGCAAATCGTGAATAAATTAGAATTTCTTGCCTGGATAGTAAGCCGTTTCGCCAAGTTCTTCCTCAATGCGAAGCAGCTGGTTGTATTTCGCCATCCGGTCAGAACGCGAAGCCGAACCGGTTTTGATCTGACCGCAATTCAGGGCCACCGCTAAGTCAGCAATGGTATTGTCTTCAGTCTCACCGGAACGGTGGCTCATGATGCTCTTATAACCGTTTCTGCGGCCTAAATTAATCGCATCAATCGTTTCAGAAAGCGAACCGATCTGGTTTACCTTGATCAGGATCGCGTTAGCCGTTTGCTTATCAATACCTTCCTGCAGACGCTTCACGTTCGTTACGAACAGATCATCGCCTACCAGCTGCACTTTGTCGCCAACGGTATCGGTCAGTTCTTTCCAGCCTTTCCAGTCGTCCTCGTCCATCCCGTCTTCAATGGAAAGGATCGGGTATTTCGAGCACCAGTCTTTCCAGTAAGAAACCATTTCCGAAGAAGTCAGTTTGTCGCCGGTAGATTTTTTGAAATGGTAGTGTTTTCCGTCGAAAAACTCCGAGCTGGCCGCATCCATGGCAATCATCATATCGTCGCCAGGCTTGTAACCCGCTTTCTCAATGGCCTGTAGTACCACTTTAATCGCATCTTCGTTCGAAGACAAATTCGGCGCAAAACCACCTTCATCGCCTACGTTCGTAGAAAGGCCTTTGTCTTTCAGTACATTTTTCAGGTGGTGGAATACTTCCGAACCCATACGAAGTGCCTCCGAGAAAGAAGAAGCACCAACCGGCATGATCATGAATTCCTGGAAATCGATCGCATTATCGGCGTGGCTGCCGCCGTTCAGAATGTTCATCATTGGCACGGGTAAAGTATTCGCCGAAGTGCCGCCTACATAACGGAATAGGCTCAAACCAGCTTCCTGCGCCGCCGCCCGGGCAATTGCCAGCGAAACCCCCAGGATCGCATTCGCGCCGAATTTTGCTTTGTTTGGCGTGCCATCCAGCTCGATCAGGATCTTGTCCAGCAGATTCTGCTCGTAAACAGAGAAACCGATCAGCTCATCCGCAATGATCTCGTTTACGTTCTTCACAGCCTGGCTCACGCCTTTACCCATGTAACGGCTCTTATCACCGTCCCGCAACTCTACGGCTTCGTGTTTACCAGTTGAAGCTCCGGAAGGAACTGCTGCACGGCCCAAAAAGCCATTCTCGGTAATTACATCTACTTCTACGGTCGGGTTCCCGCGCGAATCGAAGATCTGGCGCGCTTTAATGTCTTGGATCAAGCCCATGATTAACGGTTTATAGTTTTATTTTTTAATTGAATTATTGATCATTGAAATGAATTCATCGAAAAGATATTCAGAATCGTGCGGCCCCGGAGAAGATTCCGGGTGATATTGCACCGAGAAAGCCGGTTTATTCTTCATCCGGATTCCTTCCACGGTATTATCGTTCAGGTTAATGTGGGTGATCTCCACTTCCGGATGACCTTTCACCGCTTCGGCATCTACGGCAAACCCATGGTTCTGCGAAGTTACTTCACACTTGCCGGTAATCAAATTCTTTACCGGGTGATTTAACCCGCGGTGCCCATTCTTCATTTTATAAGTAGCAATACCGTTCGCCTGCGCTAAAACCTGGTGCCCCATACAAATTCCGAAAAGCGGTTTTTCAATCTTTAGTACTTCCTTCACAGTATTTACCGCTTCCGTGGTAGCAGCCGGGTCCCCCGGACCGTTAGAAATGTAATAACCATCCGGCCCCCAGGCTTCCATTTCCTCAAAAGGTGTATTGTAAGGGAAAACCCGGCATTCACAGCCACGGGCGATCAGTTCGTCCATGCTGTTCCGCTTTACGCCAAGATCTAGCACGGCAACTTTATACTTCGAGTTTTCAGCCTCCAAACCATACGGTTTTTCTGTGCTAACTTTAGAAGAAAGCTCCAGTCCGGCCATAGATGGTACTTCTTTCAGATGCAGCTTCAATTCTTCCACATCCAGAATCTCTGAAGAAATAACGGCATTCATAGCACCTTTATTCCGGATATGGCGCACCAGCTCCCGCGTATCGATCTCACAAATACCCACAACTCCGGCTTTTTCAAAGTATTCCTGTAAAGAGGTATCAGCCATTTTCCGGGAAAAATGCGTAGAAAATTCCTTACAAACCAAACCTTTAATCTGGATCTTGTCAGATTCTACTTCTGTAGGAATTACGCCGTAATTCCCAATATGCGAAGTAGTTGTTAAAACCAGCTGTCCGTAATAAGAAGGGTCAGTAAAAATTTCCTGATAACCGGTCATCCCGGTATTAAAGCAAAGCTCGCCGCCGGTGGTACCAATCGTTCCCAAAGATTTTCCTTTAAAAACGGTACCGTCTTCCAGCATTAAGATAGCTTCTTGCGAATTTGAGTTGTTCATAACCAAAGAGTTTTGCAAAAATAAAAAAGGGATACGACTTACGCCGTATCCCTTTCAAATTAATTTAAGAAAGAATACTTATTCAGCATTTTCAGTTGAACCTGTAGCTTTATTTTCTTCTTTCGTTTCAGCAGCAGGAGTATTTTCAGCACCTTCTGCTTTTTTCTTACCAGCAGCTCTTCTACGGGTTTTAGGTTTAGCCGCAGCAGAAGTTTCAGTAGCGTTCAGGAGCGTGTCATTGAAATCAACTAATTCGATGATACAAACATCCGCGTTGTCACCTAAACGATTACCCATCTTGAAAATACGGGTATAACCACCTGGGCGGGTTGCTACTTTCGCAGCAACCGTGTCGAATAACTCTTTTACAGACTCTTTGTTCTGTAAGTAAGAGAAGATAATACGACGGGAGTGTGTAGTATCGTTTTTAGATTTAGTAAGCAGAGGCTCTACGTATTTACGCAGCGCTTTCGCTTTGGCAACTGTAGTCTTGATCCGTTTGTGCAGGATCAGGGAAGATGCCATGTTAGAAAGCATTGCCTTGCGGTGAGCAGATGTTCTTCCTAAGTGATTTACTTTTTTACCGTGTCTCATTTTATTTTACTTGTGCACGTGCATACCGTCAATCAACCCAAACGGGGATCGGGAATTATGCAGTTGATTAATTAATCTTCTTCTAATTTATACTTAGAAAGATCCATCCCGAAAGTAAGGCCTTTCTCATCTACCAGGTTCTCAAGCTCAGTCAACGACTTTTTACCAAAGTTCCGGAATTTCATCATATCCTGCAGATCAAGCTGAACCAAATCACCTAAAGTACGGATATCAGCTGCTTTAAGGCAGTTATAAGCACGTACCGAAAGATCCATATCGCTCAATTGCGTCTTCAGGATTTTACGCATATGCAGCATCTCTTCGTCAACCGCTTCTTCTTCTTCCTGCTTAGCAGTTTCAAAAGTCATGGTATTGTCAGAGAACAGCATAAAGTGTTGGATCAGAATATTGGCTGCGCCTTTCAAAGCATCTTCAGGATGGATTGAACCATCTGTCTGAATATCAATTAAAAGTTTTTCGTAGTCAGTTTTCTGTTCAACACGCGTATTTTCGATGCTGTAGCGCACATTTTTAATTGGCGTGTAAATAGCATCGATGGCGATCTGACCAAACACCTGGTCTGCAGGTTTATTTTCGTCAGCCGGAACATAACCTCTGCCTTTCTGAATGGTAAGCTCAATTTCAAAATTGATGCTTGAATCCAGGTGACAGATAACCAGGTCAGGGTTTAGTACTTCAAAGCTGCTGGTAAAATTATTGATTTCACCAGCCATAAAGCTATCCTTGCCGGAAATAGAAACGGTAACTTTATCATCAATTACATCGCTGATTTTCTTGAAGCGAACCATTTTCAGGTTCAGAATAATTTCAGATACATCCTCCATTACTCCTTCAATAGCAGAAAATTCGTGCAGTACGCTCGGAATCCGAATAGCAGTAATTGCATAACCTTCCAGCGAAGATAATAAAATACGTCTTAAAGCATTTCCAATAGTAACACCATATCCTTTTTCAAGTGGCTTGAATTCAAATTGTCCGTTGAAGTCGTCAGACTTCTCCATCACAACTTTTTCAGGCATTTGAAAAGCTAATATTGACATATACGCAATTTTAATGGTTGAAAATTTATTTGGGTAAGCTTTACTAAGTAATAGATTACTTAGAGTAAAGCTCTACGATAAGCTGCTCCTGAATTTTCTCAGGAATCAGATCTCTTGCAGGTGCAGAAATGAACTTACCAGTCATTTCTTTACCATCCCACTCTAACCATGAAAATTGACGAGCGTTACGGGCAGAAAGACTATTGGTAATTACTTCTAATGATTTAGATTTCTCTCTAACTGCCACAACATCGCCTGGTCTTAATGAATAAGATGAAATATTAACAATCTCACCATTCACAGTAATATGCTTGTGCAAAACTAACTGACGGGCAGAACGACGCGTTGGAGCAATACCTAAACGATAAACAGTATTGTCTAAGCGTGATTCTAATAATGCCAGTAAGTTTTCACCGGTAACACCACCTTTAGAAGCTGCCTTATGAAACAAGTTTTCGAACTGTTTCTCCAGCATACCATAAAGGTATTTCACTTTTTGTTTTTCCATCAGCTGAATTGCATATTCAGACTGTTTTTTGCGGCGGCCTCGACCGTGCATCCCCGGAGGATAAGCTTTCTTTTGCAATGCTTTGCTGGCACCGAAAATTGGTTCAGCGAATCTTCTGGAAATTTTGCTTTTGGGGCCTGTATATCTTGCCATATAAAATTATGTCAAATAAAATGCTACTAATTAAACTCTTCTGCGTTTTGGAGGACGGCAACCGTTATGTGGCAACGGAGTAACATCTTTAATAGTAGTCACTTCTATACCTACGTTCTGTACAGTTCTGATCGCAGATTCGCGGCCAGCACCAGGTCCTTTTACAAAAACTTCAGCTTTACGCATACCTGCCTCGTAAGCAACTTTTGCGCAATCTGAAGCGGCCATCTGGGCTGCATAAGGAGTGTTCTTTTTAGAACCCTTAAAACCCATTTTACCAGCAGATGCCCAGGAAATTACCTGGCCATTATTATTAGTAACAGAGATGATAATATTATTGAAAGAGGCTTTAATATGGACTTGGCCAGTCTGTTCAACAACGACAACTCGTTTCTTCGCTTTATCTTTTCTTTTCTGAGCCATTATCTAATTATTTAGTAGCCTTCTTCTTGTTTGCAACTGTTTTGCGCTTGCCTTTACGCGTACGGGAATTGTTCTTCGTACGCTGACCTCTGGTTGGTAATCCCTTACGGTGACGTAAGCCACGGTAAGAACCGATATCCATTAAACGCTTGATATTAAGTTGAACTTCTGATCTCAGAACACCCTCAGTCTTATGCTCAGCGGCAATTACACCACGGATTGCAATAGCTTCTTCTTCTGTCCAGTCGCTAACTTTTTTATCGTAACTTACTCCAGCTTTAGATAAGATGGATTTGGAAGCACTTCTACCTATCCCGAAGATGTAGGTCAGCGCGATCTCGCCTCTCTTCTTGTCTGGAATATCTACTCCTGCTATTCTAGCCATTTCTAATTTTTATTTAATTAACCTTGTCTTTGTTTATAACGTGGATTCTTTTTGTTGATCACGTAAAGTTTGCCTTTGCGACGGATTACCTTACAGTCAACGCTTCTTTTTTTAACGGAGGCTTTAACTTTCATTATTTCTATTTATAACGGTAAACAATTCTTCCTTTGCTTAGATCATATGGCGACATTTCCAGTTTAACTTTATCGCCAGGTAATATTTTAATATAATGCATCCGCATTTTACCTGAAATGTGTGCGATTAACTGATGTCCATTCTCGAGCTCGACTCTAAACATTGCATTTGATAATGCTTCTACAATAGTTCCGTCTTGTTCGATTGACGATTGTTTGGCCATATTTTATTTTAAAGCTTTTTCTATATAATCCCATGTAGTTAGGATTTCTGCTTTGTCTTTCCTAACTACAACAGTATGTTCAAAATGTGCTGAAGGTTTTCGATCGCGGGTCCTGATTGTCCAACCATCATTTTCTTGTACAATATTACGGGTGCCTAAATTAACCATAGGCTCAATAGCTATAACTAACCCGGCTTGTAATTTCATCCCTTGGCCTTTTTTTCCATAATTAGGAACTTCAGGAGCCTCATGTAAATTCTTTCCGATACCATGCCCGACCAATTCGCGTACCACAGTAAAACCATCTTTCTCTACATGTTGCTGAATTGCATTTGCAACGTCGCCCATTCGGTTTCCAACTATTGCTTTCTCAATTCCTTTATACAAAGATTCTTTGGTTCTCTCCAATAAGCTGAAAGTAGCATCGTCTATTTCACCAATACCATGAGTATAAGCACTATCACTATGATAGCCTTTAAATTTCACTCCGCAATCAACAGAAACAATATCTCCGTCTTTAATAATGTATGATCCAGGAAAACCATGGACAACAGTTTCATTTACAGAGATACAAAGGCTAAAAGGAAAACCATTATACCCTTTAAACGAGGGAATACCACCCGAATCCCGAATAAACTCTTCAGCAAGTTTATCAAGATGCAAGGTGGTTATACCTTCTTTAATATTCGATGCAACTACACCGTGAGCTTTACCCAGGATCTGAGCACTCTCACGAATAATAGCAATCTCCTCTTCTGATTTATAAAAAACCATTTAAGAAGCTATCGCTATATTTTGCGTACGACCTTTAAGTTTTCCGGATTTCATCATTCCATCATAATGCTTCATCAGGAGATAACTTTCAATCTGGTTCATGGTATCGAGTACCACACCAACCATAATGATGAGTGAAGTTCCTCCAAAGAAAGAAGAAAATTCTCTGCTTACTCCCAATTGGAATGCAAAAGTAGGTAAAATTGCGATAATTGCCAAAAAGATAGCGCCTGGTAAAGTAATTTTAGATAAAACATCATCAATAAATTCCGATGTTGCTAAACCAGGCTTTATACCTGGAACAAAACCGCCACTTCTTTTCAGATCATCAGCTATTTGATTTGGATTTACACTTATAGCAGTATAGAAATAAGTAAATACCAGAATCAGAAAGGCAAACAATAAATTATGAACAAATGAATAAGGATCAGATAAAGTAGTCAGAAAGCTTCCAACCTCTTCATTTACATCACGCCACATAGATCCAACGAGCGCTGGAATAAACATCAAAGACTGTGCAAAAATGATTGGCATTACACCCGCAGCATTTACCTTCAGCGGGATAAATTGACGTTGACCTGCAACAGATGATCCTCCACCAAGCTGTTTCGCATATTGGATTGGAATCCGGCGAATGGCTTGAGTAAGCATAACTACAGCCATAACTATAAAATAAAGCACAATCAATTCAAAAATGAAAATCAGGGCCCCATTTAATTGTTTTGAAATGGCTTCTGCAATTAACGCTCCAGGTAATCGAGAAGCAATACCTATCATAATGAGCATCGAAATACCATTACCAATACCTTTATCAGTAATTTTCTCACCCAACCACATACAGAACATTGTTCCTGCAGTTAAGATGATCATGGAACTGATTGTAAAAAAGGTATTATTGGTTACGATCGCTTCACTATTAATGGTGGCTATAAACCCTATTGACTGGGCCAGCGTAATTGCAATAGTTAAAACGCGGGTAATCTGATTAATCTTTTTACGCCCCGATTCCCCTTCCTTTTGCATTTTCTGAAAATATGGAACTGCAATTGTTAACAATTGCAATACAATAGATGCAGATATATAAGGCATAATACCCAATGCAAAGATTGAAGCATTACTAAAGGCTCCACCTAATAAAGTATCCAACACCCCGAAGATACCCTGGGCGTTGGATTTTAGCTGTGATGGATCAATACCGGGAAGAACAACATAAGAACCTAAACGAAAGATCGCAATAAAACCTAACGTATTTAAAATACGGGTACGCAGATCATCTATGGCGAAAATGTTCTTAATTGTTGTAAAAAGCTTATTCATAAACTTAATTAAAGCGTAATTACTTTACCACCTGCTTTTTCTATTGCTTCTATAGCAGATTTAGAGAAGGCATGGGCTGAAACTTCAATAGCAGAAGTTAATTCACCACGACCTAATACTTTAATCTGATCATTTTTAGAAGCTAAACCATTAGTTCTGAAAGTCTCAAATGTGAAATTTGTAGTACCCTGAGAAGCTAAATTTTGTAAAACATCCAGATTAATGGCTGAATACTCTACTCGGTTAATGTTTTTAAAGCCGAATTTAGGAACGCGTCTTTGTAAAGGCATCTGACCGCCTTCAAAACCAGCTTTACTTGAGTAACCTGATCTTGATTTAGCACCTTTGTGGCCACGGGTGGAAGTACCACCACGACCAGAACCAGTACCTCTACCAATACGCTTTCTATTCTTTACAGAACCTTCGGCTGGTTTTAATGAACTTAAATTCATTTTATAAATTTTTTACAGATACTAAATGTTGAACTTTATTAACCATACCAGCAATTTGTGGAGTTAACTCAACAGTAACTGATTTGCTAATTTTACCTAATCCTAAAGCTTTCATTGTAAGCTTTTGGTTCTCAGGCTTGTCAATAATGCTTTTTACCTGAGTTATTGTTACCTGTGCCATGGATTATCCGTTAAAAACTTTTGAAAGTGAAATACCACGTTGCTTAGCAACCACAAGAGGATCACGCATTTTAGACAATGCATCAAAAGTAGCTTTTACTACGTTATGCGGGTTAGAAGAACCTTTAGACTTAGCTAAAACGTCTTTAATTCCTGCACTCTCTAGAACAGCACGCATTGCACCACCAGCAAGAACACCTGTACCTGGCGCAGCCGGCTTAACTAAAACAAAACCACCGGAATATTTACCTTCAATTGCATGAGGAACAGTATGATGGTAAAGAGGAACTTTAACAAGATTTTTCTTGGCATCATCAATACCTTTAGCTATTGCATCGGTAACTTCATTTGCCTTTCCTAATCCGTAGCCAACTGTACCGTTACCGTCCCCAACAACTACAATAGCGGAGAAACTGAAACGACGACCACCTTTTACTACTTTTGCAACCCGTTTGATTGCAACTACGCGTTCTTTAAGATCCGTTTCACTGGCCTTAACCGCACGTACATTATTCTTTATCATATCAAATTAGAATTTAAGTCCAGCCTCACGTGCACCGTCGGCCAATGATTTTACACGTCCATGATAAAGGTAACCCGAACGGTCAAATACCACACTTGAAATACCAAGCTCAAGTGCTTTCTGTGCAATCTGCTTTCCAACTTCCACTGAAGTCGCAACTTTATTAGTTGCGCTTTCAGTTTTAGCAGAAGAAACTGCAGCCAAAGTACGGCCAGACAAATCGTCAATGATTTGAGCGTAGATATTTTTGTTACTTCTAAATACAGACAGTCTAGGTCTCACAGAAGTACCGGAAATTTTATTCCGGATACCTCTTTTGATACGTAATCTTCTTAGTTCTTTATTTACAGCCATGATTAATTCTTATTTAGAAGCAGTTTTACCAGCTTTTCTACGAACCACTTCACCAACGAAACGGATACCTTTGCCTTTGTATGGCTCAACTTTACGCAGCGATCTGATCTTAGCAGCTACCTGTCCGATCAGTTGTTTATCGATGCTTTCAAGAGTGATAACCGGAGCTTTACCTTTTTCAGTTACTGCAGTTGCTTTAACTTCATCTGGTAATGAAAGGAAAATATTGTGTGAATAGCCTAACGCTAATTCTAAAGTAGTACCAGCCATAGTAGCCTTATAACCTACACCAACGAGTTCCAGATCTTCTTTATAACCCTGGCTTACCCCAACAATCATATTGTTGATCAAAGAACGGTACAGACCGTGCATTGCTTTGTGACGCTTTTGCTCTGTTGGTCTTTCAACCACTAAAGTATTACCCTCTTGCGAAACAGTAATATCACGGTCAACCATTGTAGATAAGGAGCCTTTAGGGCCTTTCACAATAACTTCGTTATTTGAAGATACTGTAACTTCCACTTTTTCAGGAAGTGTAATTGGTAATTTACCTATACGCGACATCTCTTAACCAACTTTTAATATACGTAACATAAAACTTCGCCACCTACATTTAAATTGCGAGCTTCTTTTTCGGTAATTACACCTTTAGAAGTTGAAAGAATAGCTATACCTAAGCCATTCAATACCCGCGGCAGGTTTTCAATATGGGCATATTTACGTAAACCAGGCTTTGAAATTCTTTCAAGGTTTACGATTGCAGATTGCTTTGTAGCAGGATTGTATTTCAAAGCAATTTTGATAGTACCTTGAACTGAGGCATCATCAAAGCGGTAGCTCTGAATATATCCTTTCTCGTAAAGTACCTTAGTGATCTCTTTTTTTATCTTGCTGGACGGAATTTCTACCACGCGGTGATTTGCCTTAATGGCATTACGCAACCGGGTTAAGTAATCCGCTATTGGATCTGTATTCATTGTTACTATATTAAAAGTATATTAAGCTCTTAGCGAGCCGCAAAGATACTACAATTTATTAAATACTAAAACTAAATTGTTACCTACCAGCTTGACTTTGTTACACCTGGAATTTTACCAGCAGATGCAAGCTCACGGAATGTTACCCGTGAAATGCCAAACTTACGCATATATCCTCTTGGACGGCCTGTAAGTTTGCAACGATTGTGTAAACGAACTGGGGAAGCATTTTTTGGAAGTTTATCCAAGGCTTCATAATCACCAGCAGCTTTTAATTCTTTCCGCTTCTCAGCATACTTTGCTACTGTTGCAATTCTTTTTAATTCGCGGGCTTTTACTGATTCTTTAGCCATTATATTATTTCTTTACGTTTGTAAAAGGCATACCAAAAGCTTTCAACAGTTCGTAGCTTTCCTCATCGTTCTGAGCTGTAGTTACAAACGTAATATCCATACCTGCTATTGACTTGATCTTATCAATAGAAATTTCAGGGAAGATGATTTGCTCCTTGATACCTAATGTATAATTTCCACGGCCATCAAAACCTTTGTCGTTTACGCCTTTAAAGTCGCGTACTCGTGGAAGGGCGATCGTTAACAGACGGTCTAAGAATTCGTACATCCGCTCACCACGCAGGGTTACCCTTGCGCCGATCGGCATACCTTCTCGTAACTTAAAGTTAGAGATAGAATTCTTGGCCTTTGTAGGAACTGCCTTCTGACCGCTGATAGTAGTTAGTTCTTCTACTCCGATATCAACCAGTTTTTTATCGGCCACTGCGTTACCAATACCGCGGTTGATGCTGATCTTGGTAATGCGGGGAACCTGCATAATGCTTTTGTACTGAAATTTTTCTTTCAGTGCAGGCATTACTTCTTTTTCGTATTTTTCTTTTAATCTTGCTGATGCCATTATAATGCCTCCCCGGATTTTTTAGAATAACGCTCTAATTTACCGCTTTTATTAATACGTTTTCCAGTTCGTGTAGCAATACCTTTTTTGCCTTCAATCAACATCACGTTGCTGGCATTAATGCCTGCTTCCATTTTGTCAATTCCACCCTGTGGATTTTTCGCACTTGGTTTGCTATGCTTCGTTACCAGGTTTAAACCTTCAACAATTACGCGCGCGTTTTTTGTATCAACCGAGGTAATTTTGCCAGTTTTGCCTTTTTCATCACCTGCTATAACTTTTACAGTATCGCCGGTTTTAACATGAAGTTTTGCTGTCTTTGTTACTACTGTTTTCATCTTATAAAACTTCAGGGGCTAAAGATACAATTTTCATGAACTGTTTTTCACGGAGTTCACGTGCAACCGGACCAAAAATACGTGTTCCGCGTGGCTCATCGTTATTATTCAGTAATACTGCAGCATTATCGTCGAAACGAATATAAGAACCATCCTTACGACGGATCTCTTTTTTAGTGCGTACGATAACTGCTTTAGAAACAGTACCTTTCTTAATGTTTCCGGAAGATAAAGCTGACTTAACAGTCACTACGATCTTATCACCGATCGAAGCATATTTTTTTCCTGTTCCACCTAATACACGAATGCAAAGAACTTCTTTTGCACCGCTATTATCGGCAACAGATAATCTAGATTCTTGCTGTATCATCTTATTTAGCCCTCTCTATAATTTCAACTAAACGCCAGTTTTTATTTTTGCTCAACGGACGGGTTTCCATAATGCGAACTGTATCACCAATACCGCACTCATTGTTTTCGTCATGAGCCATAAACTTATTGGATTTGGTGAGGAATTTGCCATAGATCGGATGCTTCGTCCGGCTCTCAACCAAAACAGTGATAGATTTGTCCATTTTATTGCTAACAACTCTACCGCTTCTTTCTTTTCTTAAATTTCTCTCTTGCATTTTACTTTGCGTTTTGGGAGTTTAAAGCGATTTCCCGGTTACGGATTTCAGTATTCAGACGAGCGATTTGCTTTCTGCTTTCTTTAATCTTTAATGGGTTTTCCAAAGGTGAAATAGAATGCGCAAATTTAAGATTCTGGCTATTGGTGCGTTCTGTGATCACCTGGGCCTTCAATTCGTCGAGAGAAAGGCCTTTGATATCTGTTTTTTTCATACTACTTGCTCTCAACGTAATCTCTACGTACTACAAATTTCGTTCTTACCGGCAGCTTCTGAGCAGCTAACCGTAGGGATTCCTGTGCAATCTCTAATGACACGCCATCAGATTCGAACATAATGGTACCTGGTTTTACACAGGCTACCCAATACTCTGGAGAACCTTTACCTTTACCCATACGTACTTCGGCTGGTTTCTTGGTAATAGGTTTGTCAGGGAAAATACGGATCCAAACCTGGCCTTCACGCTTCATAGCGCGGGTCATTGCAATACGGGCCGCTTCAATCTGGCGGCTGGTGATCCAGGATGCTTCTAATGATTTTATCGCGAAAGAGCCAAATGAGATGGAGCTGCCCCGGTTAGCTAAACCAGTCACCCGCCCCTTCATCATTTTTCTATATTTCGTTCTTTTTGGTTGTAACATCTTAAAAAAAACTTGAAGTTAACTTTATATGATTAACGGCGTGGTTTATTACCACCGGAGTTATTGCGACGTGGTGCTGCACCATCGGCTTTATCACGTCCGCCTCTTTCGCCTCCACGGTCATTACGACGACCTGAACGCTCACCGCGGTCAGAACGTTCATTTCTTTCGCCGCGTGGACCACCTGAAGCAGATTTGCTTTCAGCCGGAACCTGGTTAGGAGAAAGATCTTTTTTACCGTAGATCTCGCCTTTGAAGATCCAAACTTTAATACCTAACTTACCATAAACGGTTTGTGCTTCTGAAAGCGCATAATCGATATCAGCACGTAAGGTATGAAGTGGTGTTCTTCCTTCTTTGTAATGTTCAGTACGAGCCATCTCAGCACCGCCTAAACGGCCTGATACCTGGATTTTGATACCTTCAGCTCCTACGCGCAAAGCAGAAGAAATAGCCTGCTTCATAGCACGACGGAAAGAGATACGGGCTTGTAACTGCTGGGCAACAGATTCGCCTACAAGTTTAGCATCAAGTTCAGGGCGTTTAATTTCGAAGATATTGATCTGAACGTCTTTGCTCGTGATCTTTTTTAACTCTTCTTTAATTTTATCCACTTCCTGACCACCTTTACCAATTACTACACCCGGGCGGGCTGTATTAATAGTAATAGTGATTCTTTTTAAGGTACGCTCAATTACAATCTTAGAAATACCGCCTTTAGGGATACGAGCAAGAATGTATTTTCTAATTTTTTCGTCTTCAACCAGCTTCTCAGCGAAATCTTTACCACCGTACCAGTTAGAGTCCCACCCTTTTACAATACCCAGGCGAAGACCAATCGGATTTACTTTTTGTCCCATCTTAACTTATTTGGCTTTAGTGGTTGATTCAGCTTTTTTTGCTTTTTTAGATACCATTTCTTCATCAGATTTCGCATCGATGATCAAGGTAATGTGGTTTGATCTTTTACGGATCCGGTGACCACGGCCTTGTGGCGCAGGACGAAGACGTTTCAAAGTACGGCCTTCATCAACAAAGATCTCTTTGATGTAAAGGTTTGAATCTTCGATACGGGCATCTTCATTTTTGGCCTGCCAGTTAGATAAAGCGGATAAAAGAAGTTTCTCGATTTTTTCAGCACCTGAATTGGCTTCAAATTTCAAGATGCCTAATGCACTGTTCACTTGCTTTCCGCGTACCATATTCGCTACCAGGCGCATTTTGCGCGGTGAGGTAGGTACGTTTCTTAGTTTTGCTACTGCTTCCATGATTATCTCTTGCCTTTATCTTTTTTAGCTACGTGGCCTCTAAAGTTTCTGGTTGGAGCAAATTCGCCAAGTTTATGTCCTACCATGTTTTCAGTTACATAAACCGGAATGAATTTATTACCGTTATGAACTGCAAATGTATGTCCAACGAAATCAGGTGAAATCATTGATCTTCTAGACCAGGTTTTCACTACTGTTTTCTTGCCTGTTTCTTCTAAGGCCTGAACTTTTTTCTCGAGCCTAAAGTCAATATAAGGCCCTTTTTTTAATGATCTTCCCATTTATTTTTTACCTCTATTAACGATTAGCTGCTCGGAATATTTATTCTTATTTCTAGTTTTCTTACCTTTTGATAATAAACCTTTACGTGAGCGTGGGTGACCGCCTGAAGACTTACCTTCACCACCACCCATTGGGTGATCTACCGGGTTCATAGCAACACCACGAACGCGCGGACGTACACCTTTCCAACGGTTACGGCCAGCTTTACCCATATTCACATTCATGTGATCTGAGTTTGAAACTGTTCCTACCGTTGCCATGCAATTAACCAACACCATTCTCATTTCGCCTGAAGGCAATTTGATAGTAGCATAACGGCCTTCCCGAGCAACTAACTGAGCATAAGAACCAGCGGAACGGGCAAGGATACCACCATTACCTGGCATTAGCTCAATATTATGGATAATTGTACCCAGTGGCATATCGGAAAGCGGTAAACAGTTACCAACTTCCGGAGCAATACCAGGACCAGAAACAATTGTTGTACCTACTGCTAAACCAGCAGGTGCGATGATATAAGCTTTTTCACCATCTGCATAGTATACCAGCGCGATACGAGCAGTCCGGTTTGGATCGTATTCAATAGTTTTAACTACTGCAGGTACACCAAACTTTGTCCGCTTGAAATCGATCATACGGTATTGTTTCTTATGACCGCCACCTATGTAGCGCATGGTCATTTTACCGGAATCATTCCGTCCACCAGATTTTTTTATAGGTGCCAACAGAGATTTCTCAGGCGTTGATGAAGTGATTTCATCGAAGGCTGGAGCTATTCTAAATCTCTGACCTGGTGTTATCGGTCTTAATTTCTTTAAAGCCATTTTTTATTAATAATTAGATACCGTTATAGAAATCAATTGATTCCCCTGCTTTCAGGGTAACAATTGCTTTTTTGATAGCTGGTTTACGACCAGATACCATTCCGGCTTTAGTCATTTTAACTTTCAGTTTTCCCTGAGTACGGTTTGTGCAAACTTTCTCAACGGTTACGCCATAAAGCTTTTCAATCGTTTTCTTGATCTCAACTTTATTCGCTTTTTTATCTACTTCGAATGCATACTTTCCAGCTTCATTCAAAGCGGTCATCTTTTCAGTAACCAATGGTCTTTTTAAAATTTCCATTATTTGTTGCTATAAAGTTGTTCTAATGAATTGATTGATTCCTCAGTAAACAATACAGTTTCAGCATTCAGGATATCGTAAGTAGATAAGCTTGTTGCAACCGATACTTTTACTCTTGGAAGGTTACGTGCCGAAAGTACAACGTTGGTGTTTACTGCACCGGTAACCATTAACGTTTTCTTATCAGAAACTTTCAGGTTAGAAAGAATCGAAACGAAATCTTTCGTTTTTGCAGCGTTCATTTCTATGTTTTCCACCAGGGCAATTTTGTTATCTTTTGCCATAGAAGAAAGCGCTGATAAACGCGCTACTGCTTTCAGTTTCTTATTTAATTTGAAGCTGTAATTGCGTGGACGTGGACCGAATACACGACCACCACCGATAAATACAGGAGACTTCATGCTACCAGCACGGGCTCCACCTGTTCCTTTTTGCTTCTTTAATTTTTTAGTTGTACCTGCTACTTCGTTACGCTCTTTAGACTTGTGCGTACCCTGGCGCTGGTTAGCTAAGTATTGCTTTACGTCCAGGTACATCGCATGCTCATTTGGCTCAATGCCGAATATAGCATCAGAAAGCTTAACCTTTCTGCCGGTATCCTGACCTTTAATTGATAATACAGAAAGCTCCATCTTATTTTTCTAATACAATGTATGAATTCTTGGCACCTGGAACGGAGCCACTTACTACGATTACATTTCTGTCTGCGATTACTTTAAGTACGCGCAGATTTTGAATTTTAACTCTGTCTCCACCCATGCGGCCGGCCATACGCATTCCTTTGAATACGCGTGAAGGCCATGAACAGGCACCAATGGAACCTGGGTGACGACCGCGGTTATGCTGACCGTGGGTCTGGCCACCAACACCGGCGAAGTTGTAACGCTTTACAACACCCTGGAAACCTTTACCTTTTGAAGTACCGATCGCATCCACGAATTCGCCTTCTTCAAACAGATCAGCTTTCACGATATCGCCTAATGATAAAGTTGTATCTTCCAAGCGGAATTCAACAACTTTCTTTTTAGGAGTTGCGTTAGCTTTTTTAAAGTGTCCGGCTAATGCATTTGGTGTGTTTTTTTCTTTTCTCTCTCCAAAACCCAATTGCACCGCGGCATAGCCGTCATTGTCAACTGTTTTCACCTGCGTTACAGTGCATGGTCCTGCTTCGATCAACGTGCAGGGTACACTTTTACCTTCAGGCGTGAAGAGGCTTGTCATTCCGATTTTTCTACCGATTATTCCAGGCATTCTACTTTAAGAT
This sequence comes from Adhaeribacter terrigena, assembly GCF_016623615.1. Classification (GTDB taxonomy): domain Bacteria; phylum Bacteroidota; class Bacteroidia; order Cytophagales; family Hymenobacteraceae; genus Adhaeribacter_A; species Adhaeribacter_A terrigena. The sequence goes on along the minus strand of NZ_JAEHFX010000001.1, from coordinate 70,564 downwards.
TTATTTAAAATGATTTAACTTCCCTAAAACGGCTTGTTTATGGGAGTGCAAAGATACTAAAATAAAAATGTTTAAACCAAACTGGTTTGTAAATATTTTATTTACAGCCGGAAATAAAAAAAAGGAACCGGTATATCGGTTCCCTTTTTTTATTTAGATTTATCAGTAAAAATCAAACTTTGATCTCTACATCTACTCCGCTAGGTAATTCAAGCTTCATTAAGGCATCTACCGTTTTAGAGCTGGTTGAATAAATATCAACCAAACGCTTGTAGGTGCAAAGCTGGAATTGCTCACGGGCTTTTTTGCTTACGTGTGGCGAACGCAACACGGTAAATTTGTCAACTTCAGTAGGCAAAGGAATCGGACCGCTAACGATCGCGCCGGTTGCTTTTACTGCTTTTACGATCTTCTCAGAAGATTTATCAACCAGGTTATGATCGTAAGATTTTAATTTAATTCTTATTTTCTGATTCATTTTCTTAATTCTTACTTAGCGGTACCTTTTACTTTAGCTACTATTGCATCTGATAAGTTTTGCGGAACCTGCTCATAATGCGAGAAAGTTAACGAAGCAGTTGCACGGCCAGAAGTGATTGTTCTTAAATCTGTAACGTATCCGAAAAGTTCAGACAGCGGAACATCGGCTTTAACTACCTGTGAACCTGCTTTGGTATCCATTCCTTTCATTAGACCTCTTCTGCGGTTCAAGTCACCTGTTACTGGACCTGTGTACTCATCAGGCGTGATTACCTCTACAGCCATAATTGGTTCCAATAATTTTGGACCGCATTTCTTAGCTGCTTCTTTGTAACCCTGACGAGCTGCCAGTTCGAATGAAAGCGCATCGGAGTCAACATCGTGGTATGAACCATGGAAAAGGCGAACTTTCATGGAGTCCATTGGGAAACCTGCTAAAACGCCGGATTTCATAGCCTCTTCGAAACCTTTCTGGATTGGCGGAATAAATTCTTTTGGAATTACACCACCAACAATGTTGTTTACAAACTCAAGTCCTGGTTTGTCGTCTTCTCTCGGTCCGATCTCGAATACGATATCACCGAATTTACCACGGCCACCAGATTGCTTTTTATAAGTCTCACGGTGTTCAACCGATTTTGTGATCGCTTCTTTGTAAGCAACCTGAGGTGCACCCTGGTTGATCTCAACTTTGAACTCACGACGCAGACGGTCGATGATGATCTCTAAGTGAAGTTCGCCCATACCTCTCAGAATGGTTTGCCCAGTTTCCTGGTCCGTATTAACCACTAAGGTCGGATCTTCTTCTACCAGTTTACCGATAGCCATACCCAGTTTATCTGAGTCTGCCTGCGTTTTCGGTTCAATGGCATAACCTATTACCGGTTCAGGGAATTCCATCGCTTCCAGAACGATCTTCGCTTCCTGAGCACACAGCGTATCACCGGTTTTGATATCTTTAAAGCCTACTACCGCTCCGATGTCACCAGCTTCCAGTCTTTCGATTGAATTCTGTTTGTTTGCGTGCATCTGGAAGATACGGGAGATACGCTCTTTATTGTTTGAACGGGTATTGTAAACGTAAGAACCTGCTTCAAGGACACCTGAATAAGCACGTACGAAACACAGACGGCCTACAAACGGGTCAGTAGCAATTTTAAAGGCTAATCCTGCAAATGGCTCTTTTACATCCGGCTTACGGGCTATTTCTGCACCAGTGTCAGGATCTGTTCCGTAAATTGCTTCTTTATCCATCGGAGATGGGCAAAGTGCCATTACGTAATCCAGCATGGTCTGAACACCTTTGTTCTTAAATGAAGAACCGCAAAGCATTGGCACGATGGCCATATCAATGGTTGCTTTACGCAGCGCTTCGATGATTTCCTCTTCCGTAATAGAAGCAGGATCTTCGAAGTATTTCTCCATCAGTCTCTCATCGTAATCTGCTACTGCTTCCAGTAATTTCTCACGATATTCTTCGGCTTCTTCCAGCATATCGTCTGGAATAGGAACTTCAGTAAAGGTCATGCCTTTATCATGCTCATTCCAAACCATTCCGCGGAAGTTTACCAGGTCAACTACACCTTTGAAGCTATCTTCAGAGCCTATTGGTAACTGAAGCGCTACGGCATTGCTACCCAGCATTTCTCTTACTTGCTTACAAACAGCAAGGAAATCTGCGCCGGAGCGGTCCATTTTATTTACGAAACCGATTCGGGCTACTTTATAGTTATTTGCCAGGCGCCAGTTTGTTTCTGACTGTGGTTCTACCCCATCAACGGCTGAGAAAAGGAACACCAGACCATCTAATACGCGCAGGGAACGGTTTACCTCTACGGTAAAGTCTACGTGACCTGGAGTATCGATGATGTTGATATGATATGGCTGTCCTTTGTAAGTCCAGTCTACCGTTACAGCGGCCGAAGTAATGGTGATACCACGCTCCTGCTCCTGTTCCATCCAGTCGGTTGTAGCTCCGCCTTCGTGTACCTCGCCTAATTTGTGCGATTTACCAGTGTAGTAAAGTATACGCTCGGTAGTTGTGGTTTTACCGGCATCGATGTGCGCAGCAATACCAATGTTTCTTGTATATCTTAAATCGCGAGCCATTTATTAGAATCTGAAATGTGAGAATGCTTTGTTCGCTTCTGCCATACGGTGCGTATCGTCTTTTTTCTTAACGGCTGCACCTTCGCCTTTAGCAGCAGCAATAATTTCGCCGGCTAAACGCTCCATCATGGTTTTCTCACCACGCTTGCGTGAATACAAGATCATCCATTTGATACCCAAAGAGATTTTGCGGTCCGGACGAACTTCGGTTGGAACTTGGAAAGTAGCACCACCTACGCGACGGCTTTTCACCTCTACGCCTGGCATGATGTTGTTCAGGGCTTTGCGCCACATTTCCAAACCATTTTCTTTCGTTCTTTTTTCTACTAGATCGCAGGCATCGTAAAAAATATTGTACGCAACACTTTTCTTGCCATCGTACATTAAATAGTTAACGAAACGAGTTACTAAAGTTTCTTTGTATTTAGGATCAGGAAGAAGAAGTCTCTTCTTTGGTTTTGATTTTCTCATTATAATTTAGCTAACTAATTACTTTTTCTTTTTAGCTGGTGCGCCTTTTCCGGCTGCTGCAACCTGTCCTGGTTTCGGACGTTTAGCGCCGTATTTAGAACGACGTTGGGTACGACCGTTTACACCGGCTGTATCTAAAGCGCCACGAATGATATGGTAACGAACACCTGGCAAATCTTTAACTCTACCGCCGCGAATAAGCACGATGGAGTGCTCCTGCAGGTTGTGGCCTTCACCCGGGATGTATGCGTTCACCTCTTTCTGGTTGGTTAAACGTACACGGGCTACTTTACGCATTGCCGAGTTTGGCTTTTTAGGCGTTGTGGTGTATACACGGGTACAAACGCCACGGCGCTGCGGGCATGAATCCAAAGCCGGAGACTTCGATTTGAAGGTTAACTTCTCCCTTCCATTTCTTACTAACTGATTTATAGTAGGCATTTACAAAGTTGTTATAAATAGAACTCTTCTCGAAAATTTAGTTTGCAAAGGTATAGAATTCCCATTGCAAAATCAAAAAATATTTTAAAGTAATTATTTAAAGCCACTTACGCGTTTTTGAACCGCCTAAATGAGCTTTGAATTACTCATATTTCTTTAACCTGCTTAAATTTCGAGCTGCAAAATTACTGAATTTATTTGGATTACATACTTTTTCTCTTAAATATCATAGCGTTTTTATTCGGCTAAGCCTAGTTTTTTCAAAAATTCTGTTTACTTTTGCGTTCCCTTCGGATAAAATTACGGCCGCGTAGTACAACGGATAGTATGGAAGTTTCCGAAGCTTTTGATTCAGGTTCGATTCCTGACGCGGCCACTACTAAAACTAAAAAGCCCTTCTGCGCAAACAGAAGGGCTTTTTAGTTTTAGCTGGGTGCAGTTTTTAGGTTCAAAACCCTAGCGTTTTTTCAGGCTTTTGGAAATAATAATTGATTCCGTTGAAAGCAAAAAACGTTGCTTTCTTATTCAGATTTCCTTTTTCAATTCCGCCACCAGCCTCAAAACCTATAATATGGCCGCCTGATTTTTTAGTATATACGGTTTGGACGCCTATTGCCATGATCTCCCAGCGTTGTACCGCAATCTTTTTACTTTCTGTAAATTTCCCCTGGCTGTACCCCGATTGCATGAAGATGTTTCCGAGGTTTCTTATTTCCACGAAATTATATCTCATTTTACCGGTAAGTGTTAGCAAGTATTTTTCATCATATTTCTGCCGCGTTGGGTTTACCAACTCCAGAGCATCGTAATGTTGCCCCATAAAAGTAGCTTTAAATGCTACCCGATCCAGCAAATAATAACCTCCACCCAATCCCATGCTACCTGTTTTGTAATAGGTATCTTTTATCTGGTTTTTTAGGGAAGCCTGGAATTCTAAATTTAAAAAACGGTCGCCTTTTGACAGCTTGTACGTGCCGGGCTTTTCTGATTGGCCTGCTACCGGGTTCAGATAGCCGGCAAAAGCTATGAAAATTAAGATCCAGATCTTCATACTTTTTTCTTGAAGTTGATTTGAAAAACCAGTATTCTTCAGTATTGCAACGGCGTTATTTTACCTTCATTGAGGGGTATTTTAAAAACGACTTTATATGCCAATTGTTATAGCGTTTTAAACAAAAAAGTCCCGGCTGAAACAACCGGGACTTTTGTATGTAAAATTGATAGCGTTTTTAATTAAGCTTCGCCAATGGTTCCGCTGAAGTTCATTGGAAAACTGGGAAACTCCGGGGTCTGTTTGATGGCACCAAAGCTGGCTTCGTAACGCTCAATGTTTTCGTTGAGCGCGGCGAGCAAGCGTTTCGCGTGCTCCGGGGTAATTACGATGCGCGATTTTACTTTCGCTTTCGGAATGCCCGGCATCAGACGAATAAAGTCGATCACAAATTCGCTGCTGGAATGTGCGATCATGGCCAGGTTGGCAAACTCGCCTTCGGCAATTTCTTCCGAAAGCTCGATGTTGATCTGGTTTTGCTGCTCTTTTGGTTTTTCTGCCATCTTATCTTTCCTGAAGTTCTTTCTGACGAGCGGTTGTCTGACGTTTCGATTCTACCAGGTTGTCGTACTCTTCTTTCGAACCTACGATCAGTTTGGTGTACTCGCGTAAACCAGTACCAGCCGGAATGAGGTGACCAACAATTACGTTCTCTTTCAAACCTAACAGTTCGTCGGCCTTGCCACGGATAGCCGCTTCGCTCAACACCTTGGTCGTTTCCTGGAAGGAAGCAGCCGAGATAAAGCTTTGCGTACCCAATGAAGCCTGCGTAATACCTTGCAACGTTGGTCTTGAAACGGAAGGCGAAGCATCGCGAACAGTAACCAGGCGCATGTCGCGGCGGCGTAAGCTGGAGTTTTCGTCGCGTAAACGGCGGGCCGTTACGATCTGTCCTGGCTTCAGCTGCGTTGAATCACCGGCATCTTCCACAACTTTCATGTCAATGATCATATCGTTTTCTTCCATGAAAGTCACTTTATCGATCACCTGGTGTTCCAGGAACGAAGTATCACCAGCATCAAGGATCACAACTTTCTGCATCATCTGCCGAACTACCACTTCAATGTGCTTATCGTTGATCTTCACACCCTGCAGACGGTAAACTTCCTGAATTTCATTCACCAGGTATTCCTGTACTGCACCCGGACCCTGAATGTTCAGGATGTCGGAAGGCGTGATAGCACCATCGGATAATGGCATACCAGCGCGTACGAAGTCATTGTCCTGAACCAGGATGTGCTTGGAAAGCGGAACCATGTATTTTTTCTTCACCCCATCTTTCGATTCGATGAAGATCTCTCGGTTACCACGTTTCACCCCACCGTAAGTTACCACACCATCGATTTCGGAAACAACCGCCGGGTTAGACGGGTTACGGGCTTCGAATAATTCGGTAACGCGTGGCAGACCACCCGTAATATCGCGGGTTTTACCAATGGCACGTGGAATTTTCACGAGGATCTGACCAGCTTTGATCTTCTCACCGTCTTCAACCACAATGTGTGCACCTACCGGAATGTTGTAACCTTTCTGTTCGCCGCTCTTCGCCTGAACCACGATAGACGGGTTCTGGGTTTTATCTTTGGTTTCGATAATAACCTTTTCACGGTGACCGGTCTGCTCATCGGATTCTTCACGGAAGGTAATACCCTCAATGATCGCATCGTACTGAATAGAACCATCGAACTCGGAAAGAATAACCGCGTTGTACGGATCCCAGTTATTGATCTCGTCACCTTTGGCAACTGTCTGACCTTCATCAACCAGTAAGAATGAACCGTAAGGCACGTGGTTCGAGATCAGGACTTTATTAGTACCTGGTTCTACGATCTTCACCTCACCGGAACGACCCATTACCACTTTTACTTTATCGCCCTCGTTGTTGAGCGTATCAAGTGTACGAACATCTTCGAATTCGATAACCCCGGCAAATTTCGCCCGGATGGATGCATCTACCGCAATGTTAGATGCCGTACCACCCACGTGGAACGTGCGGAGCGTTAACTGGGTACCTGGTTCACCAATAGACTGGGCAGCAATTACCCCAACCGCTTCACCTTTCTGTACCATGCGGCCAGAAGACAAGTTACGGCCGTAGCATTTCGCACAGATACCACGCTTGGTTTCACAAGTCAGTACCGAACGAATTTCAACGGTTTCTATAGCAGTTGCTTCAATGCGACGAGTTACTTCTTCAGTAATCTCACCACCAGCCTGCAGGATCAATTCATCGGTTAACGGATCGATAATATCATGCACGCCTACACGGCCTAAGATACGCTCCGATAATGATTCAACGATATCTTCGTTGTCTTTCAGGGCGCTTACCTCTAAACCACGCAGCGTACCGCAGTCGGTTTCGTTTACAATTACGTCCTGAGAAACGTCTACCAGACGACGGGTTAAGTAACCCGCATCTGCCGTTTTCAAAGCCGTATCAGCAAGACCTTTACGCGCACCGTGCGTAGAAATGAAGTACTCGATTACGTCCAGACCTTCCTTGAAGTTAGAAAGGATCGGGTTTTCGATAATTTCACCTACGGAACCTTGCAGGGATTTCTGCGGCTTAGCCATCAGACCCCGCATACCGCCTAACTGACGGATCTGCTCTCTGGAACCACGGGCACCGGAGTGCATCATCATGTAGATCGAGTTGAAGCCCTGGTCGTCTTTTTCAAGGCGGCCCATCAGCGTCTCCGTGATCTGGTTGTTGATACGCGTCCAGATATCGATAACCTGGTTGTAACGTTCGTTATCGGTGATAAGACCCATCGAGTAGTTGGCCCAAACAGCATCTACGTCTTTTTTAGCTTGTTCAACTAAGATGTCTTTCTCTTTCGGAATTACGATATCGCCAAGACCCATTGACAGACCGCCTTTGAAAGCTGACTGGAAACCAAGGGTTTTGATATCATCTAAGAATTGTGCTGTACGCGCCATACCCGTTGCTTTGAACACGCGGGAAATGATCTGCTGCAGTTTCTTTTTCGTTAACAATTCGTCTACGAAACCAACTTCCTTCGGCACAAACTCGTTGAAAATCACACGGCCAGCCACGGTTTCGATTACGCGGGTAATGAAATTACCGTTCTCGTCTACGTCGTGGGTTCTTACTTTAATGTAAGCCTGCTTCGAAACTTTCTTCTCGTTAACCGCAATGATAACTTCCTCCGGAGAGTAGAAGGTCATGCCTTCGCCCGGGATGGTTTCATTTTCAGTTGAACGCTTGCCTTTGGTTACGTAGTACAGACCCAGAACCATGTCCTGCGATGGTACCGCAATTGGCGCACCGTTGGCAGGGTTCAGGATGTTGTGCGACGCCAGCATTAACATAGAGGCTTCCAGAATTGCTGCAGGTCCTAGTGGAACGTGCACCGCCATCTGGTCACCGTCAAAGTCAGCGTTGAATGCCGTACAAACTAACGGGTGTAACTGAATTGCTTTACCTTCAATTAAGCGCGGCTGGAAAGCCTGAATACCTAATCTGTGGAGCGTAGGAGCACGGTTCAACAGAACCGGGTGACCTTTCAGAACGTTTTCAAGAATATCCCAAACCACGGCATCTTTCCGGTCAACGATCTTCTTCGCAGATTTTACCGTTTTCACGATACCGCGTTCGATCAGTTTACGAATGATGAATGGTTTGAAAAGCTCTGCTGCCATGTTCTTGGGCAGACCGCATTCGTGCAGTTTCAATTCAGGACCTACCACAATAACCGAACGACCGGAGTAGTCAACCCGCTTACCTAATAAGTTCTGACGGAAACGACCTTGCTTACCTTTCAGCATATCTGATAAGGATTTCAGGGCACGGTTACCTTCGGCGCGAACCGCGTTTACTTTACGGGAGTTGTCGAACAGAGAGTCAACAGCTTCCTGTAACATACGCTTCTCATTACGCAGAATTACTTCCGGCGCTTTGATCTCGATCAGACGTTTCAGACGGTTATTACGGATAATAACGCGACGATACAGGTCATTTAAATCGGAAGTAGCGAAACGGCCGCCATCCAAAGGAACTAACGGACGTAATTCCGGTGGAATTACCGGCACCATGCGGATGATCATCCACTCTGGTTTGTTTTCGATACGGGTTGCGGCATCACGGAACGCTTCAACTACGCGCAGACGCTTTAAGGCATCGGCTTTACGTTGCTGGGAGGTTTCGTGGGCGGCAGAGTAACGCAGGTCATAAGACAGATCATCGAGGTTGATGCGCTCTAAGAGCATGTTCAACGCATCGGCACCCATACGCGCGATAAACTTGTTCGGATCATTATTATCCAACATCTGGTTTTCGCGTGGCAGTTTGTCGATCATATCCAGGTATTCATCTTCGGTCAGGAAGTCCATGGTATTCACCCCATCTTCCGCCAAAATACCTGGTTGAATAACTACATACCGCTCGTAATAAATGATCTGGTCCAGTTTCTTGGTAGGTAAACCTAATAAGTAACCGATCTTATTTGGAAGCGATTTGAAGTACCAGATGTGGGCAACCGGAACTACGAGCTCAATGTGGCCCATACGCTCACGACGTACTTTTTTCTCGGTAACTTCCACGCCGCAACGGTCGCAGATAATGCCTTTGTAACGAATTCTTTTGTATTTACCGCAGTGACATTCCCAGTCTTTAACCGGACCAAAGATACGCTCGCAGAACAGACCGCCCATTTCAGGCTTGTACGTACGATAGTTAATGGTTTCCGGCTTGGTTACCTCACCGTTAGAACGCTCCAGAATAGATTCCGGAGAGGCCAGGCTGATGGTAACTTTAGAGAAGTCCTGATTTAATTTTTTGGTTTTTGCAAACGCCATTTTTCAGTTTTGAAAATTTTACGAATGAACACTTAATGCTGTGGGTTTAGTATGCCGGCTCACACTTTTTAGCGCTTCCGGCATACCATTTTTTCCACGTTTGTATGTTCTCTGACTTTTAGGGCCCGAAACCATACCGTTTTTTCAGGAGTTCTTAATCTAACGTGATCTCTAACGCTAAACCTCTTAACTCGTGAATCAATACGTTGAAAGATTCCGGGATATTTGGTTTCGGCAATACGTCGCCTTTTACAATGGCTTCGTATGCTTTGGCACGGCCAATAACGTCATCCGATTTCACCGTTAAGATCTCCTGCAGCACGTTCGAAGCACCGAAGGCCTCGAGCGCCCAAACCTCCATCTCACCAAAACGCTGACCACCAAACTGGGCTTTACCACCCAATGGCTGCTGCGTGATAAGGGAGTACGGTCCGATTGAACGGGCGTGCATTTTATCATCAACTAAGTGTCCTAATTTCAGCATGTAGATCACCCCTACGGTTACCGGCTGATCGAAGCGATCGCCACTCAGACCATCGAACAAATACGAACGGCCGAAAACCGGTAAACCTGCTTCTGCCAGTTCAGCAGAAACCTGCTCTTCCGTAGCACCATCGAAGATCGGTGTTGCGTATTTGCGGCCCAGTTTTAAACCAGCCCAGCCTAATACGGTTTCGTAGATCTGACCGATGTTCATACGCGAAGGTACACCAAGCGGGTTAAGCACGATGTCCATTGGCGTACCATCTTCCAGGAACGGCATGTCTTCTTCGCGCACGATACGGGCAACAACACCCTTGTTACCGTGACGACCCGCCATTTTATCACCTACTTTCAGCTTACGCTTCTTGGCAATATAAACTTTGGCTAACTGTACGATACCGGCTGGTAACTCGTCGCCAACTTCCAGCGTGAAACGGTCGCGTTTGAAACGGGCCGAGATCGTGTTACGGCGCTTGGTGTAATTTTTCACCAGTTGCAGCAACATGCTGTTTGTATGCTCGTCGTTGGTCCAGTTTTCCAGGATCAGGTCTTTGAACAAGGTAACCTCTTCCGGAACGGCGTAATTGCTTTCGTCTTTGTATGGGTTTTTGTCCGGGAACAGGTTCTCCACAATGTTCTTCTTGTTGAACTTCACGCCTTTAGACATGATCTCATCTCCGAACTTGTGTTTCACGCCCTGCGACGTTTTGCCATCTAATAACGCAACCAACTTCTCGATCATGATCGCTTTTACCGCGCGCAGTTCGTTGTTGTAATGCGACTTTAGTTCTTCAACCTCTTTCTTAGACTTGGCCCGCAGGTTTTTGTCTTTTTTAGGACGGCTGAATAACTTGGTATCGATAACCACACCCTGCAGGGATGGCGGCGCTTTAAGCGAGGCATCCTTCACATCGCCGGCTTTATCACCGAAAATGGCACGGAGTAATTTCTCTTCCGGGGTCGGATCGGTTTCACCCTTAGGCGTAATTTTACCGATCAGGATATCGCCTTCGCGAACTTCTGCACCTTCCCGGATAATACCATTTTCATCTAAGTTACGAACTGCTTCTTCCGAAACGTTCGGGATCTCAGAGGTTAATTCCTCTTCCCCACGTTTCGTTTCCCGAACTTCAAGCTCGAACTCTTCAATGTGGATAGAAGTAAATACGTCGTCGCGCACAACTTTCTCGGAGATTACAATAGCATCCTCGAAGTTGTAACCCTGCCAAGGCATGAACGCCACCTGTAAGTTACGGCCCAAAGCAAGTTCACCCTGGTTCGTAGCATAACCTTCGCATAGCGCCTGGCCTCTTTCAACCCGCGCGCCTTTCTTCACGATCGGCGTTAAGTTGATACAGGTATCCTGGTTGGTACGACGGAATTTGATCAGATCGTAGGTTACTAACTCGGCATCGAATGAAACTAATTTGTCATCTTCGGTCAGGTCGTAACGAACTACAATTTTATCAGCATCTACATAAGCAATTTCACCCGTTCCTTCGGCAACAACCAAAGCGCGGGAGTCAATAGCAGCGCGTTCTTCCAGACCGGTACCAACAATTGGCGCCTGTGGCTTTAATAACGGCACTGCCTGACGCTGCATGTTCGAGCCCATCAAGGCACGGTTCGCATCATCATGCTCTAAGAAAGGAATCATGGAAGCAGCCACCGATACGATCTGGTTTGGCGCAACGTCCATGTAAGTATATGTCTCACCTGGTTCAACCGGGAAGTCACCTTCGAAACGGCCTTTCACACGGTCAGCTAAGAAATTACCGGCATCATCGATGCGGGCATTCGCCTGGGCAATGTGGTGGGTATCTTCTTCTTCAGCCGTTAAATATTTAACCGGCGTGTTCAGATCCACTTTACCACCCGTTACGGTACGGTACGGCGTTTCAATGAAACCCATGCCGTTCACGCGGGCGTGCACGCAAAGGGAAGAAATCAGACCGATGTTCGGACCTTCTGGTGTTTCAATCGTACAAAGGCGACCGTAGTGGGTGTAGTGAACGTCACGAACCTCGAAACCTGCGCGCTCACGGGAAAGACCTCCGGGCCCTAATGCAGATACACGGCGTTTGTGCGTGATCTCTGCCAGCGGGTTGGTCTGGTCCATAAACTGTGATAACTGGTTGGTACCGAAGAACGAGTTGATAACCGAAGAAAGCGTACGCGCGTTGATCAAATCAACTGGTTTGAATTCTTCGTTATCGCGAACGTTCATACGTTCCTTAATGGTACGCGCCATACGGGCAAGACCTACCCCAAACTGGGCGTAAAGCTGCTCCCCTACGGTACGAACACGACGGTTACTTAAGAGGTCAATATCATCCACTACAGCTTTGGAGTTGATCAGACCGATCAGGTATTTCACAATCAGGACGATGTCTTCATTGGTAAGCACTTTCGCTTCCCAGTTCTTGTCAAGTCCTAATTTTTTGTTGATTCTGTAACGACCAACATCACCTAAATCGTAACGTTTGTCGGAGAAAAATAGCTTCTGGATAATATCGCGGGCAGTTTCAACGTCTGGCGCCTCGGTATTACGAAGCTGACGGTAGATCTGCTCAACGGCTTCCTGCTCCGAGTTGGAGTTGTCTTTCTGAAGCGTATTATAGATAATAGTATAGTCGGCGATGTTAATGTTTTCGCGGTGAACGATCACCGTTTTTACACCAGAATCGATGATGGTATCGATATCTTCTTCCGTAATTTCCATGTCGCGTTCCAGCAACACTTCGTTACGATCGATAGAAACTACCTCACCGGTATCTTCATCCACGAAATCTTCCGTCCAAGTTCTCAGAACCCGGGCAGCTAATTTGCGGCCCACGGCTTTTTTAAGGGTTTTCTTATCGGCTTTCAGTTCTTCCGATAAACCAAATAAGTCTAAGATATCCTTATCTGTTCCGTAACCAATAGCACGTAATAATGTCGTAACCGGGAATTTCTTCTTACGGTCGATGTAAGCATACATCACATTGTTTACGTCGGTTGCGAACTCAATCCAGGAACCTTTGAAAGGAATGATACGGGCAGAGTACAATTTCGTACCGTTGGTGTGCTTGCTTTGCGCAAAGAACACGCCTGGTGAACGGTGCAGCTGCGATACAATTACACGTTCTGCACCATTGATCACGAAAGAGCCTTTTTCGGTCATGTATGGGATATTTCCCAGGAACACTTCCTGCTCGATCGTTTCAAAGTCCTCGTTATCATCGTCGTTGCAGATGAGGCGAAGCTTGGCTTTTAAAGGTACGGAATAGGTTAAACCCCGGTCGATACACTCGTCTACCGAATACTTTGGCGGATCGATGTGGTAGTCGATAAACTCCAGGACGAAGTTTTCACGGGAATCTGAAATAGGGAAGTTTTCAGCAAATACTTTAAAAAGACCTTCGTCGGTACGGTTTTCGGCCGCAGTTTCCAACTGGAAGAAATCCTGAAAAGATTGTAGCTGAACATCTAAAAAGTCAGGGTAATCAATTACCTTTTTGATGGAAGCGAAATTGATCCGCTCATCGGTTCTGTTTTTAGCCAATGGTTAAAAATTTAAATGTTGCAATTAAATTCTTTCTCTTGCCGGTCTCGAGCCTGGCAAATAATTGGCACCTCAAACTATTCGGAAATTACTGATTCACTAACCGGGAAAAACGATCTGGTAAAACGCTATGGTTTTAGCCTATAAAAGTCTTCCTGCCCTCCTCCGAACCGGAGCGCGTTTGCCCGTCGGCAAATCGGTTATTCTTTTCAGTAATGTTAATCGGGTACAAACAGGAAAAGACCTGACGAATTGCCAGGTCTAATTCTGTGAATATGGTTACGGTAGGGTAATTATTTTACCTCTACTTCAGCACCAGCTTCTTCTAAAGCTTTCTTTAAAGAATCAGCTTCGTCTTTAGCAACACCAGCTTTCAATTCTTTTGGAGCGCCATCAACTAATTCTTTAGCTTCTTTCAGACCTAAGCCAGTAAGTTCTTTTACTAACTTAACTACTGCTAATTTAGAAGCACCAGCGGTTTTCAGGATCACGTCGAAAGAAGTTTTTTCTTCGGCTGCAGGAGCATCAGCACCAGCACCACCGCCAGCCATCATTACCGGAGCAGCAGCAGCAGGCTCAATACCGTATTCATCCTTCAGGATAGTAGCTAGTTCATTTACCTCTTTAACAGTTAAATTTACTAACTGCTCTGCGAATGCTTTCAAATCTGCCATTTTATAAAAATTTAATAGTTATTTATTGATTGAATTTAATTAATTACTCTTTTTCGGATAAAGTTTTCAGGATACCAGCCAGTTTGTTGCCACCGCCTTGTAAACCGGAAATAACGTTCTTCGCAGGTGACTGTAACAGACCAATGATCTCGCCAATAAGTTCCTGCTTCGATTTGATTTTCGAAAGGGTTTCCAGGTATTCGGAACCTACGAACAGATCGCTGTCGATGTAAGCACCTTTGAAAACTGGTTTTGCAATGGCTTTTTTACCGTAACCTTCTTTTTTGTAGAACTCCTGCAGTAAACGGGCAGGAGCGCTGCCACTTTCCTTGGAAAACAAAATACCGGACTGACCTTTCAGGGCGTTGTCCATTTCAGCAGTATCTGAGCCTAAAGTATCAAGGGCCTTACGGATAAGGGTGTTCTTGTAAACTTTAAATTCCATACCCTTGTCGAAGCAAAGACGACGGAAGCGGTTAATACCAGCTACTGTCATTCCACCGGCATCAGTAATATAAAAGAAGCTGTTCTCAGCGAACTTTTCGCTTAACTCCTGTACAATTGCGTGTTTTTCTTCTCTTGTCATTGTCTTCTCCTTAGATCGAATTTTTATCAATCGTAACTGCCGGGCTCATCGTGCTGGAAAGGGTTACACTTCTGATGTAAGTTCCTTTTGCCGATGAAGGCTTCAACTTCGTTAAGGTCTGGATTACTTCTGCAGCGTTTGCTGCAAGCATTTCCGGAGAGAAAGATACTTTACCAATGCTGGTGTGAATGATACCGGTTTTGTCAACTTTAAAGTCGATCTTACCTGCTTTCACTTCTTTAACTGCTTTACCAACTTCAGTAGTAACTGTTCCGGATTTCGGGTTTGGCATCAGGTTACGTGGACCTAAGATACGGCCTAAACGACCTACTTTTGCCATTACTGACGGCATGGTGATGATCACATCAACATCGGTCCAGCCTTTTTCGATCTTCTGGATATAATCGTCCAGACCTACGAAATCAGCACCTGCGTCTTTTGCTTCCTGTTCTTTATCCGGAGTACAAAGAACCAATACTTTAACATCTTTACCTGTGCCGTGTGGCAAGGTAACAATACCACGTACCATCTGATCAGCTTTCCGTGGGTCAACGCCTAAACGAACGTCGATATCTACTGAAGCATCAAATTTGGTGAAGGTGATTTCTTTTACAACGCCTGCTGCTTCTGCCAGAGAATATTCTTTGTTCAGATCAACTTTAGCCAGGGCTGCCTTGCGATTTTTTGTATTTTTAGCCATTTCTACCTCTGATTATTCACTCCAAGGAGCAGTTCCTGAAACTGTTACACCCATACTTCTGGCAGTACCAGCAACTAAACGCATTGCAGCTTCCAGTTTAAATGCGTTAAGATCCGGCATTTTAACTTCTGCAATTGCTTTTACCTGATCCCAGGTAATTGAACCAACCTTATTACGGTTAGGCTCTTTAGAACCGCCTTTGATTTTTGCTGCTTCCATGATCATTACGGGAGCAGGAGGAGTTTTCACCACAAAGTCGAATGACTTATCGGTATACATGGTGATTAATACCGGACAAACCTGGCCAGCTTTATCCTGGGTCCGCGCATTGAACTGCTTGCAGAATTCCATGATGTTTAAGCCTTTAGAGCCAAGTGCAGGTCCAACCGGCGGTGCTGGATTAGCAGCGCCTCCCTTTATCTGAAGCTTCAGATAACCTTTGATTTCTTTTGCCATTTTTTTTAATTGTGCGCTTTCTTCTAAAGCACGTTGTTTTTATTTATTCGTATTTAAGGTTACGATTCCTTTTCTACTTGAACGTAGTTTAATTCTACCGGAGTATTACGGCCGAAGATCTTTACCATTACGTTCAGTTTCTTCCGCTCTTCAAATACTTCTTCTACCGTTCCGGAGAAGCCATTGAATGGCCCATCCATTACTTTTACCGTTTCGCCAACAATAAATGGCGAATCCAGTACTTCTTCCTGCTCTTCTGCTTCGTCTACCGTTCCTAAGATGCGGTTCACTTCAGAGAGACGCAAGGGCACCGGCTTGCTGATGGTTTTCCCTTCGTTAGCACCAAGGAAGCCAATTACACCCGGCGTGCTGATAATAATGTGTTCTGCTTCTCCATGAGAAAGGTCAGCATGAACTAACACATAGCCCGGGAAAAAGTTTCTTTCACGAACGCGTTTTTTGCCATTGCGCATTTCGTAAACTTTTTCTGCCGGTATAAGCACCTGTGGCACATAATCCGTTAATCCCTGACGCATGATCTCGTTTTCGAGATAGGCTTTAGCTTTCTTTTCCTGACCACTTACTGCCCGCACTACGTACCATTTTAATTCCGCCATAGCTGAATTAAAATTGGTTATAGAACAAGCTCAGTCCGGCGTCGTAAACATAGTCCATTGCGCCAACAACCAAAGCAAAAATTAAAGTACCTACCAGCACTAACACTGAACTCTTCTGTAATTCTGTATAAGTAGGCCATGCAACATTGTGCCGCATTTCCGTAATAGTATCGTTGATGTACTTTTTCACTTTTGCTAATTTTATTTGTTATTAAAATAACGTTGCACGGGCGGAGAGACTCGAACTCCCAGCCAATGGTTTTGGAGACCACTACTCTACCAATTGAGCTACGCCCGTGTAAAAAAATGCACTCACAAATCAACTAAATGTGAATTGGAGTGCAAATTTAGAAATTATTTTTATAAAAACAAAACCCCGCCCGTTAGAATTTTCTTTCGGACGGGGTTTTTATTTCTAAATAATTAGTCAAGGATTTCAGTTACCTGACCTGCACCTACTGTACGGCCACCTTCACGGATAGCGAAACGCAGACCTTTTTCCATTGCTACTTTGTTGATCAGATCAACAGTGATAGTAATGTTATCGCCTGGCATAACCATTTCAACGCCTTCTGGCAGTGTGATTACACCTGTTACGTCTGTTGTACGCAGGTAGAACTGTGGACGGTAGTTGTTGAAGAACGGCGTGTGACGGCCACCTTCTTCTTTAGAAAGAACGTAAACCTCAGCTTTAAACTTCATGTGCGGCTTCACAGAACCTGGCTTGCAGATAACCATACCACGACGGATATCAGTTTTCTCAATACCACGTAATAATAAACCTACGTTGTCACCAGCTTCACCACGGTCAAGGATCTTACGGAACATCTCAACACCAGTTACTGTAGACTTCAGGCCTTCAGCACCCATACCTAAGATGTCAACCTGCTCACCAGAGTTGATTACACCACGCTCGATACGGCCAGTAGCTACTGTACCACGACCTGTGATAGAGAACACGTCTTCAACCGGCATCAGGAATGGAAGATCAGTTAAACGCGCAGGAATCGGAATGTAGCTATCTACAGCTTCCATCAGATCTTCGATCGTTTTCACCCATTTCGCATCGCCGTTCAGACCACCAAGAGCAGAACCCTGGATAACCGGAATGTTGTCGCCGTCGAAATCGTAGAAAGAAAGAAGCTCGCGGATTTCCATCTCAACAAGTTCTAATAATTCAGGATCGTCTACCATGTCAACTTTGTTCATGAAAACAACCAGCTGAGGTACACCTACCTGACGAGCCAACAGGATGTGCTCGCGAGTCTGTGGCATAGGGCCATCAGTTGCAGCAACTACCAGGATAGCACCGTCCATCTGAGCAGCACCAGTAACCATGTTTTTCACGTAGTCAGCGTGACCTGGGCAGTCAACGTGTGCATAGTGACGGTTTTCTGTAGCGTACTCAACGTGTGAAGTGTTGATAGTGATACCACGCTCTTTTTCTTCCGGAGCATTGTCGATAGAAGAGAAATCGCGTTTTGCGGCTAAACCTTTGTTCGCTAAAACCTGCGTAATAGCAGCAGTCAAGGTTGTTTTGCCGTGGTCAACGTGCCCAATGGTACCGATGTTTACGTGCGGTTTGGAACGATCAAAATTTTCTTTAGCCATTTTAAAAGAATATTAGATTTTGTTTTAAAACTAAATTATAAAAAGAATACAGAATAAACTTTTTGAGCCAACGATGGGAATTGAACCCACGACCCCTTCCTTACCAAGGAAGTACTCTACCCCTGAGCTACGTCGGCTTGTTATATAAAAAACAGATTTAAACCCTTGTTTAAATCTGTTCAGGACTCTTGCGAGCGGGAGACGAGGTTCGAACCCGCGACCTATAGCTTGGAAGGCTATCGCTCTACCAACTGAGCTACTCCCGCTTGTTTCAAATTAAAAATCAGAAATTATGAATTAGAAATTATTGTGGCAATTTTTAATTTCTAACTTCTAATTTTTAATTCGAAGTGGTGGGGAGAGAAGGATTCGAACCTTCGAAAGATTACTCTAACGGAGTTACAGTCCGTCCCATTTGGCCACTCTGGAATCTCCCCGGCTTTTTAAAATACACCCCTCAGCAATCTGGCACCGTTGTGCTGTTTTTCTAAGGAGCTGCAAAATTAATTGCTTTTTTCAATCTGTCAAACTTTTCCGGAAAAATATTTTTTTTATTTCTTTTTCCGAAGGCTTCAATCGCTTGCCTGATTTAAAGCGATGCGAAACTACACTAAATTTCTTGATTCTAAAACTCTCACGCACTTTTTTCTTAAAAAAACATAGCGTTTTTATTTCTCTCAGGTCTGTCTTTTCTGCTTACATTTTGTAATTCAGTACTTTCCGGGTAAAAAAGCATAGCGTTTATATTTCGCCATAAAGGGCTTTCAGGCGTTCGTCTTTTTCGGTTTCTTTTATTTTCCGGATCATTTGCTGCACAGCGGGGTCATCGGCCAGGATCTGAAGTGCCCGGTATGCTCCTAAACGGATGCGGTAATTTCCATTTGTTCGTGCCATTTCTTCCAGCGTTCTGGTTCCTTTATTTTTTTCGGGAGTTGGAAGTCTTAATAAATAAGCGGCAAAAACCGGGAGAAAATTGCTGAGGTTGGTGCCGGTCTGCTGCTTTATCTGTTTTTCGTACCAGGGCAACTGAGCAACGTCGCCGTGGCTGGCATAAAAGGAAGCGAGCGCATGGGTTACTTCTGCATTTCTGGTTTCCTGCAGCGGTTTGATCTTTGGCAGCATTTCTTTTGCCTTGTCCTGCGACGCCAACGCATCGAGGCCGGCGGCGGCTACTGCGTAAGAACTATCCTGCAGGGCTTTGCCGAATACATCGGTGAATTGCGGATCACGGTAACTGGCTAAGGTGGCAAGGGCTTCGGCGCGCACGGAGGTTTTCGGATCGGTTTCGGCTATTTTCCGGAGCTGCGTTTTTATGGCGGTAAATTCCGGAGAACTGAACTTTACGTTTCCGCTGGCATCTTTTCCGTCGGCGGAAGTCATGAAGCGGGTGGCGTTGAAGGCAAAAACAGCGGTGCTGCGGAGTTTCCAGAATTTTGCATTCAGGGCATCTTTAAAAACGGCCGTTACATTCGGTTCGCTTACTTTATCCATCAATAAGTTCAGGGCCTGGAATTTGTGCTGAAAACGTTCGGCGTGGTAATACTGGTAAATGAGTTCCTCCTGCGTTTTTTCGTGCTGAATGGTGCCTAAAAGCTGGGCGTCCGGATCGAAAACTATTAATTCAGGTTTTGCGGAAGCCGGGAATTCGAACACATTGCGGAATTTGGAAACGGTTACCGGATATTCGGTTTTCTTGCCGTTGCTCCATATCGCAATTTTTACGGGCAGTTTAAAAAGGGGTGTAAAGGCGGTATCCTGATTTTGGAAAACACGCACGGTCAGTTTGCCATTTTCGAATTTCTGATCGATTTGGATTTCCGGATGGCCGGGCTGCAGGAACCACTGATCGAAAAACCAGTTCAGGTCCTGGCCGGTCACTTCTTCGAAAGCCAACCTTAGGTGATGAATTTCGGCGGCTTTGAATTTATTATCGGCCAGGTACTTTTTCAGGGAAGCAAAAAAGGCTTCGTCGCCGACGTGATTGCGGAGCATGTGCAGCACTCTCCCACCCTTTTGGTAAGAATGGCGGTCGAACATGTCTTCGTGGTTGTGGTAATGGTAACGAATGAGCGGCACCTGTTTCTGTCGGGCCTCGCGTAGGTAACTTCCCAGGTCATTTTGCAAACCCATATCGGCTTCGTCGCGGCCCAATTTGTGCTCGAACCAGAGATATTCACCATAAGTGGCAAAACTTTCGTTCAGCGGCAGGTTGCTCCAGCTTTCGGTGGTAACTAAATTTCCAAACCATTGATGGAATAATTCGTGCGCGATGATCTCATCCATGCTGTGATCCAGCAGTTCGCGGTTGCTGAGCTGCACAAATTCGCCAAATAAACTGGCCGAGGTGTTTTCCATAGCGCCCGATACGTAATCTCTGACAATTACCTGCGCGTATTTTTCCCAGGGATAATCTACCCCGAGTTTTTGACTGAAAAAGGATAACATTTCCGGGGTGTTGCCGAAGATGCCTTTGGCACTGTTCTTATATTTGGGTTCTACGTAATAGGTAACGTCTTTATTTTTCCAGCTTTCTTTAACCACCGCAAATTCGCCGATGGCCATCATAGCTAAATAAGGCGCGTGCGGAAGTTCCTGCTTCCAGTAATCGGTGCGCATGCCGTTGGGCCGTTGGCGGGAATAAATAAGCGAACCGTTGCTGAGCGTTTTAAAATTATCTTCGATGGTGATGTAGATCTCCTGCGTCATTTTCTGGTTTGGCGCATCGATGGTGGGGAACCAGCAGGAACTGGCTTCGGTTTCGCCCTGGGTCCAGATCTGGCGCGGTTTTTCTTTGTCTTCGCCGAGCGGGTTGATAAAATAGAGGCCTTTATCGGAAGTAATGGCGGCGCTGCCCCCGGCTTTGAGTTCGTTGGGTTTGGCTACGTAGTGGATCAGTACCTGGTATTCCTGGGTGCGGTTGTAGGTTTTATCGAGGTTGATGGTGAGTTTGCGGCCGTCGTAAGTATATTTCAGCGGGGAGGCGGTTTCTTCCAGTTCCACGCTTTTTATGTCGAAACCTTTGGCGTCCAGAACCAGCGTGTTCTGCGGATAGAAATAAGGACGACATGTAAGCGTGGCTTCGCCGATGAGGTGTTGCTTTTGCCAGTCGAAGGAAACGCGGAGTTTGGTATGCACAAGGTCGGTGAGCTGGGTTTCGGTGGCCCGATAAGGCGCGGGTTTTGGCACCCATTCCGGTATCGTTTGGTTTTTCCCGGCCGCGGTAACTGTGCCAGCCAAAGATTTTTTAGAACCCGAAGCCGTTTCGGCAGTTTTACAACCTAAAAGCATACCGTTTGCTACCGCGAAACTAATTACTGCAAAAGCCTTAAAATTCATGTCGAAATCCTTAAATTTGCCTCAATTTGGGAAATTCCTTTCAGAATCCCTTAATTTCAAGCTTTAAACTTCCCCGAAAATATGCTGCAGGTAAAATCCGGCGACGCTTCCTGGCAGGTAGAAAACAAGCAGGGAAACCTGTTTCTGAACGGCCAGCCTTTTGAATGGGACCTGGTTGCTTTAGATGCCAACCGCTTTCATATCATTAAAAACAACGTTTCGTATATGGCCGAATTGGTGGAAGCCGATTACCAGACCAAAACGTTTACGCTGAAAATCAACGGCACTTTGCACACGGTTTCGGTGAAAGACCGCTTCGATCTGCTGCTCGACCAGATGGGCATGAGCAATGCGAACGAGAAAAAACTGAACGATATTAAAGCGCCGATGCCGGGTCTGGTACTCGATATTAAAGTGAAGATAGGCGACGAAGTGAAAAAAGGCGATCAGATATTGATCCTGGAAGCCATGAAAATGGAAAACATCCTGAAATCTCCGGGCGACGGCGTGGTGAAAGCCATTAAAGTGAACGTGAAAGACAACGTAGAAAAAGGGCAGGTATTGCTGGAATTCTAGGCTCGACTTTTGGATTGCTGATTGTTGATTGTTAATTGTTTCATCGGCGATTATTCGGACCTGACCGAACTTTTTGAGCAGCCTTTTTATTAAATTAGGCTGAAGCTAAAATCCCTAATCTCCAACCGAACGGTTAAATGGAAAGCTGTAAATAAACGGTAGGGTTTTCGGCATAAAAACTACTAAATACTGAAACCGCAAAACGGTATCAGCACCAAACAAAAAACTAAAACAAGGATATAGAAAGTGAAATACAAGCGGATCTTACTGAAATTGAGCGGCGAATCGCTGATGGGTGACCAGAATTACGGCATTGACCCGAACCGGTTGGTAGAATATGCGGCCGAAATTAAAGCGGTGGCCGATATGGGCGTGCAGGTGGCCATTGTAATTGGCGGCGGCAACATTTACCGCGGCATGCAGGCCGAAGAAGTTGGTCTGGACCGCGTGCAGGGCGACTACATGGGCATGCTGGCAACGGTTATCAACAGCATGGCTTTGCAAAGCGCGCTGGAAAAAATCAACGTAAATACCCGTTTGCTTTCCGGCATCAACATTCAGCAGGTTTGCGAACCGTATATCCGCCGCCGTGCGATGCGTCATTTAGAGAAAAACCGCGTGGTAATTTTCGGGGCCGGTATTGGCAGCCCGTATTTCACCACCGATTCTGCCGCCAGCTTACGCGCCATTGAAATTGAAGCCGATGTGGTTCTGAAAGGCACCCGCGTAGACGGCATTTATACCGCCGATCCGGAAAAAGATCCGGCAGCAACCCGCTATACCAACATTACTTTTCAGGAAGTTTTCGAAAAAGACCTGAACGTGATGGACATGACGGCTTTCACGCTTTGCAAAGAAAACAACCTGCCGATCATCGTTTTCGACATGAACAAAAAAGGCAACCTGCGCAAAGTACTGAACGGCGACCAGATCGGTACGCTGGTAAGCATGGAAACGGAGCCGGCACTTTAATTTTTCGGACTTAAGACATTAGCCACAAGACATTAGATTTTTTATTTTGTGCTCCTGACTTTTTGGTGCATTTTTGCTACCGTTTTCCATTTGGCTTCAAGCTTTTGGAAAACAATATTTAAACATTTGAGTTTATTACGCTATTTAAAGATAGAATAAGATGACCGAAGACATTAAGATGTATTTAGACGACGCCGAGGAATCGATGCAAAAGGCGTTGAACCATACCGGTGTTGAACTGACCAAAATCCGCGCGGGCAAAGCTTCGCCGGCTATGGTAGAAGATCTGCGCGTAGATTATTACGGCACGCCTACTCCTATTTCGCAGGTTGCTAACGTGGCCGTGCCCGATGCGCGCACGCTCATGATCAAGCCCTGGGAGAAAAACATGCTGAGCGAGATTACCAAAGCCATTAAAAATTCCGACCTGGGTTTAACCCCAATGCAGGAAGCCGATGGCGTGCGCCTGAACATTCCGGCTCTGACCGAGCAACGCCGTCGCGACCTGGTAAAGCAGGTGAAGAACGAAACCGAAGCCGGTAAAGTGCGCATCCGCAACGTACGGAAAGACGTGAACGACTCGCTGAAGAAACTGCTGAAAGAAGGCGCTGCCGAAGATGCCATTAAAGACGCCGAAGCCAAAGTTCAGAAACTGACCGATACTTACATTGTGAAAGTGGACGAACTGATGAGCAAGAAAGAAGCCGAGATCATGACGATCTAGACATAAGAAGCAAAACACAAGTATCAGGACTCATATAAAAAAGCCTTTCAGATTTAACTGAAAGGCTTTTTTGTTGGAAAACCATAGCTTTTTTCCGGACCGGTTGCTGAAATATTATGATTGCTGTTAAACAGTTTGTTAAAACGCGGATTTTTAACCGAAAAGCATAGCGTTTTTGAAAACTTCGGGTAAGCCTGGCTGTTTACATTGTTAGCTGGATATTGCTTTTAGCTGCACTGTTCTTTAAGCCACCAACCAAACAGCATATGGGGAACTTCCGGAAAAGCATTTTACTTTTGCTCGTAATTCTTGGCGTAAGTGCCACTACCGGTTTAGCCCAGGTAGATGTGAGCGTTTCTTTGGGCATCATGAAAAATTATGTGGCTATTGAGCAAATACCCGAACGCGGAGCTGCCGGCACCATCATCGCCAATAAAGGCAATGGCGACCCGGTATTCAGTGTGCAGGCTTCCATGCCGATAAAAGACAAACTGCACCTGCAGGCTGGTTTGCGCACCATGTTCAAAACCTACGTGTATAATCTTCGCTTCGAGTATGCCAATCAGTTTACGTTTGAAGACAAATGGATGAGCTGGGGGAACTCGGTGGAATTGCCGGTGCATGTAGTGTACGATGTACCTTCGCCGGTTTTAGGCCGGCAGCTTAAACTTATTGGCGGCGTTTGTTTCAGCCGTAATACCATTTACGAGCTTTCCGATTCTTATTCCTTGAAGTTCACCACCCGGGAACCCTATTCTTTTGCGCATGTATTCGATACCGAATTATTTTCTCGGAAAGCGTTTTTAACCCCGGCTTTAGAGGCCGGCTTTGAACTAACGCCGCTGTTTTTCAGGAATTTTAGTTTACGCGCCATTTATCATTTCGACCTCATCCCTACTTTTGGCAGCGTAATTTATCACAACAACTTTTACATTACTTCTTCCGGCCAAAGTTTCCAGGATTATCCGGAAGGAACTATGAAAGCCAAACGTACCAGTTACCTGATGGGGCAACTCAATTACCGGCTGCCGTTCTGGGATAAGAAGAAGCCGTCCAATCCAAAATTCAAGCAGAAAAGTACTAGTCAGAAGCGGAAGAAATTAAAATATTAGTGGATCCGTTCTTTCAAACGATCCTGTAAAGCTGCTGATAAACCAAAACGCAGATCTGCCATGGCAATTTCAGTTAAAATTCTTGCCTGCTGTTTACTATTGACAGGTTTTGCAGAAAAAGCTGAAGCCCAGAAAGTGGCCTTAGGAGTTGCAGCGGGTTATAGTTTCAATTATGCGTACGTAAAACAAGTTCCAGATCCGGTTGAGGCTTATGAAATAGCGCCGAAAGTAGCCCGTGGGTTGGTTACCGCTTTTCAGGCGGCTTTACCACTACAGAACGGCTTTTCATTGCAGGCCGGTATCAGGTTTATGGCCAAAGCCCTAACATTTGAACAGACTTTTTCTTACCCGGGGAATAGCGTTTTTAAAACGGAATGGCGGCAAAAAGGCTTCGGCATCGAAACTCCGGTGCACCTAGCTTATACCTTACTGAATCGCCGGCATCAGCTTATAATAAGCAGCGGGTTTAGTTTGGGCCGGAACTGGATCAGCTCGACCTATTATGGTTACAGTTATAAAAGCGGCTCGATTTTTAGCGGTGGCGTTAGCTCCGGTAGCGGCACCGATCATTCCATTGCTTCTACTTTTATTCCCGCCAAAAACAGCATGCTGCTGGGCGCAGAAATAGGTGCGGAATTGCGGCCTTTTTTCCACGAAAATATAGCGCTCAGCGTTTTATTCCACCAGGAACTGTTGCGGGAATTTGGCTCGGTACGTTACGAAAACAAATTCCATTACGTGCAGAACCAGTCGAACGCCATTGCAACGCCCAAAGGGTCTTTTGAGGTGATCAGGCCGGCTTATTTTATGGTTCAGGTGGAATATACGCTGAACGGAAAGAAAATTAAGCACAAACCGGTGCCGGAAATAAAGCAGGATTTTGAAGAGGATGGTTCGGAATAGGTTTACACCCAGAATTTCTTCGCTTTGATATAATCTTCCACCGGTTCCGGTACCAGGTATTTTATGGATTTACCGGCTTTTACGGTTTCCCTGATAAAGGTAGCCGAAAGATCGAGATTAGGCGCGGGTACCATTTTTACTTTTTCGTGCGTTTTTAATACCGTTTCGGGGGTTTTGCTGCGCGGGTACACGTAAATTTCATAGTTGCTGATCAGCTGTTCGTAGTTTTTCCATTTCGGCAACGAAGGCAAATTATCTTCGCCCATGATGAGCACAAATTCGTAGCTCGGGTAACGCTGATGCAGGTAAGCCAGGGTATCGATGGTATAACTCGGCCGCGGCATGTTGAATTCTATGTCCGTGGCGTTCAGGCTGGGGTTATCGTCTATGGCCAGGCGCACCATGTGCAGGCGGTCTTGTTCGTGCAGTAAGGTGTGACTGGGCTTGAACGGATTTTGCGGCGAAACCACAAACCAGACCTGTTTCAGGTCGGTGTTCTGGGCCATGTAGTTGGCCAGGATCAGGTGACCTACGTGCACGGGATTGAAAGAGCCGAACAGCAAGCCTACCTTCATACGATGGTTTCTTCGGAATTCAGGAAATCGTTTACGAGTTTTTCGGCTTCGCGGAAAGCCTTTTCGAGGTCGTCGTTCACAATAACGGTATCGAATTTGTCTTCAAAACTCAGTTCGAATTTGGCTTTGAAAACGCGGCTGGAAATACTGGAAGCCGAATCGGTGGCGCGGGCCTGGAGACGTTTGGCCAGTTCTTCTACCGAAGGCGGTTTTACGAAGATAGCCAGGGCGCGGTCTTTGTAAAAATTCTTGATACTCAGGCCGCCTTTTACATCCACATCCAGGATCACGTGCTTGCCGGTGCTCCAGATGCGTTCTATCTCTGATTTGAGGGTACCGTAAAATGCGCCTTCATACACTTCTTCCCACTCTACAAAAGCCTCTTCTTCAATTTTCTTGCGAAATTCGTCGGGCGTAATAAAGTAGTAATCTTTGCCGTGGGTTTCGTTGCGGCCGCGTTTGTCGCGCGTGCACGCCGATATGGAGAAACTCAGCTGCGGATTAACGTTGAGCAGGTGTTTTACAATAGTGGTTTTGCCGGCGCCGGAGGGAGCCGAAAAGATAATGATCTTTCCTTGCACGGAGGGTTAAGCGGTTTCGTGAACGATGGATTTGATGGTGGAGATCAAACTGGCCGGCACATCTTTTCTTTTTACGTTCATTTTCAGAAAGCTCTTGAGCATTTTCTGATGGCTGTGCGCTTCGAAGCAGTTTTTGCACTCTTCGAGGTGCTGGTAAAAATAAGATTGTTCTTCGGACGATGCTTCCTCATCGATGATCATCTCGAGGATACTGATCACTTTATCGCAATCAGCGTTAGCGGCCGTCACGTCGCCTTTCAGTTCGGTAGTAGTTGTCTCCATATCGGTTAAAAGTTAAATTTATTCATCTTCATCGTGGTTGCCATTATTGTCAGCATCGTAACCCATTGTCTTGGCATACTTCTCAAGTTTCTCTTTCAGGAAGTTTCGGGCGCGGTGTAAGCGCGAACGAACCGTGCCGATCGGGATATCCAGGATCTTGGCCATTTCTTCGTAGGTAAAACCTTCGAGATCGCAGAGTATAATTACAGTACGAAAATCGACTGGTAAAGAGTTCAATGCACCGGCAACTTCATCGCCGATTAATTCCTGAACCGCCTGCGAACGCATGTCGGAAGTTGCCGCCATTTCGCCTTCACCTTCCACATCGTCGGTGTTGTAATAGCTCTCCACCTCGTTGTAGTCAACTTTGGCGGGTTGCTTGCTCTTTTTCCGGAAATCGTTTATGAACGAATTCTTCAGGATGCGGAACAGCCAGGCTTTGGCATTAGTTCCTTGCTCGAAATAATCGAAGAAGCGGTATGCTTTAAGATAGGTTTCCTGCACAAGGTCGTTGGCATCGTCTTCGTCCAGCGTAAGGCGGAAAGCAAAGTTATACAGCGGTCCGATCACCGGCATCAGCTCGGCTTCGAAACGTCTGTCTTTTTCTTCTTTGCTCAGCTTGTTGGCTTTTTCCTCGCTCATCTAAATAAATTTGTACTTTTACAGACCTGAAAACAGTTACTATACGCAAATAAAATAAAAATAACTTACATAGCCTAAGATAAATATTTCGGGGAATGCCGCTTAAAAACCGTTTATTGCTTTTTGCCTGGTTGTTTTATTTCTGCTCGTTGCCGCTTTTTAAAGCGTTTGCTAACGTAGCCGAAGTGGCCTTGGTCATTCTTTCGTTCTGGCCGGGCACTTTTTCGGGCTTAAAGCATAGCGTTCTGCGCTACAAAAACGTGGCGGCGCTCACGCTCATTTCCGGAATATTGATTTTAGGAATGTTGTATACGGAAGATCTGCAAAACGGCTGGAAGATTTTAAAACATCAGCACCGCTTTTTAATTATTCCGCTTTTATTTCTGCTGCACGCCCGGCTGTTGCAGGAAAATTTCCGCAAACTGAACCTGGCCTACATTCTGGCTACCGGCACCGCCTGCGCCTTTATTGTGCTGCTTTATTTGCTTCCCGAAGAAACCGCCCGCAGCATTGCCAACGCTACTAAACTGACGCTACCTTACCCGGATAATATTCACCGCGCCGCATTCGGCTTGTATTCGCCTTTTATAGACCGGCTTCAGTTCAGTAGCCTAACGGCGGTGGCCGTTTTAAGCAGCCTTTATTTGATTGTGGTAAACTACAAACGGAAAGTACTTTTGGCAGCTTTGCCTCTGCTACTTTTTACCATGCTTATTCTGGGCGGGCGTGGCGCGCAGCTGGCTTTGTTTATAAGCCTGCTGGTTTATGCCGTAGCCATTGCCGTAAATATTTTATATCCGAAACTAAGAAAACGCACCGGCAAAATGGCGGCCGCTACCATGCTGGTTTTAGTTGGAATACTATTTTTTGCCGGAATTCCTTACGTGAGTTTTAAAACCCTGAAACCGGTGCAGGAACGTTTTTACCAGACCAAATGGGAAATGGACCTGCTCGAAAACCAGGAATACAAACAATACGATTACGAACATTTCACTACGCTGCGGCGGCTGGTTTCTTATAAAAACATGTGGCAGGTGGTGCAGCAAAATCCGGTTCTGGGTACCGGCACCGGCGATTTCCACCCGGAACTTCGGAAAGCGTATTCCGCTAATAACCCGGAAATGGAACTGAACACGCACAACCAATACCTGCTTTTCTGGGGCATGACCGGCATTTTTGGTTTACTCGTTTTCCTGGCGGTTTTGGGTTTCTGGCTTTTGAATTTGCGCGGCCGCGGGCAGCTTTATTTTTACGGACTGGCTTTCCTGGTTTTTTACCTGGTAAATATGCTGCCCGATACGGTGCTGGCCACGCAGGTAGACAGCATGCTTTTCTGCACGTTTATGGCGTTTATCGGGTTACAGAAGTATGATCAGGATGCGCAGCCAATTCAATCAGTTTAAATTTCAATTATTTTTCCGCTTGCCATGCAGGTTAAACTTTCGGTCGTAATCATTACTTTCAACGAGGAGAAGAATATTGCGCGCTGCGTGAATTCGGTCCGGGAAATTGCCGACGAAGTGGTGGTGGTAGATTCTTTTTCTAAAGACCGCACGGAAGAAATTTGCCGGGAACTAGGCGTAAAATTTGTGCAGCACGCTTTTGCCGGCCACATCGAACAGAAAAATTACGCCATTACGCAGGCTGCTTTTCCGCACATCCTTTCTTTAGACGCCGACGAAGCCCTGAGTCCGGAACTGATCGAAACGATAAAAACGGTGAAAAACAACTGGCAGGCCGACGGTTATTTTCTGAACCGGCTGACCAATTACTGCGGCCAATGGATAAAACACAGCGGCTGGTACCCGGACCGGAAACTGCGCCTCTGGGACAGCCGCAAAGGCCAGTGGGGCGGCACCAACCCCCACGATAAATTCATAATGGAATCGAACGCAAACGTAAAATACCTGTCCGGCGACTTGCTCCATTATTCGTTTTACACCATTTCGCAGCACTTTGAGCAGGTAAACAAATTTACTTCCATTGGCGCGCAGCAGCTTTTCAAGAAAGGCAAAAAACCTACGGCGTACCAGTTATTCCTCAAACCTTCGCTGAAATTTTGCCTGAGCTATATAATTAAACGTGGTTTTCTGGATGGCTTTTACGGCTATACCATCTGCAAAATTTCGGCCATGGCGGTTTATTTAAAATATGCCAAAGCCGCCGAACTTTTCCAGCAGGCAAAAAATAAATAGGCTCAGACTTTTTACACCCCAAACCCTACCGTTTTTCTAATGAATATTCTGCATGTAAGTTCGGAAAAAACCTGGCGCGGCGGCGAACAGCAAATTGCTTATTTAATAGAAGAACTCCGGAAAAACGGCGAAAACTGTTTTGTGGCTTGTAGAAAAAACACGCCTTTCGAAGAATACTGTAAGAAGCAGAATCTGCCGCACGTAGCCTTGCCTTTCGCGAACGAATTTGACCTTTACACGGCTTCGCAGCTGAAAAAATATTGTGCTGAAAACAGAATTGACCTGGTGCACGCGCATAGTTCGCATTCGCATGGCTTGAGCGTTTGGGGGGCGGTGCTGGGCAATAAACCGCCCATTATTTTAAGCCGCCGCGTCGATTTTCCGGTGAAAAAGAATTGGTTTTCCAAATTCAAATACAATTACAAGGGCATAAAACGGGTGATCTGCGTTTCAGAAAAGATCCGCGAAATTACCATGCCTTCGCTTAAACGCCCGCAGATCTGCGTAACCGTGCACAGCGGCATTGATCTGAGCCGTTTCGAAAACAGCAAGAACACCGGTAAGCTGCACAAAGAATTTAACCTGCCGGAACATCAGCTGATCATTGGCAATATTTCGGCTATTGCGGAGCAGAAAGATTATTTCACGTTTGTAAGTACCGCTGAACTTTTGCTGCAGAAAGGGCTGCACGCGAAATTCTTTATTATCGGCGATGGCCCGATGCGTGCCGAAATAGAAGCCTTTGTAAAACAAAAAAACCTGACAGCGCACATTATTTTTACCGGTTTCCGCAACGATGTGCCGGAGATTCTGCCGGAGTTGGACGTATTTTTAATTACCTCGCAAACCGAAGGCCTGGGCACTACTATTCTGGATGCCTTTGCGTGCCGGGTGCCGGTGGTGGCTACGCGGGGCGGCGGCATTCCGGAAATTGTGAAAGAAGGCGAAACCGGTTTATTGGCCAACGTTTACGACACCGAACAATTAGCGTACCAGGTACAACGGGTTTTAACCAATGAGAAACTGCGGCAGATCTTAACCGAACAAGCTTGCCGTTTTCTGCAAAATTTCCGGAAAGAAAACACGGCAAAGCGTACGCTGGAAATTTACCGGCAGGTGCTGGCAGAAAATCAGGAGCTTGAATTGCACTAAAAACGGTAGGGTTTAAAGCTGAGAAACTGCTGTAAGCCGGTCTATTTCAACATCGTTCACCCTCTAAAAAGCTGCATTTACCAGATTTAAGTTGCTGTGTTGTTTGCTGAAAACAAAAAATACTATATTTAATCTGGTTTAGAGTACAGGCAGTATTCAGCCTGAAGAACATGCGCGCTTTTTTGCTTACATTATTTTTGATCTGCTCGTCGGTAAATTTTTTATCGGCGCAGCAATACAATTTAAAAATCTGGACCCCGGAAGAAGGCTTGCCCCAAACCGAAGTTACCAGCATGGTACAGGGTCACTGGGGTTTTATGTGGATCGGCACGATGGGCGGCTTATCTACTTTCGACGGGCTGCGTTTTACCAATTTCACGAAAGAAAACGGTTTAAGCAGCACCAGCATCAGTTGTGTTTACCAGACCCGCCAGGGCGCAACCTGGATCGGCACCTACGACAACGGCATAAATCGTTTATCAGGTTTCAGTAAATTTACGGCTTACGGCACTCAAAACGGTTTGCCATACGGCGGCATTACCAGTATTACCGAAGATAAAAACGGCCGTTTATATGTGGCTACCCCAAAAGGCATTTATTTCCTGGAAGGCAACACGTTCAAGCCACTCCCGGCCAGTACCGGCGTTCCGGCCAAAAATTTCTGGACCATCCGTTTCGACCGTAACAACAACCTTTGGCTAGGCACTTTGGGCGAAGGGCTTTATCGTTACAACGGCAAAACTACCGAGCACTTTACTTTAGAGAACGGGTTAAGCAACCTGATCGTTTATTCGCTTTTCGAAAGCCGCAACGGCACCATCTGGATCGGAACTTACGGTGGCTTTACCAGATTCGACGGCCAGAATTTCAAGCCGTTTTACCCGGATACAGACCAGAACCTAAACCGCACCATGGCCATTGCAGAAGATTCGGAGGGCAAACTCTGGATGGGTCTGGATGGCGGTGGTTTATTGAGCTTCGACGGTAAAAAGATGACCCGCCTGACCTCCAAAAACGGTTTAGCCTGCAACTACATTCATAGCCTGCTTTACGACCGGGAAGGGAATTTATGGCTGGGGGCGCTGAATAATGGTCTGCAGCGGTATACACCTTCCAGTTTCACGTATTATTTAGAGCCCGAAGGCGTAAGAAACAAAAATATAAGAACGGTGGCGCGCAATGCGCAGGGCAATTTATGGATCGGCACTTTTGATGGCGGTGCGGGAGTACGTACCGGCAACACTTTTAAATGGTATACAACCGAAAACGGCCTGCCCCACAACATTGTGAACCACATTGCCAAAGCACCGGGCGGCGCCATGTGGTTTGCTACCAATAACGGCATTGCCCGCTTCGAAGGCGCAGGATTCAGAAAATATACGTTTCAGGATGGCCTGGTCTTTAACATTGCCAATTATATTCTGCCCGAAACCGACAACCGCATCTGGATCGGAACCAACGAAGGACTTTCCTTGCTGGAAAATAACCGTTTCCGGAATTACAAGATCTACGGCAACCAGAAAGACAATTTTATTACCAGCCTGTTTATAGACAAAGATAAACAGCTTTGGGCTGGTACAAAATCGGGCGTTTACCTCTTTAAAAATGGCACTTTCCGGCGTCATCCTCAGGCGGCCGCCATGAACTTCAAGGAAATTACCAGCATTACCCAGGACTTTAAAGGCAATTTATGGGTCGCGAGTTTCGACCATGGCCTGGCCCGGATTTCGCCTGACCTGAAAAAGACCACCCACGATCATATTGATAAAGACCGCAACCTGCTTTCAGAATCAGTAACCAGCCTGCGCATCGATTCGGCAGATCAGCTTTGGGTAGGCACCATTAGCGGTATGAACCGGCTGAATTTAAAGGAATATTATAAAGACCCATCCGGGCAGATGAAACGCTTTACAACCGCCGACGGCTTTCGGGGCATAGAAGTAAACTCTAATGCGCTGGAAGAAGGCAGAGGGGGCAATATGTGGGTCGGAACGGTGAACGGCCTGATCCGGTATAGCCCCGAAAATGAAAAACGCGGGTTACCAACGCCCCTGCTCAATATTTTTGCGATCAAACTTTTCGGGCAGCCGGTAAACTGGAAAGAACGCGGCTACACCTCTACGCATGGGCTTAACATGCCCGATAACCTGAAGCTGCCATACGACGAGAACCATGTTACTTTTGAATATCGCGGCATTTATCTTACCAACCCTGAGCTGGTAACCTATATGACCAAACTGGAGGGTTTCGATAGAAAATGGTCGGAGCCAACTACCAATACGGCTGTAACTTATTCTAACCTGCCGCCGGGCAATTATAAATTTATGGTAAAAGCCTGTATCCGGAACGGCAGCTGCGTAGAAAACTCAACGGATTATGCCTTTAGCATTACGCCGGCATTCTGGAGCAAAGACCGCATAGTGGCCATTGCTGTTTTACTGATCAGCGGTTTTGCATTGGGCCTGGTACGCTGGCGCGAACGCAACCTGCGCCGCCTCAATACGCTGCTGGAAGCAAACGTGAAGCAACGCACACTGATGCTGGAAAGGAAAAACCAGGAAAAAGAAGTTCTGCTGAAAGAGGTGCACCACCGGGTAAAAAACAACCTCCAGATCATTACCAGTTTGTTGAATCTACAATCGCGGCACCTGACCGACCCGGCTGCCCTGGAAACCCTGCGGGATATTAAAGACCGGATAAAATCTATCTCGATGCTGCACATGCGGCTTTACCAGCGCGAAGAACTTTCGTGCATCGATCTTTCGGAGTACGTACAGACGCTCTGCCGCAGCCTTTTTTCATCATATGGCGTGCGCGAAGACCACGTGCGGCTCGAGTTCGATATTCCGACGTTATACCTCGATATTGATACGGCTTTAACCCTGGGACTGATTGTGAACGAATTAGTTTCTAACACGTTAAAGTATGCATTTCCTGACCAGCGCAAAGGCACCCTTCTGATAGAATTGCTGCGCGTAACCGAAACGGATTATACGCTCACGATCAGCGACGATGGCACCGGCCTGCCCGATAACTTCGAAGAAAAAATGGCTACGAGTTTCGGATTGCAGCTGGTTAGTTCATTAATTAAAAAATTACACGGTACCTTAAAATTTTATTCTGAAGGCGGCACGCAAATCCGGCTTCAATTTGTTATCTTACCACAATAAAAGAATTTGGAAAAATGGCTACACCTAAAATCCTTATTGCTGAAGACGAAATAATTATTGCTGAAGATATTGCTTCCTGCCTCGAAGAGCTGGGTTA
Organism: Adhaeribacter terrigena; assembly: GCF_016623615.1. Classification (GTDB taxonomy): domain Bacteria; phylum Bacteroidota; class Bacteroidia; order Cytophagales; family Hymenobacteraceae; genus Adhaeribacter_A; species Adhaeribacter_A terrigena. Next base: position 36,206 of record NZ_JAEHFX010000001.1, on the reverse strand, counting down.
TAATATTTGTGCAATAGACTCCGGCGACCATTTAATAGAAATTATCCGCGAAACCCAACCGGACCTGCTCCTGCTCGATATTCACCTGAAAGGCGACATAGATGGCGTGGAACTGGCGGCTCAGATAAAACAGGAATTTGATATCCCGTTCATTTTCCTGACCGCATACGCCGACAAGGCTACTATAGACCGGGCAAAAACCACCGAACCCTACGGCTTTATTGTAAAACCTTTCGACGACAAAGACCTGCGTTCGGCCATAGAAATTGCACTTTACAAGCATAACCGCGACAAAGAACGTGTAGAACCCAAAACCGCCACCCCGGTTTCTGACAGCGCTTTTACGAATGAATATTTATTTGTAAAAGTAAAGCACCGCATGGTGAAGATTGCGCTGAAAGATATTTTGTGGGTGGAAGCTTACGACAACTATTCCTTTATTATTACGCCGGGCCATAAATATTTAATAAGCTCCACGCTGAAGGAAATGGAAACCAAGCTGCCTTCCAAAAACTTTGTGCGCACGCACCGGTCTTACATCGTAAACCTGGAAAAGGTAGATGCTTTTGAAGAAAATTCGCTTATCATCACCGAAAAATCGATCCCGATCGGAAAATCTTTCCGGAAGGAATTAATGGCGAAATTTAATATTATTTAGCTGAACACTTGCACCAGAAAAACCCTTGACTTGGGTAGCAGTTTTTTAGCCTGAAAGTATAGCGTTATCAGCGCTTTAAAAAGTAAAAAGTCCTGCCGGTATAAACCAACGGGACTTTTTTAGGTTAAAACGATAGCGTTTTTATTCCAGTACTACATGAAACTGTCCATCCCTGATTCTAAGCGTATCGGGCAAGGTGCTTTCTGTGCAGCCGCGCGTTCTTACAAAGTTTACGCTGAACTCGCCCCAAACTTCTTTGTAATTACCAGTTTCTTTGGTAATGCGGATATAGTTGGTTAGTGAATCAGCTTCTATCAATTTGTAGATATCACAAACTACATCGCCATCATCTTGAGCAGTATTAAAGGTTGCATAAGTACTGGCGATATCAGGATGTTCATTAACTAGCTGATTTGCCTCATATAAGCGTTGAGTATTAACATTTTTATTTACTGCACCGAATCCAAGATCCTGCCAAGGCACCTCTTTTCCATCAATTATTTTTAACTTTTGGCACACAAAACCAAATTTAGCCCCTCTATTTGAGCCTTTAATCTTTCCAGTCCAATATGTACCATTGAGTTTACAGGTTAACGAACCTTCTATCGGTTGATTTTTCTCTTTTGAACACCCAAAGAAAAGGAAGGTAAAGAGTATTATAAATAAATTTTTCATAAATCTTTACCTTAGTTATTCTAACATTATTTTACGATGCAGGGTTATGCCCGCCGTTTCAATCTGCAATAGATATAAACCACGCAGATGGCGGTTTTTGCTATCCAGGTTTAACTGCTTCGTTTTTTCATCTATTGCACCTTCATAAAGATTCACAACAGTTTTTCCGCTCAGGTCTTTTAACAGTATATTAGTAAAACCTGTTACACTTTCCGGTAAGGTTATCGTAAATTTTCCGCTGTTCGGATTTGGGAAAATGCTGATATTTTCGGCAATAGGGTTTTGCTGCAACGTTTGGGCACGACGATTCAGGTCTGGATCAGGAGGAGCAATACAGAAATACCGGAAGCTTACTTTTGAAGTGACAGTGTGATTATTAGCATCAGTTACTACCACTTTCATAAAATAGAACTTGCGGTTGGCGCTGTTTGCTGGCACCGAGAAAGGTTCTGCACTGCTGGTTCCTTTAGGCATCCAGTTATAGCCATCCTGGCTGGAATACCATTGGTATTGGTAAGGCCCTAGCCCGCATTGCACAGCTGCCTTAACCACGCCTTCGCTTTGGCAAGAATTTAAGTAATAGTACACAGAGGCAGAAGCCTGAAAAGACTTTGGCGGTTCCGGGTAAAAACTGGCTATATGATATTTTAAATCATTTACTTTTTGAGCATTATTATGATTGGTATTACCAGTTGCTTTCTTTTTATATTTTACATCCGGGTTCGACACATGTTCTATTCTAGAATCACCTCCTACAGCCATTAATGTATAACGCTTTGTCCCAAAAAAGCCTAAAACATCTCCTGTCCTAAATACAGCACCATGTGCATTTCCAGGGTCAGGGTCAGTATTATGTCTGCCACCGTATAAATGGGTGATTTCATGCGCAAAGGTAAAACGGCCTGTGGTAGCTGCTGTAATATCTACAATAGCGTAAGAATCAGCAAATGCCCCGCCTATATCTTTTACTACTCCATAAGCGTTATAGCCCGGCGCAGTCAACAAGACCACAATTTCAGCCTTATGGATTGCCCGCTAATTCTGGGCGGTAGTATTGTTAGATAGTTGAATCACATCAGCCATTATTCCATTTGTGCCTTCCGTAAAGCTTAATGGCTGAATGGAGGCAATATACAGACTATTATTAATGCCGCTATTTGCCCATATGTTATTAAGCTGGCTAATGGCTAAGTTGGCTTTACCGGTAATATCAGTTTCGTAGTTTAAGGCAGCCGGAGTGTATAAAACTAAAACTTTTGTAGTAGCTACCTCGCAAGGGTCGGAGCCATTAGTACGATAAGCAATGCTATCGGCATCCATATCGGCGGCGCACTCTTCCGCAGTAAATAAGCTTAGATCGGTTTCGCAGAGCGCCTGTACGCCTCCAGTCAGGTCGTAGAGTTCAAAGCTACGGTTTTCCAGGGTTATGTGGCCGATAATCAAGCCATTATTTTTCATTATGGTTAATGAGCCTGAGCCGCAAAGGCTATCTGTTTCATAATCCGGTTTTTCTACCGTTTGTCCGTACCATTGGTAATTATTTTCATTTGTTTTTTCTACGTTGGCAACGGCAAAATGTAAATCCGGGCAGGCAATGTAAGGAAGCTCTAGTTTAAGCAAGCCATTATCCTGCACAAGTTCTGGGTCCTGGGTTTCTACAAAATGGATGCTTTTATAGATGTTGTGGTTATTAAGCTTTTCTAAACGCCCACGCTGCGTAGTGTTCAGATTTTCAGCCTTAATGCTCAAATGCTTTAAAATGCTTTCGTTCTGGGCGTTGGCTACCCTGCTAAATAACGTTAAAAGCACAAACGATAAAATGACAAGTTTTGCTTTCGGACGTTTTACGCTCCTAAAAGCCTGCAAGAATAATGGGATAGTTTTTTTTGCATTGTGTTAATTTTAAAGGTGAGAAAAAATTAATCCAATAGAAAATCCCGCGTTTATCTTCAATTATATTTGCAATATAGATATTACAAAATATAAAACAATCTTTGTTGTAACTTCATTTTCAATAAAAGCAAAAAGTCCTGCCGGAATGCTCCGGCAGGACTTTTTATGCTTAAAACAATACCGTTTTCTAAAGCTTAGTAACGGTACAGATCAGTTTTGTAAGGGCCTTGTTTCTCAACGCCAATGTAAGCAGCCTGCTCGTCGGTCAGCTCTTCCAGCACTACGCCAATTTTAGCTAAGTGTAAACGGGCAACTTTCTCGTCTAAGTGTTTCGGCAGGGTGTACACTTTATTTTCGTACTGATCGGCGTTGGTCCAAAGTTCGATCTGGGCTAAAACCTGGTTGGAGAAGGAGTTAGACATTACGAAAGACGGGTGACCGGTAGCGCAACCTAAGTTCACCAGACGGCCTTCGGCCAGGATGATGATGTCGTTGCCTTCTACGTTGTAAAGATCTACCTGCGGTTTTACGGTGTCTTTGGTATGGCCGTAGGTTTCGTTCAGCCAGGCCATATCGATCTCGTTATCGAAGTGACCGATATTACACACGATGGTTTTGTCTTTCATGGCGCGGAAATGATCGCCGGTAATGATGTTGCAGTTACCGGTAGCAGTTACCACGATATCGGCTTCTTTAATAGCATCGGCCATTTTCTTTACCGCATAACCATCCATAGCAGCCTGCAGCGCACAGATCGGGTCAATTTCGGTAACAATTACGCGGGCACCGGCACCACGTAAAGAAGCAGCCGAACCTTTCCCAACGTCGCCGTAACCGCCTACTACGGCTACTTTACCAGCCATCATTACGTCGGTTGCGCGGCGGATGGCGTCTACCAGCGATTCTTTACAGCCGTATTTGTTGTCGAATTTCGATTTGGTAACCGAGTCGTTTACGTTAATGGCCGGCATAACCAGGGTACCGTTTTTCATGCGCTCATATAAGCGGTGCACGCCGGTAGTGGTTTCTTCCGAAAGGCCTTTAATGCCTTCCACCAACTGCGGATATTTATCGAAAACCATGTTGGTCAAATCACCACCATCGTCCAGGATCATGTTCAGCGGCTGGCGGTCTTCACCGAAAAATAAGGTTTGCTCGATGCACCAGTCAAACTCTTCAGCGTTCATGCCTTTCCAGGCGTAAACCGGAATGCCGGCGGCCGCAATGGCAGCAGCAGCGTGATCCTGCGTAGAGAAAATATTGCACGAAGACCAGGTAACGTCAGCACCAAGCGCCGTCAGCGTCTCAATTAAAACCGCCGTCTGGATAGTCATGTGTAAGCAACCAGCAATGCGCGCACCTTTCAGTGGCTGCGAAGCACCAAACTCTTCGCGGATCGCCATTAAGCCCGGCATTTCAGCCTCGGCCAGCTTTATTTCTTTGCGGCCCCACTCAGCCAGCGACATGTCTTTTACTTTGTAAGGAACAAAAGTCTCTACCATTATTTCAGAATTTAAATATTTCGGAATCAAAACACAAAATTAATCAATTTGTTTCTAAATACCTTTTAATCTGATTTAATTCCCTTTCTCCGGGAATCTGCGTAAAAACGCTATGGTTTCGGGCTGAAAAACTACCATAACCTGCAAAACGCTATGGTTTTGCTAAAAAAACTGTCGGCCAGGCAACCAGTGACCTTATTAATTGGTCTTGCCAGCCAGAATTCCTTATGAAACTTTCACTAATTTTACCAGCCGCAAACCTGATCCTATGAAAAAACCGCTCTCGCCAATCCTTCTCTTCCTGTTGTTTGCTCTTTTATTTACCGTTCCGGCTGCCGTTCAGGCCCAAACCAACATGCAACTTAAATTTGTGCGCGACCTGCCTGAAAATTTATTTTCTGCCCGCACCGCCGTTTTAATTGGTTATGCCAGTAACGTAGAAACCACTTCCGAAGAAGATGCCCGGATCATTAGCAAGTTCAGCACCCAACTTCTTACCGACAACCAGCGCCTGGGCATCCAGATGCTGCATTTCGCCGATAAAAATGTGCTGCTGCAACCCGCTAAAAAACGCCTGTTACTCCGGCAGTACGACAGCCTGAAAATAGAAAACCTGCTGCTGCTGGATATTACTGATATAAAAGGCACCGGCGCGGTGGGCTCTTACGTGCTCACGCATACGGCTTTTAACCGCCGCGTAACGCTTACTTCGCCCAACCAGAAAGCGTTTGTGCTGCAGGCCGAAACGTACGAAAAACTGATCCAGAATTTTATCCAGGCCACCAAACAGTACGGACCCAATTATTTTGAAAAAGGGCCGGATATTACCCTGTTAAAACCGGTTTTAACCACCGAACCTAATCCGCAAACCTTACCAGCCGGTACCCAAACTTCGCCCGCAAAACCCGCTAAACCCCTGGCTTACCCGTTAATTTCCCGCACTGCCGAAGATGTACAACGCGGAAACGGCGGCCCGACCCGCAATTTTTACTACTATTTAGGCGCCGACCAGCGCGAAAAAAATGCCGGCTTTTTCGGGCAGCATCTCCGCAAAGATATTGCAGCCAGCCCAGAAGCCTTACAGGAACTCAATAAGTACCGGAATTATAAGATTGGTTACCTGGCCGAACGCGCCGTTTTTGTTTCGGCGGTAATTCTGTATGCCAACGAAGTTTTGCAGGACGAAGGCTACGTTTATTTCAACGACCGCCAGAAAGTGTACCTGGGCATTGCGGCCGGCAGTTTGCTGGTTAACGTTTTAATTCTGCGCAACACCAACCAGCACATGCTCCGCGCCATAGACGAATACAACGCTTTTGCTACCATTAATAATAACAGCGGCTTTTATAAATTAAAACCTTCGGGCTTTGGTTTTGGCACTTTTTATAACCGCAAAGTAGTGCCTGGCCTTACACTGAACTGGCAATTGCGCTAATCATTCATTTCATGGCTTTACAACCTTTTTCGGCGGAAGCCCGCGCCTTTCTGGAACAAAACAAAGCGGCCGATCCGGCCGGTTTAATGCTGCAGGCCAAACGCTTTCCGGGTTTGCCGGTAGCCGAACTGGTGCAGCAGATCCAGGCGCGGCAAAAAGCTAAAACCAAACTCCCAGGCTGGGCCGAAAACTTCGATCTTATTTTCCCGGCTAATCTTTCGGTAGAACAGGCTTCTTCGGAACTGACCGCGCAATTCAAAGCCAGGCTGGTTTCCGGCGAAATATTGGTGGACCTGACGGGTGGTTTTGGGGTAGATGTTTTTTATTTTGCGCAGCAATTCAGGCAGGTTTACCACGTGGAACAAAACGAAACGCTAAGCGAAACGGTAGCCTTTAACTTTGAAAAACTCGGGGTGAAAAACGTGACTTTTCTGGCCCAGAACGCTACCGTTTTTCTGGAAAATCTTAAACAAACCGCTGATGTAATTTACCTCGACCCGGCCCGGCGCGGCGCGGCTAATCAGAAAGTACATTTGCTGGAAGATTGCGAACCCGATGTGCTGCAGATGCTCCCGGCTTTACTGGCCAAAAGCCGTAGCGTGTTGCTAAAAACCAGCCCCATGCTGGATATTGACCGCGCCGTGCAGCAACTTAAAAACGTAGAAAGGCTCTGGGTAATTGCCGTAGAAAACGAATGCAAGGAAGTGCTCTACCAGATCGGGCAAACCGAAAACCCGGACCCGGAAATTACCGCCGTAAACCTGAACCCGAAAACTGAAACCGCCAGCTTTTCTTTCCGGAAAAATAACGAAGAAAGCGCCGAAGTACGTTATTCCGAACCGCTGGAATTTATTTACGAACCGAATGCCGCCATCATGAAAGCCGGCGCGTTCCGGCAAATTGCCGATCGTTTCGGCTTAAAAAAACTGCACCGCAACTCGCATTTATACACTTCCGAAAACCTGGTTGCAGATTTTCCCGGCCGGAGTTTCAGGTTAAAAACGGTAGCGAAATACAACAAAAAAGTGCTGCAAGGTTTAATTTCTGAAAAAAAAGCCAACATCACGGTCCGTAATTTCCCGGAAACGGTAGCGCAGATCCGGCAAAAAACCGGTTTGAAAGAAGGCGGCGATCTGTATTTGTTTGCCACAACGGATATGCACCAGCAGCCGGTAGTTTTAATTTGCGAAAAGGCGGGGTGATTGTTGAATTGCTAAATTGCTAAATGGTTAAATGGTTTAATTGTTGATTGCTAATTGGGAATCATTGAATGGTTAGGACGAAACGCTACCGTTTTAAGCGGCAAAACCTGTGAAGTTTCTGAAAGTCTCACAGGTTTTTAGTTTTTGGGACAGAAATGATAGCGTTTTTCAGGTGCCTATTAGTAACCAAGCTAGCGCAAGTGTTCAACGAAACGTTACTTTTTATGTCAGCAAAACGAAGTTTTGGCTAAATACCAGTAGTGCTAGCATTGCCAGCAATGTCGGAGGAAGGAGCTTCAGGTTATTCCAGTTTTTCCAACCATTCAACCATTTAGCAATTTAGCAATTAAACCATTCAACCATTTAACCATTTAACCATTCAACAATTTCACTTCGCTTTACTGGTCCATTTATTTCCTTTTATCCGGAAGCGCCAGGGCAAAAGTGCGTGATCTTCGGCGTAGGCTACTCCTACCCTGGGGCTTTCCAACACTTCGCTTTCCGGAATTACAAGGCCCTGGTCTTCTATCCAGATCTGGTTTCCGTTTAAATCGGCGCCGTAATGGTTGCGCGTGATGCCTAAAGCCTGGGTGAGTAAGCCGGGGCCGGCTGTTAAATTGGGTTGTATCCTGGACAAATTCCGGCGGAGCTGCATTTCTTTCAGGCCTTCAGTGGGTTCTATGGCTCGTATTAAAACCGCATCGGCTTTGTCCTGCACGTTGGTAATGATATTGAAAAGGTTGTAAATGCCGTAGATCAGGTACACATAAGCCACGCCGCCTTCGGCATACATGATCTCGGTGCGATTGGTGCGGCGGCCCAGGTGCGCGTGGCAGGCTTTATCGTTTTCGCCGGAATAAGCTTCGGTTTCCACGATCATGCCGCCGGTTAAAATGCCGTCTATGTTGGTGTACAGGAATTTCCCTAGCAGGTCGCGGCTTATCTGTACTACGTTTGGGCGCAGGTAAAATTCTTGGGGAAGCTTCATGAAATGGAATGATTGAATAAGGGAATTGGTGAATGATTGAATTAAAAGTTTGTAAACAGTTCTCTTGAACGGACTTTAATACGTTGAGTTTTTATAACCAAAACCATACCGTTGCAAACATAGTCCTCACTTCTACATTTTCTAATTTTCTCAATCTCCAATTCTCCCAATCTCTAATTCTCACATTCAATCATTCGCTCATTCAATAATTTTAAATACCTTTGCCTCCGGATTGGGTGATGGATCTTGCTGCCGCAAGAAACGTCTTAAAAGGGAAACAGGTGTAATACCTGTGCTGTTCCCGCAACTGTGATCTTCGATTAAAATCAGTTTTACCGCACAAGCCACTGCCTGCAAGCAAACCAGGTGGGAAGGCCAAAGCTGATGAAGAGAGCCAGGAGACCTGCCTGTTCCGGTTAATAAATGTTTCATGCTTTCGGGTAAAAAGCGTAGCGGTTCATGCAGTTAAATTTCCTGTTTAATTCATTTGCAGCACCTCTGAGTTCCCGGCTAATTTCTGGCTGGAGAAATGCGGTGCGTTAGTTTTTTAAGTTTACTTTTCTGCGGGGTTTTGCCGGCCTTTGCCCAGCAAGCCGATTCTCTGGGCGGCCGCAAGCTGCGCGAAGTGGAAATTGTGGCCCGCAAACCGGAAGTTTTTGCCGCCGGCAGCCGCCACACCCCTATCGATTCTGCTTTCCTGAAAAACAACAATGCAGGTTCATTGGCAGATATTTTACAAAATGCTACCGCAGTTTACATAAAATCTTATGGCATTGCTTCGGTTTCTTTCCGGGGAACAACTGCCAGCCAGACCGCCGTACTCTGGAACGGTTTTAATATTAACCTGCCTGCGTTAGGGCAAACCGATTTTTCAATTATTCCCGCCAATTCACTTGGGAGCATTCATTTGCAGCATGGTTCGGCAGGTTCTAATTTTGGATCTTCAGCCATTGGCGGGGCCGTTTTACTTTCTTCAAATACGGATATAAAACCCGGCTTAAGCTTAAACGTCCAGCAGGATTTTGGCAGCTTCGGACGTTATTTCACCCAGATTGGCGGCAGTTATGGTTTTAAGAAAGCTAACGTAGATGCTTCTATTTTCCGGACGGAAGCTAAAAACAACTTCCCCTTTATTAACACCTTCAAATTCGGAAAACCGGCGGAAAAACAGGAAAATGCTGCTACTGAACAAGCTGGCTTTACAGCTAATGCTTCCTGGAAAGCAACTGATAATAGCAGGTTCTTTTTCCGGAACTGGTTTACCAGCAGCAATTTCCAGGCCCAGCCTGGCATGATAGCCGCCAATACCCACGCCCGGAACCAGAACCGGAATCTACGCAGCATGGCCGAATGGAATTACCGCTCCGGCTGGGGGAATACCTCTTTAAAAGCCGCTTACTTCCATGACTTTATGCAGTACCAGGACGACAACCTGCAACCAGCCGACACGGATATTAAAACCTATCAGATACAGGCGGAACAGGCTTTTATTTTCCGGGAAAAACTGAATATAAACCTAGGTGCCCATGCCCAGTATTTTGCGGGGAAAGTAGATGGTTATTCCCAACCGGTAAATGAATGGCGGAATTCTGTTTTTGCTTTACTGCGCTACGATCTGTTTGAAACCCTGCACCTGAACCTGAACTGGCGGCAGGCTTTTGTGCAAGGATTTAATCCGCCACCGGCACCAACTTTCGGGCTCAGTTATGCATTTCTGAATCGGGCTAAAAATACACTTAGCTGGAAAGGAAATATTACGCGTGGCTACCGTGTACCAACCTTGAACGACCGTTACTGGCCACCCGGAAACGAAAACCTGAAGCCTGAAGAAAGCTGGAACTATGAAACCGGCCTGGTTCATCAGTTTACCCAGAATCAATTAACCACTGAAACTGAACTTACGGTTTACGCGCTGCGGGTAGACGATTGGATCCAATGGTTGCCGTCGGCAAAGGATGCATCAAAGTGGGTACCGGTCAATCTGAAAAAGGTACACGCCGGCGGCCTCGAGTTTTCAGGCAAAATAACCTACCATTTTTCTGACTGGCACCTGAAGCTGAACGGCAATTATGCTTATACCAGATCGGTGCAGAAAGCCACTTATCTCATTTCAGACGAACCGCTGAACAGGCAACTGGTTTACACGCCGCTGCATACGGCTTCGGCGCTGGCTGGTTTGGGTTATAAAACCTGGTTCCTGAACCTGAACGGCTCATTTACCGGCGAACGTTTTGCCGACGCCGAAAACGAAATTGCCTTGCCGGCTTATATGCTTTTTAACGTTTCGGGCAGCAAAGCGCTCCAGGCGGGCAAATGCCGGTTCCAGGTTATCGGCCAGATAAACAACCTCACAAATACCGTTTACCAGAACCTGCAGTACTACGCCCGGCCCGGCCGGAACTATAACCTGAGTCTGCGCTTCGAACTGAATTAAAACCAACCCATAATTCAATCATTCACGCAATCAATAATTCAATCATTTTATTACGCAATCATTCAATAAACGCTCACCCAATTCACACTTTTAAACCTCATTTTCCTACCATTTTATGAAAAAACAAATTACTTCCATTGCTTTCAGTGCGCTGTTTTTAAGTGCCGGAGTTTTCTTTACCGGTTGCTCGAAAGAAGACGACAAACCTGAAGCGCCGCGCACCTTCGAGAACGGTGTTTTTGTAACCAATGAAGGGCAGTTCCAGAAAGGCAACGGCGCGGTAAGCTTCATCAACAAACAGAATAACGAAGTGGAGCGCGACATTTTTATGACAAAAAATAACCGGCCGCTCGGCGACGTGGTGCAGTCGATGACGGTGCATAACGGCAAAGCTTATGTAGTGGTGAACAACTCCGAAAAAATTGAGATCGCCGATGCCGGTACGTTTAAGGAAGCCGGCTCGATCAACGGGCTTAAAATGCCGCGCTACGCCGTAGGCCTGAACAATAAGCTTTACGTAACCGAATGGGTAAGTTATGGCGTGAACGGACGCGTATCGGTGATAGACCTGGCCAGCAATACGGTTTCTAAAACCATAACGGTAGGCCAGCTGCCCGAAAAAGTGCTTTTGCTTAATAATAAGTTGTACGTGGTAAACAATGGTGAAAACACCGTTTCGGTGATCAATACCGCTACCGATGCAGTAGAAAATACGCTGGTAGTTGGCGACAGTCCGAACAGCCTGGCCGTGGATGCGGCCAGCAACCTCTGGGTGCTTTGCGGCGGCAAAAAAGTGTACGGCGGCGCGCCTGATTATGCCCTGGACCTGAACGCGAGCACGGCCGGCAGCCTGGTAAAAATCAATGGCAACGCGGTAGAAAACACGTTCACGTTCACTTCCAAAGCCGATATGCCGGGCAACCTGGCCATGAATACCGCTAAAACCAAACTTTACTACAACGCCGAAAATAAATTCTACCAGATGGAAACTTCGGCTTCTGCTTTGCCAACTACTACGTTCATCAACCGGAATTTCAGCGGGGTAGGCATCGATCCGGCTACCAACACCATTTACGGCGCGGTTACTACCAGTTTTTCGGCCAACGGCAAAGTGATCCGTTATAATACCAGCGGCGCAGCTTTAGATTCTTTTACGGTGGCTATTGGGCCGAATAATTTCTTGTTCAGATAATTTCCGGAAAACTGAAATACCAATAAAAAACCCCGGCTTGCTTTGGCAGGTCGGGGTTTTTCGGTTAAAAAGCATAGCGTTTTTTGCTTAATGATTGTGGCCGGTGTGGTCTTCCGGGTTTTCCTTGTTGTCTTTATAAGCAGGGTTCGGCGTTTTCTTCGCGCGTTCGTAAGCGTCGTTTTTCACTTTGGCCGTATCCATTAAAGCATCTATCGTATCCTGGTGGGTATCTACTGAAGGCGCGGTATTTCTCCCGGATGCATCGCGCATATCGGGATTTTTATTTTTCGAGCTGCCTTCTTCCACGTTGGTATCGCCGGGGTTGGTGCCGGTGCTACAGGCGGCCAGGCCGGTTACCGAAGCTGCAAAAACAAGGCTGAATGCCCGCGGGGCCAGAATCTGGAAAAATGGGTTCATAGTTAGAAGTAGATTAAGTGAATGTTTGCCTGAGCCGGCGTTCTGCTGCGTTTCTACGACGATGCGCCGCGAAGGTTAAAACCGGGCCGCTGCCTTTCACGAAAACCGCTACTTTACAAGCTTTTCTGTGGCAACCGGAATTCCTGTATCTTTGCAGCACTTTAACGGCCGGTTACGCATCTGGCTGTAAAATTGGAATTACGCATGAAACAGAACACGCCCCGTTACAGCCCCCGGAAACCCGCTTCAAAACCGGCCCCAAAACCGGCCAAAGGCCTTTTTTCGTGGTTTACGCCTAAGCGGCAGCGGGCATTTCTGGTAATTTTCATTCTCAGCTTTGTAGTTTCGCTGGTGCTGGAGCTTTACGTTTTCGGTTTTCCGGATGGCTTTTTCGGACATTGGTTCAGTGCCATGCTGGTACTTTTTTTCCTGATCTCCGGTACCGTTATGGGCATTATTCCGCTGGTAAATTACGTAGCCAACCGCTGGTTAAGGTTTTGAACCGGCTGGCATTTCATCACTTTTTCCTGCAAACCATAGCATTTCTGATCGCAGATAAAACGGTTTCAGGAATTTGACGGAGTTTTTCAGGTTGAAATCCTAGCGTTTTTAAGCTTTAAAGTAGCCTTCTTCGAAACATTTCAGCATAAAAAGCGGCACACAAGTTAACATTAATCCCAAACTAAAAAAGTCCCGGCTTCTGTTGAAACCGGGACTTTTTTATGCCTGCACCCTACCGTTTTAGCGGGTTTTGGTTTGATCGAGTACTAATTTCTGCTTATGGGTTTTGCCTTCAGAAATTACGTGAATAAAATAAATACCGTCGGCTTTGCCTACCAGGTTCAGTTTTATTTTTCCATTCACCGGCGTTAGTTTCTCATTGAGGATCTCCTGGCCAATGCTGTTGAGTATCACAACCTGGGCTTCGGCGTTGCTATTGCCTGGCATTTGCAGCGTTAAGCGGCCGGTAGTTGGGTTCGGGAACATTACCAGTTCAGATTTAGGCTCAGGCAGTTCCACTTTACTGGCTACCCGCACATCATCGAGGAAAAGATTATTTTCGTAACCGGTTATGCTCCGGAATTTCAGCAGCACATTTTTCTGGCCGGTAAAATCTGCCAGCAATACCGTATCGGTGCGCCATTGGCTGGCGGTCGGGAAAAATGCCGTTCCAACCGGATCGGCGATGGTGGCCAGTGAACGGCTGCTTTTCTTGTAAACACTTTTGAACGTTACGCCGCAGTCGGTAGAAGCCAGTATTTCCAGCGTATCTGCGGTGGCATTCGCACTGAAATTGGTAGCTGTGTAAGCCAGCTTAAACGTAAGTTGCGGTTCTACGGCATTGCTCAGGTTCAAAGCCGGCATCTGCAGTTCATCGGTTTCGCCTACATATTCGTAATCATAATTATTGACGTAAGCTGAATGAAGTCCTTCGAAGGCGGCAAGGCTGGTTCTTTCCCAGGTAATACCGCTATCCGGATTTTTCAGCTCCCAGTTTTGTTTCGGGAATACATCGGCTTCAAAACCTTCGGTGAAAGGCAAAGCAAGACCCGGCGTTTTTTCAATAACTGTAAAATTAACCGTCTGGGCATCGTTCGAAGGATCGTTATCGGCAGCGCCATTCGGCGAAGTTACATAAACGGTAAGGCTATGGGCCCCAAAACCAACAGTTGAAACAGGCAGGGCAACTTCCACCGATTCATAGATCTTCAGATTTCCCGTCCATTTTAAGGTCTGGGCCGGGCCGTTATCTACCTGGTAGCTGATGGTGGCTGCAGTTAAAGGCAAAGTACCCTGGTTTTTCAGAATGGCTTTGGGAGTAACGTTCGGCTCGCAGGAAACGCCCTTTGGCCAGTTTACCTGTAAAATTGAAGCATCGAGCGGTTTGATATTTACCGGCAGGTGTCCGTCTGAGGTAAGAATGCCCGGCCGCACGTTTTGCAGAATGCTGCGGGAGCGCGATACCTGACCAATGGTAAACATATTCATGCAGCCATCGTCTACATAATCCATATAATTCATGAACATAGAGCCCGGGCTACCGGCTGCGCAGGCGCCACCCGCACTGGTAGTCTGCGGAAAGGTTGGGCAACCGTAATTTTCACGTTTCTGCAAAGGGGTGTCGGCTACTTTATCGTCGTTGGCACAGCTTGGTTCATCGCCCCAGATGTGGTAAAGGCCCAGCCAGTGGCCTACTTCGTGGGTAGCCGTGCGGCCTTTATTGAAAGGAGAGGAAACGGTACCCGTACGGCCAAAATAATTATAGCCAATAACTACGCCATCGGTAGTTGCCGGACCGGAACCCGGAAACTGGGCATACCCCAGCAGACCGCCACCCAGGTTACCAACCCAAATGTTCATATATTTATTTCGGTTCCAGGCATCGTGGCCGCCGCGGCTGGCAAATTTTATGGCATCGTCCAGCCCAAAACCACTGGCACTGGTTTGAGTGCGGGTAATACCGGTAGTCGGGTCGCCGTTAGGGTCGCGCTGGGCCAGTTCAAAACGGATCTGCATATCGCCGGCCAGTGGCTTGAACGCCGTAGGGGTATTAACCCGGTCCGCGTTCAGTTTGTTGAAGTCCTCGTTCAGTACATCGATCTGGCTCTGGATCTGGGCCTGCGAAATATTCTGCGAAGATGTGCGATAAACTACGTGCACTACTACCGGAATGGTAATAACGGCATTGGTTTTCTGGTTTGCTCCCTGATGGCTTTGGATCGTTGCAATTTGATTATCCAGCTGCAGGAGGCGGGCCTTGGTGCCCGGCTTCTGCTGCTCCAGCCTGTCAAGATGGTCCATGGCGCCGCAATTGCGCTGTGCCAGCAAAGCCGTTGGGAAACTCAGCACCAAACCCAAACCAATGAGTAAATTTTTCAACATAAATACAATTTCTAAAAATGATGTAACCGCAATTCAGAACCGTAACAGGCCGCAAAACAATTCCAATGGAACCAATTCAGCAACAAGGCTTTAAATATACAAAATTAATTAAAGAATGTTATTGATCTGTTCTTTGATTTTTTCGAGCTCCTCTTTCATTTCCACCACAAAATGCTGGATCGTGGCATCGTTGGCTTTAGAACCGATGGTGTTAATTTCACGACCTATCTCCTGAGCAATGAACGCCAGTTTCTTTCCGGTTGGTTCCGGCAGGTACACGGTTTCGGTGAAATAGTGTAAATGATTAAGTAAACGTACTTTTTCTTCGGCAATATCGAGCTTCTCTATGTAATAGATCATTTCCTGTTCAAAGCGGTTATGGTTGAATTGCTCGGAACCGGTAAGCTCGGCCATGTGCATGGTAATGCGCTGCTTGATATTTTCGATGCGTACCGGGTCGAATTTTTCCACTTCGGAAAGAAGAATACGGATGCGCTCGGTGTAAGAAATAATTTCGGAAGTAAGGGCTTTGCCTTCATCGTTCCGGAAATTATTGAAGTTTTTTATGGCTTCCTGTACCACCGGCAACACCTGTTCCCAGGTGAGCAATTCGGTTTCTTCGCCGTTTTCGGCGGCCTGCATTACCTCGGGCATCTGCAAAGCCAACCGGAAAAGTTCGCTTTTATCGGCCTGAACTCTTTCGGCTGCTTCTTCCAGATCGCGGTAATAAGCTTCCAGCAATTCGTGGTTAATGCGGTTTTTGGCTTTGGCTACCTTATTGGAGGTAAATTCGATGCACAGGTTTACTTTGCCGCGGATCAGGCTTTTGCTGATCAGGTTGCGGATCTCGAGTTCTTTTTCCATCAGGAAACGCGGCAAACGCAAACTCAGATCCAGGCTTTTGGAATTCAGCGATTTCAGTTCAACGGTAAGCGTATAGGTTTCGGCTTCGAGGCGCGCCTGGCCAAAACCGGTCATGGATTGTAGCATAGTTGGAGAAATATAAAACAGGTAAAAATACAGTTTTTTCCGGAGCCTGCCGTTTATTCGTCCGGGAAAAAGGGTGGCAACTCAGAAAAAGCAAAGAGGCCGGAAAAACGCTATGAAAAAAGGCAGAAAAAGTGCGAAGCAAAACCACGAAACGCTGAAAATTAGCTATCTTTGGGCCATGAAATTTGGAGTTGTAATTTTCCCGGGTTCTAACTGCGACCAGGACGTGATAGACGTGCTGAGCAAAACCATGAACCAAGAAGTAGTGAAATTGTGGCACAAAGACCACGATCTGCAAGGTTGCGATTTTATTATGCTGCCCGGCGGTTTCTCGTACGGCGATTATCTGCGCAGTGGCGCCATTGCCCGTTTCTCGCCCATCATGCAGGAAGTAATTCAGCATGCCAACCGCGGCGGTTACGTAATGGGTATCTGCAATGGTTTCCAGATCCTGACGGAAGCCGGTTTGCTGCCAGGCGCATTGCTGCGTAACCAGGAGCAGAAATTCCTGTGCAAGAACGTATACGTAAAACCGCAAACCACCAGCCTGCTGGCTACCCAACTTTTAGATACCAACAAGGCTTATAAAATTCCGGTAGCGCACGGCGAAGGCCGTTTCTACACCGATGCTGATACGCTGAAAAAGATCCAGGACAACGACCAGGTTATGTTCCGCTATTGCTCGCACGACGGTATCATTGCCCCGGAATTCGATTGCAATGGTTCTTTAGATAACATTGCCGGAATCACCAACGAAGGCCGCAACGTGTTTGGCATGATGCCGCACCCGGAACGCGCCGCCGATGCCGATCTTGGAAACACCGACGGTAAAGCGATCTTCGAATCGTTGCTGGCCGGCGTTTTAGCGTAAGCAAAACGGTAGGGTTTTAAGCCGAAAAAGTAAAGCCTGAAAAACGGTAGGATTCTACGCGTAAAAAGTATTATAATTGAAAAGCGAAGCAGCTGCGGAAGTTGCTTCGCTTTTTTGTTTACATTGAAAAATGAAAAGCCTGATCGCTAAACTTATTGGAACCAAAACCTGCGGACGCATTATTATCTTTTCTTCTCTCGCTTTACTTTTCTTTATAAGCTTGAATTACATGAAACTGGTTGTTTCTGAAACGATTCTAATTCTGGCATTTACTTTTTTAATAACTTTTAGCTCAGTCGCTTTCTTTGCCAAAATTTACTGGACTTACTTTTTCTGGGTGCAATACACAATAACGATCAAATTCCGAGAGATTTCAAAGATTGTCTTTTTTACCTTATTAATAAGTTCAACAGCACTGCTTGCTACGAAGATTATCTATCTATTAAGTTTAAAATGAATGATACTATAGTAGTCTTTAAAGCACCAATTGTTTAGCTAAACAGCTGAATAAGTTGCTTCGCTTTTGTTTTCAGGCAACCATCAGGAAATTCAAAGCATCCATATAAAACGGAAATAAATACTGTAATTCTAAGTTATGAATTTTAAAATCAGCCAACAAACGATGCGTAATTCCTGGAAACCCTTACGAATACTGCTGCTATTGAGCGGATTCTTCATTTTTTTCAATGGTAATTCCTACCGGCCGAAAGCTGCAGAGAAGCTTCCTTTTCGCGGCCCGGAATTAACCTCCGATACGCTTCTAAAATTCTCTGCGCGGCCGGAAGCGGGCTTCAATTTCGGGTATTTTCTTTATTTGCCGAAAGGACTAAAAAGCCATGAGCAGCATTATCTGATGGTAGAAACGACCAATACCGGCCTGAACGATTCCATCGAATTTCATGAAAAAGGCGCGCAGTATGCCGCCGGGCAAAGTTCGGTTGGCAATTATACTTCCAGAAAACTGCAAATTCCGTTGCTTGTTCCCATCTTTCCGCGCTCGATAACGAACTGGGAGCTTTATACCCACGCGTTAGATCGCGAAACGTTACTAAGTCAGGATGCCGCCATTAAACGCCTGGATCTGCAATTACTGGCCATGATCAAAGATGCGCGTAAGCAACTGAAACAGCGCGGTTTTCCGGTAAAAGATAAATTTTTCATGAACGGCTTTTCGGCATCCGGCACGTTCGCTAACCGTTTTTCCATGCTGCATCCCGAAAAAATAAAAGCGATGGCGGCCGGCGGCATTAATGCCATTCCCATTTTACCGGTTAGCCAATTAAAGGAAACGCCGCTGAACTATCCTTTGGGAATTGCTGACGTTAAAAAAATTACGGGCCGGGAAGTAAATTTAAAAGCCTTCAACCAATTGCCGAAAATGCTGTTTATGGGTGCCTTAGACGAAAACGATGCGGTTGCTTTTGATGATGCTTACAGTGCCGAAGACCGGGAAAAAGTATATGCGCTCATGGGCAAACAACTCGTGCCGCAACGTTGGGAATTTGTGCAGGAAATTTACAGCAAGCAAAACGTAAAAACCGATTTCAGAACTTATTCCCACATGGGCCACGGAACCGATAAAAAAATCAATAATGAGCTGGTCGAATTTTTCCGGAAACACATGGAAGATGATCGTAGCTATTCAAAAACCAGATAAGAGCTGGTTTTAAGCCATTCCGAAGCTATTTGAATTTAACCGGCGCAAGTGTTAGGCGAAAGCGTCACCTGTGCCAGACACAGTTTTTTTTTTGCTAAACCTTCAGTTTTTACGCTCAAAACCATAGCGTTTTTATACTTTTCCAACCTCAAAACCCTACCGTTTTACTGCGTTTTTCAACCCAAAACCCTACCGTATTTTATTTGCAAACTCCTAAACCGGCATCGATCAGATCGTAAACATCCTGCAGGTGCATGCCTTTTTTCTGGCCGCGCTTTTCACCGAGCCGCACGATTACCATTTCTTTTTCAGGAATTACAATAATATACTGCCCTAAAATGCCGCGGGCGTAGAATGCCTTAAAATTTTTATAATTCGGAATAAGCCACCAGTGGTAACCATAGAAATCACCCTTGGCGCCGGTAAGTTCGTCTTTTAAACCGGTGGGGGTAAGCGATTCCTGAACATAAGCCGGATCGATGATCGTATCACCTTTCCAGATGCCGTTTTTGAGGTAAAGCTGGCCGAGGCGGGCAAAATCGCGGGCGTTGGAATACAGGCAGCAATACGCTTTTTCGGTACCGTTTTCTTTATCGAGGCTCCATTCGGCGGTTTGTTCGGCGCCGAGCGGTTGCCAAAGGCGCGTGGCAGCGTAGTCGGCAAGCTTCTGACCGGCGGCCGCTTCTAAAACCATTGCCAGAATTTGCGTATTACCGCTTTTATAATGAAACGTTTTACCGGGATCGGTTTCTACTTCCTGCCGGTTTATCAGCGCTTTCAGGTCTTGGCCGTAATACGCTTCGGTGGTCATGGAAAGCGGGTTGCTGTACGATTCATCCCAATCCAGGCCGGAACTCATAGCGAGTAAATGGCGGATGGTAATTTTCTCTTTCCCGCCGTTTTTAAATTCCGGCAGAAACTCCGAAACGGGCTGATCCAAGCTTTTGATCCTGCCTTCTTTTAAAGCCACACCCACCAGCATGCTCACCACGCTTTTGGCTACCGAAAAAGAATTGGTCTTCGATTGCGGCCCGTAACCGTTCCAGTAATGTTCCTGCCGGATAGAATCGTGGCAGATCACCAGAAAAGCCGCCGTTTCCAGTTCCTGCAGGTTGTAGTTGAACTCGCCGGGCAGCGGTTTGCGGTTGTAATTGCTGCCCACAGGCCAGGGTTGCGGATCTGCGGCCGGAATAAGGCGTTCTTCGAAAATGCGGTTATCGTCTATGCCGGCAAAATTGTAGTATAATGCCCGGTAAACGTAGGTTTTGCCCGAAAAATAAATTGCGGCAGCGCCTAAAGCTACTGCCGCAATGGTACCTGTTAAGATTCGTTTGTTTTTGCGCTGCATTTAGAAATCGTAGCCCATCGTAAAGTGAAACCTCGGTCCGTGCTCCTGACCGTCTTCCTGGCTCCAGGCCACATCGAGTTTGCCGTAAACGCCTAACAAAGTAGTGCGCGCGCCAAAACCATAACCTATTAGGAACGGATTCCGGAAGTTAATAACCGTTGCTTCGAACGGGTTACCGTTCCCGCCTTTTATCTGGGTATTGAAAGAGTTATTGCGGTTGAACGGATTGCTGCCTGCGTAGGCCGTACCGGCATCGAAGAAGGTGGTTAGCTGCAGGTTATTAAAGAAGCCTGAATAAACCGGCGAACGGAATAAATACTGCACGATCGGCACACGAAGTTCGGCGTTGTAAAGCAAATATTTAGGCCCCTGGCGTTCGTTAAACCGGAAACCGCGCATAGGGGTGGCAAATTGCAGGAAGAACACATCCGGCGCCGACGGAATGCCGGCGAAACTGTCGCGGAGCGGGTCGCCGGGTGCAAACAGCCAGTTATCCATGCCGCCGAGCAGAAACTGCTTTTCAGCTTTTCCGAAGAAAGCCCCGAAGCTAACGCGGTTGGCAAAAATGATCTGCTTATGCACTTTCTGGTAGTGGCGCAGATCGGCATAGAATTTATTGAAGTTTTCGGCCGAATTGTTCAGCCCTTTCAAGCCGGTAATACCAATTTTCATGCGCGTGCCTTCAAACATATTCACGCCCGTAATAATCGAGTTATCGAACACCAGCTCGGCTGACATGCCCCCGAAATCGATCACGCTATCGCGGGCGGCCACATCGGTTACGGTGGTGCGGCGGGTACTTACAAACTGCGGAATGCCGCGCACGCTCAGGCTGTGGGTAAGCGGGTAACTAACCGTAGGCTTCACTTCGTGGCGCGAATACCGGTAGAAATTAGAGCCTACCTGCGTAAAAATGGTTTGCTTGCGGTAAGAAAGTTTATAATCGTAACGTTTGCGCAGGTTCTGGTATTCGGCGTAAAAATTACTGGTGCGCAGATCGGTTACGGCAAAAACGCCACCTCTTATGCGGTGGTCTTCCATCAGGTCCGACATATTTACCTGACCTACCAAACCAAAACCCATCAGGTTATCCTGGTAAATAGAAGAAACCAGGTTATCGATGCCGAAGCGCAGGTCATATTTATACGGGCCGGTGATCTGCAGCGCTTCGGGTTGCGGCTGCGTGGTTCTGATCACCGCTTTGGGCGCTTCCACCGGCGCTTTGGCCTGCGTCTGGGTATCGAACTGGTAATCTTTTATATTAATTGTGCCGTTGTTTTTAGGTTTAGCCGAAGTGGTATCGGGTTGGGGCACAATTTTCTTTACTGTTTCGCGAATGATCGGCTGGCGGCTACGGGCTTCCAGGGTTTCCTGGCGCACCGTTTTGAAGTCACTTTCTATACCGTTTCCGGCAAAATTCTTAGCCAGGTAAACATTCTGGCGCGCGCGCGAAGTAGCGGTAAACGCCAGGTTGCCGGTATTCTGATTATAGTCGTAAGCCTCTATGTTTTGCAGGAAACCGGAAATACGGCCTTGTAAACCGGCGGCAAAATCGTAGCGGTGCACGCTTCTGATGCCACTTTCTTCACTCAGGTATAAAAACCCGTTCTCTACCGCTACCGGAAATGTTTCGTTAGAAATGGTAGACGTGATCTGCCGGAAACGGTAGGTATTTTTATCGGGAAAGTACAGGAAGATATCGAAGTTATCGACGGTTTTATCGAAGCTGCCCGTAACCGGCCCCAGAGAATCGAGCCAGCGGTTAGAGGCAAAGGCAATGGTGTTGCTGCCTTTCATAAAAACCGGTTGCCGGTCATCGAAAACGTCGTTGGTGATCTGTTCGGGCTGGCGCATATTTCTGAACAGGAACAGATCGGAATACCCGTTCTTCACGGCGCTCATTACCAGCAATTTCCCATCGTCGGAATAGCGAAGGCTGTTTACGGCCGAAAACTGGCTCAGATTGGTAACGGCCGGTTTTCCGCCGGCTAAATTCAGGCCAGCCAGCACTAACCGGCCTTTCTTTTCTTCCACAACGCTTAGCTGGTTTTTGGTACGCCAGGCCACGAGCGGCAAATTATAGTTTACTTTCTGATCCGGGGTTTTATAGCCGCCGCGGCGCACCGTTTTTTGTTTGCCCGTAGCCATGTTGCGCACCACTACTTTATAACGGCCGCCATCGTTCTGCACATAAGCCAGCTGGCTGCCATCGGGGCTGAAAGTAACCTGCGAGAATTTGCGGCCGCGCCAGTTGGTACCGTTTACCTGATCGTCAGCCGTCAGGGCAGTTAAACCGGCATCGGGTAAAGTGTTAATCTGCAGGTAATGGGTATTCCAATCGCGGATGAATTTTTTATAAGGAACGTTCAGGCTGCTGGAAATCCCTATTTCAATGTCGCGGGTTATGCGGGTAAGGTTGAGAATATTCTGAATGGAGGTGTAGCCGTAGCGTTCGGCAATGTAATTCCAGACCGACTGGCCGGCCATTTTCTGATCGCGGAGAAAGATCGTTTCGGGGCGTTTGCCGCCGGTGCGTTCTATCATATCGCGCATGTAGCCGTCCATTTCCACGCTCCAGCCTTCGGCTAAATAGGCCGAAACCCCGCTGATGAACCACTCCGGCAACTTGAGCAAATAACTGCTTTGCAATACTTCTTTCAGGCTGCCGCCATACATCATATCGTTGAGCAATTGCTGGCTCAGGCGGTAGGTAATGTTCTTTTTAAAATTAACCTGCGATTCTTCGAACGGGATTTCGATCTTATTTTTGAGAAAAAGCGCATCGGTGCCGGTCTGGTAACGGTCATCGTTCAGGCCGATGTTGCTTTGGCGCAGATCAGAAACGGAATTATAGATCAGCAACGTGATCTTGGAATACGGATAGTACCCGATGAGATTGGTGATGCGCTTGAGTTCTTTTTCGGAATATTCGGCTACGCGCAGGGCCTGCTCTTTGCCGCCGGCATAAAAGTAAACCTCGAAATTGGGCGTGCTGTAATATTGCCAGTTAAACTCTTTGTACTGGATGCGGTTGCGGCCAAATTCTTCTTCGGCCACCTGTGCCTGCGCCGTTTGCGAACCCATGAAGGCCAGCAAAAACAATAACAATCCAAGGCAACGGCTACTTATATTTTTCATCCTTTTTGCTCGCTTTCATTAAAAAACTTCCGGTAGCGGTCTATGGAAACTTCGGGCCAGAGTACACTCTTTCCGGCTAAAGCATCGGCAAACTGCCCGGCTAAAAACGGCGCCATGAGTACGCCTTTTGAGCCCATGCCGTTAAAAATACTGAGCTGCGAAACTTCCGGGTGCGTACCGATCAGCGGTTTGCGGTCGCGCGTGGCCGGCCTTATTCCTGCCAGGTGCCCGGTAACTTCCACCGGAATTTTAAGCAGTTGTTTTACCTTTCCCAGCAATTCTTCTCGGCCTTCTGCGGTTGGCAATTCGTTTGGTTCGCGCCAGTTATACGTGGCCCCTACTTTCCATCTTTCCTCCCCTAATGGCACAACGTAAACCCCTTTATTATAGATGCATCCGGTAGTAAAATTTTGCACCGAAATATCGAGAACCTCGCCTTTATTGATGCTGAAGGGCAGCCAGCCAAAGTAAGGATTATTGACCGCCTGCCAGCCTTCGCAAAAGATCAGGTGCCGGGCCCGGATATCTTCGTACTGAATGCCGTTTTCTGTAAGCTTTAAGTTGCTGAATTGAAACGTTCCGGAGCGGATTTTATTTTGTGTTCCGAGTTTCTGACGCAAAAACGATAGCATTTTCCGGAGCTCTACAAACCCGCCTCTGGCAATTTTCAGGCCGCCGAGTTCCTGGTTTACGGTTTCGGAAAATGGCAGCGATGGGTAGGTTTCTTCGATGTATTCATTCCACTGGTTTTCGGCGCTTTTACCCATCCAGTTATTTTGTTCTTCGATGCTCGAAAAAAGCTTTAAGATGGGTTTCTGGTGGTAAAGTGTGGTTCCCAGTTCGGTTTCGAGGTTGCGGTAAAATTCTTCGGCGGCAGGAATAAACACATCGGCCTGCCAGCTTTTAGCAAAACGCTTGCCCGCCACCGGATTGATCAGACCGGCTGCGACGTTAGAAGCGGAATTATTTTTCTCAAAATCGAACACGAGCACGTTGTGACCGCGTTTTTCTAAGGTTTGCGCTAGAATGGCACCCGCCAGGCCGTGGCCCACCACCAGGAAATCGTAAAGCATACGGCAAGTTAAAAGAACCGCTGAATATATGGTAATTTATATGGAGTTATGGGAAAGAAAGTTTAGTAGAAAAACCTCCCAGCTTTAAAAGACCTAGGAGGTTTGACCGAGTGGGTTCCTACTTTTTGAGGCTGAAAGCATACCGTTTTCGAATTGAATTACGACTGCTACATTCCTGGCAAAAAAATGCGGCGTTCGGGAAATTTTTAAAACCATAGCCAGACAGAACTGTTTAAATTCCTGAATCATACCACTACAGCGATGTCGGAGAAAAAGGTGATCACAATTTTTGGCGCTACCGGTGCGCAGGGTGGCGGTCTGGCGCGTGCTATTCTTCAGGATAAAGCCAGCGGATTTACGGTTAGGGCGGTTACCCGCAACCCTGATTCTGAAAAAGCCAAAGCACTGGCGGAACTGGGCGCGGAACTGATACAGGCTGATATAGACGACCCAAAAAGTATGCAGCGGGCTTTGGATGGCGCTTACGGAGCTTATTTCGTTACTTTTTTCTGGGAGCATTTTTCGCCGGAAAAGGAACTGGCCGAAGCCCGCAGCATGGCGCAGGCTGCCAAAGATGCCAACTTAAAACACGTGATCTGGTCTACGCTGGATGATACGCGCCAATACGTGCCGCTGGATGATGACCGCATGCCGACGCTGCAAGGCAAATACAAAGTACCGCATTTCGATGCTAAAGGCGAAGCCAACCACTTTTTCACCGATCTGGACGTGCCGGTTACGTTTCTGCTCACTACTTTTTACTGGGAAAACCTGCTTTATTTTGGCATGGGGCCGAAAAGAGGCGACGACGGGAAACTGACGATCACGTTTCCGATGGGCGATAAAAAACTGGCCGGCATTGCGGCTGCCGATATTGGTAAATGTGCGTACGGTATTTTAAAAAAAGGCCCGGAAATGATCGGGAAAACGGTAGGCATTGCCGGCGAATTACTAACCTGCCAGGCGATGGCCGATGCGCTGAGTAAAACGTTGGGGCAGGAAGTGCAATACCATGAAATTACCCCGGAAACGTACCGGAACCTGGGTTTTCCGGGGGCCGATGACCTGGGCAATATGTTCCAGTTTTACCGCGATTTTGAAGACGTATTTTCCAAAACCCGCAACGTGCAGCTGGCCAAAGAACTAAACCCGGAACTGCAGAATTTCGAAATGTGGCTACAGGAAAACGGCAAGAAAATTCCGCTGGAATAAGTGTAAAAAAACCTCACAGGTTTTCGGAAGCGGTGAGGGTTTTGTGAGTTGGCTTACTGCTTCACGACTTTTCTAGTAAAGTTGCTACCCTTTTCGGAATAGAACTTCAGGATATAAACTCCCCGGGAAAAGCTTTGTAATGGAATGACTTTTTCAGTACTATTTGATACCGTTTCCTGCCAGATTTTTTTCCCTTGCAAATCATATAATTTAAATGTTCCAGATAGAGAATCTTCATTTGATATTGTAGCGTGGGTGGTGGCGGGATTTGGATATAGATTTGTTCCTGAAACCAGTTCTTTTTCATCTTTTTTCTCTTCTATATCAATTACCTGATTCCATTTGCGGTGTTTAGCTAGGAAGAACCTGTTTTGCCCATTTGTTACCTGAGCCCAACCGGCAAAAACATAGTCGCCATTAGCATCTACGACAATATCACTTGAATATTCAGTAAATCTAAAACGATAAAGCACTGTATCTTTAATAACAGTACCGTTTGGCGCAACTTTCATTAAACCTATATCCTGATCATTCCCGTTATTCCTGTCAAAAAGAGCGATGTAATTTCCATCGGCAGTAGGCTTAGCAGAAAAGATTGAAATCATCTTATTTCCAACTCTTGGACTAATACTCCATAAGGTATCCCCTTGGGAATTAAACTTAAATAACCTTCCAGCACCACAGACCAAAAAATTATTTTTCTGATCAGCAGCTACGTCAAATATTTGCCAAGCTTTATTGATGTAACTAAAAAGCTCAAACCCATTCTCATCAATGCGTACAGCCCTAACGCGGCCTATGCTGTAATGTGATCCAATAAATATGAGATAGCCATTCGCCACTTTAATTAAACCATTTACTCCACCAATATTACCCGGAGAAAATGCATAAGATTTGCTCCAAATAACCGTTCCGTCCTTATGGAGCTTCTGCAAAAAATTGCTCCCGCCAACCATTGCACTAACAAGACAAGTATTATTAGCTCCAATTATGATTTCAGAATAACTATCATATTGGGGCGTAACTGTCTTTTTCATCCAAATTGTATCGCCTTTGGCATCCAACTTTAGGATAAACCCATCATAATTATTTGGATTACCTGTATGCCCCCCTCCAACTAAAATCAAATTTCCATCGCTATCTTCAACTGCATCATTAACCAGATAAAATGCCAAGCCCAATGGCGTATACTTACGCGTCCAGATAGTATCTCCATTAGCATCAGTGCGCACAGCATAAGTTGTATAGATTGGCGATGCCTGCCTTCCTACCAATAAATAGTCACCATTAGAAAGGAGTATCATTCTGGAAAGAAATGCATGGCTTTGCGGTGGGCCATATATCTTATCCCAAAGCATTTGTGCCGAAGAGCTTATAGAGAAAAATAGAAAAGCCAGAAAAGTCAGCAGAAGCTTTTTCATAGGGCAGAAGGTAAGAAGCAAGCAGAAAAGCCAAGTTAAACAAAGGAGATCAAGAAAACAAAATGTTTATATTTCAAAACTGTTAATGTATCTCTTCCACTAGACAAGCCCAAATCCCGCCCCGAAATTGGAAATGCCTAAATATTAACGCAATTTTACAGCAACAATTTAAAATGCTTTTGCCATGACCGTTACGGGCCTTACGTTTAACCCTTTTGCCGAAAATACTTACCTACTCTACGACGAAACCAAGGAATGCGTAGTTGTAGACCCGGGTTGCTCCGATGCCGCCGAGAAAGCGAAGCTGAAGCAGTTTATTTCCGACAACGGCCTGAAAGTGGTAAAACTGCTGAACACGCACTGCCACATCGATCACGTGCTGGGCAATAAATTTGTAGCCGATACCTACAACGTGGGCCTGGAAATGCACGAGGCTGATCTGCCGACCCTGAAAGCGATTCCGGCTTATGCGCCAAGCTACGGGTTTACCAACTACGAAGAAGTATTGCCTGCCACTTTTTTAGCGGAAAACGATACCGTCTCTTTCGGCAACACCCAGCTTAAAGTGATCTTCACGCCGGGCCATGCGCCGGGCCACGTGGTTTTCTACGACGAAAAAGGCAAAAACCTGATCGCCGGCGACGTACTTTTCCAGCGCAGCATTGGCCGCACCGATCTGCCCGGCGGCGATTTCGATACGCTCATATCAAGTATTAAAACCAAATTATTCGTACTGCCCGAAGATGTAAAAGTGTATCCGGGCCACGGACCGAGCACCACCATGGGCGAAGAAAAAAGAGAAAATCCGTTTTTACGCTAAAAAACCGTATCTTTTCCGATCAAAAAAGTACCAATGAAAAAGCATATCCCCAACGCCATTACCTGTCTGAACCTGTTTTGCGGTTGTCTGGCCGTGTATTTTACCTTTCATGGCAACATGGTGCTGGCGGCGTATCTGGTGGGTCTGGCGGCGGTGCTCGATTTCATGGACGGCATGCTGGCGCGTTTGCTCAAAGCTTATTCCGAGATCGGCAAGCAGCTCGATTCCCTGGCCGATATGGTTTCGTTCGGGTTTGTGCCGGGCGTGCTCATGTTTCATTTGCTGCAAACTTCGCTCGAAGGACAAAGCAGTTTTTTGGGCATTTCCCCTACCGTTTTTCCGTTCTTCGGTTTTCTGATCACTATTTTTTCGGCCCTGCGGCTGGCTAAATTCAACATCGATACGCGGCAAACCACGTCTTTTATTGGCATGCCAACGCCGGCCTGTACCATTTTTGTAAGCTCGCTGCCGCTTATCCTGGCCAACGATGGTTTCGGGATTTCCGAAATTATTCTGAACCCGTTTCTGCTTACGTTTTTAACCGCGCTGCTGAGTTATCTGCTGGTGGCTGAAATTCCGTTGTTCGCTTTAAAATTCAAGAACCTGACCTGGAAAGATAATTCGGTGCGGTTCGTTTTTGTTATCATGGCGGTGTTATTAACGGCACTTTTTCAGTTCGTAGCCATACCGTTTATCATTGCTTTATACATCCTTTTATCCATAATAAAACCTTCTTATTCATGAAATTTACCGCTGAAATTGACGTAATGCCGAAAAAAGAATTGCTGGACCCGCAAGGCAAAGCGGTGATGCTGGGCTTAGAGCATTTGGGTTTAAATACCGTGCAGGACGTACGCGTAGGCAAACATATTACCCTGCAACTGGAAGCTGAAAACGAAGCCGAAGCTAAAGGGAAAGTGGAAGATGCCTGCAAGAAATTACTGGCCAACCTGATCATGGAATCGTACCGTTTCGAGCTGCACCAAAATTAATTATTGGCCGCATACAATATTTATTCTTAACAGTAGTTATGTAATAGCCCTGCAGCTGAACCTGCCGGGCTATTTTCTTGTTGCTGAAACAATTAATGCGCTTTTTTCTTATATTACGGAATATTTGTTTGGCCTTATGAAGCAGCAGTTTACCGCGCTCTTTTTTGTATTATTCTCCTGGCTTTCAGCAACGTCTGCGTTTTCTGAAACCGGTAAAACCATTACCCTGGCCTGGAAGGGCACGGCACCCGTTCAGAAAACCAGTAAAGCCGAAGCTACCATCCCTGTTTTTGCCGGCGCCGAAATAAGATACAAAGAACGCGTTCCGGTTTATTCCTTCCAGATAACCGATGCCCGCGTAAGCAATTTCCAGTTCCAGAACCCGGTTTACGTACCGTTCACCTCCGAAGAAGCCCGTTTTTTACCCAAAGATATTTTCCAGGCCTCGCCTGAAGTTTCTGTTCACAGCGGTTTATCCAACGGCCGCAGCTTAAGCACCGTGTCTTTTGTCCCGATCCGGAAAAACCCGCAGACTGGCCAGCTCGAAAAACTTACCCGTTTCGATTATACATATACCAGCAATTCAGCTTTAAAAGAAAAAAAAGGCGCCAACCAGCGGGGTTACAAGACCGCCTCCGTACTAAGCTCCGGCGATTGGTACCGCATTGGCATTACCGGCAGCGGCATGTACAAGCTCGATTATGCCACCCTACAGGGCATGGGCCTGAATTTACAGAACGTTGATCCGCGCCGCATTCAGCTTTATGGCAACGGTGGCGGCATGCTGCCTCAGGCCAACGATGCCCCCCGGGCCGATGACCTGGTAGAAAACGCTATCTTTTTTCCGGGAGAAAGTGACGGACAGTTCAACCAACAGGATTATATTTTATTCTATGGCCAGGGCCCGCATACCTGGAAGCTGAACAACAATAAAGATGGTTTTAATTACAACCTCAACATTTACTCCGATACCGCCTATTATTTTCTGACAGTTGGCGCGGCTCCCGGCCAGCGGGTTTCGAATGCCCAGGTTCTTACCGGTACGCCAACGGCAACCATTACCAGTTTCAATGAGCGGGCCCACCACGAATTAGAAAACCGGAACCTGCTTACTTCAGGCCGGGTTTGGTACGGCGAAGAATTCAACGCTTACAAACTGAACCACGAAATTAACTTCTCCGGCTTATCGGAACTGGACCCGGCATTTCCCGTCGTGCTTACCTCTTCGGTAGCAGGAGTTTCGCCGGTTTCTACAGGTACCGTTGGTGGCCGTTTTACCGTAAAAGTAAATAATACCACCCTGGGCACGCAGGATATTATGGGCCACGGCAACTGGGATTATCACCCGGCCGGCGACGACAACACCCAGACTTTTACCTTCAATTTAAATAACGTTGCTTACAATAATTCCAGTCTGCGCGTAGGCCTTGCCTTTAACCAGATGGGCTTAACCTCTACCTTAGGCTACCTGAATTACCTGGAAATAAATGCGAAAAGAAGGCTGCAGTTGTATAACGATCAAACCAATTTCCGCTCGCTTCAAAACATCGCTCCGAATGGGATCAGCCAGTTCCGGATCGGTAATATTGGCAACCCCGCAGCAACCTTTGTGTGGGACGTAACCGACCCGCTGCAACCCGTGCAACAACAACTTAGTTTTAACGGCAACGAAGCTACTTTTATCGCCCGCACCAATAGCATTCGGGAATTTGTGGTTTTTTCCGGCTCCAATTTTTCTGCTCCTTTTACCTGGGGCCGCGTTGCCAACCAGAACCTGCACGCCCTGAACCAGGATGGCAAGCTGGATATGGTAATTGTGAGCCACCCGCTTTTTCTGCCGCAGGCGCAACGTTTGGCCAACCACCGCCGCCAGCGCGATAAACTGAACATTGCCATTGTAACGCCCCGCCAGGTTTACAACGAATTTTCTTCCGGCGCCCAGGATGTAACTGCCATCCGCGACCTGATGAAAATGATCTACGACCGCAAAATCCTGAACGACACCAAAACCGGCGACAGCTTAATTTACCTGCTGCTGTTCGGCGATGCTTCCTACGACTATAAATCAAACTTCCCTAACAGCCAGCAGAACCGCACGCAAAACAACACCAACTTTGTGCCGGTTTACGAATCGTTCGAATCGCTGGACCAGATAGACACCTATTCTTCCGAAGATTATTATACCTTTTTAGATGATTCGGAAGGTGCCTGGCCGGAGTATTCTTCCAATGGTTTTTCTGACATCGGCGTGGGACGTTTACCGGCGGCCAGCACCGAAGATGCAGAAAACATGGTGAATAAAATTATTACCTACGACAGTCCGGAGAAGTTCGGCAAATGGCGAAACCGCATCACCTTCATTGCCGACGACCAGGATGGAAACCTGCATCAGAATGCTACCGAAGCTTATGCCAATCTGTTAACAGAAAAGCAGCCCGCTTATAATGTAAATAAAGTGTACCTCGATATGTTCCGTCAGGTAGCTGTGGCTAATGGTCAGCGTTCGCCGGATTGCGTTGCCGAAATTGACCGCGCGGTGGAACAAGGTTCTCTGATCATAAATTATTCCGGCCACGGCGGCGAAACCGGTTTAGCACACGAACAGATCGTTACCGTAGGCCAGATCAATAACTGGAATAACTTAAACAGCCCGTCGTTTTTTGTAACTGCCACCTGCGAGTTTGGCCGTTACGATGACCCGCGCCGGCCTTCCGCAGCTGAATTCGCTTTAAAAAGCAAGAAAGGCGGCGCGATCGGGTTAATAACCACCACGCGTCCGGTTGGTGCCAGCTCTAACGATGTGCTGAACCGCAGCTTTTATAATTTTGCTTTTAAACCGGTAAACGGCCAGATGCCACGCCTAGGTGACATTGTAATGCATACCAAAAACACCAGTATTTCGGGTTCCTCGAACCGCAACTTTGCTTTACTCGGCGATCCTTCCATGCGGCTGGCTTATCCGGAAGAAAAAGTGCAGGTTAGCGCCATCGATGTAAAACCGGCCGTGAACCAACCTGATACGTTAAAAGCGCTTTCTACCGTAAAACTTTCCGGCAACGTTACCAGCAAGAACGGCCAAACGCTATCCGATTTTAATGGAAAAGTCAATATCACGGTTTTCGAAAAAGAAACCACCGTTCGTACCTTAGGCGATAATGGCAGTAGTCCGCAAAACATCAATACCCGCGAGAGCATTATTTACGAAGGCGTAGCCACCGCTAAAAACGGTTTATGGAGCAGCACCTTTGTAGTACCGAAAGATATTAATTACCTCTACGGCAAAGGCAAGATTAGCTTGTATGCAGCATCAGGTAATCTGGATGCTCATGGCGCTGATACTACTATTATTATTGGCGGTTCGGCATCCAATATTCCTGCCGATACGGTGCCGCCGGTTATCAGCCTTTTTATGGATAACGAAGCCTTTGTGTACGGCGGACTTACCGGTACCAATTCCCTGCTTATTTCCCACCTCTCCGATTCCAGCGGCATTAATACGGCAGGTTTAGGCATTGGCCACGAAATTACGGCAACCCTTGACGGGAATAAGGAAAACGTGAAAGTGCTGAATGAATATTATACTTCCGATCTCGATAATTTCCAATCGGGCAAGGTGCGGTATATGTTCAAGAATTTAACGCCCGGCCCGCACGAACTGCGCGTAAAAGCCTGGGACACGCACAATAATTCATCGGAAAAACGCATTGAGTTTATAGTAGCCAGTTCCGAAAGCCTGGCCCTTGATCATGTGCTGAATTACCCGAACCCATTCTCTACCAATACCACCTTCCATTTCGACCATAACCGGGCCGGCGAAGATCTGGATATACAAATTCAGATTTTCACCGTATCAGGTAAACTGGTCAGAACGCTGAGCGCAACCAGTTTTGCCAGCAAGCCTCACGTAGCAGAAATAACCTGGAACGGCCGTGACGAATATAACGACGTGCTGGCAAAGGGCGTATACGTGTACAAATTAACGGTTCGGGCATCGCGCGGTGCAAAAGTTTCGAAATACGAAAAACTGGTGATTTTAAATTAAAAAGTATATTTATATTTGGTCTTTGCAATAAATAATTCCCGCTTCATATGCACAAAATAAAACTATCAGTTTCAGGATTTTTAGCCGGTATTTGCCTACTCCTTCCAGAAATCTCATTCGCACAAAATTCATCTTCCGGTCAGGATGCTTTACGGGCTATTACTACTGCCGTACCGATCTTAACGGTTTCGCCAGATGCCCGCTCTGCGGCTATGGGCGATGCAGGAGTAGCCATTTCGCCGGATGCAAATGCACCTCATTGGAACCCTGCCAAACTTGGTTTTATTCAGCACGATTTTTCTATTGCTACCTCTTATTCGCCATGGCTCCGCAATATCATCAACGACATGTCGCTGAGCTACGTTTCAGCAGTAAAAAACATTAACGACAACTCCTCTTTTTCTTTATCACTTTTATATTTCAACCTCGGTTCCATTCAGTTTACCGATGCCAATGGCAACCCTTTACAGGATTTCCGGCCGAAAGAATATACTATTGATGCAGCCTACGGCCAGCGTTTGAGCGACAACCTTTCTTTGGGTCTAGGGGCTCGTTTTATTCACTCTAACTTAGCCGGCGGTATTTCTATTACCAGCGGCAGCGGTGCTACAGCAACAGCCAAACCGGGCAACTCGGTTGCAGCTGACCTGGGCATCTATTATACCAAAGATCTGGTTATGGGTGGTAAAGATTATAACCTTTCTTTTGGTGGTAATGTATCTAACCTTGGTGCCAAGATCAGCTACAATACCCAGGACGATAAAGATTTTATTCCAACCAACCTGCGTTTAGGTACTGCCTTTACCATGAATCTGGACCCATTCAACAAAATCACTTTGACCGTTGATGGCAACAAACTGCTGGTTCCTTCTCCTTCCGGTGATATCAAGGAAGATTCAATCCGCCGCGCTAAGAACGTATTAGGTGCTGTATTCAGCTCTTTCTCCGATGCTCCAGACGGTTTCAG
The DNA here is from genome assembly GCF_016623615.1 of Adhaeribacter terrigena. Classification (GTDB taxonomy): domain Bacteria; phylum Bacteroidota; class Bacteroidia; order Cytophagales; family Hymenobacteraceae; genus Adhaeribacter_A; species Adhaeribacter_A terrigena. The sequence goes on along the minus strand of NZ_JAEHFX010000001.1, from coordinate 2,396 downwards.
CGAAGAAATTTCAGAGATCAATATTTCGGCTGGCGCTGAATACTGGTACGATAATATCTTTGCTGCCCGGGCCGGATATTTCTACGAAGATCCTAATAAAGGCAATCGTCAGTATTTCTCAATGGGTCTTGGTATTCGTTATCAGAAATTCGGATTAGATGCTGCCTATCTGGTTCCAACGGGCAATCAGCAATCCAATCCGCTTGCCAATACCATTCGTTTTACGCTGATGTTTAACGTAGATAAAGACGAAGCATCTGTAGCTCCAGCACAATAATTCAATCTATGCTAGATCGTTCGCTTGCCCCGGCAATTCACGAATTCGAAAATTTCTCGTTACCACAAACTGAAGTAAAAACTTTAGCTAATGGTGCTAAAGTGCATTACCTTGCTAATTCCACCCAACCAGTTTTGCGGTTTGAGATCGTTTTTCCTGCCGGGAAATGGTTTGAAAAAGTAAAAGGTGCTTCCTATTTCACGTCGAAGCTTTTACTGGAAGGCACTAAAAATAAATCGGCCAAACAAATTGCCGACATTCTCGATTTTTACGGTGCATCGCTGGAGTGTAACCAGGGTTTTGACTATGCTACGTTAACGCTTTATTGCCTCTCCCGGCATTTTACAACCTTGCTGCCGTTGGTAACCGAAATTCTGAATGAACCGGCTTTCCCTGAGAAGGAATTTGAGCTGCTGAAGCAACGTACCGCTCAAAACATATCGGTGGAAAGAAAGAAACCTGCGTACTTGGCCATGGAGCATTTTACCCGCAATATTTATGGGCGGAACCACCCTTATACTTCCGGGATGGATAATGAAACCATCGGGCAGATCCAATTAACAGACATCCGCGATTTTTACACTAGCCAGTTCCGTATAAGCACTGCGGAAATTTTTGCGTGTGGCGATCTTAACCCTGACATTAGTAAGGCAATTGAAAATTTACAGCTCATTGATCATATTAGTATTACCGCTGTAAATATTCCAAAGCATGAAATTCAGCCTGGGTCCTTAGTTGAAAACGTTGCTATACCAGGTAGTTTACAGGCTGCTATCCGGTATGGTAAAACTTTTCCTTTAATAAATCATCCTGACTACATAAAGCTTAGTATTCTGACTAAAACATTGGGAGGATATTTCGGATCCAGGTTAATGAAAAATATCCGGGAAGATAAAGGCTTTACTTATGGCATATATGCTTCCCTTTCTCCTCGGAAACATTCTACCTTATTTTTCATCGGTACAGAAGTAAACGCGGCAAAAGCCGGGGAAACTGTTACCGAAATAAATAAAGAACTGGAATCGCTAAAAAATGAATTGATCCCGACCATAGAATTAAGAACGGTTAAAAATTACATTATTGGTAAATTCTTAAGCGAATCCAACACAGTTTTCGATCAAATGGATCGCTATAAACATTTGATACTCTATAATTTGCCTGCTAATTATTTTACCTCTTATTTTGCTACTATCCGTAGCACTTCAAACGAAGATCTGAAAGCTTTAGCTAACCAATATTTTACCGAGCCTTTTAACATCGTGACGGCTGGCGCATAGGTAATCAATTATTAAACAAAAAACGCTATGACTTTTACATAATAAAGTCATAGCGTTTTTTTATGTACCATCGTTTATACCGACTACTAAACTATCTTTCTTGGATATAAAAATGTAAAAATTATCAGACATGCCAAACGGAGCATCATACATATATCCATAATATTTAGCAGAAAAAATTAGTATTGTATCTGGTTTACCCATTATTTTTTCCACTTCTTTCATGCGCATACCTTTTTCTATTCTTTTTAATTTTTATAATTTATTGTTGCTTCTGATTCATTACTTCCTAGTATTTATTTAATAAAATATCTAATAGTAAAATACCAATTAATACTGCCCTTGTGGCACTCGTGAATATGGCAACTTTAGCAATTGTACTTTTCACATAATATATAAATATAACCATCATTACCTTAAATCTAATTTAAGTAAGAAATTTTAATATCCTTAACAAAGGCAACATAATTTACCACCATTATACAGTTCATCAAAACGCTAGCCCTTAAAGGTTAAAAAGTATTTCTCCTGGATTCAAGCTCTTTCATTATCCCATTCGAATAAACAGTCTTTATAAAATTGCGCATTTCAGTTACTGTAAGCAACAAGTATCCATTGAACATCTAGTCATTTCTACTACAATTTATTTATTGAATCGACCTCCTATTTCCAAAACAAAACGCTATGCCCAGAGGCTGAAAAAGTCATGCCTAGTTAGAAGTATTATTTAAAGCGGGGCTATTTCCTGAATCAGTTGTTCGTATCTTTCTTTCACTATGGATCATCCTTCCCATTCCACCAAGCTCCAAACGCAAAAACCCCAACCTATTTCTAAGTTGGGG
>NZ_JAEHFX010000019.1 GCF_016623615.1 Adhaeribacter terrigena | reverse complement strand
AAAACGAAAATAACCGCTCATAACAAGGTATTTACAAAACCTTTGCTACGCTGCAGGCTTTGCAAATACTAAACGTTGTGATAAATTAAAATGGATTTAAAAGAAAAGTCAATACAGGAACTTGAGAATGATTATTGGCCAGACCAAAGTAATTATCCTACAGGGTTAGTTGAAAGATGCCATAACTTCAGAAAAATTAAAATCAAGGACCTTCAAATCCACCAAATTATAACTTTACTTATACAAGACATAGGTTCTGACTTTCTAATGCCAATTGTGTTGGAAAAGATGGGTAGCAACATATTAGAAGAGGATGATTTTGATGGAAGCTCTTTTATAGAAAGCCTTGAATTCTTTAGCAATGAAATATTTAAAAGGAACCCACAATATCTCAATGCGATTTTAGACTTGATTGAAAGAAAAAAAGAAGAAATCGAAATTGAGAAAGGTTCGAAATATTATGAACAGATAGTCAAAAGAATAACTAATCACAACAAAAGCTAAAAATCATTAAAACGTTTTTTAGCACAGACGTTGGTAAAAATTTATAATAATGGAAAGATACGAAACAGCGATAGAGGAATACGAAGCTGAACCTGAAGGAAGTAAAGAAAAAATAATTTACGCCTACTTTGGACTGGCTATTTACTTTAGTCAGAGTTTAGAGGAAACCTTCTCTATAATGCTGTGGACGGATAGAATTTTCAAAAAGAAAGTAAAGACCAATAAAGAGGTAAATGACATCATAGATGCTATTGAAAATTCAAAAAGGACATTAGGGAATTTTATTAATGAGGTTAAACATAGTTATAATTTACCAAACAAATTAGAAACAGAATTAACTGAAATCCTTGAAAAGAGAAATTATTTGGTTCACAAATATTTCAAATTAGAAATCCAGAAATTTTTTTCAGAATTAGGCAAAAGAGAAATGATAAAATACTTCTGTGATTTTATTGATGATTGCCAAAGAATTGACAGAGAACTCAAATCTTACTATTCACATTATACTACTAAAATGGGCTTATCTGATGAAAGGATTGAGCAAATAATGAATGAAATGAAAGAAGAAGAACTGTTAAGAGAAAAAACTGTTACCAACAACAGCTAAAAAGTATTAAAACACTTTTTAGCCAAGACGTTAGCAGCCATAAAACTAAGACATCGTGAGTCGCAAGAAAAATAGCCGACCAATAAACTTTAGAAGTGTAAAGCGATATCTTTCATTCGGAGTGGTATTGCTGTGTCTTTATCCCTTTATTAAAGAATGTGATAGGCGTAAGGCAATTAAGAACGACGATAAAGAATATATGAAGGCAGTAGTGACTTATGAAAAGTATTACCTACCTAACAACCCAGTTTCAGCTAAGTTTTATTATCAATACCAGTTTAAGGTAAATGATAACGTTTACAATGGAACAACGATGGATTCAGAGTATCATCCTGGAGACTCTATAGAAATTGAATACGTGAAAAACAACCCAGACAAGAATTGTCCAAAAGATTATTATAAATAAGAAAAATTTCGGCTGCTAACCACACCTATAAGGCAGCTACGCCACCTTATAGCCTAGTACGTTGGCGGGTATTTAAATAATAAAAATTAATAATGCGAAAATTTTCTCTTGAAGATATCAAGTCTAAAGTAGACGA
>NZ_JAEHFX010000018.1 GCF_016623615.1 Adhaeribacter terrigena | reverse complement strand
TTTTCAGTAGAAGGATAAAAAAACAACCTATAACCACAGCTAAAGCACATTAAAACGTGCCTTAGCCACGTACGTTAGTTGAAATTTTAAAATAAGAATAAACGTGAATAAAATTATAGATTCACTTATAGTCCTTGTGAGTATAGTTGCAGTAGCTATTGTTTCTTTAGTTTTATGGGCACGGTTAGACTTAAAAGGAAAATTAGAAACTCAAAATAAACTTACACCTTCGGAAAATCGAAAGTCATTCCAAATACAAGGTATGTACAAAAACAACTATGACGGAGATACATTAATTATATTAAATAAGGACAAAGGGGTTAGAAATTCAGAGACTGGTTATTTACTATATAAAAGTAAAAACAAGCTCAATGACTCTGTCGGTACCACTGGAGGTTGGGTTTTAAAAAGAGAAGGAAACTCCTTAATAGGTACTAGTGGATACCGGTTAATGTTTTTATTTAATGGTCCATCAGCAACCGTTAGTACAATATCCTTTAAGATATATGACAAAAAAGAAATTCTTCTTGAGATACCAAAATCTTTAGAAACAAATAATGATCAAATGTATTTTGACCAATTTATTAAAATCGATTCTATTTCGGGATCTGTTTACGATAAATACTTAACCCTAATTTCCGGAGAGTTTAAAGATGAACTTACTTTTTTTAAAGATTTAGAGGATAGAAAGGCACAGTACCAAAAACTTGAATCAGCAATAAATTCAAACTCATATCTTAAAGAAAATATTGAAAAGAACAACAACTAACAAAATGTAAACATCAGCCAACGGCCAAAGGCCTTGGCCGCTTTTTACACCAGCCGTTATACCAAATAAAAGTTAATTAAATTGGAGTACACAATTTATTGGTCTGTTCTTGATTCACCTGCCTATTCAATTAAGTCCGGGATATATTTCCTAATTCTTGCAATAATAGGTGGAGTTTGTTTCAGACTAATTAAGAAATACAAAAAGGATAAAGGTGATGAAGAAAGATTCACCTTATTATTTGGAGCCGGAATCACTTCTCTATTTGGATTAATTATGTTCATCTTAAGGACATTTGTTTATCCAGATCAATATTCTGATGAAATGGCTAAAAAACTTCGCTCTAATGAATTTCCAAAAGTTGAAGGTGTCATTTCAAATTATCAAAAGAGAATAGATCGACGAGCAAGAGGTTCATCCGAAACGATTGTCAGCTTTAATGTTGATACTGTTGAATTCGCATTTGGAGATGCTTTATTCGGTAATTTTGGGTCATTTACTAAAACAAATAATCACGTCATATCCAACGGCCAGCCTGTGAGAGTAACTTACCGTGACTATTCACCATATGGAGAAAATTTCAACTCAATATTAATGATTGAAGTAAAAAAATAATTACAGGGTATAACCACACCTATACGGCAGCTTCGCCGCCGTATAGCTTAGTACGTTGGCAGGCATTAAAGTTATTAAATGAAGAAAGCTGTAAGTTTATTAGTCCTTATTTTCCTTTCATTGGGGATTCCTGTTAGTAAAGCAGGTTTCCAAGGTGGAGATATCCTTCTGAATAACTCAAAAAGACATAACTTCTCTAATAACCAAAGTCCAGATATTTTTCGATTAATATTGAAAGGTAAAGACTTGGTCAATGCTGAAGCCACGTTTTCAATAACTAATTCTTTTGGGAGAGAAATTTTTAAAGAAACATTTCCAGCCAGTGACTTGATTGGTTATGAAATTACGGTTGAAAATCCCTCAATAATAAAGAAGGAAGAAGTAATTAAGAAAAGAGCAAATGAATTTTTTATAGAAAAGAATTTCTTAAATCCTGCAATTTCTCCCAAAGAAGAATTTGATGAAGATTACGCAGAAGAAACTATTTGGAAAGACATTAAAATGGATAGGACAGCAATTGGATTTTTTTATTTGCTTGGCGAAGAAGGGTTAAGTTGGATTGCCTATTCAAAAAAGACAGGTAAAGTAGTTATGTATCGTACTTGTTGCTAAGAAAAATAAAGTCTGCCAACAAAACCTAAAAACCATTAAAACGCTTTTTAGCAGAGACGTTAGCCAATATTTAAAATAAAAATGAAAAAAATTTTAGCTCTTCTCGCTTCCACTATCATAATGAGTTCTTGTTTTGCCCAAAATGATCAGATTAATCTTCTGCCCATGTATGGAAATATAAAAAAGAAACCCTATCAATTGAAGGCTGATAAAGCTTTTATGGACAAAGCGGATAAAGATTTTAGCAATAGAAAAGAAGGCTCTGAACATTATTCAAAGCTTGCATGGGGCTATTATGAAAGAGGCGATTTGGCAACCGCGATGAAACGGTTTAATCAATCTTGGCTTCTAGATAGCATGAATTGCCAACCTTATTGGGGATTTGGCAATATTACTGGAATACAAGGTAAAGCACAAGAATCAAATAAACTTCTTAGGAAAGCAATTGCTCTTGGTTGTACAAGTCCTTTTATTCATGAAGCACTTGCTTCAAATGGGTTTGAAATGTTTGAAAAGACCAAGGATAGCCAATACCTAAAAGAAGCCGAAAAATCCATACAAGAGAGTCTGAAGGCAGATCCCAAAAATGCAAGGGCAATAAATCAAAAGGCAGTCAACTTTTACTACTTGCAGCGTTATGATTCCGCTTTAGTATACATAAATAAAGCAATAAAAATTGATTCCTTAGTTGTTAATGCGGCTTTTGTCAAGGATGTGAAGAAAAAGATTAAATAGATAAGATAGATTTAGATTAAAATTAAAAAAAGAACTTTGGCTAACCACAGCTAAACGTTAGCTAAGCCACCGTTTAGCCAAGCCCGTTAGCATACATTTAAAATAATGAAAGACTTCTTAGAAATTGAAGTAAAAGATCGTCAAACTTTTTCAGAATTTGCTAAGCTTCTTCTGGAAGACTTTGAAAAAAATAAGGAAAATTGGGAAAATAAAAACCTTGGGGATTTTCTTGAAGCATTACAGAGATATTCAGAAGACGTAGATGGATATTATAAAAATGTACATCCGGAATTAGATGCTAATGTACCAACCTGGAGAGTATTTGCAGATATTCTTTGTGGAGCAACTATGTATGAATAGACTTAAAATTTTAAGAAAATCGTAAGCTAACCACACCTAAACGTTAGCTTCGCCACCGTTTAGCCTAGTCCGTTGGCGGGTATTTAAATAATAAAAATTAATAATGCGAAAATTTTCTCTTGAAGATATCAAGTCTAAAGTAGACGA
>NZ_JAEHFX010000017.1 GCF_016623615.1 Adhaeribacter terrigena | reverse complement strand
GGTTTGCGGGGAAAGAAAAAGGGCTTGAGCGGTTTACGAACCGCGTTTTTAAGCTTCAAAAGATTTTAAAATAATTTAGTTTTAAAATTTGGAGAATAAGAAAGAAGCCTGCATCTTTGCACTCCCTTACCGAAAGGGAAAAAGGAATTGAAATATTGAAAAGGTCACCTGGCTGAGTAAGCTGCTTTGTATAATAATAAGCAGCAAGGTTAAAGCCGGGACTTGGAAAAAGAAACGCTAAATATTTGTAAAAATAATTTGGTAGTTAAAATAAAAAGCAAGACCTTTGCACACCGAAAAACACGGAGCCTTAAAACGGTCAAGGGTTTTAAGGTCAGAAAAAAAGAGAATACTACTTCACCGGTTGGGTTTGAAGGGAAGAGAAAAAAAGAGTGATGATGAATAGGTTTCTTGCTTAGCAGCGATGCGGCAGGGAGCCCGGTTAACGGAAAGATGTTCTGTTAAAAAGTTCTTTGAATAGTTGGAAAAAGAAAAGACAAACCGCAAAGTGCAATTAATTGCCTTCGGGCATTAAGGGTTTCTTTGTCAAAAACAAGAGCGTTAAGCGATCAAGCATACTACATAGTCCCGATTCAGATCGGGATGTAAATTAATTTATACAATGGAGAGTTTGATCCTGGCTCAGGATGAACGCTAGCGGCAGGCCTAATACATGCAAGTCGAACGAGATCAGGCAGCAATGCCTGGTTTAGTGGCGCACGGGTGCGTAACGCGTATGCAACCTACCTTAAACTGGGGGATAGCCCGGGGAAACCCGGATTAATACCGCATAATACCTTTTGATGGCATCTGAAGAAGGTTAAAGATTTATTGGTTTAAGATGGGCATGCGTGCCATTAGCTAGTTGGTAGGGTAACGGCCTACCAAGGCTACGATGGCTAGGGGTTCTGAGAGGATGATCCCCCACACTGGTACTGAGATACGGACCAGACTCCTACGGGAGGCAGCAGTAGGGAATATTGGGCAATGGACGGAAGTCTGACCCAGCCATGCCGCGTGCAGGATGAAGGCCTTCTGGGTTGTAAACTGCTTTTATCTGGGAAGAAAACACCTATGCGTAGGAAACTGACGGTACCAGATGAATAAGCACCGGCTAACTCCGTGCCAGCAGCCGCGGTAATACGGAGGGTGCAAGCGTTGTCCGGATTTATTGGGTTTAAAGGGTGCGTAGGCGGCCCTGTAAGTCAGTGGTGAAAGCCTCCAGCTCAACTGGAGAACTGCCATTGATACTGCAGGGCTTGAGTACAGACGAGGTTGGCGGAATTGATGGTGTAGCGGTGAAATGCATAGATACCATCAAGAACTCCGATTGCGTAGGCAGCTAACTAGGCTGTAACTGACGCTGAGGCACGAAAGCGTGGGGAGCGAACAGGATTAGATACCCTGGTAGTCCACGCCGTAAACGATGATTACTCGATGTCGGCGATAAACTGTCGGCGTCTTAGCGAAAGCGTTAAGTAATCCACCTGGGGAGTACGCCCGCAAGGGTGAAACTCAAAGGAATTGACGGGGGCCCGCACAAGCGGTGGAGCATGTGGTTTAATTCGATGATACGCGAGGAACCTTACCTAGGCTAGAATGCGCGTGACCGATCCAGAGATGGATCTTTCCTTCGGGACACAAAGCAAGGTGCTGCATGGCCGTCGTCAGCTCGTGCCGTGAGGTGTTGGGTTAAGTCCCGCAACGAGCGCAACCCCTATCTTTAGTTGCCAGCACATTATGGTGGGGACTCTAAAGAGACTGCCTGCGCAAGCAGTGAGGAAGGTGGGGATGACGTCAGGTCATCATGGCCCTTACGCCTAGGGCTACACACGTGCTACAATGGGCGGTACAAAGGGTTGCTACTTAGTGATAAGATGCCAATCTCAAAAAGCCGCTCTCAGTTCGGATCGAAGTCTGCAACTCGACTTCGTGAAGCTGGAATCGCTAGTAATCGCGTATCAGCAATGACGCGGTGAATACGTTCCCGGGCCTTGTACACACCGCCCGTCAAGCCATGGAAGTCAGGGAGACCTGAAGACGGTGCCCGTTAAAGGAGCCGTTTAGGGTAAAACTGGTAACTGGGGCTAAGTCGTAACAAGGTAGCCGTACCGGAAGGTGCGGCTGGATCACCTCCTTTCTGGAGCTGATCGCTTGTCAAGACGCCTTTATTAGGCGACTTAATGTAAACTACGGTTTACAAACAGGTTGTCAGGTTTGTTTTTTCTTTTCCTTTTATTCAAAAGTTATTGACATGACCATGTTGCACGAAAGTGCTTCAGGTACAGTTTTCAGCGTGCCTAGTGCACAAAGAATGCGGGCTTGTAGCTCAGGTGGTTAGAGCGCTACACTGATAATGTAGAGGTCCGTGGTTCGAGTCCACGCAGGCCCACTCATAGTACCCAGGCGACTGGAATACGAAGGGGGATTAGCTCAGCTGGCTAGAGCGCCTGCTTTGCACGCAGGAGGTCAACGGTTCGACTCCGTTATTCTCCACTGAATACGAGATTACATAAGTAAAGACGGCAGGTTTTTACTTCTAAACGTAAGGATTTTGATTAGCTCCTGGCTTCTTCTACATAGGAAAGGCAGTACAGTGGTTAAGAGTAATTACGATAAAGTTCTTTGACATATTGGCAAGAGAGAATAATACTAGAGTATTGAACATAAGTTTAATAGTAACCGAGTTCACAAGCAGCAATGATGAGCAATCATCAGAACTAAAGTGAACAAAGAATAATATTTAAGAAAGTTACAAAGGGCGTATGGGGGATGCCTAGGGTCTTGAAGGCGATGAAAGACGTGATAAGCTGCGATAAGCTGCGGGGATTGGCACATACGAGGTGATCCGCAGATTTCTGAATGGGGCAACCCGGCTAGTTGAAGACTAGTCACCCTTAGGGGAGCGAACCCGGAGAACTGAAACATCTAAGTACCCGGAGGAAGAGAAAATAATAATGATTTCCTGAGTAGTGGCGAGCGAAAGGGAAAGAGCCCAAACCCATTTGGTTACGGCCAAATGGGGGTTGTAGGACCACGACATGAGACTAAAAAAGGAAGCTAAACTACCTGGAAAGGTAGGCCATAGAGGGTGATAGCCCCGTCAGCGTAAGCTTTTTAGCTCTAGTGGTATCCTGAGTAGGGCGGGACCAGAGAAATCCCGTCTGAATCTGCCGGTACCATCCGGTAAGGCTAAATACTTTCAAGACACCGATAGTGAACCAGTACCGTGAGGGAAAGGTGAAAAGAACCTTGAATAAAGGAGTGAAATAGAACCTGAAACCATACGCTTACAAGCGGTCGGAGGCCTTTCGTGGGCTGACGGCGTGCCTTTTGCATAATGAGCCTACGAGTTACTCCTCTCTGGCAAGGTTAAGCCTATTGATGGGCGGAGCCGCAGCGAAAGCGAGTCTGAACAGGGCGCACAGTCAGAGGGGGTAGACGCGAAACTTTGTGATCTACCCATGACCAGGTTGAAGTTGCGGTAACACGCAATGGAGGACCGAACCAGTTAACGTTGAAAAGTTTTTGGATGAGTTGTGGGTAGGGGTGAAAGGCCAATCAAACTGAGAAATAGCTCGTACTCCCCGAAATGTTTTTAGGAACAGCCTCGAGGTCGAGTCTGCTAGAGGTAGAGCTACCAATAGGACTAGGGGGTGTCAAAGCCTACCGAATCCTGATGAACTCCGAATGCTAGTAGATATACTCGGGAGTGAGGCTCTGGGTGCTAAGGTCCAGGGCCGAGAGGGAAAGAACCCAGACCATCAGCTAAGGTCCCTAAATTTATGCTAAGTTGAACAAAGGAGGTCCAGTTGCATTGACAGCCAGGATGTTGGCTTGGAAGCAGCCATTCATTTAAAGAGTGCGTAACAGCTCACTGGTCGAGCGACAGGGCATCGATAATAATCGGGCATCAAGCATAATACCGAAGCTATGGATTGTAGTAATACAGTGGTAGGGGAGCATTCTCTGCAGCAGTGAAGGTGTCTGGTAATGGATGCTGGAGCGCAGAGAAAAGCAAATGTAGGCATAAGTAACGATAATGCGGGTGAGAAACCCGCACGCCGTAAGACTAAGGTTTCCTGAACAACGCTAATCGGTTCAGGGTTAGTCGGGTCCTAAGACAAAGCCGAAGGGCTAAGCCGATGGACAACAGGTTAATATTCCTGTACCAGCTTTATTGAGTGATGTGGTGACGGAGTAGTGAAAGGTCTGCGCACTGACGGAATAGTGCGTTGAATGCCGTAGGTATTGGTTTGGTAGGCAAATCCGCCAGACTAGCTGAAAGCAGATAGTACTCCACGGCTTCGGCCACGGAGATAATGACCCTAATCAGACTTCCAAGAAAACCCGCTAAGCGTTTACAATAAAGCTGCCCGTACCGCAAACCGACACAGGTAGTCGAGGAGAGTATCCTAAGGCGCTCGAGTGAATCACGGCCAAGGAACTCGGCAAAATGGCCCTGTAACTTCGGGAGAAGGGGCGCTTCCTTGTAGCAATACAAGAAGCCGCAGTGAAAAGGCCCAGGCGACTGTTTAACACAAACACATGGCTATGCGAAATCGAAAGATGAAGTATATGGCCTGACACCTGCCCGGTGCCGGAAGGTTAAGAGGGGGGGTTAGCCGCAAGGCGAAGCTCTGAATCGAAGCCCCGGTAAACGGCGGCCGTAACTATAACGGTCCTAAGGTAGCGAAATTCCTTGTCGGGTAAGTTCCGACCTGCACGAATGGTGTAACGATCTGGGCGCTGTCTCAGCCGTGAGCTCGGTGAAATTGTAGTCTCGGTGAAGATGCCGAGTACCCGCAACGGGACGGAAAGACCCCGTGCACCTTTACTATAGCTTAACATTGACTCTGGGTAACTCATGTGTAGGATAGGTGGGAGTCTATGAAGCGGTGTCGCCAGGCATCGTGGAGACAACGTTGAAATACCACCCTTGAGTTACTTGGAGCCTAATCTGGAAAACGGAGACATTGTTTGGTGGGTAGTTTGACTGGGGTGGTCGCCTCCAAAAGAGTAACGGAGGCTTTCAAAGGTACCCTCAGCACGCTTGGTAACCGTGCGCAGAGTGCAATAGCAGAAGGGTGCTTGACTGTGAGGCCTACAAGCCGAGCAGGGTCGAAAGACGGATATAGTGATCCGGTGGTTCCGCATGGAAGGGCCATCGCTCAAAGGATAAAAGGTACGCCGGGGATAACAGGCTGATCTCCCCCAAGAGCTCATATCGACGGGGAGGTTTGGCACCTCGATGTCGGCTCGTCACGTCCTGGGGCTGGAGAAGGTCCCAAGGGTTCGGCTGTTCGCCGATTAAAGTGGCACGCGAGCTGGGTTCAGAACGTCGTGAGACAGTTCGGTCCCTATCTGTTGTGGGCGTAAGAAGTTTGAGAGGACCTGACCTTAGTACGAGAGGACCGGGTTGGACAAGCCGCTGGTGCACCTGTTGTATCGCCAGATGCAGCGCAGGGTAGCTACGCTTGGTCGAGATAAGCGCTGAAAGCATCTAAGTGCGAAACTCACCTCAAGATGAGACTTCTTTTAAGGGCCGTTATAGATGATGACGTTGATAGGAAGCAGGTGTAAAGGTAGAAATACCAAAGCCGAGCTTTACTAATTGCCCGTTCGCTTTCTTAAACTCTAAGTTCCCTAACCATTTATTATTTTCTCTTGCCATACTTGTCAAATCCCTTCTTTAGATATTGGATACTATACCTTAGTATCTGGATTAAAAAGAAAGAAATAGATCTTTATAAAATATTTTCCTCAAATCGCTGAGGACGTTTACAGCAGCAGGCTGAAGACGAAAAGCAATGGTGGTTATAGCGCGGGTGTTCACCTCTTCCCATTCCGAACAGAGAAGTTAAGCCCCGTAGCGCCAATGGTACTGCCGTCAAAGGTGGGAGAGTAGGTAGCCGCCAACCCCATTTATCCAAAAACCCCAACTTAGAAATAGGTTGGGGTTTTTGCGTTTGG
>NZ_JAEHFX010000016.1 GCF_016623615.1 Adhaeribacter terrigena | reverse complement strand
GCCGCATTACTGAAAGTGCCGCTGTTGCTCAGGTTGCCGGCAAGTTGCAAGGCGCCCCCGTTTATGGTGATGGAAGCGCCCGTGGCAACCGTCAGGTTATTGGCCTGGGCTGTGCCGCCGGCAAGTTGCGGGTAGTTGCTAAGGCCTGCAGGAATGCTTACATTGGTAGTAGCTGTTGGCACTGTATTGCAGCTCCAGTTGGAAGCCACGTTCCAGTCCCTGGAAACTTGTCCGCTCCATAAACCTGGCGTACAATCGCCAATGAAAATATTGTCCAGGAAAAGGTCTAGATCCGTTACTGCACCAATTCCTCCTCCAGTGCTACCTTCAGTGGCAAAGAAAGCTACAGTAATATCCTGGCCTGCATAAGCAGAGAGGTTAATGGTTTCTGTCTGACCAGTATTGCTGATTGGGGTAGAGGCATTGAAAGTTCTGATGGCCGTATAGGTGCTGCCGCAGTCTGTAGAAATCATTATTTTGAACTCGTCATCTGGGCCTAGTGTAGCAGCATTGGTATTGCCATACCGCGTTAAAGCCAGGTCAAAACGAAGCTCAGTGGTAGCGGTTGGGTTTACTTTGGGGCTTATTATCCAGATATTATCACCGGTGTTCCAAAGGTTTATTTTGGCTGCGACTCCATTTACACCTCCAGCTACATTGCCAAAATCATCACTAGCCCATGCAGAAGTAGTACCGGTAGGAGTAACCGTTCCCGATGCTTCGCTCCAGCCTGAGAACAAAGCAGCAAGGTTATCATCTGTAAAACCGGTAAAGTTTACTTGTTGTGGCAATGTTGCTAAGCCAATTGCGGTCCGGCTGGTAGATGGCATAGCATCGTTGCTGGTGTTGCCATCGCCGGCTACGGTAGCGGTACCGTTAAAGGTATAAGTTCCGCCCGCAATACGCATATTCAGATTGTCTACAAAAACATTCTGAGTAGCGCCGGCAGCTAAGGTACCTGAACTTACGATAGTAGATAATGTCCGGGTAACTACACCTGTTACATTTACCGTTACGGTAACCGGGTTTACGCTAAAATCGAGCGCTGTCGGGCCATTGTTCAGAATTGTAACATTTATCGGTTCATTGCCAGCATAACATTTGCTTGTCGCTAAAGCCAAGGCTACAGCATCAATGTCCAGCGTTGGAGGTGTTCCAAGGAAAAGGTCATCTATGTGCAGATCATAAGCGGTTGTTGGGCGGGCTGCTCCGGTTTTGCCCATCAAAGCCACAATAATATTCTGGCCGTTATAAGCGCTTAAGTCGAAAATGAAATCAGTCAGCGCGTTGCTCAGGTTATCGTTTCCGGTAATAGCGCCTACTCTTACATAGGTTTCACCGCAGTCAGCAGAAACCATGATCTTAAGCGAATCTGTTGGCAGCATGGTGGCTACAGCATTTCCACCGGAAGAAGTAACGGCAGCTTTGAGTTTCAGGGCCGTAGTAGCGGTAGCCGGAACTTTAGGCCCCACGATCCACTCATTCCTGGTTGTAGAGGTAGAAGTTGCAAAGTTTAATTTAGCTGTAACCGAACCCAGGAAAGTGGCCTGGGTAGTGGCTGCGCTTGTCCAGGCAGAAGAGGTGCTACTTGGCTTGGCTGCGCCGGTTGCTTCTTTCCAGCCCGAAAAATGCGTAGAAAGGTCTGCACCCGTAAAACTGTTAAAGTCTACTGCCTGAGGCAAAGCTGCAATTGGAGCAACTGAGCGGGTAGTTTGTGGCATGGCATCATTAGACGTATCTCCATCTCCGGTTACAGTGGCAGTTGCATTGAATGTGTAAGTGCCGGCCGGCGTCATATTCAGAATATCTACGTAAACATTGTGAGTTGCTCCGGCAGCCAGCGTTCCGGTAGTTATCGTGGTGTTTAAAGTAGCTGTAGTAGCGCCGGTAATATTAACTGTTACAGCAGTAGGATTTGTGGTAAAGTCTATGGGAGCAATGCCGAAGTTCTGAATAGTAATGGTTACCGGTTCGTTGGCTGCATAGCACCCTGTGGCTAAAGGAGTTGCCAGAGCAATAGCGCCGATATTCAAGGCAGGTGCTTCCTGGATCAGGATATCATCGAATGCAAAACCGTTGTTTACTGTTGAAATATCCGAGCCAAATGCAATGCGCAATTTTACTGAAGCCTGGCCACCCAGGCCATTTAATTCATGCTTGGCAGTGACCCATCCGTTACTGCTGCTGCCACCCGTTCCTGTCCAGCCGATCAGTTGACCGCCAGGATTTCCACCAATATCATCATAATTAAACCAGTTGTTAGGGTCGCCCATGGTGCCTACATTCTGCCAGGTTGTACCTCCGTCTATAGATGACTGCAATACAGCGCCGTCCCAGCCAAACTCCGCTGTCCACCATATTTTCATTTCAAGCATTGGTTTAACCAGGGTGCTGAAATTGAAACAAGGCCCTGTAACGAAAGATTGTTCGTTATTATTATGATTGCCCGTCAGGTTGGTTTTCCAAGCATTTGATCCGGAAGCAGCGCTGTTAATAACCGAACCTGCCGGAGTGCCTAAAGCCCAGGAATTATTTATGCCGCCTGTTGTCCAGTTTCCGGCGCCATTCTCGAAATTCTGTGAATAAGGGTAGGAGGTAATTACCGGAATAGAGTTTATGGCTTTTGCAGCACTATTATTACTGGCATCTGCATCTCCACTTATGGTAGTTGCCGCAGCAATGGTATAGGTGCCTGCGATCGAAAAGTCGGCTTTTGTGTTGAAATTGTACGTCGCAGATGCTCCGGGAGCTAATGGGCCCGCCATTATTTCCGCTATCGGAGTTCCATTATTAAGGGAGTATTGTAATGGGATATTGGTCTGAACATTAGAGCCGAAATTACTAACTGTTACAGAAATAGTTTCCTGAGTACTCAAACCGCACCCGGTACCAGGGCTAAGAATTGAGGTGATGCCCAGGTCGGTAGAAGGCGGAGTGCCGAGGAAAATATCGTCTACATGTAGGTCATAAGCAACGGCAGGGCGTGGAGTTCCGGTTTTTCCCAATAAAGCCACAATAATATCCTGGCCGTTATAAGCACCTAAATTAAAAGTAAAAGTAGTTAACGCATTAGTCAGGTTATCATTTCCGGTAATAGCGCCTACTCTTATATAGGTTTCACCGCAGTCCGCAGAAACAATGATCTTAAGCGAATCTGTTGGCAGCATGGTGGCTACAGCATTTCCACCGGAAGAAGTAACGGCAGCTTTTAGTTTCAGGGCAGTAGTAGCGGTAGCCGCAACTTTAGGACCCACGATCCACTCCTGCCTTACGGTAGAAGCAGTAGTGGTAAAGTTTAATTTAGCTGTAACCGAACCCAGGAAAGTGGCCTGGGTGGTAGCCGCGCTGGTCCAGACGGAACTTGTGCTGCTTGGCTTGGCCGCGCCAGTTGCTTCTTTCCAGTCGGGGAAACCGGTATTGAGATTACTTCCAGTGAAACCGGTAAAGTCTACTGCCTGAGGTAAAACAGCAAGTGGAGCTACTGTGCGGCTAACTTGTGGCATGACGTCGTTAGCAGATTTGCCATCACCTGTTACGGAAATGCTTCCATTGAATGTGTAAGTTCCTCCGGTAGTACGCAGATCTAATTGCCCGACAGTTATATTTTGCGTGTCGCCAGTAGGTAATGTGCCAGAATTTATTACCGTAGAAATTGTATTCGGAACAGGCCCGGTAACATTTACGGTAACTGTAGTCGGATTAATGCTGAAATCGATAGGAGCGGTACCGTAATTCCTGATGGTTACTGAAATGTTTTCATTGGCAGAATAACAGCCAACGGGGCCAGGAGAAACCATTGCAATAACGCCCATATCTAAACTAGGAGGCGTTCCAATAAATATATTATCAAGGAAAAGGTCTACATCATTTGGGCCGCCTGATGCACCAGCTATAGTGCCTTCGGTTGCGTAGAAAGCTACAATTATATTCTGGCCAGCGAAAGAAGCCAAGTTAACTACTTCTGTTTGTCCGGTATTGTTTATTGAAGTAGAGGCATTATAAGTACGGATGGCCGTAAAAGTGCTGCCACAATCAGTAGATACCATAACTTTCAGTTCGTCGTCGGAGCCGAGCGTAGCTGCGCTGGTATTATTCCAAAGGGTTAAAGCTAAATCGAAATGGAGTTCAGTTGTGGCTGTTGCTGTAATTTTAGGGCTAATTATCCATTCATTTTTGGTATTAGACCAAAGATTGATTTTAGCAGAAATTCCGTTGGCTCCCCCTGTAACATTAGCAAAATCATCATTTGCCCAGCCAGAAGCATTACCGGTTGGGGTAATAGCGCCAATAGCTTCGTACCAACCCGTAAATTGAGAAGTAAGATTAGTACCATTAAAACCCGCAAAATCTACTCTTAGAGGTTGGGCAACCGGCGGAGCAAGAAGTCTGGTAGTTTCAGGCATTGCATCGTTGCCACTGTTCCCATCGCCGGGAGTTATGGTAGATGCGTTAAAAATGTAAGTACCATACGCTGTCATATTTGCAGTACCGGCAACTACATTCAGGCTGGCTCCAGCCGCCAGGCTACCGGTATTAATTGCATGAGAAATAGTTTGAGGAAAGGCGCCGGAAATAACAATTTCTACCGTTGATGGGGTAACGCTGAAGTCTACTGCGTTTGTTCCGTAATTTTTGATTGTAACCTCAATGCTTTCGTTTGCTGAAAAGCATCCGATTGCACCTGGATTTACAAATGCAGTTACACCCAAATCCAGTGAAGATGGCGTAAACTCATCAGCGCCAATATCAGGTGTAGTTGCATTTCTGGTTTCGCCATCCATGTCGGTGGTAATTCCTGCTATCAGAGTACCGGCATTATTCAGAGCGGGCGCTGAAGCATGTAGATCGGAAGCCGAAACAAATTGTGGTATTACCGATACAGAATTTGCATCCTGGTTGGTTGCGGTTTGCCAATCAGCTAAGGTAGCCCGATCGGTTGTGTTAGTTAGGCCAATAAAGCCATTTCCTGCATCAGCAATATAAAGATCGTTATAGTTAGAAACAGAGCCCGTATTGCCGGTGGCAGTAGCCGAGGTGGTAACCCAGGCATAATGTTTTGCTACGCCTGTCTGCGCTGCCATAAAGTTTGCAAATATGTTGTTCGTAACCGTCATAACCGCACCGGAGGCAGTTCCGATTTCGAAAGCAGTACTGGAAGCTTTGTAAGCAGCAGCAGGTTCCAGCCGAACGCTATTGAAATGAATATTCAAATTATTGCCTGAGCCTGAACCATTGCCTTGCGCAACAATCCCGATTATTCTCCGGTTCGCTGAAGCAGTTCCTGTAAAGCCATGGTTAAGATTGGTAACGATGTTGTTGTAGGCGGTTATGCTATGCCCGTTGTTGGTGGTGTACGTGTTCAGGCGCATGCCGGTAACCACAACAGTAGTAGTGGTTGAGGTTATGGCCAGGTTGTTTATCTTATTATTATATACCTGAGCAGCTCCAAGAGCCAGATCTACAAAAACTCCGTCTATGGTGCCAGATGTGGTAGTAATGTTTCGAACTTCGTTATAGAAGATCTTCACATTGTTTTGCAGGCTAGCTTTAATGCCATAAGCCGTGGATGAGCTTCCAGCCAGATCGTTTGCAGCAATACTGCCAATTATATTGCCGGAAACGGTATTGTTATTGTCGGATAAAGTGCCGGAACCACCGTTAAGCAAGATGCCGTTATAAACATTCTGAATAGAGAGGTTGCTATAGGTGTTATTCTGATTGGTACCGGTAGCGTTGGTTGGGGTAAAACCACCACCGGTAGAACCAGAGGATTGCAGTAGTGCTATGGAGCTTGTATTTGATCGGTTCAGGGTAATGCTGGCGTTTTGAATCGTGTTGTTCGTGGCGCCGTTGGAAGCTGAAGCGTTCCGGATAAGGTAGCCATATTCTAAAGCGCTGCCGCTGGCAATGCTGATATCAATGCCATCGAAGGTGAAATAATCGCCGCCGGCAATCGTAATGCCTGCATCCGAGGATGAAGTTGTACCGGCAGAGCTGATGATCGGATTTGCCCCGCTGCCGGATTTCTGAAAGGTGATGGTACTACCTGGAATACCGGTAGCTGTAATTGCCGGCACATTTTCTGAGAAGGTCTGCCCGGCCGTAACGTTAAATGTAACAGAACCGGAAATGCCATTTTCATTTAGAGAAGTGATCGCATCGGTGAACGAAGTAAAGTTTCTACTGCCCGAGCCGGATTGGTTAAGGGTATACGTGCCGTTAAGTGGAACAAGTACGGGGGTTGTCTGGTTGCCCGTAGCCGAACCACTGTAATGCGCTTCGGCGTAGGCGCGAACCTGATAGTAATATTGAGTACCTGGTGCTACTGCATTGTCAGTATAAGTCTGAGCATTGCTTGCAAGCTGGGTGATAACAGTAAAATTAATGTTATCGGTAGACCGGTATATGGTGTAGCCTATCTCATTTGTAGCATTATCTGCCCAGTTAAGAGTAATAGTAAAAGGCCGAATATTGCTGAATGTTAAATTACTAGGGGCGTTTGGAATAATAGATGGAGTATAACTATAAGTCCGTTGGCTACTAATCGTGGGCGAATCCAGATTTGGTATTGAGCCGACTGTATAAGTTTGCTGGTTGAATGTGGCAGAGTTGTTTGTGTTCGTATTTGTTGCAGAAATAATGTAGGCTCGCGTACCAGCTGAACTACCTGCGGAAAACCCAATTCCAACTTGCTGAGAGTTAAGTGCGCCGGTTCCGATATTACGCGTCATAGCGCCATATACAAATTCTACTACTCCTGTACTTTCATACAAACGGACCTGATAGGTGCCATCATTGGTGGGAGAAGATTGGTAAAGCAATGACATATTCAAGAATTCAATAACTAAGGTACGGTTAGGAGCCGCACCAAAAATTTTGAAGTGGACTTTGCCTGAAGGTCCCGTGCTTAAGTCCCCGCCAAAAGCTGAAATAATTGGGGACGTGGCAGTTCCTGTCGATACAGTATATGTACCAGTTCCTATAACTGTGCTTCCAAGCCTGATCATCCCGTTGCTGCTTGCGGAAAATTGAGTATAAGCTGTACCCATAAACATAAATGAGAATGGGATTCCTTGTAATGTGCTGGCATTATTATCCAGATTAGCTGCCACTAACTGAGTAGTACCTGAGCTCATATCAACCGCATTGCCATTAAGGTCAAGAGCCAGCGAACCGGTAGTAGAAGTAGCAAAGCTGTAATTCGCGGCATTTTGTGCCCAGGAATGATGGACACTGCTCAGTAGTATGATCAAACTGAAGAAAGATATGCTGTAAATCTTCGGCATGATCGCTATTGCATCGGACGCTCGGCCCCAGCTATACCGCCGCTTTTGGAGGGGTAAAGTTCTAGTCATAAGATAAAATTTTAAGTTTAAAATTTGTTGGGGAGATAAAATTCAGGCAAGACTAACATCTGAAGGTTGTTGCCTTTAAATTATCGGAAGTAAAAAAGATGAAAACGCAGGTTTAGAAGAGAGCGGGACTTGATCTTCAGGGTTTCTTCTTAAGAAACACCGGTGTTATTTTTCAGTTCGATCGAAGATGTACGAGTTAAGTATCTGCTTTAAAGTTGTTTTGTAAGAAGATTTGATGTTATTTCATAACTCGTGATCAAATATAGTAAAAAACTATATCTAAACTAAATATTAATATATTATTTTATTTTGTGTATTAAATATGTTTTCAGGATAAAATGACTAGGAATTATGCTAATGCGTGTAATGTTCAGGCAAAGGGTTGTAATGTGGGGGTGAACGAACCACAGCTATGCGAGTATTTTTCTTTTTTATATTGGCGGTATGAACTTTTACCAGGGTAGTTACGATAGGAGCAGTTGTATCCACAGACAAGTGCGAAGGGGCTATTCAATTATTTTAGCTTCGTTTCATGAATAATAACGTGGTAAGAAATGTTTTAAATGAGGAGCAGTTTTTGAGACTTTCTGAATACCAGCACTGTAAAATGTAAAGGAGTCTTTTCAGAGTTTTAAGGCTAAAAAAGATACCGTTTTGGTATCTGTCTCATTCAAATAAAAACGCTCCAATTGTTATGTATTCGAAAGTGTGAATATTTAAAAAGATTCAAAAAATAATTATTTTCAACCACTCATTTAAAGTATATGAATAAAAAAGGGAAGCTTTAGCTTCCCTTTTTTATGATAAAACGCTAGCGTTTTATTGCCTGATGAGTTTGGTGGTGAAA
>NZ_JAEHFX010000015.1 GCF_016623615.1 Adhaeribacter terrigena | reverse complement strand
GCCGCATTACTGAAAGTGCCGCTGTTGCTCAGGTTGCCGGCAAGTTGCAAGGCGCCCCCGTTTATGGTGATGGAAGCACCGGAAGCAACCGTCAGGTTATTGGCCTGGGCTGTGCCGCTGGCAAGTTGCGGGTAGTTGCTAAGGCCGCCCGGAATGCTCACATTGGTAGTAGCTGTTGGCACTGTATTGCAGCTCCAGTTGGAAGCCACGTTCCAGTCGGTTGAGGTCGTACCGGTCCATTGACCTGCATCTCCCATAGTAGCTGTAACCATGGTTCTGGCACTAGGGCAGCCAACTACCTGAATATCCCAATCGTAGAAATTATAATATCCACTTGTAATATTAGATCCTGTCCGCGAGCTGATGATCGTTATTTCATTATTGGAAGAGTTGAATGGAAAAATAACGGCAGAATTTGCAGGGTAAGAATCACTTGAAAGGAGGGTAGTATTGCCGGAAGTTAGCCTGTAACTACCGGCCGGGATCGCAAAATTTAACGGGATGTACGTTTTTTCACCAGCGTTTGCAACAGTTACCGTTGGTGCAGTGAGCAATACAGCTGCACCAGTAGTGGTGCCGGTTGTACCGCTGCGCAACTGAATAATTACCTGGCTGTTCGCATTTTTAACGTATACATAAACGCCCTTCAGCACAATATCCTGATTTGCGGTAAAGTTAATACCGTAACCAATTGAACCGGAAGCATAAGCCGAAACAGCAGTAGCGGTAGCTGTCAGGCCTACCTTGTCTGCCGGCGTTCCGGCTGCTTCCACGTAATAGTTAGTGGTTCCTGTAAGAGCCGGGGGGGTATAAGAAGTTCCGGTAGCCAGCAAAGTGCCACCTGTAGCCTGGTCATACCAACGGAGGGTGCCTGTTCCGGAAGCAGTTAAAGTTGGGTTAGAGCCGGCGCAGAATGTGGCACCGGCAGTAGTTGGCGCGGCTGGCACCGTATTTATATTTCTGGATGCGGCTATAGCATTATTGCTGGCATCGCCGTCGCCAGCTACTCCTGTAAATGCGTTTAAATTAAAAGTGCCTCCGGTCAAAGTATTCAGGTTATCAACTGTAAAGTCTACGGTTCCGCCAGGTAGAAGTGTGCCTGTATACGTGGCGGAAAGCGTAGTTGAAACAGCGCCGGTTACATTAACCGTAACCGGGATATTGGAAATATTGCCAGTCCCAAAATTCTGCAGCTTAACGATTACCGGTGTGATGGCGTCTGCGCAGGCATTTTGCAGCGGACTTACAAGGCTTATAATACCGGCATCGGTGGCTGGTCTTTCCACGATGGTGATAATATAATCTTCTGTTTCACCGGAAAGGAGTGTGTATGCCGTACACGCAGCAGAACTCGGCAGAGATTGACCATGTAACCTTATTCTCATGCCAATTGGGCCGGTAACTGAAGTAAGGGGGACCGTAATTGGAATAGAAACAGTAGTATTTGCCGGTACTGCAATGCTGGCGGATGTGCTGGTGCCATGAGCATAGAATTCAGTGGTTTCAAAAGTGCCGTTATTATTGAAATCTATCCAAGCGGCTATGTAAGAACTATTAGTTCCGGAATTGGAAGTGGTAACCTTTAGCGAATAAGCATTAGCTTTCATTAAGGTTGTAGTAAATGCAGAGGGCAGATAACTTGAGTAAGCATTGGAAGGATTAACGTTTGAGCAACCAGAATTGTCGTTTATCAACGTATTCAGTTCAGCTTTCTGGATATAACGGGCATCTGCTGCGGTACCACAGGCACTCTGTACGGCTGTACAATAATTCCAGTAAACAGTTATATAACCTGCTTTGATTATAGTGTCCGCCCCGGCTCCGTTAGAAGCTACAAGTTGTACGGTATAAGAACCGGCAGTATTAAAACTTACTTCCGGATTCTGTGAAGTATTGGTAGATCCATTTAAATAGGTAGCGGTTCCCGGTCCGGTGAAGGTCCATGACCACGTGCCAGGTGTGTTCAGAGATTCATCCGTGAAAATAACGGTTTCCCCGGTGCGGGTCGTGGTTGGAGCGGCACTGAATTCAGCTTCAGGAAGCATTGGCGCCGTAACGGTTATAGTTATTTCATCCTGTACTGTGCAACTCCCATCAGTAGCGGTAGCGATGTAAGTATATATACCCGGAGTATTAAATACAGGCGTGGTAACCGATTTACCTGTTGAAGAAGCTGCTAAATTGCCATTAGTGCCGTTGCTCCAGGTAATTGCAGATGTTGGAACTGCAGCGTAACCGTTGTATGATCCTATAGTGATTGCAGGACCTGTGGAACGTACCGTGACAATCCAGTCTGATGCTGAATTTGTATCTACTACATTATTGTTGCTGTCTACAATGCGTTGCACTCCAGGTACGCTGGAGCCAACATTCAGGTAACTCGTGCCTATATCTGGCCAGTCTGAAGTAGTTACACCAGCCGCTTCAAGGAATGAAAATGCAAGACTATTTGTACCGACAACATCTAATACTCTGCCCCTGTTATTCTTTAAGATATATCCGACCGCGCTGCCAGACCCAAGATCTGATGGGGTAATACCCATGTCAAAATAAAGGTTAGAAGCATCGCTGGTGGTGCCACCCATACTAAAGGTCAATACCTGACCCGGGGGAACAATAGTGCCAGTAGGAATTTCAAAAGTATTAGACGCTGCACCTACTAATTGAATTAAGAATCCGGACACATCTATGGCCAGATCACCAGTATTACTTACTTCTATAAACTCATTGCCGCCTGCGGTTGACTGTCCCGGAATAAAGCTGGCATAAGTTGCTTCCGCCGGAGTATTTGGGACTTTGTATTGCAGCACTTCTGTTATTTTTAATGCGCTTCCAATACTAAAATTCTCTGCCGTAAGTACAATTGAAGATTGGGTAGTAGATTGTTTATCAGGGCCTGCATTTACAGACGAATTCTGATCGCGGTAATATATGGTATTAGAAGTGGCAGTATTCGCATTCCCGCTATTGTCAATTGCTTCTATATAGAATTCTACAAGATTATTACCCTGGACCGGGATAGTTGCCTGCCACAGGTTGCCGCTTGTATTGGTCATGGAAATATTTGTTTGAGCTACATTGTTAACTTTCCATTTAACGGTTGCAGAAAGCACACTGGAAGCATCCGTTATGGGAGCACTTATTACGTGTGCCTGAGGGGAACATACTCCTAAAGCAGGCGTAGCTGATGAAGTGCCGATTACAGGTTTCACAAAGTCTATAAAGCCTCCATTAAATTCAAAAGCGCCAATGTCTGGTTTAATATTAACCCCGGTAACCTGGGTAGTATAAGTCTTTGGTCTGGATTCCCCTTCAAAATCAAGATTTGGTATACCAATGGCATTTATTGCGGTTCCTCCGGATTCTAAGGGAGTAACCGTGGAAGCCGGAATAGTAAGGTCTGTGTTTGAAGTAAAAGGTGCAACCTGATTTGCGGATGGATAGGAAGCATCATCGGTAGTGGTTGTATAAGCCTGCCAATCTGCCAGCGTAGTATAGAAAATAGCTGTGGAAGAGCGGCGGGCTAAGTGATAGTTAGTGAGGTTCGGTATAAAGTAACCATTGTTGTTTATAGTGGTGCCGGCAAAGGTTTGGGTAGGGGAAAGGGCAATGGCAGAGAAAACTGCATCGCTGGCTGTACCCTTGGTCATGTTGTTCGAAAAAATATTGTTCTGCACTTTAATGCTGGCATTGTTTGTAGTCATCATTAGAGCAGAACTATTAAACATACTAGTACCCCCTACTGGTGAACCAAATAAATGCACGGAGTTGTAATACAACTGAAGATCGGCAGCATTTTCTACTCTTATCCCAAATGCTCCGTCGGCAGTCTGACTTGTAGAAGCGTTCCCGGCTACCGTATTAATATCGTAAATTACATTATGGTGTACCAGGCCATTGCTTATAAAATTGGTTGAGCTCGGCCCGGCCAAATCAATTCCATAGGACCCTAAGCCACCACTACCATTATGATGAATTCCATGAATTTCATTATAAGAAATTACAGCATTGATTATCTTGTTATCCAATGAAATGCCATGGATAGCTGCGGTTGTAGTAGCGGTTGTAGAACCCTTAATATTAAAAATATGGTTGTTAGTGATGGTTGGCGAAATGTGATAACTGAGTTGGATGCCGGATATCATTAGTGTATGAATGTCGTTATCCTTAATTATCAGGTTGTCAGCCTCATTTCCTGCTGTGCTGGAACTTTTTACGTATACCCCGACTCCAGAATTCCTTATTTCATTATTTTCAATTGTTAGGTAATCAATGTTATTTCCTGTGCCTGAAGTGGATATTGCAGTTGTTGGAGTAGTGGAACCGGCATGAATACCAAAGGCACCGGCTGTAGTAGAGGATGCCCCAATAATTTTGCAATTTTTTATAGTATTGTTGGTAGCGCCTAGTCCCCCGGTAGTAGGTCCAAGCAGCCTGACCACAGTACTGGTTGTTGCGCCACTATTCGTATTCTGAATAGTCAGATCCCGGGTGGTTCCCCCACTGGTAATGCTGCCATCAATCGTTACATTATCGGAACCCAGAAACTCGATCACCCCACGCCCGGCTATCATGTTTCCGGATATGATAGCGGCTGTTGTAGGTTTAATGGTAATCGAGGTGTAATTGGTTGTACTTTGTCCGCTGGCATTAAGGGGTATCGGGGTGGCTGGTTCGGTGGTGTTACTATTAATGGAAATTGTGACGGCGCCAGAGTGGGTTCCGGCATTGATCGCAGAAAAAGCTAAATTCAGATTTGTGTAAGAGATGCCGGAAGAACCTCCGGTCGCGTTAACAGTAACCTGCGCCTGCATGATGCCAGGGAGGAATAAAAGCAGGAAAAAGAGCCAGGTTCCCTGATTCTTTAAATAAGCTAAAGAGTAAAGTTTCTGCATAAAGTGATGATTAATAATGAATAAATGATTAATGTTCAGGCATAAAGAACCCAGGCCAAAATGAATTTGACATGGTACTGTAAAGCATATTAGTCGTGGTAATAGGTTAAGCTTGTAGTTGGATTTTTCTTAATTTTATTTTAAGAAATAAAGATTATCCAGGTTCTAAATTTATCTTAAATAATTAATAAAACAAATAATTTTTATATAAAAAATAGCTTTCAAGTTCGTGATAATCAGCCGGCTGTAGTCTTGGGTAAATGTAAAGGCAGTTAAAATAGGTAGCCAGGCTTAGCAGCTTATTTAATGGTAAGCACCTGCAAGTATTATTTGTTTTCCAGGAATGCCAAAAAGGCAAATTTTGAAAGTTAGGTAAACCTTGAAACCCGCCCAATCTCCTTATCTTTGAGCCATGAAAAGTATCCTGATCAAAAATGCCACGCTGGTAAACGAAGGCCGCGTTTTTCAGAGTGATGTATTCATCTCCGACGGCCGCATTCAGAAAATCGGTATGGGTTTAACCGAAAAAAGTGACCGCGAAATAGACGCTACCGGTTTGCATTTATTGCCCGGCGTGATCGACGATCAGGTGCATTTCCGGGAACCCGGCCTCACCCACAAAGCTGATATTCATTCCGAAGCCCGCGCCGCCGTAGCTGGTGGTACTACGTCCTTCATGGAAATGCCGAATACGGTTCCTAACGCTACCACCCAGGAATTGCTCGAAGAGAAATTCGACCGTGCTGCCGAAGTTTCGCTGGCTAATTATTCCTTCTTTATGGGTGCCACCAACGATAACCTGGATGAAGTTTTATTGACCAACGGTGCTACCGTTTGCGGCATCAAGATTTTCATGGGTTCTTCTACCGGCAACATGCTGGTGGATAATGTGGAAGTGCTGGAAGAAATTTTTCAGAAAGCGCGCCTGCCCATCGCCGTGCATTGCGAAGACGAACAAACGATCCGCGATAACCTGAAGATCTACGAAGAGAAATACGGCGACGCTATTCCGGTGGAGTGCCACCCGGAGATCAGAAGCGTGGCGGCTTGCTTTAAATCGAGCTTTATGGCCGTAAAGTTGGCCGAGAAACACAACACCCGCCTGCACATATTACATATTTCCACAGAAGAGGAGTTGGCCCTTTTCAGAAACGATATTCCTCTGAAAGAAAAACGCATTACCGCCGAAGTCTGCGTGCACCATTTGTGGTTCGATAAAAGCGATTACGCTACCCTGGGAAGCCAGATAAAATGCAACCCGGCCGTAAAAGAAGCCCGCCACAAAGCCGCTTTATTCCAGGGCTTACTCGATAACCGCCTCGATATTATTGCCACCGATCACGCCCCGCATTTGTGGGAAGAAAAACAAGCCAGCTATAAGAAATCGCCGTCCGGCGTACCTCTGGTGCAGCACAGTTTGCAATTAATGCTGGAATTTTACCACGACGGCCGCATTTCGCTGGAGCGCATGGTAGAAAAAATGAGCCACGCGCCCGCCGAATGTTTCCAGGTGCGCGAAAGAGGTTTTCTGCGGGAAGGATATTGGGCTGATCTGGTGCTGGTAGATCTGAATAAACCTTACACGGTAAACAAAGAGAACATTTATTATAAATGCAACTGGTCGCCGTTCGAAGGTAAAACCTTCCGCTCTTCCATAACGCATACCCTTGTTTCCGGGCACGTGGCTTTTGAAAACGGTAGGTTTGACGAAAGCAAAACCGGCGAACGGATGCTTTTCGACCGGCCGTTGTAGATTATTTGCAGGATTCCTGTGTGGATAGGTCGCAGCCTGTCCTTACGTTATTCAATAAATTCGCTGAACATGATTAAAAGGATTTTCCAGATGAGCATGATTCTTTGAATTGAATTGGCTGGGGATGTGGTTTAGAATGCGTGATCGGGAATGTGTGCGGACAGGTCGCGATCTGTCCGCACGAGATATCCTGTAAATCAAATTAATCCCGAGAATCGTGTTCAGACGATCCGCACTTTTTCGCCTAAAAACCGTACCGTTTTAACTACAAAAACTAAATAAAGCACTGCCCAAAATTCCTCTCCTGGTCAGGGGAGGGCTGGGAAAGGTAACCATACGATATTGAACAACGCGCGCCGAAATCCTGAAATACCGCACCCCTCGGAAAAAGGGCTGCGTTCCACGCTCATTGGTATTCTGGCGAACATGGGTTTGGTACTGGTTAAGGGTGCTGCCGGTATTCTGGGTAATTCCTACGCCCTGATTGCCGATGCCATCGAATCGGCTTCGGATGTGCTTACTTCCTTTATTGTCTGGATCGGGTTGAAAGCTGCTTCGAAGGAGCCGGATGCGGACCATCCGTACGGGCATGGCAAAGCCGAACCGCTGGCCGCCATTGTAGTGGCCGTGGCCTTGATCGGGGCCGCCATTCTCATCAGCATTCAGAGTGTGGAGCATATTCTTACGCCGCACAAAGCGCCTGCACCGTTTACCTTAATTGTGCTCGGAATTATTATTGTAGTAAAAGAAGGGCTGTATCGTTATTCGAACCGGGTAGGTGAGGAAGTTGAGAGCACGGCCGTAAAAGCCGATGCCTGGCACCACCGGGCCGATGCCATTACTTCGCTCACGGCTTTTGTGGGCATTTCCATTGCGCTGATTGGTGGCGATGGCTACGAAACAGCCGACGATTGGGCAGCCCTGATTGCTTCGGTGATCATTGTGGTAAATGCCTACCATATTTTTATGCCCGCTTTTACCGAAATTATGGATGCCGCACCGCCCTCGGAATTTGCTTCCGAAATAAAGGAAATTGCTGAAACCGTAGACCGCGTAATTGCCACGGAAAAGTGCCTCGTTAGGAAAATGGGATTCGAGTATTTTGTTGATCTTCACGTAATTGTAGACGGCAATTTAACGGTAAGAGAAGGCCACGATATTGCCCACCTGGTAAAGGATGCCATTATTGAAGCCAAGCCACAGGTTTACGACGTACTGATTCATATTGAGCCGTTTGAAGAAATTTTGCCGGAAAACGCTACGATTTTTTAATAAAAAACTTGCATCCTTGAAATTTGCTACTTACTTTTGCAAACCAATTCAAACATGGTGATCGTAGTTCAGCCGGTTAGAGCACCAGATTGTGATTCTGGAAGTCGTGGGTTCGAATCCCATCGGTCACCCCAATGAAAGCCCTTGAATACTCAGGGGCTTTTTTTATTTAGCCTGGTTTTGAATGAGAGAACAAGGAGGAAGCAGGCATTTCTCCCTATTTCTAATTCTTAATTTCTAATTTTTAATTAAAAAGATATGAGCTTACTTGTTGTTGGTTCGGTGGCCTTTGATGCGCTGGAAACCCCTTTCGGAAAAACAGATAAAATTATTGGCGGCGCCGCTACGTATATTTCTATCTGCTCTTCTTACTTCACCAAACCGGTAAACCTGGTAGCCGTGGTGGGTGGCGATTTTCCGAAGGAAGACATTAAAATGCTGGAGGAGCGTGGCGTAAATACCGAAGGCCTTCAGATAAAAGAAGACGAAAAATCGTTTTTCTGGAGCGGCCGCTACTTTAACGACATGAACAGCCGCGAAACGCTGGTTACCGAACTGAACGTGCTGGGGACTTTCGACCCGATCGTGCCGGAAAGCTACCAGAACTGCGAATATTTAATGCTGGGCAACCTGGCGCCACAGGTGCAAAAAACGGTAATCGAGCGTTTAAAAAACCGTCCGAAACTGATCGTGATGGACACCATGAATTTCTGGATGGACATTGCTTTACCGGAGCTTTTGGAAACGATTGCGCTGGTAGACGTGCTTTCCATTAACGACGAAGAAGCGCGCCAGCTTTCCGGCGAATATTCTTTGGTGAAAGCCGCTAAGAAGATTATGAACATGGGCCCGAAATTCCTGATCATTAAGAAAGGCGAACACGGCGCGCTGTTGTTCCACGGGGAAAAAGTGTTCTTCGCGCCGGCTTTGCCGCTGGAAGACGTATTTGACCCAACCGGCGCCGGCGATACCTTTGCTGGTGGCTTTATTGGTTACTTGGCCAGCACCAACGATATTTCTTTCGAGAATATGAAGCGTGCCGTAATTCACGGTTCGGCCATGGCTTCTTTCTGCGTAGAGAAATTTGGAGCCGAGCGTATGCTGGACCTGGATGGCGCCGAAGTAGAAGCCCGCGTGCAGCAGTTTGTGGAGCTGGTAAATTTCAGCGTAGAAGCAGCCGTTTAGTTTTTAGCTTTAAAAGCATAGCATTTTCAGAAGAAAGGGAGCCCGCGGTTCCCTTTTTTTTATGAACGAAGTTTCGGGCTGTAACTTATTGCCTTTTGATCGGGTAAAAGATGAATGTGTTTTAAGTACTCACATTTATTTACGAAAGAACAACGCTATGAAAAATTCAGATAAAAAAATCCCGAACGAAGAGCAGAACGAAAAAATGAATCCGAAAAAAACCGGAACAGCTTCAGACCCTCGTCCGGCCATGCATAATGCAGATACTAAAATGCAGAACCCGAACCGCAACCTGCCCCAAGGCGGTAACCCGGTTGGCCGCGATACGGCCCAGCACAACTCGGTTTCTGGTGGTAAATCGTTGCAGGGAAATAACGCCCGAAGCAACCCGCACAGCGATAAGACCCATAATTAATTTTGCTTTAGTCTGATTAGAAACTATGAAAGAAAAGTGGCCCGGATTAATTTCCAGGCCACTTTTTTGTGCTTAAAAGGATATCGTTTTTCGGGAATTAATTTGTTGAAATCTTTTCTGTGGCAGCTAACTCTTTCGAATCGAAAAATAACTTTAATTCACAAATAACTTTGTCTCCTTCCTTAAACTCTGTTTGAAGCGAATTTACTTTATCATTCAACTTGGCAAAATCGTCAATATTCAAAACATTTACATTTTTAAATTGCCGTTCTTTAATTCTTACTATTTCAAAAATACTTTCATTAATTAGTTTAGCATCAACGGCCTGCCAAGCAGGAGTACTTGCATTTAAAATAGGAATATATATTTCATATAGGAACTCAGGGTTGTTTTGTGATATAAGAAATTCATCAAGAAAAATTCTGAGGATTTCATGCAACTTATTGGGGTCGCCATATCCAATAAATTTTTTATCTTCTACTTTAACGCTTAACCAGTCGTCTTCGGCTTTTTCGTATTGTTTAAAGATTTTCCCTTCTTCTAAAGAAGTATTGTTTAGTTCAATTGTAACCGCCCAACCCGGGTTATCTAAAGTTCCTATTTTGATTCCAAATTCATGCTCCCAATCTCCGTTACAATTATTTTTATACCAATTTTGGATCCGTTCAATTAAGCCATTTTCCATTTGTTTAATTTTATCCTTTCAGTCTTTTCGCACTATATTTCTCTCTTAATTCTATTGGAATTTGCTTCCAGACGTGCTTGGGAATGCCGGGCATTTGTTTTTCACTTAGTTTCTTTTTGCCTTCGCGAATAGTAATATAATCCCAGTAAGCCAGGAAAAAATCCGGCTCCAGTATAAATTCCATCCAGCCGTCGGCTACGATCTGCTTGTTTTCATCCAATACCAAAATGCCGGAAAAACTGGCTATAATGCCGAGCGGGTGCTGCATCTGGTGGCCTTCGTTGGCGCTACCACTCCAATCGAATTGCAGGTTGGTTTTGTTTAGTTTGTAATGCGGGAATTCGGCCAGCAGCTGCTTTTCCACCAATTCCCGGAGTTCCGGACTCATGAGCGCAGCTGCGCCGTACGTTTCTTTGTCTGTATTTATGTTTTCCAATTTTGTAATGTTTTTTTTACGTTCTGTCATCCTGAGCGCGAGCGAAGGATGACATATGTGAGATGAAAGCAATCAACAATTAACAATCAACAATTTCCAAAAACGCTATCCTTTCCGGCCTGAAAACTCCTTAAAACTTCTGGTTCAGCCAGCGCTGGAAATTCTCTTTTTCTACTTCGGTGGCGTCGGAGCGTTTGGCAACGATGTAATTGCTGAGGTAATTGCGGCCGCTGGTTTCGAGCTTCACGGTGCGGAGCTGGTAATTGCGGAAAACGGCTACTTCAAAGCTTTCGCCATCTTTAAAGAGTTCATTCAGGTTGTTTTCTACGCGGCGGCCGTTTACGGCAATGATGTCATCGTCGGTGGTGAAAACGAAGGCAGCCGGGGCATCGGGCATGATGGCGGAAACGTTGGGCCATTCCCTTTTCAATACTGCCCGGAAACCGAATTTGCGTTCGTAGCTCACCGGGTTTGGTTCCTCGCGCAGTTCACAGCCTACAAAACGGAGCGCATTGTCGAGCGGGCTTTCCAGGGGTTTGGTTCCGTAAATAATCTCCTCGAAATACTGCTGGAAAGAAGTGCCGGCCGTTTCATTTACGATCTGGATGTAATCCTGCTCGGTATACCCGATGCCGCGTTTCCCGAAATCGTTATACAGGCGGCGCATCACGTCGTCTAAAGAAAACTGGTTGTTGGTTACGCGGCGCAGTTCCAGGTCCAGGAGCAACGAAGCCAGCGCGCCTTTGTGGTAGATGGAAACTTTGCGGTCCGGAATGCCGGGTTTATAACCGTCCAGCCACATATCGAAAGAAGAATCGGCTACGGAATAATTATAGCGGCCATAGTCGTCGTAATGCTTTTTGAGTACACTATTCAGCTCATCGAAGTATTGCTGCGCGCTGAAAACGCCGGAACGGCCCAGCAGATAATCCCCGTAATAAGTGGTAATGCCTTCTGCCACAAAGCCGGTCCGGAAGTAATTTTCCTGCCGGAAATCGTAAGGCATCATTTCGGCCGGACGAATATTTTTGATGTTCCAGGTATGGAAAAGTTCGTGGCAGCTTACGCCCAGTAATTCCTTATAGGTGCTGCGTTGCATCAGCGTATCGGCAGGGCCCAGAACGCAAACCGTAGAATTGCTGTGTTCTACGCCGTGGTAATGTTTGTAAGGCAGGATCTGGAACATGAAATGATAATCCTGCACCGGGAAATCGTGGAAAAGGCGCAGCTGCTCTTCGGTAAAATCGCGGAAATGGGCTAATAGCGTTGGCCAGTCGGGTTTGCAATTGCCCTGGATCCAGATATGGAAAGGAATTCCCTGAACGGTATAGGTTTCGTGCTGCAAAGTGCCGGAAGCGAACAGCGGACAATCTACCAGTTCGTCGAAATTTCCGGCTAAAAGCGTGTTCTGGTTTTTAGCTTTCAGGCCGCAGGCGATCTGCCAGTTTTCCGGAATATTCAGTACCAGTTCCGAGGGCTGATGTTCGAAACCTTCGGCAGACATAAAGCAGTTTACGGGGTTTATGTAAAGCTGCGTTTCGTCGAGCCACGAGCCACCGGCATCCATCTGGTGGGCATAAAAATCGTAGCGCACGGTTATTTCCGGCAGGTTTTCGGTGTAAACGAGCCAACGGTCTTTGGTTATTTTTTCGTAACGCACCGGGTTGCTGTCGGCGTCCAGAATCTCAAACTTCCGGATCTTCTGGGCAAAGTGCTGCAGCTCGTAACGGCCGGGGCGCCAGGCGGGCAATTGCAGGTGCAAAACGGGTTGCTGCAAGGCCGGAATGCGCATTTCGATCTGCAGGAAATAAGAAAGCGGATTGTTATAGGAAACGTGGTAATGGATCATGGTTTATACTTTTTTAGCCCGGAAGCATAGCGTTTTTACACAATTGGGAAAGATGGCGGTTTTTTGGGTTTTATGCAAATAAGACCGGAACGCCGCAAATATTTGTCTGCGAATGGCGGTTTCTAACTTCCTTTGTTTAAAGCCGTAAGCCCAACGGCAGGCAACCGGGATTTTCCTGAACGCTTAGCGCTTTGAATGTATGGAAATAGTGAGTGAGGAATTAACAATAGCAGCCGCAGAAAAGAAAGCGCGTAAGAATAAGCAGAAAGCAGATGCGGTAATGGATAAGAAACGGAATGGTGGCTTATCGAATATGTACCGAACCGCCTCCCGGAACCACGTTTCCTACATCACCATCGGCGACCGGCGCGCCAATATTTTAATCGGAACCTGCACTTTGATTATTTCGGTGGCGTTTACCATTTTTCTGCGCAAGTTCAGTGAACCTACCATTTACCTGGTGCCTGGTGTGTTGCTGATCGTAACCTGCACGGCTACCATGATCCTGGCCATTTTCTCTACCCGGCCCGACCAGACGCGTGGCTATTATACCCTGGAAGAAATTGAAAAGAACCCGGTAAATTTACTTTACTTCGAGAATTTCTATAAAATGACGCTGGTAGAATACGAAGCTGCCATGGATAAATTAATTGAAAGCGGTACCGATTCGCGGCATGCTTTAATGCGCGATCTGCATAGTTTAGGAGTCTCGGTTGCCCGTAAATACAAGTACCTGCGCATGAGCTATAACGTGCTGATGGTGGGCGTGGTGCTGACGGTTTTGGCCTTTTTTGGCGCCATGATTTACCATTATTAACGTTCGGGTTGTAGGAAACGGTAGGGTTTTGGCACTGAAAAGTCGTTAAACCAATTTCTATGTTCAGATTACTTTTTTTGAAATTCTGTTTGCTTTTAGAAAAAGTATTGCTAATTTTGCAATCCGAATTAATAAAATTGGTGCGAGATGAAAAGAACATTCCAACCTTCACAGAGAAAAAGAAGAAATAAGCATGGTTTCCGTTCCCGTATGGAAACAGCAAATGGCCGTCGTGTATTAGCTAGCCGTCGTGCAAAAGGTAGAAAGAGACTAAGCGTTTCTGACGAAAAACGTCACAAAGCTTAATATTTTTCGGTTAGCTGCTTTGTAGCTTAACCTTCGTGATGCAATCCGAAGATACTCAGTTCGCACCGGAAGCTTACGATAGATCATTTCCGAAAGCAGAACGCTTGTGCAGTAAAAAGCTGATCTCTCAGCTTTTCGCCAAGGGTTCTGCTTTTAATTTATACCCGCTCCGCTTTGTGTTCCTCAAAGCCGAAAACCCGGTGCCCGAATTTCCGCAGGTACTCATATCCGTTTCCAAAAAATATTTTAAGCGCGCCCACGACCGTAACCGCATCAAGCGGCAGATCCGGGAAGCGTACCGCCTCAACAAACATAAGTTACTGTCTGAAAACGGGCAATTTTACGCTGTTTTAGGCATAATTTACATTGGCAAAGAAAAAGTAGCATACAACGTAATCGAAAAAAAACTAAATTCCGCTTTCGTTCGTTTGGTTAAAGAACAGGGCTGATTTCCGGCTGCTGCTTCCCATATATACTTACTTTTATGTTGAAAAAAACTGCTGCCGGCCTGCTGGTTGGCGCGATCGGTTTTGGTCTGTTTTCTTTTAAGACCGAGAACGAACGCTATTTCGATATTGCCAAGAACCTCGATATTTTCGCTACGCTTTTTAAAGAAGTAAATACCTATTACGTAGACGAAGTAACGCCCGGCAAACTGGTGAAAACCGGCATCGATGCTATGCTCAAAAGCCTCGACCCGTACACGAATTATATTTCTGAAGACGATATTGAAGATTTCCGCACCCAGACTACCGGCCAGTACGGCGGCATCGGGGCGCTGGTAGGCAAACGCGACGGCAAAACCATTGTACAATTGCCTTACGAAGGTATGCCGGCCCAGAAAGCGGGCCTGCTCATCGGCGATGAAATTGTAAAGATCGACGGCATCGATATCACGAAAAAGAACAATACCGAAGTTACCAAGCTGCTCAAAGGCCAGGCCAATACTACCGTGAAACTGGATATTAAACGCTACGGCGTAGATAAACCGTTTGAAGTGGTGGTTACCCGCGATAAAATTCAGATCGAAAATGTGCCTTATTACGGCATGGTTACCAATGATATCGGCTACCTGCAACTTTCGGGCTTTACCATAGATGCGGGCCGCGAAGTAAAAAATGCGGTGCTGAAACTAAAAGAAACCGGTGCCAAAAAGATCATTTTCGATTTGCGCGATAATCCGGGCGGTTTGCTGAACGAGGCGGTGAACATTTCGAACCTTTTTGTAGACAAAGGCAAAGACATTGTAAGCACCAAAGGCAAAGTAACCGAATGGAACAAAGTCTATAAAGCCCTCGACGAACCGCTGGATACGCAAATTCCGATGGTGATCCTGACCAGTTCCCGCAGCGCTTCGGCTTCCGAGATCGTTTCCGGGGTGATGCAGGATTACGACCGCGCCGTTTTAGTAGGCGAAAGAACGTTTGGCAAAGGCCTGGTGCAGGCTACGCGTCCGCTTTCCTACAATTCCCAGTTAAAAGTTACCACCGCTAAATATTATATTCCGAGTGGCCGCTGCATTCAGGAAGTAGATTACTCGCACCGCAAAGAAGATGGCAGCCTGGGTAAAATTCCGGATTCGCTGCGTGTAGCTTTTAAAACTTCCAAAGGCCGCGTGGTTTACGATGGCGGCGGCGTAGCCCCGGATATTGAAGTAAGCGACAAGGAATATTCGGATATTGCGAAAACGCTGGGCAATAAAGGTTACTTTTTTGAGTATGCCAATAAATACCGCGCCGAAAATCCTACTATCAAACCGGCCAAGGAATTTAATATTTCCGATGCCGAATACCAGAAATTTGTTACATTCTTAAACAAAAAAGACGTTTCCTATTCTACCAGTGTAGAACAGTCTATTGACGATCTGGTGAAAAAAGCCCAGGCCGAAAAGCATTACGACGACGTAAAAGCCGAGATCGAACAACTGCGCAAAAAAGTATCGCACAACAAGGCTAACGACCTGAATCGCTTTAAAACCGAGATCAAAGAACTGCTGGAGCAGGAAATTGCAGCCCGGTATTATTTCCAGAAAGGCGCCATCGAAGCTTCTTTCGACGATGACGAAGATATTCTCACGGCTATTAAAGTGTTGAACGATCCGCAGAAATATCAGGGTTTGCTGCAAGCCAGCGCCAAAAAATAACCTGAGTTTTCAGACCCGAAAACCTACCGTTTTTTAATCAGCACCTATTATATAATAATAGGTGCTGCTTTTTTTATGGTCGAAAACGCTATGGTTTCGGGTAGAAAAATTAAAGAATCCGGAGATATCCTTCAGATTGCTTCTTTCAAAACGCTATGCTTTTACTACCAAAAAGTGCCTTTTCGTTCTAAATGCATACAGGCGGGAATTTTTTTCAATCAACAATCAACAAAAAACAATCGGCAATTAACAATCAGCAATTCAAAAAACGCTAGGGTTTAAGCTTTAAAAAGTCGCGGTATCTTTCGGGAAACTGCTATAAAACTGGTTTCTGAAGAATTCTGGTTAATTTTGCAGCATAAATAAAACGTATGGCTTTAATCTTATCGCTGGAAACTTCGTCTACAGTCTGCTCGGTTGCCCTGGCGCAAAGCGGCCGGCTGATCGGCGCTTCTGAATTACGGCTCGAAAAATCGCATTCTTCGCATATTACCGTACTGATCCAGCAACTTTTAGAAAATGCGGGCTTTACCGAAAAAGAACTTTCCGCAGTGGCAGTTTCCGGCGGACCAGGTTCTTATACGGGGCTGCGCATCGGAACTTCCACGGCCAAAGGTTTGTGCTATGCGTTGAATATACCGCTGATTGCCATTTCTACCCTGCACGCGCTGGCTTTACAAACCATAAAGTTTACCGCAAACGCCTCGGAATATCTTTTTTGCCCCATGATCGATGCCCGCCGGATGGAAGTTTACACCGCATTGCTTACCAGTTCACTGCAGGAAGTTTTACCCGATCAGGCGAAAGTCTTAGACGAAACTTCCTTCCGGAAGGAGTTAGAAAATCAAAAGATCATTTTCTTCGGCAACGGCGCCGCCAAATTTGAAGCAATAATCGGGTCGGTGGCAAACGCTTTCTTCCTGAAAAATGTTATACCAGCAGCAGAAGCCGTTTCGGAACTAGCCTGGCAGCAATATCAGGTAGCCCAATTCGAAGATGTAGCGTATTACGAACCGTTTTACGTGAAAGAAGTGCACATTACGGCGGCCAAACCTAAAAATTAAAACCATGTCAGAATTAATAAACCGCGTAGCGCAAAGCGCACTCACTACTTTAAACCTCGAAGAATTTATTCATCCCGGCGAACATATGGTGTATGATATAAAGGAAAACCTGTTTATGGGCCTCATGTTGCGCGAAAAGGATTTCCGGGAATTTATCAAAACCCACGACTGGACCCAATATGCCGGCAAAAACGTAGCCATAACCTGTTCCGCCGATGCGATCGTGCCAACCTGGGCGTATATGCTGCTGGCGTCTAAATTAAAGCCGCACGTAAACAAACTGGTTTTCGGAAATCTTGAAGCCCTGGAACAGGAATTATTCCATGATGCCATCCAAGCAATAGATGCGGAAGATTACCGTGACGCCAAGCTTGTAATTAAAGGATGCGGTCAAATTCCGGTTCCAACGTATGCCTACGTGAAGATTATGGATAAACTTTTGCCGGTAGCCAGTTCTATTATGTATGGGGAGCCTTGCAGTACCGTGCCTATTTATAAGAAGCCAAAATCAACCGTTTAATCTAGATCTGGGAAACAGAACAAATTTTTTTAGGGCTGTCTTTCTAGGTGTTACCGGAAAGTTAAGAGAAAGTTAAACCACAGATTTGCATAATCCGTTTAAGCCCGCTACTTTTGTGCAACAATTCAGCCAGATGGGCAGGAGAGAAGGAAAAGCGCTGAAAGAAAAAAAAGTTTAACCCATCCGGAACTTCAGGTTCAGGAGTTTGG
>NZ_JAEHFX010000014.1 GCF_016623615.1 Adhaeribacter terrigena | reverse complement strand
AAAAAAGCCTCACGTTTTAGCGTAAGGCTTTTAAAATGGTGGGGCGTACTGGATTCGAACCAGTGACCCCCTGCTTGTAAGGCAGGTGCTCTGAACCAGCTGAGCTAACACCCCGTTTCCGGCAAAACAAACCGTTGTCCGTTTTGGTGATGCAAATATGGGGGGTTGAATCGGAAATCCCAAATTTTAAACCGAAAAAAAATAAAAAATATTTCTGGCGCGTTTCCTGCTTGAAGTCTTCTGAAAACTGCTGTATCTTTAACCTTTTGGCTGCCAGCCTGAAAACCGTATCGATTTTGAAGAAAAAAGTATTTTACCGGGTGGTGCTGTATGCCGTAGCAGCTTTTATTTTGCTATCGGCTACGGCGGTGGGTGTGGTTTACGCGTTCCAGGATAAAATTATCCAGCTATTTGTGGCCGAAGCCAACCGGCATTTAAAAACCAAAGTAGAAGTTAGCAAAATAGAACTTTCGCTTTGGGAAAAATTTCCGCAGGTAGCCATTTCTTTAGATCACGTACGCATTTTTGGTTCTCTGCCCGAAGAAACCACGCCGCTGGCTTCCGGTAAACGCCTTTATTTTACCTTCAACCTCCGCGATATTATTTCCGGCCATTACCGCGTGCGCGAATGCAGCCTCCAGAACGGGCAGGTTTTTGTAAAAGTAAATGAAGCCGGCCAGGTAAATTACCTGGTTTTTGCCGAAGACAGCACCAAACAACAAGCTTCCGAAGCCTTTAAATTCGACCTCGAAAAAATAACGCTGCAGGATGTTTTGGTGGAATATACCGACGAAAGTTTGCAGCAAAGTTACCAGGCCAATGCCCGCAGCTTAAACGCCGCCCTCGCCATTTCCGACGAAAAAGTAGATATAAAAGCCGACGGCGATCTGTTTGTGCATGCCATTCAGCTCGAAAACGATGCTTATTTCAAAGCCAAAGATATTTTGCTGCAAACCGCGCTAACGGTAGGGGTGAAAGATAAAAAAGTCACCATCCGGCCATCGGTCGTGAACGTGGGCCGCGCCGCCTACGAGGTGCAGGGCGATGTAGATTATAAAAACGCTACGGTTCTGGACCTGAAACTAAAAGGCCGCAACACCAACATTCAAAGTTTGCTTTCGCTGCTGCCGGGTAAATATGCCAAACAATTCAGCAAATACCGGAGCCAGGGCAACGTGTATTTTAATGGCCACATTGCCGGCGAAGCTTCCGATAAACAAAGTCCGGGTATTACCTTTCATTTCGGAAGCAAAAATGCCTCTTTCTTTCAGCCCGAATACAAAGAAAAACTCGAAAACATCAGCCTGGAAGGCACGTTTACGAACGGCAAAAAACGCAACCTCACCACGTCGGAAATTGAATTGAAAAACCTGCACGGAACCCTGCGCGGCAAACCTTTCAGCGGCAACCTGCTTTACCGAAATTTTAAAAACCCGTATTTAAAGCTCGATGCCAAAGCCGAATTTGAGATTGCGCACGTACTCGGTATTTTCCCGCTGGAAGAAATTAAAAGCGGCAACGGGCTGGCCAAATTGCAGGTAAACATCCAGGGCAGCTTAAGTGACTTTCAGAAACGGCCGGCCAGCAACATTCTCCGGTCTTCGGGCGAACTGCAGCTGCAAAATGCTACTTTAAGCCTGAAAGCCCACCCGCAAACGTTTCAGGATCTGAACGGCACCTTTCTGCTGCGCCGGAACGACGTGGCCATTTCCGATTTTACCGGCAAACTGGGCAGCTCTGATTTTAAACTGAACGGCTTTTTTAAGAATGCCCTGGGTTATGTGTTCCTGAAAGATCAGCCTTTAAGAATTGAAGCCGATTTCGATGCCGATTTCCTGAATTTCGATGAACTTCTGGCGGCGGCCGGTGCGCAAAACGCTACGGTTTCGGGCGCCAAAACTGCCCCGGAAGAATATAAACTGGCCCTTTCTCCCAAACTCGATTTTGATCTGAATGCCAGAATAAAACGGCTGCAATTCCGCCGGTTCCACAGCAAAAACGTGAAAGGCACGGTGCGTTTGAAAGACCAGGTGGTTTCTAGTCCCAATATTTCGCTTCACGTTTCGGGCGGCAAATTCTCGGTGAGCGGCAGCCTGGATGCGCGCAGCAAAAACTACCTGAAAGTGCGCACCAGCGCCTGGCTCGAAGACATCCGGGTAGATACGCTGTTTTACGTGTTCGAGAATTTCGGTCAAAACTTTTTGCAGCAACGGCATTTAAAAGGGGAACTCACAGCCAACATCAAATCCGACCTTTATTTCGATAGCAAACTTAACCCGCTTACCGATAAAATGGAGGCTGATATAAACGTGACGCTGGTAAAAGGCGAGCTTATCAACTTCGAACCCATGCAAAAACTTTCGGCTTTTGTAGATCGGAGCGAACTTTCGAACCTACGCTTTTCGGAATTAACGAACCATTTCTGGATCCAGGATCAGACAATTTACATTCCGGAAATGGAAATCCGCAGCAACGTTTCGCGGGCTTCGGTTATCGGCATTTCCGGCACGCACACCTTCGATCAGAAAATGGATTATAAATTCCGCATTCCGCTGGCCAAAGGTGAGAAAAAACGCGACAAAGACGAACGCTTCGGCAACGTGGAAGTGGTGCAGGCCAGCAGTGGCCCTACGCTTTTCCTGACGTTGAAAGGC
Organism: Adhaeribacter terrigena; assembly: GCF_016623615.1. GTDB lineage: Bacteria > Bacteroidota > Bacteroidia > Cytophagales > Hymenobacteraceae > Adhaeribacter_A > Adhaeribacter_A terrigena. The sequence goes on along the minus strand of NZ_JAEHFX010000014.1, from coordinate 32,101 downwards.
AGCGAAAACAACTACAAAATTGCCTACGACAAGGAACGCGTTAAAACCAAGCTCAAAGACGACCTGCGGCAGGAAAAACAGGAACTGGTTGATGCTCTGAAAGGAAAGAAACCCGAAGAAAAAGCCGCCGAAATTGAGCAGGATCAGTATTTTAATTTCTGATTTTTTCGGGTAGAAAAGTAGTGTTTTTGCTGGAAAATTGCTTTTGTTGTCGAAATTTGAAAATAAACTGTAGCTAAAATGCTATGGTTTAAACCAGAAAAACCCAAAGAAACGTTTTGCCTTGATCTTCAGTGCACAGACCAAAGCAGTAAAGCTTAAAAAAACGGTAGGGTTTCAGGCCGAAAAACTGCCCCAAGATTTATTTACCCATATTTACCTTCATGTCTCAAAACGAACTTACCCGCCTGAATAAATTTATTAGCGATACCGGTTTCTGTTCGCGCCGCGAAGCCGATAAAATGATCGAGCAGGGGCGGGTAACCATAAACGGGAAAAAGCCGGAGCTGGGCACCAAAGTATCGAGCCGCGACAGCGTGAAAATTGACGGCCGTCAGATAAACGTAAAACCCGAACCACTCTACCTCGCTTTTAACAAGCCCGTAGGTATTATCTGCACCACCGAACGCCAGATCAAAGACAACATCATCGATTATATCCGGTTCCCGTCGCGTATTTTTCCGATCGGGCGTTTAGACCGCGCTTCCGAAGGCCTCATTTTTTTAACTAACGACGGCGACATTGTAAACAAGATCCTGCGCGCGGGCAACAACCACGAAAAAGAATACATTGTAACCGTAGACAAAATGATCACGCCCGAATTTATTAAGCGCATGAGCAACGGCGTGCCCATTCTGGATACCGTAACCAAAAAATGCAAGGTAGAAATGATCGATAATTATACCTTCCGCATTATTTTAACCCAAGGGCTGAACCGGCAGATCAGAAGAATGTGCGCCTACCTGAACTACGAAGTGAGAAAACTGAAACGCATCCGGATTATGAACATTACCCTGAAAGGGCTGCCGATCGGCCAGTGGCGGGAATTTACCCGCGCCGAAATTGCGGCCGTAAACGAACTGGTAGCCAATTCGAATAAAGCGGTTTAGGAAAACTGCTTCCGGTTTTTTATACCTGAAAACGGTAGCCGGCCATTAAATGCTGAACATTCGTTTTTCTATAATTCTTCAAAACGCTATCCTTTTTCCTCCTAAAACTACTCGAACAACGAGCAACGAAACCTGCCCAATTCCGTTTAGCCGAATCGCGTTAAATATATTTTTTTCAACCGCCATTCGTCAAAGCTAAAACTATGGAAAACCAGGAAGTACAACTCTTAAAAGATTATTCCGACACCGAAAAAGGCGCTTATCTGGGCGCGATCGCCTCCATTGCATCCGCCGATCATGACGCTTCGGAACAGGAACTTCAGTTTCTTTCGGCCTTGAGCAAAACCGCGCACCTTTCATCAGAATCGGAACAGGCGGTTTTAGGCGTGGCAAAAGATCCTTCCAACATTAATGTACAGCGCTGCCTCGATGTTTTAAAAGGCAGCGATCTGCGGTATACCTTTATTACCGACATTATGAGTTTTGCCAAAGCCGATGGCAATTTAACCGGCGAGGAAGAAGAATTAATTAAAGGCATGGCCGATTATTTAGGTGTGAACCAGCAGCAATACGGCGTTTTAAAGCAGTTTGTAGAAGTAGCCGACGAATCGGCCCGGAAAGGCGAAGTAGTTGCTCCGCAGGCGCTGGGCGCAACTGCGCAAACCGGCGGCGGAGGTTTCGACGAGATGCTGAAAAAAGTGGGCATTCCGAGCAGCGGCTTAATGAAGGGCGTTTTAGCCATTGCGGCGCCAATTTTAATTTCCCAGATATTAAGAGGCGGCCGCCGGGGCGGTGGCATGATGGGCGGAATGGGCGGTTTATTAGGCGGTGGCCTCTTAGGCGGTTTGCTTGGTAACGTAATGGGCGGTGGTATGAACCGTGGCGGCTTAGGCGGCATGATGGGCGGCGGCTCAACAATGGGCAGCGGCGGCGGGCTCGGTTCTGTACTGGGCGGCTTAGGCGGTTTAATGGGCGGGAGCAGACGCGGTATGGGCGGCGGAATTTTAGGCGGCGGGCTGGGTTCTATTCTCGGCAACGTTTTAGGTGGCCGCCGCGCAGGCTGGTAAGTAAACCTGAACCATCATATAAAAGCAAAAAAGCTTCCTGACTCAGGAAGCTTTTTTGCTTAAAAAAACGCTATCATTTCCAGCCTAAAAAATCATTCCTGCAAGCCCACAAGTTACGGATGCGCCTAAACTTGCAGGATAAACGTTTTAAAAGCTGGGCTTTCCAGCCTGAAAAGTCAATCAACAATCAACAATCAACAATCAACTATTCCGTATCCTTATTTTCCAGACCCAGATCCGGTTTTTCGTCTTTGGCCACGTGCAGGGTTGTGGTTGGGAAGGCGAACCTCGCGCCATGCTTTTCTACAATTTCCACGATCTTGAAGTTTATCTCCTGCTTCGTATCGATGTATTCGTCCCAATCCATGGTATCTACAAAGTATTGCAGCATAATATCTTTGGAACTCGGGCCCAGGTTCATGAAACGCACCCGGCCTTCGTCGTTGGTGCGCGGGTGGTCCAGAATGTACTGCTGAATTTCGGTTACAATGTTTTTGATTTGCTCCGAGGTAGTATTATACGTTAAGTGAATATCGAATTTAGCGCGCCGGAAGGTGCGTAAGGTTAAGTTATCCAGGGGTTTATCGATCATGTTTTTGTTCGGCACCGTTACATAGCTTTTTTCTAATGTTCTGATGCGGGTACTCCGGAAACCGATCTTTTCCACCACACCCGTAATTTCGCCTACCTGCACCAGATCGCCCACGGTAAAAGGCTGATCGAGGAAAATGGTAAACGACGCAAGCAAATTCTCTAAGCTTTCCTTCGCGGCAAAAGCCAGCGCCAGGCCGCCAATTCCCAGGCCGGCCACGATCTTGCTCACTTTCTGGTCGAAAACGAAGGAAATGATGAACAGGAAACCGATGATCACCACAATTACTTTCCCGAAATCTTTGAAGAACGGCACCAGCTGGTCGTCCATTTTGGAAAGCGTTTTCTCGGCCCGTTTCATGAAGATCAGGCCCACAAAATCTACCAACCGCAGCGCCACCCAGGTAAGGGAAATAATGAGGAAAGCGCGGTAAACCCGCAGGAAAATGCCTTTCCAGTAATAAACTTCTTTTGCCGGCAGGTCGAATTTCGGAAAGTTGAGCCGGTCGAAAGCGATGTAAAGGAAGAACAGGAACGTAAGAAATTCTAACGGTTGAATAAGCAAACGCTTGAAATCGAACTTGGTAACGTCCTGCGAATATTTCTTCAGCAGCCGGAACATAATTTCCGATACCAGCTTGGAAACAAAGGTTTTAAACAAATAACCGAACAACAGAATGCCCGCAAACCAGAAGTAATTCTCCATGGTATTGTTCAGGAATTCGGTTCTGAGAAAAGTGCGAAGGTCCATAAATGCGTAAACCGGGGTTTGGCAAAGGTAATACTCTAATAACGGTTTTTTGGCCGAAAACCATACCGTTTTTAAGCAAAAATGTGCCCGAAATTACTTCCGGGCACATTTTTATTTGTTTCCCCCTAGAGGGGTAGGGAAGGAATTTTACCTTATTTAGTCATCCCGAACATTCCTGAGACGGAGGTCGAAAGGACCGAGCGTAGCTCAGAGGGAACTAATGTGTACCGAACATATAAGAAAGGAATTCGTTGCTTCGCTTGAATTCCATAGAAGTACCAGTTAGTTCCTTCGACAAGCTCAGGATGACCTTTAATAGTGTTTCAATTACAGCAACTGGCTCAACGCAATCTCAAAGGAAGTTTTGGCAATTTCGGTTTTATTGATTTTCTGCGTGTAGGTTTTCTTTAAAGCGTTCCCGATAATGGTAGAAATGTCGGTAAAAATGGCTTCGTCGGTAATTTCAACGTTGTCGCCCATGAGGTACGCAAAAACGCGCGCCATGCCGCAGTTGGCAATAAAATCCGGAATAACCGAAACGTTCTGATCGGCAAATTCGCCGGTCGGGCCGAAGAAAATTTCCGGGTCCTGGAAAGGAACGTTGGCGCCGCAGGAAATTACTTCCAGGCCGCCGGTCATCATGTGCTGTACCTGCTCCTTGGTAACCAGTCTGGAAGCCGCCGCCGGAATGAAAATTTCCGCGCCCATTTTCCAGATCTGCTCGTTTATTTCGGCAAACGGTATCATTTCGGGGGCAAAAAGGGTATTGCCCTGGCGGTTCAGGAAAAGCTCCTTGATCTCTTCGAAAGAAAAACCTTCGGGCTTCATTAAACCACCGTTCCGGTCGATAATACCAACAACTTTTGCACCTTCGGAAGCTAAATAATAAGCGGCTGCCGCGCCAACGTTGCCCCAACCCTGGATAATGGCCCGTTTGCCTTGCAGCTCGCCGCCCCAGATATGGTAATAATGGCGCACGGCTTCGGCCACACCATAACCGGTTATCATGTCGGCTACGGTGTATTTGCGGGTTAAGGAAGGCGTAAACTTGGCGTCTTCAATAACCTTGATCACGCCCTGACGCAACTGGCCTACTTTGTTTATTTTCTGCGGTTCGGTAGCGTTGAAATGACCGTTTACCACGCCTTCCTGCGGGTGCCACAGACCGTAATCTTCGGTGATCGGAATTACTTCGTGAATTTCATCCACGTTTAAGTCGCCGCCGGTGCCGTAGTAGTTTTTCAGAAGCGGGAATACGGCTTTGTACCAGCGCTCCAGCACGCCGCGTTTGCGCGGATCGGCCGGGTCGAAGTTAATGCCCGATTTGGCGCCGCCAATTGCCGGACCGGAAACCGTAAATTTTACTTCCATGGTTTTAGCTAAGCTTTCTACTTCACGCTTATCCAGGCCTTTGCGCATGCGGGTTCCACCGCCGGCTGCCCCGCCGCGCAGCGAGTTGATCACTACCCAGCCTTCGGCTTCGGTTTCAGCATCTTTCCACTCAAAAACTATTTCCGGACGTTTGGTCTCAAATTTGGCGAGTAATTCTTTCATCTATAAAGAGGTAATTGGTTCTGGCCGCAAAGATAAGAATTCAAAAAATGGTATGAAGGTTAAATGTTGATTGTTCTTTACTTTGTCATTTGGGTTGAGAGTGATATTATTTAGGGGTAGTGAAGTTTAGTAATGGGCTTTTTTAGTTTGAAAGCATAGCGTTTTTTTGTTGTCATCCCGACGATAGGAGGGATCTATTTAAGTTAATAAGAAAGTTTGCTACAGATTTTTGAGGCTTAAAAGGATAGCGTTTTCATAGTTTGCTTCTGTTCTTAGCTACAAGCATTATACTTTCAATTAAACTTTCTCCCTCCAGCCGGGTGGCTTCGTTTCTGCGTTCGCGGCTGCAACCCTTCCTGCCCTTGCGGGCCGCCTCGTTCCTCGGCACCGGAAAGCTTGGAGGCCGCTCTCACAGAAACTGGTATCGGTTTGCCTTCGTAGTCAGCTTCTTTTTAGTTTCCTTTCACAAATTGCGTGATTTTCAGGTTACGCTGCGCTGGCGATAGGTGTGTGATGAAGTTGGGGAGAAATTTCGATAATTCTCAAATTCTGTAAATTCGGATTCCCATAATAATCCTTAAATCCCCTAATCCAATAAATCCCAATTCAGACAAATCTTCATTGCGGTCTGCTTTAACTGCCGGGTCAGGGCAAAAATAGGGGAGGGTTGGGTGGGGTAAATTAAATTAAATTCAGGCCATATAAACGGCGCCGCCTACATTATCTTTTTCTGCGCCGGTTACCGTTTGCAAACAATTCACTTCGTTGCGCCAGCGCAAAACGCCCAGGAACGCAAAGATCAGGGCTTCTTTAAAACTTACTACTTCGGGTTCCGGTACCACAATTTCGCATCCTTCGCCCAGGTAATTTTGCAGTAATTCAATTAAGAACGTGTTGAAAGCGCCACCGCCGGTTACCAGTATTTTGGGTTTTGCAGCCGTTTTGCCTACCGTTTTAACCGCTTGCGCAATCTGGAAAGCAATATGGTGGCAGGCCGTATGGAGTTTGTCGGGAATAGAACTTTCAGCATGCAGAATACTTTTCAGGCTATTATCATCTACCCATTCTTTGCCTAAAGATTTTGGGAAACTGGCGGAAAAATAAACCGGCGCGTTCAGCTCCTTTAAAAGCTGCGAATCCAATTTTCCGCTTCTGGCAATTTCGCCGTTTTTGTCGTAGGGCAGCTCCAACGCATTCGCCAGGATGTTCAGCAGCATGTTGCAGGCTGAAATATCGTAGGCCATACGCAGGTTTTGGTGTCTGAATGAAATATTGGAAATGCCGCCCAGATTCAGGCAGAAATCGAATTCTGAAAAAAGCAGTTCATCGCCGATGGGTACTAAAGGCGCACCCTGGCCGTTTAAAGCTATATCCAGCGTGCGGAAATCGCAGATTACGGGCAAATTGGCGGCAGCAGCTAAATAGGCACCGTGCCCCAATTGCCAGGAAATATGCTTTTCCGGCTGGTGAAAAATCGTGTGGCCATGCGACACTACGAAATCGGGTTTCAGGTTATTGGCTTTTATAAAAGCAAAAACCAGCTGGCCTAAGTATTTTCCGTAGGCCTGATCGGTAGCCACAAAATGGAGCGCGGAAGCAGTTGGGAGGGAGGTTAACCGAATAATCCAATCATTGGGATATTCAATGGTAGTAGTATTTAATATTTTATATATCCAATTGCCTTTATCTAACGTAAAACGACAGTATGCTAAGTCGACTCCATCCAGCGAGGTGCCCGACATCAGCCCGATAACGTGAAAAGTGTTCATAACTTAAAGTAACGGTTAATTTATGAATCGCACAATGCGTGAGGGAACGGCGCCGGTATTTTGTGACGTTTTAACGTGAAAGTGCGAAGTAAATGAACCTGTTTTAAAATTTTTTAAGTTATGAGAACGTTATTATCCAGAGTGGAATCTAAGAAAATTGATAAAGCCGCGGCCATGCTGAAGGTGTTGGCGCATCCGAAGCGGCTCGCAATTGTAGACCTTTTGGGTAAAGAAGATAAAATGACGGTTACCGAAATTTACCAATATCTTGATTTGCCCCAGGCCATTGCCTCCCAACATTTAATTACTTTAAAAGATAAAGGCGTGCTTTCTTCTTTTAAGGTTGGAACCAAAATTTATTATTCCCTCTCTATTCCGAAACTCATAGACGTGATAGATTGCCTGGAAGAATGCTGCACCGATATTTAATTTTTTTGATTTTAGATTTAGAGCAAAAAGGATGGCCCGTAAGCCATCCTTTTTTGTTTGAAAATGGTATGGTTTCGGGCAGAAAAAGTGCTCATAAAAAAGCCCCGGATCTTTAGCGGCCGGGGCTTTTTACCAAATATTGTTCGAAACCTATTTTTTATTATGCTCTCGTAAATTTATGCTGCAACTTTAGCTTTCTGATGTTGGATATCATTTCGCACAAGTTTTAAGTCTTTCAGAAAATCCTGAGTCCATAAAAAGGAGATTACCGGGAAAACTACAAAAGATAGTTTATTAAAATGATAAGCTGCTTCAAATTCCAAATGGATCAGGTGCATAATAGCCCGGGTCATGCCGCAACCATAGCATTCTATACCGGCCAGCACTTTACTCAGGCAAAGCGATTGGCCAGAGTCGAAGAAATCGGCTGGTAAGGCCAGGAGCACCAAAGGAATGATGACCTGGGCACTTAGTTTGAGAATTTTTACGGTTCGCTTTTTCACCCGAGGTAATAACTAGGCAGCTAATTTACTAAAGTTTATCAGTATAATCGCCGTCTTTCGGCTTCAGATCGCCGGTAATAATACGGACAAGGTCAATTAAAGCCCAGATGCCGCAACCGCCAAGTGTTAATAACTGCGCAACACCAATTCCGGTATAACCTAAGTAGAAACGGTGAATACCCAAGGCACCAACAAGAATTGCTAAAATTAAAGCAACCAGCTGGCTTTTGCCTTCAGCAGAAACGTCTTTTTTAGCTTCTTTCGCTTCTTTTTTCGCCGCTTTTATAACTGACTTTACTTCTTTTTTAGACATTGCTGAAACTTTCTCAAGGCCCAGTTCTGCTACTGCAGCTTTGGTTTCAACAGTTTTAGGAGCGGTAAAAGAAGGTGTTTGGTTAATGATTACCGGCTGTGCATCTGCCGAAGCAGTTAAGGTAACTTCTTCGGCAGAGGCTTGCGTTTCAGCAGTTGTTACTTGTTCAGTTTTGTGGAAGCCACCATAGCTCTGATTGGTATTGGTGAAATACGTTTCCTTAGAACAGGATGAAAAAATAGCTGCAATAGCAAGGCTGAAAAGGGTAATTTTGGTTTTCATAAAAGATAAGAGTTTAATTGATAAAAGGTTATAAATGAAAAATTGCAATCTTAGGGAAAGTGGTTGGTAAGAGAGTTCACGTTAAAAGCTGAAAAGCGCTATTTAGCATGAGTTATACCACGGGTTCAAACATAATTTAATTTTTTCTAATATCTATATATAGCAATTAAATATTTTTCCTGATCCATTGTAAAGATTTCCATCATGGATTAATGCCTAGACAATAAAAAAGCCCCGTACCATTAGGCCGGGGCTTTACTTTTTTTGTTTAAAACAGTACCGTTTTTAGTGCTGAATTTCTTCCGGTTGTTTTTCCAGGTCGAAGAGGTCGTTCAGTACATCGATCAGGGTTTCGGCTTCGCCCCGTTTGCAGGCGGCTTTCAGCTGGAGCACCGGCAGTTTTATGATCTTCTGCATGATGGATTTGGTCACGTCGTCCATGCGCTTGAGTTCTTCCGGGTTCAGCTTTTTCAGGTAACGCGCCATTTCTTCCTGGCGGATGGTTTCCAACGCATTTTTCAGTTTATGAATGGTAGGTGATACCATCATTTCCTTCGTCCAGTCGTTAAAGCTTTCAATAGATTCGGCAATAATGGCTTTTACCTGCGGAATAGCATCTAAGCGTTGCTGCAGGGCGGCAGTAGCTTTATTCTGAATAGTATCGATATTATACACCAGCACGCCCGGAATATTTTCTACATCGGCGGCCACACTGCGCGGCACCGAAAGATCGATGAAGAATTTAAACGAAAGTACATCGAGGCGCTTGATCATCTCGGTAGTAAAGAACGGCGAATCCATGGCAACCGAAGAAATTATCACGTCGGCTTCTTTCATGGCTGGTACCAGTTCTTCCAGCGGAATTACCTTCAGGTCGCATTCTTCGGCCAGGATCTGGGCCTTGGCTAAGGTGCGGTTGGTAATGGTTACATTTCTAGCAAACGCCGAAGCGGCTAAATTCCGGCAAACGTCTGCCCCGATCTCGCCTAAACCAACTACCAGAATTTTCGGTTCGTGCATGTCGGCGGTCAGTTCTTCTACCAGTTCTACGGTGGCGTAAGAAGTAGAAGCAGCGCCGTCGCGGAAGGAGGTTTCCTGTACTACGCGTTTATTAGTAAAGAAAATGGCGTGCATTAAACGGTGCAGAAAAGGCCCGGCCGTATTATTGTCTGCCGACCACTGGTAAGCCGTTTTTACCTGGTTCGAGATCTGCATATCGCCTACCACCTGCGCTTCCAGGCCCATCGAAACATCGAAGAGGTGCTGCACGGCATCGGTGTGCTCGTTCAGAATGGTAAAGAAATCGAAATACTGGCTGATGTTTTCAATGCCTTTGGATACGCCCAGTAGTTTTACAATTTCGGCGCTCAGGTCTTCTTCAGCGCTGTAATAAACTTCGGTGCGGTTGCAGGTAGAAAGGATCAGGATATCGGTAGCCTGCAGATAGGTCTGCATCATCTGCAGAAACTGCTTGCAGGCGGTTTCGTCTAAGGCAATAAGTTCGCGGATAGCCAGCGGCGCTTTTTTATGCGAGAGGCTAACGGCTTTAAAATTATGGAGCATAGTCAATTACTCAAACCAACACGCAAAATTACGTTTGTATTTCTTAATTGTAAAGGTATAGTCTAAAGCTTTCCTTATTTAAAATGATTATAAATTAGCCTGCTTTGAACCGAACCACGCGGCTAAAACAAAAATAATGGGGGAAAAATTGCATATTTCTTTCTGGTTCTTCGTTGAAGTTACGCGGCCAAAAGCCGGTATTTTTTTAATATGATCTCTACTCTTTATAACCAGAAAGCCCGCATTAAGCTCGTAATTGTTATGGTTGCGCTTTTAATTGGAGCGGCTACAGTGGTGTATACCAATATTTTAGTCCAGAAAGTAGCCGAACGCGAACAGCAGCTCATCGATATTTACGCCAAAGGTTTGCGCTTTATGGTGGGTTCCGAAACCGACGACAATACCGTTTTTATCCAGGAAGAAATTATTGAAGCGAATAAATCGGTGCCCGTAATTCTGACCGACGGCGAAGAGAACGTGATGGATTACAAGAATTTCCGGCTGCCGGAAAATATCACGGAAGAGAAAAAAGCCGAACTTCTGCGCAAAGAAATCGCCGAAATGAAAGCCCAGCACCAGCCTATTCTGGTTGAATTTGGCGAAGGCTTTAAGAATTACATTTTCTACAAAGATTCTACCCTCCTTACGCAGTTGCGTTATTACCCTTATGTGCAGCTTACCGTAATGGCCTGTTTTGCGCTTATGGCCTATTTTGCGTTTAGTTATTCGCGCAAAGCCGAACAGAACCGCGTTTGGGTAGGCCTGGCCAAGGAAACCGCGCACCAGTTAGGTACGCCGCTCAGCAGTTTAATGGCCTGGTACGAATATTTGCGGAGCAGTCCTAAATTTGAGCACGAACCCATTGTAGAAGAGCTGGGCAAAGATGTGCGGCGCCTGGAAATTATTACCGAGCGTTTTTCCAATATTGGTTCGGTGCCGGTTGTAAAAGACGAAAATATTCTGAAAGTAACCGAAAAAGCCCTTTCGTATTTAAAGAGCCGGGTTTCGCAGAAAGTAGTTTTCAGCCTGCACGCCGATTTTCCGAGCCATATTCCGGCTAAAGTAAATATTCCGCTTTACGAATGGGTGGTAGAAAACATCTGCAAAAACGCCATAGATGCCATGGATGGCAAAGGCAGTATCGACGTAAACTTGTCGCTACACGGGAAGAATTTTATTGCCATCGATATTAAAGATACCGGCAAAGGCATTCCAAAAAATATGCTCGACAACGTTTTTATGCCCGGCTATACGACCAAAAAACGTGGTTGGGGTTTAGGCCTTGCCTTAGCCAAACGCATTATTGAGAATTACCACAGTGGTAAATTGTTTGTAAAATGGAGCGAAGTGGGCAAAGGCACCACGTTCCGGATCATGTTGCCGCGTTAAACACTTTTTAAGCCCAAAACCATAGCGTTTTCGGGGAGCTTTTTAAAGCTTTGCAAATACCGTTTATGCGGATTCTCACGTAGCTTTTACAGCCAGAACGCTATACTTTTTGCACCAAAAAGTATAGCGTTCTGGCTTTTTTATGTGCTTCTCCTGGCTGTTTCCGCTTATTCCCTTTCTAATAACTGGCACAACCGCTAACTGTGGAATATCTTTTTATCTGTTTTTTTTCAACACCCAGGCAACGTTCGGCCACATTTTGTTGTCTGCAGCTTTGTACGAATAAATTATAATAACACCTTGCTATTCTTGTAATAATAATCCTACCTTTGCGGTAATAATCGGTAAAGCCTGTTGTTATAATCAAGCGTATTGCTAATTAATCTTTTATACTTTATCAAATTTTTAATGAACAATTTTACAAACTTATGCAGGAAAGCAGCGCTGATGCTTTCGCTGGTGCTGGGCGGCTATGCCAGCCAGGCACAAACCCAGATCTTCTTCGAGAAAATGGGAACCGTTACCGGCGATACTCCTATTGCCACGCATGAATCGATTAATGGTTTCGATAACGATGCGCTTACAATGACTGTCGATGGCGCCGTAGCTGCAAACGCCACTGAGCTCCGTAAGTCAAATAATAAGGGTACCGATGGCGCAAACGATGCTAACGTATGGATGGCTGCCTCAGGTGACAGGTATTTTGCAATAGGAGATATTGATGCTTCTACTTATACTAACCTGACTCTGGAATTTGCCTACCGGAAAGAACAAGCTGCCAGCTTACCGGTTATTGAGCTGGCTTATTGGAATGGTACTGCTTATGTACCCGTAACCTATACTTTTGCCGAAGCTGCTGCTGCAACCGTTGGCTGGTACACCGTTTCTGGTATTCAATTACCGGCTGCAGCTCAGATCAACGGGCTGAAATTACGCTGGAAAAAAACGGCTGCGTCGGTAGCTGCCCGTCTTGACGAAGTAAAACTGATGGGTACTGCTGCCGTTACAACGGCTCCAACCATTGCTTCAACTATTAATGGTCGTACTGGTGTAAAAACTACCGTAGAAGAGAGCTTCTCTGTAGCAACTACTGCCGGATCTTCTGCCAACCAGTTGGTGAAAGTAAAATTAGCCCTGGCTACTCCTGCGCAGGCTGCTGATATCACGTTATTATACGAAGCTACTCCGGGCAACTTCCTGCCTTTAACTTTCAATGCTGCTGGCGAAGCAGAATTCGGCCCGGCCGCTGGTTTCCCGCTGGCAAATGCCTCGACCAACTTTAAAATTACGTTTGCTGCTGCGGGTACTTATAACTACTCGTTAGCGATCAACGATGCAACTACTGGTGTTGCTTTAACAGCTCCAACTACTGAATCAGTAACGGTTGCTGCTTTTGTAAACCCAACCATTGCTTCTACATTAAACGGCCGCGCCGGTGTAGTAACTGGTGTGCAGGAAACCTACGATGTAACAACCGTAGCCGGCGATATGGCTGGCCGCATGGTTAAAGTGAAAGCCACTCTGGCTACTCCAGCGCAGGCTGCCAACATGACCTTAGAATATTTTGAAACTGCTAACAGCACATGGGTTCCCTTTACTTTCGATGCGAACGGTGTATTTGTTTACGGCCCGCCGGCTACCGGCTTCCCGCTGTCGAATGCTACTTCAAATTTCCGTGTTACCTATAATGCGGCCGGTACATATACTACTACGTTAGAAATTGTAGATGCTACCACTGGTGTTGCTGTAGTTCCTGGCGTTACTGAAACAGTAACCGTAACAGCTCCGGTTGTTGTTGTTGCTCCAACCATTGCTTCTACCTTAAATGGCCGCGCTGGTGTTGTAACCGGTGTACAGCAAACCTACGATGTAACTACTACTGCCGGCAATATGGCTGGTACTATGGTTAAAGTGAAAGCTACTTTAGCAACTCCGGCGCAAGCTGCCAACATGGCTTTGGAGTATTTCGAAACTACAAACAGCACTTGGGTTCCTTTCACGTTCGATGCGAACGGCGTGTTCATCTACGGTCCGCCAGCCACTGGTTTCCCGCTGGCTAACGCTACTTCTAACTTCCGCGTTACTTATAATGCAGCCGGCACTTATGCTACTACCTTAGAAATTATTGATGCTACTACCGGCGTTGCCCTGGTTCCGGGTGTAATCGAATCGGTAACCGTAACCGCTCCGATTGTTGCTCCAACTATTGCTTCTACTATTAATGGCCGTACAGGTGTTAAAACTACCGTAGAAGAAAACTTCTCAGTAGCAACTACTACAGGTTCTGCTGCAGGTCAGATGGTAAAAGTTAAAATGACTTTGGCAACTCCTGCGCAAGCCGCTGACATTACTTTATTATACGAAGCTACGCCAGGTAATTTCCTGCCTTTAACTTTCAACGCTGCCGGTGAAACAGAATTTGGCCCTACCACTGGTTTCCCGCTGGCAAGCACTGCTACTAACTTTAAAATTACGTTTGCGGCTGCCGGTACTTATAACTACAGCTTAGCCATTAACGATGCTACTACTGGTGTTGCTTTAGCTACCCCAACAGCTGAATCGGTAACGGTTGCAGCTTTTGTAAACCCAACCATTGCTTCTACTCTGAATGGCCGCACGGGCGTTTTAACCGGCGTGCAGCAAACTTATGATGTAACGACTGTAGCCGGCGATATGGCTGGCCACATGGTAAAAGTGAAAGCTACCCTGACTACTCCGGCGCAAGCTGCCAACATGACCCAGGAATACTTTGAAACCACTACCAGCACCTGGATGCCACTTACTTTCGATGCGAACGGTGTGTTCATGTTCGGTCCGGCTACCGGCTTCCCGCTGGCAAATGCTACTTCTAACTTCCGCGTTACTTATAATGCTGCCGGTACTTATGTTACTACGTTAGAAATTGTAGATGCTATCACTGGAGTTGCCGTAGTTCCGGGTGTAACGGAATCAGTAACGGTAACAGCTCCGGTTGTTGCTCCTACCATTGCTTCAACTTTAAACGCCCGTACCAACGTAAAAACTACGGTTGAAGAAAGTTTCTCCGTTACAACTACTACCGGTACTTCAGCAGGCCAAATGGTGAAAGGGAAAATGACCCTGACGAACCCTGCGCAGGCTGCCGATGTTACTTTGTCGTACGAAGTTACTCCAGGTACTTTCCTTCCATTGACTTTCAATGCTACCGGCGAAATGGAATTTGGCCCGGCTACTGGTTTCCCGCTGGCTAATTTGACCAGCAACTTTAAAGTAACTTTTGCAACTGCCGGTACTTATGACTACAGCTTAGCCATTATCGATGCTGCTACCGGTGTCGCTTTGGCTACGCCAACGGTTGAAACAGTTACCGTTGCAGCTTTCGTGAATCCAAAAATTGCATCTGATCTGAATGCTCGTACCAATCTGGTAACCCGCGCGCAAAACGACTTCGAAGTTGGTATAACGGCTGGCGATATGGCTGGTAAAACAGTTAACATTAAACTAAGCCTGACCAATCCGGCGCAGGCTTCCGATATTGAATTGTTCTACGAAGATGCGGTTTCTGGTAATTATCTGCCTTTAACCTTCGATGCCAATGGAGAAGTAACCTTCGGGCCGGCTGCTGGTTTTGCCTTAGCTGACGATACTACTGCTTTCCGGGTGATCTTTAACGCTCCTGGTACTTACGATTACACGCTTTCCGTTTTAGAAGTGGCCGCCGGCGATACCCTGGTTGCTGTAAACGAAAGCGTAACGATCCTGATCAACGGTGTGAAAGATGCTCAACTGGCCCGTCTGGTAAATGTATATCCAAACCCGGCTACCGAAGTGCTGAACATTGAACTTAATAATAATCTGAAAGCGGAAGTAACGGTTTTAGATCTGACTGGCAAGCAGGTTGCTGCCCTGAAAAACGTTTCGGGCGAAGCTCAGCTGAATGTAGCTCATTTAAATGCCGGTACTTACCTGTTGCAAATAAAAACTGCTGAAGGTGTAGCTACCAAGCGTTTTGTGGTGGTACGTTAATTACCTGTAATCATGCTTTAAAAAGGCCCTGCATTGCGCAGGGCCTTTTTTTGTTGCTGATTTTTTTAATAAAACGCTATACTTTAAGACCAGAAAAGTGCTGCGGAGCGTCTGAAACATTAAGCCCGGGAATTTCCGGAATCAACATAAAGAAGAATTTTGCTGAAAAAACGAATCAGGCACTTTTTAAGCCTGCAACTATAGCGTTTTGAATGGGAAACAGACAGAAATTGCGCAGTTTTCTTCAATATTTCCTTATCTTTTCAGCCTAATTTCCGAAGCATGAATTTGAAAGCGCTTTTTCGCAAGAAAGATATAAACCGCCTTTTAGGTGAAACCCATTACGAAGACGAAATGTACGGCGGGCTGGAACTGTCCCGCAATTTAACCCTGCGCGATCTGACTTCGCTGGGAATTGCGGCCATTATCGGGGCGGGTATTTTCAGCACCATTGGCAATGCGAGTGCGGCCGGCGGACCGGCGGTTTCGTTGCTTTTCGTTTTTACGGCTATTGCCTGCGCATTTTCGGCACTTTGCTATGCCCAGTTTGCCAGCACCATTCCGGTTTCGGGCAGCGCTTATACCTATGCTTATGCTTCCTTCGGCGAACTTGTAGCCTGGATCATTGGCTGGGATCTGCTCATGGAATACGCCATCGGAAATATTGCCGTAGCTATTTCCTGGTCCGATTATTTTACCTCTTTGCTCGCCGGTTTAAATATTCACATTCCGGCTTACCTCACCATGGATTTTCTGAGCGCGATGCGCGGTCATGAAGAAGTAAGCGCTTTACTGGCTTCCGGCACGGCTTTAAACGCTATTCCGCAGAACTTGCAAAGCGCCTACGAAGCCTGGCAAACCGCGCCGGCGCTGGGTTCTGTAAGATTGGTGGCCGACCTTCCGGCTTTGCTGATCGTGGTTTTAATTACCTACCTGGTTTACATCGGCATTAAAGAATCGAAGCGCACGGCTAATATGCTGGTGCTTCTGAAGCTGATCGTGATCTTGCTGGTAATTGCAGTAGGTGCCTTTTACGTGCAGCCCGAAAACTGGAGCCCGTTTGCGCCCAACGGTGTAAGCGGGGTACTCAAAGGCGTTTCGGCGGTTTTCTTTGCCTATATCGGTTTCGATGCGATTTCTACCACGGCCGAAGAAGCCAAAAACCCGCAGCGCGACATGCCCAAAGCCATGATCTATGCGCTGATAATCTGTACGGTTTTGTACGTAATTATTACGCTGGTGCTTACCGGTATGGTTTCTTATAAAGAGCTGGCCGTGGGCGATCCGCTGGCTTTCGTTTTCGAACGGCTGGACCTGGGTTTTATGGCGGGCATTATTTCGGTGAGTGCGGTTATTGCCATGGCGAGCGTTTTACTGGTTTTTCAGTTGGGCCAGCCGCGTATCTGGATGAGCATGAGCCGCGACGGTTTACTGCCGAAAGCGTTCTCTAAAATTCACCCGAAATACCAGACGCCGAGCTTTGCCACCATTGTAACAGGTTTTGTGGTGGCTATTCCGGCGCTTTTCATGAACCTGACCGAAGTTACCGACCTGACCAGTATCGGGACTTTGTTTGCGTTTGTACTGGTTTGCGGCGGCATTTTAGTTCTGGAGCGCGACCCGGACCACCGCAAACGTGCCGGTTTTAAAGTGCCTTACTACAATGGTAAATTCATTTTCCCATTCATACTATTAATCGTACTGGCTATCGGTTTTTATTTCAACGCCGAAGGAATTTTTAACTTTCTGAGATTTGAAGGCGGTTGGGAAGAAACGCAGCACAAACTGCCGATGCTTGGTTTCCTGCTGGTTTGCGTGGCGCTGCTTTATTATACCTTCAAAAATAACCTGTCTTTAATTCCGGTGCTTGGTCTGGTTACGAACCTGTATTTAATGACCGAACTGGGCATTACGAACTGGAGCCGTTTCCTGGCCTGGCTGGCTTTGGGTTTAATTGTCTATTTCTTCTACGGCCGCACGCACAGCAAACTTCGACTGGAAAATGATGCGCCAAAACGCTAGGGTTTCGGGTGGAAAAAGTATTGCCGATGTTTCAACGCAAAAATTACAGGAAGCCGGGAATAAGCTTGCTGCTGTGGTTTTGCTGCATTGGTTTTGCCCGGGCGCAGGTTCCGAACGATCATATAGCGCATCGCCGGGTTTTAAAAACTGAAGAAGCAGTTTGGTCGAACACAACGGGTTGTACCGTGCAGCGCAGTTGCGTGGATGAAAGCCTGACCGGCAAATGTGTGGAATATCACAACGACCAGTGGTTTGAATTTACGCCGGCAACTTCCGGGAATTACTTTGTAAACATCAGCGGACAAACCTGCCGCGATACCCGGGGTGTGCAATTGGTGGTTTTAACCGGAAAACCCTGCGAACCGGCTACCTACAACATTATTTCCTGCACTTCTTTGGCCAGCCAGGACGATATTTTTGTATTGCTGCAAGCGTTGCAGTCCAGACAAACTTATCTGCTGAATGTAGACGGTTATTTAAACGACCAATGCCGGTTCAAAATTGAGGTCAGCACCAAACCCAACGGAATTCCGGCTGCTGTTACGCCCGTAATACCAGCCGGAAATTTTGTGCAAAACGGTAACGTAACGCTGCACTGGGCTTTACCCGATTCCATTTCTGCTACCGGATTCCGGATATTGCGCCGCGAAGCTTCCCAGTTTAAGGCTGTAGAAAACGGCCGGAAGGCAGTTGCGCGCGATAGTTACGGTAAACTGTTAAAGGATTATTCTTTCTCCGATACGCTCACCAAACCCGGGAGTTACCTTTACCAGGTAGTAGCATTCGGCACCACGAACGAAGTTCCGGTTTTAATAAAGCAGGAGTGGAGAACCTTACGCAACGTTGCAAATGCACCCATCTGGTATCAGCTTCCGCTGGAAAAATACCCGAATAAGGCTGAACTTGCCATTTCAATAACCGATGCCGCCACCGGAAAGATCTTGCAACGCGTCGTTTTCCGGAAACAGAAAAATAAACCGGAGCAAGGCAGATTACTGGTCAATAACTGGCTTGCCGGCGGTATTAAAACCATTCGGGTAGAAATTCAGGAGCGGAAAAAAGAAAAAATCATCTCCGGTTCTAATTTTCTGGTCGATCTTGATAAGTAAAGTCCGCTTCAGACTTTTTTCCTGCCAAACCCTACCGTTTTCCTTCCCATTCCTGATAAAACTGCTCCAGGAAATTTTCCATGTAAGCGTGCCTTTCCGCGGCCAGCTTTTTCCCGTAAGCTGTATTCATCAAATTTTTAAGTTTCAGCAGTTTTTCGTAGAAATGGTTAATGGGCGTGCTTTCGGCGTTGCGGTATTCTTCCGGCGTCATCTCTGCGCGAACGGCTAACGCCGGGTTATGCATGAGATGACCTTTGTGACCGCCGTACGCAAAGGTGCGCGCAATACCAATGGCGCCTAATGCATCGAGCCGGTCGGCGTCCTGCACTACTTTCCCTTCCAGCGTTTTCATAGGCTGGTTATGTCCGCCGTTGTACGACATGGTGCTGATTATTTCCAAAACGTGCGCCGCAGCTTTTTCCGGAACCTGATTTTCTTCGAGCCAGCTTTTTACTTTCTGCATCCCGGCGGCTTTACTGGCGTTCAGTTTTTCGTCGGCAATGTCGTGGAGCAGTGCGGCCAGTTCACACACAAACAGGTCGGCATTTTCGTGGCGGGCAATTTCCAGAGTGGTGTGGGTTACGCGGGAAATGTGCCACCAGTCGTGGCCGCTGCTGTCGCGGGCCAGTTCTTGTTTTACAAAAGCGCGGGCATGGGCAAGTATTTCAGCAGAAGCAGGCATTTATCAGATAATTAGAATTGCGGCGAAGTAATAAAATAAAACCCACATGCTGAAATTCCGGCGTCCTGACTTTTTGTTAGCCAAACCCTACCGTTTTCCGGAATGAAAAAGCAGTTGGGTTTAAGCTGAAGAATTGCACAGGAAACGGATAGTTTTCGCGCAGAATTAAATATCTGATAATTAGTATTTTTGAAGAGCTTCAGGGTTTGGAAAACTGGGCGAGGCAGGAACTTCGCAGAAAATTGCTAGGATTTCACAAGGAAAAACGACGGACTTGAACTCACCTTTTCTAACTCCTATAGTACTGTTAGAATAGTGCAATTTTATGATGAATTTGCGGCAACCGAAGCCCGCTGAGAGCAGTTAAAGGACTATAAGAAAAGACAAAGAAAATAAAACATACAAAAAACATATAAATTCTGAGCCATGAAAAAATTACTTACTTCTGCTTTTATTGCCTTTACATTGATCACTGTTAACGCTTCTGCGCAGGCACCAACCGGTTCATCTTCTATCAATACGCAGGCTTCTGATATTGCCCGCCGCATGATGAACGAAGTACAATTAAACGAATCGGAATATATCCAGGTTCGGAAATACACCGCCGAAAAGCTGGAAGCAGCTGCCCAGATCCAGAGCATGTACAGCAACGATCCGGAAATGATGACCAAGAAATTAAATGAAGCCGAAGACCGCTATAATTTCAAGCTGCAAAGCTTCATGAACCCAAAACAATTCTCCAACTACATGGCTGTGAGCGACCAATACAAAGTTAACGCAAGCGCAGTGGCCGGTAATCGGGAAGAATAATACTGATATTTAAGGTTTTAAGGTTAGATTTTTTAAGATGACAGGAAAACGGTTAGCCTTTGGTTAACCGTTTTTTTTTGCCTTACCGATACAAAGTGCCTTTAAAGCCGCATGCATCAGTGAACTGACATGCCAGAAAAGCAAAAACGCTATACTAGCCAACCCAAAAATTGCGATCTAAAGTTGTTTCATTACTGGTTGCATGCTTTTCGGCATTGCCGCGTGCTTTACTGAACGGGAAGAAGTGCGATTTAATCTGCTTTCCGGTAAACGAGCGCGGTTTGTTCTTTGGTTTTTAAGCGCAGAACCGGGCCTTCAAGTTCATAAGTAAACGTATTGCCGGAAAGCAGTTTCAGATAATCGTTTTCCAGCGTCATAGCCGCGCCGGGGCAAGCCATTCTGGTGCTGGCCATCATTCCGAAAATAACCTGGTCGCCTTTAGCTTCAACGGCGCCTGAATAACGGTTGCAGCCCCCATTGCCAGCGGCTTGTTTGCTGTCGAGCGTTATTTGCAGGGTAGGCGCGCCTTTGGATAAACCTTCGGGATTTACCGGTTTGCCGTTTATGCCCGTTAAGGCCCAGCTTCCGTTCAGGTTTTCATCGGCCAGGTATTTTCCGCAACCGTTATAATCCATAGCATTGGCCGTTACCACTACCGAGTAAGGCAATTGCTTGCCAGATTTTTTATCGGTACAGGGCTGGTTGGTAAGGCGAACTGTCAGGGTGCCGGCTTCAGATTTGGCCCGGAAAACTGTAGCCTTTCCATTGGCCAGTTTTTGTTCCGAAGGTTCGGTGCCGATTAGTTTTATTTTTTCGTTCGGGCTGCTAAAAGTAATGCTTTTGTCAAGGTCAACTTCCAGGATCCAGGCGCTGTTGTTGCCCATGGCTACAAAATCAATTCCTTGTTTTCGTTTCGTTTCCAGCGCGCTGCCTTTTCCGTTTCCGGCACCCGGCCGGCTCAGGCGGTACTTTTCGGCCAGGGTTGAAGTAATGGGCTGGCCTTGCTGATCGAGCATGAATAAATTGCCTCTGGAAAACCGGAACTGCGATTGCCCCACAGGCTTGGTAAGCACTACTACCGAATCCTGGGTAATGAGCCAGGTACCTTTTTCCAGGAAAGGTTTGGTGCCTTTTTCCAGGTACTCCGAAGATTCTTCGTACGTGCGGTCTTTTTGCAGGGTAAGCTGGTAGTTAATGCCCGGGCAATCGGCGCAGGGAACAGTACCTTGCCACGGTCCTAAAACCGGCGTTTCTAAAGCCGGGGCGTGCGTAGCAAATGGTTTAACCTCTTTTGGGTCGCCAACGCTGCCCTGGGCGTTATTTTCTTCGGGAGATTTAAAGGCACAACCGGAAAGGTGCAGCAAAAGAACTGAACCGAAAATCGCAAATTTTTTCATACGTGGGAGTTTTAAGCTGGAATTAGCGTACGTGCTCTCCGGAGCTTTTTTCCTGTATGCGCCATTCGCCCGGATAGCCATCTTATTAACTCAGGCTACGGCAGAATTGTTTTACGGTTGAATATTCGGGCAATAAAATATTGCTGAAAACGGTATTAAATGGCGGGTGAAAACTGAAGATGACTTTTCTGCGCAAAAAACGCTATGCTTTTCGCCTGAAAAAGTCAGGTGGAGATTTGAGATGATAATGTTACCCAATATACACCTGCTATTAATTCTTAATTACTACTTTAGAACTAATCCCATTATCAGAGATGATTTTTAGTAGATACAAACCTTTGGGTAAATGCGGTGGCTCCAGTGTAGTTTGTCTGTTTTTAATTTCCTGAGTAAATATTAATTGGCCTAACGAGTTATAAAGCTGGACCCGAGCATTTCTTAATGCTTTTCCAGTATCTACATAAAGCTTATTATCGAACGGATTCGGATAAATTTTCAGATTGGTTAACTGGCTTTCTTTTACACTTGAAATATTCTCAATAACGATAGTGTAAGTTTTAGAGCAGTTATTCTGATCCCTTATCGTTACCTGATAAGTTCCGGCCGAAAGATTCCCGAAATAGCTATTGTTCTGGCTTGTGCTACCGTTTAGTGCATAATTATATGGGGCTGTGCCTCCGGTTGTATTTATTGTAATATCGCCATTGCCAGAAGCTGCGTGGTTGTAGGTAATGGTAGCTTTAATTGAATCAGGTTGCTGCACTTGGATAGAGTCTAATCTGAAAGATAAATTGCCGGCTTTAATCCAGGCAGTGTGATAGCCAGCTGATAGCTGTGAAAATACTGGAGCACTCTGAAATGTAATACTATCAGTACTATAGCTAAGCGGGACTGCCATACAAATGTTACTGCTGATAGTGATTACACCAGTAGAGTCTCCGTAGCAATCGATGGGAGTGGATATAGCACTAAAATTAACAGAACTCGGCTGCTGCACTTGTACAGAGTCCAGTTTGTATAAGTGATTTCTAGCTCTGATAAAAATAGTGTAACTACCAGCCTTTAATTGTGAAAATATGGGCGAATCCTGAAAAATAACGCTGTCTATACTGTACCTGATAGGAGCTTTAATACAAGTGTTATTATTTATAGTTATTGAACCCGTAGAATCGCCGTAGCAGTTTATATGTTGCGGAACGGCAGTAAATAAAATATTATTTGAAGTTACTTGAGTAGTGACCTGGTTAGTATGGATCGGCTCATTAAAATCGAAGTAGATAGATGCTTTATTTTTAATAGTAGCCAATAAGGGGGTATTTGTTTTCGGTTTAATACGATAAGTAAAAAAACCATGACTTCCTGTGTAATTTACGGTGCTGTGCGGCAGTTTAATATTTTCGAAATAAATGGTAAGCACATTGTTTTTAATCCAGAACCGCGGATTGTGACTGTTAGCAACAATTTCTAATGTGTTCAGGTCCAAATTTGCTGAAAGCGTATCATGAATTACCACTGAAAAAGCTGTATCAGTGCCTATATTCTGGAAACGAATACGATATTCAAGGTATTTGCCATCGGTAATAAAAGACTGAACAATAGGGCAGCTAGGCGAAACGGTAATATCGTTCGGATCTATTGGGCCCGTAACCTGATGGTAAATTTCTGTAGAATTATTTTCTGTTGCAGTATCGCCGACAATTGGTGTGATGGTGGCTTTGTTAGTGAGATATTTATTTACTAAAGACGGATTATTTTGTAAAGTAAAATTGATCTGGATGTTGCGTATTTCATTTGGTTGCAAATTCGCATAATTCCAGCTAAGCGTATCGCCGGAAATTACATCGGGAATTACGGACGCATTCTGATAAGTCAGTTCCGGGGCTTTTATCATTGTTATTTGGCCACTTAATACATCTGTTGCCAGGTTCCGGACAGTAAGTTGGTACTTTGCAGGCATGTTTATGCGCGCTGCCGTCATGGGTGTGAGGCTTACGAATGCATCTTTTATTCCGGAAACAGTACGCATTCCAAAGTTGAAACCATTTAATTGGGATGCTGTAGCTGGAACATTAATTTGTAAGCTATCGGGAGTGGTACGTACCCAATATTTGGGTAATGAGCCTGAACGAAGTGTATTTTGGCCTGTTACTGCAGAAGTCTGAAAAAAACCATTACTCGTAGAATAAGCAATGCCGCTAACTGTATTGTTCGAAATGTTTTGACCTACCACGCCTGGTTCGTTGTCATCTACTCCGTTTAGGTTTATGTCATTGAAAATTTTTCCAGAAACTTCGGCGGTGGTAGAATCTTTATCAGTGATCTTTATAAGGAACATATCGCTGAAACCCTGAGAGTTGAATGTAAAATGAGTGTTGGTGAAAGCTCCGGAAGTGCCGCCGTAGTATATGCCATTATCAGTAGGAATAGGCGGGAAAATATCAGTGCTCGGAGCTTGGAGGCCAAACCCCATATACCAAATTGTATTCAGGTTTCGGTCTATTTTCCCCATCATAACCTTATTATCCTGTAAAGCATGGTGATTAAAGAGACCGAGGTGGGTAAAGCACCAAGAGTTGCTAGAGCCAAGTCTAGAAGTAATAGTAGTAAAATAAAGACTGCCTTTATTTGCAGCCAGATAAATATACGTGTCAAAGAAGTTGCTCGTTACCCTTTCAGGGCCTAGGGTTAAGCTACCACGAACCTGTAGGCCTGAATTTACTTGAATTATTTTAAACCCATAACCGGGAATAAGGGTAGAGTCGGATTTATTTATTGGTGTGCGATCCTTGAAGTACCCAGCAAGATAATAATGCTGATATATAGGGTCATATTCAGCAGCAAATATGCCGGCATTATCTGTTTGATAACCGTTATAATTAAGAATTCCTGAATCTAGGATGGTGCCAATGCTATCACAGGTAAAGATCTCCTGCCGGTAAGATCCTGTGAAGGGGGCTACCTGAGTTGCTAATCTGGCTCCATAGTAATTTGTTCCATTATGACCAAGGATAACCTGAGATAAATACCCTGGATTAATAATGATAAAGTGCCGTACGTAATTCCCGGCTGTATCGAAAGTGGCTACGTTGGCGGACTGAGGCGCAACTGGGTTCCCGTTCAGGGTATTATTAGTGTTTCTGAACTGCTGGAATTCTAATTGCCCTTGATTGTTTAACCTAATTTTCTGTCCGCTGATACCCTTTTTCCAGACTTCTTTTCCTGTATTTGTAAATTTGTAGGTAGTATCTTTATCAGCGAGATAAATGTTTCCGGCCAGATCTACTGCCAAGTGATTCCGGTCCAATACATAGGAAGTCGGATCCCAGCGAAAAGTTTTGGTCCAGAGAAGGTTCATGTTTGGGTCGAACTTTCCTAAGATTTTGTATTTTTTTTGTTGATTGGGGGGTTGCACCGTAGAACCGAAAAAGTCTATCCCCCAAGAACCGCCATTTCCGAAAACGCTTATGGGAACTACCACATAAAAATTTCCGGCCCCATCGCGTTGAAACCCACACATTAAATCACTGCCATTATGTAAAACGCTTCCCTTTTTAACCCAGTCTACTTGCTGCGCGAAACCAGCCAGTATAAAAATGCTATGAAAAAAGCAAAAGAAAGTAAAGCGTCGGAGCATCATAAATTTCTGCCTGAAGTGGTATGGCCGTGTAAAAAAAAATAATTCAGAAAAATTATTTGACCGGCGAATTTAGAGGATAAGGAATTAAAATCATAACAAAGAGCTGTGAGTTTATTGAATTTATAATTGCTTTTTAACCAGATCAAAATGTTCTGGTTTGGAGCCTGGAAAGTTGCCTTATTCACAAAAAAAATAGCGCAGGTTAAAATCCTGCGCTATTTTTTGTACCAGAAGAAAGGCTTAGTTGGTTATCTTTACTTCGCCCGGTTTACAATAAAAACGCCCAACAAAATAATGAGCATGCCGCCGTAATGGTACAAATGAATGGTTTCGCCATCCAGAACACCCCAAAGCAACGCCACGATCGGCATTAAATAAGTAGAAGAACTGGCAAACAGCGTGGTGGTCATGTGAATGAGTTTGTTATAAAGCACCAAGCCGATAGCAGTACTGAAACCCGCCAGCAAGGCAATATAACCCAGCGCTTCCCAGGCGCCAGGCGTGTGGGTAATTTTGGTAAAAGCTTCGGTAGAAAACAAATAAACGAACGCAAACGGACCCACGCACAAAAGGCATAGACTAGCCATGGCAATGGCGCTTAAACCGGCCATTTTATGTTTAATAATATTCAGACTGCCGCCGTACATAACGGTAGCCAAAACCACCAGAAAACCATGAAACGCACTGCCCGAAGTTTCAGCGTTTCCGCCCGAAAAAATAAGAACTGCTGTGCCGCCAATGCCTATAATAATGCCGGCAATGCGCAAACCGGTAATGCGTTGCTGGAAAAATATAGCCCCGATAACAAGCGTGAAAAGCGCCGTTAAGGAATTCAGCACGCCTGCCAGGCCGCTGGCCAGTTCGGTTTCGGCAAAAGCAAACAGGAAAGCCGGAATTAAATTGCCGATAAACCCACTGAAAGCGATCCATTTCCAGTAACGCCTTGGAATCGTGCCCAGGCTTTTTATGGCAAACGGCAGCAAAAACAAACAAGCCAGGGTAATGCGCAAAGCCCCCAGTTCATCCGGCGAATAAATTTCCAGCCCTTTCTTGATCAGAATAAACGAGGTGCCCCAGATCAGTGACAGAAAAATTAAAATGATCCAGGCAAGGGCAGGGGTGCCGGTTACAGGCACGGGGGTCTTTTCAACCTGAACTATTGGGGGATTAACAGAAGTTTCGATGGGAGATATTGTTTTAAAAAACGGTAACAAATTTCAGCAAAAAAGTCGGGATAAATGTGTTTTAACCAAAAGGTTAGCAAAGGAAAATAAAAAGTGCCGGGCGAAACCGCCGGGCACTTCAGAAAGAAAAAAGTATTGCGTTTTATTAATAGCTGTTCATGGCTTCCGGAAAACTCTTTACCGTTTCCTGTCCGCTAAGTTCCACTTCCACGCCCGCCATAGCCATGGCAACTTCTTCCAGGATATTATAAATTTCCGCCGGATCATCTACGGTCACCAAACGTGTGCGGTAGGGTTTGAAATTCGGCAGGCCGCGGAAATAGTTGGCATAGTGGCGGCGCATTTCTACTACCCCCAAACGCGGACCTTTCCATTCCAGGCTTTTCTGAAAGTGCATTCTACAGGCTTCCAGGCGCTCGTCTAAGGTTGGCGGATCTAAAATTTCACCGGTTTTTACATAGTGCTTTACTTCTCTAAAGATCCACGGGTAACCAACCGCCGCGCGGCCGATCATGATGCCATCTACGCCGTAGCGGTTTTTATATTCCACAGCTTTCTGCGGCGAATCGATATCGCCGTTGCCGAAGATGGGAATTTTGATGCGCGGGTTATTTTTTACTTCGGCAATCAAACGCCAGTCAGCTTCGCCTTTATACATCTGCACGCGGGTGCGGCCGTGAATGGAAAGCGCCTGAATGCCAATGTCTTGCAAACGTTCGGCTACTTCGGTTACGTTTTTGGTAGAATCGTCCCAGCCCAGGCGGGTTTTTACGGTTACCGGCAAGTGCGTAGCCTGTACAATAGCCGAAGTCATTTCCACCATTTTCGGAATATCGCGGAGCAAAGCTGCGCCCGCGCCCCGGCAAGCCACATTCTTCACCGGACAACCATAGTTAATATCAATCAGGTCCGGGCCGGCCTGGGTAGAAATAATGGCACTTTCGCGCATCGATTCAATATCCGAACCAAAGATCTGGATCCCGATCGGGCGTTCGTAATCAAACACGTCGAGTTTCATCCGGCTTTTGGCCGCCGCGCGGATCAATCCTTCCGAAGAAATAAATTCGGTGTACATCAGGTCGGCACCGTTGGCTTTACAGACCGCGCGGAACGGCGGATCGCTCACGTCTTCCATGGGAGCAAGCAAAAGCGGGAAATCGGGGAGGGAAATGTTGCCTATCTGAACCAAACCTGTATAATTTAAAAATTCGCGTAAATTTACGGCTTTTAAACCAATTTGCCGGTATGAAAGGTTTCATTTCGCCTCAGTTGCACCCGTTTACCAAAATCCTGCTGTTGCTGGGTTTTATGGTGGGCGGTATTTGCGTGGGCATGTTTGTGGCCTTGCTGGGCCTGAATTTGTTTTTCGGCTTAAGTGTTGCTGATATTTCACAGATCACGGTAAACCCGCAGGCTTTCCCGAACGGCCGAGCCGCAATGGTGTTTTACCAGCTCGCTACGCACTTTTTTATGTTTACGGCGGCGCCTTTAGTTTTTATTGCTTTAGCCGAACCCAGCGTAAAACGCTATCTTTTTGCGAAGAAAAACTATGTGGGCCTGCTTTTGCTCAGTGCTTTGCTGGCTTTGGTAATTATGCCGGCCAACTCGTGGCTTATAAACTGGAACGCCAAAATGGTGTTGCCGGAAGCGTTGGCAGGCTTTGAACTGTGGGCGAAAGAAAAAGAAGAAACCTTAGCCGAACTGACTAAATTCCTGACGCGCTTCGATACCCTGGGGCAAATGCTGGTTGGGTTGGTAGCTTTTGCGCTGGTGCCGGCCATCGGCGAAGAACTGGTTTTTCGGGGTGTGCTGCAGAAAAACCTGGCGCGTTTGCTGAAAAATCACCACGTAGCCATCTGGCTCACTGCTTTTATTTTCGGCGCCATTCACGTACAATTCTACGGTTTTTTTCCGCGCATGCTTTTAGGCGGGCTTTTCGGGTACCTCTATTTCTGGTCGAAAAACCTGTGGGTACCCATTGCTGCCCATTTTATGAATAACGGTTTCACGGTTTTTATGCTTTATTTGCAGCAGCAGAACCTGATTAAAGCCAACGTAGAAAGCACTGATTCGCTGCCCTGGCACCTGGGTTTGGTTTCGCTGGTCATGAGTTTGCTGCTGCTTTTCTACCTCAAAAAACGCTACGAAAACACGCCGGAAAACTGCCCGGAAACGGCAGCTTCCTGAATCTTTTAGCGTAAAAGCGTAGCATTTTTATTCTTTACACTTTTTAAGCCCGGAACCCTAGTGTTTTGGCACCATTTTACCAGAAAACCCGAACGTACATGGCTCCGGAAAAGTCTTCAAAACTCAATAATATGCAAACCCGCGTCATTGCCGGCGTACTCGGTGCGGCCGTTTTCATTGGCGCGATCTGGTTCAGCGAATGGACCTTTTTTCTGCTTTTTGGTTTGCTTACCATATTGGGCGTGCTGGAGTTTTACCGGCTCATGGGCGTGAATAATGTAGAACCAAACCGGGTTTTAGGAGTTTTGCTGGCTGCCGCGGTTTTTGGCCTCATTTTCCTCGATCAGAAAGCCATGGTCCGCGAGAATTTGCTGTTCATACTTTTGCCGGCCATTATGCTACCGTTTCTGGCCGAACTTTTCCGCAAAAAAACGCAGCCTTTTCTGAATATTGGTGTTACGTTGCTGGGTGTTTTTTTCGTAGCCGTGCCGTTTTCCTTGTTGAGTTTAATCGCCTTTCCGTTTGGGCAATACAGTTGGCAACCGGTTTTGGGCATCATGCTGCTTATCTGGGCAGCCGATTCAGGAGCTTATTTTGCCGGGAAAACTTTCGGAACGCATAAATTATTCGAACGCATTTCGCCGGGTAAAACCTGGGAAGGCTGGGTTGGCGGCACCTTGCTGGCTTTGGCGGTGGGCTGGCTCATGGGCGATTTTCTTCCGGATCTGAGTCGTTTTCATTGGCTGGGCGTAGCCGTTATTATCTCGGTTTTCGGGGTTTTGGGCGATCTGGCAGAATCTTTAATGAAGCGCAGCCTGGGCGTAAAAGATTCGGGAACTTTAATTCCGGGCCATGGCGGCATTCTCGATCGTTTCGACAGCCTTATTATGGTGGTGCCGTTCATTGTTGCCTTCCTGAAGATCTTCTAGAAAAAAAGCGTTTATTTTTCCCAGCGTTTTGTTTTTTGCAATGGCGGGAATCTGCTAACTTTGGCCCTTGATTTTAATTTTAAAATTCAGCTTTTAAAAGATCATATACGATGCGCAACAATATGGCATATAAAGAACCAGCTCCAATTAAGGACAAAGAAAATCCATTCGAGTCGATGATGGAGCGTTTCAACATCGCAGCCGAATGCCTTGGTTTGGACGACGATACCTATAACGTTCTGAAATCGCCGGCCCGCCAGGTGATTGTAAACCTCCCGGTTACGATGGATGATGGTTCGGTGCGTGTTTTCGAAGGTTTCCGCGTAGTGCACTCTACTATATTAGGTCCTTCCAAAGGCGGTATCCGCTACGACGAAGGTGTTTTTCTGGATGAAGTAAAAGCGCTTGCTGCCTGGATGACCTGGAAATGTGCCGTGGTTGATATTCCCTACGGTGGTGCCAAAGGCGGTATTGTTTGCGACCCGACTAAAATGAGCGCCGGCGAAATTGAGCGTTTAACCCGCGCTTACACCTTAGCTTTGATCGATACTTTCGGCCCGGATCAGGATATTCCGGCTCCGGACATGGGTACCGGTCCGCGCGAAATGGCTTGGTTAATGGATGAATATTCTAAAACCAAAGGCATGACCATAAACTCGGTGGTTACCGGTAAACCGTTAGTATTAGGTGGTTCGCTGGGCCGCGTAGAAGCAACCGGCCGCGGCGTTATGGTTTCGGCCATGGCTGCCATGGAAAAACTGGGCATGGATCCAACCCAAGCTACGGCAGCCGTTCAGGGTTTCGGTAACGTAGGCTCCTGGGCCGCTAAACTGCTTTACGATAAAGGTGTTAAAATTCTGGCTATCAGCGATGTAACCGGTGCTTACTGGAACGAAAACGGTATCGACATCGATGCGGCTATTGATTACAAGAACGCGCATAAAGGCCGCCTGGAAGGTTTCACCGGCGCTGCATTAATGGCTGCTCCCGGCGATCTGCTGACTTCTAAAGTAGATATCCTGATTCCTGCTGCCGTAGAAGACGTAATTACCATTGCCAACGCCGATAAAATTCAGGCTAAACTGATCGTAGAAGGTGCCAACGGTCCAACTTCCGCCAAAGCCGACAAGATCATTAACGAAAAAGGCATTATGGTAGTGCCGGATATTCTGGCCAACTCCGGTGGCGTAACCGTTTCTTATTTCGAATGGGTGCAAAATCGTTTAGGTTACAAATGGACGCTTGAACTGGTTACCGAGCGTGCCGAGCGGATCATGACCGATGCTTTTGAGAAAGTGTACAACACTTCTATTAAGCACAACGTGCCAATGCGTATTGCTGCTTATATAGTGGCAATTGATAAAGTAGCGCAGACCTACAAGTTCCGCGGCGGCTTCTAATAGTAAAAACGCTATCATTTTGAGAGGCAAAACTGCCAACTCAAACCCAATAGCCCGGGCTGTTTTTCAACCCGGGCTATTATAAATTAAAACAATACCGTTTACCAAAACAGATGAAAATTCACAAGGAAGGACGCAGGATTTTATTTTTTACATTGCTGGTAGTATTGGTGCTGAATATTTTGCTCTTCAATTTCAATGCCGCCAACAGTACCTTCAATAAGATATTTGCCGTTGCTTCCGCAATTGTGTTTCTGTTACTGTTGCAGTTCTTCCGCAGCCCGTTCCGCAACCTGCTTTTACATGAAGACCTGATCATTGCACCCGCCGACGGCAAAGTAGTAGTTATTGAAGATGTAGAGGAACCGGAGTACTTTAAAGATAAGCGCAAGCAGATCTCCATTTTCATGTCGCCAATCAACGTGCATATTACGCGTAACCCGGTTTCCGGCATTGTGAAATATTTTCGTTACCATCCCGGGAATTATTTTGTGGCCTGGCACCCAAAGTCAAGCACTAAAAACGAACGAACCACAGTTGTAGTAGAAAGCACTGCCGGTCCGGAAGTCCTATTTCGCCAGATAGCCGGCGCCATGGCCCGAAGAATTGT
Source organism: Adhaeribacter terrigena (assembly GCF_016623615.1). GTDB lineage: Bacteria > Bacteroidota > Bacteroidia > Cytophagales > Hymenobacteraceae > Adhaeribacter_A > Adhaeribacter_A terrigena. Next base: position 809 of record NZ_JAEHFX010000014.1, on the reverse strand, counting down.
GTGGTATGTAAAGGAAGGCGATGAAGTAAGCCAGGGCGAAGAGTTCGGTTTTATAAAATTTGGTTCCCGCGTAGATATCTTCGTCCCTCTCGATACCGAGATGAAAGTGGAATTGGGTCAGAAAACCAAAGGGGGGCAAACAGTAATTGCGCAATTAAAAACGCCCCACGCATCTTTCTTTAGTTAATCTATGAGAAGTTTATAAATATAAAAGCCGGTCAGATTAAGTTCTGCCCGGCTTTTATATTTATAAACAGGTATTATAGAAGGGCACTGGAAATAGGAGGAATTAAAAACGGTATCCTTTTAAAGGGAAAAACTCGGAGGAGGAAAATGTAGAATATAAAAAGTAAGCCAAGCAGAAAGGGAAAAGGCATCCCGCCGAAACGCTATGCTTTTAGTAATAAAAACTGCCTTGAACGGAGGGCTTGGGAAAAAGTTATAAAATATTTTGGAGGGCTAAGGAGCTGTTTTTATAAATGTTACTGGGGCTATAGGTTTGCTACGGCGCAAATGGCAAACTAGCGGTTAGGAAATACGGAAAGGAATGCCGTATCTTTGCAGCACCAAAACGGAAAAAGGGCAGCTTCTTCCGCACGTTTGAAAGGCTTAGGAACTGGCACTGAATGTTTTGTAAAAGACGATTTGGAGCTGAAAAAAAAACTTCAGATTTTTATTTTAAAATTTGGAGTTTTCAAAAAAGATCCTGACTTTTGCATTCCCAAACCGGAAGGTTTGCGGGGAAAGAAAAAGGGCTTGAGCGGTTTACGAACCGCGTTTTTAAGCTTCAAAAGATTTTAAAATAATTT
>NZ_JAEHFX010000013.1 GCF_016623615.1 Adhaeribacter terrigena | reverse complement strand
GTAAGGGGCATAAAGGCATTGATCGATAAGTTGTTGGAGTTGTCGCCAATGCGCACGTCGTCGAAAGCAAAACCGTCGTAATTGCCAAAAGAGTCCGCTCCAAAAGCTATGCGCAGCATTACCGCCGATTGGCCGGCCAAACCGGTAAGTTTATGTTTCACTTTCACCCAGCCGCTGCCCATGCCGCTCCAGCCAACCGACTGTCCGCCCGGGTTTCCCCAGATGTTGGCGTTGTTGAACCAGTTATTCGGGGCGTTGGCCGTGCCTACGTTTTGCCAGGTGGTGCCGCCGTTTATAGAATATTGCAGCACGGCGCCATCCCAGCCTTGCTCGGAGTTCCACCAGGCTTTCATCTCAAAATCAGGGTCGCCGGTCAGGCCTGAGAAGTTAAAACAAGGGCTCAATACCCAGGAGTTTTCACTCGTATTGTAGGTTCCGGTCAGGCTGGTAACCCAGGCGTTTACGCCGGAAGAGGCGCCGATGATGGTTTGTTTGGCCGGTGTGCCGAAAGCCCAGGAAGAGTTGGTGCCGGCTGCGCGCCAGCCGCCCTGCCCGTTTTCAAAGTTCTGGCTGTAAGGGAAAGTAGAAATAACGGGCACCGAAGTAACCGTTCTGCTAGCGGTATTGTTGCTCGGGTCGCCGTCGCCGGCTAATAAGGTGGTAGCCGTAATGGTATATTGGGCCGGCGTTGCCAGGTTTGCTTTCTGGTTGAAGCAGTACGTGTACGTGCCAAGCGGGGCAATGGTAGCCGTTACGGTTTCGGTAACTACCGGGCCGCTGCCGATCTGGTAGCTTACCGGGAAGTTGGTTTGCGCGGCAATGCCTTTGTTGGTAATGGTCACGCAAACGTTTTCAGTAGCCGTTAAGGCGCAACCTGAATTTGGAGAGGTAAAAGCTGTTAGTTCAAGGTCCAGGGTAGGCGTTTCAATAATAGAAACGTCGTCGAACGCAAAACCGTCGTATTCAATAATCCCATCGGCGGCAAATGCTACCCGCAGGCGTACGTTCGGCTGGCCGCCTAAGCCCACCAGCGCATGTTTTGCCAATACATAACCACCACTGGAAGTAGTTGTGATTCCTGCCCAGCCTTGCTGCTGACCGCCAGGGCCGGGGCTGTTAAAAAATGAGCTCGTATTGTACCAGTTGTTCGGGTCGCCGAAATTGCCTACCCGTTGCCAGGTAGCGCCATTGTCGATAGATGATTGCAGTACAGCGCCATCCCAGCCGCCTTCGCTGCTCCACCAGATCTTGGCCTGAAAAATGGGCTGCACAAGGGTAGAAAAATTAAAACAAGGACTCGTAACTGCAGAAGCTTCGCTGCTGTTGTAAGTGCCGGCCAGGTTGGTTACCCAAGCTTTGGTGCCGGAAGCGGCGCCTATAATTGTAGGTTTGGCAGGGGTACCCCAAGCCCAGGAAGAGTTCGAGCCGCCGCTGGTCCAGCTTCCGTTGCTAGCTTCAAAATTTTCGAAATAAGGAAAAGTGGAAATAGGAGTAGTGCAGGCTTGCCCCCAGGCGTGCCCCGCCAGTATCCACATAAAGAGTGAAAAGGGTATTATTTTTTTCATGTGCAGTAGGTTTAAAGTGGTGTTAGCTGTTTAAATTTATTAAATACATTGAGATTGTCAAATTTAAATAACATGCTATTCTGGTATCTGCGCCCTCCGCCTCTAAACTTTTGCTGCAGAAATGTATTATTGATCCATTGAAAAAGGTAAGCGATTGAAAAGTAATAAAATAGTGCTCTGGTTGGCTGTAAAAGCCTTTGTATCTCCCAGCGCTCAATATTTGTTCCAGCACCGGGATAAATTGCTGTCTGTAATAGTTTTACAACCCTGGAAAAGTGTTGTAATAAACTGAAAAAGTTTGAAAATAACAATAAAGCTGAAAAATAGTTTGCTGCTGCTGCAATCCAAACGTCCCGGAAATTCTTTGGGAAAGAAATCCATGGATTTTAATCAGATACGATGAGTTTTTGGTTTAGTTTTCCTACCGTTTTCCGTGCTTTTCAGACTGGTTTCGCTACCGTCTTATACAGCGTATTTCGGCACAAATATTCCCGGAAAATGGCCTTTGCGTTTAGTATTGCCGGTATAGCGATTCATACTTTTTAAGCTTAAAACCCTACCGTTTTTCACTTGGCTGGAAACAAAAAAAAGCCCCGAAGTATTTTCGGGGCTTTTGAGTTTTGGAAGCTAAAACGATAGCGTTTTTCGCTTTAAGGTTTACTTTATGAATTATTCCACGATCAGCTTGCGGGTAGCTACGTTTCCTTCGGAAGCGATCTTGAGGATGTAGATTCCTTTGGCCGTGCCGTTCAGGTTCAGTTGGGTTGTACCGGCGTTGTTGGTTACGGTTTGCTGTTTTACCAGTTTGCCCGTCAGGTCCATTACTTCTACTGAGTAATTGCGGGTGGTAACAGGTACTTTCAGGTTGAATAAGCCATTAGACGGGTTCGGGAACACTACTACGTTGCTTTGCAGGATGTTCTCTTTTACGCCATTTACCACGGTTACACGCTCAACCAGAATATTGTCAAGCACGTTAGCGGTGCCGTTACCGTTGGCATAGGCTTCTTTTACGCTGCTTTCCAGACCAATCTGAAGGCCACCTTTGTTTTTATATGGCGTAAGGTCTACCACAACTTTTTTCCATGGAGCATCCAGGGTGTCGTAACCAGCGAAAGGTGGATTCAGCGTGTTGTCTTTTACGCCATCTACCAGCACATCTACCTGGCGGCCGTTTACCGTTACACGGAAGTTGGTGTTGTAGGCAGAAGCTTTATAGAATTGTTTCAGATCGAAGGTTAAACGCAGGGAATCGGAACCGATGTTGGTTGGGCCTAAGCAGATATAAACTGCCGAGAAAAAGTCAGGGTTATGATCCCAGGCATTTGTTGTACCAACCGGAACAACCCATTTCGGATTGTCGATACCATCCATGATCAGACCTTTAGAAGCAGTAGCCCCAAAGCCAGTAGCCGCAACTTCAGTAATGGCAGAATTCAGGTTCGTAATTTTGCGGGCAGATGCAAGGCTGGTCTGCGCCGTTTCGAAATCGAGGTTAACCGGGAAGTTGGAGTAAAGAGCGTTGGTAATATTGTAAGTAAGGTTGTTGTTAGCCGGTTCAGGGTCGTTGCCCTGGTTGTTGGTAATTCTTACTTCAATGGAATAAGCGCCGGCGGCGGTAAGGTTGGCCGGCTGGTTCGTAAAGATATAAGGCACCTGAGTATCTGGCTGCAGGGTAGGGCCGGCCGGACCGGTAACCCAGTTTCCTACAACGCCGCTCGGGTTCGTAATGCGGTATTGAACGGTGTAGTTAGAAACAGCAACACCACCCAGGTTCTCGATCATCACTTCTACTTTTTCGCTCGCACCGAAACCACAGATCTGGGTAAGTGGCACAAAAGAATTTACGGACAAGTTGTTCGAGTTATCGCCAATGCGGATGTCATCAAAAGCAAAGCCATCATCCTGGCCACTGCCGTCAGAACTGAAGGCTACGCGCAGCAATACCGAAGATTGCCCGGCCAGGCCGGTAAGTTTATGCTTGGCTTTTACCCAGCCATTGCTGCCGTTGCTTGAGCTGTTTCTTCCGCTCCAGCCTACATACACGCCGCCAACGCCAGGGCCAGATGAGCTGTTATTGTTATACCAGTTATTAGGGTCGCCAAAAGCACCCACGTGTTGCCAGGTTAAACCGCCGTCTATAGAAGATTGCAGGGCAGCCTTGTCGTAGTTGTTTTCCATGTTCCACCAGATCTTCATTTCAAAGTCCGGGTCACCGGTTAAGCTGGAGAAGTTAAAGCAAGGTCCAACTACCCGAGATTGCTCGCTGTTGTTGTAAGTGCCGGAAAGACTGGTTTTCCAGGCCTTTGTTCCTGAAGCGGCAGAATTGATAACTGTGCCGGCCGGGGTGCCATGTGCCCAGGAAGAGCTGGTACCACTGGCTAACCAGCCGCCTGGTCCGTTCTCAAAGTTTTCGCTGTACGGGAAGGTAGAAACAGAAGGTATAGAAGTTATGGTTTTTGTAGCCGTGTTGTTAGAGGCTAATACGTCGCCGGGAAGCGAAATAGTAGCAGAAACAACATAGGTGCCCGGCGTTGCCAGGTTTGCATTGGTAGGGAAGCAGAAAGAAGCAGAGGCTCCGGAAGCTAACGGACCCGGGAATACCGCTGTAACTGGGGTGCCGCCATTTATGGTGTAGCTAACCGGTACATTGCTTTGGGCAGCTGTGCCAAAGTTGTTAATGGTAACGCATACCGGGGTTTGCGCAGTCAGGCCACAACCTGAGTTTAAGTTAATGGCGGAAATACCCATCTCGGTTGGAGCCGTTGGAATAAAGGATAATTGCACATTCGGGCGGTTTGAGTAGGTAGTACCGGTGCCTGTTGGCGGGCTGCTGTCCTGGTTCCAGTTTTGCAAAAGCGTGCCGGTTGTGGTGTTCGTTCTGTATGTGATAGCGGTTGAACCGAATAAGCCGGACCCGCCGCCGTTAGATTCGGCTACGATTTCCAGATTGTTCGCGCCGCCCGTATAAGGGAAAGGCGTGCTTAAAGGTATAGTAAGCCAGGTGCCGACTGCTGCAGCGCCAATGTTCAGGTTTCCGTTGTATACCAGCGTTGCTCCTGTTTCGGCGGCCGCAACTGTAGAGGCGGTAATAGAAGTTGCCGTGCTCTGCTTTATGTAGATCTGAACCGGCAGGGTAGCGCTGGCAGCAAGCGTATTGGCTTGCACATAAAACCCGATTGCATTGATCGTTCCGGAGGTACCGATCTCTGAACCGAGGTAAAGCATATGACTGCGTTCATAACCATAAAAGCTGGCTATTGGCCGGCGTTCGGTAGTGCCAGTTGGGTTTCCGGCAGGAACCACAATTGTTGTTTGTGCCTGGCTGAGAATAGATGTTGCCATCAGCCAGATGACTAGGTAAAGTTTTTTCATAATAAATTTTTGTAAGAGAAGATTACTTGCTTGGTAAAAGTAAAAAAGTAAAGTCTAATTTCCTATTGTTTCACAACAAGATTGCTGTTCGGGTAAAGCGGTGATTTTTATATAGTTATAAAAATAGTGAAAAATGCATATTCAAGCTGAAATTTTGCTTTTGAAATGTAAGTTGAAGGAAATCAGGTGCTTTTATTTTTTTTAATAATAAAAGCTGGTGTTGTATTTTAAGGGAGAATTCTGAAAAGTACTATTAAGTTGCCGGGCGGGGCAGTAAGGCGATTTGCCATATCCGGCAGGTGTCTTTTAGAGGCTGTTGCTGATCTTGCTGTTTAACGGGTGGTTGTGCTCTGAACAATAAATCAAGGTAAAACCCAATGCCGGGGAAATAAGCCTGGCAATTTCTATCTGACCTTTGGTTGCTTCGTGTATAGCCGTTCTGAGGCTAATGCATAATTACAGAATCCTGCTGCTGTTTTGCGGGCGTTACAAAATTGATACTAACCGGTTTCATGAGTTAAACTGTTTTTAATTGAATATGTATTGGTCAGTGATTGGAAAGGTAAATTCCTTTAAACCTGTTACTTGTAGTTTTTTAGCCGGGTTTTCAAGGGAATTCTGGGCTTGAGTGTTTGCCTGCGTTATTTTGAAATTATTTAAAAACGATCTGTTTGAATTTCGGGAAATAAGCATTAGTTTTGCGCCCTGAAAGAATACTGTTCTTACATACTTTATATTTATATAGTAAAACACATGGCAAATATTGGCAGGATTACCCAGGTTATCGGTCCGGTAGTGGACGTTAGCTTCTCTGGTGAATCATCAAAGTTACCAAACATCCTCGATGCGCTTGAGGTAATCAAAGAAAACGGCCAGCGGATCATTCTGGAAGTGCAGCAGCACTTAGGCGAAGACCGCGTACGGACCATTTCCATGGACTCAACTGAAGGTCTGACCCGCGGTACGCAGGTAAACGACCTGGAAGGTCCGATCACGATGCCAACCGGCGATGCTATTAAAGGCCGTCTGTTCAACGTAATTGGTGAGGCCATTGATGGTATTGCGCAGCCGGTTTCTACCAAACGCCTGCCAATTCACCGCAGCGCGCCACGTTTCGAAGACCTGGCTACTTCTTCCGAGATCCTTTACACCGGTATTAAAGTTATCGACTTACTTGCTCCTTATGTAAAAGGTGGTAAAATTGGTCTTTTCGGTGGTGCCGGGGTAGGTAAAACGGTATTGATCATGGAGCTGGTAAACAACATTGCAAAGGCTTATTCCGGTCTTTCGGTGTTTGCCGGTGTAGGTGAACGTACCCGCGAAGGAAACGACTTATTGCGCGAATTCTTAGAATCTGATATTATCCGTTACGGCGAAGAGTTTAAACACTCTATGGAAGCCGGTGGCTGGGATCTGTCTAAAGTAGATCACAACGAACTTGAAAAATCACAGGCTACCTTGGTGTTCGGTCAGATGAACGAGCCTCCTGGGGCGCGTGCTCGGGTAGCTCTTTCTGGTCTTACCATTGCAGAAAACTTCCGCGATGGCGATGGCGAAGGTGCTGGTCGTGATATCCTTTTCTTCATCGACAACATTTTCCGCTTTACGCAGGCAGGTGCTGAGGTATCGGCTCTTTTAGGTCGTATGCCATCGGCGGTAGGTTACCAGCCAACGCTGGCAACTGAAATGGGTGCCATGCAGGAGCGTATTACCTCTACCAAACGAGGTTCCATTACTTCTGTACAGGCCGTTTACGTACCTGCGGATGACTTAACTGACCCGGCTCCGGCTACAACGTTTGCTCACTTAGATGCAACAACTGTACTTTCCCGTAAAATTGCTGAGTTAGGTATCTATCCTGCGGTAGATCCATTGGATTCAACTTCCCGTATTCTTTCTGTAGACGTTCTGGGTGCTGATCATTACAATACAGCCCAGCGCGTAAAAGAAATTCTGCAGCGTTACAAAGAACTTCAGGATATCATCGCCATTCTTGGTATGGACGAACTTTCGGAAGAAGATAAACTGGTTGTATCCCGTGCCCGTCGCGTGCAGCGTTTCCTGTCGCAGCCATTCCACGTGGCCGAGCAGTTCACCGGTCTTGCCGGCGTTCTGGTAGATATCAAAGATACCATCAAAGGCTTTAACGAGATCATGGACGGTAAATACGATCACCTGCCGGAAGTTGCTTTCAACTTAGTAGGTTCTATTGAAGATGCCGTTGCCAAAGGTGAAAGACTGATGGCGGAAGCGAAATAATTATTTAATATGCTAATGTGGTAATGTGCTGATGAAAATTGGCACATTACTTAATTTTTTAATTAGCACATTATCACATTAACTAATTAGCACATTAAAAGCATGCATTTAGAAATAATCACTCCGGATAAAAAGGTTTTCGAAGGTGAAGTGATCGGAGCTAAATTTCCGGGAACCAAAGGCTCGTTCGAAGTTCTGAATAACCACGCCCCGCTTATAAGCACGCTGGCTAATGGTGAACTCCGTATTACGACCACTTCTGGCTACCAGTTCTTCAATGTTGAAGGCGGAGTGGTAGAAGTGCTGAATAACAAGATTGTAGTATTGGCCGAAGCCGTTCTGAGCTAAGCCGAAGATCACTTATTTAAAAAGCCTTTCTCTTAACGGAGGAAGGCTTTTTGTGTTTAAAACGCCAAGGTCTGGGGCTGAAAAAGTGCCTTGTAGTTTAAGGCTGTTACATCGTTTTCAATTGCTTTGTAACCCATTCCAGCGCATCGAATTTATTGTAGAAGAACTTTGTAGAAGCCGAATCAACGTCAGACAACAAAGGAACTTCCATTTCCGGTTTCAGAATATGAACAATATAAAGAACACCGCTCTCCAAAACTTCCTGACTCCACTTCGACCGTATTAAATCGGTAAGAATTTCGGTGGAAGCTGAGAAAAAATCCTGAATATCATTTAGTAGGAATAAACATTCGTGCTTTTTTATAAACTCCAGGCCTTCGTTTCTCACTATCTTCGGGAGCGGTTCCTTTCCAGGTAACCGTTGTCATCTTCAAGTGGGCATGATAGCGGATCGAACAGTAAATTATTCCCAGGCTATTCTCAAAGTGCTTAAAATTAAATTCTTTTGCTTCTTCTTCCATACCGCTGGTTTTCAATTTCAGAAATGATCCATATATAAAAACGATTCTGAGCCGGAAAGTTTAACAGGTTAAATTGCCGGGAAAAATATACGAAGCATTAAAACGCTATGCTTTCATGCGCAAAAACTGTTAACCAGGCACAAGCAAAGAATTAACCGGAGACAGAAATAGGAGTTATGAGATTTCTTTCAGCTGGTTTTGTATCCATTCCACGGCATCGAGCTTGCTGGGGGAAAAGCGGATATATTTGGCAGCTTTAGCTGAAACCGGCGGCACCTCAGTGCCTTCCTTCCATACATGAATCACGTATTGTAAACCTGCCGCATGCACTTCATCGTCCCAGCTTTCTTCTAAGAATTTAGCCAATGCATCGGAAGCATTATAATAAAGATCCTGAAAGTCGTTGATCAGAAAAAGGGCATGCTTCCTTTTGATCATTTTAACTACTTCGTTTTTTACCTTTTCCAGGCCGCCTAGCTGGGCCGTGCCTTTCCAGGTTACGGTAATAGCTTTTAGCTGATCGTGGTACCTGAGGGAACAATAGATCTGCCCCAGGTTATTTTCAAAATGTTTAAAATTAAAATCCATAATTGCAGATTATGAAGTAGGTCTGTTTCGCCAAAAAAGCTAATACATAGAACGTAATTTCCGGTAATCAGGCACTCAAAAACGCTATCCTTTTACCCTGAAAAACTGCTTAACCAAATACTTTTTTTACTTCCTTTACCACCCGCTGTAAGTCTTCTTCCTGTAGATCGCTACCCGAAGGCAAACATAAACCCGACTGGAATAAATGTTCGCTTACCCGTTCGCCGTAGTATGGATAATCTTTAAAAACCGGCTGCAAATGCAGGGGTTTCCAGAGCGGACGGCTTTCTATGTTGCAGGTTTCTAAATGCAACCGGATTTTTTCCGGCGAAACGCTATTGTTCTGAAGCGTAAAAGTGCTGAGCCAGCGGTTGCTGAAATGGCCGGCCGGTTCCTGTAAGAACTGCATTTCCTCCATTCCCTGAAAGGCTTCCTGGTAAAAACTGAAATTCTCGCGGCGCTGTTTAACCCGTTTCTCCAATACCTCTAGTTGCCCGCGGCCTATGCCCGCCGAAATATTGCTGAGCCGGTAATTATACCCGATCTGTGAATGCTCGTAATGCGGCGCCGGATCTTTGGCCTGCATGGCTAAAAAACGCGCTTTTTCTACGAGTTCTTTATTCTCCGAAACCAATGCACCGCCACCCGAAGTAGTAATTATTTTATTGCCGTTGAAAGAAAAAACACCCACCTCGCCGAATTTGCCCGCCCTGCGTTTTTTATAACTCGAACCCAGGGCTTCGGCCGCATCTTCAATAACCGGTATCTCGTAACGGCGGGCAATCTCCAGCAGTTCATCCATTTTAGCCGGCATGCCATACAAATGAACCAGGATCAAAGCTTTCGGTTTTTTGCCTTTTCTGATCCGTTCCTGAATGCCCAACTCCAGAAATTCCGGGCTCATGTTCCAGGTTTCGGACTCCGAATCTATAAAAACGGGCGTAGCTCTTTGGTAAACGATCGGGTTGGCGGAGGCCGAAAAAGTGAACGACGAACACAAAACTTCATCGCCGGGGCCAACATCCAGAAGAATTAAAGCCAGGTGAATGGCCGCCGTGCCGGAAGAAAGCGCTACGGCATGCAGCACGTCCGCTTTTTCGCAGAGCTCGCGTTCAAAGCCTTCGATGTTTGGCCCAACGGGTGCTACAAAATTGTCTTCAAACGCCTTGTGAACGTAATTCAGCTCGTGGCCACCCATATGCGGCGGCGATAAAAAAATGCGGTTAGGCCGGTGTTTCATGCGTTTTTATGATGCGCGCCGGAAGCCCGGCGGCGGTGCAGTTGGCAGGCAGCGAACGGGTAACCACCGCGCCTGCGCCCACAATTGAATTTTCTCCCACTTCGAGTAACTGGATTACCGTAGCATTGGTGCCAATGTAAACTCCCCGGCTCAGTTTAACGTTCCCGGCCAGGTTTATTGCATACATCAGCGAACAAAAATCGCCGATTTCCACGTCGTGGGCCAGCGTGGAAGCCGGGCTCACCTGTACGTGTTTCCCGATCTTTACGTTGGTGGTAATTACTACGTTTTGGGCTATTACGGTGCCTTCACCAATTTCACAGCGCTGGAAAGCGCGCATTTGTACCGAAGGATGAATGAGCGTAGGGAATTTGATATTCGGATTTTCGATCTTTTCAAAGACCTGTTGTTTCCATTTGCAATTGCCAATGCCAATAACCAGGTTTAATTCCGAGCCAACTTCGTTCAGCTCTTTTACCGAACCGAGGTAAGCAAATCCGTCGATATCTTTCGTGAAACGCTGTTCGTCGTAAAAACCGGTAATGTTCCACGTGGGCTGCGCTTCGTTTATCTGCTGAATAAGCAGCGCGATCTCCCTGCCCAAACCGCCGGCGCCAAAAATTGCGATGTCTTTCATAGGCCAATCAGTATGCTTACGAAGTTAAGGCTTTTAATCGGTTTTTGCCGGCTTTCCGCTTCCCCTGAATTTTTCCATGGTAGCATGGCCTTCGGCGCTGGTTTCGTGACTCCGGAAAATCTTCCGCAGCGTTCGAAACAGGATCTTCAGATCGAGCCCAAACGAAATATGGTTTACATAGAAAAGGTCCAGCCGGAAGCGTTCTTCCCAGGTTTGCCGGTTACGCCCGTTCACCTGCGCCCAGCCGGTAATGCCCGGTTTCACGCTATGACGTTTCATTTCTTCCGGGCTGTACAACTCCAGGTATTCCACCAGAAGCGGCCGCGGACCAACCAGACTCAGATCGCCTTTGAGCACGTTAAAAAGCTGAGGCAATTCATCTAAAGACGTTTTCCGGATGAATTTTCCGAGCGGAGTGAGGCGTTCGGCATCCGGCAATAAATTTCCCTGCGCGTCGCGTTTTTCGTTCATGGTCCGGAATTTATAAATGGTGAAAATTTTTCCGTGTAATCCGGGGCGTGGTTGCTTAAAAAATACCTTCCCGTTATTGCCGAAAAACGCTATCAGAATACCCGCCAAAAGTACCGGCCACAGCAAAGCCAACAGCAGCAACGCTACTACAAAGTCAAAAGCCGGTTTCAGGAAATTTAGATACAAACAGACGTGTATTTTTAGTTTTCGAAGTTAACGGAAAACTACCGAAAACGGTAGGGAAATCAACCGGAAAAGTCAAGTAGGGCCGGGCTTGACCTGTCCGCGCATAATTGCGACAAATTATCTGATCATTCTGAGCCTGTCGAAGAAATCGAAGATCCAGCGGAGCTAAATTCCTGGTAAGTTCGGTACGCGTTAGTTCCCTCCCAAGGTCGGGAAGACCCAATAATTCCTTAAGTTGATGGCATTGGGTCTAGGCCTGTTCACAGATTATTGCGGCAAATCTTTCGATTAATTTCAAAAACTGCATTACCGTTTCAAAACTTTACGCTTTGCCGTTCAGGTTAGTCATCGGAATTTCGCAACTTTGCTTTCCAAATTTCTGCCGCATGATCTTATTTCCGAACGCCAAAATAAACATTGGTCTGAACGTAACCGAGCGCCGCCCGGATGGATTTCATAACCTGGAATCGGTTTTTTACCCGGTAAACTGGTGCGACGCCCTGGAAATTCTGCCGGCCGAAGCAATAGAATTTACCTCGTCAGGCATCCAAATTCCCGGCAACCCGGAAAGCAATTTGTGCCTGAAAGCATACCAATTACTGAAAGCCGATTTTGAAATTCCGCCGGTAAAAATGCACCTGCACAAAAACATCCCGATCGGGGCCGGATTAGGCGGTGGCTCTGCCGATGCGGCTTTTGCATTGAAAGGTTTAAACGAACTTTTCGAACTTAACTTAACGCCGGAACAACTCGAAAATTACGCCCGGAAACTCGGTGCCGATTGTGCTTTTTTCATCCGGAATAAACCGGTTTACGCGTATGCCAAAGGCGATGAATTTGAACCGGTAACCATGAATCTGAGCGGCTACAAGGTCATGATTGTTTACCCGGAAATTCACATCACCACCGCCGAAGCCTACGGAAAAATTAAACCCAAACCAGCCAAAATCCCGGTAAAAGAAGCTGTGCAAAACGCTATGGAAACCTGGCCAAAAACTGTGTTCAACGATTTTGAAACGGCGCTTTTTCCCACGTATCCAATTCTTCCGCAACTGAAAAAACAGTTTTTTGAAGCTGGTGCCAGGTACGCTTCTATGACAGGTTCGGGTTCGGCGGTTTTCGGCATTTTTCAAACTGAAATTCCGGCGGAATTAACCTTTCCCGATAATTTCAGAAGCTGGCACGGGCGCCTTTGATTTCAGCCTACGCTCATACCAGGAATCCAGGATCGGGTAAATGAAAACGGCCGCCAGGATGATTAAAGCGCCGTAATAAAAACCCATCGACATTTGCTCGCTTTCCCCGAAAATGACCCAGGCCAGCAGAATGCCGTAAACCGGCTCCAGGTTCACGGTCAGGTTCATGGCAAACGCCGAAATGCGCTGCATGAGCCGCACGCCGCCGGTATACGCATACACCGTGCAAACCAGCGTCAGGATCATGAGCCACACCCAATCCATAGTGCTCAGCGAGAAATCTAAACCTGAGTTCGAGGTAAAATAAGCCAGGTAAAGCGGAAAGAACAATACTGTAGCCAGACAAGCGCCGCCCATTTCGTAGCAGGTGATGGTGGCCGCCGGATATTTTTTGGTAAGCCGGCTGTTGATGATGGTAAAAATAGCTGCCATCAGCGCCGAGCCAACCGCCATTACAATGCCTACCGCATGGTCGAATTCAAACTGAAAGATCACATAAAGCCCGATCATGATCAGAATCGCCAGCAGAATTTCGTGCGGTTTAATTTTCTTTTTCGTGAAGATCGGTTCCAGCAAAGCGGTCCATAAACTGGCCGTAGCCAAACCCGCCAGCGAAATAGAAATGGAAGCCACCCGCGCAGAAGCAAAAAACAGAATCCAGTGCGCAGCAATTAAAAACCCAACGCCCAGCATCTGCAAAAACGGTAGGCTTCCAACCCTGAAAAGTCCGCCCCGGAATTTGATGATCAAAGCCAGCGCCGCGCAGGTGATCAGCGTACGGATAGCCACCAGCTCCACGGCCGGAATAGAAATAAGCTTGCCTAAAATGGCGGTAAATCCCCACAGGAAAATAATGAAATGTAACTCGAGAAAATCTTTTAAGCGGGGCATTGAGTTAAGGTGCTAATTATTTAAGGTGGTGATTGCTTCAGGAAATATTCCTGGCATTTTACTTGCGCCCCGAAAGCTTTCGGGAAGTCTATTAATCCTGGTGCATTTTAAAGCCTTCGAAAAACGAACAATGAATAACGATCCTACCTCGGCACAGTCTTATAAAGTACCGCACCAATCACCGAGAAGATCATAAGCGGGATCCAGGAAGCGAGCATGGGCGGAACATCGCCGACCTGTGCTAAGCTACGGCTCATAATTACGAAAATGATGAATACGAATGCCAGGGCAAAACCCAAAGCAATCTGCAAGCCCACGCCGCCGCGCGATTTCCGGGAACTCAGAATTACCCCGATAATGGTAAGCACGATAATGGCAAAAGGGTAACTGAAACGCTCGTATTTTTCGATCAGGTAAATCTCCGTATCATCGGCGCCGCGGTCTTCTTTTTCGGCAATGTAGCGGTTCAGTTCGGGCAAGGTAAACGTTTCGGAAAGGCGGTACGTGCTGGCAAAATCTTTCGGCAATAGATTCAGCGTTGTGTCTATGGCCTGCCCGTAGCTGATGGTTTCTTTTTCGCCGTTAAACGTACGGAGCGTATAATTATCGATGCGCCATTTCTTCTTTTCCGGGTTCCACGAAATTACTTCCGATGAAAGTTTGCTTTTAAGGTCAGTGCCAACAATATGTTCCAGCGCGAATTTATACCCCACGTTGGCCGTATTGTTGTAGCTTTCCATGTACACGTAACTTTCCGGACCAACCCTGATGTGAATGTTGCGCGCATCGTAGTTGAACGGATTTTTAATGTACTTGATCTCGAAAGCCACCCGCGTTTTATTCGCATTCGGAATAACCCAGCCCAGCAAAACGAATATGATGGCGCCAATAATGGTTGCCCCGATGATATAGGGTACCAGTAAACGCCGGAAACTTACGCCGCTGCTCAGAATCGCAATAATTTCGGTATGCGAAGCCAGTTTGGCCGTAACGAAAACGGTAGCAATAAACACCGTGATCGGGCTGAGCATGTTGGCGTAAAACGGGATCAGGTTGAAATAATAATCGAAGAGAACTGAGCCGATGCCTACCTTATTTTTAATAAAGTCGTCGTTCTTTTCGGTAAAGTCGATCACGCAGATAATGAGCACGCAAAGCAACACCACAAAAAAGAACGTGGTCAGGAATTTCTTCAGAATATATTTATCTAAAAGCTTCACAGTTTTTAATTAGAGATTAGAAATTAAAAATTAGAAATTATTTTCTTCTGAAATTTTTGGTCTGTGAATTCGAAATAAAAACGGTATGCTTTCGGGCTCCAAAACTCTTAACCCCAAAAACCATTTCTAATTTCTAATTCATAATTTCTAATTACAATCGTGTCATCAGTTTTTCTACCATTACGTTTTTCCAGGCGGCAAAGGTGCCGGCCAGAATTTGCTCGCGGGCTTGTTTAACCAGCCAGAGGTAGAACGTTAAATTGTGTACGCTGGCTATCATGCCGCCTAAATATTCCTGGGCGTGCATGAGGTGGCGCAAATATGCTTTGGTATAGAATGTACTGGTATAACCGCCAAGCTCCGCATCTATCGGGCTGAAATCGTCTTTCCAGCGCACATTCCGGATATTAATAATACCTTGCGTGGTGAAAAGCATGCCGTTCCGGGCGTTACGCGTTGGCAGCACGCAGTCGAACATGTCTACGCCGAGCGCAATGTTTTCCAGGATATTGGCCGGCGTGCCTACGCCCATTAAATAGCGCGGCTTGTCTTTGGGCAGAATGCTGCAAACCAGGTCGGTCATTTCGTACATCATTTCTGCCGGTTCGCCTACGCTAAGGCCGCCAATGGCATTTCCTTCACGGTTCATGCCGGCAATAAACTCCGCCGATTGCGTACGAAGATCTCTGAAAGTACTGCCCTGAACGATCGGGAATAAAGTCTGGTCATAGCCGTATTTGCCTTCGGTAGCATCGAATTGGGTGCAGCAGCGTTCGAGCCAGCGGTGCGTGCGGTGCATGGAGTTCTTGGCGTAATCGTATTCGCAAGGGTAGGGTGTGCATTCATCAAAGGCCATGATAATGTCGGCGCCGATGGTGCGTTGTGTGTCCATCACGTTTTCGGGCGTAAACAAATGCGTAGAGCCGTCCAGGTGCGATTTGAATTTTACGCCTTCCTCAATAATTTTCCGGGTGCCCGAAAGCGAGAAAACCTGGTAGCCGCCGCTATCGGTCAGAATTGGTTTATCCCAGCCGTTGAATTTATGCAGACCGCCCGCCGCTTCCAGTACGTTCAGGCCCGGACGCAGGTATAAATGGTATGTATTCCCCAGGATGATCTGCGCCTGAATATCTTCTTTCAGTTCGCGCTGGTGCACGGCTTTAACGCTGCCAGCCGTGCCCACAGGCATAAAGATCGGCGTCTGTATTTCGCCGTGCGCGGTGGTTACTTTCCCGGCGCGGGCGTTGGAACCAGAATCCTGGGCTTGAAGTTCGAATGTCATTACTTTAATTAAGAATTAAGAATTAATAATTAAGAATATCCGGTTGCCGTTCATTCAAAATTACTAATGCTTTTTATAAGCCGGCAAAGATACGAACTATGCCCGGCTTTTAGGAATTAATTGATTTTTAAGGTTGGCGATTGTTGTTTTTAGCGGTAGCTTTGATGCTTGAATTTCCCGCAAAGAATTAGTAATAGGCTGAGGCGTAGCGGTTGAAAAACGGTAGGGTTTTCAACCAAAAAACGCTTAATTATTAATTCTTAATTATTAATTAAACTAAATGTTTCCGCTTCCTTTTTCCTTAGAGAACGTACTGTTTTTGCTGTTGGCGTTTACCGTGCTGGTGCAGTTCTTTTATGCGTTTTACTATTTTCTGAGCCTGGCACTTTTTAAAAAACACCTGCCTTTCGAAACGCCCGGGTTTCCGGTTACCGTAATTGTGTGCGCGCATAACGAGTTCGAAAACCTCTTACAGCTTATTCCTAAACTCCTGAAGCAGAATTACCCCGAGTTTGAACTCATGCTGATCGATGACCGCTCCAAAGACCAGACGGGCGGTTACATGCAGCAGATCACCCAATATTACCCCAACACGCGTTTAATTTCCATTAAAAATACGCCCGCTGGTTTCAACCCGAAAAAATATGCGCTGAGCTTGGGCATAAAATCGGCCAAATACGAACACCTGCTTTTTACCGATGCCGATTGCGTGCCGCTGAGCGAGAACTGGATCTCGGAAATGATGAAAGGCTATACCAAC
This sequence comes from Adhaeribacter terrigena, assembly GCF_016623615.1. Taxonomy (GTDB): domain Bacteria; phylum Bacteroidota; class Bacteroidia; order Cytophagales; family Hymenobacteraceae; genus Adhaeribacter_A; species Adhaeribacter_A terrigena. The sequence continues at coordinate 25,746 of NZ_JAEHFX010000013.1, read as the reverse complement.
GGCGCCGAAATTGTACTTGGTTACGGAAAATATGAACAATTGCCGGGTTTCCTTGGTTATCTTATTAAATACGAAACCTTACTTTCCGCGATGCAGTATTTGTCGTTTGCCGTAAAAGGGAAACCATACATGGGCGTCGGCCGGAATTTATCTTATACTAAATCGTGTTTTTACCGGAATAAAGGTTTTGCGTCGCACATCCGGGCTACGGGCGGCGACGACGATCTTTTTGTGCGCGATGCCGCCGCCAACAGCAAAGTAAACGTGGTGATCGGCTACGAGGCCCAAACCGAAAGCAAAGCCAAGGCAACCTGGCGCGAATGGTGGCAGCAGAAACGCCGGCACCTGAGCGCAGGCAAAAAGTATAAATTGGCAGACCGCTTCCGGATCGGAATTTTTATTTTGGCAAACATCTTATTTTACGGTCTTTCAGTCGTACTTTTGGTTATGCAGGCCAATTTGGTGTGGTTGGGAGCGATATTTGCAGGGCGCTGCCTGGTAGTTTATTCTATTTATTATCAGGCTGCAGGTAACCTAAAGGAGCGGCTTTCAGTAGTACTCATGCCGATATTAGATGCAATATATTATATCTTATATATAATGTTGTCCGTATCGGTCTTAATGTTCAAAAAAATAGCATGGAAGAAGTAAACAAACAATTTTCGGCAAAGGCCAAGCACGACTTCAAACTGATACAATCGGCGGTAGAGGAAGGCAACGAAAAAGCTTACGCCGAACTGATGCAGATCTATAAAAAGCCGGTGTACCACGTGGTACTGAAAATGGTGCGCAACCCCGACGATGCCGAAGACCTTACCATCGAAGCGTTTGCCAAGGCATTCCGTAACCTCCACAAATTCAACCCCGAATACGCTTTCAGTACCTGGCTTTTCCGCATTGCCACCAATAACTGCATCGACTTCATTCGCAAGAACAAGATCAAAACGATGAGCATCGATTCGGCCATTAAAATTGACAACGGCGACGAGATCACCATCGATTTTAAGGACAACAACCTTACCCCGCAGGAAAGCGCCATCAAAAATCAGAAGATCGAGATCATGCAATCTATCGTGGCCAAGCTTCCGGATAAATATCAGCGTCTGGTAACGCTACGTTATTTCGATGAACTTTCCTACGAAGAAATTGCTACCGAACTCAACGCCCCGCTTGGCACGGTTAAAGCCCAACTGCACCGCGCCCGCGAGTTGCTCTATGACATGGTAAAGAACAAAAAACACCTTATTTAATTAGAAATTAATTGAAGGAACGAAATTGAACCCTGGCTTCGGCCGGGGTTTTTTCGTTTAAATCCATAGCGTTTTACAATGCAGAATTTGTCCTCCTTTGGATGGGGTAGGGGGAGAACCACATTATTCGGTCATCCCGACGACATGAGGGATCTCATCAAGATGGTAGTAGCTTTTATTCTGACTATTCTACCTTCCTCAAGAGATTTCTCATTGCGTTGAAATGACAAAACGTGAAAAACCTCGCTCTACCCCCTCCAAAGGGGGACTTTTACCTGCATTATTCATTAAATTATAGAAACCAAAATTCTAATCTTCAGAATTAATTAGCACATTAGCACATTATTTCATTAGCCATTACCCACCGTGGATATCATCAAAAAATACTTCCCTGAAATAACCGAACAGCAGCAGGAGAAATTCGCCCGCCTGAACGAACTCTATAAAGACTGGAACGCGAAGATCAACGTGGTTTCCCGGAAAGATATCGACGAATTGCCTACGCGCCACATTCTGCATTCACTCGGCATTGCCAAAGTCATTCAGTTTCCGGCCAACACGCACGTGCTCGATGTGGGAACTGGCGGCGGTTTACCGGGTTTGCCTTTAGCCATCATGTTTCCGGAAGTAAAATTTCACCTGGTAGATTCTATCGGTAAAAAAATACACGTAGTGCAAAGCATTGCCGACGAACTGAAACTGCACAACGTAACGGCACAGCAGATCCGTGCTGAACAATTGCCAGACCGCTACGATTACATTGTAAGCCGCGCCGTAGCCCGGTTAGCCGAATTTTACCAGTGGATCCAGTTCAGCTTCAAGAAAACCGATGCACCCAATCACGGCCTTTACTACCTGAAAGGCGGCGACCTGACCGAAGAAATTGCTGAATCGGGTTTAGTTACCGAATTGTTCGATCTGAAAAATTATTTCGAAGAAGATTTTTTCGATACCAAGAAAGTTGTTTTTGTGCCTTCGATAGGGAAAGAACGGTAGGGATTTGACATTAAAAATTCGTAGGGTCCACCTAGTGGGCAATGCGGTCAACTAATGAAAATTTCCTTCAAATTATCTGGTCATCCTGAGCTTATCGAAGGAACTAACGCAGAATTACAAGGGAATTTTGAGCGAAGAGCGATAAATTCCTACCGCTCAAGGATTCAGATTAGCTTTCGTGCGGGTTCGGTACGCGTTAGATCCCTCGACAAGCTCGGGATGACCATATAAATCTCTTAAATGAATGGCATGTGGCAACAACCCCGCATATATGGCACATTCCTGATTTTATTTCAGTATTAAATTACAGACCAAAAACGCTATCATTTCCATCCCAAAAAGTCACTAAAAAAGCCGGAACGATCCATTCCGGCTTTTGCATTTCAAAAAACAGAAGTTTTATTTCTTTCTTTTTCGTTGAATAAACCAAACCACTGCGCCTAATGCTACCAGGGCCAGCACTAATCCTCCAATTTTGCTCCAGTTAAAAGGGTGCGCAATGGTTCCGGTGCGGGTAATATCCGAATCTACGGCGCGCATGGTAATTTTGTCAGTACCTTTAATTTCGACTTTCGCGCTGCCCAAACCATCTGTAAAATCTACCGGAAGCATATGGCCGTTAATCTCGAAAAGCAGTTTGCCTTTAACGTTTGCGTCCTGCTTTTTTTCGGCATCGAGTGCCCGGATGTTGATGATATAAACGTCCGGCTGATCGGTAGTGATGGCGGAAACGAATTCAAAATCCTGAACGGTAATGTAATCGGGCATTTTGAAGGTATATTCGTTGCGGTCTTTTTTCTCTACCGGAATTTCCTGCTGGGCAAAAACGGCAGTGAACGCAAAAAACGGTATCAGAAAGGCAGCAAAAAGTTTTTTCATAATCAGGGGTTGAAGGCTTTAAAAAAGCGGCGAAAGCAAGGCAAATTTACAAATTTATGCCGGAACTTCGGCAGTCAGGAATTGCATGGCGCGTTGCTCGGAATAATAAATGCCTTTAGCAAAATCCAGGGCAAAACCCACGTGGCCGCCGTTTTTCGGCATCTCTAAAAACAAATTCGGGTTTTCTTCTGCTTCTTTTACCGGGAAACATTGTGGTGATAAAAACGGATCGTTCTGCGCATTTACCAGTAAGGTTGGGATCTGAATAGAGGGCAAATAAGCCAGCGAACTGCATTGCGCATAATAATCGTCGGCATTGGCAAAGCCGTGCAGCGGCGCGGTAAACCGGTCATCAAAGGCCTGAAAATCGCGCACCAGGTGGTAATCCGAAAGATCGAGCGTGCCGTTGGCAATGGGAATTTTCTGTTCCAGTTTCAGGCGCAGCGAATTCAGGAAGCGGCGTAAATAAATGCGGTTTTCGGGCCGGGAAATTTGCAGGGCCGAGCTTTTTAAATGACAGGGAACCGAAAAAACGGCGGCTCTTTTCACTTCTGCAGGCACTTTTTCCGGCGCTTCGCCCAAGTATTTTAAGGTAATGTTGCCGCCTGCGCTAAAGCCCGTAAGGTAAACCGTTTCATACTTTTTCTGTTTCAAAGCATAGCGAATTACCAGGTCCAGATCCTGCGTGGCGCCCAAATGGTAGGAACTCAAAAGCTGGTTCGGTTCGCCGCTGCAACTCCGGTAATTCCAGGCCAGTGCATCCATGCCGGCGTTATGGGCCGCTTTCACCATCCCTTTTACGTAAGGCCGGTGCGCATCGCCTTCCAGGCCGTGCGAAACGATGAGCAATTGCTTTGATCCTATTACCAACCAATCCAGGTCCAGGAAATCACGGTCGGGCGTGGAAATTCGTTCGCGGGTGTAGTTTACGCCGCTTACTTTGCGCAGCATGCTGGGCAGAATGGTTTGCAAATGCTTGTTGAACTGGTAAAAAGGCGGCGAAAAAACGGGGGTAGGCAGAACCGGCATAAACTACAAATAAGCCGCAAATTTACGGAAAAACGCTATCAGCGGGCAGGTAAAAAGTCAGGGTTGTTTACGAATTCCGGGTCGGTAAGGGTATTCAGGAAGGCGATCAGTTTCGTTTTTTCGGATTCGGTTAAGGCAATTCCCGGCATGGGGTTTTTCTGCAACTCCGCATCTAAAGTAGCCGATTTTTTTACGCCGGAATTATAATGTTCCAATACTTCGGCCAGGGTTTTAAAGCGGCCATCGTGCATGTAAGGTGCTGTTAAAGCAATGTTGCGCAGGGTAGGGGTTTTGTATTTGCCAATGTCTGCGGGCTTTTCAGAAATACGGCCACGGCCCCAGGCTACGGCTTCAAAATCATCGGGAAAGGTGTTATCCAGGCCGTTATTATGGTAGGCAAAATCGGTGAAAAAGTCGGTGGCGTGGCAACTGCTGCATTTCTGCTGAAATATAGTTAAGCCTTCCAATTCCTGCTCATCGAGTTTTCCGCCTTCCTTCCGCACGTATTTATCGTATCGGGAATTGGCTGAAATCAACGTGCGTTGAAACTGCGCCAGCGCCCGCGTAAGGGTAATGGTAGAAATGGAATCCTGCGGGAAAGCAGCTTTGAAAAGAGGTGCGTATTCAGGGTTGTTTTTGAGTTCGGTTACCAGTTCGTTCAGGTCCTGGCCCATTTCGTCTTCATGTTTCAGGGGCCCGAAATTAAGCGATTCCAGGTCCTTGGCGCCGCCATCCCAGAACCAGCCTTTGTGCCAGGCCAGGTTTTGCAAAGTGGGCGCGTTGCGGTGCAGGGCTTTGCCGGAAACGCCAAGCGTTCCTAAAGCCAGCCCATCGGTAAAGGCTTTTTGCGGCGCGTGGCAGGTAGCGCAGGAAATTTTATTGTTAGCCGAAAGCGTTGGGTCGTAAAATAATTTTCGGCCCAGCAGAATGCCTTCGCGGGTAAACGGATTTCTGTCCGGAAACGGTACCGTTTTCCCCAGGTTTTCCGGAGCCGTAACGGTAAAAGGTTCGGGGGCCGGTTCGGGCAAACGGTTTTCGGGTTTGGTGCAGGCCGAAACCACCACCAAACCCGAAAACCATAATATTTGCCGAAACCGTATCATTTTAATGCAAAAAACTAGTGCCCGTGAATATGGTCGATCCGGAACATGGCAGCATAATTATCTGCTACTTTTAAGCTGCTGGCCGCATGTTGGGGCGTGCCATCTATGCGCGGTTCGGTTTTTACATCCAGAATGTTCGGGCCGCCGAAAATGGTTTTAACGTTGGCGTGAATGTGAATTTTAGGGCTATGCTCCGGGTTAACCAGCATTTTTGGCGTTGAGGCCGGAAAATCCAACTCTATCGTGCGGCTGTTGTAGTCTTTGCCGATTTCATAAAACAAACCTTCGAAAGTTTTGCTGGCCGGGTTGTAATACATGCCGTTTAAATTCAGGAACATATAACCCGTGCTCCATTCCCAGGTCATGTGGTTGCTGATCGTCAGGTCGCCTACGGCATTATTTATGCTTTTATTGCGCAACGAATCTACGCCTACCATAAAACGCAGCCTGGTGTATTCGCCGGCCGGAATGTTTGGTAAAATAACTTTCTCCCGCACTTTCTGATCCGTATTTTCAATTAAATAATAGCTGTCGGGCACTTTGTAAACACTGCCATCGGCTTTTAGTAATTCTACGTTCGAAACAAAATACAGCATGCTCCCTACGGCCACCGAATCGCCGTGCTGATTTACGTAGGCTTTGTTTCTTGTAAAATCTTCCGTGCCAAAACGGCTGTCGAATTCCAGTTCTACGGAGGCGGATTTAGCCGGTTCTTCCGGCACCACTTTCTTGTCATCGTCGTCGTTGTCGCAGGCGCTGAGCAGCAGGCCGGCCGCTAATAGCAGAAAGGAGTATTTTTTCATCGCGTTTATTGGTTTTCAGCGTTTATTGTTGCTTTACTTCGATCAGGCTAAACATGCCATCGCTGTAGTTTTCGGCAACTTTAGCAGCGTTCGGGCCGCCCATTACGTTCGTAATTAAGTTGAAATCAATAACGTTCGGGCTTTCCAGCAGGGCATTGGCATCTACCCGGATGTTGGCATTAAAAGCTTTGTCCGGAGCAAATGTTACGTCGCCGGTTATCGGGAAGGTAACGATTTTATAATTGACGTTGTGGCCCACGTGCAGCACCACGGCCCGGTTATCGGCAGCGTTTGGCTTCATATTATTGCCTTCGAATTTCAGGAAAACGTAACCGGTATTCCAGTTCCAGGCCATATCGTTGTTCGGATTCAGGTCGCCGGGCTGGTCAAGGCTCAGGTTAGCGGCCGAATCAATGCCGATGGCAAAAGAAATACGATCGTATTTTTTAGCCGGCACATTATTCAGCGTAAAGCTGGTCTTGTTTTCAGTGGGATTAATTAAATGGTAACTGTCCTTTTCCTTGAAAACTTCGCCGTTCTCAGAATTGGTTAAGGTTACGTTGCTGATGTAGTATTTCAGGAGCGTAACGTTGTATTTATTGCCGGCTGCATTGGTGTATTCCTTGCTGTTGAATTCCAGCGGCTGGCCATCTACCTCGTGGCTGAAATTTACCACCATGCGAGGATCGTTAACCACTGGCGGAGCAGGCTGCGGTTCCGGATCTTCACCGCAACTCAGCGACATGAACACGAAAGAGAACGGCAAAGCCAAAGCGAGCAAGCGGGAAAAGCGGCGGGGTGTTTTCATGGTAGTAGTTTTATATGAATGAAGATGATTACTTAGATTTTTTCGACGGATCAGCGAAATTTGGGAACGGATCGGAAAATTCCGGATTGGTTACAAACTTTTCGTCGGTAAGCGTTTTGAGGAAAGCGATGATCTGCTGTTTCTCCCGGGCCGTTAAGCCCAGGCCCTTCACCGGGTCGTGGTTGTTGCTGGCCCCGGAAATTTCCGGGTCCAGGTTCGGGCTGTTTCTTACCACGTGTTCGTTGTAATGGTCCAGCACTTCTTCCAGGGTTTTAAAGCGGCCATCGTGCATGTAAGGCGCTGTAAGGGCAATATTGCGCAGCGTGGTAGCCTTAAATTTGCCTTCGTCGAAACGGTTGCCGGTGATGCCGCCTTTGCCCGGATCTTTAAAGGTCAAATCCAGGCCGTTATTGGTAATTACCTGGGTGGTGAAAAGGTCGCCGCCGTGGCAGTGCATGCAGTCGGCGCCGCGCATACTGTTTGGGTCCGGGTGGTTGTTGAAAAGCACAAAACCTTTGTATTCATCGTCCGAGAAAATGGCTTTGGAATTGTCTTTGGTCTTGTCGTACTCTTTCTTGAAGGCATCGTAGCGCGAATCGGCCGAGATCAGGGTTCTTTCGAACTGCGCGAGGGCTTTCAGAATATTTTCTTCGGTAATTTTTTCGTTGCCAAAAGCGCGGCGGAACAAAGGCGGGTAATGCGCAGAATTCTGCAGTTTCCGGGCCGCCTGTTGCATGTTCTGGTGCATTTCTACCTGGCTTTCTATGGGAATGCGGGCCTGCTGCTCCAGGGTTTTGGCGCCGCCATCCCAGGTGTAGCTGGTGCTCCAGGCCATATTTACCAGGCTCATGGAATTTCGGGTGCCCGGTTTGCCGTCTATTCCTAAGCTAACCGCGTTGCTGCCGTCGGTAAAGGCGTGTTTCTGCTGGTGACAGGTACCGCACGACATGGAATTGTCGCCCGATAATTTCTTTTCATAAAACAGCATCCGGCCCAGTTGCACGCCTTCCACGGTAGTCGGGTTATCGGCCGGAATTACCGGTTTGCCGAAACTCTTAGGCGCGTTCAGTTCAAGTGCGGTGGTGCCGGGTATCGTTTCCGCTTCCGGTTTGCAGCCAAAAGCCAGCACTGCCAGGAGCGAAAAGAAAGTTATGCGTTGTTTCATACGAAGTTAACAGCGGGATGACAGTTTTTAAAAGCAACTTAAATTTAAGGCTTTAAGTTTATATTTGCTAGCAATTCGGCTTTAATAAGGAGGTCGTAAAATTTTGTAGAAAGGTTGCTTTGCTATTTAAAAATTAACTTCCTATATTTGCAGACTCATTTGAAAACCGAAATTTAATTTTTGAAAATAAGTAACCATGGCTAATCATAAGTCGGCATTAAAAAGAATCAGAGCAAACGAAAAGAAACGTCTTCTGAACCGTTATCAGGCAAAATCTACCCGTACTGTAGTTAAAAGACTGCGTGCTACGAACGATAAAAATGAAGCAGTTGAGCTTTTCAAAACCGCTTCTTCTATGCTGGACCGTTTGGCTAAGAAAAACATCATTCACAAAAACAAAGCTGGTAACACCAAGTCTAAACTGGCTAAATTTGTGAACAAACTGGCTGCTTAATTTTAAGCTTCCCGTAGTTTTACAAAACGCTATCATTTTACCGGCAAAAGTAAGGCTTCCTGATTAAGGGAAAGAAATTGCCGGATTCCGGAAATGAAAATATAAAGCCTGATCGTGCAAACGGTCAGGCTTCTTTTCGTTTTTAGTTTTTCAGGTTCAGAAGATAGTATTTATGATCGCAGTTGAACCAGATTAAAGGCTTTCGCGGCTTATTTTGAGTTTTGCAGCCGAAAAGCATAGCGTTTTGGTTTAAAATGCAGGTTTTTATTTCCTTTATAGCGTTACAAAATTCTGAAAGTTGAAAAGCGCTACCCAAAACGCATAAAAAAGTCGGGCCAATTGCTTAGCCCGACTTTTTTGCTTTCAAAGTATAGCGTTTTGCTACACAATGCTCAGTTTAATCATGTTGGTTTTCTTGTGTGCGTTGGTTGGCATGCCCGAGGTGCTGATGAAAACGTCGCCGGGTTTTACGTGTTTGGTCGCTACTAAAAGGCGTTTAATATCCACCACGGTTTCGTCGGTAGTAGATACGCTGAATTTATTGTAGTAGAAACCGCGCACGCCCCAGAGTAAATTCAGTACGTTCAGCAGGCGGCGGTTATCGGTAAAAATGAACAGGTTGGCTTTAGGGCGGTGTTTGGCCAGCTGAAAAGCCGTGTAACCCGATTTGGAAAGGCCAACAATGGCAACGGCATCGGTATCGCGGGCCAGGTTTACGGCGTTGGCTACAATGCTGTCGTTATAGAACGTTTCAGATTGCGGGTTGAAAACAAAATTCCGGTGAAAGATATCGGCATGTTTTTCCACGCTCTGAATGGTTTTGTTCATGCTCCGGATGGTTTCTACCGGGTATTGCCCCGAAGCTGTTTCGGCACTCAGCATTAAGGCATCCGCTCCATCCATTACCGCGTTGGCAATGTCGTTGGTTTCGGCGCGGGTAGGGCGGGGGGCTGAGATCATGCTTTCCATCATCTGGGTGGCAATAATTACCGGCCGGCCGGCCGAATTGGCGCGTTCCACCAGGTCTTTCTGGATCATAGGCACTTCTTCCATGCCTACTTCCACGCCCAGGTCGCCGCGTGCCACCATTATGGCATCGCAAACCTGCACAATGCCATCGATGTTTTTAATGGCTTCCGGCTTTTCGATCTTGGCAATAATTTTGGTTTCCTTCCCGCGGGCTTCAATTATCTCTCGCAGGGTTACAATGTCTTCTACCTTGCGCACAAAAGACAGCGCCACCCATTCTACGTCGTGCTCCAAGCCAAATTCCAGGTCCCGCAGGTCTTTTTCGGTAAGCGAAGGCGCGGAAACTTTGCTGTGTGGCAGGTTTATGCCCTTGCGGGGTTTTACGGTGCCGCCATAAATCACATCGGCGGTTACTTCGGTTTCGTGGTCGGTATCTACCACGCGCAGCTCAATTTTGCCATCGTCTATCAGAATGGCATCGCCTACGCGCACATCTTTGGCCATATCTTTATAAATGGTGGAAAGCCGGCCCGGCACGCTGGGTACGTTATCGCACACAATTTTCAGCCGCTGCCCGGGTATAATTTCCAGGCTGCCGCCCTCAATATCGCCTAAACGGATCTTCGGGCCCTGCAGGTCCTGCATCAGGCAGATGTTCATTTTGTGCTCTTTATTGATCTCACGCACGAACCTGATCACCTTCAGGTGGTCTTCGTGGGTGCCGTGCGAAAAATTAAGCCGGAAAACGTCTACACCTTCTTCTATTAAGGCGATCAGCATTTCCTTGGTATTGGTGGACGGGCCAACCGTGGCAATTATTTTGGTTTTATTGAAGTTGATCTGCATTCGGTTAAAAAATGAGGTTGTCTTTAAACTGCAGCGCGTTTGGGTCGAACTGTTTTACGTATTGCACCAGCGGCACCAGGTTAAATTTGCGGATAAGTTCCTGCGAGCAAAATTTATCGTAAGCTCCTGTGATCTGTACTACATAATCGTATTCTTTAATATCCGGCACCAGAAACGGTTTTTTGAGCGTGCTCAGGTCTACGGATTTATTGCGGAAAAGGCGAATGGAATAATGATCGTTGCGGTGCAGGTAGTTGGAAATAACCAGCCGGCCCTTGCTTATAAAGTCGAAGCAAAGGTCTTTTTGTTTGATGAGCCGCAGGTTAAAGCATTGATTAATAGCCCAGGCCAACGTGTATTCCTTGCTCGAAGATACAATGCCATACAGCTCAAAGTCGTATTCGTAATCAAGGTCCAGACGAAGGGTTTTCATAGGCAGATATTAAAATATAAAACGGTATCTTTCGGGGCATTAAAAGTAATAACCTTCCCGGCCATTCGGGAGTAAATGCCCGAAAACATTTATCCACAAACAATATCCACAAACTAATAAAGTAAATTTGTTTGCGAATATTTTATTTAATCCATTTATTTGCATTTAGTTTTAAACCCAATAGTAAGAAAATGTCAGAAATCGCAGAAAAAGTAAAAGCAATTATCATCGATAAGTTAGGTGTTGAGGAGTCTGAAGTTACTCCTGAGGCAAGCTTCACCAACGATCTGGGTGCCGATTCCCTGGATACTGTAGAGCTTATCATGGAATTTGAAAAGGAATTCAACGTTTCTATTCCGGATGATCAGGCTGAGAACATTGGTACTGTTGGTCAGGCGATCAGCTACCTGGAAGAGCACGCCAAGTAGTTCTCTTTTTTTTATTGCAATACTGCTACTAATTCAAATTACCTATTAACCAACCCCTCTAACAAAAGCTTATGGAGCTTAAGAGAGTAGTTGTAACAGGCCTTGGCGCACTTACGCCGCTTGGAAATACCGTTTCGGAATACTGGACCGGTTTAGCCAACGGCGTAAGTGGCGCGGCGCCTATTACCCGTTTTGATGCTTCTAAATTCAAAACCCAGTTTGCCTGCGAAGTAAAAGGTTACGACCCCGGAAATTATTTCGACCGGAAAGAGGCCCGTAAAATGGACCTTTTCTCGCAATTTGCTTTAGTAGTAGCCGATGAGGCCGTAAAAGATGCCCGTCTGGAAGAGATCAGTGAAGCCGAAGCCGACCGCATTGGGGTGATCTGGGGTTCCGGGATCGGGGGCTTGCGTACCTTTCAGGAAGAATGTGTGGCCTTTGCCAACGGCGATGGTACTCCGCGTTTCAATCCTTTCTTTATTCCTAAAATGATCGCCGATATTTCGGCTGGCCATATTTCCATTAAATACGGTTTCCGCGGCCCGAACTTTGTAACGGTTTCGGCCTGTGCCTCGGCAACCAACGCTATCATCGATTCTTTCAACTACATCCGCTTAGGAATGGCCGACGTGATTATGACCGGTGGTTCTGAAGCAGCCGTTACCGAAGCCGGTATTGGGGGTTTTAACGCGCTGAAAGCCCTTTCAGAACGCAACGATTCCCCGGAAACCGCTTCCCGCCCGTTCGATAAAGACCGCGACGGTTTTGTATTGGGCGAAGGTGCAGCCGCGATAGTTTTGGAAGAATACGAACACGCCAAAGCCCGCGGGGCAAAAATATACGCCGAAATTATTGGCGGCGGCATGAGTGCCGATGCGTACCACATTACCGCCCCACACCCGGAAGGTTTAGGCGCATTGAAAGTAATGCAGAACGTGCTTCGTGATGCCAACATCCGTCCGGAAGAAGTAGATTACATTAACGTGCACGGCACTTCCACGCCACTCGGCGATATCAGCGAAGCCAAAGCAATCGAAACCGTTTTCGGCGAGCATGCTTACAGCCTGAACATCAGCTCTACCAAATCTATGACCGGCCACCTGCTGGGCGCTGCCGGTGCCATCGAGGCGGTTGCTTCTATCATGGCTATGCAGCACAATATGATACCGCCAACCATCAACCATTTTACCGACGATGACAGCTTTAACCCGCGTCTGAACTTTACCTTCAATAAGGCGCAAGCCCGGAAGGTAGACGTAGTGATGAGCAATACGTTTGGTTTTGGCGGCCACAATACGTCGGTTATTTTCCGCAGAATTAACGATTAACCTTTGCCATTTAAACCAGTTACCGGTTTTCTAAGCAGGCTTTTCTCGCAGGATAGAGCATTGTCCGCAGCTGTTAAGCAGATAACCGGTCTGGAGCCTCAGAATGTGCGGCTTTACCGTACGGCGCTCACGCATACCTCGGTTTTAAAGCAAACTTCGGCCGGCCGTCATGAAACGAACGAACGGCTGGAGTTTCTGGGCGATGCCATTCTGGGCGCCGTGGTGGCCGAATTCCTCTATAAAAAATTCCCCTACAAACAGGAAGGTTTCCTGACCGAGATCCGTTCGCGCATTGTAAACCGCGAAATGCTGAATTCGGTCGCGATCCGGATCGGGTTGAACACGCTCGTAAAAACCGATCAGGGGGCCAATAATTTCCGCTACAAATCTATAAACGGCAACGCGCTGGAAGCACTGGTGGGGGCTATTTACCTCGATAAAGGCTACAAAACTACCCGCCGTTTCATTCTGGATGTATTGGTGAAACCGCACATAGACGTGCATACGCTAGTAACCACTACGGCCAATTTCAAGAGCAAACTGATCGAGTGGGCCCAAAGCCAGAATAAAGCCATTCGCTTCGAAATTGTGAATGTGAAACCGCAGGGCAACGTTACCGAATTCACTTCCGAAGTTTTTCTGAACGACGAACCGGTTGCGTTAGGCCACGGCCATTCCAAGAAACGCGCCGAACAAGCCGCCGCCGAAAAAGCCCTCCAAAGCCTCGATATTTAGTTTTTCGCTTCAAGAGTATAGCGTTTTCTGAATCGCGGATTTTCCGGATTATTGGAATGCGCGGATTTTTTCTTTTTCCCGACTTTTCTGTTGCATGTGCTCCGCGGATTAATTTAAAAATCTTGTCGAATAAAAATTTTTCCGGTCGTTTATTTTGATGATGTTTTTAAGCTTCGCTTCTTTCCTGTTTAATTTGCCAACTTTTAAATCATTGTCTTTATAAATTTTATCACCTTCAATCCGAAAAGCTTCCATTACTACAAAATTTTCCGGGTGAAAAGGAGGGAAGGTCACAAAACTATTTAAAAATCCTTTTGCTTTATTTTCTTCAATTTCTTCATAATCAAAAGGAAGTAAGAACAATAGCAATTCATCCCCAACTTTTATTTTTGGATCGGCACTTACACTTATATAATTATCGCCAAATTTTCCAGACATCAGATAAATCTTTATTTGTCTGAACGGTTCTCCGCTATATGCTTCTTCTACCTGAACTGTATAAATGGAATGATATTGCGCAATTCTGCTGGTGTCATATTCTAACTTTAAAACTGTTCCTTTTACAACGGTTTCAGCAATTAAAGTATTGCCTTCAACATAATGCTGTTCCGTATTTAAAAAGTCCTTCTTTACATTAACCCCAAGCTTCGCGAGTTCAGATATCTTATTCAGATTAACTTTATATTTATAATAAAAGTCCTCATCATAAGGTAAGCCAAGTCGTTTTACTTTCGCAAGATATTCTTGCTTGTGCGTAGCTTTGTTTATAGAATCGCTTTTAATTTTGCTATCAGCAAAAGAAGAAAATGGAATTAATAAATATATTAAAGCTAAATAAAGCAGTCCGGTTCTTTTTATCATGGTACTTAAAAGCCGAAAATAGATGAATATGATTCAATATAGCTAAGTATTCTGTTTCTGCCGGATCTATCTTAAATCAAAAAATAATACCCATAGTTATTCACCTTGCGTACGCGTATTTTTGAACCGCAAGAAAACCTCAATTGCTTATGCTTTTAGCTGCTGCTGCCCTGAACCAAACCCCGCTCGACTGGGAAAACAACCTCGCCAACATTAAAAACGCTATCGAAAAGGCCCGCAAAAGTAAGGCCGATTTGTTGCTGCTGCCCGAACTTTCCATTACCGGTTACGGCTGCGAAGATCTTTTTCTGACCGAATGGCTGCCGGAAGAAGCGTTTGAAAAACTGCTGGAAATTAAGGACTGGTGCGAAAATATTACCGTAGCCGTTGGCTTGCCGGTCCGCTTCCGCGACCACGTAATTTATAATACCGCCTGCGTCATTCAGAATAAAGAAATTATCGGGTTTACGGCCAAGCAGTTCTTAGCCAACGATGGCGTGCATTACGAACCGCGCTGGTTTACGAGCTGGCCGGCCGGCAAGGAAACGACCTTCGAGAAATTCGGGAAAACTTATAAGATCGGTGATCTGGTTTATGAGCTGAACGGCGTAACGTTTGCGTTCGAGATCTGCGAAGATGCCTGGCGCGGCGACGACCGGCCGGCGGGAAGGCACCAGCAACGCGGCGTGCAGTTAATTCTGAACCCGAGTGCGAGCCACTTTGCCATGAGCAAGACCGATGTGCGATATCATCTGGTAGTAGATGCTTCCAAAAAATATAACTGTGCGTATGTGTACGCCAATTTGCTGGGTAATGAATCGGGCCGCATTGTTTTCGACGGGGAAATTCTGATCGCGCAGAACGGGAATCTGATCATGCGGAACCAACTGCTGAGTTTCAAAAATGTAGACCTGGAATGCGGGGAAGTGAATTTTGAAGATCCGCTGCCGGTAGTGGAGCAAGTTGCGCCTTTGGAACCGGTAGATGAAAACAAGGAATTTGTTTCGGCTATTACCCTGGCACTTTTCGACTATTTAAGGAAAAGCCGGAGCCGGGGTTTTGTGCTTTCGCTCAGCGGCGGCGCCGATTCTTCGGCCTGCGCGGTGGTAATTGCCGAAATGGTAAAACGTGCTTTGAATGAACTTGGCCTCGAGGCATTTGCCCGGAAACTGAACGTATTCTCCGCCGAAGACCTGCAAAAACTGGAGTTCCTGAACGACTTCGAAAAACAACAGTTCCTGACCGGAAAACTACTGACCACTGCTTACCAGGGCACCGTTAATTCTTCTGATGATACGTTTCAGAGTGCCGAAGAACTGGCAAAATCTATCGGCGCCGTTTTCTATAACTGGGGCATCGACGAAGAGGTGAAAGGCTACACTGGTAAAATTGAAAAAGCCATTGGCCGCGAACTGACCTGGCAAACTGACGATGTAACGCTGCAAAACATTCAGGCCCGCGTACGCGCCCCGGCAATCTGGATGCTGGCCAATATTAACAATGCGCTGCTTCTGGCCACTTCTAACCGGAGCGAAGCCGCCGTTGGTTACGCTACCATGGATGGCGATACTTCCGGGAGTATTTCGCCGCTGGCAGGGGTAGATAAAGCATTTCTGCGGCAGTGGCTTGTCTGGGCGCAGCAAAACCTGGGTTACGAAGGGCTGCAATACGTAAATAATCTGCAGCCAAGCGCCGAGCTTCGGCCGGCCGAACAAGCGCAGACCGACGAAAAAGACCTGATGCCGTACCCGATCCTGAACCAGATCGAGCGCCTGGCTTTTTACGAAAGGCTTTCCCCGATGCAGGTTTTTGAACGCCTGAAAACCGAAGTGGAACCGGAAGCGCTGAAAATGTACCTCAAACGATTTTATGCTTTATGGAGCCGCAACCAGTGGAAACGTGAGCGTTACGCCCCGGCTTTCCACCTCGATGATTATAATCTGGACCCCAGAAGCTGGTTGCGTTTCCCGATCCTGAGCGGCGGTTTTCAGGAGGAATTGAAAAAGCTGGGTTGAGTTTTTAAGGTGAAAAGCATAGCGTTTTATCAGATACTGGTTAACTTTTAAGGTTGCTAAAGGCATTCCTGATTCCTGTTTTTATGTACCTGCTGCGAAATACTTCCGTGACAAAAGCTAGAAAATCCTTTAACCCAGCTTCGTTCCTTTTCCTGGTTCTTATTATTTTTTTAGTAAGCTGCGAAAGTAAAAAAGACCCGGTAAAAAAAGAGCCTGTAAAGCAACCTGAGTTGGTTTCAGAAAAAGCGCCTGCGCCCAGGCCTGATTCCCCGGAACTGGATGTCTTGGCCGAATTTCCGCCGGAAATGTATGGCTGTTCCTGTTATTTTGCCCGAAACCAGCAGGAGTTTAAAAAGGAGCAATACATTTACATTAATGATTACGCCGAAACTTCCATTATTTCTGTCAATGGGAAATTAAATAAACTGGTGCTTAAATATCAAAGCGATAGCCTGGCGAAAGAAAAGTTCTACGTGTATGCCAATACGGATTACGAGCTTAAAGTTACCAAGGAAAAAAGCAGGGATGTTGCCGAAGAGGTTTCGAAAATAGAAGGCCAGCTGATCCTGAAAGAAATTAAAACCGGCACAACGAAACGTTATTTTTATACCGGCGAATGTGGTTGTTAAGGGTCTATTCGCTGAATACTTGCGCCAGAAAAAGCCAGGAAATAATTTGAGTAATCCAAAATGTCGTAAAATCCGCGATTCAAAACGCTATGGTTTCCCCCTCAAAAACTCCCTGCGAACCAAAGCAAAATTCTTCAGACTTTCCCTCCCAAATAATTAATTGTAATTTAGCCCCGCATTAAAAATGAACATGGGAATTTTAGCATATATAACCTGGGACGTGAGCCCGGAACTTTTTACACTCGGTCCGCTTACCGTGCGCTGGTACGGTTTACTTTTTGCGCTGGGTTTTGTGATCGGGCAACGCATTCTTTCTAGAATTTACCAGGCCGAAGGGCGCACGGAAAAAGATGTGGATATTATTACTATCTACATGATCGTGGGTACGGTGCTTGGCGCGCGTTTAGGGCATTGTTTGTTTTACGAACCCGAATATTACCTTGCCAATCCCATCGAGATCCTGAAGATTTGGGAAGGCGGTTTGGCAAGTCACGGCGCTACGGTGGGTATTCTGCTATCGCTTTATTTGTTTGCCCGGAAATTTAAACTCAGCTACCTCTGGGTTTTAGACCGCATTGTAATTGTGGTGGCATTGGGCGGGGCTTTAATTAGATTGGGCAACCTGATGAACTCCGAAATTATTGGCAAAGTAAGCTACGTGCCCTGGGCGTTTAAATTTGTGCGCAACAACGAAATCATAAACGGCGTGGCCGCCAACCTGCATCCGCGCCACCCGGCGCAGCTTTACGAAGCCATTTCTACCTTTCTGCTGTTTTTATTTACCTATTGGCTCTGGAGCAAGCGCAAAGCCTTTACGCCAAACGGCACTATTTTCGCGCTTTTCGTGGTAATACTCTTCACGCTCCGCTTCCTTTACGAGTTCCTGAAAGAAAACCAGGTAGATACCGAAGATTATCTGCTGCAAACCATCGGCATGAATATCGGGCAGTTGCTGAGCATTCCGCTGGTAATTATCGGGATCGTTATCTGGATCTGGGCCACTAAAAATCCGCGTTATGGTTACAACGCTAAAACGGAAGCCGAACTGAAAAATACGGTTATATAGCTCTTCAGAATTTTAGACAGGGAAGCGAACCTGGAAAAGAAAGAAAAACCCGGCTGGTTAAAGGCCGGGTTTTTGCGTTCAGAACGGTAGGGTTTTCAGTCTGAAAAGTATGGTCAGTTTCCGTAGTGCTCTGCCGTTGCCTGGGCTTCGCCTTCTTCCGGAATGGTAACTTTAAACAAATAATTATAATCCGAATCGGTTAGTTGCGCAACAGGCCGCGGGGCTTTAAAGGCTTCAACCAGTTCCAGCACCGAATTAGAATGCCCGATCACCAGTACCGAGCCGTGACGGTTTTCTTGCAGAATTTTGCCGGTTATAGTTCCGTAAGCATGAGCCTCGTAAAACTGAATTTTCAGGCCCAGGACTTCAGCCAGCGGTTGGGCTGTTTGCCTGGTGCGTTTGTAATTGGTGCTGTAAATGGCCGAAATTCCTTTGTCGCGCAACAGGTTTTTCAGGGCTTCGGCGCGGGCCTGGCCGGCGGCAGACAGGTCCGGATCGTCTGGGTGGTTGCTGCTTTTTTCGGCGTGACGCACCAGGTAAACGATCGTGGCTTTTTCATTCCGGGCTTCCTGTGAAACGGGCTTAGCGTCCGATTTCTTGCCCGCGCAGCTTACCAGCCAGGTCAGGTTTAGCAGCAACAGCAAAAATTTAAGAAGATGTTTCATGCTTTAAAATACAAAAACCGGCTGAACTTGTTTAAAGCAACAACCGGTTTTTGATAGAAAAAGGATAGCGTTTTTCCCGCAATGCAGGAGGCTTAGAAATTATACCGGAAGATCTGGCCGCTTTCGTTGGTGAAGATAAGTGAATTATCGTCTTTAAATACCAGGCCTTCGGTCTGACCTACATTGCCTAAACTAATGGTTTTCGGGCTGCCCTTAAAATAATCGTTGCCCGAAACCGGGAAAACATGCAGGGCTCCAACGCTCATCAGCACCAGGCGGTTACCATCCGGACTTAAACCGGCACCCGTTATCTGCTCATTGATAGATTTGGTAGCTACTAACTGGGCCGTGTGCGTTCCCGGAGTACCAGGGAGTTTATAAAGGCGGGCTTCGTTGGTGTTGCTGCGGTCTTTGGTTACCAGGTACAGGCTGCCGTTATCCCAGAAAATGGCTTCGCTGTCGAAACTGGTGGCAGGTTTTTTGTCTTTCTTGCCTTTTTTGCTTTTGCCGGCCTCCGGTTTATCGCCGTAGCTGAAATGAATAACTTCGGCCCGGCCCGGGTTAGCAGCGTTTACTTTGTAGATCTTCAGGTCGGTGCGTTTGCCGTTGTTGTTGCCGGTGTCAGCAATGTACACATGGCCCTGATTGTCGTTGGTCAGGTCTTCCCAGTCTTCGTTGGTTGCGCCGGAAATGGTGTAGGTTTTCAGGAGTTTGCCGCTTTCGTTTACTTTATAAAGTACGGCTGGCGCGCCGCCGGCTCCGTGGTCGCTGTTGGTATAATAGGTGCCGGCGTCATCGGCTTTAGCCAGACCGGAACTTTCGCGTACTTCCGAAGGAAACTGGCCCAGGGGTGTAACCTTCTGGGCTACTTCCCAGCTGCCGCGGCTGTAAATTGAGTATCCATAAATAAACGGTAGCGAAACAACCATTAAAACTACCAGTGCTTTCAAAAATTTCATAAAAAAATGCGTTTGTGTTATCAATCGGAATTCTTCTATACGTTCTTTCTGGCACCATAGGTTTGGGCATTTGCCCAAAGGGAGTTTTAAGGTACCGGATCGTAGCCGCTGCTGCCCCAGGGGTGGCATTTCGAAATCCGTTTCAGCGCCAGTTTTCCGCCTTTTAGGGGCCCGTATCTGGTAACCGCCTCCGCTGCATAAGCCGAACACGTGGGCGTAAAGCGGCAGCTCGGCGGCGTAAGCGGCGAAATCATGCGCTGGTAGACCCAGATTAAAGCAAGCAGCAGTTTTTTAAATAAATAGCCCATAACCGAACACTAAAAAGCCCACAATCGAACACCAAAAGTCCTGTAAAAATGAGAAATTTG
This sequence comes from Adhaeribacter terrigena, assembly GCF_016623615.1. Classification (GTDB taxonomy): domain Bacteria; phylum Bacteroidota; class Bacteroidia; order Cytophagales; family Hymenobacteraceae; genus Adhaeribacter_A; species Adhaeribacter_A terrigena. Next base: position 5,957 of record NZ_JAEHFX010000013.1, on the reverse strand, counting down.
GCCTACATTTGTGTGTAATACTAAAAAAGGATTTTGAAAGCGCTTTAGTTCTTTTTCGTTTGAAATAACTGCGGGTATTTTCAAATTTCCAAATTTCAAAATTTTCACATTTATAACTCTATGACCAAAAAATTCTTTTCCCTTTTGCTGGTTGCGGTTTTAGGCCTCACCAACCTGGCAAAAGCCGACGAAGGTATGTGGTTGCCGCTGCTGGTTAAGCGTCTTAACCACGTGGACATGCAGAAAAAAGGCCTGCAGCTTACCGCCGAAGAAATTTACGACATCAACAATGCCAGCTTAAAAGATGCCATTGTGCAGTTTGGCGGTTTCTGTACCGGCGAATTCATTTCCAAAGAAGGTTTGCTGTTAACCAACCACCACTGCGGTTACGATGCCATCGCATCGCGCTCTACCCCGCAGGCCGATTATTTAAAGAACGGTTTCTGGGCCATGAGCCGCGACAAAGAACTTGGTAACCCGGGCCTTTTCGTAGACATTCTGGTGCGCATGGAAGACGTAACGCCAAAAGTGCTGGAAGGCATTACCGCGCAAACGCCGGAAGCGGACCGCATGAAACTGGTTTCTGAGCGCATGAAAGCTTTGGCTACCGAAGCAAAAGGTTCTGAAAACTACGTTACTTACGTACGCGATTTCTTTGCCGGCAACGAGTTTTATTTATTCGTTTACGAGCGTTATTCCGATGTGCGTCTGGTAGGTGCACCGCCATCCTCCATTGGTAAATTTGGTGGCGACACCGATAACTGGATGTGGCCACGCCAGACCGGCGACTTTTCGCTGTTCCGCGTTTATGCCGATGCTAACAACAAACCGGCTGCTTACTCGCCAAACAACAAACCGTATCAGCCTAAAAAACACCTTCCGGTTAACCTGGGTGGCGTAGAAGAAGGCGATTTCTCGATGGTATTTGGTTTCCCGGGCCGCACGCAGCGTTTCATGACTTCCGAAGGCCTGAAATTAGCCGTAGAAACTTCTAACCCGGCCCGTGTAAAACTGCGTGGCAAGCGTCTGGAAATTCTGAAAGAAGATATGGATAAGAGCGATGCCGTTCGTTTGAAATATGCTTCTGAATATGCTTCGGTAAGCAACTACCACAAATATTTCCAGGGCCAGAATGCAGGTGTGAAACGCATGAAAACCGTGGAAGGAAAAATTGAGAACGAAGCCAAATACAACCAGTGGGCTTCTGCCGATGCCGGCCGTAACGCTTCTTACGGAACCGTTTTAGCCGATATCAATAAAGGTTATGCGGATCAGAAAGAATACACTTTGAGCCAGGTTTATTTAAGCGAAGCTGCTCTTGCGCCGGCGGCTGCTAAATTTGCCCTGAACTTTGTACCGTTACAGAAAGCCCTGAAAGAAAACAAAGCCGATGATATCAAGAAAGCTACCGATGCGATAAAAGCGGCCAGCAAAGAATATTTTGAAGGCTTTAACGTACCAACCGACGAGAAACTTTTCGCGGCCATGTACCAGATGTACTACAACGATGTTCCGAAAAGCCAGCACCCGGATATTTTCAAGACGGTAGAAACTAAATACAAAGGCGACTGGAAGAAATTTGCTGCCGAAGCTTACAAGAAAACCTTCCTGACTTCGGAAGAAAAACTGAATGCTTTCTTAGCAAAACCAACCCTGAAAGTTTTAGAGAACGACCTGATCTTCAAAACCATCAATTCGGTTTATACGAACTACACCGGCAACATCAACCCGAAGTTAATGACCGCCAGAACCAGCATGGATAAAGCAACTCGTTTGTACGTGGCTGGTCTGCGTGAAATGCAAACCGATAAAACTTTCTACCCGGATGCTAACTCTACCCTGCGTTTAAGCTATGGTACCGTGCGCGATTACGAACCACGCGACGGTGTGCATTACAGCCACTACACTACGGCCCAGGGTATTCTGGAAAAAGAAGATCCGAAAGACGAAGAATTCATTGTGCCGCAGAAACTGATCGACCTGATCAAAGCCAAAGATTACGGCCGCTATGCGAACAAAGAAGGTGAACTGCCGGTTAACTTCATTTCCGATAACGATATTACAGGCGGTAACTCCGGTTCTCCGGTAATTAACGGTCGTGGTGAACTGATCGGTCTGGCCTTTGATGGTAACTGGGAAGCCATGAGCGGTGACCTGGTTTATGACCTGGATTACAAGCGCTGCATTAACGTAGATGCGCGTTACGTACTTTTCATCATCGATAAATTTGCCGGTGCCGGTCACCTGGTAAACGAAATGACGTTGGTTAACCAGCCAAGCCCGAACGCTGCAACTTCTGCCGCTGCCTCCGCGGCTGCTGTAACAAGCGAAGTTAAAACCGAAGTGAAAGTGAAAGACGATAAGATCAAAACCAAAACCAAAAAAGAGAAAAAGAAGAAGAAATAATTCTTGCTCTACTATAAAGCTGAAAAGCCCCGGAAAACTTTCCGGGGCTTTTTTTTATGAGCAGTTTTTGGGCTTGAAAGCATAGCGTTTACGGATCACGGATTTTACGGATTAATGGATTTCGCTGATTTTTTATTTGGGATGGAAAAAAACTGATGGAATCCTGGCGCAAGTGTTCAGCGAAGCGTCACTTGTTCCTACCAATTTCAGAAAGTCTTCAGACTTTTGTGTATATATACAAGCTTAAATTATCCTTTAAATTACTTCAAAACTGGATCCCAAAAGAAAATCCGTTGATCAATCTTTGTATAAGTCTTTTACTTCAATCGCATATCCCCGACGGAAAATCAGGCAAAAATGCTGAAGTCCGTAAAATCGGCGATTCTGGAACAAAGTCTAAAACCCAAGTAATAACATTTTGCGTAAAAACGGTTTGTTTCTTTCGCCGGCAGCTTTGAATTTTTATTGATTGCTCCGCGAAATCTCTAAATCCATTAAATCCGTGATCTAAAACGCTACGCTTTCCGATGAAAAAACTGCTGGTTTCCACGCTTTTATTACTGAGTTGTAAAGCAGTTTTTGCCGGCAACGATCATGTTCCGGTTGGGGCCCGCGCGGCGGCGCTGAGCAATGCTTCCGTGGGTATTTCCGATGTGTGGAGTTTGCATAATAACGTAGCCGGCATTGCTCAATTAGAGAAAACCGAACTGGGCGCATTTGCTGAAAACCGTTTTGGGCTGAAAGCTTTTTCTACGGTTGCTTTGCTTGGCGCCATGAAAATCGGGCAATCGGGGGGAATTGGAGCGGAGCTTTACCGGTTCGGCGATAAAATTTACAACGAACAACGTTTGGGAATTGGTTACGCGCATAAAATAGGGCAGGTGCGCTTGGGTTTGAAAGCCGATCTGTTGCAGGTGCACGTAGAAGAATTCGGCAGTAAACGGTTAATAGCTTTTTCGTTTGGCGGACAATCGGAGGTAATGCCGGGGTTGGTAGTGGGCGCGCATATTTACAATTTCAACCAGGCGAAAATGGCTGAATTTGCCGACGAACGCGTGCCTACGGTTATGAAAGCGGGCATATCCTACCGGCCGGGCAAAAAAGTAATGCTGAACGCCGAAACCGAAAAAGACCTGGAGCTGGATGCCGATTTCAAAGCCGGACTGGAATACCAGGTGATCGAAAAACTAGCCTTGCGCACGGGTTTTTCAACTTTAAAGCAGACCGCATCGTTTGGGGTTGGTTTTGCCGCGCAGCGGTTCCAGATAGATTATGCGTTGAGTTCGCAGAGCCGGTTGGGTTTCAGTAATCATGTTTCGGTGGGTTATAAATTTGAATAGCTTATGCCGAAACGGATACTGTTTGCGCTGTTTTTCCTGTCGTTTTTCGTTCCTGGTTTCGCGCTGGCGCAGGAATTACCGCGGCGCGAAGTGAACCTGGATCTTTTGGTACAGGAGCTTTTTTCGCAGCAACAGGATAAAGACCTGCCTTACGAAGATATTTACGAAAACCTGCTGCAGTATTACCAGAACCCCATAAACCTGAACCGCGCCAACCGCGAAGAACTAAGCTCACTTTTCATCTTGTCGGAAGTGCAGATCACGGCTTTGTTTGAGCACATTAACCGCACCGGCGGGCTTTTAAGCATTTATGAACTGCAAACCATCGAAGGCTTCGACCTGATAACCATTAACAAGCTGCTGCCCTTTGTAACGGTGCTGGAAACGGGTTTGCAAACCGACCGGCGGCCGCTTTGGGAACGCATGCTTTCCGAAGAGAATAATTATTTGCTCATTCGCTACGAACGCACCTTACAGAAAAAGAAGGGTTATCTGCCGCCAACTATAAAAAGCAACGGCCAGGAAACATCGCATTATAAAGGATCGCCCGATAAACTTTTGCTCCGTTACCGCGTGGCGCATACCCGCGATTTCAGCTTAGGATTTACCCTGGAAAAAGACGCCGGCGAACAATTTATTTTCGATTCTAAAACGCACCGCTACGGGTTCGATTTTTATTCAGCGCATTTTCAGTTGTACGATAAAGGCCGGTTGAAAACCCTGGCGATCGGGGATTATCAGTTGTCGTTCGGGCAGGGGTTGATAGCGGCTTCGGCATTTGGCGTGGGCAAGGGCGGCGAAACCATTACCACCACCCGCCGCTCCGATCTGGGCATCAGGCCCTACACATCTACGCTGGAAAGCGCTTTCTTTCGGGGAGCTGCCGCCACGTATACATTAACCAATACCCTGAATTTAACCGGTTTCTATTCGCGTAAAAAAGTGGACGTCAGTTTTCAATTACTGCAGGATTCTTTAGATCAACTGAACGAACAAATTTCGCTGGGCGACCTGGAATCGAGTAGTCTGCAGGAAACCGGTTTTCACCGCACTTCTACCGAAATTGCGCGCAAGCATAATGTTACTGAACAGATCTCCGGCGCCAACCTGGCTTATTTCAGCAAAAGCCGTCGGGCATCGGGTGGTTTTACGGTTTTCAATTCCAGTTACAGCGTGCCCCTTTTGCGTTCCGATGCGGCTTATAACCGTTTCGAATTCCGGGGCAGTAATAATTTACTTTTAAGCGGCTATTACAGCTATAACTGGCGCAACGTAAATTTCTTTGGCGAAGCGGCGCGTTCGCAGAGCGGCGGTTTGGGCTTGGTGCAGGGCCTTATGGCAAGTTTAACCTCACAGGTGGAAGTGGCCATGCTCTACCGGAATTATGCCCGCAATTTTCATACGCTTTACGGCGATGGTTTTTCAGAAAATACGCGCCCGATAAACGAAAAAGGCTTTTACACGGGCTTGAAAATTCGTCCGGCCAGCCGTTGGGAAATTACGGCTTACTACGACCGGTTCCGGTTTCCTTGGCTGCGCTTTGGCGTAAATGCCCCTTCCGGCGGCGAAGAATATTTACTGCGCCTGCTGTATAAACCCAGCAAACTGGCTACTTTTTACGGCCAGTTCCGCACCGAAAATAAAGAACTGGAAGAACCAGGCAGCCTGCAGAATATTCCGGGATTAGAGCTGGCTACGCGGCGTAATTATTTGCTTTCCGCCGATTTTGCGCCTACCGGTAGGTTGAGTTTGCGTTCGCGCCTGCAGTTCAGTAGTTACAATGTAGGGAACGGCGAGCGCACCACCGGATATTTCCTGGCGCAGGATGTAAACCTGGAATTCCGGCGTTTCCGGATCAGCTCGCGCTACGCCGTTTTCGATACCGACGATTCGGAAAACCGGCAATACGTAACCGAGAAAGATGTTTTATACGCGTTTTCTATTCCTTCTTTCGGGGGGGCAGGCACCAGAATGTATACCGTTTTGCAATACAGTTTTTCAGGAAAAATGGATGTTTGGCTGAAGCTGGCCTATACGCATTACCGGTATCAGAAAACCATCAGTTCCGGCCTGGAAGAAATTCAGGGCCCGCGCCGGACGGATGTTCGGGCACAGGTGCGTTACCGGTTTTAAGGTTGTTCGTTGTTCGTTGTTCGTTGTTCGTTGTTCGTTGTTCGTTGTTCGTTGTTCGTTGTTCGTTGTTCGTTGTTC
>NZ_JAEHFX010000012.1 GCF_016623615.1 Adhaeribacter terrigena | reverse complement strand
TACAAAAACAAAGGCGGCATCCAGATCGGTTTGGAAAGCAACGTGCGGGAAGCTTTCGATAATACCAACGGCACGGCTAACGTGATCGACAACATCCAGGTGCAGCGCATTACTGTGCTGGGCATGAAAGAGAACATCCTGCAAAGCAACTTGGTAGTGTTCCCAAACCCGTCTACTGGTTTATTCAACCTGAAAGTACCTGTTACTACCCGTAACTACTCGGTAGAAGTAATGGATTTAACCGGCAAACTGGTAAAACAGCAGACCGTAACCAACAATACTGGTACGACGCAACTGAACCTGAACGGCACGGCCAAAGGAATCTACATCCTCAAGATCGCTTCTGAAGGAAACGTAGCTACCCGCAAGCTGATCGTAGAATAATTCATAAAGTAAACCTTAAAGCGAAAACGCTATCGTTTTAGCTTCCAAAACTCAAAAGCCCCGAAAATACTTTCGGGGCTTTTTTTGTTTCCAGCCAGGTGAAAGTTTCCAAGGGAAAAAACGGTAGGGTTTTAAGCTTAAAAAGTATGCATTGCAATGCTTCAAAAAAAAAGCAAAGCCCGGAATTCCCGAATATTAATCCAAAATTTGATTTAAAAACGGTAGCTAAATCTGCCTGAAAAGTATGAAAACGAAAGCTGCAAAAACTCCAGTAATGCTAGCTTCATTGCGGATAATGTTCGGTTTTAAAAAGGTGTATTACATTTCCTAAAAGCGCGTCCGGGAATTTTCTGCACTCTGCGGTTAGCTGACAATCCACCTGTTCCCAAGCCTCTAGCGACTATTATTCTCAAAAACCTGGTCAACATGAAGCACTTAATCATCGCAGAATCGTGATCCAAACCAGAATAACATTGAAAGATCAAACTACAACATTACAGCATTTCGGGCTAAAGCACTATTCAATTAAACTCTAACAACATAGCCCGGGCATTTCATTTGCAAAATGCAGTTTGAACATATTATATACACCTTTACATCCTCTCCTTAATAACAGAACACGATTTATATTTGATAATACTAGATTTATCTATAAATTTAGCGACCTAACACCATATTACGCTGCTTTTAAACCTGCTGCATATGAAAAAACTAATACCGCTTTCGCTGCTTATCTTGATTTTAGCAGGGCGAGCCTGGGGGCAAGCCTGCACTACTCCTATTTCCACTTTTCCTTATTTCGAAAATTTTGAAGCCGGCAACGGCAACTGGACCAGCGGCGGAACGAACTCTTCCTGGGCCTGGGGCACCCCCTCCAAACCTGGTATTACCGGCGCTGCCTCGGGTACTAAAGCCTGGGCAACCAACTTAATCGGAAATCATAACAGTGGGGAAGATTCATACGTGATGAGCCCCTGCTTCAACTTCGCGAGCGTGGTAGCGCCCATTTTTTCGGCAAAAATTTTCTGGCAAACCGAACACAATTGGGATGGCGCTGTTTTGCAGTCTTCTATAGATAATGGCTTAACCTGGCAGACTGTCGGCACGGTTGGCGCCCCCAATAATTGGTACAACAACAGTGGCATAAGTAGTTTCCCGGGCGGCCAGCTTACTGGCTGGAGTGGAAGCGGCTCAACCGGCAGCGGGGGCTGGGTATTGGCCAAACACGCGCTTACAGGCCTGGGAGGTCAGACCAATGTCAGGCTTCGTATCGCGTTCGCCTCCGATCCCGGTGTAAACCTGGGAGGGTTTGCTTTAGACGACGTACTTTTAACTGAAATGTCGGGTTTAGATTTAGAATTAACTTCCTTCATCTCACCGGTTTCCGGCTGTTTGCTTTCAGCTGCCGAAACCGTTTGCGTGACCATTACCAACAGAGGCCTTGCCGCACAAAGCAATTTCCCGGTAAGTTACCAGGTTGGCAGCGGCCCGGTAGTTACCGAAACCGTAACAGATACGATTGCGCCGTTTGACACGTATACCTACTGCTTCCTGCAAACAGCAAACCTGTCTACGGCTGGGTCTTATACTATTACGGCTACCACTTTATTAACCGGCGACAGCGACCCGAGCAACAATACGGCAACTACCAGCATTACTTCGGTTCCGCTTATTTCAACTTTTCCTTACAGCCAGAACTTTGAAAACGGCCAGGGCGGCTGGCGCGCAGGCGGCACCAATTCTTCCTGGGTTTTAGGCACGCCAGCCAAGCAGATCATTCAGGGCGCGGCTTCCGGCGTAAATGCCTGGGTTACCAGACTGACCGGGAATCATAATACACTTGAAAACTCCTGGGTAACGAGCCCGTGCTTCAACTTCTCTGCCTTAACAAGCGCCGATCCTGACCTTGAAATGAAAGTTTGGTGGGCTTCTGAAGCGGCCGTAGCCGGTGCTGTGCTGCAATCTTCTATTGACGGCGGCGCTACCTGGCAAACCATTGGCACCATGGGCCAGCCTAATAACTGGTATAACTCCGGCACCATTTCCGGTAACCCGGGAGGCCAGCAACAAGGCTGGTCGGGCGGAGCCGGCTCAAATCCAACACCACCGGGCAGCAATGGCTGGGTGAAAGTAAAACACAGACTTACCGGCTTATCCGGGCAACCAGCCGTAATGCTGCGTGTGGCCTTTGGCTCCAATACCTGGTCTGCTCATGATGGTTTTGCCTTCGATGATGTGCGCATTGCTGATAATACCCATAACCTTTCTATTTATTCCTTTGAGCCGCTTAGCCAGGTCTGTGGTTTCAGTAACAGCGAAAAAGTAGAAGTTATGATCGAGAACCTGGGTAGCATTGCTATAAGCAATTATCACCTGCAATTCAGGGTTGACGGCGGCGCCTGGACAACAGCGGCTACCAGCACACCTCTAATGCCTGACGTACCTAAAAAATTCACCTTCACCCAAACGGCCGACCTTTCGGCTGCCGGCCCGCACAGCATTGAAGTGCGCATTGTAAACAATGCCGGAATAGATCCGGACATGACCAATAACACGGTTATATATAACGTAACCAATACCTTGTTCAACGCCCTGCCTGTTACCCTCGATTTTGAAACCCCGCCTACCAGCATGATTGCCGCCCGCATCGTTACCCGGCCAAAATCTGCCATTAACGAAGTAGCCGGCACCGGTAGAGCCGGAAAAGGCCTGATCATGGACGGCATAAACCATTCTAAATGGGTAGATCCGATAGGCATAGATCCCTTTATAAACAACGAAGATAACTTATCCGGAATTTACATTTGCCTGACCCCTATCCAAGTTGGCACAGATTCCCTGATCCTTACCTTCGACCTGAAACAGCTGTACAAAACCTCCATGTTCAACACCAACTTCCGGGTTACGGTAAACGGCAACCAGGTAGGCCAGACCTACTGGCCTCCTTTTGGTGGCTACCCTGCCGGCATACCGGCCCCCTGGAAAACCATTAAAGTAAACCTGACCCCGTATAAAAACAAAGGCACCATTCAGATCGGCCTGGAAAGCAACGTGAAAGAAGAATATGCCAACGGCACCGGCACAGCCAACGTGATCGATAATATCCAGATCGTACGCGTTGCCTGCTCTACGTGCGTAGGTATTTCCGAAAACATCCTGCAAAGCAACCTGATAGTATTCCCGAACCCTTCTACCGGTTTATTCAACCTGCAAATACCAACTACTATTAGAGATTATGCAGTAGAAGTAACGGACCTGACGGGCAAACTGGTAAAACAGCAGACCGTAACCAACAATGCTGGTACAACCCAACTGAACCTGAACGGCACAGCCAAAGGGATCTACATCCTCAAGATCGCTTCCGAAGGAAACGTAGCTACCCGCAAGCTGATCGTGGAATAATTCATAAAGTAAACCTTAAAGCAAAAAACGCTATCGTTTTAGTTTCCAAAACTCAAAAGCCCCGAAGATACTTTCGGGGCTTTTTTTTGTTTTAGGAGTACCCTTTTTGCTCCCAAAATACCCGCTTTACAAGAAACGCTATTCATTTAGTCTTAAAAACTGTTCGATCAGCCAATTCCGCCCCTCCTAAACGCTTCGCTGTTAATTGAAGTCAGGAGGCAGATCATTGCCTTAATTTCTGATTCAACCCGGCGTTTCCCGCTCCGAAAATTGGTTTGTTTTACCTGTATAAATCCGGGTAATCACTGCTCCGAAAACCAAATTCGGCAATTATTTTTCATGCTTCCTGATGTTTATGGAAACAAAAAGGTCGTTCATACCCATCCTGAATAAACACTTAGTAAAAGAAGGTATATTTCGAAGTAATAACCTCTGTAAATCAACAAGATACCCTGCATTTTTTTTCAAAAACAAACTCACTAAGAAATTTTTAATTTTTTCCTATTTATTACATGAATACCCAGATCAAAACAAGGTTAGTTTCCTTCCTCTCCGGTAAACTGGCCTCGCCTCATGCTTTCAGCAGAAAGCCAGGCAACTTTCTACTGCTTTGCTTTTGGCTTGCAGTATTCCTGCTATCAGGCATGCCCCAAACCCAGGCTCAGACACCTGGTTACAGCAAAGGCGCTGGTACCGGAACCACTCTTAATCTCTTTAATAACCCAAATGCTTTAAAAACGCAGTTTTTCTACCTCCCTGGCGATTTCAGCCCTGCAACAACTCCCGGCACCATCAGCCGGATCTACTTCCGGAATACTACAGCAGGCGCTTCAGGCACATTTACCAATTTCAAGGTATTCATGGGCCAGACGCAGGCAACTGTTTTTCCCGGAAGCAACAGCCTCGATTTTTTTACCGGCCTTACGCAGGTAAAAAACAGCGCTTCGCTAACTCTTACCGGTCATGCAACGGCTGGAGGCTGGTTCTTCATCGATCTGGATACGCCCTTCAACTACGACAATACCCGCACCCTAATCGTTGAAGTGCAGATCGGCTCTTTCAATACTGGCATCAGCGTACATTCCACAAGCTCCGGCGTAGTACCGGCTCATAAAAAGATTTTCGCATCTAGTACTGCTGCTACCAGCGGCACCCAGGATACAAATGGCTGGCCGAATTTCGGCATTGATATTACCCCATTCCCGGCCTGCAGCGGTACGCCAACAGCTGGCAGTGCAGTAAGTTCAGCGGCCACAACTTGCGTTGGCGTGCCTTTTGAACTTAGCGTTACCGGCTCCACTGTTGCATCGGGTTTAACGTATCAGTGGCAATCTTCTCCGAACGGAACTACCTGGACCGATATAACAGGCGCAACCACCGACCGTTACACGACTTCACAAACTGCTACTACCTTTTACCGCGTAAATGTTAGTTGCGGAACCAATACAGCTCCATCTGGCAGTGTGCAGGTAACTACTACTGTTGCTCCCCTGAGTGGCACCTTCACCATCGATAAGAACAGCCCCGTTTCAACTACCAACTATCAGTCTTTTGCAACTTTTGTTTCAGATGTTACCTGCAAAGGGGTTTCGGGCCCGGTTACGGTTAACGTAGTTTCCGGTTCAGGCCCTTATAACGAACAGGTTATTTTCACGCCTGTTCCGGGCGCCAGCACAACCAATACCATTACCTTTAATGGAAACAGTAATAAGATCAGCTTTACAGGTAACGCAAACAACCGCCCAACTATTCGTCTGGATGGCGCTGACTTCATTACGTTAAAAGATCTCCAGATCGAAGCCTCGGATTCTGGTTTTGGCTGGGGAATTCACATCACGAACGGCGCCGATAACAATACCATCAGCAACAACACCATTACCGTTGCTTCTAATGCCCTACTGGATGCAGCCAATACCGGCATCTTCTTTACGAACAGCACTAATAGTGCAACCGGCGGCAACACCGGCAACAACAATATCATCTCCGGCAACACCATTACCGGCGGTTTTGTTGGAATTTACCTGAACAGTGTACTTACTGCAACCAGCAATAACCAGATCAGAAACAATACCATCAAAGATTTTATTTCTTATGGTATTTGGGTGAAAGCAGCAAAAGGCACCCTGGTAGAAGGAAATGACATCAGCCGTCCGACCCGGAACCTGGGAAGCGAATTTTACGGCATTAGTGTATCCGGCAATTCACAGTTAACCACCATTAATAAAAACCGGGTACACAATACACACGATGCCGCAACCGGAACCGTACTAAGTACCGATGTTTATGGGATCCATATTCAAAACTCAGATGCCCCGGCCGGTTCTGAAAACGTAATTAAAAACAACCTGACCTACAACATCAACAATACTGGTGCTATTTATGCCTTGTATAATAGTGGCAGCGACGGAGCACATTTTTACTACAATACCGTTAATTTAGACAATGCCGCAAATACCGGTAATTTACGCGGTTTTTACCAGATAAATACGGCTTCAAACATCCGGTTCATCAATAATATTATTAGCATTTCTGCCGGAACCGGTACTAAACACGCGCTCTATTTCGAAGCTCCCCTTTCAGTAATAACCAGCAACAACAACGTATTACATATTCCCAATGGCAACTTCGGGAGTTTTGCCGGAACTGACAGATCAACCCTGGCTGACTGGAAAGCTGTAGGCGGTGGCGCTTACGATCAGAACAGTTTATCTGCCAATCCGAACTTTGTGAATATTACTGCCGGCAATCTGCAGCCAGGCAATTCTACCATTAATAATATCGGCCAGCCAATTGCTGCAGTTACCGACGACATTACCGGTGCGGCCCGCAACACAACTACCCCTGATGCTGGTGCATACGAATTTAACTCCCCTACAACCAACGATGCCGGAGTAACTTCTGTCATTACGCCAGCCCTGGCCGTAGCCCCGGGCTCAAGCACTGTAGAAATTGTAATTAAAAACTTTGGCACCACACCTTTAACCACTGCTTCCATAGCCTGGACAGTGAACACCGTTGCCCAGACGCCTTACACCTGGACAGGTAACCTGGCTCCGGGAACATCTACTTCGGTAACCATTGGCAATTATACCTTCGTTGCAGGCCCCTTTACTTTAGAGGTATGTACGGCTACGCCAAACGGGCAAACCGATGGCAATACTTCAAACGATTGCTTTACGCTGAACGGAACTTCCTGCATACCGCTTGCCGGAACCTATACCATCGATAAGAACAGCCCGGTTTCTGCCACCAATTACCAGTCCATTACAGCCGCCGTGCAAAACCTTACTTCCTGCGGAATCTCTGCCCCGGTAATCTTCAATGTAGTAGCCGGAACCGGTCCTTACATGGAACAGTTAAACCTGGGAACGCTTCCGGGAACGAATGCAGTAAACACTGTCAGGTTCGAAGGGAATGGCAATACGATCAGTTTTGCTTCTACCACTTCTAACCGACCTGTGATCCGCCTGGACGGTACTGATTTCGTAACCATAAACAATTTCCAGGTAGAAGCATCTGACGCTACTTACGGCTGGGGTATTCAGCTGACTAACGGAGCCGATAATAATGCAATCACCAACAATACTGTTACCATTGCTGCTACCAACACCTCCGAAAACAATTCTGTTGGTATTGTTTTTACGAATTCCAATACGCTGGTAGCATTGCCCGGCAATACCGGTAATAATAACACGTTTTCCGGCAACACCATCATCGGCGGTTACAAAGGCATACACCTGAACAGCAATGCCAATGTGAATAGCCAGAACCGCTTTGTAAACAACTCGATCAAAGACTTCTACGCTACTGGTATTATGATATCAGTTGCGAAAGGCACCCTGATTGAAGGCAATGATATTTCCCGACCTGTCCGCAATTTGGTATCGAACCCTACAATTGGTATTTATTTAACCGACAACTCTACCGCTACTATCATCAGTAAAAACCGGATCCATAACTCGCATATTGCTGCTACTACAAAAAACGGCGCAGTTTACGGTATATACATCTTCAATTCAGATGCCCCGGCCGGGTTTGAAAATATTATTAAAAATAACCTGGTTTACGACATCAATACCAATGGTGCTGTTTACGGCGTTTATAATTCCGGCAGCGATGGCGCTCACATTTATCACAACACCCTTGACCTGGGCCATGCGGCCAGCACCGGTGCATTACGCGGTTATTTTCAGAATTCCCCGGTTACCAATGCAAGATTCATAAACAACATTGTTTCGATCACTGCCGGAACCGGAGCCAAGTATGCCCTGTACTTCGATAATGCTACTTCAAGCATTACAAGCAACAATAATGTGCTGTTTGTACCTGGCGGAAATATTGGGTTCTTAGGTACTGCCAAAGCTACTCTTGCCGACTGGAAAGCTGCCAACAGCAATGCATATGACCAGAACAGCGTTTCCGACGATCCTTCTTACGCGAATCTGATAACCGGAAACTTACAGCCAACCTCCGGCCTGATAAACAATATCGGGCAGCCGCTTGCCACTGTAACGGACGATATTGCCGGCGCCCCACGCAATGTTGCCACGCCAGATGCAGGCGCGTATGAGTTCGGTACTGCTCAGGATGATGCCGGCGTAATTGCCATCAGCGGACCAGCTACTTCCGGTTGCGGTCTGAGCAACGCCGAAACCATTATTGTTACGATCAAGAACTTCGGTTCAGTAACCCAGACTTCGGTTCCGGTTACCTTCTCTATAAACGGTACCACTATTGCCACCGAAACTTTCACCGGTTCTCTGCTGGGTAATGCAACTGCCTCTTACACCTTCACTGCAAAAGCGAACATGAGTGTGCCTGGTCCTTATTTAATTGTTGCGAAAACGGTAATGCCAAACGATGGAAATGCCAGCAACGATGCTGACACCATAAGCCACCCGAATGCCTTGTTCTCTACTCTACCGGTGACCCTGGATTTCGAAACAACCAATACTGGGTTACCAATGCTGAAAACTATGGTTGGTAAACAGGCAAAAATTACCGAAGGAACAGGCGCCAGCAATGGTACCGGATCTGCCAAAGGCCTCATCATGGACGGTGTAGCCAGCTTTAACTGGACCCTGCCTGTTGGCACTACCAATCCCTGGACGGCTAACCCGGATAATTTCGCCGGAGCTTATTTCTGCATTACTCCTGGCGTGGGAAATCCGAAAGACTCTTTATACCTGAGTTTCGATCTGAAACAGCTGTTCAGGAGTGTAAATGCCAATACGAACTTCCGGGTAACTGTTAACGGCACGCAGGTAGGCCCTACTTACCGCCCGCCTTTCTCCGGTACGCCAATTAACTGGCAGAAAATTAAGGTAGATCTTACTTCTTACCTGAGCCAGTCTACTATCGAGATCGGTTTGGAAAGCGATGTGAAAGAAGAATACGATAACGGAAACGGAACTGCTAACCTGATCGACAATATTAATGTGGTACGCATTGCTGCCCCGAATACCGGTATTTCAGAAAATATTCTGCAAAACAATATTGCAGTATATCCAAACCCGTCTGCCGGTTTATTCAACCTGAAAGTACCGGCTTCTCTCGGCAGCTATTCAGTTGAAGTAACAGATCTGGCCGGCAGAGTGGTGAAGCGTGAAGTTGTAACGAACCATTCAGGTACTCAACAATTAAACCTGAGTGGTACCGCCAAAGGGATTTATGTACTGAAGATCGCTTCTGAAGGCAACGTTGCCACCCGGAAATTGATTGTAGAATAGTTTAATTTGGTTTCTATATGCTTAAGGCCCCGGGAATTTTCCGGGGCTTTTTTATTTATTTCCTGAATCCTGGAACTGTTCAAATATTCAATTTATTAAATACTTTGTCACAGAAATCCGTATTTTCTGAACGCGACGGAAGCTGAAATGGTATCCTTTTTAGCCTGAAAACTCTAGAGAAACTTTAGATTCAGAAGCCTTGAATATTATATTTCTAATATTTTACCAAGCTCCTGGTAAACGGTAGGGTTTTAGCCCCAAAAAGTCAGCGACAGCCTTGCAGGAAAAACTGATTCTTATGCTATAAAAAGATTTTCCGTCCTGAAGCATACCGTTTCGGCAACCTTTAGTTTTGGAAAGGAAAACCATAGCGTTTTGCGCAGCATGAAGTGCAGGATTATAATTTGTTTAAGCAGGCGGAAGTTCGCAGGTAAGGTTCTAGCCGAATTTACAGCAGAATAAAAAAAACTGAATCTGTTCTAAAACACGTACTGCGAAGGCGAAACGCCGGTAATTTTCTTAAATCCTTTACTGAAAGCGGCCAGATCGGTAAAATTCAGCTGGTAGGCAATCTCCCCCCAGCTCAGGTTCTGCTTTTTCAGTTCCAGGCTTTTTTCGATCCGGCGGCGGAACAGATACTGATACGGACTCACCTCAAAGCATTGCTTGAATAAGCGGAAAAACCGGAATTCCGACAAACAACATTCATCTGCCACCTGCCCGATATTCACTTCGCTGAAAACGCTGTCGTCCAGCATTTCCTTGCCCTGCAGCAGCCGCTGAAATAATTCCTGCCGGGTAGTGCGTTTGCTGGCGCCAAGTTTATAGTAAGAACCGATCAACGGCAGGTTTTCACGCACCAGCAAAGAAGCCAGTTCATAAATGAGTTCAATGGGCGGATTTTCGTTCGGATGCGTGCCCACAAATCCGATCAGCCGGTTCAGGAACTGTTGGAGTTCGTCGCT
The DNA here is from genome assembly GCF_016623615.1 of Adhaeribacter terrigena. Lineage (GTDB taxonomy): Bacteria > Bacteroidota > Bacteroidia > Cytophagales > Hymenobacteraceae > Adhaeribacter_A > Adhaeribacter_A terrigena. The sequence continues at coordinate 95,289 of NZ_JAEHFX010000012.1, read as the reverse complement.
GGCGGTTGCCTGCCGCACCAGCAGTTCGGGTGATAATAAATACTGCTGCACCTGGTTCATTTCGTCCAGCTTATTCGGGAAAAGTACCTGAAAGATGAGATCGTTTAAAACCGCGGGTTCAATATTGGCACACATGCCCCAGGTTTCGGCGCATTTTATTTTCACGTCTAACCGCGGTTCCGATTCATTTATCAGCAAATATTTTCCGGCCGTGACCTCGCTTTTTTTACCTTTCAGCCAATACGTTTCCTTGCCTTCCGATACATACTTTACCCCCAGCCCGGTGGTGGGATGGATCTGGCTTTCGTAGGCCGTGAAACAGGAGCTGATTATACTGTTGGGCGCCAGGTCAGAAAAGTCAGTCCGGTTGCTGGCATGATCCAAATGAAACACATCGCAACCCCGGTTGTAAAACAGCATTTCCTTTTTAGAAAAAGTAGCCTTCTGCATAAACAGGCAAATAATAAAAGGTCAAAATTATGTAATAATCTACATACTCATGAAATCCGCTATTCAATATTTACTAAAAAGACAGGATTTTACAAGTACAATCCATAAAAGAAGCCGTTGTTTTGAGATTAAAGAATTAAAAGAGAAAATATAAAATTAACAGGTTTACGAAGCTGAAAAACGCTAGGGTTTCAGCCTTAAGAAGTCGGGTTCGTTTTTGGTTCTCTTTTGCCCGTTTCCGCCACCAACAACCCTCAATTCAATAACGTTTTTATGAGAAAGTACTGTTTACTCCTGCTGTTGCTACTTAGCGCCCGGTTCGCGCAGAGCCAGGCGCCGGCCTGCAGCACCCCCATTACTACGTTCCCCTACGTAGAACATTTTGCGTCCGGCCCTGGCGGCTGGACTAGCGGCGGCCCCAATTCTTCTTGGGCCCTGGGCTACCCCACCGGCAAATTATACATGAATTACACCGCCTCCGATTCCAACTCCTGGATCACGAGCCTGACCGGTCCCAATAATGCCAGCGAAAATTCCTACGTAGTAAGTCCATGCTTCAATTTAACCGGCCTTACCGCGCCCGTAATTGAAATGAAGATCTGGTGGAACAGCGAGAATAACGGCGACGGCGCGGTGTTGCAATCTTCCATAGACGGCGGCTTAACCTGGCAACGCGTTGGCGATTACGGCGACCCTTATAACTGGTACAATTCCAATAATATCGCTTCCGTGCCGGGCAGCCAGCCGCCCGTTTTTAACAACCAGGGCTGGACGGGCCGCGTGGGCTCTTCGCCGGGCAATGGCAGCGGCGGCTGGGTAAGGGCCAAGCACAAACTCAACGGTTTAGGCGGCCAGGCTTCGGTGCGTTTAAGAATTGCCTTTGCTTCCGATCTTTATTACGAAGACGACGGCTTCGGCTTCGACGATGTGCAGATCTACGAAACCCCGAACCACGATGCCGGCATCCTGTCCATAACCAGCCCCGTTTCCAAATGCGGCTCCACCAACCAGGAAAGCGTATCGGTCATGATCAAAAATTTCGGTTTGCTGGCCCAGAATGCTATTCCGGTAACCTACCGGCTCGGCAATAACCCGCCCGTTACCGAAGTCATTACCTCCAACATGCTTTCCGAGGATGTTTTGGTTTACACCTTTAATGCGAAAGTAAATTTAGCTACCCCGGGCACTTATCCGCTCGTGGTTTATACCGGCCTGCCCTCAGACGGCGACCACGGGAACGACACCATAAACACCCTGGTACATGCCATTCCTACCATAGCTGCTTATCCGTATTTTCAGAATTTTGAGAACGGCAACGGCGGCTGGCTGACAAGCGGGGTAAACAGTTCCTGGGCGCTGGGCACCCCGGCAAAGTCCACGATCAACTCGGCGGCTTCCGGCGCAAACGCCTGGGTTACCGGCCTTACCGGCAACTATAATTCCGGAGAAAATTCCCAGGTATTAGGTCCGTGCTTCAATATGAGCAGCCTTACTTCGCCATTACTTACCATGAAAGTGTGGTGGAATGCGGTAGACGGTGCCGCCGGGGCCGTACTGCAATCGTCTATAGACAACGGCATAACCTGGCAAACGGTAGGTGCTTTCCGCGATCCCGATAACTGGTACAACCACAACAGCATCAGTTCAAATCCAGGCGGTCAGCAAAGCGGCTGGTCGGGCTCTAACATGAATTTTATAAACACCGGCAGCAATGGCTGGGTAACGGTAAAACACCTGTTAACGGGTTTAGGCGGCCAGTCGAACGTAAAACTGCGGATCGCTTTTGCCTCTGACAACAACTTTCTAACCGACGACGGCTTTGCTTTCGACAACATTGCGATCTACGAAAACCCGGCTAACGATGTCGGCATCACGGCGCTGGTGGCGCCGGTTTCGGGCAATTGCGGCGCCAGCGCGCAGGAAAACGTAACGGTAACCATCAAAAATTTCGGCAGCGCTACCCAAACCAACATCCCGGTTTCGTACCAGATCGGGAGTAAAGCCGCCATCACCGGCGTTTTTACCGGTTCACTGGCTTCCGGCGTTTCGGTAAACTATACCTTCCCAACTCCGGCCAACCTCAACTCCAGCGGCAACTTTGAATTCCTGGTATCCACTGCTTTGCCCGGAGATACTTTCCTGACCAATAACAGCCTGGCCGATACCGTTTTCATTTTCAACCCGATCTCCGGATTTCCCTACGTAGAAGATTTTGAAACCTACCCCGTTGGCGTGCCAGGCACCATTCCGCCCGGCTGGACGCTGACAACCGGCACTGCGCTCTTCTACCCGTATAGCTGGGAAGTAGCCAATGGCCCAACGCCCTGGCAGGGAAGCGGACCGGTAGCCGACCACACCCTGGGCAATGCCAGTGGCAAATACATGTACGCCCCGGTGGGAAGCGCAGCCGGCGACAGCACCGAACTGATCACCCCTTGTATTGATCTGACAGGTTTAACGAGTCCCGGCTTTAGTTTCTGGTACCACATGGCGGGCGCTGACATCAATAAATTCCAGGTAGAGGTTTCTACCAATAACGGCGCTACCTGGGCAAACCTGTTTACTTTAACCGGGCCGCAGCAAATGCTGGAAACCGATGCCTGGCGCAAAAAGATCATTTCCCTGCAAGGCTATTCCGGCAACATCAAACTCAAATTCAAGGCGAAAGCAGGAAACGGCCCGGCCGGCGAAATTGCTTTAGACGACCTGAAATTCTTTAACCTGGCAGCTACTGATCTGGAAGTGCTTGCCCTGCAATTACCCGCCCCGGGCTGCAGCTTATCGCCAGCTTCGGATGTTTGCATGACCCTGATGAACGTGGGCACTTCAGCCCAGAGCAACTTCCCGGTAACCTACCAGGTAAACGGCGCTCCGGTAGTTACCGAAATGTTTACGGGCACTATTCCGGCCGGCGGGGTAGCGCAGTTCTGCTTCAGCACCAAAGCCAACTTCAGCCTGGCCGGCCAGCACAACGTAAGCGTTGCTGCTAACGCAGCCGGCGACGGCGACACCATCAACAACGTTATGCAAGACTCTACTTTTAACCAGCAAGTTATTGCAACCCTGCCCTATTTCCAGAATTTCGATGCCGGTAACGGCGGCTGGGTAGCGGGCGGCAGCAACAGTTCCTGGGCTTTGGGCACTCCGGCAAAAACCGTTATCAATTCCGCAGCATCCGGCACGAATTCCTGGGTAACCAACCTGACCGGGGAATACAATGCCAGCGAAGATTCTTACGTCATGAGTCCCTGCTTTAATTTCTCGGCCTTGACCGGCGACCCGGACATTGAAATGAAAGTGTGGTGGAATGCCCAGACCAACATCGATGGCGCCGTTTTACAAACTTCTACCGATGGCGGCCTGACCTGGAAGAACGTGGGCGAAATGGGCGATGCGCTGAACTGGTACAACGATTCTTCGATCTACGCGCAACCGGGCGGCCAGACCAATTACATGGCGCGCGGCTGGACCGGCACCATCGCCGATAAAGGCAGCAACGGCTGGGTTACCGTAAAACACAAACTCGATAACCTGGCGGGTGAACCTTCGGTGAAGATCCGGATCGCATTTGGAGCCAACAGCTGGGGGCAGGACGACGGTTTTGCTTTTGATGATGTGCGGATCGTGGATAATACCAACAACCTGGCCGTGAATAAATTTATTCCGCTGGCTAACCACTGCAACTATGGCCCGAACGAAAAAGTGGAAGTTGAACTGGAAAACCTGGGCAGCACCCCGATCGCGAATGTGAGCATGCAGTTCCAGGTAAATGGCGGGAATCCGGTTTCGGCGATGTTTGCCGGGCCAATTGCAGGCGGGGCTAAAACCAATTTCACGTTCCCGGCCGGCGCCAATTTAACGACTGTTGGCAACCACCAGATCCGGGTAATTGCCGGCGCAACCAATGACCCGGACCACACGAACGACACATTGGTGCATTACCAGAATAACGCGCTTTACGCCAGCCTGCCTTTCATGCTTGATTTTGAGACGGCGGCCAGCAGTCTGAATGGCATGCAGCTCCGCACCCATGCGCTTTCGGCTATTACCGACGGTGCGGGAGCCAGTTTCGGCGCGGGAAGCAAAGGCATGATCATGGAAGGATTTGCCGATTCCAGCTGGACGATTCCGGGCGGAACGATCGACCCGTGGCTCGAAAACCCGGAAAACTTTGCGGGCGCTTATTTCTGCTTTACTCCAACCGGCTTCCTGCCTACCGATTCGCTCTGGCTGGAATTCGAGCTGAAACAGTTGTTTAAAATAGCCAATGTGAATACCAATTTCCGGGTAACGGTAAACGGCAACCAGGTGGGCGCTACCTACCGTCCGCCATTTGGAGGTGGGCCAGCCATTTGGCAGCACGTTAAAATTCTGCTTACTGCTTTTATCAGCCAGGGCACGATGCAAATTGGTTTGGAAAGCAGCGTGAAAGAAAGTTATGCCAACGGCAACGGCACGGCCAATTTAATAGACAACGTGCGCGTATCAGGCAACCCGACCAACGGCACGAAAGAAAATATACTGCAAGACCTGGTAGTAGTTTATCCGAATCCTTCTTCCGGGATCTTCAACCTGCGCTTACCGGCTTCTACCCAAAAATACACCCTCGAAATTACGGACCTGGCGGGTAAAATTATCCGGGAACAAATTGTAGCGGGCGGTAATGTGCAACTCGAATTAACCGATCTGGCCAGAGGTATTTATATACTGAAAATTAACGGTGCGGCCGGCAGCGCTACCCGCAAACTGATCATGCATTAATTAAAAAGTGGGAGTCTGAACCAGCTTGTGCTGGAAGCTTATTAAAAAGCAGGCCGTTGGTCTGCTTTTTTTTGTTTCCGGAAAGCTGCATTCGGGTTTTTGAAGCCAAAAGCATAGCGTTTTTTCTGCAGTTGCGGCTTTCCTTTATTCCCGGGATCTTCAATATCCTTCTGCCTGAACTTTCCGGAATGCTGCCCCATAAACTGACGAAAACGCTATCCTATTGGTATTAAAAAGTCTTTGAATGCGGTAAAAAGCCGCGCCAGAACCATCCTGACGCCGCTCTGGTGGCTTTTAAGCCGAAAAAAAGTTTGCGCATTCTTTAAAATAATGCACACATGTTTGATCATTTCCTTGCTAACGTAAATTCCAGCCTAAGCCAATTAATTACCGCTTAATGTTATACCCATTTAAAAACTGCATTCATCGGGAATGGCAAAAAGTTTAACCGGTAAATAAGCCCTTTCATCGAATAAAATCCGGGAAGGCTGAGGTGCGCTTTAATTTTGTCATATCACTAAATAAAAATAGTACCACAGAAAGGCCCATCGTTATGAAAAAGCTTTTATCACTTATCACAATTCTGTTAGCCGCAAATTTCTATGCACAGGCGCAAACCTTACTTTACAGCGAAAACTTCAGCGGTACAGTAAACAATATGGTTACCGTTAACAATTCATGGGTTAGCGCTACTGCCAGCCCTAACACTACCACGGGTGCATCCGGTGGGCGCTACCTGGCCACGGCTGCTTATTCTCCTGCTACCACTACCACGTTTTATTTAAGCGGCCTAAATACAGCGGGCTACAACAACATAAAAATTTCCTGGAACGCGCGAAAAGCCAACAACACAAATACGATTGCGCTGGCTTACAGCACCAATGGCTTAAACTATACAACCGTAGCTGGTTTTAACGACGTACCGGCTAACGGCACCTGGGCTGCTGTTAACGGCGGAACCGAAATTAACCTGCCGGTTGCTGCCGCCCAAGCCGCAAACCTTTATCTGCGCTGGACAGTTGCTGTTTCCAACGGCCGTTCTTACTTTATAGACGATCTTAAAATTACCGGCACCCCGGACGAAGGCATCAGCAGCCAGAACTGGAACGACCGCCCGAATAACGAAGACCCGTTCGTGGTTTCTTCGCCGACTGCTGCCAATCCTTATACTACCGAAGGCGTAAGCATGCGTTTCAGCAAACAAACGGCCAGCGGCGTAAACCTGACCACTGCCGTGCTTTCAGATGCTACTTTTCAAAACCCTACCCGCACGCTTACCCTGATCCAGAACAGCGCCACTACCACCAGGGGCACAACAATAACTACCACGTTCGGTAAAGCGGTTTCAGACCTTACCTTTACCATGTTCGATGTAGACCGTAATGCCGGCCAGTATTTCGATGCGATAAAAATAGAAGGTTACCAGGGCTCTACGCTGGTGCAACTCCAGAAAAAAGACGTGATCACGACGAGCTACAACGAATTTGTGGAAGGCAGCAATCTGGTTCAGGCGGTGGCCAACGGCACAAACGTAGCCACTAATTCGACCAACGGCAACGTAACCGTGAAATTCTCGGAGCCGGTAGACCGCATCGTGTTTACTTACAACAACCTCGATGCAGCTGCGGGCAACCAGGGCATCGCCATCAACAGCTTCAGCTGGAAAACCGCTCCGGCGCCGCTTCCGGTTACGTTAACTTCCTTTACGGGTAAACTGGTAAACAAGCAAACTGAACTCCACTGGGCCACGGCTTCGGAAAAAAACAACGATAAATTCCTGGTGGAAAGAAGCCTTGACGGCCGCAAATTCGAAACTATTGGCACGGTAAAAGGCAACGGCACCACCAACGCCGCCCAGCACTATACCTTTACCGATGCAAGACCGGCCCAAGGCACTAACTATTACCGCTTAAAGCAAACCGACTTTGACGGCGCTACCGAATACTCTAAAATTGTAGCCGTAAAAAATACCACTGCCGTGCAAACTGAATTAGTTGTTTACCCGGTTCCGGCCACTTCCGAAATTACGGTTTCGCTGCATGAAAGCGCGGGCCTGGAAAAGCTGCAGATCTTTAGCCTGGCCGGCAACCTGGTAAAACAGGCAAACCTGAACGGCAGGAATAACCTGCAACTCACCATTCCGATAAGCGAATTGCCGGCTGGTTATTACCTGGTGCAGGTAAGCGGCGCGCAAAATTCGTTCACTAAAAAAATAGTGAAACAATAAAAATTTCCGGCCGGTACAAGAAGGAGTAAATAAAATCTACTCTCACACTTTCCCGAAACCCTGCTCTTTTATGGAGCGGGGTTTCACTTTTTATGCCGGAAAGCATAGCGTTTTTTAAAGTGTAACGGATCGGCGGGAAGCCAACTTCTTACTTTTTCATTTAAAAACCATAGCCTTTTCGGTCGCACAGCTTTAGTTACACGCACATTTCCGGGAAAAGCAGTTTTGTATTAGGCACATATCTGCAGAAAAGCGTACTTTTGCACCATCATCATTTCACCAATTTCCTGTGGAACAAACCCTGACTACCGTAGAAACTGCCAAGCAACTTGGCTTGTTAGAAGAAGAGTTCGAAAAAATTAAATCCATTCTGGGCCGCACGCCGAATTTTACTGAGCTGAGTATTTTCTCGGTAATGTGGAGTGAGCACTGTTCGTATAAGAACTCCATTGTGTGGCTGAAAAAACTGCCGAAAGATTCGCCAAGAATGCTGGCCAAAGCCGGCGAAGAAAACGCAGGTTTAGTAGACATCGGCGACGGCCTGGCTTGTTCCTTTAAAATTGAAAGCCACAACCACCCTTCCGCCATCGAGCCTTATCAGGGCGCAGCAACCGGCGTAGGCGGTATTAACCGCGATATTTTTACCATGGGTGCCCGCCCGATTGCGCAATTAAACTCCCTCCGTTTCGGCGATATTACCAAAGATAAAACCAAAGGCCTGCTGAAAGGCGTGGTAAAAGGCATCGGCGATTACGGCAACGCGTTCGGAATCCCGACCGTGGGCGGCGAGTTATTCTTCGATCCTTCGTACAATATTAACCCGCTGGTAAACGCGTTTTCGGCGGGTATTGTGGAATCGGGAAAAACGGTTTCCGCAACTTCTTACGGCGTAGGCAATCCGGTTTTCATCGTAGGTTCCGCCACCGGTAAAGACGGTATTCACGGCGCGGCTTTCGCATCTAAAGATATTACCGAAGATTCAGCGAACGACCTTCCATCCGTGCAGGTTGGTGACCCGTTCCAGGAGAAATTATTACTGGAAGCTACGCTGGACGTGATCGAATCTGGTTGCGTAATTGGCATGCAGGATATGGGCGCGGCAGGTATTACCTGCTCTACTTCCGAAATGAGCGCCAAAGGCGAGCACGGCATGGAGATCTGGTTAGACAAAGTCCCTACCCGTCAGCCAAACATGAAACCGTTCGAAATTCTGCTTTCTGAATCTCAGGAACGCATGCTGATCGTGGTGAAAAAAGGCGAAGAAGCTACTATTAAAAAGATCTGCGATAAGTGGGATCTTTATTGCGAACAAATTGGCGTGGTAAACGACAGCAAGCGCCTGACTTATTTCCAGAACGGCGAATTGGTGGCGGATGTACCGGCTGATGATCTGGTTCTGGGTGGTGGCGCTCCGGTTTATCACCGCGAATACCGCGAGCCGGCTTATTTCCAGGAAACGAAGAAATTCAAGATCGATAGCGTTTCAGAGCCAAAAAGTCTGGAAGAATTTAAAAAGATCGCCGAGCATTTGGTTTCGCACCCGAATATCTGTTCCCGCCGTTGGGTTTCTGAGCAGTACGATTCCATGGTAGGAACTGCTACGATGACTACGAACATGCCATCGGACGCAGCAATCGTGAAAATCAAAGGCACCAACAAAGCCATTGCCATTAAAGTAGATTGCAACAGCCGCTACGTAAATGCTGATCCGGAAGAAGGAACGGCCATTGCGGTAGCGGAAGCTGCCCGGAATATTGTGTGCTCGGGTGGTGAACCGCTAGCCATTACGAACTGCTTAAACTTTGGCAACCCGTACGTTCCGGAAGTTTACTGGCACTTTGTAGGCGCCATTAAAGGCATGAAAAAAGCCTGCGAAAAATTCGAAACCCCGGTAACCGGCGGTAATGTGAGTTTCTACAACCAGTCTTCCGACGAAGGTCCGGTGTTCCCTACGCCTACTATTGGTATGTTAGGTTTACTGGAAGATAAGTCGAACGCGATGACCTTGGCTTTCCAGAAAGCCGGGGACTTAATTTACCTGGTTGGCGAAGCGCAAAACGACATTAACAGTTCGGAGTATTTGTATTCTTACCAGAAAGTAGCCCTTTCTCCGGCGCCGCATTTCGACCTGGAAGAAGAATACAAAGTGCAGAACACAATTAAAGAACTTATCAAATCTAAAGCCATCACTTCCGCCCACGACGTTTCCGACGGTGGTTTGTACATTGCTTTACTGGAAGCTGCCATGCCGAAGCATTTAGGTTTTTCGATCAAAACGAATAGCGATTTCCGCAAGGATGCGTACCTGTTCGGTGAAAGCCAGAGCCGCGTAGTGGTTTCGGTGAAAGCTGAACAAAAAGCGGCTTTTGAGGAAATGCTGAAGTCTAAAAATACCGGTTTTACGTTATTAGGCGAAGTTACTTCCGGCGTTTGCGAAATAGACGGCGAAACCTGGCACCAGACTTCAGACATGAAGCACGTTTATGACAACGCTTTAGGCGAGATCATGGCGAATTAAATTGGCAGCAAGTACCTGGTAGCAAGTATCAGGACTTTTTAAAAGTAGCGCAGGGATTAATTCCTGCGCTACTTTTTTTATAAATCCCCTGAGTATGCCGCCAGTTTAACGGAGCGCAACTTGCCGCATACTCAGAGCTAGGAGAAAGTTTGCCCGGCACTGATCGAATATACGGGCAAAACGCTACTCTTTTCAGTCGAAAAACTCAGAATGCCTGCAGAAAATATTTGCTCAGTTGCCCTTCTAAGCTGTTAAGTAGCGGTTCTGACATTTTTCTTAAAATAGCTGGCGTTATATTTTCCTCAAAATCAGCCTTTAAGCCTTGCAATGGCAACTTTTGTCATTTTTTTTCAAAAATATTTTTGCAGGTTTAAAAATCCTTACTACATTTGCACATCGAATCACGGCAACGCCCGCTGAAACGAAGATTGTCCGATGGTGTAACTGGCAACACGTCTGATTTTGGTTCAGAAGAGTCCAGGTTCGAAACCTGGTCGGACAACGCAAAAGCCCCGAAATTCTTCGGGGCTTTTTTTATGCCCAAAGTTCTGATTTTCAGGAATAAATATTGGTATTCGGTTTTTATTCCGGCTTTTTATCCCTAATTTTGCGGCTTCATTCACTCAAACAACAAAACCAGAATTAACGCACTCTCCCGTTATGCCACAGGTTAAAATTTTTTCCGGTACCGCTTCTAAATATTTTGCTGAAAAAGTAGCCACTGCTTATGGCACCAACCTGGGCGATGCTACCTTATACAAATTCAGCGATGGCGAAATGGCTCCGCATTTTAATGAATCGATTCGCGGTGCGGAAGTTTTCATCATTCAGTCTACTTTTCCGCCAGCCGATAACCTGCTGGAACTGATGCTGATGGTTGATGCGGCCAAGCGCGCTTCGGCTCACAAAGTAATTGTGGTAATGCCGTATTACGGCTACGCCCGCCAGGACCGCAAAGATAAACCGCGCGTTTCCATTGGTTCTAAGGTAATTGCCAACGCTATTCAAAGCGTGGGCGCCGACCGCCTGATGACCTGCGACTTACACGCCGGTCAGATCCAGGGCTTTTTCGATATCCCGGTAGATCACTTAGATGGTTCGGCCATTTTTGTACCGTATATTAAAAGTCTGAACCTAGGCGACAACCTGATCTTTGCTTCGCCGGACGTTGGAGGTTTAGGCCGCGCCCGCATGTTCGCCAAGAACTTTGGTTCTGACATTGTGGTTTGCGACAAGCACCGGGCCCGCGCCAACGAGATCGCCTCGATGCAGGTAATTGGTAACGTAGAAGGCCGCGACGTAGTGCTGGTAGATGATATGATCGATACAGCCGGTACCATGACCACGGCTGCACAGCTAATTAAAGATAAAGGTGCTAAATCGGTACGGGCCATTGCTACTCACGCAGTGCTTTCCGGGCCGGCTTACGAACGCATCGAGAATTCTGTATTGGAAGAACTGGTAGTTTCTGACACCATTCCGTTGAAACAGGAATCTCCGAAAATTAAAGTGCTGACCTTCTCTGATCTGTTTGCCCGTGCCATCAGCAACGTGGTAACCCACGATTCGATCAGTTCACTCTTTATTTAAATGGTTGCATGGTTAAATTGTTTAATGGTTAAACTTCAGAAAAACCAAATCAACAATTTAACAATTAAGCCATTTAACAAATTAACAAGGCTATACATATTAGCAATATAACTTACATTTTTAAAAACAATTTTTATGAAAACGTTAGAGATTATAGGGTTTAAAAGAGCAAATCTCGGTAAAAAGGAGTCGAAAGACCTGCGCGCCGAAGCTATGGTACCATGTGTACTTTATGGCGGCGAGAAACAGGTGCATTTCCATGCTCCCATGATCATGTTCCGTGACTTATTATACTCACCGGAAGCCGCTCAGGTAAACCTGAACATTGAAGGTGATGAATATAAAGCTGTAGTACAGGCTTCTCAGTTCCACCCGGTAAACGAAATGCTGCTGCACGTAGATTTCCTGGAGCTGAACGACAACAAAGAAGTTAAAATGGATGTGCCGGTTCGTTACATCGGTGTTTCTCCGGGCGTTCTGGCCGGTGGTAAACTGGTTAGCAAACTACGTAAACTGAAAGTGAAAGCCCTTCCGGCTAACCTGCCAGATTTCGTAGAAGTAAACATTTCTGACCTGGAACTGGGTAAATCAGTAAAAGTTAGCAAGATCGAAGCGAAAAACTACACGATCCTGACCAACCCATCTGCCCCGGTTGCAACCGTAACCATCCCACGTGCACTGAAGCAAGCTGCCAACGAGAAATAGTCTTCCCGGCATCTGCCCGATCTTTTCAAAAAGCTCCTGTTTTCTTCGGAAGGCAGGAGCTTTTTTTGTCTGAACACGATTTAAGGGATGAAAGGATTTTCAGGATTTAATAGCTCTACAAAAAATCTGCGCATGTCTGATAAGTCCCCGTTTGGAGGGGCAAGGGGGAGGTTAGATCTGCTGGGTTTCTCCGGCACTTTTTAAGCTTAAATCCATACCGTTTTTCACTGCAAAACGCTACCGTTTCTGCCCTGAAAACCCTCAGCTAAAGCAGACGGCAATGAAATTATTGGCAAGACACATTACCATTGCCTTTAGGCAGCCATTTCCGAAACAAACCTTAATTTTGTATTCTTACTAAACCCAACCCACCGGAAGTGCTCAAAAGTCTATTCAACTTATTCCAGCCTAAAAAGGAAACTTCCGAAACGGAACCCACCGATATGAAATACCTGATCGTAGGCCTCGGCAACATCGGCCCCGAATACGCCAATACCCGCCATAATATTGGTTTTATGGTGCTCGACCACCTGGCTCAAAAACACGACGCCACCTTTGAAACCGGCCGTCATGCCTTTGTAACGGAAATAAAAACCAAAGGCCGCACTTTTACGCTCGTAAAGCCTACCACTTACATGAACCTGAGCGGCAAAGCCGTACAACACTGGCTCAGTACGCTTAAAATTCCGGCCAGCCAGATGCTCGTGATCACTGACGACCTGGCAATTCCGTTCGGTAAATTGCGGATGCGCAGCAAAGGCTCTGCCGGCGGCCACAACGGCCTGAAACACATTGAAGAAACCCTCGGCAATAACGAATACCCGCGCCTCCGCTTCGGCGTGGAAGCTAACTTCCCGAAAGGCCGCCAGGTAGATTACGTACTCAGCCCCTTCTCCGCCGACGAACAAATTGACCTGCCGGGCTTAATTGAAAAAACCGGAGAAATGGCAATTTCATTTGGCGCAATTGGGATTGAACGAACGATGAATTTTTATAATACGAAGTAGGAAAACGGCAGGGAACGTGCACAAAAAAACCGGAGTTTTCGACACGTTAGCAACTCATGTCGAATTTCAGCGCTTTTTTCGACACGAATGGAAATGAGAAAAAAAACAACAGAGAAAAGCTCTAAAAAACGAAAGCTTAATAAACAATTAAGCCATTTTAAGGTTAGTGGTTTTTGTAAATATTAAATAGAATCTATTTGCTATTAAAATGAAATATCTATATTTACACACTGTTAAATTTTAACTATTCCTATGAAACGCCTTTTAAGCACTTTCTTCTTCATATTGATTTCCAACTTTCTTTTAGCCCAATCAAGCGAAATAGAAGTTGCAGATTTATCTGTAAAAGTGCCTGGTTTAGGTTTCCAAGAATATTTTTATGGATTTGAAGAAGGTGACGAATTAATATTCACTTTTTCAGAGAATAATAAGAAAGAGGTTAAGCAGCTTGAGATAATTGAATATCCTAACACTATTAAGTTCTCAGGTACTCAAATTTCAAATACTTCCAAACGATTTAAAATAAATAAGCGGGGAGTATATATTTTTAAATTTACCAATTCAGCTATTGGTCAACGAATTTGCTCATTTAAAATTGCACGGATACCTGCAAATGCTTCTACATCAAGTTTCAACACAAGCATTACTTGGAAGCAAATTACAGATACCACTTTTACGACAATTACAAAACAAGAAATTACTAGGTACGATACTACTTTCAAATATTTAGCGAAGAAAGAGCTAATTAAAATAGATACAATTGCTCAAGAACTATTTAGTAAAAATGAACAAATTGCTGCCGGAACTACAATTGGCAAACCAAGTGAATCAATATTAACTATTACTTTACCAACTAACCAAATTTCTTCCTTAGAATCAAAAGAAGTAATTTCTTGGGCTTATTGGATTGGCGTTGGCCAAGAAGGCCATATTGCCTTTGAGTCAAATAAGAAAAAATATCTTCAGGCTGCTGGCTCCTTAGCAGATATCACCGGCAATCCATTAATTGGACTTGCTTTAAATCAAGTTGCTTTTTTGCCAACTGGAAACGCAGGCAGCAACGTTGGTTATTATTTTCTGCCAACTTTAAATGACGCACAAATTTTTATTAGAAGTTTCGATAATGGAGGTTTCAGGTATTTTGATAAAGGCAATGGAGTATCTGGATATGGGAGAAAAGACATTCCTTTACAAGGTACTTTTTATTTAGGTTTACATAACGATAATTTCCATAATGAAATTAATGTAACTGTAAAAGTAGTAGCTGTATCAGTTTATAAAAAGTACATAGAAAGACAAATTAAAGAACCAGTAATAACGCCTCAATACGTAAACAAAACTATAAAAGAACCAACTGTCACAATAAAGAGAATACCGGTTAATATGAATTAGTTTTTAGTTCTTTCTTTAATCTTATGAGTAACTATAAACTCATTTCTCAAAAAACAACTTAATGAAAGAAGGGCAAAGTCTTTGGACAAGAGAAGAATTAATTTTAGCAATTAATTTATATTGCAAATTGCCTTTTGGTAAATTACATAGCACCAATCCCGAAATAATTAAACTGGCGCGGTTAATCGGACGTACTCCAGGCTCTATTGCTTTTAAATTGGTGAATTTTGCTAGCCTTGACCCTAGTTTACAAGCAAGAGGCATAAAAGGTGCTTCAAATGCCAGCAAATTAGACAAGGAAATCTGGAATGAATTTTACCAACATTGGGATATTCTTCCTTTTGAAAGCGAAAAATTATTGGCCCAATTTGAACATTCAACGGTTGAAGAAATAAACAATATTGAGGAAGAGGAATTACCGAAAGAAGGTAAAGAAAGAGAACAACTGGTTAAGGTTAGAGTGAACCAAAACTTCTTTCGAAAAACCTGCTTAGCTGCTTATAATAATACCTGTTGCATAACCGGTTTAAAAGATTCTTCCCTCTTAATTGCTGGCCATATTCGCCCTTGGGGTATTGACGAAAACAATAGATTAAATCCTCGAAACGGAATAATAATAAACGCCCTTCATGATAAAGCTTTTGAAGCTGGTTTATTGACGATTACACCAAATTATAAGATCAAAATTTCATCTACTTTAAAGAAACAAAATAAAGAAGTTTCTATTCAGGATTATTTTCTAAAGTATGATGAACAGGAAATAATCCTACCTACCAAATTCTTACCTGAACCAGATTTCTTGGAATACCACAACAATGTCAGATTCAAACCTTAACATTCAACTAAGCTACTTGTACCGAGATGCAGGTAATTACAAGCAGTTCGGCAATATTATTTTCAGCAACCCGGAAAATATTCCTCTTGAAGTTATAAGCGCAAAAATCAGGGCTGCATTAATTGATGGCGAATATTTTGTGGCTTCGAAATGGCAAATTCCAGCATTACAAAGCTTCCATTTTGATGAAGAATTAGATCATAATTGGCATGAGTTTGAAGATATTGAATCTACAAAGGAGGAAGTAACTAATGAAAGAAGTATTTCAGAATTTCTTAACCAATTGTGATAATAAGCGTAAAGGCCGATATTAGTATAGGAAATATAAAACCCCTACCTTTACGCATTACAAAACCACCCCGCCACTTCTCCAACAATATCACCCGATAATTGAATTGTTACGGCGGAACTGGGGTTATACCTCCAGTACAAATAGTACCAACCCGAAGGATGCCTTTAAGTAAAGTGAACCTCCTTCACAACATCCGATCGCGGCTTCAGCCCTTATCCTGCTTCAGGCTGCAATTACAACCAAAAATCTTTAATGACATTTGAGAATTTAAACCTGATTGCCCCTATCCTGACGGCGTTACAAGCCGAAGGATACACCAACCCTACGCCTATTCAGCAACAAGCTATTCCGCTTTTACTGGAAGGAAAAGACCTGCTGGGTTGCGCCCAGACGGGTACTGGAAAAACGGCGGCTTTCGCCATTCCTATTTTGCAACACCTTGCTGCGCTGCCAACGCCGGCCCGCGGACAAAACCGCATCAAAGCCCTGATCTTAACTCCCACCCGCGAACTGGCTATCCAGATCGAGGAAAGCTTTAAGGCCTACGGCAAAAATCTGAACCTGAAACACCTCGTTATTTTTGGCGGCGTGGGTCAGAAACCACAAACCGACGCATTACGCAACGGCATCGATATCCTGGTGGCAACGCCGGGCCGTCTGCTCGACTTGATGAACCAGGGCTTTATCAACCTGAACCACATCACCCATTTCGTTTTAGACGAAGCCGACCGCATGCTGGACATGGGCTTTGTGAACGACGTGAAAAAGGTAATTGCCAAGCTGCCAACCAAACGCCAGAGTTTATTCTTCTCGGCTACCATGGCTCCGGAGATCATCAAGCTGGCCGATACCATGCTGGTAAACCCGGAAAAAGTGGAAGTAACCCCAATTTCTTCTACCGCCGAAACCATTAACCAGGCCGTTTACTTCGTCGATAAAAAAGACAAGAAGAACCTGCTGATCCACGTGTTAGAGAATAAGGCCATTAAAACTGCGCTGGTATTTACCCGCACCAAACACGGCGCCGATAAGGTGGTAAAAGACCTCGTAAAAGCCGGTATTTCGGCTGAAGCCATTCACGGTAATAAAAGCCAGAATGCCCGTCAGCGCGCGTTGAGCAACTTTAAAGAGCAAACAACCCGCATTTTAGTTGCTACCGATATTGCTGCCCGCGGTATTGATGTGGAAGAACTGGGCCACGTAATTAACTACGAACTGCCAAACGTTTCGGAAACCTACGTACACCGGATCGGCCGTACCGGTCGCGCCGGCAACGCTGGTATTGCCTTATCTTTCTGCGATGCCGAAGAGCACCAGTATTTACGCGACATCAACAAACTGATCAACCGCGCGATTCCGGTAGTGGAAGAGCATCCGTACGTAATGCACAACGCAGCGCACTTACAGGTTACTGCCGTTCCGCTTCCGCAAAAGCCCGGTAAGCCGCAGTTCCGGAATTCAAGCAATACCAGTAAACCAAAGCAGAAAAAGCAGGGCTGGTGGAGTAACAAACCGAAAGCAAAAGCTAATTAATTGTTGATTGTTAATTGTTGATTAACAAAATGAAAGAGCCGCTGGAGATTTTCTCCAGCGGCTTTATTGTTGATAAAATTCCAGATAAAACTCCTCTGCTACTTCGAGCTTTTCAGCCCTGGAAGGTCAACCACCCCAACCCCTCCTGTCCAGGCGCTATGATTAGGACACAAAACAATCATTCGGTCATCTCGACGGCAGGAGAGATCTCATCGGATTGGTAGTAAAGCCAGAATAAAAACTCCTACCAACCGGATGAGATCTCTCCTGACGTCGAGATGACATTAATAGCTGAAATTTGTGGTTTTTAAGCCTTTGATCATTCTTTTTCATTTTGTGTCCTAATTGTAGCCTGTCCAGGCGGGGAGCTTGTTTGTAGCCTGAATATTTTTCAGTAGGAGTTTCTGTGGTTTCATTTTCATAGTTTACAAAGCGGAAGAACGCTATACTTTAAGCACCAAAAACTCAAAGAAAGCAACACCGAAAGGCTCCCCTCCTTTTCAAGGAAGGGCCGGGGGTGGTTGATTTTCGAGCTTCAAAAATTCACTTCCACCACAACAACTTTTTCAAAGGAGAAACCAAAATCACCTCCCCCGTTTTTAGCCGCCGGGTTGGGTAAATTCGTACCTTTGCCCCGCTAAAATCTCCACCCGAAAATGTCCCAGGTTATCAATCTTTACCGCAACGCGTTTGGCGGCCTGTCGCAGGCTTCCTGGATGCTGGCGCTCATCATGTTCGTAAACCGGGCCGGAGCCATGGTGGTGCCGTTCCTGAGTGTGTACCTGACCGAAGCCATGGGTTTTAAGCTGAAAGATGCCGGTATTATCATGAGTATTTTCGGGCTGGGCGCAACCTGCGGGGCTTTTATGGGTGGCTGGCTTACCGATAAGATCGGGCATTTCAAGGTGCAGCTGGGAAGTTTGTTTCTGAGCAGCGGCATGTTCCTGGTCATGCTTCAGTTACAAACCTTCGAAAGCATTGCGGTTGGCATCTTTTTTCTGAGCCTGGTAGCGGAATGCCTGCGGCCGGCCAATGCCTCGTCGGTGAGTTATTATGCGAAGCCGGAAAACGTAACGCGGGCTTTTTCTTTGAACCGGATGGCCAGCAACCTGGGCTTTTCCATTGGTCCGGCGCTAGGCGGATTGCTGGCCAGTATTTCGTACCGCTGGTTGTTTGTAGGCGATGCCATTACCTGTTTTTCGGCAGGAATTTTCTTTTACTTTTACTTCCGGAGCCGCAGAGGTTTTAAGCAGCAAAAGCCGGCCGTTTCAGAAAATACCAACCTTAATTCCGCAGAAAACACTCCCGAAAATGCCATTGAAAACGCTAGGGAAAAGGGGCAAAAAACTACCAAAGTCCGTTCGCCTTATACCGATGTGAAATTCGTGTTGTTTGCTTTACTCAGCTGCATGTTTGCCACTACATTTTTCCAGTTCTTCACCACCCTGCCCATTTATTACCGGCAGGTTTACGAGCTATCCGAATCGGGCATTGGTTTGCTTTTGGCGCTGAACGGACTGCTGGTTTTTTCGCTGGAAATGGTGGTGGTTTACCTCATCGGCGACAAATTCAAGCTGGGGCATTTAATGGCTTTGGGCACGCTTATTATGGGCTTTTCCTTTGTAATTCTGAACCTATTCGAAAGCCATTTTATTCTCTACGTGGCCATGGCTATTCTGAGCGTTTCCGAAATTCTGGCCATGCCCTTTATGGCTACCATTACGGTGCAGCGCTCCAACAATTTCAACCGCGGTTCTTACATGGGCTTGTACACCCTCTCCTATTCCGCCGCGCACGTGATCAGCCCCTATCTGGGCACCAACATTATTGCCGATTTCGGGTTTGAAACGCTTTGGTATGTGTTGGGTGGCATGAGTGTAGTGGCGGCAGCTGGTTTTTACTTTTTAGTTCCGAAGTTGCAAGCCGAGGCAGCGGGTTAACCCCGACTTTTTACGACCGAAAGCACATCGTTTTTATTTGGAGAAGTTCATAAAAAAAGCAGCACAGAATTAATTCCGTGCTGCTTTTTAAATTTATAATATGAATTGCCGGTCCCTTCAGTTTACGAATTAACTCACGGAGCTGCCGTTGTTCACAACCGCCGACGGTTGCATAAATTTCAAACTGCCGTCCGCATTTTCGGCCATTAAGATCATGCCCTGGCTTTCGATTCCTTTGATCTCGCGTGGCGCTAAATTCACCAGAACGGCTACCTGCTGACCAACAATTGCTTCCGGCACGAAATGTTCCGCAATACCGCTTACAATCGTTCTCTGATCAATGCCGGTATCAACTTTCAGTTTTAAAAGCTTCTTGGTTTTGGCTACTTTTTCGGCTTCTAAAATGGTACCGATCCGGATGTCCATTTTCTGAAAATCGTCGAAGCTGATGTTCTCTTTAGAAGGTGCGGCTTGCGCGTTGGCCAGTTGGTTAGCGGTTTTGGTATCGAGCAGTTTTTGTACCTGTTTGTCTACCGTTTCGTCTTCCACTTTTTCAAATAACAGCTTTGCTTCGCCGATCGGGTGATTTGGTAAAATGTATTCCGCCGCGCCGGCTTCTTCCCACTTGCCTAAGTGAATGTTCAGCATATCGGCTAAGGCTTTGGCAGAAGTTGGCAGGAACGGCTCCATTACGATGGTTAACGAACCGCAGATCTGCAGGGCAATATTCAGGATGGTTTGAACACGGGCCGCGTCGGTTTTAATGAGTTTCCAGGGCTCGGTTTCAGCTAAATATTTATTGCCCAAACGCGCCAGGTTCATTACTTCCTGCAAGGCTTCTTTAAAACGATATTGCTCAATGGAAGCTGCGATCAACGCCGGAAATTTCGACATTTCATCAAGCACCAGTTTATCGAGTTCGGTCAGTTCATTTCGGGCCGGAACTTTGCCTTCGTAATATTTATGCGTGAGCACCAATGCGCGGTTTACGAAGTTGCCTAAAATGGCCAAAAGTTCGTTGTTGTTTCGGGCCTGGTAATCTTTCCAGGTGAAGTCGTTGTCTTTGGTTTCCGGAGCGTTGGCGCATAAAACGTAACGCAGCACGTCGCCTTTGCCTTTGAATTCTTCCAGGTATTCGTGCAACCAAACCGCCCAGTTTCTTGAGGTTGAAATTTTATCGCCTTCCAGGTTCAGGAACTCATTCGCGGGAACGTTATCTGGTAAAATATAATCGCCGTGCGCTTTGAGCATGGCCGGGAAAATAATGCAATGGAAAACGATGTTGTCTTTGCCAATAAAATGCAGCAGTTTGGTTTCCGGATCTTTCCAGTATTTCTCCCAATCTTCGGTAAGATCCTTGGTAGCAGAAATGTAACCAATTGGCGCATCGAACCATACATACAATACTTTTCCTTCAGCACCGGGCAGCGGAACCGGTACACCCCAATCAAGATCTCGGGTTACGGCACGCGGGTGCAAACCACCATCGATCCAGCTTTTACACTGGCCGTAAACGTTCGTTTTCCAGTCATCTTTGTGACCTTCCACGATCCATTCGCGCAACCAGCCTTCGTATTGATCCAAAGGCAAATACCAGTGTTTCGTTTCCTTCATCACCGGTTTTTCACCGGAAAGCATGCTTTTCGGATTGATCAGATCGGTCGCATTTAACGAACTTCCGCAGCTTTCGCACTGGTCGCCGTACGCGTTTTCGTTGCCGCATTTCGGACAGGTTCCTACAATGTAACGATCTGCTAAGAATTGCTGATTTTTTTCGTCGAAATACTGCTGCGAAACCTGCTCTACGAACTTGCCTTCTTCGTACAATTTTTTGAAAAATCCGGAAGCAGTTTCGTGGTGCGTTTGGTTGGAAGTGCGCGAATAAATATCGAAGGAAATGTTGAAATCGCGGAACGCATCACCCATTAATTTATGGTATTTATCTACCACCTGCTGCGGCGTTACGCCTTCTTTCTGCGCCCTGATGGTAATCGGAACGCCGTGTTCGTCGGAGCCGCAAATGAACTTTACGTCGCGGTTGTTGGAGCGTAAATAACGCACGTAAATATCGGCGGGCAAATACACGCCGGCTACGTGACCAATGTGTACGGGTCCGTTGGCGTAAGGAAGGGCGGCGGTTACGGTATATCTTTTCGGTTGCATCTTTTCAATTTGAAAATTGGGAGATTGGGAGATTTGAAAATGAATTTTCGTTGCTCCTCGTTTTAATTCTGCGTAGTAAACTTTTCAGCATTCTTAAAGCTTTGGCAAGGGAAACCGCGTGAAAAACGCTATGATTTCCGGGCAAAAAACTGCTTTTGGATTTCTGAAAAACGTGCAAAGATACACAAAAAGCAACCTGAATGAAGCTGCTAAAGGTTATACTTTTCAGGCCCGAAATCATAGCGTTTTCAGACTTTGGGCCTTACTTAAAGATGTACCAGCCGGTGTTTCAAACCAACCAGTAAAGATTTTCACGAATTGGGCTTAAATTAATTTACCTTTTCATTCGAAATCTCGTATATTACTTCATCTAAATATCTGAATATCTAAAATTTAACGGTTCATTCGTTAACACCTTATTCAGGCCCGGATTTCCGGCAAAGCTGCAAAACTTAAAATTTATTTATAACCGCTTACTATGAAAAAAGAAAATAAAAAGGGCGCCAAAAGCTCCGATAAAAAAACAGCAAAGAAGAAAACCGGCAAAAAATCGCTGGCCGCCGCTACCAAAAAACTGGAGCGCGATATGGATAAAAAGCTGAAAAAGGCTATTAAAGAACTGAAAAAAGACAGCAAAAAAACGCTGAAAAGCCTGATTAAAGATGCAAAACGCAAATTTAAAGAAGGCTCCGATTACGTGAACGAAGAAATGCTGGAACCGATCTCCGAGCAATTTGAAGAGCTGGCCGGCGAAACCAAACCAAAACGCGGCAGAAAAACCAGTACGGCCACAGCTGCCAAAACTACCGGTGGCACAACCCGGGGCCGGAAACCGGCCGCAGCTACTACGGCTGCCCGCACCCGCGCCACTTCTACGCGCAGCACTAAAACTACTACCAGCGCTACGGGCCGCGGACGTGGCCGCCGTCCGGCTGCTTCCTCCGAAAGCGTTCCTTCTTCTGCGAGCAACGAAACTACCGGAGTAGAATAAACCTCATTTTAGAGTAAACCAATAAAAAACCCGGCCTTTAATTTTTAAAGCCGGGTTTTTAGATTTAAAGCATTGCTGTTCAGGCTTTACCTGGCAATGGTATCGTTCCCCACATTGCGCATTTGCCGCGGGCGTTCTTCGGTTGGGGTATTAGAAGGAGCGTTGGGGTTACTGCCTTCTTCAATGTTTTTCTTGCGGTTTATTTCGCTCGCTTTTTCATTTAACTGCAATTGGTCGCCGGTGGGAATGGGGTTAGCATTTTGCCGGATGGTTCTTTCAGACCCTTGTTCGTAAATAATCTGGCGTTGCACATCGTTGGTAATTTCGGTGGGTGCAGCCGTTATTTCGGGCTCGCCCTGTTCTTTAACAGTAGAGCAAGCCAGCACAAAACAAAAACCCAGCGCCCCAACGGCCGGCAACTTCAATAATTTTTCGAACAATTTTCCTGCGGTTTCCATCTGCAACTATTTTCTCTGGCTTTACGCTCCTGTCCAGATTATTGTTGGTAGTTCCTGCGCCCGGGCTGTTGAAATTACTGCAGCACAAATGGTTTATTAAAATACTTATATTTCAAGGAATATTTAAACGAAATGAAACGCACTGTTTAAATGTTTTTTGTTTCATTTCTTCACAAAATCCAGCGCAGCCGAATTCATGCAATACCGCAGGCCGGTGGGTTTCGGACCGTCGTTAAAAACGTGCCCCAAATGCGCGCCGCAACGGGAACAAACCACTTCGTCGCGGGTCATGCCCATACTGTTGTCTTTTCCTATGGTTACGTTGTTGCCGATCTTATCGTAAAAGCTAGGCCAGCCGGTACCACTTTCAAATTTGGTTTCGGAACGGAAAAGGTCTAAACCACAGCCAATACATTTGTAAATGCCGGCTTGTTTGTTGGCGTTATACTTATTGCGAAAAGGCGTTTCGGTACCTTTGCGGCGGGTCACTTCAAATTGCTCCGGGCTTAACTGTTTCCGCCATTCCGCATCGGTTTTAATCACCGTATCGCGCCCGGTTTTTGAGCTTTTCGTGATCCTGATATCTTTATAACCCGGACTTTTTTGCCCGTTCTGCATAGCGTTTCGGGGCTCCTGCTTCTGGCCGCAGGCACTGAAGCTGAAAGGGAGCAGGAATAAAAAGAAGAAGAATTTTTTCATGGCTAATGTGATATTGGTATCTGGTAGTTGGATATTGGCTTCAAGAGAAAATTTAAACCGGCAACAGCATTGCTTCATTCCTGGTTGTTATTTTATTGAAAACAACCGGAAACTGTTTTTGGTTGAAAACCGGCTACTATCTTTTCCGGAAACAGAAGACCCGGGAAGCAACATAAAGCAAGCAGCCGTAGGCACTACTTTCTAAAACAAGCATTAATCCTTACTTTTGCAGCCACAAAAACCCAAACCAGTCGCATGGCTTCTGCTCCCCACTGATTTCCCTTGCTTTCTGGCTTTCATTTTGCACGGCATCCCGGCCGTTGCGTTTGCCTGCTTCAAAAATCCCTGAAAACTTATTCCGCAATAATTTAACCCGGCGCCATTACTTTTTGAGCGCCGTGGCATAGCATTTCTTTTTTATTATGAATTTCACTATACAAAGTTTTAAAAATATCAATTACAAAACCGAGATCCTGGCCGGGCTAACCGTAGCCATGACCATGATGCCGGAATCGCTGTCTTTTGCCATTTTAGGCGGATTTCCACCATTGGTTGGCTTATACGCTGCTTTCATTATGGGTTTGATTACGGCGATTTTCGGTGGAAGACCGGGCTTGATCTCGGGTGGCGCAGGCGCAACGGTGATCGTTTTAATTGCCTTAATGCAAAGCCACGGCATAGAATACGTGTTTGCGGCGGTGGCTTTGGCGGGCGTACTGCAAATTCTGGTGGGCGTATTTAAGTTAGGGAAATTTATCAGACTGGTGCCGCAGCCGGTTATGTTTGGCTTTGTAAATGGCCTGGCCGTAATTATTTTCATGAGCCAGCTGGAGCAATTCAAAACGGTGGTAAATGGCGAAACGGTTTGGCTTGCCGGTCCGGCACTTTATACCATGCTGGGCCTGGTAGCGCTAACCATTACCATTATCGTTTTCCTCCCGAAGATCACCAAAGCCGTTCCGCCTTCCCTGGTAGCCATCATCGTAATTTTTGCGTTGGTAATGGGCTTGGGCATCGATACAAAAACGGTAAAAGATATTGCCTCGGTGAGCGGCGGTTTCCCTCCTTTCCATATTCCGCAAGTGCCTCTTACGTTTGAAATGCTGCAGATCATTTTCCCTTATGCGTTAATTATGGCTGGCGTGGGTTTAACCGAAAGTTTGCTCACGCTGAACCTGGTAGACGAAATAGTGGGCAACCGGGGTAATAGCAATAAAGAATGCGTGGCGCAGGGCAGCGCTAACATTCTGAACGGTTTTTTCTTTGGCATGGGCGGCTGCGCCATGATCGCGCAAACGCTGGTAAATTTAAGTGCCGGCGCAAGAGCAAGACTTTCCGGAGTAGTAGCAGCGCTTGCTATTTTAGCCATCATCCTGGTGGGTGCGCCGGTTATCGAGAATGTACCGATGGCAGCTTTGGTTGGTGTTATGATCATGGTAGCGATCAGCACCTTCGAATGGATCAGTTTCCGGATCATAAACAAAATGCCGAAACACGATATTTTTGTGGGAATCCTGGTAGCTGTAATTACGATCTGGCTGCATAATTTAGCGTTGGCGGTTCTGATCGGTGTAATTATTTCGGCTTTGGTTTTTGCCTGGGAAAGCGCCAAACGCATCCGCGCCCGAAAATTCGTAGATTCCAGCGGTGCGAAACACTACGAAATTTACGGTCCGCTTTTCTTTGGTTCTGTTACCGCTTTCACCGAAAAATTCGACGTAGCAGGTGACCCGAAAGAAGTCATCATCGATTTTAAAGAAAGCCGCGTGGCGGATATGAGCGGCATAGATGCGTTGAACAAACTAACGGAACGCTACCTGAAAGCCGGCAAAAAGTTACTCCTGAAACACCTGAGCCCCGACTGCCGCACCCTTCTAAAAAATGCCGATGCCGTGATCGAAGTAAATATCCTGGAAGACCCGCACTATGTAGTGGTTTGACCCCGCCCCAGCCCTCCCCTAATTCAGGGGAGGGAATTTTTTCTTTTTCAGCTTCGCTGAAAACACCATTATATTTTACAGCATCAATACGCATTCCCGATCAAAGTCATCCCCTGAATTAGGGGAGGGCTGGGGCGGAACTCCCATTTATACCAAAGCGTTGCAGCCGAAAATTTGCAACAATGGTTAAATACGAAATTCATAACCTGCCTCATCCCAAAACTAACCGGCAGGAACTTCGCAAAAATCAAACTTCCGCCGAAGAAACGCTTTGGCAATACTTGCGCCATGAACAACTGCCGGGCAGAAAATTTCGCAGGCAGCACAGCATCGAGAACTTTATTGTAGATTTCTATTGCGCTTCGGAAATGCTAATAATTGCATTAGACGGCGTTCATCACGCTGAAACCGAAGCGGTTGAAAACGACAAAGAAAGAGATACCCGCCTGCATCAACTGAATTATAAAGTGCTGCGATTCCCGAATGAAGCAATTTTCATTTATCTGAATGCTGTTTTAAAAACAATTGCAGAAAATTTCCAAAAGCAGGAAGCCGCTTAAATTCTGAAGTGAGTTTTCGCAGGTAAAACCATACCGTTTTTCTTCAAAAATTCCCGATAAAACTCCCTTCCCTGATTTAGCGGAGGGCCGGGGTGGGGTTTGAACTCTTTTCCTCAACCCTTATGTTACTTCACAAAAGCGCCAAAACGCTATGCTTTTCAAACAAAAAAAATAAACACCAAACAGCAGTTTGTAAAGGTTAGAAAAATTGCTTATAAAACAAGTTTTTCTTCGTACCTTTGCGCCCTGATATAAAATTTTCAATGCAAAGTATCCGTAATATTGCCATTATTGCCCACGTTGACCACGGCAAAACGACCCTGGTTGACAAGATCATCCACGCCTCTAAGCTATTTGACGAGCACCAGCAGTTCGACGACTTAATTCTGGACAACAACGACCTGGAACGCGAACGCGGTATCACGATCGTTTCCAAAAACGTATCGGTACGCTACAAAGGTGTGAAGATCAACGTTATTGATACTCCTGGTCACGCCGACTTTGGCGGTGAAGTAGAGCGGGTATTGAAAATGGCTGATGGCGTATTGCTGTTGGTAGATGCCTTTGAAGGCGCCATGCCGCAGACCCGTTTCGTACTGGGTAAAGCAATCGACTTAGGTTTAAAGCCAATTGTGGTGGTAAACAAAGTAGATAAAGAAAACTGCCGCCCGGATGAAGTGCATGAGCAGGTTTTTGACCTGATGTTCAACTTAGGCGCTACCGAAGATCAGTTAGACTTCACCACGCTTTATGGTTCCTCGAAACAAGGTTGGATGAGCACCGACTGGAACAACAAAACCGAAGACATCACGCCGCTTTTAGATGCTATTATTGAAGTAATTCCGCAGGCGCCGTTCCGTGAAGGCACGCCGCAAATGCAGATCACTTCTCTTGACTATTCTTCTTTCGTTGGTCGTATCGCTATTGGTCGTGTGCACCGTGGTACCCTGAAAGAAGGCGCTAACATGACGCTGTGCAAGCGTGATGGCAGCATGAAAAAAGTAAAGATCAAAGAACTTAACGTATTCGAAGGTTTAGGCCGCGTGAAGGTAGAAGAAGTTTCTGCCGGCGAGATCTGCGCTGTAACCGGTATCGAAGGTTTTGACATTGGCGATACCCTTGCCGATTTCGAAAATCCGGAGCCGTTAGAGCGTATCTCGATCGACGAGCCGACCATGAACATGTTGTTCACGATCAATAACTCGCCGTTCTTCGGTAAGGAAGGTAAATTTGTTACTTCCCGCCACTTACGCGACCGTTTGTTCAAAGAAACGGAGAAAAACCTTGCTCTGCGCGTTGCTGAAACTGATAAAGAAGATACCTTCCTGGTTTATGGCCGTGGTATTCTTCACTTGTCTGTTCTTATCGAAACCATGCGTCGTGAAGGTTATGAGTTACAGGTTGGTCAGCCGCAGGTATTATTCAAAGAGATCGATGGCGTACGTCACGAACCAATTGAGCACCTTGTGGTAGACGTTCCGGATGATGTTGCTGGTAAAGTAATTGAACTGGTAACCATGCGTAAAGGTGAATTAACCATTATGGAGCCGAAAGGCGACTTACAGCATTTGGAATTCAACATTCCGGCGCGTGGTCTGATCGGTCTGCGTAATAACGTTTTAACGGCAACTGCCGGTGAAGCCATCATGAACCACCGCTTCCTGAGCTACGAGCCGTTCAAAGGTCCGATCCCGGGTCGTATTAACGGTTCCCTGATCGCGATGGAAACTGGTCCCGGTACTGCTTATTCTATTGACAAACTGCAGGATCGTGGTGTTTTCTTCGTAGAGCCAGGTGAAGATGTTTACATGGGTCAGGTAATTGGCGAGCACTCGCGCGGCAACGACTTAACAGTAAACATTCAGAAAGGCAAGCAGCTGACCAACATGCGCGCTTCCGGTTCTGACAACAACGTGAAGATCGTTCCCAAAAAACAATTCTCTCTGGAAGAAGCCATGGAATACATCCAGAAAGATGAATACCTGGAAGTAACGCCAAAATCAATCCGGATGCGGAAGATCTGGTTAGACGAAAACGACCGCAAACGCTACGAGAAAAAAGTAGAAGCATTATAATATCTGCCGTGAAAACGGTATGGTTTTAAAGAGAAAAAGTCCCGGCATTCGTCGGGGCTTTTTTTTTGTTATGCTTGTAATAATGCTTTAACATTGCATTCTAACATTCCGCATATAAATGAAAAAAAAATTACGCTTTATCTTAACCCTTTTATTGCTCAGCTTAGCCTTCCAGACTTCCGCCCAATCACACAAATATACCCTTGGTCTGGAACTTGGCGGTAACCGCAGCTGCTCTTACGGCAATGATTTGCTCAGAAACAATGCGGCAGCCATTACCCGAACCTCCGGCGGGGTTAGTTTTCAGTTGAATTTAAATAGCGTTTTTGCCATAAAAACAGGCTTGGCATATGAACAAAAAGGTTTTACGACACCTTTCTGGTTCGGTTCTTATGAAAATATTGGCACCCTTAAATTCCTGCATACTTACCTTACCGTCCCAGTGCTGGTACGAGCCACTTTCGGCAATAAATTCCGGTATTTTGTAAATACAGGTCCTTATATTGGTTTTGCCCTGACCCATAAATATTCATTCGAAGAACCCGGAAAAGCAGATTTAGAAAACGACATAAACAAGGAATATAAACCTCTTGACTATGGTTTTTCTCTTGGCGCTGGAATAAGCTATCCGCTAAACCCAAGGATTGATCTAAGCCTGGAGGCGCGGAATAATTTAGGTTTAAAAAATATTGCCAATGGAATAAATCCCTTTAAACCGAGCGAAGGTTTTGTATATAAAACAAATTCACAAACCCTGCTTTTTGGTCTTTCTTATAAAATCGGCGAGCTTTAAGCTATATAAAATCGCTACATCTGGAATTTACTCTGGCAAAAACGCTATGGTTTCAGGCCTAAAAACTCCCGATGCAGGCCGGGAGTTTTTTTATGCTGCTTCCGGAAAGGTTTCTGAAATATTAGCTGCATCCGGAGCGTTTATTCAACCCAAACCGCTATATTCAGGTTTAAGGATTCAAATTCCCCGCTAACATGAAGCTATGAAAAAACCCCGCATAGAACACGATTTTTTAGGCGAACGCACCATCCCCGAAAACGTCTATTATGGCATCCAGACCGAACGCGCCCTCGAAAACTTCCACATTACCGGTATTCCCATTAAAATAGAGCCGCTTTTTGTGCAGGCTTTAGGTTACGTAAAAAAGGCTGCTGCCATGGCTAACCGCGACTTAGGCGTGCTCGACCCGGAAATTGCCAGCTACATCATCGCCGCTTCCGACCGCGTAATTGCCGGCGAATTCGACAGCCAGTTTTTAACCGATATGATCCAGGGCGGCGCAGGCACTTCCGTAAACATGAACGCCAACGAAGTAATTGCCAACATTGCCCTCGAAATGATGGGCAAGGAAAAAGGCGAATACGAGTTCTGCCACCCTAATAACCACGTAAATTTTTCGCAGTCTACCAACGATGCCTACCCTACCGCTTTCCGGATCGCGCTCATAAACCGGCTTACCACCTACAGTCACGCGTTAGGCGCCCTGGCCGATGCCTTCGCGCACAAAGGCCAGGAGTTCAGAAATGTGCTGAAAATGGGCCGCACGCAGCTGCAGGACGCCGTACCGATGAGCATGGGCGACGAATTCAATGCGTTTGCTACCAACCTGCGGGAAGAATTGCTGCGCATTGAAGACAGCAAGAATCTGATTTCGGAAATAAACATGGGCGCTACCGCCATAGGTACCCGCGTAAATGCGCCTGCCGGCTACGCCGAACTGGTGACCAAATATCTCTGTGATATCACCGGCCTGAAACTAACCTTAGCCCACGACCTGATAGAGGCCACCTACGATACCGGCGTTTACGTGCAGCTTTCCGGGGTTTTAAAAAGAACGGCCGTAAAAGTCTCCAAGATATGCAACGATCTGCGGCTGCTTTCTTCCGGGCCGCGCACCGGGCTTTTCGAAATTAATCTTCCGCCCATGCAACCGGGTTCTTCTATTATGCCCGGCAAAGTAAACCCTGTAATTCCGGAAGTAGTGAACCAGACCGCATTTTACGTAATCGGCGCCGACCTTACCGTAACCATGGCCGCCGAAGCCGGACAACTGCAGCTGAACGTAATGGAACCGGTTATTTCTTTCGCTCTTTTTACTTCACTGGCCTATATGACCAACGCCTGCAACACGCTCCGCGAAAAATGCGTGCTCGGGATCACGGCCAACGCCCAGCATACCGAAGGGCTGGTACGCAACAGCATCGGTATTGTAACGCAGCTAAACCCGGTAATTGGTTACGAGCTGGCCGCCGAAGTTGCCAAAGAAGCGCTGGTTACCGGAAAATCGGTTTACGACATTACCGTGCACGAACGAAAAATAGTGAGCCAGGAAAAATGGGATGAGATCTTCACCTTCGAAAACCTGATCCGTCCGGTTTTCATCCGGTAGAAAACGCTATGCTTTCAGGGCAGAAAAGTCAGTTTGTGTATTCCGGCTGGCTTTTTTTATTTACTGATGAGCGTTACCACTGCAGCCAAAAATTAAAATGGCTTCGTAGTTTTGGGGGCTGAAAGCATAGCGTTTTGTACTTAAAAACGCTATGCTTTCAGCCTTGGAAACTCAGCTACTAATGGGCTGGTAACGCGCGCGCATAAACATGAAAACGCCGTAGCAAAGCAAGCCCAGCGCCACGGCACCCAGCAAATAAGAACCGTACGAAACTTCTTCCAGGAACTGAAATGCACTTCCGGTACCTCCGGCAGATTTAGGATTGGCGTGCAAAGCAGCATTAAAAAATAAATACCCGATCAGCAGCCACACCACGCCGCGCGCCATGTAACCAAATTTGCCCGCCCAGATCATCAGGCTTTCGTATTCGTTTTTTATGCCGGAACCGTGCACCTTTTTCTTGTAGTTATCGGAAAGGCCGTAATAGAACTGGTAAATGCCGATAACCGCCATTCCCAAAGCTACCGCGCCCAAAAGCCACTGCCCGAAAGGCTGCGATAATATTTCACCGGCCAATGTCTGACGGGAATCGGCGTTACCGGTAGGTTTGCCTAATACCATTTTAAGGGCAATAATAGCTAAGCCACCGTAGATCAAACCACTGAAAAGATAAGCGATCCGCTTGCCTATTCCTTTGGCATTTTTACCCTTATTCTCGCTGTCGCGCAGGGCCTGAATAAGGCGCCAGGCGGCGTAAAAAAGTAACCCGATGCCAATGATGGCCAGCATTACCTTACCCATAGGCTGCTCCAGCAAAAACTGGAAAACACCTTTTTTATCGGCGCTTTTTTCGGTGCTTCCGCGCAATTCGAACGCAGCCATAAAGGCGAGCATGCCTATAAGACAATACACAATTCCTTTAGCAGTGAGCCCAAGCCGGGCAAAACGCTCCACCCATTTGGGTGGCGGCCCGGGTACGTAATTGGCAATATCTTTCATGGAAATGAGGTTAATTTCCCTCTTACACGTAATTGCAGCAGCAGGGTTATTCGGAAAAAAGATATCGGTACCTGCCTGCAGCCCCGAAGCATACAAAGCATAAGACGCATTAAAAAGACTGGAAAAATTGTACCCACCCTGCTGCAAAACTAAATGTGAATGGGTAAAAAAAAACGAAACTTTGCAGAAAAAAAAGGACCGGAAATAAAATTATCGCTTGCCAGTAACACCCGAAAACATGCGTACCAACCTCAGAATGATGGCCTTGCGAAAAATCACTGAAATTGCATTCAGTCTTTTCATAACAGCGTTACAGCACAAGAAAGCGGGAACCAGCCTGCTGATTTTTGTACTTACCGGGAATTTTATTTCACATTCGGGCAAGCAAAAAACTATTGGAAACGAATAATTATTTTATTTTGCGTAACAATTTGGAAATGAAATAGCGAAATTCTATATTTGCTACGTTTAAAAACATTTAAGCCTTGCGCTTAACGTAAAAGGGGTTATTTTCGCTCATAGGGTTTTTTAAAGGGTGAGATATTTGATTTTCTCTTAGCGAGTAACCTTTTTGAAAGTGCACCTCCCCGGTGCACTTTTTTTATTTCCCGGAAAATCGGAGCTGAATGTTTTCAGTATATGGTTCCAGGGGCGGCGCAGCTTCGAAGACACGTACCAGCCCTACACTTTTCAGATCGTAATAATACCAGAGTTCGGCATAAAAGATTTCGGTTGCGCCCGGGCCGCTTTTAACCAGGTAGAGGTCTATTTTGCACCAGCCTTTTATCCGGAAATGAATGTATTGGCCGTGTTCCAGCACGTAGGCTGCTTTTTCTGCCGACGACAACGCACGAAATTCCAACAGTTTCAGCATAAGAAAAGATACGGTTTTGCCGTAAAAACGTAGAAAATAAAAGGACTACCGCCGGCAGCCCTTTTATTTTTCAGGATCGTAAAGATCCGTTTTTTCACAACAATTAATTCAGGAATACCGAGAACATCTCGAAACGGTTGGACGCAAAGCTCCAGTGCGAATCGGAGGGATGGATTTCGGTGCCATTTTTATCTAAGATCGTAAGGGCGTAACCTTCAGAAATGTTAAGCGGTTCGGAAATGTGTTTTACGGCATACACCCGGCCTTGCTCGATCCAGGCCTCTGGCTCGAATGCCGGCGGCGTATCGTCGATGCACCAGGCATACATGGCCTGGTATTTTGGGGGAACAATTAAATTTACCATACTCTAAAAAACTCCTTTATGCCCCGATTAATTCCCGGCATGCTTAAAAAAACCATTTTCTACTAAACGCAGTTTTTGCACCGAAAAGTATACCGTTTGGCAAAGCATCAGCAAATTTCTTCCGGAAAAGCATGCAAAAGCAATTTATTTTACAGCTTTATTGCATTGCAAACTACCAGAAATCGCGAATAAACAAGCTTAAATATCCGGCGAAGGCGGGCAATATTTGCTTTGCAGCTGCCGGTAAAGCTCGCCGGCAAACAATTTCACTTTAATGTAATAGATCGGCGCGTTCAGATGGTTGGTTTCGAGGTGCGCCTGGCCCAGCATTTGCCGGTAACCAAGCCCGGCGCCAATTCCGGCCCAGCTCCAGACCTTGTAATGCCCTGCCACGGAAGGCTCCAGCAGGTAAAGCGGATCGGTTTGCGCGCGCAGTAATTTCCCGGAGGCGGAATAATGTTCGTTTTTAAGCTTGCCCAACCCCGCCTGCACCGGCAGACTTAGTTCCCATTTCGCGTTTTTAAGCAACACATATTCCCCGTAAACGGCGCCGTAATAAAATTTAACGCGGGCTTCGGTGGCCGATTGGTCGGCAGCGGAAACGGGAAATTTAGTAATGTGCGGATTCCGCATAAAATAATAGCCTACGCCGGTCCGGAATTTATTGTGCCACTCTATGCCGGTTTTCAGCCCGCTTACCCGAATGCGTTCGTTCTCGAACAAAGTATAGCGGGTATCGAAATTAAAAACGAAACGGGCTTTTTTCTGGGCCTGAATGGCTGCCGAATCTGGTAACGCGGCCGCCTGCAAAACCTGCCAGGCACTGCACCACATAACCAACCAAACCAATACCCACTGCTTTCCCATAATTCCAATTAACCGATTTTTAAGGCAATACTTTTCAGCCTCAAAACCATACCGTTTTTGCGGCTGCAAAATTACGGGAAATAAACCGGAAAAGCAGGTTAAAATTAATCTTGCCGAAAACAGCCAATTCACGCGCACTTTCGTACATAGTTTTTCCGCAGCAGGAGCTTTTTTTCACCATAAACCTGAAAACGATGCAACCCGAAGAAATTGACAAAAACAAAGAAAAGCCTGAAAAGCAGCCGCAAAATCAGGAAAACCTGGACATGCACAGCAGCAAAGATGCGCAGGAAAGCCAGGGCGGAAAAGGTGGCCGTTCCACCGATACCGATACCAATTCTATGCACGATAAAGGGAACGAGCACAGCATTGCCGGCCGCGAAGACAGTTAAAAACCAAAAAACAGCAAAATATGGAGCATTCTACCCGAACTTTAACCGTTGATAAAAAAGAGAATCTTTATGCTGTAGCCGATGGGGTTACGGGCATGAAGATCGTTTTCGTGAATGTATATTTTGTGCGCGGCTCCAGCGGGCCAGGCGGCAACTGGGTGCTGATAGATGCCGGCTTGTACGGCTCGGCGAACCGCATTAAAAAAGTAGCGGAGGCGCATTTTGGCAAAGATGCGCGCCCAAGCGCCATTCTGCTTACACACGGCCATTTCGACCACGTAGGCGCACTGAAAGAGCTGGCCTTGGAATGGAACGTGCCGATCTATGCCAATCACCTGGAAATTCCTTACCTGACCGGCCTTTCGAGCTATCCGCCACCAGACCCGAGCGTAGGCGGCGGTGCCATGGCGTATATGAGTTTTATGTACCCGAAGAAACCCATTAACGTGGGGGGCATGGTACAACCACTTCCGGCCGATGGCTCAGTGCCCGGCTTACCGGAATGGCGCTGGTTTCATACGCCCGGCCACAGCCCTGGTCACGTTTCCTTTTTCCGGGAAAGAGACCGCACCATGATCGTGGGAGATGCGGTGGTAACGCGCAAACCGGAATCGGCGCTGGCGGTGCTGACCGATGCGCCGGAAGTTTGCGGCCCGCCGGCTTATTTTACGCCCGATTGGCCAGCCGCTAAAAAATCGGTAGAAGAAATTACGGCTTTGCGCCCGGAGGTAATTGCTACCGGCCATGGCGTGCCGATGCGCGGCGAACGCATGCTGGACGAACTCGATGAACTGGCCAAGTACTTTGAGCAGATGGCGGTGCCAACGCACGGCCGCTACGTAAACCACCCCGCCATCATGAATGAGCAAGGCGTGGTTTCAGTACCGGATGCCGTTTCTACGCCCGCTACCAAAGCCCTGACAATTGCCGGGTTAATTACCGTAGCAGGTCTGGCAGCATTAGCCATTTCCCGCCGGAAAAAGAATCATAAAGCCAATGCTGCGGAAGGTCCGCTCGATACGCATATTTATTATGGCGATGAAATGAACCTTTCGGTTTACGGCGAAATTCCGGAAGTGGAAGACAACGAGCTGCGCCGCCGCAACGGTCCGAAACAACCCCGCAACAATTCTAAAGGCAATAAAGGGAAAGATGACTTTACCGGGCGCAATGCGCCGAGCAATAATTATCCGTGAAAGATCACCACCTGAGGACGGGTAGCTGGTTTTTAAGTTAAAAACGCTACCGTTTCCGGGGCTAAACCCTAAGAATAAAAAAGCCGCCTCGGGAAATTTTCCGGAGCGGCTTTTTAGTTTTAGGGCCGGAAAGCATAGCGTTTTATTCAGGAAATTATCTTTTGTTGCAACTGTTTTTTTTTGTTACGGGATGCCTATATTTGTTTCCATAACCTGAAATCTCACCGGCTATGAAAACAACTACCTGCCTAAAACTGCTTTTTTTACTGATCTTTGGTTTGCTGCTGAATCTGAACGCTTACGCTCAGAAAGAAGCGAATAACTGGTTTTTTGGTGAAAATGCCGGCCTGAGCTTTAATAGCAATCCGCCTCAGGTTTTAACGAACGGTCAGGCTTGGGGGCAATGGGGGCATGCGTCCATGTCGGATGCAGCCGGCAATCTGCTGTTTTATTCTGCTGGCTTTCTTGGTAACCAGCAGCCTTCCTTATTCGACAGGCAGCACTTGGGAATGTCCAATGGTTTTGGCTTTGGCTTAGTTCCGGCTAATTCGATTTTCGTTCCCTGGCCGGGACAGCCTCAGAAATACTTCAATTTTTACCGGTATGAATCAGGAGGATCACCAACTCAGCCTGCACAATTATTCCAGGCATATTCTGTCATTGATTTAGCGCTCAATAGCGGCTTTGGCGATGTAACAACCACAAAAAATGCATTTATTCATAACTCAGATGCCTTGGAAGTTATAGGCGTACAGCACCGGAACAACCGCGATTTCTGGGTGATCTACCATTCAGAAAGCACCAATATCTTTAAGTCTTTTCTTATTTCTCCTGTAGGAGTGGACTTGGTGCCAATAGTAAGCACACCAACTTTTACCCCAGGTGCTTCGACCGGTCTTAATTCCATTAAAATCTCGCCTGATGGTAAAACCATAGCTATGCTTATAGGCAATCCTATAGCAACAATAGAGCTGTTAAATTTTGACGCATCTAATGGAACAGTAACTTACAAAGGCAGTTTGCCAGATTCAACCGTACAGGGCATTGAGTTTTCTCCCGACGGGAGTATTCTTTACGCCACCCGCACAGTTCCTGTAGGTACGAGCTTAAGCTATTTCCAGCTTAAACAATACGATCTTGGTGCCGGCACAGCATCAGCTATTTTTAACAGTGCCGCAACCGTTTACCAATCTCAAACAGCATTTTCTGCTAGTAATGGGCTTTCCCTCCAGGTTGGCCCAGATGGTAAGATTTATTCGACGGTAGGCTTTACACAAGGTAGTACAGGGCAGCCCATATTTGGGAGTGGCACCCGGTACCTGAGCGTAATTAACCGGCCTAATTTAAAAGGTACTGCTAGCCGCTTTGTCCCGAACATGATCGATCTGGACGTTAACAATACTGGCCTTGTCGATGCAGGCGACATCCTTCCCACCTTCATCCAGAGCTACTTTTACCGGCCGAAGATCACGATGCAGCAGACCTGTTTCGGCGATACGGCTTTCTTTGCTTTGGGCAACCCGGCTTACGTAGATTCGGTGGAGTGGAACTTCGGCGATCCGGCTTCGGGCGTACACAATACGAGCACCTTGTTCAACCCCAAGCACTTCTACGCCACGCCTGGGCCTAAACAGGTACAGGCCATCGTGCATTTCAACTTCGATTCCGATACGCTCCGCCAAACTGTTTATATTCCCGCTACCATTGTAAAACCCAGCTTAGGCAACGATACGACTTTGTGCCTGGGCGACACCTTACGGTTGAACGCTTACCAACCGGGAACCTCTTACGGATGGCAGGATTCCATCAACACCGATTCGGTTTACGTAGTTACCCGACCGGGCACGTACTGGGTTTCAGTTTCCAACGGCTGCGGCACCTTGGGCGATACGATTGTGGTGCGTTTCGACAGCCCGCTGAGTTTAACTTTGCCAAGTGATACCACGCTTTGCCCGGGAGAAACTTTATCGCTTTCGGTAAATGCCAGCGGCGGCAATCTGCTATGGAGTGATTCTACTTTGGCGGCTACGTTTACCGTTACGAAGCCCGGCACGTACTGGGCAGAACTCAGCAATGCCTGCGGCTCCTGGCGCGATTCGATTACCGTGAATTACCGGCCAATTGTTTCCAATAACTGGCTGCCCAAAGATACGGTTCTTTGCAGCACGGAGCCTTTTGAAATCAGAGGGAACCATCCAGCAGCATTAAGTTATTCATGGCAGGATGGCAGTACGGCTCCTGTTTTTTCAGCTGCTGCTTCCGGCATTTATTGGCTCGAAATTACCACGGCCTGTACAACCGTAAGAGATTCTATCCAGATTACGCTCAACAAACTGCCCGAAGCCCGCTTTAAAGATACCACCATCTGCAACGGCGACAGCTATACACTTACCGCCCCTAAAGCCTTAAGCTACCGCTGGAACACCGGCGCTACTTCGCAAAGCATTACGATTGCTAAAGCCGGAAACTACCATGTAAAACTGGAAACGGTTAAAGGCTGCTTCTTCTCCGATTCCCTGGAAGTAAAAACCGAGCGCTGCTTTAAAACCGCTTTCATTCCCAACATCGTTACGCCCAACAATGATGAGCTCAACGACCGGTTCGGACCCAAAGGACTGGAAGCCGGCCAATATGAACTCAGCATTTACAACCGCTGGGGAAGCCTGATTTACCAGCAGCAAAACTACCAGGATCAATGGCCCGATAAAAAACTCAGCGACGGCACCTATTACTATTTACTGCGCAATCAGCAATCCGGTAAAACCTACAAAGGCTGGGTGGAAGTGGCCAAATAGTTGTTGGTTGTTAGTCGTTGGCCGTTGTTGGTTTTTCGGGCTGAAACCGTAGCGTTTTCAGGTTGAATGAAGCAGCCGGGCTGAATCTGCGCACTACAGGCCGAGGTGCAGAGAATAAATTTCCCGGAGTGTTCTTGTAAAAAGACTAAAGCTTTGCCTTATTTTAGTGCCAGTAAAAAACAAAAAAGCAGATCTTTCGATCTGCTTTTTGTTTTAAAACGCTATGGTTTCTGGCTTCAAAACTAATCTTTAAGGATCTTAACTTCCGAAGCGTTGGCATTTTTATACCCCCGGAACATACCGCTGGAATTAAAAGGCATCGCGAATTTTCCTTTGCGGTCCAGGGCTATTACGCCGCCTTCGCCGCCGGCTTTTACGAGTTTTTCCATCACCACTTTTTGGGCCGCTTTCCGTACCGATTTGTGCCGGTATTGCATCCGTGCGGAAATATCGGAAGCAACCGTGTAGCGGATAAAATATTCGCCGTGGCCGGTAGCAGAAACGGCGCAGGTCTGGTTGTTGGCATAAGTCCCGGCTCCAATGATGGGGGCATCTCCTACCCGGCCGTAGCGTTTATTGGTCATGCCGCCGGTGGAAGTTGCGGCCGCCAGGTTCCCGAATTTATCCAGTGCCACTGCGCCTACCGTTCCGAATTTCTTTCCTTCCAGTAAAACGGGCAAGGTACTGCCGGAAGTATCGGTAGTATGATCGAGGGCCGGCTTTTCGGTTTCCCGGGCTTTCTGGAGTTGCTTAAAGCGAGGCTCGGTGTAGAAATATTCCGGCGGAACGATCTCTAATTTTTGTTCCTGCGCAAATTGCTCGGCCCCGCGGCCCACCAGCATTACGTGCGGCGATTTTTCCATTACCGCTCTTGCGGCCGAAACCGGATTACGAATGGTGCTTACGCCGGCTACCGAACCCGCTTTCAAAGTTGCCCCATCCATGATGGCAGCATCGAGCTCGTTTTTACCATCGTGGGTGAAAACGGCGCCTTTGCCGGCATTAAATAAGGGATCATCTTCCATCACCCGGATAGCGGCTTCCACGGCATCGAGGCTGGTGCCGCCTTTTTCTAAAACTGCATAGCCGGCCGCTAAAGCTGCATTCAGGCCTTCCTGATACGCTTTTTCTTTTTCCGGCGTTAAACCCTGCCTCGAGATATTACCAGCGCCGCCGTGAATCACCAGCGTAATGGGGTAATTTTTCTGCGAAAATGCGACCTGATTTAAATTAAAAATCAGGAATATGAACAAGACAATTTTGCGCATAATGAAAGTTGTTTGGGTTTGAAAAAACAATAGCCGGTTTCCGGCAACCAAATTAACAGAATGCGCTGATTTACAGCTAAAAAATCGGAAATAAAAAAGCCGCTCCGGAAATTACTCCGGAAGCGGGCTTTTGACTTTTTAGCTCAGAAATCCTAGCGTTTTGCCAGGTCCTTCCCGAATTTAGCGCGGTAGTTTGCTTTGCCTTCGTCGAGGAATTTCACAAAGTTGGCGATGTCTAAATTATAGGCTATTGGTTCGTTCAGTTTCTCGCCGTCGGGGCCGAGCAGCACGTAATAGGGCTGGGCATTCACGTTGAATTTGGTAACCTGGTAATCGGCAAATTTGCGGCCGATGGTGGTTTTTTCTTTGCCGTCGTATTTCGAAACGTATT
Source organism: Adhaeribacter terrigena (assembly GCF_016623615.1). Taxonomy (GTDB): domain Bacteria; phylum Bacteroidota; class Bacteroidia; order Cytophagales; family Hymenobacteraceae; genus Adhaeribacter_A; species Adhaeribacter_A terrigena. The sequence goes on along the minus strand of NZ_JAEHFX010000012.1, from coordinate 55,605 downwards.
GTTCTTCTTTCGGAAGTTCGGTTTTATCGTCTACATACAAAGCCACCACCACATAATCTTCGCGGAGGCGCTTTAAAACCTGCGGATCGGACCAGACATTGGCTTCCATCTCGCGGCAGTTTACGCAGCCGTGGCCGGTAAAATCGATGAAAATGGGTTTGTTCACGGCTTTGGCACATTGCAGGGCCTGCTCCAGATCAAAATACCCCTGCAGGCCATGCGGCAATTCCAGAAAATCGGCGTATTTCGGTTTTTCGCACAGGGTATTATCGTTCTGAACCGGTAAAATAGCGGCCTGCTGCATACCGGAACTCATGTTGAAATCGCGGGAAGTTTGGGGCGGCAGGTAACCGGAAAGCGGCCGGAGCGGCGCACCGAATAAACCCGGAATTAAGTACACTACGAACGCAAAAGAAATTAAAGCCAGCAATACGCGCGGCACGCTGATGTGCTTGAGGTCGGAGTCGTGCGGCAATTTTATTTTCCCGATCAAATACAAGCCCAGCAATGCGAAGATCACGATCCAAAGGGCTAAATATACGTCGCGGTTCAGCAAATTCCAGTGATACACCTGGTCGGCGATGCTAAGGAATTTGAGGGCCAGCGCCAGCTCGATAAAACCTAAAACCACCTTTACGGAATTCAGCCAGCCGCCCGATTTTGGCAAGCTGCTCAGCCACGACGGGAAAATAGCGAATAAGGTAAACGGCAGCGCAAAGGCCAGCGAGTAGGCAAACATGCCAATGGTTGGTTTCAGAATATCGCCGGAGGCCGAAGCAATTAAAATACTACCTACAATGGGCCCGGTGCACGAAAACGAAACCAGCACCAGGGTAAACGCCATGAAAAATACGCCCAGCCAACCTCCTTTATCGGCTTGTTTATCTACGCTGGTAAGCCAGGAACTAGGCAACGTAATTTCAAACATACCTAAGAACGACATGGCAAAAATGAGGAAGATCAGGAAGAAAAGTACGTTGGGCAGCCAGTGCGTGCTCAGGAAATTGGCCGCGTCGCCGCCAAAGATGCGGGAAACCAGTGTACCGATTATGGTATAAATGGCAATGATGGAAAACCCGTATACCACCGCTTTAAAAATGGCCGAAGCCCGGCTCCCGCTGTTCCCGGTGAAGAAACTCACCGTCATGGGCACCATCGGGAATACGCAGGGCGTAAGCAAAGCCACCAAACCGGAACCGAACGCGATCAGGAAAAACGACCACAGGCTCTCCGGAACGGCGGCCGTTGCCGGGGCAGTTGCAGCAGCGCTTACCGCAGTTTTTTCCTCCGAAACCATAGCATTTTGGGCAGAATCGTTGGCAACTTCGGCGGCTACATTCGGAGCTACGGCGTTGTCGGCGGGCGCAGCAGAAGCAGTTAAAGAATCGGTTTCTACAATTGGTGCAGCAATGGCTGGCGTTTTACCTGGCGTGGCGCTGCCGGTTGATTTTGCAGGAGTAGTGGTAGCAGTACCGCTTACTTTAATATGATCGAAGGTAAAATCTTCGTTGAAGGGAATGCATTTGCCGTCGGTTTCGGTGCAGGTCTGGTAATCGTAAGTGCCTTTAATAACCGGGTTGGCCTGCAGAATTCTTACTTTCTGGCGGAATTGGGCGGTTTTGGTAAAATAGGTGTATTCCCCGCCCCAGATATCGTCGAATTTCTTTTTCGGATTTACGGGTTTTATTTTGCCGATTATTTCATACGCCGGGCTTTTTTTGAATTCGAACGTGGTAACCGTAGGGCCTAAATTCGGATCGAAATCAGAAGAGTATAAATACCAGTCCTGGTCAATTTTAGCGTTAAAGATAAGCTCTACCTCCTCGCCTATTTTCACCTCTTTTTTCGAAACATCGAGGCTCCATTTAACGGGCTCCAGGATTTGGGCTTCTGCCGCCAGCCGGACAAAGAATGTTAAAAACAGCAGGAAATATATGCGGGTTTTCATTTAAAAAGAAACAGGTTACAAAAACACTAAGCCATTGAAAATTAAAAGCAATTACGCACTTTTTCGGGAATTTTGATACCCTTTTTTCAGAATTACCCAAACTGGTTTCAACCGCCGCGCTTTAATTTAACGTAAACTCGGCCAGCCAATTGTTTGAAATTAACCGGATAACCGTAATTTTGGCTTAACTTCGGAAATTTCTGTTCTTCCGGACGCCTCATACCAACTTATGATTCTCAATATTCTGATTACCATTTTCCTGGTTTTACTCAACGGTTTTTTTGTGGCCGCCGAGTTTGCACTGGTAAAAGTCCGGGCCTCGCAGCTGGAACTCCGGGCGCAGGCCGGCAACAAACTTGCATCCGTAGCCCACAACATGACCCATAAACTGGATGCTTACCTTTCGGCTACGCAGCTGGGCATTACGCTCGCCTCGCTGGGTCTGGGCTGGGTAGGCGAAGGCGTGGTATCCGAAATTATTATTCACCTGATGCACCAGGCGGGCTACGAAGGTACCGAAGCGCTGGCCCACAGCATTGCTTTGCCTATTTCCTTTGCCTTAATTACGGTGCTGCACATTGTTTTCGGAGAACTTGCCCCAAAATCGCTGGCCATTCAGCGCCCGGAATCTACGAGTTTGGCGATCGCCTATCCTTTAAAATTCTTTTACTTCCTTTTTCAGCCGGCCATCTGGATCCTGAACGGTTTTTCGAACTTTATTCTGCGCCTGATGGGTATTTCGCCCATGCACGGTTCGGAAGTGCATACGGCTGCCGAACTGCGTTTGCTTTTTGAACAAAGCAAGGAAAGCGGCGAAATAGAAGTTTCGGAGCACGAACTGATCGAGAACGTTTTTCAGTTTTCGGAACGGATGGTGAAACAGATCATGGTGCCGCGCACCAGCGTTACGGCCCTGGCCATTGATATGCCCACCGAAAAAATAATGGAGCGTATTTTTGCCGAAGGCTTTACCCGCATGCCGGTTTACAAAGAAACCATCGATAATATAGTGGGCGTGCTTTACGTGAAAGACCTGCTCATAAAAATGCGCCAGAATGAAGAGATCGAGATCGGAAAACTGATGCGGCCGGCTTATTTTGTTCCGGAAACCAAGAAAATAAACCGCCTTTTACAGCAATTCCAGCGCAAGCGTTTGCACATGGCCATTGTAACCGATGAGTTTGGCGGTGTGGCTGGCATTGTAACCATAGAAGATATTATGGAAGAACTGGTGGGCGAAATTCAGGACGAATACGATGACGAAAATGCCATTGTAAAGAAAACCGCCGATTTTGAATACCAGCTCGAAGGCTCGGCTTATATTTCCGACGTAAACGAATTCCTGCCCTACCCGCTGCCAGAAGGCGATGATTACGAAACGGTGGGCGGTTTTGTGAACTACATTTTTGGCCACATTCCGGACAAAGAAGAAGCCATGGTTTTTGACGTGTACGACGTGAAAGTGCTCGAAAAATCGGACCGCAAAATTGAACTGGTGCAGCTAAGAGTTACCGAAGATAAACGGGATGATATTCTTTAGTTTAGTGATTAGGGAATAATGATTCGTGATTAGTTTTTGATCTGAAAACGATAGCGTTTTCCATGAAGAAAGTCAGCGTTGGTAACAGCGCTGACTTTCTTATTTTAAAACGATACTGTTTATCGGCTAATATCTGCTGGTATCTGTCTTTTTTTGTTAACCAGCCAATAGCCCATAAGCAGCATCAGCACTGAAATTCCTAAAAAGCCGAAATTCCAAAAACCGGGATGGGCAGTTACTTCTTTTACGTTGTGCAATTTCAGCAGATGGTGATCTATAATACCTTCAATAATATTGAACAGGCCCCAGCCGGCAAGCAGGCCACCGGCTAATATTTTCCCGGACCGGTCTATGTTTTCCCGGTGCAGCAGTTTCCAGAGTAAGATTATGCCCGTAAAAACGACCATAAGGGTAAATAAATGAAAAATGCCATCCCAGAACATGTTCACGCTTTTGGTGGTGAGCGTTACGGGCGGCATACGATTAGAAACCATTTCATGCCACTGCAGGATCTGGTGCAGCACAATGCCGTCTATAAAGCCTCCCAAGCCAATACCCAGTACAAGCGAAGCAGTGGTAAGCGGAACCGGATCTAAATAGTTTATGTCCGGATTAGCCACCACCCGGTTATTATGACTTTTTGCAGAAAGATAGGTTAGAAAAGCCACCAAACCTCCCAGCACTATAAAGGCCGAAAGCATGACGAAAAGGTTCGGAAAAAAGTCGGCATTATAGATATTTTCCTGTACCTGCCGGTTGCAGGTAATACAACCAAACCCTTTGTAACTACAAAAAAGAAAAGCTGTAAGTATGGTAACTTTTTTCATATCCGTTCTTGCTTTCAGAATTATCTTAATTCCCGGATATCCTATACGCACCTTAACAGGCTTCGGCTTTCTTACAGGTGGTTTCTATGCGTAATACCTAACCACAAAAAAAGTCAGACCTTGCGGCCTGACTTTTTCACTATAAAAACATACCGTTTTCCGGCAATTAATTCGTTTCCAGGATCTGGAAAAGTTCGTTCAGTTTCGGAGTTAAGATAATTTCGGTGCGACGGTTTTTCTGGCGCGCATCGGCTGATTTAGAAGCTTCCAAAGGCACGTTATCGGCGCGGCCGCTTGGCGTAATGCGGGCACCCGGGAAACCGGCGTCGGCTAAAATACGGGTAATTTCGGTGGCGCGCAACACGCTCAGGTCCCAGTTATCTTTAATGCCACCCGAAGCTTTGCTGATCGGCACATCGTCGGTGTGGCCTTCTACTACCACGTTCACTTCATCCTGGTCTTTCAGGGCTTTGGCCAGTTTCTGCAGCGCGTCTTCGCCTTTTTTATCCACTTTAGTAGAGCCCGATTTAAAGAGCAATTGCTCGGAAAGCGACACGTACACCTTGCCGTTTTTCACGTTCACGGTCAGGTCTTTGGAGTTGAAGCCCAGCAAAGCATTGTTCACTTTGTTTTTCAGGTTGGCAACGGCTTTGTCTTTTTCGTCCAGGATGCGCTGCAGTTCTTTCAGTTTTTCCTCGCGCGCTTTCAGGTCGGTGCTTAGCTGATCGATCTGGCCTTTGCTTTTATTTAAAGAGGCATCCAGGGCTTTCATTTCCGCTTCGCGGCGCGCCAGGTCACCCGATAATTTGGTGGTTTCGGAAGCGCTGTTGGCCAGCAGTTTTTCGTGGTTTTTGTTCAGGCGGTCGTAGGTGTTGTTCAGGTCGTTGTAAAGCTGCTTGGTTTTGCGCAGAATGATACCCGTCTGAATAGAATCAGCTACCAGTTTATTATTGTTCTTGGTTAATTCGGCGTAAAGCTCGTCCAGGTTTTTCTTATCGGCCTGAAGTTTAGCCAGGCTGTTGTCGCATTCGGCCTTTTCGCGTTCCAGGTTCATTTTCTGGCTCAGCAGGTCGTCGTACTTTTTAGAGGCTACGCAACCCGAAAGCAGGGCGCCGCCCAGCAAAAACGTGCAGGCGCTTCGGATAAAAGTTGTGTTCATAAGTATTGAAAGATGAAAGAGTATAGCTCACAAATATAACTAAAAACCAGAACGGGACGCAAAAAACTGTACTGCATAAAACGGTAGGTTTTTCGGCCCTAAAACTAAAAACAGGCTTTAAAACAAGGTTTGCCATACCAGATCATGGTTTTTGTTCCGGATAATCGATTTTCCGCCCGAAACTGCGGCCGAACAGATGCCGGAAATTATGGCGGGTAACTTTTTACCGCTATATTTGCGCAAAATTTAGGAGCCGAATTCAATTCCTTAACTCTTTTATATACCCAGATGAACCACGATAATATTGTTTCCCTGTTGGGCAAAGACGGCGAGAGCCTGCTTACGCACGAGTGTAAAACGATCTCTAAAGACATGCTGCACTTGCCAGGTCCGGATTTCGTAGACCGCGTTTTTGGTCAGAGCAACCGCAGCCCGCAAGTGTTGCGTAATTTAGGCCAGCTGTACAACACCGGCCGTTTAGCGGGTACCGGTTACCTGTCTATCCTGCCGGTTGACCAGGGCATTGAGCACACTGCCGGTGCTTCTTTCGCACCAAACCCTATTTACTTCGATCCGGAAAACATTATTAAACTGGCTATTGAAGGCGGTTGCAACGCCGTGGCTACTACGTATGGTAACTTGGCCATGATGAGCCGCAAATACGCGCACAAAATTCCTTTTGTAGTAAAGATCAACCACAACGAACTTTTAACTTACCCGAACAAATTCGACCAGATCATGTTCGGTTCAGTTGAAGAAGCCTGGAACTTAGGTGCTGCTGCCGTTGGTGCAACCATCTATTTCGGTTCGGAAGAATCTTCCCGCCAGATCATCGAGGTTGCGGAAGCTTTCGAGCGTGCGCACCAGTTGGGTATGGCTACTATTCTGTGGTGCTATGCGCGGAACAATGCGTTCAAAAAAGACGGCGTAGATTATCACGTTGCTTCCGATATTACTGCCCAGGCAAACCACTTAGGCGTAACCATTCAGGCCGATATCATCAAGCAGAAATTACCGGAAAACAACGGCGGTTTCAAGGCGATCAACTTCGCAAAATCGCACCCGGCTATGTACGATAAACTTTCTTCTGACAACCCGATCGACCTGACCCGTTACCAGGTGGCGAACTGCTACATGGGCCGCGCCGGCCTGATCAACTCCGGTGGCGAATCGAAAGGTGAATCGGATATGGCAGATGCAGTACGTACTGCGGTAGTTAACAAACGTGCCGGTGGTATGGGATTGATCTCTGGCCGTAAGGCATTCCAGAAAGACATGAAAGTTGGCGTGGAGTTACTGAACGCTATTCAGGATGTTTACCTGGATAACCAGATCACAGTAGCGTAAGTATTTGCTTTGTTGCGATTTACGCTTTTTTAATAACAAAACGGCCGGTTGCGCTGCCCGAAAAAAAGGCGAAGCAACCGGCCGTTTTTTCGTTTTTAGTCGTTAATTTTACGGCTCGCTTTTTTTGAAATTGATTTTGGTACTGCGCCTGGCGCTTAACGAATATATTGTATGTCTTGGTTTAAACGCGTAGAAAAAGGGATCATCACGCCCACCGAAGGAAAAAAAGAAACTCCGGAAGGCCTTTGGTATAAATGTCCGAGCTGCAAAACGGTAACCAATACCGCCGAGCACCGCAAGAACATGTACACGTGCCCAAGCTGCAACCACCACGACCGCATCGATTCGGCCGAATATTTCGAGATCCTTTTCGACGACAACAAGTTTGAAGAACTGGACCCGAACCTGACCTCAGCCGACCCGCTGGAATTTGTGGACACGCAGGCTTACCCGAGCCGCATTGCCTTAACGCAGCGCAAAACGCATTTAAAAGATGCCGTACGCAGCGCCCACGGCAAAATGAATGGCGTAGACCTGGTAGTTTCCTGCATGGATTTTAAATTCATCGGCGGTTCTATGGGTTCAGTGGTAGGCGAAAAAATTGCCCGCGCCATTGATTATGCCCGCACGCACAAAATCCCGTTCCTCATGATCTCGAAATCGGGCGGCGCACGCATGATGGAAGCTGGTTTCTCCTTGATGCAGATGGCCAAAACTTCTGCCAAACTGGCTTTGCTGGCCAACGCCAAGATTCCTTATATTTCGCTTTTAACCGACCCGACCACGGGCGGCGTAACGGCTTCGTATGCCATGCTCGGCGATTTCAATATTTCGGAGCCGGGCGCTTTAATTGGTTTTGCCGGCCCGCGCGTGATCAAAGAAACTATTGGCAAAGACCTGCCGAAAGGTTTCCAGAGCGCCGAATTCGTTTTAGAGCACGGTTTCCTGGACTTTATTGTAGACCGCAAGCAACTCAAACAACAATTAACTGATTTGCTGACCATGCTGCAACCGGAAGGTACCGCAGAAATGGCAGCAATCGAAACGGTAGCCAAAAGCACTAAAAAAGTAAAATAACGCCTGAACCTAGCCTGAAAAACGGTAGGGTTTTAAAGCAAAAAACCGGGCAGTGTAAAAGCTGTCCGGTTTTTTTATGTCTTTTCTGAAAATCAGAATTTATAAACTAACTGAATATTGGAGAGTGGCTGGCACCAAACGCTGGTAACCCGGCTTTTATATGAATCATTTGCATAGGTATCTGGACTACCATCACTGAAAAAACGGCTATGATAATAATTCATTTCATGCCGGGAATGTTGCAGATTCAAACTCGTTTCGGTGGCCAGATACAATTTCTGACTAATTTTGAACTGCAAACCAACCAAAGGCTTCAGAAAATAGGTTAATGTACGCTGACTAGTCTCACGGTTATTTAATATTATGATATACTCATTTTGCCACGTGTCATAATATTCTTCAAATTCGGTATTTTCCGAATTTTTCTGATAACCAAAGCCAGCATCTGCTCCATAATAGAATTGAAAACGGTTATTCAGTTTTTGTTGCCACTCATACCCTAAGGCTACTTTTCCGGAAAAATCAGAATGATCCCTACGGTGCATCAGATCACCGCTATGGTTCAAAGGTTCGCTATATTGGTTGTATTGTCCAGTTGTAGTTAACCTCCAGGCCTGATTTTCTTTCACCTGCCGCTTATAAATTAAACCAACCGGCAATGAACGGTTACTTTCAAATAATTTATCGAGCGAAGGACTGGCAATAATGCCCAAATGGTTTTTGGTTTCAGCAGAATCTGAAGACTGAGCAATTACGGGCGTACCTAAACCCAGAAAAGCCAGGGCGACCAGAAGTTTGTTTTTCATAAATAGTAGGGTTTGAATATTCCCGGGAAAATAGACATTCTTTTTGTTAAAAACACAGGAAACAAAGAGAACTCCTGGAAAACGCTATGCTTTTCGGCTTGAAAATTGCCTGTTACATTTACCTGGAAAATTTTTAAAACTTTAATCAATTGAAAATCAGCAATCAATTCCAGAACACCGCAAAGAATATATATTTCCCTATATTAATCTAAACATTTTGGCACGATATTGAGTATGTGTAGCCAATAAACATTGCTATTAAAAACCAAATAACCCATTAAACATGAAAATCCTTAAAGTTTATCTGTCTCTGTTCTTAGCTGTAATGATGGCATTCTCAGCCTGTAAATCGAGCAAAAACACCATGCCAACCGGCGGCGACAGTACATATCAAAATGAGCCTGAAAAAAAGGGCATGAGCAAAACCGCTAAAGGCGGTATTATTGGCGCCGGTGGTGGTGCGGTAGTTGGCGGCATAATTGGTAAAATGGCCGGCAACACGGCGGCAGGTGCTATTATTGGCGCGGCTGTTGGTGGTTCTGCAGGTGCTGTGATCGGCCGCCGTATGGATAAACAAGCCGAAGAATTACGCCGCGATATGAAAGGCGCTAAAGTTGAGCGCGTGGGCGAAGGCATCAAGATCACTTTCGATTCGGGCATTCTGTTCGCCACGAATTCTGCCGAACTGCGCCCGCAGTCTAAAACCGACATCCAGACGCTGGCTGCTACGCTTAAAAAATACGGCGATACCAACGTAATTGTAGAAGGCCATACTGATAATACCGGTTCCGATGCCATTAACCAGCCTTTATCTGAAAGAAGAGCGCAATCGGTAGCCAATTATACCATTTCCCAGGGCGTTGAACCTTCTCGTGTAACAACTCAAGGTTTTGGTTCTTCCCGCCCGGTTGCCGATAATACTACCGAAGCCGGCAAACAAGCTAACCGTCGGGTAGAGATCGCGATCTTTGCAAACGAAAAGCTGAAAAAAGCAGCTGAACGCGGCGATATCAAATAAGCCAAAGCTTTAAAAATTCGCTGAAAAGCCGTTCCGGATACATTCCGGAACGGCTTTTTTTTGCCCGGAAAAACATACCCTTAAAAAGCAAAAAACTTCTCTCAGGCACTGGAAACCGCTTTTTTAGCAGGTTGCAATTCTGCTGCAGTGCGAATTGAAAGAAGGCCGGAAATAAAGTTTGGCATAAGGCTTGCCTATTGCCCGGAAAAGGAAGTCAATCATTAAAAAAAACCGCTTCCGGCTTTTACAAACGAAAATTCAGCATTATGAAAACTTTAAGAACTTATGTCGCGATTTTAATGGCTCTGGTTTTTATCATTACTTCGGGCTATGCACAAACCACTCAGAAAAAGAAGCTGACCAAAACCACTAAAGGCGGCCTGATCGGGGCTGTAGCGGGCGGGGTAGTTGGTGGCGTGGTTGGGAAAAAAACCGGTAATACCGCTGCCGGGGTAATTGTAGGAGCCGCGGTTGGCGGTGCAGCTGGTGCCATTATTGGCCGCAGAATGGATAAACAGGCCGAAGAGCTGAAACGCGAAATGGAAGGCGCCAAAGTAGAACGCGTAGGCGAAGGCATCAAGATCACCTTCGATTCGGGCATTTTATTTGCGCATAATTCTTCGCAGCTAAGCGCCACGGCCCAAAGCAACATTGCCGAGCTGGCGCAAACCCTGAAAAAATACGGCGATACCAATGTATTGATCCAGGGCCACACCGATGCCACCGGTACTGCCGGCTATAACCAATCGTTGTCGGTACGTCGAGCCAGTTCTGTGCGGGCTTATACTACCCAACAGGGCATTTCGGCAAGCCGCATCACTACCGAAGGCTACGGCGAGAGCATGCCGGTGGCCAGCAACAATACCGAAGCCGGCAAACAAGCCAACCGCCGGGTAGAAATTGCCATTTATGCAAACGAAAAACTGAAAAAAGCGGCCGAAAAAGGGCAGATCTAACGAGTAGTTTAATTGTTGAAAGTGAATGTTAAAATAAGGCTGCTTCCGGATGGGAGCAGCTTTTTTTACGGGCCCGCTTTTCCGGCTCCGGAGCATAGCGTTTTTTAGCTTTCAGCGTTTATCTTTACAACACCATGAAGCAGTCAGTTTTAGCCCGTATTTTTATAGCGTTTTTTTTCCTGATCTTCAGTTTCTCCTGCGAAAACTCCAGACCGGAAAACGCAACCCAGCCCCACGAATTTGAGCCGGTCACTTCGCCAGACACTGCAATAAGCGCGCAAACTCCGGTTGATAGCCATGTGGTTGCAGATACAGGAAACCAACCGGAAATTCCGGAAACCAAAACGGAACGCCAACCCATGCCCACGGCTGAAGAACTGAAAGAAGTTACCCCGGACCAGGCAGCAAAGCGCGCCCTGCATAACGATGCCATGAAAGCGGCACGCATGAAACCGGATGCATTTGTAACCTATATGAAAACCAGGATCCCGTATTACCGGGGCAAAGGCAATTTAAAAGCAGAAAACGATTTGGTGCGCATCCGGATAAATAAAACCGAGATGAAAATTGAAACCATGCAAGGCGCCCAGACTTTCCCGATGCAATAAGCTAGCGTTTTGAGTTGCTTAATTTCCGGCAAAGCAACACGTACAAAATCATTATAAACCCTCCCAGGGTTGCCAGGAACATGTCTTTCTGCGAATCCCAGATATCGCCCTGCGCCCCGATGAACTGCATGCCCAGGTCCGGAAAAAACACGTCGGCCACGAGCCATTCCACAATTTCGTAAAACGCGCTTAAGAGCAGCACCAACGCTACTGGTATAAAATAAAGTAGCCAGTTGCGTTGCCCGGAAACCTTATACAGCACTTCCTGCATGGGATAAACCAATAAAAACCCAAAACAGAAATGCACGATCCGGTCGTAATGGTTGCGGCTGGCGCTGAATTGTTCCATCAGCCAGAAGCCGAAGGGATTTTTGGCGTAAGCGTTCTGGCTGCCATACAAATGTAGTAACAGGAAAAGCAGGATCAGCGTGTAACTCGTATTGCTGAACGGCAGTTTCGGGTAAAAGAAAATCAGCAGATACACTGCCGGAATAGTTAGCGAATTCTCAAGCATCCAGTTAATAAAATCTGTGGCAGTAGCACCGGTATAGAGCCAGAAAAATACCAATACGGCGAGGTACATTTTCAGCAGCCGGTTTTGCCGGAAAGGCTGCGGCGCCGGATAACCGGGATCGGGAAAAAGACTAGCCAGGCGGAAGGCCATAATTCAGGAATTATGCGTAAAGCGGTAACCAGTTTATACGCGATTGGTTATGAAGAAAAACGATGCCCGACAGAAAATTTTAGAAACGCACGAAATTCTGAACGAATTTTACGGCCGGCTGGAACTCAAACCGCGCCGCGAGCCTTTGCGCGAACTTATTTCTACCATGCTTTCGCACCGCACCAACCACGCCAACGAAGAAAAAGCGTACTTCAACATGCTCGAAACCTTCGGCGATTGGGAAGGCGTGCTGGAGGCAAAATTCGAAGACCTGGCCGACGCTTTAAAACCCGCGCAGTTTCCCGGGCAAAAAGCGGCAAATATTCAGAAAGTGCTGCAGATCATAAAGGCCTATCCGGAAAATAAGGGCAAGATCAGCATAGCTTTTCTGGAGAAAATGGAAACCAATGCAGCGCTGGAATGGCTCACCAGTCTGCCGGGTGTAGGCCTGAAAACGGCAACCCTGCTCCTGCTTTTCAACTACCATAAACCGGTAATGCCAGTAGATACGCACGTTTTCCGGGTGAGCCAGCGCATCGGCATTCTAACCGCTACCAATACGCCCGAAAAAGCCCACGCCATTTTACTGGAAATGCTTCCGAAAGACCCTGTAGAACTTTATAATTACCACATGCATCTGCTCTGGCACGGGCAAAAGATCTGCGTATGGCGCAAACCCAAATGCGAAAAATGCCCGCTGAAAACCATCTGCAATTATTACCAGGAGGTGGTTAGGTAATGTGCTAATTATTTAATGTGTTCATGTGCTATTTTTTATATTTAAATTGTGGAATTACAGATTGCCGGAAATCGATATTCATTTTATTCGCTTAACTTCACGTAGAAACCGGAATTAATTGCGCCGAATAATAGCACATTAACTCATTAAAAAATTAGCACATTAAACATGCGTCTTGTTCACCATCCGGTTTTGTGTAATTATTACGTGACCTACCGTTGCAATGCTAAATGCAGCTTCTGCGACATCTGGGAAAAACCGAGTCCGTACGTAACGCTGGAGCAGGTGGAGCAAAACCTGCTCCACCTGAAAAAACTGGGCGTGAACGTGATCGATTTTACCGGCGGCGAACCGCTTCTGCATCGCGAGATCGATAAATTCCTGGCGCTGGCGCATGAGCTGGGTTTTATTACCACGCTTACCACTAATGGCCTGCTTTACCCCAAATGGGCCGAACGCCTGAAAGGCAAAGTAGACATGCTGCATTTCTCGCTCGATTCTTCAGAAAAGGAACAGCACGACAAAGGCCGCGGCGTGGCTTGTTTCGATTTTGTAATGCAAAGCATTGAAATTGCCAGAAAGCTGGGCGAACATCCGGATATCATCTTCACCGTTTTCCGCGAAAACCTGGATCAGCTCGAAAAGATCTACCGGGAAATAATTCTGCCCAACAAGCTGCTTTTAATTATCAATCCGGCTTTTGCTTACAACGAAGTGGCTTCCGGCGATGCCCTGACTTCTGAAGAACTGACTTTCCTTTCCGAATTTGGCAAACGCAAATACGTGTACCTGAACGATGGCTTTATTGCCTTACGGCGCGACGGAGGGAATCACATTAATAATCCGGTTTGCAAAGCGGCCAGCACCACGCTGGTTATTTCGCCGGAAAACGAACTGGTGCTCCCCTGCTACCATTTAGGCGAAAAGAAATTCCCGATCTCCGGAAACCTGTATGCCTTGTACAATTCAAAAGAAGTAAAGCAGCTGATTGCCCTGGAAGGCCGCTTACCGCAATGCGAAGGTTGCACGATTAACTGCTACATGCAGCCCAGTTTTGCCGTGGAAATGAATAAGTATTTCTGGAAGGCGTTGCCGAGCACGCTGAAATATAATTATTATAAGGGTACGTGGAAGCGGTTATTGAAGAACTGAGTGGTTTGTCATCCTGAATATTAGTGAATCCCTATATTAACAGATAGCAGCCTAGCGTTTTTAGGTTAAAAGGATACCGTTTTTTCGATCATTCCGCCTCTTTTTGTTATCTCCACTTTTTTCGTCAGCACGACGAGAGGAGGGATCTATTTAAGTTAAAAAGAAAGTTTGTTAATGAGTTTTTTAGTTGAAAAGGATATCGTTTTTATAGCTTGCTTCTTTTTTTAACTAATTCCCTTTTGCTTTCAATTAAACTTTCACCCTCAAGCCGGGTGGCTTCGTTTCTGCGTTCGCGGCTGCAACCCTTCCTGCCCTTGCGGGCTGCCTGTGGCACCGGAAGTCTTGGAGGCCGCTCTCACAGAAACTGGTGTCATGCTTCTTCGTAGTGAGCTTCTTTTTAGTCTACTTTTCTTCAGTCCTTGATTTCAGGTTACGCTGCGCTGGCGATATCGTGTAGGGATAAAGCGAAAGAGCACGCATAAGGGGTGTCTCTGCAGAGAAATCCTAATTCGTGATTCTGATAATTCTTGAATTCAGTAAATTCTGATTCAGAAAAGAATCCTTAAATCCCTGAATCTGATAAATCCCAATTGGCTTCGCCGAACTACGTTTCAGACAAATAATCCTGTCCATCCCATAAATCCTGAAAATCATGTTCAGACTTCATTCCTATTTGGTTTAGCTGACGGTTTTATGCTCCCTCCTTTTCAAGTCGCAGATCCTGGAGACTTTCGGGAGAGTAGTTAGGAGTGGCTGAACCCGTTATCTGATCAAAGCGGCTGAATCAGCTATTTAGGAGGGCCAATCCCGAAAATCCTCTATTCCTCAAAAACCGGGTTCTGATCCTGCAAACCGGCCATTCAACCCATAACCAAATTCTTTCCTACCTTTGCAACACCAACGGAAATGGCACATAAATAATGCTGCTTCCTGGTATTTAATTTAAACTTGAAAAAATATGCCGCTTATTTTACCAATTAAAGGTGTTTCGCCGGCGCTGGGCCAGAATTGCTACGTGGCTGAGAATGCCACCATTGTGGGCGATGTAGTGCTGGGCAACGATTGTACGGTGTGGTTCAATGCCGTGATCCGGGGCGATGTGAATGCGATCCGGATCGGGAATAAAACCAACATTCAGGATGGCGCAGTAATTCATTGCACCTACCAGAAAGCGGCTACCACCGTGGGTAGTAACGTAAGCATCGGGCATAACGCCATTGTGCACGGCTGTACCGTGGAAGATAACGTACTGATTGGCATGGGCGCAATTGTGATGGATAACGTGGTGGTGCAGAAAAACTGCATCGTAGCGGCCGGCTCGGTGGTGCTCGAAAATACGATCTGCGAAAGCGGGCATATCTACGCTGGCGTGCCGGCTAAAAAAGTAAAAGCTTTGAGCCAGGAACAGATCGAAAATCTGGATAAAGTTGCCAACAATTACGTGCTGTATGCCAGCTGGCTACGGTAGCTTTCTGTTTAATTCCTATACCTTTTTGTTTTACTTAATTGCTTTATTATGAAGAAATTACTTTTACTATTAGGCCTGTGCTGCGGCATAGGTTCGGCGCAGGCCCAATTCACGAGCCCGAATTTAGGAATGCGTTTCTCCCTGAACGATATGGTTACGGCAGGCGCTGCCACGCTAACTAGTGGAGCATACGTGGTTTCGCAAGACCTGACCCTGGCTACTACTGATACGCTTTTAATCTCTACGAACGAAACTATTAAGCTCGGCGATAATATCCGGATCACGATCGAAGGCACTTTGCTGATCAACCCACCGGATTCCGTTAAAATTACGGCCCTGAATTCCGCTGATAAATTCCACACGCTCCGTTTCGAAACGGCTACCGGCATGACGCCCAAGTTATCGAAGTTAAAGAAAACGATCGTAGAACACGGCAGCGGTGTAAGGGTGATTGGCGCGGGCCTGGAAATGGATAGCTGCGTGGTGCGCTTCAACGAACGGGCCGCCCAAAGTGGAGCCATTAACGTGTCGGGCAATGTACCGGTTACCGTTACTAATTCAAAGATCTATAAGAATGCGCGTGCCGGCGTTTCTACCCCGGCCAACGGCGCAACCGTGATCATTCGCAACAACTGGTTCTTCGAAAATGGGCAGGAGCCCGGCCTGTACCCACAGATCAACTTAGGCCCGGCCAATGCCGGCCCGATCGAGATCACCGGCAACACGATCATCGGCATTAACGCGACCACGAACCGGTCTGGCGGTATTGCCATAGCCAATTTACTGGGTTCATCGGCAATTACAGAGTTTCTGATCGCCAATAATACGATCCGCCAGAACAGCTACGGGGTAAACGTAACCGGCACCAACATGAAAGGCTACATCAAAGGCAACCTGCTGGAAGGCAATAAAGTTTTCCCGGACCCAAATGCTGCCGGCAGCGGCATTAACTTTTTCTCCAGCGGCGGCCCGCAGGACATCGTAGTTTCCCGCAATATCATCCGCGATAACCGCTGGGGCGTTACTATTCAGAGTGGAGCTACAGTGAAAGCCGGCCCGAAACCAAGCCTGGGCAGAATCAACCCGATCGATACTGCTGATGTTGGCCTGAACCAGATCTATAACAACTTCACCGCCGGTACTTCCGGCCATAGCTGGGATTTGTACAACAACACCACCGATACCATTTACGCCCAAAATAATATCTGGGGCACTACCGATACCACGGTTATAGAAACCCATATTTACCACAAGGTAGATAATGCCAGTCACGGCCCGGTGATTTTCACGCCTATTTATAAAGCCCCGGCTACCGGTATTCGTCCGGGGATAGCGCAGAACGCGCCGGCCCTTTACCCGAACCCAGCAACTGACCTGGTGAAACTGGAGCTAAACGGTATGGTTTTAAACGAAAAAAGTAACCTGCGTTTCTACAACAATCTGGGCCAGGAAGTTTTAAATGTGCAGGCGAAAGGCCAGGCAGGTACGCTGGAAATCAATACTTCTAACCTGCCGGCCGGCTTGTATATGTATCGCCTGGAAAACGGCACTAAAACCTATACCGGGAAATTACTGATTAACCGCTAGGTAATTTTGCAGTTTATAAAATAAAAAAGCCCCGGCACATTCCGGGGCTTTTTTGTTTCGCATTTGTATAACGCACAGCAATAAGGCTACAATTTATTGGTTTATCTTACCCATCTAGTCTTGTATCTATTTTTAGGTCAAAACTACTCCCGATGCCACCTTTCCATATGCTTCGCGTGCGTATGCAGATACTCGCCGGGCTGGTAGAATGTATCATAATGATCGAGGTCTAAATGATGCGCCTGTAAAAACATGTGCGTAAAAATAGAAGGTACCGTAGCCGGAAATTTCCCGAACGTATCAAAAATATATTGCGCCTGCAAAGCCACGCATTCTCTGAACGCTTCGCTGTGTACCTGCGCCGCTGATCGCACCTTTTTGGTATCCTGAAAAGGCCCCGGCGTTTCAGCATTAAAAGGGCCGCCTTTCCCGAATTTCCGTTCGCAGACGGCTTCTACGGCGGCGCGCATATCCTTGAAATGGGGAGGACAAAAACCTTCCATAATTCCCGGCAGACCCGTTACATTGGGCACGCTCCAGTTTTCTTTCATATCGAACCGGAAACCCAAACCCGGAACTTCCGGTTTGCCGCTGGCACCCAGCAAACTGAACGGATCGATACCATCGTACATCCAGCCGCCCAGCCCCATGGCCTGTAAAAGCAACGCGCCGGCGAGGCAACTGGTGCTCAATTCCACGATAATTTCTGAAAGGCAGAGTTGTTCGGCAAACGAGATGGGCAGCACATTTTTTACATCTACCAGATCGCTGAATTTTTCAATTCCCGGCACCGCGCGTTTGTTTATATCGTCGAAAAGTACCTGGCCATTTTGCAGCATGTAGCACAAACCCAGCAAAACGTGCTGCGCCAGATCTCCGACCGGCATTACCAAAAGCGTTCCCGGTTTATTGGCCACCCAGGTATTATGCGCTTCCACATACGGCACTTCCGAAGGCACTTTCAACCTCCCATCCTGAATTTTGCGCACGTGTTTTTGGAGTTCCGGCAATAGCGTTTCCAGATTTATTTCGCCATCATTTCCCCGTTCAGCTAAAGCCGGAGCATCGCGCACATCCAGCACATATACGCCTTCATCGTCGGTAAAGAATGTTTTGGAAGTATGAAAACCGGCAGCCGATGGAAAAGTACGTCCGCCGGCGGCTCCGGCATAATTGGAAAGATGGGGTGCATAACGCTGGCCGCGGTAGATGAGATGATTCCAGCCGGTATTGCCGCCGCAAGCCGTAACCACCAACAGTTTTTCCAGCTCCGAAAGCGGCATTGGTTCGTATTTCGATCTGTACTTAAAAACCCCGTCCGGAATTTCGGCGCCCATAAAAAACCGGCGCGACCGGCGGCCCAGCAAAGCTTCTACCAGCCCAAACGAAAGCATATCCTGAAATCCGGGCGGTAAGGTTTGCGGCTGCTTTTCCATAAATTATGGGATTTTAAAACGGTAGGGTTTCCGGGGTGAAAACTACCTAAAGAACAAGCCAGTAACCATTTGGTTTACCTGAATAGCGCCTCAACGAAACAAACCAATAAAAAAAGTCCCGGCTCGCACCGGGACTTTTTCAGTTAAAAACGATACCGTTTTATCGCTTTATTCTATCACAAAGCGCTTTACGCCATATACGTTTTTACCGGTAATTTTGGCAAAATACAAGCCGGCCGGCACGTCCAGTTTATGCTGATATTCGGTTTTGCCGGAAAGCCAAGCACGATGGATGATTTTACCCGTTACATCGATCACTTCCAGCTGATAGGTTTCCTTTGCAGTTCTTCCGGCCGGGAATTTAATAGTGAAGCTTCCCTGGTTCGGGGAAGGAAATAATTCAATTTTCAGGTCGGCTATTTGCGGCTTTGTACCGGAAACAAAACTGTTCAGATCGTTGGCCCAGATGCCGCGCCCGAAGGTAGAAAGGTAAATCTTATTCAGGCTCGGATTGAATTCAATATCGGTAACAATTACGTTAGGCAGGCCTTTGCTTTGGTTAACCCAGGTGGTGCTGCCGTTCGCTAAAACATAAACCCCAAGATCGGTAGCCACCATGATATAATTCTGCCCCGGAATGTATTTTACGCAGTTTACCGGCAAATTCGGCAGGTTATAAGAAATATTCTGCCAGCTTGCTCCGCCATTTATAGTTCTGAAAACCTTGTTTCCCGCGCTGAAACCTGCCATGGAAACATACGCTACATCGGCATTATTTTCACTCACTTCCACGCTCGTATAATATAAGGAATCGGGCAGGCCGGCAGTAATGTTGCTCCAGTTGGCGCCGCCGTTCGTAGTTTTAAAGAGGCTGCCTGGTAAATTATATTCGTGCCTTACCCGGCGGGCGGCGTAAAGCACATTGCTGTTGGAATTGGCAATGGCCAGCGCACAGATTTCCGAAGCGTTAATACCACGGGGCAGGTTCGAAGCAACACTCCAGGTATTACCATTATCTACCGATTTGTAAACATTCTCAAAACCTACATATAATGTACCTGGTTGATTAGGATTAGCTACGACCGGCGCCGTCCATTCAGCCACTTCGCCAAACTGGCCCGGGAAAATTGAATTCTGAGAACTGGTTCCACCATTTACTGACCGCAGAAAGTTGCCATATTGCCACGAACCGATTATCTCGCTGTTGTTAACCGGACTTAAGTAATTATCCATGCCATCGCCGCCAAAGATCGTGCTCCAGCTCGCTCCGTCGAAATAGAAAGTGGCGTTGTCCTGGGCACCGGCCACAATTCTGCCGGCACTGTTTTTAGAGCTTGAAATTCTGTAAAAAGAAGTAATGGCCATACCGTTGCTGATATTGGTCCATTGGGTTGGCCAGGGCGTTCCGCTGTTAGCCGCATTCCAGTCGCCCAAAACCAGATTTGAAGTGCGGTAAAGCCCGCCGTCGTTGCAGACAAATATGTTTCCGGTGCTGGCCTGGCGTTCCATAAACTGAATATCGGCGTGCACCGTAGGCCCATAACTGGTGGTCCAATGGCTTACCGGTTTAAAAGTCTGGCCACCATCCAACGAACCCCAGATATTCACGCCGCCGGTGTAGATCAGATTCCGGTCGGTGCCGCTAACCATCAGGGCCAGGTCGTAATTTCCCTGGCCGCCTGGAGCAGCTCCGTTTCCGCCTTCCAGAATATTGAGGCCCGGATTTATGAATTGCCAGTTTGTGCCGCCGTTGGTGGTTTTATAAAGTCCGTGCAAACCATTGTCAATGTTCACAGCAATGGCATAAACATAATTCGGATCGGAAGGCGCAATGGCGAGTTTTATGCGTTGCACCGTACCGGTAGGCGGAATATTGGTAGGTTGCTGTGCCCAGGTTAGGCCGAAGTCGGTAGATTTCCAGATGGCGGCGCTGCCCATATTGGCCGTTCTCACCCAGCCGGTGGCAGCGTATAAGATATTGGGGTTGGTCGGGTGCTGCACCAGGTCCCAGAAAAGCCCGGACCGGTTCATGGTCCAGGTGGCGCCGGCATCGGTAGAAACGTACATGCCGCTCACGCCGCAGGCGATCACGTTGTTGCTGTTAGCCGGGTTTACCATTATTTTTTTGATCAGGGAAGCATCGCGGCTGGTTTGCTGAAAACTCAGACCGGTAGGGTTCCAGGTCAGGCCGCCATCGGTCGTTTTGTAAACGCCCAAACCATAATGGGTATTCCGCTTGCGGCCATCCAGGAAAAGCCCGGCGCCTATGTAGGCATAATCGCACACGGAAATGTACATCGTATTCGGGTTGTTCGGATCGATGGCAATATCGCTGATGCGGGTGATGGGCAGATCATCGGTAAGCGGGGTCCAGGAAACGCCGTTGTTCGTGGTTTTCCAGACGCCGCCCTGCGCCACACCTACAAAATACGTTGCCGGATTGGTTGGATGAAACGCGATGCAATTGATCCGCCCAACGCCGTTTTCCATGTAGCCGGTCTGGTTATTCGGCAAAGCATTCGGGCCAACCGGGTACCAATCGTTTGAGAAGCGGGCCGATTGCAGGTTCTTTTTCTCGCGGGTAATTCGGAGGGCTTCATTTATATAAATGGCCGGATCGGCTGGTTCGCCCTGGCCATCGGTCTGCATCAGCATTTCCATTTCCAGGCGTTTATAATATTTCCAGCCTTTGATCTTACTTATATCTTTGTCGCGTTTCCAGTTGCCGAACTGGCGCTGCAGATCTTTAAAAGTAAGGGTATCGGAGGAACGTTTTTGAACATAAACCTGGGCACGTAGCGGCAGGTTTGCCAGCATTATGACCAGAAAAAGCAGCGCACGGAAATGTTTCATATCAGAATGTTTGCCTGAAATAACAACTTTTGCAAAATAAAAACAACCTTCACTAATAACAACAAAAAAGTCCTGACTTTTGCCAGGACTTTTTTGTTGTAAAAAACGGTATTATTTTCGGGCTAAAAACTACCCAATGGCCTGTTTAAGGTCTTCGATCAGGTCTTCGGCATCTTCCACGCCCACGCTTAAACGAATTAAAGAATCAGATAAACCGGCTTTCAGGCGTTCTTCGCGCGGAATGCTGGCGTGCGTCATGCTGGCCGGGTGGCCGCACAAAGATTCTACGCCGCCCAGCGATTCGGCCAGGGCAAAATATTTTACTTTTTCGAGCACTTTCACAGCATCTTCCATTTTATCGCCTTTCAGCACAAACGAGATCATGCCGCCGAAATCGTTCATCTGTGATTTGGCAATGGCGTGGTTGTTATGATCTTCGAAGCCCGGCCAGAAAACTTTTTCTACTTTCGGATGCGCTTTCAGGTATTCGGCAACTTTACGGCCGTTTTCGCAGTGGCGCTGCATACGCAGGTGCAGGGTTTTCAGACCGCGAAGCAGTAAAAAGCAATCCTGCGGACCAGGTGTGCCGCCGCTGGCGTTCTGGATAAACGCTAATTTTTCGTGTAGTTCATCGTCTTTCACGATCAAAGCGCCCATAACCACATCCGAATGGCCGCCCATATATTTGGTAAGCGAGTGCATCACGATGTCGGCGCCCAGATCAAGCGGCGTTTGTAAATAAGGCGTAGAGAAGGTATTGTCCACTACCAGTTTCAGGTTGTGCTTTTTGGCAATGGCAGCCGCACCCTTGATATCGATGATGTTCAGCAGCGGATTGGTTGGCGTTTCTACCCACAGCAGTTTCGTGTTTTCGTTCACGTATTTTTCCACGTTGGCAATATCGGCCATGGAAATAAAGTGGAACTTGATGCCGTAATTTTGGAATATCTTGGTAAAAATGCGGTAGGTGCCGCCGTAAAGGTCGTTGGTCGAGATCACCTCGTCGCCGGGGCTCAGCAATTTCACTACTGCGTCTATCGCTGCCATGCCGCTGGCAAAGCAAAGGCCGTGCTTGCCGTTTTCCAGCGCTGCCAGTGCGTTTTGCAACTGCGTGCGGGTTGGGTTGTGGGTACGCGAATATTCGTAGCCTTTATGGTCGCCGGGCGAGCGTTGCACGTAGGTTGAAGTCTGGTAAATGGGCGTCATGATGGCACCCGTGGTCGGATCCGGCTCTACGCCGGCATGTATGGCTTTGGTTCCGAATTTCATGTTTTCAGATTAAAGATGTAAGACAAAATATTAAAAGACTTGCGGGGAGTTTTATTGTTCTGCTATCAAACGAGCACTTTTCAGGCCTAAAACCCTACCGTTTCCGCATGTCGTTTGCAAGTTAAAAATTTTTAGCCGAACATCGTTGCCGGAACGGTTTTAGCTATGCCCGACTTTTTTCCGTAAAATGCCTACCATTTTTAATGTGCTAATGGAAAATGCGTTAATGTGCTAATTAGGAAATTTCGTTATTCCAATTTTTCACCTTGCCACTTTCCCTCATTCTAAAGCTTCAAATTAGCACATTAAGTAATTAGCACATTAAAAACATGCCCATAAACGCTGTAAAACAACTTTACCGGGAAAACCGGAGCACGCTGGTTTCGCTTTTCCTGCTTATTGCTGTGCCGGTGGCGGCCAGTTCGGCTTTGATCTACTTTTTCTACGAACAGCAGGAAGTTTTTCTGAACCTGAATGCCTGGCAAATGCTGGCTTTTTTCATGGTGGCTTCCTTTACCATGGCTTTTGCCTTCACGCCTACCACGTTCATTGCGCTTATTTCCGGTTTTTTTCTGGGTTGGGTGGGTTTTCCGGGGGTGGTTATTTCGTATGGCGTAGCCGCTTTTATTGGTTACCTGGTGGCCCAGCGCATCGATCACGGCCGCATGACGGCTTTTATCAACCACTTCCCCAAAGCGGCTTTGGTCATGGACGAACTCAAGCACCACAGCTGGGAACTGATCTTGCTGGCGCGCATTTCGCCGGTACTGCCCTTTGCTTTCATGACCTTCGTGCTTTCTATTATCAGAGTACCCCTGAAGAAGTTTTTAATTGCCAGCATGGCCGGCATGTTACCGCGCACGTTGTTCTTTTTCTGGGTCGGCACCCAGGCCAGCAATTTATTAGATCTGCTCAAAGACCCGAACGAAGGCGTTTTTGGTAAAGTATTGCTGATCGGTTTAATTGTGATTTCGCTCTTCGGGCTTTACTATCTGCTCAACAATGCCATTAAAAAGGCTTTAAAGCGCAGTTCTGAAAAAAATATGGAAAAAATTTAAGCAAGGGCTTGACAGTAATCAAAATTTTCCCCACCTTTGCATCGCATTACAGCAAAACGGTCACGTAGCTCAACTGGATAGAGCATCTGACTACGAATCAGAAGGTTTGGGGTTCGACTCCCTACGCGACCACTTAAAAGCCCCTTAGTTAACGCTGAGGGGCTTTTTGTTTTTAAATGATCTGGCTACAGGGCGCTTCAGAAAGGCAGCCGGTTATGTTTTCAGTATAAAATTTTGTTGCAGTTCATAGCTGTTTTCCGAAAAAATACAGATCCTATTGGTACTCGATCTTACAGACTTGGTTTATTTAGAATACGACCCGCCTACCGGGGTTCTGTACGCGCGCTGGCCCGACAATAGTCCGCTGATGGTGCAGTATTTTGAGGAATCGTTTGAGGCGGTGCTTTGGGCAATGAATACGTATGAGGTAAAATATTTCCTGCTGGATTCTTCCCGAAACCGCAATTCCCTTTCCCTGGAGCACTACCTGCATATTTTCACCTTGCTTTTCAGCGGACTTGCCCAGACTTCGCTGCAGAAAATGGCACGTTTGAAAAGCAGCTTCGAAGGCATTGAAAGCAAATACCGGTTTTACAACCAGGAAATCATAAATGGTATCGGCATTCATTTTCAGGTAGCCAATTTTGAGCGGCGCGAAGAAGCCATCGCATGGCTGCTGGCCAACAAATAAAATTTCGCTTTTCGGGTATACAAGTTCCGATCTTACCTTTTCCGGAATAATTTCTTCTTGCTTTCTTATTAGCGGGTTGCAACGGGAGGCACTGCGTGGCTTTTACTGGAAGAAGTTTTTGTCATCAAACAGCAGGTAACTGAAAGAGGCTGAAATGATAATCGGAACGTTCTTAAATTCAAATTCCAGACACTGATTTTAATTCTTAAAGCTGTTACATTATTAGTAGTAATTAACGCCTCTCTTCCGTAATTGCTACCGGGGTAATCACCCTCCAATTCCACCCATTCACCAAAAAATCAAGGCCGCTAACAATATAAAACCAGCTTTCACATTATATAGCCTGTTTGCAAGGTGCGACCTAGGGTATGATGCAGGTTTATTGTCTTACTTTTGCAAGGTTTTGTTATAGCGTTTCCTGAGAAGTTTCGGAATTTCTTACACTAATTTTTCTATGAATCAATTACAACTGCGCTGGCTGCTGTGCCTGTTGCTCTCTGGCCTGACGCTGGGAAACCAGGGTTTTGCTCAGTCCGGAAACCGGTTTACCTTAAACGGCTACGTGAAAGACGAATCATCGGGCGAAGCTCTGATCGGGGCCACCGTTTACGACCGGCGTTCCGGCAAAGGCACTTCTACGAACCAGTTCGGTTTTTACAGTCTCACGCTTCCGGCCGATTCTGTGGCTTTGCTTTTTTCTTACGTGGGTTATCATCCGAAGCAGCAGCATTTTCACTTAAAAGCCAATCTTACCCTGAATACAACGCTGAAACAGAGTCAGGAATTAAGTGAGGTGGAAATCACCGCTACCAAGGATCCGCGCATCGAGGAAACCACGCAAATGAGCGCCGTAGAAGTGCCCATAGAACTGGTTAAGAAAATGCCGGCCTTATTTGGGGAAGTAGATGTATTGAAAGTGATTCAGCTGATGCCAGGCGTGCAAAGTGGCGGCGAGGCCAGTACCGGGCTGTACGTGCGCGGCGGCAGCCCCGACCAGAACTTAATTTTGCTGGATGGTGTGCCGCTTTATTACGTGAGTCATCTGGGTGGTTTCTTCTCGGTTTTTAATGCCGATGCCATCAGCAACGTGACCTTGATCAAAGGCGGTTACCCGGCGCGTTACGGCGGCCGTTTGTCTTCGGTGCTCGATATAAGAATGCGCGAAGGGAATATGAAAAAGATAAAAGGCTACGGTTCCTTGGGTTTGATCTCAGCTAAACTGGCGCTGGAAGGCCCAATCATTAAAGACAAAACCTCGTTTATGGTTTCGGGCCGGCGGTCTTACATCGATCTTTTTATGCGGCCAATTTCCAAAGCAGCTACGGATGGCGCAGTTTCGTTCGGGTATCATTTCTACGATTTCAATGCGAAAATAAATCACATTCTTTCGCCCAACGACCGTTTGTACCTAAGCTTTTACGGCGGCGACGACAAGTCTATTGCTACCATGGAGGATGATTACACCAGCGACAACAACGAATTTGAAACCACGGGAAAAAGCCGTCTGATGTGGGGCAATTTGCTCACTTCGCTGCGCTGGAACCACCTTTTTAACGAAAAATTATTCAGCAACACTACCGTTAATTTTACGCGCTACCGCTTCCTGGTAGATTTTGAGCAGAAAAATTCGAGTAACCAGAACGGCGAAACCAAAAAGGAAGAAGCGTATTTCGGCTATAATTCCGGTATTACTGATTTCAGCGCCCGCACCGATTTCGATTTTTATCCGGACCCGCAGCACAGCATTAAATTCGGGGCGCAAACCATTTATCATACGTTCCGGCCGGGCGTAACCGCGATCCGCGCTAACTTTGGCAGCGACCAGAAAACCGATACCACGTTCGGCTCTTCAAACATTAAAGCCTGGGAAAGCTCCGTTTATGCGGAAGACGACTGGGAAATTAATCCGAAACTGAAAGTGAATGGCGGGTTGCATTTTTCCAATTTCCTGGTGAACAGCAAAAGCTATTTTTCGGCCCAGCCGCGTTTATCTGCCCGCTACCTCCTACCCGATCGCTACTCATTGAAAGCTTCTTACGCCACCATGCAGCAATTCGTGCATTTGCTTACCAATTCCGATGCCGGCTTGCCAACCGACCTGTGGGTGCCGGTTACCGACCGCGTGAAGCCGCAATTTTCGCAGCAGGTGGCTTTAGGACTGGCAAAATCACTGACTTTAAAAGAGGAAGAATACGAAGTAAGCGTGGAAGGCTATTACCGCACCATGCGCGGCCTGATCGAATACAAAGAAGGTTCCAATTTTTTCGGCAGCACTTCCGACTGGCAGGATAACGTGGAAACCGGCGGCAAAGGCTGGAGCTACGGCGGCGAGTTTTTGTTCCAAAAGAAAACCGGCAGGCTCAACGGCTGGATCGGCTACACGCTGGCTTGGTCTGAGAGGCAATTTCCGGGCACGAACATAAACCTGGGCAATAAATATCCTTTCCGCTACGACCGTCGCCACGATATTGGCGCTGCCCTTACTTACCAATTGAGCGAAGATGTGAGCCTTTCGGGAAGCTGGGTTTACGGCACGGGAAACGCGATTACGCTGGCTGTAGGCCGCTATCCATCCATGAACAATAATTCCACCAGTTACGGCGGCGGTTATTTTGGGCAGCAGATCGAGATCTACGACGGCCGCAACGGTTTCCGGATGCGCAGCTACCACCGCATGGACGTGGGCATCAATTTTACGAAGGAAAAAAGCTGGGGTACCCGCACCTGGAACGTTTCAGTTTTCAATGCCTATAACCGGAAGAATCCCTTCTACTATTACTACGGCTACGATCAACGCGGCAACCGCCGTCTGAAACAGGTGAGCTTGTTCCCGATCATTCCGGCTATTACTTACAATTTCACTTTCTGATAAAATCCCTGTTCAGGAAAACTAAAAAAACGGTATCAAAATGAAGCTTAAAAGTCTGTTTAATATATTGAAATTCGTGTGGTGGCTGCCGTTTTCAGGAATGGCAAGCTGCGAAATGGTGGTAGATATTGACCTGCCGCCGCACGAATCGAAACTGGTGGTAAACTGCCTGCTTACGCCCGATAGCCTGGTAACGGTGCGGGTTTACAAAACCCTCGGGCCGCTGGACCGGAAAGAATCGGTAGCAGTTTCGAACGCAAAAGTGGTGCTGCTGGAAAATAGCGTTGTGGTAGATACCTTGCCGTTCTTCAGTAATCCTTATGAAAGTTATTACCGCTCCAAACACTTTACACCGCAGGCAAATAAAAATTATACGCTTATTGTAAAAGCCCCGGGGTTTCCGGATGCGCAGGCCAGCTGTACTATTCCGGGCAAAGTTCCGATTCAGAAGGCCAGCATCCGCGATTCTGCCGGTCTGGATGATGGCGGACAGTATTTTTCGAGGCTTCTGATCACTTTTCAGGATCCCGGCCACGTGCAGAATTTCTACAATGTAAGCGGTCAGCAACTGTACAGTTATTACACCTCCGATCCCGGAGGTCCAAATCCACAGGTGGCGTATTACAAATACCCGATCTACTTTTTCAGCGACCTGAACGATGTGGAAGATGGCGGCGAAAACGGGATGCTGCTGAAAGACAACCTGTTTAACGGCCGGCAATACGAACTGTCTCTGAATTTTTATCCGCCTTACGGCAACAACGGCTCAGGCCAGAAAGACACGATGTTGCTGGCTTTCAAAACTGTATCGCCGGAATATCATGAGTATTACCGCAAGCTGCAACTGCATTTGTATAACCAGGGCGGCGATATTTTCAGCGGCGAACCGGTGGTAATGCCCAGCAATATTCAGAATGGCTACGGCATTTTTGCCGGCTACACCCAGGATACTTTAATGGTGGTGAAGTAAGGGAAGCGGTAATTAAAGGAGTTTTAATTCGAACCGAAATTTTGTTTTTTATAATCCAGAGAAGCCCTACTATTAAACTGGCAGGGCTCTTTTTTTGCCTGGGGAAATAGTAAATAATTCATTTTTAAATCCGGTGTAATTCCGGGCTGCCTTCCGTATATAAGCCGAAACAAACTTTTACTTTTTCGGATGAAAACCATACTGTTTTTTGGCAACAGTCTTTCGGCGGGTTACGGCGTGGGGCAAAGTAATGCCTTTCCGGCGCTGATCCAGCAAAAGATAAAGGCGGCGGGCAAACCTTATACCGTGGTGAACGCAGGCGTAAGCGGCGAAACCACGGCGGGCGGAAAGTATCGCATTCATAAATGGATCGGAAGGCAAATGGATATTTTTGTGCTGGAACTGGGCGCCAACGATGGCTTGCGCGGCATACCGGCGCGGGAAACGAGCCAGAACCTGCAGGAAATTATTGACGTGGTAAAAAAGCACCATCCGGAAACGAAGATCGTGCTGGCGGGTATGGAGATCCCTGATATTTTCCCGGGGCGTTATGCGGCAGAATTCCGGGTTTTATTCCGGGAACTGGCTTTAAAAAACAACCTGGCTTTTGTGCCTTTTCTGCTGGAAGGTGTAGCCGGCGTGCCGCATTTAAATTTACCCGACCATGTGCACCCCAACACCGAAGGACATAAAATAATGGCCCAACATATCTGGAAAGTGCTCGAAGATCTGCTTTGAGTTTTTGAGCGGAAAATCATACCGTTTTCAATGCGTATCTTTGAAGTAATAAAACTTTCCCCGCTTTGCGCAAGATCATTCACATCGATATGGACGCTTTTTTTGCTTCGGTGGAGCAGCGCGATTTTCCGGAATTGCGCGGCAAACCGGTGGCAGTGGGCGGCGGCGGGCCCCGCGGCGTAGTGGCAGCCGCGAGCTACGAAGCCCGGGCGTACGGCGTGCATTCGGCCATGCCGGGGAGCCTGGCTAAACGCAAATGTCCGCACCTGATCTTTGCCAAAACCCGGTTCGAAGTGTATGAAAGCGTTTCGCGGCAGATCCGGGAAATTTTTCTGAGCTATACCGACCTGGTAGAACCGCTTTCTTTGGATGAAGCGTATCTGGACGTAACCGAAAACAAATTCGGGCTGGCTTCGGCTACGCAAATTGCCAAAGAAATTAAGCAACGCATTCTGGAAGAAACCAAGCTTACGGCTTCGGCGGGCGTTTCCTACAACAAATTCCTGGCAAAAGTAGCATCGGCCTTGCAGAAACCCGACGGGCTGACGGTGGTTCGTCCGGAAAAAGCGGAAGCGCTGGTGGAAACCCTGCCCATCGAAAAATTTTACGGCATTGGCAGCGTAACGGCCGCCAGAATGCACGCGCTGGGCATTCATACCGGTTTGGATCTGAAGCAACGCAGCCTGGCTGAACTCAGCAAACATTTCGGAAAATCGGGGCTTTATTATTACGAAATTGCCCGCGCGCACGATGACCGGCAGGTAAACCCGAACCGCATCCGGAAATCGGTAGGCGCCGAACGCACCTACGCCGAAGACCTGACCACTGCCGAAGAAATGGATGAACGCCTGAAGCCTCTGGCCGATGAAATTGCCGAATACCTGTTAGAAAAAAACAACGCTGGTCGCACCGTAACTATTAAAATAAAGTATGCCGATTTTACCATGAACACGCGCAGCAAAACGTTTTTATCGGGCATTCAGTCGGCGGAACTGCTTTGGCAACTGGCGAAGGAATTGCTGCGCACGCCGTTTGTGCCGCAGTTGCCGGTAAGGTTGCTGGGCATTTCGGTTTCGAATCTGCTTTCGGAAGAGGAAGCGCGGTTTGGGCATCAATTAGCGTTTCCTTTCTGATTTTTTAGTTTTTCAGGGGAAAAAGATAGCATTTTTTTCGTCCTCACGTCGGTTTCTGTCATCCCGATGAGGGGAGGGATCTATTTACGCTGATAAGAAAGCTTGCTATTGACTTTTAAAGGCTGAAAGGATAGCGTTTTCATAGCTGACCTTTAGCTTTCAACTCATAACTTTTGACTTCTAATTAAACTTTCTCCCTCCAGCCGGGAGGCTTCGTTTCTGCGCTCGCGGCTGCAACCCTTCCTGCCCTGCCGGGCTGCCTCGTTCCTCGGCACCGGAAGTCTTGGAGGCCGCTCTCACAGAAACTGGTAGAGTTTCCCTTCGTAGCCCGCTTCTTTTTAGTTTAGCTTCTTAGATAACGTGATCTTCAGGAAACGCTGCGCTGGCGATATGCGTGAAATCTTGCCCATCCTTTAATCACAAAAATCGTGTTCAGACAAACAATCCTGGCTATCCTCAAATCCTATAAATCCTGATTCAGACAAACTTTATTGGAACTTACACCGAAACAGAAAAAATCCGGGAAGGGTAAAAAAAAAAGTCCGGCTTGTTAAGGCCGGACTTTTCGCAGAAAAAATAATATATAAGCAATTATTTCACTTCAGTAACAGTAGTATCCGTTTTGATAACTGCATCAGCTTCCTGATCGATAACTACCGCAGTATCACCAGCTTCCGGAGTGGTAGCGTCATCAACAGTAGTTTCTACGCTTTCAGTTGTGTTCTCTACCGTTTTCTCAGTTTTGCTGCATGAAGTAGTGAAAGCGGCGAAAGCGAAAGCAACTACTGCTAATTTGATTGTGTTTTTCATTTTGTTTATCGGTTTAAGTGTTTTAGTTTTAAATTTCTCACCTTCATACCAGAAAGGCTAAGAAGTAACCCGGTAAAAAATATTTTTTTTTGTGGGTTACAAAAGGTCCTAAATGGTATAAACACTTGAAACGTGCATGCAGCGAGCGGCAGAACATACTGATGAATCTTTGATTGCCGGCATCCGGCAGGACGATGACCGGGCGTTGAGTTACCTGTATAAATTGCATTACCCCATGGTTGCGCATTTTATTCTGAGTAACAGCGGTACTTCCGACGAAGCCAAAGACATTTTTCAGGAAGGTATCCTGGTTTTCTATGAGAAGATCAAAGACGGCACGCTGGAGCTAACCTGCCAGATCAAAACTTACCTGTATTCGGTTTGCCGGCGGCTCTGGCTTAAGAAACTGGCTGAAAAGAACCGGTTTTCCGGGGTGATCGATTCAGAGAATTTTATTGGCCTGGAAGATGAACCGGTTGCACCGGAAGAAACCGAACTGAAATTTTCAGTAATGGAGCAGGCCATGAACCAGCTAGGCGAACCGTGCCGCACCCTGCTCGAAGATTTTTACCTGCAGGCACGTTCTATGCAGGACATTACGGAAAAATTCGGCTACACCAACGCCGACAATGCCAAGAACCAAAAATATAAATGCCTGATGCGGCTGAAGAAATTGTTCTTTGCCGCTTATAAAACCGTCGCGCCGGCCCAATAGAGGCGCTGCCCTTAACCATTCCGGAAACGGAAAAATGCCATGACTGAAACAGAAGCTTACGCCTTAATTGAACGCTACCTTGCCGGTGATATGACCGACCAGGAGGCCTCCGATTTTGAAGCGCAACTCCTCCAGGACCCCATTTTAGCGCACCGTTCGCGGCAGTTCGAGGAACTGACCGGTACGTTACAGCAATTTGGGCGCCGCCAGCACCTGAAACAAAAAATGGCGGCCATTCATGCCGATATGGAAGCTGAAACGGCGCCCGAAATATTGCCTGCGCAGCCTGTTTTACAAAGCGACCCGAAATGGAAAATGTTCTGGAAAGCGCATGCCACTACCATGGCCGTAGCAGCTTCGGTAGCCATTCTAACCGTTTTCAGTACGCTCTTTAGTATTCAGCTCTGGAATACCATGGGCAAGCAGCAAACCATCCGGTATACTGAATTGCGCCGCGAAGTAGAAAAGATCAAGAAAAACCAGCGGGCCATAAACCGGGCCTTCAACCAAAACCAGAAAACGCCTAAAAATGAAATCAATCCGGGGGCTTTTAGCGGAACCGGGTTTGCGCTCACCGAAAACGGCTATTTTGTAACCAGCTACCACGTAATTAAAGATTCCGATTCGGTTTACATCGAAAACAAGAACGGCAACCGTTTTAAAGTAATCGAAGTTTACAAGGACCTGGACCACGACCTGGCCATCCTGAAAGTTACCGACCCTAATTTTACCACCTTTGGCAGCCTGCCTTATACCGTTGCTAACACCGATGCGGAGCTGGGTGAAAAAGTTTACACCCTTGGTTTCCCGCGCGAAGACATGGTTTTTGGCGAAGGTTCGCTGAGCTCCCAATCGGGTTTTGAAGGCGACACGGCTGCGTATCAGATCTCCATTCCGCTGAATCCGGGTAACTCCGGCGGTCCGCTCTTCGACGATAAAGGCAACCTCATTGGCGTGATCAGCGGCAAGCAGCTCGATGCGCAGGGCGCGGCTTTTGCCACCAAATCGGCTTATTTAATGAGCATTGCCCAGCAACTGAAGTCCGATTCAGCCACCCGCGTTTCTTTTAACCGCCAAAATACCTTAAGCGGCCGTGCCCGCAAACAGCAACTCAAAAAGCTGAAGGACTTTATTTACATGGTGAAAGTTTATAATTAGTGATTAGTGATTCATGGATAATGATTAATATCCTGATAATAGATTTAAAAACTGCCGGTTGAGTATTC
Source organism: Adhaeribacter terrigena (assembly GCF_016623615.1). Classification (GTDB taxonomy): domain Bacteria; phylum Bacteroidota; class Bacteroidia; order Cytophagales; family Hymenobacteraceae; genus Adhaeribacter_A; species Adhaeribacter_A terrigena. The sequence goes on along the minus strand of NZ_JAEHFX010000012.1, from coordinate 22,941 downwards.
AGCTGGCAGTTTTTATTTTAATACTTTTACTATTGCCCAATTCCCTAATAATTAACCATTAGTTCTCTGTCTTTCTGTCAGGATTCGTTATTCCGGCTTGGTTTTCGTAAATTTGCAGAAGTAATTATGTTTCAGCTAAAAATATCTGAATTATGGGAATGTATCCTGAATATATGGTAGCCCCGATCCGCGAAGATCTTACTTCGGCTGGTTTCGAGCAATTAATGACCCCGGAAGAAGTAGAAAACGTGCTTTCAGAAAAAGAAGGTACCGTTTTGGTAGCCATCAATTCGGTTTGTGGTTGTGCCGCTTCCAAAGCCCGCCCGGCCCTGAAAATGGCCATTTCTTCCGCCGATAAAAAGCCGTCGAAAATGATCACGGTGTTTGCCGGCATGGAAGCCGATGCCGTTTCTAAAGCCCGCGAATACATGCTGCCTTATCCGCCATCTTCGCCGTCTATCGCGTTGTTTAAAAACGGCGAACTGGTACACATAATCGAGCGCCATCACATAGAAGGCAACGACCTGGTACGCATTGTAGATAACCTGAAAGGCGCTTTCGAAGCAAACTGCTAATTTATTGGTAGCTGGTATCGGGTAGTTAGTACCTGGTAGTTAGTATCTGGACTTTTGAAGGCAAAAACGGTAGCGTTTCGGGCCTGGAAAGCAAAAAAAAGCCCGGACTGAGCAGTCCGGGCTTTTTTGTGTTTGAAATTGTAAATAAAAAAGTAGCGCAGGATTTAAACCCCGCGCTACTTTTTTTGCTTTGAAATGGTATGTTTCTATTAGGTCATGCCGAGCGAAGCAGAGGGAAGTAACGCGTACTGAGCCCGCATGAAACCCAACTTAGGAAAGAAATTTATCGCTACGCTTAAACTCCATCGTAGTACGCGTTAGTTTCTCCGACAGGCTCAGAGTGACCGTTAGAAACGTTATGCTTTTTAGCCTAAAATCTGGTCATGTTCCGGGGCAGCGGCAGTGCCTTTTTTATCTGCCAGTGCTTTCAGATCGAAGCCAATGTCTCGGCGGAAGTAACGGTTTTGCCAGGTAATAGCCGATGCGGCAGTGTTGGCTTTTTCCAGCGCTTGGTGCAGGTTTTCGCCTAAGGCAGTAACTGCTATTACGCGGCCGCCGTTCGTTACTACTTTATGATCGTGGTTCAGCTTGGTGCCGGCATGAAAAACGTGCACATCTTTTGCCTGATCCAAACCGGAAATTTCTTTTTCTTTCGCGTAATTTTCGGGGTAACCGCCGGCTACCAGCATTACCGTGGCGGCCGTTCTTGGATCAATTTCCAGTTTGAACTGACCTAAAGTATGATCGTGCAGCGCTTGGAACATTTCGAAAAGATCGGATTTAATGCGCGGCAAAATAGATTCGGTTTCCGGATCGCCGAGGCGCACGTTGTATTCGATCACGTAAGGTTCGCCTTTCACGCTCATTAAACCAATGAACAGGAAACCGCTGTACGGAATATTTTCGCTTTGCAAACCTTTTAAGGTCGGCTCAATGATGCGGGTTTTTACTTTCTGCATAAAAACGTCGTCGGCAAAACTTACCGGCGAAATGGAACCCATCCCGCCTGTATTCAAACCGGTATCGCCTTCGCCAATGCGTTTGTAATCTTTGGCTTCCGGCAGCAAGAGATAATCTTTGCCATCGGTAAGAATGAACGCCGAAACTTCAATGCCGTCCAGGTATTCTTCCACCACCACTTTCGCGCTCGCTTTGCCAAAACGGGCGTTTTGCAGCATGTCTTTGAAATGGAAGCTGGCCTCTTCGAAGTCCTGGGCAATAATTACGCCTTTGCCGGCCGCTAAACCATCAGCTTTTAAAACTGTTGGGTAGTTTTGGGTTTGCAGGTAAGCCAGGCCATCGTCAAAGTTGTCGGTAGTAAAGGTCTGCGATTTGGCGGTTGGGATGCCGTATTGCTGCATGAATTTCTTCGAAAAATCTTTGCTGCCTTCCAGCTGCGCGCCGGCTTTGCAAGGACCAACCACCAGAATTTCTTTCAGGTATTCGGTAGCCAGGAAATAATCGTGAATGCCGTCTACCAGCGCTGCCTCCTGCCCTACCACCACCATCATGATATCAAAATCGGTGGCGAATTTGGCTATTTCCTCAAAATCGGTAATGGAAACATCTACGTTGGTGGCAAATTGCGCGGTGCCGGCATTGCCGGGCGCTACGAATATTTTTTCGCAATATTGACTTTGGCTGAGTTTCCAGGCTATGGCGTGTTCGCGGGCGCCCGATCCGATGATGAGTACTTTCATGTTTTAAGCTGCTTTAAAAAAAGTGACCGAAGTTGTTTAGCTACATTTTCAATCGGCTGCAAGTTATTAAATGTGGGCGACCTCACCTAAATCCTGCCTTAAAAACAACGCGGCCTCACTTTTATTTCAACAGTTTTTATGCCCAAAAGGATAGCGTTTTGCTTAATAAGTTAAGGGTTTCGCAAGTTTTAAATTGAAGGAATGCTGAGTCATGTCCCTGCCATGTCGCAAGTTTAGGCGCAGCCGTAACTTGTGACGCTATTCTGATAGCCAGTTTACACCTGGCGGAAGCATTGCGTTTTTTTATTGAGCAGTTTTTCTTTGCCAAAGCCTACTGTTTTTATAGCAGGCTTTCTTTTTACCTTGCAGGTAAGGTCAGTTGCAAACTGACCAGAAAGATGCCCACCAGTTGCGGCTGGGCATAAACTTGGGGGATGAAGCATGAAGTTTCAACTCAGAAAAACGGTAGGTATTTGCTCTCAAAAACTATTTCAGTAAAAAAAACGCTATACTTTTAGCCCCAAAAAGTCGAAAAAAAGGCCGGCATTGCTGCCGGCCTTTTTGTTTATTTTCAAAAACGAAAAGCTTAGTTGGCGTATTCACTCAGGAATTTCACGCGCATTAACCGCACATCTTCTTCGTTGTATTCATCCGGCCCCAGCGCTTTCATGGCTTCGGCCATATTATCGGTACTGGCATGCAGGAAATAATCGGTTATCTCGTCCTGGCGGTCGTCGTCCAGAATGTTATCGATGTAATAGTTCAGGTTCAGCTTGGTGCCCGAATAACAAATGTGCTCGATTTCTTCTATCAGCTCATTCATGGTAATGCCCTTGGAAGCGGCAATTTCCTCCAGATTCATTTTCTTATCGATCTGCTGAATGATGTAGATCTTAATCTTCGATTTGTTTACCGCCGATTTCACCACCACATCCGTGGCCGTTTCGATGTCGTTATCCTCTACATATTTGGTGATCAGATCGAGAAAAGGTTTGCCGAATTTCTGCACTTTACCCATGCCCACGCCGGCAATATGCGCCAGGTCTTCTTTGGTGGTCGGGTAGGTGGTAGCCATTTCTTTCAGGCTCGGATCCTGGAATAAAACGTAGGGCGGCAGGTTTTTCTCTTTCGCCATTTTTTTCCGCAGGTCTTTCAGCATGCTGAAAAGCGCCTCGTCGTGCCCGGAAGCGGTCTGGTTTTCCTGCCGTTCTTCTTCCTTGGCTACTTCCTCATCGAAATTATGGTCTATGCAAAGCTGAATGCTGTGCGGGCTCTGAATAAAATCGAGGCCCTTCTGGGTAATCTTCAGCACCCCGAAATTCTCGATATCCTTGTCCAGGTAACCGGAAAGCAGCACCTGCCGCACCACCGAATTCCAGTATTGGATATCATGGTCTTTTCCCTTTCCGAATACTTCCAGCTGATCGTGGCCGTAGCTCGAAACATACTGATTATTCAAACCAACCAGCACGGCCGAAATATGATCGAAGCCGAAACGCTGCTCGGTCAGAACCACCGTTTTCAGGGCCATTACCACTTCGTTCTGGGCTTCAAATTTTTCTTTCGGGTTCACGCAGTTATCGCAGAAACCGCAGTCTTTTTCATAGGCTTCGCCGAAATAATGCAGCAATTGCTTGCGGCGGCAAACCGCCGAATCAGCGTAGGAAGCCATTTCCTGGAGCAATAATTTGGAGTTATCGCGCTCAGTTACCGGCTTATCTTTGCTGAATTTCTCGAGCTTGATAATATCGTCGTAGCTGTAGAACATCAGGCAGTTACCTTCCAGCCCATCGCGGCCACCACGGCCAGTTTCCTGGTAATACCCTTCAATGGATTTTGGGGTATCATAGTGAATTACAAAACGCACGTCCGGCTTGTCAATCCCCATCCCGAAAGCAATGGTGGCCACAATTACGTCGGCGTCTTCGTTCAGGAACGCATCCTGGTTGGCCATGCGCACGTGCGAATCCAGACCGGCGTGGTAAGGCAGGGCTTTTACGTCGTTCACCTTCAGCAATTCAGCAATTTCTTCTACCTTTTTGCGGCTCAGACAATACACAATGCCGCTTTTGCCTTTGTGCTTTTTAACGTATTTTATAAGTTGCTTCTTGGTTTTGTGCTTCGGACGTACTTCGTAAAACAAGTTGGTGCGGTTAAACGAAGATTTGAAAACCGAAGCCTCGTCCATCTGGAGGTTTTTCTGGATGTCGAGCTGTACTTTGGGCGTAGCGGTGGCCGTAAGCGCGATAATGGGCAGATCGCCGATCTGGTCGATGATGCCCCGGATGCGGCGGTATTCCGGGCGGAAGTCGTGGCCCCACTCCGAAATGCAGTGCGCTTCATCAATGGCCACGAACGATATTTTAGCTTTGCGCAGGAATTCCAGCGTTTCTTCTTTCGTCAGCGATTCCGGGGCTACGTACAGCAGTTTCACTTCGCCACTGATCGTTTCTTTTTTTACCCGGTTGGTTTCGGCTTTGGAAAGCGTGGAATTGAGGAACTGGGCATTCACGCCAAAGGCATTCAGCTGATCTACCTGGTTTTTCATCAGGGCAATGAGCGGCGAAATTACAATGGCCGTGCCTTCCAGAATCAAAGCCGGCAGCTGGTAGCAAAGCGACTTCCCGGCCCCCGTTGGCATGATCACAAACGTATTCTTCCCCTCAATGATATTGTTTATGATCGCTTCCTGGTTTCCCCGGAATTGACTATACCCAAAAACTTCCTTTAATTTGCTTTTCAGTTTAACGTCTTCTTTCGCTATTATTTCCATCTGGACTTCAACAATGTTCAGTAATCGAACTTTCCTTACTCTTAATACAAATTTAACTTGAATATACCGAAAAACATTAAAAAAATTGCAAAAAGTGTCTTAGAAAATGAGGCACAGGCAGTTTTAAAATTAATAGACTATCTGGACGATAGCTTTGTGGGCTGCGTGGAAGCCATTTTAGCCTTAAAAGGGCGTGTAGTGGTAACCGGCATAGGAAAAAGCGCAAACATTGCCGCCAAAATTGTGGCCACTTTAAATTCCACCGGCACACCCGCTTTGTTTATGCACGCCGCCGATGCTATTCACGGCGACCTTGGAATGATCCAAAACGAGGATTTCGTGATCTGCATTTCCAAAAGCGGTAACACCCCCGAAATTAAAGTCCTGGCTCCGCTCTTGAAACGCAAAGGCGCCAAACTGGCGGCTTTGGTTTCGAACGTAGATTCTTACCTGGCCAAAAACGCCGATTTTGTACTGAACGCCACCATAGACCGCGAAGCCTGCCCGAATAACCTGGCCCCCACCACCAGCACCACCGCTCACCTGGCTCTAGGCGATGCCCTGGCTGTTTGTTTGCTGGAATGCCGTAACTTCAGCAGCCGCGATTTTGCTACCCTGCACCCGGGCGGCTCCTTAGGCAAAAAACTGTACCTGAAAGTAGAAGACATTTACCACCAGAACGCCGCTCCGAAGGTTCCGGAAACGGCCAACCTGAAAGAGATCATCATCGAGATTTCTTCCAAAAGATTAGGCGCCACTGCGGTGTTGGATGCGGCTAAAAAACTGACCGGCATTATTACCGACGGCGACTTGCGGCGCATGCTCACCAAATTCGATCTGAACGAAATTCCGCAGATTACGGCCGCCGCCATTATGACCGTCGCTCCGCTAACCGTAGAAACCGATACCTACGCAGCCGAAGCGCTGGCGCTGATGCAGCAAAAAAATATTACGCAGTTAATTGTCACAAAATCCGGTAACTTTGAGGGGTTTGTGCATTTGCACGATCTTTTAAAAGAAGGTCTGGTTTAATAACGATATGAATAAGAATACCTACGCCGTAGTAATGGCTGGTGGCATTGGCAGCCGTTTCTGGCCTTTCAGCCGGACCAATAACCCGAAGCAGTTTCACGATGTGTTGGGGGTGGGCGAAAGCATGCTGCAACTTACCATCAACCGCTTAACGGATATCTGCCTCCCGGAAAATATTTACGTGGTTACCAATAAAGATTACCGCGACCTGGTAGCCGAACAATTGCCGTTTTTAAAATCAGAGCAAATTCTCTGCGAACCGATCGGGCGTAATACGGCCCCGGCCATTGCCTATGCCTGCTACAAAATTTCGAGCCTGAACCGGGACGCTAATATTTTGGTAATGCCTTCGGACCATGTAATTCTGAAAGACGAGGCTTTTAAAACCACAGTTCTGAAGGCGCTGGAAGAATCTGCGAAAGACGATAAACTCATTACGCTGGGCATAAAACCCAACAAACCGCACACCGGCTACGGCTACATTCAGTTTATTGAAAGCGAAAGCCAGGAACTAAAAAAAGTAAAAACCTTTACCGAAAAACCGAGCCTGGAAATTGCGAACATGTTTCTGCAAAGCGGCGATTTTGTGTGGAATTCCGGCATTTTTATCTGGAACGCCAAAGCTATTCTGAGAGCGTTTAAATTGCATTTAAGCGAGATGGCTGAGATCTTTGAAGACGGCAATAATTTTTACAACACCAAGCACGAAGACGAGTTTATTACCAAAGCCTACTCCCACTGCCGCAACATTTCGATAGACTACGGCATTATGGAAAAAGCCGATAACGTGTACGTGCTGCTCAGCGATTTTGGCTGGAGCGACCTGGGCACCTGGGACTCTTTGTACAGCATTGGCCAGAAAGACGAAGCCGGCAACGTGGTAGATGGCGACGTGATGCTTTACGACGCCAAAAACAACATCATTAAAACCCCGAAAGACCGCCTGGTAGTAATTCAGGGCCTGGAAAACTACATTGTAGCCGAATTCGATAACGTGCTCATGATCTGCAGCAAAGACCAAGAGCAGAAAGTAAAGGAATTCGTTTCGGACGTAAAATCGAAGAAAGGCACGGCGTATATTTAGCAGTTTTAAGCGCTAAAACGATAGCGTTTTAGGAAGAAAAGTCAGGTTGTTATGGCCTGACTTTTTTGCGTTTCAGGGATAGCGTTTTTCTGAGAAAGGGAATTAGTTGCTCTGTTGGCCGGCCGTTTAATTCTTTTGTTATATTTGAAAAACATACGGTTATCTGACGGATGGTAGTTGGATAAACGTATGTTATTACATAAATACAGTAGTTAGAGCAAATTAGTAATGGAAGAAAAAGTAAAAGAGGCAATAGAGCTTTTACAGAATCCTAAGTCAAGTAAGCGTGAATCAGGAGCAAAAAAACTTAGGAAACTGGAATCATTGGAAGCTGGCCCAGCTTTGGTCCAAGCTTTACAAAAAGAAATAAAAGATTCTCGCACTTGGTCAACCCAGTATCACCTTATTCTTGCAATTGGACATTCAAAGTATGAAGCTGCGTTACCTATTTTGCTAGAGCTTGCTAAAAAAAATTTTGAAGCAACCATCCTATATCTAGGATTGGGTGATTCCATTTTTAGGCTTTCAATCCTTTCAAATTCAATCCAGGATTCCTTGCAGCAGATATATGATTTCAATAATTATATGTTGATTGATGGTGCGTTTCGAGCCCTTGCTCTTCTTCAAATTGTGCCTGATGATGCTATAATCAAAGAAATCTTTGAAAAGGCCATTGATCCAAAAGCTGTTGATTTTATTCAGAGCTATCCAAATGATCCAAGAGGGTTGAGGCTTTGGGCAGCAGCGGCTAGTTCTGGTTGGAAGAATGAATTGAAATCATCATTCTTGAAAGATTGTGATTTAATCCCAGATAACGCATTAAAATTTGCTGTCGAGAATTCAAGAAAAGGGAAATATGTAAAATGGAACCCTTACTAAAATAAATAGCTTTAACCACGCCTAAAGCACATTAAAACGTGCCTTAGCCAAGTACGTTATCTCAAAAACAATCAATCAGAAACCAGCATTCCCCAGAAACAAGAATCACTGTTTTGTAAGAACTCCCCTACTTCACCATTTACCCTTCTCAACAATAAGTCAGGCCCAAAATTCTGAATTTCCCGTTCAAACCCTATCCTTTTTGCAGTAAAAAAGTCAGGTCAGGCAATAGGATTATTCAGATCGCGTTCGCCGGATGGCGGGACCTTTTCGGTAAGCAGGTGTTCGGTTGGAATATCCACTTTTTTGCGCTGCAGGTTTTCAATTGCGGGACCTTCAATTACGCTACCGTCTACCATAAAGCGGCTGCCGTGGCAGGGGCAATCCCAGGTTTTTTCGGCGTTGTTCCAGTTTACAATGCATTTCATGTGGGTGCAAACCGCCGAACAAACGTGTAACTGGTTTTCCTCGTCGCGGTAAACAGCCAGCTTTTCCGAATCAATTTCGATGGTTTTGCCTTCGCCCGGTTTTATTTCGGAAAAATGGCTTACGTTCCCAACGGGCATATCTTTTAAATACTGCGCAGCTACGTTTACATTTTCTTTCACGAACTGCGCTGCCGTAGCCAGGTTGGTTCCGCGGGTCGCATCAAAAGCCTTTTTCCAGGCATTTTCCCGTCCCGAGATCATATCGGCTAACAGCATGCCGGCCACCGTGCCATAAATCAAACCATCGGCATAAAACCCGGTAGCAATATAGGTCCGTTTGGCACTTTTATGCGTCAGCCCGATATAGGGAACGCCGTCGCCGGAGCGGTAATGCTGCGCCGACCAGCGGTATTCTACCGAAGCCACATCGAAATGCTGGCGGGCGTAAGCTTCGAGTTCATTGAAATAATGCTGGTATTCCTGGTGGCTGGCCTGCCCGGTTTTATGGTGGTTTCCTGCAATCATGAGCATATCCAGTTTCATAGAATCGGTGCTGTGCGTGGTAATGGCGTGGTGGGTTTTATCGTTGTGCCAGAAATACGCATCCGGGTAATCGCCGCTTTTCAGGCGCATCGCCACCACGTAACTCCGGTAAGGCGAGGCTACCGTCTGCACCGTATGAATGCCGATGGGAATATGCGTGGCAATTACCAGCTGCTTGCTGGTTACGTTTCCATGACTGGTTTTTACCAGGCAATGGTCCTCTTCCTCTTTAAAGTCATGCACGGTGGTATGTTCAAATAACTTACAGCCGTGCTTAGCAACGGCCGTAGCCAACCCCAGCACGTAACGCAAGGGATGAAAACGCGCCTGCCCATCCAGACGAGCCGCTTTTTTTACCTGGAGCAAATGCAGCGGCGGCACTTCGGTTACAAATTCAGGCATGAAGCCGGCAATCTCCAAGGCTTCCACTTCGTGCGCAATGGTAGAAACCATGTCCTCTTCCTGCGTGAAAAAATACCAGGGCCGCCGGGCAAAATGGCAGTCAATATTTTTCTCTCTGGTCTGCATTTCAATAAAATCGAGGGCGGCATAACGGGCCTGCGCTACGGTTTGCATGGTTTCCAGATTGCGGTTTTTAGAGATCGTGTGCAGATAAGGCCCCACGGGCACATACAGGTTGCCCGTAGACCAGCCTGTTGTGCCGCCTCCTACTCTTCGCGCTTCCAGCACTACTACTTTTTTGCCGGCGCGGGTAAGTTGCAAAGCCGTAGTAATGCCCGTAATGCCGCCGCCAATTACTACTACATCGGTTTCAATATCGCCTTCCAAGGCCGGAAAATCGGGACGTCGCGGCGTGGTAGCTTCCCAGAAAGATTGCGTTTCCATCATGTTTCGTTTTAATTTACCTGTAAGCAAAAAACCGTTTCCAGCTGAGCAGCCTGGATTTTATAAACAACAAAGGCAATACCTTAATGTTATGTAAGCAAAATTTCCCGTTTGGAAAGCCTGAAATCTAAGCGAATCTTTTTAGTAATCAAGCCAGTTTTCACCCGGAAAATCCTACCGTTTTACCGCCTAACGAAAAGCAAAGATCAGCAGGAAAATAAAACCGGTAACGGCCAGCAAACCGTGGCCAACAGCCAGAAGCTTCGGAATGGGTTTGCCGGTGAGGTCGCGGAAAACCATGAAAAGTCCGCCTGCCGCTGCCAATACAAATAAGATCAGGCTTTCGGTGGGGTTGGGGCCGCCTTTCAGGGCGTAAATAATGAGCAAAACCAGCCCGACAACCGCCATAGGCCCATGCGTGAAAACAATGGTTTTGGGCGTTTCCTTGCCTTTCAGCACAAAACTTAACAGGTACATGCCCAGCAAAGCGGCCAGCGCAAAAAATCCGATAGAAGCATAGATCAGGGTCATCGTTTCATGGTTTTAGGTTGTGTTTCCTTCCAGTTATAGCAGCGGGGTGTTTTTAATTTAAAGCATTGCAGTTATTTCGTTTTTCAAATCTTCTGCATCACGTCCGTTACCATTTTATCGCAGTATATCAGGTTGAATTCGTACACGGAAGCCTGCGGATACCAGCTTTCCAGTTGTTTGCGGAGCATGGCTTTTGCCCGGTTCAGCCGCACTTTCACGTTGGTTTCGGTTATATTGGTTGCTTCGGCGGTTTCCTGCACGTTGAGGCCTTCCAGCTCGCGGAGCACAAAAACGGTACGGTAATCCAGGGGCAACTTTTCGATGCATTTTTCCAGCACCTGCCCCAGTTCCCGGTTCAACACTTCGTGGCGCGCATCGGAAAACGGTATGGTTTGCGAGGAAAAAACTGCCCCGGTGCTGGTAGGTTCGGTGAATTCGGGTTTAATTAACTGGCGGTTTTTCTGCGCCAGGTGGTAGCATTTGTTCAGCATAATCCGGATGAGCCAGGTTTTATAGGTGGAACGCCCTTCAAATTTATGCAGGTTCTGAAAGGCGGCAATATGGGTTTCCTGCATCAGATCCTGTACATCGTCGTGCCCGAAACCGTATGCCCGGCCCACTTTATAAAGCGCGCCGTTATAACGGCGGATCAGGATCCCGAAGAAGTCCTTTTTACCGGCTTTTATTTTCCCGATCGTTTCCAGATCGGTGGCAGTTTTTTCCAGGGTTTCGGAATGGCGCATGCTTTTAGCGTTTATGTATTTCGTTATTAAGGGTGCCAATTTTACTTTCAAAACCAATTGCCACAATTTACTGCAAACAAAGCCGCCGGAGAAGGATGCAGCTTAAGATGCGGCGGATGACAACGCTGTTTCATTGACGGCAATGCTTTAAAAGTTGATCATATAACCTGAAATCATTTCCGGCTCGAGAATCGCTAAATCCGTACTTCCGAAAAAGCCTGCAATAACCGGTTTTCAGCTTTTCAAACTTTCTTTTTTTTAGAGTGCAGGTACCAGCCATCGGTTACAGGATTTCCGGCATATTTTTCAGAACACCTGAAAAGAAAGCGCTTAATCCCTTTTTAAAAACCAAAGCCTGAAAGCCTGCTACTTAATTTCTTCCTTCAAACCAGTTTACCCGAACCCATCAGGAAAGCCCGGCCGCGCGGCAACACATGCATGACAATATTTTCGAGACAAAACGGCTCACCGGTTTGCAATTTAGTGTAGTTATTTTCCAGCATATGGCGGCCGTCCAGCACTACTACCAAACCCGATCCGATGGTTTCGATGCGCTCGCCGTCCGAGATCAGAATACCGGTATCTTCACCCAGTCCCACCCCGATCAGGGAAGAATTGATAGCAATGGTTTCTATAAGGCGCGGAAAACGGCGTCGGTTTATAAAATGCGTATCGATCGCGATCTCGTTTAGCAAGCCCAGCCCATCGCCCAGTTGTACGTTGCCTTTTACCAGGTTCGGAATGCCCTGCGACCCTTCGATCATGATCTTGCACAAAGCCATGGCGCCGGCGCTGGTGCCTGAGATCAGAAATTTTTCTTCGTTCCGGTAGCGTTCTTTCAATAATTCCAGGGCTTTGCTTTGGTAGAAAACCTTAGCGATCCGGTTCTGGTTGCCGCCGGTAAACATCACGCAGTTCGTTTGCCGCAGGCGTTCCAGGTATTCGGGCTTGTTCACGTCCTCCGCCGTTTGAATATGCAGCATGCCCACGTTATCGCAGCCTAAACGCACAAAAGCATCGAAATAAGCCTGCCCCATTTCTTCGGGAATTAACGTAGCCGTGGTAACTACTTCAATGCGCGTACCCAGGCCATAAAGCTCATCGTGAATGCGTTTTAAAATTCCGTTCTCGAAAAAACGCACCTGTTGCCGAAGATGATTCTCTTCCGGTTCCGGTATAGAGCCCTTGTCTTCGTTGCCGCCAATAGCTACAATCTTACCTTTCGGGGTTTGCATATCAGATTATGTTTCAGCCGTTTCTGACCTTAACTCCGAAAATAAAAAATGGTTTTAAACTCCGGAAAACGCTATGGTTTTAACCTGCAAAAGTCTTGCTTCAACCCATTGCACTTTTATAAAACAAATGGTATCTTTCCTTTAAGATCGAAAAAAATAATACGTAAAGTGTTTTACAGCCAACCATTTTTGTTATTCTTAAAATAAAACACAGCCTTTTGACACCTGATGGCATTTGAAAAAATGAAATAATTACAAATTACACTGGACACTGGTAATTCACACATAATCTGCCCGTTAATGATAGCCTTACCCCCAATATTCGCACCCGGAAAATGGAAAAAAATTCATTTCTATTTATTAAGAATATTACTGTTGTTTATTGTTCTATGTGCTGGCGTGAATGTTTACGGACAAAAGGAAACTGCAAACTGGTTTTTTGGGAGCAGAGCAGGTCTGAATTTTAATGGTTCTGCTCCCACCGCAATAACCAATGGCTTTTTGTATACACTTGAAGGCTGCTCTGCTATAAGCGACTCCACAGGCCGGCTTCTTTTTTATACAGACGGGGTAAGGGTATGGAATAGAACGCACCAAATCATGGCTAATGGAACCGGGCTATGGGGCAATTGGTATTCCACGCAATCGGCTTTAATTGTTAAACAACCATCGCAAAACCAGTATTATATATTTACAGCAGATTTTCAGGCGGGAGCATTCGGCAATTACGGGGGCCTTGCTTACAGTATTGTGGATATGAGCCTGGAAGACGGTTTAGGGGCCGTTACCACCAAAAACACCCCTTTACTTACTCCTACCGCCGAAAAGGTTACCGCCGTTCATCATAAAAACGGAAGCGATATCTGGATCATGACCCAGCACTGGGGAAGCAATGAAAAATACGCCTGGCTTCTTACCAGCAGTGGTTTAAATCCAGTGCCGGTAATCAGCAGGTTAGGTATTATTCACAACGATCCGGTCAACGGCAATGGCCAGTCACAAGGATACATGAAATTCTCCCATAATGGCCGGAAAGTTGCCAGTGCCATTACACAAACCAAGATAATTGAGTTGTATGACTTTGATAATACTACGGGGCTGCTCAGCAACCTTAAAACCTTAAACCTGGATGATGGTTATTATGGTTTAGAATTTTCTCCCAACGACAGCATCTTATATACTACTTCCAACGCGAAACTATATCAGTTTCAAGTAGATTTACCCAGCGAACAACAAATTTACAACTCCCGTTTTTTAGTGCATGAAATTCCACTTTCACCTTCAGCATTCCTTTTTGGGAGCGTTCAGTTGGCCTTAGATTCCAGGATCTACGTAGCAAAAAGCCTGTTAGACTCTCTTGGAGCAATCACGAATCCAAATGCTCCCGGCGCTTCCTGCAATTACCGGCACAATGCTGTTTCCCTGAAAGGAAGAAGTAATACCCTCGGGCTTCCCAATTTTGTACAATCTCTATTTACTTATAAAGTAAAAGACCCCGCCCCTCAACCTTCAGATTCAACTAATACTACAAATCCGAATGCCGGCATTTCCATTAATCCTTTGCCATACACCTCCAATTACGTAATTGAAGTTCAGGATCCGGAATTAAAATATGTGGAAGTTTACCTATATAATAATATTGGGCAGTTAGTTTTTACCCAAAAGGAAAATACTGTTTCCAAAAAATACGCAACGGTATTAGACTTAAGCCGGCATGCCAGAGCAATTTACTTTGTTGCGGTTTTAACCAATAAGGGAAAAGTAATCAGAAAAATTATGAAGCTGTGATCCTTTTTCAGGCCGTCCGATTTCCCTGGCAATACTAGCAAATGTTAGTTGCAGCATGCAGCAAGCTCTAATTCCTTATGCGTCAATAAAAAAGTCAGGCGGTTAAACCTGACTTTTTTGCATTAAAAGCCTACCGTTTTGGGGAACAATATAAAAATAAAAAATATTTTTACCGGCAGGCAACGCAACCTCATCTTGTTGCATTATGACATTAAACGCCCCGATGCATGATCGCTTTTAGTAAGGAATTTACGAGCCGTTGCCAAAAAGAAGACCAGAAAGCTCAGAAAGAGCTTTTTGAGAAACTTTATGCGCCCATGTACCGGGTTTGTTTCCGCTATATCGGGCGACAGGCCGAAGCCGAAGATTGCCTGATGAAAGCTTTTATGAAGATCTTTCAGAAACTGGAAACCTTTGAGTGGCAAAATGAACACAGCCTCTTTTTCTGGATCCGGAAAATAATGGTAAACGAAGCGCTGATGGAACTGCGCCGGAACAATTTACTGCTAGTCGTGCAATCGGAGAACCTGCCGGAAGAAGTTGAAGATAGCAATACCATTGACCAGCTTTCTGCGGAAGAACTTTTTGGCCTGATCACGAAACTACCAGACGGCTACCGTACGGTTTTCAACCTGTATGTGGTAGAAGGTTATTCGCACCAGGAAATTGCCCGGATGCTCAGTATCAGCGAAAGTACCAGTAAAAGTCAGCTTTTAAAAGCCCGCGGCCGCCTGAAGTTAATGGTAGAAAAAATGAACAACGTGTATGGAAGCTATGCAGGATAAACAAATTCGGGAGAAATTGAACAGCCTCGATTCGCTGCCGGAAGGTTACAATCCATTGCTGGATTCGAAGTGGGAATTGTTGCGCGCCGGAATACCAGTAAAGAAAAAAACGCCGCATTTTTTCCGGTACGCAGCTGCAGCTTCCCTCCTTTTACTCTTAAGTTTCAGTTTAACGTTCTGGCAAACTGAGAAAAAAATAACTAAAAGAGCCATTGCCCGGAAAGAAAGCTTTGCAGAAAAAATGAGTACAAAAGCGCCTGAAATTTACAAATTCGAACCAAGCAGGAAACTTGTTAAACCGGTTATTGCCAGTACGAAATCTGCGCGAATAAACGCTATGGTTAAACACCAAAAAACTAAGGTTCAAAATCAATACAACGCCGTTCCCGCCACAGATACTACAGGAAAATTACGCATTCAAACTCAAACTTCTGAAGAAACTCCGGTTCTGATTGCAGCGGAAAACCCCAAAGTTACTGCTAAAAAAAGAAACCACTACGTAGAACTCGATTTCGATGCGCCGGAAACACTACAACGCTTACCTCAGCCCGTACAAACCGCGCAATTGCAATTTAAGATAAGGCTCATGCCTCAAATTTCTGAACCCGGCCGCACTACCGGTCAACCAGAAAATCCTATTCGTTTACAACATACTTTCTAACATTTCCTAAATCAAAATTTCAGATTCTTACTTCTATGAAAAACATAAAGCTATTTATGTGCCTGGCATTTATTGCCCTAACTTTTCCGCTGTGGGCACAAACCAATACGGAGCAAAATCCTCAGGATACAGTTTTGATTCGCTTGCAAGGCCGCAACCAAGTACACATAATTGGCAAACGCCTCAGAACGCTGGCCACTTATGAGCGCGCCGACTCTTTAAAAGCGTACTTTTTTTCTGATCTGAATAAGAGCCTGCAAAACGGTTCGTTTCCGGAAATGCCAAAGCGCATTCATTATTTTGTAAGCCAGCAAGGCAAACGCCGGTTAAAGGCAGAAATAAACGAAGAATTTGCTGCCAAATTCGATCTTGGTTACGAAAAAACCCGGATGAACCTGGATTTGCCGCCGCTGCATTACACCATTTACGATCTTCCGGAAAACGTTGAAATTCATTTCTTTCTGGAAGATTCTGCTGCAACGGAGCTAGCGGCAACCACCATGCTGAGCCCGGCGTTGCAAGCGGTAAAAAAAGAAGGCAAAAAAGCCAATCTTTTATCTACTTACCGCCTGGAAAAAACCGGTTTCGGGTTTGAAAACCGCAATCCGAAAAAGAATAAAGTGATTACTTTAGAATTTAATGGTGGTTTGGGAGGAATGTTATTCGGAAGCCAGCTTTCTCCAGTTATTAGTTACGATTTGTACATAACACTGCCAAGCCGCCGGTTTCTGAAACATCGTTTCGGAGCCTCTTACAATGGCTTTCTTCTCACTGATTTTAAAGAAGGAAAATTTGAAAATCTGAATACAGGAACAAGCCTGAAAGGATATTATCAATTCAAGATCAACTCAACTGGTCAGCATGACAGTTGGTTTGGTTTAAGCGCCGGCTACGTTGGCACCGACAAATCTACTGGTCTAAAACGCAATGAATTCATCTGGGGGCTGATCAGTACCCAAGGCCGGAATAGTTTTTCTGCTGATATGATTCCTCTTGGCAATAAAGAAGCTTTCTTACTGTTTACCTATAAGCGTTTTATTCTTTGATCTACGCAACTAAAAACGCTACCCTTTTCCAACAAAAAAGTCAGGCCTTCCAGCCTGACTTTTTTGATTTCTTTAAAACACTTTCCAAAATTCCTAAGTACGTCTGCGCAAATAAACTTTCATCGCAATACCGGCTGTAATAATGAACACGGAAATAATACCCAGAACTGAATTCCCTTCGTCGGAAATTAAATTCTTCACGCCAAGTAACAGTATAAATACCAGAAAAAGAAGGCCGGCAATAAAAGAAAAGGTTGGTCTGAAAAGGTTGCTCATAATTTGCAGAAATAAGGTTCAGTTTTGGAGCATTAAAGATAACAAATTGTTTTTTTAACAAGCTATAATCACTTTTCGACGCTAATTCCTTACCGTTTTCAAACCTGAAAATCCATCTCCGAATTTTCAAATCTTCAAATCTTCAAATCAGAATTACTTCTGTGCCAAACGCTGCTTCAGCACTTCGAAAAGCATAATGCCGCTGGCTACCGAAACGTTGAGCGAAGAAATTTTACCCACCATCGGAATTTTAATGCGCAGGTCGGAGCGTTTCAGGTATTCCGGCGAAATGCCGTCTTCTTCGCTTCCCATTACAATGGCCAAAGGCCCGGTCAGGTCGATGTTTTCTTCCAGGCTGTGCTCGGCTTTTTCGGTACACGATACGATCCGGATGCCGGAGTTATGCAGGTAATCGAGCGTTTCTTTTAAATTGTGCTCGCGGCAAACCGGGATCCTGTTCAACGCGCCGGCCGAGGTTTTAACCGCATCGCCGTTTACCTGCGCCGCGCCGTGGCTCGGAATTACAATGGCATGCACGCCCAAGCATTCCGCGTTTCGGGCAATAGCACCAAAGTTACGTACGTCCGTAATTCTATCTAAAACCAGGATCAGCGGATCTTTGCCTTCGTCGAACAAAGACGTTACAATGTTTCCGAGCGGCAGATACGTGATCATGGAAAGATACGCCACCGCACCCTGGTGATTTTTGCGGGTCAGGCTGTCGAGTTTTTCTACCGGTACGCTGGCAATCGGCACGTGGGCTTTGCGCGCCATTTCGGTCATGTCGGCGGTTAAGCTGTTCTTCTGACCTTTCTGTAAATATATCCGTTCAATGGTCTTTCCGGCCGCCAGCGCTTCCAGAATGGGCCGCAGCCCGAAGATCATTTCAATTTTATCGGCATTATCCTTTTTAAACGGCGGACGGCGGTTGCCTATTTCCCGATAGTTCCTTTTCTCCATTGTTCTACCATATCGTACCAAACCTGTTCGTAATACGGGCTTCGCACGAGTTCATAATGATTTTGCGTAAAGGTATTCTCTTTTTTCAAGAAAATGAACCGCGCCTGGTTATGATTCTGATTTACCAGATAGATCCACTCTTCCCGGTTGCTGTAACGCTTCACTTCTTCGGGCGGCCCGAAAATCAAATAAAGCATGCCCCGGTCGGTCAGCCAGCCGGCTTTGTGGGCGGTAAAAAAGCGGTTTGCGGCCGTTACCCGTTCGTAGTAGCTTCTAATTAACCTCCGGGCTTCGTTCTGATTAGGATTTACCCCGAGCCAGAATTTATCTACGGCCGCCTTGGGATCCGGAGCAGCATAAAGTTTATTGCGTTCTTCGGCGGTGGTTAAATAAATAAGCGGCTGAATCAGATCCTGTGCCGAAACCAGTTCCGGGAAATTCGCACTTTCTACCAAAACCCCGCCTACACTTTTACCGCCTATTTCGATACCGTATAACCCAATCTCCGAAAGCGAAACAATATAATCCAGAAAGGAGATGGTCTGCAGTTTTTTAAGCGTGGGGGCTACCGTTTTTTCCTGCGAAGCCATAGGCGGCAGTGCGGCCCCGAAAACGGTTTCGTAGCGCTGGAATTCGCCGGGTTGCGGCACGCCAAATTGCGCGATCAGAAACGGTTCGTTCGCCCGCACATAATTCCGGAAAAGCGGCAGATTGGTGGCGGCATCAGCTAAAACATACGGTTTGGTTCCTTCGGTGGCCGAAAGCCGGACATCGTGGTACAGCGCGTTTTGCGGATCGTTGCGCAAAACCAGCTTCATTTGCAGCACCATCGGGAATTTCAGCCTGGCAACCGGCAGCTTAAAATCGAACAATACGCCGTCTTCGGTTTTTAAGATCCTGCTCCCGGCTTTTCTAACCGAATCGGCTAAAATAATATCGGTGTCTTCGTAGTTCACAAAACCGGTATAAGCAACCTGCAGGTTTTTCGGAAAGGAAAAAAAACCGGCGTCGGCAAATTTCAGATATACGTGCAGGCTGTCGCCTTCGCGGCGCAGATCGTGCTGTACGGCCGTTTTAGGCTGGTATTCAAAACCCTGGTTAAAGCGCGAGGGTGCAGGCAATTTGCGGCAGCCAAAACTTAAAACCAGCATACAGCCGGCAAGAACCTGAAATATTTTTTTCATACAGTGCTTCGAATACGCAAAATTGCTTTAAACGGAAAAAGCCGGCGTTTAACCCGACTTTTTCTGCTTAAAATAATACCGTTTTTACATGCCCTGCATATTGCCGTAGTAGCGCTGGAACATGGTATTGAGTTCCGCGGCTTTCTGCTGCATGCCTAACTGCTGGGCGGCCATTACTAACTGCTGCAAGGTAAACAGGTTCAACTGAATTTCATTATCGAAACGCGTGCCCTGCGTAAAGTAATAATCTAAAGCCCGTTGCGTACGCTTACCCATTACATCTACGATCTGGGCGGCTTTATCGCGCTGGCCAACTTCGGCTAAAGGCAACAGCAACGGCGGGGTGTAATAATCATACGGGATCGATTTGTCCGGCAGCACTTTAAAGCAATGATCCAGCACTTCTTTGGCTTTGGCTTTGTCGCCGGCTTTCAGGTACTCGGTAGCTAAACGGCCAAACATATTCCGGGCATTAGAAGGGAAACGCAGGTAATTTTCGTCGTAGAAAACGTTCGGGTTATCCATTTCGCGCCACTGGAATTTGTTCATGATGTTGTTATACATCAGATCTTTCTCTACATAACCTAAGTCGCCTTGCTGCTGGTTGCGTACCGGCACAATGCGGTAAGCCAAACCTTCCAGCTGCAGATAAGGGTCCAGGTTCAGGAAGTCGGAAGTATTAACGGTAGTAGAAAAATAAACCGGACGTTTCCAGTTGTTGGTAGCCAGAATATCCAGAATTACCAGGTGCTTTTTTTCCAGCGCCGAGCGGCCCACGTTAAAGTTCAGCTGCGGCACAATTTCCGCCTGACGATTGGCCGGCACGGCGTTGTTTTGAATTACCGCGTTGCGGTCTACGTTCAGGAAGAAAGTTTTGGTTGGGAAAGAAGTAAACGAACGGCCGGCAGCAGACTGTACCTGCAACCCTTCATAATTATCTTTCACCAGTTTCACGAATTGCTTCAGGTCCATGCCGTTCTTCACCACTTCTTTTTCTACAAATGGCAGGTAATCGTTAGTACCCTGGCGGTAATTCGGATTCTCTAAAGAAATTGGCAGCGGATCAGATTTATAACTCTGGCGCTTCATCTGGTCTACGTACCAGTCGGTGTTCAGGTAGCTTAAAACGGCTACGCGCACATCGGTTCTAATGCCTTCCACTTCCTGGGCGTACCAGAGCGGGAAAGTATCGTTATCGCCGTTGGTGAATAAAATGGCGTTTGGCGCACAGCTTTGCAGCAGGTTAATGGCCGAATCTACGGAATGGTAGCGGTGCGAACGATCGTGGTCATCCCAGCCTTCGGCCGCTAAAATAGCCGGCACCGAAAGACCTAAAACGGTAGCCACTGCCGCGCGGGCCGTTTCGCTTTGCATCATTTTCTTTAACGCCGCAGCAATACCCATTACCCCCAAACCGATCCAGATGCTGAACGCGAAGAACGAACCGGCAAAAGTATAATCACGCTCCCGTGGCTCGATCGGCGGCTGGTTCAGGTAAAGCGCAATGGCAATACCGGTAAAGAAGAACAGCAACCCTACAATAAAGGCATCGAACCCGTTGCGGCGGATCTGGAAGATAAGACCGATAATGCCCAGGATCAGCGGCAGGGCATAGAAATTATTCCGCGCCATGCTCTCCCCTACGCGTTCCGGCAGGTTTTTGTCGCCTTCGGCCGGCCAAAGCACGCCCGATTGCTGCACATCGCCTTCGCGGCCCACAAAGTTCCAAAGGAAATAACGCCAGTACATGTGGCCCAGCTGGTAACGCATCAGGAAAGAAAGGTTCTGACCCATAGTCGGCTTTTTGCCTTCCTGAATGTTTACCCATTTTTTATATTCCTGAATATGCGCGGGCTGGTTGCTGTAAATACGCGGTAGCAGCGCCATGTCTTTCGGGTTGTAAACCGGTTCGGTTTTGTAATCTACAATTTCGTATTTGTCTTTACCTTTAAAATAGCGCGGGTCGGTTTTCTCTTCGTCTATAATTTCGGCGTTGAACTGCGGACCGTAAAGCAACGGACGATCGCCGTATTGCTCCCGTTTCAGGTAAGATACAAAGCTTACAATGTTTTCCGGGTCGTTTTCATCAATGGTCGGGTTATAAGCCGAACGGATCGGGATCATGAGATAAGAAGAATAACCGATCAGGATGAAAACGAAGCAAAGCAAGGCGGTATTGAGCCAGCGCAGGTTTTTGCGGTAAGAATAAGCAAATGCAAAGTAAAGCGCCGCCAGGAAAAACAACAGGAAAATGATGATACCCGCCCCGAAAGGCAGCCCCATATTATTAATGAAGAACACCTCAAAGCTTCCGGCCAGCGAAGGCAGGCCCGGGATAATACCCCAAAGGATGAAAACGATGATAACAGCGCTGATCACAAAAGTAGCCAGGGCACCTTTGCGGTTTGCTTTGTGCTTACGGTAGTAATAAATAAAGGCCAGCGAAGGAATAGCAAGCAAGTTCAGTAAGTGAACCCCGATGGAAAGACCGGTTAAATAGGCAATTAAGATCAGCCATTTATCGGCGGTCGGTTCTTCGGAGCGGGCTTCCCACTTGAGCATGGCCCAGAAAACGATGGCCGTAAAGAAGGAAGACATGGCATAAACTTCAGCTTCTACGGCCGAGAACCAAAACGAATCGGTAAACGTGAAAGCCAGGGCTCCTACCGCGCCCGAACCGATCAGCAGCCAGGTCTGGCCGGTAGTTGGCTCGGTAATACGGTCGCAAATCAGCATTTTTCTACCCAGAATGGTTATGCTCCAGTATAAAAACAGTACTGTAAACGAGCTCGAAAGGGCCGAAAGCAAATTCACCATGAAAGCCACATTGGTAGGATCGGTAGCGAACATGGAAAATAAACGGCCGATCATTAAAAAGAAAGGCGCTCCGGGCGGATGCGGAACCAGAAGTTTGTAAGAACAGGCAATGAATTCACCGCAATCCCAGAAGCTGGCTGTTGGTTCCAGCGTTTTAACGTAAACAAAAGTGGCAACCAGAAAGATGATCCAGCCGGCCAGGTCGTTGATCCGTTTATAAGTACGCATTAAGTAGTGTTTAAATGAACCGCCGAAATTAATAAAATAAATAAAACATATGGGTTCTTAACGCAACTTAGAGCAGAATTATTTTGAACAAAAAAAAGCCCCGCAGATTGCGGGGCTTAAAAATGGTATGCTTTTGATGCCAGAAAGTATTAACGCTGCACAATCAGGCGTTTGGTTTCAATCATTTTATCGTTTGCGATCAGGCTATAAAAATAAAAACCAGCCGGCATGCCGGTAAGGTCTACCTGCACGCGGGTATCGGCGGTGGCTTTGCTCAGATCCACCGTTTTTACCACTCTGCCAATAGCGTTTGAGATCCGGATCTTATAATCTTCGCCGGTGGCTTTAGATAGGGTAAAATAAATTTCGCCGCGGCTCGGGTTCGGATAAGCATCCAGACTAGCGGTAACTTTGTCACGTTCGGTCTGCACTTGTGGCTTGGCCGCTGCCCCATTGGCAGTAGAGCCGGAACAAACGCCTGTCATGGCGAAGGTATGCAGCGTAAATATGAAAAAGGTTAAACCAAATATGCGCGTAAAGATTTTCATCATGTAGTAATTTAAAAGGTATTATTCTAAAAAAGCAGTATCACTCTTAATACTACCATGCACATTGCAACTACTGTGCCTAAAACACTGACGCCAAAACGCCTGATTTTGTTGCATGTGATTTTTCTAAAAGTAAACTTTAATTTCTTTATTAACAAATCTGTTTCCGGTTAAGTTTTCCCGCGTTCCATTTTCTTCTCCTGCCTCTATCCCAAACCTTTTCCAAAACGGTGCAAACGCTGTAGAGGGTTTTGCTTGCGATAATACTTTCTTTATAGC
>NZ_JAEHFX010000011.1 GCF_016623615.1 Adhaeribacter terrigena | reverse complement strand
ATAGAAAAACACACGCCAACAAGGTATAAAAATCATTATTCGGCCGACGGCCTCACACGCTTTTTATACTAGCCGTTGGAGGTAATTTGAATTATGGAAAAAATCATAGGAATAGAAACTCAATATGGAGTAATAAAAGGCCGGGATGGAATTTATCTTGACTCTATTTCTTATCCGAAAGAAACTGAATTAATCCTGAAAGGTGAATTCAACATTAATACTGACTTCAAAAATTTTGAAATTAGTTTCTCAAGGATTATATATTCACAATTAATAGAGTTAGACTTTGATGATAGAGGAGGATTAGAGAGTTTTGGATACTTTGAAAATTCAGCCTTAATTGAAAAATTCAGAAAAATTGACCATTCTAATAAATTGAATGCAAGACATACTCATTACTATTTCCGCACCTATGATATCGTCTTTGAAATAATTGCCCAAGAATATAATTTAAAAACATAAAAACTTCCTACAACAAAAGCTAAAAACCATTAAAACGTTTTTTAGCCCAGACGTTGGGAATAATAAAATGAAAGTTAAAATATGGAAAGTTTGATACTCAAGCCTATATTATAAAGAACTTTAGAGTTAAATCATTTTAAATAATTTATGAAAATCCTTTTAACTGTCATTTTACTTTCAATATTCCCCAATCATCTTTTTGCTTGCGATTGTAATGGTACGGTTACAGTAAAAGAAGAACTGGATAAATCTAATTTAGTATTCGTTGGCAATGTGATTTCAATTTCACCAATTTACGCTAAAAGAGGAGATAAATATTATACTAATGTCCTTGTTAAATTTAAAATCAGTTCAATTATTAAAGGGGAAAGCTTAAAAACAGTAGAAATAGCAACAGCTGCATCATCTAGTATGTGCGGATTTAATTTTAAAGAGGACAAAGAATTTTTGGTATATTCTAACCAAATAGATCAAGGTTCAAAGAAAGTTTTCTGGACTACGAATTGTGACAGAACAAAAGAAATTTCAAAAGCGACTTTTGAAATAAAAGAGTTAAATGCTTTGATAAAGTAAAATTACTCTTCCCAACAAGGTATACAAGTCAGCTCCGGCCGATGGCCTCGCCGTCTTTTATACTAGACGTTAGAGCACAATTATAGAGAAAAAAGAATTGATCGGCAGACAAGCTAAATCAGAAACGGCGGCAATTTTAAAAAGCAGCAGATCTTAATCAAAAGCTTACTGCCAGCCGGCCAGCTTCAGCCATGGATTGACTCAAAATGCGTGAAGGTATAATCCGGAAAAGAATTTCTTCGCAGTCCGGTTAATTGAAAATGGTAGGATTTACGGCAAAAAAAGTCAGCAGAATGGTAGGGGAATCTGCTCAAAAACTCTGAAGCATTTGTCTGGAAACGGAAGAAAAAAGAAAAAAATCGGGCTCTAACCAAAGCTATACGTCAGGCGGGTTTTTCTGCCAAGTGTAAATTGTTTAACTTTCTGCAAACGGCCAAGCGGAAGGAAAGTGATCAGCAAGAAAAATTCCCGCCCGCCGCATAGCCACGGCCGTTAGGGCGGAGTTAAGAAAGGCTCGCATTAAGCCGGAGAAAATAAGCTGCAGCAGCAAGTTCTAAAAACAGTAGCGCTTCATTAAAAACTTTCTGCTGTTCGGCCGGCTTCAGTTATGAATTGACGCAAAATGCGTACTTGAATTGTCGCAAAATGCGTGATGAATTGCTCGCAGTCCGGCTAAATGAATTTTAAAATGCTATGGTTTAAGGCAGAAGAAGTCAGCAAACCGGAAGAAATTAGTGATTTAAAATCAGCAAAAGGGTAGGGTTTTAGCTGAAAAAGTCAGAAAAGTATTAAAGTTACTTGCTCAAAAAGACAAAAAAACGGTAGGGGATTTGGCAGAAAAAGTCGTGTAAGCGTCTGAAAAAAGGTAGAAAACCCAGCCCTAACCAAAGCTTTACGTCAGGCGGGTTTTCTGCCAGGTGTAAATTGTTTAACTTTCTGCCGGCTTGCTGCTTTGGGGAACGGATCTGCAGGAAAACTTCCCGCCCGCCGCAAAGCCCAGCCGTTGTGTGTAATTTAAAGTATGAAAGCTAAGATTGGAATTATAATTATAATATTAGCATTTGCTGTTTCTTTAAATCCATACTTGTTGATTTTTACGATTCCTGCATTTGTAATTGGGGTAATTCTTCTTTGGTTTGAAAAAACTAAAATAAAAATTAAAGTTGCTTGGACATTACTACCAATTGTAATATGGTATCCAGCAGTATTACTTTTTATGTTTTTATCAGCAACAATTGGAACTGCAACAGGACAAAAGCTTGACTTCATTTTCCCAAAAGATTTTATTGGACCTGTAGTTGTGATAGACAAAATGAATTGTGGGCAGCCTATTAATAAGATTGAAGGTCGGGAAGTATTAAACATTCCAAATAATGGAATCCTTCTCTATAAAGGAACGATCAAATCCGGTTATGTAAATCATAGATATTTTAGAAGGGACAAAACCGGAAATCTTATCGAAATTAAAGATTCGGGAACTAAGACATTCTGGGAAAAGGAAAACAAACCAAAACAAGACAATGAAATTGATGTTTTCCTGAGGGGTATGGGCAGTACGGTTTCTAACCTTCCGGAACCTATTGATTACAGTTGGATGACCTTAATTGTGAGCTCAAAGGATAGTTTGCCCAATTTCGATGACTTTGGATATAATAAGCAAATGAGCCAAGAAGCAGAATCCTTGATTAGAAAATGTAAAAAGTAAAAAAACTACACACAACAAGGTATAGCAAAAAGGCTTGCTTCGCTTCGCCCTTTTGCTATACTAGCCGTTGGCTGTCATTTATAATTATGAGAAAAAAGGCTACAAAAATATTTATTCCGCCAGTTGTTGGTCTTATTCTCTCTATTATTGCGTGGCAACTTGAAGTAACAACTGTGGAATATTTTTATCCTCCTTTTGATGGAGCATTTTTTTTCCAACCATTCGATTTTTCTGTTTTCTGGCCTTTATATCTTTTATTCCTTGTTGGAAGTTTCCTTTTTCAATATTTTTTCATTTTAAAATTGTGGAGTTTAAATAGAAGGACGAATAGCTTTTTTAAACTTTGGCATTTAGTAGGCGGATTCTGTATAGGATTTGGTTTGTATTATGGCTTTACCAGCACACTAAACAACAGCAACTTCCTTGAATTACTTTATAATATAACTATAGGAGTTATTTTGGCAGTCGTTTATTGGCTTGGAAACTTAACTAGTTTAGCTGTAATAGATAAAAAGAAAAACTTAAGCCAACAAGGTGCATAAAATATTATCGGCCATAGGCCTCTTACATTTTATGCACAAGAACGTTGGCACTAATTGAAATTGAATGAAAATTCCTTTGAATGATTTTCAATAAAAATGGAAAACTTGAAGACAGCAAAACATTCTAAGAACGAACTATTTGAAATCGAAGATGAGTTTCATGCAGAATCACAGGGACAATTTGATAATTACGCCGCTGCATTAGCTGAACTCCAAAGAAGGACTAAAATACCTTGGAATGAAAAGCCAAATAAATGTCCATGTACAAATTGGAAAAACTGTCATAGAGACTTTCAAATTATCCATTACGACACCAAAGAAATACCTTGGAAAGAGTTAAATAGAACTGATGTTTACAGGATTTCAGCAAAAGGAATTGAATGGAAAGAATAAAAACAACATTTGCCAACAAAAGCTAAAAACCAAAAACGTTTTTTAGCCCAACCGTTGGAAAAAACTTAAAATTAATTGCAAATGAAATTTAAAGGCTTTTTCATCCTCTCTCTGATGCTCCTTTTAAATTGTTCAAAAAAGGATCAAGGCAGTGATTTAATCAAGTTAAAAGAGAAAGCCTTAAATTCAAGAAAAGAAATTACTAATGCTTGGCAAATTGATTCAACTGGATGTGAAGGAATAAGAGAGAAGATTTTAGAAAATGAAAGCTTTCTTTTTGATTCAATAATAGGTTTAAGAACAGACCAAATATCAATGCATTTTGGAAAGGCAAACTTTATAGATAATAAAACAAACCGAATGTTTTACTTTATAGAATGTAAATACGCTCCTGCATATTTTAATCAACCTGATAATGAAGGAAAATTAACAAAACGGATTATTAATACTGAATCCCAAACATTCTTCTTAGAATTCAACACGGATAGCATTATCATTGATAGAGGCTTGATTGTGCCATAAAAAAGCAATTTCCATTAAAACCTAAAGCACATTAAAACGTGCCATAGCCCAGCCGTTGGGCCAAATTTAAATTAATGAAGCGAATAATATTTTTATCGATTTTTATCATAATAAGCCTAAAGCTTCAAGCCCAAGAAAAAAAATCTTGGACTGATTTTGACACAATCCAAATTTTTCCAAATAAGGTATTAGTTCATTTTAAAACTTTTGAAGATTCCACTTTAATTGAATCAACTCAGGCTTATTTATATCCCACTATTATTAAGGTACCAAAGTTTAGGTTACTTGGAATTTTTTTTTTTAAAACGGAGTTAAAGGCCGATAGCATTGTTTACCACGGGACTAAAACCAGCTTTTTATCAAACCGATTTTATAAAATTGAGGAATTTGAAAATGGACTCCTTCTAAAGGGGCCAATGTTTTTCGACACTAATGGAATAGAAATAACCGAACAAGAATTTTTGGCAAAAAATAATGTTCGTGGCCCGTGCGGAGAAATTATTGAACGTTACTTTATTACTGGCCAAAAGAAGTAGAAAAACTTTACCCAACAAAACCTAAAAACCATTAAAACGCTTTTTAGCAGAGACGTTAGGGGTAATACAAATTATGAAAAAACAACTTTTGCTTTTAATAGTAATCCTATGGAGTTGCACCAAAGTTGTGAAAGAAGATTTAAAAACAATTGATTTTAAAATCCTTAAAATTACTGTTCCTTCTAATTGGGAGAGAATTGATTTAAAAGGAATTGATAGTTTTGTTTCAGGAATAAAAACTGGAAAAGGCGACACTGTAGTATTTGACATTGGTGACTATTCTTATGACTTGACCAATGAGCCAACAATAAGAGATAAAAAATATAAATCATACCTTGATTCACTATGTTTTGATACCAAGAGAATGATTTTTTCAAATAATAAAGAACTTGATAAGATTCAAGGCATTTACTTTAAGGAGTTTTTCATTTTTGATACTATTGATTGTTATAAAGCTAGATATGCAATTCCAAAAGTAAAAGGTAGAGGAATTACAGGATTTTATATTGATAGCCTTAATTCTGATAGTTTAAAAGTGAGTTCTTACGGTTATGATTTAGATCCAACAGAGCAAGAACAATTACTAAAAGCGTTTAAAACGATAAAAATAAAGTTCTGCCCCTAACCACACCTATACGGCAGCTCCGCCGCCGCATAGCCAAGCACGTTGTGCATAATTTAAAATGAATAGATTTTTAACCATTATAATATTCCTTCTAATTTCAGTTTGCTCATTTGGACAAAATGAAAATCAGAATTCTGGATACCTTAAAATGTCGGAAACTGATTCCTTGTATTTAATTGCAATGGAAAAATATACTATTGAAATAGATTCCTTTTACAACAAATACTCACAATCAAAGCAACCCAAAACAATTTTTATAGAGAACCAGGATTACTTATCTAAAATACCAAATTCAATAAATGGGTATCAGATTCAAAAAATAGGATTGGGAAATAGGAAGAAAATATTTCGGGAAAACGGGAATGAATTAAGGTACGTGATAATATCGCCTTTGACATTAAGTAAAGGACAGTTTAGTATAACTCTGACTCCCTATTCTGCGGAATTAAAAAGAAAAAATCGCTTGTATTTAGGTTTGAGCAGCTGGACAAATGTATATTTTGAATTTAAAAATAGACGTCTGAATTATGAGAAAACTGAAAATGGTGGAATATAAAAAAACTAAGCACAACAAAAGCTAAAAACCATTAAAACGTTTTTTAGCCCAACCGGTGTACAAAATTTAAAGTTAAATGATACAAGAAATCTCATTACAGGAGAATTCACAAAAAAAAGGTAAACCAATCACTGGGTGGTTATGGCTTGTGGGTATTAGTATGATTGCTTCTCTTCTTACAATTATAATTTCGTTAACCACAACAATCACCGAATTCTTACAAGATGATTGGCAGCAGTATTTTCAAACTACAGATAACTTATTAAAAATTAGAATTAGCATTTATTTGTATTTAATAATTGCTATGGTGGTTAGTTTGATAATTCTGATTTGGACTTTGAAAAGCTTTTTCCAAAGAAGGAAAGCTTTCATTAATTTATTCTTAGGATTGATTGGATATTCCATCTTGACAGAAATAATAAGGATTTTATTACTGGAATATTATGCTGGATTAACAGGTCAAGATGCTTCAACTTTAGAAAGTAATCTTGTAAAAATAATTATTGTAGGTTCCATTGCTGGGATTTATTTAAACAAAGGAAAAAATCCTCAGCAAACTTTTGTAAAATAAAACCCTGTACAACAAAAGCTAAAGCACATTAAAACGTGCCCTAGCCCAGACGGTTAGGCAGTAGGTAAATTAAAAATGAGAATAAATTATTTAATAATATTTTTCTTACTGCTAAGCTGCGAGAACAAACGCATTGACAATCTCAACACAGAAATTACTTCATCAAAAAAGGCCAAACATTCAATATCTAGTGAAACTGACATTGAGCATATCCGAGAAAATTATTATGTAGGAGATATTAATAATGACGGGGAGGTCGATACAGCAACGGTGATATTTGATAAGAATAGTAAAGATGAAATAGTTTGCGATCAAGTAAACTGCTACGTCGAAATTTATTTTGGAAGAAATATCCCTGAAATAAAAATTGACCAATCGCTAGGCATTGTTGTTCAAAAAGTCGAAGATTTAAACAAAGACAAAGCAAATGAAATTATGTTGTTTTCCCGGACTTATGAAGGTTGGTGGGAATATATTTCAGTTTGGTCTTTTATAAATGGAAAATGGAATAACCTTGGCCAAACAAAAGCATTTATTACAAAAGATAAAGACTTTGAAAATAGAATAATAAAAGAAAATGGCCAGTTCTATCTCATTGGTGATGAATGGAATGATGATAAAGGTGGAGTTTTGGAAAGAAATTTAAAAGTGAAAATTAAATAAAAGCCCATAGCCTAACCACACCTATAGCACATTAAAACGTGCCATAGCCCAACCGTTAGGGTTAATAGAAAACATGAATAAAGGCCTCCTTTTGTTTTTAATTTTGTTAGCTGTTAGTTGCCAACCAAAGGTATCAGAAAAAGGCAATCCTATTAATAAAACTCCTAAAGACGGAAATGTCCTGGAGAGCTCGAAACGCTTCGAAGAGTGGCTTAGAACAAGCCATGAGGAAGACCTAAGGAAAATAGCTGACACTAATAGGGTTGTATTCAGGCTGAATTGGTCTCGCGCCTTTCACCCAGAGGTCATACTAAGAGTTGAGAACTTCCCGATTTATACAAAAATCACAGATTCCCTTTATCATGTGGAGCAGTACGCTATATCCAAAGTGTATCTAGACGAATTGAATGATTACTCTAGTTCGGCTCTACCATTCCTATATGAGCAAAGAAACACTAAAATCTCATTGGAAGAGGTTGAGAGCCTGAAGGCATTGGCTAATCAGCTAAAAATTTGGGAAGTAAAATCAGACATAAAGGAGATTCTAGATGGCTCAGTCTGGGAGTTAGAAATCTACATGAATGGCAAGTACCACCAAGTAAGTTCAAACTCAGTGAACCCAGCCATAAAAAGGATTGGTCAAGAGATGATGGCATTAGCCAAGCTCAAACTACCCAAAGATGAAATTTACTAAGAACCACTAACCCTAACAACGTGTAAATGTCAGCATCGGCCGACGGCCTTCGCCGTCGTTTACACAAGTACGTTAGGGCGGAGTTCAAGAATGCTCGCATTAAGCGTAAAAAACAAATAAGCTGCGGCGGAAGGTCCTAAAAGCAGCAGCACTTGATTAAAAGTTTTCTGCTTTCCTGCTAGCTTCAGCCATGGATTGACGCAAAATGCGTGAAAGTATAATCCGGAAAAAAGAATTTCCTCGCAGTCCGGACAATTAAAAATGGTAAGATTTCCGGCAGAAAATTCAGCAGAATGGTAGGGAAATCTGCTCAAAAACTCTGAAGCACTTGCCTGGAAAACGGAAGAAAAAAGAAAAAATCGGGCTCTAACCAAAGCTATACGTCTGGCGGGTTTTGTTGCCAAACGTAAATTGTTTATCTTTCTGTAATCGGCCAGGCGGAAGGAAGGTGATTGGCAAGAAAAATTCCCGCCCGCCGCATAGCCGAGCCGTTAGCCAAAATAAAAATTAAAAATTTTAATGAAAAAATTCCTTTTTGTCTTTGCTTTTATTGCTCTTACAAGTTGCAACGTCAATTCCCAAGGTACTAAGAAAACTACCTATTACGATACCGGGGAAAAGAAAATGGAATACACTGAGGTTAATGGTGAACCTACAGGACCTTCTGTTTACTATTATAAAAGCGGCAAAAAGAGTAGAGAAGCATTCTTTAAAAATGCCAAGGCAGAGGGAATAATGACAGTATATTATGAAAGTGGAGAAAAGCAAGGCGAGGCTACCTTTGTAAATGGTGTCCAAGAAGGAGAAGCAAAGCAATTTTTTAAAAATGGTAAAATTGACCAAACCTCTTTTTTTAAAAATGGAAAAAGAACTGGTCCTTGTACATACTGGTATGAAAGCGGGACCAAACGGGCTGATGGTGAATTCTTAGAAGACAAGCAGCACGGCAAATGGACAGTCTGGTATGAGAATGGAAATCTTAAAGATATAACCTATTGGGAAAATGACTTGGAAAATGGTGAGTCAGTTAGGTATTTCGAGAACGGAGAGAAAAAAGATGAAGGAATTTGGAAAGAGGGAAAGAAGGTAGGGATTTGGAAATATTATGACCAAAATGGAAAGCTTCGTGAAACCATAAATCACGATGAAGAAAATTCCAGAAAATAAAAAAATAACTCAGCCTAACCACACCTATACTGCAGCTTCGCCGCCGCATAGCCCAACCGTTGGCAGAAAGGAAAAATATAAGAATGGACTTTACTACTATTGAAAATTTAAAGAAAGGTACTCCAAAGCAACAAGAAGCATATCGAGTGCTTACTCAATATTCAATAATGGAATATCTGCAACCTTATTCTCCCATATTAGCAGGGACAATTCCGATAGATATTGATATAGAAAAAAGTGATTTGGACATTATTTGTTACTGGGAAAATGTCGATCAATTCAAGGTTGATTTGTTCGAATATTTCTCCGCGTATAAAGACTTTCAGTTAGTTGATAAAATGGTTCAGGATCAGCGTACCGTAATTGCTAATTTTATAGTTGAAAACTTTGAGATCGAAATCTTCGGGCAGAATAAGCCTTCGAAAGAGCAGTATGCTTACAAACACATGGTAGTAGAGCACTATCTTCTACTTTCCAAGGGAAATCAGTTCAGGCAAACCATTAGGAAACTTAAAGTTCAGGGATTTAAAACGGAGCCAGCTTTTGCGCACGCATTAGGATTGAAGGGAGACCCATATCTGGAACTTTTACAATATGAAGAAAAATTAAAACCCTGTCTGTTAACAAAAGATAAAAACCACTAAGGCACTTTCTAGCCTAGTACGTTATAGGCAATATTAGACGTCCGCTCAATAAAGAAACATTGAAAAGTCATCGGTATAGTGTTCACTACCCGGCTTCGGGCTTTCATTGAGTTGCAAATAAATTGAAAATTATATCTCATAATAAAGAGCCAATGGCAACAACAAAGACAACTTATACAGGACAAGACGTAATAGATTTTGTACATTCTTACGTTGACAATGAACAGAAAAAGGCGGACAGTTTTCGGCTTATTGAGCTAATGCAGCAATGGTCTGACTCTGAACCGAAAATGTGGGGACCAAGTATTATCGGTTTTGGTAACTATCATTACAAATATGCAAGCGGGAACGAAGGAGATGCACCAGTTCTTGGCTTTTCACCAAGAAAAGCTGCGCTAACGCTTTATGTATACTCCGATACCCAGAAAAGTAATTTGCTATTGCCAGAGCTTGGTAAATTCAAGATGAGCAAAGCCTGCATCTATGTTAAAAAACTTTCCGATATTAATACTGATATTCTGAAGGAAATATGTGTTGAATCAATAAAATATATTAGCCAACATCACGAATGTTCCTGCAGAGTAAGATAAAAAATAACTGAACGCAAAACAGAAACCTTGCTGGTAACAATGCATTGGCAATAGTGGGGCTGGCAGTTGCAAACGCAATATTTATGCTTCTATTAGGCATTTGTATAAATTACTGAGCTGACGGTTTTAATGCCTCACCCAACGCCAATACATAAAACATGAGTCACAATTTGCTGAATAGATTTTAATTTTTAGATAAAAACCCAAAGTGGGCAAACCGAACCTCCTAAAGGTTTTTTATGCCTGTTTCTTATTTTTCAACAGGCTTTCAATTGTTTTCAGCATGCGGCGCTGACGGGTTTCCGGTTTTTTGGCTTCTTCGATGTACTGAATATGTTCGCGCTGGTGGGTATAACTCATTTTATCGAAGGCCATTTTAGCTTCCGGGTTCTGCTCAAAAGTTGCGGCTAGTTCCGGCGAAATGGTTACGGTACGTGGTTCCAGATCCCGTTCAATTTTCACGTCAATTATGTCGCCAAACGTTTTTCCGATCGCTTTCCGGATGTCTTTCCGGATCCCTAAAACGTGGCTGCCATTCCCCATCGGCGCCAGCGAACCGCGGTATGCATGCCCATTGAAAGTTGCCTTAACTTTTACCTGGCCCTTGCTACCAAAAACTGCAGCCACGTTGAACGGAACAGTTACGTAGGCAGCATCCATATTTTGGTGCTGCTCGATTTTAGCGGCGAAAAAAATGGGTTCGGCGAGTGGGTTCATGAATGGTTCTTTTAAATCCGAAAATACATAAAAAACGGTATGTTTTAAGCCGGAAAAGTCAGAATTAAGCTTTTAAAAATTTCTTCCTTCTATCATTCCATAATTCCCTCATGCAACAATTTACTCATTTAATTCCCTGCAGCTGCACAAAACTTCTCTCTGCACCGGGCGGGTTTTATAATGATCCAGCGATACTTCTTTCATATAGATCACATCCAGACTTTTTACCTGATTTTCCATACCGTTTTGCTCGTTCCAGATGCGCATAAGGTAATTGCAGTAAAAAGGGCGCATCCAGCTATTATCTACAAACAGGTAATTCTCGGAGTATTTGCGCCAGCGGTCATTTTTGAAAAGCGATACCACTGCTGCAGGCTTCTGGTAAGTTACCGGTTTACCGTTCCGGTTCAGGTCTATTTTCTGATCAGAATTGGTAACTCCTTCCAGAATATACCAGCCATCGTCTTTAAATACGGCCGGCGAAAACATGCCCCAGTTCTGATCTACCCGCAGCCAGAAACCCAGGCCCCGCAGATCTTCCGGGAAACTGAAAAAGCGTTCCGGGGTATTGGCCAGGTTCCAGCAAATGGTATAGATCAATAAAAAAGAAACCAGCAGTTCTTTGCCATAGCGTACTGTTTTCTGAAACCAGATTGGGCTGTAAAACCGCACCTCCGATTGCCAGGAAAAAGGGTAAGGCCAGTTGCTGCAAAAATGAACCGCTTTGTGGCAGGCATTAAAAACCGGTGGAAAAAGCTTGTTTTCAAGCCAGTCCATTGGCCGGGTTGGGATCAGGGCCAGCAACGAAACCAGGTTAATGAGGTAAAACAAGCCCACGAATAAGGTTAAACTAATACCCAGGTGCAGCATGGCCAGCGCCGTAATTACCACCATCCGGAAAAAGCTGTTGTAGAAAGGGATCAGCAGTAAAAAAGGCAAAAGCAATTCCGTATAATATACCCCGAAAGTCATGGCTTTCAGCAGGTCGTAATACGGGTAGATCAACCTTCCGCCGGGCAACAGGATCTGGTCCAGGCTCAGGGCGTAATAAATTGCGGTGCCTTCGCGGTGCCATTCCGGGGCGCTTTTAAGCAAGGCCGTGCAAAAATACAACAGAAAGATCTGCAGTATGATGGCAACTGTTGCGGCGCTGAAATACGTCTTAATTTCCGGAATACAGGTTTTTAGCGCATCCAGAGAATAGAACCTGCCCAAGGGTAAAAAGATGGACCAGAAGAGCAGCATGCGCACCAGATCGTCGCCGCCTTGCAGGATCAGGGGGTTGCGGTTATGTAATGAAACCAGCAGGGCCCAGCTTAAAACGGTAGCCAACCGGGTTTTAAAACCCAGCAGCAAGCAAAACGCAAATGCCGCGGCCAGCACAAAAAATAAAGCCTGCACCTGCCATAAACCGCTGCCGGTATGAAAAGAAAAAAAGTACGGGTTCCAGTGAAATTGAAACAGGGCAGGCAGTGGTAGTACGCCGCTGTTGGCATAATGGGCTTCCAGATCAGTAGCCCGGGTATACAGATCTATTAATAGCAAAGCGCCCAGCCCAATCCGGAACAAGGCGAGGGCCCGCAGGTCTAAGGTGAAAGTCTGGCGCAGATATAACCGAAGGTAATGCATCGGGTTATGAAACGTAGCTTTAGAAAAAAAGGCAAACACTTGGAGGTATTTGCCTTTCTTTTTTGAAGTAAATATTGAATTTAACGGCCGGTGGTTCCGCTCGTAGTAGAGCCAGAAGTAGTTTTGCCTGAGGTAGAACTACCGGAAGTGGTGCGGCCTTTTTTAGTAGATTTTTTAGCTTTGGTTTTTTTTCCGGATGTAGTACCCGAAGTTATGCTCCCCGAAGTAGTACCGGAGGTAGAATTGTAGGTAGTTCCTGAAGTAGTTTCGGATGTAGTACCTGAAGTAGTGCCTGACGTTGTACCTGAAGTGGTTCTGGTAGTGCTGCCGCTGGTTGTTCCGCTGGTCATGGTTCCGGTAGTAGATCCGCTGGTCGTTCCGCTGGTCATGGTGCCGGTAGTTGAGCCGCTCGTTGTTCCGGAAGTCATGCGGGTAGTAGAACCAGAAGTGGTGCCGGAGGTAGTTCCCGTAGTACCCATGGTGGTGTTGGAAGTTGTACCGGAAGTAGTGCCCGATGTGGTGCCCGAGGTCATGCGGGTAGTACTGCCGGAAGTGGTGCCAGAGGTGGTACCGCCGGTGGTTCCGGAAGTAGTTTGCGCCGCAGCGCCAAGAGCCATGCATGAAATAGCAAATAAAGTCAGGTAGGTCTTCTTCATATTTTTTTGGGTGCTAAAGGTGGAATAAAAAAGATTAACAGCGCTGTTTACGTGCCTGGAAAAATTGGCGTTGCAAAAAGTGAATTAATTAAAGATTTATGTGAAAAAAATAAGTAACCAGCCCTAACCCTTTCTGCATATTCCTATTTTTATGCTCTACTGCATTAAAAACAACTAAGGCAAGGTTTCTGGCTCGTCCTAAGCGGGCAATAATTAAATTCGTCCTGGATTTCATTCAGAGCGTTAATGCCAGGAAAGGAATTGCTCTTAATTAAATTAATACTAAACGGATATGTAATTTTCGAAGGTAGTACGGGTCTAAACACCCTTTGCAATTGATATTGTTTAAAATAGGTACCGCTTAAAACCTGAATAGGGCATCGTTTAAATAGGGGCTGGTGAAACAGTTCTCCCAACCGGTAGCTTTAGATTATAGAAATAAATTGTACATTCAGGGCAAACCAATTTCAAAAAAAACGGTAGGGTAAATGGCAGAAAAAGTAATGGAAATGACCCGGCAACACGCAATTATTTTCTTCGATGGTGTTTGTAACCTGTGCAATGGTTTTGTGCAGTTCGTAATTGAACGCGATCCGGAAGGTTATTTTCAGTTTGCCTCGCTGCAATCGGAAGCCGCCCAGCCGTATTTAAAAAAGTTTCAGCTTGACGAGAATGCACTTTCTTCGGTTGTCTTAGTTGAAAAC
This sequence comes from Adhaeribacter terrigena, assembly GCF_016623615.1. GTDB lineage: Bacteria > Bacteroidota > Bacteroidia > Cytophagales > Hymenobacteraceae > Adhaeribacter_A > Adhaeribacter_A terrigena. The sequence continues at coordinate 136,070 of NZ_JAEHFX010000011.1, read as the reverse complement.
GGAAAGTGCTACACCCAGTCTTCGGCGGCTTTACGCATTTTAAAGAAATTGTCAGGGGGCTGGCCCTTGCTTTTTGCCGGCATCCTCATTCCCAGGTTCCTGCGCGATGGCTTATATAACTTTATAGCCCGCAACCGCTACCGTTGGTTCGGTAAACAGGAAAGCTGCTGGCTGCCAACACCCGCTCTGAAGCAACGTTTCCTTTCCTGATTTTTTTTAATTCCTCTCTTCCAGATTTTTGAATGTTTCCGGTTGGACTTTTTTTCAGCAGAGGAAGGTTTTTGGCTATTTTCTTAAATATTAAAATTTTATAATGTTCAGTATTTATCTAAGAAAAATCTGGCTTATTTGGCAAACCTAAAAACAAAGCCGCCGTTTAAGACCTTACCGAATTCATTTTCATAATCGTTCTATAACCTAAAAAAATCTTCAAAAACATGAGAGAAAACCAATTCAACCAGGGCAGAAACCAAGGTTCACAGTCAAACTACGGTTCATCGCGAGGCATGCGTAATTTCGATGACGATCAGCAGGATTCATGGCAGGGAAGCGGATATGGATCGCGCGGCGGCTACGGCAGCTCACCAGATTCTGACTTCGGTTCTTCTTCCAGTCACTATGGTAGCAACTACGGCATGCAGGGTCAAGGCAGCCAGGGTTCCATGGGCGGCGACTTCGGTTACAGCGGAGCTTCATCGCGGGGTTCACAAGGCCAGTCCTGGCAGGGTGGCTACGGCGGCCGTGGTTCCGATTCAGGTTATCAGTCTGGTTATGGTTCGCAAAGCGGATACGGCAGCTACGGTTCCCGTGGATCGCAGGCAGATCGCGGTGGTTTTGGCACAGCCAGAAGCGGCGATTATTCTTCCGGTAACTATGGTTCCGGTTCGGGTTCTTCCGGAGGTTATGGAGGCTATGGATCGCAAGGCGGCCAGGGCATGCAGGGCGATTACGGCTCGCGCGGTGGTTACGGACAAGGCGGCCATCTTTCGAGCATGCGCGGCGGTCAGGGTTCCGGAATGAGTAACTTTGGTTCGGATATGGGTTCCCGCGGCGGCTACGAATCGCAGGATAACGACTGGAGCGGCTCTAACCAGGGTAGCTACGGCTCATCTATGAACCGCGGAAATTATGGTGGTTCCGGTATGTCCGGTTCTTCTGGTATGTCCGGAGGCAATTACGGACGCTCTTCTTATGGCGGCAGCCGTGGCATGGGCAGCGATTTTGGTTCGCAAGGCGGTTATGGCGGAAGCTATGGCTCGTCTTCCGGAGGCAGCGGCATAGGCGGCTCTTATGGCAGCGGCAATCTGGGCGGCAGCAATTATGGCAACCAGGGTAGCAACTACGGTTCTTCATCTTCAAGAGGTAACCGGAGCCAATACGATGACCTGTATTAACCGGTCAATATAATTTAAAACAAAAACCCTGCAGCAACCTGCGGGGTTTTTTTATGTTTTTGGATACCGTTTTTACTTTGAATTTTAGTGCTACTGATAACGGGTTCAACTTAAGTATGGGTACCCGCCGGGAATCTGGCTGACTGCTCCAAATTAAAGCAGGTCTTCCCTCGCTTTTGGCAGGATTGGATGGTTAAAACGCTATTCTTTTTGGCTGTAAAAGTGTTCAGCAGGCTTTCGGAAAACAGCCGGATAGTAAAAGATCATTGCAACGTTTCGGTAACTTTTTCCAGAGAGGGAGTAACGCATTCCAGCCAAGTCAGCGCCTCGGTTTCATTTCGGAAGTAATGGTTCTGAAACGTAAGCTGGCCGCTTACCTTATCGAATAGATCTACTACAGCCATGTGGTGAAAAATATCTTCCGAAACAATGGTGGCCATTTTTTTAAGCCCCGAACTTAAAACGGTGGGCGCCATTAATTCCACCCAGGCCTGGTCTTCCTGGCTCATCATTTCCATTTTGCGGTTATCGGCCAGCCAGTTTTTCAGGTGCTTTTCAGTTATTACTTCCGTGCATTTCAGAAAAGCTTCGCGGAATTCCGGAGTGGGAATACTGCCGTACCAGGCGGCACTTCCTAAACTTTGACTCAGATCGTACCAAATGCAGATATGCCTCGTTTCGTAATAAATCTCTTTCATAAAATAACCTTCATCGTAGTTTTGCAGTAGGTAGTAATCTGATCAAAATAATATATGAAAATCGCAATATAATAAAAGCGCTTCATTATATAATCACAATTTCAATAAATTTAGCTTAAATAAGTGAGAATTAAAACACGCAAAACAGTTTACGACGGATTTTTTAAAGTAGAAAATGTAACCCTGGAGCACAACGGAAAATCGATAGACCGCGACCTGGTAACGCCCAAAAACGGGGTGGCCGCATTGGTTTACGATACGGTGCAGCAACAATTTGTTTTAACTGAACAATACCGGCTCGTGGCAGGAAAACCGCTGGTAGAAATAGTTGCCGGCCTGCTGGATAAGGAAGGGGAGAAGCCCGAAGATACCATCGCCCGTGAGATAGAAGAAGAAGTAGGTTACGCGGTAGACAAGCTGCAGTTAATCAGTACTTATTATTCCACGCCGGGTAGCTTTGCCGAAAAGATCTGGCTTTATTACGCCGAAGTGAGTCATAAAATTTCAGCGGGTGGGGGCGTGGCTTCCGAAAACGAAGACCTGAAAACGGTATGCTTTTCGCGCGAAAAACTCTACACCACGCCTTTCGAAGATGCCAAAACCCTGATCGCGGTTTTGTGGGAGCAATGTAAGCACCGGTCATGAACCTGGCGTTTCCATTTTCGTACTTATTAATTAATACTATATAGTATTTGTTTATCACTTAACGTATTTATTATGAACCGTTTTGGAAGTAATAGTTTTGAAAATGAGAACGACCAGTTTGCCGAAAACCAGCGTATTGGCCGTCAGTTAGCTGAAAATAATCCGCGCCCCTGGACCGAAACCTTCGACCCCGAGCGCACTTATCAAAGCCGCCACCACGGGCACCCGCCTTACCGGCCCGACTACCCAAACCGCAGCAATGCCTATGCGGGCCAATCTGTTAATCGAAACGCTTACGGCAACGAAAGACCATTTTACGCCGGCGCGCACCAGGATTATCCGGCCAACGATCCGGCCTGGCGCCACCACGACGACCGGATCTGGACCGAACGCAACGATTATAAAGACAGCGATTACCGTTACCGCAGCGGGCACCGCAATTACTGGCACGAAGATTACGACGATAAATATGAAGCCAATCGTCCGTTTCACCACCGCCACCCCGAAGGTATTATCGGCCATGTAAGCGAAGGGATCCGGGAGGGATGGAATAACCTGGTGCACCGCCACGACAGAAACCAACCGGATAGAGATAGGGATAGAGATAACCGGGAACGCCAGTCCGGTTATGAAACGCGCCACTGGCCAAACGCAGAAAATTATCCGGGTGCGGAGCAGCGAAGCCAGCGCGTTATTCGGGAAGAAGAACGCCGCGAAGATGAAATGCGCCGCCGGCAAAAAGAACGCGAAAGCCACCGGCACGACGACCGCTGGCATAATGCCGGGCCAAACCACCACGACGAAGACTTTTTCGATTCCCGGAATTTCCGGTTGTAGTAATGTTTTAAATGAAAAGAAAACCCTGCAATTTTGCAGGGTTTTTTGCTTAAAAACGATAGCGTTTTTAAGGTTTTATTTTAGGGTTTGCTGCTAAACAATTCCCACATCACGTCACCTTTGCCAGTCGGCATCCGGAAATGCAAAAGCTCGGCAATGGTAGCCGGTATGTCGGTTTGGTTATACTTTTTACCAATAATCACATTCGTTTTAAAATCAGGCCCGGAAGCATAAAAATTAAGGTGGCGGCAGCCTTCACAGTTATCGCCATGCGATACAAATCCGTCGTCGTGGCCATCGAGGTGGCGGCCGTGATCGTTGGTTACGATAAACGTGGTGGTGCCGCGATAATATTCATCCTCCTGCAGAAATTTCCACAGCTGGAATACATACTCGTCGCAGGCTTTAATAGCCCGCAGGTACCCTTCCCAATCGTTGCTGTGGCCCCGCGAGTCAGGTTCCTTAAAATTGATGAACAACAGGTTTGGTTTTTCGGTTTGCAGCACGTTTTTAGCTACCCGAAGCGTAACCGAATCCTGCCGGTAACCTGTATTGGGGCCGTTGATACCGCAATTGGTTGCGGGCAGGAATTTTCCCTGGTAGGTTTTGTCTTTGGTGTTGGCCAGGATGTGGAGTTTGTCTTTGCTGGTCACGATCCAGGCTTTACGGTTGTGGTTGCCGGTGGCTTCGAGCCAGTATTGCAGGTAAGAAGGGTTGCGCGGTAATTCCAGGCCGCTGTTGTTAATGTGCTGGTGTACGCCGGTGGTAATGGCCGCATGGCCGGCGTTGGTATAGGTTGGCCCGGTATTGTAAAAGGCCGGGTTTATTACCCCTTCATGAGCCAGTTCATTGGCCATGCGCGGCACCAAAGCATGGTCTTTCGAGCCCCAGGTTTCGGAGTAGCGCGGGCCGTCTACCACCACCACTACCACATTTCTGGTTTTATACAAACTCGTGGCAGAAGCCTGGATGGCGGGTTGTCGGCATCCGGAAAACGCCAGGGTTTGAAGCTGAAAAAGTAAGAAAAATAAGAACCGGGTCATATAAGAAAAAAGGATTAAGCTTCTTGTAGCCAGAAATTAAATTGAAGTAATGCAAAATCAGTTTCCTGATAAAAGTGGACTTGAATGCGGGTAATGAAATAGATCCATTCTATACAGGCTGAAGTAAAATAATAAGCTTTTGAACTTGCGCGGAAACATGCTTTAAACTTAAATGCATTTTCTGGCAAGCAAAGTTCAGACTGCCGGGTTTTACGTAAAGGCGGTTGGCAGAGTAGTGAAATATGATATAAAATTCCTGAAAGGCCAGATCAGAGATTAGAAGATCCTGAAAGCTTAACCATCATTCCGCGGCTGCATAAAGTTTTTAACCTAATAATTAATTCAGGCTTCTTTTTTTGCCGTCATTTATGCAAAACGACATACAGGTAAATTCCTGGGAAGAATTACAAAAAGAACTTTTCAGCAATACCTGGGACGAAAAAAAATCACCGGTTCCGGTTGTCGTATGTGTACCGTGGCCTTTCTAATGCTACGTACGACCTTAAAACCAGCCTTATTTGTCTGGGAGGAAATTTGCCCATTTAGAACCGCATATACTCCGTAATTTTAAAAAATACGCCCACCGCGACGCTTCCCCCGGTAGCTCGGTCTGGAACTGGCTGGCTGTGGCGCAGCATCATGGCTTACCCACCCGGTTGCTCGACTGGACTTTTTCACCCTATGTGGCGCTGCATTTTGCCACTGCTAAAATTGAAAATTTCCATTGTGACGGCGTGATCTGGTGCATGAACAACCTGAAAACAAACGAATTCCTGCCTCAAAAATTACGGGAAGTAATTACAGAAGAAGGCTCGAACGTTTTTACGGCCGAAATGCTGGAACCGGTTTGCGCTTCTTTAAAAGAACTGGCCGGGCTGCAAAAGGAAGAATTCGTGCTTTTCCTGGAGCCGCCTTCCCTCGACCAACGCATTGTGCATCAGTATGCGCTTTTCTCGGTGATGAGCACGGCCGAAGCCCGGCTGCACGACTGGCTCGGAAACCACCCTGATCTGTATTTCCGGATCGTAATTCCGGCAAAACTAAAATGGGAGATCCGCAATAAACTCGACCAGGCAAATATCACCGAAAGGGTGCTTTTTCCGGGACTGAAAGGTTTAAGCCAATTGCTGAAAAGGCAATACACTACTTTATAATTATGCTGAAACCTAAATGTTCCGGTAGAGTTAAAGTATTTTATTCTGAGTATTGAATTCCGAAACGACTATTTGTAAAAATGGCTACAAAGAAAAAAAACGCCGCAACCGGTAAATCCGATGATTCCGATCCGGAGAATGCTGTTTCTACTTCAGGCATTGATTCAAAACTGCCAGCCCCCAAAGGTATTGTCATTGCCATTGGCGGCAACGAAAACAAAGGCGATGAGCCGGAATTGGGTTCCAACCAGGATGAGAATAAAAGCTTTAAAGAATATGCCATCCTCCAACGCTTTGTAGATGAATTGAAAGAGGGTAAAGATTCCCCGATACTCATCATTCCAACTGCTTCTACCGAACCCGAACAAGCAGCTAAGGATTACCTTAAAGCTTTTAAACATTTAAAGGCTACCAACCTGCAGGTAGCTGACATCCGGAATCGTGAAGATGCCAGAAAGCCAGAATTCCTGGAGATGGTAGAAAACGCCAGCGGCTTTATACTCACCGGTGGCGATCAGCTTCGCTTAACTACTTGTTTGGGCGGAACCGATTTTTTAAATATCCTGAAAGACCGTTATACCCGGGAACGCATTGTGGTGGCCGGAACCAGTGCCGGAGCCATGGCCCTTTCCACGCCCATGATCTTTCAGGGCGGTGCCAACGATTCCGGGTTTTTAAAAGGCGAAGTACGGATTGCTACCGGCCTGGAATTTTTGAAAGACGTGGCCATCGATACCCATTTTATTGCCCGCGGCCGCATCGTGCGCATGTCGCATATGATCGCCCTGAACCCCAGCGCGATAGGCCTTGGCATTGAAGAAGATACTGCCATTGTGGTGAAAGACGGCATAAACATGGAAGTAATTGGCAGCGGCATTGTAACCGTGGTAGACGGGCACACCATGAATTACACCAACCTGACGGAAATTAAAGACGGCGAACCCATAACCATATGCGACATGCGCGTGCATTTCCTTTCCTGCGGCCAGCACTATAACTTTAATAAACGCCAGCAGACTTTTGCGTAGGCAGGAATTTTTCAAAAATCGGAATCCGGTTCTTTAACTGATCAGAAGATTTTGCGGGCAGGATCAAAAAAAAATATCATTCTAAAAATTTCATGAGAAACCTTGCAGCATTTCAGGTTTAGAGATGTCTGAATGCCTGCGTGCAGGAGGCCTTTTAGTTATTTGAAACAAAACTTATGTCAGATTATATCATTGTAGTGCATGGCGGTGCCGAAAATAAGGGCCGCGATGAAATCAGCCCGGAAAAAGAAGCCGCTTACCGCGCCGGCATTGAAAAGGCAATGGAAGCGGGCTGGGAAATTCTGAACGCCAACGGAAGCGCGCTCGATGCAGTAGAGGCTGCGGTGAAATGCCTGGAAGATGTTTACTTGTTTAATGCCGGCAAAGGCGGGGCTTTCGACGAAGAAAAAGGAATCACTTTCGATGCCGCGATCATGGATGGCAACACCCTGAAAGCCGGAGCGGTGGCGGCGGTTGAGAACATTAAAAACCCGATAAAGCTGGCCCGGAAAATTCACGACGAATCGGAGCATACGTTTCTGGCCGGCGATGGTGCCCGGGAATTTGGCGAAAAACACCAACTCGAACTACGGCCGGAAGAATATTTCAAAACTCACCAGCAGGAAGAGGAATACGAAAAGGCTATGAAGGAAAAAGCCAAAGAAGCGCCCGATAAAAGCATCATGATGAAAGATACGGTTGGAGCGGTGGCCTTGGATAAACACGGAAACCTGGCGGCTGCAACCTCTACCGGTGGCCTGGCCGGGCAGCACAAAGGCCGCGTTGGCGATTCGCCGGTAATTGGCGCGGGCGTTTATGCCAACAACGATACCTGCGCAGTTTCCTGCACCGGCGACGGCGAAGGCATTCTGAAAGCCAACGTAGCCTTTAATATTCACGCGCTGAAGAAATACAAAAACCTGGGCTTGCGCGATGCCGCGACCCTGGCTTGCCAGGATTACAAAGAGAAGATTGATGGTGACCGCAACCTGATCGCGGTAGACAGGGACGGCAGCATTGTGTTCTGGTTCGAAACCAAACTCATGTTCCGGGGAAGCCGCAAAAACGAAGACCCGGCCTACGTAGCTGTCTGGAAAGGCGAGTAGGCGTATTTCTGCAATCGAGATTAATAGCAAGCGCTGTTCAGCTACAGATCAGTTGAACAGGGCTTGTTTTATTTTCCGGGCCCAGCCCGGCTTTCTGGTAACTTCCTTATCGTCGCTCATAACGTAACTGAAAGGGTTGAGCTGCGGAATATGGCTGCAGATAATGCGGATAATGGCAAAAAGCGGTTCGAAGAGCAGCATTCCCGGAATACCCCAGATCAGTTCGCCGATCACGATCGCAAAAATGGTCATGATGGGGCTCAGGCTGAGTTGGGCGCCCATAACCAGCGGCTCGATGATGTTGTTGTCGATAACCTGCGCCGAGATTAAAATTGCTACCGTAGGAATAAACATGCCCGTAGAACCGCTGATAAGCGTCATGATAAGCGGGAAGAAAGCCCCGATAAATGCGCCTACGTATGGGATCAGGTTCGGAATAACGGCAATTACGCTGATCAGGATGGCATTTTTTAGTCCGAGAATGGTAAAGGCAATGCTGTAAAAAACGGCCACGAAAAGCATAGAAAGAAGCCGACCGGTTAAGTATTGCCCGGAAACTTTGGTGATCTGCTCCAGCGTTCTTTTCGCTTCGGCCTGGCTTTCGGAAGAAACAAGCTTGAGGATAAAGGTCTTGTATTTTTCGCGTTTCCACATCAGGAAAAACATGTACAGGATTACCAGGACAAATGCCGCAACAATACCAATGGTGCCCTGCAGGATGGAGGTTAAATACTGTTTAGCGGATGCGGAAAGCTTCGTGATCTGCGATTTTATAAAAGCTACCTGCTTTTGTGGGGTTACGCCAAACTGTTCCTGGATCCAGGCCTGGGTCTGATTCATGAGTTCGTGCAGTCTTTGCTGGATCTGGGGCATGTCTTCGGAAAAACTGGCAGCCTGCGCGGCAATGATCAGCATAAAACCCGCCACAAAAAGTAAAATGATCAGCACGCAGCTCATGGTTGACCAGAAGCGGTTCAGGCCCCATTTTTCCAGTTTCCGGCTTACCGGCAACATGAGCATCGATAAAATGATCGCAAACGAAAGCGGAATGAGAAATAGCCGGCCGTAATACAGGGCTATAACCGATAAAATTCCCAGTAAAAGGATGCCGTTCAACCGGTAAAGCGAAATACTTTTCATGCAGTTAAATTTACCTGGTTTCTTCTACGGCTATTCCGGATTTATATTTTCATTTTTTAATATTTAAATTTTATTATACTTCCCGTGATTCCGGGGTTCAGACTTTTTATTGCTAAAAGCATAGCGTTTTTTTGAATAATGGAATGATTGAGTGATTGAATGATTGAATGAATGAATAAATAAGGATATTTTTGAATAGTGGGAAACCGGGAGCGGGTTTTTAGAGCGGAAACCATACCGTTTTTTGGTAATCCAGTTGCTTTAAACTGTGGTAAGAAAAGTGCGGGAAGAAGCGGACGTAAAAAACTGCTTCAGAATTGGTAAAACCTGTTTAACTTGCCGGTTCTTCAAAACGCTATGCTTTTGCCATGAAAAACCTGTTCCGGCCCGGCGATACTAAAACTTTTCAGAAAACGATAACCGAAGCGGATTTTGCCCGTTTCGAAACAGGCCTGGTGCATCCGGTTTGTGCCACGTTTTCACTGGCGCAGGCCGTAGAGTGGGCTTCACGTTTGTTCGTGCTGAAAATGAAAGACGACGATGAAGAAGGCATTGGCACTAGGCTGACCATAGAACATAAAGGTCCGGCCTTCGCAGGCGAAACTATTACCATTACCGCCACAGTAAAATCCCTGGAACGCAACGAACTGATCTGTACCTACGAAGCAAAAGTGGGAGAACGGCTGGTAGCTACCGGCGAGACCGGGCAAAAGATCCTGAAGAAAAAAAAATTACAAAGATTATTACAAAAACCTTCCGAAACCGATGGCCAAAGCGAACGATAAAGACCGGATAAAAAAACACGTAAACATAGTAAACCGGCGCGCCAGTTTCGAATACCAGTTCCTGGTGAAATACACGGCCGGCATCATGCTGAAAGGCACCGAAATTAAAGCCATCCGGGAAGGGAACGTGACCATGAGCGATGCGTTTTGCACGTTTCATAATAACGGTTTGTGGCTGCACAACATGCATATTGCCAAATTTACCGAAGGCACTTACAATAACCACGAACCGGTGCGCGAACGCAAACTGCTGCTGAACAAACGCGAACTGGTGCAGCTCGAAAAGAAAAGCCATGAGCAGGGCCTAACCATCATCCCGATCCGGGTATTTATTAGTGAGCGCGGTTTTGCCAAAGTAGAAATTGCGCTGGCACGCGGTAAAAAACTGTTCGACAAACGTGAAGATATTAAAGCGAAAGACCAGAAACGCGAACTGGACAGAGGCGGGTATTAATGTGCTGATTTTTAATGTGCAGATGTGCTAATCTGGAAATGTGTAAATTAGAAAATGGAACGATTGGAAAATCCGGAAATTTGCTTCCAGGTAAAACCGTGAACGTGTAACCTTAACCTTTAGATTGAATAGATAAGGCTGGCTGAAAAGCCGGCTTTTTTTATGGAAAAACGCTATGGTTTTAAGCTTAAAAAGTGGTGATACCAAGTTGCATTTCAAGGACTGTTGGCTTTTTGGAAAACTTTGTTAAATTTGGTTATAAAACCATTTTTAACCAGAAGATTTTCAAAAACGGTATCAAAACCGACTGAAAAACCTCCGTACATAGTGGAGATAAGCCGAATATTCGGTATATACAGTAGTTGAGCGTAACCAATAATTATAAAATGATAGAATTGAAAGAAGTAGTAACTATAGAACAAAAGCGCTATACAGATTACTTTGGCAATACATTGGAGAAACTCAAACAAGGAAAAGAAACTTATGCAAGTGAGCTACTTCTTGAGATTAATGATGAATCTGTAGACGAGCCATTCAATTTAGTTCGTGTTGATTTTATCTATAAAAACCAAAACGGTGAAGATTCAATAAATGAGCTAAGGCTCGACTCTAACTCAAACTATAAACCAGTAGAATACTTAGCAGGAAATACTGAAGTACAGGTAGAGCCGTTTTGTTGGAACAGTTGTGAAATAGTCTGTGATAAATTAGAATTGGATTCACTCAAAGAATGGGTAAGGAAATGGCTTAAAATTGAAGAAGAATTTGACACCTTCTCCACCGCTATTCACAGCTGTTCAATACCTGAAGAAAAGGACGGTCTGTTTAGTTTTACAATTGACTTTGGAACTTCAAATTCTGAAGCATATTTCGATTTAATTAACACTCTTAAACGAGCTTGTGCAACTCAGATTTCTATTAAAACTGATGAAGTATAAAATGGCACCGCTCAACAAGGTATAAAAACCAAACTTCAGCTTCGCATCGTTCGCTTTTTATACTAGACGTTAGCGCACATTAACAATAATGAGAATTCTATTTGTAATCTCACTTCTTTTATTATCCATAGATATTCTCGCTCAAAACAAGGATACGGAATTTCTTATTAAGAATAAGTTAACGCCGACTGGCACTATTCACCTTGGTGAAGGACTGTTCTTTGATGAAGCTGAAGTAGCCAATATACATTGGTTAGAATTCCTATACTTTGTGAAAAGGGATTCAAGTGAATCTTACTTTAAAACAATATTACCCGATACCACCGTTTCTTGGCCTTTTCGGAAAATAGACATATTAATTGATGATTATAAAATAGATTCTACAGGCTACACTTTCAATACCTTAAATTATAGTAAACACTATTTGAGGAACCCGATTTATAGATTCTACCCCGTAGTTGGCATCTCTTATTACCAAGCCCAACAATATTGTCTTTGGCGATCAAGAATGGTCAGTCATTCAGTAAATCAAACCTTAAAAAAGGGGGAAAAGAATTTTACTATACAATATACCTATTACCTACCTTCCAAAGAAGAATGGCTTAAAGCTACTGACTCTTATATAGTCAGAAGGACTTTAGATAAAAAGACTTCCAAAGTTTTAAAGAAGCTGATTAAAAATTATGATAGATCAACTACGTTTTACAATGCAAGCATCAAGCAGAATTTGCCCATAATTTATAATCGGAATATTTTAATTGATGCAACCTCCTTTATTGGTTACATTTATACTAATGGAAGCAATTCTAAAGGACTATTTAATACTTTGGGTAATGTTTCTGAATTAACCTCTGTTCCAAGAGTTGCTTTTGGAGGAAGTTGGTTCAACACTTATGAAGAAATTATTAGTAAGAAGTTTTTTGAATACGAAGGCCCTAATTCTCTTTTAGGATTCCGTTGTGCTTGCAAAGTAGAAATTTTAGAAAATAGCCCTCGCTAACCACACCTATACGGCAGCTTTGCCGCCGCCTAGCCCAACCCTTACAAAGATTTCCAGAATTAGGTTAAGCCCATCTTCCTTCTTATTTAATCACCAGTACATCTTTAACTACCAGTACATCCGAACAACAGGAATGGCGGCATTTATTTTTGCCGGGAACAAATCTTTATTTACATTTGTATCGTAAGCGATTCAATCCTCAACGATGTAAATATGAATACTTCCAGACTGCAAAATATATTCCGGATAATTCTGGGCCTTTTTATGCTTTTTGCTGGCATTGGTCACCTGACCTTTCAGCGCCAGGAATTTTTAGCACAGGTGCCTCGTTGGCTGCCATCCGATCCGGCTTTTATGGATTTTGTGGTGCTGGCTTCCGGTTTTGCCGAAATCGGGCTGGGGCTGGCCATGATCTTTTTAGCGAACCATAAAGTGAAGGTGGGGCTTTTGCTGGCACTTTTTTACGTGCTCATTTTCCCGGGCAACATTTCGCAGTATACCAACGGCATCAGCGCTTTCGGGCTCGATACCGACCAGAAAAGGTTGATCCGGTTATTTTTCCAGCCGGTGCTTATTTTGTGGGCCTTATGGTCTACGGGTGCGCTAGCCTATTTATTCAAAAGGAATAAAGAAAAAGCCGAAGCCAGATCCAGGAATTTTTACGCCTTCGAAGCAATTAACATCTGCGGTAACGTAGTTAAGATGGATGATTTTCGGGATAAAGTGGTAGTTGTGGTAAACACGGCCAGTAAATGCGGTTTAACGCCCCAATACGAAGGTCTGGAAAAGCTTTACAACAAATACAAGGACCAGGGCCTGGTGATCCTGGGTTTTCCCTGCAACCAGTTCGCCAACCAGGAAGCCGGCGCGGCCAGTGAAATTGAGGAATTCTGCCAGGTAAATTACGGCGTGAGTTTCCCGATCTTTGCTAAAACCGATGTGAACGGCGCAAATGCGCACCCCATTTTTACGTTCCTGAAAGAGAGGCTGGGCGGCTTTTTTGGGAGCAGCGTTAAATGGAATTTTACCAAATTTGTGGTTGACCGCAACGGCGTGCCGGTAAAAAGATTCTCGCCGGTAACCAAGCCCGAAAGCATGGAAGCATTTATTAAAAAACTACTCTAGTATGAAAACCGATGGAACTGCACTTTACCTGGAAAACCAGCTTTGTTTTCCGCTTTACGCGGCATCGCGGTTAACGACCAAGATCTATACTCCGCTTCTGAAGGAGTTCGACCTGACTTATCCGCAGTACCTGGTACTGCTGGTATTGTGGCAGCACGGCAACCAGACGGTAAACGAAATTTGCCACCGGCTGCTTTTAGAATCGAATACGGTTACGCCTTTGTTAAAACGCCTGGAAGAGAAAAAGCTCCTGCAGCGCAAAAGATCCGATAAAGACGAACGCGTGGTGCAGATCTCTTTAACCAAAGAAGGAGAGGCGCTCAAGCAACATGCGCTTAGCATTCCGGATAAATTGATCAATGCCTTTGCCGATGAAACTATTGATGAAACCGAAATAAGGAATTTGCAGAAAACGCTTTTTAAACTCATAGATATCATGAATAAAAAACTTTTGCCTTAACCGGTCCTGAATGCAAAAAGCTAGTTACAGGTTTTTGCTTTTTCGTTTTCAGAATAATCGTAGTGCAGCTTTTGCTTTGGAAAAATGAAAACCTGCACCGGCTGTGAACAAACAAAAAATGCAAACCAAGTAGCACAAACTGCTTTGTTTCTTGCTATTTTTGCATTTCCAAATCTTCAAATTTTCAAATCTCCAAATTCAACCAGTGGACTACGGAATCTGCAGCCTGAGCAATGTACCGGTTAGAAGCGATGCTTCGGATAAAGCGGAATTGGTAACGCAATTGTTTTTTGGCGAATGCTACCAGGTTTTGCAGAAAGAAGGAAACTGGCTGCAAATTCAGATCGCGGCCGATAATTACACGGGCTGGATCGATTTCAAGCAGCATTTCCCGGTTACCGACGACTATTTTCTGGAATGGAAAGCCACTTCGCACCCGCGCAGCCTCGATATTGTACAAACCGTTAGTTCGGCCAATTTTGTAACGCCGGTTTTAATGGGCAGCACTCTGCCGTTTTTCGACGGCATAACTTTGCGGCTGGGGCACGAAAAACTGCTTTACAACGGCCGCGCTTCTAATCTGAGCACCGAATACCGGCCGGCTTTTCTGGCTAAGATTGCCAATACGTTCCTGAAAGCGCCGTATGTTTGGGGCGGCAAATCAGTTTTCGGGATCGACTGTTCAGGCTTTACGCAGCAGGTGATGGGCATTTGTGGTGTAGCTTTGCCGCGCGATGCCTACCAGCAGGTGGCTTTAGGCGAAGAAGTGCATTTTGTAAGCCAGGCCCGCACCGGCGATCTGGCTTTTTTCGATAACGACGAAGGCCGCATCATTCACGTGGGCATCATGCTCGATAACCAGCAGATCATTCACGCGCACGGCGAAGTCCGGATAGACCAGCTCGACCATTATGGTATTTATAACCAGCAGCGCAAACGCTATTCGCATAAATTAAGGCTTATAAAACGGCTTCTTTAAGCATCCTGCTTTTTTCCGCCCAGCTTGGAGCAAATAAAATTAACAGTTTTTCAGGCTGAAAGCATCGCAATTCTGATCGCAGAATAAGCGGATTCCTGGATTTCACGGATGTCTTTTATGCTGTTTCTGCAAGCAAATTCATCTCCGAAGATTTGCCTGCGCATTCAATTGCAGGCTGAATACTGGCTTGCGTTTAGCCCCGTTTCTTCTGCTATTCACGAAAAATTCACAAATTCTCCATGGCTTGAATTTTGCACTTACAGAGAATAATTTGTATATTTTCCGAATTGTTAAAGAGCAGGCAATGGATTACAAGGTACTTATTCTGAATCAGGATTATTCGGCAATTTCGTTGTGCAGCGTTCAAAAAGCCTTCAGCCTCATTTATTTAGAGAAAGCTGAAATGCTGGAAAAATACGAGAACAGTTTTCTGCGAAGCATTTCGGCTACTTATCCCAAGCCGTCGGTTATCCGTTTGTCGCGTTATGTGCATATTCCCTACAAAGGCATTGCGCTGAGCCGCCACAACATCATGAAACGCGACCATTTTCAGTGCCAGTATTGCGGCTCGAATAAAAACCTGACGCTCGATCATGTGTATCCCAGATCCAGGGGTGGAAAATCTACCTGGACCAATCTGCTTACTGCCTGCAACCGCTGCAACACCCGCAAAGGCGACCGTACGCCCGAAGAAGCCGGTTTTGCGCTGAAGCAGCAACCCAAGAAACCAACCCTGGTAGCTTTTCTGCGCTTACACGCCACCCACCTGGACCAAAGCTGGGCGCATTACCTGAAAGTGGAAGCCGTATAAATTTTCAGGGCAGGCTAGGGGTTAAAGAAATTAAGTTTGTCTATAGAGAAAAACAGCGGTGTTATGCCGGAAACCGCTAATTTTGCAAACTACTTTCTTCTTTTATGCACTTTAAAATCCTGCTTCCCAAAGTATTGCTGGGCCTTACTTTTTTGTTTGTTTCCCATACCGTTTTCGGGCAAAATGTTTCTGAACCAGCTCCGCCCAAAAACGTGATCAAGCTTGCACCATTTGCATTTATTCACGGTCAAATGCCTTTTACCGTAGAATCGCGGATCGGGTATGAGCGGGTTATTGGCAAGCAAAACAGCCTGGCGGGCAGTTATTCGTACATGGGTACCAATTATCCGTTTAGTTTTCTGGGAAGCGCCGCATTAAGCGCCACGCTTACTACCGCACTGGCGCTTTATGGAAAGCCCGGCAAAGTAGGCATTGTCTGGACCGAAACCGACATAAAAGCTAGCGGCTACCGTTACCAGTTGCAGTTTAAGCGCTACCTAAGCAAAAATAATTATGCGCCGGAAGGCTGGTATGTATCACCGCATTATTCTTATGCCAAAGTAGATTACGACGTGGAAATGGAGGATTTTGAAATTAAATTCAAAGTGAAAGCTAAAAACGAAAGCTATAATTTACTTTTGGGCTACCAGGCCATTTTAGGCAAGCATTTCGTGCTGGATATGTTTACCGGTTTGGGCTATAGAAATAACCGCAAAGAAATTCTGGACGACCAGAATACATTTCTGCACCGGATGAAAAAAGGCAGCCCGATGAAGTTCTCGGCCGGCCTCAATATGGGTTGGGCTTTTTAACTAGTCCTTTTTTCTTCTGAGTTTTTACCTCTTAAACCCTACCGTTTTTTATCGTTAAAACGGTAGGGTTTAAGAGGTAAAACCCATTTCTAATTCATACCGATTCCTTATTATCGGTGAGTCCTTGTTCGGGGTGTTTTTCCGGGTCTATCTGGTGCAGTTTATCTACTTCATCCGAGAATTTCTGCCGCACCATTTCATCTTCCAGGGCTGTTTTCTGGTCTAAAGCTAAATCACGCAGACCCATGTTCTTTTCGATCTCCTGCAACTGGAACACGTAAGTATCGAGTTTGGCAGCCGTATAGGTTAAAAAATCTTCGGTTTTAACGTCCATTTCTTCCATTAAACTGGCTTTCATATCTTCTACCAAGCGTATTTCCTGGCGAATATAGGCTGCTGCATTCGTGTTTCCGCGCGCAATTTCCAGCTCTAGTCTTTGCCGGAATTTATTAATATCAATTTCCATAAAGTTTTCGGGCTATACTGGTTTTATGCATTTCAGGTACGAAAAGAATTAAAAAACGCTATGCTTTGGGGTAAAAAAACTGCCGGAGGTGATTTTGCTGAAAACCAGTAATTTCCGGGTTTATGTTTTACTTTTAAGATATAAATGATTAATTTCGCGCACCGTTCGGGTGAGCGGTTCCGGTTCAGGCCGGATTGTATAACTATAGGCTGGTAAAGTGCTCCGCTTACCGGTGTTTAACAGGAGCAAATGCTATATTATGAGCAAAGAAGTAGAAGATTTCGATTGGGATAAGTTTGAATCCCAAGGTTTCGGCGGTGGTTACTCCAAAGCTGAAAAAGCTGAAATGGAACAAATGTACGGCGATACATTAACTACCGTTCAGGAAGAAGAAGTCATTAAAGGAACAGTTGTTGGTATCACTGATCGTGACGTGATCCTGAACATCGGTTTCAAATCAGACGGCCTGGTTCCGATCTCTGAATTCCGCGACATGCCGGAGCTGAAAGTTGGCGACGAAGTGGAGGTATTCATCGAAGATCAGGAAGATCCAAACGGTCAGCTGATCCTTTCCCGCAAAAAAGCGAAAATCGTTAAAGCCTGGGATACTATTTACAAAGCCCTGGAAGAAGATACTATTCTGGAAGGTCTGGTTAAGCGTCGTACCAAAGGTGGTCTTATCATGGACCTGCACGGTGTGGAGGCTTTCTTACCAGGTTCACAGATCGACGTGAAACCAATTCGCGATTTCGATATCTTCGTTGGCAAGAAAATGGAAGTGAAAGTTGTGAAAATCAACGCCGCTTTCGACAACGTAGTAGTATCGCACAAAGTCCTGATCGAGAAAGATCTGGAGCAGCAGCGTTCGGCTATCCTGAACAACCTGGAAAAAGGTCAGGTTCTGGAAGGCGTTATCAAGAACATGACCAACTTCGGTGTGTTCATCGACCTTGGTGGCGTAGACGGTCTGTTACACATCACCGATATCTCTTGGGGCCGCATAAACCACCCTTCAGAGGTATTAGAGTTAGACCAGAAAGTAAACGTAGTAGTTCTGGATTTCGACGACGACAAAAAACGTATCTCTCTGGGTATGAAGCAGCTTACGCCGCACCCTTGGGATGCTCTTTCTGCTGACATCGAAGTTGGTTCACGCGTAAAAGGTAAAATTGTAAACGTAGCTGATTACGGCGCGTTCTTAGAGTTACTGCCAGGCGTAGAAGGTCTGATCCACGTTTCAGAAATGAGCTGGAGCCAGCACTTACGCAACCCACAAGACTTCATCAAACAAGGTGACGAAATTGAAGCGGTTGTATTAACCCTGGATCGTGATGAGCGCAAAATGTCTTTAGGCATTAAGCAGTTAACCGAAGATCCTTGGACGAAAGAAGATGTTCTGACCAAATACGGTGTAGGCACGAAACACACTGGTGTTGTTCGTAACTTAACTAACTTCGGTCTGTTCATTGAATTAGAAGAAGGCGTAGACGGTTTAGTTCACGTTTCTGATTTAAGCTGGACCAAGAAGATCAAGCATCCATCTGAGTTCGTAAAAGTTGGCGAAAACTTAGACGTAGTTGTTCTGGAATTAGACGTTCCGAACCGTCGTTTAGCGTTAGGCCACAAGCAATTGGAAGAAAACCCTTGGGATACGTTCCAATCGGTATTCACGCCGGGTTCTACGCACAAAGCTACCATCTTAGAGAAATCTGACCGTGGTGCGGTGCTGGAATTGCCTTACGGCATCGAAGGTTTCGCTTTCCCTAAATCTTTAGTGAAAGAAGACGGTTCGAATGCAGAAGTTGGCGAAGCGCTTGATTTCAAAGTAATGGAGTTCTCGAAAGACGATCGTAAGATCATCCTTTCGCACACCAACGTTTATTCTGACCCGAAAGAAGATCCGTCTGCCAAGGCTGATAAATTCGCGAAGAAGAAGCCAGCGGCTGGTGAGAAAAAAGAGCCTAAAGCTGACAAAAAAGTAAAAGAAGTAGAGAAATCTACGTTAGGTGACTTAGATGCTTTATCTGCGTTGAAAGACAAAATGATGAGCAACGAAAAAGAAGCCGGCGTTCAGAAACTGGAAGCTGCTGCGAAAGCAAAGAAAGATGCTTCTAGCGAAGAAACTGCTTCTGAAGAAACAGAAGGTTAATTCCTGAAATTCTTTATATTGAAAAGCACCCGGAATTTTCCGGGTGCTTTTTTTATGCCTGAAAATTAAGCCCTTATTAAAACCCGCTAAAAATTCCGTCAGGAATATTGGAAATCTTGCATAATAGGCGTATGTTTGTATCATCAAAACGGTGACGTGGCCGAGTGGCTAGGCTCAGCTCTGCAAAAGCTGCTACAGCGGTTCGAATCCGCTCGTCACCTCTGAAGTTTAAGAAAAGCCCTGTATAAGCAATTATACAGGGCTTTTTACTTTTTAGGCCATGGGAGATAGCGTTTGTAATAATTTTTCTTTAACATTGCTCAAAATGGTCCTTTCAGTATTGTTGTGATTCCTATGAAAAAAGCAATTCTTTTAATTCTCGGGGTTTTTTCTGCTGAGTTCGCGTTTTCTCAAAAAGGCGAACAAACTTTAGGAATTCAATTTGGAGCTAGTGCATTAAAAGTAAAACAGGTTGGGATTAATAATAAATATGAAAGCAAAGTTTTCCCTCTTGGCGGTATTTATTATGATTATGCGTTTAGCAAAAGGCTTGGAATAAGTACTGGGTTGCAAGTGCGAACCTTTGAAGAGAAACAAGTTTACCGGTTCTTTGATTACTCACCTTTCCATGGTAAAAATAAGCTCCAATATACTCACCTGGATATTCCAATAAATTTAATGGTTAATCTCAGTTTCCTGGAAACGCAAGCCTGGAAACCATATCTTTTGGTTGGGTATAATTATAGCAGGTTAATTTATCGGAAAACAACGAATTTTCATTCCGGAGCAATTAGCAAGGGTTTTACAGACTTTAATTCTGTTTGGCAGGGGCATTATTTGCATGCTGGTCTGGAAGTTCGTCATGCGCTTTCGGAGAAATTTATGCTGGCTATAAACCCGGGTTTCTGCCTCGATTTAAATTCGGGTAATTATTATAATGAACAACATCAAAGCTTTTTATATCTCAAATTAAAATTTGGAAGAAGCTGGAATCGTAACTAAGGTTGGAATTTGAAATCCTGACTTTCCCTGCCTGAAACCATAGCGTTTTTCTCATAAAAAAAGCCGACCCGAAAATCTTCGGGCCGGCTTTTTTGCCTTCAAACGATACCGTTTTTTATTTCAGGGTGAAAGTGGTTTTACCGATCAGGTTGCCTTCGGCGTAAAGCTCGATGGTGTGCTGGCCGATCTTGTAAGGTCCGCCTTTTGAGTAAATGAAAGATACTTCCTGGCCAGAGTTATCGAATAAAATGTCGCGTTTAGCAGTGTAGAACGTTTCCTGGCCGTTTACCATAAAGGTGCCGGAACCGGTAGAAAGGTTGTATAAAGCTGCGCCATCCGGTTCGATCAGACGCATCATGATGTCTTTGTTTTCTTTCTCGGCTACTTCGTTTTTAGCTAAGCGGAAAGCTACTTTAATTTTATCTACGCGCTTGGCCCGGAATTCTTCGTCGCTGTCTTCTTTCTCTTTGCCTTTCTGGTTGATGGTAGTAACCTTTATATTCTGGGCTTCTAACCGCGAGGCAATGGCTACTTTCTGCGACAGCGCCTGGTTATTGCGCTTCACCGTAATAATGGTGTCGTTCAGTTGGTTCTGCGTGGTTTTTA
The DNA here is from genome assembly GCF_016623615.1 of Adhaeribacter terrigena. Taxonomy (GTDB): domain Bacteria; phylum Bacteroidota; class Bacteroidia; order Cytophagales; family Hymenobacteraceae; genus Adhaeribacter_A; species Adhaeribacter_A terrigena. The sequence continues at coordinate 115,438 of NZ_JAEHFX010000011.1, read as the reverse complement.
AGTTGGTATTTTCGCCGTAAAGCGCTTCGTTATCTTCTTTCAGACGGGCAATTTCCTCATCTTTTTTCTTCAGCTGGGCTTCGAAATTGGCGGCGCGCTGTTTGAACTTACGCTGATCGGCAAGGCTGAAGCTGGTATTCCGGAAAGAACGCAGTTTTTTAAGATCGGCATCCAGGGCAGCTAATTTGGTCTGCAAAGAATCGTTGGTCAGGCCCATGCCTTGCAATTCCTGGCTCTGGCGTTCAAAATCAGCTTTCAGGGCTTCATATTGTTTGATCCGGTCTTCCAGTTCAGTGTTTTTCAGCCGGATGGTTTCGTCCTGCTGGTCGATTTTCTTTTTGGTTTGATGCTGCATGTAAAACAGGATGCCGTTAATACTCAGCAGTACAATAATTAAACCGACTACCAGGAGTTTACGGTTGCCGTCGCGTTCAGAATTTGACTCACTCATACTTGTTTGTTTTTGGTTTTTAATCGTCAGGTTGCGGTTACGCAGTTTGCAAAAATACGGTTATCTGCCGCTATTGCAAACGTGCCGCTAAAAATCATTAGCTTGCAAAAAAAATATAAAATGGAAACGAAACTAAGCTCCGAATATTGGCAAAACCGCTATTTAAACGCCCAAACCGGCTGGGATCTGGGTGCGGTTTCCCCTCCATTGAAGGCCTACGCTTCCCAATTATCGAGCCAGAAATTAAAAATTCTGATCCCCGGCGCCGGAAATGCCTACGAAGCCGAATATCTGCACCAGCAGGGTTTCACAGAAGTGTACGTGGCCGATTTTGCCGAAGCGCCTTTGCTAACTTTAAAACAACGCCTCCCGGATTTTCCGGCAGCGCATTTGCTGTACCAGAATTTTTTTGAGATCCAGGACACGTTCGACCTGATTCTGGAGCAGACTTTTTTCTGCGCCCTGAACCCGGAATTGCGGCCTGCTTATGCCAAAAAATGCGCTGAACTGTTAAAACCCGGTGGGAAACTGGTGGGCTTGCTGTTTGATACCACTTTTGAAAAGCCCGGTCCGCCGTTTGGGGGAAGTGCCGCAGAATACCGAGCGTATTTCGAGCCTTATTTTCATTTCCGTACCTTTGCACCCGCCTACAACTCGGTAAAGCCGCGCGCCGGTCACGAATTGTTTATGATCCTGGAAAGGAAGGCGATTTGAAAATTTGGAGATTTGAAGTTTTGAAAATGCATTAAAAAATTCACAAATTCGGATCGCTGCTTTTCTAAATCCAGCCACAGACTTTTTAGGCCGAAAACCCTAGCGTTTCAACCTGCTAATTCAGGAATATTAATCACTAATCATTATTCATTAATCACTAGAATGCTGAACATACCGAACTTACGCAATACTGAATCCGGTAATTTTTTTTTAATGGCCGGGCCCTGCGCCATAGAAGGCGAAGAAATGGCTTTGGAAATTGCCGAACGCATAAAAGCCATTACCGACCGCCTGCAGATCCCGTTTATTTTTAAAGGATCTTACCGCAAAGCCAACCGCTCGCGCCTCGATTCTTTTACCGGTATTGGTGATGAAAAAGCTCTGAAAATTCTGCGCAAAGTAGGAGAGACCTTTAACGTTCCAACCGTAACCGATATTCATGAAAGTGCTGAAGCAGCCATGGCGGCTGAATACGTAGATGTGCTGCAGATCCCGGCTTTCCTTTGCCGCCAGACCGATTTGCTGGTAGCAGCTGCCAATACCGGCAAAACCGTAAACGTAAAAAAAGGCCAGTTCCTTTCCGGCGAAGCCATGCAATTTGCCGTTGGGAAACTCCGCGATTCAGGTAACGAAAATATCATTCTGACCGACCGCGGAAATTCTTTCGGTTATTCCGATATGGTAGTCGATTTCCGGAATTTACCGATCATGCAAAGCTTTGGAGTGCCGGTAGTAATGGATGTAACGCATTCCTTGCAGCAGCCTAACCAAACCTCCGGCGTTACCGGTGGACAACCGGCCCTGATCGAAACAATTGCCAAAGCGGCTATTGCCGTAGGAGCCGATGGTTTGTTCATTGAAACGCACCCCACGCCGGTAACCGCCAAATCGGACGGCGCGAATATGCTGGCATTGGATAACCTGGAAATCCTATTGGAAAGATTGGTGAAAGTGCGGCAGTCGATCCGGTAATTTTTACTGAATCGAAGGAACTATCTTTGACTATCTTTATTAATCATTCCGGAACGCATTTGCTGGTTTAAGTTCCTACTAGCAAATGATCCTGTAAATCAAACAAAACAGCCACCCTATATTTCGGTGGCTGTTTTGTTTAAAAGAATATTCCGGGTTTTACACTTATTTCCGAACCTTCGGCTAGGAAAGTAGTTTTGGGCTTTTCGGTGGCAAGAAAGCTGAATTCCGGACTATAAATTTTGCCAAAATCGACCTCGATTTTATAATTTTTTACCGGGTAAACCTGCCAGCAGGGATGCGTCACTTCGTATTCAGAAGTTTTGTCCTGGGAAGCTTGCGCATAGCCCCAGTAATGTTCCGTTATAAATTCTTCCTGGCTACCGGTAACGATCTCCTGTAACGAATTTTCGGCTAGCAGTTCAAACGTATTCCAGTTCCCGGATTTCCACCGGTACCCTACTTTCAGATCATTATCGGAATGTTCCCAGAGGTGATCCATAGGTACGGTTACGTAATTTTCTTTATAGATCGTATTCGCTACAAACGTGATGGCAGGTTTAGGTACGATCTCTTTAATAAAAACCACGCCTCGCTTCCATGCTCCATTCTTTTTATGACGCACGTAAAAACGGAGGTTCACTTCTTCGAAATCGGTATGGAAAGGTACACGAAAACCTTTAAGGCGGGTGTTGCAAAACTTAAAACCGACCAGACTCACAAAACAATCACCGTTCCAGAAATCTAATTCGGTTTTGGCGGGTACGTATTTGCTGAGAATTTCCGGATCTATAACATAATTAGCAAAAGCCAGTTTACGCCATTCTGCAGTTAAGAAATTTGCCATAAAACGTTTTAATACCGAATCGTAAAATATTCCTTTACCTGACTTTTCCGGAAGAAAACGATACCGATCTGGAACAGATCCAGGGCTACGGTAACTTCCGGCAGGGCGGCAATCTCTTTCCAGGCGCGTTCCATTTCGGCGCTCCAGTAAATGTCGTCTATCACAAAAACGGAATTCTCGTCGGCTTTAGCCAGCAGTTGCCGGAAATAGCGCATGGTGGGTTCGTAACGGTGGTTGCCATCCAGGAAAGCAAAATTTACTTTATCTACTTTTTTAAGTGTTTCGGATAGCGTTTCGTCCAGGTTTCCTTCTGCTAACTGAATATTACCCAGCTTCAGGCTTTTGAAATTTTCGCGGGCCAGGGAAGCCGTTTCCGGGCAGCCTTCAAAAGTATAAACGGTGCTGCCGCGCCGCGCCGAAGCTAAATAAGCCGTAGTTAAACCAAGCGAAGTACCCAGGTCGAAAATGGTCTGGGGCGCGAAATGATTTACGAGCCGGAATAACAGCTGGGCATGTTTAGGCGCTTTCGCCGAATGGAGGGCAATGTCTTTAACTTTCCGGGTACGACCGGCGTTGGTTCTGGAGCCGGCGCCAAAATCTTTGATCGTAATTTTCCGGTTATCTTCCAGCAGAATATGGCGCAGATCTTCTATTACCAGGTAGGCGCCAAAGGTACCTTTGTGGTCTATAACCTGGTGCTGCAGATTGAAAACGAACGGCGAATGAATGCCGTGCAGGCGGAAAGAGCGGGTTAAATGCTGCGCGTATTTTGCGGCAAGCCGGATAGGAAACACGAAAGCTTAATTCAGTTTATAAGGTACGATCAAAACAAATTCCGGAATTTCTACTTTAAACTCTCGGCCGTCCACCAGGCGTTCCATGGTGTAATGACCGGTCATTTTACCAATACCGGTTTTTAAATTGCAGCCCGAAACGTATTGATGCGATTCGCCGGGCTCTAAGGTAGGCTGCTGGCCCACCACGCCTTCGCCTTCCACTTCGCGCACAGTGCCGTTAGAATCGAAGATTTGCCAGTAGCGGCGGAGCAGTTTTACGGTAAATTCGCTATTGTTCTGAATGGTGATCTTGTAGGCAAATACAAAATGCTGCTGGCCCGGGCTCGAATAATCGGGCAGGTAGTTGGTAGTAACCGTTACTTGAACGCCTTGGGTTGTCTGGGTATCCATATAAAAAGCAGCGTAAATATTTGTCTTCTAAACAGCTATTTTCCGGGATAAGTTTACGTAATATTACGCGGGAAAAAAATATATGGTACTCTTTTAATCCGAAAAAGTAAAACTGGCTTATGATTGTAAAGATAGAAGAAAGCTGGCAAAAAGCACTGCAACCGGAATTTGAAAAGCAATATTTTCGGGACCTGATCGCATTTGTTAAACAGGAATACGCTTCGCAGCAGATTTTTCCGCCGGGTAAGCAGATCTTTCACGCTTTTGAAGAATGTCCGTTCGATAAAGTAGAAGTGGTAATACTGGGCCAGGACCCATATCACGGTCCCGGGCAAGCCAACGGGTTAGCCTTTTCTGTGAACGAAGGAATCAGAACGCCGCCATCGCTCCGCAATATCTTCAAAGAAATTAAAGATGACCTGGGAAAAGAAATTCCGGCCAGCGGCAACCTGGAACGCTGGGCTGAACAAGGTGTTTTATTGCTGAATGCCACATTAACGGTTAGAGCTAATACGGCTGGTTCGCACCAGAATAAAGGCTGGGAAACGTTTACCGATGCTGTTATTAAAAAATTGTCGGACGGGAAAAAGAACCTGGTATTCATGCTTTGGGGTGCCTACGCGCAAAAGAAAGGCGTTATTATTGACGATACAAAACACCTGGTTCTAAAAGCCGCCCATCCGTCGCCTTTCGCTGCCGATAAAGGCTTCTTCGGTACGCATCACTTCAGCAAAGCAAATGCTTATTTAAAAGCCCACGGCAAAAAAGAAATCGATTGGTAGGTTTACTGGTTAAATTGTTAAATGGTTTGATTGTTAAATTGTTTTATGGTTAAATGGTTGATTGCTCTTAATAAGATCAACATCAGCGACCATAGCGTCTTCGGTACCCTTTTATTTTAAATAGATTCTTATTTGAATATTTTAGAATGGAAATTTTAAAACGGTATGCTTTTAGCCCCAAAAACTCAATAAAAAAAGCGCTGAAGAAATTCAGCGCTTTTTTTAGGTTCTATTATACGATTTAACAATTAAACCATTTAACCATAAAACCATTTAACAATTAACAATTTAATTAGTCTATCAGATTAAAAAGACGGTTCCAGCGGATTTTACCGGAAACGCCGCCATTCGGATCCATCGACATCCAGACTAAAACGGCTTTGCCAACCACGTGATCTTCCGGTACAAAACCCCAGTAACGGGAGTCAGCGGAGTTATGGCGGTTATCACCCATCATAAAGTAATAATCCTGCTTGAAAGTATATTCCGAGAGTGGCTTTCCTTCTACAGAAATAACTCCGTTTTCAAAACCTACATTTTTATTACCTTCATATTTCCGGATCACCGTTTCGTATATGGCCGCATTTTCCGGGGTAAGTTTAATGGTCTGGCCTTCTTTCGGGATCATGATCGGGCCGTAGTTATCGCGGTTCCATTTCAGCACGCTCGGGGTATGCGGGTAAACTTCTGCATCGGCACGGCCGGGTACATCTTTATCTAAATGAACGGTCTTAATAAAATTCATACCCTTGAATTTTTCGGCCTGTTCCGGCGTGCAATCTACCACGTAGCCACCTTGTATCGGCTGAATACCGGCCAGGCTAATGCCCAGGTTCCGGAAAAAATCAGCGTCCAGCATGGTAGTGGTTTCCAGCAGGTAACGGTTCTGCATTCCTTCCGGGTTTTCGGCCGGTTTGCCGTTAATATAAACCTGCATATCCCGTACTTCCAGCACATCGCCGGCAATGCCTACGCAGCGCTTAATGTAGTTGGTTCTCAGATCGGGCGGATGATGGTCTTCGAAAGGCACATTAAATACTACTACATCGTTGTTCTTCACGCTGGTAAAACCTGGTAACCGGTATTGTTTCAGCTGAATAATGTCGGAGTAAGAAGGAATGCTGGTGCCCCAGATGGTCTGGTGGGTAAGCGGAACCTGTAAAGGCGTTATTGGCGTACGCGGACCATAATGGAGTTTGCTTACAAACAGGTAATCGCCCACTAAAAGCGAACTTTCCATGGAAGGGGTGGGAATGGTATAGGCTTCAAAAGTAGCCCAGCGAATAAGCGTAGCGGCCACCACGGCAAACAAGATGGCATCGCCCCATTCCCGGAAGAAGCCTTTTTTTTCCTGTGGTTTGGTTTCTTTTTTCTTCCAAAAAGTTACGCTCATAGTTTCAGTAGTTTGTTATAAGTTCATCAGGTCTTTCATACCGAAAACCCCTTTTTTACCCGGAAGCCATTCGGCAGCCATTAAAGCCCCGGCCGCAAAACCGGTCCGCGAATGCGCCACATGGCTCAGCTCAATTTCATCTATTGCAGAAGCATAACGCACAATATGCGTTCCTATTACGTCGTCGGTGCGTTCCGAAACGATCGGTAATTTGCCTTCGGTTTCCGTTTCTTCATTCACCCAACCATCCAGGTTCCGATAGCTTTTCAGAATTCCTTCGGCCGTGGTAATAGCCGTGCCGCTTGGGTGATCCACTTTCTGAGTGTGATGAATTTCCCGGATCCCAATCGCATATTCCGGGTATTGCTGCATTCGGGAAGCAATATATTCATTAAAATGAAAAAAAAGGTTAACTCCAATGCTGAAATTTGAAGCATACATGAAACTTCCGGCGTGTTTTTCGCAAAGTTCTTTGGCTTCCGGCATCCGCTCCTGCCATCCCGTAGAGCCCGAAACTACCGGAATGCCGTTTTCCAGACAATAAGCAATATTGCCAAACGCCGCTTCGGGATGGGTAAATTCAATGGCTACCTCGGTGTTTTGAGCATTGAAATCGGAAAGTTGGGCAATTGATGCATGATCTATTTTGCCTACAATTTCGTGGCCTTTGGCTAAAGCTAATTGCTCAATGGTTTTGCCCATTTTGCCATAGCCGATAAGCAATATTTTCATTATTTTTTTAGTCTGAAGTGAAGGGAAAGGCCGGGAGTTGGTTGCGTGCCGAAAGCAGCGTATTGAATGGAAGGCTGCCAGTTCATGCTCAGGTCATCGGAAATATCGAATTCATTTAAATGCGCACCAACATTAGCTTCCATAATATTCAGCCCGTAAGCAAGCACCAGTAAAATAACGGAAAGGTCGCGGTTGCGGCGATAAAGATCACGGCCATTACGCAAAGCATTCGTACTTAAAGAAGTTGCTTCGTCCTTAATGGTAGGTTCAGTTTCCGTGTTATTATCTATTGAATAAAGATAGGCTTGGCTATAATCCTGGTACCTGTCATTGTTCCAGACAATTAGATAACCCAGCGTGCCGCCCACAGCATAAATTACCGGCACTTTCCAGTAATGTCCGTTATATACCTGACCTAAGCCCGGAAGTACTGCCGAAAACAAAGCTGCCCGGCCGGGTTTGCTCAAGCCTTTGTCTTTTTCGGTTTTTATAATGCGGTCTTTATCCGGATCTGGTTTAGGAGTAGCTACAATGGCAGAATCAGTGCGGGCAGTAACCGTTTGCGCGGAAACAAAAACGCTATGGTTTAAGCCGCAAAAAGTAATAAAACCAAACAGTACTGCTTTCAGCCGCATAGATTCTTAGTAGTTTAAAAGCTCCAGGATCCGGTTCAGGTCGTCGGTAGATACGAACGGGATTTTAATTTCGCCTTTGCCGGCGTTAGAGGTTTTAACGTAAATTTTGGTTCCGAAGTGACTCGAAAGCCGCGATTCTACCTTTTTTAATTCTGCCTGGTGCTCCGCCGGAATATCGGCGCGGTCAACAGTTTCTTTTTTCGGCTTGGAAAGGTTACGAACTAGTTCTTCCACTTTTCGCACCGAAAGTTCTTCGGCTACCGTTTTGTTGTAAACTTCCAGCTGCAATTCAATATTATCGATGTTGATCAAGGCGCGGGCGTGCCCCATAGAGATCTGCTGGTCGCGCAAACCGATCTGAATATCCGGCGGAAGCTTTAACAGACGGAGGTAATTGGTTACCGTCGTACGTTTTTTGCCTACGCGGTCACCGAGTTCTTCCTGTTTCAGGTTACATTCCGAAAGCAAACGCTGGTAGCTTAACGCAATTTCAATGGCGTTTAATTGTTCGCGCTGAATGTTCTCGATCAGGGCCATTTCCAGCATCTGCTGGTCATCGGCCTTGCGTATATAAGCCGGAATGGTTTCCAGACCAGCCAGCTTGGAAGCCTGATAACGGCGTTCCCCGGAAATAAGCTGGAAGGTGTTGGCGTCTAACTGACGGACCGTGATCGGCTGGATAATGCCCTGAACCTTAATAGATTCGGCCAGTTCTTCTAAAGCAGTCTGGTCGAAGTGGGAGCGGGGCTGAAACGGGTTCGTTTCGATCTGGGATAATTTGATCTCTGCGATGGTATTTACTTCGTGAAGGATTTGCGGATCTACTTTTTTATCGTAACTGCCTTCGATCAGGGCATTCAAACCCCGGCCCAGGCCGCCTTTTTTCTTAACTGGTACTACTTTATTCTCAGACATTGAATTAAATGGTTAAATGGCTAAATGGCTTAACTGTTTTTAGGTTAACAAATTTTAACCATTCAACAATTCAACCATTTAACCATTAAAATTACTTCGCCAACACGGCGTTTTTCTCGGCTATTTCGCGGGCCAGGTTCAGGTAGCTGATTGCGCCTTTGCTGTCGGCATCGTGCATGATGGCCGGCAAACCAAAGCTCGGCGATTCGCTTAGCTTTACGTTCCGGGGAATGATGGTATCGAACACCATTTGCTGGAAATGCAGTTTTACTTCTTCCACCACCTGGTTGCTCAGGCGCAGGCGCACATCGTACATGGTCAACAGAATGCCCTCAATTTCCAGCTGCGGGTTTAAACGCGACTGAATGATCTTGATGGTGTTCAGTAATTTACCCAGGCCTTCGAGCGCAAAATACTCGCACTGCACCGGAATAATTACCGAATTGGCTGCCGTTAAAGCATTTACCGTGATCAGACCCAGGGAAGGAGAGCAGTCAATGATCACGTAATCGTAACGGTCGGCTACGGCACGCAAAACTTCCCGCATTTTTTCCTCGCGGTTCGGCAGATTGATCATTTCCACTTCAGCACCTACCAGGTCTATGTGCGAAGGCACCAGGTCCAGGTAATCGATATTGGAATGAACGATGATGTCGTCGATGTTTACGCCGTCTACCATGCATTCGTAAATGCTTTTGGATATGTCGCCGGGGTCGTAACCAATACCGGAAGTTGCGTTCGCCTGCGGGTCGGCATCAACCAGCAGCGTTTTGTATTCTAAAGCGGCCAGGCTGGCTGCTAAGTTGATAGCTGAAGTTGTCTTGCCAACACCGCCTTTCTGGTTCGCTACAGCAATTATTTTTCCCATCTTAATCTTCTACTCGCTTTAATTATAAAGTAATGGTCTGGCCGATCTCCATAAACTGCAGAGCTTTGCCCGACTTTTTCGCCGTTTCTGATACCGTTTCCTTTTCAACTTTAATGGGCGGGAAGGTATCGAAATGCATGGCAATCACATTTTTGGCTTTTACCCAATGTGCCGCGACCATCGCATCCGAAGCATCCATGGTATAATGGCCACCCACTGGCAACAATGCGTAGTCTATGGCAAACTGTTCCCCGATTATTTTCATATCGTAGGTTAGCGCCGTATCGCCGGCAAAGTAAACCGTTTTTCCTTCGGCTTGCACCACATAGCCCGCCGGATGACCGCCATACGTACCATCGGGCAGGGAACTGGAATGAATGGCTACTACCATTTTAGCCGTGGCTGAATGCAGTTTTACCGTGCCGCCGATGTTCATCTCGATGGCTTCCGTAATGCCCTGTTTTGCATACCAACCGGTAATTTCGGGCTGGGCTACAATTTTGGCGTTGTTTTGATTGGCCAGCGCTGCAGCATCGGCCAGATGGTCGCCGTGGGCATGTGAAAGCAGAATAAAATCGGCTTTAATGCTTTTCAGGTCGATGTCTTTTGCCAGCGGATTCTGGGAAATGAATGGGTCGAAGAGAATCCCGGTGTCGCCGGTTTTCAATAAAAAGCAGGAATGGCCGTAGTACGTTAGTTCCATAAAAATTTTAGCGTTGCTCCACCGTTATTACGGGAATATGCTTTAAACTTGCACAAAGTTAAGACAATTGAAAGTAAAGTTTTCAACAAAAGTTTTCAACAAACGGGGTATAAGTGCCTTGTTAAGTGGCGCCCTTTTCCTCGCTTTTTCGGCCTGTAACAGCCAAAAGGAGGCTGAAAATGATAAACGCGTGTTTCGCTACAACCAACCCGAAGCCCTGAGTTCGCTCGACCCGGCTTTTGCCCGGAACCAGGCTAACATCCGCGCCATCACGCAACTCTATAACGGCCTGGTAGAACTCGACGATAGCCTGAAGCCCGCTCCGGCCATTGCCCGAAGCTGGGACATTTCGCCGGATGGTTTACGGTATACGTTTCATCTGCGGTCGGATGTCTATTTTCACGACAGTCCTGTTTTCCCCAACGGCAAAGGGCGCCGGGTTATTGCTCCAGACTTTGTATATAGCTTTAACCGTATATTAAACCCGGCCACGGCCAGTACCGGCGCCTGGATCTTTAACGGAAAGGTGCTGGAAAGTGCTAAAGGAATAGTTTCGGATACCGCTTTTAAGGCGTTAAACGACAGCACCTTATTGGTTTATCTGACCGAGCCTTTTATTGCCTTTACTGAGATTCTGAGCATGCCTTATGCCTTTGTGGTGCCACAGGAGGCAGTACAGCAATACGGCAAAGATTTTCGGGAGCATCCGGTAGGCACGGGGCCTTTCCGGTTTAAACTCTGGGACGAAGGCAATGCGCTGGTCTTTCATAAAAACCCGAACTACTGGAAAAAAGATAAAGCCGGAAACCAATTACCATACCTCGACGCGGTGCATATTTCCTTTATTACCGATAAAAAAATGGAGTTCATCAATTTCCAGCAAAAGAAGCTCGATTTCCTTTCCGGGATTAAAGAAGGTACCCGCGATATTATTCTGCAACCTGACGGCAGTTTACAGCCCGATTTTTCAGGGAAATTCACGGTTCAGAAAGCCCCTTATTTAAATACCGAATACATCGGTTTTCAGCTCGATCCGCAAAACCTTAAAACCAAGCCGGTTTCGGATAAACGCGTGCGGCAGGCTTTGAATTATGCCATCAATAAAAAGGAGATGATCCGGTATTACCGCAATGGTTTGGGAATTCCGGGCAATTCGGGCATGGTGCCGCCTTCGCTGCCCAGTTTTAACGACAGCCTGGTAAAAGGCTATGGTTTTGATCCGAAAAAGTCGCGGGAATTATTGAAAGCTGCCGGTTACGATTCTAAGAATCCGTTTGAAATAAAACTGAGTACCGTGGCCGAGCACAAAGAACTGGCCGAGTATTTTCAGAAGAAATGGAGCGACGTGGGCGTGAAATGCGAAATCGAGATTAATCAGGCGCCGGCGCACCAGGAACAAGTTGATAACGGCCGCTCCACTTTCTTTATGAAATCGTGGCTCGGCGATTACCCGGATGCGGAAAACTACCTGGCACTTTTTTACAGCAAGAACTTTTCGCCGGCCGGGCCCAATAAAACACACTTCAAAAACGCCCGCTACGACGAATTTTATGAAAAAGCCAAACTGGAGCAAAACCTGCAGACCCGCTGGAAACTTTACCAGGAAATGGATAAGATCGTGGTTGAAGAATGCCCGGTAATTGTGCTCTTCTACGACGAAGTGCTGATGCTGACTCAGAATAATATTGAAGGCTTAACCGCTAACCCGATGAATACCCTGAAGCTGGAAGCCGTTAAAAAACGCTAGGGTTTGAGCCCGGAAAACTCAGCAATAAAAAAAGCCGCTCAGATCTGAGCGGCTTTTTTTATTATGTCTATATTCTTACTCTTCTTTCGGCGGACCGAAATTTACGTCCAGGTTCTTTTCTACGAGTTGCGCAAGATCGTTCAGATAAGCATCCAGCGCCTGCGGCCCGCCTTCGGTATAGGTTACTTTTTTGGGTTTATTGTTTTTGTAGAGCGTAATTTCTCTTGCCGGATAATCGGGAATAAGTGATTCATAGTTGTCTTTTAGTTGGAAAAAGCCCAGCTGTTCGCCGCGTTTCCAGAGTTCCTGCGCTTCTTTGCGGGAGATCCGGAAGGTTCGTTGCACCTTCGGTTTGGCGGGCGGCTGCGCGGTTACCAGCACATTGCCATCGGTTTTGAATTCAGCCCGGTAAACGGGGCAGAAGCCGAAACACTGTTTCTTTTCGAAAATGAGGAGTGTTTTAGCCGGGCTTTGTTTTCGGGAAGCCTGGGCGCTGGTATTGCCGTTTTTTCCGATGATGAGCAGGGTGAACAGTAATGTGAACATTACCAATCCGGTCCGGAACTGTTTCATAGTGTTAGGTTTTTAGCAAGAGTGAGATTACAAATAAAATCATTTATTAGCAAAACGCTATACTTTCAGGCACAAAAACTATACCTTAAAACAGTAAATCAATAAAAAAGCCTTCCCGAACTTCCAGGAAGGCTTTTTTTGGTTGGAATAATGCAAAACTATTTTTTTGCTTTCTTCTGCTTGTTTTTCTCTGCTTCTTTTTCAGCGGCCAGGCGCATGGCATCCTGCATCCGGGCGGCAAAACCACCGGGCTTCTTATCTTTCAGCTTCGTTTTGTTTTCTTCCAGTTTCATCCGGATCTTATCGTCGTCTACAAACTTACGGATCACGGCCTGCTGACCGAAGGTTACCAGGTTGGAAACAAAGTAATAGAAACTCAGACCAGCCGGCATGGTATTGATGATGAACATGAAAATGAACGGCATCAAATAACTGTAGAATTTCATCGGGCCCTGCATGGTGCTGATCTGGTTATTTCCCCAGGTATAGAGAATGGTAGAAGCCGTCATCAGCAGGGTGAACATACTTACGTGGCTGCCATAAAAAGGAATGGTGAATGGCAGTTTGGCAAATACATCGTAGGTAGAAAGGTCATGCGCCCATAAGAATGCTTCCTGGCGGAGTTCGATCGAGTTCGGGAAGAAACTGAACATGGCAAACAGGATCGGGATCTGCAACAGCATCGGGATACAGCCACTCATCGGGTTTACGCCCACGCTTGAGTAAAGCTTCATGGTTTCCGACTGCGTTTTCTGCATGTCGTCCGGATATTTTTCTTTAATGGCATCAATTTCCGGCTTCATCACCTTCATTTTCGCCATCGAAAGATAAGACTTGTAGGTAAGCGGCGTCAGGATCAGTTTGATCAGCAATACCAGGATCACGATGATAATGCCATAGCTGGCAATGTGATTTTCCAGTAAATGGAACACCGGAATTACCACAAAACGGTTTATGTAACCAAATACACCCCATCCTAACTCCAGGTTTTGCTCAAATTTATCGGAAACGTGTTTCAGAACAGAAAAATCGTTCGGACCGAAATAATACGTGAACTCTGCACCGCTCAACACATCTTTCTGCGGGATAGTAAGCGCAGTAGCAAACGTTTTTACTTCGGTAGAATCGGCCTCATTCAGGGAGCTGGTAAATTTACCATTCTCGAACTGGTTTTTGGCAATAATACCGGCGGTAAAGAAGTTCTGCTTATTGCCGATCCATTTTACCGGCTCCTGCAATTCCTCTTCTTCCGTGCTGTTCCCGGTCAGTTTGGTAACGTCTTCGTCCATGGTCATAAAGTTCAGGGAAGAATGGTTACGGTTCTGGCTCAGGTCCATTTCCAGCTTTTTCAGGCGGTCTTTCCAGGTAAAGGTTAACGGCTGGTTGGCTGCCAGCAATTGTTCCACGCCTTTAAAGGTCAGCTCGTAACCCAACAGGAAAGTGCCGTCGGTCAGGCTGTAGGTTTGCTCCACATATTGGCCTTCACCCAAGGTAGCACGGAAGGTCTGTACCTGGGTTTTGCCGGATTTTGCCGAAATGGTATTTACCGGGCCCGGAGAAAAATAAAGGTCCGATAGTTTTATTTCCTTGCCTTCACGGGTTTTAAACGCAATGTCGGTGTGGCTGCTAACTCTGTCGAACAGGATCAGCGGCTTCTTATCGAAGGTTTTGTAGTTCTTCAGCAATACTTCTTCTACCGCGCCGCCTTTGGTGGTAAAAGTAACTTTCAGATTTTCGTTCTGAAGCAATACCGTTTTGGCTTCGCCGGTTGCTGCGGCGCCGAAAGATCCTAAAGCGGCCCGTTGCTGCGCCATGGTAGCGGAATCGAGCGGCGCCCCGGTTTCCTGCACCGTAGAAGCAGTAGTACTGGCGGTTGGCTGAGCTTTGGTATCAGTTTTTGGTTTCACCTCCTTTTCAGGCGGAAAAACAAAAAGGTAAATAAGTAAGAGCGCGGATATCAGAAATAATCCGACTGCCTGGTTACGATCCATTAGTTAAATTTAAAATTAAGCAATATTCTTTTTCGATTTGGCGTATTGTATGGCCGCCCGAACAAATTTCACGAACAGCGGGTGCGGATTCTGCACCGTACTTTTCAACTCCGGGTGGTATTGTGCCGCCACAAACCACGGATGGTTCTGCAACTCGATCACCTCTACCAGTCCGGTATCCGGGTTAATTCCCGATGCTATCATGCCGTTTTCTTCAAAAGCCTTTAAGTACTTGTTGTTGAATTCGTAACGGTGGCGGTGGCGTTCGGTAATTTTTGGCTTGCCATACGCAGCAAACGCTTTGGAGCCTTTCTTCAGTTCACAAACGTAAGCGCCTAAACGCATGGTGCCGCCCATCTGGGTAATTTCTTTCTGGTCTTCCATCATATCTATAACCGGATTTTTGGTTTCCGGTTCCATTTCGGTGGAAGTTGCATCTTTGATATTCAGTACGTTACGGGCAAATTCAATGGCGGCGCACTGCATGCCCAGACAGATCCCGAAGAAAGGAATGTTGTTTTCGCGGGCATAGCGGATGGTTTCTATTTTACCGTCGAAACCACGCTGGCCAAAGCCCGGTGCAACCAGAATACCATCCAGATTTTTAAGCTGCGAAGCTACCGTTTCGCGGTCAATGTGTTCCGATTGGAAGGTCTTAAGTTTAACCTTGCATTCGTTTTGCGCGCCGGCATGGATAAATGCCTCGATGATGGATTTATAGGCATCGGGCAGTTCCACATACTTACCAACTAAACCAATGGTAACTTCTTCGGTCGGGTTTTTCAGGCGGCCCAGGAATTCTTTCCAGGCATCCAGATCCGGATCGGTAGTGCCACCGGTCAGTTTTAGTTTTTTAATTACGCGTTCGTCCAGCTTTTCTTTTTTCATGAGCAGCGGCACGTCGTAAATGGTCTCAGCGTCTAAGCTTTCAATCACCGAGTTGATCTGCACATTACAGAACAAGGCAATTTTCTTGCGCATTTCCATCGGGATTGGGTATTCGGAACGGCAAACCAGGATATCGGGCTGCACGCCGGCTTCCGAAAGTGCTTTCACGGAATGCTGGGTGGGTTTGGTTTTCAGTTCGCCGGCCGCTTTCAGGTAAGGCAGAAGCGTTAAGTGAATTACCAGCGAATCGGAAGGAGGAAGGTCCCAGCGCAACTGCCGTACCGATTCAATGAACGGCAAAGACTCGATATCGCCCACGCAACCGCCAATTTCGGTAATTACCACGTCGAATTCGCCGCTTTCACCTAAAAGCAGCATGCGGCGCTTGATCTCATCGGTGATATGCGGAACCACCTGCACGGTTTTGCCCAGGTAAGCGCCCTGGCGTTCCTGGGTTATTACGTGGTGGTAAATTTTGCCGGTAGTAACGTTATTGGCCTGCGAAGTAGCCGTATTCAGGAAACGCTCGTAATGTCCCAGGTCCAGGTCTGTCTCCGCGCCATCGTCGGTCACAAAGCATTCGCCGTGTTCATACGGGTTCAGGGTTCCCGGATCGATGTTGATATAAGGATCGAATTTCTGGATGGTTACGGAAAAGCCTCTGGCTTGCAGAAGTTTAGCCAGGGATGCTGAAATGATGCCTTTTCCTAAAGAGGAGGTAACGCCGCCGGTTACGAAGATGAATTTTGAAGCCACAAGTTTGCTGTTAGTCTTATGGACTGCAAAGGTAACGTTTATATTGGAAAAACCCCCGAAATACTTTTTTCTTCGTTAAACCTACCGTTTTTACCGTCTGCTAACATAAACAGACCTTACATGAAATAAGAATAACTTAAAGGCCTCGGTATTGCGTATAGGCAATAACTGGGTTTATCTGAATTTCAAACTTAAAAGAAAGGCCGCCTATTCATCTTACGCAGTTTAGCAACGTCCCCGATTTTTCCAAAAACGCTATCATTTTCGCGCTGAAAACCTGAAACCTGAAATGCCACGCTGCCGTACGGCGGTGCAAACGTACTTACAAACGCATCACATCTTAAAAAACTACATAACGCTCTTTCATGAAAGTTGCAGAATTGCGCATTATGCGCGGGCCGAACTACTGGTCGGTTAAACACCCTAAAATTATTGTTCTTAAAGTTGATCTGGAGGAATTAGCAGAAGTAAAAACCAACGAAGTTCCTGGATTTGCCGAGCGCCTGGAGGCCTGGTTCCCGGCCATGTACAAGCACCGCTCCAGCGAAGAAATGGTAGGCGGTTTCTTTAAAAAAGTGCGCGAAGGCACCGATTTCAGCAAAGTAATTCAGCACGTTGCCCTGGAATTGCAAACCATGGCCGGAATGGATAGCGGTTTCGGCCGTTCCTGCAAAACCGATATTCCGGGCGTTTATACCGTCATTTTTTCGTACCAGGAAGAACGTGCGGGCGAATATGCGGCCAAGGCGGCCATGCGCATTACCGAGGCTCTGTACCACAACCAGGTTTACGACGTAAGCCAGGACATACACGAATTGCACCAGATCCGCGAATCGGAACATTTCGGGCCAAGCACCCAATCTATTGTAGACGAAGCGGTTAGCCGCGGGATTCCTTATCTTACCGTTCCTAATACTTCCATTATTCAGCTGGGTTATGGCGTAAACCAGAAACGCATAAAAGGCACCATGACCTGCAGCACCGGCGAATTTGCCGTGGCCATTGCCGGCGACAAAGACCTGACCAAACGGATGCTCGACAATGCCGGCGTTCCGGTCCCGAAAGGCGTAATCATTCATTCTGAAGAAGAACTGAAAGAAGCCGTAGAAGAGATAGGTTACCCATTAGTTATTAAGCCTTTAGACGGAAATCAGGGAAAAGGCGCCAGCATTAACGTTACGCAGTGGAAGGATGTGTTAACAGGTTTTCAGGAAGCCCGAAAAATTTCGGAAGCGGTAATCGTGGAGAAATACATCAAGGGTTTCGATTACCGGTTGCTGGTTATAAACGGCAAATTTGTAGCGGCTGCCAAACGCACTCCGGCCGCCATTACCGGCAACGGAAAATCGACGATCAAAGAACTGATAGATGAAGTTAATAAAGATCCGCGTCGAGGGGTAGGCCACGAAAAAGCGCTGACCCAGATACACTTAGATAAGGATACTTACACCATTCTGGAAAATAAAAACCTGACGCTCGAAAGCGTACTCCGGAAGGACGAAATTCTGTATCTTAAAACCACGGCCAACCTGAGCACCGGCGGAACAGCCACCGATGTGACGGATCTGTGCGACGAATACAATATTTTAATGGCCGAGCGGATCGCGGGCATTATTGGCCTCAATATTTGCGGCATCGATGTGATGACTTCCGATATTGCCATTCCTTTAGATGAAGCCGGCGGTGCCGTAATTGAAGTAAATGCTGCGCCTGGTTTCCGGATGCATATATCACCGACTGACGGCTTGGCCCGCAATGTGGCCGAACCGGTTGTGGATATGCTTTTCCCGCCGGGAAGTAAACCGAGTATTCCGATCGTGGCTATAACGGGTACGAACGGCAAAACCACCACCTCCCGCTTAATTGCACACATGGTAAAATACATGGGTTTCAGGGTTGGTTTTACCACTACCGATGGCATTTATATCCAGGAGAAACGTTTGGTTAAAGGCGATACTACGGGCCCGAAAAGCACCGAATTTGTGCTCAGCGACCCGAGCGTGAATTTTGCCGTGCTGGAATGCGCCCGGGGCGGTATGCTGCGTTCCGGTTTAGGATTCCGGACCTGCGATGTGGGTATTGTAACGAATGTTGCCGCCGATCATTTAGGATTGGGCGGCATTAATTCGGTAGAAGAAATGGCCTTGGTGAAATCGGTTATACCGCGCACGGTGCACAAAGATGGGTACGCTATTCTGAATGCCGACGATGATTTTACCTACAAAATGGCCGAAGGACTGGAATGCAAAGTTGCCTATTTCAGTATGGACGACGTGAATCCGCGGATACTGCGCCACATTGCCAAAGGCGGTTTGGCGGCTGTTTATGAAAATGGCTACATCAGTATCTACAAAAATACTTACAAGATCCGCATAGACCGGGCAGCCGATATTCCGCTTACTTTTGGCGGCCGCGCTACGTTCAATATCCAGAATGTGCTGGCAGCTGTGCTGGCAGGTTACGTAAACAAGTTCAGCGTAGACGATATAAAAATGGCTTTGCGCACGTTTATTCCGTCTTCCAGCAAAACGCCGGGCCGGATGAATTTATTCCAGTTCCCTACCTTTGAAGTGCTGGTAGATTACGCGCACAATGCGGCTGGTTTGCAAGCCGTAGGGGAATTCCTGAAAAGGACCGAAGCCAATAAAAAAATAGGCGTTATATCTGGAATTGGTGACCGCCGCGACGAAGATACCCGCGAACTTGGCAGACTTGCGGCTGAATATTTCGATGAGATCATCATCCGGCAGGACCGTGATCTGCGGGGCCGGACCGGCGAAGAAATAAATGGCTTACTGAAAGAAGGCATTTTTAGCGTGGATCCGAACAAAAAAGTGATCGAAATTGATAACGAAATGCGCGCCATTGCTTTCAGCCTGGAACATGCCCGCCGCGGATCGTTCATTTCCATATTTACAGACGACGTAACCGAAGCGGTAAAAATGGTAGAGAATTTTAAAACCATCCAGGACCGGCGGGTGCTGGTAGATTAAGATTCAGGATATAAACCGATAAAAAAGCTGCTTCAGAAACCTGGAGCAGCTTTTTTATTTCATTACACTAATAACCGGAAGGCAGCTGTCGCAAATCTTTATTTTAATTAAGCGCGATACTTTTTTGCCTGAAAAGCCTAGCGTTTTTTAGTTTAAATATTTCTTTACCGGGCTTAGACCTGCGAATTCTGATCCAGGGCGGTTTCTAAATTAGGCACTATCCGTACCAAGTCATCGAGGCCCAGAATGGTAAAAACATTTCTGATCTTTGAATTTAATCCAAAGAAAAGCAGGTTTATATTTAAAAGTTTAAAATTGTTTAAATGCGAAAGAAACACGCCCAGGCCAGCCGATGAAATGTAGCTGATCTCGGAACCATCTATCCAAATCTGTTTTGGGTGCTTCTGGGTAAGGCGAACTAATTCGTGATCTACCAGCACAGCATTGCTGGCATCTAATTCGCCGCATAACTTTATGATGCTTACTTCCGCTTGATTTTGGGTCTTGATATCCATACTCATCGAATTCAAAAAAATTAAGATCCATTTTCAAAGTAGTAACGTGCAACAGATCGTTTCAGAATATTTCAGGCGATCTTGGTTTACTCGGATACTTTACTGATACAAAGATGACAGTATTATATTTTACCGGGAAATTTTTTCCGCCAACTGAATAAATTTGGGTGTTAAAGGAATAATTTTGCCTATTTCGTTATATGGTAAATCCTAATATTTAATGGAAAATCAATTTATACTGTTTTACTATCAGGCATTTGTACCGGGGTGTTTTTAATTCCCCGCGTTATGAAAATGGAAGATTTAGTTTGATCCGACTTTATTACGGATTGTTTCCAGGAAACTTGTATTGTATTAATTGAATATTAACATAAAGCGCATAATTTTAGGTGCCGGTAATTAGGATGCAGCTTCCAGAACAGGCGGGTTTCAGATTTTCTGTTGTGGTGCAGGCTCTTCGGGTATTAAAAATGAAAAAGCCCTGAAAGAAGTCTTTCAGGGCTTTACTTTTTTAGCTGAAAACGATAGCGTTTTTTAGTTTACGTGGGGCAGGTGCGAATAATTTTTACCAAACTCAAGCATTTGCTGGGTGAAGTCGGCCGGATATTCGATCTTAACATCTACCATTTTACCGTTTTGCATTACCGGCGTTAATTTAGGCTGAATGAAACCGGAATAAGGCGGAATATTCAGTTTTGCGTAACGGGCCAACACTTCTTTGTGCAGTTCCTGGTCCACTTTCACGCCGTAGGTTTCTACCAGCTTTTCAGCCGCCTTGTAATCGCCTTCGGAAGTTAAGCGCTGTAATTCCTGGAGCTGCTGACCAAAAATGCCACGCAGTTTGTTGTAATCGTTCACTACGAAATAGGTTTTGCCATCGCGTACTTTTTTCTCGATCACGTTTTCTTTTTTACCAAGTTCATAAGCCCATTTTGCAACCATCTGGCGGTTACGCATGTGCGCTTCTTCTACGTCTTCGCCCGGCGCTAAACGCGATAGCTGCGTCATCAGGCCGTTGCGGATGTACCCGTCGTATTCGGTTTTACCTACTTCCAGGCTTGGCATTACGCCAATCTCAACCAGTTTCGGGTCCATTACATAATACAACGCTACCAGGTCAGCGCGGCCTTCTTCTATGGTAGAGGCGTAGCTTTTCAGGGTTTGTTTTGGCGTACCAACTCCGGGGTTAATTTGTCCGGAAGCGTGGCCGATAACCTCATGCATGTCGGTATGCAGATCGCCGGCTAAACCGCCGTATTTTTTAGAACGCTCAATTTCTTCCGGGCTCCAGGCAAACTCGCTTAAGGCGCTGCCTTTAGAGCCAGCCTGGTTATAGGCATTTACAATGTTGCCTAAGTTAACCGATTTGGAACCATGATCTTTGCGGATCCAGTTGGCGTTTGGCAGGTTAATACCGATCGGGGTAGTGGGGGCGGCATCGCCGGCTTCTACAACCACGGTAATAACTTTGGCGGTAATGCCTTTTACGTTCTTCTTTTTGTGCTGCGGCAACAAAGTAGAGTTATCTTCGAACCACTGCGCCTGATCGCCGATGGCTTTAATGCGTTTGGTGGCTTCCATATCTTTGAAAGAAACTACCGATTCGTAAGAAGCTTTCATGCCCAGCGGGTCGCCGTACACTTCAATAAAGCCGTTTACCACGTCAATTGGAGAGTTTACGTCGTTCACCCAGGCAATATTGTATTCGTCCCAGGTTTTCAGGTCGCCGGTTTTGTAGTACTGAATTAATTTCGCCAAGGATTCTTTTTGAGCCGGATCGGTTGCTACTGCCTGCGCTTTTTCCAGCCAGTAAACTATTTTTACAATGGCCGGATCGTACATGCCGCCCACTTTCCAAACCTTTTCTTTTACCACGCCGCCTTCTTTTACCAGCTTGGAGTTCAGGCCGTGCGAAACCGGGGTTGGATCGTTCTTGTTCTCTTTTTTCGTATAAAAAGCTTCTACTTCTTTCTGCGTTACGCCTTCATAAAAATTGTTTGCCGAAGTAGCAACCAGATCCTGGCCGGAAGCTTGGTTAACACGTTTAGCAGCTACTTTCGGATCGAACATGATCGGCGTAAGGGTTTTTACCAGCTGGTCGGTCGTTTCGCCTTGCTGCAAAGGGAATTTAGCATTCGGTGAATTTTTTACCAGCTCCGCAAAGTACGCCTGGCTGAATTCCGGTAAAAACTTAGCAGTAGAGTAGTGGTGGTGAATTCCGTTCGAGAACCATACCCGTTTGGTATAGGTCATGAATTTTTTGAAATCTTCGGAATTGCGGTCGCCTTTATAATTTTCGGCAATGGCATCTAAGGTGCGACGGATGCGCAGGTTATGCTTGAAATTCTGATCGTAAATAATGTCGCGGCCGGAAAGGGCGGCTTCGTATAAATAATACAGCAATTCTTTCTGCTGCGGTTCAAGTTGCTCAAAACCCGGAACCTGGTAACGCAAAATGCGCACGTCGGCAAACTGATCGGTAATGTATTCGAAGTTGGGGACCTGATCAAGGGTAAGAGCACGGTTTCCGGGTTTATCTGCTATTTCAACGCGCATGTCTTTGGAAACACGCTGGTTATCGGAAGCCGTTGGGGCCGTAGCTTTGGTGCAACCGGCTAAAAGCATTCCTGCAATAATGAGCGCGGAGGCAGAATTTTTGGTGAACTTCATAATTTGTTTTAAGTCAGAAGAATTCTATTAACTATACAAATGAAACACTTTGCAATTTATTATACAAAGCCATCTTTAATTTCTGACTTTTTAGCCCGGAAATGATACCGTTTTTAAAGGTTTTTAGGCGGAGGAATGGTTGAATGAGAGAATGATTGAGTGATTGAATTAGAAAATGAGGGAATTTATGAAATGGTGGAAAAGATTGCTTTTGTTCTTCTGACTTTGTAGCGCTGAAACCTTAGCGTTTTATTAAAGCTGAAGGATTCTTATTGATTTTGCTTTGCGGGAAAAGCCGCTATGCTAAAGAGCTGAATGGAAACGCCACTGCTTGGCCTTTGCACCACAGAATGAGGTTGATGAGTTGAGGGAAAATTGAAGGTAAAAATGCTTCCTTATTTATTTTAAAAGCGTTCGATTCTGCCTTTTGAAATTTTCAAAAGATTCTAAACCTTCCATTTTTCCAATTTCCAAATCTTCAAATCTTCAAATCTTCAAATCTTAAAACCGGTGGGTTTTGCTGAAGGTTAAGGCAGCTTGCAGGGTTTGGCGGCGGTCGAGTTTTCCGGAAGTGGTTTTTTTGAATTCCGGCAGGAAAAGAAAGATTTTAGGAATTTCGTAGCGGGAAAGCACACTTTGCAGTTTTTCCCGGAGTTGCGCCTCCCGCACCTGATCCAGGAAATGATGCTCCAGCACGGCCACTACTTTTTCGCCTAATTTTTCGTCCGGAAGGGAAGTAATAAAGCTGTTGGTGGTAATTCCGAGTTGGGCCAGGGTTGTTTCCAGGGTCATTTCCACTTTTTCGGCCTGGATTTTTACGCCCCCGGAATTGATCACAAAATCCGCACGGCCCAGCCATTCGAAGGTTTCAGAATCAATAATATTTACCAAGTCGTTGGTAATGATCGTTTCAAAATTGGTTTGCGCGCCTTTTAAAATTAGGCAGCCGCGATCGTCGGTAGAAATTTCTACGCCCGGCAGGGTTTTAAAATAAGGCGAGGCATCCGGGCCATTCAGGCGTTTCAGCGCAACGTGCGAGGCCGTTTCTGTCATGCCATAGGTATGGGAAACCGGCACGGAAAGCTGGGAAATCTGCTGCTGTAAATTATACGAAACTGGCGCACCGCCGACTAATATGGCTTTCATCCGGTTAAAAAACGCTATGCTTTCGGTGCTAAAAACCAGCATTTCCTGCATTTGCATCGGTACGAAAGAAGCGTATTCAAACGAACATTCAGGAGGTAAAACAGCAAGCGGATTGGCGGTTGGTTCGATGATCGTTAGTTGCATGTCGCCTAAAAAACCGCGTACGAGCAGCATTAAGCCACCCACCGTCTCGGTATTTAAACAAACTAAGGCGCGGTCTTTTTGCTGAACGTTTAAGGCTTTGATGGTTGCCTGAGCGCTGGCTTCCAGTTGCTGGCGCGTGAGCGTAATGACTTTAGGCGCCCCCGTAGAACCGGAAGTCTGGATCGAAAATTCCTGCACCCCGTTCAGCCAGTCGCGGCAAAGTTCCAGGGTTTTGGCTTCGTAACCATTCAGCGGAATGCTATTGCGGAAAGAATAGGCCGCAATTTCATCGTAATAAAAAACTTTTCCGTTCAGCAGCAGGCTTTGCATTGGTTGGTTGTTGGTTGTTGGTTGTTGGTTGTTGGTTGTTGGTTGTTGGTACAAGTTTTTAACCGGTAAAGTTACGGCGGCAGTGGGTTTAAGCTAAATTTTAAAAAGCAGTTTAACTGAAATAAAAAGAGCCGCTGAAAATGTCAGCGGCTCTTTCCGGAATTTCTTTGCTAAAAAAGGCTATAGTTTTGCAGCTAAAAACTGCCCGCTAAAAACGGCAATCACGCAAAGCACCAGGCTCAGTACCAGGTAGATAAGCATTGTGCCGTTTTGCCCGTTTTGAAACAGCAACAGGTTTTCGTAACTGAAAGTAGAAAACGTGCTGAAACCGCCGCAAAAACCAACTGCCCAGAAAATGCGCATAACCGGCGAAAAAACCAATCGCTGCTCTGCCAAACCGACCACGAAACCTAATATAAGGCAGGCGAGCACATTGGCGAGAAAGGTACCAGCCGGAAATCCGAGCCCGGCAACCGTGTTCAGCGACCGAGCCAAGCCATAGCGCGCAAGGCTGCCTAAACCGCCGCCAATAAAAACGGCTACTATTTCTTTCATAAATAGCTTTGAAATTCAGGTTTGCGCAAGGCTTTTTTATTTGTTTTTAGCTTTTGAAAAACATTTTCCCTTCCGTTCTTCAGTTAAGAACCAAAAACGAACAACCCACAACCATTAAGGGAATTTCGGGTATTTCGAGAAGTCTGGCTGACGTTTTTCCAGGAAGGAGTTCTTGCCTTCTTTGGCTTCATCCGATAGATAATAAAGCAGCGTGGCATCGCCGGCTAATTGCTGAATGCCGGCCTGACCGTCGAGCTCGGCGTTGAAAGAAGATTTTAGCATGCGTAGCGCCAGCGGGCTTTTAGCCAGCATTTTACGGCACCATTCCATGGTTGTTTCTTCCAGGTCTACCAGCGGAACTACTTTGTTTACCAAGCCCATATTCAGGGCTTCTTCGGCGTTATATTGGTCGCATAAATACCAGATCTCGCGGGCTTTTTTCTGACCTACGATCCGGGCTAAATAAGAAGCACCAAAACCGCCATCAAAGGAACCAACTTTAGGTCCTGTCTGGCCGAAACGGGCATTTTCAGCGGCAATGCTTAAGTCGCAAACTACGTGCAAAACGTGGCCGCCGCCAATAGCCCAGCCGGCAACCATGGCAACTACGGGTTTCGGAATGCGACGGATCTGCATTTGCAAATCCAGCACGTTTAAACGCGGAACGGTATCTTCGCCGATGTAGCCACCGTGGCCGCGCACGCTCTGGTCGCCGCCGCTGCAGAATGCTTTGCCACCTTCGCCGGTTAAAATGATTACGCCCACATCCGGGTTCTGACGCGCCAGTTCCATGGCATCTATCATTTCAGAAACGGTGCGCGGGGTAAAGGCATTATGCACCTCCGGACGGTTGATGCTGATCTTGGCAATGCCTTCGTAATAAGAAAACAGAATTTCTTTGTACTCTTTCAGCGGTTGCCAGTTGTATTTACTTTCCATGCTCTTTTTTTTGAAGTTTGGAGTTTTTAGCTGCAAAACCCTACCATTTTGCAAGCGAAAATTTCAGCCTCAAAAGTAAGCAATTCTGCTGCGCTTTCACAACTGCTACGGAAATTCACAACTACGCCGGAAAGGGAAAAAAAATAGCCCGGTTCCTAGGGGGCCGGGCTATCGGGGAAGAGCACCTTTTGCGCTCAATATAAAATGTCTTTGGTATTGTCGCGGAGTTTACGGTCTAAAGATATATAACCGGAGCCGTAAAAAGCGTAAAAGATCAGTAGCATAAGGGTAATGGAAGCTTCTACCAGGTAATAATTTTCGGCGTAAATGCCTTTGCCAAAGCTGGTAAACAGTACAGCCCCGATCAGGATCGGAATTTGAAGCAGACAGGCAAAACGCGTTTTCAAACCCAGGGCGATCATCGGTCCGCCGGCCAAATGAGCGAAAGCAACCAGGTGCGCAATTCCCATAGCATAACCCTGGAAGTGGCTGATCTCGATCATGTGCTGCAGGCTGCGGTAATCTGATATGAACATAACGCCTTTAATAAAAATAAAAATCCCAAGCGCAATGCGTAAATATTCGAGCACGTATGGGTGATGTTTAACCGCCCACCGGTCAATATTCCGGGTCATGTGGTTGATATCGTCGGTAACATGCATAACCAATAAAATTTAAGTTTAACACCATGATTCACTGATTATTATGTACGGGTTATGCAGAAAAACTTCCGGAATAAAAGTGTTTTTTTAGTAAAAAGGGTTTTTGAACCGGCGAAGGGAAATGCTTTTAAATAAAAACAGCAAGCTCCATGGATGTTAAAACCGGGAAGCTTGCTATTCAGGAAATGTAAATAAGGGTTGGGGAAAATCGCGTTTTATGCTTCCGGATTACGCTTAGTTCGTTTCGAAACTGTTTTTAAATTCCTTGAAAACGGTGGCGTTGGCTAAATTCTCGGTCATTATTTCCAGAATTGCAGCGCCGTTTTGCTCATAAAACTCCGGAAGGATCTTTACCAATTCCGCTTCGGTTGCAGACTTAAAATACTTCATCCCGAAATCCCGGGCCGTATTTTCAGCCTGCAGCACTTGCCGCGTTTCGAAGTATTCGTCTAACTCCGGTTGATTGCTCGGGCCGTCGATTAAGCGGAAAATGCCGCCCCCCTGGTTATTGAAAACGATGATGCGTAAATTGGCTGGCAGGTAATTGTGCCATAAGCCGTTACGGTCGTAGAAGAAAGCCAGGTCGCCGGTGAAAATGGTCGTTAATTTTCTGCTTTCCCAGGCATTTCCCACCGTTGTGCTGGTGCAGCCATCTATCCCGCTGGTGCCGCGGTTAGCCGTTACCAGAATCTTCTTTCCTGACGGTAATCCAATTAAATTAGCGTAACGCACCGCCATGCTGTTGGCTACGTGCAAAATGCTGTTTTCCGGCAAATGTTGGAGGGCCAGCCAGTAAGCCGAAAATTCGTTAAAAGGTTTATTCTGAAAGAAATTGGTTAAATGGTTTGCCGCGCGCGCGTCCTGTTGCTGCCAGTTTTTGGCAAATTCCGGAGTAGTTTTTATGCCTGAAACGGTAGCGATTTTCCGGAAAAAACTTACAGGTTCGCAGCGGATAATTTTGGTTAGCGCCTGAAACGTATCGGCCACTTGTCCGGCGGGCTGAATATGCCAGTGCTGCAAGTTCGGCGACTTCCGTAGAAATAATTTCAGGTTTTTAGAAATAACCGATTTGCCGAATGTGATCAATAGGTCCGGGTGCAGGTTTTGCGCGGCAGGGTTTTTGGCGTTCAGGAAAACATCCTGGTGCTTAATAGTGTTTTCAGCGTTGAAATTCGAGATCACATCGCTTACCAAAACGCTATGGTTTCCGGCACAAAAACTCGTAACTGCTTCCTGTAATTCCTCATCCGGCATTTGCTGCCCAGCCACGATCAGGATCTTATTAAACTGCTGCAGTTCCGCTTTCAAAACCTCCGATTGTTTATCTGAAAGTTCCAAGGCAGGTTCCGTTTCCCGGATGATTTTCAGGTTCTTGGTGTAGCTAAAAACTTCGTCCGGATTCGGGTAAAAAGGTTCGCGCAAGGGAATATTGATGTGCACCGGCCCGAATGGAAAGGTATGCGCCAGGTTAATGGCTTCCGAAACCAGCCGGTGCGCGTGCCAGACGGCATCGGGGTGCGTAAAGTCGGCCGGAAAAGTAAAGCTTTGCTTGATGTGGTTCTGGTAAATATTCGTTTGCCGTATCGTCTGGCCGTCCTGCTGGTCCACCCATTCATTCGGACGGTCGGCAGTTAAAATCAACAGCGGAATTTGCTGGTAAAAAGCTTCGGCTATGGCCGGGGCGTAATTGTAAGCCGCCGTGCCGGAAGTGCAAACCAACACGGTAGCTTTATTCGAGATCTGCGCCATTCCCAGACCAGTAAAAGCGGCGGCGCGTTCGTCGGAAACGGTTTTTACCAGCATTTCAGGGTGGCGGGCAAAGGCTATGGTAAGCGGCGCGCAACGCGAACCCGGCGAAAGCACTACGTTTTTCAAACCCAGGCGGGCGCAGATTTCGGCAATATCAGTAACCGGTTGCAGTATCATCGGGCAGGGGTAAAATTTGCAGCGCTTTGGCTACAGTTTGCATTTTCAATTCAGTTTCCAGCCATTCTTTCTGCGGATCGGAATCTTGCGTTACGCCGGCACCGGCATATAAAATGGCTTCGTTCTTTTGCAGTTCCAGGCAGCGCAGGTTTACGAAAATGGCTGTTTCGGCGTTCACATTTACCGGACCCAGATAACCGCTGTAGTATTTCCGGTCGTAGTTTTCGTGTTCGTGTAAAAAATCTAAAGCCGCCGCTTTTGGTTGCCCGCAAACCGCCGAAGTGGGGTGGAGCAAATGCAGCATGTCGGAAGTCAGCGTCGGGAAATCGGGTTGTTCGTTCAGGTTCACGCAGAAGTCGGAGCGCAGGTGCAGCAGGTTGCCGGCAACCGCCGTTCTGGGGCCGGTTTCTACGTATTCGCGCAGGCGGATCTTTTTAAAGCAACTGATGATGTAACGCACCACCATGCTTTGCTCTTCAATTTCCTTTTGCCGCCAGATCGCATCGGCCGCGTTTTGCCCCGACACCAGTTTTTGCGTGCCGGCCAGGGCCATGGTTTTAAAAATATTATGGCGGTCTTTCTGCACCAGAATTTCCGGCGAAGCGCCCAGCCAGGTGCCGATTTTCGAAGCCGAAACCAGTGAAACAAAAGCCAGCGGATACTGCTGCGTAAGATTAATAAAACCGGCTACCGGCGAAAAATGCGGCGGTAAGGGCTGCTGCGCCGTGCGCGAAGGAACAATTTTTTCGGCCTCACTTTTTTTAATGAAAAGGATAGCGTTTTCGACCAGAGCTTCGAAATCAGAACGGGAAGTTGCCTGGATATCCGAATCAGCAACGTGCCAATTGGAATCTGTTTCCGGCGTTAGTAATTCAGTCTTTAATGTCGACAAAAATTCTTCAGCAAATTTAGAATCCGTCAGGTTATCTCCGGAAATTTCCTCGGCCTTCAGATCGGCTTCAAATAAAAGGTCTGCTTTTAAAAAATAAGCTAAATTCTTTCCGGAAACTGAAAACGGATGCATGATAAAACCGGCCGGCGCGTTTTCAAGAGGGAAATTTTCCGGGATAATTTCCTTTTCAAAAGTAACGCTGAGCTGCAGGGTGTCTTGTAAGGGCAAGCGCCAGGCGGAAAATGAAAACTGTTTCGAAACGGCCGTTTTGAACAGCGCCGCAATAATTTCTGAAACAGAAAATTCCGTATAAAAAGATTCGATTAAAAGCTTGGGCACAGTATTTATTTTTTCTCGATTACGGCCATGGTAATGCGGCTCAGGCAAACCAGTTCCTCGGCTTCGTTGGTAATGCGGATTTCCCAAACCTGGGTCGTTCTGCCTAAATGTTGCGCGGTAGCTTTGCCGTAAACAAACCCGGAACGCACGCCTTTAATATGGTTCGCATTAATTTCCAGACCTACGCAGGCGTATTTGCTTTGGTCTACCTGAAGTTGCGCACCAATACTGCCCAGCGTTTCGGCCAGCGCTACGGAAGCGCCGCCGTGCAGCAGACCCATGGGTTGGTGCGTGCGGTGATCTACGGGCATTTTGCCGCACAAATAACCTTCGCCCACTTCGGTAAGCTCAATGCCCAAGTGTTCTACCATGGTATTTTTGCGCCAGGCGTTAATTTTTTCCAGGGTATTTGCTGCTTTTTCCATGGGTAGGGCCGTAAAAACCGTAATATTGTAATTCAAGACAAAAGTAGAAGAAAATTGCCTGTGAAAAAAGTTTACCTCATCCGCCACGGCCAGACCGACTACAACCTGCAGAATATTGTGCAGGGCAGCGGGGTAGATGCGCCACTAAACGCCACCGGGCACTGGCAGGCCGAACAATTTTATAACCATTACCGCCATCTTCCTTTCGATAAAGTGTATACCTCCGTTTTGCAACGCGCGCAGCAATCGGTTTCCGGTTTTATTCAGGATGGAATTCCGCACGAAGCTTATGAAGGTTTGAACGAAATAAACTGGGGCAGCCGCGAAGGCACCAAAATTACCCTGGAAGAAGACCTGTATTACCACAACATGATCGCTACCTGGCAGGCCGGCAACACCCACGTACCTATTGCGGGCGGCGAAAGTCCGGAAGATGTTGCGCGGTGCCAGTTACCGGTGCTGGAAATGCTCAAAACCCGGCCTGAAGAAAAAAACGTGCTCGTTTGCATGCACGGCCGCGCCATGCGGGTTTTCCTGTGCCAGATCCTGAATTATCCGCTCCGCTGCATGGATACCTTTGAACATAAAAACCTGGGCCTGTACGTGCTGCATTATACCGGAAGCTTTTTCCGGGTGGCCGATTACCTGAACCTGGAGCATTTAAAGGAAAACGAAGCCTGAAAACGGTAGGGTTTGGGGCTTAAAAAGTCGGGGAGAGGCTATTTTAACCCTCAAGGTTTTTGAAAACTGTAGATTTTTTTTAGGCAATTCATGGTGGTTTTATGTTGGAATAATGATTATAGTCTACCTTTGCGCAAAAATTGAATATGCGCACCAGAGTTATTACGTTGCTCGTTATACTTTTCAGCTTTAAGGCCAACGCCCAATATTATGCGATCAGCTTAGAAGATTATTCGTTAAAGCAGCCAATCAGGGATTTTAAAATTCACGAGTTTATTGATCTACGGTTTGATCAGAGCTGTATTGGTATGGTTCAGGCCGGAATAAGGAGCAAGAAAATGCCGGCTGATTTTGAAAGTAATTTCTTTGAGGCTTTCGATACTTTTCTAACCCATAATACTGTTTTAAAGCAAGAACCTTTACCGGTAATTCTGAAAGTGAATAAGTTCATAATTTCGGAAAGAATCGAAACTACCAAGCAATATGCAACTGCCAGTATCGCATTAGAGTTTCTCGCCAAAAAAGATTCAGGCTACGTTAAACTGGCCGAAGTCAGCAGCTATGTTCAGACTTCATCCGGTGTAGATGTAACCAACCACCACGAAGAAAATATTGTTAAGGCGCTGGAAGAATGCCTGCTGAAATTTGCTGCAGTTAATATCCCGGAAAAGATTAGAACAGCAGAAATTATAAGTGCTGATCATCTGAGAGTGAACAGCTATTACCAGCTTTCGCAATTTAACCTTCCCATTTAAAAAGAAGAAAACTTAAAAAAAGGAGTTTATAATTCTTTTAGTGAATTCATAAACAATGCACCCGGTTCTACAGAAGGTCCTAAGTTAAGTGCGGAAGAAGCCCTGGAATTATTGAAATTAGGAAACAACCTGGATGGTTTATGGGGCTTTTCAGACGGTGAAACTGCTTATGTTTTGTTTATGGAAAGTTATTTTCCTTTAACCAAAAAAGACGATTATTATACCTTTAAAGCTTATTTGCCCACCATTAATAAAAGTGCCATTGCCGCAGGAAGCGTAGTTGGTGGCCTGGCTGGCGGACTGGTTGCCCATGCTTTGACTGCAAATCATGAAGAAGTGGATTTTGCCATAAATATGATTACTGGAAAGCCTGTCAGAATTCAGGATTATAATCCGCAGGCCGACATTAATAAAGCTGCAAAAATCTTTGTTTACCGGAAAGCCAGCAAACAGGCGCGTGAAAAGCTTTCGCTGTATGTGAATGATAGTCTTTATGCTGAAATTTTTCCTTTAACTTATCAGGAATTGAATTTTAAATACCCGGTTTCTGAAGTTAAAATTTGCCTGAATGGTACTGATCAACATTGTTTGAAAATTACACCCTCAACTGCTGACGCCAAATATTTAGAAGTTAGTTTGGGAAAGAAACCCGGTTCCAAACCGGAAATCTTAATTATTCCTGAAAAAGTAGGAAAATATTATTTAAACATTGTGAAGCGGCATCAGGATAAACCAAAGAAATGATTTTTCTTTATCAAAAAACGCTATCCTTTTAATCCAAAAAACTGTTTTAAACGGGACCTAATAGTTAAACCTGAACAAAAGCGGGCCGGAAGTTTGAATAAACTAATTTTCGGCCTATTTTTGGGGCAATTTAAAAGCGATACAAAACTTATGGCCGAAATAATAAGAATGCCTAAGATGAGTGACACCATGACTGAAGGTGTTATCTCTTCCTGGCTGAAAAAAGAGGGAGATACCGTAAAATCTGGCGATATTCTGGCAGAGGTGCAAACCGACAAAGCCACCATGGAACTAGAAAATTACGAAGACGGCACCCTGTTATACATTGGCCCCAAAGAAGGCGAGGCCGTTGCCGTAGACGGTATTCTGGCAATTGTAGGTAAAAAAGGGGAAGATATTTCCGGTTTGCTGCAAGAAGGCGGCAATGCTAAAGCAGAAGTAAAAGCTGAAGAAGCACCTAAAACCGAAACCCCGAAAGAAGAGACTCCCAAAGCCGATACTGCTGAAGAAGAAGCACCGAAACAAGAAGACAAAACCGAAAGCAAGCCTGCTGCTGAAAAGAAACCGGCTGCCAACGTAAATGCCACCGTGATCCGGATGCCGAAAATGAGCGACACCATGACGGAAGGCGTGATCGAGCGCTGGAACAAGAAAGTAGGTGATAAAGTGAAATCGGGCGATGTGCTGGCCGAGGTGCAAACCGACAAAGCCACCATGGACCTGGAAAGCTACGAAGACGGTACGTTATTATACATTGGCGTTGAAGCCGGCAGTGCTGCACCAATCGACAGCATTTTAGCTATTATTGGTGAAGCCGGGGCTGATTATAAACAATTATTAGACGGCGGTAATGCCAGTGCTTCGGAAGAAAAAACGGAAACCAGACCTGTAAAATCTGAAGCCGAAGTAGAAAACGCACAGACCGACAACAAAGCCCAGAAAGGCGCTGAAACGCAGGAAACCCAAACTTCCGTTCCAACCGGAAATGCACCGCAAACTGCCGCTACTGAAGAAGGCGGCCGCGTGAAAGCTTCGCCGTTAGCTAAAAAAGTAGCGAAAGATAAAGGCTACAACTTAACCGAGATCAAAGGTTCCGGCGATAATGGCCGCATTGTGCTCCGCGACGTAGAAAACTTCCAGCCATCGGCTGCCAAATCGCCACAGGCAGCTCCGGCACAAGCGCCTGCTGGAGTTGCGCCGGCCGGCGAACCGGGCCAGGAAATTCCGGTAAGCCAGATGCGCAAGATCATTGCCAAGCGTTTAGCCGAAAGCAAATTCTCTGCGCCGCATTTCTACCTCACCATGGAAATTGACATGGATAAGGCAGTAGCTGCGCGCACCAGCCTGAACGAGATTTCGCCGGTTAAAATATCATTCAACGATATGGTAATTAAAGCTGCTGCTGCCGCTTTAAAGCAACATCCATACGTAAATTCTTCGTGGCTCGGCGATAAGATCCGTTTAAACAAGCAGATCAACATTGGGGTAGCCGTAGCGGTAGAAGAAGGTTTACTGGTACCGGTTGTGCGCAACGCCGACGTTAAATCCATGAGCCAGATCGCCGCGGAAGTGAAAGATCTGGGTGGTAAAGCCAAATCGAAAAAGCTGCAGCCAAGCGATTGGGAAGGCAATACCTTTACCATTTCCAACCTGGGTATGTTTGGCATCGAGGAGTTTACCGCCATCATCAATCCGCCGGATGCCTGCATCATGGCTGTGGGCGCGATCGCGCAAAAGCCGGTGGTAAGAAACGGCCAGATTGTAGTTGGCAACGTGATGAAAATAACCCTGAGCTGCGATCACCGCGTGGTAGATGGCGCCGTGGGTTCAGCTTTCCTGCAAACCTTCAAAAACCTGCTCGAAGATCCGATCCGGATGCTCGTTTAAAAAACGCTATTGTTTTATAATAAAAAAGCCTTTCCTGCCACGGAAAGGCTTTTTTGTTTTTTATACCCAGAGCTTAACTCCGAACTGGACCAATCTGCTTTCAAATAAATAAAAAAACTGGATTTTTTGTATAGAACCTGTCGGCGCAGGTGAACGTCCGGAATGTGCCTGCCAACTACCACTTAAACTTAGTTTTACCTGTTAAGTTAAATAAATTGTTGGAAACATAATATTACTACCCGTTCGTATACTCCTGACTTGCTCTAGAATTACGCGCTTCAACTTCCAGATTTTTATTATGTTTCCTTTTAAAGCTACCGTTGTATGCCTTTTACTGGTTATGCTGTTGCCGTTCCGGGTATTCAGCCAGCAAAACGGTAGTAAAAATCCCCCTAAAACTAAGGTGCAGCAAAAGCCGGCCGGTAAATCTGCCAAAGGCGCCCCCCCCCAAAAGTCCGGAAATAAGAAAGCGCAGCCAACAAATAAGAATAATAAAAAAACAGCGCAGCCGGCTCCGGCAGCCCTCCAGAAGATCTTCGCCGATGTGTTAAAAGACAGACAGCAAAAAGCGGAAAATACGCTCAGCTTTGAAATAGACGGCTTGCTGATAGACGAAACGATTACTAAAACCGGCCACGATTTCTACGATATTTTTTACAGCAGCTGGGATGCACCGGAGCAGGTAACCAATTACACGGTCCGGATCCTGGAGCGGCCTTTACGCGGAAGGGGTTTTCAGATCATCGTATCGGTAAACGATGTGGAAATTATTGAAGAAAATCTGCAACCGCGCTACGACATGCTGGAAGAAGCTGCTTTAAGAGCTGTAGAAACAACCCATGGATACCTTTTAAATTACGAAAACCTGAAACACCAGATAGAAAGCGACGACCAGATGGGAACCGGGATATTTTAAAACGCTTTGGTTTCAGGCCCGAAAACTGTAAAAACCACGCTTGTTTATATGTTAATCAATCTTCCGAAAAAAAGAAATTATGAAAAAGCTCGCCTGTATCCTGATCGGCCTGATCAGTTTAATTTTACTCGCCCAAAAGGTTTCTGCCCAGGATTTTGTGTACGAACCCAAAAACCCTTCCTTCGGCGGCAATACCTTTAATTACCAGTGGATGCTGAGTTCGGCTACGTCGCAGAATAAGCTCGAAGACGAAAACGACCAGTTTAAAGAACTCTTAAACAACGATCCGCTGAAAAGTTTCCAGGAGCGGCTCAACCAGCAGATCCTCAATGAATTATCGAGGAGGCTTATCGCGCAGCAATTCGGGGAATCGGGTTTGAAAGAAGGTAAATTCACGATCGGGGACTATGAGATCGATATCAGTTCGGCTTCGGATGGGGTAAATGTGGTGGTGCAGGATGTTCTGACCGGCAACCAGACCACGATTTCTATTCCTAAAATGCCTTAGCGTATTTTCTGAAAGCAAGCTTCTAATCTAAACCCGATCCGATAAACTTCCGAAACTGCCCGATGAAAAACTCCAGTAGAAATTACTTCCGACAACTGTTTATTTTTGTGGTATTGGCCGGATTAAATTATGGCTGTGCGCCTTATTTCCACCAGCCCCTGAAAACTTCCAAAGCCCGGCTTGGGGCAGAAGCTCCCGGTCACGACGAATTAACCGACCTGCCGGCTCCGGAAGAAAAAATAGTGGCCGCCGTTTACAAATTCCGCGACCAGACCGGGCAGTACAAACCTTCTGTTGCAGGCTCCAGTTTTTCTACTGCCGTTACGCAGGGAGCCACTTCGGTTTTGCTGCGGGCGCTCGAAGAGTCTGGCTGGTTTACTGTTATTGAACGAGAAAACCTGGGTAATTTACTGAACGAACGCAAAATTATTCGCTCCAGCCGGGCCGAATATGCCGAGCAGACCGGGCGCAAGGAACCCATGCTGCCGCCTTTGCTTTTTGCGGGCATTGTGCTGGAAGGGGGGATTATTTCTTACGATGCCAACATGATGACGGGCGGGGCCGGTTTGCGGTATTTCGGGGCCGGGGCTTCGGGGCAGTACCGTGAAGACCGGGTTACCATTTACCTGCGGGCTATTTCTACCAGCAACGGACGGGTTTTAAAAACGGTTTATACTTCTAAAACCGTGCTTTCGCAACAGGTAGATGTGGGTTTGTTCCGGTTCGTGAAATTCAAGCGCCTGCTCGAAACCGAAACCGGTTTTACCTATAACGAACCCTCGGAAATGGCGGTGAAAGAAGCGATTGAGAAAGCCGTACAAAGCCTGATTATTGAAGGCGTAATTGAAGGAATGTGGCAATTTAAAGCCGGCGAACGCTCCAAATCTTTGGGAAGCGATACAATAGATGCCACCAGTATCCGCGCCGAAATTAATAAATCTGTAGTTAATAAATATTTAGCCGAGAAAAACGAAAACCGGTTTACCGATGAGCTGGGCCGTTTACTGGTGGACCGGCGAAGTTTATTGAGCATTGGCTTTAATGCCGGCGGGGTAGATTACAGCGGCGATTTTGCGAATTCCCAGATCAGGCCCATTGGCGATATCATGCTGACTTTAAATTCGCGGAATTATCTGGGGTATTACATGAAGGTAGGGCGGGGGAAACTCTTTGCTACCAATGCCTTTAATGCAGATCTATCCTTTGCGGAAGCCGGTTTGCTTTACCGGCTTTTCCCGAAAGACCGCTATACGCCTTACGCAATAGGAGGCCTTGGCGTGATCGCAACGCAGGAAGATCTGCTTTCGGCTACGGATTATGAATTGTTTCCTTCGGTAAATGTCGGGGTGGGGCTGGAATTTCTGGTAAAAGACCGGCTTGGCCTGAACCTGTCCGTGCAGAATCATTTCCTTTTCAGCGATAACCTGGACGGAGTTGAACAGGGAAGGTATAATGATTATTACTGGAGCGGTAAAGTGGGTATTAACTGGTACCTGGGGCCGCTGTTTGTAAATAAAAATAAATCTGCGCCCCGCTGATCATTTCTTGCTCCACCTGTTTTCATGGCCTCTTCCGAAGGCCATTTTTTTTATCCTGGAATACAGAATTTCCAGTCTCAAAATGTAAAAAGCGGATCAGTATTAGCTCTCGCCTTTCTTTTGAATTTCAGGAGAAAATAGTCGTTAAACACGATGCGAATTATTATTAATAAATATAATTTAAACAATAAAAAAGAAAAATTATACTATATAGCTTATTTTGTATTAATAATTGAAAAAACAATATTTTATAATAAATAAAATACAAATAAATCATTGTTATTTCAGTGCAAATATATTGTAAAAATTAATAGAAAAATGGTAATTATTCTATAGAAAATTGGTTACGTATAAAAATTTAGGTTAATAATTGTCCAAAACCATAAAAAAATATAAAAATAATTATAACCTTGGTGCTTCTTTAAAGTATAAGTCCATATAAATCTTTATTTCTAACCAAAAACCAAAACTATTATGAAAAAAGTAATGCTAGCTGCCGCCGCTGCGTTCTTCGCAGTAACAACTTCCTTCGCACAGTCCAATGACAGCGATGTAATACAATTTGGGGATGATAACACCTCCAAAGTAGATCAGGATGGCCGGAGAAATGACTCCCGGGTTATTCAGGCCGGAGATGATAATGAATCTACTGTAGACCAGTATGGCAGATACAACGAATCTACGGTTGTTCAGATCGGTAACAAAAACGAATCTCACGTAGACCAGGTCGGTACAGGCAACGGATCGCTGGTGTTCCAGGTGGGGCACAGCAATGATTCAGATGTAGATCAGTACGGCAGTGGTAACGAATCGCTGGTTGCTCAGTTAGGGGTAGATAACAGATCTGACGTGGAGCAACGCGGAAGCAGAAACAGCTCCCTGGTTTTACAACTCGGCGAAGACAACGTATCGCGGGTAGAACAGGAAGGTCGTGATAACCGCTCTCTTGTAGCCCAGGTTGGCGAAGACAACCGCTCTGCTGTATACCAGGATGGCCGTGATAACTCCTCTCTGGTTGCTCAGTTAGGCGAAGATAACTGGTCAAGAGTAGACCAGGAAGGTAAGCGCAATGGATCTTTAGTGGTTCAGTTGGGTGACGACAATGGCTCCCGTGTTGAGCAGGATGGCGACGATAACCGCTCTCTGGTTTTACAGGTTGGTCATGACCACTGGTCAAGCGTAAGCCAGTACGGCGACGACAACACTTCTTCTGTAATTCAGACTGGTTCTTACCACTCTAGCAATGTACTGCAGGTTGGCGATGACAACTCAAGCATGGTTCACCAGACTAACTAAGAATCCACAAAGACTAACTACCTTTTAATGGAATAATTTCAGAACACCGGCAGACATATGTTTGCCGGTGTTTTTTTATTCAAAGCTGCTTCCGGATCTGAATTTTTTGGTAGGCATTTTTATTTTAAGAAGACTTTTTAGCTCTTAAACCATAGCGTTTTTAGGCAGGCGGTTTTTATGATCTTGTCTGATCCTTCCTTAAAACCCTGCGCAATTAAAATGAAAACTGGTGAGATAACTTCTCAGGTTTTACATTAAAATCAGCGGAACCCGGAGGAAAATTTGTTTGCCAGACTAGTGCAGTTGTAACTTATGAATATAATGCTTTCCGGGAATTTGTTTTCACAATATTTTAAACTGTTCTCATTTCCATTTTTTAATAAAGTTCTCAAGTGGAAATATGAGTTTTACCCTGGGAAAAGATACCGTTTTAAAGTTGAGAGCAGAGCGAGGCTCCTTTGAAAACATTATTCACTTTTACCGCTTTTTTAAGTGAATTGGCGGGTAATACAATGTTGTTGACTGAAATTATGAGGCAATAATTGCTTTTATGTAAGATTAAATTGAATTTTATTCGTATCCCTTTACCAAAGTATTAAGCTGCCGAACCAAGATGAGAAAATTTATAACCCTGATAATTGCTTTTCTGGCAATTATACCGGTTTTGTGCGTGGCGCAATCTGGTAAATACGAGGAAGAACTCCTCACGAGCCAGCAACTAGCCAGCGAACGCTATATTCTGAATAATTCTGTACAGGAAAATGTGCCGGCAAATGCCCGAAATGTGGCGCTGGTAGCGCAGGATGGCAACAGCAATACTTTTGATGGAAAGCAGGTTAATGCCGGAAGCAGCCGCAATCCGAACGTGGTCGTGATCATGCAATCTGGTAACCTGAATAATGCCAGCCTGGAACAAACCGGTGAAAATAATAAAGCGAAGGTAAGCCAGCTGGGTGAAGGCAACGATTATGAGGGACGGATGAATGGCCGGAATAACGAAACTGCCATAAACCAGTTTGGAAACAACAATAGCATAAACCAGAACCTGGAGGGCGAGGGCATGAATTACCGGCTTACGCAGCAGGGCAATAATAACCAGATCAATCAATACGAGAATGGAACTCAGAATAAGGGCTATGAAGTAATTCAGCAAGGCTCCGGAATGAATATTACCATTACCAACGGATTTTAAATTTCGGGTGAAACAGGCAATAGCGGTTTCGCCTTTTACTTTTTAGTGACCAAGCAACAGCATTTTATTTTGCCTGATAAAAATAAAAAATGAAGCCTATGAACTTCTCTAAGATCCTGCTCTTACTGCCTGCTTTCGGTTTATTGGCCTTTATAAATACCCCTTATGAAAAAAGCCCGGACGGCCAGGCTAAAATTGTGCTCGACCAGCAGGAAAATATGCTGCAAATTATGAGCTATTACCAAAATGCCGGCACCGGTTCGCAGCAACTGAGCTATAAGCTCTATACGACTAAAAGAGGAAGATCGGGCAGCAGCCGCAATATGCAGGGAGGAAGTTTTGAAGTGGAAGCCGGCGAAAAAGAACTGCTGGCTCAAACCCGCATCAGCGTAAATCCCGAAGATGCTTATACTATTAAATTGATGATCTACCGGAATGGCGAAGTGGTATCGCAGGATTCGGTGGCGTATCATGGCAAGAAGAATTAAAATTGCAGCACCCTGATGTCAGGGTTTTAGTGCGTTTTACCATACCGTTTTTGAGTACCGCTTACGCTTACCCGGCAAATTGCCACCGCCCTAAACTCAATCCTATACTTCCGAATCATGTATAAAAATTTTGTTTCCCTAAGGCTGCTGCTGCTTGCTGCATTGCCGCTTTTCTGGTATTCGTGTAAAGAAGATACCGTAGAGCCTCATGTTTCCGGCACCATAACCGGGGTAGTAGTAGAAGCAGAAACCAATGCGGTGCTGGAAAATGTAAGCATTACTTCCAATCCCGCTTCCAGTGCCATTGCTACCGATAATACCGGGCGTTTCCAGATAAATGAAGTTACCGTGGGTAATTACAGCGTTACGGCTAAAAAAGTGGGTTACCGCACCACGTCGGTAAATATTCTGGTTGCCCGCGATAAGATCTCCGACATTCGGATTATTCTTGAAAAAAGCGATGGTACCAATAAAGCGCCAAATAAACCAATGCTTGCCTTGCCTGGTAACCAAAGCGAAAAGCAACCGGTTTCGGTACGACTGGTTTGGTCGGGCAGCGATCCGGACGAAGAAGATAGTTTAACTTATACGGTTGAGCTTTTTGAATCGGGGATGGCTGCTAAACGCCTGATTGCGCAAAACAGCAAAGATACCAGCGCTGTAGCCGACGGCTTAAAATACAATACGGTTTATTACTGGCAGGTAACTGCGCAGGATCCTTTCAGCCTGGAAACCAAAAGCGATATCTGGAGTTTCCGGACCCTTGATATGCCGAACTTCAAATACCTTTTCGTAAAAGAAATGAGCGGCTCGCGCGAAGTTTTTACTGCCGATTCTATCAGCCAGGTGCGCCTTACCAATACTGCTTACCAGGAAAACCAGCCATTGCTGAGTCCGCTGCGCGATAAAATTGCCTTTACCACAAATGAATACGGGCAATGGCATATTTTTACCATGAACCGCGACGGCTCGAATAAAAGACGGGTTACTGTGTCGTTTCCCGTTACCGGTTACCACAACGACGGTTTGGGCTATGCCTGGTCGCCGGACGGCTCGCAGCTCATTTATGCGCATTACGATAAGATCTACAAAATAAACCGCAACGGCACCGGCAATCAATTACTGGCTACCGCCCCGGCCAACCGCCACTTTCGGCAGCTCGACTGGACTGACCAGGGCAACAAGATCATTGCCCAAACCATGGGAACCGAAATTTTCGACTCGGAGCTTTACCTGATGAACGACAACGGAACGGGCATGACCCAGTTTTTAGGAAACATGCCGGGCCGGATCGAAAGCCCGAGTTTTTCTATTAACGGGCAGAACGTACTTTTTACCCGCGATGTGGAAGGTTTTAATGCCGCCAACGGCAGACAATTGAATTCTCACATTTTCCTGATGCGGCTCAATAAATCCGATACCATTGATCTTTCGCTACAAAAACCGGCAGGCTTTAACGATACCAACCCAAGGTTTTCGCCTAACGGTGCGCAGGTAATTTTTGAACAGGCCAGCAATGCCGTGGGTAGCCCGAGAGAGATCTGGATCATGGATTTGGATGGCAATAACCGCAGGAAACTCTTTAACGAAGGTGAAATGCCCGATTGGAAATAATACTTACTCTCACTTTAAAAAGCCTTTCTTAACCGGAAGGCTTTTTTTATTTCCGGAACTTAAAAGGGTAGGGTTTTAAGTTGAAAGAACTGCCGGCTCGGCCCAAGTTGGCGATTTGAAATATATTCGGCTAATTCGTGATTTTAAGCTAACTTTGGGCAACCCGGTAACATGTTCTTTCCGACTTTTTCCGGGTAAAACCATACCGTTTTTTGAAGAAGAAATGACCAAAGTAAAAATAAGATCTACCACGGTGGTGGGTATTTACCATAACGGCGAAATGGCCGTGGGCGCCGACGGGCAGGCCAGTATGGGAAATACCATTGCCAAAAGCAACGTAAAAAAGATCCGTAAACTGCTCGACGGCAAAATTGTAACGGGCTTTGCCGGTTCTACCGCCGATGCTTTTACCTTACTGGAGCGTTTTGAAGCCAAACTGAACGCTTACGGCCAGAATATGAAACGCGCCGCCATAGAACTTGCCAAAGACTGGCGCACCGACCGTTACCTGAGCAAACTGGAAGCCATGATGGTGGTAGCCGATAAAACCGAACTGCTCATCATTTCCGGCACCGGCGATGTTCTGGAGCCAGATAACCAGATCGCAGCCATAGGCTCGGGAAGCAATTATGCGCTGGCCGCCGCTACGGCTTTAAAGCAACACGCGCCGCATTTAACGGCCGAAGAAATGGTGCGCGAAAGTTTGAACATTGCCGCCGACATCTGCGTTTTCACCAACCATAACCTGATGGTTGAAAAGCCGGTTTAATTGTTAAATTGCTGATTGTTAATTGCTGATTGGAAAAACGCCAGGGTTTTGGGCCTTAAAAGTGTTTGGTCAGGCGTTTATAAAACAGTCGGAAATAAAACTTTTATCTATTAGATTCGGTTGAAAGCCGGAAGTAAATAACAGTGGGAAATTTGAAAATCAACCTGCTCCGGCAGATCCGTTTTCAAATCTCCAAATCTTAAATTTTTCAAATTTATTAAGCATGGAAGTAAGTAATTTCTTAAAGAAACATTTCAAACATTTCAATGCAGCTTCGTTAGTAGATGCTGCTGAAGGATATAAAAAACATTTAGCTGATGGCAACAAAATGATGATCACGCTGGCCGGTGCCATGAGTACCGCTGAGTTGGGCATTATTTTAGCCGAAATGATCCGTCAGGATAAAGTGCATGCCATTACCTGTACCGGCGCCAACCTGGAAGAAGATATTTTTAACCTGGTGGCTCACGATTTTTACGAGCGCATTCCGCATTACCGCGACTTAACGCCGCAGGATGAGCAGGACCTTCTGGAGCGCCACATGAACCGCGTAACCGATACCTGTATTCCGGAAATGGAAGCTATGCGTCGTTTGGAAAATACAGTGTTGAAATTCTGGGAAAAAGCTGATCTGGAAGGCAAATCTTATTTCCCGCACGAATTTTTCTACCAGATCCTGCTTTCCGGCGAACTGGAGCAATATTACCAGATCGATCCGAAGAACAGCTGGATGCTGGAAGCAGCCAAGAAAAACCTGCCGATCATTTGCCCGGGTTGGGAAGATTCTACTCTCGGTAACATTTATGCCGGCCACGTAATTTCCGGCGACATCAAGAATGTACATACCATGAGAACCGGTATCCAGTACATGATCGAGTTGGCAGATTGGTACACCAAGACCGCTAAGGAAGAATCTACGATCGGTTTCTTCCAGATTGGTGGCGGTATTGCCGGCGATTTCCCGATCTGCGTAGTGCCGATGCTGCACCAGGACTTACAACGTACTGGCGTGCCGCTTTGGGGTTACTTCTGCCAGATCTCCGATTCTACTACCAGCTACGGTTCTTACTCCGGCGCGGTACCAAACGAGAAAATTACCTGGGGCAAATTAGGAATCGATACGCCGAAATACGTGATCGAAAGTGATGCTACGATCGTAGCGCCATTGATCTTTGCGATGGTATTGGATATGTAATTTGGGTATCAGGTAACAAGTATCTGGTATTTTTAAACAAAAAGGCACTGCAAATCTGCGGTGCCTTTTTGTTTTTCAGATTCTGAATTTTTTCTCTTCATCGCCTTCTGCTGTATAGTTTTAAAGTTCATTGATGAAAGAAAACACTTGCAAATCCTGGCAAAAGAGGAATAAAAAAGCGCCGCATTAC
The DNA here is from genome assembly GCF_016623615.1 of Adhaeribacter terrigena. Lineage (GTDB taxonomy): Bacteria > Bacteroidota > Bacteroidia > Cytophagales > Hymenobacteraceae > Adhaeribacter_A > Adhaeribacter_A terrigena. Next base: position 71,975 of record NZ_JAEHFX010000011.1, on the reverse strand, counting down.
TGCAGCGCTTTTTTGTTTAAAAACGGTATGGTTTTGGGCTTAAAAACTAAACCAAAGTATCGCCTTTCATGCCTACGGAATTCAGCAGCTCGTAGGTGAAAACGCCTTTCTGCACAGCCGGATCAGTTTCCGTTAATTTCGCTAATGCTGCTTTATCCAGGGAATTGTAAATGCCAACGGCAGCCACATCGGTATTATCCATTACCGGCATAGAAAGCAGCATTTTGCCTTCGGCGCGTAACTTGAATAAATGCGGCAAATGCTCTGCCTGAATAATTTTTTGCGCCTCAGACGAAGAAAATTCCGGACCTTTTTTCAGCAACAAAATGGTGTAAGGTTTCATATTCGCCATTTGCGGCAATATATCCTGCGGTACAAACTGGAAGTTTGGGTTTTCCATGAGATAAGATTTTTTTGATTAAACAGATCTCAAAGATAGAGATTTTACAACCGCTTTCCTTCCGATTTTTTTTAATTAAACCGGAATAGCTTATCATTGAAAAGTAAGCTGCTGCCGGCAAAGATTAAGATTACCCTTCCACAAACTCCTTAAAATTATACACTTCTTCTTTCAGGAATTTATCACCCGATTTTTTAATAATGCAGAGATTGTCAAGCGTCATGTTCCAGTCGAAGCGGAATTGGTTCAGGTAGTGCAGCACCGGGGCCAGGCTCCAGGAACTGGTATCGCCTAAAGCCAGGGTTAAATGCGGCATCCAGAGGTTGGGGTCGTAGAAATGGCCCGTTTGCTCGCTGAATTCGCTGATCTCCTGGAAAAGCCGCGCGTGAAAACGATTGATCTCGCGGGTACGCAGAATGGGAATATAAATGACTGGTTTATCGCCGGGAAAAATGCCGATACCCATGGTGCGCGCCGTTATGGGCTGGGTTTGCACCGAAATTTTCTGCAGATAATCTTTCAGGTCCGACATCTTGGCCACATCGGTGGTAAGCCAGGTAAGGTGTGGATATGGAGTAAGCTGTACCCCTTTCAGCCCGAAAATATGATCGAGTTGAAAAACGATCTCGTTTACTTTATCGGTATGTTCCTGGTCGAGGAGGGAAGCAACAGCTAACATATTCTTTTTAGGTTTAAAACTTTAAGTTAGCAATAAAGATTCAACGCCGCTTTAAATAGCAGATTATTTTTTTGTTTCACGGCCTGAAAGGTAGGATTAACCTCTTCGGCCGGATTCTTTCCTTTATTTCGGTTGGTTTTAAAAGCAGTTTTACGGTTTTCAGGTTTTTTAGTGCTAAAGCATAGCGTTTTGGGCGGCGTTTTAGCGGCTTCGGGCAATCCGGACGAAAATCCGTACCTTTGCGGTTTCATTTCAGGGCAATTATGATTTCCATTAATAACCTTAGCTTTCATTTTGGCAGCCGCACGCTTTACGAGGATGCCAGTTTACATATAAAACCCAAAGATAAGATCGGCCTGATCGGGCTGAACGGTACCGGAAAATCTACCTTGCTGCGCGTGCTGGTGGGCGAATACAAACCCGATGCCGGCAGCATTCAGATGAGTAAAGATACCACCATCGGTTTCTTGAACCAGGATCTACTCAGCTACGACACGCACGAGAGCATTCTGAGCGTGGCCATGCAGGCATTTGAGCAGGCTTTGCAGATCCAGAAGGAAATAGACGAAGTGCTGCACCAGATGGATACCAATTACGAGGATGCGCTGGTAGAAAAACTGGCCAAACTACAGGATCAATTCGATGCCCTGGACGGTTACAACATGCAAAGCAAAGCCGAAGAAATTCTGGAAGGCCTTGGTTTTACTACCGAAGAATTGCAGCGTCCGCTCAAAACGTTTTCCGGGGGATGGCGCATGCGCGTGATGCTGGCCAAAATTCTCTTGCAGAAACCTTCATTACTTTTGCTCGATGAACCAACCAACCACCTGGACTTACCTTCCATTAAATGGCTGGAAAACTACCTGGAAGGCTACGAAGGCGCGGTTATTATCGTATCGCACGACCGGGAATTCCTGGATAAAACCACGAACATGACCGTGGAAGTGGCGCAGCAGAAACTCAACATTTACGCCGGTAATTACTCGTTTTATTTAGAGGAAAAAGAGCTGCGAAACGAAATTCAGAAAGGTGCTTTCGAAAACCAGCAGGCCGCGATCCGGCAAACGGAGCGCTTTATTGAGCGTTTCAAGGCTAAAGCCACCAAAGCCAAGCAGGCTCAAAGCCGCATGAAAGCGCTGGAACGCATGGATAGGATCGAGGATGTAGCTTCCGATGCGCCGAAAGTGAATTTCAAGTTCCAGTTCAGCGTGGAGCCGGGCCGGCACATTCTGCGCCTGGAGCACATGAGCAAAAAATACGGCGACAAAATCATTTTCCGCGATACGAACGTGCACATTGAGCGCGGCGATAAAATTGCCTTGATCGGGGCGAACGGAAAAGGTAAATCTACGCTCATGCGGATTGTAGCCGGTACCGAACCGGTAGAAGGCAAACACCAGCTCGGCCACAACGTGATCATGGCGTTTTACGCACAGCACCAGCTGGAAAGCTTAACGGTAGAGAACGAAATTTTGCAGGAACTCACCGAAGCCGGCAGCAAGCGCAACGAGATGGAATTGCGCACCATTCTGGGTTCATTCCTTTTTACCGGCGACCAGGTTTTTAAGAAAATAAAAGTGCTTTCCGGCGGTGAAAAAAGCCGGGTGGCTTTGGCCAAGACTTTGATCTCGGAAGCCAACTTTTTGCTGCTCGATGAGCCTACGAACCACCTGGATATGCAATCGGTAAATATTCTGATCCAGGCGCTGGACCAATACGAAGGCACGTTCGTGGTAATTTCCCACGACAGGTATTTTGTAGAGAACGTGGCGAACAAGATCTGGTACATTGAAGATTATCAGCTGAAAGAATATCCGGGCACGTACCACGAGTTCGAAATGTTCCAGGAAAGCAAAGAAAAAGAAGCGAAGAAGAACGCCCCGAAGCCGGAAAAAACGGTAATAAAAACGGAAGCAAAACCCAAAACCGAAGTAAACCCGAACAATTTCCAGCAGCTGCAGAATGACTTGAAAAAAGCCGGCAAACAATTGCAGGAAGTAGAAATGAAAGTGCAGGAACTGGAACAGGAACTGGCCGCTTACGAAGCAAAACTGGCCGAGCCGGAAGTATATGGCAACGTGAGTTCGCTTACCGATTTTACCCTGAAATTCGAGAAAACGAAAAAAGAACTGGACGCTAAAAACAGCGAATGGGAAACAGTAGCAGAACAGGTAGAAAACCTGGAGGGTCAGTTGAGAGGTTAAATGCTTGAATTGTTAAATTGTTTAATTGTTTAATTGTTTAATTGTTAAATTGAAAGCATTTAGTATTAGTGTCTGATTTATAATTTATCAGGTTTTTGAATAGCCCCTGGTTTTTGCCGGGGGCTTTCTTTTTGATATAAGTTTTATTTACGCCCGAACTTTTTAAAATATTGAGTAATTTCCCTGCGTTAAAACTGCTGCCACTTAAACCTTCTGCATGACTTTTTCCTTCCGAAACCATACCATTTTTGCTTTGCTGAGTTTGAGTTTGCTGGGATGTGTACCGCTCGGCGAACCCATTACCGGTGAAAATACGACTGTTGCCAAAACCCCTGAATACTACGCTCAACGCACCCTGCAATACTCCGATCATATTTATTCCGATGCCATCAGAACGGTGCAGTTCTATGCCGGAACCAACACAGCCGAAGATGTACTGACTGCGCCCGTGATCTCTTTTGCGCAAAGTGTGCCGGTTATTTTAGAGTTCGATGAGTTGAGCGAGGTGCAGAAACGCTTTCGGGTAAAACTGGTGCATTGCGATTATAACTGGGCCCCGTCTACGCTTTCGGAAATTCAGTATGCCAACGATTATAACGAGTATTACATAACCGATATCCGCCCGAACGGAAACACGAAAGTGCCGTTTTTTCATTATGCTTTTCGGGTGCCAAGGGTAAAAATTTCGGGTAATTATCTGCTGGTGGTTTCGGATGAACAGGGCAATTACGTGATGACGCGCCGCTTTATGGTATACGAGAACGTGGTGGCGGCCAGCCTGATCCCCACTTTTTCGGCGGGCGTGGGCGAGCGGTATTCCATGCAGCAACTCAACATCAATATCATGTACGGCAAATACGAACTGGTTAATCCGATGCAGGAAGTGAAGATCGTTCTGCGCCAGAACCAGCGCTGGGATAATGCCAAATTCAATATCCGGCCAACCTACGTGCACGACGCGCAGCAGCGCCTGGAATATACGTTCTACGATGCGCGCAATAATTTTTTAGGCCTGAATGAATTCCGCGTTTTTGATACCCGGAGCTTGCGTTACACCGGTTTCAACCTGGCTTCTATAAACCGCGAAGTAAACCCGACCGAAGTTCTTTTAACTGTGCAGCAAAGCCGCGGAAAAGATGTTTATGCCCGTTATCCGGATGTGAATGGCAAGTTCATAATTGATAACCGCGAATACGGAAACGGCGATACGGAAGGCGATTATGCATGGGTAAATTTTCAGGTGAAAGCCGAAACGGAAGCGCCGGGACCGGTTTATGTTTTAGGCCAGCTGAGCGAATGGAAAGCGCAGGAAAATTTCAAACTCACGTATCACCCCACCGAAAAAGCGTATACCGGCCGGGCTTTACTGAAACAAGGCTATTATAATTTTATGCTGGCCGTAAAAATGCCCGATGGCACGCTCGACGAACGTTATTTCGAAAACTCTTTTGCCGATACTGAAAATTTCTACGATCTGCTGGTGTATTATCGCCCGCCGGGAAGCCGCGCTGATCTGCTGATCTCTTACGTGGCGCAGCAAGTGAATGGAGACCGGTAAGGTTATGCTTGAATGCTTGAATTCGTGAATTAGAAATTTGCCAGGTGCAAGTGACAACTGCGGCTTAACACTTGCATCAGACAGAAAAGTCAATCACTAATTCTCACATTCAATTATTAAAACTAAAAAGCCAGCCTCATTTCTGAAGCTGGCTTTTTAGTTTTTAGCTTTACAGGCTACCGTTTTTGGTTAGTCGGGATGGCCGGATTTGAACCGACGACCTCCAGCACCCCATGCTGGCGCGATACCGGGCTACGCTACATCCCGAAGGTTTCCGGTGCAAATAAAATGAGTTTTATGCTCCGGAACAATAGCATTTTTGAAAATTAAACGTTGAAACGGAAGTGCATGATGTCGCCGTCCTGCACCACGTATTCTTTACCTTCCACCGCCATTTTACCGGCTTCTTTTATTTTCGCTTCCGATTTATATTCCTGGTAATCTTTCAGTTTAATTACTTCGGCGCGGATAAAGCCTTTCTCGAAATCGGTGTGAATTACGCCAGCGGCAGCAGGGGCTTTCCAGCCTTTTTCGATCGTCCAGGCACGTACTTCTTTTACGCCGGCTGTGAAATACGTGATCAGGTTCAGGATAGAGTAGGAGGCGCGGATCAGTTTATTTAAACCAGATTCGGTTAAACCATATTCTTCCAGGAACATTTGTTTGTCATCCGGATCCTCAATTTCGGCGATCTGGGCTTCAATGGCGGCAGAAATTACCACTACTTCAGCGTTTTCGTCTTTTACGTGTTCTTTCAGCGCATCCACAAATTTGTTACCCGAATTGATCGAAGCTTCGTCTACGTTAGCGGCGTAAATTACCGGTTTAATGGTAAGCAGTTTCAGGTCGTCTATGGCTTCCAGGTCTTCTTCAGAGGCTTCCAGCGAACGCGCGTTTTTGCCGGCCGTTAAATTTTCTTTGAATTTCAGCAGGCTGGCCAGTTCTTTTTTGGCTTTGGCATCGCCGGCTTTGGCGGTACGCTCCACTTTCTGGATCTTTTTATCTACCGATTCCAAATCTTTGATCTGAAGCTCGGTATCAATTACATCTTTATCGAAAACCGGGTCTACACCGCCGGCTACGTGCACAATATTGGGGTCGTCGAAGCAGCGGATCACGTGAATGATGGCGTCTACTTCGCGGATGTTGGCCAGGAATTTATTGCCTAAGCCTTCGCCTTTGGAAGCCCCTTTTACCAGACCGGCAATGTCCACAAACTCTACAATGGTTGGCAGTACGCGCTCGGGGTGCACGAGTTCTTCCAGGATCTGCAGGCGCTCATCTGGTACGGTTACCACGCCTACGTTCGGTTCGATAGTACAGAACGGATAATTGGCAGATTCAGCTTTGGCGCTGGAAATGGCGTTGAATAAGGTAGATTTTCCTACGTTCGGCAGCCCGACAATTCCGCAGCGAAGTCCCATAATGTATATTTATTTATTGTTTTCTGAATTGGTTTTAGTTGGTTTTGAAACCGGCCGCAAAGATACGGTTTATTTAATAATTGCTAATTGTTAATTATGCAGGTATTTTGGCCGTTGTTTGGTTTTTTACCGACAATTATACTTTTTTACTTTAAAAGGATACCATTTTCCATTTTTGGCTTTATCACTTTGTTCAGTTTCTGAAGCTGTTTTATAGCTCACATAATTAGCTGCCGTAAACGCAAATTATACTTGCTTTTCATCGCTTTCGTTAATCGTGCTCCGCTTTTGCGTTCGAGGGTAGTACTCAGAATTTTTGAATCCTTTAATCCCCTAATCCTGCAAATCCCAATTCAAACAAAAATCCTGTTCATCCCAAAAAATCCTAAAAATCTTGTTTAGACAATTTATTAAGTAAATCCTTTCATCCAACAAATCCTGATCAAAATCCTGATCAAAAAAAAGCCCCCGGAATTTTCCGGGGGCTTTCAAAAATTTACTTCATAGTTTTATTTCAACTTATTCCCATTTCAGTTCTTCGTCCAGAACGGCTACGGGCTCATTTTCCAGACGTTCGAGTTCGGCGAGGTCTTCTTCGGAAAGGAGGTTGGTTTTTACGTGATCGATGGTGCCTTGCAGGGCTTCCATGAACTTGGCAAAATCTTCTTTGTATAAGAAAATTTTGTGTTTCTCGTAAGAGTATGTATCGTTGTTGAACTTGCGCTTACTCTCCGTAATAGTCAGATAGAAGTCGTTGGAACGCGTTGATTTTACATCAAAAAAATAGGTGCGTTTGCCGGCTCTTATTCGTTGCGAATAAATTTCTGCTTTTTCGTTGTTCTCTTCCACAGGGCTTTAGTTAGATACATTTATTTTATCTGCTAAAAATAAAAGTTTAGTTTGAACAATAAAAATTTTTAACGGAAATTTAAACACTATTTAACAAGAATTTATCTGAGTTTTTAACGTTAGAAGCATAGCGTTTTAGATTAAGTGGTTCGTTTTCAAAAAGATAATATGGCACAACAGTTAGATCTGGCAACCGTGAGGCAGTTTGGTAACATGGAATTTCTGGCCCGGCAGCTGGTGGAAGGCTTTATTACCGGCCTTCATAAGTCGCCGTACCACGGTTTTTCAGTAGAATTTTCGGAGCACCGCTTATATAACAGCGGCGAAAGCACGCGCCACATCGACTGGAAAGTCTTTGCCCGTACCGATAAATTATTTGTAAAACGCTACGAAGAGGAAACCAACCTGCGCTGCCATATTCTGCTCGATGTTTCACCGAGTATGTATTACCCCGAAGCCACGAACGGCAAACTAACCTTCAGTGCTTTGGCGGCGGCAGCTTTAACTACTATGCTGCAAAAGCAACGCGATGCCGTGGGGCTGATCACTTTTGCGGATAAGATATTGGAGCAGTCGCCGGTAAAATCTACGGGTTCGCATGTGCATACATTAATGATGACGTTGCAGAATCTGCTTAACCAGCCGCGACCAACCGGGCAAACCGATGTAGCCAAAGTTCTGCACCAGATCGCGGCGCAGATCCCGAAGCGCTCTTTGGTTATTATTTTCTCCGATATGTTCAGCCGTCAGGAAGATGCCGATGCCATTTTTGCGGCCTTGCAGCATTTAAAACATCAGAATCACGAAGTGTTGCTTTTTCACGTAATGGATCAGAAAACCGAAGCAGCCTTTGAATTTACCGAACGGCCTTATGTGTTTGTGGATGTGGAAACCGGTGAGCAATTGAAATTACAGCCTAGTCAGGTACGGGAAAGTTATAAAAAAGCGATTGAAGAATTTAAACACAGCCTGGAATTGAAATGCCATCAATACAAGATCGATTTTATTCCGGTAGATATAAACGAGCCTTTTGATAAGGTGCTTTATGGGTATCTGGTGAAGCGGGGGAAAATGAGGGTTTAGTTTTTTAGGTCAAAAGCATACCGTTTTCATAGTCTGCTTTTTACTTTTAACCTATAATGGTTTACTTTCATAGTTTACTTTTTCCCTCAAGCCGGGTGGCTTCGTTTCTGCGTTCGCGGCTGCAACCCTTCCTGCCCTGGCGGGCTGCCTCGTTCCTCGGCACCGGAAGTCTTGGAGGCCGCTCGCACAGAAACTGGTGTCTGTTTCCCTTCGTAGTGAGCTTCTTTTTATTTTAGTTTCCTGGATAACGTGATTTTCAAGGTACGCTGCGCTGGCGATAGGGGTGATATTGGAATGTAAAAAGGCACTCACGAGAGGTAACCCTACCGGTAAATTCTATTTGTTGATTCTGAAAATTCTTGAATTCAGAAAATTCGGACTCTGACAAGAATCCTTAAATCCCCTAATCTGATAAATCCAAATTCAGACAAATAATCCTGCCCATCTCATAAATCCCTAAAATCGTGTTCAAATCATTGCTGATGGTTTTAAGCTCCCCACCTGGACAGTCGCAGATCTTGGAGATTTTCAGGGGAGGGTTGGGGTGATTAATCACATTACCCGATAAAAGCGGCATGGCTTTGGGCAAATTTTATCCCGGCATATTATCCAAACTCTTCCATAGATATTTGCTGGCCAGTGTGCGATAGGGTTTCCAGTTTTCGGCTATTTCGAACATTTGTTGGCGGAGTACTTTTTTTTCGGAAGTTAAACCATAGCGCTTTTTCATGGCGTTTTGAATGCCGAGGTCATCTGCCGGAAAAACATCGGGACGATCTAAGGCAAACATTAAAAGCATTTCGGCGGTCCAGCGACCGACGCCTTTTATGCTGGTAAGATGCTTTATTAGCGCTTCATCATCCAGGTGACTGATCACTTCCGGCTCCAGTTTTCCGCTTTTCTTAAATTCCGCAACTGCCCGCACATAACCGCTTTTCTGGCCCGATAACCCTACGCCGCGCAATTGTTCATCTAAAAGCAAAAGCACTTCTTCCGGGTTCGGGTACGTGCTGGGAAACAGATTTATGAAGCGGGCATAGATCGTAGCCGCTGCCTTAACCGAAAGTTGCTGGCCAACAACAGAGCGGAGTAAAGTCAGGTAAAAATCCGGTTCTTTCGGTTTCGGTGGGATTGGCGGAAGCGAAATTATAAGTTCGGCAATAACCGGATCGGAATTTAAATGGGCAATGGCTTTTTGATAGGGCATGTGTTTTGAGCAGAAATTAGATAGCGTTTTGCTGCAGTTTGAAAATTATGTTAATCAGTAATGTGTTAGTACTGGTTTTACGCGATTGCTTTCAGAACCTTTATGCTTTTTTCCAGCATATCGTCAGTAAAATCTAAGTGCGTAACAAAACGGATCTGCTGCGGGCCAAAACCGGAAGCCAGGATATTTTGTTCGGCCAGTTTAGCCAGGAAAGTGTCGGGATCGATGCCGTTCTGAAGCTTGAAAATAACAATGTTGGTTTCTACGGGCAGCACTTCGGCTATAAAAGCGCAGGTTTTCAGGCTTTCTTCCAGTTGTTTGGCGCGGGTGTGGTCCTGAGTTAGGCGGTCCAGGTTGTTTTGCAGGGCATATATGCCGGCTGCGGCCAGATAACCCGCCTGTCGCATACCGCCGCCTAAAACTTTCCTGATCCGGCGGGCTTTTTTAATGTTGGCTTCGGTGCCTAATAAAACCGATCCTACGGGTGCGCCTAAGCCTTTCGATAAGCAAACCGAAATGGTATCGAAATACTGGCCGTGCTGCGCCGGGGTTTCCTTCGCGGCAACTAAGGCGTTAAAAACTCTGGCGCCGTCTAAGTGCAGCGCCAGATTCTGGCTGCGACATAGTTCAGCGATCGGGGCAATTTCCGCCGCAGTATAATAAGAACCGCCGCCTTTGTTGCTGGTGTTTTCGAGCGAAACCAATTTGGAGATGGGGTAGTGAATATTGTCGGGGCGAATGCATTGGGCTATTTGATCTGCGTTGATTTTGCCGCGCTCGCCCGGAATCACGCAAACCGAAGCCGCCGAATTAAATGCAATACCGCCGCCTTCGTAATTATAAATGTGAGCCGTAAGGTCGCAGATCACTTCCGATAGCGGTTCGGTGTGCAGTTTGATGGCGATCTGGTTGGTCATGGTACCGGAAGGGCAGAAAAGGCCAGCTTCTTTGCCAAAAAACTGCGCACAGCTCTTTTCCAGCATGTTTACGGTTGGGTCTTCGCCATATACATCGTCGCCGGTTTGGGCCTGGAACATGGCTTCCAGCATGGCTTTGGAGGGTTTGGTAACGGTGTCGGAGCGGAGATCTATAGTATTCATTCGATATTTAGCTGAGAATTTGTTTTAAAATTAAAAATATTCTGTTACTTTTGCGTTCCAATTTTAACTATTGAAAGATGGCTATTACAAGATTAAAAAGAAAAGACCGCAAAAATAAAGCAAGAGCGAATAACAAGCAGACCGTAATTAAACAATTACTGCGCGTGCCGGTTATTAAAAACGTTGATCCGGAAGAACTGAAAGCCCAGTTCGGCAAACCAGGCGTTGTTGGCACTGTAAAAAAAGCCATCTCTGAAGTAGCTCACAAAGTGGAAGACGTAGTAGAAGCTGTAAAAGAAAAAGTTGACAGCGCACTGCATTCTGACGAAGCAAAATCTGCTGAGTAATTTTTACTGTTAAAGCTCCTGGTCGTTTTAGTCTGATTATATAGCTTTAGCAGTTTTTAGTGTAATTACCATACTGTTTTCATAATATTAGAAGTGTGCCTGTTTATCGGGCACACTTTTTTGTTTTGTCGGTGATTTAAAAGTTTTTTAAGTATTGCTTTGTGGCTGGACCTGCTTGGGTAACGGCAGAAACGGAGTTTACAGGCAATGCTTATGTTTTTGCCTGTGGTTTTTAGTTTGTGTTGAGCTGAAGGGTTAAAATAGTTTTCAGGCCCGAAAGGATACCGTTTTTATCCGGCCCTCTTACCCAATTCTATAACCTGCAGGTTTTCAATTTTCCCGGCGTTTATGTCGAATTTCATCATGGTGCGCATGGTATGAAACCCGTGCTTGCCGGCCGCGCCCGGGTTTAAATGCAGTAACCCTAGTTTTTTATCGGGTATCACTTTTAGGATGTGCGAATGGCCGGTGATGAACAGACCGGGCGGGTTCTGCTGGATTTCCGTTCTGATATCGGGATGGTACTTGCCGGGGTAGCCGCCGATGTGGGTGATGAGAACTTCCAAACCGGCTACGTTAAAGCGGTTTACCTTCGGATGGATCAGACGGATGCGTTGATCGTCGATGTTGCCGTAAACGCCGCGTAAGGGCTTTAAATTGGCCAGCGTATCCGAAACTTCTACGTTGCCGAAATCGCCGGCGTGCCAGATCTCATCGCAGGTGCTGAGGTGGTGCAGAATGCGTTCGTCGAGGTAGGAGTGGGTGTCGGAGAGGAGGCCGATTTTCATTGGTGGTTCTTATTGGAATTGTAAAGTTAGGTTTTTACTTTCAGGAGATTTCAAACTAGTTTGAAATTTCTAATCAAACTATTCCTATGCGATTAGCGGTTATTCATATATTAATTAAGGATTTGTCTTTCATGGTAGTTTATTTCATTCTCATGAAATACAACATAACAAATGAAACATATTTACCTGATACAATAAGATATTTCCCAGCGGCACCCGAACTAATCTTTATAGAAATGATTGGAGGGGCATTTTTTTATAATATGTTTCCACTGACAGTTAGTATCATTACTTATTTTCCCATCGTTTTTTTTACAAATAAGTTGATAAAAAAAGAGCGGCGGGTTAGATTAATTATAACTGGTTTTCTACTAACCTCTACCACACCTTTATTTTATTTTGCCATTAATAATTGGAAGCATAATGATTATTATCAAAAGACTACTGAAGGCTTAGCATGGATAGTTTGCTTTGCCCTTTCTATGATCTTCTATTATAAAAGTAATAAGAAGGACAAAGATATTTTTGCTTGACTGAACTTCTTTTTATAATAAAAATTGCTTATATTACTCTGATTCACATTAATTTATAAATTATCATGAAATGGGCATTCACCATTCAGCAGAAAACCCGGGCAGCGCTTATTTTGGGCGTGGTTTTTCTGCTGGTATTCGCAAAGAACTGCTACGACGAACGCAAGGTGGCGGAGCTGGGAAATTCTTTTGCTTCAGTTTATGAAGACCGCCTGGTGGTAGAAAGCTACATTTATCAGCTTTCCGACCATTTGTACCAGAAAAAGATCATGCTCGATAATTGCAGCAGCCAGGAGAATCTGGGGAATTTGCAGGCTAAGATCGGGGCGCAAAATTCCGCGATCCATTCACTGATTCTGCATTACGAAAAAACCAGGCTCACCGAAAAAGAAGCAGTTAGCTTCCAGGATTTTAAGGAGAACGTGGCAACGATCGAAAAACTGGAAAGCCAATATATGGCCGGAGTTGGTCAGGCGCTGCCGGAAAAAAAAGTTACGTTGGATGCTTCTTATGTATCGGCTGCCGAAAACCTGCACGAACTTTCCGGAATTCAGGTAGCGGAGGGCAGACTGCTGAGCGAAAAGTCTAAGAAAATGATCGCGGGTTCTTCGCTTTTAACCCAATTTGAGCTGGCAATCCTGATCGGGGTCGGTTTGCTGATCCAGGGACTGATCTTTGCGGCCAAATCGGCCAAACCTAAAAAACCGCAACAGCATTTCAGTTTGAACTGACTTTTTGGGCCTGAAATCATAGCGTTTTTGATTTTTAATTCTTCAGAAAATAAACTAGCCTTAAAACTAAAAAAGTGCAGCCCGAAAATTTTCAGGCTGCACTTTTTGCATTAAAAATGGTAGCGTTTTTAAAAGTAAAACTAAACTCCCCAAACTTCCGGAGCTTCGCGCCAGCTTTTCAGGCTTTCGAATGATTCGGGTTTGATGATTCCTTTTTCCTGGGCCACTTCGGCTAAAACGTTGTAATTGCTGAGCGTCACCAATGGAATATGGGCTTCTTCAAAATTCTGGTCGGCTTTGGCGAAGCCGTAAGTGAAGATCGCGGCCATGCCAATAACTTCAGCGTTAGCAGCCTGCACCGCTTTAGCCGATTTTAAGGAGCTTCCGCCGGTAGAGATCAGGTCTTCCAGCATCACCACTTTTTTTCCGGCTTCCAGGTGGCCTTCAATCTGGTTGCCCATGCCGTGGCTTTTCGGTTCCGGACGCACATACACGAACGGTAAACCCAGTTCTTCCGCTACCAAAGCACCCTGGGCAATGCCGGCTGTGGCTACGCCAGCAATCACTTCCACCTTCGGGAAATTATTTTTTATGGCCGTAGCTAAAGCCTTTTTGATAAATGTACGTATAGCGGGATGCGAAAGCGTAACACGATTGTCGCAATAGATCGGAGAGTTCCAGCCGGAACTCCATTTAAAAGGTTGTTCCGGGCGCAGTTTTACAGCGCCGGTCTCGAGCAGGTAAGCCGCAATTTTCCGGGCAGTTTCGTCTTTTTCCATGGCCAAAATTAGAAAATATTATTTCCGTATTTTTACCATGAAGCGTTTTTGTTTCCATTTTTTTTTATTGATTTGTAAAAATTACAAACTCCGCAAAATCATTACCCAATGAACGTCTTTATAAACGACATTCCGTTAATTCTCAAGAAAGCTGGTGATAAAGTATACAAGCACCACTACGACCTGGTTTTAGATGCGGACGAATATTTTAATTCTAAAACCCTGCTTGGCGATGTGCTGATCCGGGATGTGAACGAAAGCCTGATCGACCGAATCATCCGGTTGCTGGAAGTAAAAAAACTAAAAAAACTCGATTCGCTAACGCTGGTTACCGACAAAAAACGCCGCATCATTCAGCACCTGAAAGACCAGTTCAAGATCGTGAAAGCGGCCGGCGGCCTGGTTATAAAAGACGGCAAGATCCTGATGATTTACCGTTTGGGTAAATGGGATCTTCCGAAAGGCAAAATGAAAAAAGTGGAAGACGTGCGCGAAGGCGCCATCCGCGAAGTGGAAGAGGAATGCGGCATAAAGGTGCAGGTAATAGATGAATTACCCAACACCTGGCACTCTTACGCTTATAAAGGCAACAAAATTCTAAAGAAAACGAGCTGGTTTTTAATGGCCTGCACCGACGACAGCCTGATGAAGCCCCAGGCCGAAGAATTTATTGAAGAAGTACGCTGGATGACGCCCGAAGAAGTAAAAGAAGTGCTGAAAGACGCCTACGGTTCTATTGAATTTGTGATGAATTATTACCTGAAAAGTCTGAAAGCCGGAAAGGAATAAAGTCGTTCACGTTGCCGCCGTAAGAATGAATCTCCCGGATAATGGAAGAACTTATGGCGGCAAGGTGCGGCGAAGTAATTAAAAACACTGTTTCCAGATCTTTATTAACGTGGCGGTTGGCCTGGGCAATGGTGTTCTCGTACTCAAAATCTGTGGTATTGCGTAAACCGCGCAGCAAAAATTTTGCACCAACATTTCGTGCAAAATCGGCGGTAAGGCCTTTGTAGGATTGCACCGAAATATGGGGCTGATCTTTAAAAATATCTTCAATAATCGCTACCATTTGCTCTACTTCCCAGGCGCGTTTTTTATTGCTGTTGTTGCCGATGGCTATTATTATTTCGTCGAAAAGTTCGGTTCCGCGCTGTACCACGTCTAAATGGCCGTTGGTGAAGGGATCGAAAGAGCCGGGAAAAATTGCTATTCTTTTCATTTAGAGGTGGTTTGTTAATTTTTTGCTTTTTTAGCAGGGTAAGTTAATGGTTTTTTAGCTGAAAAACATACCGTTTTATCCCGGCGATAGGAGGGATCTTATCAAGGTGGTAGTTTAGTTTGCTACTGAGTTTTTCAGCTCAAAAAGATACCGTTTTTTGGTCGTTAGCTTTATCTTATTGATCAATTGCCTTAGTAGTTCTTCTCTTACTTTAGTGTTCTTTTTGTCCCCGAAAGGGTTCGGGATGTGCCGCTTGATACAAAAAGAACCAACGAAAATCAAGCGGCACGTCCCGAAGCATTTCCGGGGGCAAGCGCAAACTTCCCGCAAGCCTGCGGGACAGGCGCTGACCGCTCAAACAGTGCGCTTGACAAAAGCGCACCCTGATAACTTCTTGCATTTCATAGAAAACTGAAAAGTGCCTTGATAGAAAACTTTTCTGCTCCTGCAGGCGGCATAATTTGCTGCCGTAAGCGCAAATTTTGCTTGCTTTTCATCGCTTTCGTTGATCGTACTCCGCTGGCGCGTTCGATTGGTAATTTTGAGGACAATAATCCTTTAATCCCTTAATCCTACAAATATCAATTCAGACAACTCTTTAATCCTGATCCAGACTTTTTAAGCCTGAAACCATACCGGTTAAAATCAATCAACAATTAACAATTATATTACTCGCAAAGGTGCAGGTTGTAGAGATCGAAAAAGCGGTGGTCAAAAACGTCGTCGAATTTGTAGCTGAAGGTCATGTTTTGCGGTTTCTTGCCCAGTGTTACGTTCCGGATGTATTTTCTTAAAATGGTAAATAAAGCTGAATCGTGGGTAAGGTCGCCCCAAACCGTAACTGGATCCTGATCGGGATTGAGTTTTTGCTCCTGCATGACCAGCAGCGTGAAATAAATAAAATCTTCTGCCGAAGCGTAATAAAATTGGTTGCAGAACTCCAGGCGGCCATCCTGCGCAAGTAAAATGCTCAGGTTGTTTTGCTCAATGTACAGATAGGTTTTCTTTTGCAGGCTCCGCTGGTGTTCGTTTAAAATGCCTTCTATCAGCGGGCTGGTCTGGTGCATGAAACGCAGCTTTTTGCGCGTAAAGGTTTCTTCAAACCATTTTATTAAATAACTGTCGATGGTAAAAATGCTAACGGCTTCTATTTTCGGATGCCGGTAGGTTAATATTTCTTCGTGAAATTCGTCAGGTTCGGCGTGCAGGTTCAGGTAATGCTGCGCGGCCGAAGGATCGAAAAGGGTTTCCGGAATGTAGGTGAAATTCTGATTTTTAATGGCCACCCGGATCTCATTCCAGTGCGTTTTGGTCAGGGATTCATTTTCGTCGGCCAGTAGGTTTAATTGTTCGGTAAGTTGCAGCTGGCTGAAAATGGTAGAAAGTTCGTAATCTTCGAGCGACAGGATCTTGTTGCGCTGCGCATCGGCCACGGCCAAACGGATATGCCGCGTGCTCAGGCTGCAGTATAAATTCAACGGGCCGGTTTGGCCGGTTAACAGGGCTTCGTCGGTAATTTTAAGTACCTGCCGGTAATGGGTAGTTGCAGTGCTCAACGTTCTGGATTAATCTTCCTTCAAAAAACCGCAAAATTATTGAAAAAGACTAAAAGTATTTGAAGATTTGAAAATTTGAAAATTTGGAGATTTGAAGATATTGAGTTCTCAAAACCATCTCTGCTCGCGCAAGTGTTAACCGCCAGCGTAGTTCAATAGGATTTTCAAATCTCCAAATCTCCAAATTTTCAAATCTAACATGTCAAATAAACCGGTTATCCGGAATAAAAAGGTCGTCCAGATCTACGAGTTGGTGGAAGATGCTGTGTTTTTCTGCAAGCGGGATCTTGCTTAATTCTGACAGGTTTTTGTAGGCAACTTCGGCAATCATCTGGTTTTCTTTTGAAAGTTCGGGATCTGTGCCTGGTTTTAGTTCGCCGCCGGTTACTTCCACTTCAAAAAATAATTCGATGGCGTGCAGGGGAGCTTGCAGAAATTCGTTAATGAAAAGAAATCTTCCCGGGTTTACGATCAGGCCGGTTTCTTCCAGGAATTCGCGTTTCAGGCAGGATTGTACGCTTTCGCCGTAATGCAAACCGCCGCCCGGTGGCGCCCAGAAATCGCGGCCGGGCAGCAAACCTTTGTGGCAAACCAGCAGCAGCGACTTGTTCCGGAGATTAATACCGCATACGCGTACCCGCAGTTTGCCTTCGTAAAATTTATTTGTTTCTTCCATGGTTTGCTTGCCGGATTTCAGGTCGTTAATTTCGGGCTATGAACGTAAAAACGTATAACCCGGATTTTAAAAATACCATTAACGAAAAACTGGAGCGGCAGTTCTTTATGCAGCTGCTTGGTTTTAAAATTACCGAAATTTCAGAAGGAAAAATAGAAGGCGAACTGGTTTTGCAGGATGCCCATAAACAACACAAAGGCTTTGTGCACGGCGGCGTAATTGCTACTGTAGCCGATATTGTGGCCGGTTTTGCAGCCGTAAGCCTGGTGCCTAAAGATCACCACGTGGTTACGGTAGAATTAAAAACTTCTTATTTAAATCCGGGCCTCGGTGAGAAACTTTTTGCCAAAGGCTGGGTGTTGAAACAGGGGCGCAAACTTAACTTTTGCGAAGCCGAAGTTTACAGCATTTCCGGTGAAAACGAACCGGTTTTAATTGCTAAAGCTTCCGCAACCATGGCCACGCTTACGCCCGAAGATATTAAACGCTAAATTGTTAAATGGCCGATTGTTAAATTGTTGATTTATTTCTCCGGAGTTTCACGGTTTAAGACCTGTGGTAATCTGTTGCTGGAGAACAGGTAGGGGTAGTTTTTTTGCCGATACCGATTTACATATTTTTAAATTTACCAAGCGGAATAAAATTTTGTGAAAGAGCTACGTTTAGGTTTACACCCTACGTAACCCATGATCCCGACTTTTTTAGTTGTTTTACCTACCGTTTTTTTCCTCATACCTGATACTTATTACCTGATACCAACTAATGCGCCCAGAAGACTTAATACGCCAGAATTTTCCGTTTGAACCGACTTCTGACCAGGTGCGGCTGTTTAAAAAGCTCGACGACTTTCTGATGAGTAAAGCCGAAAACAAGGATGTTTTTCTGCTGAAAGGATTTGCGGGAACGGGTAAAACTACGGTTTTAGGCGCGCTGGTTAAAATTCTGAACCGGTTCGGGTATAAATATGTGTTGCTGGCACCCACCGGCCGCGCGGCCAAAGTAATGTCTAATTATTCGGGCAAGCCGGCGTCTACCATTCACAAGAAAATTTATCGCCAAACGGCTAATCCGTATTCCGAAGGCTTGTCTTTTACGCGCCAGCCCAATAAAATTACCGATACCATTTTTATAGTCGATGAGGCTTCCATGCTTTCCGATGAAAGTGGTTTCGGGGAGAATGGCTTGCTGCAGGACCTGATGCATTACGTGTTCGAAAAAAAGAACAACAAGCTGATGCTGGTGGGCGATACGGCGCAGCTGCCGCCGGTGGGTCAGGCTTTGAGTCCATCGCTGAATGGGGCTTATTTAACATCTAATTTCCGGTGCCAGGTTTTTGAGGTGGAAATGAAACAGGTGATGCGCCAAGCCGAAGCTTCGGGAATTTTAATGAACGCCACAAACCTGCGCGAACAACTTTCAGCTGAAAAGGCAAACCTGAAAATTAAAACCGGCGGCTACAAAGATATTTACCGCATGACGGGCGAGCGCCTGGAAGACGGTTTGCGCTACGCTTACGATAAATTCGGGATCGAAAATACTACGGTAATCTGTCGTTCGAACAAGAATGCGAACTTGTATAACCAGCACATCCGGCGGCAGATCTTTTTTCATGAAGACGAAATTTCGGCGGGCGATTACCTGATGATCGTGAAAAATAATTACCACTGGCTGCCCAAAGATTCGGAGATCGGGTTTATGGCCAACGGCGATTTCGTGGAAATTACCAAGATCATCCGCTACGAAGAAATGTACGGTTTCCGGTTTGCCGACGTGCGTCTACGTTTTGTAGATAACCCCAACGAAGAAGAAGTGGAGGTAAAGATCATGCTCGATACACTTTATTCTGAAGCGCCGGCCTTGCCTGCGGACAAAAATAAAGAGCTTTACGCCGAGGTGCTGAAAGATTATTCGGACCTGGGCACAAAGCGGGAGCGGAGCCAGCAAATGAAAAAGAACCCGTATTTAAATGCCCTTCAGGTGAAATTTGCGTATGCCTTAACCTGTCATAAAGCGCAGGGCGGGCAGTGGCAGGCGGTTTTTGTAGATCACGGGTATCTGAAAGAAGAAATGATAACCCCGGAATTTACCCGCTGGCTTTATACAGCCGTAACCCGGTCGTCGGAAGAATTGTACCTGGTGAATTTTTATTCGGAACTTTTGTCCTGATTTAAGGTCTTTTACGTTTATAAATTTATGTGGCAGGATTATTGGAATCTCCCCAATAAGTATATATTTGCTTTATTAACTTTAACTTGATCAAATCGGTATGAAAAAATTATTTATTCTGGCTGTTGCAACGTCGCTTTCCTTTGGTGCAGCAACAGCTCAAACTGTTTCTGATGCCAAAGCTGCGAAATCTATCACGGCCGGTCCGGTAATTACATTTGCCGAGAAAAGCCACGATTTTGGTAACATTCACCAGGGCGATGTGGTGGAACACGTTTTCAAATTTAAAAATACCGGCACTACACCACTGGTAATTTCCCGCGTAGATGTAACCTGCGGCTGCACCACGCCGGAGTGGCCGAAAGAGCCGATCGCACCGGGTAAATCTGGTCAGATAAAAGCGGTATTTAACAGCACCGGTAAATTAGGTCAGCAAAACAAAGTGATTACTGTACAGTCTAACTCCGTAGAAGGTCCGGCGCAGGTTACGATCATCACTAACATCCAGGAAAAACCAGCAGGTGGTGCTGCTTTGGTAAAACCTGCAGAAGGTCCGGCAGTAACGGCTGCTACGAATGCTACGGCTGAAACTAAAGTAAAAACCTCTAACGGTAAAACGAAATCCAAAACGAAGAAATAATCTTGGTTTGAAATAAAACATAAAGCGCCCCGCAATTCAGTTTGCGGGGCGCTTTTACTTTTTAAGGCATTTTGCCTACCGTTTTTTTACAGCGACTTAGCCACGGCATAAAGCAAGCTGAACCAGCCGATGATCATGAAGGTGCCGCCAATTGGCGTGATGGCGCCCAGCCAGGTTATACCCGTCAGGCAAAGAATATAAAGCGAACCGGAAAAGATCAGGATGCCGAGCGTAAAGCAAATGGCCGCCCAACGCAAACCGGCATGCTGCAAATGAAAAGCCAGTAAACCAATTAAAATCAGGGCCAACGCATGGTAGAACTGGTATTTAACGGCCGTTTCGAAGGTTTCGAGGCGGTTGGTTTGGGTAAGCAGGTTGCGCAGCGCATGGGCGCCAAAAGCGCCGATCATCACGGATAAAGCGCCAAATAAACTACCGGCTATTAAGGTTAATTTCTGATTCATAATTTAGTTGTTGGTTGTTCGTTGGTGGTTGTTGGTTTATTTTGAAAGCGGAAGGAATTTTTTAGTGAAAATGCATAGCGTTTTCCGTGGTTTGAGTTAAATTTACCCACCCCTAACCCCTCCGAGGAGGGGAATTGGAACATTCCTTTTAAAATAAATTCGACGATCAAATTATCCGATAATTTCCTTCCTCGGAGGGGTTAGGAGTGGGTTATTATTTTCTAATTCACACATTTTCTAATTCCAATATTTTTACATTTTCCCGTAATCCCGATTCCCAAAGATAGCGCTTCCTACCCGAATAAACGTGCTTCCACATTCTATCGCCAATTCGTAATCGGAGCTCATACCCATGGAAATTTCTTTGAAAACGGTATCATTTTCCGGGAAAAAATTCTGCTTCAGTTTTTCGAAGGTATTTTTAAGCGCGGTGAATTCTTTGCGAAGCTGCTGTTGGTTTTTGGTGTTCGTGGCAATGCCCATAACCCCGGAAATCTGCACGTGCTGCATATTTTTATAGCTTTCGCTTTCCAGAATTTCTATAGCCTCGGCTTCGCTTAACCCGAATTTACTTTCTTCGTCGGCAATATAAATTTGCAGTAGACAGTTAATGACGCGGTTGTTTTTGGCGGCTTGTTTTTCAATTTCCTGCAACAGCTTTAAGCTATCTACGCTCTGAATGGTGTGCACGAAAGGCGCGATGTATTTTACCTTGTTCGTCTGCAAATGCCCGATCATGTGCCACTCAATATCCTGCGGCAGGTTTTCGTGTTTAGCAGTCATTTCCTGGGCTTTATTTTCCCCGAAAATGCGTTGGCCGGCATCATACGCTTCCTGGATTAAACTTTCCGGATGGGTTTTAGAAACGGCCACCAAGCGGCAATTCGTTCCTTCGAGTTTTTGGTTGAAAAAGGCTACCGATTCGGCTATGGTCATGAGTTTGAATGATTGAATGAGTGGATGAGAGAATGATTGAAAATTAAATAATAATTAATCATCCTGCAGGTAATAGAAAAGTTTTTTTTTGCTAGGAATTATGGTGACTGTTGCTCCGCTTTCACCTCCCCACGTATTATAATATTCGAAAAGTTTTGAATTTGCATCAATTCTTTCTACCCACTTGCCCAAATGTGCTTCATGGTAATAGGCCATATCAATTGCTTCCGGATATAAAGTTTTCTCATTTTCTGTGAGGTGATTTTTATCGAAAGTGTTATAAGATTTCCAATCGGTTTCTCTGAACTCTTGAAGGCCTTTTTCATAATTTTTTAAATTAGTGAAGCCATTCGAATTTTTTATCTGAGTCTGGAGATTTGCTAATTCAGCGTCTGAAAGCTTTAACTCTACATTTTCGTAATAATCAATATGGGTTGCGTATTTGCTATTTACCCTGAAGTTTGGTTCCTCTTTTAGCGTTAATCCAAATTCTTTCAAATTATCATGAAGTTCATAACTACTCATTGGCAAATCACATCCAGACATAGAAACAAGAATTATTACAAATACAGTCTTAAGATGAAGATTATGCCTTACGGTATTAAATAAAACCATTTTGAGTTTTAATGAATTTTAAGAACATTTTTACATTAGCACATTAAAGAATTAGCACATTAATCAATCCTCCAGCGCATTCGTTAAAAACGAGTTCTTGGTAAACAGCCACATTAAGAAAAACACGACAGCAAACCGCAAATACACCTGGTAAAATTCTCTGGTATCGCGGTAGCGGGTTTCTTTGATAGCTACTTTTTCGAGTTTGTTGATGGTGCGGAAAATTTCCTGCAGGGCATTCTGGTTTTCGGCGCGGTAAAAATAGCCGTTGCCAATTTCGGCAATTTCGCGCAGGTTGCTTTCATCCAGGCGGGTTTCTACGTAGGTGGTATTTCCGAAAACATCGGTGCCGTACGGAACGGTGCCTTCCGCGCCTACGCCAATGGTATAGATCTTCATGCCGAAAGCCTGGGCCATTTTTGCGGCAATGCTGGGGTCTAAATTTCCAGCCGTATTTTCCCCGTCGGATATTAAGATCGCAATTCTCGATTTGGCATTGGAGTCGCGCATCCGATTTATGGTTACGGCCAGCGCGCTGCCAATGGCGGTGCCATCGTTGGGGATCATGCCCAGTTTTACGCTTTGTAAGTTGGTGCGCAGCAGGTCGTAATCGGTGGTTAAAGGCACTAATGAATATGCGTCGCCGGCAAAAACTACCAGGCCAATTCTATCCTGAAAACGACCGTTGATGAATTCCAGCGCTACTTTTTTGGCGGCTTCCAGGCGGTTGGGTTTAAAATCTTTCAGTTCCATAGAACCCGAAGTATCCAGGATCAGCATAATATCAATGCCTTCGGCGTATTGTTCTACCTGCTCACTCGTTTTTTGCGGACGCGCCAGGGCCAGAAAGGTCAGGATCAAACTTAAACCAAAAAATGCATCGGGCAGGAAACGGAGGTAGCTGGTCCAGTTGCGGATCGGTTTGCTTTCGAAAAAGGCTACGTCGGTTTTGCGGCGCACT
This sequence comes from Adhaeribacter terrigena, assembly GCF_016623615.1. GTDB lineage: Bacteria > Bacteroidota > Bacteroidia > Cytophagales > Hymenobacteraceae > Adhaeribacter_A > Adhaeribacter_A terrigena. The sequence goes on along the minus strand of NZ_JAEHFX010000011.1, from coordinate 49,057 downwards.
TTCAGTTTCACCAGACTCCAGACCAGCAAAAAAATAGCTACCGGAATAATGGCATACAAAAAGAACGGGCGAGCCCAGTCATAACCAAGCAAGGTGGCCGGACTGAACCAGCGCCAGGCAAACCAATCCGTAAAATTATCGGGCATTTGCAGCATCGCGGGTTTTTTCTTTTATAATGTCGTAACGGCGGTCGGCAAAGTGGTGAAGCAAATAAAAAGCCGTTAGCGTATCGGAAATTTTATCGGAGAGAATATTGCCGTAAATGGCGCGGTCGAACAGTTTCAGGGCCGTGGTTACGTCTTCGTCGTTGTCGTAGTAACTCACAATCTCTTTGGTGGTGAAGCTGTTAATGGCCGTGTCTTCCAGCCCGGTTAAATAGTTTTTCCAGAGTGTAATGGCTTTTTCCATATCCGTAAGGGAAGCCGACTTATGGAAACGATCGATGTAGGTGTTGTAGCGGTAAATAAAATTCCGGTGATTTTTTTTCAGCACGTAAAGCCGGTAACGCATCAGGATCTTTTTCCGGAACACAAACCAAATGCCCCCGAAAAGCAAAGCCAAAAGCACTAAACCCAGGATCAGGTTCGGGTAATTAAAGCGTGGTTCTATGGTTTGCAATTCGGTATTTTCCTGAAAAGCGAGCGGCTGCGGAATTTGCTTTACCACTTCCTGCAATTTAATGGTAGCCGGGTTGCCGAAAACTTTCAGCGTATCGTTTTGGTGCAGAATTAAAACCGGCAGGTTCAGTTTTTGCAGCGGCTCAATGTCAAACGTTCGCAGCAAATAAACCACGCTGTCGGTACTCTTATTATTTACCGTTTGGGTGGGATAAACTTCCTTGGAAATGAATTCGAAAGGCGCAAAGCGGAAAGCAGAATCCGGAAAAACTACTTCGGTTTCGGGTTGGTGTTTAAACACCAACGCAAACTTTACCGGTTCGCCGATCTTGACTTTTTCCTGCAGAAAATAGCCGGCCGGTTTTTCGGGAACCTGCGCCGCGGCAGTTGAAAACGCTATGCAAATCAAGACAAAAACTCTACGCACTTTTCCGGGTCTTTTTCCTGATCTTAAACAAATTTACCAATTGCAGCACGTAATCGGCCGAAGTATCGATGGCTAAATAATCGGCTTTGTGCCGGCGGCAGAGCAATTGCAGGTTTTCGCGGTTCCGGGTCAGGTCATGCAGGTATTTTTCCCGGAACGCTTCCGACGAAGTATTCACCCAGGAAACCTGCCCCGATTCGGCATCGCGCAACGGAATAATGCCCAGCTTCGGGAAATTCTGTTCTTTCTGATCCATGAGCTGCACCACAATAAGATCGTGTTTGCGGGCCAGCATGGTTACTTCCTTTTCGTAGTTACGATCTATAAAATCGGAAATGAGCAGGATCATGCTGCGGCGTTTTATTACGCTGAGCGCAGTTTTTATGCCCGAAGCCAGGTTGGTTCGGGTAGAAGCCGGCTTGAGTTCAAAAAGCGTTTTAATGAGCGAATACGCGTGCTCAATGCCTTTGCCGGGTCTTACAAATTTTTCGCGCTGATCCGAAACGCAGATCAAACCAATGGAAGCCGTTTGCCGCGCCGCGGTTAAAGCCAGGATACCGCAAATTTCCTTGCCAATGTTTATTTTCTGCTGTTTTTCCGGGCCGATATTCTGGGAACCGCTTACATCCAGAATTAAAAAAACGGACTGCTCTTTTTCTTCTTTGTAGGTTTTCACGAACGTGCCGTGCCCTTTAGCCGAAACGTTCCAATCGATAGTGCGCACGTCGTCGCCGTACTGGTAGGCGCGTACTTCGTCGAACTCCAGGCCGGTACCCTTAAAAACTGAATGAAAGTCGCCCTGCATCTGGGTGTCAATCACCTTGCGGATGCGGAGTTCAAACTTTTGCAGCTTCTGTAGGATTTCTTTCATTTAAAATTCGGGTACGGCTTAGCGTTTTTAAAATTAGAATTAATTCTGCTATTTTACATTCGTGAGAAAGCTTTTTTTGATATTTAGCCTCTTTGGTCTGTTCAGCTGCGCGGAAGAAAAGAAGAAACTTCCGGCCGGTTTGCTGCCGCCGGCCAAGTTAACCAGTATTTTAGCAGATATTCATATTGCCGAAGCGCAGGTGGAAAATATGCGGCTGAGCCCGGATACAGCCAAAGTGGTTTTTAACCGGTTGCAGGCCGAAGTTTTGAAAAAATACGGCGTTCCGGAAAAGCAATTCGATAAAACCTACACCTATTATCTTAATAACCTGAACGATCTGGATAAAATTTATGAAAGTTTGATAGATACGCTTACCATGCGCGAAGTGCAGTTTACTTCCAAAGGCGGGAATACCGGAATGAAGCCCGATAGCGCAAAACCGGATTCGGCCAACGCCAAAAAAATGCCTGATACCATCAAAAATAAACTTTTGGAAAAGGTAAAGGCCCGTAGAGAGCGGCTTAAAAGTATAGATACTATAAAATAAGCAACCGCCTTTATATCAACCGGCTTCCGTTCGGTACGTCTCTTTCGGGTCCGGCCAATACAATCGCGCCATGCTGATCCGGAAAACCGGTAACCAACACTTCCGACATAAATTTTCCGATCTGCCGCGGCGCAAAGTTCACCACGCAGACTACCTGCTTTCCTGCTAATTCTTCCAACGTATAAAGCTGCGTGATCTGCGCGCTTGACTTTTTTATGCCCAGTTCCCCTAAGTCTATCCAAAGCTGGTAGGCGGGTTTTCGGGCCTCCGGAAATTCACGGGCTTCGATAATGGTGCCCACTCTGATATCTATTTTCTCAAAATCTTCCCAGGAAATTGTATTCATATTCAGGTAAGTTTTCAGTTGTAATGGCTGCAGACTTTTCTGGCCTGAAACCCTAGCGTTTTTGCAGCAGGTAACCTAAGGCGGCAGCGGTCGTTAAAAGTCTGAAAAATCTGCCCGGTGTGTTTCCGGAAACCAATCTCAAACCAACGTAAAACTATGTTAAAATCTGATACCGGCAATACGGTTTCGTGCTGGATGCCCGAAGTGAAAATGCCTGCCACCAAACCGCTTGAAAACGATATTACCTGTGATGTGTGCATTGTAGGCGCCGGCCTGGCGGGTATAACCACGGCTTATCTGCTTCAGAAAGAAGGAAAAAAAGTGGTAGTGCTGGACAAAGGCCCCATTGGCGGCGGCGAAACCGGCCGCACCACCGCGCATCTTTCCGACGCCTTAGACGACCGCTACGAGAAAATTATTCAGGTGCACGGGGTAAAAGGCGCAATGCTGGCCGCCGAAAGCCACGCCGCGGCCATTGATAAAATTGAGGAAATTGTAAAGCAAGAAAATATCGACTGCGATTTTCAACGCACCAAAGGCTATTTGTTTCTGCTGCCTTCGGACAAAGAAGAGGAACTGGACAAAGAGCTGGAAGCCACGCATAAAATTGGTTATACCGAAGTTATTAAGCTCCAGCACAATCCTATTCAAACGCTTTCCAAAGGGCCGGTGTTGTGTTTCCCGGATCAGGGACAGTTCCACCCGATGAAATACCTGGCCGCGCTGGCGCAGATCATTCTGGATAACGGCGGCCATATTTTTACCGATTCGCAGGCGCATAGTTTTGAAAGTGGTTTGGTGGCTCGCGTGCAAACGCTTAACAAACACACCGTTACGGCCAATAATTTGGTGGTTTGTACCAATACACCGGTAAACGACTGGGTTACGATGCATACCAAACAGGCAGCTTACCGCACTTACGTGCTGGCCTATAATGTTCCTCATAATTCTGTTCCGGAAGGTTTGTACTGGGATAATTCTGATCCGTACCATTACATCCGGACCATGCGGGGCAAGGCCAGCGAGGGAAAAGTTGAAAAGGACCTATTGATCGTTGGCGGCGAAGATCATAAAACCGGGCAGGAAGAAAATCCGGAGGAACGCTTTAATTGCCTGGATGCCTGGGCCCGGCAGCATTTCAACATTATAGAGTCGGAAGCTTACCGCTGGTCGGGCCAGGTAATGGAGCCCGTAGATTATCTGGCCTTTATTGGCCGCAATCCCGGCGATTCAGAAAACGTGTATATTGCCACCGGCGATTCGGGCCACGGCATGACGCACGCTACCATTGCCGGCATGCTGATAACCGACCTGATCATGAAACGGGATAACCCCTGGGAAACCTTGTATGACCCGGGCCGCATTTCGCTGAACGTAACCACGGCCGGCGAATTTATGAAGGAAAACCTGAACGTGGCCCAGCAATACACTGATTGGGTTACGCCCGGCGATGCACCGACGGCCGACAGTTTATTGCCGGAAACAGGTTGCGTGATCCGGAAAGGCATGCAGAAAGTGGCGGTTTACTGCGATAAGGACGGTAACCATCATGAGCATTCTGCCGTTTGTCCGCACCTTGGTTGTATTGTGCATTGGAACAACGTAGAAAAATCCTGGGACTGTCCGTGTCATGGTTCGCGTTTCGATGCTTTGGGCAAAGTAATGAACGGGCCGGCTTTAAGCGATCTGGGTCCGGCCGAAAAGTAAGGTTCCTGGAAACAGCTAAACGTTTGAAAAACTATTGTAATCATAAATAAAACTGCTTCTGAATATCTGGAAGCAGTTTTTTTTTGTTTAAAGCCTGGCGATTTTTCTGACCTTTAAGTAGAGATCTCATGAATGAGGTAGCATAAAACCGGAAGAGTAATTAGTATTAACCAGATCAGATACAGCCTTAAATGGTGATGACCAATAAAAGTGTTTTTTTGTCAGATTACTATTGGAATTTAATTATCAGTAACGGTTTACCAAACGGTAGTATTTTGTGCTGAAAAAGTGCCGGCAGGAAAGTCTTTTTCATTGCTGAACTTTTTAAATTTTCGGCTTCTTCAAACTTGAATTTTTCATCTTTGTTTTAGCAATTCATCATTTTACATTCCTGAATTTAGCAAGTGGGCTTTAGAATCTGCATGCTGCGTGACGCGTTATTTTAGATCCAACCTGCCGTCAAAGCTGAATTCATAATGCAATTATTCTTCAGTTAAAGCTACATGGTTTTGCAAAAGGAGGTAGATTTATTTGATATTGCAATAACTTGGAATATGAAGGGGCCTTGATCCGTTCCGTTTCCTTTAATAGATCAAGCCATACCAAATTATATAGCTTAATTTACCATAGCATCTGTTTTATTTCTTAGCAGTAATTTTTAAATAACGTAATGTTCGACGAGCTAAAAAAGTATTGTAAACAATTTGTTTCTCTTTCCGAAACAGAGCTTGAGCTAATCGAAAAGTATTTTGAAAGTAAGCATTTAAAGAAGAAAGAATTCTTATTGCAGGACAATACAAGCTGCAATTTTATTGCTTTTGTTTCAGCAGGAACAATCAGGCATTTTCACATAAAAGACGGAGTAGAAAGAACCTGCGATATTTCGTTTAACAATTCCTGGGTTACAGATTTCCAAAGCTTTACTCTAGATACAATCAGCAAAATAAATTTGCAGGCAATGGAAAATTCCGCAGTTTTCCTGATCCGGAAACAAAATTTATATAAGCTTTATAAAGAATGTAATAAATATGAAACTTTCGGGCGACTAATGGCGGAGCAGGTGGCACAGCGCGCAACTGAAATTGCAATGTCGCTTGCTTCAGAAAAGCCGGAAGAAAGATTTCTGAATCTTATTAAAAAACAACCGGAGCTTTTTCAGCGCGTTCCTCAGAAATACATTGCGAATTTTCTGGGCATTAGTCCGGAAAGTTTGAGCCGCATCCGGAACAGGATCCATCAAAAGCAAAAATCTTAACTTAAGTCATCGTTTCAAGGCGCCTGGTAACTGCATTTTTGTATCTCATAAAACCAAGAAAAATGAGACACAAACTATTCGTATTAATTTTAATTACCATGGCAATTACTACCACCTTAAAAGCCAGGGAATTAGATGTTTCTAAAGTTAAAATTTACGAGCACGTATTGAGCGACGTGATGGAGATTATTGATACTGCTGAACTGAAAATAAAACTCAATAATGCAGAGCATCAATTCCAGCAAAACCCTAGCGAAATTAATAAAGTACGCCTGGGCATTGTTTACCACGAAACCGCTTTGAATTTAGCTTTCTTTTCAAAGACAACCTATAAAGGTTATGCCAAAAAGAGCTTCGAGCAATTAACCGAACTGTTCAATTCCCCTTCAACTACCCCGGAGTTATTGCCTTTTATTGCTTCATACAGAGCATCCGCTTTAGCTTTGGTTAGTGCAGAAACAAAAAAGCTGCAATTACTTGGCGAAGCATTTTCTTTATTCGAAGACGCGGTGGAAAAGTATGCCAGATTTAGTTATCTGCCTGAGTTTTTAAGGGGAAGCGTAGCTGAAAATCTACCGTGGTTTTTCTTTGCAAAAAGGAGATCTGCGAACCAGGATTTTCAGGCGATAATAAATAAGCAAACCAAAGATCCGGAGTATGCAGATTGGAAGATTATTAGTTTTACCTATTGGGCCTGGGCAAACCAGCATCAGGGAAAAAAATACAGGGAACAGTCATTAACATATTTGGAGAAAGCTATAAGCCTGGATCCAAATTATAAGGCCGGGCGCAGGAAAGCAGAGGAACTGAAAATATTATTCATGAAATAAAACTGTACCCGATTAGGTGTTGCTTAAAATGGGTACGAGGCTGCAGAAATACAATTCCCGTCGAGACTTTTTCAGTTGGTTTACATAGCATTTTCGAGCCTTCCATTTAATAAAATTCGATCAGAATTTATGGTTTTCAGGTTAGAAGCTGTCTGCTCATAACGTTTAAAACCGTTTTGTTTTCGTGTATCCTGTTCGGCGAACTGAAACCAATTAAGTTAACCTGGCTGCTAAATTCTTTTTACTTATTTCCGGCAAAAACAATAGGAATGGGCGGTTGTTCTATTACAATATTGAGCACATTTTTCCTGGAAGAAATTATGAAAAACGCAAAAGGCAAACTGATAATTATTGGCGGTCACGAAGACAAAGGCAATTATGAAACAATGTCGGAAGAAGAGCTTCAGCGGAAAAATATATTTCTTTCGGAGGGCGTTTTGAAGCGGATTATAAAAGAAATAAATATTGACAATCCTAAAATAGAAGTAATAACCAGCGCTTCGCTGATTCCGGAGGAAGTTGGGGTAATGTATCAGGAAGCTTTTAAAAACCTGGATGTGCCCGATGTAGGGATCATGCATATTAAAAATAAAGAAGATGCCAATAAACAGGAATTTCTGGACCGCCTGAAACAAGCACACGCGGTAATGATCAGTGGCGGGGACCAAAACCGGCTGGTTAGTTTTTTTATTGGTTCTAAAGCTCTGCGTATTATGCAGGAGAGGTACCACGATGAAGAAAATTTTCTGATTGCAGGAACCAGTGCCGGAGCTATGTGTATGAGTCAGGTAATGATAATGGGCAGTTTTGAAGAAATACCGTTGATAAAGGGTTCTGTGCAGACGGGCACAGGGCTGGGTTTTCTGTACCAGATGATTCTGGATACGCATTTTATTGTCCGGAGCCGTTTTTCCCGATTGCTTGAAGCGGTAGCAGCCTTTCCCGACCACATTGGTATTGGGCTGGGCGAAGACACGGCTATTCTGGTTACCGGAAATAATAAAGTTGAAACAATTGGTTCCGGTATGGTGGTGGTTATAGACGGACGTGAACTAAAGAAAAATAATTATGCCGAGATTCTGAACGGCAACCATTTAAGCCTCCAACGCATAATTGTTCATGTGCTGCCAAAAGGGGAGATTTTTGAATTTAAAGAAGCAAATTTTTATTGATATTATATTTTTACCTTCAGTCAATATCTTTCCGCACCCGGCCTGAAAAACGCTGCTTTTTTGTAGCGCTAAACTAATTTCAGGTTTTCTCCCGGTGCATTATTTTTTACTTTTTAGCGTGAAAAGGATAGTGTTTTTTTCGCTTTAATTAACACCAGCCAGGATGTGCCTGAAATTCTCCGGAATATTTTTATTGCCTAAGTATGCTTTGTGAAATTAATTCCTGTTGGACCAGCTTTCGTTTGCGCTCACGATAATTTAATACATTTCAGTTTTTGCTTTTTGCAGCCATTTCAGGTATGGTATTACCACAACAGCATTAATGAGCAGGTATAATAAAATGGTTGCGGGTACAAGTTTGTGGTCGGGTAAATTGGCGCTGGCCAGCGTAATGGCGATCGCCGGATGTCGCGTTGCTGTTGCAAGTGCAAGTACGGTTCGGTCTTCTCCGGCCGGGCCTCCAAGTATATGACCAACTAAAACCCCAATCCCTACAAAAGCTGCAATGGCTAAAACTGTACCGTTGCCAATCAATTGTAAAATGGACGGTAAAACCTTGAAAAGCACTGGTATTACGGTAATGATCAATATAACCTGTGCTATCCGGGCCACCACATTTGTGATCTTTTCGGAGAGAACGGGTATAAAATGCCGGATGGCGATACCGAAGGCCAGAGGTATAATTACGGTTACCAATACAGTGATTAAAATGGCTTTACTAGAAATGGAAATGGGTTTGTGAGCTATTTTCTCAATAAGTTCCATCGTGATCGGGATCAGGATTATGGAAAACAAAGAAACCGCCATCATTAACCCGATTATGTATTCTTCCCGGCCACCGGCCCGTAAGGGTTTTTTAGGAAAAATGGGAGCCAGCGGTGAAACAGAAATAGCAATTAAGGCAACTTTTACCAGTAGGAGCAGGTCTAAAATCAGAGCCATCGAAATGCCCACCAATGGCATAATAATATTCATTGCCAAAACTGAACGCAGCAATTGGGCGGGGTTTCGGAACAAATAAAAAGCCGCACCAGGCGATGCTTTTAACCCGAAGCCCAAAGCTGTAAGAAAAAGGCTTGTTTTTAGAGCGAGCTTAATTATTTCAACGAAATTCATCTAAACCGGATTAATAAAAGGAGTTACTTTTGGGAGCTAAAAGCATAGCGTTTTTTTGTTTTTAAGGCGTACTCATTCTGATCATTTTCTGCAGATTAATAAGCGGCTGCTGGCTTACTTTGAACCGGCGGAAACTGGTGGAATCCATATCGGCGATCAGTACGATTACGATGGCGTAGGCAATGGGCAGTATGGGGAATCCGAAGCTTTTATGGTTTCCGTTTATGCCCTTCTGGTACCCGAAAGCGAACATGCTCATGGCATTGAGTAAAAATAAGGCTCTCCACAATGCGTCGGGGATCCTGAAAACCAGGGCTACCGTATTTCGTTCTTCCGTAAGGTCGAAAATCTGGTTCACTGAAGTGATAAAAAGTGATATTATTGCCGGAGGAAAGTCTTTTTCTTTTTCCAGGGAAATGGCTTGTTCCCAGATCAGCATATGGATGTGGTCGCGGCGGTCGAACAACGGTTTTATATCTGTTGCTTCTGGCATTTTTAGTAAAAGATCGGTGTATTCCGCATACAGTTTCCGGATAGTTATTTTCTGCTTATCCGGCAGAAGTCCCGCGCGCAAATAACTGGTTCCGATGGCGTTCGCCTGAGAAATGACCAGACCTTTTCTTTCGGCGAAACGCGAAGAAGTGGTAGAAAAAGTGAAACCGAGCATAAAAGACAAAAGTCCCAGAATGGCTGAAACCGCGGTGCTAATGTGGGCGGTAGATTCTTTTATTTCGGTTTGGTGCCGGCGGCGGCCCATCCAGAAACCCACCTGGGTTGCCAGCACGCCAATGATTACAAGGAGCGCAAACAGCGCCCACGAAGGCATGGAAGAGATGAGGTTTGCTGCACCCATAATTCAGAGTTTTTGCCTTTTTAATCATAGCGTTTTGAATTCCGGAATCCAGATCAGAATGCGTTCGCTTTTTTCAGGGAATTTCTTCCTGCATCATTTCTTCCAGATCGGAAAATGGTTTCAGGCTTACTTTGAAACGATGCTCCGCGACAGAATCCATATTGGCTATCATAACGATTACCAAGGCAAAAGCGGCCGCCAGTAAAGGCAAATCCAGGATCCGCCGGTGGCCGAACGTTCCGGTCTGGTAGCCAATGGAAAACATACTTAAACCGGCCAGTAAGAATAGCGAGGTCCAGAGCATAGACGGGATCCGGAAAACCAGGGCAACTGTTTTTCTTTCCCCGGCTATATCAATTACACTGTTAACCGAGGCGGTAAATAAAGATCTTAGTTCAGAATCCATATTTTCCTGTACCAGCGAAGCGGTTTGTCGCCAGATCTGAATATGCAGTTTGTCCAGTTTTTTAACAGCTTCTTCTATCCGGGTTTCGTCGTAACCTTTACCGAGCAGAATATCTACATATTGGCGGAAATATTTCCGGATCTCCTGTTTTTGTTTTTCGGGAATGGTGCTGGTACGCAGGTAACAGGTTCCAATGGCATTTGCCTGTCTAATTGTCAATTCTTTTCTATCAGCAAAACGGGAAGCTGTGATCGAAAAATTAAAGCCTAGCATAAAAGCAAGGAGCCCCAACATTGCGCCAACTGCGGTTCCTAGCGGTGCATCAGGCTCTTTAATGCCTTTTTTTACCCGGAATTGCGCAACAATGGCACCCCCTTCAGCACATAAAATACAGAACACAATTACGAGCCCGAACAAGATTATAGGATGCAACGACGTGATGATATGTGCTATGTCCATAATTTTATCCAGTTTTTACAGATTACTAATTCCTCTTTTCTTCCTGGGGGCATTCCAGGTTTTGGCCTTACTTTTTAGTCTAAAAGCATAGCGTTTTTAAATTTCCGTTTGGCTGTTCACGTCGGTTAGTTTTTAAAATTAGGTTAAAAGGCATCTTTCAAATTTCGTTTTACTGGTCTTTTACTTGTACCTTTTCCTGATGAAGCGTTCATAGTATTCAGCGACCTTTCTGGCTTCCGTTCTTTTAGTAAAATAGCTCTAAGTTCATCATGAAAACAGTGCCGGTGGCGCCAACTACCGTAGGATAACTAAGGTAACCAACGGGCGAACGTTCTACTGAAATTACTTCGGAATTAATGCGCAGCGTTCGGTTTTTGTGTGGGTACCAGTTCAGGCCGGCAGTAATTTCCCAAGGCTTGCCGTATTCGCCGTTTATGTATGAGCCGGTACTGTAAACCATGAGCGTTTTATCGATGAGCATGTAGGCAGCCTGTGCTGTAAAACCGTGGTCGAAAAGTTCTGAAAAAGGCAACCGGCCATCGGCTTTAAAATCGGTGAGCCACCGCAGGAAATATTCCCCGTCCAGGGAAATACCTTTATATTTCAGACCACCGTTAAAAGAAGCCATCCGGTACCTGGCTGCGTGCACGCTCGAACTATCGGCAATGGTGTTGGCAAAGAAAATACGGGTACCATCCGAAAGCCGGAGCTGGGTGTTTTCTGGAGCTTCGATCCCGGGCTGTGATTCGCGGGTTTCGTCGGAGCGGGTATAAGATGCACCGAGCATAAAAGCCGGGGTTTGCACTTTTTCAAAATCACCGTAAGTTGCCAGGTTACCGAAGTTTTCCGTTTTCCAAAGCAAGGCGGTGCTCCAGGTATCGAATTCATCGTCGAGCTGGCCGGCATCTATTCCCATCTGGCTCAGGTTGTTGCCTACCATGGTTTTATAAAACAAGCTGTTGGTAATTTTACCCTGCGCCCAGACTCCCGTGGTAAAAGATCCGCGGAAAAATTCTTCACCCATGGGCCTGGCATCCTGCCGCAGCCAATGGGGCCAGTTACCGATCATAGAACGGGAGGTAGGAAGCCCCCCAACCCCAACTCCCAGATCCAGGAAATCAGAAATTTTATACTGCACGTTGCCCGCAATTATAACTGAGCCATTCTGACCATTATTTGAACCCGAGGTCCAGCCATAAAGCAAATACCGGAAATTCAGATCGAACAGCCAGCCTTTGAAGTAGAGCATTACTTTTTGAAACTGAAGGTCGTTGCGCTTCTGCAAATTAAAAGTCCGGCCAAAAGCATCGGTATAGCTGCTATTTATGCCTTGCTGGTTCAGGTAACGAGAGGTCAGATAAGTCGCAAAATTGAGGGTGCCCTCTTTTTTGGTTACCAGCCTAAAACCCATGCCGGGTAAATGCTCCGCTACGGTTTTGATGCTGTCTGTCTCGGCAGGGTTGGAAGGTATCTGGGCCAAGGCCGGCCTGACAGTCAATACTCCTGAAAACAGAATAAAGAGTAGCACAAAATATTTTAAAAGGCTTTTCAAGGCGTTACTTTTTCGGGTTAAAGGGATAGCGTTTTTAGATTTTATATCCAGCTTGGTCAAGATTTATTTCACATTTGCTTTCTCCCAATTCCTTACTTTCTGCCGGGCTTCGTTGAAAATGCGTTCGTAGTTTCCTTTGCGTACTTTTTCGCTGGCTTCTGGCGTAAGGCCTTTCCAGAGCGGTTCGTACATATTAAAAACCGCGAAATACATTTCCGGATCTTTAGGCGCTACCACATCGGAACCAAACAGGAAACGGTCCGGATATTTGTTCAAAACGGTTATGGTATTCTGCAAAGCCTGGGGAGAACTGACCGCGTATTTAGCAACTTCATCCCAGGAAATATCAAAATTGACGTGTTTATAAGCCGGATCGCTTAGAATTCCTTCCACAATTTCCATAAAGATCGGGCTGCGTTCGCCGGGCGTGGCGGAAGCGGCATTTTGCGCCGGATGCACAATTCTTCCCAACCCGATGTGCGCCCAGATAATGGTAGTTTTCGGGTGGCGTTTCAGCAGGTCTTTCATTTGGGTGAGGTACACCGGTTCGGCGCCGGCTTTGGCGAAAGGCATATCCATATCATTGTGCAGGATTACCGCCAAACCTACTTCGCCGGCAAAATCGAGAATGCTGTCCAGCGCCGGATTAGTAAGACTGGCCACTTCGCCGGGAATTTTGGAGGAAACAAATTCTTTATGAATAGTAAATTCGCCGATGCCCGAAAATACGCCTGGAAACGTTTGCAAAGCCCGTTTGATGTGCGCTTTGGCGTACATATCGGAAGGGTTAAAACCGGTTATCATCGGGTCGAAACGTTGTTTTTCTTCCGTAGATAGTTTGTTGTACACGCTGGCGATGTGCGCGTCAGTAAAGGAATAATAGTAGAGCGGCGCATCGGTTTGCAAATAGTAAGTCGGGCTAAATTTTCCGGAATTCTGATACGACCACATTTGCTGCAAGGGAATGCCAAACAAGGTTGAACGGCCTACCCGGTTGCCCATAATTTCCAGGAATTTCTGCGGACTAATGCCTTCCTGAATATAGTTCGTGAGGTGAAAATGCGAATCGTGGAAATCGTAGTTTGGCGGTGGGGCAGAAGCTTTCTTTTTCTTCTTCTGGGCAAGCGTTTCCAAATTCGCCACGAAAAAAAAGAGCAGGATCAGTCCGCAGTTTTTAAGCCAGAAAAGATACCATTTTTGTTGCGCTGAGCTTTTCATAGTAATGCAAAACCAGGATGAAAATCGATGCAGAAAAATGCCGCTTTATTACAGCAGAATATCGGTAGCTAAAGAAACCGTAGTACCGCTTTGGCCGGCCGTATAATAGCCAAAAGTGGAGCCGGCCGGCGATTTCTCGATCCGGATAACGTGCAGATTTATGCGCCAGCTGCGGGTGCCGGAAGGGAAAAAGCTCAGGCCGCCCGCCACTTCCCAGGGATTGCGTTCGAACTGGTCTCTGATCGTGGAATACGCGCCGTAGATATCCAGCTTTTTCTTGATGATCGAATAGGAAGCCTGCACATAAAAACCATCGTCGGTGATCTCCGATTCAGATTCCGGAATTGGACCGGTGGCGTTAAAGTTGGAGAGTTTGCGCAGGTATAATTCAGTTTGCAAATGGAAGCCTTTGAATTTTAAACCCAGGTCTACCGCGCCGATCTGGTAACGCGCATTCCGGATGGTTACGCCTTCTGCCAGGGAACCGGTTTCGAACAAATATACGCCGTCGGAAAGCCTGACCTGGGTTTCAGCGGGCGTTGGGTTGGAAACATCGTTAAAGCGGTTTTCGCGGGCATATACATAGGAAGCACCAAAGCGGGTTGCCAGTTTTTCGTGTTGCTCAAAATCGCCGAAGCCGCCGCGCGGACCAAATTCCCCGGTGGTTGGCATCCACCAGATACTGGCACTTTTGGTCAGATCGCGGGTTTCCTGGGTGTTGTTTATGCCCAGCGTGCTAAGGTTATTTCCCAGGAAAAGCCAGTAATTGAATCTTGGTAAGGGTTCGCCGGTAAGCCAGAAACCCCCGGTGAAACCAGGGCGGACTGCTTCTTCTGCCATTTGCCGGTCGGTGGCCATAAAATACGGCCAGGGTCCCTGCAGTGATCTGGTTCCCAGGTTAGGTCCAATTCCTGCCCCAATGCGTAAGGCTTTGTGTACCTGATAATGCATATTACCGAAAACCAGTGTTTGGCCGGTAGAAGCCAAGCCCCAAACGCTTATGGTATAGCGCAGTTTAGGCGTATAAAAAAAGCCGGAAGCCCAAACGAACGTACGGTGCCATTGAATATCGTGGCGGGTATCTACATTTCTTTCTCTGCCCAGGTGGTCGGTAAAAGATTGCGTGGCGGGCAGGTGATTGGTATACCGGATCAAACCATAAACGCTTATATTCAGGCTGCCCATCTTGCTTTTGTAAAGATCGAAACCTCGCCCAGGGCTGAATTCTCCGGCCTGGGTCGTGGGAATGGGTTCTTTTTCGATGTTCAGGGTATCGTAGGCTTCCACTTTCATGTCGTCCTGCGCCTGCACTTTTTCAGGTAAAAACCATAGCGTTATTAATAGGAGAAGCGAAAATGCGTGCTTCATAAAAACAAGAAAAGTCCCGGCTTTCTTGCTGGAAATGCCCGGGACTTTTTTTCCTGAAAAGGATACCGTTTTGCCTGAACTCATGATCGGTTTTTATTTCGGTTGGACCAGGTAAGGATTCAGGTTCAGCTTGTTTACGATGTCAGTTATTGCTTTCTGAGCGCGCACGCTGTTGCCGGCTTCATCTAATCTGGGTGAAAAGGCAGCAATACCATACTGGCCCGGAACTACTGCAATGATGCCACCGCCAACGCCGCTTTTTGCCGGCAGGCCCACATTATAGAACCAGATTCCGGAGTCGTCGTAGAGGCCGCAGGTTGCCATAACCGGCAAGGTATGCGCCACTGTTTGCGGGGAAACCACTTTTTTCTTCGTTACCGGGTTGGTTCCGCCGTTAGCAAAGGTGGCTGCCATTTGGGCCAGATCTTTGGTGTTTACATTTATCGCGCATTGCTTGGTATAAATATCAACCGATTGGGGCGGATCGAAATACATCCGTTCGAAGGAATTCATAAGGGAAGCAAGGGCCTGGTTGTGTTGGTTAGTGGCCGCTTCGCTTTTATAAACGGGATCGTTCACGGCTAATTGTCTGCCGGCAAAATCGTTGTGAACCTGCATAATGGTATTCCATTTTTCATTATAATCTTTGCCTTTGATCATGCTGGTTGAAGCAATGGCTCCGGCATTTACCAGCGGATTTATTTCCTTGCCTTTTTTATTTTCCACGATCACAGCCGAATTGAATTTTTCGCCGGTCGGGTCTACGCCGATCTTATCCTGAATTGCCTGGGCGCCATGATCTTCTATATTGCGGGCAAGCGTAATTACTTTGGAAATCGACTGGATGGAAAACAAGGCATCGATGTCGCCTTTGGAAAAAACCTGGCCGTCGGTGGTAACAATTACAATGGCAAACTGCTCGGAAGGTACTTTGGCAAGTTCCGGAATGTAGTCGGCATTTTTTCCTTCTTTCAGGTCTTTGTATTTGGTATAGGCTTCATTCAGAGCCGCTTCGATGCTGCCTTTATCGGAGGTGGCAGTTGTGCCGTCCTTGGTTTTTGATTTCTTTTTCTGGGCATTGGCTTCGAAACTTAAACCTGAAAAACAGAAAAGGAAGCAGGCTAATACCGTTGTCAGGAAGCCTGAATATCTTTTTTTCATACAATTATTCTTTAAAGTTAAAGCTGATTAAAAACTCGGGGAAAATACAATTGATTTACAGGAATAAGCCAACTGCTTTATAGCAAAAGAACAAGCAAGGTAAAGGAATGTTTTAGGGAAACTAAACCTGGTTTACTAAATGCAGGTCGACCTATTTCTTTAACTATAAATAGCTAGAAGCTAAAATTTTTATTTCAGGTAATTATACGGGAAGGGGACTCTTAACCTCCCTTTTAATGCAGCTTGCGAAGCACTCATATTTAATAAAAGTGCGGTTACCACATTAATCAAAATATTGCTGAAATGATACCAGGATTTAAACCGTAGCTTAAGCTGCACCCAACCTGGTTTTTTTACAGATGGGAAAAAGCGCTTAAGGGCTAAAGTTGGCGTTACTTTATTACAGGTTAGCAGGCAGAACAAATACGGGCATTAACTGTTAAATTTATGGAGCTTTTGCTTTCCTGCGGACATACTTTTTCCCCTTAAAAGCATAGCATATTTTAGGCAAAGCTTACGCTATCTGATTCTTAACAGCCATCCCGAAGCCATGCGTTACATAACTTTTAAATACGTTTTGTCTGATTATTCAAAGGCTGCTTGCTTTTGTAAAAAACAAATCAGAATTGTTTCCCTGGCTTTTATAATGCTCCAGTTGCCGTTTTCTTCTTTTGCCCAGGATACCACTGCAGTTGCGCCCGATTCTTCAATAGTCCGGGTAATTGAAGCCGGTGACCTGGCCGACGTGGAAACGCCACGCCGCCAACTCGTGAAATTCAATGAATACAGAGGGCCTTATTTCAGTGTGCGTGTAGGCGGCGGTTTGCTTTACGATTTTGGCACTTTTTTGCAGGACGACGAAAACAAAAAGCAGGTTGGTGATATTGAAGAAGACGTTAAATTCCGCGACGGCCGGTTTGTATTTAAGGGCAGATTCGGACCGGAAAAAATGAAACACCCGATTACCTATTCAGTAGGCATTATGTACAGCGAACCTACCAACTCGTGGTTATTCCGCGAAACGGGCATTATGATCGGGGTTCCGGAATTGTGGGGCAGCTTTTTTATTGGCCGGACCAAGGAAGGTTTTTCGCTGAATAAAGTAATGGTGGGTTACGCCGGCTGGACCCAGGAACGCTCTACCATGAGCGATGCTACCGTTCCTATTCTGGGCGATGGCATAAAGTATCTGGGTTTTCTGCCTAAACCCCGTATTGGCTGGAATGCCGGATATTTTGTAGATAAATACAACGAAGACCAATCCTTTTCCTCTTACGACAACCAGGTGGTTTTAAGGGTGATGTGGTTGCCAATCCTATCGGAAAAAGAACGGAAAGTTTTTCACCTGGGAGCCAACTTCCGGAAGGGAAATGTAGATAAAGACACCTTGCAACTACGGTCGCGGCCGGAAGCCTGGACAGCCCCCTATTTTGTAGATACGAAAGCGTTTCGGGCCACCCAAACGTTTATGTACGGCGGTGAAATTTACTACCGGCAAGGGGCCTGGCTTTTTGGCTCAGAATATTGGTTCCAGGATGTAGACTCTCCGGAAAAAGGGAATCCGCGGTTTCACGGCGGAGAAGTTGTGGCTACCTGGATGATAACCGGCGAAACACGGGCTTACAATACCGCCGGGGGATTTTTTAAAGGAATTTCGCCGGACCGGCCATTATTTAATGGTGGCTTTGGCGCACTTGAAGCGGTGTTGCGTTTGTCTTACATAGACCTGAGTGATGCGGAAATTTCCGGCGGAAAATTCTGGCGCATTACACCCATGATGAACTGGCACCTAACTGATAATTTTAGACTCGAATTTACGTACGGCTACGGTGAGCTCGACCGTTTTGGCCTGCAAGGCGGCACACAATTCTTCCAGTCACGGGTTCAGTTCCAGTTATAATCTGCTAATTTAATAAGCTAAAAATAAAGGTTAATAATGCTATGAACTGAGCATCAAAAAGCCAGTGTATCTGCACCAAAATTGCTCAATGGCTCACTGGAATTTCCATTTTCTCTTATATTAGCCAGAGAAACTAAACGAAGGTGAAATGGCAATAACTCAGAAAAGCTTTCCGCCTACCAACAAGACCCATAAGACAGCCAAAACTGGCCCCAGCACTCCGATCAGGAGCCCAACCAACCGGAAATCCTTTTGGTCCAGCAATTCTGTACTGTAAACAATGGCGTTGGCGGTAGTTGAAATGGGTAAAAAAATTGCCGTGGAAGCAGCCAAGGCAATACTAAGCGCTACTTCTTTTTCCAGTCCGGCAAGCAAGGTCATCCCTAAGGGTACCAAAATCATGGTAGAAGCAGCGTTGCTCATCAGGCCTGCAAAAATGTTGCTGACTAACGCAAAGATCAAAATAAATACGTAGGGGTTGATGTCTATGTCTTTAAACTGGTGCACATAGTGGTGCAGAATTTCTGTGGATTGCAGCGCAGCTCCGAGCGAGAGGCCACCGGCCACTAAAAAAAGGGTATCCCAGGGTAAGGCTTTCATATCGGCGCTGGTAAGCACGCGGGTAAGCGTAAGGACTACCAGTGGAATTGCCGAAACGGCGGCTACCGTAATGTCGTGCCAGGAACTAGTTAACCAGAGAAGAATCGTTACCAGCAATACCCCAATTACAATGCGTTGCTGAAAAGGCGATTCTTCTTCATTATCTTTATCATTGTCCAGAAAAGCAAGTGAAAGGGGATCATTTGTTTTTACAAATATTTTAAGTAAAAGCCAGCAGCAGAGCGCCGTAAGTACAATTGCAACCGGCAGGCCGTAAATCATCCAACTCAGGAAACTTACCCTCACGCCTTCATTTTCCAGAATACCAACAGTCATTGCATTGGCCGGGCTACCGATAATGGTGCCCATGCCACCCAAAGAAGATGCCATTGCAACGCCAAGCAACATAGCCTTGCTAATACCCGATTTTCCCAATGTATTCAGAAGCGGCATAATAGCCACCACGATCATGGCTGTAGTAGCGGTACCCGACATCAGCATGGAAGCCACCATTGTTGTGAACATCAGTACTATTAAAATATTCCGGGGGTTGGTTCCTGAATGGTGCAGCACAAACCTTAACAGTTTCATGTCCAGCCTGGTCTTCGACATGGCAGCACCCAGGAAAAAGCCGCCCAGCAAAAGCCAGATAACCCTGCTGGAGAAGGTATTCACGTACTTATCTATCGGTTCCGGATTGGAATTCAGATGTGGATTACCAAAAGTATAAGTAAGGTAGGCCAAAATAAAAAGTCCGACCGCAAACGGCGGAATGGCTTCGGTTATCCAGAGGCTGATGGCGAAGAACAACAAAAACAGCGCGTAAACCTGCGAATCGGTAAAGTTTGGCTCCCGCAAAAGCCAGGTCATTCCGAGCGAAAAAACAAGGCAGCCGATAAAGTAAATAATGGATTTCCGGCTTTTCTTTTTCTCTTTGGTATCTTTTTCTGCCTTGTTCATAATCGTGGTCTTTGCAAATACACCGGAAAACGATATTGAATTCAGCGCAAAAACTGCTGGTGTTTGCGCTGAATTCAATAGAGGTAAGTAGGGAATCCAGATCCGTTAATATTCCTCAAAGAGACGTTGCAGATCTTCCGGTTTACGGTTTTTCAACAAGGCCAGTGTTAGCAATATTCTGGACTTTTGCGGGTTCAGTTCATGAGAGGCAATGGTGCCGTATTCTGCGTCTTTAATTTCCACATCGCGGCCAACATCGCCGGTTCCAACGCGGGTACTTCTTACCACAACCACACCTTTTTTGGTGGCTCTTTTTACTGCTTCCAGCGCAGCTTTGGTCATATTTCCATTTCCCAGACCGGCAATTACAATACCTTTTGCTTTATTTTTTACGGCGGCGTCAATCATTTCCCCGTCCATATCTACATAGCCATAAACGATATCCACTCTTGGCAACGTTTTTACTCCATCTACTGAAAATTCACTTTTGTTTCCGAATTTTTTGTGCGGCACGCGATAGAATTCATTTTTGCCATAATTGGAAGTTCCCATTATACCCCGCATAGGCGACATAAAAGTTTGAACGGCAGTAGTGCTTACTTTTACAAAGCTTTGCGCCGAATGGATCCAGTCGTTCATAACCAGCATTACGCCGTGATTTTTGGCTTCCGGATCGGCGGCTACCGAAATGGCGTTGTAGAGATTTAACGGGCCGTCGGCGCTCATGGCAGTACTTGGACGCATAGAACCTACCAGCACTACCGGTTTATCGGTTTTTACCACCAGGTTCAGGAAATAAGCGGTTTCCTCCATTGTATCGGTGCCGTGGGTAATTACTACGCCGTCGGTGCCGGATTTGGTAAGTTCGTTAATGCGGTTGGCCAGTTTCAACATAATCTCGAAACTCATATCCTGAGAACCCACGTTGGAGATTTGTTCCCCTTTAATATTGGCCAGTTTTTTGGCATCAGGTACGGCGTCTACCATCGCATCGATGGTTACCTGTCCGGAAGTATAGCCGGCCTGCGTACCGGAGGCTGCAGCACCGGCAATGGTGCCACCGGTTGCCAGAATTACCACATTAGGCAGGGCAGGTTTATTTATAGAAGGTGATTTTATTGTTTTGGTTCCGCCAGCCGGGGCAAACGAAGCCAGTACCGGTTTCGTTTGTGCTACGGCATTCCCAGAAAGCAACGCGCAAGCTAGAAAAGCAATAGTAAAGGCGTTAAAATTTTTCATAATGCAAATTGCTTTAAGATTGATTATTTTGTTTTCGATTTCGCTTTTTTGTTCTTTTTGCCGCCGGAAGCTTTTTTATCGGCAGGAGCGGCTGATGCACCCGCAATAGGGGTTGGGGCCGTTAATTTTGCCGGATCCATAAGCTCTTTGATCTGGGCATCAGTAAGCAGGTTTTTCTCCTTTATCAGTTCCAGAATTCCTTTATCTGACTGTAAAGCTTCTTTGGCCAGTTCGGTAGTTTTGTCATAACCCAGCACCGGGTTCAGGGCGGTTACGATGCCCACGCTGCGCTCCATGTAATGCTTCAGGACTTTTTCGTTGGCCGTAATACCCTCTATGCATTGCTTCCGGAACAACGGAATACCTTTAAAGAACAAACCCTGCGATTCCATAATTGCAACTGCTACCACAGGTTCGTAAGCATTTAACTGCAGCAGACCGTCCTGTGAGGCCATGGTCACGGTCATATCGTTGCCGATGGCTTTAAAACATATTTCGTTCATCAGTTCCGGCATAACCGGGTTTACTTTGCCCGGCATAATGGAAGACCCCGGCTGAATGGGCGGCAGGTTGATCTCGAAAATGCCCGTGCGCGGCCCGGAAGCCAGGAAGATCAGATCGCTGGAAATTTTAGAAAGGGTTATCGCCAGGTTTTTCATTGCGCCGGAAAACATTACAAAGCCCTGCATACTGGAAGTTGCAGCCACCAGATCTTTACTTAAATGCATTGGTTTACCGGTAATTTTTGCCAGGTGCACGGCGCATTTTTCGGCGTAACCCGGCGAGGCAGTAATCCCGGTACCAATAGCGGTTGCGCCCATATTTTCTTCGTACAGGTAAGCCTCCGATTTTACCAGGGCATCGATGGCGGCATCTATCTGGTAGCCAAAGGCGTGAAATTCCTGGCCTAAGGTCATGGGTACTGCATCCTGGCCTTCGGTGCGGCCTAATTTTAACAGGTTTTTGAATTCGTCGCCTTTTTTATGAAACGCCGCCGATAAAGCCCTTGCTTCTTTTACAACCTTGTCGTTGTGAAGCAGCATGGCTACGTGAAGCGTGGTGGGGTATACATCGTTGGTTGACTGGCCCATATTCAGGTCGTCGTGCGGCTCAATAAACTGGTATTCCCCTTTTTTATGGCCGCTCATTTCGAGGGCAATGTTGGCTAGTACTTCATTGGCATTCATATTGGCCGAAGTTCCGGCGCCCCCTTGATACAGATCTACCAAAAAATGTTCGTGGTATTTTCCATCCATCACAGCCAGGCATGCTTTTTCTATGGCCGCGAGTTTTTCCGGCTTCAGCCTGCCATCTTCGGCATTGGCGCGGGCCGCCGCCAGTTTAACCATTGCGTAAGCCTTTACATAATCCGGGTAGAAACTGGTCGGAACGCCGCTTACCTGGAAATTTTCGAGTGCCCGGGCAGTTTGTACGCCATAATAAGCATCTGCCGGAATTTGTTTCTCTCCCAACAGATCTTTTTCAGTACGGGTTGTCTGAGCAAAAAGGGAATTCCCGACTGAACTGACTATAATAAGTGCAAGCGCAGGATAACGTAATTTTATTTTCATAATTAGAGGCTTTAATATTAAAATGCAATTGCCTTGCAGCTTGCTGCAACAACCTTCACCTTACTTTTTGACCTGAAAAGGATAGCGTTTTTTATTTCCTTTCAGGAAAGTTTTGTGAATAGCTGTCCATTTTTGCCATCAGCTATGCCGGGTGAAATTCCGTTGCTGATCAGGGTTTAGGTTCGTGGTAAAAAGTGTGGGAGAAATTGTATTTGAAAGTGAGCTGTATCTTGGATGTATCATAATCCCAGCCGTCTTTAAAATTCTCGCGGGCGCCCCATTGGTATTCAATACCCACCAATGCATTTTCTGTAGGATAATAGAGGAGGTTAGCCAAAGCGTATTGTCCTTTTTTGAAAGCATCGGGCGTTTGAGCATTGGAGTTGTCGATATCGAGCATGGAATAGCCGATCGAGGTGCTGAATTTATCGCCCCAGTAACGGTCGTAAAAAGCCACAACGCCAAGCATTGGCAAAGCCACTCCTTCAAGTGGGCGGTTCGCATCACCGGGCCGGTTCTGGATCCCGATATCTACCGGGGCATCGTTCATATAGTTTTGAATGCCTTCGCCGTAAACCACCTGCAATTTCAACATGTCTTTTTTGAAGAATTTAATGCCGGAACTCAGGTTCAGACCCCAGCCGGTTGCATCACCGCTGAAGTCTAACGAAATGGTGTCTTTATCTTCCCAGGCGATCTTGCGTACTATACCGGCCAGTTCTACATAACCCCAGGAACTGCCATACCGGTATTCAGCCGAAAGATCGGGCAGCGAAAAATCCGGTGAAATTCCGTCGAGCTCGATCCGATCGGAATAAATTCCCTGGTCAGCACTAGCTCCCGGGCGTTCCAACGCAAAAGTCAGCCGGGTATCGCCCTGGATTGGCATGTAGCGGATCTGAACGTTGCGGAAGAAAACCATTCCGTTCGGGCCCCAGTATTCTACAGAATTCGGGAAAACGTCGATGTCCATAAAAGGGCTCCAGTATTGGCCGGCGCCCCATTTACCCAGTTCGCCGTAAGCGTGGCGAAGGCGCAGAGTTGTTTGTCCGGCATCTACCCCGGTTCCAAACAATTCAAATTCGAAAATGGTCCTTAATTCGCCTTTGCTGGTTGGGAAATAATTTTTCACCCCGAAACGGGTTTGCCTTACACTGAAATAAGTCTGACCATCGGCACCATATTGGTCTTTAAAGGCCGGCAATTTGGTGGGCCGCATCGTATCGAACCAGTCCGATTGTATCTGCCCAAAATTATAGCCGGCATCCATCATGGTAAAGCCATAAATTTCCATGGCCTTTTGCTTTTCCGGTGGCGGGGCATCTTGTGCGCTTGCGCCTACTGCAAAAAAGCAGCATACCACGGCAATGATTTTTGTTAAATGCTTCATGATTTTAAGCAGTTTATTAACAGCGGTTTAAATGAAAGAAGGTAATACACGAGTGCTTTTTCAGACTGAAGCAATTAAAAAAAACTAATTGTCAGGCTAAAAAAAGACGGTCATTCTGAGCTTTTTGAAGGAACATATTTTTACTTCGTTGGTATTTAAGCGACCCAAGGAAGAGCCTTTCGTTCGGAATTTGGTATGCGATAATTCTCTTTGCATGGTAGGGAAGACGTAATAAATTTGTTTAATCTAACTTCCGGTTCGCGATACTTTTTAGGGCGTTTTCTATAGCGTTTTGTAACCTGGCCGGGTCTAAAGGTTCGTGCAGCAGCAGTTTTATTAACGCTGCACCTGCACGTATACTACCGTAGTACCCTCCATTTGCGCTTCATAATAAATACCGTTACAATTGTATAACCCATTTTCATCGGCACAATTACCGGGCAGCGAATAAAGCACCGCTGCCGTGGCTGCAGCTGCGGCGGCAGGCGCCGGCTCTACATAGCCGGTATTATTTCCTTCCATATAGTCATGCCTTCTGTCTACTCGTCTGGCAGTACGACGGGAGGTTCCGCGCACATCCATCCGGGCCTGCTGGTTGCGGATGCCCTGCGCGATTACCAGCATCTCTTCTGAAAAAAGTAATATCAGAAAGAAGGTGGCCAGCAAGGCACTTATTTTCTTGATGCGGTTTGTAGTTGTTTTTTTCATTTCTTTGGTTGGTTAAGGTGGGTAGTTTCCGGATTCGAGCCTGGAATCAATTAGTCATCAATTTCCACCTGAATATAAACCACTTCGTTGCCCTGCATTTGCGGTTGGTAATAGGTGCCGCCGCAGTTATAGTAGCCATTGTAATCTGTACAGCCGCTGGGCAATGAGTAAACGGCCGCTGCGGTAGCGCCCACAACGGCTGCAGCGGCAACCGGAGCAGCATAATAACCGCCGTAAGTTCCCCGGCTGCCATTCCAATAGTCGTGTCTTCTGTTTACCCTCCGCGCAGTACGGCGTGAAGTGCCGCGCACATCCATCCGGGCCCGCTGGTTGCGAATGCCCTGTGCTAATAAGAGTATCTCTTCCGCGGCAAGCAGCATCAGGAAGAAGGCGGCCAGTAGTATTGCGAATTTTTTATACCGTTTCATAACTGTGCATTATTATTTCTTTTTCGTATTACTGGCAGTCGGAGCATCGCCAAGGCGCATAAAAGGAATTTTTTTGGAATTGGCCGGCGGGCTAAAAACAAATTGCTGATCAGCGAAATCAGGCCCGGTTCCTTGTTTCCAATCCGTAAAATTCACGATGAATTCCGGGCGGGCCGGGATATTTTTAGAGATGATCTTATACCGGAGCGGCACCGGAGAAGAACCTTTCTGAATCCAGATATCCCAGTCAACTTCTTTGCTTTTAAAGGCTAAATGGTTGCTGGCTTTGCCGTTTATAACTTCCTCGCCTACTAACTGGCCCTGGGTAGCTTCTTCCATTAAGCCTTTATAAGGGTTAGAGTAGATCAGGTCAGCGCCGGGCGGATCCATCTGGAATCTATCGCGGGCACTATCCAGGGCGGCATCTAACGTTGGCGGGGCCTCAGCTACGGCATACATATTCGCATTTTTGCCTAATACCGTAAACTGTTTGCCGTCATAATACACAGCTGCATCACGGTTGTTGTTTTTGGCGTTTACCCGCAATTTATTCGGCCGTTTTACAAACACTTCAGAACTGTAGGTGAGTTGTTCCTTTTTTTTGTCTTTGTCTACCACCTCGTAAGAACCCTGCGATTTATAGGAAAATTGCTGCATCGCGGTGAGGTGGTCACTCATTTGTTTCAGAATTTTATCTGCCTGTTTATCAATTTTGGGAGTCTGAATTTTAGCCGAGAACAGGTTTAACGTTTCGGTTTTTCCATACGAAACCGATAGCATTTTCCAGCTTATGCTTATTATGGCAATAAGCATAACCGAAAACCAAAACCATCTTGCCGCAGCCGGCTTTTTTTTATCTGGATTGTTCATGTTAAAGAAATTAAAAGTTTGTGTTTTTTAAGTTATGCAGTTTCGAAATTTCAGTAGGAAGGTAATCCGTTCTAGTTTTTGAATTATAAACAATCGGCGGTAGGGTTCGGGTGTGCGTTCTACTAAAAGACACAGGTTGTTCACCAATAATTTTTTACACTCTGCCAACAATATCCTGTTATAAGTGTTTTTTAGGATTTTTAAAGCAGCTATTAATCACTTTTTTGAAAGGTTAAAGCAACTAAATGATCCGTTCAGGTTTGTTCAGGAGCGCTTAGTTCAGAATTAAACATTTTAGAGGAATTATGGTATTCATCATAATACCTTCCGTTCATAATTACTAAACAAACAAAACCAGAATTGTATTTTGGGAATGAAGGCTGATCAGGAAACTTCAGATCCAGTTATTCTTCCGGAAATAAAGGAAGCTCCTGCAGTTATGCTCTGGAGTACAAGTAGAACGCCATTGATACCGGCGGGAAATCCGAATGCTGCAATTGACCGATTTCACACCCGGCCATTAGGTTTTTTGGCATCAGGGGTAAGCTAAATTAAAAAGCAAAAAACGGTAGGGTTTTGAAGCAAAAAACTACGCTGTTAAGATCAGGAAAATGACCACCGCCTTTCGCTTTTAATTAATCTTCAAAATTAATTTCAATTACGAATGTCAATAAGTATTTCTATCGCTTAAGTCCACTGGAAATGAAAAATTTACTTCTTATCCGTTATGTATATATAATAGCGGTAATTTTCACTTTAATCAATTCAATTTTTTTCCTGATCTCTGGCGTTATTGAATCTGTTCACGGTTTCCAGATATTTTTCAGGAAATTGGTGACCGGCGAAAAGATATTAATAGGTATTTATTTTATGGAAGCTTTAGACAGATTTCTGATAGCTTTTGTATTTATGATATTCAGCTTAGGGATTTATAAACTTTTCTTTGTAAAAGAGCAACACATTGAGAATTTACCTTCGTGGCTCCAGATCGATAATTTTAAGGAGTTGAAGGTGCTGCTTTGGGAAACCATTATGGTAACCCTGGTAGTTTTTACCATTTCTATGATTGTAAACACCACCGCTGTAAAAGGGATAACGATCAGCAGTTTAGGTTGGAATGCTTTAGTACTACCGAGCATTATCCTTATCTTATCGTTAAGCTTGTTTTTTATGCGGAAAGGATAGCGTTTCAGAGAAATTTCCCCCTGCAAAACTTCCCTTAAAATCTGAGATCTATTACGCTTATTTATTGCATTGGTAGTTCATTATATGCCGGTATTTTTAAGCCTAAACGAACGTTGCGTATTACACCTAGCCCGGTAATTTCAATACTTTTTCAATTCAAATTGCTACCGTTTATTGCTTGTATTTTCTGATTGCCAAGTAAGGGAAAAGTTAATAAAAAGGGGGAAGAGAACTCTTTAAACCTTTAAAAACGCTATTGTTTTGCGCCTTAAAAGTAACCCGACTCGTTTTTATGAAGCATGAAAAAGCAACTTCAATAATAACTTGAATTTATAGCAGGCACAACATTCTGATTCCCTTCGGAAAATAGTTTAAAGCTAAGTACAAATTAATTAAGGAATAAAAAAAGGAGGCAATTTGCCTCCTTTTCATAGAATTTGAATTCGCTTAATACTGGTTTTTAAGCTGGTAAATGGGAAGTTGTTTGTATAGAACAATCGGGTTTAGTCTTTATCGGCGTAAGCTTCCAGGCTTTTCAGTTCGGCGTTCACTTTATCCGCCCAGACTTTCATTTTTTCCTGATCCAGACCGTGGTTGGTTTCTTTGTCGTATATATCTTCCTGTTTTTTCCATTCGTCGAAAACCCGGGTGGCAATTTTGTTTAACTGCTCAGAATTATCGCAGGCGTTTTTCAGGGAAGTAAGTTCTTTGAATAAGCGGCGCGCGTAAATTTCGGTAATATCAAAATGCAGCTGTTCGTGGAAAAGCAGGCGTTCTGATTTCTTGTTTTTCGACCAGGACTCGTGCGGGGCAAAAGTAGATTCGATCTTTACTTTCAGTTCACCGTTATCGCATTTGGCCTTCATGTCGATGTTGGTGGCGGTGAGGGCGTGCAGCGGATCCTGGGCGTTGGCTTTGCCTTTAAAATCCTCCCAGGTCAGGCGGCGCGAGGCTTTCCAGGAAATTTCGTCGGCTACGGTTACAACCGGTTTTGCTGGATTTTCGAAGCTCAGAAACCAGCTAAAAATGAAGGATAAATGCGTGATAAATAACATAATAGCAAAAGGCTATGTTTTTTCAGCCTGAAACTATAACGTAATTTCGGCAGAAAAATGTTCAGTGCGTGTGGCTTAATTTCCGGAAACGCAGGTAAAGCAAAACGGCCGCAATGGTAAGGCCTACCAGCAAACCCGTCCAGACGCCGTAAACGCCCATTCCGAACTTAAAACCCAGCAAATATCCCATTGGCAAAGCCACCACCCAATACGCCAGCAGCGAGATCAGGCCCGGTACTTTCACATCTTCCAGCCCGCGTAACACGCCTAAACCTACCACCTGCACGCCATCGGAGATCTGAAAAATGCCCGCAATAACCAGCAAACCAGCCGCGTACTGAATTACCTCTGTATTATTGGTGTACCAATGCGGAATTACATTTTGCAGGAAAACAAAAAGCAGCGCACACAAGGTCATGAAGATAATGGCCAGGATCATGTTGCTGTTGCCGGCTCTGCGCAGTTCCGAAAAATCGTTACGGCCCGCCTGCATGCCAACCCGAATAGTGCCTGCCGCCGCCAGGCCGCTGGCCATCATGTAAGAAACCGAAGCCGTGCTGATCGCGATCTGGTGGGCGGCCAGTTCTTTGGCCCCGATCCAACCGATCATGACCGCCGAAAAACTGAAAGCGCCTACTTCGAAGATCATTTGCACCGAAATGGGAAACGCAATTTTTGTGATACGTTGCATGTGGATGAACGACAAATATTTGCGTTTAAAATGGTAGCTGTATTGTTTGAAATCTTCGGAACGCATCACGTAAAACGCCATGATAACAGCCATTAAAAAACGGGCAATACAGGTGGCAATTGCTGCGCCGTTCATGCCTAGTTCCGGCAAACCAAACTTCCCATAGATCAGGGCATAAACCAGTATAACATTTAATACGTTGGTAAAAATCGAAATAAGCATGGGCGGTTTGGTAATGGACATACCCTCGGCAAATTGCTTGAAACTCTGAAATACCATGAGCGGCAGCAGGGATAAAAACATAATGCTGATGTATGGCACCGCTTTTTCTACCACTTCTACCGGTTGGTTCAGGTAAGCGACCATGGGGGCAAAAAAGTAACCCGCAGCGGCCAGAATAATCCCGAAAAACGTGCATAAAACCGTGCCGTTTACCAGCAGCAAAGACATGCGGTTATGATTATTATTGCCGGCCGCCGAAGCAACCAGCGGCGTGATGCTATAAGAAATGCCCATCCCGAAAACCATAGCAATTACAAAAACGCTGTTGGCCAGCGAAGAAGCCGCCAGCTCGGTGGTGCCCAGTTGGCCCACCATCATGCTGTCGAAAATGTTAACCATAATATGGCCCAACTGGCTCAGCACAACCGGATAAGCTAAAAAAATATTGGCCTTGAAATGGTCTTTGTAAGTGAGGGCGTACATAAAAAAACGGTAGGATTTGGGGGCGCAAAAGTAGGCAGGATTTACCAGAATAAACGCTATGTTTCCTGGTAATTACGCAAGTTTTCTGAATTGGATAAAATTGCGTTAACCGTATTAAGCGGGCGAAATTAGGCCAGCGCCAGAAAATCTTCTAACCGCTTCAAAGCTTCCAGCAGATCTTTTTCCGGAACGGCAAACGTAATGCGGACATTCCCCGGCGCATTGAATTTTTCACCGGGCTGCATCAGAATTTTAAGTTCTTCCTGCAGATACCGGCAAAAAGTTTCGGAAGTGGTAAGGCCTTTTTGCCGCAGTTTCCCGGTTTTCAAAAGATGGGTTAGGTCTGCAAAAATGTAGTACGCTGCCTGCGGTTTTAAATAGGAAATTCCGGGTTGTTTATCGAGCCAGTGGCAGATTATTTCCCGGTTTTTATGCAGGGCTTGCAGTCGTTCCGGTAAAAAATCCGGCAGGGTTTCTAAAGTAGCCACCGCACCTTCCTGGATAAAAGGGTTTACGCCGGAAATAGTGGTTTGCTGAAAATGCACGCACTTTTCCAGTATTTCCATTGGTGCAATAATATAGCCGATCCGCCAGCCGCTCATTCCGAAATTCTTCGAAAACCCGTTCACCAGCATAAGTTTTTGCTGCAGATCCGGAAACTCCGTAAGCGAAGTAATCTTTTGCTGGTCGTAAACGATCAGGTCGTAAATTTCATCGCTCAGAATTTTAATTTCCGGGTATTTTTCCAGCACCTGCAGCCAGCCGGCAATTTCCGGCTTTGCATAAATTTTGCCGGTCGGGTTGCCCGGGTTCGAATAGAGGAACAGCTTTGTTTTTCCGGAGATCAGACTTGCCAGCTTTTCTGGTCGAATTGCATAATTGTCTTCCGGTACAGTTTCCAGCAAAACCGGTTTTACCTGCAGCAGTTTAAAAATTTCAGTAAAACCAAACCAGGCAGGAGCAGGCAGGATCACTTCGTCGCCGGGTTTTAAAAGCACGGAAAACAAGGTGAAAAGGGCATGTTTGGTGCCGGCTGTGATCAGTACATTTTCCGGAGAAAGGTTTACTTGGTAACCGGATTTGTACCGTTTGGCAACAGCTTCGCGCAAAGTCGGCAAACCCGCAATTTCCCCGTAAAACGTTTCGTTTTTCCGCAGCGCTGCAATGGTGTTTTCTACTGCCGCGGGCGGGCTTAAAAAGTGCGCCGCTCCCGAAGCCAGATCCAGGATTTTCATGGCGGTTACATTACGCGGAATAGCACATCGGCAAAATAATGTTTTTCGTCGGTAAAGAATTGTTCGGACTTTAGACCTGCCTTTTTACCCAGTTCCTCAATCTGAGCCGGGGTATATTTATGCGAGTTTTCGGTGTGAATGGCTTCCCAGGCAGCAAAAGAAACGCGATGGTTTAGGGCCGAAAAAGTAACCGTCTGCTGTTTTTTACTTACCAGGTAACTTTTCACCACGCCTTCGAGCGGATCGTAATCGGTGAAATGTTCGAACTGTTTCAGGTTAAAATCAGCGCCTAATTCGCGGTTCAGGCGTTTGAGCAGATTGAGGTTAAAAGCGGCCGTTACCCCGGCGGCATCGTCGTAAGCCTGCCGGATAGTGCGCGGATCTTTGCGCAGATCGAAACCTACCAACACTTTATCTTCCGGCTTTAAATATTTGCGGATCTCCTGCAAAAATTCCAGGTCGCCGTTGTCTTCAAAATTACCGATGTTGGAACCTAAGAACAAAACCACTTTGCGGCCTTCCTTATTGTGCTGCAGCCAATGCAGCGCTTTAAAATAATCGCCGGCAAAACTTTCGGTTCTTAAGGCGGGGAGTTCCGTTTGTAAACTGCTTTCCAGTTGCTTCAGAATATCGCCGGAAATATCGACGGGCACATACTCGAAATCAGCTTTCATGTGCAGCAGTTGCCGGAGCAGGATTTTGGTTTTTAAGCCGTCGCCGGCACCTAATTCCACCAGGTGAAAAAAATCGGTTAGCCCGAAAAAGCCGGCAATTTCAGCCTGCTGCTCTTCCAGGATCTTAAATTCCGTTCGGGTAGGGTAATACTCGGGCAGTTCCATGATCTGCTGAAATAATTTACTACCGGCGCCATCATAAAAATATTTGGAAGAAAGGCTTTTCGGAGTTTGCGTCAGACCAGCCAGCACGTCGCGGGCCAGTTCCGGATCGTAGTTTTTTACGCCTTCGTTTTCCACGTTCGCATTGGTTTGGGGAGCGTTAGTAATAAATTCCATAGTTTGTTTTAGCTATTCCGCCAGCCGGATTCCGGAAAATTGCCAGCGTTTGTCAGGATGAAAAAAATTGCGGTAAGTGGGGCGGATGTGGTTTTGCGGCGTTGCGCAGGAACCGCCGCGCAGCACCATCTGGTTGATCATAAATTTGCCGTTATACTCGCCCAGCGCGCCGGGCGCTTTGCTGAAATGCGGGTAAGGGTGGTAAGCGCTGTAGGTCCATTCCCAAAGGTCGCCCAGCAATTGCGAGCAGGTTTCGCCTGGTGTCGCGGTCCTGGCCCCAAACTTTTTTTGTTCCAGAAAATTGCCCTTTGCCGGATCCGGATGGAATTGGTTACAGGCAATTTCCCATTCAAATTCGGTAAGTAAACGCTTGCCGGCCCAGGTTGCGTATGCGTTGGCTTCGTAAAAGCTGATGTGCGTTACAGGTGCGTGCAGGTCAATGTCTTCCAGGCCATGCATGGTGAAATGCTGCCACCGGCCTTCGTGCTGAAACCAGTAAAGCGGCGCTTCCCAGTGTTCGGTGGTGGCCAGTTCAAAGCCTTCGCCGAGCCAGTGCCGGAAATCCCGGTACCCGCCGGCCTGCATAAATTCCAGGTATTCGGCATTGGTTACCAGCCGGTTCATAATGCTGAAATCTTCTACGTAAACCGTGTGCACGCCCAATTCATTGTCGAAGCAAAAGTCTTTTCCCTGGTAACCAATTTCGTGCAAACCGCCTTTTACGCGCAACATTACAGGTTTTACCGCTTTGGAGGTTAGCTTATTGGCTGGTTTTGGCAGGTAAGCCGGTAGCAGGGGATTGGTGCTCAGAATGAATTTGATGTCGGTAATCAGTAGTTCCTGGTGCTGCTGTTCGTGCTGTAGGCCAAGTTCCAGCACCGGGTTAATTTCGGTTAGTTTTTCGACGGAAGTTTGGCTTAAAAACTCCTGCATGTGTTCGTTCACGTAAGCGCGGTACTGGTAAACTTCCTGCAGGGTGGGCCGGGTTACCGTGCCGCGCTGGTTACGCAAAACCCGGCTGCCGATGCTGTTGTAATACGAATTAAAAAGGAAGCTGTATTTGGGATGAAATACCCTATAGCCTGGCAGGTGCGGTTCCAGCACAAACGTTTCGAAAAACCAGGTGGTATGTGCCAGGTGCCATTTAGGCGGACTTACATCGATAATGGGTTGTACCACCGTGTCTTCGGGTTGCAAGGGCTGGCAAATTTCTTCGGTTTGAGTTCTGACGGCCAGAAAGCGGGCGGTTAGAGGGTGGTGTGCAGTTTCTACCGGCAAAAACATACGGTTTTAAAAAATTGGTGAATTCAGGTTTTTATTTAAACTCATTTTTTGATGAAAGGTTTGGCAATTCCTGAACGCTGCAGGCTCAAAACCGTAGTAAATCCGCGCAAACTATCTTACTTTTAAGCGCTTAAATCCTCCCGTTTTTCATGGCTTTTCAACTCCTTTTTTCCCGTCACAACCTGCAGTTCAAATTCGATGCCCGTACTTCGCGGGGCAGTTTAACTTCGCATACAGCTTATTACATGAAACTTTCCGAAACTAAAAATCCGGAAATTACTGGTTGGGGAGAGGCTGCTCCGCTCGAAGGGTTGAGCGTAGATTTTCGGCCCGATTTCGAAGCGAAGGTCGAAGCGTTTTGCCAGACTTTTAATGCGCAAAAACATAGCGTTTTTTCAGATGCTGAAAGCTGGATCAGGGAGCAAGAATTGCAGGAGCTTCCGGCCCTGAAATTTGCCTTGGAAACGGCTTTGTTCGATTATAAAAACGGCGGCCGGAAAATAATTTTCGATACTGACTTTACGCGCGACGAAGCCGGTATCCCGATAAATGGTCTGGTATGGATGGGCGACGAAAAATTCATGCAGCAGCAGATCAACCAGAAACTTGAGCAGGGGTATACCTGCCTGAAACTTAAAATTGGCGGCCTCGATTTTGAAACGGAATTGAAAATGCTGGCATCCGTAAGAGAAATGGCCAGCCCCGAAAAATTACAGATCCGGCTCGATGCCAACGGTGCTTTCAGCCCGAAAGAAGCGCTGGAAAAACTCGGCAGGCTTTCGGAATTCTCCATTCATTCCCTGGAACAGCCTATTAAACCGAACCAATACGCAGCCATGCAAAAGATCTGCGCCGAAAGTCCGGTTCCGATCGCGCTGGATGAAGAACTGATCGGGGTGATGGAACCGGCGGCGCAGGAAAAAATGCTCGACCAGATCCGGCCGCAGTTCATCATTTTAAAACCAACCCTGGTCGGAGGCCTGGAGGCTAGCAAGAAATGGATAGACCTGGCCGAAAAACGCAATATTGGTTGGTGGATCACTTCGGCGCTGGAATCGAATATCGGGTTGAATGCCATTGCCCAGTTTACTTCTACTTTTTCTGATCTGATTCCGCAGGGTCTGGGTACGGGGCAGCTTTATCACAACAATATTGCTTCGCCGCTGCTTATAGAAAAAGGGTATCTTTTCTACCGCAAAAACCTGGGCTGGCAAACCGAGATCTCAGACTGAAACAGAAGTTTTAATTCCAGAAATTATGGAAACGCAATTTCACCAGAAACACGGATTTTTGGGCATCGACAAATCGTATATTTCTGAATTTGTGTACGGCGGAATTGATGGCGCCATAACCACTTTTGCCGTAGTAGCCGGGGCGGCGGGAGCCAACCTCGATATTTCGGTAGTGATTATCCTGGGCATGGCAAATCTGATCGCCGATGGCTTCTCCATGTCGGTAGGGAATTTTTTTTCTACCCAGGCCGAGCGCGATAATTACGACAAACACCGCGCCGTGGAGAATTGGGAAATCGATAACCTGCCTGATCAGGAGGTTGAGGAGATCCGGCAGATCTACGCGGCCAAGGGTTTTGAAGGTGAATTACTGGAACAGGTGGTAGCAACCATTGTCGCTAACCGGGAGCTTTGGCTCGACACCATGATGCGCGAAGAACTTGGCTTGATGCAAGATGATAAAACGCCTCATAAAACCGCCGGGGTTACCTTCTTTTCTTTCATTGCTATCGGTGTAATTCCTTTGCTTTCGTATTTACTGGTGTCCTTTTTTCCGGCCCTGCGCAGCAATCTTTTTCTGATCTCGTGTATCGCCACCGGTTTGGCTTTGGCCATTATCGGGCAGCTGAAAAGCATCGTAACCGGAAAAAGCCGGCTGCGGGGCACCCTGGAAACCGTTGGGTTAGGCGGCTTAGCTGCATTTATTGCGTATTATGTAGGTTTTGTGCTCGAAAAGATCGTTCTAAATTAAATTTCTTTAATTTCAGCCTATGAATTGTTTCCGCAGATATTTTTCGCTTCCGGTAATTTTAGTGTTGCTGTTAGGTTTAATTGTTTCGGCTTGTAAAGTAGGCGACGAAGATCCGTTTTTGTCTTTGCGCTCGCGCGATGCCCGCCTGAAAGCGAACTGGAAACTTGGAAATATGGAAAATCATTACGAGATCCGGGTCATTAATCCGGGCGTGGAGCCGCAGGTAACCGTTATTCACTCCAGTTTTAATGGCTATGACATGCACGTTAGAACCGCCGTAAACGGCATTTTGCTCAGCGATACCACTTTTGGTTTCGGCCACCGGCTTATGATCAAAGAAAAAGGAAAACTGACTTACGAAAATACCCTGATTCAGACCCTGATCGGCGTAAAATCTACGGGCGAAGATAACTGGTACTGGCTCGATACCGACAAGAAGAAAGCGCGCGTTTTCCTGGGCGCAGCGTTGCAGTTTCCAACCATGGCCGGTCTTTCGCAAGTACCCCAGGGCGTGGTTTTGCCGGTAGGTTCGCTTTTTACCGATTTTACCGTAGATGGCCTGCGCAACAAAGAACTGGACCTGACCTACAACAAAACGATGGAGCAGGTAACGTTCACCGGCTTTCAGCAGATCACCGTTTCCAGCAAGATGACCTTCGAATCGAATTAAAAAAGGGTAGGGTTCAGGCCTTCAAAACTGCTGGCAGGTTCTTTTTCCGGTTGCGGAAAAGGCTTCCAGCTTTCATCTTCATTAATACAATACCGTGCAGCATTTCAGCGAAGAAATTATCCAACAGGTTCGTGCGTATTCCCGGCAATTAGAAGCCACCGGGAAATTATCACCGGAGATTCTGGCTTACATTTATGAGCACCAACTTTTTAAACTTTTCCTGCCTCAAAGCCTGAATGGCCGTGAAATGGCTTTGCCCGAAGCGCTGGGAATTTTTGAAGAAGCGGCGCAGATAGATGGCAGTTTTGGCTGGCTGGTAACCATTGGCTGCGGCGGGAATTTCTTTGCGGCCTATCTAAGCCAGGAAGTTGCCGAAACGCTTTTTTCGCCGGAAAATGCTGTAGTTGCCGGCAGCGGCGCCATAACCGGAACAGCAATAAAACAGGAAGCCGGCTACAATGTGAACGGGCAATGGCAATTTTGCAGCGGCGCGCACCATGCCACCATTTTCACGGCCAATTGTAAAATAGGAGCTACCGAAGCAGAAACCATCCGCAGTTTTGTGCTTTTACCAGATCAGGTTAGGATCATAGAAGACTGGAAAACGTTTGGCATGCAGGGAACCGGCAGCCATTCTATAAAAGCAGAAAATGCGGTTGTGCCGGTTGAAAGAACGTTTGACCTGAGCCAATCACCGCTGCTGTTTCCTGATTATTTGCTTTATAAGTATCCGTTCTGGCAGTTTGCCGAAGTTTCTTTTGCCGTAGTAGCGTTAGGCGTGGGCCTGCATTTTCTGGAAGAAGCTTTTGCCACGCTCGAACAAAACCGGCAACGCCGCCAGGATGCTTCCCCGGAACGCTATGCTTTTATCCTTAAAAAGTATGAGACCGCCCGGGAAGAACTACTTCAGGCACGCGAAGCCTTTTACACCGCCGTTACTGCTTCGTGGCAGGAAATGGAAACGCAGCAAATGCTTTCTGAAGAAATGAAAAAAACGGTATCGCGGGCGAGCAAAAAAGTGGCTAAAATTGCGCGCCAGGCAGCCCACGAAATGTTTCCTTATCTGGGCATGGCGGCAGCCACCGAAACGAGTTTGCTCAACCAGCTTTTCCGCGATCTGCACACGGTTTGCCAGCACACCACGCTCATCAGTTACGAAGATTAAAAACTGCCGCTGCTGCTCCGGAAAACGTTTGCATTATCCCAGCTTTCGGTACGTGAACTGCCGGCGGATATTGTAATTGAAAAAATTGCCATGCGAAGACGCGTGCATCATATCGGAGTAAAGTTTGGCCGGCACTTTGAAATACTGGTAAACCTGTCCGTCATGAAAAGCGATTTCCAGCAGGCCGGTAAAAGGCTGATAACGAACAGCTGATACGTTCGAAGATTGTAAATATTTCCGGTTCATAGTAGCAGGATGTGGTTTAACGAAGAGACAGTATGTGATTTTACTGATGCTCGGTTAAACGGTTTCCTGCTTTCCGGTAAATTTTGTTTAAGGCCCTAAATTTTTAGTAGACCTAACTTATGAACCGGTATTTAAGCATTTCCGCAACTTTAGCTAAACCGGTGCTGGCTTTCTCTTCTACCAGGTGCAGGTCCCGGCGTTTGGGTAGTTCCGGCATATTTACATCCACCACAAAAACGGGCGCAAGTTTGGGTACGTAATGCACCAGTCCGGCCGCCGGGTATACTACCAGCGACGTGCCCACCACAATAAAAGCATCGGCCTTTTCGGTTATTTCCGCGGCCTTTTCGATCATGGGCACAGCTTCGCCAAACCAAACAATATTTGGCCGGAGTTGTGATCCTTTTTCGCAGGTATCGCCCAGGTTCAGTTCCCAGCCTTCTATCGGGTATATCAGGTTTTCATCCAGAGTGCTGCGGCTTTCAAATAACTTTCCGTGCAAATGCAAAACGTTTGTAGAACCGGCGCGTTCGTGCAGGTCGTCTACGTTCTGGGTGATCACGGTCACGTCAAAATCCTTTTCCAGCTCTGCCAGAATTTCGTGCCCACGGTTAGGTTTTACGGTATGGGCATTTTTGCGGCGCTGGTTGTAAAAATCCAGCACCAGCTCCGGGTTTTTCCGCCAGCCTTCCGGCGATGCCACCTCCATTACATCGTATCCTTCCCACAAACCGTTCGCATCGCGGAAAGTAGCAATTCCGCTTTCCGCACTAATGCCCGCGCCGGAGAGCACCACGAGTTTTTTCTTCATTTTTGGTAGCGTTTTATTTATATGTAACGGGTTTGCCTCAGGCACAGCAAAGCGTACTATAAATGGTTTTCTTATTTCGTCAGCTTACCAAAAAACCAGTCAAAAGTTGTTCCTTAACTCTTGGTTTTCCGGTAGATCTCTTTTCAGGAGAAGATGCCAGGAATTTGTTTCGCTATAGTCGGCTCAAATCATAAACTTAGTGCAGGTAAACGGCATGGAACACGGCCAGCGATGCCCGTCGGCCCACGTTCAGGGTTAGGGTGTCGCCGTGTAGGGAATAATTGTCAGCTATTTCAAATACCTTCAAAAACTGACCTTCCATTTCCATATTCTGGCAGTACATCATGGTTACAGCCATTTTGGAGAAACGGATCCTGTTGCCTTCGGAGAGGGAATAAGTGCCGTTAATAGTATTGCACCCCCCGTTTCCGGTAACTTTATTGCCCGCAGTATGGAGCACAAAATGGGCTTCTGTTTGCTGATCGCTGGTCATGATCACGTGTTGGCCTTCCAGTTCTACTAGTTTCCAACGCTTTTCCATAATGGTGCTTGCTTGTTGGGCTTCCTTCGTTATTTGTGTAGCGCCTTTTTTGGAAGCCAGGTCGGCGTTTTTGGTTGCATTGCACCCGCTCAGGGTTAGGGCGAAAAAGGAAGCAAGGAATAGGTGTTTTTTCATAAAGTAATAATTTTAAAAAGGAATAATGAAGGCAAGTTGGTTGTTGTAACTGGCCTTCCGAAGCAAGTTCTGTACCACCTTGTCAGGCCTTTTTCTGGCCAGAGAACATACGCATCGAAAGATCGCCGGTAAGGAACGTGATCCCGATCCCGCATAACAGGATCAGTCCACCAACAATCATGCGCGGTGTGATTTGTTCGTCCAGGAACAACCAGGCCAGAAAAGCGGCCAACAAGGCCTGGCTGAGCAAGTTCAGGGAAACGCGGGTGGCGCGCATGTGTTGCGTAGCGTAACTCAGCAGCAACCAGGCCACCAGTTGACAAACGATACCCTGCACTAACAGCACCAGCCAGCCCTGATCCGAAAAGCCGCTGAAAGGTTCTTTGAAAAGGTAAGCTACCAACCCCAGAAAAACGGAGGATGAAAACAAGTTGACTGACATAAATGAAAGTACCGACATGCGTTCCAGCACGTGTTTGCTCATCAAGATATACACGGCATAGAAAATACCCGACAGCACGCCCAGCATAAAACCCAGATTGAAGCGCAACGCCAGGAAAAATTCAAAACCCACCAACACCACCATTCCAAACAAGGCAATTATCGTCCCGAGCCAGAAGTTGCGCGCCGGCTTGTTCTCCAGAAACAAAAAGGAGCCGACACCCACCCATACCGGGGCGAGGTTGGTGAGCAGCGTTGCCTGCGTTGCCGTAGACCGTTGGATGGCAATGTTCCATACAGCCACATCCGAAGCGAAAAAAATACCCGACAGTATAGCCAGGAACAATACCGGGGCAGGCGGAATTTGCAGCTGCCTAGTCAGCAGCACAAAGGGCAGTAGCAGCGCAGTTGCAATGGCCATCCGATAAAAAGCCGAAATCAGTCCCGGAGTATAGTTAAGCTTGACTAATACCGGGAATATGGAAATGCAGATTATGCCAATGAATAGAGCAAGGCGCGGTTTTGTCATGGGTGCAGGCAGAGAACTTTCTGCAAAAGTATGCAATTGTGCGCGGCTTTACCGGATCTTTTATACATTGGTTGGGGTATGCGCTGGCAAAAGCAACTTTAGCTTATCATCGGAAAAACATAAATCCCATTCACATTTTTTGTTTTAGCAGGATTGGTTTCGAGATACCGGATCAAATCTAATGCAGTGGGTATTAAGGACGATCTTGAAAATGCTTTGCCTGGAAGAAAGTCAGCCCCCTAATGAATGTCAACTTTTTAGCGTCTCTAAAAGCAGAAATAAGCAAACAAAAAGCATGGAATAAATTGGAGGGGAATACCTATCGTATTCACTCTATAGGACGGATGCAATTTATATCTATGGTTCACCCAATGGTTAAAGGATAGAAGTTTATTTGAATGGATTTACCTGCCTTGGGAGAGTCCTTTAGCATTAGATTTAGAGCTATGAAAGTTTTTTATTTACATCGGACTGTGCTAAACGGCGGTGAAGCTGACGTTTAGGTGTGGTTAGCTTAAGTTATTCTTCATATTTATAAATATTTCCTTTCCTATCTACCATTCTCCACCTAAA
This sequence comes from Adhaeribacter terrigena, assembly GCF_016623615.1. Taxonomy (GTDB): domain Bacteria; phylum Bacteroidota; class Bacteroidia; order Cytophagales; family Hymenobacteraceae; genus Adhaeribacter_A; species Adhaeribacter_A terrigena. The sequence continues at coordinate 9,224 of NZ_JAEHFX010000011.1, read as the reverse complement.
AAATGATGTCTTAATAACTGCCATTTTTTCTTCGTCATAAAAACAATAAGCTTTACAGAAACTGAAAGGAATAACAGTTTCATTTTGCTTATTTATGTAGCCATATTTTAATTTTCTTTTTGCAGGTGCAAGGTTTTTTGAAAATTGGCCAGCAGCAACATACATAAAAGGAATTACAACATTATTATTCAAGTCTATATAACCCCATTTTTCTTTGCCTTTAACGGGGGCTAAACCATCTGAAAAATAACCAGCTTTTTTGTAACTGGGAGGAATAATAAAATTATTTGAAGTATCAATAAATCCAAAGTATTTACCTTGGTTGGCCCTTGCTAATCCATATTCTCCAAAATACACAGGTTCTTGATAAGTAGGTGGTATAATAACTTTAAATTCTTTATTCATAACGCCCCATTTCTTGTTTAAAGAGAAATATAAGAACCCAAACTTGTCAAAATATAGATTCTGATTATCATATCCTTCTGCATTTACTATTGTTCCATTACTTCTCAATAGGAACCACTTCTTCTGAATTTCAATAGTTATGTAATTTGTAGATACTATAGTACCATATCTGGCGGACATTCCATCAATTATTATTGCACCTGAACTGTCTAAAATTCCATAAATATTTTTATTCCTATATACCCAAAATATTTTACCTTTCATCCGGTCATACGGATAAATAGTATCATACTTTGCTTCAGTTATAGGCCTATCATCTAAACGATACAAGCCATTTTTACCCTTAAATGAGTATATAAATACATTATTTAAGCCAGCAGAATTTATTCTATAATTTTGGGGTAAATACCGGAGGGTATCATCTTTTTGAACAAAAGAACAGAACGGAATTAAAAATATGACTATTAAAAATTTTATCAAACCTTTATTGAATTAAAGCTAACGGCTGGGCTATGGCGCGTTTTAATGCGCTATAGGTGTGGTTAGCTATACTTTATTTGATAAACAGTTTTATCTGATTTATAAAAGGAGTCATCCAGTAAATCATATCCTGCGCTGCGGAGGTAATCAATTATTATCTCATTATTCAGTCTATCTACTTTTTTCTTTTTCAAATACGTCTCAGGATTCTCAACATTCAGCGGATGAGACTTCTCGAAGAATACCCAATTATTCTCCTTAATTAAGTAAACAACCCTTTCTTCTACCTCATTGTCTATGCTTTGGAAATATCTAAAGAAATATGCTGGTTCAGGATGGCCTAAGCTTACAGTAAAACCAGGGAAGTAGGCATTCTTATGAAAAAGCCTTGTGTAGTTATAAATTGCTGTATACCAGCCCTCATTGATATTGGAAAAGAAAACCGTGATGTTTTTATTCGAAAGAGGCTCATAAAGCATAAATTTTAGGTCTTTAGGATTGTAGGGCAAATCTTGAGAATCGCATACTAACTTAAAGTTTACCTCTTTCGTTCTCAGTATTGACAAAGTACCTTTTTTCAGCAGCTTTTGAAAATTTAAAATGCAGTTTTCAAGAGAATCTTCAATAATCCCCAAGTTAAATTGATTAAATAATTCAAAAGGTTTATTCATTTTAAATGGTTGCTAACTACTGTATATACCGAATATTCGGCTTATCCCTATTATATACGGAGGTTTTTCATCCGGTTTTGATACCGTTTTTTAAAAACTTCTGGTTAACGATGATTTCATTCTCAAATGTAACAAAGTTCTACAAAGTATCAAGCTGACTAATTTTCTTATCTATTTGCAACTAAAACTTCAAAAAAAACTCAGCTTTTGTGGAGCTGAGTTTTTAAAAAAAATCAATTGTAGCTTATTTTTTGACTGCCGGTTTTTTAGCGGTAGCCGTTTTAGCCGTAGTCGCTTTCTTGGTTGCCGTTTTCTTTGCCGGGGCTTTTTTCTTGGCTGCCGGCTTATCGGCAGTTTCAGTTTTAGCCGGTTCTGCTTTCTTCCCGAAACGGCCACGGGCTGGTTTATCCGGTGTGGCGGCAGCCAGCTCCAGGCATTCTTCCAGCGTCAGGTCAGCCGGTTCTTTGCCTTTCGGAATTTTTACGTTCTTTTTGCCAACACAAATGTATGGTCCGAAACGGCCATTCAACACCTGGATCTCCGGGTTTTCCGGGAAACTCTTGATCAGTTTTTCAGCGTCGGCTTTGCGTTTTGCTTCTATCAGGTCTACGGCTTCCTGTTCGGTTACGGTAAACGGGTCCAGGGTTTTAGGCAGCGAATAGAATTTGCTGGCGTGCTTGATAAACGGACCGAAACGACCAATAGCAGCCGTCATTTCCTTTTCTTCAAAAGTACCCACCAGGCGCGGCAGTTTGAATAATTCCAGCGCATCTTCCAGGGTAATGCTTTCCAGGAACTGGCCTTTGCGCAGGCTGGCGTAAAGTGGTTTTTCGCCGGTGTCCGGGTTTTCTTCGCCCAACTGCACAAACGGGCCAAACCGCCCTAACCGCGCCGAAATTTTCTTGCCGCTTTCCGGGTGGAAACCCAGTTCGCGGGCGCCGCTTACCGAGGAGCGTTCAATGGTTTCGCTGGTCGTAATTTTATCGTGGAAAGGGCTGTAGAAATTCGCGATCATTTTATTCCACTGCTGCTTGCCGTTGGCAATCTCGTCAAATTCTTCTTCCGCTTTGGCCGTGAACTGGTAATCGATGATCGCCGGGAAATGCTCCACCAGGAAATCGTTCACCACCATGGCAATATCCGTCGGGAAAAGCTTTGCTTTTTCGGCGCCGGTTATCTCGGTTTTGGTAGCTTCGGAAATGGTATCGTTTTCGAGTGAAAAAGTCTTGAACGCGCGTTCCTTGCCCTCGCGGCTGTCTTTCTCGATGTAGCCGCGCTTCTGAATGGTAGAAATGGTAGGTGCGTAGGTAGAAGGACGGCCAATGCCCATTTCTTCCAGTTTCTTCACCAAACTTGCTTCCGTATAACGCGGCAAGGGCCGGCTGAAACGCTGCGTGCCGTTGATCCGGATCGGTTTTAAAGCCTGACCAACAGCAAGCGGAGGCAACATGCCTTTCACATCTTCGTCGCCGCCTTCTTCCTCGTCTTTGCTTTCAATGTAAACTTTCAGAAAGCCTTCAAATTTTATCACTTCGCCGGTGGCCACAAACTTCGCTTCCTGGGTAGAAATACCAATGGTTGCGGTAGTTTTTTCAATTTCCGCATCAGCCATCTGCGAGGCCATGGCCCGCTTGCGGATCAGTTCGTAAAGCCGCTGTTCGTTGCGGTCGCCGCTCACTTCTATGGCGCCAAAATCCGTCGGGCGGATGGCTTCGTGCGCTTCCTGCGCGCCGGCGCTTTTGGTTTTATAATGCCGCGTTTGCGCGTATTGGGCACCGAAGGCTTTGGTAATTTGTGCGGCCGCCGCCTGCTGGGCATCTACGCTCAGGTTCAGGGAGTCGGTACGCATATAAGAGATCTTACCGGCTTCGTAGAGTTTCTGGGCCACTGTCATGGTTTGCGCTACCGAAAAACTCAGTTTCCGGCTCGCTTCCTGCTGCAGGGTAGAAGTGGTAAAAGGCGGAGCCGGCGAACGCTTCAGCGGTTTTTTCTCCAGGTTTTCGATGGAATAATTGGCGCCGATGCATTTTTCTAAAAACGCGCGGGCATCTGCTTCCTGCTTAAAGCGTTGGGGCAATTCAGCTTCCAGCTTCTTGCCGTCCACTTCAAAAAGTGCCGTGATCTTATAAGCCGATTCGGCCTTGAAACGCTCAATCTCCCGTTCTCTTTCTACTACCAAACGCACGGCCACCGATTGCACCCGGCCGGCCGAAAGACCGGTTTTGATCTTTTTCCAGAGCACCGGGCTCAGTTCAAAACCAACCAGGCGGTCCAGCACGCGGCGGGCCTGCTGCGCATTCACCAGGTCTATATTAATATCGCGCGGATGTTCAATGGCGTTCAGGATCGCACTTTTGGTGATCTCCCGGAAAACGATGCGTTTGGTTTTGTCCTGGTTCAGGTTCAGAGCCTCGGATAAATGCCACGAAATGGCTTCCCCCTCGCGGTCATCATCGCTTGCTAACCACACCATTTCGGCTTCCTTGGCGAGCTTTTTTAATTGGGCTACTACGTCTTTTTTATCGGCTGAAACTACGTAAGTAGGTTTAAAACCGTGTTCAATATCTATTGCATGATTATCTTTTGGCAGGTCGCGCACGTGCCCGAAACTCGATTTTACTATAAAGTCCTTTCCCAGGTAGCCTTCTATGGTCTTGGCCTTCGCCGGAGACTCCACTATCACTAAATTTTTAGCCATCTATCTTGTATAATTGTCTTGGTACTGAAACCAAATTTTTTCAAAGATGTATATTTTTTTCGAAATAAAAGCGCGGGCGCCCTTTTTGAGGCTTTACGGGCATTTTATTTTTACGATGAATTCCAAACAAACTTTGTTTCTTAATTGTTTTTATTCTGAATGAAGAAAACCCTCATTATTGTCCGCCATGCCCATACCCACGATCCAGTTCCCGGTCAGGATGATCACGATCGCGAACTTACACCAGAAGGCCGGATTGCCGCAATAAAATCCGCCGAATGGCTCCAGGAACAAGGCATCGTCCCGAAAAAGATAGTGGCCAGTTCTGCCAAACGCACCCAGGCCACTGCAGCAGCGCTGGCAAAGGTGTTGTTAGGGAACTCAGGCCGCTTCGAAGCTGAAAACGTTTTATTCCGGGCCTCCGAATCCGAAGTACTCGATTTTATTCACGAGAACTTTCACCAGGAAGACTCCTTATTAATAGTAGGTCATAACCCAACGGTTACCCAGTTGGCCATACGGCTGGGGGCCACGGTCATTTCTTACCTGCCGCCGGCCAGCGCCGTGATCCTGTCCTTCGAAATTGAAAACTGGGCCGACCTGCATTTTTATTCCGGCAAACTCGTAGCCAAAAACCTTACCGACGAAGCCTAAGAAAATGGTATCGCTTTGGGAAAGAAAACTCTGAATCCTGATTTTACGTATAGCCTGAGGCTTTAGAATTCCTTTTCCGGAAATGGTATTGTTTTTACCGGAAAAAGTCTGAAGTGTTGAGGCTTAGCGGGTTTATGAATTTACTACAAAAAAATTACGAAAATCACATCCGATTCGGTAGTTTTAGCCATACTTTTACGTTTTCGCTTTTCAGAAAAATTTAAATGGCTGCAAAAATTATTTCGGTGATCAACCAGAAAGGCGGCACCGGCAAAACTACTACTACTATTAATCTGGGCTGTGCCCTGGCAACGTTAGGAAAAAAAGTGCTGCTTGTAGATCTCGATCCGCAGGCCAATCTTTCCTATTCCCTGGGCCTTACCGAACCGGCTGGTACACTGGCCGATGTTTTTACGGAAAACAAAACGTTTCACGAGATCAAATCCGAGCGTTCGGGTGTAAGCGTTTTACCGGGATCAAATGAACTGGTCGATATCGAAATTTCCCTGGTCAATCAGCCGGAACGGGAAACGTTCCTGAAAACCATTCTGAAAGAAGCCAAAGGCTACGATTATATTCTCATCGATTGTCCGCCGTCACTTTCTTTACTTACCGTAAACGCGCTCGCTGCTTCCGACGAAGTAGTGATTCCGCTGCAAATGGAAGTGCTTACCCTGCAGGGTTTGGGGCAGATCCTGAACACGATTTCCGATGTGCAGAAGGCTTTTAACCCGAAGCTCAAGGTTAAAGGAATTGTGGTGGTAATGTTCGATAAACGCCGGAAACTCAGCCAGGAAATAGAAGAATACCTGCACGAAAACATCAGCGAAAAAGTATTTGAGAACCGCATCCGCCTGAACGTAAAACTGGCCGAAGCACCTTCTTTCGGGCAAAGCATTCTGGAGTACGACCGCAGTTCCAACGGTGCCAAAGATTACCTGGCGCTGGCCGCTGAGTTTTTAGCTTCAAAATAGTACCGTTTTTCATTACAATTATCCGGAGCAGATAAATTAAATTGTTTGCAGCATGTTTCGGGTAGATAATTTGTATATTGCCTTTTGATAACGGCAACATACTTTAAAAAGGAAATTCATTCAATTGTAAAGTGTCCGCACATTTTACCCTGATAATATGGCTTTAGGTAAGAACATGAAATTGAACAAAGACAAGCTGATTGGTAAAACCGGTGAAGAAACGCCGGAAACTCCAAAAAAATCAGCCAGTACTGAGAAAAAGCCTGCCGCGCCTCCGTCCCCTTTAAATGATAAAAAGGAGCCGGAAGTAGTTGCTGAAATTGTGGCGCCAACCAAAAAAACCGATGAGAAAGCGCCCTTTCCCAAGCCATACGTAGACCGTAAATCTACTGCCGAAAGCCGTACCAAAGCCGAGCTCGAACTGAATGAGGTAATGGATCCGCGCTCCGAGGTTTACATGAGCGAACAGCTCAATAAAGTGCTTTACGCGCTCGATGCCTTTAAAAAAGGCGACGTTTCCGTGCGGTTAACCAAACAGAGCAACGATATTTTTGCCGAGATCGCCGAAGCCTATAACTCCATGGTTGAAATGATCGGGGGTGTAGGGGGCGAGGTATCGCGTATTTCCAAAGTTGCCGGGGTGGAAGGAAACCTGAAAGCCCGTGCTTCGGCTGAAAATGCTTCCGGTTTCTGGAAAGACATGATCAACAACATCAACGGTCTGGTAGATTCCATTGCGGTTCCGGTACTCGAAGTAGGCAAAGTACTTAAGAATATTTCCCGCGGTAATCTGGACGAAACCTTCCAGATCCCGGTTTCCGGCGACTTCAAACTCATGGCCGAAACCATTAACCGCACCATCGATAACCTGAACATTTTTGCCGGCGAGGTAACCCGTGTGGCCCTGGAAGTAGGTACCGAAGGAAAACTGGGTGGTCAGGCCTCCGTGCCGAACGTAGCCGGTATCTGGAAAGATCTCACTGACAATGTAAACTACATGGCTTCCAATCTTACCGGCCAGGTACGTAACATTGCTGAAGTTGCCACCGCGGTAGCGAAAGGCGATTTAACGCAGAAAATTACAGTAAACGTAAAAGGCGAAATGCTTCAGCTCAAAGAGAACATCAACCAGATGGTGGACTCGCTGAACATTTTTGCTGACGAAGTAACCCGCGTGGCCCGCGAAGTAGGCACCGAAGGAAAACTCGGCGGCCAGGCCAAAGTGCCGAACATTGGCGGCGTTTGGAAAGAACTGACCGACAACGTAAACACGATGGCCAGCAATCTGACTTCCCAGATCCGCGATATTGCCAACGTAGCCACTGCGGTTGCCAAAGGTGACTTAACGCAGAAAATTACGGTAAACGTAAAAGGTGAATTCCTGGAACTGAAGGAGAATATCAACCAGATGGTGGATTCCCTCAACATCTTTGGTGATGAGGTAACCCGGGTAGCCCGTGAAGTAGGTACGGAAGGAAAACTCGGCGGGCAGGCTAACGTGCCGAACGTTGCCGGTACCTGGAAAGAGCTCACCGACAACGTAAATACTTTAGCATCCAACCTAACCTCCCAGGTGCGTGATATTGCCAACGTTGCCACTGCGGTTGCCAAAGGCGACTTAACGCAAAAGATCACGGTGAACGTAAAAGGCGAACTTCTTGAACTGAAAGAGAATATCAACCAGATGGTGGACTCGCTCAACATCTTTGGTGATGAGGTAACCCGCGTAGCGCGCGAAGTAGGTACCGAAGGTATTCTGGGTGGTCAGGCAACCGTGCCAAACGTAGCCGGGGTGTGGAAAGCATTGACCGACAACGTGAATTACATGGCTTCTAATCTTACCGGCCAGGTACGGAACATTGCCGAAGTTGCCATTGCTATTGCTAACGGCGACTTATCGAAAAAAATCACAGTTGATGTAAAAGGCGAAATGCTCCAGTTAAAGGAGAATATCAACCAGATGGTAGATTCCCTTAACATCTTTGCCGGTGAGGTAACCCGCGTGGCCCTTGAAGTAGGTACTGAAGGAAAACTCGGCGGCCAGGCTACGGTACCAAATGTAGGCGGGGTGTGGAAAGGACTTACGGACAACGTAAACTCCATGGCCTCTAACTTAACTTCGCAGGTACGCGATATTGCCAACGTGGCTACCGCGGTTGCGAAAGGTGACCTGAGCCAGAAAATGACGGTAGAAGTAAAAGGCGAGATCCTCGATCTGAAGAACATCCTCAACCAGATGGTGGACTCCCTGAACATTTTCGCCGGTGAGGTAACCCGCGTGGCCCGTGAAGTAGGTACCGAAGGAAAACTAGGCGGACAAGCCGAAGTGCCAAACGTAGCTGGTGTATGGAAAGACCTTACCGATAATGTAAACTACATGGCTGGCAACTTAACCGGCCAGGTACGGAACATTGCAGAAGTTACCACCGCAGTTGCCAACGGCGACTTATCGAAAAAAATCACGGTAGATGTAAAAGGCGAAATGCTCCAGTTAAAGGAGAATATCAACCAGATGGTAGATTCCCTCAACATCTTCGCCGGTGAGGTAACCCGCGTGGCCCGTGAAGTAGGTACCGAAGGTATATTAGGTGGCCAGGCAAACGTACCAAACGTAGGCGGCGTGTGGAAAGGCTTAACCGATAACGTAAACTCCATGGCTGGCAACTTAACCGGTCAGGTGCGGAACATTGCCGATGTAACTACCGCGGTTGCCAACGGCGACTTATCCAAAAAAATTACGGTAGACGTAAAAGGCGAAATGCTTCAGATGAAAAACACCATCAATACCATGGTGGATCAGCTGAATGCATTTGCTTCGGAAGTAACCCGCGTTGCGCGCGAAGTAGGTACTGAAGGTAAACTGGGCGGCCAGGCGGAAGTAAGCGGCGTGGCCGGTACCTGGAAGGACCTGACCGATAACGTAAACGCGATGGCCGGTAACTTAACGGTTCAGCTGCGCGACGTTTCCAAAGTAGCGACTGCGATTGCTAACGGCGACTTAACCCAGAAAATTACGGTAGATGTAAAAGGCGAGATCCTCCAGATCAAAGATGTGATCAACATCATGGTAGATCAGCTGAGTTCTTTTGCTTCGGAAGTAACCCGCGTTGCGCGTGAGGTAGGTTCGGAAGGTAAGCTGGGCGGCCAGGCGGAAGTAAGCGGCGTGGCCGGTACCTGGAAAGACCTGACCGATAACGTAAACGCGATGGCCGGTAACTTAACGGTTCAGCTGCGCGACGTATCCAAAGTGGCGACTGCGATTGCCAACGGCGACTTAACCCAGAAAATTACGGTAGATGTAAAAGGCGAGATCCTCCAGATCAAAGATGTGATCAACATCAT
>NZ_JAEHFX010000010.1 GCF_016623615.1 Adhaeribacter terrigena | reverse complement strand
GAGTAGGTAGCCGCCAACCCCATTTATCCAAAAACCCCAACTTAGAAATAGGTTGGGGTTTTTGCGTTTGGGAGCTTGGTGGATTGGGAAGCTATCAGTGGATTGATATTTGCAGAAAAAGCCTTAAAAAAGGTTTAGGGCTTTAGGTTTAAAAGATCCGGGATAGGTGAGTTTTAGGAGCTAAGATGATACTTTCTTATAGCCTGTTGGAAAGTGAGTGAACACCTAAGTAATACGGGTACATCACCCATTAAAGGTTGAAAGTCTTATATAGAATTCTGGTTTCTCATAAACGCTATAGTTTCCGATGTAAAAGTCATATGTAGCTTGAAAACTGTTTCAAAATAATCTTGTCATGCTGATTTAACTAGGAAACAGCTTGTTAACAGAGTAAAGCCATAAATTAGGTAATCATGCTTCTTTGTTATAATTTCAATAGATAGACGTAATTAAAAAAGCCGACTGGATCAAATCCAGCCGGCTTTTCGGTTTTATATATTTGTATAATTAACCGCGGATATCGGTTTTGGCTACAGCTTGGGTTTTGGCATCTGCTTTGGCATAAGCCGGGCAAACGGTTTTGCAGGAAGAAGCCAGGCCTACAAGACCAACGGCTGCGATAAATAAATACTTTTTCATATTATTTGGGATACTTTATTTTACGTGTATTTATCAAAAATACGATATTAATCAATATTTTAAAAATTCGTATCAAAATATTTTTTGCTTATTAGCCTAAATTTTTTCTAATATACATTTGGTTTACATACTTGTTTAATATGAGTTGACTGGCCTCGCTTTTTGTTAAGTTGATAAATTATTTTCTGAACTAACTTTACAGTTTAATTCAATTCTCCGACCTTTGGAATAATTTGAATCAAAAAACGCTGGTTGAGTTTTTCCTCGGAATTCGATACCGTTAGGTTATGTTTGTTCGGATTGTAACGTCCCACGCCACCATAGCCGGTGCCGGCAATTACCAGTTCTATTGTTTCGTGATATACTTTATTGTCGAAATCTACAATGCGGTTGGTTTTCCAGTAATCATAAAGGGCCAAGGCGCGCTGGTAGCTCAGCATGTAACCCCAGGTTTCGTAATCGGTGTAGCAATAATTATCGTAGCCGCCTTGTAAACGGGCATCGCGCAGATCAGAAGCACTTCCGGTAATGACGAGGACGTAGGAAACATTTTTGAGCACAGGATCACTTTGCCGTTTCAGCATTAGCGAATCGACAATATTTTTTAATTTATGGCCAGTGTTGTTGATGTAGTTTAAGGATTGCCGCACGTTGCCGTCCAGGCTTTCATACGGCTGACTCAGATCCCATTTGTTGCCTTTGAATTTCACGTCCTGCGCCAAGGTGTAGCGCTTGAATTGCGGGTCGTAGCGGAACAAACTCTGGTCGTTCATCATAGTACTGACGGCCTGCTGCAGCTCTTCGATTTTTTCCTTTTCTTTAATAGTGGCGATCAGTTTTTCCTCGTTATTTTTAAAGCGGATGTAGCTGAGCACAAACATGACCAGCATAACCACGAAAAGCACGGTCATGAGGTCTACGTAGCTGGGCCAGAAAAAATCTCTATTTGATTTTTCCATGCTTGTTTTGTTCCAGTCCGAAAACTTTATCCATAATGGCCTGCATGCGGTTGCGTTTGGTGGCTTCTTCCAGAATGCGGTTAGTAATTTGCAACTGCTCGGTTAAGGTACGTTGTAAAGCCGCGTCCTGCTCCAGTTTCTGCAGTAGTTTTTCGTTCGTTAACGCTACCGTTTTGGCCAAATCATTCTGCTGTTCGTTCAGTTGTTTTTGCTGCTCATTCAGTTTGCCGAAAGGCTGCATGTAATCCAGAATTTTCTGGTAAACATTGTCCTGATTTAACTGTTTGAAATGTTCCTGCCAGCGTTCGTAAGCGTTTTGCGCATCGCGTTCCAGGGCATTCATCCGGATATCCATAAACTGCTTCAGCCGGCTGGCATCTTCGTCGAAATTCTGTTCTACGCGGTTGCCGATCTTGTCAAGTTCCTGTTTGTGTCGGTCGAAGAATTGCACCTGGCGCATGATGGCCTCGTCGTGTTTGGCGAGGTAGCCAGGCACCATTTCAAACGCTTCTTCCAACTTGGTCATTTTGCTTAAAACTTCCTTTACTTTTCCGGCCATTTCGCTACCGTTTTGCAGTGTATTATTCAGGGCTTGCTGGTAGCCTAAAAAGCGGTTAAACAATTCTTCGCTTTCCTTTACTTTCTCGAAAACCGTAATGCTGGCGTTGGCCATTTTGGTAAAACCGATCTCGTCGAGGCGGTGAATAAAGTCTTTCTGAATGGAAATATTATCGGTCAGGCTGGCAATGATGGGGCGGAAGTTCGCTACTTTTTCCAGGAAGTCGTGGTTAAAGGAATCGAGCACCGATTTGAGATTCCCGAGGCTTGCGGCCATGTTGGAATTAAGCTTGGGCAGCAGGCGCTTTTGCAGAAAAGTGTAGTAGCTGTTCTTCAACTTGTCACGGCGGCTGCGGGCATCTTTCAACAGCGCATTTCCGCGAAGCGTGAGCAGCAACCCGCAAAAGCTACCAACCATGGCTATCACCACGCCGGTCAGGAAATTCCGGATCCCATCGTCGGTAATGAAAGATTGGGTTTCAGCAGATGGATCAGGATTATCGCTTAAAAGCAGACTGAACAAACCGATACTTACGCCAAAAAATGTACCGAGCAAACCAATGTATAAAGGCGTGGCAATGCCGGCCTGCACTTCATTGTCCAACGTTTCGGAATAGCGTTCGGAAATATCTTTTAAGATGTTGAAATCGGCGGCAGCGCCTTTGTTGTTTTGCAGGTATTCGTTCGTGTCGCTTACGATTTCGTTGAATTCCGGGGAGGCATTTTTAACTTCCAGCAGGTCAGCATAATCGGCATTAATCTGGTGCAGGGTGTGCTGAAAATGGGCTTCTTCGGAATCGAAAACCAGGTCGTGCAGCAATTTCACTTCGCCGGCATCAAGTTTTTTCTGCAGGTTCTGCGCCGAAATGTGGTATTCGGTTTTGGGTTTACCGGCATCGGTTTCCCGCACCTCCACCAGCAAATAACTACCGTTGTTTTCTACCACTTTCTGTGCGGTGCCGGGCATGGTTGAGTTGGTAAAAACTTCCCCGACCAGCACGGCTTCGAACGCATTTTTGTAATTGCTGACTACCTGACTTTTTTTTGGCTGAAGCATACCGTTTTGGTTCACATCTACCTGCACAATGTTCAGATTTTGTGCGGACGGAAATAGGCTGGCCAGCCTGTTTATTTTGCTGCGGCTGCGGCTGAAAACCACGTATTGCAGCGCCACAATTCCGGCAATGATCAGAAGCTCGATGATGGCAATGATACCCATGGTTTACGCTAAGTGGATTTTCGCCCGTTTGGTGATTTGCCAGCCCTGCGCGGTGCGCATCAGTTCACCGTCGGCATCGTTTATGAGTTGTGTGGCTTTATTGGAGGAACGGGCAAATTCGAAGGCATTTTCAAGGCGGTCTAAACTGTTGTTGATGGCCAGCGCGTGGTTTACGTGCGGATTGATCCGGAACTTGGCGGAATTACATCCATTTTCAGGCAGCGTAACTTGGATAAACGACCAGGTATCGTGGCTGTCGTGGTGCAGGTCGCGCTCTTTTAACTGGCCGTCTTCCGGTACGCGCGTGTATTTCACCAAAATCTGCGGCAACGCTTCTTCGGTAAATAAATGGTCGGTTTCCACCTGGAAATTTTCTTGTGAACTCGTTTCTTCCGGCTCAAATACGGGTTGGGTTTCCGGTTGAATTTGCTGGGAAGCGTTGCCTGAAACATGATTATACTTTTCAGCATTTGCGGAAGCGTCGTAAGCAGTTTTTTGCAGTTCCTGGATAGCGTCCTGCATCTCGGCGCGCCAGTTTTCGTTTTCTCTTTTCAGGTGGTTGTACGCTTTTTTCAGGCTTTCAATTTCCTTTTTAAGCGCCTGTAAGTTCTGATTTCCCTGCACCGGTACGCCGGTAGAGGTAGCAAAACTTTCCGAAGTTCTACCGGATGCAACGGAACTTGGGCTGCTCTTGCGGGAGGAACGCATGAAGGCAAATGCTGCTAAAAGCAAGGCGGCAATACTCAAGATTAAAGGCATATTCGATTCTGCTTTAACGGTTTTAATTTCATTGGAAGAAGTTTCCGGCACCGGAGCATTTTCTGGTCCCTGCGTTGCCGGATTCTCTTCCGGCGGCAGGATACTTTCAGGCACTTCTTCCGGCACTTCTGGCTGTGCTGTTTCGGTATTCCGGGGAGTAATTGTTTCTAAAGCAAACCTGAGATCTTCCGTTTTCCGGTCACTCTTTTTTGCAGCTTCGGCTACAATTGCAGCGATCAAGACTTTATCTGAAACGGGCTGATTTTTCCTGAGTTTCTCCTGAACCGGCTGGTACAAACGGGTGTAGAAATTATATTCGTCCTGCCTGGTTTTAGAAGCAGCGGCCAGGTCCTTTTCGAATTGCGCTACACGTTCACCGCTTACGGTTGGCACGGGTTTTTGGGCGTTTTTCCCTACGGTTTTATTATTGTCTTCATAGATCCACTGGAGGGCTTTTTGCCAGATTCTGGCTTGGTTCTGCGGAGGATTTTCCTGGGCAGAAACCTGACCTGTACTGAAGTAGAGAAGGAAAAGGAATATTAAAAAGTATCGCATATTGACTTTACCCAACCCTCCCCGAAAAACAGGAGAGGGCTTTTTTATCGTGGTTTTTTTTGGTGAAAACTATACCGTTATGGGTGGCTGTTTTTTTTATCTGTCTGGGGCAAGTGTTAAGTCTAGCCTCACCTAGACGCTTTTCTGGTCCAAGTGTTAAGCGTCAGTGTCACTTGGACCTATGGACAATTGGAAGTCTTCAGACTTCCTGAAACCAGCTAAAAAACGCTTTCCCAATTAAGCAAGTCTGGAGACTTGCTTTTGTCCTTTAGTGACTTTTTTGACTTAAAAACCTACCATTTTTACTTGTCTGCTGCTCGCCGACAAGATTCTTCGCTGGTGCTCAGGATGACAGAAATTGAATAGCACTGTAGCAAAAAGCCCTCCCCTGATTTAGGGGAGGGTTAGGTGGGGTCAAGCCGTTTCCCGAACCGCTTTGCGGCTGTAAAGCTCTTTGGAAAGGGCGTACAGCGCTTGCTTGAATGGCAGGAAGAACAGCGTTTCGTGCAGCATTTCCTGATCTGGCAATTGCTTGTCTAAATGGTTCAGACCGATGGAAAGACTGTCGGCCATTTGCTCGCGAAGGAACGGCATGACCATTTCGGCGTCGAACTCGATGCCGAGGTCTTTCATCATTGGGGCAACGTCGTCATCCAGCAGTAAGAGTTCGATGCAGGCTTTTACGTTTTCCAGCACCTTGTTTTTGATTTCCGAAGTCAGCGTACCCTTCTTGATTCCTTTCAGGGTGGTGCTGTCGTCGGTAGTTCCAAGTGGGGTGATAATCGGGATTTCGGGCTGGTTCGTGGAGCTTTCGTCGTTTACGGAAAGTACCCCGCCGTTGGCCGTGGTTTGTTTCGGATGGTCTACCAATACAATTTTGAAATTGCCTGGCGCTTCCAGTCCTGTAACTTTCTGCAGAATCGCTTTAGTTAGTTTCTCAATGCCGGAAAGGTTGGCGCCGGCAGCCAGAATTTTGATGTACAAGCTTCCGCGACCGGAGAAACAAATGTAGCGAGGCACGTTCAGTCCTGATGCTTTTATGGTCTGGGCCAGCTGGTAAATGATGGCGCCATAGTGTAAATAGAACATCAGGCGCATCGGGCGGGCCTGCTGCAGCATTCTGCTGTAGCTGAACACGTCGTCGTAGTTGAACATCAAACTTACCACATCCGAAGAACCGAAACTGTTGTTGTTCAGGGCGCTCTGGAGGTATTTTTTGTATTCGTACTGGTTGCCGGAAAGTGGCATGCTCATGATCTGGTCGCGGCCGTATTGCATCAGTCCGTTGTCTTTGCCGCCGCGCACCATCGCAAAACCATCGCCCCAGAGGTCGTCGCCGGCGAAGCGGTACGAGAAGCTATAAGCCGGACGCTGGTTGGCATATAAAAGCACGTCGGTCGTTCCGCCGCCTATGTCGATGTTTACCAGGCCTTCCTCACGGCTTGGCACTACGGTGCCTTTCTGCATGAGGTAGTAATACGGCGCTACCGATTCGGTAATGCAGATGGTACCCCGGTTGGTTTTGAACACTTTCTGATACGCTTCATCCCATTCGTTCTGGAACAAATTGCGGGAGAAAGAATTGAAACTAAGCGGCGCAAACCAAACTACTTTCGTGTTTTCAATCACCCCGCCGTTCAATGCCGCTTTGTTTTTCAAAAGCAGCATTAACTCGCGGAAGTACGCGTGGATTCTGCGTTGACCGGCCGCATGCAGCGTTTCCGACCATTTCAAATCGGTGTGGTAATGTTCGTAAGCATCGGCATCGGTGTTCATGGTGAAGCCGATGTTGATGTTGCCGAAAATAGACGTTGGCTGGTTCACGAATCCCGGCGATTCGCACGTAGCAGTCCGGGTCGGGAACTGGTAAGGCGAGCTGCCGTCGTTCATGATGGCGGGCAGGAATTCGCGTTTGGTCAGGGTTTCGGCGGACGTTAATTTACCGAAGCCTTTCTGCACGTAGCGCTGGTAATCGGTCAGGCCCGGTTCGGAGCTTGGCTTGTTCAGCATTACGAGTTGCAGGTCTTTGGCCGTAATGGCGAACGGTTTCGGTTCCTGGTTCGGCGAATCGGTGTAGGCAATGTAGGTGTTCGTGGTACCGAAATCGACGGCGAACGTAAAGCTCTTCGTGCCGCGGTGAATTTCCTGGTAGCGGGGCACAAACAAACCTCTGCCGTTGAATTTGCCCGGACAGGTAACTTCCGCAAAATCGAAATGCGTGCCTTCCACTTCGTAGTATTTGCTGCCTACGCTTTGCTCGCTCTTCACGGAACGCTCGGTAACGGTAGCGCGCATGCTGCCGCCTTCGGGCGTTAAGGCCTGGTTATCGACGAAGAATTTCAGGTAATATTGCTTGGTGAGCATACCCGGCTGCAACTCTTCGTCTATGAGCATTACCTTATAGAAATCGTTGTACTGCGGCTGGTCGATGAGCTTGTAGAACGGGAAAATACCGATGCCGATATCTGCTTTTTCAATCTTGCCTTTTTCCGGAATCTCCATACCGCTGGCATCTTTCGGGTTCTGCGGGGAGGTGTAATATTTTCGTTCGAACTCGATAAGCGTGCCGTTGGAAACCGGGATTTTCAGGCTCACTTTTACGTGGTTGATGTCGATGAAAAACGTAAGCTGGTCCGCTAAATCCTTCTCGGTAAAATACTGGAAATAGCGGCTTGTAACCGGCAGCAGGTACGAGAAGTTTTTCTCCGCGCCGGGCTGGTAGGTTACGTTGCCACAAAAGAAGCGTTCCTGGTTTACTTCGTAAGGCAATTCTACCAAAGTTTCTTCCAGGAAATCGTTGATGGTGAGGTAAGGGTAACGCACACTTTTTCCGGGCAGGGTTCTTTCATCTAAAACCCGCGCATCGGAATAAGGTACTTCGTCGCCGGTTTTGTCTTCCCACAAGAATTTGTTCAGGTATTTGGTCTGCCCAACGAGCTTCAATTTCGGCTTCAGCACAATCGGTAAGCGCTCGGAAAGCTGGCGGCTCGGACGAATGAATAAATCGCTGTCGATGGTGTCGGTGCCTTTGTTGCTCTGGATGAGGAACGGGAAATGGGCGGCGCTCACCGGGTTTCCTTCCTGGTCGCGGAGGCTGCCGTATTTGTTCAGGACGGATTCGCGGGTGCTGCTGCCGTTCATGGCAATCATGTTCAGGCGGCTCTGCTCCAGCATGTGGTAAACGGCCGGGTAGCGCGTCGGGAAATCGGAAAAGGCCGTGAACAATTCGTACACAAAATCGCGGAAAGCGGCGTCCCGTTCTTCCAGGGGTACAAACTGGTTATCGAAATATTTGCCTTTGCTTTGCAGCCTTTCAATGTTCAGCGCGCGCACGTTCGGCGATACAAAAAGCAGGGTAAACGGCGAAGTTCCACCCAGTAATTGCTGCTGTCTTTCGCCGTGCGCATTGGTGTTTTCGAGGTAGAAAAAGTACAGGTCGGAGTAGTCGCGGAAACGGTTGTCGGAAGCGGCAAAAAGCTGCAACGTATCGCCCAAGAGTTTGCTTCCCGGGTTGGACTGCATCTGCGCAATTTCCTTTTCCTTGTTCCAGCGGCGCACCAGCAGGCGCTGGTCGGCCTGCATGTACAGATCGTGGTTAAAGAGCAATTCCCACAAATCCCAGAACTGCGACACCATTTTGTGGTACACAGTATTCGGGTTCTGATTGCGTTCGCGGGCCACAAATTCGAAAGCGGTTTCGAAGAGGTGCATGCGCGCAAACGGCGTAGGAATGGAGGTGCTCAGCTTGGACGCTTTGGCGCCTGCGCCATCCGGAATATCTTTGATTTCGGTGCTGGTAAGCTGGTTGGTTTGCTGCCAGCCTTCCACGTTTAACCCTAACTGATGAAGACGAAGTACTTTTGGCATATTGTTTCGTATTTTACCCCACCTAAATCCTCCCCTAAAAACAGGGGAGGACTTGGATTACTTGTGGGTGGTTTGTTTCTTTTTTTTATCTGAAGCTTACCGTTTTTTTGGCTGCTTTCTAATTGCTGGTTTTCAGACTTTTTGAGCTGAAATTGGTAGCGTTTTTTTTGCTCTTTTTTCCTTTTGCTCTTTCGGATTTTTTAATCCGAAAGGTTACTGCGCGGGGATGTATACATCCCCAACAGGTTGGTTCGGGATTGTTAAATCCCGAACAGCGAAAGAGTTTAATCTTTCTTCCCAGATACGCAAGTCTGGAGACTTGCTTCTGTCTTTTAGGCCCAAGTGACGCTAACGCTTAATACTTGCGCCAGTTTGTTCTTTGAGTTTTTCAACTTAAAACCCTACCGTTTTTTTAGACTTTTCTGCTGTCTGCCGACAAGGTCCTTCGCTCGCGCTCAGGATGACAGAAAGTGAACAGCAGTAGTCAAAACTCCCTCCCCTGATTTAGGGGAGGGCTGGGGTGGGGTCAATACTTCAGCTTTTCCTCTACCATATTTTTAGTAGCACCTTCAAAGATTTTGATGATGCGTTTGAAGGTGTCGGGTTCGGTTTCTTTTATGTTCAGGTTACCGATTTCTTTCAGAATGGTTTTCGGTTTCAGGCCAGCGTCGAAGAAGCTACTTTCAATGGTTTTATCGGCTACCATGCGGTTGAAATCTTTTTCTTCCGGGTTGATGGCTTCGAAGGCGCGTTTGTTTTGACGCAATTCTTTCAGCCAGGCGTGGAAACCGTATTGCGGCGAGCGTAAAAATTGCTGCAGTTCTTTGAAAACCGCTTCGTTGCGCATGGCGCTGCCCAGGTTCGTGGCTTTGAAATATGGCGCATCGGTGTCCTGGGGGGCGTGCTCGGTAAAGTACTGGTCGAAGTAGTTGAAACGAATCAGGTCTTTGGCAATCTTGTCTTTGGTATCGCCACCGAGGTGACTGAAGTGGATGTTTTTGGCATCTTCTTTCAGGCCGTATTCGTGGAAATGCATTTCGCCCTGCAACTGGTCCGGCGAATAATCCATGAAATCGACAATGGCCAGCGCGCTGAGCAGTTCAATTAAGTGGGCTTCGTTTTGTTGTGCCGCCCGGCC
The DNA here is from genome assembly GCF_016623615.1 of Adhaeribacter terrigena. Taxonomy (GTDB): domain Bacteria; phylum Bacteroidota; class Bacteroidia; order Cytophagales; family Hymenobacteraceae; genus Adhaeribacter_A; species Adhaeribacter_A terrigena. The sequence goes on along the minus strand of NZ_JAEHFX010000010.1, from coordinate 144,287 downwards.
AGGATTATTTTCCAGCGGTTTTTCCGGTGTGTCGCCAATGTAATACAGCGCATTCAGCGTTTGCAGATTGTGCTGGTAGTACGAGAGCGCGGCTTTGGTTTTGGTAATGAACGTATTGGAATCGATGTAATCTTTGGCTTCGGCGTTACCGTCGGCGGCAGGTTGTTCCAGGGAAAAATACGGCAGCACGGTGATAGCACCCATTAGGGCGTGGTTCAGGTAACCGGAATTTGGCAGGCCGGAATTCGGGTCGCGGAAGTTTTTGAGCAGCAGCGGGAAGCCGGCAGCACCAGTTCCACCGAAAATTGAACTGATGAAAAATACGCGGTCGCCCTGTTGGAAATTGGTAGCAAAGTAGCGGATTAAATCAGAGTTCATGATGTCGTTCAGCACCACGCTGCCCACGTTCGGGCTGCCGCGGAAACCAACGTCGAGGCTGTTGCTCAGGTTTTCTTCCGTAAACAATAAATCTACCAACGCTTTGCTGTCTACGCTTAGTTGGGTGTAGTTTACAAACTCACGGAAGCTTTTGTTTTTGCCGCTGAAATTGTACACAAAACTATCCGGAATATTGCCGTCGGTTCTTCCGGCTACGCTTGCCAGCGTGGAAATATCCTGGTGGAAGAAACCTTCCGGACGAGAGCCCAGATGGTTGTGAATGCGCTTGTAGGTTTTGAGCAGTTCCACGGTCCGGTTCATGTCGCCGTTCTGCGAGTCCGGGTCGATGATGATGGGAACAATTTTGTCGCAATTCTGAATTTTTACGCCCGCGGCCATGAGCATGGTAAAGGCGCGAATTACGCGGGAGCCGGTGCCCCCGATTCCAAATATAAACAGCTTTGCCATAAGGTTATTTGTTAGGCCATTTTACCGGCGTGGTGTAAGCGAATGTTGATTTGCCTTTCAGCAGTAAAGAGAAAATAACGTAGGCCAGGATGCTGTAAACCCCGTTTAGCATGGCCAGCCAGGAAATGTAGGAATGGGCTTCCACGCCTTCGCGGTTGGCATAAAAGGCGGTCATTAAACCAATTACCACGGCATTTAAAACCAGCACAATAACCCAGTGGGACGTGCGGTAAAAACCAGTGTTCAGCGCGCGGTTCAGCACGTAGTAATAAACCACCACCATAATCAGGGAACAAAGCAGCATGAAAATGCCGGCGTTCGGGAAAATTACGTCGCGGTATACCAGCGTTTCCTGGGGCGGTTGCGGACTGCCAAGCAATCCTTCGTAGAGGCCGGAAAAGAACTTAATCATTTGCGTCTTTTATAAAGTTTAGAGAGATTGAGAATACGTTGCGTTGCTCTGAGTAAAGGCTTTGCACGCCGGCCAGCACTTCTTTCAGCTTGAACGTTTTACCGGGTTGGGCAACCGGGTTATTGTCGTTCTGCGTGGTCCATTGGTTTACCCAGCCGGCCGGTTTTTCGGGAAGCGTTAAAACGAGCTGTCCGGATTTGGCGATGGCCTGGGTGATGCGCACGCGGACCAGGTGCGAATATTTTTCCTGAGCCGGGTCTTTGGCATTTGCCTGCTTTACCGAAATAATTGTGCCAGAAAATCCTTTTCCGTTCAGTTGCAGATTTTGCTTTAAATATTCGGGCTTCTGTAACAAAGTTGGAAGGCTTTCCAGGTTCAGGCCGATCTCAAATTCTACCGGCGTATCTTTCTGAGGACCAATGGTTACCGATTTGCAGCCGCCAGTTGGTTTGCGTTCGGAGCAATAAACCATGCCCGAAGGTTTTAATTTGGTTAAGGCTTCGAAAACCGGTTCAGGATAATTGAAACCGAAGTGCGCCTGCTGCTCCGGATGATCTTTAAATACTTTCTGGTTGAACAAGATCACTTCTTCCTGCGGACCAATTACCCAAACGTAATAAGGCATTTTCGTGCCTTTCAATTCGCGTTTGGCAACCGGTTGTTTAACGGCCGGGTGGAACGATCCGGTGAAATTCGATTGATCGGCAAACACGGAAACGACCAGATCTTTTTCCTGGGCTTCGTTTAAAGCGCCGCGGATGAGCTGCGGAATGATGTTGAATTTGGTTTTGTCGGCGGGGCCGTAAATGAAGTCGGAAACGATCACGGAAACGGCTTTGGTTTTGCCCGATTCTTTTAAGATCTGCTCGAGCATTTCGGGTAGTTCCGTGCCTAAAGCGGGGTTCGGAATGCCGGAACTTACGGTTTTCAAAACATCGTTATAGGTACTTTTTTGGAGTTGGGAGGTGCCGTTTTTTTCTCTTATGAAATAGAAATCTTTCTGCTGCACCGCTTTGCTGTAATTCACTTCCGTGAGTAATCCGGCCACGCTTTTCTGGAAATTGGTGCCTTCGGAGGCTGCGCCGCCTTTCGGCATAAAGCCTACCATACCGCCGGAAACTTCCAGGAAAACGTTCACTTTCGGGATGCTGGTAATCTGGTTTTCAGTGGTTGAAGTTGGTTTGGTGGCCGGCACTTTTTCAGCTTCGGAGGATACCGTTTCGGTGGCTTCTACAGATTCAGTTTCGGCTTGCCGGTCTTTGCGGGTAAAGCAGGAAAACTGCAGCATCAGAAAAACCAGCAGGAGCGGGAAAAACAATCGGGAATTGCTTCGCATGTATGTACGGGGAGTAGTTAATATTGAGGTTCCTACTTAAAAATCGGATAAGAGTTTCATTTAAGTTAGTTGTTTCTACAAACGATTGAAACGCAGGAAATTGTATAACCAGAAATTGGTATTTGCCTGCGGGGCGGATTATGGGGAAATTTGAAAACCACGAAGCCGCTCCAGCAAAAAGGTTTCCTTGTGCCGCAAGCGACTTTTGGGGCCGAAAGGGATACCGTTTTAATTCGTTTAATTTTCAACTACCATTAAAAAGGAAAGAGGAAGGCGTGGCAGGTTCATCAGACTTTATCTGCAAACCAGCTTTAAATCTGGCTGGCTGCTGATTTCAGGGACCGACTTTTACGACCACTTTTCCTACCGTTTTTCCCAGCTGAAACAAGTGAATAGCCTGATGCATTTCTTCGAAAGAGAAAACCTGCCCGATGAATTGCGGTTTTAATTCCAGCGTCTGCAGTTCGTCAAGCAACTGGTGCATCAGGTCGGTTTGTTCGTAGAGGTAAATGAGGTTAAAACCCATCAGCGATTTGTTTTCGGTGGGCAGTTTCAGCGGATCGATCTTCGGGCGTTTCAGGAATTTCCAGATCAGTTTAGGGTAATTGGGCCGCGAACCGTGGCTTGTGAAACTGGCATTTCCGTAAACCACCATCCGGCCCATGGGCGCGAGCATTTGCCAGCCCTGTTCCAGAATTTTGCCGCCAATGCACTCCATGATCAGATTTAACGGTTTTCCATTCAGCGCATTTTTTAGTTTTTCGGGAAATGTGCTGTCGCGCAGAATTACGGCGTCGTACTTTTCTTCTTCCTGCAAAAACTTTACTTTGTTTTCTTGCCCAACGGTGCCAATGGTAAATGCGCCAGACTTTTTGCAGATCCGGTTCGCTAAAATGCCTACGCCGCCGGCTGCGCTGTGGATCAGCACGTTCATTTCCGGTTTCAGGTTTCCGAGCTCTTTTAGGGCATAATAAGCCGTGAGTCCCTGCACCAGAAAACCGGCGCCTTCTTCAAAACTCCAGCTTGCGGGCAGCGGAATTACGTAGCGTTCGTTAATATTAATATGTGAAACGTAACCGCCGAATTTGGTTACGCCCATTACCTTGTCGCCCGCTTTCCAGGTTTTTACCTTTTCGCCTACCGCTATTATTTCACCCGAAAACTCCAGACCCGGAATAAACGAACCTGGCGGGGTGGCGCTTAAAGGCCCTGCATGGTAAAAATATCGGCAAAATTCAGCCCGATGGCCAGCACTTTTACGCAGACTTCCTCGGCTTCAGGTTTCCCTAGTGCTTCGCTAACGCGTTTCAGATCGTTAATGGAACCTGCTTTGGGCATGCGGTAAACCTGGCGTTGCAGCATAGTTTTTTTTGTTTACTGAAATGTACGGATTTCCCCGGAATGCGTGAATATGCTTTTATCATTTTCAAAGGGGAAACGTTTATATGAATCTGCCGGGGCTTGTTGGTGCAAGGCATTGCCTTTCGAAAATAATCCGGCGGGTGGTTTTAGAACGATCTGGTAGTTTTTCGGTTGGAAAGGATACCGTTTTTCATTGGAATTCAGGCCGGGTCCATTTGATCAGGAGGTTGAAATTATGCTTGCACCCATAGTATAAAGGAAATAAAAAAGCCCGACCATAATAGCCAGGCTTTGAAATCAGTAGGGAAAAAAAATAAAAGAAAGATCGTTTACATCCGGTTCAATTCTTCCAGATTACTGTTGCGGCGGCGTTCTTCAATTTTCTGGCCCCGGTTGAATTTATAGCGGAGCGTGATGCTGATGCTGCGGCTGAAAAAATACTGATCAAAATCGTTGATGTTCCGGCCGATGCGGGTATCAAAGCGCAGGCGGTTGGTTCGGAAGATATCGTTGGCGTTCAGACTCAGGTCAATGGTTTTGTTCCGGAAACTTTTGCGCAAACCCAGGTTCACCCAACCTGTACGCCGGATCTGATACAAACCATAAACGCTGGGTCCCCGGTAAATACCGTTCACTTCCAGGGTATAGTCATGCGGGAGCAGCAAGGTATGGTTGGTTTGCAGGTAGTATTGCAGCTGGTTAATTTCAACCTCCTGGTTGTTGGCCATGGTTTTGAATTCGTTGTAGGAAAGCGTCAGGGTATTATTGGCTTCCCAGGTTTTCAGGATCTTAACCGGTGCTACTGCCGTCAGACTTATATTGCGGGAATCATCTACGTTGCCCGTGGTGTAAATCGTGGTGGCATTTTCCACGTCCAGGATGGGAAGCTCAGAAATAACGTCGGTCAGGTGCTGGTAGCTGAAGATAAGGCTGTAGTTCTGTTTATAGGTTTGAGAAATGCCGAATGCATGGGTGTACTGCGGCCGCAGATACGGGTTTCCGGTAAAATAAGTGTAGGGATCGCGGTAGGTTACAAAAGGGTTCAGGTTGCCGTAATTGGGGCGCTGAATGCGGCGGCTGTAGCTGTAGCTGATTTGGTAATTTTCGGTAAATTTCTGCTGCAGGAACACGCTCGGGAAAAGGTTCAGGTAATTGCGTCTGGTTATTCTCCCGGTGGTCAGCGACTCGCCTCTCGACCTGGTTTCTTCGGCTCTTAAACCGGTTTGTAACGCATATTTTTCGCTCAGCTTATAATTCCAGTTAGCATAAGCCGCGTAAATATTTTCGCTGTACAAAAAGTGGTTCGTACGGTTCAGATCAAGTACAAGACCCTGGTTATTGAAGAAAAAGCGCGAATCGTTATCCGAAGTTACGCGGCTGGCCTTTAAACCGGTTTCTACTTTCCCGAACCGGGTAAACTGTTTGGTAAAATCTGCTTTAGCGGAATAGATCTCGAAGCCATTGTCGGAATCGGCATACAGGAAATCGGTAGAAGTGGGCTGGGTTGCTCCGGCTGCAGTAAAGTAATTGTAGAAATTGGAATAGCCCTGGTTGCTGATCTTTACAAAATCAAGGTCGCCGGTAAGCGTGGTGCCGTTTGTGTCGGGCCTGGCTGCGTAGTGCAGGTTGGCCGTGAAATTGGTGAAGGTGTTCGTGGTCTGGTTATTTGCCCGGATAAAATCTTTTGGCTGATCCTGCGTATGGCTCAGGTAGGTTTCGGTATTGAAATCTTCCCAGCGGGTATTTCGGTTCAGGCTGGCCATGCCGCCAATACTGTGCTTTTCGTTCAGGCTAAAATCCGTGCCTACCCGGAAAACGGGAGGCCCCAGGTTCCTGCTTTTACCCTGGGCTACCTGATCGAAATAAGTTGTATTGTCTCCGTCGTAGAACACGCGGGTAAAAGTACCTTCCCGGTTAAAAGCGCGCTTCATCACTTCCGTGCTCAGAAAGGAATTCCATTTGCCGGCTTTGTAATTTACGTTGCCCCCAACCGTGCCCGCTACCTGTTTAAAGTTGGTAGAGGAAGTAACAAATACGCTTCCATTCATTCCGCGCAGTTCATTTTTCTTCAGGTTGATGTTCAGAATTCCGGAAGCGCCTTCCGCATCGAATTTTGCCGATGGCTGCGTGATGATCTCGATGTTTTTGATATTCTCTGCCGACATGCTTTCCAGCAAACGCCGCAGATCGCTTGCCGAAAGGTAGGTCAGTTTTCCGTCGAGCATTACCGTAACCCCGCTTCTGCCGTTAAGCTGGATATTGCCGTCCTGATCGATGAAAACGCCCGGCGATTGCGCCAAAACTTCAAAAGCAGTTTTTCCGGCCGCCAGCGCAGTACCTTCTATGCTTACCACCATTTTATCGGCTTCCTGCACAATAGTGGGCCGCAGCGCATTTACCTGTACTTCTTTCAGCTGCGTTGCCGCCATACCCAAAAATAACTTACCCAGATCAATTTCCGGTTTTGTTTCGGTAATGGCTATCTGCCGTAGTGCTTTGGATCTGTAGCCGATAAAACTTAGGTTAAGATCATAATTCCCGGGTTTGATTTGCTGAAAAACGAAACGGCCAGCTTCATCGGTTAATCCGGCGGCGACCGCCTGAGAAGTGCCGGAAGCAAGCAAAGCAACGGTAACAAAACCAATTGGCTTACCGGAAACCGAATCGGTAACCATGCCGGTTACTTTTCCGGAGATCTGGGTCAGCGCTTTTTCCTGGGCCTGAACCGGAGCTGCCGTGCTTAAAAAGAAACACAGCTGGGCCAGCAAAAAGAATACATTTCTTTTCATATTGTTAGATCTGATAATGCATTATACCGGTTCGGTGGTTGTTCGTAATCTGAATTTTAGAATAGAAAGGATAACGTTTTGTAAAGCCGGAACCTAAAATTACGGCTTTACAAAGTATTTCCCGGGTTTAATGGGTCCAAAAAAGCTTTTTCATCCTTAAAATCTTTCCGAAGTTTCAAGGCCGCAACCGGGTAAAAAGCCAAAACCAGTAATTTAACTACACTTTAACAACGAAAACGTTTTCTGGTTTAATAAAGCGCCGGAAACGGTAGGCTTTTTGCCTTAAAAACTCAAAAGAGCTTATCCAATTGAAGGTGTTTGGTTTTTCAGTGCAGTGTTATACGTGCCGGCATTAATGCATTTCCTTTTTCGTTATTCAGGCGCATACCATATCCGGAGGCTGAAATAATTAATGCAATTTTCAGATCATAACCGTGCTGCCGGGTTTTTGAATGAAACGGCAATTTACGGTATGAATTCCGGCGCAAACCAGCTCATTAAAAAGAAAAGATTCAGTTCTTTTGCTTTTCGGCAATTGCTTTTTTTACGGCCGGTGCTACTTCCGTTCCAAGCAGCTCAATGGCGCGGAGTACCTGTTTGTGCGGCAGGGTGCCCACACTGATGTGCAACAGAAACCGGGTATTGCCAAATAATTCGTAGGCGTACAGCATTTTATCGATCACCTGCTGCGGACTGCCAACCAGCAAAGAGCCGTCAGGTTCGCGCATGAGCTCGTAATGTTCGCGGTCCATGGGCGACCAACCGCGTTCCCGGCCAAGCTGACTCATCAGGTAGGCGTAAGGGCCGTAAAATTCATCAGCAGCTTGTTTCGATTCGTCGGCAATATACCCGTGAAAGTTTATGGCCAGTTGTAATTTTTCAGACGCATGGCCTTGTTTCTGCCAGGTTTCTTTGTAGAGCTGGGTGAAAGGCACGAAGCGCGCCGGCTGGCCGCCAATAATGGCCAGCGCCATGGGCAGACCGTAATTGGCCGCCCGCACCACCGAAGCCGGCGTGCCGCCTACTGCCACCCAAATGGGCAGCTCTTTCTGATATGGCCGCGGGTAAACGCCCCGGTTATCGATAGAGGGGCGGTGCTTGCCTTTCCAGGTGATTTTTTCGCTTTGGTTCAGTTTTACCAGCAGGTCGAGTTTTTCGGCAAAAAGGGTGTCGTAATCCTGCAGGCTCTGGCCGAAAAGCGGGAAAGATTCGATGAAGGAACCGCGTCCGGCCATGATTTCGGCGCGGCCTTTAGAAAGCAGGTCTACGTGAGCAAAATCCTGGAAAACCCGCACCGGATCGTCGGAGCTGAGTACGGTTACGGCGCTGGAAAGCCGGATATTTTTGGTTTTTACGGCGGCTGCAGCCAGCACCACGGCCGGCGAAGAAACCACGAAATCGGGCCGGTGGTGTTCGCCAATGGAGAAAACATCCAAACCAACCTGATCGGCCAGTTCAATCTCTTCCATCAGGTTTTGCATGCGTTCGTATGGGGCAAGCAATTTGCCGGTTTTCGGGTCGGGGGTATTCTCAACGAAAGTGGTGATGCCAAATTCCATAGTTTCGGGGGTTAAAAGCATAGCGTTTTATTCTGTTTCCGGAAGATAAAGTTGCCTGAAGGGTAAGAAAAAAACAGAAAGGCGGCCCAGCCGGAAAACAACCACCCGAAGGTAGGAAGTTCTATCGGAAAACAGGTTCGTTTTTAAGCCGGATCCGGACTTTTGAGGCAAGTTTCCATAGCGTTTTCGAGCCCGGTTCTTAGATTATTCTTACCTTTATTTTTTACGTAAAGCCCGAATAAAAAATAATGCTCGAAATTGTAATCGACGCCCGCAAAGCCGCCATCGGTCCGGGCATGGAAGTACGCCGCATTCTGCCTTTCCGCCTCAGGCGCATGGTTGGCCCTTTTATATTCATGGATCATGCCGGGCCGGTAACCATTCAGCCGCAGAAAATGCACGATATGGATGTGTTGCCGCACCCGCACATCGGGCTGTCCACGGTCAGTTATTTATTTGATGGCCAGGTTACGCACCGCGATAGTTTAGGCGTGCAGCAGATCATTAAACCCGGCGAAGTGAACTGGATGACGGCCGGCAGCGGCATTGCCCATTCCGAGCGTTTTGAAGAACCCGAAGTGCTGGCCGGCGGCAAGCTGGAAATGATCCAGACCTGGGTAGCCTTGCCCGAAAAAGACGAAGAAGCCGCGCCCAGTTTCAAAAATTACCAGCCCGAACAACTACCCGTTTTCACTGATTCGGGCATCTGGATGCGTTTGATTGCCGGCAACGCTTTTGGCCTGAAGAACGAGGTGAAAACGCATTCGGATATGTTTTACCTGCACGTGGTTTTAAATGCCGGAGCCCGTTTTACCTTGCCCCGCGAACACGTTGAACGCGGAATTTATGTGGCGAAAGGAAAACTGGAAGTGAATGGTATTGCCTATTTACCCGGCCAGATGCTGGTATTTAAACAACATGCGGAACCGGTTTTGCTGGCCAGAGAAAATACCACGCTCATGCTGCTGGGCGGCGAACCGCTGGGCGAACGCTTTATCTGGTGGAATTTTGTTTCGAGCCGCAAAGAACGCATTGAGCAGGCCAAAGAAGACTGGAAACAGGGCCGCATTATTTTACCGCCGAACGATAACCACGAGTTTATCCCCTTACCGGAAGATAAAAGCCGGCCCGCAGGAAATCCGGCCCCGGAAGCATTATCATAAGCTTAAATTGAAAACTGGCTTTGCTTAGGAGGTAGTTAAATAACTGAATTTGCGCGCCTAAGAAGAAAGTCCCCCTTTGGAGGCAGGACTGTTTCGTTATAGGTTTTGACTATCCCCTTGAGGGGATTATGGGGTGTTAACACATTATTAGATAAAATTCTCACCTGTAAACACCCCTCCAGCTCCCCTCAAGGGGAGAGTTTCGCAGCATGAAACGCCCCTGCTTTTGGAGGGGGTAGGAGGGGAGGACTTCGTGCATTTCTGGTTTGCCTATTAAAGACTATTTAGAAAATTCTCCCCCTAACCCCCTCCAAAGGGGGACGAAAAAGCTTTGCGTACCTTTGGTATCTTGTTATATAGTTCATTTTTAGATGTTTATGAAACGCCTTTCTGATGTTATTTACGGTAGCAAGTAGCCTGGCATTTATTGAACCCGGTTATGGCCTGGTTTGATTTGACGGGCAGAAGGGTTCGGGGAATTTGCTTAAAAACGATCCGGCTAAGTTTTGTTGGCTTTTGCTTTTTGAATTCCGTTTAACTATTACCGGATTTTAAAAAGGAAAAAGCGTGAGATATAGCTCTACAAAGAAAACTGTACTGATATTGGCAGGCATTTTACTGCTGGTCCTGGCGGGCGTTTTCTTTTATTTCAACCGGAAGCCCTTTTACCCGGAAGTGCGCGAAGTTACGTACCTGCAACTAAAGCTGGAAGACACCATCAGGGTGCAGGCCGGGGTGCGGGTGCAGAACATGGCGCCTTTTTCTTTTCAGGTCGATAGCATTTCTTACCTGGTAAGCTATAAGGGCGTAAAACTGGGCTGGGGAAGCGAACAATGGCAACGGAAACTTCCGGCCTTTAAAAATCAAGTATTCGGGTTGCAGCTTTTTCTGGATAAAGACCGCTACAAAATTCTCCTGCAACGTACCCCGCAGCCCGACAGCCTGGAACTGGACTTAAAGGTGCAGCTCTACATCGATCCGCCTTTTTTGCAACAGCAAACCATTTCACTCCACCGGACTTTTTTCACGGCCATTCCCAAGTCGCCTTCGCTGCAGATCGATTCGTTTTTTGTAAAAAGTTTCAGCCCCGAAGCCGGTTATGTGTTTCAGCTTAACCTGAATACCCAAAATACAGACCTGCCAAACCTCCGGCTTGCCGACCTTAAATACCGCATAAAATTAACCGATAGCGTAACGCTTAACGGCCAGATCGATACCGTTGTCAGCATAAAAAGTAACGCGCCCACTGTGCAGGTTCCTATTCATTTAAAAACCTCCGAACTGATTGAAGGGCTGGCTTTAAAACTGGGCAAGCAAAAAGTATTTGCGTATCAGGCCCAGGCCACCGCCACCCTTAAAACCGACCATCATTTGTTTGAGAATACCGCCCTCACCGTTACCAGGAACGGCACCCTGGATACCCGCAAATTTGACGATGAAAAAGCCGGTCTGCCCACCGTAAAACACATCCGGCGCCTGGAACTGATCAACAAGCAAAATACGGCATATCTGGAAGCGGAGATCGTAATACACAACCCCACCATGCTGCCCTTGTACCTCGACAGCGCCCGGTACCTGATCCGCTCGGGCGGGAAAGTAATTGCTACGGGTGGCAACGAACACAACAAAGTGCTGCCCTCGCAAAAAGACCAGCGCCTGAAACTGAATTTGGCGGTAAACAAACAGCACTACAAGCAACTCCTGAAACAACCAAAAAACCAAAACAACATTCCGCTGGACGTAGACCTGCTTTTACTTTACAATTTTAAAAACAGCAAGCCGCAACAGCTCGCCATTAAGAAAAACATCAGCGTTCCGGTTACCGGCAGCCCTACCTTTGAGTTAGCCGATCTAGGCGTAAAAGAACTCGATCCGGAAAAAGGCGCGCAGCTTTTTGTAAAACTCAAGGTTGAAAATCAGCATAATACCAACCTCCGGATCGATGATCTGCATTATAAACTGTTGGTTAAAAACGGTATCGATCTGAGCGGAAAAACTCAAAAGCCGATCGTGGTAAATGCAGGTACTACCGAAATAGAGATTCCGGTAGATATTTCCGGCCCGGATGTAAACCAACTGGCGAAAGGCCTGATGCAGGGGGTTGAAACCTGGCCCTACACCTTTGCGGCCACGGCTTCTGTTTCCACGCCCAACAGTTTGCTGCACCAGACCGAGGTGAGCGTGAATACCAGCAGCGTTTACCAGGTCAACTCCAAAGGCAGCCCGGATTATATGCCGGAGATCAGTAAGATCGATACCCTGAACGTTACCATTCGCTACGATACCGCCTGGGTGCACATGTACGCGGCCATTTACAATACTTTGCCCGCCACCATCCATTTATCGCATTTGCAGGTAGATGTAATTCATGAACGCGATACGATTGCCAAATCTGAAGAAGAACTGAACCTGTATCTGGCACCCAACGCCAACAGTTTTGCCTGGCACACGCTGGGCGTAAAGTACGGCCTTTGGGAAGAACACGTAAACCACCACCAACACGAAGACAGCATTAGGCTGAATTTCCCGGCTACCATGTATTTCGACCTGGGGAATTTAGGCAGGGAACGAGCCGACCTCGATCTGCACACCAAAATTCCCACGCCGGCTTCGCCGGTTACTTTGCTGCAACGGTTAAAACTGCGCGGGTTCGGGTTTGGCCAAGGCTTGCAGTTCGATGCCCTGGTAGCCGTACAAAACACCAATTCGCCGGGCCTTACCGTAAAAAGTATTGCATACCAGATCGACCTGGAAAACGGGGTAGACATTTGCGGCAAAATTAACCGTGCCTACCAGATCCCGCTGGGCGTAAGCGAAGTGAAAGTGCCCATCAATTTAAGCGTTTGGGAAACCCTGAAACTGTTGAAACGCCAGTTCTTCGGCCCGCCTTTACTGGATTACAAAATAAACGCCACCGCCCAGTTCCGTACCGATAACCCGAAATTAAGCGACGTGTACGTGATCTTCGAGAACTGGAACCAGACGGATCTGCGGGAAAAGAAAACGTTGCAGGCAGCGCAATAACCCGTGACTTTTCAAGCCCCAAACCCTAGCGTTTTTATTTTTAGTTTTTCAACTAAAAACCCTACCGTTTCGGAATTTCCGGTTTCGCTGTAAAGAAAATTTTGCTAATATTTGTACTCAGCGTTTTCTCATAATTAAAACCAAATGCTTTTAATCAAAAGAAATCCTAAAGCATAATTGCTTCATCCCGAGCCTGGGAAGGGAACTTACGCGTACCGCACATGGGCGAAAGGAATTTGACTGCACCAAACTTCGTTTTCCGCTCACTCGCTCTAAATGCCATCATAGTACCAGTTAGTTTCTTCGACAAGCTCAGCATGACGCATTTAATTCTTTAAATTAACCGCATTGTAATAAACCTATGGATCCAGCGAACAACACACCGGCGCCAATCGGCTTCGACGACCCGTATAACCGCACTAACCAGATCTGGCCTGAGCTTTCGGAAGACCAGATAAACCGCGCCAAACCTTACGGCGTACTGGAAGACCTGCCCAAAGGAACTTCGGTTTTTAAACGCGGCGAGCGACACTCCGATTTCTTTATTGTGCTACACGGTACCATCGAAGTTTTTGAACATGCCGCCGAAGGAACCAAGATCATTACGGTGCATAAAAAAGGTGAATTTACCGGCGAACTTGATATGTTCAACGATCGCGAAATTCTGGTAAGCGGCTGCATGGGCGAGGACGGCCGGGTGCTGCGCCTGAGCCGGAGCCAGTTCCGGAAACTGGTAACGGCCGAAAACGACATCGGCGAAATTATTCTGCAAGCTTTCATCCTGCGCCGCTTAGGTTTGGTTTCCCGGGGCCAGGCTTCTGTGATGCTTATTTCCGATGGGCTATCTGCCGATACTATGCGCCTTGAGCGTTTTCTGGAAAAGAATAATTACCCGCTGGAAATGTTGCAGTCACAGGAAGAAAAAGCCCGTCAGCTGCTTCAGAAATTCAATTCCGAAAATGCCCAACTGCCAGCGGTAGTGCTGCATAATAAAGAACAGATTTTGTGCAACCCGTCTAACCTGGAACTGGCTCTGGCCCTGGGATTGGTAGAACAGATCCAGCCCGACCACGTGTACGACGTAGCCATTATCGGCGCCGGTCCGGCGGGGCTTTCGGCCGCGGTTTACGCTTCTTCCGAAGGCCTGAGCACCATTCTGGTAGAAACCGAAGCCCCCGGCGGACAAGCCGGCACAAGCTCCAAGATCGAAAATTACCTGGGTTTTCCGTTGGGCATTTCGGGGCAAAACCTGGCGGGGCGGGCGCAGGTGCAGGCCCATAAATTCGGCGCTACCATTGCCCTGCCCTATACCGTGCAGCGCCTGAACTGCGACCAGCAACCCTACCAGCTCCAGCTCGACAACGACCAGCAGATCCAGACCAAAACCATCATTGTAACTACCGGCGCCCGGTACCGGAAACTCGACCTGCCCAACGAAGCAAAATTTGAAGGCGCCGGCATTTATTACGCGGCCACGGCCATGGAAGGCGCCGTTTGCAAAGGCGAAGAAGTGGTGGTGATTGGCGGCGGCAACTCTGCGGGGCAGGCAGCCGTTTTTCTATCGGGTTTTGCGAGCCACGTCCACATTTTGGTACGCGGCGAAAGCCTGGCCGCCACCATGTCCGATTACCTCATCCAGCGGATCCACGCGTCCGGCAAAATAACCCTGCACCCATATACCGAAGTTACGGCGCTGGCCGGCAACCGCTTCCTGGAGCAGGTAACCTGGAAAAACCGGCAAACCGGCGAAACGGAAGTAAAAAATATCCACCACCTTTACCTCATGATCGGGGCTATTCCGAACACCCAACTTGTAAAAGATTGCTTAAAACTGGATAGCAAAGGCTTTATTTTAACCGGGCCCGAAGCTTCGGACAATACGAGGCCCCTGAACCGCCCGACTATGATGCTGGAAACCAGTATTCCCGGCGTTTTTGCGGCCGGCGACGTGCGGGCCGGTTCCATAAAACGGGTAGCCTCGGCGGTAGGTGAAGGTGCTATGGCCGTAAGCCAGATCCACCAGGCGCTGGCAGATTTGGTGGTGGAGAAGGTTTAAGTACTATAATTAAACTCTTCTAATTAAAAAAAAAATATAACATAAATAGTAAGAGATAAATAGATAAAAAGCTATATTGTAAACTGAAAATAGAATTCAGTGACAGATTCCGAAATTTTATGTCAGTTTGAAAACATCAATACTTGGAAAAGTAAAGGAATTCGTGCGCCTCACAAACCATTATTGATGTTGATCTCTTTGGCTGAAATCCAAAGAGGTAATACAGGTTTTATTCCTTTCAGTACGATTGAGCCTAAATTGCGTGATTTATTGGTTGATTTCGGCCCCTCGAGAAAAACAGTTTATCCAACCTTCCCATTTATTAGATTGGCTAATGATAATTTGTGGCAGTTTAATGAACCAAGCTTGATCAATACCAAGCAGGATTATTCAACTACCTTTCTAATTTCGAATAATCTTGAGGGTAAATTTCCAGATGAAATAATCTTAAGATTAATAGAAAACCCAAACCTCTTAAAGGACGTCGCTTCTTTTATTCTTAATCAAAATTTTCCGGAGACAATCCATCAGGATATTCTTGAAGCAGTAGGTTTAGACATTACCATAGAACCTATTCAAACACTTTTTAAAATCAGAAGAAGAGATCCGCTTTTTAGAGATTCTATTTTGAAAGCATACGAATATCAATGTGCCGTTTGTGGATTTGGTGTAAGGCTGAAAAATAAAGTTTTAGCTTTGGAAGCCGCTCACATAATGTGGCATCAAGCCGGTGGGCCAGATATTGAAGTTAATGGATTAGCTCTTTGCGCAACTCATCATAAATTATTCGACTTAGGAGCATTTACAATTGGAGAAAAATTAAATATGCTGGTTTCGGATGAAGTGAATGGTCTAGGTGCAAATGAGTGGCTCATAAACCACCACGGAAAATCCTTACGAGCACCGCAAAGTAAGAAGTATTATCCTGCACCTGAATTTCTACAATGGCATGTGAAGGAAGTCTTTAAAGGCGGGTATAGGGATTAACAATCATTGTTGATGCCTGTTTAAAACATTTCTGCAAATAAATACTTATCTAAAACAATCAGTCAAATTTTAAGGAGAAGTCAAAAACTTAAAGAATTATGGCAAAATTCATAACTGGTAGAGACCTAGAAACTGCGGTTGATAAAATTATTTGGGATGCAGAAAATCAATTAATAATTGTTTCGCCTTATATAAAACTGGATGAACATTTTAAGAAATTATTTGATAAGCACCTTAATAATCCCAAACTGCATATCAAAATAATCTTTGGAAAAAATGAAGGTCAAGTGAATAAAAGTTTCAATAAAAATGATTTAGAATATTTTAAAAAATTTCAAAATATTAGTATTATTTATATTCAAAATCTCCATGCTAAATATTATGCTAATGAAATTTATGGAATTGTTACTTCCATAAACCTTTATGACTATTCCTTTAAGCATAATATTGAATTCGGGGTTTTATATGAAAATAACATTCTAAACAAGCTTTCAAAAAATACGGATATTGCCGTTTGGAATTACGCTCATGATATAGCAGATATTTATGATGTTATTTATGTAAAAAGGCCTGTTTATCAGAAAAAGAACTTCGGTTTAACAAAAGATTATATCAATTCAAAGGTACTCTTTGACTGTACAGAAGAACTGTACCGAGGTAGAAGTTTAACAAAAAGTTATAAAAAACTTTCTGATTATGAAGGAGAGTTAGATCATAAAACTGAATTTTCTGAAAGACCTTCTCGACAGGAAGATAAACCTATCCGGGCAATTGTCAAACCACAATTTGTTAAATCCATATCTGAAACAACGACAACTTACAGTGTCCAACTAATAGAGCCAGGGTATTGCATTAGAACCGGTGAGAAAATTCCTTTTAACCCAGATCGACCATTTAGCTATCAATCTTTTCAAAGTTGGAATCAATTTGGAAATGAAAATTACCCGGAACGTTTTTGCCATTATTCCGGTGAACCATCTTATGGCGAAACAAGCTACAGTCGACCAATCTTAAATAAAAACTGGAAAAAAGCACAACAACTTGCTAGAATTTAATTTCATAAATTTCAAAACAAAAAGCCCTTTCAACTTTCACAGTTGTAAGGGCTTTTTACTTCGTGGGCATAAGTAGTGAAATATCGATGTTATTGATTGAAGATTTGGAAAAATTATCAATGCTTTTTAAATCATGAAATCTTGTTCGGAACACAATGTGCTTTCTGTAAATACTTTTCTAGATTAACCTTAATATTACCTACAATATTAAAATAGTATTTTTTTTCTTTTCCATTTTCATGAGATTTAGACAGTCTTTTTAAATCTAAATCCTACATAAGTCACTACGTCAAACTAGTCCACTTTATGCTGAAAATTTACACATGCAAGGCAAGCAGCAATCCGAGATAGGTCTGGAAACCAAAGCCACCAAACCACACCAAAGGAATCTAATGCTTCTTTTGAATTTTTACCAACGGTTTTGCTACCTGTCATGTTTTCCTATTTGTAAGAGCAGCTATCCGAAACAACCAGCAGTGCGGTGGCAACCTTACGGGCTTCCTGTGCATAATTTAGCGCATCCCGCAGGTTTCCGGATTGGTAGGCTTTTTTCGAGAACATAAACCCGTTATCGGCTACTTCGTTGGTTCTGGTGCATCCGCATTTTGCGGCATATTTGCGGGCTTCCCCGAAGGCCTGCATGGCATCTTTGGAATTGTCCTGGATATTGTCAAGACTCTCCGCATTCAGGGCCTTGTTGGCATATTTGTAAGCACTTTCTGCTGCCTCGGCACTTTTGGAGCAGTCACTTTTTCGTAGCGTTTCAATAGCATTGTCCTTTGTGGACTTCATCGAAATCAGTTTGGCCTTTTCATGTTTTGGGCCGGCCTGGCGGTTTCTTTCTTTGTTTTCGCTGTTGCAGCCAGTAGCTGCGAACAGGCAGATTAATACGAGCAGATGTTTCATAGCTGTTTTATTTAAAAGTATCAAAGATTTTCCTTGAAAATACGTAGATCCCGACTTTGTGGGGACCCATTTCAAAGTGAATTTAAGTGGAAGTGCTTAATTCTTAAGTGATTGTATTTTTTATTGGGCAGGGGCAACGGAAAACAACAGCAAAAGAAAAAATGAATCCTATCAGGCTTTTCTTAAAAATTACTTCCGAAAACGTATTGAATCAAATTCAGCGAAATCACTAATTTCTTCCCTAAAAAGATACATGCTGTAACCACTCAAGGATTTATACCCAAAATTATTTATTTAATTTTCGCTTATAATTAAATCCCACATTAGGCGCTACGCCAAATTAGTCCCCTTTGTGCTAGAAAACTTACAGAATCGATTTATACCACTTTATTAATTCCAGACAGAAACCTAATAAATAGTTAGCGAACAAAAAAAGCCGATCTATATTAAATAGATCGGCTTTTTTTGTTTTGTGGGCCCGCTTGGAATCGAACCAAGCACCTACTTATTATGAGTCAGTTGCTCTAACCGAATGAGCTATAGGCCCGTCAAAAAGAAAGGTTCTTTCTGATTTGGAGTGCAATTCTACGGATTAAAGGTCTGTTTCCCAGTAAATCAAACAAAAACTCCTGTGATTCCTTCTATAAACAAATACATCATTTTTGAAGTCAAAGTCGTGAGTAATAATATAGATCACCTAAAATTATCAATACTTTCAAGGAACTTTCCTCAACTAGCCAACCATTTAGTTGAGCCAAGTAACAGCAGTCCGCGTTGTTTGATCACCTGGAAATGGTTTGAATCCCAATTGTAGCTTTCTTGGATCAAGTTCGAGTAAATTCCAAAAAAGACTATACCCAGAATAATTGTTGCAGTTACAAAACAATCTGCCTTCTAATTCATTTTCTACTGGATACCGAACCGGAATATGCTTTACGAACCGGTATCTGCAAGTTCCGAAAGCGATACCTGCTATACAGGCGCATTCCGGTTTCAAAACGTAAAATGAATTAAAAATACTGCCATGGCTGCTGTTTTCGATCTTCATTTTCACCCCCTGGCTAAACGCTTCCTGCATGAGTTCGATGACGAAAAACGGCAGAATGGGGCTTATGCCGACCCGCTCCGGATCCCCTTGATCGGGCAGGTGGCCGATGCGGCGGTTGGGTTCATTCTGGAAACGCAGGCCAGTATCGCGCAAGCCGTAAAAGGGGAATATCGTTTGGGCGTTGCGGCCATTGTAAGCACCGAATACGTTTTTGCCAGCCGGAAAGGCGTTCTGAAATTACTCGAGTATGAGTTATTCGAGCGCGATCTTTTTGCCCCGCTGGATAACCGGCTTTTCGATTTTATAAACGAAAGCCAGGGAAGTTACCACCAGCTTTTTGCCAAAGAACTCCAGTTTTATAAATGGGCGGCCGGCCTGCTACCCCTGACAAAACCCGAAACAATAATAATAAACCTGGTAAACCGTAAAGCGGCAGGCGGTGCCCGGTTTGAAGCCGGAAAACTGAACCTGTTGCTGGCCGTGGAAGGCGGTCACAATTTTTGTGAGCTGCGCATTAACGAAGCCATGGCTATTCCGCATCCGGCCCGCCTGATCCGGAAATACCGGGAAGATAAATCCGTAGATTTTCTTTACCTCACGCTCACCCACCTGTCGCACGTGCAGGAACAATGCCTTTGCAGCCATGCCTTTGGCTTTAAACTGGTAAAAGATATCCCGGAAGCCCGTCCGCAGGCAGATGGCCTGACCGACCTGGGCAAACAGGTAATTAATGCCTGCATCAATACCAACACCAACCAGGCCCCGATCCTGATCGATATCAAGCACATGAGTTTGCAGGGAAGGCGCGATTTTTATGCCTACCGGAAAACGTTGCTCCATGATCCTCCCGCTGATTTTACTCCTCCCAGCCTTAACGAAAAACCTTTGTGGCCCATCGTTGCCACCCACATGGGCGTAACCGGCTACGACAGCCGCGACCTGGGAAATTTTATAAAAGAGTACGGCGTTGAAGAGGGAAATGAGCATAGCATCAGGGTGAAATTAAGCCGGCAAATGGCCGGGGTGCTTCCGGTGGGGCTGGGTTTTAGCCAGGTATTTTTTAACCCCGCCACCATAAACCTTTGCAACGACGACATTACCGAAATTGCCCTTAGCGACGGCCTGATCGGGATCAGCCTGGATGCCCGGATCCTAGGTTTCGACATCATCATCCAGCGAAGATATACCGTAGTAGATTATTTTTCGAAAGGAGATTTTGCCCGCTTTTTTCCCGAACTGGCCCAACGTTTAAACTACCTCGAGCCTGAACCCGACGAAGCCGATCACGCCGATGAACCAGTATTTCTTTCCGCTCATGAAGGCAGGTTTCAGGGCCTGGCCGGCAGGATAACGCGTGAAACGTATTTGTTTTGTTTAAATGTGCTGCATATTGTAGCCGTTATAAACCGCTTACCACTAGCCGAAAGGCATAACCGGGATGGCTGGGATTTTGTTTGCCTGGGCACCGACTACGATGGCTTAATAGATTCGATAAAAGCCGCCCGCACCGCCGAATCGTTGCCTGCTTTTAAAAAGGAATTAGTGCATTATTTAACTAAAGCTGAAAAAGCTTACCGCGAAACGTTTACCGGTACGCCCTCGCTTTTAACGGAAAATGTGGAAGTGGTTTTAGATAAGTTGTTTTATACCAACGGGGAGAATTTCATTAAACGATGGTGGGGGATGGTATGATCCTGCTATTTTTTTAATTGATCTGATCAGGAGTTAGCGCAAAATTGATGCTTTCATGTTGATCTGTCGTGAAAGAACTCGTCGGCGTTTGGCATTGCTGTTGTTGCCGGCTTTACTGCAGAAGACCAACAAGGTCCTTCAACAAAGTTCAGGAGGACTGGTGTATTTTGAGAAAACTACCAGGGAGGCAGCATGCTTGCAAATAAAAAAGCCGTTTACAAGTTTTGGCTTGCAAACGGCTGATCTTCAGGTGGGCCCACTTGGAATCGAACCAAGCACCTACTGATTATGAGTCAGTTGCTCTAACCGAATGAGCTATAGGCCCGTCAGAAAAGAAGGTTCTTTCTGATTTGGAGTGCAATTCTACGGATTAAACCTTAATTTCGCAACAAATCAAATAAAAATTTCTGTGATTCCGGCTACTTTCAAAAACATCATCTTCGACCTTGGCGGCGTGATCATCAACATCGATTATCAAAAAACCATCGACGCCTTTAAAAAACTTTCCCAGGCAGGCGCTACCATCGAGTTCAATCAGAAAAACCAGTCGGCCCTGTTCGATGAACTGGAAACCGGCCGGATCAGCAATGCAGCATTCCGGGAAAAGGTACGCGAACACTACCACCTCGATGCCACCGACGAAGAAATTGATGCGGCCTGGAACGCCATGTTGCTCGATATTCCGGCGGAACGCATTGAACTGCTGCGCCAATTGCGGAAAAACCACAAGCTTTTCCTGCTCAGCAATACCAACGCCATTCACCTGATCGCTTTTAATAAAATTGTGCACGAAAGCCACGGCATGCCCGCCCTGGACGAACTTTTCGATAAATGCTATTACTCGCACCTGGTAGACGACCGCAAACCGAACGCCTCGGTTTTTGAGAAGATTCTTGCGGAAAACAACCTGGAACGCGAAGAAACGCTTTTCGTGGATGACAGCATTCAGCACATTGAAAGCGCGGAAAAGATCGGGATCAAGACCCTGCACCTGGCGCCGCCACTCACCATAAACCAGGCCTTTGCGGATGCCGTTTAAGAAAGCCGGGCAATACAGCCTGCACCTTTTCCTGTTTTTGCTTACGTTGTTCACCACCACGCTGGCCGGCGGCGAGTGGGCAACTGGCAAACTGTTCTTTTTTAACCGCGAAGGATTTATCTCAACCGGCACTTTTTCTGCTGCCGACTGGCGACTGGGGCTCATGTTTTCGTTGTCGTTTCTGGGGGTGCTGACGGTGCATGAATTTGGGCATTATTTTACGGCGCGGTTTTACAAGATCCGGGTTACGCTGCCGTATTACATTCCGATGTTTTTCTTTATTACCAGCAGCATCGGTACCATGGGCGCGTTCATTAAGATCAAGGACCGCATTTTCTCCCGGAAGGAATTCTTTGATGTGGGCGTGGCCGGGCCGCTGGCGGGTCTGGCGGTGGCACTGCCTTTGCTTTTTTACGGGTACACGCATTTGCCCGATCCGGAATATATTTTCCGGATCCACCCGGAATACCAGCAATTCGGGCTAGATTATGCGCAGCACGTATATCAGAATTCGGAAGGACAGCTTTATTTGGGCAAAAACCTGCTTATCCTGTTTTTTGAGAATTTTGTAGCCGACCCGAATTTATTGCCGCCGAAATACGAACTGATCCATTATCCTTTTCTGCTGGCGGGTTACCTGTCGCTTATTTTTACGGCGCTGAACTTGTTGCCGGTCGGGCAGCTCGATGGCGGGCACGTGTTGTATGGTCTGCTGGGGTACGAACGTTTTAACCGCGTTGCACCCGTAATTTTTGTGCTCTTTATTGGTTACGCCGGCCTGGGAATTATCACGCCCCAAACCGACTGGTCGGACCCGTATTCGCTGCGATTGCTCTATATTCTTTATTTGCCGCTGGTTTTTCAGAAAATTGTTCCCCGGTTTTCGCAGGCGCTTACCCTAGCTTTTGGGGTGCTGGTTTTTCAGTTTGCGTTCAGTTTTGTGTTTCCGAATGCGGAAGGGTATCACGGCTGGTTGGTATTCGGGCTTATTTTATCCAGGGCCTTGGGCGTGCATCACCCGCCTTGCCCCGATGAAAGACCTTTATCTGCCGGCCGGAAAGTGCTGGGCTGGCTGGCTTTGCTGTTTTTTGTTTTATGCTTCAGCCCCACGCCATTTGTGGTGGAGTAAGCAGTTTTTCGGGCTGAAACCCTAGCGTTTTTTTGGATTGCACGGATTGAATTTCCGGGCAGGATTTTAAGGCGGATGGGTTGAAAGCCTGTCCGCTTTTTTTTTGCTGTTGCTTCTCTTACTCTGCCGGACAGCTTTGTCCGGAAGTTGCCTGCCGGGGGCATCTGTTTCTCCATTTTTTTTTACGCGGAATGGGATGTCCGAAACAGCAATAGCTATAAAAATATCCTGTGGAATTAACTCTTCATCCGGGAATATTTTTGCTCCATGACAAGGTTTCTGCCAGGTGTTTTGTAGAAATTACCCGTTACTTTTTGAGGCTGAAAGGATAGCGTTTTTGATCGCAAATTTTTAAAGGGTGAAGGGCTTTCGCGGATTCGGGGTTTTAAGCTTTTGGTTGGTTTTTGAAGATTGCCATTGACTTTTTGGGGCTGAGAGCATAGCGTTTTTTGGTGGCTATTGGTTTGGTATCAACCGGCAGGGTTTGAAAATGGTGGTTTAATCGGAAACGGTGGGGCTACGGATTTATTAGATTTGTTGCGTCATCCCGAGCTTGTCGGGGGAACTTACGCGTACCGCAGCCGCACGAAAGCGCCTGTAAAACCTGATCGATAGAAATTCATGGCTTCGCCCGAATTCCATAGGAGTACGCGTTAGTTTCCTCGGCTTCGCTCGGAATGACCGGGAATCCGGAATTGCCGAAAACCTGGAATTGCTGAAAGATCCGAATGATTGAAAATCAGCAATGGCCGGAAATTCGGAATGGCTGGAAGCCGGAATTGGCGAGAATCAGGAATAATTGAAAATCCGAAATGGCCGAAAAAACGGAACGGCCGAAAGATCGGAATGATTGAAAGATCGGAATGATTGAAAATCAGCAATGGCCGGAAATTGGGAAGGACTGGAAGCCGGAATGATTGGCATTTTTATTTCGTGTGATCGCTTTTGTATTCAATTGCAGGGTTATGGCATTTGCCGGAATTCTGATTTCATGTTTATTTGCTTCCCGACATTTAAACTGACCAATTACCTTTTTTAGCCTGCATTTCGTAGTTGTTTAAGTTCGGGGTATGCGTTATTGTTGCATATTCAAAATTTCTAATATTTGCCTGAAGCGCTTCCTGTTTAAAATTAACTGATTTGGCTACTCAAGAATTACCGCTGCCTTACATCACCAAATCCACCGGCGAAATTGAGCCCTTTTCTCCGGAGAAGCTGCAACATTCGCTTAAACGCGCCGGGGCTTCGGAACAACTCGTAGAAAAGATCATGGGGCAGGTTCTGCCGCAGCTTTACGAGGGCATGCCTACCAAAAAGATCTACCAGCTGGCATTTAAGATCCTGCGCGGAAGCTCCCGGCCCTTGGCAGCGCGTTACCGGTTGAAATCCGGTATTATGGAGCTGGGGCCTTCGGGGTATCCGTTCGAAAAATTTGTGGGCGAGGTGTTGCGGAACCAGGGTTTTAAGGTGGAAGTCGGGGTAACGATCAAAGGCCGGTGCGTGAATCATGAAGTGGATGTTTTGGCTGGCCGGGGGAACGATATTTTTATGGTGGAATGTAAGTTTCACAACCACCCGGAAGCTACGAATAACGTAAAAATTCCGCTTTACATTCAGGCCCGGTTCGAAGACATTAAAGCGGCCTGGAAGGAACTGGCGGAGCATAAAGAAAAACTGCACCAGGGCTGGGTGGTTACCAATACGCGCTTCACTTCCGATGCCATTCAGTACAGCGAGTGCATCGGCCTGAAACTGGTCGGCTGGAATTATCCGCGGAAAGGCAATTTGCAGGATCTGATCGAATCGGAAGGCCTTTACCCGCTTACCGTGCTTACTACCTTAACCAAAAGCGAAAAGCAGCAGCTTTTAGACCGCAGGATCGTGCTTTGTCACGAACTGGCCCGGCACCCGGCTTACCTGGAGCAGATTGGCATAAAAGGAAACCGGTTGCAGGAAGTTAAAAGCGAAGCCGAACAACTCAGTCAGCACTTGTTTACTTATGGAATTGATTGAAACCGACCTGAGTGCATATTCGGCAGAAGAAACGGCTCAGAAACTGCAGGCAAACCTTAAAACCGGTCTAACGGACCCGGAAGCAGCGGCGCGCCTGGAAAAATTTGGTTTCAACGAAATTTCAGAAACGGAGAAACGCAGCCTTTGGCGCCTGATCGGAGATCAACTCAACAGCCCCATTGTGTACTTGCTTTTGGTGGCTGCGGGCATATCGTTTTTCTTCCAGGAATACCTGAACGCCATGGCCATTCTCATCGTGATCGTGATCAATACGGCGGTGGGTTTTATCATGGAATTCCAGGCCGGAAGATCGATGGATGCGCTGAAGAAAATTGCTTCGGTACCGGCTAAAATTCTGCGCAATAGTCAATTACAGGAACTGGAAGCCAGTCGGATCGTGCCCGGCGACGTAGTTTTCCTGGAGGCCGGCGACGTAGTTCCGGCCGACGGGCGCATTTTCAGAACCTCGCAGTTGCAGGTGGAAGAAGCGGCTTTAACCGGAGAATCGGTGCCGGTAGAAAAAAACGAAGCAGCTTTGCAAACCGGTTTACCGCTCGGCGACCGCCTGAATTATTTGTTTAAAGGCACCTTCGTTACCCGCGGAAATACTTACTTACTGGTTTCGCATACGGGCATGCAAACCCAGCTCGGCCACATTGCCAACCTGGTGCAGAACGCGGAGCAATCGGCCACACCTTTGGAGAAAAAACTCGCCGAATTCAGCAAGAAGCTTATCGTGGTTACCATTGGGCTGGCTATTGTAATTCTGGTTTCCGGCTTGATAAACGGCCAACCGCTGGCGCACATGTTGCAAACGGTAATTGCACTGGCCGTGGCCGCCATTCCCGAAGGCTTGCCCATTGTGGCTACGCTGGCTTTGGGGCGCGGCATGCTGCAAATGGCCAGGCACAACGTGATCGTGAAAAAGCTTTCGGCGGTAGAAACGCTGGGCGGCACCAACGTGATATGCACCGATAAAACCGGCACGCTTACCCAAAACAAGATCGAAGTTACTTTGCTGGCCACGCCATCGGGCACCTGGGAAATTTCTGAAAACGCGCAGATCGCCGAGAACGAGAATTTCAACTTCATTAAATACGCTTCGGTTTTAACCAACACCGCCGAAATTACCGAAAAAGGGGCCGATGCGCAGGAAATTGGTGACCCATTAGAAGTGGCTTTGCTCAAATTTGCCCGGAATTACGGAACCAACATTGTGGTAGCGCGGCAGCAACATCCTAAACTAGCCGAAGAACCCTTTTCTTCTGAAACCAAAATGATGGCTACGCTGCACGGGCAAGTGCCGGAACTGATGGTTTTTGCCAAAGGCGCCGCCGAAGAATTGCTGAATCAATGCACCGGTTTGCTGGAGCACGGGGAAGTAAAAACGCTATCGCCGGAGCTTAAAAAAGTGTGGCTGGAGCAAAGCGAAGTACTGGCCGGTTCGGGATTACGGGTGCTGGCGGTGGCTTATAAAACGGTACCCGAAATGCCCAAAAAACTCAGCGAGAACCTGATCTTTGCGGGTTTGATCGGGATGGTAGATCCGCCGCGGCCCGAGGTGTTGCCGGCTATTAAAGAATGTCTTTCGGCCGGCATCCGGGTAATTATGATCACCGGCGACCACCCGGCAACCGCCAATAAAATTGCGCTGGAACTGGGCATTAATACTCCTGACGGCCACCCGCCGGTTACCGGCAACGAACTGAAACCTGCATCCGAAATTTCGCCGGAAAACCGCCATTACCTGGCCGGGGCCAACGTTTTTGCCCGCGTAAATCCGCAGCATAAACTCGACCTGGTGCAATTGCTGCAGGAAGACGGCAACGTGGTAGCCATGACCGGCGACGGCGTGAACGATGCGCCCGCTTTAAAAAAAGCCGACATTGGCGTAGCTATGGGGTTGCGCGGCACGCAGGTGGCCCAGGATGTTTCGGATATGGTGCTGAAAGACGATAAATTCACTTCTATTGTGGTGGCGATCCGGCAGGGGAGGGTGATCTTTGAGAACATTCGCAAATTTGTGATCTTTTTGCTGAGCTGTAACCTGAGTGAATTGTTTCTGATCGCCACGGTGGCCGTGCTGAATTTAGGGTTCCAGTTGCTGCCGCTGCAGATCCTGTTCATTAATTTGATCACCGATGTTTTGCCGGCATTAGCTTTGGGCGCTACCGAAGGCAATCCGGGGATTATGAATCAGCCGCCGCGCAAAGCGGCTGAACCCATTATTGACCGGCAACGCTGGATCGCGATCATTTTTTATTCGGCGATTATTTCGCTTTGCGCGCTCGGGGCCGTTTATTTAAATCATTACGTACTGCATCCGAATGAAGACTGGCACGCCGGGCGCTACAACAATATTCTGTTCTATTCGCTAATTTTCTGCCAGCTTACGCACGTGTTTAACATGGGAGCCGGTAACCGTTTCTTTTTCCGTTCCGAAATTGTAAGCAATAAATTTGTATGGCTGGCGCTGTTTTTCAGTTCGCTGATCGTATTCGTGTCTTCTTTAGTTGGCCCGGTACGCGCGGCGCTGGGGATGCAGGAAATGTTGGTAACCGACTGGCTGGCCGTGGTGGCGGCCGTACTTACTTCGCTGTTTATTATTCAGATCAGCAAAAAATTTAAACTCATTCAGCAATGAAAAATCCGGATCGTATTTCTGTAAAATTCCTGGGCGCCGCCGGCACCGTTACAGGTTCCAAATATCTGATCAAAGCCTTTGGCAAAACCATTCTGGTTGATTGTGGCTTGTTCCAGGGCTTGAAAAAACTCCGCGAACTGAATTGGAACCGCTTTCCTGTTGACCCGAAATCGATCGATCTGGTATTGCTCACGCACGGCCATTTAGACCACGTAGGGTATTTGCCAAGACTGGTGAAAGCCGGTTTTGCCAACCCGATCTGGGGCGTTTCGCTGACCTTACAGATCGCTAAAATTATTCTGGAAGACAGCGGTAAAATTCAGGAAGAAGAAGCGAAGGCCGCGAACGAAAAAGGTTTCTCGAAACACAAGCCCGCCGTGCCGCTTTACGACCTGGAAGACGTGGCCGAAACGCTACCATTTTTCACCGAAAAAGTGCTGGATCAGTGGTACGAAATTTCCGACCAGATTAAAGTACGGTTCCGCTACAACAGCCACATTATCGGCGCTACGTTCATTGAGTTGCAATTGGGCGAGAAGCTTCTGGTTTTCAGCGGCGACATTGGCCGCGACGACGATGTGCTTTTATTTCCGCCGGAAAAACCCGAACGCGCCGATTACCTGTTCATCGAATCTACCTACGGCGACCGCCTGCACCCGGAAAATGCCGAAGAACAATTACTGGAATTGCTTCAGGCGGCCGCCAAGCGAAAAGGTACCGTCATAATTCCGAGTTTTGCCGTGGAGCGCACCCAGATGCTGATGTATTTGTTCTGGCAACTCCGCAAGAAAAACCTGATCCCGGATTTACCCCTTTACATGGACAGCCCGATGGGCACGAACGTACTTTCCGTCTTTGCGCAAAACCCCGACTGGCACAAACTTTCGGGCCATGATGCGGCGGAAATGCTGCGCGAAATAAAGGTGCTGGAAAGCTACCAGGACAGCATGAAAATGGTAACCGATAAGAACCCGAAAATTGTGATTGCCGGCAGTGGCATGGCCACCGGCGGGCGGGTTTTGCAATACCTGAAACATTACCTTCCCGATAACCGCAGCACCATTTTACTGGTTGGTTACCAGGCCGAGGGCACGCGCGGCCGGCAATTGCTGGAAGGCGCGCCGGATATAAAAATTGAAAACGAATATTACCTGGTAAAAGCCCATATCGCGCAAATAAATGGCCTTTCCGCCCACGCCGACCAGCATGATTTGCTGAACTGGCTCAGTGAACTAAAAGAAAAACCGCGCAAAACCTTCATCGTGCACGGAGAACCAACCGCCGCCGATGCGTTCAGAGCCAAACTGGAAACCGAAAAAGGGTATTATGTGCGCATTCCGGAGTTGTTTGAAGAAGTTTATTTAAGCTGATTACTCCGGGAATCCGGGCCTTTATAGTTTGACCGGAGAGTTGATCCAAAATTTTTTTTCTCAAGTTCAAAATTATGACGTGCCGATCAGTTAAATTCTTCGGTGCAAAGATCGTTGTTCACCATGGCGCCGGTTGCCATTCCGGTTCCCACGGCCATGGCAACTGCCCTCATCGTCGCATTATCGCCGCAGGCATAAACGCCCGGCACGGTGGTTCGCTGCATGGGGTCAATTTTTAAAAAGCCAGCTTCGGTAAGCTCACAACCCAGCTGCTGCGGAATTTTACAATGCTGCTCAAATTCCGGGCGGTGGTAAAGGGCTTTTACCGGCAACCGGGAATGGTCTTTGAAAACTACGCGTTGGATCTGGCCGTCTGTCTGTTCCAGGTTCAGGATTTCGGTTTCTATTAATTCTATCTGATTCCGCTTTAACTTTGCTTTTTGCTCTTCGGTCAGGTCCGCTTTTCCATTGGTTAATAAGGTCAGTTCTTTTGTCCAGTTGCGAAGCAGTTGGGCGTAATGCATAGCCTGATCTCCGTTGGCCAGCATGGCAGTTTTTTCATTCCGGACTTCATAACCGTGGCAGTAAGGGCAGTGAATTACGGATTTCCCCCAGCATTCTGCAAACCCGTCTATTTCCGGCAGCAGATCTTTTAAACCGGTGGCGAAGATCAGTTTTCTGGCGTTAAACGTTTCGCCGGTTTGGGTTTTTACCTCGAATCCGGTAGCGTTTTTAGTTCCGGAAACGGCCAGCCCAGCGTGGAATTCTACGGTTTTATAATTGGCTACCTGTTCTCTGGCCAGTGCAGCTATTTCGGCGGGCACTTTGCCATCCTGGGTTAAAAAATTATGGGAGTGCGGCGTGAACCGGTTGCATGGTTGCCCGGAATCGATAACCAGGACCCGGCGCAAAGCGCGGCCTAAACTCATGGCGGCAGCCAACCCGGCATAGCTGCCGCCTGTAATGATCACGTCGTAAAGGAGTGTTTCTTTCATCGGTTTGGATTTGGTATTAAACAGGAGAAGGCGAACTAAAACCGGTAAACCAGGTTTGCTTTATTTCGGCATTTTTCTGCTGAAAATAGCTATAGCTGCCTTTGGGTTTGGTAAAGTTAAATATTGTTTTTATTATTGCAACTCAATTGCATTAATAATTTATGAAACGCCGGAACACCCCCGCCAAGCAAGCCGTCCTGAATTTACTGAATACTTCCCAGGCGGCCCTGAGCCAGGAACTGATCGAGCAAACCCTGAAAGGAACCATGGACCGGGTTACGGTTTACCGGGTACTGAACAGTTTTTGCGAAGATGGCCTGGTGCATAAGATCGTTTCGGACGACGGGAAGAGTTACTTTGCGCTTTGCCAAGGTTGCCAGGAAACGCATCACCATCACGACCATTTTCATTTCCGCTGCCTGAATTGCCAGAAGGTTGAATGTTTGCAGGAAGAAGTGAAGGTTAAAATTCCGGCGGGTTACCGGGTTGAAAGCATGAATTGCCTGCTCACGGGTTATTGCAAAGCCTGCGCTTAAAGGTAAATTTCGGGCATAAAAAAACGCTATCCTTTTTAGGTAAAAAAGGATAGCGTTTCAGAATTGGTTTTTAGATTATCCATTACCTTTCGGCAATTTCTTTTACTTTTTGCAGCGCTTCCGGGTAGGTTTTCCGGAAGTAATCTTCGTGGCTTTCTTCAGTATCCATTTCAACTTTCAGGTCCGTTACGCCGTTAGTTTCGGAGAGATGGTAGTTTTCCATGGCGCCGTACCAGCTGTGGGTGGTGGGGTCGGAGGGTTGTTCCTGGCCGTCTTTTATTTCGCCGAGGTGTTTGATCTCCATCAGTTCGTTCGGAATAACTTTCTGGATCTGGCTGTACATGCCGCCACTGCCATCGCCGCCTAAGAACTGTACTTTGCTGCCTTCTTTCCAATCAGTAACGGCCCGGGAACCTTCGCCGAAAACGCTGGTCCATTCGCGGTAGGTGGCATCGTTGAAAAGCGTTTCCCAGACTTTGGCTTTCGGGGCGTTGATGCTTACGGTGTAGTTTAATCTTTTCATAGAACTTGGTTTAGAGGTGGTTAGAGTTTAAAGTTCTGAATTTTCCGGGAATAAAAAAACGCTATACTTTTAAGGTGGGAAAGTATAGCGTTTTAGCTTCTGTGTTTAGTATCAGGTAGCTGTTTTTAGTCTTCCGGAGGAGGACTGAAAACTTATACATGGAATTGGAAGTCTCCGACTTCCGTACGCCACCACGATTTCCCGGGAAGTTTATTTGCGTGTAGTAGCGCCGTCAGAGACGGCTTGTTTCATTTTAACTTTGAAGTCCTCCTGCGGAAGACTCCAAAGAGCAGGTTAAATGGTGGTAGTTTAGAGTTGCGGAATTTTCGGGAATAAAAAAACGCTATGGTTTTTGGGTGAGAAAGTATAGTGTTTTGGAGATAGACTATAATTGTCAGGGTGAGTTAAATAAAATAATGGTGAATATTTTATAAGCTTTATTATTTAAAAATCTTTTTTTCTTCTGCCGTCAAATTATCAAATTCCTCTTTTAAAATTCCGACAATTTCATTTTCTCCAATGCCTCTAATATTAACCTTTTTTGTAATAAATTTTTCACTCCATTTTTTTGACATTGAATCAGGATTAATTCCTCTACGAGAAAAACAAAATCCTAAAGTAGATAATTTTTGTAACCTCGCTGACATATTTATACATGGCCCCACAAAATCCTCACCATTTCCAACAGAATAAATTGCACCCCGAGCAATCCCGCATCTTAGTTTCTTTGGAGCGTCTACAATTTTTTTTGAAATTTCAGGATAAAACTCATTTGTATATTTTTTACAAATAATCTGCATAGAAATGACTATGTTGGTTATTTCATTCTCCGCCATTTTCTCAGTATCCCAAAGAAATAATAACCCATCACCGAGGAATTTTGATAAAAATGGAAAAGCTGAATAAAGTTCATAACCTTCGGGATGTTCTTGTACAATCAACTCTTCCCTGATTTGTTTGAAAATCCATTTTAAAAATTCGCTCAAATATTCTGGTACAGCAAGTTGAGGGTCTATTTGTTTACAAAAATTAGTAAACCCCTCTAAGTCGAACATTATACTTAAACCGTTTATTAGATTGGATTTATTTTCAATATTGCCTAAGCCTAAAATACTTTCTGAAAAGCTTTCATAATTGTCTTTTTTTATGATGGCTCTTTTTTCTCCTGCGATGGTAATAGTGTTTTCAATAGTTTTAAATACTTTCATATTTTTTCTTTTAATTAAGAAACAGATTTACATTCAAATAACATAAAATCTAAATGTATAACAAAGCCGTTGCTAAATAAAAAAACGCTATACCTTCCCAGCAGAAAAGTATAGCGTTTCAATTAAGAAACTTAATCTAAACCTAGTACTAAGTTAAGAGTGTCAGTTTTATCAAGCCTTCACCACAACCGTTTCGGTTCTCTCATTTGGGCTGATGAATTGATAAACCAAGCCGGCTAAAATGGCCCCGGCAATAGGAGCTACCCAGAACAACCACAACTGCTCTATGGCCCAGCCGCCTACAAATATGGCCTGGCTGGTGCTCCGCGCCGGGTTAACCGAGGTATTGGTAACCGGAATACTGATCAGGTGCACCAGCGTTAAACAAAGACCGATGGCAATGCCCGCTAAGCCGGCCGGCGCTTTCGGGTAGGTAGAACCCAGGATGATGAAAATAAACATAAACGTCATCACCAGTTCGGTTACCAGCGCGGCCGTTAACGAGTAACCGCCGGGCGAATGTTCGCCGTAGCCGTTGGCCGCAAAACCACCGAGCTCAAAACCCGGTTTGCCGCTGGCAATCAGGTAAAGAATGCCGGCTCCGGCAATGCCGCCTAAAACCTGGGCTACAATATAAGGCAAAAGGTCTTTTTTATCGAAGCGTCCGCCCACCCATAAACCAATGGAAACGGCCGGGTTTAAATGGCAACCCGATATGTGACCGATGGCGTAGGCCATGGAAAGTACCGTTAAACCAAAAGCCAGGGAAACGCCCACGAACCCAATTCCCAATTCGGGAAAGGCCGCCGCTAAAACTGCGCTGCCGCAGCCACCTAAAACTAACCACATGGTTCCAATAAATTCTGCTGCTGCTTTTTTCATTTTTCTGATTTTATAGTATTCATGAATTTTGATCGGGCTTAAAAGTATAGGAACGCGTTGTTGAATTCATGAACCTGCCTGTATTTAAACCAAAAGCAATTCCTGAAGCCGATTAAACTGTTACATGTTTCCTGCAAAGGCAGGAAGTTAGTTTTTAACGATAGCCTTTGGTTTGGGAATTGCAGGTAACGTAACTATAATTGTTTGGCTGCCAGAATGTTTAAGTTCGGGGCATAAAAAAACGCTATACTTTTTCATCAGAAAAGTATAGCGTTTTTAAAAAAAATCCGGATACCAGTTACCTGATACCAGCGACCAAATTAGTATCCCAGAATTTTCAGCATCGATTCCTGCGTTTGTTCTTCCGCAAACAACCACGTTTTCAAAGTCCCGTCTTCTTCGCGGTCGATGATCACGTGTTTTGGCGACGGGATGAGGCAGTGCTTGATGCCGCCGTAGCCGCTGAGGCTTTCCTGGTAGGCGCCCGTATGAAAGAAGCCGATGTAAAGCGGTTCGGTTTCCTGCTTTTTGAACTTCGGCAAAAACACCTGGAACGAGTGCATTTCGGAGTTGTAGTAATCCTGGCTGTCGCAGGTGAGGCCGCCGAGGTTGAGGCGCTGGTACGGTTTATCCCACTGGTTTATGGCCATGAGAATATAACGCTGGTTCAAAGCCCAGGTGTCCGGCAGATTGGTAATAAACGACCCGTCGATCATATACCAAAGCTCCTTGTCGTTCTGCAGTTTGGTATCCAGGATGGAGTACACGTGCGCGCCGCTTTCACCCACGGTATAGATCCCGAATTCGGTGAAAATGTTCGGTTCCGGCACCTCTTCTTCCTTGCAGATCCGCTGGATGGTGCGCAGAATTTCCTCGATCATGTAACGGTAATTGTAATCGAACTGGATGGAAGTTTTGATCGGGAAACCGCCGCCGATATCGATCGTATCTAATTCCGGACAGATCTTTTTCAGCTCGCAGTATTTGTGCACAAAGCGGCTTAATTCACTCCAGTAATACGACGTATCTTTAATGCCCGTATTAATGAAATAATGCAGCATTTTCAGCTGGAAATTCGGGTTATCCTTGATCTTCTTTTTATACAGCTTCAGTACATCGTTGTAATTAATGCCGAGGCGCGAGGTATAGAACTGGAATTTCGGTTCCTCGTCGGAAGCTACGCGAATGCCCAGCTGGCAAGGCTGCGTAACGTGCTCGATGTAATGGTCAATTTCCTCCAGGTTATCGATAACCGGCGTTACGTGGTGGAAACCGTCGTTGATCATTTCGGTGATGTAGTTGCGGTACAGCTCACGCTTGTAACCGTTACAAACCACAAAAATATCTTTGTCTACTTTGCCTTTTTCGTACAACGACCGGATGATCGGAATATCGAAGGATGAAGACGTTTCGATGTGAATATTATTTTTCAGCGCCTCTTCCAGCACAAAACTAAAATGCGACGATTTGGTGCAATAGCAATAGGTATAACTTCCCTGGTAATTCAGTTTTTCCATGCTTTCTTTAAAGAGCAGCTTGGCTTTCTGGATCTGGGAACTGATCTTGGGCAGATACGTGAGGCGTAGCGGCGTGCCGTATTCCTTCACGATCTCCATCATGGGGATCTCATTGAAAAAAAGCTCGTTGTTTTCCACCCGGAATTCTTCGGTCGGGAAATCGAACGTCTGATTGATCAGATCGATGTATTTATCCATTTACTGGTTGTGGTTAAGGCAAAAATTTGCGGTACAAAGGTATGAACAACTAACCTAAAACGAGTTAAAATTATTATCGTTATCCGGCAGGTTTTTTTTGCACCCGGTTTTCAGGATTTTTAAGATGGACAGGATTTTTTACACGCGGAAACGGTAGGGTTTTGAAGGGAAAAAGTGTAGCGTTATTCTGCTTGCGTAAAACCACCCCCAAGGCCATCAACTTAAGAAAAAACCCAATTCATTATTTGGCCATTCCAGATGCCGTTTTGAAAGAAACGGAAGATAAAATCAAAATAGAAATTCCTTAAAAACAACGGCAATAAAAAAGGCAACTCTAAAGAGCTGCCTTATCTTTTTCCGGTAAACCTGATCAGGTACGGTTCGGATTATTGAGGTTATCCGGATGATTCGGGTCATTTGGGTTATTCGGGTCATTCGGATTCCGGTTCGGATTCGGATTCATATTAGGCGGGGAATTAGGGGGCTGCTGGTTAGGCGGCATGTTCGGGTTGGTGCTCTCCACTTTTACTTCCGTGCTCCGAACGGTGCCTTCCACCGTAGCATCCCGTTGGGTTACTTCTTTTTTCAGGTTAACCTCTTCCACAACGCGCGCTTCTTTGCCTACCACCGGTACCTCGGCGTGTTCCTTGATCTCGATCTCGCCTTCTTTAAAGGTCTTGATGTCAGCATCCGTTACCGGACGGTTTACCGGGTTGCGTTCCACTTTTACGTGTTCTTCGTGCAGGGTAACATTTTCCTGAACCGGTTTTTCTACAATGCGGGTCCGAAGCCGGGTTGCGCCGGTTTCTACTTCTTTTTTACCAACCTTCATTTGCTCTTCAATTACCGGAACTGCGTCTGTTCTGCTGCCGGAACGGTTTCTGAAAGCTTTATCTTCATCGAAATGTTCCTGTTTGTAAAAGTCCGGATCGGTTCCGGCTCCTGTCGCGCCCCGGTACGTGTTTACCACGGCAGTTTCCATTTCGCGGGTAAATTTGCCTTTTTCGTATAAAGGCAAGGCCCGAAGGTGTTCTGCAGTAACGCCCGGCAAGATCACATCATCGTCAGAAGGGTGTAATTCGGCAAGCCCGATCGGTACTAAAACGTCGCGGGGTTCCAGATCCAGCGCATTGCCTTCCAGATCCATTACGATGTAACGCACCTGCCGGGATTCGGCATCAAAAAGCAGATCCTCTACTTCGCCAATTGTGCGGCCCTGCTGGTCTTTTATGGTCCAGCCAACTATTTTGGGTTCGTTATCGGCAATTTCAAAATTGCTTTCGCTTAAGCTAAGCAAGCGGTTATGGGTATTCTGATCCATTGGTTATTCCTTTTAATATAGTTACACGAAAGAGCACATGAGCCGGGCTCTTTTACACAATTGATAAGCAGGGAAGGACCGGGAATTGAACAGATGGGAAAACTAATTCCTTTCATTATAATGCCCGGCAACGGCAGGTCAGGCAATTCTTTTAAATTCTGAATAAAATGGCTGCGTTTCCAGCGGGGTAACCAGCGCCGTAGTGTTGCCAGTGGTGTCACGCTCTATTTCATCCCGGTCATTCATATCCGTGGTGCCACGGTCGCGCAGGAAATAATAAAGCAAGCCGATAACTACCAGGGCAAGGATCAACCACAACCACCAGGGGTTGCTGCGTTTTGGTTGTACATGTAATTCAGCCATCTGTTTTAGGGTTTAGTGAAAAATCAAGGTTTATACCCGCCAATTTACGGCAGCTTCAGCATTAAGTTTTTATATTTTATCTTGATAAAATTAAATAGTTGCTCGTGGTTCTGGTATGTTAAACCCGCACAGCTGCTGGTCGTAAGGATAGGGCAGGCTAAACGTAAAGCATATGGAAAAGCACCCGGAAGAATTTAATCAGGAAGGTTCCGAAAGAACGGAAAAGCTACCAATAATAGAAGAGCAATTAAAAATAGATAAACGCATTGTTGAGACGGGTAACTTGCGCCTTTTAAAAAAAGTGCACGAAGAAGAACACGAAATTCATGCGCCCCTGATCCACGAAACCGTTACTGTAGAACACGTACCCATTGATCAGTTTGTAGAAGTTATTCCGGAGGTACGGCAGGAGGGCGATACAACCATTTACCCGGTGCTGGAAGAAGTACTGGTAAAACGTCTCCGGCTGGTAGAAGAAGTGCGGGTAACGCGCCACCGCACCGAAACGCCGGCTAACCCGCAAAAGATTACTCTGCGCAAAGAAGAAATACAGGTAGACCGGCAGAACGAGATCCGGATAGAGCCGGTTAACAAGCCGGATCCTGATTCTCCCAACCAGGCTTAATGCTTTGGGTTTTTAGGCTGATAACTGGTGAACTTTCGGATTTTCAGCTTTAAATTTCAGTTCGTATGATCTTCTCTACAGGCCTTCGGTGCTATGCTGCCGGAGGCTTTTTGTTTTACCTGTTTTTGCCGCGAATTTTATTCGAATAAGGTTGCTTCAGCTTGAACAGGGTTCGTTTTATTGCCCGTATTTTCTCATATTTGTAACCGGACTATTAACCGTTTTATGAAGAATGTAAAATTAATTGAAGTTAAATCAGAATTAGGTGCCGGAACGCGGGGTGCCAGCTTAGGAATAGACGCGTTAAAAATTGCCTGTATGGATGCGGGCTCCAACTATTTCACCCGGTTCAATTCCATCGAGGTTCCTAACGATAACTATGTATTGTTCGATAAAAACCTTTTTCCGAGCGCCAAATACATCGATTCGATCTTAGTTACACTTAAAAGCATCAGCGCCACCGTAGCGCAGACCTTTCATTTCGGCATGTTTCCGCTGGTACTTGCCGGCGACCATTCCAATGCGGCCGGAACCATTGCCGGCATAAAAGCGGCTTATCCGAATAGTCGCCTGGGCGTGATCTGGATCGATGCCCATTCCGATATCCATTCGCCTTACACCACGCCTTCGGGCAACATGCACGGCATGAGCCTGGCCATGGCCCTGAACGACGATAACCTGGATTGCCGGGTAAATGAGCCTGAACCGGAAACCGTTTTCTTCTGGAACGCGATCAAAAAAGTAGGGATTCCGGGTCCGAAATTATTGCCGGAAGACCTGGTGTACATCATGGTGCGTTCGTACGAAGTGCCGGAAGAGCACCAGATGAAAAAATACAATATCAAGAATTTCCAGTTCGACGAAGTAAACCAGAAGGGCATTCCGCAGATCGCCAACGAAGCGCTGGAATATCTGAAAGAATGCGACCTGATCTATGTTTCGTTTGACGTAGACAGCCTGGATTCCAAGTTCAGCAAAGGTACCGGAACGCCGGTGGAAATTGGTTTAACCGTTGAGCAGGCCAAAGTTCTTTGCTCTGCACTGGTAAAAGATGCCCGCGTGTGTTGTTTCGAAATGGTAGAAATTAACCCGACGCTGGACACCGAAAACACCATGGCCGAAAATGCCTTCGAGATCCTGGAAGCCACCACGAATTCGTTGGTAGAACGTCTGGGCGGCACAGTTTAGATTTTCACTGATAAGTAGTATTCTTTCCACTCATTTATTGTTATCAAGACGCTAGGAGAGATCTCATCAAGTTAATAGCAGCTTTTATTCTGCCTTTCTTACTTCCTCAAGAGATTTCTCCCTTTGGTCGAAATGACAAAAGAAGTTATCCCGTGCATTCATGAAACGTAAGTCGAAAGGACCCTGCGTAGCAGCCAAGGGAACTTATTAAGCCGTTTTTTATAAAGGTTTAACAGGTTCTTTTGGCCTCCGGTTTTTTAAAGCAAAAGATAACGCCAAAACCTTACCTTTGCACTTTTAACGCTCAAAACCCTACCGTTTCTGATATGAAACAATTAGAACAGAATATCCGCACGGCTTTGGCCGAAGCTTTAAAACATACCTTTTCCATCGAAGTTGATCCGGCTACCATCGTGCTGCAGGAAACCCGCAAGGAATTTGCCGGCACCTTTACCTTCGTTACCTTTCCGTTTACCAAACAAGCCGGCAAAAGTCCGGAGCAAATTGGCCAGGCGCTGGGCGAATATTTAAGGGATAACGCCAGGGAAATTACCGGCTTTAACGTGGTGAAAGGCTTCCTGAACCTGGAAATTGGGGAGACCGTGTGGGTGGAATTGTTCCGCGAAATGGTAGGGAAAACCGACACAAAACTCGCGGATACCGGCAAAAAGATCGTGGTGGAATATTCTTCGCCGAACACCAACAAGCCGTTGCACTTGGGCCATTTGCGCAATAATTTCCTGGGATATTCGGTTTCGGAAATCCTGGAAGCGGCGGGCAATCACGTTACCAAAGTAAACCTGATCAACGACCGCGGCATTCACATCTGCAAAAGCATGCTGGCTTACCAGCTTTTCGGCAACGAAGAAACGCCGGAGCAGGCAGGCATTAAAGGCGACCACCTGGCCGGCCGTTATTACGTAATGTTCGACAAAGCCTACAAGCAGGAAATTGACGAACTGGTGAAAAACGGCATGGACGTGGAAACCGCTAAAAAAGAAGCGCCGCTCATGAAAGAAGCCCAGGAGATGCTGAAGAAATGGGAGCAGGGCGATGCCGAAGTAATGGCTTTGTGGAAGCAAATGAACGCCTGGGTGTACCAGGGCTTCGATGAAACTTATCAGAACATTGGCGTCGATTTTCATAAATATTTCTACGAATCAGAAACCTATTTATTAGGCAAAGAGCGTGTAGATGAAGGCCTGGAAAAAGGCGTATTCTTCAAAAAAGAGAATGGCTCGGTTTGGGTAGATCTGAAAGAAGAAGGCCTGGATGAAAAACTGGTTTTGCGCGCCGACGGTACTTCGGTTTACATTACCCAGGACCTAGGAACTGCCGAACTGAAATACCAGGAATTTGGCTACGATACTTCGGTTTACGTGATCGCCGATGAGCAGAATTACCACATGCAGGTGCTCAAAGCCATCCTGAAGAAACTGGGCAAACCATACGCCGACGGCATTTTTCACTTAAGCTACGGCATGGTAGACTTGCCAAGCGGTAAAATGAAAAGCCGGGAAGGAACCGTGGTAGATGCGGATGAGCTGGTAGCGGAAATGATCGAAACGGCCAAAAATAAAACCGAAGAGCTGGGCAAGATTGAAGGCTTCTCGGAAATGGAAGCAAACGAACTCTACCACAAACTGGCCATGGGCGCGCTCAAGTATTTCCTGCTGAAAGTAGACCCGAAAAAACGGATGCTGTTTAACCCGGAAGAATCCATCGAATTCCAGGGGAATACCGGTCCGTTCATTCAGTATACCCACGCGCGTATTGCCGCCATTCTGCGCAAAGCCGCCGAAATGGATATTGCTTTCGATGCTGCTGCTTTTACCAACTTGCCAGCTTTACACGAAACCGAAGCCGAAGTAATTGTACAGTTGAGCAACTACGAGAAAGTGGTGCAGGAAGCCGCTAATTTGTTTGCCCCAAGCATCATAGCGCAGTATGCTTACGAGTTAGCCAAAGCCTACAACCGTTTCTACACCGAAGTTTCGATCTTCCAGGAAACCGACCAGCAGGCGCGTAGCTTTAGAATCGCGCTTTCGGAGCAGGTGGCGAAAACGATTAAGAAGGCGATGGGCTTGTTGGGAATTCAGGTGCCGGACCGGATGTAGGTTTTGTCTGAATTTGGATTTATTGGATTAAAGGATTGACAGGATTTTGCTGTAAGGACAGATCGAAACCTGTCGCACTTTTTTAAGGGAAAAGGATAGCGTTTTTAAAATAGTTTTAGATGAATAATAAAATTATTGATTATAGAACAGTATCTTATTTCTTTAATAATTCCGCTGGCTTTGCATATGTTGCTCTATTAGCAGCAGTAGTTAGCCTATTCTTTGGTTTTCGATTTCCTTGGTTATTTTTAGGCACCTTAATTTTTGGTAGTTTATTTCTTCTTGTGACAACTACCCACTATGGATTGGTGATAAATTTAATTGATCGGACGTATGATAATTATATTTGGATTTTAGGTTTTCGCAAGCATAATTTAAATTCATTCCAGGAAATAGAGTTCTGTTTTATTCAGCAGAGTCAATACAAATATATTGTTCGATCTAATCCTTGGAATTCAAATGAATTTAATAAAAAGACTTACAATGGATATTTGAAATTTTCGAATGGTGTGAAAGTGCATTTAACGCAAAGTCTGAAAAAAAGTGAAGTCGTATATGAATTAAAGGGAATTTGCAAAGATTTGAATATTCCCTTATTTGATGCCACGAGCGGAAAACGAGAGGTTTTATGATCATTGTGAAGTACAGACTGATTTTTTTTAACAAAACCTTTCCGTCAAAATCCAGTTACCAAAAAATGAAAAAAGCAGTATACATCTTTTTAGCGTTGGCAGCATTCGGTTGTCAGCAGAAAGAAACTCCTAAAGCATCTACAACTATGTCACAAATGGAAGGTACTTTTGAGCAGGCCCGCGTGCCGGCTCAGTCGATTTATGATTTCGAATTCAAGACTTTGCAGGGCGAAGATATTGTGCTCAGCAATTATAAAGGCCGCAAAATGCTGATCGTGAATACGGCTTCGGAATGCGGTTATACGCCGCAATACAAAGAACTGCAGGAACTGTATGACAAACACGGCGATAAAGTAGTAGTACTTGGTTTTCCGGCTAATAATTTCGGCGGACAGGAACCGGGATCGAATCAGGAAATTGCGGCGTTCTGCGAAAAGAATTTCGGCGTAACGTTCCCGGTTTTCGAGAAGATTTCGGTAGCCGGCGACGACATGCATCCGTTCTATAAATTCCTTTCCAGCAAAGAACTGAACGGCGTGACCGACGAAAAACCGAACTGGAATTTCTGCAAATACCTGATCGATGAGAATGGCAAGGTTCAGGCCTTTTTCAATTCTAAAGTAAGCCCGATGAGCAACGAAATGCTGACGGCCATTCATAAATAAGACTTTTTATACTGTTTTGCCTACCGATTTTCAAATGAATCATAACGTGAACGCCGAAGCACCGGGAAAACTGAAAGCCTGGGTTTCGGCGTTTCGCTTGCGCACGCTGCCGCTGGCTTTGAGCAGTATTTTTATGGGCGGATTCCTGGCGGCTACCCAGTTGGCCTTCGATCCGGTAGTATTGGGGTTGTGTATTCTTACCACGCTGTTTTTGCAGATCCTCTCGAACCTGGCCAACGATTACGGCGATTCGGTGCATGGCGCGGATCACGCGGAAAGAAAAGGTCCGAAACGCGCGGTGCAGGCCGGACTTATTTCTGCCAAAGAAATGAAAACCGGCATCGTGGTTTTTAGTTTGCTTTCCCTGGTTTCCGGGTTAGGTTTACTTTGGTTTAGTTTCGGGAGTGAAGGCATTTATTTATTCCTGCTTTTCCTTGCTTTGGGTTTGGCGGCGATCTGGGCGGCTATTACTTACACCAACGGTCCGAAACCTTACGGCTACGCCGGCTTAGGCGATATTTCGGTTTTTTTGTTCTTTGGTTTGGTGGGCGTTCTGGGTACCGTTTATCTGCAAAGTCAGGAGTTTAGCCTGAGCCATATTTTACCGGCAGCCGCGTGCGGTTTTTTTGCCACCGGTGTGCTGAACGTAAACAATATCCGTGATATTGTTTCCGATAAACTGGCCGGTAAAAACTCGGTTCCGGTGCGGTTGGGCACTAAAAATGCCCGCATTTACCACTGGTTTTTACTCATTGCCGGCATGGCTTGCGCGGTTGGTTTCGTTTTCTGGCGGTTCTTTGGGCCGTGGCAATTCCTGTTTGTGCTGAGTTTTCCGTTCTTTATATACAACGGCGTACAGGTTTCTAAAAAACAGCAACCTGCTGAACTCGATCCTTATTTAAAGCAGCTTTCACTAAGTACGTTGCTTTTCGTGTTTCTTTTCGGAATAGGGCTCGCGTTGAGCTTGCTGTAATTGCCTTTGCTGACGCTTAACGCTTGCGCCAGGAATGCATTTTTCAAAAGAAGAATCCTGAACTTTCTTTCAATCCTGAAAATCGTGTTCAGACAAAAAAAAGCCCCGTAGCAATGCGGGGCTTTACTTTTTTAGCTTAAAACCATACCGTTTTTATTCGGCTGAAGCAGCGTTTTCGGAGGTAGCATTCCCTTCGGAATTCTGTTTGGTTTTCGATTCGCGCTTTGGTACAAAAGGAACGATCGGCCGGTTGTTGTCTACTTCTGCTTTGGGCTTTTTGTCCCGGTCGCGGTTCCTGTTCTTGTTGCGGGTTTTATTTTCGCGGGTTTCTGTGCCGGAAACCATAGCGTTTTCTCCGGCTTCAGGGTTTGGGCTTGCCGCTTTTGGAGCGGGTTTACGTTCACCTTGCGGGCGCGGAGCGCGGGTTTCTTTGCGGTCACCGCTTCTTGGTTTGCCGCCTTTCTTATCTCTGCTGCCTCCGCGTTTTTCCGGTTTAGCGTTCGGGTCGTATTCCGGGCCTTTTCCTAAGAAATCGGGCAGGTCAAATTTCGGTACTTCTTTTTCGATCAGGCGTTCGATGCGCGGGATCTTGTACATATCCTTCTCGTTCACAAACGTGAGGGCCGTTCCCGTGGCAGCGGCGCGGGCCGTACGGCCAATGCGGTGAATGTAATCTTCGGCGTCCTGCGGCATATCGAAATTCACCACGTGCGAAATATTGTCGATATCGATGCCGCGTGACATGATATCGGTAGCCACCAGGATCTGGTATTTTTTATTCCGGAAGCCCAGCAATACTTTCTCCCTTTCGTCCTGCTCAATATCAGATTGAATACCTTCGGCGGTAAAGCCCAGTTTCTGAAGCGAGCGCACAATGGAATTCACGTTCGATTTCCGGGAAGTGAACACGATCATGCTTGAAACTTCCAGGCCGTTGATCAGGCTTTCCAGTAAAGGCAGTTTCTGGCTGTCGTAAGTAAAATAGAAGCGCTGGTCAATGTTTTCGGCAGGTTTTGAAACGGCTAAGCTGATCTCGGCCGGCTCATTCAGGATCTTTTTAGCCAAGTCGCGGATCTTGGGCGGCATGGTAGCCGAGAAAAGCAGGGTCTGGCGTTTCTTCGGAAGTTCGGCTACAATGCGCATGATATCATCCATAAAGCCCATGTCCAGCATCTTGTCGGCTTCATCCAATACCAGGTATTCCAGTTGATCGAACTTTACATAGCCCATGTTCATGTGCGCGATCAGGCGGCCGGGCGTGGCTACTATTATATCGGCACCCGAAGTAAGGGCTTTCTTTTGCTGGTCCCAGCTGTCGCCTTTGCTGCCGCCATAAATAGCAATGCTCTGCGCGGAAACAAAATAGGAGAGGCCTTCCACCTGGTCATCGATCTGTTTAGCGAGTTCGCGGGTGGGTACTAAAATCAGAGTGCTGGTATGGTCGTGGCCGGCGTGGGAAATGCGGTCTAATAAAGGAATAAGGTAAGCGCCGGTTTTGCCGGTTCCCGTCTGGGCGCAGGCAATGAGGTCTTTCTTTTCCAGAATAACAGGAATGGCTTGCTGCTGTACCGGGGTGGCATTTTTAAAACCCATGGCATTGATGCCGGAAAGCAGGTCGTCGTGCAGGTCAAAGGAGTCGAAGGAAACGGTATCCATTTCGGTATAAAAAGTCAGTTCAGTAAAAAAATAAAAACGCTGTAAAAGCGCTGAGTAAAAGTACATAAAAAACCTGGTCAATAACAGCATAATATTAATCGTCTGAATTTGAGATGCCTGATGGCTTCAAATTGCACTTATTCTAAAGGGGAATTTCCGAATATAGTATCCTTTTGCCAGCTTACTTCAAGTCTTAGTGAATTATATGGGAAACCCCTTTCTTAGATAAATTAAATATAGGTAGTTGCAGATAGTTGTAAAAAATGAGGTGAATAGGCTTATAAATCATGTTAAAGTAGTTGTTTGTTGTACTTTTTCAATAATAGTACGGGATTATAAATCTGTAAACGCTTTTAAGTGCAACTGGAAGTGCTTCGGGGCGTTAAACCCCCATATAAGAAATTACCGAAAATCGATTCAAAAATTGAACTGAAAAAATGAAGAAAATTTAACTATTCCAAGCTATGAAAACTAACTTACTTACTTCCGTATTTTTATTTATGTCGCTGCTGTTCCTTAATCCTTCCGCCATTGCGCAGAAGTCAGCGAAAACCAACAGTCCCTGCAACACTTCGCAGCCAAGACCAATAACCGGCAACCAGCATCCCTGCCCCGGCACATTAGAAACCTATTGCATTGATAACAGCCGCGGCTATACTTCCTTTGAATGGGATGTGCCAAGAGCCCACGCTGGCAACCCGCCAACCGGTTGGGAGATCGTTTCCGGACAAGGCACCAACTGCGTAACCGTAAGAGTAGGTACCAAATCGGGAACCATGAAAGTGAAAGTAAACGACCCGATCTGCGGCACCAAAGTAGCAACCCTCCCGGTTAAACCAAGCAAAGGCTTTATTGTAGATGTAGACGGTCCTGATTCAGTTTGTGTGAATGTAAATCAAACCTACGAAGCCACAGTAGCAG
The DNA here is from genome assembly GCF_016623615.1 of Adhaeribacter terrigena. Taxonomy (GTDB): domain Bacteria; phylum Bacteroidota; class Bacteroidia; order Cytophagales; family Hymenobacteraceae; genus Adhaeribacter_A; species Adhaeribacter_A terrigena. The sequence continues at coordinate 99,537 of NZ_JAEHFX010000010.1, read as the reverse complement.
ACTCTTTAGGCCGCGGCAACGGCAACGGCAATGGCCAGGTGAAAGGTAACTTTGCTTATAACTGGACTGTACCAGCCGGCTGGACGATTGTAAGCGGACAAGGCACCAAGACCTTAACCGTAACTCCAGGTGCAACCGACGGTAAAGTAAGCGTAACAGCAACTTTCGCTTCTAACGGAAACAGCGGCAACGGCAACAACGGTAACGGAGTAGGCGGCTACAAAGGCTACTGCAACACAATCGCTTCCGACGGCATAGATGTAGATGTAAACAACAATTGCGGTACGCCGCCGGTTTGCAACATTATTGCTGAAATTGCCGGACCAGATACTGTTTGTGCTTATAACGACGAACCATATACCTTTACCACACCAGCTCAAAACAACGCCACTTATACCTGGAGTATTCCAGCCGATTGGACCCTCGATTCAGGACAAGGTACTAACAGCATCACCGTTTTTGCCGGCTTCGACCCAGGTGACGTAACCGTAACAGTAACGAATAACTGCGGAACTGCAACTGATACTGAGTATGTGTTTGTAAACGAAGATTGCGGCAACATTAACCCGCTGCCGGTAGAGCTAATCAGTTTCAATGGTGCTGCCACTTCCGAAGGAATTTCGCTGAACTGGTCTACTGCCACCGAGAAAAACAACGATCGTTTTGAAGTACAACGCAGCCAGGACGGCCGTTCTTTCGAAACCGTAGGTACAGTGAAAGGTAACGGTAACAGCAGCAACTTACTGAAATATAGCTTCCTCGATAAAAACGTTGCCAACGGCCTGAACTACTACAGATTACGCCAGGTAGATTTCGACGGCAAGTTTGAATTCAGCAAAGTAATTGCAGTAAGTTCTAAAGGTGGAAAAGATGCCGGAATCACAGTTTACCCGAACCCTTCTACCGATGGCGTGTTCAATGTAAGATCAACTGAACCAACCACGGCAACGCTGCAGATCCTGGATATGAGTGGCCGCGTGCTGCACACCAGACAGATCACCAACGCCACCGAAATTAACGTAGATGGCCGCAGCTTAGGCATGAGACCTGGTTTATACCTGGTAAACCTGAAAGCGGGCGATAAAGTAAGCGTTCAAAAACTGATCATTAAATAAGTAAGTAGTTAAGTAGTAATCATACTGGGAAAACCACCGGCCATTGGCCGGTGGTTTTTTTGTGTTTATTAAAACGCTATCGTTTCAGGCAGAAAAAGTGCCGGCGAATTGTGGAATAAAAAACGCTATCTGATTGGGTAGAAAAAGTGCTTTGCCTTAAAACGGTAGGCTTTTGGAGGTAAAAAGTAAAGTGTGCTGAATTCCAGTTGCAGGATTTGCTTTGTTATTATTAGTTTTTATATTTGAAAATCAAGCAATCTTAAACCTTCATCACCCCTCACTTTTTATGGAAGAAATTTACCAGGCCTCTTCGGCTGCCGAAGTGCCGCAAACGTTTGCATTTAAAGGCAAAGGCTCCGAGTTATTCGGTATTCAGTTGCCCAACTGGGTGCTTACCGTAGTTACCCTCGGTATTTATTATCCCTGGGCCAAAGCCGAAAAACTGAAATACCTGTACCAGAAAACCGAATTTGCCGGCAGCCGCTTTAAGTTTCATGGCACCGGTAAAGAAATGTTCAGGGGCTTTATTAAAGCTGTTTTTTTGATTGGTTTAATAATAGGGGTTACAATCGCCTTGTTTGTAAAACTGCCCGAAGAGTCAAAATTCATGGGTACGCTTTTCCTTTATTTATCCATTGGATTGGTTATTCCTATGGCAATTTTCGGCCAGATGCGTTACCGGACATCACGGAGTTCCTGGCGGGGTATTCATTTTAAATATACCGGCGATCTGAAAACGATGTATACCATTTTTTTGAAAGGGATTTTACTAACGCTCGTTACGTTGGGTCTTTACCTGCCGTGGTTTATGGTAGACATCCGGAAAGAAATTATGGGCAATATTCGTTTTGGAAACATTCGTTTCAGTTTCGATGGTGAAGGCGGAGAGTTATTCGGCATTCATTTTAAAGGACGGATGTTAACGATGCTGACGCTCGGGATTTACTTTTTCTGGTATCAGAGCGAATTGCATCAGTTCTATGTAAACAATATTTTGCTGGAACAGGATGGGAAATATTCGCGGCTGGAAGCGAATGTAACTGGTAAAGGTTACTTAAAATTGCTGGTGGGTAATGTGCTTATCATTGTTTTTACGCTGGGTTTAGGTACGCCGTTGGCAACTATCCGTTCCATGAAGTATGTAATTAACAATTCCGAATTGTTCTGTAACTTAGACCTGGAAAATCTGGAACAAGCCGAGCCTGATACCATTGGCGCTGCCATGGAAGACGTTTCCGATATCCTGAATCTTGACCTGGTATAATTGCAACTTATGGCCGTATTCGAAGGCTTGTATTTTAACGGAAAAACCAGTGCCGGCCTGCCGGTTTCGGTAGAATTGCTGCCCACGGAATTTCGCCTCACCACCCGCACCGATGCGGATTTCCTGCGGATCTGGGATACGAACCTGATCGGCCGCAACGATTTTAACGATGCCGAACTGGTAGAATTGCAATACGCCGCTTCGCCGCCCGAATACCTGGAAGTAAAAGATCCGGCCTTTTTCGGCGCTTTAAAAATGCATTATCCCAAAGCTGCTTTTGCCGGTTCGCGCTACGGTTCTTTAATTTCCGGAAATCCGTTGCCGCTTTTAAGTGTGCTGGCCGTTTTTGTGTTGCTGGTGGCCGGAGCGTATTTCTGGCTTATTCCTAAAACCGCGGAAGTTATAGCCGAAAATTTACCGGTAAGCGCGGAAGCGAAGTTAGGCCAGGCCCTGATCGATGGCATGCTCGAAGCCGAGGAAAAAGATTCGGTGAAAACAATGTATGCGCAACGGTTCTTTAATTTGCTACACGCCAGTCCGCAAAGCGGAAAAGTAAGCGTTACGGTGGTAAAACATCGTCAGGCCAACGCTTTTGCAGTTCCCGGCGGTCACATTGTAGTTTACGAACCGATCATTCACCTTACGGATAGCTACGAAGAATTTGCCGGCCTGATTGCCCACGAAAACGCCCACTTGCAACACCGCCATTCGCTCAAAGCCCTGTTCCGCAACCTGTCGAGTTACTTCCTGGTTTCTCTGCTTTTCGGCGATCTGAACGGGATTATGGTGGTGGTGGCCGAAAACGCGAACAGCCTGAAGTCGTTGGAATATAACCGCGAACTGGAAAAAGAAGCCGATATGACAGGTCTTGCCTTGCTGGAACAAAAACACATTGATCCGAACGGCATGGTTGGTCTTTTCAGCGCTTTAAAAGATGAGAAAGAAAACATCGATCTGCCGGAATTTTTAAGCACCCACCCGGTGCTCGATTCGCGCATCAATTATCTGAAAGCTAAAATAGCCAGCCGGAAATTCCGGGTGCAGCAAAACGATTCGCTGCAGTATTACTGGCAGAAACTGAAAGAGAAATCAATTGAATAAATGCCGGATGGCGAGTTTTTACGTAATTTGCCCTACCGTTTTCGAGTTTTAAATTTTTATAAAAACCAATCCGAAACGGTTGGTTTTCTTTTTTATGCTAACTGAACAACCTTTTTCCGGACTTGTAGTGCTCGAGCTGGCCAGCGTTCTGGCCGGTCCCAGCGTAGGGCAGTTTTTTGCTGAACTCGGCGCTACTGTTATAAAAATAGAAAATACCGGCACCCGCGGCGACGTAACCCGCCAATGGAAAGCCCGCACCGAAGATCCGGAAACCGATATCTCAGCCTATTTTTCCTGTGCCAACTGGGGAAAAAGATCGGTAGCTTTAGACCTGAAAAAACCGGCCGCGCTGCAGATCCTGCACAAACTCGTTGCCCAAGCCGATATCGTAGTTGCCAGCTACAAGCCCGGCGACGCTGAAAAACTGCAGGTAGATTATAAAACGCTATCGGAAATCAATCCAAAACTGCTTTACGGCCATATTACCGGTTACGGTCCTGAAAACCCAAGAGCCGGTTATGATGCCGTAATTCAGGCAGAAAGCGGAATAATGTATCTGAACGGCGAGCCGGACGGCCTACCAACCAAAATGCCGGTAGCGTTTGTAGATCTTTTTGCTGCACACCAGTTAAAAGAAGGTTTGCTTACGGCTTTGTACCTGCGCGAAAAAACCGGGAAAGGCCAGTTGGTGCAAATTTCCTTGCTCGATGCGGCTTTAACTTCGCTCGCCAACCAGGGCACTAATTACCTCGTAGCCGGTTTTGAGCCGGAGCGCGCCGGTTCCGAACACCCCAATATTGTTCCATACGGTACCATTTTTACCACTTCCGATCAGAAACAACTTATTTTAGCCATCGGCGATGATCGACAGTTCCGGAATTTATGCCTGATTTTGAGTGCGCCGGAAATTGCCGAAGATGCTTTATTCAGTAAAAACAGCGCGCGCGTAAAGAACCGGCTGGTGCTCAACCAGAAATTAAAAATGCTCATCGCGGGCTTTACCCTGGAATATTTGCTGACCGAATTTGAAAAGCGTTTTGTACCAGCCGGCGCGGTCAGGTCCGTTTCCGAGGCCCTTTCCGGCGAAGCGGCAAAAGCCTTGCAGCTTAGAACGGAACAGGCAGAAAAAGCACTTTCAGGTTTAAAAACGGTAGCGTTCAGGCTCTCAAAAGTCGGAAATGAGGTTTTGTTGCCCCCGCCGCATTACGCTGAGCATACCCGCGAAGTGCTGCTGGAGTTTGCCGGTATGGATCATGAAGGGCTGCAAAACCTGCAGGCCGCAGGAATTATTCAATAACACTCCATGATTTTAGAATTTTAAAACCAATTTTGCCGGAATGAGGTAAGTCTTAAGCAGCATTTCTTAACTTTAAATTTTCAAATTCTAAAAACAGCTTATGGATGACAGACTCGACGCCATCTTTGCAGGTCTTAAACAGAAAACGTCGGCTAAACAGGCCATTTACCGGAACACAAAAAACGCTTTCGATCAATTCAAAAAAGTTTCCATTGACCTGGTAAAAAGGCTTAGCGACCGCGTTACCTCCCTCGATTCTTCAGTCCTGATCGAGTACCGCGATGTCAGCGAATTTGAATTTCACGTTAAAATTTCCGGCGATCTGCTCGTTTTTGTCATGCATTCTAACGTGGTTACTTTTCCGGAAGATTACGACCTGATGAAAACCGAATACGTGGAAGCAGATTTTAAGCGGCGTTTCTTTGGGCACATCATGGCCTATAATTTCATGGCCGACTCTATAAAATATGGCCGCATGAACGATCCCGGGTACTTGCTGGGCCGCTTGCTCATTAATATCGAAAATCATTTTTACCTGGAAGGAGTAGATCAGCTGAACCTGCGTTTCCAGGATCTGGCCCAAAACGTTTTAAACGATGAATCTATTTTGCTGCTCGTAGAAAGCGCCATTATTGCCGCCGTTAACAACGACCTCATGGCACGCGATATAGACGATCTGCGGGTTATTACGGTAAAGCAAAAGCTTGATAACCAGCAAATAAGCCGCAATCAGAAAGTAGGCTTTAACTTCAGCTACGAAGCCAGTCACGACCACGATTAATACTTTTTTACCTCGAAACCCTACCGTTTATGCCTCCGGAAGAACACCATTTAGCCATTAAAAATATGGTTTGCCAGCGTTGCGTGCGGGTAGTTAAAGAAGAACTCGAAAACCTGGGCCTGGAAGTAAAAGTCATTGAACTAGGTGAAGCCACCGTAACCGGAAATGCCGGTTCAGAGCAGATAAAACAGGTTTTAGCTAAGGCTGGATTTGAACTCCTGGAAGATAAAAAGGCTCGCCAGGTAGAACAGATCAAGAATTTCATTATCCAGCTGATCCAGGAACCCGAAGCCCGCCACCTGAATTATTCCGACCTGATCGCCGAACACGTAGGCAAAGACTACCACTATTTAAGCCAGCTTTTTTCTTCCTCCGAAAACGTTACGATCGAGAAATACATCATTCTTCAGAAAATTGAACGAGTAAAAGAGTGGCTGGTTTACGACGAATTAACGCTGAGCGAAATGGCGTATAAACTCGGTTATAGTTCCGTAGCGCACCTTTCCAGTCAGTTCAAACAAGTAACCGGCTTTACGCCCACGGCCTTTAAGAAACTGAAAGCGCATAAGAGGAAACCGCTGGATAAAGTGGGGAAGGGGTAATGATTGAATGAGAGAATTATTGAATGAGAGAATGGGCAATAGGGTAATATTATTTAGCAGTGTTTTTTCGGGCTGTTGCCATTACTGATAGAATTTCAGTTATTTCCTTCTGAAGTGCCATTGTATTAGCATTATTAATTATTTCTGCTTCCGAAATTATTTCCAGCCAGAATAAAGATTCATCTGCTTCCTCCACTACAATTGAAAGTTTTGAATGAAATTCAGCTGCTGAGCGGGCTCTGCAGACTGCCCGGTAATTTGCCGCCACTGAAGTCGCTGAACGGAGTAACTGCCGTTTAATTATCAGGCTTTCATCTGTTCGAGGTAGAGCCTTGGAGAAATGAATGACATCTAAAGCAAATTTCTTTGTCCGCTTTTTAAAAGTATCTGCAAAATTAACTTTTGTTTGCACCATGTTGTGAAAATTGTTCACTCCAAACGCCATCTTCTAAAATAAAATTCCCACTTCAACCTGAGAAATCTTCTCCCACAAAATTATTGCTTAATTCAATCACTCAATCACTCAGTCACTCTCTAATTCAATCATTCCATAATTCTATAATTCAAACTCACAATTCTGTAACGCTTTCCACAGCAATTGCCTGTACTTTTGTACTGTTCACAACCGTATAAAACGCTATGGAAACGTACGACAAAACTACTGATACCGATATTATAGAAACCACTTTTCCGGTGAGCGGCATGACCTGCGCGGGCTGTTCGGCCAGCGTAGAAAGCATGCTCAAAAGCCAGCCCGGTGTAGAAAACGCGCAGGTGAATTTTGCCGGCATGACGGCCACGGTAATATACCACCCGGAAGAAATTTCGCCGGAAAAAATGCAGAAAGTCGTGCAAAGTATTGGGTACGACCTGCTCATCCTGCCTTCCGAAGCCGACGTGGAAGCCCTGGAAAAGCAACGTGAAAAAGATTACAATACCCTGAAAAAAAGAACCATCGGTGCTTTGCTTTTAGCGGTTCCGGTCGCCGTGCTTGGCATGATGTATCACCACCCGTCGCCCACGCTGAAATGGGTAGAACTGCTGCTTACCTTGCCGGTAGTTTTTGGTTTTGGCTGGCCCTTCTTTAAACGGGCTTTCGCGCAGGCCCAACACGGCCGTGCCAACATGGATACTCTGGTGGCACTAAGTACCGGCGTAGCTTTTATTTTCAGTGCTTTCAATACCATTTATCCGCAATATTTCGAAAGCCGGGGGTTGCAGGCCCAGGTTTATTTCGAAGCTGCAGCCGTGATCGTCGGGTTTATTTTACTTGGGAAATTGCTGGAGGAACGGGCTAAAACCAAGACTTCGGCGGCCCTTAAAAAATTGATCGGTCTGCAACCTAAAACCGTAAAACGCCTGAAAAACGGTACCGAAAGCGAAGTAAAGATCGAAGAAGTGCTGATGGGCGATGTGCTTTTGATCCGGCCGGGCGAGAAAATTCCGGTAGACGGCACCGTGGTGCAGGGCGAATCTTTCTTAGACGAAAGCATGCTGACCGGCGAACCGTTGCCGGTTTCTAAAGCATCTGGCGCTTCGGTTTTCGCCGGTACCATCAACCAGAAAGGCAGTCTGCAGATCGAAGCCCGCAAAGTAGGCGGCGCCACCATGCTGGCGCAGATCATTAAATCGGTGCAACACGCCCAGAATTCCAAACCGCCCGTGCAACAGCTCACCGATAAAATTGCCGGTATTTTCGTGCCCATAGTCATTGCGATTGCGCTTATAAGTTTTGCCGCCTGGATGTTCTTCGGCAGCAGTTCAGAATTAAGTCACGCCTTGCTGGCTTTTGTAACGGTACTTATTATTGCCTGTCCGTGCGCGCTAGGTTTAGCCACGCCAACGGCTATTATGGTGGGCATCGGAAAAGGCGCTGAAAACGGGATCCTGATCAAAGACGCCGAAAGCCTGGAAAATGCTTATAAAATGAATGCGCTGATCCTGGATAAAACCGGCACCATCACCAAAGGTAAACCCGAACTGACTGATATGCGCTGGAACGCTAAAATTACAGATCCCGCGCCCTTAAAATCGGTTTTACTGGCATTGGAATCCGCTTCGGAACATCCTTTGGCAACGGCAGTGGTCAATCATCTGAAACAGCAAAACGTAGCTTCAGTGCAGATCGAGAATTTTGAAAGCATAACCGGCCGCGGCGTGAAAGGCAACTTCGGTGGAAAAACGTATCTGATCGGCAATAAAAAACTGCTGAACGAAAACCTGGTACTGCCCGATCCGGAACTGGAAAAACTGGCCCTGCAATGGGAAAGGGAGGCTAAAACGGTATTGTTTTTCGCCGAAAATGTGCAAATGGTGTGCGTAATTGCCGTAGCCGATGCCCTTAAAGAGACGTCCGTAGCCGCAATTTCCGAACTCAAAAACCTGGGGCTGGAAATTTACATGCTCACCGGCGATAACGAAGCCACCGCCAAAGCCGTGGCCGAACAAGCCGGAATAAAACACTATAAAGCCGGCGTAATGCCTTCCGAAAAAGGGAATTTTGTCGAGGAACTTCAGCGGCAAGGCAAGATCGTAGGCATGGTTGGCGACGGCATAAACGATTCCGAAGCTTTAGCCAAAGCCGATGTAAGTATTGCGATGGGCAAAGGAACCGACATTGCCATGGAAGTTGCCCAGCTAACCCTCATGCACTCCGACCTGAACCACATACCCAAAGCCATTAAACTTTCGCGCAGCACGGTTCGCACCATTCGCCAGAACTTATTCTGGGCCTTTATCTACAACGTGATCGGAATTCCGCTCGCTGCCGGTGTATTGTATCCTGCCTACGGATTCCTGCTCGATCCGATGATCGCGGGGGCTGCCATGGCGCTGAGTTCGGTTTCGGTGGTTACCAACAGTTTGCGGTTGAAAGGCGTGAAATTGTAAAATACATGAAATCTTAAAACAAAAATGGCCGGTTAATACCGGCCATAATTATTTCGATTTGTTTCCCGAATATTGAACGTGAATTTAAACTCATGTTTTGTGGAAATTGGCTTTCCCTGGTAGGTACCGGGTATCCATTTTCCGGGATATAATTTTAAGACCCTGATTATTTCTTCCTCACAACCAAACCCAATCTCCGACTCTGCTTTATGATTGGTTTCATTTCCGTTTTCATCTACGATGTAAGAAATTACCACCTGGCCGGTTATGGCAGATTGACCTGCCTCTGCAGGATATTTTATTTTTAACGTTCTTTTCAGGTTAATCGCCTGCCCATCGGTCTTATCAATAAGAAGAGGAGCAGTTTGTAAAGATTTTCTGACCGTTCCTTCGGGTAAGATCACGTCAAAATTCATGTTCTCCCGAATTTGTGGGTTGCGATAAGTTACCTGGTTTACGTTATAGTCAAGCGTTCGGACCGTATCTCCCCAGGGAGCTAAAGTATGCCATTTACCTGTTCTTTTCCCCTCGCTGTAATTCCCGACCTCGCTTAAATAAGCTTTTTCGTTCGTAACCGCATATTCTTTCCAGGAGCCGGTTCGCCGATCGTTTTTGTATTTGCCAATGGTATTGATCTCTTTGGTGCCGGGGAAAAACTCGATCCAGGTACTGTCTTTCTGATTGTTTTTATAATAGCCGGTTTCAAAAGTGATGTTCGAAACCTTCATAATATATTTCCCTTCCCGGATCTTTTTGTTCGATTTCAGTACGTGGTAAATCTCGCGGTAAGGAGGGCTTTCATGGTCCTTGATCACCATTTTAACTTCCTGCGCCTGAACCTCTAATGCCAGGGTACTCATGAGCAACAATAAGAATGATCGCATATTTTTTTGCTTGCGAATAAATAAAAGAATGGGTGAAAGCTGTTTTCCGGAAAGTTAAATCAGGATGTCGGCTTCAATTAAAAAAAAACAAAACGCAGTCTTTCTGTTAAAAGCGCAGTTGAACTGGTTTTATTGAATAGAAAATTTGATCGGGAGAACCATTCTGGTCGTTACCGGCTTGCCATCCAGCATGCCAGGTTGAAATTTCCAGGACATGAGCTTCGATACCCTCATGGCTTCAGCATCTAAACTGGGGTGTAATTTGGTTTTAACATAAAAATCAGCCGGGTTTCCTTCCTCGTTCACCGAAAATGCAATTACCACGGTACCTTCAACCCCGGCTCTTGCGGCTTCCATCGGATAACGGATCTCGTTTATAAATGGCTTGCTAATCAATTCATTCCCAAATTTATCCGGAATCAGGCTTGGGGCACGTTCCAGTTTTCGTTTTTCCCAATTATTATTCAGCAATACTTCATATTCCAGGGAGTCAGGCTGCGGTTTTTCATAGTAGATTTTATTCAGACTGTAATCATAAACTTTGGTAACCTCGCCTTCAGCGTTAAAAAACTGCCACGATCCTGCCCGTTCGCCATTTTTATACAATCCTTTTTCACTTAAATAGATCACATTATTGCCAAACGTACATTCGTGCCAAATGCCCGATTTCTGATCGTTCAGATAATTTCCCTGGGCCATAATGTGTTCAGTTCCTGGGAAGTAATAAGTCCAGGTGCTGTCTTTCAAGTTATTTTTATAAAACCCCTTTTCAGCCACGGTTTTATAAAGCGTGTTGATCTGCTTGAATTCGCCGTGTTTTATCTTTTCGTTTGCTTTCAGCACGTAAAACTCCTCTCGGATACGGCGTTGGGCATTATAATCAACGATTTTTTTAACTTCCTGCGCCTGAACCTCTAATGCCAGCGTAGCGAAAAGAGCAAATATTAAAAACCGCATTTCCCTGAATTTTCGTTTTACATCAAGTCCGCCAGTTCCAGCCAGCGCTCACTTTTCTGGTCTATTTGCTTACTGATTTTTTCAATTTCTGCCGCTTTGGAAGCTAATTGTTCGTGGTCCAGTCCGCCGCTGTTCAATTCGCCGGTCAGTTGGTCGCGTTTGGTTTCCAGTTCGTCAATTTCTTTTTCCAGCTGCTCGTATTCCTGTTTTTCTTTGTAAGAAGCTTTGCGTTTGGTTTCGGTTGGCAGGTCGGCTTTGGGTGCGGCGGCAACGGCCGCTTTGGGTTTTTCATCCGAAACAGATACCGTTTTATCCTGTTCTTTCAGCCATTCGCGGTAATCGGTGTAGTTGCCCGGGAAATTGCGGATCTTGCCGTTGCCTTCAAAAACGAACGCGTGGTCTATGAGCTGATCCATGAAATACCGGTCGTGCGAAACAATCAGCAGACAGCCGCCGAAGTTCAGCAGGAAATCTTCCAGAATGTTGAGCGTGATAATGTCCAGGTCGTTGGTCGGCTCATCCAGGATCAGGAAGTTCGGATTTTTGATCAGCACGCGCAGCAATTGCAAACGCCGTTTTTCGCCACCGCTCAGTTTACCTACCATGGTATATTGCTGGGCCGGCGGAAACTGGAAATGCTGTAAAAACTGCGAAGCCGAGATCGTTTCGCCTTTGGCCGTTTCCACAACTTCTGCCACTTCTTTTACAATGTCAATTACCCGCTGATCTTCCTTGAAAGTAAGCTCGGTTTGGGTATAATATCCGAAAACTGTGGTCTGGCCGCGATCTATTTCGCCGGAATCGGGTTCCAGTTTACCGGTAAGCATGTTCAGCAAGGTAGATTTTCCCATACCGTTCGGCCCGATAATACCAATGCGGTCCTGCTTTTTGAACACGTAAGAAAAATCGTCGATCAGTTTTTTGCCGCCGAAGGATTTTGAAATGTGGCTTACTTCCATAATCTTGCCGCCCTGGCGGGTGGTTTTCACCGAAAGCTCCAGGCCCGGGCCGCTGGCTTTGCCGGCCGCTTTTTCCTTGGTTTCATAAAATGCATCGATCCGGCTTTTCGATTTTGTGCCCCGGGCTTTTGGCTGGCGGCGCATCCATTCCAGTTCCTTGCGCATCAGGTTGCGGGCTTTGTCTACTTCGGCACCGGCCATTTCTTCGCGTTCGGCTTTTTTCTCCAGGAAATAGGCGTAATTGCCTTTGTAAGAATATACCTGTCCGCCGTCCAGTTCCGCAATCTCGGTGGCAACTTTATCCAGGAAATACCGGTCGTGGGTAACCATTAAAAGCGTTTGCTGCTGGGTTGAAAGCAGGTTTTCGAGCCATTCAATGGTGTCCAGGTCCAAGTGGTTGGTAGGCTCATCCAGGATCAGAAGATCGGGTTCAGTGATCAGCATGCGGGCCATGGCCACGCGTTTGCGCTGCCCGCCTGAAAGGAATTTTATCTGCTTGTGCAGGTCATGGATGCCGAGTTTCCCCAGGATCTGCTTTACTTTCTGTTCGTAATCCCAGGCGTTCAGGTCGGTCATGCGGTCCATCGCGCGTTGCATCACGTCGTGGTCCACATCAGGGTTTTCCATTACGGCTTCATATTCGCGGATCGCATCCAGCGTATCGTTGGTACCGGAAAATAAGGCATCCTGCACGCTCGCTTCTTCGTCCTGAAAAACCGGGTTCTGGCTTAAATAGCCCACTAAAATGCCGTTTCTGGTGCTCACCGAGCCTGAATCAGGCTGTACTTCGCCGGCCAAAATGCGCAGCAAGGTGGTTTTGCCGGTGCCGTTCACGCCCACCAAACCCACGCGCTGACCGCGGTTTATGCCAAAATTAAGGTCTTTAAAAAGCCAGCGTTCGCTGTAATTCTTCGATATATTTTCTGCCGAAAGGTAATTCATGGCGCAAAGGTACGCATTTATGACGTGGAAAGCAGGACAAAACGCTAGGGTTTCGGGCTAAAAAAGTGCATAACGAAAAAGCTGGAACAGGAGGCTGATCCCTTTTCTTATATGGAATAACACTTTTAATCAATTTTACTGATGCGCACCACGCAGCCGGCTATTATATCGTGCAGGGTTTGGTGCCGGTGATTAAAAAGTGCAACCAGAAAACCGCCGAAAAATAATCCGACGGACAGGAATTTTCCCAGATAACGTACCGTTGCCTGCCCGAAACTTATGCGTTGGCCGTTCAGGTCCGTTACTTTTATTTGCATTACGATCTTACCCACCGTTCCCTGCCGCGTCGAAGACTCCATCATGGCGTAATACAGCCAGTGAATAATTGTAAAATACATATTGGCGTATAGGAATTTCCCCAGGTAATCGAAGTTGGAAATAAAGGTAGGAAATTGTGGCAGGAGTAAGCCGGAAGAAAGATCTGGGGAATAAGGGTAGCCAATAATGAAATATAACATCAGGCTTTGCCCGAATAAAAAAAGGCAGGTATCAATCAAATAGGCAGCAAAACGCACCTCAAGGCTTCCATAGGCGGCCGATCGCCGGATGACTGCGTGTTTGTTGTAAGGAATGGTTGCCATGGGCTTGGGTGTAAAGATGTTTTCCGCTCATCATTATTCAGTTTAGGGTGCAATAAGTTTGGAGTAGGGTAAAAGAAATCAGAATAATAAACTATGTCTATATTTTGGATTATTTTAAGCTGCTTTCACACAGGTATCTGATATATTAAACGTTGCTGCCCGAAAAAAGTATTATTACCCTGATTAATTTTTTGTAAAAATATCTATAAAATCGGTGAGTTTAAGGAAGTTACATAACAGGGATCATTGCTGGTGTGAAAACGCTGCAAAGTATTGGACTTAATCAAGTCAATATCAGTGGTTAGGAAATAGCACCAGTTCCAAAATGCTTATTTATTTTGTTTAACCTTGTGCAGAACTTTAGAGTTGGCCTCCCGGCCAGATAATTTATAAAAACGGTAGGCTTTTCAGGTTAAAAACCCGGAAGCTGGCCGAAAGAATAAAATATCCGGTTCCGGCGTTTTCAATCCCGAAAAAGCAGCTTAATTTCGGCCCTCAGATAATACATTATGCCAGAAACAGAACTGAAAAATTTACCTATCGGCATTTTCGATAGCGGTATTGGCGGATTAACGGTTGCCCACGCCATTACTAAAATTCTGCCCCACGAACAGCTCATTTATTTCGGCGATACGGCCCACTTACCTTACGGCGATAAATCTACGGCTGCTATTCAGGCTTATTCGGTTAAGATCTGCGATCTGCTGATCCGCCAGCGCTGCAAGGTAATTTTAATCGCCTGCAATTCTGCTTCGGCGGCGGCTTACGAACTCGTAAAAGAATACGTAGGCAGTAAAGCCAAGGTACTGAACGTAATAGACCCCACGGTGCAATACATCGGCGAACAATATCCGGATAAAACCATCGGCCTCATCGGCACCAAACAGACCGTAAATTCCAATGTGTATAAAAAGAAAGTAGATGCGCTGGATAAAAATATAACGCTTAATTCACTAGCAACTCCTTTACTGGCGGCCATGATCGAGGAAGGTTTTTTCAACAACACCATTTCCGAAAGCGTGATCAGCACCTATTTGTCTGACCCGCATTTGCAAAACATCGAAGCGCTTATATTGGGCTGCACCCACTATCCTCTTATTAAGAAGCAGATCGAGAAATTCTACGAAGCCAAAGTAGATGTGTTAGATACTTCCGAGCTGGTAGCCAAATACGTAAAAAGCTTCCTGCACCAAAACCACCTGGCCGCCCAGAAACGCACTGCCGAACATAAATTTTACGTTTCCGATTTTACAAGATCTTTCGAAGAGTCTACCCGCATTTTTTTCGAAAAAGCAGTACAGCTGGAACATTACCCTTTGTGGGAATAAAAACGCTAGGGTTTATCGCTTCAAAAGTCAAAACATTATCCCGAAAACCTGGTTGTATAATTAAGAGATCTTCTAAGCGGTTTTATAAATTGTTTTCAGTCGGATAAAAAAAATATTTTCAGTCGTCAACGTGAAAAGGTTAGGACTTTGCATTAGCCGAAAAAGTTAATATTCCGATATCAGCATTTAACTACCTTCGTCTTTCAATTCTTTATTAGAATAAAACAAATATATACTGAAAATATACTAGGGTTTAGTATATAGTAAATAAAAGTTAAATTGTTTTAAATCAATGTTTTATATAGCTTTCTTGTGAAACATATTGGTGCTTTTTGAAGTTTATAGATAATTATTTGTAATCTGGGGTGAATTCAATTTTGGTACCTGGTTGCAATTTCATCACATCTTCCTTAAGCACGATTGTTATGAGAAACGCGAAACATTTCCTCGCCCTGTTCATCGTCTTTCAGGCCCTGGCAACACAAATTCACGCCCAGAATACAAACCAGAATGCATCCGGAAATTTTACGCCGGAAGTTGAAGCCTGTGGTACTTCCGTACTGCACGATAATTTGCTCCGAACAAATGAAGGTTTTCGCCAGCGAATTGCGCTGAACGAAAACCTGATCCAGACCGCTTTGAGAACAGATCCTGAAGCCCGCACCAACCAAAATACCGGCCAGGTTCTGGTTATTCCGCTGGTTGTACACATTGTTCACCTGGGCGAGGCCGTTGGAACCGGGAATAATATTTCCGATGCCCAGGTAAACAGCGCCATTGTTGCCCTGAATGATATTTATCGCAAGAAAGCCGGCACTTATGGCGCCGGAGGCGGAGTAGATATGGAAATTGAATTTCAGCTTGCTACCCGCGACCCGAATTGCAACCCTACTACCGGTATTGTGCGCATTAATGGCAGCGTTGTACCCAATTATGCAACCCAGGGAATAAAATTGCAGTCTGCCGGGGCCGATGATGTAACTATTAAAAACCTGAGCCGCTGGCCCAATACCGATTATTATAATATTTGGGTAGTGAGCGAAATTGATAACGGAGGCGGTACCGCAGGCTATGCTTATCTCCCGGGAGCACCGGGCAATTTAGACGGTACGGTACTGTTAAACCAGGCTTTTGGGACTATGGGAACTGCCTCCAGCGGCATGAACCGGGGCCTTACCCTGGCTCACGAATTGGGGCATGCTTTCAATTTGTACCATACCTTCGAAGGTGATAACGGCGGAACTGGCTGCCCGCCTGTGGTGAATGGTTGCGGTTCCGGCCAGGGCGATTGCGTTGCTGATACCGAGCCGCACAGACGCTCCAATAGCGCATATAACTGGTCCTGTCCTGCCGGAGCGATCAATACCTGTACCAATGCACCCATCGGGAATGTCTATAAAAACTACATGGATTATAATAGTGAGACCTGCCGGACCGAGTTTACGCAAGATCAGAAAGATCGCGTGAGAGCGGCTATTAGCCTTTTCCGGCCAGGGTTACTGAATTCGCAAAGCCTGACTACCGGTAGTGTAAGCGTGCCGCTGGCTGCCACCTGTTCGCCGACCGGTACAGTAGTTAGCAATAATTTTAGCATCGGCATCTATAGCGTTAGCATCGGCAATTATACCGTTAAATCCGATGGCACCGTTGGCGATAATGCCATGATAGTAGACCGTAGCTGCCACCAGCAGTTCGGGCTGGAAGGCAATGCCGCTTTCCCGATCTCCATAACAACCGGGCCAGCCAATAACGAGAATGTGCAGGTTTACCTGGATTATAATAGTAACGGAACCTTTACCGATGCAGGGGAACTGGTCTTTAATTCCGCCAATGTGAGAACCCAACATAACGGGACCTTTAGCCCGCCGGCAGGAAGATCCTTCAATTCGGCCCTTCGTCTGCGGGTTATTAGTGACTTTGCTGGAAACCCAATAACGGGCCCCTGTTACCAGCCGCAATACGGACAGGTTGAAGAATATACCGTTTCTTTCTTAAGCCCGCTGCCGGTTCATTTAGAAACATTTACCGCCCAACTGGTACAGGATCAGGTTTTGCTCAGGTGGAAAACGGCTCAGGAAACTAATAACCATTACTTCGAAATAGAACGTTCCGGTAATTCTAAAGATTGGCAGCTGATCGGCAAAGTAAACGGTTCCGGAAATTCTTCCGTCCCGCAGGCGTATACATTTACCGATGCCGATCCAATTCAGGGACAGAATTATTACCGTCTGAAGCAGGTTGACTACGATGGCCGTTCGGAGTACAGTTTTATCCGTTCCGTAGCCAATTCCAGCAAGAGGGGTAGTTTTACCATTTATCCAAACCCGGGCCGCGGGCAGTTTACCATAAAATCTGAAAAGGCATCTGTAACCCCGGTTCACTTGCGGGTCTTCGATACCAATGGCCGGCTGATTTACCAGCAGCAATCGGTTCAGAACGAACATCGATTTTCTATAGAAGAGCACCCAAGCGGAATGTATTTGTTGGAAGTGATATCCGGGAAAGAAGTAAACCGGGTAAAACTTGTAAAAGAATAAAGAAAACACAAGGCGACGGTCTTTCAAAATAGGCAAGTATATAACGCCCGAAATTCAACGCCCTTCCTTCATTCCTTCTTAGGAGTTTTAAGGAATTACTGAAATCACGCATAAACCTGTACCTTTGCCCGGTTAAAAACGAAAACGCCCGGAAATGCTGGCATTGGTGCTTTGTCTGGTTTTGGTATTGAGCATGGTCGTGGTGCTGGCCTACGCCGAGCGCAAGATCGCCGCGTTCATGCAGGACCGCCTCGGCCCCATGGAAGCCGGACCCTACGGTAGCCTGCAATCGGTACTGGATGTAGTAAAACTGATCCAGAAAGAAGACATTGTACCCGCCGCGGCCGATAAATTCCTTTTCAAATACGCCCCGGTTATCATTTTTGCCGCCGTATTAGCCGGTTTCGCCGTTATTCCTTTAACCCCCGCTTTCATTCCCTCCGGAACTTCCCTGGGCGTTTTTTATTTACTGGCCATTCTTTCTTTAGACGTGATCGGTTTGCTTATGGCGGGCTGGGGTTCCAATAATAAATTTGCCGTTTTAGGTGCCATGCGCTCCGTTGCGCAGATCGTTTCGTATGAAATTCCCGCCGGGCTGGCCGTTCTTTGTGTAGTAATGATCTCGCAAAGTTTAGACTTCCAGGAAATCAGTTTTCAGCAGGGTATTCTAGCGCATCAGACCGGCACCACCAATTATCTTTTTGGCATCAAAGCGCTGGGAATCAATACAAATGAAATTGGCGGGTTTACGACCTGGAATATTTTTCGGGCACCGTTTTTACTAATTGCTTTCCTGATTTATTTTATTGCCAGTTTAGCCGAATCCAACCGCGCACCTTTCGATATTCCCGAAGCCGAATCGGAACTCGTAGCCGGTTTCCACACCGAATATTCCGGTTTCCGGTTTGCCGCGCTGTTCCTGGCCGAATACGCCATGATGTTACTGGTTTGTCTGGTTGCCGTTGTCCTTTTTTTAGGCTCCTGGAATACCGTTTTACCCAACCTTGGTTCCATGAAACTTGCCGACTGGACCACCGGCCAGCCCGGCACACTTTCCGGTCACCTCTGGGGACTTTTCTGGCTGCTTAGCAAAACTGCAATCCTTTTATTTATACAGGTAGCCATTCGCTGGACCTATCCGCGTTTGCGCGTAGACCAATTAATGTATCTTTGCTGGAAAGTGCTCACGCCGGTTGCGCTGGGGCTGGTAATTATTGCGGCTTTCTGGCGCTTGTGGATGGTAGGATAGGAGAGTTTTGAATGAGAGAATTACTGAATTATTGAATTAGTGATTGATTGATAATTTATCTAGGTCATCCCGAGCCTGCGAGGGAACTAACTCAGTTTACAAACTGCGATAGATTCCTTCTAAAGTCGGAATGGCAAAAAGCAGTCGGAATAAAAAAAATGCTATCCTTTCAGCCCTGAAAAGTCGAAAGGCCAAAAATAAAGCACAAACCAAAAAGTACTCCCCTGTTTTTTGGGGAGGATTTAGGTGGGGTTATGATGGAAGAAAAAAGCACATGGTGGCAAAACGTAAAAGGCCTTTTACAAGGCTTTAACCTCACGTTGCGCCATTTTTCCAAAGCCCGCAATCACCGCCAACCCATAGGAATCAATCATAAAGACTATTTTTTCCAGCCTGAAGGCCTCGTAACGCTTAATTACCCGCAGGAAAGTTTGCCTGTGCCCGACAAAGGCCGCTACCGCCTGCACAACGAAATTGACGATTGCATTGTCTGCGATCTGTGCGCCAAAGTCTGCCCGGTAAACTGCATCACCATCGAAAGTGTAAAAGCTACGGAAGAGATCGGCATCACTTCCGACGGCACCAAAAAGCGCCTTTACGCCCCGGTTTTTGACATCGACATGGCCAAATGCTGCTACTGCGGCCTTTGCACCACCGTTTGCCCCACCGATTGCCTGACCATGACCAACGTGTACGATTTTCCGGAAGTAGATATCAAAAATATGATCTACCATTTCACCGATCTTACCCCGGAGCAAGCGCAGGAGAAACGCGAACTTTTAGAAAAACAACAAGCGGAAATCGCTAAAGCCAAAGCCGAGGCCAAAGCAAAGCTTGCCGCGAAAGGAGGGAGCCAAACATGATCCCGGTATCCGTAATTTTCTACGTTTTTGCCACGCTTGTTGCAGGCTCAGGTTTATTTATGGTACTTACCAAAAACGTGCTTTACGCTGCTTTTTCATTACTGATCTGCCTGCTTTCGCTGGCGGCCATTTACGTTTGTCTGTTCGCCGATTTTGCCGCCATTGCCCAGATCATGATCTACGTGGGCGGCGTGTTGGTACTCATTCTTTTCGGGCTGATGCTGAGTTTGAAAAGCAGCGATGCAGCCCAGACTTCGCCTTCCCGAAATCCGATCAAAAGCTTTTTGCTGGCCGCTTCGGTTTTAGTTGGTTTGCTTTTTTTGATCTTCAACTCAAATATTACGGCGCTGCCAGGTTTAGGAAATATTCAGCCGCAATTTCTGACCCAGAAAACCAGCATTTACCATCTCGGCATTGAGTTTATAACTACTTTTGCGCTGCCTTTTGAATTAGCTTCGCTGCTTTTACTGGCCGCTTTGGTGGGTGCCGCTTACATCAGCGCAGGCTCCAAAATAAAATGAACCAGATTCCTTTAGAACATATCTTAGGCCTTGGCGCCGTTTTATTCTGCCTTGGTTTGCTGGCCGTTTTCAGCAAACCCCACGCGGTAGTGGTTTTAATGGGCATAGAATTGATCTTCAATGCTGCCAACCTGAACCTGATCGCCTTCAGCCGTTACGACCCCGAAATTTCCGAAGGGCAGCTTTTTGCCTTGTTCGTAATGGTAGTAGCCGCCGCCGAAGCCGCTGTTACCCTGGCCATTGTCTTAAGAGTGTACCAGCTTTTTAAAACCAGTAATGTAGATGAACTGAACACGCTGAAAGGGTAGTGTAGTGATTAATGATTAGTGGAAGGCAGATTATCTGAAAAAGTCCCACTTTGGATGGGTAGGGAGAGGTTAGCCGCTTTATAAATTGTTTTACCAAAAACGCTATAGTTTCAGTCCGAAAAAGTCCGTCAGCTGAAGCAAACGGCAATAGATAAATGAATACCGTTACGCCGTTGTTAGTGTTTTCACCAACAACTCAATACCAACAACCAACAACGAATTAAACCCTGAACGACACCGCAATCATATCTCAGATTTCCGAAAGCTTAACCGGGCAACTGGCTGTGGGTTTGTTGCTCGTTCCCTTCGTTTCGTTTCTGATCCTGTTTTTCTTCGGCCGGAAACTGCCCAGTCAGGGCGATTGGCTTGCTACTTTAACCGGCGGAATCAGTTTTATTTTATCCTTTGTCATTTTTACTCAAATATGGACCGGAACTCCGCAACATTTCCGCTGGACCTGGTTTAGTTTAGGCGAAACTACCAAAACGTTAGATTTTAGCGCCGGCATTTTGCTCGATAATTTAGCCGCCGTGATGCTGGTTTTGGTAACGTTCATTTCGCTGCTGATCCAAGTTTTTTCCATCGCCTACATGCACGGCGACAAGCATTATTCCCGTTATTTTGCCTATCTCGGTTTGTTTACCGCTGCCATGATCAGCATTATTCTGGCCGATAACCTGCTGTTGCTTTTTATGGGCTGGGAACTGGTAGGTTTTGCATCTTATCTGCTCATCGGTTTCTGGTTCGAAAAAAAGGCTGCTGCCAAAGCTAGTCTGAAAGCATTTCTGATCAATCGTCTCGGCGATGTAGGGCTGCTGCTGGGTTTATTCGGCCTTTATGCTTTATTCCAAACCTTCGACCTTACCGAACTTAATAACAGTTTTTCAGCCCAAAACCCTACCATTTCCACTTACCTGACTTTAATTGGTTTGGGTTTGTTTTGTGGTTGTATTGGTAAATCGGCGCAGTTTCCGTTGCAGGTTTGGTTACCCGATGCCATGCAGGGCCCCACGCCCGTTTCGGCTTTGATACACGCGGCCACCATGGTGGCCGCCGGGGTTTATCTGCTGGCCCGTTGCTACGCTTTTTTTACGCCCGATGCCTTGTTGATAATTGCCATCATCGGAACCCTTACGGCGCTGAGCGGCGGTTTGGCGGCGCTTTTTCAGCACGATATCAAGCGCATTTTAGCGTATTCCACCATTTCGCAGCTGGGTTTTATGGTAATGGGCATGGGAACCGGTAATCCGGAAGCTTCGTTGTTTCATTTAATTACCCACGCATTTTTCAAAGCTGCTTTATTCTTGATCGCCGGCATTGTAATTCATGCCATGCACCAGGGTTTAAACGCGCTGCCTTATCACGAAGAAGTTGACCGCCAGGATATCAGGAACATGGGTGGTTTGCGCAGGATTTTACCAATAACGTTTATCGCGTATTTGCTGGCTTTCGGGGGAATTGTAGGCTTACCGTTTTTCTCCGGGTTTCTTTCTAAAGATGCCATTCTGAGCGGGGCCTGGGC
Source organism: Adhaeribacter terrigena (assembly GCF_016623615.1). Classification (GTDB taxonomy): domain Bacteria; phylum Bacteroidota; class Bacteroidia; order Cytophagales; family Hymenobacteraceae; genus Adhaeribacter_A; species Adhaeribacter_A terrigena. The sequence goes on along the minus strand of NZ_JAEHFX010000010.1, from coordinate 77,777 downwards.
CTGGGCCGAAAGCAAAAATAACCGGCTTTATTTCCTCATTCCGGACATCGGGTTTATCAGCGTTTTGCTCACCGCTTTTTACATGACGCGCCAGCTGCTTTTCGTTTTCTTCGGCAAATTCCGCCTGAATCTTGACCCGAAAACGCTCCGGCATTCCATCCGCAACGAAGCTTCGGTTTTGATGTTGATCCCGGTAGTTTTGCTGGCTTTGCTTTCATTGGCTTCGTTCTTCGCCGTCAATCCGTTTAATGCTGCTTCCGGCTGGCTTTACGGGGGAAACCAGCTCATGCCCCAATTGCCAAACATGCTGCTAAGAGCAATTGCTGAAAACCACGAAATTCATGTGTATACAGCCTTTCTTTCCACTACTTTAGCGTTGGCCGGAATTGCTTTTGCCTGGTTCAAATACCGGAACCTGGAACTGAAAATTGGCCGCGTAGCCAGCGCCTATTCAGCAGAACCATTAAATCCGATTGCCCGCTTTACCTTCCGGCAGTTTTACCTCAACGAACTATACCGTTTTGCATTTATAAAACCCGCCCTGAAACTCGGGAAAACGGTAGCCTTTTTTGATAAAAAAGTCATTGACGGGCTGCTGCATTTCTTCGGTATGATTGCGGTGGTAGGCGCGAAGATCATCGGCTGGTTCGACCGGATTTTCATCGATGGCTTCGTGAACTTACTGGCCTGGTTTTCCGGCAGCTTAGGCAAAATGGGTAGAAATTTACAGGGCGGCGAACTGCAAAGCTATTACCTTTACGCGCTGCTTGGTTTAATGCTGGTAGTGCTTTCAATTTTAGTTTTATAATCAGACCGGGCCAAAGCTGCTTTAAAAAGATACATGGATCATCTTTTAAGTCTTTTAATTTTTCTTCCCTTACTTGTGGCAGCCATTATTCTGGCGGTGCCTTCGCGTTTCATTAAAGCCATAAAATTGCTTACGCTTGGCGCGGCTGCGGCAGTATTAGTGCTGAGTTTAATGACCTGGTTCAGTTTTAATCCAAGCCAGCCAGCTTACCAGTTCGTAGAAAAAGCAGATTGGTTTGGCTTGCAACTTTCCAGTTTTGGCTATTTCCAGGTGCAGTATTTTCTGGGCGTAGATGGCCTGAGCATTGCCATGGTGTTGCTTACCGGCATTGTAGGCGTAATTGGCGTACTTTCTTCCTGGAACCTGCAAACCAAAAATCCGAAGGGTTATTTTGCGCTTTATCTGCTTTTGCTGGCCAGCGTAATGGGCTGTTTCCTGGCGCTGGATATGTTCCTGTTCTACCTCTTTTTCGAATTCATGCTCCTGCCGATGTATTTCCTCATTGGCATCTGGGGCGGGCCACGCCGGGAATACGCAGCCATCAAATTCTTCCTTTACACGCTTGTAGGCTCACTTTTTATCCTGATCGTCATGATCGGTTTATATACCTCGGTTATCGATCCGATTGCCACGGCCGCGCGCGCCGGACTTTCAGCCAACCAAAACGCTACCCAATTCCTGCTGCAAACCGGCAAACTGGCTTCCGAAAACCTGGTGCACACCTTCAGCATACCGGCCATGACCGAGGCAGCCAATTATATTCCCGGCAGCATGTTGCATTTGCTTTCGGACAGGGAAATTTTTGGGTATCCGGCGCGGTTGCTGGCTTTCCTGGTTTTGTTTGCGGGTTTTGCCATTAAAATTCCGGTAGTGCCGGTGCATACCTGGCTGCCCGATGCGCACGTAGAAGCGCCCACACCCATTTCGGTCATGCTGGCTGCAGTTTTATTGAAAGTTGGCGCTTACGGCTTATTCAGGATCGCTTTTCCGGTTTTCCCCGAAGCGGCCGTTTATTTCAGTTCGTTCATCGCCGGATTGGGCGTGCTTTCCATTTTGTACGGAGCCTTTTGCGCGCTGGCTATGAGCGATCTGAAAAAACTGATCGCTTATTCTTCCGTGTCGCACATGGGTTTTGTGTTGCTCGGTTTGGCTTCTTTCACCACCGAAGGCGTGAGCGGCGCGATCTACCAGCTTTTCAGTCACGGTTTAATTTCAGCCATGCTTTTCCTGGTAGTAGGCGTACTTTACGACCGGTATCATAACCGCCAGATCTCCGGTTTTCGGGGTTTGGCTTCCGCTTTGCCGGCGTTCACTTTTTTCGTGGTAGTAGCTTTTTTTGCTTCCTTAGGCTTACCGGGTTTATCGGGTTTCATTGCCGAATTGCTGGTTTTATTGGGTGCTTTCACCTCGGCTTCGGCCAATGGTTTATTAAGCCGTTGGTTTGCCGTTTTAGCCGCCTTTGGGATCTTGCTGGGCGCGGCTTATTATTTGTGGGCGCTGCAACGCATGTTCTTCGGTAAATTCTGGATTAAACCCGAATTACAAACCGGAACTACACCGCAGGATCTGACCGCCCGCGAATATTTCATGCTTGTGCCGCTGGCAATACTGATCCTGGCCTTCGGAATTTTCCCGCATTTGCTTTTAGATAAAGTAAGTCCGGCCGCGGCAGGTTTTGTAAACACTATGCTTTCGGAAGGAAAAACGAATTTGCCGGAAATGTTAAATTTGCTGCCCTAAATGCGTTTTCCTCCCGAAATCACCCGTTCGCTTTTGCCGAAACTGGAGCAGATCCAGGCTTCGCTGGACGTGCTGGCGCCCGAAGGGTTGCTGGTGGCGCTTTTCCTTTTGTTGCTTTTATTGGGCTTATTCCGAAGCAATTCCATCTTAAAAATGCTGCCCGGATTTACGGTTTCTGGGTTGTCGGGCATTATTATTTTTCAGTTTTTTATGATTGAAAATTCGCCGGGATATTTTGGGAAAATGCTCGTAGCCGACGGCCTGGCAAATTACGGGTTCCTGCTTTTCAGCGCGGCGGGCATTTTAACCGTTTTGCTTTCCGAACTTTACCCGCCTTTAAAAGTCCGTTCCGGCCGCAGTGAATATTATGCCTTCATCGTTTTGCTGGTACTGGGCCTGAGTTTTATGGCAAAAGCGACCAACTTGCTTTTTCTTTTCCTGGCCATCGAAACCGTTTCCATTGCTTCATATTTCTTAACGCTCCGCCTCCGCGAAGAAAAACCTGCTGCCGAAGCTACGCTCAAATACCTGCTTTTCGGGGCCGTTGCGGCCGGAATTATGCTTTACGGCATGTCGTTTCTGTACGGCTTTACGCAATCGCTGCAATTCACGGAACTTAGTTTCTGGCAAAAATTAAGTTTGGTGCCAAAACCCATTTTAACCATGGCGCTGGCCTTAACCCTGGGTGGGTTTCTGTTCAAGCTGGCGGCGTTTCCGTTCCAGTTCTGGGCTCCCGATGTATATCAGGGAGCGCCTACGCCGGTCGTGGCTTTTTTCTCCACGGCGCCCAAAGCTGCCATTTTGATCGTGCTGATCCGGTTTGTAAGCGTGCTGGATAATGAAACTTTAGCGCCGCATTTTCAGAATCTGTTTCTGATCCTTGCGGCTTTGTCTTTCTTAACCATGCTGGCCGGAAATTTTACGGCGCTTTGGCAAACCAATGTGAAAAGGCTTTTGGCTTATTCTTCGGTGGCGCACGCAGGTTTACTTTTGGCTGTCGTTTTACTTCCCGCTGAAACCCGAAACGCTACCATTCTTTTCTACGTCACCATTTTGCTTTTCAGTAACTGCGGGTTGTTTTTAATTATTCAGATTGCCGAAGAAATGACCGGTTCCAATGCTGTTGCTGCGTTAAGCGGTTTGGGTAGAATTTTTCCTTTTCTGGGCGTTGCAACTACCATTCTGGTAATTTCTTTAACCGGATTGCCGCCCACCGCCGGCTTTACCGCCAAGCTGCTTTTATTTACCGGCCTTTGGGAAAATTATGCCGTCACCAAGCAGATCTGGTATTTGGTGCTGCTTTTAGCGGGATTGGTTTTTACCGCCGTGGCACTTTTTTACTACATAAAGCTACCGTTTTTCCTGTTCTTCCGGAAAACAGAAGTTGCGCCCGCCCGAAAGTTTGGTTTAGCGCCTAAACTCTTGGTAACTTTGCTGCTCCTTCCGGTAGTTTATTTTTTCTTCCGGGCCGATGCACTTTTAAGCTTTATTCAGGGTTTTACTAACGGAAACTAAATAGCCGAACATGAATAACGCTAGGGTTTTAGAGTTAAAAAGTCAGAAAGCAACTAAAGAAAACGCTATGGTTTAAGCGCTGAAAAGTCTGAATAAACCAATTTAGTTGAATAGAGAACGCTGAGATTAGCGCCCAAAAGTAAAAAGAAGTATTTTCGAAAGATCCTTTTTCTGAATAAAAAAGGATTTGAAAGAAGTTTACCGAGCAACGAAAAACGAACAACGAATAACGAAATTAAATGAGTGACGCCATAAAACACGAATGCGGAATTGCGCTGATCCGGTTAAGAAAACCGCTTTCGTATTACGCCGAAAAGTACGGAACGCCCCTTTACGCGATCAATAAGCTGTATCTTCTTATGGAAAAACAGCATAACCGCGGACAAGACGGGGCCGGAATTGCCAGCATAAAAATAGATGCTGCTCCGGGCACCGAATACATCAGCCGCGACCGTTCGGTTAAAACCCAGGCCATTAACGATATTTTTGGCAAGATCGGGGAAAAGTACAGCAAGCTGAAAAAGAAAAACCCCGATAAAATAAACGATTTGGAATGGCTCCGGCAAAACATGCCTTTTTTAGGCGATGTTTACCTGGGCCATTTGCGTTATGGCACCCACGGCGAAAACAAGATCGATAACTGCCACCCAATGGTAAGGGAAAATAACTGGCGCAGCCGCTCGCTGGCCGTAGCCGGTAATTTCAACATGACCAACGTGGAAGAACTTTTCCAGAAACTCGTTGAGATCGGGCAGCACCCAACCCATAAAGTAGATACCATTACGGTGCTCGAAAAGATCGGCCACTTTCTGGATGAAGAAAACCAAACGCTGTTCGACCATTACAAAAAACAAACCGATAGCAATACCGAAATTACCGGACTGATCGAAGAAAACCTGGACCTGCAGCGCGTTTTAAAAAGAGCCTGCAAAGATTTCGACGGGGGTTATGCGATGGCTGGTTTAACGGGTTACGGCGCTTCATTTGTAGTGCGCGATCCTTCCGGCATCCGTCCGGCGTATTATTACATGGACGATGAAATCGTGGTAATAGCCTCGGAAAAACCGGCTATTAAAACGGCTTTCGGCATTGAATACAACCAGATAAAAGAAATTACCCCGGGCTGCGCTTTAATTGTAAACAAGCAGGGCGAAGCACAGGAACTGGAAATTACGCCGCCCCGCGAAAAAAGAAGCTGCAGTTTCGAGCGTATATATTTCTCGCGCGGCAACGACCCGGAAATCTATACCGAACGTAAGAATATGGGCCGTTTGTTGTGTAAGCAGATCCTGGAAGCCATTAATTTCGATCTTCCGAACACCGTTTTTTCTTATATCCCGAACACGGCCGAAACTTCTTTCCTGGGCATGATCAAAGGCATGGAGCAATACCTGCGCGAACACCGCATTGCTTCCAGTCACGACAAAGCCATCACTTCGGATCAGCTCGATGAAATTCTCACTTTCCGGCCGCGCGTTGAAAAACTGGTAATTAAAGACGTAAAACTGCGCACCTTTATTACCGACGACAGCAGCCGCGACGACCTGGTTGCTCACGTTTATGACACGACCTACGAGGTGGTGAAAAAAGGCATCGATACGGTGGTGGTAATAGACGATTCAATTGTGCGCGGCACCACGCTCGAGAAAAGTATCATCCGGATGCTGGACCGCCTCGAACCGAAAAAAATAATCATCGTTTCCTGTGCGCCGCAGATCCGTTATCCCGATTGCTACGGCATCGACATGTCGCGTTTAAAGGAATTCGTGGCGTTCCGGGCCATGCTGGATTTGCTGGAAAAAACCGGCCGGAAAGCTCTTTTGCAGGAAGTGTATGAAAAGTGCAAAGCCGCCGATGGTACTGAAGCCATTACCCGGCAGAATTTTGTGCAGGCGCTTTTTGAACCTTTCACGGCCGAAGAAATTTCAACTCAGATCGCTAAAATTGTTAAAGCGCCGGAAGTGAAAGCGGAAGTGGAGGTAATTTACCAGACCATCGAAAACCTGCACCAGGCTTGCCCGAACCATAGCGGCGACTGGTACTTTACCGGAAACTATCCCACTCCGGGCGGTAACCGCGTGGTAAACAGGGCCTTCATTAACTTTATGGAAAACAACCAAGGCAGAGCTTATTAATTGTATATAGTAAAAATCTAATCTAAAGCAGGACTTTAAAAAGTCCTGCTTTTTTTTGTTTCAGCCTATTCGTAAAATATCAATAAAATATAAAATGATATAATATAAAATGTAAAAAGCAATATATCAGGAAAGTATTATATTGTTCTAATATGTTGCTGAATGATGTTTTTTATTAAGTAGCTTTGCTTTGTTAAATAATTTGCAAAATTTACATAAAATTTTATGTGCAAATAATGCAATTAATTGTTTGTTGTAAAATTGAATCTTTTACTCTTTAATTCAATTACTTAGCAATCTGATTTATTAACCCAAAGTGCAATTAACGTTCAATCTACTATGATGCAAAAGCTACCTTTTAAAAATTTAAAGAAACTCTTTAAATTAAGTCTTGCCGGAATAATTCCTATGCTTACCATGAACATGGCGGAAGCACAAACCGATTACATTTATAGGTCTATAAATTCGGGCGCTTGGAACAATACCAATACTTGGGCAAGAGCACACAAAAATACGCCTACTGTATTTACGGCTCTTGCACCGGGCGGAACTATTCCGAATAGAAATGCTGAGAACATTGAAATCAGCGATGGGCACACGGTAACGTATGACTATACTAACAATGTGGACCAGATCATTATTAAGCCAGGTGGCGTATTGGAGTTACCTTCCGGACAAAACATGAATGTCTATGTTGCTCCTTCCACCGACAGAATAGTGGTACAGGGCGTTGATGGCAAACAAGGGATTTTCAGGAATTATGGTGGCACGATCACCTATAAAAATCCTAGCAATGTTACGGTTTCTTCAAACTTTGAAGTAAACGCCTACGGAAAATACGAACACGTTTATAATGCAACGCTAGGAACAGTACCACTGGCTACCTGGGATGCAAATTCTGAGATTGAGTTCAAAATGACCGGCGTATTTTCAGGCCTGACATTAGCCGATTATCAAACCCGGGGATTTGCCCAGAATTTCGGTAATGTAAAATGGAATACCACCGGCAACACCAGTAATGTTGATCTGAGAGGTGTAATTACCAATGTGCAGGGTAACTTTGAAGTACTTTCAACGGGTACCGGTACGGCCGGCTCTTCGGGTTCTGCGCTTATTTTAAGCTCAAACGCCACTTATAACTTAAGTATTGGCAAGAATCTGATCGTTTCCGGTGGAAATGCCGATCTGGTTTTTGCTTCATCCGGTACGCCCAGCGGTGGTGTGTTTAACCTGACAATCGGAGAAGGCATGCAGGTTAAAAACGGAGGTGCATTCCGGAATAATAAAATTGCCACGCCATTAAATCTGCACTTTACCGGAACCGGCCTGCTGCAAAATACCTCTACTAACCATTTGTATAGTGCCAAATACATAATTGGTGCAAATGCTAATATTTCCCTGGGCTCCGACATTACTGTGCCTGAAGCGCAATCGGGTGGAGTTACTTCTACGTTCGATGTGAATGGTGCTCTGAACGCGAATGCTTATTCGTTCCTGGGTAACGGCGATTTTTCATTAAATAGCAGTGCCACGCTATCTATTGGGCATGCTTCGGGCATTACCACGGGTTCTACGGGCACCGTGAAAGTTGGTGGTACGCGCACTTTTTCACCATCAGCCAACTATATTTATAACGGAACAGTTGCCCAGTTTACCGGCAATGCTTTACCGGCTTCTATCAGCAAACTAAAAGTAAATAATGTAGCAGGCTTAAGATTGTCAGCACCGGTTTTAGTAACGGGTACTCTTGAAATGGCCGAGGGAATTATTACAGCCACTACTGCTAATAAACTTACCATGGCCAGCAATGCAACGGTAGTAATGCCGTCGTTAGATAAGGTAAGTTACGTGAGTGGTCCGATGGCCCACACGGTAGATATCAATAATTTTGATGATCTGATCGTGCTGAATTTCCCGATTGGCAAAAACGGCAAATACCGCCCGATCGAATTATCCGTTTTTCAACTCGACCCGATTTCAACCACCTACACAGCCGAGCAGTTTGAGCAGGCTTATACTTATCCTGCTAATGATTCCTTGCCATCTTCGATCGCCAATATCTCTAAGATTCGTTATTTCAAGATCGATAAGAGTACCAATGCAGACGTTACCGCGCAGATTAAGCTCATGTATGCTTCCGACGATATGGTTACCGACTATCAGAAGCTCACGATTGCCAAATACAACAGTGTAAATAAATGGGCTGATATTCTGGCTACTGCTTCTTCAGACGGAACCATTACTTCCGACTTTTTCGATAATTTCTCTGATTTCGTATTGGCCAACAAAAAAGGTGGTACTAACCCGCTTCCGGTAGAACTGTTGAGCTTTAAAGTTGCTGCCAAAGAAAACGCTACTGCTTTAACCTGGGAAACTGCTTCGGAGAAAAACAGCAGCCACTTCGAAATTGAGCGCAGTCACGATGCCCGCACCTTTGAAACCATTGGTACTGAAAAAGCTATGGGCAACAGCCAGACCTTTAAACGCTATGCTTTTGCCGATCAAAACCCGATGTCAGGAGTAGCTTATTACCGCCTGAAACAAGTTGACCTGGACGGTACTATTGCTTATTCGAAGATTGAACAGGTGAACCGAAATGCCAAAGCCCAGGATATCCAACTATATCCGAACCCAACGGCTGGCAGACTTTATCTTCAGACTTCAGCTGAAATCTCTAATGTTCGAATGCTGAACGTATTGGGCCAGGAGGTTTACAGTGCTAAAGAAAATATTCGTACAGGTTTTGATATCGCGCACTTGCCAAATGGTGTTTATCAGGTAATCATCGATTCAAATAACAAGACCATCAATCTTAAATTTTTGAAAGCAGGGTTTTAATAGCCTTTAAATAACATTCTTAAAAGCGCTCTATTTAGGGCGCTTTTTTTTTTGCGCTGAAAGCAGTGACAGGCTCGCCATAGCCTGTTCACATGCATAATTGTTATTTTCACCAATATTTCCTATAATTTAACACAGTCATAACAATTGTAAATATTTTTACAATTAAATTTGTAAAATGGTAAAATAAGCATAATTTTCTGTATCTTATTTAATGTTACTATTTGTTTGCATGCAAAAATTAATTTGAATTATATGGAGTACCTTTTACACAAGAGTTTTGCCCGTTTAAAACATAGCGTTTGGATAATGGGGTTGGTTTTTTGCTTAATGCCGCAAGTGGGATGGACGCAGTTGCTTATAAGTAGTTCTTCTCCAGTTAACCAGAATTTTAATGGGCTTGGAAATACTGCTACTGCTGCTTTACCAGCAGGCTTTAAATTTTCTAATACTTCAAATACCTCTTTCACCGGTACAACTACATCAAATACAACAGTCTCTGCTGGTACTAGCGGGACTGGTATAATTAATACTGCCTCTGGGGATTATAATTTTGCTAATGGTGTTAATTCTTCATCTACAGATCGAGCAATAGGTTTTCTTACAAGTGGATCAGTTTCATCTCCACGGCATATTTTAGTTCAGGTAAAAAATACAACCGGATCTACTATCCAAGACTTAAACATAAACTTTGATATTGAAAAATACCGTTCCGGTACCCGAGCTTTTGACTGGAATTTCTACGTTAGTACAGATGGTATAAATTGGATAGCTCAATCTGGTGGGGACCAAAATTTTCCAGCAGATGCCAACATTACCACTGTATATAATCCTCCAGTTTCAGTTTCAAAAAATGTTACTTTAACTAGTGTAAACATTGTTAATGATGCATTTTATTATTTAAGGTGGTCTCACGTAGGAAATGGCGGTAGTTCAAATGGTCAGGCTTTAGGCTTAGATAATTTGGTGTTAACTCCAACTTTAGCGCCTATAAACGCAAATTCCTCAGAGTCGAATATTATTGCAAATTCCACCTTCACCTACCCAACCGACATCAATTATGCCTCAAATACAGGCAATGATGTTTTAGCTTCGCATCCGGAGATTTTTAAATTTGATATTCAGGATGGGGGTAATGATTTAATGGATCCGGATCAGGTGGGAACAATCGTAAATTCCCTGACTTTTGCAGTTTCAAATGCCAGCGTTTTTGAAAGAATAGCCCTTTATGATGGCACTTCTGAACTTGCGGAGGTTCCCGCCGGCGCAACCATTACTTTTTCAAACTTAAATATTGCTGCAGCAGATGAGAGCGCTAAATCTTTAAGTTTAAGAGCTACTTATAAAACTACTGTAATTGATAATACCCAATTCTCTTTTACCATATCCGGAACTACTACCAATGCAGCAGGATCTAATTTTGTCGCTGCAAATGCCGGAGCAGCCACCAGTTCAATAACAGGTGATAACAATCGAATAGAAGTTACCGCTTCCCAGCTTAAATTTGTGCAGCAACCACCGGCTACGGTCTCAACCAATACCACAATTACGCCGGCCGTAACCATAGAGGCAACCGATGCCAACGGGAACCGCGATCTGGATTTCGTTACTGCGGTGGAAGTTGCCGCTTCAGGCGCGGCTTTAACGGGTTCGCTGGTTTCAGCAACACCGGCCAGTGGGCTTGCCACTTTTTCTGGCCTTACTTTTACCACGGCAGGAACTGGAGTTACGCTTGCCGCAAGCCGCAGCATAAGTAACGATTGGACAATAAATAGCAGTCCTTTTGATGTAACTACGCCGGCACCGGTAATGACTTTTAAGCAGGGAAGTAATACCATTACTAACGGGGGGGGCTATACATTCGGAACTGCCTTGGTGGTTGGTTCAACCACTGGAACTCCAATTAGTTTTACCATTGGCAATACCGGGAATGCCAATCTAACAACTATAGCTGCTTCCATAACCGGCGATTTTGAAATTACAGCAAGTCCGGCAAGTTCAGTTCCAGTTGGAAGTACTACTACCACTGTTAGCGTTCGTTTTAAGCCAACTGCAGCAGGAGTACGTACCGGTTCCCTAACTATAACCAGCAGCGATCCTTCGCAAAGCCCTTATGTGATTAACTTAACGGGAACCGGAACGCCGAATTCAGCCTCTGATATCGTGGCAACTACCGGTTTTACTTATCCAACCAATATCGATTACCGGCTTTACCAGGCGGCATCGATCAATTCCTTATCCGATGGCTTAGCCGTTTATGGTTTTACCGTTCGCGATGGTGGCGGTGCGACGGACGCTGATGATGTTGCTACTACAGTTTCGGCACTTACTTTTAGCTCCGTTTCAGGAACGACCAATATTCAGGCTGCAGCTCTATTTAAAGGAAATATCTTAGTAAGTAACGCAGGTGCGGCAAGCGGAAATACCATTGTATTTACCGGTTTGCCAACCACCGGAGCCAACGCCATTTCGGCAGCAGATGGCAGTACTGAAGATGTAACCTTGGTTTTAACGTTCAAAAATTCTGTTACTGATAACGCTCAGTTACAGTTTACCATTACCAATGGGAATGCTACAACTGTTTCGGGAAATACTTCTTCCGCTTTCAAAACCTTCAGCCTCTCTTCTCCTGTGGCAGGCGGCGAAAATAAAATTATTGTTGCAGGCACCACGTTAAGATTTGTACAACAGCCACCTTTGTCTGTGGCTTCCAATACCAATATATCGCCGGCGGTTACGCTAGAAATAGTTGATGGTAATAATAACCGCGATCTGGATGGCACCGTTTCCATAACGGCTACCGGCGCCACGCTTACTGGAAGTCCTTTAACTGCAACCGCCAATGCTTCTGGTTTATTTTCTTTCGGTACTATAAAATTCAGTACCACAGGCACCGGTGTAACGCTATCTGCCTTGATCTCAAACCCGAGCCTGAGCGCAACTAGTAACCCATTTGATGTAACTCTTGGGCCAGATCAATTTGTATACCGTTCCAGAAACTCAGGTAACTGGAACAACATTGCTACTGGCAGCGAAACCTGGGAAAGATCTTTAGATGGTATTAGCTGGCTTCCTGTAACCAATGCCTCAGATTTACCTTCAGATGCAGCAGGTGCCATTACCGTAATGAATCCGCATGAAGTTATTGTAACTGCTAATGTAGCGGCAGATGAGCTTACGGTGCAGTCAGGCGGTATATTAACCATTAATTCCGGGGTAGATTTAACGCTTGCAGATGGTAATGGTACCGATTTGCTGATTAGCGGAACAGTTAAAGTTACTGGTTCATTAACTTTAACAGCGGCCTCAGAAGTGATTGTAAACGGTACTATGCGCAAATCCGGAACACTAAATTCAACCTCTAATCCGATCTTTTTTAATGCAGGTTCTTATTATAAACATGAGCCTTCATCTGGTTTTGGAGTTATCCCAACTGCAAACTGGAATGCCGGTTCAACGGTAGAAATTCTAACGATAAATAATATTGGTTCTGGTTCGGCAGGTTTAGGATTAACCCAAAGCTTTGGTAATTTTATCTGGAACTGTTCTACTCAGGGAACCACCATGAATTTAACGGGCTTTTTACCTACCAGAATTAAAGGGAATTTTGAAGTTCAAAACACAAATGGTAGAGAACTGAGATTGTCAGGCAATGCAAGTTATTCCTTGACCATCGATGGAGATTTAACCGTCTCCAGCAACACAACTTTAAATGCAAGTAATGGTGGGTCAGGGTCATATGTTGTAAGTTTGGGTGGTAATTTGCAAGTGCTGGGTACATTTAAACAAGACAATGGTGGAAATCCTGTAGCTTTTACTTTTACAGGGACAAATAAATCGATCAATATCAGTTCAGTAAATACGAATAGTTTGATTAACTGGACTATTGCATCAAATGCGCAGCTAAACTTAGCTTCCGACTTTTTAGTAGCAACAGGTCGTAGCTTAATAGTTAACGGACACTTAAATACCGATAATTTTACAGTAGCTGGCGCCGGAACTTTTACTTTAGCTAATGGAGCAACCTTGGGAATTGGCTCGGCCAATGGTATTACTCCTCTGGGAACTCCAAGTGGAAACATTTTGGTTACTACAGCCCGGAACTATAACACCAACGCAAATTATATTTACAACGGCACAACGGCTCAGAATTCCGGTAACGGATTACCAAATGCTTTCGCCAGCTTAACGATAAATAACCCGAATGGCGTAACCTTGAATAAAAACGTTGAAGTTTCTACGCTAACCTTAAACCAGGGTAAATTAATTACTACTACTAATTTGCTTACCATTCCAGCTACTGGTTCTGTTTTATCGCCTGAGTCTGCTACCAGTTTCGTGCATGGTCCATTGGCTTATAAAGTTACCGCACCAAAGCTTCTGAACTTCCCGATTGGAAAGGGTGCTAATGGCCGACCAATTGAACTCAACATCCAATCGCAGGGAACGGGTGAAAATATTTACACTGCCGAACAGATCGAGCAAGCCTTTGTACCGAATGATACCACCATGGCTACCGGAGTGAAAAATATCTCAAAGATCCGCTATTTCAATATTACAAAAACCGGTACAGCAAGAGTGACGGCAAAAGTACAGCTTACTTACGCTACGGACGATGTAGTAACCGATCCCGCTAAACTTACCATTGTGAAATACAGCAACGGCGCTAACCCCATAAACCTGAATGCCATTGCAAACCCTACAGCTAACGGTGGAACGATCGTTTCAGATACGTTCTCTACTTTCTCCGATTTCATGCTTGGTAGTTTAAAACGTGGTGTTAACCCGCTACCCGTAGAATTACTAAGCTTCACGGCTAAAGCGAAAGAAAACGCTACTGCTTTAACCTGGGAAACTGCTTCGGAGAAGAACAGCAGCCACTTCGAAATTGAGCGCAGCCACGATGCCCGTAACTTCGAAACCATTGGTACTGAAAAAGCTATAGGCAACAGCCAGACCTTAAAACGCTATGCTTTCACCGATCAAAACCCGATGTCAGGAGTAGCTTATTACCGCCTGAAACAAGTTGACCTGGATGGAACCATTGTTTATTCGAAGATCGAACAGGTGAACCGAAATACCAAAGCCCTCGATATCCACCTATATCCGAACCCGACGGCTGGTAACCTGACGATCAGTTTGCCCGAAACTGGCGAAACTGAAGTTAAAGTAATGAACGTATTGGGGCAGGTTGTTGGATTAAAAAAGATCGTCAATACCAAAACAGTTGAACTGGACCTTACGCATTTACCAGCGGGTACTTACCAGGTTATGATCGTAACAGATAAAACGCAATTCCTGAAGAAGGTGATAAAAACTGCCAGATAAAACGGTAGGATAATTGCTTAAAAAAGTCGAAAGCCCGGTACGTTATAGTACCGGGCTTTTTGTTTGGGATTAATTATTCACATTATAATAACATAGAAGGAACTTATTTAGGCTTGTCTTCATTTGATGCTTTGAATTTAAATTTAACATCTAAGGTATGAAGAAGTTCCAGGTAAAATTCATAGTAAAGCATCCGGCATTAGTTTTCCTTGCATTTGTGCTGAATTTCAGTGTATCAGCGCAGAATATTACCACAAAGTTAGATGATTTTAACCGGGTAAATTCGCTTGTTTTAGCAACTCCCTCCAGCGGCGGCACTACCCCTTGGCAGGAAACTGAAACCGCCGGCGCAAACGATTACCGCGCCCGGATCGAAAACAACATGCTTGTTCTGGGCAGCTTCAACAATGCCGCTGTTGGTTCTTCGGGCCTGGAGCAGGTTTCTTTCGACGCCTCCAACAGGTACGCGACTGTTTTTAACCAGGCCTCTTCGGAACTGACCTGGGCATTTAACTTCCGGCAGAGCCGCAGCGGAACATCCGGATTCGGGGCAACTACCTACGGCATAGCATATATTTTAGGCGCAACCAAAGCAAATTTTAATGATCCCGATGCCAGTGGCTATGCGATCATCATCGGAAATGCCAATTCGCCTGACCCGGTAAAACTGGTACGGTTCAAAAACGGCCTCGCGGCTAATTCCAATATCACCACTATTTTAGCTTCTGCTGAGATCCTGGAAACAGCATATTACAGCGTGAAAGTTAGCTTCGAGCCCTGCTCTAAAACATGGAGCCTGCAAGTGCGAAACGATAACGGGGTTTTTGCTGATCCGATTTCCATTTCAACGCCTGCGCTTACCGTTACGGATCAAACCTATACCAGCTTAAACCTGAATTTTACAGGCGCCGCTTATAACCATGGAACAGCCAACGTAACGGCTTATTTCGATAATTTTTACGTTCCTGCTGCGCCTGCGCTGTCAGTTATCATTTACAACTGGAATGGTTCCGTTTCTACCGATTTTTTAGATCCGGCCAACTGGAACCCGATCCGCAATTGTGTTCGGGCAATTGATATATTGAATTTTAACGCAGGAGGGAATGTATTGCTCAGTAATGTAACTACGCAGGAAGTTGGACAGATACAGGTTTCTAATAATACCAATTTAACCCTGAAGGCCGCAACCGGAGCAACGCAAACATTAACTTTAGCGGGCGGAAATTCTACTGATCTGGTGGTTGGAACCGGCAGCAGCCTCATTATTGATAGCAACGATCCGTTAGAGCTTTGTTTAAGAACCGGTGCAACTGCCTCTATTTCCGGGGCCGTGATATTCCAGAATACCGCTGCCAACCTGGGCCGGGCTCACCGCTTGCTGGCGGCTGATGCAAATGCTATCATTTTTGAAAACGGTAGCCTGTTCCTCGCTAAAAACCTGACTGGCGAACCATTCGGAAATAGCGGTACCTCTAATGGTGTAATCTTTAAGGCAACTTCCACTTATATTTCGAAAGATGGCGCGAGTCCCTTCGGTCTGGCATCCCCAAATTCCAAAGTTGTTTTTGAAACCGGTAGTTTATACAAGCATGAACAAACCGGCACGATCCCCAAATTAGATGGCCGGATCTATGCTGATTTTGAGCTGAACGTAGTGGGAAACGTGGCAATAAATTTTGGTACCAGCGCCGCCACTACTACCCGTATCGATAATTTCACGATCAGCAGCGGCAACATGAACATTACCTTGGCCAGCGGAAACACAGCTTTACCAATGCAGATCAGGGGAAACATAGTCGTCGCTTCAGGCGCTGCCTTTAACTATACCCCAGCGGCAACGGCCAATGCTTCTTTGCTTACCTTTAACGGAAACAGGAAGCAGCAAATTTCAGGAAATATAAACCTGGGCACTTTTGCGAATCTTGAGATAAATAACCCGGCTGGCTTAGAATTAACGACGCCGCTCACTATAAATGGTAATCTGCATTTTACGCAAGGCAACATCAACTTAAACCCGGCCGCTACGATGATATTTGCCGATAATGCCACAACTTCCGGCGCTTCGAATCTGAGCTATGTAAATGGAAAGGTCTATAAGACCGGCAACGATGCCTTCACTTTTCCGGTCGGCAAAAGTGGCTTTTATGCTCCCCTTGCCATTTCGGCGTCTTTAAATAGCACCGATCAGTACGCAGCCGAATATTTTTTAACAAATCCGAAAGAGCAGTTTGGCACATCTATTGGCGATTCGCTGGTACAGGTTTCAGATTCGGAATATTGGGATCTGGAACGCGTTTGGGGTAATTCTGAAGTAAAAGTAACGCTGAGCTACGATGCCGCCCGCAGCACTTACGTGCCCAATCCCCAGGATCTGCGCATCGCGCATTTTAAAAACAACAGCGTTTGGGTAAATGAAGGGCTAGCCGTTGCAGGCACCACTCCAGGTTACTCCTTATATTCTACCCGAACAAATCAGACCTCCTTCAGCCCGTTTACTTTCGGCACAATTTCCGGGAATAGCCCGTTACCAGTATCGTTGGTGAGTTTTGTGGGGCAGGCAGCATCCGAAACCGTGAATTTAACCTGGCAAACCGCTTCTGAAGTTAATAACGACCGTTTTGAGATCGAGCGCAGCCTAAACGGGAAGGAATTTGAAAAAATTGGGGAAGTAAGCGGGCAGGGTACCAGCAGCGCCGCCAAACGCTATGCTTTCACCGATAAAAACCCCTACACCCAACTGCTCTATTACCGGCTAAAACAGATCGATTTTGATGGCAGTTTTACCTACTCCAAAATTGTAACGGTAATGCGTAAGGCAGAAAATCATCTTGGTATTTATCCGAACCCTGCCCAACATATCATTCGGGTTTCAGTTGGTTGTCTTGTAAATGCCGGTCAGCTACAAATATTAAATCCCCTCGGACAAACTGTAAAAACTTTACGCATAAATGATCGGGAAGCTGAAATGCAGGTTGATATTGCTGATTTGCCAGCGGGTACATACTTCCTGAAAACTGATCTGAATATCCCTGCTATTCGTTTCATCAAGATAAATTAATAGCTTGGTGTATGGTTTGAAGTTTATGTTAAGTTGATTGACCGGTTAAGTTTGAGGGGCAGCGTATTTGTTAACAAAATAAGTTCTTTATATTACAATTCTTATATCCTATCAAAAACCGGCATTCAGGTTTAGCCGAATTTAGCGATGCCCGTAATAAGACCTAAACAAACTTATTGAACCACAATCCATTAACCTAACTGAGCTATGATAGTCGCTACTTGTATTTTCGCCCTTACCGCCGCCCTGATGTTTGTATGTGAAATGCCTACACACGAACGGGATGTCTAAATCTTAAGTATGGCTAATTTGCATTAGCCGCTCAATAATAAAGCAATAACGCTTGTAGTCAACTGATTACAAGCGTTATTGCTTTTAAAATGGTATGGTTTTTACCGGGAAAAGTATCTTGTTTGCTACTGAATAACCGTATATTAATTTCTTAAATCAAAAAACAAAACTGTTTAGAGAAACAAAACCACACTCGGCTGAATAAATACAGATAACAGTTAAAGTAAAAAGCCCTTTCCTGAACGCAGGAAAGGGCTTTTTACTTTAAAGCGGTATGCTTTTACACAGAAAAACTGTCGCCGCAACCGCAGGTACGGGAGGCGTTCGGGTTATTGAAGTAGAAGCCTTTGCCATTCAGGCCATCGGAGAAATCGAGTTCGGTGCCGGCCAGGTACAGGAAGCTTTTCATGTCTACCACTACCTTTACGCCTTTATCTTCAAACTCCTGATCCATCGGCCGGACTTCATCGTCGAAATCGAGCTGGTAGGAGAGGCCGGAACAGCCACCACCAGCTACGGAAGCCCGAAGACGAAAGGTGTCGTCCAGATTGGTGTCTTTCTTCAGCTTTTCTACTTTTTCTTTGGCTTTATCGGAAACGGTTATCATAGTCGTTGTTCGTTATTCATTGCTCGTTGTTCGATAAATAAACAAAAAGCGCCCTTT
The DNA here is from genome assembly GCF_016623615.1 of Adhaeribacter terrigena. Lineage (GTDB taxonomy): Bacteria > Bacteroidota > Bacteroidia > Cytophagales > Hymenobacteraceae > Adhaeribacter_A > Adhaeribacter_A terrigena. The sequence continues at coordinate 59,400 of NZ_JAEHFX010000010.1, read as the reverse complement.
ATTAATTCCTTACGTTTGGCAGTATGGTACTAAAAACCGATGCCAGCACTACCACGCGAAGTCTGAATGAATCTGACTGAAACATTAAAAATAAAACTTAAAGCTAAGAGGTCGGGTTCAGCACCACACTAAAAACAGTAATGGTGGCTATATCCCGGCCGTAATATAATTTATCTAAAGCGCTGTAAACGTTAGCCGCCCGGAAATACGAAGTGTTCAGTTCTTTTTCGCCGCGCGCAATCCACTGGATCGTAAAACTGCTTTCCTTGTCGCGGTAGTTCTGCACGTAATCCCACATTTTGCGCAACGCTTCCAGTTTATTCAAACCGATTTCAGAATGAAACAGGAACGACTGGCTGTGTCGCGGGTTTACAGTGATCAGGTCCAGCCGCGTGCGACCTTCAAGTTCCCGGTACTCGAACAGCAAGGTTGAGCTGTTCATGCCCAGGTAATTCATGATCTGGTCTTGCAGGCGAACGATTTCCGCCCGAACGTCAGAAGTAACTTCCATTTCAGGTAAGTTTTAGGTGATAATTAAATTCAGAAAAGAATTCAAAAAAAACGTCATCCTGAACGATAGTGAAGGAGCTTATCAGTGTCCAGTAGAAAGTTTACTACTAAATCAAACAAGGTCCTTCGCCACGGCTCAGGATGACAAATAGTTATTAGTGGTGCGATTTCGGCATCTCGATCGGCTCCAGGCCGTTCTTCACGCGGTAATCGTTGATCGCAGACTTAATTGCATCTTCAGCCAATACAGAGCAGTGAATTTTAACCGGCGGCAAAGCCAGTTCTTCCACAATTTCCATGTTGTCAATAGTTAACGCTTCGTCAACGCTTTTGCCTTTCAGCCACTCGGTAGCCAAAGAAGAAGAAGCGATTGCCGAACCGCAACCAAAGGTTTTGAATTTCGCGTCGGTAATGATCTGGTTTTCGTCCACTTCGATCTGCAGGCGCATTACGTCGCCGCACTCAGGAGCCCCAACTAAACCGGTACCAACACTTTTTTTGCTTTTATCCAGCGTACCTACGTTACGCGGGTTGCTGTAATGGTCAATAACTTTATCTGAATAAGCCATTTTGCTTTTTTTAATTAATAATGAATAATTAACAATTAATAATCTTTCAATAATTCCGAATCAATAACGAATGCGTTTTAAGGACATTTCTAATTATTAATTCTTAATTTTTAATTAATCTCTTAGTGTTCTGCCCACTCGATGCTTTCCAGGTCAATGCCTTCTTTGAACATCTCCCAAAGCGGCGACATTTCGCGGAGCTTGGTTACTGCTTCTTTAACGTGCGCAATTGCGAAATCAACTTCTTCTTCGGTCGTGAAACGGCTCAGGCCGAAACGCAGGGAAGAATGCGCCAAATCGTCGCTCATACCCATTGCTTTTAATACGTAGCTTGGTTCCAAAGAAGCTGAAGTACAGGCAGATCCGGAAGAAACGGCTAAGTCTTTAATACCCATCATCAGGCCTTCGCCTTCAACGTATTTAAAGGAAATATTGCTTACGTGCGGCAAACGGCTTTCTTTCGAACCATTCAGGTACGATTCTTCCATTTTCAGGAGTTCGGTTTCCAGTTTCTCGCGCAGCTTTAAGATGCGGGCTGTATCGGATTCCATTTCGTTTTTGCACAGCTCGCAAGCTTTGCCTAAACCTACAATGCCAGGAACGTTCAGGGTACCGGAACGCATGCCGCGCTCGTGGCCACCGCCGTCCATCTGGGCGGTAACTTTAACCCGTGGGTTTTTCCGACGAACATACAAAGCACCAACGCCTTTCGGGCCGTACATTTTATGCGCCGAGAAAGCCATCAGGTCAATGCCGTCAGCCTCCACATCAACCGGAACTTTACCAACCGCTTGGGTGGCATCGGACATAAACAGTACGCCGTGTTTGCGGGCAATGGCAGAAATTTCGCGGATCGGCTGGATCACGCCTACTTCGTTGTTACCGAACATGATCGAGATCAGGATGGTTTGCGGCGTAATGGCAGCTTCCAGTTCTTTCAGATCGATCAGGCCTTTTTCGTCAACTTTCAGGTAAGTTACCTTGCCACCCAGTTTTTCGATGTGCTTACAGCTATCCAGAACGGCTTTGTGCTCAGTAACGGCGGTAATAATGTGGTTACCTTTCGAGGCGTACATTTCGAAAACGCCTTTAATAGCCAGGTTATCGGCTTCGGTAGCGCCCGAGGTAAAGATGATCTCTTTCGGGTTACAGTTGATCAACGCGGCGATCTGCTCGCGGGCATAATCTACGGCTTCTTCGGCGTTCCAGCCAAAAGCGTGGTTGCGCGAAGCCGCGTTACCGAATTTTTCGGAAAAGTAAGGGAGCATCGCTTCCAGCACGCGCGGATCCATCGGCGTGGTAGCGTTGTTGTCCAGGTATATCGGGAATTTCAGCATAATTGCTAATATGTGGTTACGTATCTATATTTTTACCGCCTAAAGAACAACATTGGCGGCTCTTTAGTTTAGTAGCCGCAAAATTACTAAAATAGATTCAATATAAATAATATGAAAAACCTCGAACACATTGGCATCGCCGTAAAAGATTTTGCCGCCGCCAACGCTTTATTCACCAAACTGCTGAACGCGGAGCCTTATAAAATGGAAGAAGTGCTTTCTGAAGGCGTAAATACATCCTTTTTCCGGATGGGCGAAGCGAAGATCGAGCTGCTGGAAGGCTTAACCCCGGACAGCGCCATTACCAAGTTCCTGGAGAAAAAAGGCGAAGGCATTCATCACTTGGCTTTCGAGGTTGAAGATATTTACGCCGAAATGGAACGGTTAAGGGCCGAAGGCTTTACCTTACTGAACGAACAACCCAAACGCGGCGCCGATAACAAACTGGTTTGCTTCGTGCATCCGAAAACGGCGAACGGGGTTTTGGTGGAGTTGTGCCAGGAGATTAAGTAAATTGTTGAATTGCTTAATGGTTAAATTGTTGATCGGGTTTTTAGGCTGAAAAGGATAGCTTTATTTGTGTCTTTTCCTTTTTCGTCATTCCGAGCGAAGCCGAGGAAACTTATGGTGCTTTTAGTCTTAATAAGATTTCTATAAAATATTTAAAAACCAATTAGAGCTATCTTTATATGATGAAAAAGCTGTTTTTAATTTCAGGGGTCCTTTTAACTCTAATTTCGTGTCAGAATAATGAAGATAGTGATTCAATTACCAAATTTGTTGTTTTAGAATCACAAAACACACTTAATAATCTAACCTCTTACATTTATAAGGCAGTTAAGAAAGAAGGTAATAGATCTTCAGATCTTAGAGTTTTAGCATATTCACAGAAACTTGAAAGTTTAAGAGATAGTGTTGTTAAAGAGCACAATAGAGAAAGTTTACTTGCGTATTCAGATACAGTTTCTAATTCCTATAATCAAATTTTTGATGAAGGAGGTCAAATTTCGAAACAACTAATAAGAAATAAGCAATTAGTTTTAAATTCATCTGATACATTAAATCACCTTGATCTATTTTTCTGGACTTTAAAGGCTGAAGAAGCAATTCAAACTGAATTGGCTACAAAAGTCGGAAGTACAACCGATTATTTTATGCCTTTATGGGTAGGAAAGAAAATAGAGTTATTTCTAAATGGTGAAAATTTTAAAGTTGGCGACGCTGTATATGCTACTTTTCAAGTGTCAAACGATAAAATAAATACTTTAGAATTTAATTTTGATAGCTTAGTTGTTAAACATACAATCTCAAAGGAAAGAATACCTCGTGCTATTATAAAATCAGGGCCAATTTTTATTATACGGACTGTACCAAATCAGTTGGAAAAGTTTTCCATTGAGGGGAAAATAAAAGTTGTTGATTATTCTGGTCGTGAATGGAATCATTATCTAACTGAAACTTTCACTGTAAATTAGAGTGTTTTCCTTCCCTATAGGTTTCCTCAACTTCGCTCGGAATGACGTCAAAATCTCAATCTTACCTTTCCGCCAAATTCCCTTCAACCACCACCAAATTCTTCCGTATCCAAACCCAAAACGAGCTAAAACGATGAGCAAAGAAATAAAAGAAATTCAGCGGGTAGTAGACGAGCTTTTGGTCGGCAACGTGATCTTGTACCCGACCGATACGGTTTGGGGCATTGGCTGCGATGCGGAAAATGCGGCGGCGGTAAAAAAGGTTTTCCAGGTAAAAGAACGCCCGGAAGATAAACCGTTTATTCTGCTGGTAGCGGACGTGGAAATGCTGAAGCGCTACGTGAAAAACCTGCCCGAAAACTTTGAACGCCATCTGGAAAACCAGGAACGGCCTACCACCTTCATTTTTTCTGAAACCCAGAATTTGCCTCCGGAAGTGCTGGCCAACGATGGCAGCGTAGCCATAAGAATTCCAAACGATGAATTTTGTCACCGGCTGACGCGGCAATTTGAACGGGCCATTGTTTCTACTTCGGCTAATATGAGCGGCGAACAAACCAGCGGCAGTTTTTCGGGCATTCCGGAGAGCATTAAACAGAAAGTAGACTACGTGGTAACCTGGCGCCAGGAAGAGGAAATTACCGCCCAGCCTTCAAGAATCGTGCAATTGCACCCAGACGGCAGTCTAAAAGTGATCCGGGAATAGTTTTTTGCCCGATTTCGCTACCGTTTTTTGAGTAGTTTTGCAGTCAGAATAAAGAAAGTTTTTCTTTTTTAATTTATCTGGTCATCCCGAGCGAAGCCGAGGGAACTAACGCGTACCGAACCCGCACGAAAACTAACTTGAATATTGAGTAAGGAATTTATTGCTTCGCTCAAATTCCATAGGAGTACCAGTTAGTTCCTTCGACAGGCTCAGGATGACCGGAAAATTTGATAAGATGATGCCTTCTAACTTCTGACTTTTTTCGTTTAAAACCCTACCGTTTTTTTTGATGCAAACCGTTGAACTGCCCGATCATAAAATTTTTGGAACTGTAGCCGAAGCCGCCGCCGAATTGAAAGTAGAAACCTACGTGATCGGTGGTTTTGTGCGGGATCTGATTTTGAAGCGTCCTTCCAAAGATATTGACGTAGTTTGTGTAGGAAACGGTATCGAATTGGCCGAAAAAGTAGCGGAGAAATTACCGCACAAACCCAAAGTAAACGTGTTCAAGAATTTCGGAACGGCGATGCTGCGGGCGGAAGATTGGGAAGTGGAGTTTGTGGGCGCCAGAAAAGAATCATACCGGTCTGATTCGCGGAAGCCGGAAGTGGAAGCCGGCACGCTTGAAGACGACCTGAAACGCCGCGATTTTACCATTAATGCCTTGGGAATCAGCCTGAATAAAAATTCTTACGGACAATTAATTGATCAATTTGATGGGCTTGGCGATATCAAACGGAAAATGATCAAAACGCCGCTGGAGCCGGGCATTACGTTTTCCGACGATCCGCTGCGCATGATGCGCGCCATCCGGTTTGCTACCCAACTGAATTTCGACATCGATGCGGATACCTACGATGCCATTGTAGATCATAAAGAACGCATCAATATAATTTCCAAAGAGCGGATTACCGACGAACTGAACAAAATTATCCTGGCAAAAAAGCCAAGCTACGGTTTCAAGCTGCTTTTCAATACCGGTTTGCTTAAACTGATCTTCCCGAAAATGGTGGAGCTTTACGGCGTGGAAACCAAAAACGGCAAATCGCACAAAGATAATTTCTACCACACGCTGCAGGTTTTAGACAACGTGGCCGAAGTTACCGACAACCTTTGGCTCCGCTGGGCCGCCATTATGCACGACATTGCCAAGCCCGATACCAAACGCTTCAACGATAAAGTAGGCTGGACCTTTCACGGCCACGAAGACCGCGGCGCCCGTATGGTTCCCAAACTTTTCGCCGACCTGAAACTACCGCAGAACGAACAGATGCGTTACGTACAGAAGCTGGTTCGCCTCCATTTACGGCCCATTGCACTGGTTAAAGAAACCGTAACTGATTCGGCTGTAAGAAGGCTTTTATTCGAAGCCGGCGATGATATTGATGACCTGATGAAGCTTTGTGGCGCGGATATTACTTCGAAAAACGATGCGAAGGTGAAGCGCTACATGCAGAATTTCAGGCTGGTAGAGGAAAAGCTGAAGCAGGTAGAAGAAAGCGACAAACTCCGCAATTTCCAGCCGGTAATTTCCGGCGAGATCATTATGAAAACTTTCGACCTGAAGCCTTCTAAAGAAGTTGGAATTTTGAAGGAAGCCTTAACGGAAGCAATTTTAGAAGGATACATTCGGAATGAATTTGAGGCGGCTTATCCGTTTTTATTGAAAGAAGGGAAGAAGCTGAACCTGGAGCCGATTGTAGTTTTAAATAAAGAAGAAGCGGAAGAATTGAAGGCAGTTCCGAAGGAGGTTTAGGTTATTTGACACCCGAATATGGTAAGCGTTTAGCTTAGAAGCGGCGACAGATTTTCCGCATGATCAAAATAATAACTCCTTATCTGCTCCTACCTGCTCATTCCGTTCAGCTAAAAAGAAGGAGCAGCAAGCTCGCGCCGCCATATTCATAAACCAAAATAACCACAAAAAAATAGCGCAGGCTGTTCAGACCTGCGCTACTGACAAACTGTTCAACCCAACTAAAACAAACAAACTATATTATCAGATTAGGGGTTTCTGTTTAAAAAGATGCAGGTTGTAACCTTTTGGTTGCCTGCTCTTCTTAATTTCTTTGCTATACCATTTGTTAAACCGGTTAGTTCAATAGTATGCAGTGGAATAAGCGATTTAATCAGATCATTTGGTAGACTTTTACCGCTGTTGGGTAAATAATCCTAATTCCGGTGTTAATTAATGTTACTATCGGGTTCAGACTTGTTCTTCCCAGAAATAAATTATCGGCCGGCCGGTTTTATTTTCTCCATCCCGGTTCCAGTTGATTTCATTTCTTTCATTCCAGTTCGAATCAGGTTTAAAAGATGCTTTATTCGCTATTTTTTCGGTCCGGTTTCCCTGGAAATTTTGGTTTCCTAAAATGATAAAGGCTGGAAAAACCAACAGACCCGTATATATTAGTTGCTTTTTCATGGTTTTAATTTGAGTTTGGAGTGTTGGAGAGAATGATTTGCAGACCGATAAAATATGCCGGGAAAGAGTTTTTCTTCTCATTTGCCTACCGTTTTATTTCTCCGGAATTAATTGTTGAAAATGGGGCAGGGAAAACCAGGAGTGCGGTATTTAAGTGCAGCTGAAATAATCATTCAGCCGCACTTTTTTAATTCAAAAGCATAGCGTTTTAGATCTCGCGGCGGTTGACATCCGAGCCGCCGCCCTCGTCTACCTTTATGTTTTCCGGGTCGCCGGTGTAAGTTAATTCACTGCCGCCGGTTACGTCGCCACGCAGAATGCGCTGTACGTTCACGTGGGCTTCGGAACCACCGGTTACGTCCAGGTTCGCGTTTTCTGCAATTAGTTTCAGGGCATTCAGTTCGCAACCCCCCACCACATCGGCTTCCAGGTCGCGGGCTGTACCTTCGAGCACGGCCTCCGAAGCACCGGTCAGGTTTATTTCCAGGGTCTGTACATCGGTGCGGATAAAGGCCTGGGTGGCACCGGTTTGGTTAACCTTTAATTTGTTTTGTTTGAAACCTACTACTTCGGCCGTAGATGCACCCACCAGCGATAACTCCATCAGGTCCGGCATCTGGACGGTGATGTAGATCGGGTCCGGGTTATTGCGGCCCAGGCTGAAACCTGATTTGCGCGGGAAGATCGAAAGTTCGCCGTTCTCCACTTCGAAACGCATTTCACGCAGGTCATCGGCATCGCCGCGGGCTTTCACGTTAAAAGCCTGACCGGGAATGATCTTCACGTAAAACGGGCCTACAACCGATATTTTTTTAAAATTCGCCGCATCGAGCTGCCGAACAGAAGGTCCGAAATCATCGGCGGTTTTCAGGAAGCTTTTCTCGCCGCTGTTATCGAAATCTGGGTCAAATCCGGCATCGGTGCGATCCGTTACTTCGGCTGAATCGGCGGCGGTACAGGTTACGCAGGTGAAAACATTGTTTTTGATCTTCCAGCCGTGTTTCGAGATCTGTTCGTTTGAATAGTTCAGATCGAAGTTCGATTCCGGCAGCAAACGGGCCATGTCGTAAGAAATGCGGTAGGTTTTTCCTTCCGGCAAACGAAGTTTCAGAGCTAATTCCTGTTCCCGGAAAATGGCGTTCTGCTTAAAGGTAAATCCGTTGTCCAGCACCAGCATCGAATCTTTCAGCACGGCGCGGTAGTTCATCATCTGGGCATTTTTAATGGCATCTTCTTCGGTCCGTCCCTCGGCGCTGAACTGCTGAATCAACCGGATATCGTTGCCTGCATAGCTTTCCACGGTTACATCAATGTAGTCGTCAAATACCCGCTCAATTTTGTTGGCATCTAACGAAATGGTTTGGTAATTGGCTGCTGGGAAGGTTTTTTCAGTTACATAAGTACCGTTTTCTTCAAAATTTTTGGAGTAGCTGATAATGCTTGCCAGGAAAATGAAACCAGAAATCAGCATTACGGCAAACATGGTCCAACCAACGGTAGCGCGCATATAAAACCGCTTTGTTAACAGGCCCAGGCCCAGAATGATCAGGAAAAGCGCCGGGATCAGGCCTGCCAGGAAGCCGGCAATTTTACCAAACAGCGGGAAATCGGTAAAGAAGAAGTTGTTTGGCACGTTGTTGAGTTCAATAAAACTCGCATCCTGAATTACGCCCGTGCTTACCAGCAGCAACGAAACCAGCGCTATTATTCCGGAAATGCCCATAATGATCAGCATAACCCCGGCAAATATGCGGACCACCACTAATAAAGCATTAATAACCGGACCCAGAATGCGTGAAAGCACCACCAGAATCTGAGAAAGCAAGCGTACCGGCAACAGCATTAAACGCACCAGCGGACTTTCTTCCTGATTGGCCCCGTCTGGCTGCAGGCTGTTTTTCAGCGAGTTTTCAATACCAGACAGGGTTAAAGGCTTTCCCTGCATCTGCGCTTTTTCGGTTATGGTTTTGGCTTCGGGCAGAACGATCCAGAGCAGCACATAAATAAGTAAACTCGCGCCACCGGCAAACAAACCAATCAGGAAAATGAGGCGCATCATGGCCGGATCGATTCCCAGGTAAAGGGCCAAACCGCTGCAAACACCCCCTAATTTTTTATCGTCAGGATTGCGGAAAAGCTTTCTGGAAGTGGTTTCGGTCGCTGAATAAGCGTGGTTTCCAACGGGCGTATCATAATTTATGGGCAGGGCAATCCAGCACAAAATGTAAAGCAGAATAATAAACCCGGCCGAAAGTCCGGCGGTAATGGGGGCTATCACGATCACTAAAAAAAGCAGGGTTAGGCGTACCCAGAGCGGTTCTGTGTTTAAATAAGCGGCAATACCGGCGGCCACGCCCGAAATTACCTTGCGGTTGCCGTCGCGATATAATCTTTTAGTGCCGGTGTAAGCGGCCGATCCGGTAGCTGCTGAACCGGAACCGGAAGAATAAGAGCCGGAAGTGGTTGAGCCGATCATTTTTGGGGCTTCAACTTCAACTTCGTCTTCATCTTTATCGTGCTGCGCGAAATCATTCACGCTGCCCATTTTCTTAATGAGTGCCTGCACGTCTTCCAGGGTAATTACCTGTTTGGTTGGCGTAAGGTTGGCGTAGAAAATTTCGGCCATGCGGCTTTCAATGTCGGCAATAATTTCCTGGTGACCGGCGTAACCGGAAAAGTATATTTTAATGCTGTCGAGATAAGTTCTGAGCACTTCGTAACCGTCTTCCTCAATGTGGAAGATCATGCCCTGCAGGTTTATGCTGATATTCTTTTTCATAAGGATTAGGCTTTTTTCTTGTTGATAATGAATTCGGTGGAAGCGACCAGTTCGGTCCAAGTCTGGCGGAGTAATTCTAAAAAAGACTGGCCGCTTTCAGTGAGTTTATAATATTTGCGGGGCGGCCCGGCAGAACTTTCAACCCAGGCATAATCCAGAAGGCCGGCGTTCTTGAGGCGCGTGAGCAGCGGGTAGAGCGTACCTTCCACCACAATCATTTTAGCGGAAGTCAGTTCTTCCAGCATATCCGAGGCGTAAGCTTCGCCGCGGGCAATTATTTCCAGGATGCAGAATTCAAGAATTCCTTTCCGCATCTGAACCTGGGTGTTTTCTACTTTCATAAGCCATGTTGCGTTAAGCGGTTTATTGAATTGATGATGCAAATATATAAGCAGGTACTATGCAAAGCAAGGTACTGTGTAAAAATAATTACGCGGTTATGCCCAGTAGGTTGTTTAAATTCATAAAATGGAGGTTAAAGTGCTGAATTAAAGGGTTGAACGGCGAAAATAATTTTTGATGAATTTTTAAATTGTCGGAAAGATTGTCGTAGAAACGGAAAGGCAGTAGACCGAGGATAGTTTTTCAGGTCAAAAGGATAGCGTTTTTGCTTGTTAGCATTCCTGCATTCCGGCAAAATATTATCCGGATTCTGCCGCCTGACTTTTTATGATCAAAAGCATAGCGTTTTGCCGGTTAATTTGAATTGGAATTTACTTCTTTTGCCAATTTCCTGCGCTACATAGCATTGCAGATCTTTAAAGACCACATGTAAATCCGCATTTAATGGCTATACCAGAACCCGGGATTTTTGAAGGAAAATACCCCCTGGTTTAAACATTTACACAATTATATATAGAGTATGCTCAAAGCTTCCTAAATTGCGGGGTGAGAACAAGGGTTGTGAATTGGTTGGCTAAAAGGGAATTCAGGAACGAAACAACGTGTGCGCTGGTTAAAGAAGATAATGCTGCGCTTCGTCTGATTTGCACTGGTAAACAGCTATTTCAGAAACAAATTTTACCAATTACGTACTTATGTACAGCCCGAACCGTTGGAAGCTAAAGTTTTAAATTGATTCATGTATGCTTAAAAAATTTGTTACACTAGCTGCAGGGGCATTTGCGCTGGTTAGTACCGTTGCCAACGCGCAGGTTTCCGCGCCGAAATACAGCAACGAATTTTTAAATATTGGGGTAGGCGGCCGCGCTTTGGGTATGGGTAACGTGCAGTCTGCTATTGTTTCGGATGCTACAGCTGGTTTCTGGAACCCCGCCGGCCTTACCGATCTGAAACATAAATATAATATTGTGGGCATGCACTCCGAGCTTTTTGCCGGAAGTGTAAAGAACGATTACCTCAGTTTTGCCACGCCATTAGATACTTCGAGCGCGCTGGCCGTTTCTTTAATCCGGGTAGGCGTAGACGATATTGTAGATACCCGCCGCCTGTATAGTGCCAGCGGCCAGATTCAGTACGATAGCATTCAGTTCTTTTCCGTAGCCGATTATGCCTTGTTGGTTTCTTATGCCCGCAAAAGCAATTTGCTGCCGGGTTTAAAACTGGGTGCTAATACCAAGATCATTTACCGCCACGTGGGTAGTTTTGCTACCTGCTGGGGCTTTGGTTTCGATGCGGGTGCCCAACTGGAGCGCCGCCGCTGGAAATTCGGTTTGGTAGCCAAAGATATCACCACCACTTTTAATGCGTGGTCTATTAACACCGATGAACTCCGCGAAGTATACCTGGCAACGAACAACGATCTGCCCAAAAATAGCGTGGAAATTACTATGCCCCGGTTAATTGCCGGAGTTGCGCGCGATTTTAAAATGGGGGAGAAATTTACTGCTTTGGTGGCTACCGACCTTGACTTTACCTTCGACGGCAAGCGTAACGTGTTGCTAAGGAGCGGGCTGGTTTCGGTAGATCCGCACGTAGGTGCCGAAATTGGTTACGGCGGTATTGTTTTCTTACGCGGCGGCATCAATAACATTCAGCAGTTCGAAAAGCTGGAAGGCGGTAAAAGCTGGAAAGTACAGCCGAATTTTGGGGTAGGTGCGGCCATGGGCGGCCTGAACCTGGATCTTGCCCTCAGCAAGGTAGCCGATAACAGCAATGTGTCGTCGGTAATTGTGTCGCTTGGTTATAAATTCGATAAATAATTTTTAAATATAGTATGCGGTTTTTTTATCTCTTTCGCAGCGTATTTTTTCTTTCGGTCTTTACTTTTCTGATCGGTTTTCCTACCGTTTTAAAAGCACAGACGCCGGTTTACGGCAACGAATGGATTAATTATTCGCAGCCTTATTATAAGATCAAGGTAGTAAGCACGGGCATGCACCGCCTGACGTATAACGATCTGGTGGCAGCTGGAATTTCTAACGTAAACCCTCAGAAATTCCAGATTTTCCGTCGCGGCCAGGAAGTTGCCATTTACGTAAACGGCCAATCGGACGGCACGCTGAACAGCGGCGATTACATTGATTTTTACGGCCAGAAGAATGATGGAAAGCTTGATAATGCCTTATATCGGAATACATCTTATCAGTTAAGCGATGCTTACAGTTTGTTTACCGATACTGCTGCTTATTACCTTACTTGGGGTGCTGCCAATGGCAAGCGGATGGTTGAACGTACCTCGCAACCGAATGCCCTGAGTCCGGAACCACGTCATTATGCCGAAAAATTCCGGATGCTGAACGATCAGTATTTTTCAGGTTATAAGGTTGGCTCTACCGAAGGCGCATTAGGGGAAATGGGAGAAGGCTTTACCAGTACTACGTTTTCCCGTTCCCGGAAAGATACTTTGAACAGTTTGAACAACGTAGAAAATACCGGTAGAAATCCATGGCTTGAAGTTGGGGTACAAAGTGCCAATGCAACTTCCGCTCAATTAAAAATAATGATCAAGCCGCCGGGCGGTCCGGAAAGAGTTCTTACAAACGCGGCCACGGGCACTTCGGGTATTTTAGCATTTCCGGCCTATAATATCCGGCGGGCAAAATTCGAGATTCAGAATTCCGATATCCACCCGAACGGAGTGGTTTATATCCGTACGGCCAATGCCGATTCGGCCAATACTGCTCTGGTTCGGCAAACCCGGATTTCATATTATAAACTTACCTATGCGCGTACCAACGATCTGGGAAATAGTAACCGGGTAATTTTAACCGATTCTGTTAAAACCACGCCATCTTATTTTCAGTTTTCCAACGCGCCGGCCAATGCTGTAGCTTACGAAATTACCAATCCGAACAATATCATCAGAACTACCGGCATAACTTCCGGAGGTCAGGTGGGTTTTGTCTTCGATCCGGCAACTTTTAAGCGCCGCATTCTAATTACCAACACCCAGACTACTCTTTCGCCCGCCGGCATTAAAGCTATACAGTTTAGCCCGGTTACCAATCCTTCGCAATTCGATTATGTAATTATTACGCACCCGTCATTGCGCACGCCTGTTACCGGAACTGCATATACCGATCCGCCCGCTGATTATGCTGCTTACCGTGCAAGCACCGCGGGCGGTAATTACAAACCGGTTGTTGTAAACATCGACCAGCTTTACGAACAATTCCATTATGGGGAGAAATCCTCAATGGCTATCCGCAATTTTATGCAGTGGATGATGGCTAATGGCGATCCGAAGTTTATGTTGCTTATGGGTAAAGGGCTGGAAATGAACCTGGGCAGTGGAGATTTCAGAAAGCGTCCAAATTTTTACGTAGCTCAGGGCCTGGGCGACGACTTGGTGCCAACCTTCGGCTTTCCGGCATCTGATGTGCTTTTTACGGCAGATTACAAAAATAACTCATTTTCCCCTCAGGTTGCTACCGGCCGGATCCCGGCTACAACTTCAGAGTCGATCATCGACTACTTAGAAAAGGTGCAAATGCACGAGGTTTTAGGTGTTGAAGAATGGCGGAAAAATATTCTGCACCTGGGCGGCGGATCTTCTCAAGCTGAAGCTGCTCAGCTTGCCCGGTATTTAAGTAATTATGAGAATAAAGTTGAAGGGCCGCTGCTTGGCGCAAATGTGAAATCTATTTTACGGAGTAACAATGGAGCCGCAATTTCATCTGTTAATGTTAAAGATGAAGTTAATACCGGGTTAACCTTGATGACCTTTTTCGGGCACAGCTCCTCATCCGTATCCGATCTGGATATTGGGTATGTATCGGATGCGGTAAACGGTTACAATAATCCCGGTAAATTCCCGATGATCCTCATGAATGGTTGCGGATCCGGAAATGCATTTTTGTTCAAGAATACAAACCTTCAGAAGTTTTCTTTTGGAGAAAACTGGCTGCTTACTCCTAAAAAAGGCGCTATCTTATTTTTAGCAGATGTTTTTTATGCTGTACCGTACGCGTTAAATAATTTTTCAAGCAGTTTCTATAATCTGGCATTTACAGATTCTGCCTTTTATGGGAAAACGGTTGGGGAGATTAATGCAGAAGCGGCAAAGAAAACTTTAGAGATTTCGCCGAATAACTGGGAAAATTTTGCCGTAGCAACCCAAATGGTTTTACAAGGCGACCCGGCAGTAAGATTATTTGCTCCTGAAAAACCAGATTATACCTTCCAGGCCAATGGGCTTCGCTTGCAGTCTAACCCTACCGGTTCGGCAGTAACGGCGAGCATGGATAAATTCGACCTGGTAATAGATGTTAAAAACCTTGGAAAAGCTATAGACGATTCTTTGGTAATAGCGGTTAAAAGAACGTTGCCAAATGGAAGTGTTACCCAGTACAAACCGGTAAAATATCCACCGGTATATAATAAAGCTACTTATTTGTATGAGATCAGTTCAAAAGGATTGAATGGTTTTGGCAATAATAAATTTGAAGTTACTCTGGATGCCGGAAATTCGGTAGATGAACTGAATGAAACGAACAATGAGGCCGTTTTGGAAAGTTATTTATCTGTTAACGGGGTTATTGCATTATTGCCAGCAGAATTTGGTATCGTTTCGAATACTACCGTTAAATTGGTGGGGCAGCCGGCGAATTTATTGAGCCCGGCCCGGAATTATTATTTTGAGATAGATACAGTAAATACTTTCAACAGTCCTTTTAAAAGATCTTCTTTAGTAACGAATGCCAATGTAATGCCTTCCTGGAAGGTGAATTTATTTGCAGGCACTACTCCAAAAGACAGCCTGGTATTTTACTGGCGTTTCCGTTTTAATGAATTCGGGGCCGATGAAGATACGATCTGGGCAGAAAGTTCTTTCCGGTATATTAATAATAGCCCGGCAGGTTGGTCGCAAAGCCATTATGCGCAGTTTATAAAAGACAATAAAGAGTCAATAGAAAGGGATAGCCTGACCCATGATTGGGAATTTGCACCGCTTTATAAAGAATTATTGTTCAGAACCGGTGGTGGAAATCTGCCTTTTGTGTTTCCTCCGCACGGCCTTTTTGTGAATAATAATGCTTCGTTTTATTTCTGCGGAGATGGGACCACGCCGGTAATAATGGCTGCCGTGTTCAATAACCGCGATCTGAAACCTTACATGGGATACCCAACCAATAAATGCGGATGGCCGCAGACTTTTTATGTTTTTGAAATGAATAATCAGGCCGGAATTAATGGTTTGGTGAATTTTATACAAAGTATTCCTGATGGATATTATGTGGCGTTAATGACACAAACGAATGTGCCGTTTTCTACATTTACCCAAACGCAGAAAGACGCTTTTAAATTGATCGGTTCTAAGTTGATCGATAATTTACAGACTGGTTATCCATTTGGTATTGTCGGGCAAAAAGGAGCAACAGCCGTAAAAGCACGCTTGCTGAAAGAACAATCCTACGACAGTACCTCGCCACAACCGGCCCAGGATCAGAATATAAACTTTTCGCAGGCCATTCAGGGAAATCAGAATGAAGGCAAAATCACGTCTACTAAAATTGGCCCTGCTGCGCAATGGACTACTTTGCATCATACTGTTAAAACCACCGCGAAAGATGAATATACACTTGACCTTTACGGCTTTGATCTGAAGGGAAACCGGACGCTGGTACAGGCAGATATTCAAAGCAAATCGTATAGCCTGGCAGGCGTAAGCGCGCAGCAGTACCCATATCTGCAGCTGGAAATTGCAAAGGCAGATACTGCTGATCGTTCGGCGCCGCAACTCGAGCAGTGGCTGGTAGTTTATCAGCCGGTGCCGGAAGGCATGATGCGTCCGGATTTGGTGGGCCTTGATAAGTATGAAAATATTTCGAAACAGGCCGAGAAAGGCAAAGTGAAGATGCGGTTTGCTTTCAGCAATATTTCCGGATTGCCTTTTAGCGATTCTCTATCGGTGGTGCGGAGTGTAAGCGGATCTAAAATTGCGTTGCAGGATACGATCAAAGTGAAACGCCTGATGGCGGGGGACAGCATTTTCTTCGATTATGAATTTTCTACTGCAGGCATGAAGGGGAATAATACGGTTCGGGTAGATGTGAACCCGTATATACTTCCGGAACAATATTATTTCAATAACTTCCTCGAAATTCCGTTTACCATGCCAAATGCCGACCTGCATCCGGTGGTTGACGTGGTGTTCGACGGGGTGCATATTATGGATGGTGATCTGGTTTCGCCGAGCCCTAAAATTGCCATTAACCTAAAAGATGAAGACCGTTACGATTATGTGCAGGACCCGAATAAGCTGGAAGTTTTCCTCTCGAAGCCGGATGACCTGACAAATTACGAACGCATTGATATGTCGGATGCTAGTCTGATTACCTTGCCGGATATGGACAAGGTGAAAGATAAACGCGATTTCAACATCATGTTTAATCCGAAAGGCTTGGCCGACGGCGTCTACAGCCTTCGTGTGCAAGGCAGAGATAATTCGGATAACGAAGCCGGGTTTGAGCCTTACAGCATTACATTCCGGGTGGTGAACGAATCTTCGATCACGCATTTTTATCCGTATCCGAATCCGTTCTCGAGCCATACGCGTTTTGTATTTACGCTTACCGGTAACCCGGAGAATATGCCGCGTAACCTGAAGATCCAGATCATGACTGTAACGGGTAAGGTGGTGCGTGAAATTCAGAAGGAAGAACTGGGGCCGATCCACGTGGGCAACAACATGAGTCTGCCTTGGGATGGTACCGATGAATACGGCGATAAACTGGCGAACGGCGCTTACCTGTACCGCGTGGTAATGGAAAAATCGCCGCTCGAGGAAATGAAACACCGCAAAACGGCCGGCGATAAAGCATTTAAGAAAGAATACGGCAAGCTGTATATCCTGCGCTAAAAACGCTATGGTTCCGGCCTGAAAAAGTAAAAGGGAAGCTGAATAATTCGGCTTCCCTTTTTTGTTTCCGTTGCCTTCAGTCAACGGTACTGGGTATTTTTTTTTGCAAAATTACGCAGTCGAACTAAATTTTATTCCACGGCCGTAAGGGTTACAAAAGCGTAATCGTACGGATTTTTATCGTCGGCTTTGTGTTCTTCGCGGTCGGTTTCCACCCACAAAAGGGTATCGATTTCAGGGAAAAACGTATCGCCTTCAAATTCGTGGTGCACTTCGGTGAGGTAAATGGTATCGGCCAGGAACATGGCTTGTTTGTAGATTTCTGCCCCGCCGATCACGAAAATATTGGCGTCCAATTGTTGCGCCAGCATCAAAGCTTCGGGTAAGGAATGCGCAACAAGACAACCTTCCGGTTTGAAATCTTCCTGCCGGGTAATGACGATGTTGGTGCGGTTGGGAAGCGGTTTGCCGATGGATTCGTAGGTTTTGCGGCCCATGATGATCGGGTGGCCGGTGGTCAGGTTTTTAAAGTGTTTCAGGTCAGCGGGGAGGTGCCAGATGAGTTGGTTGTTTTTGCCGATCACGTTGTTTTCGGCCATGGCTACTACTAAGGCTATCATGCGTTTTTTGCGTTTTTAAAGGTGTAACCGCGCAGCAATTCGGGCACGCTCATGCGTTTTTTGCCTTCCATTTGCAGGTCCAGAAGGTTTAAAATGCCGTCGGCGGTTTGCACGTGAATAAAGGTTTTGCCGTCGGTAATGATTTGGCCAGGCTCGACTTTTTCAGGGTTTTCAGATACCGTTTCGGTTTTAAAGATCTTAAAAGTTTTGTCGTAGAAAATGGTCCAGGCGGTAGGGTAGGGTGAAAGGCCGCGCACGAAATTATGGATCTTTTCGGCCGGCTGGTTCCAGTTTATCTGGCAGGTTTCCTTGAAGATTTTGGGCGCTTCTTTTAAGTCTGAAGAAGAACTTTGCGGCTGCGAAGGTACGTTTCCGGCTTCGATGGCTTGTACGGTTTTTAGGGCTAAGGCAGCACCGGCGTGTTTCAGTTTCTCGTAGAGCGTGCCGAAATCGTCTTCCGGTAGAATTGGGGTTTTGTCCTGGAAAATGATGTCGCCGGTATCGATCTGATGTTTCAGGAAAAAGGAGGTTACGCCGGTTTCGGTTTCGCCGTTCATGATGGCCCAGTTTATAGGCGCCGCGCCGCGGTATTGCGGCAACAACGAGGCGTGAATGTTGAACGAACCTAGCGGCGGCATATTCCAGACTGCTTCCGGAAGCATCCTAAAAGCGATAATTATCTGTAAATCGGCCTGGTAACTTTTGAGTTCTTCCAGAAACGTTTCGGATTTTAAATTAGTGGGCTGCAAAACCGGAATATCTTGCGAAACCGCATATTGCTTCACCGGTGATTCATTCAGTTTCAGGCCGCGGCCGGCGGGTTTGTCAGGCGCCGTGATGACGGCTACTACATGCTGGCCATTCTCAACCAAAGTCTGTAAAGTCGGGACCGCGAAATCGGGCGTTCCCATAAATATGATGCGGAGCGGTTTGTTCATAGTTTTTAAGGTATCTGGTAGTTGGTATCTTGTATCTGGTATTGTATTTTGGATATTGTCCAAATTCTAAATACCAGATACCAACTACTAATTATTATTCAAAATCAGGATAAAGGAGGTACTTTTTGCGGGTTTCTTTATAGCGTTTTAAGGCTGGTACCCAGGTTTCTCGGATCTCCGCTTCACTCATTCCGGCTTCAATTTGTTTGCGAAGCTGGTCGGTGCCGGCGAGCTTGGTTAAGAAACTGTTGAAGAATTTATCTTGCTGGCGCGAATTTTTATAAAAATCGATCAGGTAGCTGATTGTGAAATTAGGGGCTTTGATCTGGCTAAGGTCTTTGCCGTAGCAGCGCGCATTTAAATGAGGCGGATTGGTGGCACCGGGCACGGACTTCGGAACGAAGGAAAAGGTGGTGTCTTTATAAAACGGACTGCCCAGGATCTGGAACGGTTTTTCGGTGCCGCGGCCTACGCTTACGTTCGTGCCTTCGAATAAACCAAGCGACGGATAAAGGCGGATGGATTGTTGGTTTGGAAGATTCGGCGAAGGTTTTACGGGCAAATTGTATAGCGTTTTGTGGGTGTAATTCTTTACCGGAATAATTTCCAGGCTGCATTGCTTTCCGCCTACCAGCCATTTTTCGCCATTCAGCATTTTAGCCAGTTCGCCAACGGTTAAACCGTGTACCAACGGGATTTCGTGCATGCCTACGAAGGAAACATTGGCTTTTTCTAAAACCGGGCCATCTACGTAATCTCCATTCGGGTTGGGACGGTCTAGCACCAGTACTTTTTTATTGTTCTCGGCGGCAGCTTCCATAATATAATGCAGCGTGCTGATGTAAGTGTAAAACCGCACGCCCACGTCCTGAATGTCGAAGAGAATTACGTCGATATCCGCGATTTGCTCTTTGGTAGGCTTTTTATTTTTGCCATAAAGCGAAACCAAGGGCAGACCGGTTTTAGAATCGGTTTCGTTTTTAATGTGCGCGCCGGCATCGGCTTCGCCCCGGAAACCGTGTTCGGGCGCAAATATTTTTACGATCTGAATTTTATGGGCCAGCAACGAATCTACCAGGTGCGTATTTTTGATGAGCGAAGTTTGATTAACCACCAACGCTACTTTTTTGCCACGCAATAAAGGCAGGTATTTTTCGGTTTGTTCGGCACCGGTTTTTAAGTTGTTTTGCGTAGCGTTTTGAGCAATTTTAGGGCCGGAAAGCATACCGTTTTCAGCAGATTTTTGCGTAGAAACTACTGCCGTTCCGGGTTGTTGGGTGCCAGTGCGCTGGCACGAAGGCAGGCTTGCCAGGAAAAACGAAAGAAAAACTATTAGCGGTTGAAACATGGCTTGGAACAGAGAAATCGAAATTGATGGTTATCTTGCAGGAAATTTTGGCGCGTGAACGTTTCCCGGTACATATCTAAAAAAATAACCGCCTCCGCTTCGGAGTCGTTTACTTCTTCGGTTACAAAAATAGCAATTATCAGCATAGCCATCGGCCTTGCCATCATGATTGTTTCATTTGCCATTCTGGAAGGTTTCCGCAACCAGATCCAGGATAAGATCTTTAGCTTTGGCGCGCACCTGCAAATTACCAAATACGATACCAATAATTCCCTGGAAGGTTTACCGATCAGCACCAATACAGGCCTGAGTCCGCATAAAAATAATGTGCCGGGAATTGCGCATATGCAACCTTTTGCCCGCAAAACGGCCATTGTGAAAACCGAAGGCGAAGTGCTGGGCGTGGTGCTGAAAGGCATAGACCAAACGTATGATCTTTCCGCGATGGAACGGAACCTGGTGGCCGGCCGGGTGTTGCAAATTGTCGATTCGGTGGCTTCGGATGAGGTGATGGTGAGCAAGAAAATTGCCGACCAGCTGCGGCTGGAAATTGGCGAAGAAGCGTTGTTTTATTTTGTGCAGAACCCGCCGCGCGTGCGGAAATTTAAAATTGTAGGCATTTACAAAACCGGCCTCGATGAGTTCGATAACGTGTACGTTTTCTCCGACCTGGAACATATCCGCGACCTGAATAACTGGAACGACACGCTGGTAGGCGGCTACGAAATAATTCTGAAAGACTTCCGCACCATTGACCAGACAGCCCATAACGTGTTCGATAAAATGAACTACGATCTGCAGTTGCAGAAAATTACCGACGAATACGCCCAGCTTTTCGACTGGCTGAAACTGCTGAAACGCAACGTTATCATTTTCCTGGTGCTCATCGTTTTTGTGGCCACGTTCAACATGGTTTCCACGGTTTTCATCATGATCATGGAACGGACGCACATGATAGGTGTTTTGAAAGCTGTAGGCGCCACGAATTACCAGATCCGAAAAATATTTTTCTACAACGGCGCCAAGCTGACTTTTAAAGGGCTGCTCTGGGGAAATGTGGTAGGTTTAGGGTTTTGCGCCATTCAATATTATTTCCAGCTTATTCCCTTAGACCCCGAAAATTATTACATGGATACCGTGCCGATCCACTGGAATTTCGGCGTGATTATGATTTTGAACGCGGCTATCTTCCTGCTTACCTTGCTTTCGGTGCTGTTGCCAACGGCACTGGTTTCCCGCATCAAGCCGGTGAAGGCAATTCGGTTCGACTGATAATTGCAGCTCACTGAAACAAAAAACGCTATACTTTTCTGCCTGAAAAGTATAGCGTTTTTTGTTTCAGTATACCGGTTCCGGTTACTCCAACTCCCGCATAAACCAACGCAAATTGGCGTTAAAGCGCAGGAAAAGATTCCGGTAAAGTTCAGGGTTTTCAGCCTTCGCGATCTTTTGCATGAGCTCATACGTTTGGATCCGGCGCTGGCAATATGCCTGCATCATTTTGTTTTTCCGGTCGTATGGCTCGGTCAGGTCCAGAAGGGTAATTTCTTCGGTAATTTTTAGATTTTCGTTCCAGGTTTTTAAGCCGTTCTGAATAATTTTATTTGATTCCGCGGTTTTAAAAAAGTCAGGATCGAAGTTATACAGCTCAATGGCCCTGGCTTCATTAACCTGAAATTGGTTAAATTTCTTATCGAAAAGTTTTACGTTATTGGGAAGAACGCTGTATGCACCCATAACGATAAGTAACGCTATACCTGCTGAAAGCCAATCAATTACTTTAAAAGTTTTCGGTCCGGGTTGCTTTTTGAGGGCAGGCAGAAAAGTAAAAGCCAGTACAATTCCGGAGATCAGGCCGCCAAAATGCGCAGCGTTATCAATTCCGCCGGAATTTAAGCCATTGAGTAAATTCAGAGCCACAAATATGCCAATGCTCATAAAAAAAGCTTTCCGGGCCGATTCTTCTATATAATTGGACGTGAGCAAAGCCAGGAAAATACCATACATACCAAAGATAGCGCCCGAAGCTCCCGCCGCAATGGTGGCAGGATGCCACCACACACTGGCAAGGCTTGCTAAAACTCCGGTTGCCAGGTAAGCCATTAAAAACCGGTACCTGCCAATAATCGGCTCCAGCAAAGACCCGATATAGATCAGCGCGTACATATTCATGAGCAAGTGATATATGCCGATATGCAGAAAGCAGGCCGTTAGCAGGCGCCAGATCTCGCCATCCAGGGTTTTAGGCTGAAAATTAGCCCCCCAGGTTAAAAGCGAATAACCATCAGGATTCAAAACATTTACTCCGCTGACAGCCATTGTAATAAAAACCAACAGATTCAGGTTCAGTAAGATGGGAGTAATGAAATAACCACCTTTCGGAATGAAAAGCGAGAAAAAGGTAGGGGTAGCTTTTTTTTCATTCTGCGTTCCAAGAGTTTCGGCGAATCCATTTTCCTGTTGCAGATAGTAGTACCGGGATGCTATCGTTTCGGGGGTTAAATAGCTTTGTACCTCCATGAAATTGCCCTGGAATTCCTTTAGGTTGCGCTTGTTTTTTCCCCAGTCGTAAAGTTGGGTATCCAGGCATTCGCTTTTGATCAAGGCAGTTTCATCCTGAATTTCAATGCTGATCTCTTCGCTGAAAGAACTTAAGGAAAAGCCGGTAAAAGCGGTAAAACCGTTGGCGGTGGTGTGCCCAATGCTCCAGTCGGCTTGTTGAGCAGCTTCTATTGCTAAAACCAGAAATTGCTCCCGGGTCAGATCGCCGAGTGGAATTTGCCTGGTTTTATGATGCGATAAAGAAAAAGCCATGTTGATTGCGTAGTTTGAAATAAATCTCCAAACAACGAAGGTACTTAAATTTGGTAATTAATTTTCTTTTGTAAAGCAAAAAGTTGGATTCAAAGGAAAACCAAGCCAAATCAATGCAGGATTACATTAATAAAAAACGCTATCCTTTTCGGCCCAAAAAGTATAGCGTTTTTTTGTTGAAGAAACAGTTTTTAAACGATGCCTTCTTTATGGAAAGTGTCTTTAATGTTTTCCTGAAGCGCATAATAAACATCCCAGTAATCTTCGTGGCTGGCCCATACGCGCACTAAAAGCGTTACATCGGTGCCGGTAGTTTCTGAAACTACAACTTTCGGGGCTGGATCTTTAAACACGCGCAGATCCTGGGCAACCAGGTTGTAAATAATGTCGCGGGTTTTGTTTATATCGTGTCCTCCCGGAACCGCAAATTTCAGATCTACCCGCCGCTTTTCTTCCAGGTCGTAATTTACAATGGTGCCGCTGGCCAGGGGGCCGTTCGGGATAAAAATAGTTTTGTTGTCGCCGGTTTTTATTACGGTGTTGAAAATGTTAATGAGGTGTACCCGGCCGCTCTGGCCTTGCGCATCAATATAATCGCCAACCCGGAAAGGGCGCAAAGTGAGCAGTAAAACGCCGCCCGCAAAATTGCTTAAACTTCCTTGCAGGGCTAAACCAATGGCAATACCTGCCGAACCCAGAATAGCTAAAAACGAAGTGGCCTCAATGCCGATCTGCGAGATCACGATGATGATGAGCATGATCTTGAGCAGGATATTGACAATGTTGCTCAGAAACGGAACCAGCGAAGGATCTACGCCGCGTTTTTCCATTAAGCGGTGCAGCAGATGGGTAAGGCGCCTGATCAGCCAGAGGCCTACAAACAAGATCAGTAAAGCGATCACGATCTTCATGCCGTAGAGCACGGCGTAATTGGTAATGGTGCGGGTGTACCGGCTAAGGTCTATCATGGAAAATGCAAAATAATCTGGTGCCTATACTTACTTTTTAAGCCAAAAGATATAGCGTTTTTTGAAGTTTTAATTTACAAATGGCGGCTTTGCAAAATCAGGTTCGGATCCGGGCAGCTGGTCGCGAAGCTTTCTTTTTCGGATGGTTTGCAAACGCCCGGAAAATCACCGCGCATCCCTTTCAGGTCGGTTATAAGTTGAAAATGCAGGTGCGGCGGCCAGTCACCGTTTTCCGGAAATGGCCCGAAGGCAGCGATTCTTTGTCCTTTTTCAATTGTTTGTCCTTCCTTGAGATCTTCCAGACAAGCTACATTCAAATGCCCGTAAAGCGTGTAAAAGATCAGGTCTTCCAGTTGGTGCTGCAAAATAATGGTAGGGCCGTAGTCGCCGAAACTGGCGTTATTCTGAAAACTGTGCACCAGGCCGGGCAGCGGGGCAAAAACCGAAGTGCCGCCCGCCGTCCAGATATCGATGCCCAAATGCATACTGCGGGGTTCGGTTTCTTCGAAAAGGTTGCTCCGGCGGTAAATGATGCGGTTTTCAAGATATCCGCCAATGCCCGCAACAGCCTCTTTTTCCTGCAACATCTGGTTTACCAACTTGTCAAACGTTTCGGTTTGTTGCAGCGCTTCGGTCGTGAGTAGCGCGTTGGCTTGGGAGAAATCGAGTTTAATTACGTTAGCCGCATTCAGATCAAGCGCCACCACTTTTCCAATTTCTGCCCGGTATTTTAAAAGCAGCGTTTTCAACTTTGAGGCCTTATTTATTTCGGAACCTGGAGCCATTTTTCTCAGTGTGAATAAAAATTCTGGTTGAATTTAGCGTTCGGAATTGAAAAACTGTATGGTTTAGGGATAAAAAAGTAAAATGTAAAGGAAAACTTCCCAAAACAGGCATAAACTTGTAACTTCGTGCCCTGAAATCCAGGCCTTCCGATGCCCGGAAAACCCGTTTGAAAATATGAGCAGCCCTTACCTGAACTTAAAAGTTGTAGATATTACCCAGGAAACCGCCGATGCGATCACCCTGCATTTCGAGCATCCGGAAAAACAAACTATTCCCTACAAATCGGGCCAGTTTTTGACCCTGATCACCAATATTAACGGCAAAAGCGTGCGCCGTGCGTATTCGCTTTGCAGTGCACCGCACGAAGGCCAATGCCTTTCAGTAACCGTAAAACGGGTGCAGGGCGGTTTGATGTCGAATTTCTTACCGGATAACGTAAAGGTTGGGGACACCATGGAAGTAATGGCCCCGATCGGGAATTTCTGCCTGGAACCAAAAGCCGAGGCCACGCGCACCGTGGTTTTATTAGGCGGCGGCAGCGGCATTACGCCCTTAATGAGCATTGCCAAAACGGTTCTGAAAAACGAAAAAAACTCGAAAGTAATTCTGCTTTACGGCAACCGCGACGAGGATGCTACGATCTTTAAAGCGGCTTTCGATAAAATGGAAGCGGAAGCGAACGGCCGCCTGAAAGTAGTGCACGTTTTAAATCAGCCAAAATCGGCCGGTTATCCGGCTACGCAAACCGGCAACCTCGATAAAGCGAAGATCATTTCTTTATTGCAGGCGCAAGGCGTAACCAATTTCCTGGATACGGAATATTATATCTGTGGTCCGGAGATCATGATGGATGGCGCCAAAGAAGCCCTGACCGAACTGAAAGTGCCGGGCGATAAAGTGCACAAGGAAAGTTTTACAGCCAGCACACCGCAACCTGTAGACACCGAAGGCTTAAACGCCGGCGAAGCAACCGATGGCACTATTAAAACGCAGACCGTTACCATTCTTTATGAAGGCAAGGAATACAAAGTAACCGTAGAACCAAACCAAACCATTTTAGAAGCCGGTTTAGACCAGGATATCGATCTTCCTTATTCCTGCCAGGCCGGTTTATGCACGGCTTGCCGCGGCAAATGCCTGAGCGGGAAAGTGCACATGGACGAACGCGAAGGCTTATCGGATAAAGAAATGCAGGAAGGTTATGTGCTCAATTGCGTGGGCCACCCGCTTACCAGCGACGTGGTGATCGAGATCGGGTAGTAACGGATTGCTGATTTTATTTTTGGTGCCGGGTAGCAATACCCGGCACTTTTTTTTTGCCTGAAGCCTACCGTTTTGGGTTTTAATATCGCTTTTTTTTAATGGAATTGTTTAGCAATAGTTATAAAAATCCTATATTACAACCCGTAAAGCTCCGCTAAGCCGGAACGCTAATGTTGTGTTCTGCGTGTAAACGCCACTGCTACTTTTCAAACTCCGAATAATAAAATCTATGAATACCCTCGAAAGAACTGTACCGGAAATCAAGAAAACCCCGCGTACTTATTTACCTGAATCGTTTACCGTAACTGACTGGGCAACCATTGAACCTTATTTTATTGAATTGCGCGACCGCACTGTAAATTCTGCTTCTGAACTTGAAAAATGGCTGCAGGACCGTAGCGAGCTGGAAAGTGTGCTGCAGGAAGATATGGGCTGGCGCTACATTAAAATGACCTGCGATACTACGAACGAAGATGCTACCGCGGCTTTCCAGTTTTTTGTAGAAGAGATCGATCCGAAAATGGCGCCTTACGACCATGAACTGAATAAAAAGCTGATCGCCTCGCCTTATTTAAATGAACTAGACCAGGAAAAATACCGCATTTATTTACGATCGGTTAAAAAAGCCCTGGAAATTTTCCGGGAAGAAAACATTCC
Source organism: Adhaeribacter terrigena (assembly GCF_016623615.1). GTDB lineage: Bacteria > Bacteroidota > Bacteroidia > Cytophagales > Hymenobacteraceae > Adhaeribacter_A > Adhaeribacter_A terrigena. The sequence goes on along the minus strand of NZ_JAEHFX010000010.1, from coordinate 32,941 downwards.
GCTCAACACCGAGATCAGCACCAAACAGCAGCAATTTGCGGCCATTTCCGGGCAAATGACGGTAACTTTAGATGGTGAAGAAATAACCCTGCAACGGGCTGCTGACCGCCTTAAAAATCCGGACCGCGCCGTGCGCGAAAACGCCTGGAAAACCATTCAGGAACGCCGCTCTCAGGATTGGGAAAAGCTCGATAATTTGTATACCGAACTGATCACGCTGCGCCATAAAGTTGCCACCAATGCCGGTTTTGCCAACTTCCGCGATTACATGTTTGCAGCCTTAGGTCGTTTCGATTACACCCCGCAGGATACTTTCGACTTTCAGGATTCTATTGCCAAAGTGGTTACGCCTATCATAAGCGAATTTGACCGCGAACGCAAAACGGAACTGGGTTTAGCCGAACTGCGGCCCTGGGATCTGGACGTAGACCCGAGCAATAAACCGCCGCTTACGCCTTTCAAAAACGGTAGCGAATTGCTCGAAAAAAGTATTGAATGCTTCTATCGCCTCGATCCGTTTTTAGGCGATTGCCTGATCACGATGAAAAATATGGGCCACCTGGATCTGGAAAGCCGTAAAGGCAAAGCACCCGGCGGCTATAACTATCCTTTAGATGAAGTAGGCGTGCCTTTCATTTTCATGAACGCTACTTCTTCCCTCCGCGACGTTGTAACCATGCTACACGAAGGCGGTCACGCCGTGCATTCTTTCCTGACCAGAAACCTTGCCTTGGGCGCTTTTAAACATCCGCCTTCCGAAGTAGCCGAATTGGCTTCCATGAGCATGGAACTACTAACTCTGGACTACTGGGATATTTTCTTCCCGGATGCCGACGAACGCAAACGTGCCATTAAAACGCACCTGGAAGGCGTACTCGAAACGTTCCCCTGGGTGGCCACCATCGATAAATTCCAGCACTGGGTTTACGAAAATCCGATGCATACTTTAGAGGAACGCCACGCAAAATGGGTGGCCTTATTCGATGAATTCAACCAGAAAGAAGTAAGCTGGTCTGGCCTGGAACAGTTCAAAACCTACGCCTGGCAAAAGCAGCTGCACCTCTACGAAGTACCTTTTTATTACATAGAATACGCCATGGCGCAATTAGGAGCCGTGGCCGTGTGGAAGAAGTTCAAAGAAGATCCGAAAGCCGGTTTACAAGGCTATAAAAATGCGTTGGCCTTAGGGTATACCAAATCGATCAGCGAGATTTATGAAGCAGCCGGTATCCGTTTCGATTTTTCTACTGACTACATTAAGAGTTTGGCCGATTTTGTGAAAGCAGAAATGGCCAAGCTTTAAAACGCTATATTTTTCGCATAAAAAAAGCCTGAAGATTTCTTCAGGCTTTTATTTTATAGTAAGGGCTGTTCTACAAACAAAGGCGCCGGTTTCATTTCACTGTAAGGCGGGCCTAATTTCTGAATCTGCGGCTGGTAATCTTTCAGGTATTGGTTGAAATTTTTAGCTGCTTTATCGTAATACGCCCGCAGGATCGGTACGCGGGAATCATCTTCCTGAATTTTGCTCGCGAGTTGTCCGGCTATGGTATCGCGGGCCGCCAGGTTGTTGGCTTCAATGAGTTGGTAGGTAGCATCCATAAGTTTGATCTGAGCGGAATCGTAAGCATCTACGGCCGTTACATCTTTAATTTGTTGCCGGTCGTAGCGTTTCGTTTTCAGGTTTTCGCGTTCCGCTAAAAGTGTGGTCAGTTGGCTTTTGTCGTAATTTTTATCGCGACCCACGCGGGCTAAAAGGGTTTGCAAGTTATCGATCTTTTGGTCGTCGGAGGCGATCATTTCATTCCAGGTAGCATCCATTTCCTGCAACAAGTTGTCCAGGTCTGCTTTTACCTGGGTATCGGTTTTCTTGGCAATTACGCGGTCCGTGGTGGTTTTGGTGGTTTTGGTTTTGTCGGTTTTGCAGCTGTAAAATGCTAGGCAAAAGGCCGCAAAAAGTATAAAAGGTATTCTTTTCATGGAACAAATTTCGGTTTAAAGGTAGAAACGAAAAAGCGCTTCAATTTAATAAAATCGAAGCGCTTTTGTTTTGTTTTTTCAATCAACCTCTCTTTGCAAAGGAGGGGAGTTATTTTACAGGGGTTTGAACTGCTCGAACATTTGCCGGCAATTGTTGCAGTAGTGCATCGAGCGACAAAGTGTTGGTCCGAAAGGCGTTTTCAGATCGGTATTATCGGAATTGCAATACGGACAATTTACGTGCTCCAGAATATCCAGATCCAAAATTAAGTTGTATTCCGGCGGCGGCGCTAATCCAAAGTTCTTCAGCGCAATCTTACCTTTTTCGGAAATCTTATTGCTATCCCAGGGCTTGTCGAAACTCATCCGTACCTCAAAATTCTGCACGCCGTTTTTAGCCAGAACTTCTTCCACGTTGCGCTTCATATAATCCATAGCCGGGCAACCCGAAAAAGTTGGCGTCATTTCTACCGTCACTTTTTCATCGTTTTCCGATACCGTTACATCCGTGATTACACCCAGATCGATCAGCGACAGCACCGGAATTTCCGGGTCTTTCACTTCTTCCAGCCAGGTCAGAATTTGTTCTTTGGTCAACATTGGTTTCGATTTTTGGATTGTTCGATATTCGATTGTTCGATTTCCATTTGCTAGTGCGAGCTTGTAGCTCGTACTTAAATTGTTTATTGGTAAAAGACAGGAGCTACAAGCTCGCGCCAGCAAAAAACAAAAAAGCAGAAATTAAGATTTTCGAATAATCGAACGGTCGAATATCGAACAATCTAGTTTACCATTCAGCCGTTGGGTCGATCTTGAACACTTCAGCCATTTCGTCTAAAAGTGGCTGTAAATGCTCGGTATGTTCGCCATAGCGGCCACCGTTTTTTGGCGTAATGGTAGTTAAATCAGGAAGTTCCAGCTGGGTTTGGGAAAGCACTTTTTTGATGTTCTCCAGCCAGGCAGCTTTTAGTTTTTCTTCGCCTTCGTAAATGCCGTCGGCAATCAGTTCAGCTTCATACTTGGAAGGTTCGAAAATTCCCAATGCATAAGGCAAGGCTTCGTTCAGGGAATTCTGTAAACGCCCGATCGCTTCTTCGGTTGAAGAACCAAGTTGTTTGATCATGGTGTTGGCGTGCAATACGTGGTATTTTACTTCACCTTTCAGTTTGGTAGCTACCGTGGTAATAGGAGTATAGCTTGAGCGGGTCAGCATATCGAAACGCAGGATCTCGGCATTATCAAATAAGAAATGACGAATCAGACTGAAATCGTATTCACCTATTGGTAATTCTACCAGTTGCGAATTGTGGAACTGGTTTGCGTTGCGGGTGAAAGCGATGGTATCCGGATCAGATTCGCCGAGTTCGTGGAGTAAGCTGTAGAATGCCAGGCTGTGGCCAAGTTTATCCTGCGCCATGGAAGAAAAAGCGATGTCTTCTTCCAGGATCGGGCCGAAACCGGTCCATTCGGAGTTGCGGTGACCAAGAATTAACTGGTCGTCGGCGATCTTATAAAGGAGGTCTTTTAAGGCTTCGGTATTCATTTGGCAGCTTGTTCTTCTTTAAATTTCGTGATCTTATCCATTACGCGGTAAGCCGTGGCTTCGCGGTACATTTTGTCTTTGGTGGTGTTCCAGATGTCTTTATCATCGGCTTCAGAACGGAAAACGTCAGCAGCTTTAATAACCCAAACGTTCACTACCGGCTTCATTTCACCAAACTGTTTTTTCGCTTCAGCTAGCGCGCCTTCGTAAGAAGTTGCAGTAACGGTTCCAACGTGTGCGTGTGCTTTACCGCGCTTTTTCAGGTGGAAAATCTCGTAAGCTTCAGCAGTTTTTTCGCCGTTTTCCATAGCGTTTTCCTGGTTAATCCGGATCACATCATAAACCGAAACCGCTTCGTCGGTATAAGGTGTAACCATTACGTGGCGCGTTTCGGCAACCCACATACCGGTGCAGGCAAAACGACGGCTATATTGTTCTTTCCCGAAGAGGAAGGCTACTTCTTCGTTTGGAGCGTGAACCGGACCAACGTACGTATAAGCCGCGTTCTCTTTTTTCTGGTGAAAAACTTCGTAGGTTTCAAGCTGATCGAGCTCGGTTTTAGCAACGGGTTCCGACGGGTTTTCAGGTAAATGCAACCGGTTTACGCGCGGGTCTAAAGATTGTAAACTCATTCTTTTTTAATTAGGAATTAAAAATTAAGAATTAAGAATGAGGCTCTTTGGGAACTTCAAATCTTAATTCTTAATCTTTAATTCTATTCTTAATTATTAATTCCTAATTCGTAATTAATTACGCAAGTGGTTTTACGTATTTCGCTTTCGGGCTAAGTAAAGCTCTGCGAACCCAGGCACCGTTTTCTTCGGCGGAACGGCGAACGGCCAAGCGCTCTTTGTTGCAAGGTCCGTTGCCGTTGATCACTTCTTTGAATTCAACCCAATCCGGTTCGGTATATTCCCACACGCCGTCTGCGTTTTTGTGCAGTTTCGGATCGGGAACGGTTAAGCCTAATTCCCAGATCTTAGGAACGTACATATCCAGGAACTGCTGGCGGCATTCGTCGTTAGTTGCCATTTTAACTTTCCAGCGCACCAGTGTTTCGGTGTGCGTGCTCATTTTATCGGAAGGTCCGAAGAAAGTCATAATTGGTGGCCACCAGCGGTTAAGAGCTGCCTGGATCATTTCGCGTTGTTTCGGCGTGCCGGTTGCTAAATGTACTACCGCATCGTGACCATATTTTAAGTGGAAAGCCTCTTCGGCGCAGATCCGGTCTAAGGCGCGGCAGTAAGGGCCGTAAGAACCTTTGGCGTTTGCCATCTGGTTTACGATCGCGCCGGCATCGATTAGCCAGGAAATGGTGTTGGAATCGGCCCAGGTTAAAGCCGGGTAGTTGAATACGTTGGAATATTTCGATTTGCCGTTGATCAGGTCGGTTAGCATGGCTTCGCGGGATTTGCCTAAGGTTTCGGCAGCTGAATATAATAACTGTGCGTGGCCAACTTCGTCCTGTACTTTGGCCATTTGCGCCATTTTACGACGGAAACCCGGCGCACGGGTGATCCAGGTTCCTTCCGGCAACGCACCGATAATTTCGGAATGGGCGTGCTGCTCGATCATCCGGATAAGCTGCTTGCGGTATAATTCCGGCATCCAGTCGTTTGGTTCGATCTTTTCGCCGCGGGCAATGCGGGCTTCAAATTCGGCCAGCTTTACCGGATCTTCGGTCGTCAGGTCGTCGAACTTGGTTGCTTCAAAAATATTTCCTCCTCCGTACATAGTCTCTTTTTAATTAAGAATTAATAAATAACAATTAATAATTATGCTTTTAGTTTTGATGAATGCTTTGTTTTAAGTCTTCCTGCGGAATTGTTTTCTGACTTTTTTGCCCCGAAACGATACCGTTTAAGAGCATGTTGCATAACGTTTCGCTGATCTGTTCCGGGGTTAAGTTGCCTTCGGGTTTGTACCAGGTATGCACAAAGTTCAGGCTGGAAAGCAGCATTAACGTGGCCATTTTTTCATCTGAAATGGTGAATTCGCCGCTGGCATTTCCTGCTTTAATTATCTGGCGGAAATGGTTTTCGTAATCGTTGCGCAGTTTCAGGAAATCAGAAAGGAAAGGTTCGCTTAAGTGTTTCCATTCGTTCTGAAAAACGGCGGAAGCGGCGGGCTGCTTAGTTAAAACCGTTAAGTGGCTTTTAATGGCAGCTTCGAGTTTTTCCTTTGAATTCCCTAGCGTTTTTTCGGCTTGTTCCAGTCCTTCAAAGAATTCGTTGGCCATTCTAAAACAGATGCGCTGCAGAATTTCTTCCTTGCTTTTAATATGCGAATATAAGCTGGCCGCTTCAAGGCCCAGTTCGGTAGCCAGGTCGCGCATGGACGTGGCAGCATAGCCGCGGCTTTTAAAAAGGGCCGTGGCGGATTGTTCGATCTGGTCTTTGCGCGAAAGGGTGGTAGTGCTCATATTTATAAAGACAAATATAAACAACCTAACGTTCGTTAGCAAGAGCGGGTGCCCAGAAAAATTGGTTAATGAACAGATTTTAAGTTGGAAGAGCTAGCGTTTTATAGTTAGCTTAAAAAGCTATTGGCCAATTTATTATGCATGTTTACATAAAAATAACTTTCCGGATAGGAATAAAGTAATAGTCTCTGTAACTTTGTATCATTAAAAGGACTATTTCTTATGAAAAAACTTTACGTATTAGCTGGTGCGTTATTTATGGCAACCGGCGCTTTTGCCCAAGGGCATGAATTATTCTTCTCAGCTTATAACGAAGGTGCTCACCCAAATGGAAGTATTCCTCCGGGCGGAACCACTGCTTCACAAGGTAGTGAAAGAGCCATGCAGATCTTTAACCCAACTACTTCAGCGGTACCAGTAGAGCGCTATTCAATTGCCCGCTATTCAAATGGTGGCACTACTCCTTTTCAGGAAGAAAGACTTGTAAAGAATCAGCCTTCCGCAGTTAGCAATTATCAATTACCTTCCAGTGATGTATTTGTAGTTGGTTCCTTTAAAGCAACCATACTGGATATCACTAATAATTGGGACCAACGTTCAGCAGATTATACCGCTTCTGATCCTTCGGTCATTAAAGAAGGTGGTCCTGTTACTTTTGATGGTAACGATGCGATGGTTTTGCGCCGCTGGACCGGTGCTACTGCAGGTCAGGGTACCCCTATAATTGTTGATATTGTTGGTGTAATTGGTGATATGCCAAATCCAACAGCAACTGCACCAACTGGTACTGCTTGGTTTTCCAACCCACCGGCTTATCCAGTAACTGTGTCGACCCGCAATATGTCATTGAGCAGAAAATCAAATATTGAAACTGGTGTAACTTCTACCACAGCTGCTACTTACCAGATCGGCGATGAGTGGGAAGTTTATTCAGCCTGGAATTCTGGAACTACGCCAGCAGATTATTTTGCACAGGATTATTCTAACCTTGCCAGCCACACATATACCGGTCGTTTAGGTGCTTACAGCCCAACCGGCGTACTGGAAGATTTCGACCGCGCGATCAGCATTTATCCGAACCCGGCTACCAACAAAAACCTGAACATCAGCATTAAGAATACTAAAGTTTCAGAAATCACCATTCTGAACGGTGTTGGTCAGAACATTAAAGTAATTCCGGCAAACGCGGCTTCTGCCGAAATTAAAGTGGATGTTTCTTCTTTAAAGCCAGGCATGTACTTTGTGAAATTTGTAGGTGCGAACGAATTCAAAACTACCATTTACAAAACTGTAGTGGTACAGTAATTCTAAACTACTAGTATAATAAAAAAGAGAGTAAGGAAACTTACTCTCTTTTTTTTGCCTTAACTTGCGGCTTTTTAAAGGAATAATAAATATTAACGGGTTCTATCCAGCGACATCATGCGGTTAGTACGGTTGTGAAAAGCCCGTGAATTGGGCGCGGCGCATGAAGCGGCCAATAGGGCTGTTGCCAGCACCAGTGCCAGTAATCTTGTTTTCATAGCAGGTAGAATTAGGGTTGAGTAATAAATTTATATTCTTTTAACGGCTTAAAAAGTACATAAGCTGTTTTTTAACTTCTGAAAATCAATTGTTTACTATGAAACTTACTTCGTTACAGGAAATCGGCGAATTTGGACTTATTAATGAACTGAAACAGTCGGCTACCCGGCAGAATGCTTCTACGCAATACGGCATCGGCGACGATGCTGCGGTGATCGAGCCGGGCAAAAAGCAGGTGGTCATATCTACCGATATGCTGGTGGAAGGCGTGCATTTCGATCTTACATTCTGTCCGCTGCGTCATTTGGGTTACAAAGCGGTGGCGGTAAACGTTTCGGATATTGCGGCCATGAACGCAACGCCTACGCAAATTCTGGTAAGCCTGGCCGTGGGAGGCCGTTTTTCGGTAGAAGCCATTAAAGAACTTTACGATGGGATCCGGATAGCCTGCGAAAATTATAAAGTAGATCTGGTTGGCGGCGACACGACTTCTTCCAATTCCGGGCTTATTATTAATGTAACGGCCGTTGGCGAAGCAAATCCGGAGGATATTGTTTACCGGAACACGGCGCAGGTGAATGACCTGGTTTGCGTAACCGGCGATCTGGGGGCCGCATTTCTAGGTTTACAGATACTGGAACGTGAGAAACAGGCTTTTTTGGCAAACCCCGAAATGCAGCCCGAGCTCGAACAAAAAGAATACCTGGTGCAACGCCAGTTACGGCCGGAGGCGCGCATGGATGTGATCCATGAACTGCGCGAGCTCGGCGTGAAGCCAACCAGCATGATCGATATTTCTGACGGGCTGGCTTCTGAATTGTTCCATATCTGCGGGCAATCGGGTGTGGGTGCAGCCATTTACCAGGATAAACTGCCGGCTGATGAACAGGTGCTGAACACCGCAGAAGAGTTCCGTATGGACCCTTTAACCTGCATCCTGAACGGCGGCGAAGACTACGAATTACTTTTTACCGTTAAACTTACCGATTTCGATAAAATTAAAAATCACCCGGATATTACTATTCTGGGCAAGATCGTGCCGAAAGAAGAAGGCCTGAATCTGGTAACGCCAAGCGGCAATGCTTACCCATTAAAAGCGCAGGGCTGGGATCATTTTCAGCAATAAAAACGCTATGGTTTTAGCATAAAAAAGTCAAATTCGATTTCATGCATCCCGCAAGTTTAGCGCAGTGTAACTGCCGGCAGGAAGAGTCCGATCAGGCTACGAGAAAAGAAAAGTTCATTAAAAGTAAAAGCCGGAATTTTTGAAGTTCCGGCTTTTACTTTTTCAGCTTCAAACCATAGCGTTTTAATGCTTTGGTTTGAAAATTATGTTTAATAGAGTTTGCTTTCCCGAAATGAATCAATCTTCCGGGTAGGGCACGAATACGAAATTGGTGAATTCGTGGTCCACCACAAACAGGCAGCAGAATTCATCAGGGTCTTTGTAAGCGGCCTGAAAATCGGCTACTTTTTCTTCCAGAATAATGTTTTTCTCTACAAAATTAGAAAGGTATGAAACGAAAACGTGCCAATCTAAAGCGGCTTCATCGGCACTAAGCAGGAGGGAGCCAACCGGGATCGCCTGCTTACTGAAAATGAAGATCGGGAATTTAGAGATGTCGCGTTTGCGGATCTGGTAAGAAGCTTCTTTTAACGTATCGGCAACAATGGCGAAATCTTTGGTGATCGTGCCGAGGTATTTACCGTTCAGTTCCGGGTCGTTCTGCATAAATTACTTGGCAATTAGTTGAACAATATTTTCTACGTGGTGCGTTTGCGGGAACATATCTACCGGCTGTATTTTGGTAACCGTGTATTTCTCCGAAAGCATCTCTACGTCGCGGGCCTGCGTGGCCGGGTTGCAGCTTACGTACACAATTTTGGGCGCGTGTACCTCGAGGAGCATTTTAATTACGTCGGGGTGCATGCCGGCGCGCGGCGGGTCAGTTATGATCACATCCGGACGGCCGTGTTTGGCAAATAATTCGTCGTTGAGCACGTCTTTCATGTCGCCTGCGTAAAAGTGCGTGTTCGTAATGGCGTTTATCTCGGAGTTTATTTTAGCGTCTTCTATAGCGCTGGGCACGTATTCCACCCCGATAACCTGCTTGGCCTGGCGCGCTACGAAATTAGCAATGGTGCCGGCGCCGGTATACAGGTCGTACACGTTTTCCTTGCCGGTCAGATCCGCAAATTCCCGGGTCAGTTTGTAAAGTTCGTAAGCTTGTGTGGAATTGGTCTGGTAAAACGATTTCGGACCTACGCGGAAACGCAAACCTTCCATGCTTTCGTGAATATAGGGCGCGCCGTGGTAGCAAACCACATCCAGATCGTGAAACGTTTCGTTGCCTTTGGTATTGATCACGTAATGCAGCGAGGTTATTTGCGGGAATTTTTCCAGCAAAAAGTTCAGCAAGGCAATGCGGTTTTCTTCCTCTTCACGGCCCAGTTGCACAATTACCATCAGTTCGCCGGTGTTGGCCGTGCGGATGATGAGGTTGCGTAAAAAGCCTTCCATTCTTATCAGATCGAAGAAAACCAGGTTATTTACACGGGCATATTCTGAAACCGCCAACCGGATTTCGTTCGAAGGACTTGGTTGCAGGTAGCAATGCTGTACGTCAATAATTTTATCGAAGCGCTGTGCAATGTGAAAACCTAAAGCGTTGCGGTCGAATTCCGCGCCGGACTTGATCTGTTCGTAGGTCAGCCAGCGGTTATTGGAGAACGTAAATTCCAGTTTGTTGCGGTAATAGCTTAACTGGTCGGAAGGCAGAATGGGCAGCATATCGGCGGTGGCCACTTTGCCGATGCGTTCGAGGTTGTCTTTTACTTGTTTCTGCTTATAGAACAACTGCGTTTCGTAACCAATGTGCTGCCATTTACAACCGCCGCACACCCCGAAATGCTCGCAGAAAGGCTGCACGCGCACATCCGAATATTCATGGAATTTAACGGCTTTGGCTTCCAGGTAACTTTTGCGTTTCTTTGTTACCTGTAGGTCCACCACGTCGCCGGGGGCCACATCTTTCACAAAAACCACTAAATTTTGGTAGCGTACCAAACATTTTCCTTCCGCAACCATTTCTTCTATACGGACCTGCGGGATCAGCTCAAATTTTTTCTTTTTCACGATGCCGCAAAATTAATATAAAGGTTCGGAATATACCGGTTGTATTGAAAAATAGGTAAATTTATAATTATGAAGCACATTAGACTTTTATTGCTTTTTAGCCTGGCGTTTTTAGGCCGGGCAGCATTTGCCAATCACCTGGTGGGCGGAGAATTCCAGATCAGCTATCAAAGTAATTTTACTTACCGCATACAGCTGAATGTGTATGGCGATGCCGCCGGCCTGAGCGGCCCGCAGGGTAATGAAGATCAGTTTGTGGATGTGGCTACGTTTAATAAACAAACAAACCTATTGGTGGAAGCTTTCAGGTTGCCCATTAGTGCTACATTTTTTGTTCCTTATGTAAATCTGCAATGCAAGAATGCTTCTATCCAAACCAAAGTATTGCAGTACCAGATAGATAAGTACCTGTCACCGGCTTTATACAACGATCCGAACGGCTATTATATTTCCTGGGATCGTTGCTGCCGGAATGGTGGAATTGCCAATATTTCAAATCCGAATCAGGCAGGTTTCGTGTTTTATGCAGAATTTCCGCCGGTAGCTCAGAATGCTGCGGCCTTTGTAAACAGCAGCCCGGTTTTACCTCCCATGCCTCCCGATATTTTATGCGTGCGGGAGCTATACCAATATTCTTTACAGGCAACTGATGCAGACGGAGACCGATTGGTATATGAACTTTCCGAACCTATGTATGGCACTTCTGACCAGCAAGCACCCATCCTGACGGTACCTAACTCTGCTCCATACCGTCCGGTTATCTGGCAACCAGGTTACAGTTTAACGAATATGATTCCCGGCACGCCGGCGCTGAATATAAATGCTTCAACAGGTTTGCTTTCGGTGAGACCGCAAAATGCGGGTTTATACGTTTTTGCCATTACCGTTTCAGAATTCCGTAATAATGTGAAAATAGGAGAGGTTCGCCGCGATATTCAGGTGAAAGTAACACCATGCCAGAGCAACCAGAAACCAACGCTTAGTTTGCGGGAACCCGGTGCCACGCAGGATTATAAAGAGGGCGATACGCTCATTGTAACTGATGCTACCGATTATTGCTACCCATTTTCTTTTTCCGATGCAAACCCGGGCCAGACCATAAGCCTGGAAGTTGTGCCGGTAAATTTTGCGCAGAAACCGATTATTACGCCTGTTTCCGGAACCATTGCGCAGGCCGGTCAGGTAATAAACGGGCAGATCTGCTGGGCCGATTGCAACGTAAATTCCCCCAATACGCTTTATAAAGTAAACCTTATTGCCCGCGATAACGCCTGCGGCAACGTTGGCATAGATACCCTGCAGCTTACCTACCTGGTAGTGCCAAAACCGAATGCCCGGCCCGTAATTGTAGCACAAAACCTGGTGAATAACGTAGGCGTGGCAGGCGTGGGCAGTACCCTGAATTTTAATTTGCTGAGCACCGATGCCGACCAGGACGAACTTGCTGTAACCATGGAGGGCATCGGCTTTAATGCCGCTGCTTTGGGCATGTCCTTAACGCCGCTAACCGGAAAAGGCGAAGTACGTTCCATTTTTTCCTGGACGCCGGCCTGCGAGCAATTCCTGGATAAAACCGAATACGACCTGCGCTTTAAAGTAAAAGATAACAGCTGTTTTACCGATCATATCGATACCGTTCTGGTAAAAGTCCGGGTTGCCGAAAATCCGGATCTGACCGAGTATCTGCCATCCAATATTTTCACCCCGAACAACGATGGTTTTAACGATAGTTTTGTAATGCCTACACTGCCCAAAGATAAATGTAACGACGTTTTCCAGCATATCCGGATCTTCAGCCGCTGGGGCCACCTGGTATACGATTCCAAAGACCGCAATTTTGCCTGGAACGGAAAAGACGTAAGCGACGGCGTGTATTATTACCGCGTTAAATTCCAGAAAAAAACCTATAAAGGTTACGTTACTATTGTGCGCTAAGTCATAATTATTCGAGTTTTTTACCCCAAAACCCTACCGTTTTTAAAGATTGCAGCAACAATCTTTAAAAACGGTAGGGTTTTGTCTTTCAAAAGTCAATATGCAGTAGTAAGCAAAGCTTCTCTCCTGGACAGTTGGGGTTGGTTCAATACATTCACGGTGGAAAAACACGATAAAACTCCTTGGCTCCAGTCCAAAGCCTTCTTTAAGAGAAGTACAAAGGTTAAGCTAAAACCATTACAGAAATTGCTTCCTGGCCGGCAGCTAAGCAAAAGGCAATGAAAAAGGAATACGTGAAGCCTTAATTGAGAAACGATTAAGCTGTTAAAGGTTTGGGTTCATTCTTGAGTTATCCAATTTTTCAAAATATTTTAATTCAGGCCGCCAGTAAAACGGTATGATTTTGATCCCTAAAAGTCAGCTAATCACCATCAGATAGCTGCCAAAGGGTTTACCTGAATTCTTCTTTTGCAATGATCCGGAAACAAAAAAGCCACCTGTAAAACAGGCGGCTTTTTTTCATTAATTCGGAAGTTATGGAATAGTGCAGAGCAATTATTTGGCGATCTCTACCCAGTTTTTAAAACTCCGGCCGTCTTTCAGTTTCAGCAGGAAATAGTAAGTGCCGGGAGCCTGATCCTTACCGGTCCAGGAGTTGTCATAAGCTTTTTTCCGGTACACTTCACTTCCCCAGCGGTTGAAAATGCTGAGTTCGTTGTCCGGGTAAAGATTAATGTTCTCGATCACAAATTTATCGTTGTATCCATCGTTGTTCGGCGTGATGATGTTGTAGAATTTAAGCTCGTTCACAAAATCTACGCAGGCTATATTCGACCAAGAAACGCGGGCATCGGCGCTTTTTGCTTTAATGCGGAAGCACTGGTTAAAGCCGCGCGAAGAAATATTGGTCAACGTAAGAATCGTATCGTTAGCAGTCAGCGGTTTAGTTTGTAGCAGTTCGAAGGTACCATTGTCAGCCTGGGCGTAAATTTCGTAGCCGCTAACGTTCCAGCCTTGGTAACCATTCCAGTTGAGCCTTACCGTTTTCGCCGCTTCGTTAGCTTTTACTTCCAGCATTATGGTTCTGTGCATCGTGCTGTTCAATACGGTTCCGCATTCGTTCAGGCTTTCCAGGCGGTATTCATAAACCTTGCTGTTGGTTTGCACACCGTTGTCAGTAAAGCTTAATGCTGTATTAGGCAGCGTCTGAATTTTGCTGAAAGTGGTGGTCCCGGCTTCGCGGCGGTAAATTTCAATGGAACGGTTATTGCCAGTGGTGTTTCTGAGCATTTGCAAATCCATTTCCACAACTTTATCGTTTTGCGGACCGGCAGAAATGTTATTCAATTTAACAATCGAAGCATCCAGAATAACATTCAGCGTCACGGGTGCACCCACGCATCCCAGAGCAGACACTGGCGTTACCTTAATCTGTTTAGTATCGGTGTTATCGAAATTTACATAAATACTGTCGTTGGTAGAGCCGGCATTAACCATGGTGCCACCGGAAATCTGCCAGTTATAGGTATAGCCCGCCGGTCCCTGCACGTAGAATAACTGGTTATTCAGGTCTTCCGGACAAACATTGGCACTGCCGAAGATCTGGGTTACCACCGGCGTAGGTTCTACGGTTACATTTTTCGTGATCGGGGTTCCTGCACAACCGTTGGCATTCAATTCAAGTACCGTTAGAGTATGCAAACCCGGATCAGCTGACTGGAAAGAAACCGTGCCGGTAGTGCTATTTAGCGGAGAAGTAGTGCCGTTATGCGTCACCGTCCAGGCGTAAGTTGAATTTGCAGCTCCCGCCAGGGTAAAGTTCGTGGCCGTGTTCTGACAGATCGCCGTTGGCCCGGAAATGGTTAAAGTCGGGTCAGGGGAAGGCAGAACGGTTACAACAAATGCCGGTGAACTACCAAAACAATTTGCCGATCCGGTGCTCGATTCCTGAACCACAATATTGTTGGCACCTACCGTAGTCCAGTTAATGTAAACCGTATCGCCTTTAACGTTGCTGCTGGCAACTGCTCCGCCGGTTACAGTCCAGGTAAAGGAAGAACCGATGGTTGGATTTGGCATTACGTACCTTACGGTATTGGCTTGGCTTTTACAGATAGAAGTCGGGCCAACCGGTTGTGGCGTGGTCAGGACCGGGTTGATGGTTACCGGTAAGTTGAAAGCCGGACCGGTACAACCCTGGGCGTTAACTGCCTGCGCCGAAACGGAAGCAGCGGCTGCACCATTCCAGTTCACAATAATTTCAGAAGTACCCTGGCCGGAAACAATCGTGCCATGGCCGCTGGAAAGTGCCCACTGGTAATTGCTTTGCCGTGGATTGATAATGCGGTATTTCACGCCAGACAAGCCCGGACAGATAGAAGTAGGCCCCGCAATTGCATCGGCCAGCGGCGTTGGATTTACCGTTACCAGCACCGAATCTGCTTTAGAGCAATTATTGGCCGTGGCCGTTACATAAAGCCGCACCGTGATCGGGTTTGCGGAGGTGTTGGTTCCGGTAAACACCGGCATTGCCGTAGTTAAGCTCGATAAACCTGCATGAGGCGTCCAGCTATATGTATAACCCGGTAACGCCGCCGTTCCTACGGTAGCTGTATTTCCGGAGCAGATCACCTGATTTGCTCCCGCATCTACGGTTATAGCCGGATTAACCGTAACCGTTACCTGGTCGGAAGTTACGCAGCCGTTTAAAGTGGTGGTTACGGTGTAGATCTGGGAAATTGGGGCAGTTGTATTATTCGTTAAGGAAATTGCTGGGTTGGCAACGCTGGCACTTGATAAACCGGTTGCCGGTGCCCAGGAATAAGTATAACCCGTGGTAGCAGCTGAGCCTAACGTAGTGCTGGTGGCGGAGCAGAGCGTTTTGTCTGCACCGGCATTGGCAACCGGCAATGGCTTAATGGTTACCAGTACCGTGTCTTTCGCAATACACCCGAAACTATTTGTAGCAGTTACAATATAGGTTTGGGTAATAGGAGCGGTGGTGGTGTTTGGCAAAGTAACTACCGGATTTGCGATGTTGTTAGCCGATAAACCGGTTCCGGTCCAGGAGTACGTAAAGCCGGCTACTGCAGGAGCACCAATAGTAGCTGGCTCGTTGGAACATACGGTTTGGTTGAGGCCAGCATTGGCAATCGGATTCGGATTTACGGTAATGGTTACCTGATCGGTGCTGATGCAACCGGTTGCGGTGTTGGTAGCTGTAACGGTATACGTTGTAGTAGCCAAAGGCGAAACGCTAAGATTATTACCCGTAAAAGTATTCGTTCCATCGGTCCAGCTGTAGGTAGCAGTTGCGTTGGCGGTGGCCGTTAAGGTGGTAGACGTTCCTAAGCAAATTGCCCGGTCAGCCCCGGCATTTACGACCGGCAGCGGATTTACCATTACCGTTAATTGCGTAGTAGCGCTGCAATTGGAGGCAGTAGTTCCGGTTACAGAATAGGTGGTAGTGGCTGCCGGAGAAACGCTAATGTTATTACCGGTAAAAGTATTGGTGCCATCCGTAAAGGTAAAGCTGCTGATCCCCAGGGAACTTGCCGTTAAAGTAGTTGCCTGCCCGGCGCAAATAACGCGGTTAGCAACCGTAAGCACGGGCAGTGGGCTTACTGTTACTGTTACCTGGTCAGTTGAAGTACAGGAATTGGTGGTGCCGGTTACGGTATAGGTAGTGGTTCCGGCAGGCGAAACGGTAAGGCTGGAGCCGGTAAAAGTATTGGTTCCGTCGGTCCATGAATAGGTAGCGGCACCGGTAGCATTTAACGTAACCGGTGTACCGGCGCAAACTGCCTGGTTTACCCCCGCATCCACAACCGGGCCTGGCACTACAGTAATAGTAACCTGGTCGGTATTGAAACAGCCGCTCACAGAATTGGTGCCGGTTACGGTGTAAGTAGTGGTGGTAGCAGGCGTTACGTTTATGTTGTTTCCGGTGAACGTGCTTATCCCATCCGTCCAGCTGTAAGCAGAGGCCCCCGTTGCTGTTAAGGTAACCGGACTTCCCTGGCAAATGCTGCGGTTGGTGCCGGCATCTACCGTCGGCGGCGGATTAACGGTGATGGTTATGGAATTCGCGCCGTTACAACCCGTAATTCCCGTTCCGGAAACAGAATAAGTGGTAGTGGCAGCAGGCGTTACGGTAAGCGTAGAACCGGCAAAAGTATTGGTGCCGTCGGACCAGGTATAGCTGGTACCGCCGGCGGCCGTTAACGTTACCGGGGTGCCGGCACAAATGGCCGTTGCCGAAGCATTAAGTGTTAAAGCGATGCCTGGAGTTACGTTCACGAAAAAGCTTATGGAATCGGAGCAGCTGCCGGTACTGGTTTCGATGGCCGTTAATTTAAACCGCCCGGTAGTGGTCCACTGCACCCGGATCGAGTCGTTGTTTTTATTGCCGAGAATGGTCCCGCCGCCGGCTAAACGCCAGTTGTAATTGGCCGAAGCTTTGCCCGTAACATTATAGGTTTTGGTACTGCTGGTGCAAACAATGGTATCGCCGAATATTTTCTGCGGACCTTCGTAAGGCAACACCTCTATTTGGAAGGTTTCTACTTTACTGAGCGGCGGACATATGTTTTGGTCCTGAACAGTAATGTTGAGCGGGTAAATATTGGCATCGCCGCAAACGGAAGTAAAGTTAAAGGTAGCCGTCGTGCCGCTCGCTGCGTTGTTTATGGTTGCGTTGCTGGTAAAGTTATTGAAGCTTGCATTTTTATTTCCCGGTCCGTCAAGCAGAGGGCTGGTTGCCGTAATTTTCATGGTCTGGCCTGCGTTCGGATCGGTAAACGTAAAATTAATAGGCGGTATAGCCGCACCTTCCGTAATAGTTATAATTTTCGGGCCGGTATAAGTAAAATTGGGTTTAAGGTTACTATTAGGTGGTATATCTTTTACTACCAACTGAATATCGCGAATACTCGAACCGATCTGAATGTCGCCCACGCCCGGAATGTTCCGGTATTCCTTCACCTGAAAAGAGACTACATATTTTCGGTCCTGGGTATTTCCCGGAATGGGCGGTACGTAATATTTCGCAAGACCAGTGCTGGCATTTATGGAAGCGTACCCGCCCACGCCAAATGGTTGCGCAAAGCTATAGCCAGGCATGTAGGTTACCGTTTGAGGAGGAGTTGAAAACGTTAATCCGTTTGCGTTAAAAGCATAAGGCTGGTTAAAAGAATAGATCAGCCGGTCCCCATCCGCATCAAAAGCGCTGTTAATAATGGAGGTGGTATCGCCGGCAAAAATAACGACCACGGCCGTATCAGTGAAAACCGGAGAGGAACCCGGGTTTTCTAAAAACGGAGGCGGGATCTGCATGTATAACGACATATTCCCTCCCTGGATATTGGTGATGTCGCTGTTGCGGGCATTGGCTACTGCCGTTACGTAATACCCGTTAAAAGACAAGGGTAGATCAACAATATGTACAAAGGTTAGCAATTTAATTAGCGGAAACGGAATCGGGCAGTTAGCTGGAATTGGTAACGGCAGATTCGGGAGTACTGCCGGATTAGGATTTGCCTGAATTGAGGGGGAATTGAATAGGTGGGTACCGGTATTATTCCCATTCGAGTTATAATAGTTAAACGTCATGGGGTTTGTAATATTGGCACCGTTGGAACCCACATAATGCTTCAGGGTAATACGGTAACGGAAGGGGTTGGCCTGCGAGCCTAAGGGCCCCAGGTATTCATATGTAAATTCGCCGCCGTACAAATGCGACGCCTGTACCTGCTCCCGCATCTGGAAAAGCATGAGCAAAAGAAAAAAGGCTTTGAGTAAATTTTTAATACGCATAGGAAGGTATTAACGAGTTTGTTTAATGCAGTTTAAATGAATATTGGCAGGCAGCAATCATTACCTACTGCCTTGCAGGATTTGTTTATGACAGGACGCAATTCAACCTGCTTTCAGTTGCCTGAGCCGGTAAGCTTTTTTTGCAAATGCCCGGATCTGTTCTGAAAGCTTCCTTTTACTAAATGCGTCATGAGTTTTTCATCTCCAAACCCTACCGTTTTTTAATAAGATGCACGCGGAAAACGCTAGGGTTTCCGGACTAAAAAGTATGTGTTTTGGTTTGCTATTATAGTTTAAAAGATCAGCAGACCGGTTCAGAGCCAGCCTGCTGATCGAAGGAATTATTCCAGTACTATTCTTCTTACGCCGGAAGTTTTACTGTTCTGGATTTTGATGAAGTAAACGCCTTTGGCCAGGCTGCGCAGATCGAGCGGTTTCGCCTGGTCTTCAGAAAGCGACATTTCTTTGCGCATCAAAACCTGACCCAGCACATTGGTAACTTCCAGGTTAAAGTCTTCCGGGGTATTGTTGTTCAGGCGCAGGTTAACCATTCCGGCCGAGGGGTTCGGGTATACTTCGAAAGCCGCCGGGGCAAATCCTTCATTCGGAATACCAACATTGTTACGGCAGGTCCAGTTGGCTGCAAAGCCCGGAAACGTGCCGCTGCCATCGGTTATGAACCTAACGGTAAGGGCGCCGCCGGAAGAAGTAATCGGTAAACCATTATTCGGTAGCATGGTGCCATTGTACATGCCCAGCAACGGCGAAGCTGTACTTGGTCCGTCGTAGATCATCACGTAATCGCAGCAGGATTCGAGGTGGAAGCCTGTAAAGGTAAGCGAAACACTCGTAGCGCCGGTTGGGGCAATAACCACGGTGCCGTCAGCCATATTTGAATAAGAATTATTCGGGCCGCCATCGTCAAACAAGTCACCGGTGCATGACCTGGTAGTAATGGTGGTAGAATTCGTTGGCATGTTTATGGTGCGGCAAACAATGTGGTTCGGATCGAATAGGATATAGCCGTTTTTGGTAATAAGATTCGAGCCGTTGTTATTGCCTGCAGTTAACGACACCGAGTAAGTGCCCGGGTTCGCATAGGTGTGGGTCGGGTTCTGCAACGTAGAAGTATTGCCATCACCGAAATTCCATGACCACGTAGTTGGGTTATTGGAGGAAATGTCGGTAAAGCTTACCTGGCCATCGCAGGTTACCGGCGGCGCAACAGTGAAATCCGGGGTAGGTGGCTGGTTATTGATCACACAGTTCCAGGAAGCCTGGAAGCCGTCGAACGTTACACTGTTGTCAGTAGTAAACCGAACCGTTAAAGCATTCCCGGTAGATACGATAGGGGCACCGTTATTCGGCAAGAACGTACCGTTATACATCCCGATAATCGGGGAGGTGGTATTTGGCCCGTCATAAACCGTTACATAATCGCAGCAGGATTCCAGCTGGAACGATGAAAACGTGAGCGAGACAGTAGTTGCGCCCGTTGGGGCTATCACCACCGTGCCGCTGGCATTATTGGAGTATACATTTGATGGTCCGCCGTCGTCGTAAATCGTACCGGTGCAGGTGGTGCGTGTTACCGTAGTGCCGTTGGTAGGCATGCTCACACTGAAACAGTAAGGATTAGTTGTACTGTAGGTAATATATCCTGTTTTGGTATGCGGGTGCATACCATAGGCGTTGTTTGTGGTCAGGGTTACATTGTAAGTTCCCTGGGTGGCATAGGTGTGGATTGGGTTCTGCAACGTAGAAGTATTGCCATCGCCAAAATTCCAGAGCCACGAAGTTGGGTTGTTCTGGGAAAGATCGGTGAAATTAACTACGCCGTTGCAGGTAATGGTTTGGTCAGCACTGAAATCCGAAACCGGTGGGATGGTATTTGGCTGAATGTTAACCGCATAATCTTCCGTTTCACCGATCCACATATTCGAGGCACAAGGGTCGAAGAGGTTGAATGTCTGGCTGTAGATCACGCGCATGCGGGTAATTCCCAGGCTTGTATTAGATGGAATATTGATTATACCAGTGGCAATCCGCGGTACGCCGTTAAACTGCGTACTCAGTACTTTTTCGGTACTCTGGAAAATACCGTCCTTGTTAAAGTCTATCCAGATATCGGCGTTTCCAAACGGCCCGGTATTATTGCCTAACGTAATTGCAATTAAGTTAGAAGAGGTGCCGCTTATCACGTTGTTAGACAGGTAGGTATAATTTCCATATGCATTTGCATCCGGACCGGAAGGATTAATGATCGAGCCGAAAGTTACGTTCCCGATCCACTGGTTTGTATTGTTGTGGCCGTTGGAAGCGCAATAGTTCAAGCAAGGCACCGTAATATTCACCAGGTTGGTTTTGGTAACGGTATTGCAAACCCCATTCTTGCAGACGGTAAGGGTTACTGTATAACTGCCCGGGGTAGTGGTAGAATAGGTAGCGGTCGGGTTCTGCAGCGTAGAAGTATTTCCGTTCCCAAAATTCCACAGCCAGGAAGTAGCCCCGTTCAGGGAAATATCATTGAATTGAACTGTTCCGTTACAGAGGTTATTCAGGTCAGCGGTGAAATCAGCAACCACTGGCAACGTATTCGGAGTAATGTTGATGGTATAATCTTCAACTTCCATATTATTCTGATTCAATAAGCAGGCATTTTGAAGATTCGCTAACTGGCCCATTACAACGCGCATCCGGGTAAAGCCCGTTTGGGCCGTGCCTGGCACCGTAATATTGCCGGTAGTAGAAACTACCCCGGAAAGATTGGTTGTAAAAGCATTATACACCCTTTCGGAGCTCTGGAAATTACCATCTTTATTAGTGTCTATCCAGACTGTAACATAACGGTTTAAGGCGTTTATGCTACCCAGCGTAACAGAAAAAGGATTATTCGTGCTGCCTACCATCATACTTGTGTTCATGTAAGTATAATTCCCATAACCCAGTTGGTCTGCTCCGGAGGTATTATTGATTGTGCCTACGGTAACATTGCTGATCCACTGGTTGGTATTGAAATGGCCGTTAGATACGCAGTACGTTAAGCAAGGCACTGTAATATTTACCAGATTGGCTTTGGTTATCGTATCGCAAACGCCGTTTTTACAAGCAATAAGCGTTACGTTATAACTGCCTGGCGTTGTGGTAGAATACGTTGTTGAAGGGTTTTGCAGCGTAGAAGTATTGCCATTTCCAAAATTCCATTGCCACGAAGTAGCTCCGTTCAGGGAAATATCATTGAATTGAACCGTTCCGGTACAAATGTTATTCAGGTCAGCCGAAAAATCCGCAATTGTTGGCAGCGTGTTCGGCGTAATGTTGATCATGTAATCTTCCGTATCGGTCTGATTCAGGTTCGTGATGCAAGGGTTGGTGAGGTTGGAGCCGCCGGTCATGATCACGCGCATGCGGGTTAAACCGGTTTGGGCACTGCCCGGAATTGTAATGGTACCGGTCGTAGAAACGTTGCCCAGACCATTGTTTATCGTACGGGCATTGTAAACCCTTTCCGTGGTCTGAAAAACCCCGTCTTTGTTAAAATCGATCCAGATCGCAATATAGGGTACTAAACCAGTTCCGTTCCCTACGCTTACCGTAATTGGATTACTGCTGGCCAGCATCATGTTTCCGGTTAAATAAGTATAGTTACCATAACCGTTTGCGTCTGGGCCGGTGGTATTATTAATGCCGCCGGTATTTACGGTTTTGATCCACTGGGTATTGTTGTTGTGGCCGTTGGAAGCACAGTAGGTTACGCATGGTACCGCAATATTTATCATATTGGTTTTTACAATGGTATCGCAGCCGAAACTGTTGCAGGCGATCAGGGTTACATTGTAGTTACCCGGAGTAGTTGTTGCATAAGTGGCGGTAGGGTTTTGTTGGGTGGAAGTAGTACCGTTCCCGAAGTTCCACTGCCAGGAAGTAGGGCTGTTGGTGGACAGGTCCTGGAAAGTAACACTGCCGGTACAAATATTGGTAAGGTCTGGCCTGAAGTTGGCCGCCGGCTTGGAAGTTACCGGAGTACAGCTCCAGGTTGCCGCAAAACCATTCCGGACGCCGCCATTATCGCTGGTAAAGTGCAGGGTT
This sequence comes from Adhaeribacter terrigena, assembly GCF_016623615.1. Taxonomy (GTDB): domain Bacteria; phylum Bacteroidota; class Bacteroidia; order Cytophagales; family Hymenobacteraceae; genus Adhaeribacter_A; species Adhaeribacter_A terrigena. The sequence goes on along the minus strand of NZ_JAEHFX010000010.1, from coordinate 10,498 downwards.
AAAGCAGAACTGGTAGAAGTAATGGTTCCTCCATTCGGCAGCGTAAGGCCCGTATACGAACCAATAAGTGGCGAATTGATGGAAGGACCATCGTAGATTTTAAGGAAGTCCCAGTTATTTTCCAGGTCGAAGGTAGAGAACGTGAGTGAAACCGTAGCGGCGTTGGCCGGGGCAATGGTCAGCTTGCTGTCGGCCATATTCGGATACATGCCAAACTGCCCGCCCGGATCGTAAACGGTACCGGCACATAAGGTGGCGTTCGGGGCTGTGCCGTTTGCCGGCATCACCACCGTGGTACAGAATGCATTGGTAGGGTCGTAATTAATATAATTGGTTTTAACAATGGTATCGCAGCCAAAGCTGTTGCAGGTAATTAAAGTAACCGTGTATTGGCCGGTGCTGGCATACGTGTGGCTAGGGTTCTGCAACGTGGAAGTGTTATTTGCTCCGGAGGTCGGGTCGCCAAAATTCCAGGACCAGGAAGAAGGAATGTTAATGGTATTGTCGCTGAAAGCAACGATTCCGCTGCAGGATATCTGGCTTGCTACGGTAAAATCAGGGATCGGCGGTTGCTGGTTTGTCTGGATGATGACGGTATAATCTTCTACTTCCATACCGAACTGGTTGCTGGCACAGGGGTTGGTAGGAGTTGCTATGGCAGTAGAAGTCATCACGCGCATGCGGGTTGAACCCAGTGGCGCCGTGGCCGGTACCAGAACGCTGGCAGTGGCCACTCCGGTCATTCTCGGAACAGCCATAACCTGCTCGCTCGCTTCAAAAGTGCCGTTCCGGTTATAATCGATCCAGGCGCTTACTGCTGAACTTAATACCTGGCCGCCGCGGGTAACGCTTAAGGTAGCCGGGCTGCCCTGCAAAAGCGTAGCCGCCATTGAGGTGAAATTGGAATATCCTCCTGCTGCCTGACCCGAAGCATTATTCAGGTTGCTCAACGATACGTTGGAAATAAAAACGTTATTGTTGTTGTGTCCGCCTGATGGACAATAAATAAGGCATGGCTTAATTACTGAAATGTAACTGGTTTTGGTAATACTGTTGCCGGCAACGGAATTGGTGGCCGTTAACGTAACGTTATAAGTTCCGGCGTTGTGGTAAATATGTACCGGATTTTTGAGCGTAGAAGTATTGTTGGCGCCGGAAGCCGGGTCGCCGAAGTTCCATAACCATGAAGTAGGCGCATTGCTGGAAAGATCGGTAAACTGCACTATGGTATCGCAGGCGGTAGCATAATTAGAGGTGAACTGGGCTACCGGCGGATTCGGATTTGGCGCAATGATGATGGTGTAATCTTCTGCCTGACCGCTCTGAATTCCGCTGCAGCTGTTAAACGAGCTGCCTATTTCATCAGAAACAATGCGCATGCGCAAAGGCGTGTTAATAAAAGTAGTACCGGGAATGGTTATGTTGCCTGCTGGGTTAACCTGGTTCAGCACCTGCACGACCATTTCGTTGGCATCTGCGAAGCTGCCATTGTTGTTCAGATCTATGTAAATGCGGGTATCCTGCGGGTTAGAACCACTGGTAAGGGCAAACGGATAAATATTGCCGGCAATTACCGAAACCGATTTTGAACAGGTAAAATCCTGGTAACCGGCCGCGCCGTTGGCGGAGGTATTGGTGAGTAAACCATTGCCGAAGTTTACGTTGGTAATACCGTAGCCACAGCAATAATTAATGGTGTTTGGGGTACAGGCAGCTGCAACCGGCACGTTGTTGTGAAAGGTAACGTAATTGGTTTTTATCTCGGTATCGGCGCCTACTGAATTGATGGCCGTTAAAGAAATGGTATAAGTGCCCGGCGCCGAGAAAGTATGGCAAGGGTTCTGCAAAGTAGATGTATTATTTACCCCGGAAGCCGGGTCGCCGAAATTCCACAGCCAGAAGGTTGGTCCATTTTGGGAAAGGTCGGTAAAGCAAGCTGTAGGGGAGCAAATGGTAGTGGCGGAAGTAGAAAAGTCGGCAATCGGAGCACTGGTATTTGCCGATACCGTTATCCGGTAGTCTTCCACCTGCGAATATTGCGGCGTAGAGCAGGGGGTAGGCATCGCCGAAGAAAAGTTATCGGCGGAAACTCGCATGCGTAACGCCGAATTGGTAACCGCCGTGGCCGGAATGGTAAAGGTGCCGGTATGTTGTTTAGCGTTAAGCGAACTGAAAGCCAGTTCGTTAACTGCATGGAAACTGCCGTCGTTATTGTAATCTATCCAAACCTTCACGTTCTCGTTTACATTGGGGTTGGTTTGAATATTGATCGGGTAGCTCATGCTCGTGAAAAGGGAAGCCCCAATGGTGCAGGAATAATCCTGATAACCCTGGGCTGCGCCCTGGGTGGTATTATTAATGGCACCATTGTTTACGTTCACGTTAAAAATACCCATCCCGAAGATCCAGTTGGAAGTCGGGGCCGCGCCGGGGGCCGGCGAGCAGGTATTGGCTACCGGGCATTGAGCAAAAGCAGTTGTCTGAAACAAGCTTAACGCTACGATCAGTAAAACCGAAAACCTTGTTAGTAAAGATTTTTTCATATTGTATAGCAGTAATACTTTGTTTGTTTTATTTCTAAAAAAGCTTTTCAGCCGGCGGAAGTAAAAATAAGTTTATCTCATGCTAGATCCGGGCGCAAATTGTTAAAAATTGCCGGATTTCCATGACACGGATTAAAATGTTTTTAAGCGGATCCAAGTTGAAAAAGCTGCGGAACCCGGGTTTTAAAGCTTCAATAATGTATTGCAAGCTTTTTTTTTCCTTTTTTGCTACCATTTGGGGCATAGCTCCAGCCCTATAAAAGTAATGGGAGAAAATGAGGGGTAAAATTTATTCACGGAAAAAAACAAGATTTTCGCTAAAAACAAGACGCGTTTAGTTTGCCAACCGTTGCCTGGGTAACAAAAAATATTTTTCCACAAACGGGCCGGTTAAAATCATTTTTTTATTTGAATTATAGTGTGTAATACAACTTCCGGGCACAAAACCCTTAGCCCGGAGGCCGGAAATTTAAAAGATGATGGCCGGCAGTTTAAAAAACGTTGCTACTGCTTACCTTTGCAGTCTTCGTGTTCAGATATATATGAAAAATAAAGTTGTGCTTATTACCGGCGGCAGTTCCGGCATTGGTAAAGCCTGCGCATTTGCTTTTGGGAAGGCCGGCAGCAAAGTTGTGATCACCGGCCGCGACCAGCTACGCCTGGACGAAGTAGCCGCTGATCTGGCCGCCCACAATATTGAGTGCCTGGCCGTAGCCGGCGATGTAAGCAACGAAACGGACGTGCAACGCATGATCTCCGAAACCATTTCCCGGTTTCAGCGCCTCGATATTCTGATAAACAATGCCGGTATTTCCATGCGGGCTTTATTCGAAGACCTGGAGCTGGATGTGATCCGGAAGGTGATGGATATCAATTTCTGGGGAACGGTTTACGCCACCAAATACGCGCTACCTTATCTTACTGCCGCCAAAGGCTCTATTATCGGCGTTTCTTCCATTGCCGGTTATCGTGGTTTACCGGGCCGCACGGGTTATTCGGCTTCCAAGTTTGCCATGCAGGGTTTTCTGGAAGCGTTGCGCACCGAATTGCTGCCGAAAAATGTACACGTGCTGGTGGCTTGTCCGGGCTTTACGGCTTCCAATATCCGCAATACGGCTTTGGCTGCCAACGGACAGGTGCAGGGCGAATCGCCGCGCGACGAAGGAAAAATGATGACGGCCGAAGAAGTAGCCGACCATATTTTGCGCGCCACCATTCATCGCCAACGCGACCTGGTGTTAACATTCCAGGGAAAATTCACCATCTTCCTGAACCGCTGGTTCCCAAGCCTGGCCGATAAGCTGGTTTACAACCACATGAAAAAAGAAAAAGACTCGCCGTTTAAATAAAACTTCGAGTTTCGGAGGTGAAAAGCATAGCGTTTTGAATTAGATAACGGTAGGCTTTCGGACTGAAAAAGTGCTTATAATGAAAAGGTCCTTCAATTTTGAGGGACCTTTTCGTTATAAGCGTTTAGTGAATTACTATTTTCTTAACCGCCGATTCTGCTTTATTGAAAACCCGGACCAGATAAATGCCTTTCGGTAAGAAACTCAGATCGATCTGCGTTTTAGGTTCTGCATTTTTTAATTCCAGCTCCGCTACTTTCTGCCCGATATGGTTATGTAGTTCCAGCTGGAAATGTTCTTTAAAAACGGTAGGGGTTTCGAGGGAAAAAGTGCCGTTGTTGGGGTTTGGGAAAATTTTTATGGAATTAGATAAATTGTTTTCCGGTATTCCGGTTGGGTCTAAAATCATCACAGCGTAATCTTCAGTTTCGCCTACATTAATATTATCACAAGGTAACGGAGGTGTAACTAGCCTTGCATCTGAAGATCTAACCCTCATTCTCAAATAGGTATTCCGAATAGGATTTGCGCCAATTGGCAATGTAAAAGAGCTATAATGGTTGTAAGTTGAGTAGGACATGAACACTCTCTCCAATGTATGAAAGTCTCCATCATTATCCATATCTATCCAGACCTGCACTAAAATCCATTCTGATGGATGCGTTAAAATGCTGATCTGGTGATTACCGCCATAAACTAAATTGGTAAAATTGTTACAAGCATAATTAAAATAAGTGTGACTGGAGTCGCTGGTATTATTATTTATGTTTCCCAGCTGCACTTTAGAAATTGCAAATCTGGATCTGTTAAAATTAATAAAAGGAATACAAACTGGCGGTAGGTTAATAGACAGATTTTTCCCGACGTTCACCGGTAAAGAAATAGAATCACAGCCCTGGCTATTGCAGCTTTTTAAGGTTACATAATAAATTCCTGCATTGCTAAAAGTATGCGTTGGTTGCTGAAGCGTTGAATAATTTGCTGGGCCGGATGCTGTATCGCCGAAATTCCAGAACCTACTGGTTGGGTTTCTTATAGAACTTTCTGAAAATGAAACAATCCCGTCACAAAGTGTTTGAGCACTAAAAGTAAATGCAGGAAACGGAGGTTCACTAATTCTAATAGTATAATCTTCGGCCTGGCCTAATTGTATCCCGCTACAACTATTAAACATACTTCCCGGAACGTCGGAGATAATGCGCATTCGTAACGGAACATTCAGAAAAGGTGTGGTTGGAATACTAATATTGGCAACCGGATTAACCTGGCCGAAAAGTTGTAGAATTGTTTCGTTCGGACCGGTAAATGCCCCGTCATTATTTAAATCGATATATAACTTGACATCCTGCAGAATATTACCAGTGTTAAAGGCTATCGGGTATGTTTTTCCCGATGATACAGTAAAAATTTTTGAACACGTAAAATCTTCGTATCCCACCGATCCATCTGCAGAATTATTGACCATTAATCCATTACCAAAATTAATATTGGTAATGCCATACCCGCAGCAATAATTTTGAGTTACGGGAATGCAATTTGTAATGGTGGGTGAAGTATTGTGATAAGTAATATAATTAGTTCGGGTTAAAGAATCGCAGCCATTTGCATTACAAGCTTTCAATTTCACGGTATAGGTTCCAGTTGCAACATAGGTATGGCTTGGGTTGGCAGCCGTAGAAGTAGTGCCATCGCCGAAATGCCACAGGTAAGAGGTAGCGCCGTTCTGGGTTAGATTCTGAAACTGCACTGTGGGCGAACAGGTAACCTGATTGTTCACCGAAAAAGCAACGGCCGGTTTATTGGTGTTTGGAACAATCGTTAGGCCATAATCTTCTACCTGGCTGTAAGCTGGCGTAGAACAGGGCGTAGGAAACGCAGAAGAGAAATTATCGGCCGAAATCCGCAAACGCAGCACCGTATTTTTTACTACCGCCGCACTTGCCGGAATAATAAACGAACCGGTATGCACTTTCGCATTCACCGAAGAAAAGATCAGTTCTGTAGTATTGTTGAAAACCCCGTTGTTGTCCAGGTCCAGCCAGACCCGTACGTTTTCATTCGCATTTGGATTGGTGGTTACAGAAATGGCGGTAGAAACTCCTTCCAGTATCGTAGCTTTTTGCGTGCAGGAATAATCCTGATAACCCGCCGAAGCGCCACCCGTGGTAGGGTTAGAAAAGCCATTTGCTCCACTTCCAACACTTACGTTATAAATTCCCATGCCGAACGGAAAGGAGGAACCTGGGGCGGAACCCGGCGTGCAGCTGTTAGGAACCGGACATTGCCCCAAAACGCTATGGTTTAGCAATGAAAAAGTCAGAACAAGGAAACTAAGTTTAAGCAACAGGGTGGAAACTTTAGGCATCGGCTGGGCATGGCATTTGAAAAAGTAAAAATAATAACAAAACGCAGTTTTCGCTAACTATTATATGAACTGCCTGAAAAGGGTTTCCCGGTCAATGATTCAGATTTAAAAAAAATGCACTTGCTGTTTTTTTGTAATAGAAAAAACGCTATCCTTTTAACCTCAAAAACTGCAGCTTAATCGGGCAAGACCAGTAAATTCTTCTTTCGGATAAAGGCGCTTTGGTCCTGCCATTTAACTTTATACCAGATATCGGTTTCGCCGGTAATGTGCAGGCGGTTGCCGGGGGCAAAATTAGCCAGCCATTTACCTCCGGCCGAGGGTTGGGCCATCAAGGCTGCCTGCCGCGTTTGCGTAATACCTTCGCGGCGGAAGGTTAGGAAATTGATGTAGTAAAAAAGAAAAGCCAGGTAAACTATAAAACTGATCTGGAAAGCGGGTTTTCGGAAAAAGTCTTGCCGCCGCTTCAACAACATGATCGTAACCGTTGCTACCGCCACGATCAGCATAAGCTCCAGCAGTTTCATATAATATTTCCTGAACTGGGTCCGGAAAAAATCGATGTCGCGGTATTGGTAACCTATCAGGCCATTGGTTTGCGCCACTTCTTCCATCTTTCGCAAAATACTGCGGCTGGGGTGGCGGTTATAATACAGGTTCAGGTAATACATAGATTGCTCATAGCGGTGCAAAGCTTCCTCCATGTATGCCATTTTCAAAAGCATCTGCGGCGAATATTCTTCGCCATTTTTCAGAATTTCCTGATAAAGCTTCAGCGATTGCAGGTAATGCTTCTTTTTATAGAGCGAATCGGCGGTTTGTAGCTGCGGTGTAAATTTTTGAGAATAAACAGGTTGGCTCAAACTGAAGAAAATTATGAAAAAAAAGAAGCAGAAATTGCAGAAATAGTTTTGCATTTAAAGATTAAGCTATTAGTTTTGCATCGCAATTCAGGGAGACGCCTTTCGAATTTCAAAGTTAAGAAAAGATTCTGTAGCTCAGCTGGTAGAGCAATACACTTTTAATGTATGGGTCCTGGGTTCGAATCCCAGCGGGATCACCACCAAATCTTTCTGCTTCTATAAAAGCAGAAAGATTTTTTACCAGATTTCTTAATTTTTTTTTACCGATTCTGTAGCTCAGCTGGTAGAGCAATACACTTTTAATGTATGGGTCCTGGGTTCGAATCCCAGCGGGATCACCGCAGTGTTTTTTAAAAACACATAAAAAACCCCTTTGGAATTTTTCAGAGGGGTTTTTTTATGCGTTTATATTTTTGATGTACCGTGCTTTCATGTACCGTAAATTGTATTTTATGCACCTTAGAGAAATTTATTCCCATTTTCTTGGTATTTTCTGAGGTTAGGGAAGGCACGGTGCCTATTTACGCTACAAGGCAGGTATTGCGATTTTGACATTTTTTAATAGCCATATCTGGTTTCCATAGTTTTAAACTAACCCTGCTATTAAAATTTAAGAATCCGCATTAATTCCATCGTTAGCATTTGCCGAATTGGTAAGGGTGGACCAGGTGGCGCCTGGTAACGGGAATACTGCATAGGGGAGCCTTTATTTGTGGCAGTAGGCTTGCCTTTTTTTACGAAGCTTTATTTCTAAATATTATCGTTCCGGTCTATTACCAGCCTAATAAATTTGCTTGAACTATGATTGACTGGTTAAAACTATTGCAGGAATTATTAAACAAGGTAATGGTTCGTATGTATCCATCTATTCACCTTCTAAGTTAAATATAACCCCAACAACCTGCTTTACCGCATTAGTATCTTCAACTATTAAATAGGTTTTCCCTTCTATAATTAACGATATCTAAGATATTAGAATTCCGTAGTGCGTAGCTACGAATTCTAACTATGGAAACCACGCTACCTGCAACACCAATTAAGCAATCCCAACTCCAGATTTTCCTTCGGTTTTTAAAATTCGGCTTCCTGGCCTGGGGTGGGCCGGTGGCACAAATTGCCATGATCAGGGAAGAGTTGGTGGAGGAAGAGAAATGGGTAACTCCGGAGAAATTCAACCGGGTGCTTGCCATTTACCAGGTGCTGCCAGGGCCTGAAGCGCATGAACTATGCGTTTATTTCGGCATGTTGGCTGGCGGCAGGCTTGGTGGAATTCTTGCCGGGTTAGGTTTTATGTTACCCGGCTTTATTTTTATGATGCTGCTCACCTGGCTTTATGTTAGCATTGGAATAGAATCACCAGTTCTGAAGGCTGTTTTTATAGGCTTCCAGGCGGCCGTGATCGCCCTTATCTTTGCAGCAGTACACCGGATCGGAAAACACGCTCTTATTAACCTTAGGCTGCTTACAATTGCTGCTGCTGCTTTCATCGCTTACTTTTGCGGCGTAGGTTTCTTTATCGTTTTACCGCTTGCCGGCATAGCTTATTCTTTCTGGGTAAAAGGTAATATCTTGCTAACTGCCCTTTGCGGAGTAGCACTTGCGATAGCCTGCTTTATTTTATTCGATCTGAATGTACTGCAGTTTCAGGATGGAGGAGCAATAGATAACTCCACTTCACAGGCACAGAACCGATCTTCTTTAGTTGTATTCTGGACGGGTTTAAAAGCCGGCATGCTGACCTTTGGCGGCGCTTATACCGTAATCCCTTTTATTCAGCAGGATGCGGTAATGCAGAATGCCTGGTTAACCAACCGGCAATTTTTGGATGGTATAGCTCTTTCTGGCATACTTCCGGCTCCGCTAATTATCTTTTCAACCTTTGTTGGTTATTTTGGAGCGGGCTGGCCTGGGGCAGTGATCATGACTTTTGCGATTTTTCTCCCTGCATTTGTCATTACCCTGGTGGGCCATAATTTTATGGAGAAGACCATTTCCAATAAAGGATTGCATAGCTTTTTAGATGGAGTTACCGCCGGCGTTATTGGTTTAATAGCCGTAACGGCCATTCAACTTTTCCGGACTACTATTACCGACTGGTTTACCTTCCTGGTTTTTGCCCTTTCATTATTAGTGCTCTATAAAATAAAATCGAAATTCACCGTGGTTTTTGTTATTCTAGGAGCAGGATTGGCAGGTTTTCTTTGGTTTACAGTCTTAAAAGGAATGTAAACAGTTATCCTAATTGAAATTTCCGCCACAGTGTTCTGCGGACAAGTACTTTTTTGGTGTTTCGTAAAAATTAACCTATCTGGAATTTAAGGTGCCATTTTAGAGATGAAAAAAACTTCAACTTGACAATTTCTATTTGACAAGTTGAAGTATTTATTAAGACTGAACCGAAGGTAACGTTCAGGATGAGAAAAAGTTAAATTATAAAGTATTTTTCACCAAGCAAGAATCATTGGTGAGTATTGTAATTACTGGTTTGGTAATTAAACAGACCAGAATTTGATTTAAAAAAAGCCCTGAAAATTTCAGGGCTTTTTTGTTGACGAATTAGAGTTAAGAGCATGTTTAAAATTTAAACATGCTCTTAACTCTAAATAACCTTTAAAGACAAAAAATGGTGTAGATTTTATAGAGAAAGTTAATGGCTGAATTTCCATCATGTATTTAAAAGAAATACTGTTGGTGTGGTAAACATACAAGGCCAATGTATTATTCATTTTATGTTTTCGGTCGCCAGTTTTTCACTAAACCTGCTCCGGAAACTTTCCAAATTGCTTTTCCAAAACCTGGTACCTGAAATCGAATATTCCATGCAATTGGTTTTTCACAAGTAACGCATGCGCCAGTTTTCCGAAGGGGCCGAAAGGTAGGCGGTAATGTACCAGATCCCGCATTTCCACGCCGCCCGGAATTTCCCTGAAAAAGTGGGTGTGGTGCCAGAACTGGTAAGGACCAAAGCGCTGCTCGTCAATAAAATATTCCTGCTCTTTCACGTGCGTAATCTCCGTCATCCAGAACATTTTAAAACCAAAAAGGGGTTTTACATAATAACTTATGATCTGGCCGGGGTACATGGTTTCAGAACCCGAATCGGAAAGGACCTCGAAGCCCATGTAAGCGGGAGTAATATGCTTTAAGTTACCGGGTGCTGAAAAAAACTTCCAGGCTTCCGGCAGCGTGACCGGTAATAACTGCGTGCGTTCTAAAATGTGGTAACTCATAAAAACGGTAGGGAACTGGCCATAAAAAGCGGTAACCGGTTTCTAAACACAATGCCGGTAATATTGTTTTACCGGTATAAAAAAAAGCTGCAACCCGATTTTAGAGGTTGCAGCTTTTTTACTCGGAAGTTTGTACTATAAAGATCAT